>CALLIK010000001.1 GCA_938009235.1 uncultured Caulobacterales bacterium
GCACGGATCTATCTGTCCATAGCCAAGCCAAGTTGAATGCGGTAGCAAGATCCCTTAACGAGCGTCCCAGAAAGACCCTCGAATATGAAACACCGGCCGAGCGATTTGGCCAATGTGTTGCGATGACCGATTGAAACCGCAGGCGTTTTAAGCCTCTGATAATGTAGAGTTAATAGTCCACCTGCTTTAGCACATTGATTAGCCTTTGGTTTGAACGGCGGTCGTAGCGACGCGTCGTGGAACTGTCGGCGTGATTGGCGATATCTTGTGCATCATCAATTCTCCCGCCGCCTTCAAGGAAATGCGTGATCCCTGTGGCTCGGAAGGTGTGGTTCTTAGTATTGCCGGCAATGCCGAGCGCTTTAGCGCGCGCCGCAATCATGCGCCGCGAATTGCCACGGTCATATCGTTTACCTGTCAGCTGGGCATTTCTATTGGCCGACTGGAAGAGGGGAGCGCTTTTATCGTTTAATCCGCAGGCTGATATATATTGCTCTAAGAAAGCGCGAGGCGCGCCGGATATTGGAAGGCTGTGTTCTTTTGCACCTTTTTCGATCATATCCAGCCACATCGTCCCATTGTCATATCGAAAGTCTCCAACATTCGCGGAGAGGGCGCCGCCAATACGTACGAAGGTATAGGCCATCAGACCGATTAAAGCGCGGTCACGGAGATCGGTGTGTTTCGCCGGGCAGGCCTCATCATTCGGGTCGTCGGGAATGGACAATAAGAGCCGCCGGACGTCTTCGGCAGAGATAACTGGCGTTTTACCCTTGCGGGCGTCTACGAATGAATAGGAAACCGACGCCGCTGGATTGCTCGCAAGGAAGTCCTTTTCTACGAGATACTGAAAAAACCCTTTTATGGCCGAATAGTGCGTTCGCGCACTGGCGATGCGCCCAAGCTCTTTAGTGCGGTGATCGAGGTAAGCCCGCACATGAATTGGTTCAATATCTACCAACTCAGCAATATCGCTGTCGTCACAGAAGCGGAAGAACAAGCTGATAGCAGAACGGTATGTTTGGCGGCTGTCGTCTGACCTGATGGACAAATGCAAATAATCGTTGTAGAGTTTTACGGCAAGTTGTCCGCCGCGCACGAGCACCATTGGCGGCTCAAGACCCGTTGTATCGGGTTGGATAGAGATACTCTCAAAAGTGTCGGATTCAGGCTTCATGCACAGAAACCTACATTTCTGTGCATAATAAATCGTTACCAAATCAGAGGGATTTTACCGCATTTGAGACTGATCTCAAAAAACGGCTAAGCAGCCACCTGTTCTACACCTGTTCCAATAGTTGGCCGTTTTTGGGCAGAGTTGTTGCCACTAGGCCATCAAGGCCCGGCACAGTCCGATGTCTCACCATCGAATGCTCAACCCCACCGTCTCTCGAACCAGCCCATGCAAAATGCACAGTGCGTATTTTGTTGTCATCAAACTACACCAAGCGAGGCCCCGCCTGTCCCATGTCCGAAAGAACGTCCCTAAGATGACACGGTTTTGGAATGCGTGGGTTATGTTTTTGGGGAGTGCGGTTTTATGGGGGATTGGGAGCGTTTAAAACATGGATGGGTTGAATCTCGTGACGGTATGCGAAACGCATCAACATATAACAATGTTATCATAGTTCACTTTTGTGTCGCAGTATTTTTCTGCGAGCATGATCGGTTATGCAGAGGCATTTCGCTTCACAGAGTTATTTTTGTAATATGAGCTTGTGAAGCCAAGTTATTTTTTCTCTTTTCAAGTTATAAATATCACTATGACTGAACTCCTTATTAGGCAGAAAACAGTCATCATTAAGTATAAAATCAATGGTACTTTGAAAGTTTTCTGGAGGATCAACGAGCCCCTTATATGAAAAAAATGCGCTCTTCGTACTCAAAGAAAGTTGGTTGTAAGAAGGCTTTACCCGCTCAAACAGATTATTCTGCAATCCGTGCGTAGTAGTGAGGTTCAGTGAGTAAGAATTTATCTTACAGTCTCTCTGTATTAAATTTTCATTCTGAATATCCACATACACAACGAAGTTAACTATCCATTCAGTATCAACTTCAGCAAAAGAAACAACTTGTGTTAATTTAATATCACTGTCGAGTGTATTTGTTTTCCTGATTGTAGGGTATGAATATCTATCACCCTTCTTTTCTGCACAAGAAATCATGAAGAAGCAGGCCCCGAAGAAAACTATAAGATTAAAGTTCATCATTACAAACCATTTGCTTGACAAATACAACCTTCAGAAGGAAAGCTATCTCCCCATATTTTATATGGTATAACATCTAATACTAGATGCGGAATATTACGTCGATCAAGGATAATTGGGTAAACCTTTCCGTAGTTTTTACTACCTGCATTTTGTCGAGATAAGTCTAGATACTCGCCATTGAATACAGCTTCAGAATGAGTACTTGGTGAAAGGTACTTAACATTTCGTTTCCTGTCGCCCGGGTAATCGACATCATATTGATGAAATATATTTTGATTATTGGAGGCGGCAGTCCATTTAGCTGCAATAGCACCCTATAATGTACATGGGGTAATCATACCTTCATTCCGATTAGGCCTAATGGCAACAACTCTGCCCAAAAACGACACTTTTCCGAACAAACAACGAACCTCTATTCGACGTGAAGCTAACTTCATGGGCGAAAAACAGCCAGCTAATTCTGAATTGCTTTCGTTCTGACATAATAAAGTTCAAGCTTTGGCAGGATTGGTAATGCGCATCTCAGAAACTCAACCTTGTATTCAAGTCGAGCTCATAACGACCATATGGGTTTACATGATTGTATATGAGCGGTGTTATTCCACGGTAGTCTTCTGGAGCAAGTTTAGATTGCCACTCAGGCTTTGCGAGTATGCTCTGAAACATCCGAGTATTTACATACACCATGCAATTTTGGAGAAGTTGTAAGCACTGAATTGCCAATTCTTGATCTTCTTTTTTGTTTGTGCTGATTTCCCCTCCTCGGCCGAAGTGAACAAACTTTGTGGCGCTGTTCCAATTTTCTACAACGTTCAACCCTTCATGAATCTCGCGACGTAGCTCTTCCTGTCCAAGGTATTGGCAAACAAAGATCGTTTTCACCGCACGGCCAAGTTCGGCGAGCGCTTTATAAGTAGGATGCAAAACACCTGCGCGGGTAAACCGACGTAAGAGTGTTTCCGGGTCGGCAGTCTTAGACTTCATCGCAGAGGCATATTTTACAAATTCATCATATTGGCTCGCAATCAGCTCAAAGTTAATTGGCCGAGTTACTACCGGCGTTAGATTATCCAGACGTGCTCGATCTTCTTTTGAGGATAGGTATAACTTTGAGTATGCAACGCGTTTAATTCGCGGCGCCAGTTCAAAGCTGAGAAGCCTAGAGAATGCAAAGGCAATCTCCGTTTGCCCGTGACTATCAACATATTGACGCCTCACCTCCATATCAGTGCAGTGATTGAGAACGCCCTCAATCATAGCTGCGCTTTCGGGCGTGGAGACGCGCTTAATGCGAGAATATATGGCGAGCGATTTCTTCGCCACATGCCAATATGCCATGAGCCCCCTACCCCGATACCGCACATGTGTTTCTGACATCGGGTTCTGATCCCAAACGCTGTAGATTTGTGAATCCGAAGCGCATCCTGTACCAGTCTCTCCCCAGAGATTAGGGTCACGAACAGCTAAAATTTCATTCGCAAGAAGTCTATTCGCCTCCTTTAGAGTTGGCATATTCATAAACCGACGTTTGACATGCAGAAGTTGATCGTAACTTACATCTGTTGTGGCGGCAGATAACCGCTTGAGGCCAGTATTGGTGCCTAGGCCATAAATGCACAACAGTAGTCGGCGCTTTAGTATCATCGGGTCTAGTCGTTGCTGCTGACCAACCGTTTTGAATATTTCTAGAAACTTAGCATCGAGAGCAGCTTCCTTTGCCATGTCTATTAAACTCGTCTCTGGCCAGTCATTATCGACGGCTCTTTTCAAACGTATCAGTTGTCCTGGTTCTTGCTGGGCTTTGAGGGGCGTAATTTTGAACTTTGCTCTTTTTGACCAGGGTAGAAAAACTTGAGAATTCCGAGGAAGCTCATCATTGAACGTTTCCAGAGCCTCTTTAAGTTCAGCTTTAAGCGACCTAACAAAGGCTTTGCTGTCAGTACTGAGATTGAGGTCAGTATAATAAGCCTCTCGATTAATCTCGAAGTCTTCAGGTACATCCGTATCAGGGTCAGGATATGCTTCACTCCCCTCAACCCAAAACTCGCGCCACACCAGTCTGTCACAGAGAGAAATCGCAACACAAAGTTCATATGCATGTCGGTTTATAACACCCTGTTTATCGACAACGACTTTGAGGTATTTGTTTGGAATGACCCCCTTGATTGGTAAATCTGTGGACCTAAACAACACAGAATTACGCTTATCAAAGTTGAGATTTATAAAGTCCAATGCGTCAATCAATGGACGTGAGGTTGGGTTTCCAGCTCTAAATACCACTGTCTGCAATGCGACTTTGAGTATTTTACGGTAAGAGCCACGCCAGCTTGCAATCACAGGACCAATCGTTTGCAACCCCCAATCAGATTGAGGCTTTCTAGCACTGGTAAAGCGTTTAGCCGCGTCCACAGAAATGAGGGGAAAAACTACCTCTCCGATAGGTCGCCCTGGATTGTCTAAGGCTACGGATAAAATTGATTTCAAAAGAGCTTCTTTATCCAAAACCTCACGTGCATTGTGGCCAAGCGTTTGCCTAAATCTTCGTTCTGATCGATTTCTAAGGCCGCGAACTGTATCTATCAAAGAGGCGATGAGGCTATCAATCAGTTCAGGCAAACGGCTCGCCAAATATACGCAATACATACCTAGTCGTTTAGTCTCGCTGAACCGTCTAATTTCCCAAGGGTCAAAATGGGAAATTTGTTGGTTGACCTCTGTTCACCAATCGGGGTGTAGTTTTGAAATAGTCTCTACAGGAAGATTAAGGCTCTGAATAAAAGTGACGCACTCCGCTATTTCCAAGAATACCGCCTTTGATGATCGTCCCGGTCCAGAGCGAATGCGTAAAAAACTGATGGCATGAGCATCGTCATCTAAGGATTTATCGAGGAGATTTTTCGTACCCTGCTCTAATAATGATACGATCCTAGCATATTCGGCATCCGAGTATTTTGAACGCGACGCTGTAAGTAATCTTGCTATGTATTTTGTAGAAGGAGCAGTGCATTTATGACCTACGCACCACATCAGGATATCATGAATGACGTCATCGTCAGAAACCTCGTGAAGCGCAGGTCTTTCATTGAGCCAGTCTTGTAACGCTGCACGATTAGCCTCCGTAAAAGCCTCAAAGTTGAGATGACTGCGTAAATGGAGGTTACGCCGTTGGACGCTCCTATCAGCCTGAAATACCATATCGATTGGCTGCAGCCGTAGTTGATCTGCTATATAAGCTTTCGCCGCCGCGGGGATATCATCCTTAGAAGTTGGGAACCGCCCATTATTTTTGTAAAATAGAAGTGCAATCGCATAATCAAAACGAACTCTTATTTGTCGTTGATCTAGATAATTGAACTCATCAAATGAAAGTTTCCAATCTGTAGCTATCTCGCTTGAAAGATTCTCCTCTAGTTCAACCATTATGCTTCTCCCCCTGTAGGTGGGTACAATAGCGACGAGTAGAATAGAGTCGAATCAAGCGATATTCACGTAATGTTCTGGAAAGTGTCGTTTTTAGGCAGAGTTGTTGCCATTAGGCCAATATGGAATGGGAGTCAGCGACGGCATCAATGTGCCCATAAATCCAAAAATACGGAGAAACAGACTTGATGCCGTTAACGTGACAAAGCCATTTAACGAGATTTTCCATGAGAAAAGCCTTTTGAAATCATTTCCTTAATCGAATTGGAGTTAGTCATTAATTTTGTGAGATAGGCTTTGCGTTGTTTTGAAAGCCATCTCGGATGTCTATCAAATAGTTCATCAACTTCCTGATAAACTTCTTCAAAATTTAACACCCTCAGATAGGTTAAATCCAATCGGATTTTAATGACCCTATCACCTTTAGTCAGACTAATGAACAATGGGCTTAATAGATTAAATAACGACCATCCTTTTTTTGTGAGACCCACAATTTTATACTGTCGGCCTGACGAATCTATAATTTTGCTGCTCAAAAAGCCACCCTTATCGACGTATGACTCTAAACTTGACTTAAGCTCATATTGGCGACGATGAGTTGAGATTGATCTCTCATCATACGAGATAACAGGAAATTTGAGTTGATTAACATCCACAGTCATCATCCATAACCTCAGCGACAACTCCAGTCCCTAATGCGGCAGGTGCAACCTTCGACCACTGCGTACTTCCATACCACCATCGACCCAGTGGCCCATATTTACTTTTACCCCTCCAACTTTTTTCCAATCGTCTATGATTCTCTTTCTTTAACAGTTTGAGGTTCATTGGATGATTCCTTCGGGCATCAGTTGTCCGTTCAATTTTATCAAAAGGTCCTCGACCTCTTATCGGAATATGCGAGTGATGTATTTCATATTCAGCCTTTGGCGCTCTACCTTTTTTATTCAGATATCTTCTATATCGCTGGTTCACGTTTTTTGCGGACTTAGAGTGTTTAGCAAATTGAAATCCATGCGTCATGAAAGCAGGCAACCCAATTGCGCCCGCAGCAGCAGCTAACCCTACACGAGCTCAATTTACACAATCGATCCTGCCACCATTCATTGCAAGCTCCACCCCAAGCTCAAGACTGCCTCCGAGTAACCCGCCAACAATGCCGAATTCACCTCTCGGATCCACATAGCTCACCGGATTTCCACCCACATAAGCATAGCGGTTCAATCCACCTCCTAATCCAATCGGGTCACTTTGTAGATACCGCCCTAATCAAGATCAACACTCCAAAAATTTAGGCACCAAGCTCAATCTGAGTGGAATATTGCGACCGCGCCAGTTTGCCCATAAATCTTCAACCAATAGAGCTTAACACCTCGCGTGATTAACGTGACAAAGCCATCTCATGGACCAATCATTTTATTCACCATCCCCTGAAATTTTGTCTACATCTACCCAACAGTAACGATCTACTTTTGCATATTCTTGGACGCCATATTCGTTTTCATTGTAGGAAATCGGGTACTCATCAGAAGAAACATGATATCTAGATTTGGCCGTCTTAGATTTAGGCCAATCATCTAACTTGTCTTTCAGCGTATCGTAAAAATCAGGAATTTCAGACAATTTAACGGTCCCATCCGATAAAAAACCTACGCCCATATTATTTAAGCAGGGTGAAAATTCAGAAAGGTCTTTGGCCTGACAAATCGGAGTAATTCGCCCAATCTTGGTCAAGGCCATGCAGGAAGTCCCTTTATAATGAGATTTATTCAAGCTATCTATTTGAATAAATTTACCCCCTTTATTCCAAAAACTACCATTCACTACCATTAAAGGTTTACCGTCAATTTCATCAACTACTTGATCGAGCCGCGACCTTTCAAAACCGGTAGAAATTTCACCATATTTCAATAACCATTCAACATTTTTCTTTTTTTTCTTTCCGCCGCCATCCATTACATACATTCCATCAATGAAATATATTGACGCTAAGGTTACACTCATAACCAATGCTAATATTGTTGCTAACAACCACGGTTTTTTGTTCATTCTACCAAACTTTCTTTTAGCACTTATAAGCCGGGCAGGTTTTCACAGCCTTTTTCGTCCCGCTTTAAATCTCCTAAATACATCATCGGCGGACGATCTCCATTTTTTTCATAGTCGTGGATCGCTTTGGCTTTGTAATACCAAGGTGGATTCGCAGCCTCAAAATAAGTCCTAAATGGGAACTTATGAAACCTCTTGGCTTTATGTTCTGGAAAGTGTCGTTTTTAGGCAGAGTTGTTGCCATTAGGCCTATCCGGCGAAGAGAACGAAAATCACAGAAATTTAGATTGGTCCATCAAGTTCAAAAATTGCTTTCGGCCCACGCTCAAATCTACAATATCTTCAACTTAGACGCCATCTCATTTCTAGAAAGACACTCAGAAAGTTTAGATCTCAAGCCGATGTTACCTAAAGAAATTCAATTCCTTTTTATATAGCATTTGGTAGATATTTTTGCGTCAGAATAACACAAATTTAGCTTTGTAAACCGTTTTTCAAGTAAAGCTGGCCAATCGCTTGTTTCCTTTCGGGATGGAAATTTAAAATTAATCAAATCATATCGAATTTCCGCATTATTAGGAAAATAATTATTCCATTTTTTCTTTTCGGTCGAGATTAAATTCCCATCTATTTTTTCTTTCTGAGTGTATGTACCGTCTGGTTCAATTGTCAGTATATATTCGACACCATTTGAAAGCATAGAATACTCGCCATAAATCGCATTTTTTTCAAGTTTAGGGCCGCAAGCGTTCAGCGCTGAAAAAGACACCCAGAAAAATAAAAATCTGATTTTCAGTAAATCTTCCACTTACAGTTTTCCTCTCAATCCAAATGGTCCACGCAACAACGACTTACGAGGTTGAGTCCAAGTATAGGTCTGAGTCACATCACTCATAGGCCCTCTTTTCCAACCCCCAAACACTCGGTTGGAAAACGATTCAAAACCCGTCGTATTGGCTTTGTCACGTTAATGCCAGTTTTCAAAAATTACGCTAAGCTCTGGCGATGAAAATCTCAATCTATGCCCGTCACCGCTTCCATCCCGATATAATCAAACGTGCCGTCTGGATGTATTTTCGGTTCAACCTTAGCTTCCGCGATGTCGAAGAGCTGATGATCGAACGCGGTGTCGATGTGTCTTATGAAACAATAAGTAAGGTGGGTTGATAAGTTTGGATCTACTTATGCCAAGCGGATAATGTTGCGAGCCGAACCACCCTCGCCTGTTTGGCATTTGGACGAAGTTTATACAAAAATAGACGGCGAGATGGTCTATCTTTGGCGAGCCGTCGATGACGAAGGCACCGTATTAGATGTAGTTGTGCAAAGAAGACGTAATACCAAAGCTGCCCTGCGCTTGCTGCGGAAACTGCTGAAAAACCAAGGGATCAAGCCTACAAAAATAGTGACCGATAGACTTGGGTCTTACGGCGCAGCGCTCAAGGTTTTAGGGCTGAAACATTTGCAAGACGTGGGAGGGAGGCAGAAAGAACAATCGCGCAGAATGTTCTCACGTTCCAATACGAAGGCGAGAACGAAAATCACAAAAGTTTCGATCGATAAAAAACGCTCAAAAACTGCTCTCAGCCCACGGTCAAATCTACAACCTCTTCAATCATCGACGCCACCTCATCTCCCGATCAACACTTCGAAAGTTCAGACATCAAGCAAACTTAGAATGGAACTTAGCGACGGCATCATTTTGCGCGTAAAACCCCAAATAACGGAAATACTGGCTCAATGCCATTAACGTGACAAAGCCTCTACGGGGCTTAGATTTGCTTCGTAAACGCCAGCAAATTCACTTCCCTTGCGTGTTTTCACCTTGAACTAGAAGCTGCAACGCTTCCCAATTCTTTACACCCCGAGATTTCACAAAGGCTTTGAAGGCCTCAATTGTTTGTTCTGGTCCTTCGATGAGCACAGATTTTCGGGCGGTCCCTCGGATATAAAGCTCAACTGGGATTTCAGGAACGAGGCCTGAAGGCTTTGCTTTTGGTTTAACGCGGTCGGCTGTGCGTTAGATGTCTTTGGGGGTTATATCGCAAACGCCCCCTTCAGTATCGAGCAAAACCATTTCTCATATTTAAGGTATTATGAAACCCTAAACATCCAGTTATATGCTTACCTAAACAGTGTCACCAACAGCAAAGTTAAGCCGATTAGAAACACAGCTACTATTCTGTCTTTTCTCAATGGCTTTGAAATAATACTAGGTCGTGACCAGAGTAAATGAGACGCGACCTTAAATTGTGATGTCAGTTTACTCACGACGTAAAGCGTAAATATGCTGACTAAGGCCACCGGTAGAGGGACATGCAGATAATGCAGATCAATTATGCCGAGACCGTCCCCAAATATTCCAATCGTTATTGCTGTCATGAAACCGCTTATTAGAGCCGCAATTGCCCCTGTTGCCGTGGCGCGTTTCCAAAATATGCCGCCTAAATAAACAACAACAAAAGGCGCAACTGCATAAGAAAGAACACCTTGCACATATTCAAATAATGTCCCAAAATTTCCAATCATGGGTGCCCAGATGGCGCTCACTCCGATAATAAAAATTGTTGTTAGACGTCCAATCCAGACAAGCTGACGAGAGGTAATATTAGGTTTCCATTCATGAATAAAATCCATGGTCACAATGGTTGATGCCGCATGCAACGTTGAATCAGTATGAGACATAATCGCCGCAACAAAACCTGCTAGCACGATACCTAAAACGCCCGTCGGAAGTAACGTCAAAAGCATAGCAGGATAAATTCTGTCAGGTTCAGTTAAATTAGGAATGAGAGATATCGCGGCGACACCTGGGATAACAATCAAAAACAGAATAGGTAGTTTTAGGAACCCAGCAAATATAAGACCTCTGCGGGCATCACGTTCAGACCGCGCACTTAAAACCCACTGCACCATATTTTGATTAGTCAGCCAAAAATAGGCACAAAGTATTGGGATGCCCATCACCAGCCCTGTCCAAGGGACGGCACGGTCATCAAGCCCTCGGATCAGGCTTAGACTCTCCTTGGGCGCAGCGGCAACCATATTGCTCCAACCTCCGCTCGCTTTAAGCGTATAAAAAGCAATTAAGAATGACCCTAATATTAAGAGTAAGGATTGAAAGGTGTCGGTTTTGGATATCGCATTTAGTCCGCCGATAACGGAATACAGCCCAGCTATAATCATCGCCATAACAATTACAGTATTGGCAGATAGTCCAGGTATCATTTCACTTAAGAGTAAGCCGCCAGCATATAGAGACGCGGCCATATCAATGAAAACAATCAAAAGAATAATGAAGACAGAATAAAGAACTTTAACGCGTTTATCATATCTGAGAGTCAAATATTCAGCGATCGTATAAACACGGCTTCCGCGAACAACAGAAACTAAGAAGAGTGCGAAAAACACCATGGCAATAATGCCAACCCATTCGTAATTGTAAATCGCTATGCCAGTTATATAGGCCGCACCTGTGAGGCCTATAAGCGCTGATGCAGAGAAGTTAGTAGCAAAGAGGGAAAAGCCAATTTGATGCCACTTAAGTTGACGTCCCGCCAAAAAATAATCAGCAGTCGTCTCAGTTTTTGATTTAGACAAAAGTCCTATCAGCAGAAAGGTCGCGACCAAGCCAATTAAAATTATACCGTCAACTAAGGTCAAATACCGTTCCTGAAATTAACTGTCTTTAATGCCGCAATACTGACGAATGTAATCTTGATGAGACGGTAACTTTTCCGCTGTCATCGCAACGTTCGCCTTAATTTGACCTAAAAAGTAGTCAAGTTCTTCATCAGACATTTTGTCAGCAATGGGGTGATAAGAACGGGGCATAATTCCCTGGCCCATCATACATTGTATCCAAGAGTTTTCGGCGAATAGTTCTTCGTTTTTACGGAACACACGACCCGTTTCAGTAAACAAGTCAATTTTTTGATGCACTGAATCAGGTATATCCATATCTGCACAATAACGCCAAAACTCGCTATCACGACGATCTGTAACGCGGTAATGTAAAATCAGGAAATCACGTATTTTGTCCATATCCTCTAAACTCTGGTCATTATATTCCGTGATGTCAGCCTGACTAATGCCGCTTGAAGGTAACATGCGAAGGAACCGTGTAACCGCGCGTTGTATCAGATGAATTGAAGTTGATTCTAACGGTTCCATAAACCCGCCTGCTAATCCTAAGACAACGCAATTTTTTTCCCATTGTTTCCGCCTTGCACCCGTTTGAAAACGAATAAAGTTTGGCTCTGTTATAGGTTCACCCTCTATATTGGAGAGTAGACGGTCCAGTGCAGTTTCTTTATCCAAATAACGCCCACAATAGATCAAACCGTTACCTGTGCGATGTTGAAGCGGTATCCGCCACTGCCAGCCTGCGTCATGGGCTATCGCACGTGTGTAAGGCTTAGGCGGCCCTACAGACTTAGTTTGAATGGCAATTGCGCTGTCACAAGGTAAGTAGTGGCTCCAGTCATCATATCCTACATGGAGTGCCTGCCCCATCAAAAGGGATCGAAATCCCGTACAGTCAAAAAAGAAATCGGCTTCAAGTACTTCACCAGACTCTAGGGTGAGAGATTTTATATACCCATTCTCAGGATCAAGATTAACCTGTTCGATTTTACCTTCTTTTCGTACGGTTCCATTATCTTCTGCAATTTTTCTCAAATATTTAGAGTAAGCGGACGAATCTAAATGATAAGCATAATTCAGTTTGTTGTCGGGTAATTGAGCGAACTTCTGTTTTAAACCCGCCACAACCTCTAAACAATAATCTTCAAAATTAGTTGCTAAACCACGCGCACGGCCGCTGAGCCAAAAATGTTGAAAACCGCTCGTCCAATGGTCTTTTCCTGTATGTCCGAAAGAGTGGAAATAATCTTCGCCAACATCTTTCCAGTTTTCAAAATTGATACCAAGCTTGAAGGTAGCTTTGGTTTCCCGCATGAAATCGGCTTCATTGATTTTAAGTAGATTATTAAAACTTAAGAGCGGCGGTATGGTTGCCTCCCCTACCCCAACAGTACCAATAGCATCTGACTCAACTAAAGTGAGTTCTATTTCTTCGCCCATGGTTTTCGCTAGAAGCGAAGCTGCCATCCAGCCAGCCGTACCTCCGCCCGCTACGATATAGCGCTTGATTTTTTTTTCAGAGTCTTGTTCCACCGTCTGGCTCATGGTTTTTTTATTCATTGCTTAGCATCTTTATTAAGAAGGACCGGATTTTACGCGCGCTTTGTGGCGTCATAGGATTTAAAACTCCTCGCCCATGTTCGGGAATATGATCTTTGACGTCATCATTGTTTTCAAAAACATAATGATCAAAAAGGTCTTTCCAGTGAACTTTTTCATTGGCTGGCAAATCTCTTATCGTCATCAAAGCATGATTGAGTGCATTTTGAGGACCACCCAAATAACGCGGCGTCTCGCGCCACCAATAATTGACCAAGACGTTAAATGGCGAAAGTCCTTCAACATGGTGCCACCACATAGAAGGTATATGAATTGCGTCCCCTGGCTCAAGTTCTGCGGTAAACCCATTTTTTAATGCGTGTTTAAATTTGGGGAATTTCTCAAAGTCAGGATCATGAAAATCAACCAAACTTATGGCTCGCCCTGCCGGCGTGTTATCGATGGGTCCTACATATAGGTTCTTGAATTCTTCGGGAGGGAATAATGTAAACCGACGTCGGCCAACTGCAACACAGGCAAGGTTATCAGGAAAATCATTATGCGCAGCAATTCGGCTTTTCGTGCCCATCCATATGCTTTCCATGACTGTTCTGCCGTTCAAGTCGAGATGATTATCTTCGTTCAGGCCTTCGAAAAAATTCTGTATGTTGATAGAGCTGAGGTAGATGATCGGCGGCACAGTCTTATTTTCAACGCTATCAATGTGATCAAATATAAAAGGCAATTTTGCTTTCTTCGTTTGAATATTCATCGACATATCTTCGCGATAAAATATTCTTCCGTTAAACGCTTCAGACCCCATACTAACAGTAAATAAGCGGTCAAACGCCTTACCCTCCAAGTAATCACGTGCCGTTTTCCCAGACTTAAGTCCTGCTTGCACGAGGGGCCATGACCTGACTAAGCCACGCACTACAAATGGCTTGTTCAACGCAAAGTGCGGTTCAAGTTCTGCTGCGGTCGCAACCTCAACAACAGGCAGAGCGCTTAATTGTTCAAATATGTCAGTACTATTATCCGTCATAATTAAAGACGGTCGTCTTTACGTCTTATGAGAGCATTTAAGTTCGATAGGGACGCGAGCATCATGTAGGTCGGAAGCAAGTACCCTTTGTCTTGAAACTCGGCCAAAGCGCTAGCTTCAAGGGCATTAAATCGCTCCTCATGAAGTGTATGAAAACCGGAAAGTCGGTTTTTAGAGCCATCTTTCATTGTCACATCAATGGAAAGTGGTTCGAGAAGATCGTGCTTTTGCAAACATGTCACATAGGCCGCTGAGCCTTTATACCCATCATCAAGTTGCCCTAATTTCTTTGACGTATTTTCAAGATATGTCGAGGCCATCCCGTTGTCATCAAATACACGTCGACCTTCATCTATACCAATTCTCGCACTATCGAGATCCACAACGACTTTCCGCTCGCCATCACCATCGGGGGAAACGCCAATCATAAAAGGTTGAATGTCCATTGCGAGCGGTACGTAACGTGCATCCCAACGGCCATCTTTGAGATATAAATTTTCACCATTTTCAAACCCCATGACCACTAGGCATGTCATCTCATCGCGCTCATGATTCAACTGAAACAAAATGGGGTAGTCATTTTGTAAATTCCGAAACTCTTCGGGGAAAGTAATACAGCACATCATTGCATCACCCATTTTTTCAGAGCGTTCTTCTAATATACGAAGATCCTTATGGTCTCTCGGGTTTACGGCAACGTGATTGGGCATACGAAAATTTCTTTCTCTATTCTATTAAGAGTGAGTCACTTGTTGTTCAGACACTTTTATAAATTTGCCAGCAAGGCGCGGTTGGTTGGAAGGCCTGCCGCGAATGAGCGTTGTTTTCCTGCTATAGCTTGCATTTTCTTTTGCACCGCCAATAAAATTGAAGGCTCTAAGGTCGGATGATAGGCTGGCAGCATTCCCATGCCATAAGCAACAAATTGATAACTAGCGGCTGGGAAAATTTCCTTCGCCTGCTCAAAATCATAATGACTTGGTGGGCGATGTTTCCATAATTCTAGCAGTTCTTGAAGACGGCTCGGAATGGTTGTCGTTTCACGGTTCTCTTGCCAGTAAGGTTCTTCTCTCTGGCTCAAAACATAATGCAATTTAAGAAAATCAATAATGCGAGCCCAACGGTATTGGAAAACTTCATTGAACCTTTTTGCTTCAATACGCATTCCCTCTCGCGTTACTGGTAAGTTTTCACATAATGTCTCTGCAGAGAGTTCAACAAGAACAATTGCAGACGCCTCAAGAGGCTCTAAAAATCCAGCGGACAAGCCTATAGCTAAACAGTTCTGGTGCCAGAAATGAGTTCTATGCCCAGATCTGAATTTGATATGGCGGACCTTCGAGTTTTCACCCTCTTCACCGATGTATCCTCTTAGGACTTCTTCAGCGCGAGTATTTTTCATATGTGCGGAGGAATAAACGCAACCAATGCCGCGTCGGCTAGGTAGGCCTATATCCCAGATCCATCCCGCTTCATGCGCAGTAGAAACTGTCTCAGATTGGATGGGATCATTTTCACCTACTGGCACTTGCGTTACGACGGCACTGTCATTGAATAAAATGTGAGATTGGTCGACAAATTCAACGCCGTAATGTTGACCTAATAAAAGCGAAGATTGGCCTGTGCAATCAATATAAAGGTCGCCTTCAATCTGTCCATTTTCACGTGTCATCACAGCTTTTATATCACTGTCTCTCTCGCCAATTACCCCTGTGACATGGTCTTTGATATGCGTAACACCATGGTGCTTGCAAATATGAACTTGTAGCAAATTCGCCATTTTGACGGCGTCTAAATGGTAGGCGTAATTCATAGCGCCTACATATTCTGGCATTGACCGTTGGCGTGGTGCGAGATATTTTAAACTCGACCCCGATTGAACACAGACAGCTTCAGCGAAACTTTTCTCCGCAATATTGTTCTGCCACGCATAGAGCATGTCACCAGCCTGGTGCGAGACAGGAAGCTCAAACGGATGATAATAACTATCGTTATCCGCTCCCGTAACCCACCCATCAAATCGGGACCCTTGCTTAAAAGAAGCTCCACATGCGGCAAGGAAGTCAGCTTCTTTTATGCCAATACGACTCAACGTTTTCCGAATGGTTGGCCATGTGCCTTCACCAACGCCAACAGTTGGGATATCTGGGGACTCGATTAAGGTAACTGATACGCCATTTTCAGAGCGGTCTTTATGTCGAGCCGCTATAAGCCCAGCCGTTATCCAGCCCGCCGTTCCGCCTCCAACTATAACAATGTTTTTTATACGTTGTGACATGGAATTACCTTAGTCAAAATTGTGAGGGATAACAGGAAAATTCGACCCACTTAGCCCTTCCGCGACTATTCGCCATCCATGCAGGAGCGCCCAACGGCTTCATCAAAATCACATTCATAAACACGGACCCAGTCCACCAACATTTCAGTTGGAAATACGCTAGTATCGAACCTGTTTTCATTATTATTCTCAGACAAATCACCACCAACTGCAAGATTGAACATTAAGTAAAATGACTCATCAAATGGCGCCGTAGCGTTGTCAGATTTATCTAAGGCCGCAGTAAACCATTGCTCCTCATCAAGAGTCATAAATTTAACGCCGTCCACAAACCAGTTCAGACGTCCTTGGCCCCATTCAACGGCAAAAACATGGTATTGATCCTTCGCTTCAAAGTCGCCTGAGAGCGTCGTTTTATCTGTTAAAAAGGTGTTGTTCGGCCAAGGGTCTCCAAAATGCAAAGCCCCTGAGGATCTATTTTCTCCCCAACCCCCGTCGCAATCTGAACAACTTGCACCAAGGTTGACAGCTTCCATAATATCAATTTCACCAGAAAGCGGCCAACCACCATAGACATTACTCGCAGGCAGCATCCAGAAAGCAGGCCACGTTCCCTGCCCTGATGGTAATTTTATTCGCGCCTCAAAACGGCCATATGTCCAATCCGCGAGCTCTCTCGTTCTAACCTTGCCTGAGGTGTAAGCTTGAGTGATTTGTGCGCCAGGTCCATCTGGCCAGCCTTGAGGATATTGCTGCCCTGTAAACTCTTCCGGATAAGCTTTTAAACGGAGCAGCCCATTTGAAAGTTCAACATTTCGTAATCTGTCAGTATAGCATTGACGTTCATTATTGCCGCCTCCCCAACAAGAGGTTTCAACTTCCCATTTCGTACGATCTAATTCGCTACCCTCAAACTCATCCGACCAGATAAGATTCCACCCTTCAAATGCAGGGTGATAACTCTCACCATTTGGGGCGGCCAAAGGCACGGGTAAATCATCAGAAGACGTCGATATAGGTGATGACGTGGTTGTTGATGCTCCGGTTGATGGGCCACCGCCGCAAGCAGTCAAAGACACGAACGAAGCAAAAAACCATGTACTCAATAAAAGTTTTCCAACATTCATTTTCATCACCTTCTTTTACATAAAAAGCCACCCCAGGGGAACCAAGGTGGCTTTAAATTATTGGATATTATTAAAAACCCAATTAGAATTTATAACGAGCACCTAGAGCATAACGCCCACTTTGCGGATTCATAAAGTACGCATTATTTTCGCTACGGCGATGACCACGACGGTCCGTACCCGTAATATCAATACCTTCAGCAAAAACCGTTAAACCGTCTGTAAATTCATAACTCACATTGGCATCGATTTGCGAATAATCTTCAACATAGAACGGGTTAGTACCACTCCCTGATAAGAACTTATCGCGCCAGTTATAAGCGACCCGCGCTTGAAATCCGTTCTTGTCATAAAACCCGACAAGGTTGGCACTGTCACTAACACCTGTAATGGCTAACTGATTAACTGTGTACGGTTGCGTATCGTCATAAGTTAGTTCTGTATTTGCAATAGTGTAGTTACCAATAACACCAAATCCAGTCTCTCCAAAAGTATGCTGTATTGCAAATTCCCAACCGTCAAATCCATCAGTTCTGTCACTCACCACTGGCTCTGTGATTTGGAAGTTAAGAAGTGGATCATCTGCTGAACCAATAATCGCACCGTCAACAACCAACTCTGGATGATTAGCTTCATAATACGCGATGAGTTCCGCCGCTGATGGGCTGCCTCCTAAAGCTGCAATTGCATTTGTCGCCGTTGTACCTTGTCCAGGATGTGTGAGGCCATAGTAATTGGCATCAAAGATTCCCGAACCAACAAAGTTTTCGATATCTTTCTTAAAGTACCCAACGGATACATAGCTATTATCACCGTAATACCATTCAGCAGAGACATCGAAGTTCTTAGATGTAAACGGCTCTAGGGATGGATTACCTGTGCTCCCTGTTCCGTCCTCTGAGCGGAAGAGTGAATCCAGGCTTAAGCCGCCTTGGATTTGATCATACCGGTGACGGCCAATCGTTTTACTAAATGCACCTCGTAATTTTAAATCATCTGTAACAGCAACATCAAAATCTACTGACGGCAGGAAGAAGTTATAACTTCCGTCAAAATCAGTTTCTTGAGTTTCACCATCAAAAGTAAGGAAGAACTCATTCCCACCAGGCCAACTTGTTCCTGTCGGAACAGGAACCGTAGCTGGGGCCGATACATTTGTATGCTCATAACGAGCACCCGCAGTTACGTTAGCGCTCATATCGCCCATATTGAAGGATGTATTGAACTGGACATAGCCACTCAAAGTTTCTTCTTCAATGTCACGGAAACTTGTTGGCTCAGCTAAGCAAGTGCCCTCAATAGATGTTCCATTCCAAGGGGAAGAACAAATTCCGAATTGGTCCTCTAGCAGATCCGCCATTTGAGCAAAATCAAAGCGGTATAGCCCTTGAAGCATGTTAGGGTCATCCGCCCCAGAAACGCCCTCAAATTTGTCAGGCAACGTGACCCACTCAAAAATTTCATCAGGAATATCTTCAGGTCCACCAAGTTCACCACCCCATGAATCCGTTTGAATAAAACCAGATTCAGTACGCACGTTGTTTTTAACACGTGAAACACCAAAATCGACGCTATCAATGATATCACGGTTTACCTGGTAGCTACCCTTAAGCTGCAACTGTTGAACCTCAGATTTCATATAATTATTTGTGAAGGTACTGCCTGAATGCTCTCGTACCGACGCATCTAAATCACCAATGTCAGACATATTGGTGACATATGAAATAACAGGCAGATCGTTCTCAAAATTGACAGTTTGCTGATCAACAGAGAATACTGTTGTACCAATGGACATGGCGGAACCATAAATATTGGTTGGCTTTGACTCTGCACTTGCATCGTTAAAGTCAAACTCAAGGCTCAAATTATCAGAAACATCCCAAGCCAAGTTTAGGCCAAGTGAGATATTTTCGCTTTTCGACTGGGCAAGTGAGCCACTGTAAGAGAGGTCAGAGTTACCTAAGAATTCTGTATAATAAAGTGGGCCAGCAACGGGACCATCTGTCCAAGCACTATTCGTTTGACCATGATTAAACCAAACGCCAGCTGAACTTGTGTTTGTTTCAACTTCATTTGAGGAATATGTGAAGTCACCCGTTGCACGAAGCTTGTCAGTAATATCATACTGTAAGACAACCTGCCCATTTATACGCTCACGTTTAAAGTCAGTAAGCGAATAATCGGCATTTTGAGGCACTTCATAGACATCAGTATCACCCGGGCGATTCTCAATGCCATCATTAAAGTTCCAAGAATCAGCAGTAGGCAAAGCCCCCCACTCATTTTCAAAATCTGAACTACCCAAGTAACCGTCACGCCAACCAACATTTGACTGCGTGACGCCGCCTTCACGTTTCTGATAACTACCAGAAACCGCAACGCCTAATTTACCATCAGCAAATTTGTCGACATATATACCTGAAATCTCAGGTGTAACTTTCTTACTGTCAATCTGGCTAGTATCATAAACGGCCTTAACGCCCACGCTTACAACACGCTCAGACGTTTCAAGTGGCTTAGTTGTTATAATATTGATCGTCGCGCCCGCGCCGCCACTTGCGACACCAACTTTAGATGTCTTGTAGACCTCCACAGAAGAAATGGCTTCAGATGCAAGGTTACCGAAATCAAATGAACGACCCGCAAGGTCATTGATTGAAGAGGTAGGCATTACGCGACCATTGAAAGTCACCAAATTATAGTCAGCCCCCCAACCCCGAACTGTAACTGTGGACCCTTCACCATTTGAACGATCAATTGAAACACCTGGGATACGCTGTAACGATTCAGCAAGGTTAGTATCTGGGAACTTACCAATATCTTCAGCTGTGATAGCGTCTACAATACCCTTCGCATTCTTCTTAACATCCATTGACGCCTTTAAAGATTGACGAATACCGGTTACCACAATCTCATCAACTTCAGCGTCCTGCGCAGAAGCAAGAGTTGCCGTACCCGTCATTGCAATTGCGGACGCACCTAGCATTAGCTGCCTAATCCAAGATCTTTCTGTAACGTTCATTGCTTTCTCTCCCTGGTATTTTTATCTGGAATGCTTGAAGTGCATCCTTGTTAACCTTGGAAATCGCAAAATTGTCTATCGTTGTCAATCAATAGTCTTAATCGGACAATTTTACTGACAACTTTACTGACAACTGTGACCTAAAACACACACACAGCTGATTTTAAGGGGTTACTTTGTGGGGGCTGGGCCTGACGACCCACGTATGATCAACTCGTGTGGCAAGACATGAGTCGCGAAAACGCCACTTTCTCTCACGGTCAAATCACTGCTGAGTCGCACAGCTTCCCTGGCTATTGCCTCAAACGGCTGAGCGATTGTTGTTAGTTCAGGCCAGATAGTTTGAGAGATGGGCGTATTATCAAAGCCTACCACTGATAACTCCTCCGGCACACTAATTCTTAGGCGGTTTGCGACCATAACAACGGCAGCAGCCATCTCATCATTTGCCGCAAAAATAGCTGTTGGTCGATCATCTTGTAACAACATAGATTCAGCGCAATCTAATGCATCTTTGAAACTAAATCGGCCCGAAGCTAAAAGAGCGTCATCAGGTTTGCTAATACCCGCTTTAGTTAAAGCCTCTTCATAACCTTGGCGACGGAGCAATGTCGCCACATGTGCCATGTCTCCGCTAATATGGCCAATACGGGTGTGGCCAAGGTCAATAAGGTGCTGCGTCATTTCCATTGCAGCTAATCGATCATCCATAGCGATCGCGCTCGCACCAGAAACAGGCCTGGAAGGTGATATAAGTGAAAACCTAATGCCTCTTTCGGTCAAAAGCGCATGTAAGTCAGAAGAATCGCACATCGGCGGCACAAGGATAATATTTTGAACTTTCGTTCTATCCAGAAAAGCTTCCACTTGCGGGCGCCACTCTGAACTCTTTTCATCAAAAAGCTCCACAGCAAGATAACGCCGCGCATCAGAACACGCTTTTAAAACAGCATGATTTAGACGGGACTGGTACCCACTACTCGGATCGCCATAAAGCATGCCAATACTGAGCTGGTCGCCCATGCGCATCTGGCGCGCGATATGGCTCGGCGCATAACTAAGCTCACGCATGGCACGTTGAACTTTTTCGCGGGTTTTAGGACTGATGTGCTCATAGTCATTCATCACGCGAGAGACAGTTTTGATTGAAACTCCCGCTTTTTCAGCCACTTCTGTTATCGTCGCCACGCCTATTCTCCATTACCGCCCCAGAAGTACGGCTCACCCTCAATGAATAGAAAGGTTCTCCACAGTTTCCAACGTTCGATTTCATTAATAATAGATTGACATTGTCTTGAGCAAGACAATAAATGGACAATAATTGTCTTAATTCAAAAAATTTGCAAAATACAAGATGGGAACAATGAATAAATTTGTCACTTCAACGGCCTTGACCCTAACTCTAGCCTTAACAGCCTGTGTTGAATCACCCCAAAATGATGGGGTCGATATTGATGCAAAAGCGCTAACTATTTTGGCGCAAATGACCCTAGAGGAAAAAATTGGCCAAGTCATTCAAGCGGACATCGCATCTATAACGCCAGAACAAGCCCGCGAGTACAATCTTGGTTCTGTTCTCAATGGCGGCAATTCGGCCCCTGGCGGAGGGAAAATTGCTAAGCCAGACGCTTGGATCGCTCTGGCTGATGCCTATTGGATAGCGTCCACAGACAAAAGTGACGGCGGCGCAGGTATTCCTCTATTGTGGGGTACAGACGCAGTACACGGCCACAACAACTTACAGTCAGCCACAATTTTCCCTCATAACATCGGCTTAGGCGCGGCCAACAACCCTTCTCTCATCAATAAAATTGGCGATATTACGGCGCGAGAAATTCGCGCCACAGGTCTAGATTGGACATTCGCGCCAACACTTGCCGTCGCACAAGACGACAGATGGGGCCGGACTTATGAGAGCTACTCTGAAAATCCTGCGATTGTCGCGAAGTACTCAGAAGCTATGGTTCAAGGTCTGCAAGGTGACCCAAATTCACAAAATTTTTTAAAAAGTGACAATGTTATTGCAACCGCTAAGCATTTTGTTGCTGATGGCGGCACCCAGTTTGGCATCGATAAAGGCGACACAATAGGATCCATCGAAGACATTCTCAAAACACATGGCGCGGGCTATCAACCTGCTATTGATGCTGGCGTACAAACGGTCATGGCATCTTTCTCCAGCATTAATGGTAAAAAAATGCATGGTTCGAAAGACCTCCTAACTGATGTTCTACGCGGCGATATGGGTTTTGACGGCTTTGTTGTAGGTGATTGGAATGGTCACGCTGAAGTGCCTGGCTGTACTGCAACTGATTGTCCAAGCGCGCTCGAAGCTGGCATAGACATGTATATGGCCCCTGATTCATGGAAAGGCCTCTACGTTTCCCTCCTCGCCCAAGCCAAATCAGGCGAGCTTGCAATGGAAAGTCTTGACCAAGCTGTCGTACGAATTTTACGTGTAAAGTTGCGCAGTGGTTTATTTGAGGCGGGATTGCCTTCAACGCGATCAGCCTCTGAGCCTCGTACATTAGGCACGCCTGCACATGGTGACATCGCGCAACAAGCCGTCAGAGAGTCACTCGTCCTTTTGAAGAATGAGAACAACTTATTGCCGCTAAACCCGAACCAAACCGTCCTTGTCACAGGTAGCGGTGCAGATTCCATGCAACAACAAACAGGTGGTTGGACACTTAATTGGCAAGGTGTCGGCAATAAAAATGATATCTTTGAAACAGGCGAAACTATTTACGCGGGTATCAAATTAGCTATGGCCCCTCACAGTGGTACGGTGATCTTATCACAAAATGGTACGTATGAAAACAAACCCGACGTCGCAGTCGTCGTGTTCGGTGAGCAGCCATACGCAGAATTCAAAGGCGATAAGTCTGACGTTATCTATGAGTTTGAAGACGGCAAAAATCTAGCTTTATTAAATCGTCTAAAGGCGCAAAATATTCCGATTGTTTCAGTTTTCTTGACGGGACGCCCTCTTTGGACAAACGCCCACATTAATGCATCAGATTCCTTTGCTGTGGCGTGGCTCCCTGGAACAGAGGGCGCAGGCGTAGCAGATGTAATCATTGGTGATGTTGACGGAAACGCACGAAATGACTTTTCGGGACGCCTCTCTTTTTCTTGGCCTGCTAACGGCAGCGGTGAGCCAATTGACATAAAGTCAGGTAAAGCGGTTCAGTTCCCTTATGGATATGGCCTGTCATATGACACACCACATAAGCTTGGGGTTTTGAGCGAGACTTCAGGCGTGATTACGACTGGAAGCAGTTTTGACGGAACGATCATTGAAAAAGGTGATGCGGCGAAACCCTTTGCTTTTTACCTCGGAGATAGTTCTAATCTCAACACCCCAGCAGGAGAGTTTATTAGTTCAAGCCTTGGTGGCACCATCACAACGCGCGGCGTAGACTATAAAGCTCAAGAGGATGCCCGTGAAATCACATGGAACGGTTCAGGTAAGGCGAATGCCTATATCCGAAGCCGCCGGTCTGTTGATATGTCAGGTGATCGCAATAGGGTTCTGTCAATCACATGGCGGATAGACGCGGCCCCGGAAGGTCCGATGCAACTCTCTATGGGGTGCGGAGATGGATGTGGCGCAGAAATGGATATTACAAATCTTGTTTCAAATCTGCCTAAAGGCCAATGGACGGAGACACAAATTCCAATCTCATGTTTCAAAACAGCTGGCCTCGAGACTAGCCATGTCAATCAAGCTCTAAACCTTACAACGAGCTCAAAAGCGCGCGTAACTTTACATGCTGCAACACTAAAAACAGCATCAAACCCTTTAATTAGCTGCCCAAAATAAAGCTCTAGGAGACTATTATGTTTTTAAGCACGTTAGATTTAATCGTCGTCGGACTTTATGCCGTTATATTATTTGGTATTGCCCAATGGGTATCCCGCGAACCTGTGGGGACCGTCAAAAGCACGGAGGATTACTTCCTTGCTGGTAAGTCCCTTCCATGGTGGGCTATTGGCGCCTCTCTCGTTGCAGCGAACATTTCAGCAGAACAGATCATTGGTATGTCAGGAGATGGCTATAAAATTGGCCTCGCGATTGCAGCCTATGAATGGCAAGCCGCGATTGTTCTTATTATTGTTGCTAAGTACCTACTGCCGATCTTCCTAAAACGTGAAATATACACAATGCCGCAGTTCCTAGAAACGCGCTACGGCGAAGGTGTAAAAACAACGATGTCGATTTTCTGGATCGCGCTTTATACTATCGTCAACTTAACCGCCGTCATGTGGTTGGGTTCCCTCGCCGTAAACACTTTGACAGGCGCGTCTCTTTTCTGGGGCATGGTAGGGCTAGCCACCTTTGCTTTGGCTTATTCCATGTACGGCGGCCTTAAAGCCGTTGCCCTCACTGATATCCTACAAGTCGTCATCCTCGTCATAGGTGGCTTTGTCATTGCGTGGCTAACTATGGGCATGATTGGCGGCGAAAACGGCGTTTTAGGCGGTTTTAAACGCCTCTACACTGAGCTTCCGGGTAAATTTGATATGATACTCGACAAAGATCATGACGCTTATGGAAAGCTTCCAGGCATCTGGACACTCCTTGGCGGACTATGGGTACTTCATTTCTCATATTGGGGTTTCAATCAATACATAATCCAACGCGCACTTGGTGCTAAGAACGCTGAAGAAGCTCAAAAAGGCCTTGTCTTCGCGGCGGCGCTTAAGTTGCTTATGCCTCTGATAATCGTCCTGCCGGGCATTGCGGCGGTTATGCTTGCCGCCCCTGAAATGGGCCTT
The DNA here is from genome assembly GCA_938009235.1 of uncultured Caulobacterales bacterium. Lineage (GTDB taxonomy): Bacteria > Pseudomonadota > Alphaproteobacteria > Caulobacterales > Maricaulaceae > Litorimonas. The sequence goes on from CALLIK010000001.1 coordinate 25,118, forward strand.
ATTGACAAGTCTGTCCTCGATACAGCCTCTGACCGCGCCTACCCTGAAGTCATGAAAATCATGCCTAGCGGTCTACGTGGACTTATTTTTGCAGCTCTTATTGCTGCGATTATATCCTCATTAGCCTCAATGGTGAACTCAATCTCTACGATTTTCACGATGGATATTTACCGGGATAAAATTGCAAAAAACAAAGACGAGAAACACTATGTCAATGTAGGACGCATCACAGCCATTACAGCCATGGTGATTGCCGTCTTCTTAGCAAAACCATTACTTGGCGATATGGAAGGAGCCTTCCAGAAAATTCAAGAATGGACGGGTTTTGTAGCTCCAGGCATTGTTGCTGTGTTCTTGATGGGTATGTTCTATAAGCCCACAAATGCAAATGGTGCTTTTGCAATGCTTTTTGCCTCTGTCGCAGTGTCCGCAATCTTCTACTTTGCATTCCCAGAGTTCCCATTCGTAAACCGGATTTGGGTTATCTTCCTCGGATGTCTCGTAGTTGGCGCGAGTGTTTCGGCTCTCACGGCTGGCCCTAAAGACGGCCAAGCTGTCATTCTTGGAGACATCAACTTCAAGACAACCAAGAGCTTCAACATTTGGACAGTGATAATTGCAATCATCCTAATCGGATTATACGCTATATTCTGGTAAGCGTGATTGTGACGGACTGACATTCCACTTATTTTGATAGGGGATATTGATGTCACAAAGGCACCCACTATCCTACTTTTAGGGCTTCGCTTAAAACACTGCCTTAAAAGCAAAGACATCAAACCACGTCGCGCAGATTTTTGCGCGGCGGTTTCAGTCGAAGATGTCCAGCGCTTCAATAAATGCAAAATCTAGAACGACGCCTAAGGTAACACCATCAATGCCTTTCGCTATTTGCCCTTTATTAGAATACATTTAAAAGTCTTTTTTCCACTTCAGCGATAGGCTTTGATCATTGTCAGATTGAACACGTGAACGCAGAGCTATGTTTTTACGGATTTCCCAATCAATGATTGCGCCTGTTTGATCTGTACCCGCCCCAGAGAAGACCTCGAGATAGACGTTTTTGGCGAGGTAGCGTCCGCCCACTAATTGCGCGTCCCCGTCTTCGTTTACATTGACACTCAACTGATTGATACCAAAGGCGTCGCGGACGCCTCCAAGTAAGTCAAACCCGCCGCCTGTCCCTGAAAACTGGGCCAATGCGCCAGCCAGTTGTGCCGCCTCTATCGCAGAAAGCTCTGTGGCAGATCGGTCAAACAAGAGGGCCGATAGGATTTCATCCTGCGGGCGTTCTGGCGTGCTTGAAAGCTCAATGTCTGGGGCCTCAACCGTCCCCCCGATCGTCACATTCGCCTCTATATTTTGTGTTTGCGTGACCGCCTTGAAATCCACTTTCGCGCTCGGTAGGTCACCATCAAATGTGATAGTCCCCGTTTCAAATTCTAGCGTCTTACCCGCAAGCTTATATCCGCCGCGCACAACCTTGGCCTCACCGTAAAATAAAGGCTCGGTTACTGTCCCTTGAATTTTGGCTTCAACCGCCATTTCAACGTCTATGCCCTTGCTACGAACATAAATCTTACGCGGCGCGCGAATGTTGATATCCAAATTTATTGGCGTCGCAGGGGCCTTAACCGTAATGACATCCTTTTGATTGGGGAGGTTGATTTCATCCACTTCAATTTCAATCACGCTGACTGTGCCTTGAACAAATTCTTTGACCTCAACATTGCTGAGGGTGACATCGCCTGACAAAGTTGCATCTATGGACCCACTCACAAATTTCAAAGTGCCTTTAACTTTGGCCTCAACATCGCGTCGGTCTAATGCACGGAAATTGCTAGCTTTAATGTCCATTTCGCCAATAGGGCGACCAAATTCTCCAAGCTTAAACTCACCTGTCCCTGACAATGTTCCGTCATCAGCATCGGCTATGAAAAAGTCACTGACAGACAAGCTCTCATTGGTAAACTTCGCCTTGAGACGGCCTTGACGAATACGGGTTCCGAGCTCTGGCATTTCAAAGCGAATATCATCTCCCTGCGCGTTGCCTTGGATACGGGGATTGGCGGCTGTCCCTGCGATTGTAATATCGGCCAATAATGACCCGCCAAGTTCAGCATCGCTCGGCGTAAAGAGGCCAAAAATAGAGGCGGCCGCGCCTGAGGTGGAAAACTGTCCTTTAATGGGCGCGTCCATATTCAAACGTGTTCGCGTAAGGGTCTGCGTAGATGACAAAGGCACCCGAAGATCGCCCTCGGTTTTGAACCGCGACACAGCAGTGGCTGTTAGGGTGATGTCGGCGTGCTCCCCATTGATGACGGTACTAAGGCTGCCCGTCACCCCCTTGCCTTTATCAACATCAAAGCCGCGCCAATCCGTTAAGCTCACAGTGCCGCCGCCCTGAAGGGATGAGCCAGCTTGGGTGGCGAGGTCAATATCCGCACTGATTTGCCCACGTGTATCGGCAAGGCTACCAGGCATCGGGATTAAAGTGACGGGCAATGATTTTGCCTTGAGTTTTAATCGTTCCTCAGTCCCACTACGTGTGTAATCCAAATCAACTGTCCCACCTGATATGAGTAAAGGCGCGCTCAGGCTTATGTTTCCAGATGAAAATGTGGCCGTTGTAGGAGTTTCTGTTGTGACCGTTATCGCCCCGTATTTCACCTGCGGCAGTGTTGTTGCTTTGAAGCCTTCATCAAGATTTTGAGTCAGAGTGAAAGGCGCATCCACCTCAAAGCTACGCAAGAACAAAGTGTCACCGCGCTGTCCTTTAGCTTTCGCCACGCCCTCCAATGAGGACAGTGTCCCCGCAGCATTGGCGGACAGAAAATCGAGTTCAAACCCTGCAAAAGCGATCTGTTTAGCGTCCGCAGTAAACTCGATACCTTGCTTCCCTGCGGCATTAGAAAGCGTCAGAGCAGCGCGCGCATATTGCCCGTCTCGCTCGGGTAAGTTCAAATTGAGTGTGCCCGTCGCAATGTTTCCGCTCGGAAGTTGCACATCACCCTTAGCCGTGAGCCGACCCCAGGCAAGGTCGATATCATTGGCAACATAGACACCCGATTCTGACGCGAACTGCGAACTGAAAGAAAGAGGCCCCTGTTCTGTGTCTGCCTCTATTTGGACGGGGCCTTTGGGTGCGCTCAAGATATCTGTAATTTCTGTCCGAAGGCGCACGTCTTTTAAAACATAATTTTGCGCAGTTACAGAACCCGCTTTAGCCTCGAGCCGCAAGGCAGGGTCAGACAGAGATCCCGTAACGGTAAAGCTCGCCTCTGCGCCGTCATCAATCATAACCGACTTATAACTAACGAGCGCAGATATGATGGCTTCGCCTATGAGGTCGAGACGGTCATTGAGCGTCCCTGCAAAAGCGGCGCGGATATTGTCTCCAATGATGCTGACCTCTGATATTTTTAGACCATCATCCGAAGGGCTGACATTCGCTTTAAAAACGATCTGTTCACCGATCAGTCCGCCAATAGGGTCAGCAGCAGCGGTGCTTGGACGAAACACACCGTCCGCGGTGATAGCGAGCTGTGAGCCCAAGGTTTTTTGCACAGCCAAATCAGCGTTTAACCTGCCTTCTGGAATAGACCCTGCCGCTTTGATAGCCGCAGCGCCTTTAACTGTAATGTCTAAGTTTTGTCCATCTGTCGTCAGTGTGCCCTGCCCTGTGACTTGATTGAGGCCACTTACGAGATCAAAACTATCCAGTGAAAGGCGGCTCTCTGTCGTATTAAAATGGCCCGAAGATTTCAGCTGCGTCAGTGCCGCCAAATTAATCGGCAGGGCCACCGCTGTAATGATGTCCGTGACTGTGAAATCAGTTTTGAAATCATATAGCCCCTTCTCCGTTTGCGACGCGCTTAAAGGCCCTCTTATCTTTGAGGCAGAGCCATGAGGGGTTGTCAAATTTTTCACATTTACACGGGCGGAAAATCCATAAGGCGCATCTATATCAACCTGACCATTTACCGAAATGCGTCCGACGTCATACCCTTCGGGCAGCGTTATAATTGACGACGCTTTGTCCGCCTTGATATCCACATTAACGGCGGCAGGCAAAAATCCGTCTTCTGGTAAATTACCCCTTACGCCAAAGGATAGACCCGGCGCATTTAATGTAGCTGTAAAAGCTTTCGCGTTGTCACGGTCGACTTTAAATGTCGTCTCAAGATTGGAACCAAGCTGTAGACTACCAATATCAAAGGCAGGCCAGTTATCCAGATTAACGTTAGCCTTCACCGTAACATGACTGGCCACCCAATTCGCATCTGTGGTCAAGGCGGCTTCATTACCGAAGACAAGCTTAGCCGTTCCGCTGCCCTCAGTATAATCACCACTAATTGTACCCGTCCCGCTAACGTCGCTCGGCGATTTGAGCAGGCTTGCGATAGGTCCGCCCGCCGCGCCTTCAATCTCGAACAGACCCGTCATCGCGCCCTGCTCTGTTCGCGTAAAATTCAGATCGAGAACGTCCCCCGCAACATCAAGGCGCGCCGCTTTGATCACAGCAGAGGCTGCGCCGTTACTCTCAGAAATAAGTTCCCCTGCACTTGTAAGGCTCAGACTTTGTCCGATCAAAGCCTCGTTAAGCTTGACGGACGCCAGAGCATAATTTTCTAAGGTTATCTTGGGCAAAGGTTCAGTGCTAGTACTGGCGTTCAAAACAGGCTTGCGCAGCACATCTGTAGTCTCAATGGTCAGGTCCTGAATCCAAACGTGACCTTTCAGAAACGCGAGCGGTTTCCATGTCATGTCGAAATTCTCTAGCTGTAACCAATCGCCGTCTTTATCTTTGATTGTGATTTGATCAATTGAGATCGCTTTCAATGGGTCGCCAGAAAGACCTAAGATCTGTACTGCTTGAATGGGGCCAAAGGATCGCGAATTGATCTGGTTTTCTATGAAACGCGAACCAGACGCCGTTGTGATAAAAATACGCAAGATAATCATCAGGACGATGAGCAGCAGGAGACAACACAACAGTGCCAAGCCTACCCGCTTTGTCCATGATGCCTTTTTTACAGCCTCCGGCATTAAAACGCCTGCCCGATAGAGATGTAGACTTGGAAGCTATTATCTCCATCGCGTTTATTTAAGGGGATCGCGATATCTGCCCGAAGCGGGGCAAATGCCGTATGATACCGAACGCCAACACCCGCGCCGTATCTCACGTCATTGAAGGTTGGTAGATCACTACTGACGACACTGCCCGCATCCACAAAAGCCACTGCGCCAAGTGCACTCTCGCCGTGATAACGAAGTTCTGCGCTGACCTCGGTAATGGAACGCCCGCCAATCGTATCGCCGCCTGTGTCCAGAGGCGAAATAGATTGATACCCAAAGCCGCGTACTGATCCCCCGCCGCCGCCATAAAATCGGCGGTTCAGCGGTACAGACGCTTGATCAGCTCCAAAAATTGTTGCCGCTTTCACGCGTCCTGCGACAACGAGACTTTTCGACACACGTTGATAATGACTCACGCCCGCCTCAACTGTGGTGAACACCCCATTCTCTTCAGCAAAATTATAGGTCGGGACTGTATCCACTTCTATATGAAGGCCTTTTTCGGGGTCAAAAATTGAATTGCGTGAATCATATTCCGCGCGGCCTAATCCTTCAAAAAGATAGGCATTTACCTCGACATCACTCTCTTCAAACCGCGAGGCTTCTAGACCTGCGCCTAGGCTCACTTTAAATTTCCTTGAGACTTTCTGCGTCAATAATCCGTTCAAGCTAACGCGCTCTCCCGTGAACGCATCCGTATCCTCATGAGCAACTTCAGCGCCTAGATCGAGAGCGCGGTCATCGCGAAAAAAGTAAGGGATGTTATAATCGACGCCTAGTTGGATTTGGTTCGTCTTCACCGTCGTCGACAGTAATAGAGTCTGGGCATAGCCAATAAAATTACGGCGCTCATAGGACAGATCAACCCCAGTCCCATCCGTCGTCGAATACCCAAGCTCGCCGGTGATAGTGTTGATGTTGCCCTGCTCAACATTTAAAATGACATTGCGTGTAACCGTCCCGTCGGCATTGGGCGTTTTATCATTAGATAAAACCGCATTCGCACTATTAAATGCACCCGTCACAGTGACACGGGTCGAGAGCTTGCTGAGTTTTCCGCTATTGTAGATGTCGCCTTCATCGAAGGGGGCAATCATTTTTGGCCAACCCTTAGCCAAATAAGCCGACCCAGTCGGTTCAATTGTACCAAATCGCGTTTTGTCGCCGACCTTCAACTTATATTCAACGCCCATAGTTTTGGCCGCATGATCGACAATTGCTTGACGCGGTAGGGTCGTTGTCTCTGGATATCCATGCGTCCTCAGATATGTCACCACCCGAAGCTCTGCTGCAACAACATCTGCTGCAATGGCGGGTTTACCGAGGGCAATCATACCGGTTTCACTGACCTTAGTTTCGACATCAGGTACATTATCTTGATAGGCAATCGAGACGTTCGAAAATGTGAATTGAGGTCCAGGGATAATAACTAAAACAGGGTTTGGAGGGCGTCGTGCTGCCTCATCACTCTCGGATGTAAACGCGTCAATTCGAGCTTTGATTTCAGCCCCGTAATAGCCTTGAGACCGCATAACGGAGCGGGCTTTTTCAGCCGCTATCTCTGCGCGCCGCCGAGCCTGTGACAATGAACGCGCCGGAGTGTCTGCCTCGCCAATCACGCTGAGTAGCAACGTGCGCATCTCGGATGAGACGTCACCTTCAATCGCGGTCAATGGGCTCGCGGCATAGGCCAGCTGCCCCGGCAGGACTATTGCCACGCCGAGCGCCAAAGCGCGCATGAATGTCATTTTACGGATCAACGAGGTCTCAAAATATCACTTAATATTATAACGCGTGAATAGAGACTGGGGTCCTTACCGTCACGTCTTTTAAACACGATAATTACAAAGGAGACTGACGTATAAGCTAGCTCACTTTACATATCGTTCTAAACTAAAGAGGCCCGTATCGATGCAACGGATAGGTAGAGACGGTTGGGGTGGGACTGTAGCGGTTGGAAGCCAAAATTTTTATAAAACTTGAACCGCTTCGCCATCAGCTCAAGATTCCCGCACGCTAAAACATCCAATACAACAACAGCGGTTGCCACGGTCTCAGACGCACGCAGAACACGTTTGAGAGCATCTGCCAAAACAAGCGCGCCTAAGCCCTCCCCCTGACGCGTCGCGTCTATCCCCATCATTGAAATAAAGGCTGCAGGAATTTGGCCATGTCCGGGCGCGGTGCGTTTATATTTGGGCGGTAAGGCTCCAAAATGTACTGCGTGAGCGTTTAGCGTGTAATAGCCAATCACAGTTTCAGGGGCCGCCGTGTCAACCATAACGAAGAAGCTGACATTCCCCGCTTTGGAGAGTTTACCCGCCGTCTTTCGGAAATATTGATCTACGGCATCAATGCCAGATTCAAACAGATCGCGTTTATGGCGTGACCGATCAAAGGCTTCAATGCGAAGTGAGGCACTCATTTTTTACGCGCGTCAGTCTACCGCTATTTCACTGGCTCTCAACCTGAAGAGCATGACGTTTCATAGCGTCTGTGAGCGCAGGAATGGCCCTTGGCGCATTGATGGCCTCAAAGAATGACGCGTGGTCAATGGGCGCGAGCTGCGTGCGCTCATGGGCTTCTATGATCGCCTCTGCCCGCTCGACCAAGGAACGGCGCGTGAACTCAGAGAGATTGACGCCAGACAAACGCGCGGCCTTTTCGACACGCTGTTTGGATTCAAGCTGCAGCCTAACTTCGAAGCGTTCTGATTTCGCTTGAGGTGATTTCTGCGCTGCGATCGTCATAAGGTAATCCTGTTGTTACAAGAAGTAATGTACGGCAGTAAGCCGTACATGTCAATAAATGAAATCGAGCGCCTTTGATCCTTAGAATTTACCCACCATATTCAGATACCAACCGAACTCATTGTCATCGTCGAGCGCGCCAAGGTATTGCTCTTCTATGCCGCCCCAGGTTACGCCAAGACCCAGCTTCGCATTGTCATTAATATGACGATAGACGCCCGCCTGCCCGCCTGTACGTTGGATCACGCCATTGCCGATATCCAACCAACGACCTTCAACATGCGCATCCCATTGATGCGTCACGTGATAGTCTAGGCGCAAGACGGCTAAGTCAGCTTCGGACTTTGTAAAGTCGAGACTTTCACGGTTCGATGTAACCGATCCTGAACGATGCGCATATTTACCGCCAAACGTCCATTTTGGAGTGACATCGTAAGCTGCATCGACGGAGATGATTTCCGACTTCTGACGATAGTTTACCGTTTCCCCACCAAAGCTCTGGCTCGTTGGAGACAGATCTTCAAGATAGGTATATTTGGCCAAGAGGTTAAAGCGGTCATCCCAAATTGGGCGATATGCCGCCGCAATGGAGCCTTCCGTAAACTCGGCTTCATTAAAGTCTATTGGGCCAAAGTCACCAAAGTCCGTTTGTTTTGACAAAGCCCTATTGAACTTACCTTGTAGGCGAAGTTCTTCGGACGCCTGATACTGCGTTGTGCCACGTAGCAACCAAGTCTGACGCTGCTCATTTGTTGTGGTATCCTCGTCTTGACGCCACTCCGCTGCAAAACCAGCCTTGAAGCGTTCATTCGCAAAACCAGTTGAAACAGCGATAGCTTCGCGGTCCAAGTTATCCACCTGCCCCACTTCGCCTGACAAGCTCAAATTCCAGTCTCCTGGGCTCCAGTCGATGCCATAGGCGTGTGTAAGGCCGTTAAGACCACTATTATTGAACTGCATGCGCTCCTCACCAAAGATGGACAGCGCATCTGTATAACGCTTACGTGCGCCTACATTCAATGTGCCGTAATTACCTGCCGGTTGCGCCCGTAGCGGTAGATCATAGGAGAGATAGAGCTCGTCTCCATCTTCCTCTTCTCGGCGCAAGCTCGCGCGGAGGCCCAGACCATCTTCGCCTGTACTGATTTCGCCACCGCCCGAGAGGGTCTTGGATAAGCGCACTTCAGCCCCTACGCCCAAACGATCCGTGGTCCGTGTGTTATTACCCGTAAGACCCACTTGGCCAAAGCCATAAATCTTACCATCTTTGCCGAACTTATGCTCACCGCGAAGTCCAAAGGAGGCACCTGAGTTACCGCTCGCATCATCATTATATGACACTCCAGCACTCACAGTTGTGTCTTCACTAATCGCATAATCAACACGTGCTTCAGCAAAACTGTTTGTTCCGATTAATTCGCTATCAGAAATATCCGCACGTGCAGAGACATCCAAATCTTTAGACAGCACAATATTTATTCCGCCCCCAAACTGCTCAACCGATTGGTTAGTAGCTTCAGCATAACCGGCAAAACCAGCCTGACGATTACGCCAGTAAACATAGGACGATCCATCAAGATCAGAAATTTCAGCAAAGTTCACAGCCGCTTCGATAGCATAGGCCATAGCTGACACATCATCATTGCCAAAGGTAAGGCCGCCGCGATCTGCGTCATTATAAGTAAACCCGCCATCCACTGAGGTGAAAGTTTCTACACCGAGGCCTTCGCTACGGGCAATTTCGCCCTTGATGTATGTACCTGCTGCATATTGTAGGGTCAGGTCCATCTCATAGAGATCAGATTCCAAACCGCCCTCGTCCGCATGATTATACGTCGCACCAAATTTGATGTGATCGCCGAACCAACGTTTGGCACGCGCGCCATAAATCGCGCCATTATCATTGGTGCCAAATACGGGCGAATATTCATAGTCAGCGACGAGTACTTGAGCGTCACCGCTCTGCGTACCATCCGTGAACAAACGACCATCATCGCCTGTGCTGCCTAATGCAATAGATAAAATTATACGGCCTTGGATAAAGTCCAGATCATAATCTGTACCATATTGCAGACGACGGCTTTCGATCACGAGACCTGATACAGAATCGCGGGTTTCCAAGCGTAGCTGTTCCGAGCCAATCGAAATATCGCCGTGACGGAGATAATACACTGAACCGCCCGTACCGCGCAGCTCGTCACGTGCCTGACGCGTTCCGCCTTCAGCTATGAAACCTGTCACTTCAGTCCGAGAGTCGCCCAATGTTGTAAAGGCGTTCTCATCCCAATTGAGTTTCGCACCATAGAGCGTGCGGTTGACGCGTGCGAATTCCGTATCATTGAAATTCGTCTGGTAATTACCCCAAAGCGCGTAATCATCATCGCGTTCAATCCGCGCATATATACGGCCAGATGTTGGCGCATCCTGCTCAATGACAGAATTGTCGCCATACGTCGGATAGTAACGATCAGGGTCAAGACGACGCAGGAGTTGATCCAAGTTCTTATCATCCAATGTAGAAACCAAATCACCTAGGCCAGCTTCGCCTGTGTCGGCTGTGGCTGTGACGGTCCAACGATCATTCAAGCGGGACCGTACATAAAATGCCACGCGGCCTTCTTCGAATGTCTTGTCCGACCCAATGCGTTCACCGATGGTGGCTTCAACTTGGGCCACATAAAACGTGTCACGCGATTTCACGTCGACAGATCTAATAAGAGTTTGCTGACCCGCAAGGATCGTCACAGACTGGTTGCCAGCTGGTAAGAGCTGTTCCGCAACAAAACGTCCATCACTATCGATACGGACGGCTTGGCCCATCACAATGGCAGTTTCGCCTTTTACGTTGCGGCCATAGACCCTGACGGCCCCGCCGCGCACACGCACATTAGATGATTCAAGTGTGTTCTGCCCAAATGTACCAGACGCACTTTCAACCCACTCAGCAAAGCTCAGGTCAAACTCAGCATCGCCAATCCGAAGACGTTTAGGTGCCGTTTGGTCAAAGGCGCCATCTGGAGCCGTGGCTCGTAGGACATAATGAACTTGTTCGGGTAGGTTATTTGGAAGCGCAGTTGTCGCAACATTCCCTGTGACAGGGATCACCAAGAGTGGCTCGCCACGGGCAGAGTTGCGCGCATCAAAGACACGAATTTCAAGGTCTTTAGCAAAGGCCAAATAGTTCGAATAGATCGCAGCGTTCAGCACGCGGCCATGTGTGCCCGTAACAATATCCATCTGCGCGTTCAAACGTTTCACAGGATCAAGGCTCTCAACTGTCGTTTCGATTTCCATCGCATCAACATAGGCAGAGCTTGAATTGCCCCAGCCCAACCAACGTTGCAGACGGCCCGGTGCAGGACTACGGTCAGCTTCACCGACGCGGTCACGGCGACCCAGTAAAGAGAGGCTATTGCTTCGCGTATCAGAGTCAAGCGCGCCTTCAGTGTCCTGATCGACGTGATCATCCCGCAGTCCCGCATTGCGGTTCCAACGACGGTCCTCAGAGCGATTTGGAATGTCATCACGTGACACTGGAAGGACAACACCATTGGCACCTACGCCAAAGACTTGTCTGTCTGTTCCGTCGCGGCGACCATTGTCTTTAATCTCTTCACCAGAAATCATCGGCCCAAAGGTTTCACCTGCAATGCCGCCAACAAAACCATATTTGTCTGCCAAGCGCTGCTGACGATATGAACGGTCTGCACAGACAGAACAATCAGAGTCCATCCACAAGGCTTCCATTGCGATATCTTTGAGCGATTTAGGACCAAGGTCTCTGACAGCGCTCAGCGCGGTTTGTAGACGCGCCTGTGCGTCATCAACGCTCATGCCTTCTGTGGCATGATAGACGAGGACGGCACGTTCTGCCCGCTCATTGCGGGACAAGAAGCCATGTAACTCTGCAGTCTTCGCTGCCGAAATACCCCAACCTGACGCGTTAAAGTCGGTCGCAGCAAAGTCGATACGAAGCTTCGTTCTAAAACCTGCACCAAAGTTCATTTTCACAAACTTACCACGTGTCGCGCGAACAACTCGCGGGTTCTCTGTTGTTGGAGCATAGCCAAGTGGCAAGGAGCGCGTGTCCGCTTTGAGTAGGAAGTTAGACCCATTTTCAGAATCTGCAATCGCAGCACATGGGATGTGGTAACGGCCATATTCGTCGGTCGTCACAATATCGCCATTGACGGTCACAAGACGTACACCCGGCAAACCTGGTTCGCCGTCATCTGGATATCCATTGACGTTCACATCATCATAAACGCGGCCAATGACAGGCGTACAATCAAAGCTTGGCTCTGGGATATAATCCACAACGGCCGTCGCAATGTCAGACCGCGATCCGTCCGCTGTATTCTCTGCAAAGGCTTGGTTTTCATGCGCGCCAAAGGTGACATCTGGACCCGCCAAGAGACGTAGCGTTACAGTTACCGTTTCATTCGCTTGCAAGACATCAAGCGGCGCAACTTGGCTATCTCCAAGTGACCAACTCAACACACCGCGCGAGCGTACAGCGGGTTCGATCTCAACACTGTCCCCGCCATCACTGACGGAACTTGTGCCTGGAACATAGGCAAAGCCTTCGGGTAGACGGTCAACAATGTCGACACCCGCAATGGTCGAGCCACTCTCATTGGTGACACTAATTGTGTAAAGAACAGGGTCGCCAATTTGCACAGTTCGCGGGCTCGCCGTTTTCGTGACGCGCAAGAAACTAGCATCCGAAAATGGCAGAAGTGACAATGTCGCAGAGCCTTCATCCATGATGTCTCCTGTCGCGAGCGGGCCAGTCGCGCGCGCTGTCGCAACGTTCATATAGTCGCCCTCAGCTTCGGGGTTTACCGCAGCTGTTAGATTGATTTGAACCGTTTGACCTGGTGTGAGGTCCCCTGCCCCTGTGAGAAGCTCAATATCGCTCTCGCCGTTATAAGTTGAGTTGAGTGAACCCATGAATGTGCTCGGCGCGTCCGTGATCGAAACATCCTGCACTTCAACACGGCCCGTACCAAATACGGCGGCGAGATCATCAGAAAGACGCAAGTCTTCAATCAGAGTTTCGCCTGTATTAGAGGCTGTGAAGTCATAGGTCACCAACTGGCGTCCATCATCAAGACGCTGTGGTTCAGCGCTCGCTGTCTTGGATAAGCTCATCGCAGGCACGCCACATGATCGCAGCGGGATATTGTTCATAAAGACAGATGGATCACCTGCTTCAATATCAAAGGCAAAGTAGAACGGTCCATTTGCATCCGCACTAAAGTCAGCAATCACACCAGTAGTGCCAACTTCCGAAGACCCGAGCAGCGCAGGATTATCTGTCCGTGTAGACACATCCAATGGATCAGTTGACGGTAATCTCGCAATAGAGACTTCCCCGTCCGTTGGGTAGGTTGGGGTCAATGTGTAAAGACCAGGCTGCGTGACATAGAACTGGTAGAAACCGTTAGAACCGTCTTGGACAATCACAATATCATTCTGTGATCCGATTGCGCTGTTCGCGCCATTTGGTCCCGTTACAAGTATCCCGCCGCCAGGCATAATCGCGCCATTCTCTTCGCAATAGAAGTACCCTGTTGGATCGTAATCTTCAGAATCTGGAATGCCGTCACCATCACGGTCAGCCGTTGCGCTTTCCAGATAATCTGGCACGCCGTCGCCGTCTGTATCCATGATGTCCAATGGAGCGGGGTTAATGTCACTCGACGTATTAGGCGTCACAGTGAGATCATCCGAAGCTGTAGCTGCGCCTGTTTGGTCAGCATTACCATAGGCCGTGTTGCCCTGTGTTGGACCGCCAGTAGTAATGTCTAATCGGGACGTAAGTGTTAGGTTTTTCGTTTCGCCAACGTTCAAGCTGTCGACACCTGTCAACAGGTCGATAATGCTAACGCCATCATAGGCACTGTTCAGTGTCAAATCAGGGGACGTTACCTGCGGTATCTCATAGATAGTCGCAGGCGCAAAGGCGGCAGACAAGTCATCATCAAGCTGCACATTTGTGAGCGTTACATTGCCTGTATTCTCAAGACTCAAGGCATATTCAACTTCATGGATTGGACCATAGAGCTGACGCGAGGACACAGTTGTCTTCGTGACAAAGAGCTGTGGCATGAGACTAGCGTCGACAGTTTCAGACACTTCTGGAGAGCTCAGACCGCCCGCTGTCGCCGTCGCCAAATTGGTCACAGACCCAGCATCCACATCCAGCTGTGAGACGGTGTAATCTGCATTACATGTCAGGCTTTGCGCAGGGGCAAGACCTGTGGCTGAGAGTGCAGGACAGGTGACATTCGCAATCTTGTCATCGCTGACAGTCACTGCATCGAGAAGTGTCGTGTTACCCGTGTTGGTGACGACATAAGTATAGCTGACGACATCATTTGGCATTGCGAAAGTCTCAGTGACAGCCGTCTTCACAAGACTGAGGCCTTGTGTGAGGTCTGTGTTGAGCGTGACGCTGTCAGGGCCTGACACAACTGGTACACCATTCAATACGGCATTGGCTGTCGCGATATTCGTAACGCCGCCAGCATCCAAATCCGCTTGGGTTACTGTGTAATCAGCCGAACATATAAGCGTCATCACTGGCATCAAGCCGCCTGCAGGTAGCGCAGGACAAGTCACGTTCGCGATTTTATCATCACTCACCGTAATGTCCGCAAAAGAGACATTACCTGTATTGGTTACAAGGTAGCTATATGTGACAGTCTCGCCGGCTAAACGAAGGGCATCCGCTATCGTCGACTTAGCTATAGATAATGAGGGCGTTTGCGTTCCAGAAATCGTAACCGTATCTGGGTCTGACGTGAACGTTCCAGCCGTGGCTGTCGCAATATTCACAACTTCGCCCGCATCCAGATCAGCTTGCGTGACTGTATAATCAGCCGAACACGTCAGTGTCGCATTTGGAACAAAGCTAGTGATGACAGGACAGGTCACAGACGCAATCTTGTCATCATTGACAGTTACAGGGTCTAAAATCGTAAAGTTGCCTGTGTTCCGAACGATATAGTCATAGGACAATACATCGCCAACCGCGGCAAAATTATTTGATCGCGCAACCTTATTGATCGCTAGACCTTCCGTACGATTACCCATGATAGTCGCAGTCTCGATCGGAGATGTCGTCGTGCCATCCGTCGCCGAAGCTGTATTCGTGACAGAACCTGTATCAAGGTCCACCTGCGTGACAATATCTGTCGCAGTACAAGTCAGGCTCGCCGTTGGAAGTAATCCACCTGCCGGTAAAACAGGACAGGAGACAGTGGCAATCTGGTCATCGCTAACGGTGATCTCTGATGTAATCGTCGTGTTACCAGAGTTGGTCACAATATACTCATAGTCGAGCGTGTCACCGATTTCGTTATACTCAGTTGTCAGAGCCGTTTTCAAAATACTGAGTGCTGGGGCTTGTAGCGCATCCACTATCTCAGAGACCACAGGTGATGTCGTTGTTCCATCCGTCGCAGTCGCAAGGTTGGTCACGGATCCCGCGTCAACATCCGCCTGAGTCACAGCATAATCCGCTGTACAGGTCAGGCTTTCCATAGGCGCGAGGGCCGTATTCACAGGACAGATAACCGAAGCAATCTTGTTATCATTCACAGAAATGGCGGCCGTGTTGGTGACGTTACCCGTGTTCGTGACAAGATATGTATAGGACACGATCTCGCCTGCTGTAGAGAAGTCAGCATTCAGCGCTGTTTTGACAACGGCCAAGGCAGGCGTTTGGGTCCCAGTTACAGTCGCAGTTTGTGGATCTGAAACTGTTATGCCTGAAGCTGCCGATGCCGTGTTCGTAATTTGACCCGCATCCAGATCAGCTTGGGACACTGTATCAGTGGCCGTACAAAGCACCGTAGCATTTGGCTGCAAACCACCTGCAGGTAGAGCTGAACACGCAACGTTCGAAATACGGTCATCACTAATCGTGATTGCATCCAGAAGCGTTACGTTACCCGTATTTCGCACTAAGTAATTATAACTCAGTGTTTCACCAACGGTTGTGAAATCGCTATTCTGTGCTGTCTTCGTCAACTCAAGTGCGGGGTTTTGAATACCGCCAATTGTCGCCGTGTCAGGCGCAGAGGTCGTGAAACCATCAGAGGCTGTCGCGATATTCGTCACGGACCCTGCATCAATGTCAGCTTGGGACACTGTATCTGTACCGCGGCAAATAACGCTTTGCGTTGGCAACAAGCCACCAGCTGGCAATGGATCACAGATCACTGACGCAATGCGGTCATCCGATACTTCGATTGGGAAGGTAACGCTGACATTACCAGAGTTGGTCACAGTATATGTGTACTCTAACATGTCGCCAACAGTCGCAAAGTCGACCGTGTCTGCACGTTTATCGAGCGTCAGCTCACGCAGCTGATCCGCAGGGATCGTCACAAAGACAGGCGGACTGCTAGTACGCGGGTGCATGATATAGGCGTCATTTGTGACAAACCCAGCATCCAGATCAGCCTGCGTTACAACATAGTCTTGCATACAAGACTCCATCCCGCCTGGGACCAAGTTACCAATGAAACAGACAAATGTGCCGATCTTATTATCAACCACGGACGTCTCACCCGTTAGCGTCACATTACCTGTGTTCTCGATATCGAATGTATAGGTTAGGATATCACCTACGGCAGAGAATGGTCCTTCTGTCGAAGACTTGCGCAGCTCAACGGCTGGATTAGCATTGGCTGGGATCGTTTCGCTATCGGGTGCGGAAACGATGTTCCCGTCAGTCGCCGTGGCGATATTCACAACAACTCCAATATCAAGATTGTCCTGCGTCACGACATAATCAGCCGTACACGTCAGGCTATCACCCGGGGCGAAACCACCCGTAGGCAAGGCAGGACAGATCGTGTTCGGGATCAAGTTATCGTCGATCGTAATTGGGTCCGTGATCGTAATGTTACCTTCGTTCGTGACGACATATTCATACATCACGATATCGCCTGGCAGCGTGAATTGTATATCTGTCGCTGATTTTTCGACCTTGAGCGCCGATACGCGTGTCGCGAAGACACGGCGCGTCACAGGATCAGACGTTATCGCGCCAGATGCAGAAGAGGCGATATTTTCAATCACGCCCGCATCAACATCAGCCTGCGTTGTTACATCCGTACCCGAACAGGTGATTGAGGCATTTGGCGCCAGACCACCTGTTGGTAAAGCGGGACAGCTGACAGACGCGATGCGGTCATCAGACACAGTTACAGGATCAAGCAACGTCGTATTGCCGCTATTCGTGACAAGGAAGCTGTAAGTGATCGTCTGGCCTGGCGCATTATATGTGCTGCGGTCTGCGGACTTCAGAATTGTCAATGCGGGCGCTTGTTGAGCGTTCACAACCGCAGTGTCTGCATCAGAGGTTATCGCGCCATTGGCCGCCGTCGCTACGTTCGTAACGTCACCTGCATCAATGTCCGCCTGCGTCACAAGATAATCGGCTGTACAGACAAGTTCCGCAGTGGGCGCGAGACCTGCCATAGGGACAGCTGGGCAATTCACAGCCGCAATTTTATCGTCGCTAACGGTGATCGCGCCCGTCAATGTGACGTTACCTGTGTTGCGAACAGTATAGCTATACGAGAGCACATCTCCGGGCGCTGCAAACGTTGTGTCTAATGCGGACTTCACGATTGAGAGCGCAGGGAGTTGTGCAGCTGGCAGCGTGACACTGTCAGTTGGAGAGACAGTTGAACCACTACTCGCACTAGCAACATTGGTCACGTCGCCAGCATCCAAGTCGGCTTGAGTTACCTCATATCGACCCGTGCAGGTCAGGCTCGCATTCGGCGCCAAAACTCCACCTAGAAGAGCCGGACAAGAGACGGATGCGATCTTGTCATCTGACACTGTGATCGGGTCAGTAATCGTCTGGTTACCCGTATTTGTAACAACGTAATCATAGGTGACAGTTTCGCCCAGAGTTGTGAATTCAGGTCGGTCAACGGATTTTTCAATCGTCAGCCCAGGTAGAGCTTCAGCCGTAACGGTTTCAGAAACTGGCGCAGTTGTCGCCGTTCCATCTGTAGCCGTCGCAATATTCGTAACAGACCCATTATCGAGATCAGCCTGAGTGACGGTATCCGTTCCCGTACAGGTCAGCACAGCATTTGGCGCAAGTCCGCCTGCTGGTAGAGCGGGGCATGTGACAGACGCAATGCGATCATCTGAGACTGACACCGCAGACGTCACCGTCACATTACCTGTGTTTTGAATGTCGTAGCTATAGGACACAATATCGCCAACCGCTGCATAAGTCTGCGGGGTCGCTGTTTTCGTCATACTCAGTGATGGCGCTTGGATCGCGTCCACTGTTTCCGTCACGTCAGGAGAGAGGGTTGAACCGTCAGTAGCTGCCGCGATGTTCGTCACTTGACCTGCATCCAAATCAGCCTGAGTCACAACATAAGTCGCTGTACACGTCAGGCTAGCCGTTGGCACCAAACCACCACTTGGCGGGACAGGACATGACACGGTTGGAATTTTATCATCAGACACAGAGATAGGCTGAGTGAGCGTAACATTACCCGTGTTCGTGATGACATATTCATAATCCACAGTATCACCAACACTGTCAAAATCAGCCGTAAGGGCAGTTTTCTCAAGGCTCATAGCTGGCTCTGCATCGGCCTCGACTGAAACTGTACTCTCAGCAGGCAACAATGTGCCGCCGCTCGGCGTACCCGAAACGCTCGCCGTATTATCGACCATGCCTGCATCCAGATCAGCCTGCGTCACAGTATAGTTGCCGGTACACGTAAAGCTGGCCGCAGGAACAAGGGCGCTTGACGGACAAGACAAAGTTGGAATCAACGGATCATCTACGACGATGTTAGAGATGGAAATATTACCAGTGTTCGTAACTACGATTTCATAAGGCAACACATCCCCCACAGCTGAGTAGTCAGTGGCTACAGTCGTTTTAACAATGTCCAAACGCGGCGACTGATCACCTGTAACCGTCGCCGTCGAAGGCACTGGCGTAATCGGATCGCCATTTGGTAAGTCCGCTGCAGCAGAGGCATTATTGACAACTTCGCCTGCATCCACATCTGCTTGCGTCACAATATAAGTCGCAGAACAGACCATAGTGTCCGCAGGAGCAAGTACCGTACGTGGACAGGTAACATTCGCGATCAGGTCATCTGTCACAGAAATGTTGGACAAGGTAATTGTACCTGTGTTCTCAACATCAAACTCATAAACCAGAATGTCGCCTGCCATATCAAAGTCAGCCGTCACAGCGCGTTTCACAAACTCAAGACCTGGCACAGCAACACTATCGACAGTCGCAGTACTTGGCGTCGATACTGGCGGTAGACCCACAGGCGGGTTCGCAGAAACAGAGGCATTATTCACAACTTCGCCCGCATCAACATCCGCTTGCGTGACAGTATAATCGGCTGAGCAAACCATTGTCTCAGCAGGCACAAGTGTCGTCAGCGGGCATAAGACGCTCGCGATATTCGAATCCATAATCGCAACATCGGTCAACGTGGTATTACCTGTGTTCTCAACATCAAATGTGTAAGCAATCACGTCGCCCGCGGTTGAATAGTCAGCTGTCGTCGCAGTTTTGACAAAGCCTAATGAGGGCGTGCGTGTTCCCGTGACTGTCACATCGACAGGCGCAGACACAACCGTATCCGCTTCCGCAAAGGCTTGGTTCATCACGTCGCCCGCATCAACATCCGCTTGTGTAATCGTATAAGGGGCCCGGCATGTTTGCGTCGAATTCGGGACAAAGTTACCTGTGATACATGTGATCGTTCCAATCTTATCATCCACAACATCAACGCCCATTGTGAGTGTCACGTTACCATCATTCGTCACGGCAAACTCATATTCCACGATATCGCCTGCGGCTGTGAAATCAGTAAACAATGGTGTTTTCACAATGGAAAGAGCTGGGTTCTGATTAGCGGGAATTGTTTCGCTAACTTGCGGAGATGTCGTGGTTCCGTCGCTTGATGCGGCAATGTTCGTCACAGAGCCTGCGTCCAAGTCCGCCTGCGTCGCCGCATATTCACCCGTACAGGTCAACGTCGCCAGTGGCAGTAAACCGCCCGCTGGGAGCGCAGGACAGGTAACATTGCTGATCAAGTTATCCGTCACAGTAATAGGGTCAGTCAGCGTGACGTTACCGGTGTTTGTGACAACATATTCGTACGTTGTAATATCACCCGGCAATTCAAAATTGACGACTGTCGCCGTTTTAACAGTTTCCATCGCAGGATTTTGGTCAGCATTAACTGTGACTGTATCCGTTGGCGGGGTCAGTGTGCCGCCAGCTGGCGTCGCATCCACAGAGGCAATGTTAGTCACTTCACCTGCGTCCAAATCCGCTTGGGTCACAGTGTAATCGGCTTCGCAGACAACAGTTTCAGTTGGGTCTAAGTTTGCGTCATTATTACCAATCGCAGGCACATCGCATGTGATCGCCGCAATCTTATCATCCGTAACGGCCACATCAGAGACAAGCACGTTACCGGTGTTCACAACGGTATATGTATAGGTCAGCACATCACCAACCGCATCAAAGCTCGTCTCGCCTGCAGCTTTCACCAATGACAGAGCTGGCGTTTGGAGTGCGCCCACTGTTTCGGTGGCGTCAGCCGGCACCAATGTGCCGCCGCTTGGCGTACCTGTTGCGGAGGCAAGGTTCGTCACGGAGCCTGCATCCAAGTCAGCCTGAGTGACCGTATATTCGCCTGTACACGTCACAGCTTCCGTTGGATCAAGATTAGTATCGCCATTTCCGATCGTCGGTACGGAACACATCACATTTGAAATTTTGTCATCTGTTACGCTCAGGTCTGCAATCAAAACATTGCCCGTATTCGTGACGAGATACTCATATGTAAGGATATCGCCAACAGCCGTGAAGTCTGGCTCTTGAGCCGTTTTCACGAGTGTGAGAGCGGGCGTTTGCGTTGCGGCAACCGTGGCATCATCCGTTGGAGATGTCGTTGTTCCATCAGTCGCAGAGGCTACGTTCGTAACCTCGCCTGCATCCAAATCAGCTTGGGTTACGCTATAGCTGCCTGCGCACGTTAGAACCGCTGTGGGCAGCAATCCACCCGCAGGCAAGGCAGGACATGTTACAGACGCGATCTTGTCATCAGAGACTGTAATCGGATCAATGATCGTCACGTTACCCGTGTTCGTCACGTCATACTCATACGCAAGAACATCGCCGACAGCTGCAAAGTCAGTCGTCAAAGCGCGCTTAAGCATTTCCAAAGCTGGGCTCTGGGTACCGTCAACCGTGGCTGTATCAGTTGCAGGTGCCAATGTGCCGCCCGATGGCGTCGCATCTGCTTCGGCCAAATTTACCACGGAACCTAAATCCAAATCAGCCTGCGTCACAGTATAGACCGCTGTACAGGTCACAGTTTCAGTCGGCATGAGAGCTGTAATAGGACAAGATACAGACGCAATTTTGTTATCCGTAACGACAATGTCAGTCATGCCGACATTGCCTGTATTCGTGACGAGAAACTCATAATTTAGCGTATCGCCGACAGCCGCGAAGTCGCTATCGAGAGCTGTTTTCGCAAGTGTCAATTCAGGTGTCTGCGTACCGTCGACTGTCGCCGTGTCTGTTGGCGGCGTCAGTGTGCCGCCACTTGGCGTGCCGTCAACAGAGGCAACATTGGTCACTTCGCCAGCATTTAGGTCAGCTTGAGTAACGGTATAAGTCGCCGTACATGTAACGCTTTCCGTCGGCAGAAGTGACGTCACAGGACAGGAGATTGTCGCAATTTTATCATCGCTGACAGTAAGGCCAGAAATCAGCACGTTACCTGTGTTCACGACCTCATATTCATAGCTCAAAATGTCACCAACAGCGGCAAAATCTGTGGAAACCGCGCTCTTAGCAATCGTCAATAAAGGAGCTGGCACTTCTGGCGTCACAGACTCTGTGGCTGTCGTGACAGGCAGCGTTCCGCCTGCAGGGGTCGCAGCAAGTGTCGCCGTATTTGTAATGGCAACGCCCGCATCAATATCGGCCTGCGTTACTTCATAGGTCGCCGTGAAGCTAACACTATCACCAACCGCAAGGTTGGCCACAGTAGACGGCGTAACCGCAGACAGTGTCCCTGCCCCGGCATGCACATCGGAGACTGAGATATCAGTCATGCTGACATTACCCGTATTCGTCGCAGTATATGTATAGGTCACAAAATCACCGGCGCTCAGGTCCGTTGTCTTATCGGCCGTTTTCGTCAACTCCGCTAATGGGGCTGGCGCTTCTGGCGCCACAGTTTCCGTTGCCGTCACAGGCGTCAACGAGCCGCCAACAGGTGTCCCATCAGCTGTGGCTGTATTCGTAATATCTGTACCCGCATCAACGTCCGCTTGGGTCACAGTATATGTCGCGGTAAAGTCTACGGTTGCGCCAACAATCAGCTCGCCGACATTGGCAGGCATCACTGCGGAAAGCGTGCCTGTACCTGAATGAACATCAGAGACGCTGATATTATTGAGCGTGACATTACCCGCATTTGTGGCCGTGTAAGTATACGTAACGACATCACCTACCGCGAGACCCGTTGTGACATCCGCAACCTTCGCAAGTGTCAATTCAGGCGCAAAGGCTTCTGGCGTTACGCTCTCATCCGCTGTCGCAGGAACATAAGTTCCGCTTGGCGGTGTCGCCGCAGCTGTCGCCGTATTGGTGATCACTGTACCCGCGTCCACGTCATCTTGCGTGACGATATATGTGGCCGTGAAATCAACAGTGCCACCAATGGGCAGAGTTGCCACTGTCGCAGGCGTAACTGCAGATAATGTACCCGTACCAGAGTGAACGTCCGAAACACTAATATCCGACAACGTTACATTGCCCGTATTTTCTGCCGTGTAGGTATATGTAACAACATCGCCAATTTTGAGGTCAGTCGTGATATCCGCAACCTTGGTCAGTCTAATTTCAGGACCAGATGTTTCTGGCGTAACAGATTCTGTATCTGAGACAGGAATGAAACTACCTACTGTTGGGTCTGCATTTGCCGTCGCTTCGTTGGTGATCGGCACGCCTGCATCAACATCATCTTGCGTAACAACATACGTCGCTGTGAAGTCTTGAGATTCACCTGGGGCCAAATCAACAGGTGCAGGCGTTATCGCTGACAATGAGCCTGTACCGTTATGAACATCACTGACGGTAACATTCGTCATCGTGATATTGCCTGGGTTGCGTACGACATATGTATACGTGACCGTCTCGCCCGCTTTAAGGCCAACTTTTATATCTGCGGTTTTTTCAATCGCTAAAGCTGGAGATGGATCTGCAGGACTAATCGTTTCTGTGTCTGTGATAGGCGCAATCGTGCCGCGTTTTGGCGTCGCCTCTAAAGTCGCGGTGTTTGTAATATCATCTGAGACATCAATATCGGACTGCGTGACTTCATAGGTCGATGTAAAGGTAACCGACGCGCCAGGTGCGAGTGTAGCCACGCTTGCAGGCGTGATCGCCGACAATGTCCCCATACCAGGATGGACATCTGAAACAGACAAATTGTCGAGAACCACATTACCTGTGTTCACCACAACATATGAATATGTGACAATATCACCGGGCTGCACATTGGCTGTAACATCGGCTGTCTTTGCCAAAGTCATCGCAGGCAGTGCCGCCTCAATCGTGACAGTCTCGTTATCCGTGACAGGCGCCAGAGTTCCCAGTTTTGGGGTTCCGTCAGCTGTCGCCGTATTCGTAATGTCTGTGCCCGCATCTACATCGTTCTGCGTGACAACATAAGTTGCCGTGAATGTCTGTGTTGCGGCAGGTGCCAGATCAACGCTTGCGGGCGTGATCGCCGACAATGTACCTGTGCCCGAATGAACATCAGAAACCGTAACGCCGTCAATACTGACATTGCCTGTGTTTTCGACAACATAAGAATAAGTGATCGTATCCCCAACTGCGACATCAGTCGTATCCGACGCTGTTTTCTCAAGGGTAAATACAGGCAGTGGCGCTTCTACCGTGACGACTTCATTAGCCGTCAGGGGCGCGAGTGTACCGCGCGCAGGTGTAGCCTCTAGCGTCGCTGTATTTGTAATATCTGTACCCGCATCAATGTCTGCCTGCGTGACCGTATAAGTCGCGGTAAAAGTTTGGCTTGCAGTCGGGGCTAACGTCGTAACGGACGCAGGCGAAATAGCAGACAGTGTGCCCGCACCAGAATGTGCATCTGACAAGCTGATTGTATTCAGCCCTACATTACCCGTGTTCGTCAGGACATATGTATAGGTGATCACATCATCTTCAGCCACATTTATTGTATCACTCGCCGTTTTCGTAAGTGTCGCCTCTGGATCCGCCGCCTCAAGGGTAACAGACTCATCCGCGGTCAAAGGCGTATAAGTGCCTAACGCAGGTGTCGCATTTGCCGTTGCGGTGTTTGTAATAGGACTGCCCGCATCTACATCGGCTTGCGTGACAGTATAGGTCGCGGTGAACGTCTGGCTTTGCGTCGGCTCAAGATCAACATTTGCGGGCGTAATCGCAGAGAGCGCCCCTGTACCTGAATGAGCGTCCGTCACGCTGACGGCTGTCATAGTTACATTGCCTGAGTTTGTGATCACATAAGTATAAGTAATCACCTGACCTTCAACTACATCTGCATCATCATCAGCAACCTTGGTAAAGGTCAGGGCTGGAGCCGCAGTTTCGACAGTCACGGATGCATCGCCTGTGACAGCTGGCAAAGAGCCTTGTGCTGGCGTCGCGGCGAGGGTCGCCGTATTCGTAATCGCAACACCTGCATCAATATCGTCTTGGGTCACCACATAGGTCGCAGAGAAGTCAACAAAATCGCCCGGCGCAAGGGTGGCAACACTGGCGGGCGTAATCGCGGACAATGTCCCCTCGCCTGAATGGCTATCGGTCAAAGACAGTGCGGTCAGCGTAACTGTGCCATCATTTGTGACGCGGTACGTATATGTGACCGTGTCGCCGTCTTTAAGGTCCGTAGACACATCAGGTGTTTTAACAAGCGTCGCAGACGGAACAGGCGTCGCGAGCGTGACCACTTCATCCGCTGTTGGCGGCGTTAAGGTTCCGCGCACCGCGGTCCCATTTGCGGTCGCCGTATTCGTAATATTTGTACCCGCATCAATATCGTCTTGGGTGACTGTATAGGTCGACGTAAAAGTCTGGCTTTCAGTCGGGGCAAGGTCAACGTTCGTAGGGGTAATCGCAGACAACGTGCCTGTACCGCTATGGACGTCAGAAACAGCCACACCCGTCAAAGTCACATCGCCCGTATTTTCGACGACATATGTATAGGTAATTACTTGGCCTTCGATAACGTCTGTATCATCGCTGGCGGTTTTAGTCAGTGTTGCGAGTGGGTTAGGCGCGGCGATTGCAATGCTTTCGTCCGCCGTAAGAGGCGCAAGTGTGCCGCCTGCGGGTGTCGTATTCAATGTCGCCGTATTCGTTACGTCTACGCCCGCTTCAAAGTCATCAAGCGTGACAACATATGTAGCTGTAAAAGTTTGAGTGATACCCGGTCCAATATCAACGCCCGTTGGCGTGATCGCTGAGAGCGTACCTGTTCCGGATTGAACATCAGAAACCGACGTATTTGTAAGTGTAACATTACCCGTATTTTCGACAGTATATGTATAGGTAACTGTATCGCCCGTTTTTAGGTCGCTATCTGGACTCGCGATTTTTGAGAATAGGGCCTCTGGCGTAGGCGCCGTCAACGTCACAGACGCGTCGGCTGTCGGCTCTGTAATGGTTCCAATGGCAGGTGTTCCGCTCGCGGTCGCCGTATTTGTGATTGGTCCTCCCGCGAGAACATCCGCTTCTGTGACGGTATAGGTAGCCGTATAGGTTTGGGTTTCCGCTTCGGACAGAGACGCAGTCGCCGGCGATATGGCAGATAATGCGCCCGTTCCCGAGTGAACATCGCTCACACTAATATTGTTGACGTCTATATTACCCTCGTTAGCGACCACATATGTGTAGGTGATGACATCACCTGTATTTGCATCCGCACTCGGAGACGCAGTTTTCGTAAGACTGATTTCCGTCTTCTCGATCAAGATCGTGACAGTTGCCGAAGCTGTAAGGCCCGTCGGGTCAGTAATCAGATAGTCGAATGTATCTGTCCCAAAAAATCCCGCCGTCGGTGTATAGGTAAAATCACCATTAGACGAAATGACAACGGACCCATTAGACGGGCCAGAGACAGGTGTAGTCGTTACGGTCAAAGCGCCATTTTCAGGATCTGCGTCAATGCCGTTCCCATTATCGACGATAACGTTAGACACCACAGGTACATCAAGGAGCGTTACATAATCGTCATTATAAGCAAGGGGCGGTAAATTTGGGAACGGGGCATTACTACACGAAAAACCATCATTATTTCCGCTTGGCTGACCTTGTGCAACAACCACAGCATAGGGTGTGGCCGTAAATGTATCAAAA
Organism: uncultured Caulobacterales bacterium; assembly: GCA_938009235.1. GTDB lineage: Bacteria > Pseudomonadota > Alphaproteobacteria > Caulobacterales > Maricaulaceae > Litorimonas. Next base: position 51,416 of record CALLIK010000001.1, read on the forward strand.
ATTTCGTAGATCGTGCCATTATTATTATTAAACGTGAACAAACGGTCAACCGAGTCGGTCCATGTCGCACCAAATCCACCTGATGACGGCAAACCTGTTATAGGCACAATCTCAGATACTCCAGTCGTAAGATTGACACGCCCAAATGACGTACTGCTCGGCATCACCAGATAACCTATGCCGCCATCTTCAAGATAAGCCGTATCCGCCGCATTCACAACAGACCCCGTGAATACCGTCGTTACAACTGCGCCTGTCGCCAAATCAACAGCGGAATATGTTGTTGCACTCCTGCGAAGCCAAAGCTGATTGTTTCTATCAACATCACCCGAATATGAGCCAAAGCCTACAGCAAAAACCGTTTCGATTGTACCATCTGAATGAATACGGATAACATTGTTACCTTGTGATCCATAAGCATAGTTATCTAGCGTATTATATCCCGTTGCATTGTACGAGGAATTCGGCGACCCGACATCCACATAGGCAGAGACTAGCGGGTCAAACTTGCGTAGCTGTCCAGATTGGACCTGAAATATTTCCCCATCACAGACAAACGGCCCCGCATACGCCATAGTAGAAGAACAGGCACAAAGTGCTGCTCCCATTAGGCCTTTGCGAAAGCCACCTCCCGAGGAGCGCTTAACCTGAGGCGAGGTTTTGGCGCTGCTTGCAAAGACTTGCTTTGTTTTGGCGATTAATTTCATCAACAGTCCGGTCATCGGAGATGTTCCCATATAGATTGGGGTACAACTTCGGGTTGGACGTATGAATCGTCGGTTAAAAGGGCTTAAGGGCTATACTTAACAAGGAGTAAAAGCGTTATGTTACATTCAGAAACCTTAAGATTGTTAGATTCAACGTCATTAAGGCACTGAATTTAAATGGAACATTCTTTGAAACTATTAATATTAATAAAGCCTTTTGAACCGTTTCATACATTTTTAAGTACAGTTTTTAAATCACCCCTTCAGGCTCCCTACCTTCTGATATGAGTGTTAAATAGGTTACAAATCTAGCCTTGCACCACCATAGATCATTCATTTTTGTTAGAAAACACCACTTAACCGAATGGTTACATTTTGTAACTAAGGTATTTTTCATGCCTCAAAGCGCAAAAACATATCCTTCTCCAGGAAAGGCTCCTGATGAATTTTATTCGGCGCAAATTTGCCCTGTGCGTAATATACTCGGCCTCGTGGGGCGAAAATGGCCAAGCCTAATTCTGTGTCACCTCTCTTTCGGGTCGCATCGCTTTTCTGAACTGCGAGGGGCTATTCCTGACATCTCGCAACGTATGCTGACACAAACTTTGCGGGAGCTCGAGCGCGACGGGCTCGTGTCGCGAGAAACTCAACCGTCGATTCCACCCCGCGTAGACTATACACTAACGCGCCTTGGTGAGAGCTATATCTCTCCCTTGCAAGGTATGATGAATTGGGGCTCTAAACATCTAGGTCGTATTGAATTGCTACGACGGTCTTATGATGCGGTGAATGAGGTCAAGGCAGAGGGTTAAACCCAGTCTGCACCCTGCCCTCCCCCGAATGAAGATTATTGACACTGTAACCATCCTGTAAATGGGTCCTTCCTTCAATAGACGCAAACCAGATGACTATTTGGTCTTAGTTGGATGCACATCGCAAATCTGACCTCATGATTTATCCTATTTCTTGTAAATATATGTCTTGAACTTCTCCATCATTCCAAAATTGAAGATTTTGTGCAGATTTGGGCCAATTCTCAAAAACATCTAAAATAAGGTGCCCTTATTTGCGGCCCGTAGAGCGCAACACGCTTAAATTCCCTACACTGCCTAGAAAAAATCATATTACCCCACTCAGCGCTCATCCTGATTGAAATTTGGGTCTAAATAAGACTGACTTATAAATTCAAATCCTCACAACGCCTTGTAAATAAAGCTCTATTTAGCAGCTTAGCCCCCTAAGATCGCTAAGCTAGCTTAGCTATATCGCAAAGCTAGCCATGATAGCTCGCTACGCTTAGCGGGGTTAGCAGGCATTCATTGCAGTCATAGTAACCTAGCGTTAACCTTTTGTTTGCATTCAGAGATAGACCTGTTTTTATCTTCGGAGAGCCGCATGCCAGTCATTAGCTTTGCAAATCCAAAAGGGGGCACGGGTAAATCCACCTCCGCGCTTATCCTCGCACTCGAGCTTGCCCACAGAGGCGGGAAGGTTGCCTTGATCGATTGTGACCCGAACCAAGTCACCGCGGGTTGGGCAGCCATACGCGAAGACAATGGCGATACAGTACCTTTCACCGCAATCCCCAATCCGGGCGAGGCTGACATCATCGACGTATTGGATGATCTATCCGCAGAATATCCATTTGTGATTGTCGACTTGGAAGGCACAGCCTCATTAATGATGAGCCGCGCCATGAGCCGCTCAGACCTCACTGTCATTCCGATGCAGGCTAGCCCTGTAGATGCAAAGCAAGCCGCAAGGGCCGTCGCTTTGATCCGAGTGGAAGAAAAGACGCTGCGCCGACGAATCCCAATGCGGATACTCATGACGCGCAATAATCCAGCTATTAAAACGCGCGATGAGAAAGCGATTGTTGAACAGTTAAAGACAGCGAGTGTTCCAATGTTGGATGTACCTTTACATGAACGCGCGGCGTTTAGGGCTCTATTCTCATTCAACAAAACCTTGCGTGAATTGACCAAGGCTGAATGCGCAGGTTTACCCAGAGCGCTCGAAAATGCGGAGGGGTTCGCTTATTACGTGATCAAAGCCCTGAAAGACGAATTACGCGGGGAGGGCGATACGCCTGTCGCCGAAGCTGAAGCCGCATAAAGCCCGAAGCTAGATAGGGACCAGACAACCATGACAGATGATATTATTAAACGCGCTAACTTTGGCTTTGATGCTGATTTTGGTGACCTTTCAAGTGTTAAGCCTACAGGCAGAGCTAGAGCCACACCAAAGCCTGCTCCCGTCGTAAAAAAGCTGCCAAAAATATCAAAACCAAAGGCCGTGACCAATGCACCGCGCAAAGCAAAGCCAAAACCTGCAGTCCGCAAAGTTCAGGAAAGCCTAGCCGATAAGTTAGCAGAAAAGCATGGGTTTACTTCTAGAGAAGCAGCACCTGCGCCGGTACTCTTAAAAAAGCGTCGCCGTATTCAACATGATGAACCTGTTGATCAACTCTCAATCCGTGGGCCTGTTCGCGTACTGAATGGCTTTATCGATTATTGTGATGCCAATAAGTTATCTTATTGGGAAGGTATGGAGCGTCTGGTAACAGAGGCAGGCTACTAGGACGGTATGCGAGCTTTTGAGTATATAAATCTTATACTCGTCCTCTTTCATACATAACACATCCCTCGTTTGTTTAGTTTAGGGGGTTTATAATGTTTAGGGGTTCGCAAAGCCCCATAAAACCTGACTGAAACGCACCCATTGGAACCTGTATTCAGGACGAAGGGTACCCAGTATCAGGATAGAGTGTACCTGTTTGCAGGAAGAAAAGCACCCTTCAGCAGGAGCTAGGGCACCCAGATACAGGGCTTACAAAGCCCCACTGTATTTACTCAAATAAACGCAATAAAATCAATAGGTTCCACGCGAGGCAATATGATGCACCCCCAATGAAGTACCCACTTGCAGGATAAAGGCGAGGGTGCGGAGACGATTCGCGAATCGTCCCGCATATGGGTGCCTTTGATCCACGCTCACATTGACTACGGGCCCCATAAAACCGTGGGGTAGGGCGAAATGATCCACGCTTAATGGGCGACTGCTACCTTGTAAGTCTGATTTCAAACACAGAAGCACCCATTTACAGGACCAAAATGCTCAACAGATACCAAAGCACCCACTTACGGGATGGGCATTGGAAGAAAATGACCTTAAGCACCCATTTGCAGGATAAAGACCCCAATCAGGACTTGACCACGGGTGCCTTAGGGTCAGAACGCAATGAAAGCACCTTTGAAATAAGAGATTCGGGGTGCCTGGAGGCTCGTGTCATGTCTGACCCGAAAACCACAAAGGCCTCAGGGTACGAGGCAAAATCAACGACGCTTCGTCGCCGTAAGAAAAATCCTGCCTCAATTCGAGTCGTCACGCCTGCCCAAACTCTGCCTGACCGACCTTTGAAGAAACATGTCGCGGCTATCCATACAGATGGCCATTTATCGCTGCTGCAACGCAAGCTCACGAATGTTTTGTTGTTGAATGCCTATGATGCACTTCTAACACAGACCGAACATGAAATTGATGAGAAGACGCTTTGCGTCATGCTTGGGTATGACTCGAATGACCGTAAGCCCCTAAAAGAATCTCTAAAAGCCCTCGCAACCGTTCACGCAGAGTGGAATATTCTGGATGATAATAAAGAAGAAGTAGAGTGGGGCGTCTCTAGCTTGCTCTCCCATGCTGTGCTCTCGCGCGGGAAATGCCGATATGGGTATTCGCCGGCTTTGGCTGAGAAGCTTTATAACCCTGATATTTACGCCAGCATTAATATGCGCATTCAGCGTAAATTTCGATCTAAACATGCTTTGGCGCTTTATGAGAATTGCTACCGTTTCAAAACCGTCCGTTCGACGGGATGGTGGGACCTTAAAACCTTCCGCCGCTTGATGGGCGTGGATGACAGCGATTATTACCGCCAGTTCAAGCATCTCAACGCTAAGGTGATCAAACCAACGGTCAAAGAGATAAATGCCGTGTCGGACATTGAGATTACGCCTGAGTTCAAACGCTCGGGTCGTTCTATCACCGAAATTCGATTTTTGATCGGCGCAAACCGCCAGATGCCGTTACTTGATATTGATGATGATGGTGCCTTGAAGGGGACAACTGTCTATCAACGCCTCGTCGCAACGGGCATTTCTCATAAGCTCGCCGAAAGCTGGATTAAGATACACGGCGAAGACTATTGCGCAGCCAAGCTTGACCTTGTGAGTTCCACAAAAGCCTCTGGAGGCAAAATTGTCTCCGTATCAGGGTTTTTGGCGGCCGCCATTAAAGAGAATTACGAAGATGGCAATGCGGGCCCTACGGCTGAGGAAAAGGCGAAGTCAAAGGCTCTCGATGCCGCGCGGGAACAAAAAGCAAAGATTGAAACCCAAACTCGCCTAGCAGAATTTGAAACTCGCGAAGCAGATAAGGCGGCGTTGCTCGCGCGTATTGAATCCGTACGCGAGTGGTTTGACGTAAAATCAGAAGGTGAGCAACAAGCGTTGCTGGCGAAGTTTGAACTTACATTGGATAAGCCGTTCCTGCGCGCTGACTTTGTTCGCGCAAAGCTGGGCGCACCTGCCGTAGCCGCGCGCTTTGCTGATTTCGTGGATATGCCACATCAGGACTGATATTCTAAGGCTGATAGGACCTAAGTCCATTTTTTTTCGAACTCCCAAACTTCTGGAAACCCAATCAATTCATTGAACTCGGCGAAGCTGAAAAGCGGGATAGCAGGTGATAGGGATGTGCCGTTGTTTTTTAAGTTGATCAGGGCGGCCTCTGCTGCGGCGGCTGCGGCCAGAGATGTCATAGCTGGGTAAATTGCGATGGTGAAGCCAATGTCTTGCAAGGTTTTTGCTGGCAGAATAGGGGTCTTACCGCCATCAGCCATATTCACCATCATTGGCTTTTTAATGCGCGAGCAGGCATCGCGCATTTCTTCTTCCGTATGTAGGGCTTCTACAAAGACGACATCCGCACCCGCTTCACCATAGGCTTGGCCACGCGCGATTGCTGACTCATATCCTTCGGGGTCCTTGGCGTCTGTCCTCGCAATAATAACAGTCTCAGAATTTTGTCGCGCTTCGCAGGCAACCTGAATTTTTTTGACCATATCGGCCATTGGAATGACGCGTTTATTTTTGGTGTGCCCGCATTTTTTTGGAAACTCTTGGTCTTCAAGTTGAACTGCGATGACGCCGCCTTCCTCGTAACCCCGAACGGTATGATGGACATTTAACAGTCCGCCATAACCTGTGTCGGCATCCGCAATTACGCCTGCATCCGCCACCCGCGCGAGCGTGCTGACCCGTTCCAACATTTGGGTATAGCTCGCAATGCCTGCATCTGGCAGGCCATAGGCTGACGCTGTGCCCCAATAGCCAGACGCATAGACAAAATCGAAACCGATCTTGTTACAAATGACAGCGGTAATCATATCCTGCACGCCGGGCGCGCTGATAAATTCACCGTTCGCCAGGGCCGCTTTTAAGCTATTTTGTTTCATGCCGGTTGTCTTCTTTTGTTTATGTCTTTGTCGTGAGTAGAGCTACGGCATTTGCGAGCGTTGCTTTATGGAGGAGTATTCGACCTGCGGTTTTATTTTTAAATTTGGCGGTCTTTTGCAGTTCTGTCGCTTAATTGTCCCCAAAACCAAGGGATCAAAAATGACTACAATAATCGTACTATTCAATTTGAAAGCTGGCGTTAAGAAATCAGATTATAAGGCTTGGGCCAAAAACACTGACTTAAAAATTGTAAGAAATTTGGGTTCAATTGACCGCTTTGATGTGTTTGAAAACCTTGGCCTTTTAGGATCAGATGCAAAGCCCCCATATGAATATGTTGAGATGCTAGTCGTGAATGACATGGACGTCTTCGGTAAAGAAACATCATCCGACACAATGGCCTCTGTTGCGGCGCAATTCCAAGAACTTGCCGACAACCCAATCTTCATGATGACTAAAAATATCGAAGATTAAACTGAACCAAAACTTATTTGCCAATAAAAAAGGCGCTTGGATCACTCCAAGCGCCTTTTTCTTAAGTCTGATTTCAGCCTTACATTTTACGTGGTTTGGCCGGTGTTTGCTGACGGGCGTACCATTCGAGACTCGATAGGGATGGGCCATAGTCTTCGGTCGGTGCACTGAGGAATTTTGGATCAATGGCTTCGGCCGCATCAATGATGTTCTGCGGAATGAAGTCCCAATGATCCCAAGCGCCTTGGTCGCAGACATACATACAATGTCCTGGTGCGCCGTCCATTAACAACCATGGGAACCACGGTGTTTCTCTGACCCATGATCCGAAGAAAGATACTGACGTATTATCAGGGTCGCCCAATTGGTCACGGTCAATATAGTAGCGGAACATTTCTGAAACCCGGTTCATCGGTCCAGAGCTTTCACGCGGCCATTTGTCAGGTTGTAAGGCTGATGGGTAGAAGAGGTGAATATCTGATTCCAATAGAACCGTGTCGCCTTTTTCCTGCCATTTCAGCAAAAACGGAATTTTAGGTGGTTTCTTAGTGTTCAATCCGCCGTAGCTAGGCGGTTGCGGCTTAAACTCTCCAATGGTGAAGTTGAAAGGATCGTTTGCAATTGGAACCGTTTTGACAATTTCACCCGTATACGGGTTTTCAAGTTCTTCAAGAATTTCACCTGTTTCAAGGTCGGTATAAAAACCGACTTCTCTCAGGAGTTTGCGCCAGCTACCGTCTTCGAGTTGAAGCAGCCGTGTAACTGAAAATCCCTCAAATCCGCAGATTTCGACATTCTTCTTGCCCGGGACAACGCCGATTGCTTTCCCTTTAAACCAGCCAATTTTCTCTTTAGTTGAATCAAGGTTTCCGGAGAGGCGGGCGTAGGCATCGCGATTCCATTTCGGATTTTTATAATCCAGCACAAGTGGCTTCTTAACCGCATATGTAGTTTGTTGCGATGAGCTCTGGCTACAGGCTGCGACCCCAGCAGCAGAGATGGCGGCTGCCCCTGTTAGTGCTTGTCGTCTACTGACGATTTTCTTGTCTAATGTCATCGTTGTACCCTTTAGCTAACGTTCTAATTTTTTCTCACTTTAACAACATCACTACGTGTGAATAAGTTCGTCGGATGTTTAGTCGTTAGGCGATTATGATTGATATCATGAGCCTTTCCATTGCGCCTCTCTATACTGAGAGTGAAAGAATTTCAGTGTGATTGAAGTGCACGATTTCGGACAATGTACTGGGATCGGTGACTGACTAAGGAGATGGTTTTGAACCTCGTTAAGACAAAAATGCCACAACATGGCGGCTCAGAAGGCATCTGGGAGGGCGAGTATATTTATCAGGATGTTCAAGGCAAAGAGCTGGATCGTCACAAGTGTCGCCTGACTCATATTTTCCCTGACGACCGACCAAATGATTACGATCAGAGAAATCAATATGAGTGGGCGGATGGCAGGACTGAGGATTTCAAATTTTCTTTCACCATGACCGGTGATGATGAAACTGGGTATAAAATGGGGTTTGAAAATGAACGGTCTAAAGGACTCGTTTGGGAAGAACCTTTGCGCATTGGCGATTTAGCGACAATTCGCGTATCTTGGCACAGAACAAATATTGAAGGTTACACACCTTTCGATGTGCCGTCAGCTATGATCCATGAATTGATTCAAATGGACAAGGATTACAAACATCGCGGCCGTGTCTGGCAGTGGTACCTCGATGGTGAATTGATCGGGCGTACCATCATCAAAGAGCGCCGCGTTGGGTAATCCGATTTAATCTCTCCTTTTTCGTAGGTGGTCGATATGAGTACAGTAGACACTAAGACGACACCCGTAGCAGCCGATGTGCCACCTCCAATTACAGAGGCGACACAGCATGGTGTCTATCCAAAGATGTCGCATGACGAACGGGCGCGGTTTAATTTTGAAGCCTGTCTCTACAAAACGATTTCAAAGCAAATTGCACCTGGTAACGCGCTTGCCTATGAAAAGCGCGTTCTGCCTAAATTTGAAAAAGAGAACAGCCGTAAGCCTGAAACGCGCCACGATGTGCGTAAGGCTATGAATAAAGACCCGCTGCATAATTTCTGGGGCGCTTTACGGCGCAACACAATGGAGATGCGGCAGGTCAATGGTCAACACGTCACGTTGCGACAGCTTGATGATTTGGCGCATCGCGCAGCAGAGATCAATGCAGGTTCAAACCGTCTTATGCTTGATCCCTCCGTAGAGGTTCCAGCCTATGTGAAAGCCGTAGATCACCATTGCATGCCGGGGAGTTATCATCGCGAATTGATAGAGGGCGATGTGTCGCCTGCTGCCAATTATGACGCTGGATTTTTTATCACGACAGGCGGCACGATTGGCGGGCTTTGTGATGGAGCAGGCGAGTCTATCGCGCAATGGCTCAAAGATCAGGATGCGAATTTTAAGCCAAAACGTATTTTGGATATTGGTTGTGCGCTTGGGAATAGTCTTCTTCCAATTGCGCAAGCCTTCCCTGAGGCAGATATCGTTGCCATAGATATTTCGGCCCCAATGCTGCGTTACGGCCATGCACGTGCGACATCATTAGGCGTTAAAAACATAACCTTCATGCAGATGTCGGGAGAGGATTTATCTACCTTTGCGGATGGTAGTTTTGATTTTGTCATGACCTCTATTTTCCTGCACGAACTATCGACTAAATCCTTACCGAAAATCATGCGCGAAGGTTACCGTGTGTTGTCGGGCGGCGGCGCTATGCTTCACCTCGAACAGCCGCAATATGGTGATGATATGCCAGTATATGAGCAGTTCATTCGGGATTGGGATTCTTATAATAATAACGAACCTTTCTGGTCGGCTATGCATGAGATTGATCTGGATGAACTCTTAGTGGGTCTAGGGTTTGCCCCGGAGAGTATTTCTCATGCCGCTCTTCGCTCAGGTGATTTCGATATGACCAATGAAGATCATGGGCGTTCGCCGGCTTGGCATGCCTATGTCGCTAAAAAGGCGTAAGTAATGCTATCTCCAACAGATATTCAAAATCTTGCGCTTAATAAAGCCAAGGGAAAACGTCCGAAATATTTAAATGAAAATGCGAATGACCATCTGCTGTCCATAGTGATGGTTTTGGCGGAAGAGTTAGCTGTGACGCGTGAGCGGGCAGATACCTTGGAACGCATTCTAGAGGCTCAAGGCGTGATTTCACGCGATCAAATTGAAACTTATGTTCCCGCAACGGACGTGGGTGTTGAACGTCAAATCGAGCATTCCGGACTTATCTCTAGATTGCTTAGGTCCTTGCGGCATGAGGTTGATGCACTTTCTGGTGACAATAAATCGACAGAAGAAATCGTCGATTTTCTTAAAAATAACTAGGCTTTACTTATGTCCAAGACTTCAGCCGCTATCCCTGATGAGCTTGGCTCGCGCACGCGTAGTGTAGAGACAAGTCTCGCCATTGTTGATTTTGCAATCTCAACGAAATTTGAGGACCTCTCGCCTGAAGCCATAAAATATCTGAAGATTTTTATCATGGATACATTGGCTGTCGGCGTGGCGGGACGCTGTTCGGCTGGGTCTGATATTCTGGTCAAATCTGTCGAGAGTTGGGGGCAGGGTGACCAAGCTCGCGTTATTGGGATGCCTGGTGTTCGTGCGCCCGCACCAACGGCGGCGTTTCTCAATGGCTATAATATACATGCGCTTGAGTGGGACGGGCTTCACGAATTTTCAGTTGTGATCGCATTATGTGTGCCGATGGCTGCCATGATGGCTGAAGCTGAACAGAACCCTGTTTCGGGCAAAGACTTTATGACGGCGTTTTGTGTGGCTGTTGAAGTGGCCGTGACGCTCGGTGGGGCGTCTGAAACTTCGCCGCGCTTTTTCAGACCTGCTGTCGCGGGTATGATGGGCGCCGCCATGGGTCTTGCGAAAATGCGAGGCTATTCGCGGGAGCAAACGTTACAAGTTTTAGGGCTGGCTTATTCTCAAGCGTCCGGAACCATGCAGGCGCATTGGGAAGGCGTAATGATGTTAGCCATGCAAGTCGGCGTCTCGTCTCGTGCCGCTATATGCGCTGTAGATATGGCTGCCGCAGGCGCGCAGGCCCCCGTTGATGTGTTGCTCGGAAAGTTTGGGTTTTTCACCCTGATCGAGACAGCCGATAATATTGACGCGGCGCTTGCCGCTATGGGCGGGGAAGGTGACAATGTCTGGAAAATTACTGAGACGGCGCATAAGCCATATCCTGCGGGCAGAGCTACACAATCCGTCCTGACGATGTTCAATGAAATTTTTGCGAAGCATGAGATTGACGTAAACGAAATTGAAGAAATTAAAGTCGAGGTTCCCCCTTTGATTAGGCTTTTGGTGGGTCGTCCACTCATGGAGACTATGACGTCCTCTTATGCGCGGCTTTGCCTAAAATATGTTGGACCCATGAGGCTCTTGAATGGGGGCATTGATCCAAGGCTTTATCCTGAAGGCACGGGAGCGAGTGATGCGATTAAAGAGCTGGGCGAGCGATTTAATATTGTATTGAATGATACCACGGACCCTAATGCTTTGGGGCCGCAATCCTGCACGATTAAGCTGAAATCAGGCAAAGAATATAAAGCACATTGCGCTGTGCCCTACGGCTCACCTGGAAACCGTATGGATAAAGCGGCGCGTGAGGAAAAGGTCCGCACGTGTTTTGAAGTTGGAGGCCGAACGGCTGACCCGCAAGCCTTGATCGACGGTATAGAGCTTATTGAAGATATGAAAGACGTGCGCGTGTTGTTTTCAACCGTTTGCGATTAAGGGAATTTGAAATGGATTTGACAAGAGAACAGCTCATTAAAATGGCCGTGGATAAATACTTTATCGGTGCCAACGAAAATGATGCTAAAAAAATGTGCAGCGTCTTATCTGATGATTGCGTAATGCGGTTTACGGCGGCCAAATATCGTTACGATGACCATGACGCCATTATGATTCACTTGAATGAATTTACGTCGACCTACAAAGTCGTCAACTTCCATAACTTTGTGAATGTTGTCGATGTGAAATCGCAATCCATTGCTGTGCGCTTTCAAGTCGACCTCGAAGATCATGACGGAGAAAAGCTGTCCATGAGCAATTGCAATTTTTTCCAAGCGAATGAAGACGGCTTATTCAATGACTGCTTGATCTTTAATAGCGCCCCTTTGCAAAAGGGATTTGAGGCAGGGAGCGCCGTTTAGTCGTTCGGCTGGCGAATAGAGTGAAGTGGAGGACGCGTAGAGAGCTGCGCTTGCTTAAAGTCAGGATTAAGAAAATTTAGGGGAAGACTATGTCTAATGCGATTGAGGCAAAAAACGAGTTTTCAGACGGATGGAAACTCATTTTCGCGTCCTTTATTGGTATGATGGCAGGTCTAACAGCATTGCCTTTTTATACCTATGGTATCTTTGCCATCCCTCTTGAAGTGGAATTTGGTTGGACACGTGCTCAGTCGCAAAGTGGGCTTTTGTTCCAAACTATAGGGGTCCTTGCCGTGCTTCCCATTTTGGGATGGGCCTGCGATCGGCATGGTGTACGAAAAATAGCGATTGGTTCAATGGCACTTTTCGCAATCGGTTTTGCAATGATGGCGCTGAATAACGGAAGCCTCTGGCAATACTACGCAACGGCTCTTTGTTTTGGCGTTGCGGGTGTTGGGACTCTGCCCATAACATGGACCCGGGCTATCAATGCCGCTTTTGATAAAAACCGTGGGCTTGCGCTTGGGCTTGCACTGACTGGTACCGGCGCGACAGGCATCATTACACCAATTATAGCAGGTTGGTTTATTGAAAATCATGGGTGGCGTTCTGCTTATATTGCGCTTGCGGCTTTGCCTGCACTCATTGGGCTGCCTATCGTCATTCTCCTTTTCAAAGAAAAAATCGTCTCCACAAAAGATAAAATTATTTTAAATTCCAAATTAACAGGGAAGACATACCAAGCCGCCCTTAAAGATCATCGATTTTGGTTAATTGCTATTGGCTTCATGGTCATATCCTTCGGTATTGGCGGGACCATACAAAACTTGGTACCGTTCTATATCGGAACAGGTTACTCGCCAATCCAAGCTGGTGCTTTCATGAGTGTGATTGGTATGTCTGTAATTGTCGGACGGATCAGCACAGGTTTCTTCTTGGACCGTTTTTGGGGGCCAGGTGTTGCGGCAGCTTTGATGGCCTTGCCTGCGATTTCATGCTTCATTCTATCTTCCGGTAATCCTTCGGTTTTCATGGCTTATTTTTCGACCATATTAATTGGGCTCGCTGCGGGTGCTGAATTTGATATTATTGCCTATCTAGCCTCCCGTTATTTTGGTTTGAAGAACTACAGCAAAATTTACAGTTTGCTTTACGCCGCATTTGCGATTGGCGCAGCTATGGCGCCGGGTATTTTTGGATATACCTATGATACCTTGGGCAATTACAACGCTGTGTTCTTAATCAGCGCGGTCCTCTTTCTTATTGGGAGTCTTATGTTGTTGCCATTGGGGAAGTATCCTGATTTTGGACCTATCGAGACAGACTCTCCAGTAGAAGAATTTCTGTAATGTCTATCAATTTTGACAGAACTAATCCCCTAAATGCGACGCGCCATCCTGTTATGGCTACTATTGCAACGGCTAATTTTGACGCGGCTCTGAGTGCCTATCAATCAGTTTTGGAATATGAGCTGATCGAAACGACAACTTTGTCGGTTGAAATGGCAGGGCATTGGGGGCTCGCAGCTCTTGCGGGTGCACGCTTGGCGTTGATGCGCCCTAAAAGCGGCGCGCCTGTATTCTTCCGCTTTGTAGAGATCGCAAACAAGACACCTCGCGGACCTGCCTGCGGATGGTTCGCGTTGGAGATTTGTGTCAGGGACGTTGAGGCGCTTTATCAGCACTTAATCGGAAGCAAAGGTTTTACGCCCTTTGCAGAGCCAATGCCGTTAGCATTTACTGACCGTGTTTATCCGATGCAGTGTAAGGGGCCTTCAGGCGAAATCATCTATCTCAATCAAGTGCGGGGCAGTCTGCCTGATATTGATTTGCCGATTGCAAGTTCAATCGTCGATCATCTGTTCATCGCAATCTTGAGCGCGCCAGATATGGAAGCCGCGAATGAATTTTATAGTGACGCTTTAGATATGACCGTGAATGAACGTCACGAAATTGCTTATAAGACAATCAACCGTGTGCATGGTTTGCCGCTAGAAACGCTTCACAAACTCTCGACATTAGGCGGACCTCGTCAAGTGGCTCTTGAGGTTGATCAATTCCCAGGACTTGCGAACACGCCACGAGCTGTAATGGCTGAGACGATAGGTGAGGGCATTCTGATGGTCTCTTTTGCAACCAAGGCGCTTGATGACGCATCTGTAGAGACGATTTCAGATCAACCTGCGAGTTTTGACACGGTACCTTATAATGGCGCGCGGAGTGTTGTTCTACTTGGGCCTGCTGCTGAACGCACGGAACTCATAGAGCTATAGTTTTAAAGTCTGCGACTCCAAAATCACAAAGGACTATCATGGGTAAATTTTCTGGAAAAACTGCCGTCATTACGGGATCAGGTCGTGAAAAAGGTCTCGGCCAAGCTATCGCGATTAAGCTGGCCTCTGAAGGCGCGAACATTGTCGTCTCCGACATTGGGCGTTCACGAGATAAGGCAACTGAGGATATCCATATTGGCTCTACAGATGCGATGGAGGCTGTCGCAGAAGATCTACGAAAATATGGCGTCAATGTCACAACATGTGTAGCTGATGTACGTGTTCAGACAGACATGCAAGCCTTGGCCGCCCACGCAGTCGCGGAACATGGGTCGCTCGATATATGGATCAATAATGCCGGCATCGGGTATATCATGAGTTCAATTTTTGACGTGACAGAAGATGATTGGCGCGCCGTGATTGATGTGAATTTAACAGGATGTTTCTGGGGGCTTCAAGCCGCGGCCAAAGTTATGGTGGACCAAAAATCAGGCGGACGAATAATCAATATTGCGAGCCAAGCCGCTAAGTCAGGGTTCCCTTTTGCGCAGGCTTATTGCGCGTCCAAGCATGGCCTTGTTGGGCTTACGCGCTCCGCGTCGATAGAGTTGGGACCAGAGAACATTACGGTCAATAATGTCTGCCCGAACCATGTCACAACGGGGCTAGGGGCTTGGCAAAACAAATTTACCTCTGAGGCTCTCGGCCTAACAGAGGAAGAATATCTACAGCGTATGAGGGATAAAATTCCTATGCGGCGCGTCGGCATGCCCGAAGACACAGCCAATGCCGTTGCGTTTCTGTGTTCCGACGATGCTGGTTATATCACAGGCGAGAGTTTGAATGTGTCAGGCGGAGAAGAGCCTCACTAAAAGGCTTTTCTTTAGTCTTGCGCGGTTTAGATGATCGCGCAGACTGTCTTCTCTTCCAGATAGTTTTCAATCGCCTGTGCGCCGCTATCACGGCCCCAGCCTGATTGTTTCATGCCGCCAATGGGCAGGCTGGCATCATACATTGCATGGGAATTAATCCAGACTGTGCCTGCGCGAATGTCAGCGGCTAAGCGGTGTGCGCTTGAGAGGCTTTCCGTCCAAATACTAGCCGCAAGACCATATTGCGAGTTATTGGATAAATCCGTCACTTCGGAAATGTCATCAAAGGCTGTACAGGTGATGACAGGACCAAAGACCTCTTCTTGGACGATTTCCATGCTTTGCTTCACATCGGCAATTACAGTTGGACTGATGAAGCAGTTGTCGCGTTCACCGCCCGTTACGATGCTTGCGCCCGCTTTCTTTGCGCGCTCAATAAAACCGCTAACGCTATCGGCTTGAACCGCGCTCACTAAGGGCCCCATTTGTGTTGTTGGATTAAGGCCATGACCTAGCTTCATTGCACTGGCGGCTTCAGACACGCCGTCGACGACTTTATCAAACACGCTGCGATGCGCATAGAGGCGGGAGCCTGCGATGCAAACCTGACCACCATTGAAGAAAATCGCATTGGCTGCGCCGGGAATGGCGAGGTCTAAATCGGCATCACCTAGAATAACGACAGGTGATTTCCCGCCGAGCTCTAATGTGACCTTTTTCATGTTGCCTTTTGCACTGTCCAGAATGGCGCGTCCCGTATTGGTGGAGCCTGTGAAGGATACTTTATCCACGTCCATATGGGCCGCTAGAGCTGCGCCTGCTGTATGGCCGTAACCTGTGATGATGTTGAGAACGCCGGGCGGGAAACCTGCGTCGATGAAAAGCTCGCCCAATCTGATTGCGGTGAGGGACGTATTCTCTGCGGGTTTCAACACCACTGTGCAGCCTGCTGCGAGAGCGGGTGCAAGTTTCATAGCGGTGAGCACTAACGGCGAGTTCCAAGGTACAATCGCCGCAACAACGCCGATGGCTTCTTTGCTTGTATAGGCAAAAACCTTCTTACCTTCGGGTTGGTAATTTATGGATGATGGGATTGTGGCGCCTTGGATTTTAGTCGCCATTCCACCGAAGTAACGAAACTGCTCGGCCGCACCTGGTATTTCTGCCCAACGACCCACGTAGAGTGGCTTGCCTTGGTCCAGGGTTTCAAGCTCGGCAAGTTCGTCAATATTGGCTTCTATTAACTCCGCCATTTTCCATAATAATTTTCCGCGTGCCGCAGGCGTCATGCTCGCCCATTCGCCAGTCTTGAAAGCAGCGCGTGCGGCCTTTACGGCTGCATCAACATCAGTCTTTGAGCCTGCTTGAATATAGGCGAGCGTTTCTCCTGTCGCAGGATCAAGGCTTGGGATTGGATCTGAATTGGCACTCTCTATCCATTCATTATTGATGAGATGTCGTTTCGTTTTGGACTTTAGAAAAACGAGTGAGCCAGGTTGTATTGGGCCGGGATTAGAAACGGAAATTTTCATGTTTGGGTCCTTGTGCCTAGTTACGACGTTAAAGCGCTAATTTAACTGAGACTACTGATATATTAGAGGGGAGGATAAAATGTGCAAAAGAACTAGATTTATCACCAAGTGGTCAATTGCAATGAATCTCCAACTGACTACGCATGAGATTGTAACCTGTTTCCAACTTAAATGGAGTTCGTATGTCGGATAGTGCGCTAAATACATTTCAACAAATTAGTCACCCTATTTTGCCGGAAGCGACGGCAGACGAACTTTCTCGGCAAGAATTCGTCAAAAGCCTAAAGTCTTACATCCAAAGCGATATTCTACCTGGTCTAAAGCTCTCTTATGATGTGCGTAGCGCGCCAGCATATGCCAAAGAGAATGGTGAGCTTCCTAAGGACCGTTGGGCTGTACGTAAGGCCATGAAGCACGATCCATATTTTCAAGGCTATGTGTCTTTACAACGTATTAGTCAGGAACTGATGTGGCGGTCTGTGATTGAGAGCGTAGATCGCCAATTGCCTGAGCTGATTGCAAAGGTCGATACAATAAAGGGTGTTGGCGGAACGTTGGATTTGGATTCTCACTTTGAAGTGCCTCATTACGTTACAGCACTTGATATTCATTGTATGCCTGGCGGCTATGCGGGCGTCGTAGCGGAAAATGATGTTGCGGCAGGGGCCGTATATGACCGCGGCGTCTATCTCTATGCTATGGGATATATGGGGCCTTTCAATGATGATATGGGACGCTCGGTTTGTAACTATGTGACGCGTAAATTTCCCAAGTTTAAGCCAGAAAAAATTGTCGACTTGGGCTGCACCGTAGGTCACTCCACTTTACCTTTTGCCGAAATGTTCCCCGATGCAGAGGTGCATGGTGTGGATGTTGGTGAAGCTACGCTCCGTTACGCACATGCGCGTGCCGAAGGTATGGGTCTGAAGGCGCATTTCACGCAGCAAGACGCAGCCTCTATGAAGTATGAGGATAATTCTTTCGATCTCGTCGTGTCTCATATTTTGCTGCACGAAACGTCAGGCAAAGCTATCGGTGAGGTTTTCAAGGAGTGTTACCGTATCTTGAAACCGGGTGGATTAATGATCCATGCTGACCTTCCACCATTTGGCGATATGGATGCGTATCAGCAGTTCATTTTGGATAATGAGACATATTATAATAATGAGCCTTTCTGGGGCGCGATGCGTGATTTGGACCAAATCCAACTGAGTGTTGAGGCTGGCTTTGATCGTGAAGCTGTGTCTTTTGATACGGCGCCAATGGCGATCATGGAATTCGCAATGGCGGATGAGAGCTACAGCGAAGAGAAGGCTAAAGAATTGTCAGAGCGCGAATTTGAAGCCGGCGAATATGCACCCGGTGGGGGCTGGGAAGTCCTGATTGCACGCAAATAGGCCTGACCTTTTAATTCAAATACGGAAAATAATATGACTGTTACGAAAACGGTTCGCGGTAAGCGACCAAAAATATATGACCACCAAGGTCTTGATCATCTCATGGCGATCACAACGGCCCTTGTTCAGGAAGTCGCTGTTTTGAGGGATCGTATTGACCTCGTTGAGCGCGTAGCGGAGTCCAAGGGTGTCATCATTCAAGATGAGATTGAGGCGTTTACTTTGCAGCAAAATGATCTTGAGGCGCGTGAGCTATGGCGTACAAAATACCTTGGGCGGATCTATGCGATTTTCGAGCAAGAGGCTGCAGAGCTGGCAGCGAAAGAGACGTCCGTTAAGTATCAAGAAACTCTAGATCACATCGCAAAGTCGTAGACATTCCTGTTTTAAATGGAAATTATAGTCTTGGTATTTTCGAAAAATATTTAATTCTTCTCGGGCTTTACAGTGTGTTGTGGGCCTAATTTATTTGGGTCAAAAGAGCCCTGAACTGTCTTCCGATCAAGGCTTCTATAGGGGTGAAATTGTCGCAAAAATACACATTTTTTATCCACCAAGCGACTAAAAAATGAAAACCAAGTATTAGGCATGTTGGTGACTGATAGCAAAGTTAACAGAGGGTATAGAAAATATCCAAGTGCGGATGAATTCGCGAAGCATGTTTTAGGAGGACATAATGCCAATTTCCAAGGGGACTAATTCATCGCAGAGAGGGCGCGCGATTGCAGCGCCAATGTTGGCGTCCGCCAGTGCTTTTGCTATTCTATTTACGGCTGCGCCTGTCATGGCTCAGACTTCGGGCACGAACTTCGATGATGATACTATTGTCGTGACGGCGCGGAAACGCGAAGAGTCTCTGCAGGACGTGCCTTTGGCAATTTCGGCGTTTGATGCCGATGACATTTCTAAGAAAGGTCTTCAAGAATTAGAAGACGTTGCATTATTGACTCCTGGCCTAACCTTCGAAGATTACTCGAGCGGTGGCTTCGGCACGCCTATTATTCGCGGCGCAGCGCAGTTCTCTTTAGACAGCCTAGAGCAAAACGTTGCGACATTTATTGATGGTGTTTACATTCCGCGTTCATATGCTGTGGATGCAGGAACAGACTCTTTGGAAAGAATAGAAGTTGTCAAAGGGCCTCAAAGTGCGCTTTACGGGGCGAACGCTTTCATCGGTGCCATTAACTATGTCACACGTAAGGCTGATCTCGATAAATCTTATGGCGATGTTAAAGTCACAGTGGGTGATGATAAGAGATTTGATGTTTCGGGTTCAGGTAGCATTCCACTGGTTCCGGGTAAATTAGCGATAAAAGTTGACGCTAAGCACAGCCAATATGACGGAGACTGGGAAAACGATCATCCTGCAGCAGATACTTATGAAGGTCAGGGCACCGAAGGTAATCTAGGTGGCTGGAACAACCAATCCTATGGTTTGTCTGTCGTGGCTGAACCTACAGATTCTGTAAGCTTTGATTTTGGTTACCGCAACATCCAGAAAGATGTTGAAAGTCGGGCGCAGACTAGACTTGGTGCAGGTACGAGCGATTTGAACTGTGGTAACGCATTCTTCTTTAACCCAGCCAACCCAAAAATATTCTGTGGTGAGTTACCGGGTACGCCCGTGTTGCCAAATTCGACGGGTGACTTAGAGGAAACTGGCTTTGCTGTTGACCCTAGATCCTATGCAGAGACAGAGACGGAAATATTGCGGGCAGCTGTTTCGATAGATTTGACCGACGCGATTAGTACGTCTTATCAATTTGCGAACATTACTGCTGAAACATTTGCACCGGGCAACGCAGATAGAGACGCTCTTTCTGGAACACTTCCGTTTGGAAGCGCTGCGGGCAGCGAAGCTAACTTCTTTACTGTTTTACCAGCTGGTGGCTTTGATTACACATCTCATGAGCTGCGTTTAGATTACACAAGCGACGGCGGTATATTCGTGATGGTTGGTGGTTTCCGTTCCGACGGAGAGGATCGTGACGAAGGACAAGCTGGATATGCTGCGCCTCTATATACTCAAAGCATAGAGCCTATTACCGCGAGTGACATTACGCCAAATGACAACTTGATCGAAACTGAAACTACTGCGATTTTTGCACAGGTCGATATTCCTCTAATCGGAGATAGTTTATCTCTATCGGCCGAAGGTCGTTATGCGTGGGATGAGATTACCGGATCAGATACGACCGGTGAATATGTCTATGATAACAGCTATTTTGTTCCCCGTGTGTCTTTGGATTACAAATTGGGAGCGAATAATCTCCTATACGCATCGGCCGCCAAGGGCGTGAAGTCAGGCGGGGTTAACGCTGCCGTCGTACGTCCATTTGTATTTTTTGGCCCTTTTAACGCACTTACTGATGAAGACCGATTCTTTGATGACGACGAAAACATCTCTTATGAAATTGGGTCAAAAAACAGCTTCATGGATGGGCGTTTTCTATTCAATGCCGCAGCATATTATATCGACTGGAAAAATTTACAGGTCTCGGTTACGGCTGATGATGCGTCAGTAACGGCTACAACGGCGCTGATCACGGACAATTTGGGTTCAGCAACTTCTAAAGGTATTGAGGTTGATGCGAGCTTTAAAGTGACCGACGGCATAACGTTGGATGGCGGGCTTGCTCTTAATGATGCAACCTATGACGATGATGTTATATCTCAACGTATTGTTCGTGCAGGACTATGTGATGATGTTGTTTGCGCGAGTGATGGCTCTGTTGGAGGTAATAAACTTCCTAGAAGTTCAGATGTTCAATGGAATATTGGGGCACAGTATGATGGTTCATTGAGCAGTGACATGGAGTATTTCGTGCGTGCAGACTTGGCTGGTCAATCTGAACAGTTTGTAGCCGAACTAAATTTGGCGACTATACCGTCTCGCGCTCTTTTAAACCTTCGCGCGGGTGTCACTAAGGGCAACGTGTCTGCAGATTTTTGGGTTACGAATGCAACAGATGAAGAATATGTTTCGAACGCATTCTATATCCCGAGCCCATTCTTTGTTGATTATGTTCCAACTTATGGGAACAAACGCCGTATTGGTGTGACCCTAGGTTACACATTCGATTGATTTGAAGGTAGCGGGGGCGCTACTTTCTTATTCTGAGGAAGCCGGTTCTCTTTGCGGGGGCCGGCTTTTTCTATACATATAAAGCCGGCTTCATTACCATAAGCGCGGTTTTTATATCCCTGATTTCACTTGATGAAACCATAAATAGGGCTGATCGTAACTAGATGATTTCTCCTATATCCATCCACCATATAAATTTCATCGTGTCTGATCTTGAAGATAGTGTCGCCAAATACAGTCGTATTTTGAATTTAGGGCCATTTGACTTTGACTCACTGCCAGACAGAGGCGCAAGAACAGCTCGGGTAAAGCTAGGTGAATCATGGTTAGTTTTAGTGTGTCCAACGCGGCTTGATTCAGTACCTGGGCAGTTCTTGGCGGCTCACGGGGAAGGGTTTTTTCTTCTGTCTTTCGGTGTGAGTGATTTGGAGGCAGCCCTTAAACATTATGAAATCGCTGGAATAGTTGAGCTTGGCTCTAAAGTGAGAAGCGGTTTGATGGACTGGCGAGTTTTTGATTTGCAAACTGAAGAGGCTTTAGGAGTGAAATTCCATCTAACAGAAGTGAATGTTGATCTCTAATCTGTCTCGATGCGGGTCTCAGTTAGAGTTGAAGCCAAAGGAGGCCCAAAGTAAGAGGCCTTTGGGCATTCAGTTTCAAACATTTTGACGGCCCTAATTGATTGTATACAAATTTATACCGTCCCAGTTGTTGTCTAGTGAATAGATAGGAAGTGTTTTAAATGTCTGGTGCATCAGAAAAAGCCTATGTGAGTATCAGAAACCGCCTTCTTGGAGGTGAGTTTCCCGCTGGATCGCGTTTGAGTGAAAGCGAGTTGTCTGAGAGTTGCGGCGTAAGTAGAACGCCTGTTCGAGAAGCGCTCCGCCGGCTCGCTCAAGAGTATTTTGTAAGAATAGAACCTAATCGCGGTGCCTTCGTTATTGATTGGAGCCGTGACGACATAATGGATATGTTTGAGATGAGGTCCATGATGGAGGGGCTAACAGCCCGTAAGGCTGCAGAACGAGCGAGCATGGCGCAAATTGATTTAATGAAGGCAATAATCAAGCGAATTGATGATGTTGCTGAGGGTGGTGGCCCCGAAATGCGGGACTCTTTTCTAACGCTCAATCGACAATTTCATGACACTATTTTTGAAGCGTCAGGAAGTCCAAAACTAACTGAAATCATTTCGCGCTTTGTTGAGCAGGCCGTCATTGTTCGAACGGCGGCTCAGTATTCTGCTTATGATATAGTCCGTAGTAATCAACAGCATAAAGAACTCCTTAGTGCGATCGAAAAGCGCAATGGGATGTTAGCAGAAATCATTATGCGGTCTCATATTTTGACTGCTGGAGAGCGTTACCATAATAACTACATGCCCAATGAAGCCTAGGTATTACCCGTTTTAATATAGAACTACCTAGACTCGCTTTCCAAATTGTATACAATTTCCTTAACGAGCGTTAATTCGAATAGAATTGCAGTGAATGCAATCGGCGCGATCAACACCTTTCTCTGGCTTGGGTGAAGGTAAGAGGGATTTCTACAATGTCGACACTTCACTTTATTTCTACTCATTCTAAAAAATCGATCAAATTAAGCGCTGTAAGCTTAGTTGCGATATCGTCCGCTCTGATATCAATGCCGGCCTATGGTCAAACAGATGAAGGGGCATATGTCGACGAGATTATTGTTACAGCGCGGCGAAAGAGTGAGAGCCTACAAGATATTCCAGGTTCGATTACGGCCTTAACATCTGCGACTTTGGCAAAAGCTGGCGTCAGTCGCGCAGAAGATTTCATTGGTATGACGCCAGGCGTTACGATGGTGAATGCCGCTGAGGCAGGAGACACGCAAGTGAACATTCGAGGCATCAATGGTGCCCGGGATGCAGAGAATAGCTTCGCCTTTGTTTTAGATGGAATTCTTTATACAAACCCAGCGGCGTTCAACCGTGAGTATACTGATCTGCAACAGATCGAAGTCTTTAAAGGGCCGCAAGGCGCGATTTACGGTCGAAATGCGGCGGCAGGCGCGATTATTGTTACAACAGACCGCCCAGATGAAACCTCGAATGCGTCACTGACGTTCAAAGCGGCAGAAGATAATAGTTACCTCATCAAAGGTGGTGTTTCTGGCCAGATCGCGGATGGTGTATTTCTTGGAGCTTCTGTCGATTACCGCACAACTGACGGCTACTATCGAAATTCTTACCTTGGAAATTCCAAAACGGTAGATGCGTTCGAAAGCTTTAATCTCAACGGTCGGCTTATCCTTGAGCCAACGGACCGTCTGTCAATCGACTTGAAGGCGCGTAAAGGGGAGGTTGATGCTAATGCGATCACATTTAATGCCAACTTCCATCTTCCAGTATTTGCAGGGGCAACGGATACGCCCGATGCCAATTTGGACGTCAATGATCATGAGTTTGTTTTTCAAAACAACGTCATTTCTGACAATGATCAAGATGCCTTAGAGTTGTCTGGTAAATTTGACTATGAAATGGATGATATGACGCTAACGGGCTGGGCGCTCTATAGTGACATTGAAAACAATCTTGTTGCGGATGGAACATCTGCTGCTTTCGGGTTTTTCAACAATGATGCAGCATGTCAGGAAAGCGTTGCGGCGTTTAATGCGCAAGGCTTTCCTCTTCCGTCACCTACATTCTTTGGTGAAAGTCCTGTAGGCGTGATTTTTGCGCCTAATGGCTCTTTCCTTGGGGCCTATACACCGTCGACCTGTGATGGTGTTCAAGAGCAGCTTCGCGATCAGAAAGATATCAGCGCGGAATTGCGTTTGGCTTCAAACACAACTGGCCCTCTTAGCTGGATGGTGGGGGGCTATGTTTTGGATATTGACCGTCAAGTTGGCGTGTCGACCAACCGTGACGGCGGGACTGGTACCGTAACTCGAGGACTTGTTCAGCTAACGGGCGAAAATCGTACGGTCGCATTAGCTCACGATGATTTTGATAGTTCAGTCTATGCGGCCTTTGGTTCTTTAGATTACGAGGTCTCTGACACGATTGAAGCCTCATTTGCGCTGCGATACGATGTAGAAAAGCGCAGTATCTCCAACCTTGTGCCGACCACTGCGACGCAGGAATTTATCGATTTGGATTTTGACCCTACGACGGCTGGTCCTTTGAACGCGGGTCTGTCATCTCTCATCAATCCAGATGGCGTCATTCCGGACAAGGAAGCGACATTCAAACAACTTCAGCCAAAAGTATCTGTGACTTGGGATGTTTTGGAAAACACGACATTGTTTGGTAGCTATGGTGTCGGCTTCAAAGCTGGCGGATTTAACAATTCGGGCAGTGCGGCAACGATCAATATCTTCAACAATAATTTAATCACAACCGTTTCGGGTACAGATTTTGCGGCGCAGCTAGGAAGTGACCTTCCGATTATAACTGATGATTATGACAAAGAAAAATCGAGTGCTCTAGAGGCCGGATTTAAAGGGGCCTTCTTAGATGGACGCCTAAGGCTTTCGGGCGCAGGTTATTACACAGACGTGACGGATATGCAGTTCTTCGAATTTTTCGTAGGCGGTTTTGGTTTGTTGCGGGTGGTATCCAATATTGACGAAGTTAACATTCTTGGTTTTGAATTTGGTGCCGATGCAGCGGTGACAGAGAACATCAACCTCTATGGTGGATTTAACTTCACCGATAGTGAGATCAAAGAGAACGGCTCGCGTCCTGATACAGTCGGTAATAAGTCGCCCTATACGCCAGATTACACGGTTAATTTTGGCGGAGATTTTACTTTACCTTTGAGCGACAAGCTTGGCTTCTTGGTGCGTGCTGATGCCCAAATTATTGGGCCTACATGGTTTCATACCGTCCAGGGCGGTGATGCAGCTACCATCTTTAACCCTCTGTTCGAGCTCGGTTTCGGAGCCGGAGCAGGCGGATTAGGTACGGGTAATTTTGAAAACTCGCAGCGCGATAGTTATATGACGTTAGATATGCGTGCAGGTCTGCAGGGCGAAAGTTGGTCCTTGATGGCCTTCGCTCAGAACTTGACCGATGAGACTTATATTGAAGAAGCGATCCCTGCGCCTGAATTTGGCGGGTCGTTTCTTGCACCTGGTACGCAGCGCCGCTTCGGTGCTGAGGTTGCTTACAAATTTTAATAAGGCGGGATCCTGCGAGGCTTAGGTGTTGCGGGATACTCAACCTCTCCACGGAAGGAGTGGGATATTTCCACTATAGAAATTATAGACGTCACCGCGCGCGACGGATTGCAGAATGAGTCTGTCATGTTCTCCACGCAGGAGAAGATTGAGCTTATTAAACGATCTATAGCTGCGGGGTCTAAACGCTTGGAGGTCGCGAGTTTTGCGCATCCAAAATATGTACCTCAAATGGCGGATGCGGAAGCTGTTATTGCGGGTCTGCCTGCGTCTGACGATGTCACCTATATCGGCCTTGTTATGAATGAGCGCGGCGTTGATCGGGCTTTGAAAACAAGCATCGATGAAATCGGATTGGTGACGGTCGCCACCGATACATTCGCACATAAAAATCAGGGCCAAACGCGTATGGGGTCTGTTGATATGGCGCGCACTATGATCCGACGCATTAAGGCCGAAGGCCGAGCCGTAAACGTCACGATTGGCGCTAGTTTTGGCTGCCCCTTTGAAGGTGAAACTGCGCCTGATGATGTATTAGAAATGGTGAAGGCTTTGGCTGAAGACGCGCCTCGAGAAATTTCTCTAGCGGATACAATTGGTGTTGGTGATCCATGGGCTGTAAAAAACTTGTTCGAAGCGTGCCGAGACGTAGCTCCGAATATCTCATTTCGCGCCCATTTTCATAATACGCGAAATACGGGGTTGGCTAACGTCTATGCAGCCGTTCAAGCGGGTGTGAAGGTCATTGATGTATCAATCGGCGGTATCGGCGGCTGTCCCTTTGCACCTGCCGCGACAGGAAATGTCCCCGCAGAAGACGTTGTCTACATGTTAGAACGCGGCGGCTTTGAAACAGGTATTCGCCTGTCGAAGATACTTGAAACCACAAAATGGCTCAGTGAGAAAATGGGTAAGCCTTTACCAGGAATGGTGAGCAAGGCTGGTCTCTTTCCCACTCCACTTAAAACAACGGCTGAATAAGACAGGATAAATAGATGAGTTATCGATTAGGTGTTGATGTTGGCGGAACCTTTACCGACCTTCTTTTGTTTGATGATAAGACGGGCGAGTCTCACAAGACAAAAGTGCCCTCAACACCCGACGACCCTTCGCGCGCCGTTGTGCAGGGAACGCATGATATTTGCGACATCGCAGGCATTTCAGCTAAAGAGATTGATTATTTTTTGCATGGCACAACGGTAGCAACTAACGCCGTCCTAGAGGGTAAGGGCGCAAGAGTTGGTTTGATCGTCACGGAAGGCTATCGCCAAATTCTACAAATTGCCCGCTCCTTCGTTCCGGGTGGCCTCGCCGCATGGATTATTTGGCCTAAGCCCGAACCGATGGCTGCTCTTGAAGATACAATCGAAGTTTCAGGCCGCATGAGTGCTTTCGGAGATGAGATACGCCCAATCGATGAGGCTCAAGTTCGTAAAGCCTTGAAGGCGCTCCAAAAACGGAAAGTGGAGGCGATTACTATCTGCCTCATGAACTCTTACGTTAATGGTGAGCATGAGCTTGAGATCGCGCGAATAGCAGAAGAATATTTCCCAGACTTGTCTATCTCCATCAGTCATCAGGTTTTGCCTGAAATGATGGAATATGAGCGGGCTTTGACGACGACAGCAAACTCATCGGTTCGTCCAATTGTCAGTCGATATGTGAGCAATCTAGAAACTGAACTTCGTAAAATGGGCATGGAAGGGCAACTAAACCTTCTACGGTCAGATGGCGGTCTCATGAGCGCAGAAAAAGCCCAAAGTGATCCCGTGAACCTTCTTATGTCTGGTCCAGCTGGCGGCGTTACAGGCGCGCTATGGATTGCTAAAAATGCTGGTTTTAAGAATATTCTAACGTTGGATGTTGGCGGTACATCAACTGATGTGGCCTTGATTGAAAATGCAGAACCGCGTCTTGTTCGCGATACGGCGGTTGGACATTTGAAAGTCCGCGCATCCTCGCTTGATGTCAAAACAGTTGGAGCAGGCGGCGGTTCAATCGCTCATGTGCCTGAACTTACGGGTGCGCTTCGGGTTGGGCCTGAAAGTGCTGGCGCTGTTCCTGGACCTGCCTGTTATTCTAAAGGCGGCGATCTTCCGACAGTTACGGATGCCAATGTTGTTCTGGGGTATCTCCCCGCAGAGCTATTGGGCGGCGCGTTTAAGCTTGATCGTAAAGCTGCGGAAACCGCCGTGCAAAAAGTCGCGGATGCTCTGGGTATTTCACTCTATGAGGCTGCGGCAGGTATCATTGATATTGTGAACGAAAACATGTTCGGCGCATTGCGCATGATTTCCGTTCAGCAAGGATATGATCCTCGGGACTTTGCCTTGATGGGCTTTGGCGGTGCTGGGTCTTTGCACTCTAATGCGGTTGCGAAGTTGATGAATTCATGGCCAGTTATTGTCCCACGTTCACCGGGCGTTTTATGTGCGGTTGGTGATGCAACGACGCGGTCACGTGCTGAAACGTCTCGTTCTCATTCCCTTCGTCGTTCGCAAACAAGTTCTACGAAAATTGCGGCCAGCCTCAAAGATATGGCGAAACAGGTTGAAGAAGAGTTGCGTAAAGAGGGTGAGAAGAAAGCCGATATTGTTGTCAGCTATCAAGCCGATGTACGTTACAACGGTCAGGCCTTCGAAATCCCGATGACAGTCGACATCAAGGGGTTTGCTAAAGATGGCCTCGATAAACTTTGCGATGCTTTTGATGCTGAGCACAAACGTATGTTCACATTCAATATGGCAGCAGAGCATGAGGTCGTAAACTTGCGCGCGGTTGCGTTGGGTAAAGAGCTAGAGCTTCCTGCGATGAAGATTGCGCGCGGTAGCGCCGATGCGAAAGCTGCGAAAGTCCGTGACACCAAAGTTTATATTGACGGTAAGATGCAGAAGGCAGGGATTTATGATCGTGACAAACTAAAGTCCGGGAATAAAATCATGGGTCCAGCTGTTATTTTTGAAATGGATTCCACTGCGCTTGTTCACACAGGCTGTGAGGCCAAGGTTGATCCATTCGGAAACATAATCATCAATCTCGTCAAGATGACGAAAAAGAAGAAAGCGTAGGAGGACGACATGGGTACAACATTTATCGAGACTAATAAGAAGTCGTTGAAAAAAGTCAAAATTGACCCAATCACGCTTGATCTCATCGGCAGCGCACTTCGTAATGCGCGTGTTGAAATGGACGCAACTCTACAGCGGACTGCGTTGTCACCAGGCATTCGCGAGCAGGGGGATGCATTCCCTTTGATCGCCAATCGTGATGGCAAAATGATTGTTGGGCAGTTCGGATCGTTTCTGGATGGCTTCTTCAAAGGTTATCACGGCGAAATCGAAGAGGGGGATGTGATCCTACTCAACGACCCTTATTCATGTGAGGGCGCAGTTAGTCATAACAATGATCAACTTATCATTATGCCTATTTTCCGAAATGGCCGTATTATTTCATGGGCCTCCATGTTTGGTCACATGACTGACATTGGCGGTAAAGTGCCTGGCTCTATGCCTAATGATGCGCAATCGATTTTTGAGGAAGGCATTCGCATTCCGCCTGTGAAGCTCTACAAAAAAGGTGTGTTCCAAGAACAGATCGTTGAGATCGCAGCGCATAATAGCCGTATGCCAGAATGGTACAAAGCTGACCTCCATGCGATTGTTGCGTCTTGCCGTGTTGCTGAAATGCGCGTGCATGAGATCTGCGAACGCTTTGGTGACGATGTCTATAACTCGGCAACGAACGAGCTTCTAGCAAGAAACCGTCGGGCCATGCGTCACTTGATTATGACGTCAATCAGCGAAGAGCCTGTCTCTTTCGAAGATTACATTTGTGATGATGGCAATGGGGCTGGGCCGTTCAAAATTAAATGTACGATGCAGCGTAAGGGCGAGAAGGTCTATTTGGACTTTGACGGGACAGACCCGCAGTCTGATTACTCTATCAACTTCTACCTCAATGAGAATATGTTCCGCATGTTCTTCGGGATCTACATGGTCATGGTTTTTGACCCGCAGGTTTTGTTCAATGACGGGTTTTATGACTTGGTCGAAGTGAACATTCCGCAGGGATCGCTTTTGAAACCTGATTTCCCAGCCGCCTTGTCATGTCGTACCCACGCGCTTGGCCGAATATTTGATGTGCTTGGAGCGTTGTTGGGTCAAAAGACACCAGACTTCCTTTGCGCGGCTGGGTTCTCATCCAGTCCACATTTGATGTTTTCTGGCTTTGATGAAAATGATGAATGGTATCAGTTGTTCCAAATTGGTTTTGGCGGCATCCCCGGCAAGCCATTTGGTGACGGTCCTGATGGTCATTCACTATGGCCTGATTTCACTAATGTCCCGAATGAATTTTTGGAGCGTTACTTCCCAATGGTTATTGAGAAGTATGAGACAGAACCTGACTCTGGCGGTGCGGGCATATTCCGTGGCGGTAACGGGGTAAATATGACGTATCGCTTCACACAAGATGGTCAAATTTCCATCCATGATGACCGTTGGTTCGTCCCGCCTTGGGGCGTGAATGGTGGCCAACCCGCTAAACGTTCTTGGAAAAAACTCACTCGTGCAGATGGTACAGTTGAGATGCTCGGCGCGAAGGTCGACCGTATCAAAGTTCATGATGGAGATAGCCTTCAGTACGTCACTTGGGGCGGGGGCGGCTGGGGCGATCCACTCGAACGCGATCCAGAACTTGTTGCGAAAGAAATCCGCCAAGGCCTTGTGACTGAAAAAGGCGCGCTTGATTATGGCGTCGTCATATCAAAGGGTCTTGTTGATGTTTCTGCAACGAAGACATTGCGAGCCAAAATGAGCAAAGAACGCGGTAAAATTGAGGTTTTTAATTATGGTCCAGATATCGAAACGCTTCGCAAAAACTCAATGAAAGAGACAGGTCTTCCTGCGCCTAAACAACCGGTGTGGAAAAAAGCCCCTCTTGTAGAAGCGGCCGAATAGACAATGAGTAAAGAAACTAACCGCAAAGGGCCGCTAAAGGATTTGCGTGTCATAGAGTTGGGCCAGCTAATTGCTGGTCCTTTCTGTGGTCAGCTGTTCGCTGATATGGGCGCAGATGTCATTAAGGTGGAAGCGCCCGGTAAAGGCGATCCCATGCGATCTTGGGGCCGAGAAGGTTTTCCGCTTTGGTGGACAATTTGCGCGCGTAATAAGCGGTGTATTACGGCTAACCTGCGCGAAGACAAAGGGCAGGACATTGTCCGTCAGCTCGTAAAAGAGGCTGACTTTATCCTCGAGAATTTTAGACCTGGAACCATGGAAAAATGGGGCCTTGGCTATGAAGAGTTGAAAAAAATAAACCCAAAAATTATTATGATCCGCGTCTCTGGATATGGCCAAACTGGACCTTATTCGAAACGTCCGGGTTACGCTTCCGTCGGTGAAGCAATGGGCGGTGTTCGTTATCTTATGGGTGACCCAGATCGCAAGCCTAGCCGGGCTGGGATTTCTTTGGGTGACAGCCTTGCCGGGACATTCGCAACCGTTGGCGCGCTCTCAGCCCTTCATCATCGCGAAAAGACTGGAGAGGGGCAAGTTGTTGATGCCTCTATTTACGAATCCATTTTGACCGTCATGGAATCATTGGTCTCTGAATACACAGTGGAAGGTTATACGCGCGAACGTTCAGGCTCTATTTTGCCCGCCATTGCTCCCTCTAATATATATGAGGGTACAGATGGCATGGTGATTATCGCCGCCAACCAAGATACGGTTTTCGCGCGTCTTTCTGAAGCTATGGGTATGGCTGAGTTGAAAGATAATCCACGTTATTCAAATCATACGTCACGGGGTGCCAACCAGACTGAGCTTGATGATCTGATTCAAGACTGGGCGAATGGTAAAACGATCCAAGAGATTGAAGATATCATGATTGAGCACTCGGTGCCTGTCGGAAAAGTCTACAAAGCGAAAGACATGATTTCTGACCCTCATTTTGCTGCACGTGAGGCGTTGATTGATATGCCTAGCGAGCGTCATGGTACGCTCAAGATGCAAAATGTATTTCCTAAAATGTCAAAAACCCAAGGCGAAGTGCGTTGGGCGGGGCCTGAAGAACTTGGCTCGCACACAGAAGAAGTTCTAACGCAGTTATTAGACCTCACGCCTGCGCAGATCGAAAAATTACGTAGCAGTGGAATAGTTTAAGGGAGGCCTAAACTACAATGACGCGGTCGCTTGCGTCATTTAACAATGTAGCTCCGTCTTTTCCGATAAGGACTAGGTCTTCAAGGTGGGCAGACCCGCCTAAGCCGACATCCATGACGGGAAGGTCCACGCTAAGTACCATGCCTTCGACCAACTCTAGATCGTCCTTTGTAAAGGAATGGGATCCTTCGACAGAAGGCTCATCAGTATGATGCAAGCCAACACTGTGGGGATTGCAGATGAGATTGGCTTCAGAATTGGTTTTCGAAAAGGCTTTAGTCGCTAAGTTCCCGATGTCGCTATAGCGCATTCCAGGTTTTAGCTGCGGTAGTAAGTCATCCCATACCTGCGCAATGGCAGATGTTGCGCGTTTGATTTCCCCGGTTGGTTCTCCGACACAAACTGTGCGCCCATAATCACCGTGGTAATATTGTCCCTGACTGACGCAATCGATCAAGAATGATCGACCTTCCTCAATTTCACCAGGCGCGTTGTCAGGAACTACACCATCAATAACCATGAAGTCAGGTGTTAAAAAACGATCGACGCATTGGCGGCTAAATTCACGGCGAATATCTTGGAAGGTCGCCCCGTCTCGAGCGATTTTGGCAGCAGCAAGGCCTGCCTGAGCATTTGCATTGGCAGCGTAACGCATAAGTTCGATTTCGGCCGGGCTTTTCT
Source organism: uncultured Caulobacterales bacterium (assembly GCA_938009235.1). Lineage (GTDB taxonomy): Bacteria > Pseudomonadota > Alphaproteobacteria > Caulobacterales > Maricaulaceae > Litorimonas. Next base: position 83,488 of record CALLIK010000001.1, read on the forward strand.
GCAATCGGATGCGGCGAAGAATTTGTTCACCATTGGCGAAACTAACATCAATACCTGCACTACGGATTTGCTCGGTGACCGCTTTGTTATCAATTGCAACGCGTTTAAATTTTCTAGGTAAATCTCGTAGGGCCTTTAAGAGACTGGTCTCAGCAGTAGCGCCCATTCCACTCGAAAGGCGCATCGTTTCTTTGCGCTTTAATTGCTCCGCATCACTTTGCGGATGAAAGTCAAATTGATTGGGTAGGAAGCTAGGAAACCCCGGTGCATCCAACTTCTCAGCCATAGACACTTTATTTGCAAAAAGCTTAGCGTCTGCAGGCATTGTGAAAAGTTTAACCTCAACATCACGTCCTGTTATACCTTCTGTTCCAGCAATGTAGAACTCATATTGACCGACAATTAAAATAGGGGGGTGAAGTCTATCGAGAGGCAAGATGGCATATGCGGTTTGCTCCATTCCCATCTTTGCTAGTTGCGGGTAGTAATTTGTTAGATAATAGATATTTTCGGGGCGACTACAGACAATGGCGTCTATATTCTTGGCCTTCATGAGATGACTAGCGCGCTCTCGATTGACTAAAAGCTCTTGTATCAAAGGGGGGGCGTTGAAGCTTGCGGCATTAGACTTGACGTTGCTGTCGTCAGCTTTTGAGCAGGCGGAGGCGCCAATAGCTAGGCTTCCAGCAAGAACGGAAGTAAGGGCCTGCCTTCGCGAAACTCCCGAAATGTCTTTATCGTCCGTTGCCATTAGCTTTCCTCTAGCTCCGTTGAACGTGTTATTTCAATCACTGTGCCTCGAAAACTCTATCCCGTCATGAAAACCTTGAGTTTAAAACAAAATATCCGTCAGTCGGGTATTTAGAATTCCTGCTTTGATGCGCCACTAATTTCGGACACATAAGTCTTAGATTTATAGTTTTTTCGAGAGAGCCTTAAAAATGAATTTTTTTCTACCTAAAACACTAGCCAAAACTCTCTTTTGTGGCACCGCAGTAGCCTTAATGGCCTCTTGTGCCCCTGCACCAGAAATGGATGTTGAGCTAACGACAGAAGATCTTGATTTATATCAAAGAAAATTAGCTCTACGTCTTAACAATCCCGAGGCACGAACTAACCTCATCGCAAAAGTTTTTGGCTCAACTGTTGAGACTGAAAGACATGCTTTCCTTAAGTTCCATATATTTGGATATGCAGGGGATGGAAATCTAATTCCGTTCTTCACTATGAATAATTATGTTATTCAAAAATGGGCACCTGACGGGGAAGGCAATTTTGAAGTTCAGCATTATGAAGTTGGATATTATTCTAAGTTTGATGAGGTCGAGCCTCTGAATGAGTGGGAAAATCCGCTTACTGGTGAAGTCGTCGAGCTTCCTCATTTTGTTCTAGGGCCTGTGCCTCGTGCATATGGTCCCGGCATGGGGCAAAGTTCGGCCAGTTTTGCGCCGGATCCGCTCAATATCACAATGATAGGCGATCGCATATATATCCCAACTTTATCGAAATTTGAGTTTCCAAATTCTCTTAAGGCAGAGGAGTGGGGGCCTTATTCAAGTGGCCCTGTCACTTTCTGGGACTCTATGTTGGTTTATTCAGCCGATGTAGAGGATGTGTTCGATGATGAGAAAGACCATGTTGACGCTGAGATGCATATGCAAAATTTTGTGAGCTGGGCGCCCTTTATGAAACTCGGACAATCACCGGGTCGGACCATGGTTAGAGCCTATGGTCAGCACATTTCGGGTTTTGAGGCGTTGCCAGCAGATATTCGTGCAAACCTTGAACAGTACACCCCTGAAATTTTTGATCTTGAGTCTTGGACGGGCCTTCGAATGGACTCTATTGAATTGGCACAGGACCTTGCAGCTCAACGAGCGGCGGGAACACTGGACATAGATCAAGAAGATTATGTGCCTTATCAGGTAAAAAAGTTCAATGAGTTGGGGGAGTAAGCCTTGCGCAATCTGACAGCTCTTGCTCTGTGCTTGGTTTTAGCTGGATGCGGCGTTGCCAGTGATTCAAAGTCAAACCGTGACACTCAAATAATTGCAACCACGGGCGTCTTTACGGACATCGAAGAAGCGGCGTATCAAACGCGTTTTGAGAATATGCTAAAGGCGTTTGCGTCAGGAAAAACGACGACGGATTATGACACAGAGATTATTTTTGGTCACAACTTAAAAGTAAAGCCGTTGCCGCGCAGTGAAACGCAAGATTTATCACCACAGCTGCTGACGCGGCTCACTGGTTATGCATCTGACTATAATTCAGACAGTTTTATGATTGCCCAGAATGGGCATGTTGTGTCTGAAACATATTTCAATGATGTTGATGCAAACACTCTTATGAATGCGAAATCTCTGGCTAAGCCTTTAGGCGTTATTGCAGTTGGACGGGCCATAAAATTGGGTTTTATTCAAAGCTTAGACCAGCCCGCTTCAGACTTTATTATCGAGTGGAAAGGTACTGACCGCGAGACAATAAAGATCAAGCAATTGCTGGATATGACGTCAGGCCTTTTACCTCAAGGTCGTGCTACCACGGCAGAGAATGTTCTCAATAGAGCTTACCTCCATCCTCGCCATGAAGAGGTTATTATCCATGAATACCCTTTGGTGAATGTGCCAGGTGCTCGGTATGATTATTCAAATGCGAATGCTGAATTAGTCGCCGTCATCATAAAACGCGCAACGTCTCAGACTTATCCTGATTGGCTTGCCAATGAAGTCCTGTCACCTTTGAGTGCAGAGGGCGGTAAAATATGGATTAATAGAGAGGGCGGGACTGCGCACTCAGGCTGCTGTGTTGGACTGACTAGCGAAACATTTTTAAAGCTAGGCATGTTAATTTTACAAAAAGGGCAGTGGGACGGTAGGGAAATTCTAAAGCCTGACTTTGTTTCTCAAATGCTAACGCCAACATCACAGAATAAATATGCAGGCATGGGGATTTATCTCGGAAGAGATTACAAAAAGAACAGAGGTCCTGGCAATCCAAATGAAAAGGGATTCGGTGATACTCTGCACAGTGAACCATATGTTGACAAAGACATTGCTCTTTTTGACGGTAATGGAAATCAGGTGGTATATATTATGCCGTCGCGAAATATTGTAATTATGCGTCTAGGGCCACGGCCAAGAAACGAAGCGCCTTGGGACAATGCTTTTATTCCAAATTCAGTTTCTTTGGAGTTAGATCGCCCATAATGCCACTTCCTTTGATGAGGGGTATTCGAGTTTTCCGCATAGCGGTTATTTTCCATATGATCCGGAATCGTCAGCTCCTCTCACTGTAATGTTTCTTCATAAGAAGGAACGTAGAATGAACCCTATTTTGATTGCAGGTGCTGGCCCAGTTGGATGCACTCTCGCGCTTTTTTTAGCTCAAAACGACATACCAGTTATTTTGCTTGAAGCCCAAGATAGTCTTCCACAGGATTTACGTGCGTCTACATTTCATCCACCTACGTTGGATATGTTGGCCAAACTTGATTTGGTAGAAGACATGCTGTCCGTCGGGCTGAAGGTTGATAATTATCAATACCGTGATCGTCGAACAAATGAGATAGCTAAATTCGATTTATCCGTATTGGAGGGTGCGACAGGTCATCCTTACCGCTTGCAATGCGAGCAATATAAAATGACTCAAATTGTAGTCGATAAACTTGAAGCATTTCCTCATGCACAGGTTCGCATGGGCACACGAATGAAGGGTTACAGCGAAGTAGATGGTGGCATTGAAGCTTTGGTTCAAAATGCCGATGGCGAAGAGCTGGTAAAATGCGATTACCTTGTTGGATGTGATGGCGCGAACAGTGTCGTCCGTCAGGCCAGCGGCGTAGAGTTTGAGGGTATGACATATCCAGAGCGTTTTTTAGTTGCGAGTACAACATTTGATTTTGGAGACTATTTCGAAGGCTTATCCATGGTCAATTACGTGTCTGATCCAGATGAATGGTGCGTGATTTTAAAAACAGCGGGCCTTTGGCGCGTTCTAGTTCCCACGCCGATTGAAGAAGATGATGCGCGTTTCTTAACAGATGAATTCATCCAGGACCGCCTTCATCGTTTGGCAAAAAATGATGTTGATTTTGATGTACATCACCGCACGCTTTATCGCGTCCATCAACGTGTCGCGAAAACATATCAGGCTCGAGATAGAGTGTTGATCGCCGGCGACGCCGCGCATGTAAACAATCCGCTTGGCGGGATGGGTATGAATGGCGGCGTTCAGGATGCAATCAACTTGGCTGAAAAGTTAGTTCAGATCATAAATAAAGGTGGAGATCGTCAAGATCTACTGGCGCTTTATAGCCGTCAACGCCGAGGGATATGTACGCAATTTATCCAAGAACATACGATGAAGAATAAAGCCCTAATGGAAGCCACGGACGAAGCAACCCAAGTCAAACGTCAAGCCAAGTTCATGAAGGCTTGTTCTGACCCTGTCTTAGCCAGAGCCTTTGTCATGGAAACGTCTATGATCAATTGCGTACGTGACAGCTATCTCATTACCTAAGGGACTCGCATGGTAGATACACTCGGATATCGTATGAAGTTCGGCGTTATTGCGCCGTCGACGAATACAAGCGTTGAACCAGAGTTTGCATGGATGCAGCCAGAAGGCGTTACGAACCACTTCTCGCGTATCGAGACGCCCGACATGGCAGTTACGGATGATGAGAGTTTTGGCGAACTGGTTCGCATCATTAGCGAAAACACAATGGACGCCATTGACAGTGTCATGACATGCAGTCCTGGTTACGTGGTAATGGGTATGTCGGCTGAAACTTTCTGGGACGGCAGTGGCCGCGCGGATCGTTTGCAAAAGGCTTTTGAAGATCGCGCGGGAACAGGCGTTACGATGGGCTCGCAAGCTTGTGATGCGGCGCTCAAAGCCTATTCGGAAGAGAAACCGATTAAATCGATTGCTTGCCTCACACCATACATGCCGCTCGGCGATGCGATGGTAAAAAAATATTTTGGGGAAATTGGCTATGACGTGTTGGAAGTTATTGGTTTGAAAAGCGCCAGCCCGATGTTGATTGCTCATGAGAGTGAAGAGAAAATGATGGCTGCTATCATGGAGCTAAATGAGCTCAACCCTGATGCAATCGTTCAATGCGGCACCAACTTAGCCTGCGTGCGAGTTGCTGCTCGTGCAGAGAAATTACTGAATAAGCCGGTGATTGCGATCAATGCGGCTACCTATTGGCATGCGTTACGTGCAAACAACATAAATGATAAAATGCAGGGCTATGGCCGCTTGCTTTCAGATTGGTAGAAAATAATGCTTAACTACGATTATGTGCCGATAAATAAGCGGCACCCACTTAAATTTCCGGGCGGCAAACGCGTCGCTTTGATCGTCTCATTCAATCTTGAAACTTGGGATATGACGAAGGATACTGAAGAGCCTTATTATGCGGGTGGCCCAGCTGTTCTTCCAAATATTTTGCCCGGTAATGTTGCAGATTTTCCAAATTATACGTGGCGTGAATATGGGCAGCGCGTTGGTGTGTTTCGTATGTTTGATGCGTTGGATAAGTTTGATGTTAAGCCGTCTTGCACGACCAATGCTGTAACATTTGATCGACGTTATGCGATGATTGAGGCGGCCATGGACCGCGGGTGCGAAATCGTTGCTCATAATTGGGAGCAGGGCGAGCTGTTGTGGAAGCATGCTTTTGATATTGATGCTGAACGTGACGTTATTAAACGGACGCTGGAACAATATGAAAAATTTGTCGGCAAGAAAGCAAAGGGATGGTTGTCATCTTCTTTGCGAAGTACAACAAATACGGCACAGATTTTGGCTGAAAACGGCCTGACGTTTTATTGTGATCTCCTCAATGATGATCAACCTTATCTTCTTCATACCGATGCTGGCCCAATCGTTGCGACGCCGTATTCAAATGAAATAAATGATTTCACATTGATTACGCGGCGCGGACATAGCACCTCAGAAGTTGCTGAAATTCTCATAGAAGAACTGCGGGTGCTCTATGAAGAGGGCGCTGAGACGGGTAGAATTATGAACCTTGGGACACATCCCCACGTCTCTGGCCGCGCTTACCGCATTTCCTATCTGACGAAGTTTTTAGAATATGCAAAGTCGCTTGAAGACATATGGTGGTGCACACGTGAAGAGCTTGCGGCGTGGTATTTAGAAAATGCCCAAGATCATTTTGATCAACCAGACCCTAAAGCTTAGAGCTGTAACATGAGCGCAAGCCAAGATGACAATTATGCGGGCGTTTATGATAATACGCTGGGTTACGGTAAGTCGCCCGCGCTAATATTAATTGATTTTGTTGAGGCTTATTTTCAGCCAGAGAATGAACTTTACGCTAATCCGCGAGCGGCTTTGGACGAAGCCCTGATGCTGCGCGAAATAGCGCATACCAAGAACATTCCCGTTATTATTACTAATGTGGTTTATGATGCCAATGGTCTAACGGGTGGTGTTTTTTTCAAAAAAGCAAAACCTCTTCGCAACTTTTTGCCTGATGCAAAATATAATGGTTGGCCCAAAGGATTGGAGCCAGGCGCAAAAGATATCCTGCTTAGCAAGCAATACCCAAGTGCATTTTTCGGGACGTCTTTATCCTCGACCTTAACCGCCGCAGGTATTGATACAGTCATTTTGACGGGCTTGACGACGTCGGGTTGCGTGCGCGCGACTTGCGTTGATGCGTGTTCTTATGGTTTCCGCCCAATTGTTGTAGAGCAAGCGTGTGGTGATCGGCATGAAGGTCCACATCGAGCAAATTTATTCGATATGAACGCGAAGTATGGCGATGTTGTTTCTGCACAAAATGCGTCAAAATATCTCAATGAAATTAAGACATAAGAGATTCACGTGAAGAGATGGATCAAACGTATTCTTAAAATCATTGCAGGCTTAGTTGGCGCGCTAATGCTTATTTCCGCTATTTTTATCGCGATGAATTTTACGCTCATCAAGAACTTGCCAAGCTCTCAAGATGGTGGGTTTGATGCCATGTATATTGAGACCCAAAAGCCGCTGCAACTTGTTGAAGGTCAAGACAGCCACAGCCTAAGTATTAAACTAGCACCGGAAGATATATTCAATGCCGCGCATGAAAACTGGGTTCAAACGGGCGGGAAATCTTTGCTGGTTTGGCACAAAGGCGAGCTTGTCTATGAAACCTATGCAGACGGTGTTTCTACAACTGATCGATCAAAATCCTATTCGATGCATAAGTCTGTTTTGGGCCTCGTTGCTGCAACAATGGAAGTGGATGGAATAATTGATCTGGATGACCCCGTTAGCCAATATGTCGAGGCTTATAAAAAGGGTGGTCGTGAAAATCTGACTATTCGAAATATGCTCCAACATAAGACTGGCCTCGAGCGTTACTCCTTCACGCCGCCGAGCCTTGATACGCTTAATATGTTGCTCAGCGATAAGGTTGAGAAAGCTGCGCTGAAAGCAGAAATTGTCGAAAGCGATCCTGTATTTGATTATTCTAATATAGGTTATCAGGTCGCGGGCGCGGCTATCAGAGTGGCTCTTGAGGAAAAAACGTCACAGACTTATGCGGAATATTTGTCTGAACGCCTTTGGAAACCTGCCGCCGCGCAAGACGCTTATTTATGGTCAGAAACACCCGACGGAGCGCCCCGCTTTTATGCTGGTCTGCAAGCTGTTCCACGTGATTGGCTGAATATAGGGATTATGATTGCGCAGAATAATGGGGAAGTTCTGCCAAAATCCGCGATCGACACTGTTCTAACCCCTAGCCAGCCCAATGCAGGTTACGGTCTTGGGGTGTGGCTTGGTTCTCCTAAAGATGGTTTACGCGAATATGGCCCAAGCACGGATATGAAAGTTCCTAGCGCAATGCCTTTTGCTTTGCCTGACACGGTTTTCTTTGACGGGTTTGGCGGCCAACGCGTTTATATTTCCCAAGAGGCGCAGCTTGTGATTGTCCGTATTGGGGATGTTCGGTTTGATTGGGACGATACGGCTTTGCCTAATTTAGTGGCTGAGGCATTGGACTTGGGCACATCCTACTCTGATATAGATTTAACCTTAAAAGGCGCGAATGATCGAGACGTAAATGTGCGCATGTTGTCTCGTGATCCGGGGTGTTCGGATTGCAAGCTTGCCATTTTGTCTCACGGGGCATTCGCCAGTGATGCAGACTATGACGCGATTGCAAAACCGCTCGTCGATATGGGGTATCAGGTTGCTATTCCAACGCATGCCGATTCAAAATCCCACCCATTTAATGAGAGTTTTGCTCCGAAAGACTTCTCGACCTTGCGTGTGGAAGACCACCAGTTGATTTTAGATCATGTCGCTAAAACCAATGGATCGGACACGCAGTGGATTGCCTTAGGCCATTCATTCGGCGCCATGATTGCTGCGAACTTTGCGGGTGTTACTGCAGATCCTACACTCGTTAAAACGTCTGCGTTAGGCCTGCCTAGCCATACAATCGCTTTATCGCCTCCAAATGCTATTCCATTTGCCTTTCCTGAAAGCGCTATGAAAAACTTAGAAAGCCCAACACTACTTGTGACGGGGACTACCGATTTAGTGCCGACTATGATCGACGATTGGGAAGACCATCTCGCGCTTTATAAAAACGCGCCTAAAGGAAAAGTGACTGCGATCGTTTTTGAAAACCAAAACCACTATTTTAACGGCCTCTATGGACGCACGATAGATCGAGTTGGCACTCAAGCTGATGCCGACTTTATGGAGCTCTTATCAAACTTCTTAAATGACACGCCGCTCTTAGAAGGGGATACCTATCGTATTCTGCGATAGGTCAATCTCATGACGCGTACCCTTTTCGATAAATTATGGGAAAGCCATCGCGTCAAGATACTTGAGGGCGGCGAGGCTCTCATCGCGATTGACCGCGTTTTTTTGCACGAACGTACAGGTAGCGTCGCGTTAGAATCTATCGTCGAAAGCGGCCGATCACCTCATGCTCCCGAGAACGTATTTTGCACAGTAGATCATATTGTCTCGAATAAAGAGGGTCGCGGTCAAGACGATGCCCGTATGCCGGGGGGTGAAGTTTTCATTACGGCCACGCGCAAAGCGGCTAAAGCAACGGGTATCAACCTGATAGATGTTCTCGATGCCGACCAAGGCATCGTACATGTGATATCACCAGAGCTTGGTATTGCTCAACCGGGGCTTACATTGGTGTGTCCTGATAGTCACACCTGCAGCCAAGGTGCATTAGGCGCCCTCGCATGGGGCATAGGGTCAACTGACGCTGAACATGCGATTGTGACGGGTACGTTGCGCGTTAAAAAACCTCCGCAAATGCGCATCACTATCCACGGCGCGTTGAATGTAGGTGTGACGGCAAAGGACGTCGCTCTACATATTATCGCTTTATATGGAGCAGCGGGGGCCAAACGTTGCGCGGTTGAATATGCGGGTGGCGCTGTCGAAAATATGTCAGTTGAGGAACGTCTAACCCTTTGCAACATGGCAGTCGAGTTTGCAGCGTTCACGGCAATCATTGCGCCAGACGTGAAGGTATCCGACTATTTAAAGGGTAAGAAGTACTCGCCCAAAGGCGGGGCTTGGCAGCAGGCTTCTGAAGCTTGGCAAGGCTTACAGTCTGATGAACGGGCTAAATTTGATTATGATTACGAGATCGATGCGGATGACATAAAGCCAGTCGTGACATGGGGTACGTCCCCTGAACATGCCGTCTCGATTGATGGCCAAGTGCCGCAAGGGGCGGATTATAAAGCTCTGTCTTATATGGGGCTAAACGTCGGAGAGGTGCTTGCGGCTTTACCGATTGGCGGCGCGTTCATTGGGTCGTGCACAAATGGACGTTTGTCTGATTTGAGATCAGCGGCTAGCATCTTAAAGGGTCGCCGCGTTGCAGAGGGCATCACTGCGATTTGCGTTCCCGGCTCTATGGCGGTTCGCCGAGAGGCCGAAGCAGAGGGCTTAGATATAGTTTTCAAGCAAGCCGGTTTTGAATGGGGCGCACCAGGCTGCGCATTTTGCTTTTATGCAGGAGGTGAAACCTTTGCACCCAAAACTCGTGTTATCAGTTCTACAAACCGCAATTTTGAAGGTCGCCAAGGTCCAGAGGTTCGTACGCATTTAGCAAGTCCCACCGTTGTCGCGGCGTCTGCTGTTGCAGGTTATATCTGTGATCCGAAAAATTTAGAGCCGCTCGCATGACGCCCTTCCTAACCCATAGCGGCATTGCAGTGCCTTTGTTGAACGACAATATCGACACGGATCAAATTATCCCGTCTCGCGAGATGAAAACAGTGTCTAAAACGGGATTGGCTGCAGGCCTTTTTGCGGGACAACGATACAGTGAGGGACGTACGCCAAACCCTGATTTTGCATTGAATCAAACCAAATTTGACGGCGCGAGTATATTGCTCTCAGGGAAAAACTTTGGCTGCGGCAGTTCCCGCGAACACGCTGTCTGGGCGCTAAAGGATTACGGATTTCGTGCCGTCATTGCTGAAAGTTTTGGCGAGATATTTTATAATAATTGCGTTCGGAATGGCGTGCTTCCCATTCAAATGCAGGCGAAAGATATTCTCAATTTAGGCGCGCGGGTAGCTGTAGATTTACCCAATCAAACCGCAAACAAAATAGCATTCGATATTGGGCAAGGCGATAAGACAATGCTTATTGAGGGGCTAGATATGATCGGGCAGACCTTAATTCATAAGGCCAACATAGGGGCCTTTTTTGAACGCGATAAAATTTCTAACCCTTGGAAATATTAACTCGCTAAATCACGCCGTTTGTTTTTAATGCGACAACATCCAGTCCTAAGCCGCCCAAAATTTCTTCTGTGTGTTCGCCCGCTTTTGGTGGGTCCAATGAAAGCCCCAATCTCTCGCCGTCTAAGCTGATCGGGAGAGCGGGGAGTTTGCACCGTTCTCCGTCTTCCATTTCCATATCCAGAAGTCCTCCACCTGCATTCAAATGCACGTCATCAAACATGTCTTCGGGTTTTCCAATAGGCGCGAAAGGAAGGCCCAAGTTTTCGATTTTTTCCATTAGTTCGGTTTGCGTCAGGGCTTTGAAAGCCGCCTCAACTTGTGGCAGGAATTTATCCTTATGAATGACGCGGTCCCGGTTTTCTTCAAGATCAGGGTCTTCCAAGAGATGCTGTAAACCGAACGCATTGCAGAGTGTTTTCCACTGACGGTCAGACACAACACCCACAAAGACTTGCTCGTCATCAGCTGTGTCAAAGAGTTGATAAATAGCCCAACTGGAGACGCGGGCAGGCATAGGGGCTGCTGCAATTCCCGTTACAGCCTTCTGCGCCATATGTTGTCCAACGAGAAAAACTGTTGTTTCAAAGAGGGCAGAACAAATGTGCTTTCCTTTGCCTGTACTATGCCGTTCATGCAGGGCGGCGAGTACGCCCATAGCGCCAAACATGCCGCCTGTTACGTCGATGACGGAAGATCCTGCGCGTAGAGGACGTCCGGGCGGGCCCGTCATATAGGCGAGGCCGCCCATCATCTGCGTGACTTCGTCAAGCGCAGTGCGGTGAGCATAAGGACCGTCGAGAAACCCTTTTTCTGAGCAATATAGAAGGCGTGGATTTAGCTTTTTGAGGGCCTCATAGCCAAAGCCTAGCTTCTCCAATGCACCTGGCCGAAAATTCTCAATAAAGACATCAGCCGTTTCAATGAGGTCGAGAACAGCTTGCTTGCCTTCGGGGGATTTCAAATTAATCGCGAGGCTTTTCTTGTTACGATTATACATAGGAAAATATCCCGCACCCGCACCGCGAAGCCTGCGAGTTTTATCGCCGCCAATAGGCTCAACTTTAATGACCTCAGCACCCATATCGGCGAGCATTAGTCCGGCCGCTGGCCCCATTACCATATGGGAAAATTCGATAACTTTGATGCCAGATAAGGGCAGGGTCATGATTGTCTCCAAGCTTGGTCAGCAATATCTCTAGCTCTAAAAACCTCTAAACCTTCGGTTTTTTTGATATGTTTTAAAAGCGCTCGCAAGGCCCATATTCGGAATGGTTGTCCCATTATATATGGTGTTAAAGTAAGGCCTAACATTTGTGATCCGAAACGGTCATGCTCTTCAGCCAATAGAGATGTCGCATTTTGTATTTGCTTAAGCCAACTTTCTTCTGTTTGGCGGCGCGTGTGAAGAAGTGTAAAATCAGAAAGTTCATAAGATAATGGAATGCCCATGATGGGCCCGCAAAAAGTTTCCATTTGTACAGGAACCTGATCCATTTCCCAGTCCAAGCAATAATCAATATCTTCATCTCTCAGGCATCCTAGTGTCTGGCGGCTTTGGTTCCTTGCAGGAGATAACCAACCTCGAATGAGTCGTTCGCCATCTTCAACCTTTGGGCTGGGCCAACCACGAGCAATGTCATTAAAGCCGTCAATCGTTTGGTTGACGAGGGTTTGCTCTTCTTCGAAACTCAAACCTTCATGATGGATATGATCTGTTGAAAGTCCGTGTGCAGCTATTTCATGACCCGCACTTTTTATCGTTTCAATTAAAGGTGGATAGCGTTTCGCAATTTCACCGTTTACGGCAAATGTTGCCTTTACGTCCGCGTCATCTAGAGCGTCTAAAATGCGAAATACACCAACTCGATTTCCGTAATCGCGAACAGTGAAATGCCGTAAGTCAGGATAAGGTGTCACCATCGCGCCAGGGTGTTTGAACGGTACGCCTGATGGGTTTAACGGGAAAAACTCAAGCGGGATTATCAGGTTGATAGCCACCTTAACGCCGTTATCCCAGGCTAGCTTTGGACGGTCTTTTACCTGCCGCCACTCATAAAAATCATGGTCTTGGCCATAAGCGCGTTTTGGATATTCTAAATAAGATTTATCCATGACGAAATCCAGTTCCGCCAGTTGTGACGCCTCGCGCCGCAATATCGGCCATGGATTGATCCCAATAATTGTCGATGAAGTGCTTTGCTATTTCTTTCCCCGTAGCAAACCATACATCATCGGAATGCGCGCAAATATGTTTCAAGGCGTCTTCAAACGGTTTCATACGGTGAGGTTGCCCAACCAGATAGGCATGAAGGGGGATGCACATGACGGTCCCGCTTTTCTCACCTTCCAATAGAAGTTGGTCAAAGTGTCGTTTTAGAATGTCTGTATATCGGTCGGGATCAAACCCCATGACCGAATAGGTGATGACGTCATTGACTTCGAGCGAGTAGGGCAAGCTAACCAGCTTCCCCGTTTTCGTCTTTAAGGGCTGCGGTTGATCGTCTTGGAACAGATCGCAACTATACCAAAAGTCATTCTCGGCAATGAGGTCTAGTGTATCTTCGGTGTGTGTTAGGGCGGGGGCGAGGTAGCCTCGAATACGCTGACCTGTGGCGGCCTCAACGGTTCTAATGCTGTCATCCAGAACCGCCTGTTCCTGCGCGGGCGTCAAACCATAGCTATAACGTGTGTTGTAAATGCCATGGGAGAAAAACTCCCAATTCCGTTTAATGCAATCCTCAATAATTTCAGGATGGTGATCGCAGAGCGCGACATTCAGGCTAACGGACCCTCGCAGATTATATTTGTCCAACAGTTCCATCAGACGTAAATGGCCTACCCGATTACCAAAGTCGCGTTGGCTATATTGTTGGACGTTTGGAATAGCATTGGGCCATGGTTGCCGCTTGGGATTTGTAGGTGGCATGAATTCGTAAAATTCAATGTTGGGCGCAACCCAAAAGGCGAGCTTCTTCCTGCCCGGCCATTCAATTTTCGGACGGCCCGCATAAGGCCAATAATCGTAAAGGTTAGGAGTCGCGTGCATTACGTTGGGTCGTATGCGTTGAGCCAGTCATACACTTCAGACACATCAACGACGTCTGCGTATTTAATCAGTAAGTCTGTCAGATTGGCGAAGTGGTAACTCTCATGTTTGTCGGCGACGCATTCAATTGGAACGATCGCGCGATAACCATAGGACAAAGCGTCGACGGCTGTGGCGCGAACGCAACCCGATGTACTGCCGCCTGTAATAACGACGGTGTCGATTTTATGGAACGTTAGAAAGCTGTTCAGCGGGGTTTCAAAAAATGCACTGGGCATTCGCTTGGTGTAGACTGGGTCAACGCTTCGGTCGATGTCGAGGCGATCATCAAATTCAGTGCGCTCTGATCCGAACTTGATGTTCTGCAGGCTATCAGGCGTATCCGTGCGTGTGCCCCAAACGCCGCAATCCGCAGCATTGTCCATATAGGCCACATGGGTCCACACGACGGGTAAGCCCTTGGCTCTCGCAGCTTTGGAAATGTCATTAATATGCGTCATCTGATTTGGGTCTGTGACATAGGCTGTTTTGAACAAGTCTGGTCGCGTATATGATTTTTGTGGGTCAACGTTCACGATGGCCATGCGTTCGCCAAAGCCAAAACGCTTGCGAGCGGGGTTGCTTCGAACCTCTTCAAAAATTTGCCTAGCGGTCTTATCAGATAAAACCATTGTGGACTCAGTGCTCATAATTATCTCTATATTCAAATCTTGCTACGCCTTACGACACCCCTATTCAATTTGGGGATCCCGTCTGAGAGTATTCGCCCAATGAAGGTTCCAATGAAAGACAAAGTCCTAATATCCGAAGTTGGCCCGCGTGACGGTTTGCAAAACTGCAAAGGCGTTATGCCGACGGCTCTGAAAAAGACTTGGGTAAAGGGTCTTTATGATGCTGGACTACGAGAAATTGAAGTCGGGTCCTTTGTTCCGCCGCGGCTATTTCCGCAGTTGGCCGATACGGCCGAAATCGTTGCCTTTGCGAAAACATTGCCCAATTTGCGCGTACTCGCGTTGGTACCGAATCTACGCGGAGCCGAGGCCGCCATAAACGCGGGTGTGACCTCAATCGGGTTTCCTCTGTCTGTCTCCGAAACGCACAGCGTCAAAAATTTACGTCAAACGCATGACCAAGCCATAGAAAATGTGCGACAGATTGCGGAGCTGATTGCAGCCCAGCCAAAAGCAAGCCGCCCTGAATTTGAAGGCGCGCTGAGTACGGCCTTTGGTTGCTCAATTGAGGGTGTGATACCTGAAAGCAAAGTATTGAATTTGGCAGAACGCTTGATCGCGGCGGGCGTTGATGAGTTGGGCCTGTCAGACACCGTAGGCTACGCACAGCCGTTGCAGGTCAAACGCCTCATCCGAAAAACGCGCGAAGTCGCTGGTGCGGATCGCGTGAAATCCGTACATTTACACAATACTTACGGTCTTGGTCTCGCGAATGCCTTTGCGGCCTATGAGGAAGGGATTGAGGTCTTTGACTCGTCTCAAGGCGGGCTAGGGGGATGTCCTGCATCACCAGGCGCGAGCGGTAATATTGTGACAGAGGACTTGGTCTTCATGTTCGAGTCTATGGGGGTCTCGACAGGCGTGAATTTAGATGCCTTGATAGCCTGCCGTGAGTTACTTTCCGCAGGCTTGCCCGACGAGCAACTATACGGAATGACGCCAAATGCAGGCTTGCCTAAGAGTTTTGCCAAATAGGTCTAGCAACATTTTATCTAAGTGATCTTTAGGCCGAGAAATCATTGACCGTCAGGCGAATAGTGCTTAACTCTATGCTCTAGGTAGTTAGGATTAAGCATGGCGACGAAAAGCAAAGATCAATCTATTCGATCCATCTCTCGGGCCTTGCATGTTTTGCAAGCCATCAATCGTCATGGCGCCCTAACGATGACGCAAATTTCGAAAATTGTTAAACTGCCTTACCCAACCGCTTGCCGTGTTGTTTATACGCTTGTCGGGGAGGGCGTAATTGAACGTGAAACGTCGCGTAAATATTATCGAGCGACAGCCTTAGCGCAGTCCCTGAGTTGCGGCTATCAGGCGCAGGCGCGTCTTGTGGCCATTGCTAGGCCGCACATTGCCGCGCTGACACGGGAGACCGGTTGGCCTGTCTCTATCGCGTCTCGGGTCGGTCCAGTGATGGTCATTCAAGATTCAACGCATGGTATGACCGCCATGACATTCTCAGATTATCATCCGGGGTATTCTCTACCTATAGCCTCCAGCGCGTCGGGTATGGTCTATTTAGCTTATGCTGACCCTGATGATCGCAAAAATATCATTGACCAAATAAGGCGCACGTCATTGGATGAAGGTAATCCAGTCCATACAGACAATCTGCGAGACAACCAATTTCAAATGATATTGGAAGATGGATATGCTTCATTTATCCGTAATCCACACACCAAGGACCCTGGTAAGACCTCGAGTATTGCCGTGCCGCTTTATAGAGATGATATTTTGGTAGGCGCGATGACATTGGTGTTTTTCTCAACGTCACTTCGAGTGGCTGAGGCTTTTGACAAATATCAAAAACTCATATTTGAAACTCAAGCCAATATTAATAGTGATCTGGTGGAAATGAAATTGTTCAAACAGGAAGATTTGAATTTATCTTAGGCGTTTGATCAATCTAAGCACAGACTTGGGGGTTCCCTCGCTGAGGAGAAAACTCTCATAGCTCGGCAAAACAATAAAGTGCGCGACGGCTAGTTCCTCGTGTTGGTAAGATATGTCATCAGTTTGAATTAAGCGCATATTTACTCAGGTTTGATACCTTGTTCATATGAGCATGATATTGTCCATATTAATGCGTTTGCAATGGACCAATATGACTCAGCGATTCATCACTGTATGTCTCGTTCAAATTGTAACGTTATCAATAAGTACGCCTGCTTTGGCGCATGAGCGGTGGGTCCTAACACCAGACCAAATGCGGATTTTGAACGCTCAACCAAAACCAGAAATATATACATCCTTTACGCTTATGGGTTCTCTTGTTTTGGGCTTCTTCGGAAGCATACTTATGTTTCTGATCTACATTCATTATTTCCGATATCCTGATAAATGGCTTTTGATGCTTTCAGGTCGAATGCAGAGACTCGTCGAGTGGATACAGCCCTTACTACGGTTAACTTTAGGGTGGACGCTGATTGCGTCGGCTATAGGGCTTGTTCCTCGATTGGGTAACTCAGCCATGTCTTATCCGACGTTTTTAGCACCGGATCTCGAACTCGCAACTTTAGGGCCGGAATGGCATTGGCTTATCTGGGCCGAATTGGTTTTGGGATTTTGGTTCATGTTTGGATTATGGACCCGTATCGCATCATTTGTACTGCTCTTCGCAATACATCTAGCGTTACTCTTGTTTGGTGAGCCCTTCATGGCTTATTATCCAACATTCCTTGGGATCACCATTTATCTCCTGATCCGAGGGGGTGGCAGAGGTACAATGGAGACAAGAGCACTTCCCCTATTACAGCCTATTATGGAGTGGTTAGACAGCATTCCAATGCGGTATTCACAATATATGTTGCGCGTTCTGGCTGGGGTGAATTTTATATATCTCGGCCTATGGTTTAAAATCCTTCAGCCAAATCTTTCGGTTGGAATCCTAGATATATACCAAGTACCTATCCTTTCTGAGGCTCCTGAGTTCTTTACATTATTCATGGCTTGCGTAGAAATTGTCGCGGGGATTGCCATTATGGCAGGTATTCTTATCCGCCCTGCGTCGTTGTTTTTATTTTTCGCCTTTTTCTTCTTTGCGACGTTTCTTCCAGAAGGCTATGATTCTCACCTAGCCTTTTATGGTGTTTTGATGGCCTTCCTTTTGGGTGGACCAGGGCGTTTGGAAGCCACTGGTCTTTATGAAAGAAAGGTAGGTAAACGTGTCCGCAACAAACGTATCCAGGCCGCTATCAAATAGAGATAAGCTAACTGTCCTTGCTGTAGGTGTGTTCGTTATAGGCGTAGTTATGCTTATGAGGATGGATACCGCGAGTTGGGTCTTTAAATATGAGGACCATTTCATTGAAGTTAATGAAAACGCACTTCCTCCAAAATTAGATTTCAAGCTTGAACAAATTGGAGGAACGGCTGCCGTTATAAACTTAAGCTTAGAAAACATTTTACTCGTTGAGTTTTGTACCGCTGATGATCGTAGACTAGCCAAAGGGCATGCGCACATTTTCCTTGATGGAAAAAAACAGGGTAGTTTTTTTATAATGCAACATAAATTGGAAGACCTCTCAAAAGGCGTTCACACCATTACAGTGAGTATAAATCAGCCGCCGTCCCACAAAATTTTGTCTTGGCAGGGGACCCCACTTTCGGTCACAAAGACGATTCATATCGATTAGTGCCACAGTTAATCACTGTTCCGGAAGGTTTAACGTAATTTTTACATTTTCATTAAGGCTTTGTTAACACCTTAGTCCTGATTCTTTTTCGATTTTTAACCTGATATTAGCCGTTTTTGTTCATACCCCAAAAAAAACACACGGGTGGGTTATGAGCTTTTCTAGACGAAATATTCTTTTGGGTGCCGCATCAGCAGCAATAGGCGCTAGTTGTACAACTCCGCTGGGCAGTCGCAGCTCTTATTTAACGCAGGTACTCGCGCCTCAAAATAACAATGTTATTTTCCAGTGGCTAGATATCATAATGCAACAAGTCAGAGACCAGCGCGTTCCGCCGCCTCGGGCAGCTGTCGCATTTGCAGCTCCACTTGTGGCAGGTTTCCTTGCCGTCAATGGTATCGCTCGCAAATATGCTGAACCATACGGGATTGGTCATGGGCCGCAGGGCGCAGATATGGAGGCGGCGTTTGCAACCGCTTTCTCTACAGCGGCATCTGAAGCCTTTCAGCAACCTTTCTTATTTGAGCGCTTGTCATTTTTGAAAAAAATCCCAAGTAGCGATGCTAAATCTTTGGGCATTAGTTGGGGACGTCAAGTTGGACTAAAAGTCGTCAAAATGCGGACAGACGACGCGGCTCACTTAACCAAGGCTAACCATTACAGAGGTCTCTACGAAAGACGGACCGATGTTTTAGCTTGGAAGCCTACGGGAACATTTTTTAGCGCTAAACCTAGTCCTGCGTTCGGATCTTTTCCAAAGGCGTTGTTCCCAGGACATGGCGGTATCCGGCCATGGACAATGAAAACGGGGTCCCAATTTCGTCCAACTGGATTTTACCATCCTCAAAGTCCAGAGTTTGCTAAAGAATTTGAACTCATTCGTACACTTGGCGGCAAAGAAAGCCTAGCGCGTACACCTGATGAAACAGAAATAGCCTTGTTCTGGGAAGATGGCCCTTGGGGCATCACGCCTCCAGGACATTTTCTGTACCTTGCAGTTCAGGCCCTTCAGCATCAGCGTATGAGTCTCGTCGATATGGCGCGAAATTTCGCATTGCTTGGTATGACTCAGTGCGACGCTTCGATTAGTGCATGGGACAGTAAATATTATCATGATATTTTACGTCCAGAAAGCGCCATTCGTGCACGGGCTCCATTCTTTAAGAACGCTGATCAACGCGTACGTAAACACGCGAGTTGGCAGAGTTATATTCCAACGCCTGAATTCCCAACTTACACATCTGGTCATTCGACATTTGGTGCTGCCGCAGCAGAAATGATGCATCTCATCTTGGGTCACGACAATGTTCCCTTAGTTGGTCGTTCCCCAGACGAAGTTCTATGGCCTCAACTAAAAGGCGTGTCTCGCCGTTGGAGCGGCTTCAGACAGGCTGCTGAAGAAAATGGTCTCAGCCGTCTTTATGGCGGGGTCCATTGGGAAATTGATCACAGGCACGGCATGCGTTCAGGGGAGCAAATTGCCCGTCACGCCTTCCATACATCTTTTCCTAGGCTTGCTTGATATGACCAATCTATACAAAAAAAATCTAATGCTTGCCTCGCTTGGCGCTCTCTTAACAGCTTGCTCTAATGGACAAGATATCCATAGTTTGCATCAGTCTAATGCTGCTAATTCTGGTTACCAATCCAGCAATCATGGCATGAGATCATATGCCCCACAGCCACAATATATGCCGCAACAATATTTGCAGCCAATACAGTATGTGCAACCACTACAATATGTGACGCAACAATACGTGCAACCGCAGTATATGCAGCCAGCATTTGGGCAACCTTACATGCAACCAGGTTTAGCGCTTAACGTGGGGGGGGGCGGTCAGCACTCCGATAAAAACCCTTTAATGAAAAACCAACCTTATGGGCAAACCACTTATTTGCGCGGGGCCTATAATAAAGGTTCAAGATTCAGCTACGAAAGCCTCAACGCTTTTGAAGAGCCTGTATCAGGTGAATTCGCAGGCGTAACATTTGAACTTAATGGCCGTTTGGACTCCGTTACATCTTACAGTATCGATGATAAGGGAAACCCCAATCATCAGGTCGTCGGTAGCCATCGTTTGAACGCTGAAAAACAGCTTCCTAATCGCTTAACAGTCGGAGCTACCTTTACAGGCCGTGCTGAAGACATCGGAAATCCAGATGCAGATTATAAAGGCCGTATTAGAGGTTATGTTGGCGGGTCATGGGGAACGGTCCTTGGTGGTAATGTTCAAGACGTTGTGTATCAAAATACGCGTCGAAAAAGAGGCGCAGGTGCATTAGTTGGCCGTGGAGCACGCGAAGAAAACTTATGGAGTGATGGCGCTCTAGGTCGTTTAAGCGATTGGGGCGGTGGATACCAAGGTCGATTTGGCCCAACTATCGTGAGTGCAATCGTCGATGAAGATGCTAATTATGACGTTGGTATCGAATTTCAACGTCCAATCGGAAACAAAGACTACCGCTTCACTGCGCGTCATAATAGCGGCACATATATCGCTGCAGACGGCGCCACTGAAATCGATACAAAAGGGGTCTCAGGCATAGGTGAATATGTTTATGGCAGTACTCGTTATGATGTTGGCGCTGGTTATGAGCAATTAGATTCAACGAATGTTGAAGCCGATCGTTGGTTTACATCAGCGGGCGTAACCACAAAAGTAGGAGTCTGGAATTTCACTGCAGAAGGTCAGTATGGTCAAATCGAAGGCCAAGATGAAATTTCTGCTTTTGCAGGTGTGAAATACGACATCGCGAGAGGCTTAGCCGCCACTGCGGCCGTGGATTATCAGGACAGACAAGTGAATGTTGACGGAGTCGATATCATGAATGCTAAAGAGAAGCGTGCTCTTGTCGGTCTGAGTTACGGTTTTTAAGAATAACGCGGGTTTTTTAGTGTTAAACCCGCGTTACATTACTTAGCCTAATCACCAAGACCTGTAAGCGATATCCCGTATCGTACTACACAGTTATATATAACTTGGACGCATGTTATTTAAATTACATGCAGCGGATTTACACTCTAATAATGACGCTCATAAAACATATCTGCTGCATTCAAAAGTCGTCCCATTTGTAAGGTGTTTTCGGGGGTTACTTCGGCCTCCATGAGATCTTCAAGCGCGCGCTTGATGGCTTCATGATCTATACGGTCAAGTCCCCCATCAACGAGGTCATTGGCTTCATATATCCGCTCTAGCGCTATAAATGCCGAGTGTTGAAACTCGGGTTGCCCCGAGGTCAGCGCCATTAAGGTATCAGGCATTGCAGTTAGCGGGTCCTCTTGCAAAGCTAATTTTGTTAGCATCGCCTCAGATTTCACCTTAGGGTTAGTTTCGGAAAACATGACCTGTGATAAATAATCCAGCGTGGTTTGGTCTCCGCGTAATGTATCAGGTTTATTCAAGGCCTTGAGCATTTCCGATTTCACATGGGTATTAGGCTCATTTGCATAGCTCGTCATGAGAGTCTTTGCTCCATCTGGGGTCATGATCTCATGACTGGAAAGCAGGGTTATTCCATTGGCACGTATCTGCCAATCACTCGAAGTTGTGAGAGCTTGTCCTAGCTCCTTTCGCTGCTCCACAGGGAGTAGAATAAATGTATCAATCAAAAAGGCTCGCTTATTCCCATCTTGCGTGGTTTTAGCAAGGTCCAGCATATCTATACGCGCTATGTGGTTTTCCTCAAGATAGGCTGCGAGTCCCTGCGCGAGTCCTGATAATTTTGAGTAGTTTTCATCATCTATGATAGCGTTTGCAAATAATAACTCTCGAGTTGTGAGGCAGTTCTCATTGCAGCTATTTGCTAAACTTGGCTCTCCTGTCTTGGAAGGCACAGTTTTAAGCAGGGATGGGGCAAATATAGGTGAGGAATTTACATTTGAAGCAGATTCCGTCGGTGCAGATGGGGTTATTTTACTTTGCTTCGTAAAAGGTGTTTCGTCACCGTGTGAGAAAAACGCCAAAGCCATCCCGATAATCAAGGCGAGGAAATATGGGCCTATTATCTTTAATTTACCGTACATATCTATTTCTACCTTTAAAACAGAGCAGAAAAAGAAAGGGCCCGAAGACCCTTTCTCATTTTCTTTTTAGATCTAATGATCAACATCTAAGCGGTAGAAAGTAACAATATCTTTATCACCCGTTTCTCCGTCATCATTTTGACTATAAGCACCTGCTTTGAAATACATCCACTCATCGTCGCGATCATAACCACTGTTTAGAACATCCAGATCAATGATTTCTTTGTGAATTTCACTTGCGCGATCGCCCGACCAAATCGTGACGATGATGTCTTCGTCAACATTTGCAATCTCATAAGAGAACAGTTCTCCTAATGCGATACCATCATCTGGGCCTTTCTCGCTATCGCAGTCCCTGTCACCGATTAAATTGATATTCACATCATCAGCCTCGCGAATTTCAGTAGCAGCCCAAAAGCAGCCTCTATCCTGGCCTGGACGAATTCGGTAATGCAGGCGCAATGGCTCATCACTAGAGGCATGTATTTGCCCAATAACGACGTTCCCTTGATCGTTGTTACTCCCTGATTCTGTGACATCATTAACAATGAGTGTTGCGGTCATTTTTCCTTCGCGCGCCCCCCATGTATAATCAGCATCAGCGTTAGTCGGTTGATATCCTAACGCCCAATTGTTCCGGAAATCACCACTTTTACCCGTGGTATCAATGTCGGTATCTTCATCATCACCGCGTAACATTTCTCTAAGTTCACTACGGGATTTATCGCTACAATCGCCGCCAGTCGTTCCGCCGCCAAACTCTGTGATAAAGCGCATACCGCCATCCGAATGTGTGAAGAAGTAATCATCAGAACGACTGCTCAGGAAACCATTATCCCAATCCCACGGCTCAGTTGTTTGGGCATCACAATCGCTCGAACTACTTTCACCTGCCGGCGAGTCCAGCTTCCATTCCCTCAAATCAAAGTTCACCCAAGGCGGAGAACTTGGATTTAGACCAAAGCCACCTGTTGGAGTAGGAGTGGGCGTCGGAGTTGGTGTCGGAGTTGGTGTCGGTGTTGGTGTCGGTGTTGGAGTAGGGGTTGGCGTGCTACCGCCCGTACCAATAATTCTTACGTCTGTGATATTTGTATATCCAGAATCCGTGCCAGAGATACGTACTTGGCGAGCTGACATATCCGTTACATTATAGTTTTTATAGCCGCCATTGGTCCCACCATCACTACCCGTAACAAGGGTTGTCCAGTTTCCACTCGTGCCTGGGCGCGCTTCAATCGTAAATGGATAAGTTCTTGTTGATTCTCCACCCCATGAGATTTGTACATCGTCAATAGTTTGATTGGAGCCAAGATCTAGCGTCAATCTCTCAGGGCTACCTCTGCCTGCCCATCGTGAGGCAAATGATGTGTTGCCATCTATTGCATTTGAGGCAGGATAACTCGGATGCGCCGCTGTAGCACTTGCAGATTGAATATTTAGCACGCCCGAAGGGGTAGGTGTCGGTGATGGTGTTGGTGTTGGTGTAGACCCACTTAAATCGTATTCGCAGCTTTTTCTTGTTCCTGGGATTGGATCTCCGAATTCGTTATTGGTGCATGGCACATTACCACCGTTATAGGACTTAGTGTTGTATTGGCCATTGGCGCCGTATCGAACCGTGGCGGCTCCCGGAAGTGTGCAGGTGCCATTCTCGTCCGCACAGAACGTAAAGCCCGTTGGCGTAGGAGTTGGTGTTGGCGTCGGTGTCGTACCGCCTGTTCCACTAATTCTGACTTCTGTGATATTTGTCCATGCTTTGTTAGCAGAGTTTGATAATCCGCGGATACGCACTTGGCGCACAGACTTATCATTCACATTGTAATTTTCTAATTCTGCTGAATTTCCTGTACTGGTCCCGCTGAACATATCTGTCCAGTCTCCGCTAGTCCCTGATCTGCCTGCTATTTCGAAGGTATAAGTTTGTGTATCCCCCCGACCCCAAGCGATTTGGACGTCATCGACAGTTTTATTCGAGCCTAGATCAAGGCGAATTTCTTCGGGTGAGCCATTTCCAGCCCAACGCGATGCAAAGCTAGTATTGTCATCAAGGACATTTGAGGGTGGGTAACTCGCATGAGACCCGGACCCTGTTGCGGATTGAATTTCGAAATTTTGAGCGTAGGCGGTTCCGGATAAAACGGCGAACCCAAGTAGCGCCGCAGATGCAGTTGTAATCCGCGCTGTACTTCTAAGAAGATCACCTCTCTTTGATGGTTTCGCTTTAGATTTTAGATATAATGACATGTGTTCCCCTAAAATTTAGGCACAGAAAACCCGATCACTAAATCGTATGATTTAGCGATACTCGGCGATTGCCGAACAACAAAGTTGAAATCTGCGATGCCTTTTCGGCTTATAAGCGCACTATCACTTTATTAATTTCCCTGTACTCCCCATTGGTATTTTCATTAATCAGCATTTTCGCTATTTTTAATGACACAATGTAAAATCGTAAAAAATTAAATTACATCGCTTACGGAACTGATGGTAAATGAATTAGTTTGTCAAGCGCAGTAATCTAATTTAATTAAATAAGGCGATGTTTTGAAGGTTGTAACTTTATAAATTTTTGATTTAATGCAAAAATTAGTGTAATGAATGCTAACTTATTGAAAATTTATTCTATTTTATCTAACTTATTGGGTATAAAAAACCTTTTTACCAAAAGCCCATCTTTTACAAAATGTGCGGCACAGCCTATAGGCATTACCAATTCTGAATGTTTGTTTGCCAGTGCGCGGCTGTTTTCAAATGATTGCTTCTCATAAGATACATTATGCGGCTATTGTTATAATATAACTTTATTGATTTAGGAGCCGTGATATCTCACTCTCCTTACTTCCAGTTTTACCAAACAAGGTGTCTACAAAGCTAGGCCAATATGGCCTAGTGGCAACAACTCTGCCCAAAAACGGCCAACAATTGGAACAGGTATAGAACTTCTAGCCTGAAAAACTTGAATCTATAGCCAATAGCTAGCTCATTCGGCCTTATCATGCAAAAATAGCTGCACGGGAGGTGAGACATGCAATTTTTTGATGGTGCTATTGAGATTTGGACACTCATTTACGATGACTTCGCCTTTGTATCAGAGCACCCAAAGCCCGCCCGTCTCGATTTAGCCGTAAAATTGTTATCATACCGCGCTTTTGGGCGCTTTTTCCCTTACAGCGAAATTGATGATAATATCATTCATTGGGTTGGAGATCAGTTATCCCTCAAATCTTCTGCCGCAAACGCTCCTAAGTATATCATTAGAACAGATCGTAGGCGGCGGAATGCTGTCATTAGCTATCTTGGTATCGTTGAACATTCCAAAAATGATCTTGATCGGTTGCAAGCTCATTTAAGCGCCGACCCAGCTTTAGCAGCAATGAAGTATGCAGAGCTCAAAGCCGTAATGCTAAAATGGGCTGTTGATAACGCCGTCTCGACGCCGCCGGCTAAGTGGATGAAACGCGCTCATGATTCACTTCGTAATAAAGTAGACACAGCCATATTTTCGTCTCTTGCCAAGACTTTAGATCAAAAATCTCGGGACATATTGCTGTCTTCGCTCGCAGGTGAAGGAGGCCATCCATCTCTGATACAAATGCGGCAGGCTACAGGTGCAACATCAAGAGATACTTTCAACGTCATGGCGCAGCGCGTGGCGTTTACAAACGAGCTCAATCTGACTGACCTTAAAATCGACAAATTGGAACGTGAATGGCGGGATGATGTTATCCGCCGCGTTGAAAAGCTGGACCCTTGGGAAATCAGGCGAACGGACGAAACAACGCAAATCGGCATGTATGCGACATTTCTGGGATGCCGGACGGCGGAGTTTATCGACTCGTTAGTCGAAACCCTGATAGATGCGGTCGCAAAAATACAGCGGTCAAAAGAAGCCGAAGTCGCTAAGGCTGTCGGTAAGCAAGCTAAACAGGTCTATGATAAGGAAGCGCTCCTGCGCGAGATATTATCGGTCGCATTACACAATCCAACACGCCCGATAGGGGATGTGGTCTTTGACATGATCGACAGGCCCGCCGTGGTCGCTATCGTGAATAACAAAATCGAAAAGCCGTCTTGGGCAGAGGACGTGTTTGCTCTGATGCGCGGGTCTTGGAGTTCATATTATAGGCCCATGCTGCAAACGCTTTTAACCACGGTCGAATTTGCATCAAACAATCAACATCACAGGCCACTTCTCAAAGCTCTTGATTGGATCTCGGTGCAGCACGGCTCTAAGCAGCGCTTTCATGTCAAAAGGGACAGGATAATTATCAATGGCGTTGTACCGAATAAATATAGGTCAGCTGTAGTTGATGCGGAAGGGTATCTCGACCGTCATGCTTATGAATTGTGCGCCGTGCTCACGCTACGAGAGAGGCTAAGAAGCCGTGAAATTTGGGTCACGGGCGCGGAGCGATTTAAAAACCCGGATGATGACATTCCAGATGATTTTGAGACTGAGCGGGAGTCCTATTATAAGGAGCTTGGTTTGTCCGAAGATGCGAAAGACTTTACCAACGGCATTAAAGCGGAACTGGAAGACCACCTCATAGCGTTCAATGACGAATTGGCAAAAAACGATAAAGTCCATGTGGCTTGGACAACAAAGCCAAAATTTCTCATCACGCCTCTTACAGCTGATAGGCCGCCGCAGACTTTAGAAGCCTTAAAGGGCACAATTGCCGAGACTTGGCCGATGACGAGTTTGCTCGATATGGTAAAAGAGACAGCGCTTGATACAGGCTTCTTGAGGGAGTTCACGACAGCAGGGCAGTATCAGAAAATTGACCGGGCTGCGCTAAATCAACGGCTGTTGTTGTGTCTGTACGGGCTCGGCACAAATGCCGGTATCAAGCGCATCAGCGCCGCAACGTCGAACGCGACATATGATCAGCTTCTACATGTGCGAAGGCGATTTATCGACGCGGCTTCTATGCGCCAAGCCAACCGTCAGATTGCAAACGCGATCATGGGCATACGTGACCCGGAGCTTTGGGGTGAGCAGGGGACGGCCTCGGCGTCAGATTCAAAACAGTTCAAAGTTTGGGACGGCAATCCTTTAGCCGAATATCACCGCCGTTATGGCGGGGGTAATGCCCTCATAGCTGTGCAAAAACGTCATAAAAAAGAACATTGACAGAACATTTTAGATGATGTGACTCTGCAATCATTTTAATTCAGAATACTTCCAAAAGATAAATGGAGGTCTGGATGAGTGACGCGATAAGGCTAACGGAATTAGCGGGAATGAGGGCATTACCCCAGATAACAGGGACGTTATCTGCGCTTGATCTGTTGAGCGAATTTGAGTTTTATGAGGGCGTGATACTGCCAGATGCAGACGGGCAAACCAGCTTTGTCATTTATGATACGGAAAATTCTATCTTGATTATGGTTTCGGGGGTTCGCGATTCTTAACGTTTAATTTCGCCCTCAGCCGGAACATACCCCTAATAGATTGCTATAGATGGGCCGATACTTAAGATTAGTTGGAGAAATGACGATATGAAGGAATTTAATTCTTGGCTGAGTTATCACCATTTTTCGAACTCAGTTATAAGGGAGAGCAGGTTTTTAAAGACACCTGAAACTCAAAGTTTTCTTGATACGGTCATGACAACCAGTCTGAGCAGGCAAAGAAAAATCAATAAAGGAATAATTCTCTGGCGATGCCAGAACGGGCACACATGGCGATGGCATGAGCAGGGTACTGAAAGATTTGAAATTCCTGATGTTTATTCTTCAGCGCGGATGAAGCCTACGGCAGAATATGCATCTGATGGCCGTGTAAACCCAAGAGGTATCCCGTGCCTATACCTTGCCACAGAACAAGAAACTGCAGTATCAGAAATAAGGCCTTGGATTGGGTCAGTAGTGACACTTTCACAATTTGAAACAACGAAAGCGCTAAAGATCATTGATTGTGCGAGTGATGAACCACGAACTCCCATTTTTATAGGAGAACCAGAACCGAAAGATCGCGAAGATGCCGTCTGGGCTCATATAAATAAGTCATTCTCCTCACCTGTAACAAGAAATGAAGATATTCAAAAATATATACCCACCCAAATATTGGCCGAGCTTTTTAAATCAAACGGCATGGATGGAATAGCTTATCGAAGTAACTTTGGCGATAAGGGAGTAAACATCGCTCTGTTTGATCTAGATGCCGCAGACGTATTGAATCGACAGCTATTTAAAGTGAAGAATGTAAAGGTCACAAGTGAACCAGACGACAACTTAGTTGGCCCGTGACAGAATTTTATTGCTTGGGTTAATGACCCCTATGAGGGCATTACCCCTTTATGCTACGGTCGATTGGACTGGCGCCCTATGAGAGGGTGAGGCTTGTGACGGGGAAGAGTCGTCTGTGAGATTGACTTAACATGAAATTAAAGGCAGCAAAAAGAGAAACTGCTTATTGGGGCGAATATGAGCGCAGGTGTATATTCAGCATTAGCTTTAGTTTATTTTCAGACCATTGGTTATAATTTTAAATTTGCCAGAGATGTACACTGGCTTTTAAAGCTCCCTGCATTTTTAATCGCATTCGTGTATTGCTTCCCATTAGTAATTTGCGGTCTGTTCTTTCAGATACTCATAATATTAGACTGGCTTAGCAGCTTGGTTTCTAATATCCGTAATGGTCTTTTAAAATTTCTTGAATCAGCCAGTTATAAAGTTAGGCACGGATTTGCAGGTTTTCTCTTTGCTCCAATTGCAATTATGTGCGTTTGCCCTTTATTGTTCATATCCTTTTTATTGCCCAAACTTTCTAGTAATGACGTAGATGAGATCGTTTCAAAAGCTGCATTAGGGGGCTTTACTGGAGCAGGAGCATTCAAAAGTGTAAGTCATTCAATTCTCGAATCCGTGAAGAATACGTTTTTCTTTGTCTCGCAAGCCAATGTTTTTTTTATGCCGTTTCTAGGGGTTATTGCTTTAACTTACAGTGTGATATTAGTTGGTTTAGGGCTTATTTTTATTGTCCTAATTCCACTAGACTGGATAAGCACGCTTATCGAGGGGTCCAGAAGGTATATACTTTTATTTGCAGCTAATCTTAGAGATAGCGCCAAGTATAAACTGATTGGGTTTTTAGGCGCACCCATACTTCTTTTATGTTTGGCACCACTGTTTTTCATCATTCTCATCATTCCAAAGTTCACTAGCCATATTGAGGCTTAAACCAGTCCCCTCAGAACACGTTAAACGAATGAACTTCGGGCCTATCAGAGCTGTGTCATGATTGGAGTCATGCGCATATCTGGTGCAGGGGAACCAACTCTATTTTACCCTGACAGACGGGAATGTTTCATCAATGTTCTTTGCCATGACGTTTTTGCACAGCTATGAGGGCATTACCCCTCCTAGTATTCTTTGTGTTGAGTGAAAGCCTTTGGGGACAGATAATACTGCATATTGCAGCTCCTTTGCTTGGAGTGTGGGCACACTCTCGCATGAAAAAGCAATTAAGCGTTCGGAAAAACGAAGGCTAACAATAAAGAGCTGCCGAAACTTGATCCGTATTACGCAGAACATAGCTCTTTCCAAAATTTATGCTTAGTATCTGTTCAGCGTCTTATTTTGGGTGCGGTTTCAATCGGTCGTCGCAACACTTTAGTATTTTACTAAACTGGAGTGAGCAGATGAGACGACGTATATATTATTCAACAGAGCAGCGTTCGGAGATATGGGATCGCTGGAAACGCGGCGAGTCGGCGC
>CALLIK010000002.1 GCA_938009235.1 uncultured Caulobacterales bacterium
TAGCCAAGCCAAGTTGAATGCGGTAGCAAGATCCCTTAACGAGCGTCCCAGAAAGACCCTCGAATATGAAACACCGGCCGAGCGATTTGGCCAATGTGTTGCGATGACCGATTGAAACCGCAGGCGTTTTAAGCCGCTCACGTGATGGCCATTTTTGATCCAAATTGAGACATCAAAGACTAGTTAGTTGACGTCCGTCTTCGAGGAATTGGAGGCAGTAAAATAATGATCCCCGCTTTAGAAAAGCTAACATCGTTTATTCTCAATCTCTTACACCTAAATTCAAGAGACTAATCCGCGCATTGAAAAACTGTGGCATCCTGCACTAGTCTTCTTTCAACGGGCGGTCATGTGCACATTGATCTGATCGGAAAGAAGTGACGCTTGTCGTTGGAGTCTTGGGTGTAATGTCCCGGGATTTGGGCGGCTGATTGAGAGCTGTTGCATCCTCGACTGATGTGCTCGGCCAATCATGGAAAAAGGCGTTATCGCGAGGGTCCCTCTGGGGCCGAAAACACTACATTTATTCCGGTTCCGCCGGGCCCTGAAATACCCTCGCGAACATCCCACTAATTGGGAATTTTTCTAAAATAAGAGATACAGGAACTGAGTTGGTTCCGAGGCGCGAAACGCAGAAGGGTGGCTTAACCAATTCATCTATCTTTCGTCGTCACAAGACCTGATCTTGTGACCCATCAGTAGCCTACTTGTGGATTGCAAGGTCAAGCCTTGCAATGACGAGACATGAGCGCGAGACTCTGCCTATTTTTTAAGCTCGTTATTGTTCTCATCTAGCAAAACGACTTTCGGCGTATATTTGGCTGCTTTTTTGGCGTCCATTTGGCAATAGGCGATGATGATGATTTTATCGCCGAGTTGGACGCGGCGGGCAGCGGCACCATTCAGGCCAAAGACTTTGGACCCGCGCGGCGCGTTGATGGCATATGTCGTGAAGCGCTCACCATTGGTGATGTTCAAAATATCGACTTGTTCATTTTGGAGGATGCCCGCTTTATCGAGTAAATCCTGATCGACGGAGATCGAACCTTCGTAGTGCATGTCAGCTTGGGTGACGACAGCGCGGTGGATTTTACCCTTCATCATGGTCAGCATCATATCGGTCTCTTTTCAATCAGGTCGCGCAAAGAAGCTTCCCTTGCGTTAGATATATAGGGATGGCGGCAGGCACCTAAAAGGTGAAGATGTGTTTTAGCAACCCTCTCCTGCGCAGCCTTTAGGTATGGTTTAGAAAACTAGTGATGATCACTTGGCGCAGCGTTCGGGTCCAATGTGAACACACGGTCGCAATATTTGCATGTGACGGAGGTTTCGTCACCCATATCCATATAGACGCGAGGATGTCCCAATGCGCCGCCTGAGCCTTCGCACATAACGCGCTTTGTAGCGGAGAGGTGTGGCGTTTGAGCTGTTTCCATGAGAGGCGTCCTTAAATATCGCCTTTTGGGCAATGTGATCTTTTGAGCCGTAAATTCTAAGCGTTACAGCTTGCACTGGCGTTTAGGCTACGTCTAAAGCTCGGGTCAATATGAACACACAATCAACATCACCTGCAATCGAAATTATAGGACTGAAAAAGACCTATGCCGCGTCGAAAAAGGCGCCGGCCAAGACGGCCCTGCATGGCGTTGATCTCGTTATCCCGCGTGGATCGATCTTTGGCCTGCTTGGGCCGAACGGCGCAGGCAAGTCGACCATGATCAATATTCTGGCGGGCCTCGTGAATAAGAGCGAAGGCATCGCCAAAATCTGCGGCTATGACATCAATACGCAGACACGCGATGCGCGGGCCTCTATCGGGATTGTCCCGCAAGAAATCGCGATGGATGTGTTCTTCACGCCTTATCAGGCGCTCGAGTTGCAAGCAGGATATTACGGCGTCCCGAAGTCTGAACGCCGCAGTATGGAAATCCTAGAGGCGCTGGGCCTTGCAGATAAGCGCGACGCCTATGTGCGGCAGCTCTCGGGCGGAATGAAGAGGCGCTTGCTGATTGCGAAGGCCCTCGTGCACACGCCGCCCGTCCTCATTCTGGATGAGCCAACGGCGGGTGTAGATATTGAATTGCGTCGACAGCTTTGGGCTTATGTTGAAAAGCTGCACGCAGCAGGAACGACGATTATTTTGACGACGCATTATCTCGAAGAAGCCGAAGCGCTCTGTGATCGTATCGCGATTATACATGATGGCCGCATTGTCGCGAATGAGCCGAAGTCGACATTGCTCTCGCGCTTGGACAAAAAAGTTCTGCGTATTTCACCCGTGGAGCCTTTGACGGCGCTGCCTGAAGCTCTGTCTGATTTGAATGCAAAGCTCGCGCCCGACGGACAGATCATCATCGAATATCGTAGCGGCACAGATTCCGTCACAGGCATGCTCAACCGTGTCAAAGACTCTGGCGTGTCGATTGCCGACCTTCGTACCGAAGAAGCCGACCTTGAGGATGTCTTCATGGCGCTGACATATGCGGGTCCGAAATCAGAAGATACCAAAGCATGATCCGCATCGGCCTTCTGGGCGCGTCAAAAATTGCGCCTCAGGGTACTGTAGCGACGATGACAACGCTCGAACCCATTCTAGCGAATTAGAGTGCAGATATAAATCTCTAAACACGGCTTGCGCGATTAAGTCAGGCTCTATAGCTGCGAACCATGTCCTCTGATCTGACAGCTTCGAAAACCACCCTCCCCGACAGTTGGGGTGGGGAAATGCGTGCGCTTTTAACCCTCGGCATTCCGATGGCTCTCGCGCAGCTTATTCATTATTCCATCTATTTTTTCGATACAGTGATGATCTCAAGAGTGGGCGAAAAAGAACTCGCAGCCGCAGCGATTGGGTCCATAATATATTTCCTACTATGGATGATTGGTGCTGGCCCTACGCACGCCGTCACCCCTCTCGTGAGTCAGGCCCTAGGCCGAGATAAAGATGACACGCGAGATTCACGCCGCAGTGTCAGAATGGCGATCTGGGTCTGCTTCCTTATTTTGCCCCTTCTGGCTGGCTTGGTGTTTTTTGTAGAACCGATGTTGATCGCGCTAGGACAAGATCCAGACGTGTCAGCCCGCGCCCGTGATTATATTATTACCCTCGCCCCAGGTTTGCCCTTTGCATTGGCTGTCATGACACTTCGGAATTTCCTCGCGACAATCGAGAAAACAATCGTGCCCTTTATTCTTGTCTCGCTTGGTACAGTTATAAATGTTGCGCTTAATTACGTTCTAATTTTCGGCAAGTTCGGCGCGCCTGAAATGGGACTTATTGGTGCGGGTATCGCCTCCTCTATTTCCTATTTTCTCGGCTTCGTGTTTTTTGTGATTTATATTCACTGGGACAAACGCGCAAAAACGTTTGATCTCTTTAAGCGGTTTTTCAAACCCGATTGGGAGCGGTTCCGTGAGATCATTAAATTAGGTTGGCCGATATCTGTCACGATCACATTTGAAGGCATGTTGTTCGCGACATCAGGCCTCATCATTGGTGTTATTGGCGTGTCTGAATTGGCCGCGTATCAAGTTGGGTTAAACGTCGCATCTTTGGCCTTCATGATCCCGTATGGTCTGTCTATGGCGGGCGCAGTTCGGATTGGCCTTGCGCGCGGAGCTAATAATCGTCCTGCGGAGTGGCGGGCCTCTACAACAACCATAACGGCTTCAGTGTTCGCCATTGGCATGTTCGCACTTCCGATCTGGCTTATCCCAGAGCTTATCACAGATGTTTATCTCGATCCTGAAAAACCCAATCAAGCCGACGTGTTTCGTTGGGTTGTGATCTTCCTGCCTATGGCCGCCGCCTTCATGCTTTTTGATGCCGCGCAAGTTGCCGCGAACCAACTTCTAAGGGGGTTATCAGATGTGAAATGGCCGATGCTGATTACCGGCATTAGTTATTGGGGAATTGGGTTTCCAGTCGCTTATGTTCTCGCGCTCAAAACGGATATTGGCGCGCCCGGTGTCTGGTATGGCCTGATGGCAGGTTTGGTTGCAGCATTTATTGGTCTCGGAACAAGGCTCTGGCTGCAGCTTCGGCGTCCGTCTCCACTTTAGTCAATTCGCCATCTAAAAAGGCGCGTCCAGCGGTATCTTCAATTTCAACGATCCATAAATCTGGGTCACGGTCGACGGCTTTATTTATTTTGACGGACAGTTCTATTTCGTCAAAAGGACCATCCTGATACCATTCTCGCGCGCCCGTCATTCCCATTTGTTCAGCATAGCGAAATAATGCGGTCCCTTTACGTACAGTAACCCAGAACGCACCAGCGTCAGGGTCCCCGCGGCGTAGTATAGCTGCATAGGCGCCTTGCGCTTGCGCGCGCCGTAAAAGGGCCGTGATGCGGATCTCTGTTTTGAGGCGTGCCATCTAAATTCAACCTAACCTTTTTCACGCGATAGAAATATTTTCTGAAAATTCTTCATGGTTAATGTCATTTCTGGCACCCCTCTTGCGTCTGTAACCTCACATTCACACGGGGGCATCGGACTATGTTTCACCACAACACACGTCATATTGCGGCATTACTGCTTTTACTTAGCACGGCAACCTTGCCGCAAACAGGCTATGCAGCAAGCTATCTAGAGACGCGCACGACAGTACAGAAAACGAAACATATAGCGACTCTGGCTGAGATCACACATGGTGATGCATCGCGCACAACTCATACATTAGATTGGCGTCAACCGACCCTACAGCTCTACTTTGACCTCCCGCCAGCAGAGCGAACAACAGAGATCATACTGACTCTATCCGCGGATCCTTTGACACCTGTGGCCTCAAATGCGCCTTTACAGATCCAATTTAACAATGAAAAACCTGTATCCGTATTTTCAAAAGGTAGAGGGTTTGAAGCTCGTATTCCTCTTGATACAGGTATTGCGCGGGACCGTAGGAATTCCCTTCGTATCATTTACCCAACACCCAAGGGAACCGATTGCATCATGCCTTCGCATGGGAAATGGTCTGTAGACCTTTCTGCCTCCACTCTGCGTATGTCTGGCCGTGCCAGAAACAGAAACATGAGCCTTATTGAAATAAAAAAATATCTAACATCTCCCTCTCTTGCTCCCAAAAAGGTAGGTTTGATTGCACACGGCCCTAACGGAACCGACATGCAAGCTTTGGCCGCTCAAGGCATATCACTACGCGGACCAAGAGTACCAAAGTTCTCCGTCACCACGCGAGGCAATGACTTTAACATTGTGATGGTGAAACGTGACCGATTACTAAAAGTAACGAATGATCCAATGATTGTGAACTCAAAGGGTGCGCGGATTTTTGTAGCGAAAGGACGACCCACGTCGTTAATTTTTACAGCCGATACAGATGCTGAAATTCTGCAAATGCTAGAGATTTTCTCTACACGTAGTCTACCAAATACAAGCCGTCCGATCGCAAGTATTGGTGAATTAAACCTACAGAACCAGTTAGATCAAGGTGTCGTTCAAATAAAAAAGAAGGCAGCTTTATCAGATTTGGGGGCAGGTCAATCCACTATAAATTTTAGATCTGACAACTGGGCCTCTGGCACACAAACCTATAGGTTTGGTGTTGAAGATCCAATTGCAACAAAGGCAGAACTTTTACTTCGCCTATCAACTACGAATGATGTGGCCAACACATCTCGCCTCCGCGTTGCTTTGAACGGTGAAGTGCTCGGCGCAGCAAAATTAGACAGAAAACGTAAATCAGTCGCCTTTGATATTGATGCTGGAAAGTTAAACGCCACGTCTAACTTTCTAAGTATATTGCCAGAACTCGATGCAAAACCTGGGTATACTTGTCAGGCTCAGAACCTTGGAACTCCAAGCTTCACACTTGATCAAGGTTCAAGTCTAACACTCAAGCAAGACACCAAATCACCTATCACGGAATTGTCGCGCCTAGCCGCGACGGGTGGCATTTTTGCAAAAGCAGAAAGTTACATTGTCCTTCCTCTTGAAACACGAGACTACCAAGCCGCTTTAGGTGTGCTAGGGCAAATGGCGAAGTCCGCAGGTCACGGGCTAACCCTAGCCGATTATACGCGTAAGGACATTCAGGTTAGCGACAAACATGTTTTAGTCATTGGTCCAACAAAACTCGCTCAAAAATATACAGCATCCGCTCCAAAAGCCTTACGTGAAGCCTTAAAAGGTAGTGCCGCTACAGGTAAAAACTTGTTGGCCTCCAATATTGAACGTTTTGCCAATAGTGGAGCTGATGATTTTGCTGTGCAGTTCGCGGCTGCCCAAATGAAGCCTCGTAGAATCCAACGTGGCGGCGTCGCCGCGCTTTACGGATCGGGTCGCGGAAAGCTCACAGGTATTATTTCTTCGGCATCTGGGGACAGCTTTATTCGTACCAGTCACCAATTAACTCAAATCGCGCATTGGAATGCCTTACGCGGTGGTGTGTCGCGTTGGGATAAATCATCCGTTGTTATGGCACAAACAGCTCAACCTGCACCTGGGGTAAGTGAACCGCGTGAAAATAGAGAACTAAGCTTTGCTGGTATTGATTTCCCTCAAATACAGTGGCCTGATTTCGATATGCCAAAAGTAAGTTTGTCTAAATTGAATTGGCCTACCTTCAGAACAGTTGAAAAACCCGTAAAGGTGCAGACAGCGAACCTTCCTCGCGACATTTATAAAGATGTCAAACCAGCTAAAACTGCGAAGTCCCTTGAGGCACCTGCAAAATCATTCAAAACGGTAAGTGTAGAGCCTCGTGTAAAACCAAGTCTTGTAAAGGCATCTGTTCGTCCAGCAAGTTTGCGCGGAAAGTTCCAATTTGAAACACCTAATACTCAGAAGGCTGCGTCCTTGCAGGACCTTAAACGCAGCACAAAAGTAAAATGGAATGCTGCAAAGCAATGGTCTAAAGATAAGACGTCTGGTCTCAAACGCATCGACACTTTAGATGATATAGCTCAAATGACAGACAAACTACAAGATAAAGTCAAACCTGTAGGTCAAACAACACGTCAATCTATTAAACAAAATATGCCTGGAAAAGGTCTCATCAAACTTGCGGATCGTACGATCTCTGCGAATGGAATAATTTTGATGCTCGCCCTAGCCGTTTTCTTATTATTGATGAGTATAGCAAAGCCGACCTCACGGCTTGGCGGGCGACACTAAAAGTAACATTCGCGTCTTGCCTAAAGACGTAAGATTTTAAGGTTTTAAGGTCCGTTGAGTCTAGTCCGAGGCACAATGGACCTTATTTTTCAGATAAAAATCAATCGACTTGTAAGGGCAGAATGATTTTGAATCGTGTACCTTCACCTTTTTCTGAACGCACATTCACCTTGCCTTCGTGAAGCTCCGTCAAAGACTGAACCAATGCCAAGCCTAGTCCTGTCCCACGTTCGTCTGAAGTCTGTCCAGCTTCACCCTGCAAATATGGGTCTCCGATGCGTGATAGTTCTTCGGCACTCATGCCAACACCTGTGTCAGACACTGAAAGTTCGAGATCTCCGTCAATAGCCTGCGCATCAACATCAATATGTCCACCCTTGTGAGAGAACTTCACAGCATTGGACAACAGGTTAAGCAAAATCTGGCGAACTGCACGACGATCTGCTTGGATCAAAAGTGCCTGATCCAAATCAAGATTTACATCAATAACAACTTCGGCGGCATCAGCGGCAGGTCGGATCATTTTAACGGACGAGCGAATAACATCGGCAGCGTCGAATGTATCATAGTTCAACTCATATCGCCCAGCTTCAATTTTAGACATATCTAAAACATCACCAATCAAGTCCAACATATGCTGACCGCTCTCATGAATCAGGTCTGCATATTCAGCATATTTTCCTGGCAATGGGCCAAACAATCGAGACCGCATCATATCGGAAAATCCGATAATGGCATTCAATGGCGTCCGTAGCTCATGGCTCACCCCCGCAAAGAAAAGCGTTTTATCTGTACTATCTTGTGCGGCCGTCGCGCCATTTTGACGTAAGACTTCCAATTGCGCTTCTGCGTCCGTGCGGTCACACGCATGAACCAACCAGCCTTTTGTTGTTAGGGGCGTAATACGTAGATCGTAATTCGCAGTCTCTCCACTTGCGGCATGCGAGACACGCAAAACCTGAGCGTTAAATGTCCGCCGCGCTAAATCAACAACAGCAACAAATGGAGCCTGATCCGCATGGTCCTCTGGTAAAAAGTCCATTAAGTCTGAGGGTACATTCCCTGCAAACTGGGCTAAACCTTGCTCGTTAGTTCCACTGAGTTGCCCTGTTGCATCATATTCAAATAAACCGCCCTCAACACCATCACGCCAATAAGTGCGCCCCGTCTCAAGCGAGACTTGTGAGCGTCGCAAGGCCGTTGCAAACAAAGTTGAAAGTATAAAGGCCAAAAGTCCGGACATGGCAGACAGACTAGCCCAATCACCAACAGCCGTATTCGCGAAAGGTGGTTCAGGTAGAAAGTCCTGACCCGCAGCAACCCAAGTAATAATAGCCATCAAAGCGGCGATAACGATGCCTTCCAGAACCTTTTCACGTTGGAACAAACTCGCAATGGCAGGCACTGTAATTAAGAGCAAAGCCAGTGGCATGAAACCAAGCGTCACGCAGGCCATAACGGCTAGGCCGGCCCAACTCAGCATTAGAATAATTTGAATCCATTCTCGATCCGTGAAGCGTGACAAAACCACGCCTATTATACCAGGGAGTGCCCCTGCTAAAAAAAGCGGAAGTAGAGATTCTACGTCAGCACCCCGCAATACAGAGGCAATAAATCCCGCTGCCAAAGCAAAGAGCCATACGAAACTCGGCATCAGAACAGGCCACCTGTCGATGACGCTGCCACGATCCGCCTGATGAATTTTAACAGTCAAATCTGGCTCCCTTACCCACTCAGAATAGTCTAACTGCCCTGAGAACGTGGTTAATGTTTTCCTCAAAGCAAATTAGGAACGATAAGGCTAACCCATTCGCGTCTCAGGTCCGTTACACCTAAATCACACACCCATTTGACGTGCTGCAGTGAAGACATTCACGTAAAGTTCCCCTATATGGCGTGCATGACCTATCCTGCTAATGTCCAAGACATGATTGACGACTTCGCCTTTCTGGATGATTGGGAAGATCGCTATATGCATGTGATTGACCTCGGGAAGAACTTACCTCCTTTCCCGCTAGACGCAAAAACAGACATAAATAAGGTCAAAGGGTGTGCCAGTCAGGTTTGGTTAGCGAGCACGCATGAGAACGGCCTCTGGTATTTTTCAGGCGATAGTGATGCCCATATCGTCAAAGGCCTCGTCGCCATCGTCCTACAAATATTTTCAGGGCGTACGGCAGCGGACATAACCGCTTTGGATGCCAATGACATTCTCTCAAAACTCGGACTCGCAGAGCACTTATCAGCTCAGCGCTCCAACGGCCTTGCGGCCATGATAGGACGTATCAAGGCTGAAGCGGCAGCTTAGGAGAAAATTTCTGCGACTGTAGGCGTGCCACCTTTTATCGTTTTAATCTCAACATAGGCTGCCGTCAGAGCAGAAGCGAATAGAGCATACATCACATAGCCGCCGACACCGGCTATACCATTATACATCAATTGCTGAACAATGGGCAGATTGAGCGCCGCGGTTGGGTCGCCCGACATCACACTGATACCTGTCAGGACCATACCTAAACCTAGGGTCACAGAGTAGATCACGCTACCAAGTATAGATGTTAACAGTAACAGCAAAAAAATGTAGCGCTTATTGCCTTTGGCAAACGTCCAAGATGCTCCTAATGAGCCAAAAATTCCTTTGTCTTCATACATCATCATGGGTCCAGCCAAAGCCCAGCCTGGCCAAACAAAAATGGTGCCAATGAGCAATGGTAGCATCCCAATATAACAAACGATGACATAGATTAATGCGGTAATAAACATCGGAACCGTCAGGCGTAGCGCTCGACCGTGCACGTTTTTTGCCACCTCTGTGTTCGTCATTGCAGCATAAGACGTTTGTATTACGACCAACTGAAACCAAACCGCCAGCAAAAGTCCAAAGACACCTATACTTATAGTCCAGCCCCAATACCCTGCCTGCAGCACAAAGTCTTCAGCAGACGCTGCAGTTTCAAGGACAGTCTGTAGCTGCGTCGACATCAGGATAGCCGAAGCAATCGTGAAGCATAGGCTAACAGCCAATGCGATTAATAAAGTACGAGGTGAGCTGAAAAGACTCGTAAATGTACGAGAGAGGACACGTCCAAAGTCAAATGTTTTACGGTCAGGGTTTTGCCAATCAAACTCGTAACCTGTCTCAGTATTAACCATCTTCAATCATCTCCCTGCCTTAGTGCTAACGAAAGTCTGTTCACAGGTCTAGGGCTTCAATTCGACATCCCAATACAAAAAATCAAGCCAACTTTCATGTAGATAATTAGGAGGAAATCGTCGGCCCTGACTTTGCAATTCATGCATAGATGGCTGCATAGGTTTTAAGTTCGGGTGCATGCGGGCTTCGCGTGGAAGACGGCCGCCTTTCTTCAAGTTACAGCTCGAACAGGCGGCCACAATATTCGTCCAACTTGTCTCCCCTCCAAGGCGCCTCGGGATAACATGATCGAACGTCAACTCATTTGGAGAACCGCAATAAGCGCACTTAAACCCGTCACGAAGAAATAGGTTAAACCGCGTGAATGCAGGTGAGCGATTTTGCGGCACATAGTCTTTTAAGGCGACAACCGACGGGATTTGTATTTCGATGTTAGGGCTACGAACATATTGTTCATAGTGATCGATTACATTGACGCGATCGAGAAAGACTGCCTTCACGGCATCTTGCCAAGACCAAAGAGATAGCGGGAAATAGGAGAGCGGCTGATAATCTGCGTTCAAAATTAAACAGGGGTAACTGCCCTGCCGAACGGGTGCCGCCCCTGCAAGCTGCTTTATATCAGCAGAAAAAGCGCTCATGAAGCACCTGCTGAAAGTATTTTAGACTTCAAAAATTGAGCTATAAGAA
Source organism: uncultured Caulobacterales bacterium (assembly GCA_938009235.1). Lineage (GTDB taxonomy): Bacteria > Pseudomonadota > Alphaproteobacteria > Caulobacterales > Maricaulaceae > Litorimonas. Next base: position 10,979 of record CALLIK010000002.1, read on the forward strand.
TACTGAAGGCACATCTCCGAGATTAAACAAGCTTGAAGTTCAACCTACGCAGAAAGTTATTATTTTTACAAGGGGCGTAAATGCCGCTCTCGTTTAAAACTCTCCAGTTACAGGCCTGAGTTTCAATAGTTTTGCAAGTTTCACTAAGCGATAATATACTTGGTCCGTAATCATACTTGAGTGTTTTGGTTTACAAAGTAAGTGAAGCTCACCCCCACGAATATCTAATTCAAAATCTTCTAGCAATGACGGCGTTCGCCCCGTCGCAACAATACCCAATCTAATCGCAGCCCCAATACAGGCTGCCGTATGGCGTTGTTCGTCAACAAGTAACGCTTCTATTAAACCTGTCACGGGAGGCTTCTTCTTGGCCGTGTAAGTTCGTAAAAGAGACAGAGACAGAAACGCTCTTTCCGCATGTGTCAGTCCCGCGACAGGTGCATAAAGGACATCCTGAAAAACAAGTTCAGCCTTATAATCAGGATGTAAATTTTTCCCAAGGCCTGCAAGATGACAAGCGGCCTGAATAAGGCGCGCATCATCTCGCTCACTAAAGCCGCAAGGCAACGCCGCCAGAAGCGGTGATAAAAACCGATAAAGCGGCGGTCCAAAATGTTCCGCCTGTACGGACCCGCGTGCAAAGTCACGACATCCATCAATCAACGCGTCACGGCCCTTCACAGATTCGGGTAACATATCCCAGACCAAACCCTCACGAAGACCTGCCATGGAAATGACGACGGACTTAGGTTTAAAATACTTCAACAGGCGATCTAACATAAGACCCGCATATGGAAGAGTTTCTGCACGTGCCTTTCGCATACCAGGCCAATTCAAGACATCGTCCAACCCGTCAGTCCAAGCCCAGTTAGCCAATTCGGATGCTGCCTCTGCGGACAAGCGATACCCCTGCAAAGTCCGCATAGGATACTTCATGCGTTTCTGATGTATCGAAGCTAAGTTTCTCCAAGCTCCACCGATCAAGTAAAGTATATCTTCGCCCTGCAGATACTGAGGTGTTGCAGTTAAAGCTTCATCCAGCGCCTCAACCCGAGCCGCATAATCTTCAGTCTTTAGCTCTGCCAAATCTCCGCCAATTACATCAAATGGACCTAAAGGCAGAGAGACACCTTGTACCTCCGCGCCGTCGGACTTCAACTCTGGGCCAACACGCATAAGCTCTAAACTCGCGCCTCCAAGGTCCGCCCCGATACCTGCACGGCGATCATTATTAGCCAAAAGCCCCAGCGCAGATAATCGTGCCTCCTCTGCACCAGAAATAGGCGTAATATCTAGACCTGTTTCTAGTTTTATTGATTTAACAAAATCAGGCGCATCTTCTGCGACACGTAAGGCCGCAGTCGCCCCAACCAATGGCGCAGGTAAATTTCGGGCTGAGATGATCTGTGAAAAACGTACCAGCGCTTCACGGCACTGAATTTTACCAGTCTCTGACAAACGACCAGTCCGCTTTAAATCGCGTCCTAATCCAGCCAGAATTTTCTCATTATAGACGGGAGTGAAATGAGACCCAAACACATCATAAATAACAAGGCGAACAGAGTTCGATCCAATGTCAATAACAGCAAGCTGCCTGAGAGGTTGATACGTAGACACTTAACTTACCAACTTCGGATGGAAAATTTGAGTATCTGGAACGTCTGCCTCTTCGAGATGAGCGGGCGCGGAATCTTCCAAAGCAGCCCCCCGTCCCGATAAGGAAGGGTTTTCCATGAAATATTCATGGGCCGAGAAACGTGCGGTTCCCTCTTCTAGAGCAACCCGTACATATCTGCCTGTTGCCTGTAGTTCCCAACTATTTTCAGTATCCAATAAATTGGCCATCATGATTTGATTTAAAATTTGATTATGAACAGTTGGGCTTTCAACGGGAACAAGCGTCTCAATACGGCGGTTCAAGTTACGAGGCATCCAATCAGCAGAACTAATAAATACTAGCGCCTTATCAGATGGCATGTCTGCTCCGTTTCCAAAACACGCGATACGAGAATGCTCAAGGAACCGCCCAACAATAGACTTCACTCTTATGTTCTCACTCATGCCCGTCACGCCAGGGCGCAAACAACAAATCCCGCGGACGACCAAGTCAATCTTAACCCCCGCTTGGGACGCCTCATATAGCTTTTCTATCACGACAGGGTCTACAAGTGCGTTCATCTTCGCCCAAATTGTAGCGGGGCGGCTCGCCCGTGCATGGATCATTTCACCGTCAATATATTCGAGTAAGTTCTCCCGTAACGAAATAGGCGCAATAGCCAGCTTTTGCAGATCCTTGGGTTTATTATAACTCGTCATGAAATTGAATAGTTGCCCAACATCCTCACCAATCACAGGGTCAGCCGTAAAGAGGGCTAGGTCGGTATAAACTTTAGCATTTTGGGCGTGATAGTTTCCAGTTCCCAGATGAGTATAAGTCTTCAGTTGTCCCTGCTCTCGCCTGATAACAAGACTAACCTTTGCGTGTGTTTTATACCCTACAAAACCGTAGACTACTTGCACGCCAGCGCGTTCCAGATCCCTAGCCCATCGCAAGTTAGACGCCTCGTCAAATCTAGCCTTTAACTCGACAAGTGCCGTAACATTTTTACCTGCTTCAGCAGCATCAATTAAGGCCCGCACAATCGGGCTATCCTCACTGGTGCGATAAAGCGTTTGTTTTATCGCGACGACATTGAGGTCCCGAGCGGCTTGTTGAAGAAACTGAATGACAACATCAAACTCTTCGTAAGGGTGATGAACTACAATATCCTTTGCAGCAATCGCCGCCAGACAATCGCCATCAAATTCACGAATACGTTCTGGAAAGCGAGCCGTAAAACGTGGGAACAATAGGTCATTCGCCCCCACTTTCACAAGTTCTGACATATCGCACAACCCAAGTATGTCGGCACTATCAGATATCGTTTCTTCTGAGCAATCAAAGCTACTGATGAGGAAATTCCTCAAAGCCGCATCAATGGCCTGATTAATTTCCAACCGGATGACGCGCCCTCGACGGCGTTCTTTCAACAGAGTTTCGAAATGTTGGACAAGGTCCTCTGCGCGTTCATCAATCGCTATACCGCTATCGCGCGTAATTCTAAAAACACCAGATGATGTCACATCAAAGTCAGGGTAAATATTCGAGGCAAAGGTTTGCAAGACATCTTCGATCAAGACGAAGTTTCGATCTTTTCCACTCGCCTTAATTTCAATATATCGCGGGACGTTCAATGGCACCGTAATCAATCCAAAAAGAGGGTCGCGATCTTCTTGTTCTAACCCAAGCGCAATACCAAAACCTAAGTTGGGTAAAAAAGGAAACGGATGTGCAGGGTCCACGGCCAAAGGCGTCAAGAGCGGCAGAATATTTGCATCAAAGGTCGCTCGAAGTGACTCACTTTGATCCTCACTCAAGTCCTCAACGCTACAAACGTTTATTTTCTTTGTAACGAGTTCACGGCGCAATTTACGCCAGCATCTATTTTGCCGCGTAACAATCTTACCTGCGCGGCGATCAATTTTGATTAGCTGTTCGGCAGGTGACAGCTCAAGGTCGCCTTTACCGCGAAGGCCTGCTCGCATTTGCTCACGTAGACCAGCCACACGAACCATATAGAATTCGTCTAAGTTGGAGGCCGAAATTGACAAAAATCGGACGCGTTCAAGCAATGGGACTTGCGGATTTTCCGCCTCTTCCAAAACGCGTGTATTGAAAAACAACCAAGAAATTTCTCGGTTAAAAAGGCGTGAGGGATTATTAGGTTTCACGTGTAGTCAGCTCTAACTTTGATCCAGGACGCCGATTGCGTTTAATGGCAGTCCTAACTCTATAGCACAAGCTACCCCTCAATAAGGTTAAGCCGCTGCACTCTTCAAAGTTTCATCAGTCAAAATCGTAAAAAGACTCAGCTCATCTGGAGCCGTACGTAACCGGGATCGATTGTCATGACGACGAAGTTGGCGGGACACACGTGCCAAAGCTCGTAAATGAGCTCCCGCTGCATCAGATGGCGCCAACAGGAAGGCCACCAAGTCTACGGGTCGTCCATCCACACTATCAAAATCCATTGGTTCGCTCAGCCGAGCAAACCCCGCGACAACCCTATCGATACCATTTATTCTAGCATGAGGTAATGCCACACCATTACCAACGCCTGTAGACCCTAAACGTTCACGTTCTATGGCTGCTGAGACAATATCACGACGCGGCATATTCAATCCATGACCCGTAATCAAACGGTCGGCCATTTCTTGAAAAAGTTGTTTTTGCGAGCCCGCATGTAGGTCGAGAACGACACTTTCAGGCGAAAATAAATTGTCAGTCATATCCATCCCCACATTCACGCCTAAGTCATATTTGCCAATATGGCATTACACATCAAGCGCGCCCGGAAGTGTATGTTTCATTCAATATGCGGCCATATATCCGCCAAGGTCGACTAGGTCAAATGACGTATCCATTATCGTATCTCAGGGGTATTTAGGTGACTTTGGGGTCAATCCAACCAATATGGCCGTCTGCACGTTTAAAAACAACATTAATGCCTCCGTGCTTAACATTATGAAAAACAACAACACCTGAGTCAGCTAACCCAAGTTCCAATGCAGCCATGCCTGGCGTCAATGTACGTATGTGTTTTGTGCTTTCAGCGATAACCATAGGCTCATCTTGAATGATGGCCGTATCATTATCTTCTAAATCGAAATCATCACTCACTGGGTTCGCTAGCACAAACATTGAGGCTTCTTTTGCCTTTGCCCGCTGACTGTGATCTTTTAGACGTCGTTTATAGCGGCGCAGGCGTTTTTCCATATGCTCCAAGGCTTCATCTGTCGCAGGATAGGCCTCATGTGCGTTACCTTGAGCCTCCATAGAAGCACCCGAGGGTAAATGGACTGAACATACCGTTCTAAACCCTGACCCCTCCCTCGCAATACTGACCTGCGCCTCACCTTCCCTATGGATATACTTGTCCATCATCTCCTCTAACCGGCTTGTAATTCGTTCGCGTAGCGCTTGTGAAACATCGATTCCTTTGGAGACGATTTGGATTTGCATGGGCAACCTTTCTTATGGTTTTAATAATGTGCAGGCTTTGTCTATAACACAGAATTGAGGCTTTGTCGAAATTTTGAACACTTTCTCTCTGTCAAACGTAAGAAGCTTATGAATATGGTTAATGCAAACATCCGTTCTGACCTCATTCGCGCCGCTACAAACCTGCTTGCAGCACCCTTAATTTGGATTTGTTCATCGTTAGGTTTTTTTATAGACGGCGCTCGAAGTCCATCAGGTTTTTCGGATCTGACGGCCAATTTACTCGTACCTCAAACAACCGCATTTTCGATCTGGCTTCCAATTTTTATCGGGATCATGACCTACAGCGTTATACAAAGCATGCCCAGCAATCTCACGCGTGACCTTTTTCGACAAACAGGCTGGTGGGTTGCGGGTGGGCTGTGGGGAATTATCGCGTGGGGCCTTGTCACGGCATTTGTGCCAGACTCGCGCGTTGAAGAAGTGGCGACATTGGTTTTCATTCCCGCTATGTGCGCGCTCGTTGTTGCGACGGTAAGGCTCTCTCGCCGTCGTCAGGCGTTAAACGCGATGGAAAAGGCCTTCGTTCTCACCCCCATCAGCCTCATTGCAGGTTGGTGTTCAATCGCAGTTTTCATTGGCCTAAACGGCTTAATCTGGAGCCACGCCGAAGGGTGGGGATGGAGCAACATTGGAACTGCCCTCTCTGTTTTAGGCCTAGCTTTGTGGTGGATCATCTATGTATTAAGACAGGGTGCCATAAACAAAGCCTACGCCTTTCCTTGTATCTGGGGTCTTAGTTTTCTCGCCCTGAGGCATTTTGGGCAAGGCGGCTTTGTTTGGATTGGGGCGGCAGCTTTGGTTGGAATTGTAGCTATCATCTTGGCCTGCGTCGTAAAAACTGATGTGAAGTCTTCAACCATCGCAAAACATTAAACTAACCGAAGATATTTGTGTCTTGCTCCAGCGGGTCAGGACCATATTGGTTTGAATTGGGATTGCCTGGGAAAGTAAACCACACGAGCTTTCCAAGAACTACAATAACCCCAATGCTCGGTAAGGCTCCAAGAATCCTAAACCCGAGCACCAACCAACCCGATTGACCTAAATCATGGCATCGTCGAATATCTAACATGATATCAGGAAGGAAGTTACTCAGCGCAAAGATAAACATTAAGAAAAACGCAATCAGCCCGCTCGCCCCAAGCACGACATCAGGATCCATACTATTTGGATCACCACTTTCTATAGCCTGATTTATGGCGTCGAAAAACTCACTCCTCCCATCAGCCATGTAAACAACTGTGGCTAAAACAGCATAAATAATAAGTTGATAGAGCAGGACCCACCAATAAGCAGACCGTTGCGCACGCCCATTCGCATTTACATAATTGGCGTAATACCGCCGAACCGCTGTTCCAAAATCAAGCATCATCCAAATATATCCGCATTATACCCAAAAGGACTCAGTCCCATTATTCATACATGGTTAGTCGTGTATTGAATCTCTATTCGCCGCCACCAAAGCGCTCCGTCCATGTCGTAATATCCTCATCTTCAATCTTAGAGAACAACACAGGCGGCGCACTGACGATGTGTCCATGAGGCAAGGCATCCAATAGATCTGCGGCGTCGCCAAAGTTCCACGTTCGATTGCCTTCTGGAATACTCATAGCTTCCAGAATTTTTGCCGCGGCATCAGGAATAATAGGTTGAGCGATAATACCAAATAGGGCGACCAAGTTCAAACCAGTCCGAACCCCCATCGCGGCCTGATCAACATCCGTTTTATAATGCGTCCAAGGCGCAGCTTGCGTCAGATATTCATTACCTGCGGCCCAAATCGCGCGCGTCTCTGCCATAGCTTTGCGGAATTCTCGCGCTTCGTAATACGCAATCAATTTCGGCAAACGCTCCGTGAGTTCAGCTTCAATCCAAACCTCTGCATCGGTCTTCACGCCGCCCGCAGGAATAGCACCGTCAAATTTCTTCACGCAATAACTCGTAATACGGTTTACGAAATTACCCAGAACATTGGCTAGGTCTGAATTTACGCTCGCTTGGAACTCCTCCCAAGTGAAAGCCGCATCTGAGCCTTCCGGGGCATTCGCCATTAAATGCCAGCGCCAATAATCAGACGGGGCAATATCAATCGCCTGGTCCATAAATACGCCGCGCTTTTGGCTCGTCGAGAACTTCCCGCCATACCACGTCACCCAGTTAAAGGCTTTTAACTCATCCACGAGTTTCCAAGGCTGGTTACTGCCCTTTATTGTCGTCGGGAATGACAGCGTGTGAAAGGCAACATTGTCTTTACCCATAAATTGAACATAGCGCGTCTCGTCTGCGCCTTTATCTGTTCGCCAGTAAGGTTCCCAATCTCCGCCCGTTTTAGCGGCCCAGTCTTGGGTTGCGCCGATATAAGCAATCGGAGCGTCAAACCAAACGTAGAAGACTTTCCCATCAAATCCGTCACGTGTATTTCCATCGTCATCAACAACAGGAATACCCCATTCCAAATCTCGCGTTATCGAGCGATCACGAAGTCCCTCGTCCAACCATTTCATCGCGATAGATGTCGTGAGTGTAGGCCAATCGGCACGATGGCTCTCCACCCACTCCCGGAGCTTACCGCTCATTTCGGACTGCTTTAGATAAAGGTGGTTTGTGTCGCGGATTTCAACATCGCGACTTCCCGAGACCGCGCTATACGGGTCAATCAGATCAATCGGGTCCAGCAGTTTACCACAACTATCACACTGATCGCCACGCGCTTTTTCAAAGGCGCAATTCGGGCAGGTTCCTTCAACATAACGATCCGGCAGATACCGGCCGTCCGCAACAGAATAGACCTGCTTAGAAATGCGTTCTTCAATAAAACCGTTAGCTTCTAAAGCTAGAGCAAATTCTTGCGTAAGACGCTGCGTGCTCTCCGAACTAGAACGACCAAAATAATCATAGGTCAGCTTAAAAGCGGCCCCAGCTTCGGCTTGCGCGATATGCATGGCATCGCAATACTCTGAAACCGTAAGGCCCGCATCTGCCGCCGCTAATTCCGCAGGCGTGCCATGTTCATCCGTCGCACAGATATAGAGCACGTCATGACCCAAAAGGCGCATAACGCGACTGTAAACATCTGCGGGTAACATTGAACCCGCCAAATTGCCCAAATGCTTGACCCCGTTGATATACGGAAGCGCAGAGGTGACGAGAATGCGTTGAGGTGTAGATATAGCCATAGCGCGCCTTCTACCCGCACTTGTAACGCATTCAAGCGGAATTGCCGCACAAGCCCTCCAAACACGAGTTATTTGTCTATGAGAGGCTCATTTATAAAATTGGTTCGGCCTCAGATATGTGCCGAGAGAATAGAGGAGTAGCCAAGATGAACGATTCCAGTGGGTTTGCTGGCGAGATCAGCACGTTTCTTCGCGGAAAAGCCATCCCAGACGTCTAAAGCCAAAAAAAATACAGATTGCTGTCATAAGCGGCTTGCCACTGCGGCAAACGAACGCTAAACGCCCGCCACACCAGACAAGTGCCCCTATAGCTCAGCTGGTAGAGCACCTGATTTGTAATCAGGGGGTCCGCGGTTCGAGTCCGTGTGGGGGCACCATTTTCCGACATCACGAACCGGATATGTTGTTGAAATCATTAGGTTTTAACTCAACTGACCTTACCTAACCTCTGATTTCCTCAACTTGTGTGACACAACACGTGACACATCATGTGATACAAATGCCAATTATGAAACGGCTCAATCAGTACCTACTTTGCCGTGGGGGCTTCTGGAACTACCATCGGCGTGTTCCGAATGCCTACCGCGAACTGGACCCAAGAGGGACCATCCGAACAGCACTCAATACAGACTCCTTACAGATTGCGAGAGCACGCCGCGATGCGCTTGCGAGCGCAGATGAGAAACTTTGGCGTGCGCTGCAGTCAGAGCTACCTTCCGCACTCGACGCTTATGAGGCTGCCCGTGAGCGCGCGATGGCCCTTGGCTTCATCTACATCCCTGCTGAAGAGTTGGCTGCTCAGGCCACAATGGATGAAATCCTAAGCCGGCTAAAGAAGGTCGAGACCTCCTCTCCTATCGTGACTGTTCAAGCAGATGCTATGCTCGGCCTAGTCGAGCCTACGGCTATAACGATCACAAAAGCCTTCAAAATTTACTGTGAGAAAATTTGCGCAGTCGACCTCAAAGGGAAATCCGACACTCAAATTAAGAATTGGAAGAAAGTCAAACGACGAGCGGTTAACAATTTTGTTGCTGTCTGCGGCGATCTTCCAATGAATGAGATCAAGAGAAGCCACGCCAGGCAAGTCTACGATTGGTGGAGCAAACGCGTTAATCCTACGGACGATTCTAAGCCTCTTCACGCGAACTCTGGGAACAAGGACTTTACTAACCTCAAGACACTCTTCGAGCGCTTCTGGGCTTATCAGGGGGATGAAACGCGAGAGAACCCGTTCCGCAATCTTCGCTTCAAAAATGTAATCTACAAAGATATCCCGTCGTTTGAACCTGATTGGATCAAAAACAAGATCCTAGCGTCGAGCATGTTGGAAGACTTGAACATAGAAGCGCGCTGCCTTGTCTACACAATGGTGGAGACAGGTTGCCGTCCCAGCGAATTGGCAAACCTAAGACCTGAGCACATCATTCTGGATCACGACATCCCACACTTGCAAATCCGCCCTCAGGCAAAACGCGAACTCAAATCTAAGTCGGCCAATCGAGACATCCCGCTCTTGGGGGTTTCTCTTCAGGCAATGCAAGCTTGCCCGAATGGCTTTCCGCGATATCGTGAGAAGAGCAATTCTTTGTCTGCGACGCTAACCAAGGCCTTCAAGGCTCGAGACTTATTTCCGACGGAGGATCACCGGATCTACTCTCTTCGCCATTCTTTCGAGAAGAGAATGCTGGAGGCAGGATTGGACTATGGGCTGCGGTGCAAACTAATAGGACACTACAACAACCGTCCTGACTATGGAGATGGAGGTTCATTAGAATTTAGGCGTGACGAACTGGCTAAGATTATTTTTGATAATATTAACCTTAGCCTCTAGCGGTAACGATCAAGACGTAACTTGCGCCCTCGAAGAGACTCGAGCTCTTTTTCAAGTCGATCAAAGAGTGGCCAAGCTGCCGAGCTATGGTTTTCAATTATCCAGGTCAGTTTACCTAGCGCTTCGGATATTTCGGCTTCGGGGCCTCGGCTATTGCCAGCCTGGTCTGAGTTCATAGAAGTCATCGGTGTTATATGCACCCAATGCGAAATCCACCCAATAAGTCCATTTTAGTATTTCACAGCCGTCCAAAGCACACGCTAGTACAAATACAGTTCCACTAAAGATCTTGAAGCATATTAAACAAGTCTGCGACCCACTTTTTATATGCCATATGTTGCTGGACTCGCCCAAGATACTGCTTGTTCTTACCTGCAAAAATCAAGAGGTCTGTCGAATTATAACCTCTTCTCAACAAGGTCCCTAAACTCTCGACCAAAGTTGGGTCAAGCTCAGGCTGAGCGCCATAAGGGTCAACAATTTTCACTGCTTGGGATACAATATTTACCGCGAAGGATAGACCTCTTGATATTACTTGGCCCGTTAAATTTCTAGCCTTGGGGCAAACCATTTCAGATCTATTTACGGAATCGGGACAACCCGATAAGAGCTCTTCGATTACGCGAATAGGGACGCCATTGATCCACCCGATCAAACCAGGGGTAATTTCATCGATCGACAAAGCGTTAAAAGGATCATTTTTGCTTTTCCCACAGATCGCATTAATATCCGGATAGACTTCTTGCAGCAATTCCTGAGACGCAAAGCTGTCAACCTTAAGCCAGTTCAATACCCACTTTATCCAACCTTCCACGTCTGTCGGCAACAAGTTTCCATCATTCAAAATTTTCTCAACCAGGTTTTTAACCAAGTCTATTGGCACGCCAGATTGCGCTGCTAAAGCAACGACCGCTTTATCAGAATCTTCAGTTTTTATCGGTCTCAAAACCGAATTGAACTGAACGACTTTTGCTTCATATTCTAATTGAGAATTAGTCTTTCTCGCAATGTAAGCACCAAAAGAGCTCTCCCAACGAGGTTTTGCTATGTCGCCGTCTTTTTGTTCTCCGGTCAAGAAAGGAAGTCTGTTCATAGTATACTGGACATCGCCATCAAGAATTTGACCGCTCATAACTCGATCCAATACATGGTTGATAGGATCAACTATCTCGATGCATCGATCATCTTCCGGCAAGACCGCTTGAAGGGTTTGAACCATATCAATACTCAACGCCTTTCCAGATGAGTGTTCAATGATACTATCGTGAATTAACAACACTACTCCATTTGCCACATGACCCGCCCTGCCTGCTCGACCGGCCGCATTTAAAATCTCGTGTGCCCCCAACTTTTCCCGCCCTTTTCCGTCTGGCATTGCTCTTTTATCGCCTGCCAATATAGCAAGGTCAGCAGGTAAATTTAAGCCTTGTGCGAGTGTTGGGGTGGCTACAATTACAAATGCTCCGTTGGGTCTCTTGTACATCTTTTCTGACAGCACACGTTCTATGGGCAACATTGATGCATTGTGAGGAACTGCGACTGCAGGTCCCTCCAGAACAGAGTGTTTTAAATTCCCTAATTCCATTTCAAGGGCATCCCAATACGCTTTTTCAAATTCAGTAGGATGAACTGTCCAGCCATCTAAGATTTCTGTTATTTTTGCAGCAGTAGATACTGCATGCGCCTTATTATTTACAAAAATTATTGTTTTAATTCGTTGCTTGGCGGCCGATGCAGCTATGCTTGCAGCAACGACGTTGGCGTTAGGTTTGAGCAGAATTCTATTCCCAGACAACTTGCCGGACAAGGAAACTGTATTTGATAAAACCTTGGTGAACGAACAATACGCCTCGTTGAGCTCTCGTGCGAGCCAGTTGTGCTGTAGTCCCCAGACTGCATACGGGTGAGCTCGAAGAAGTTCGGCAGCTTTTTTCCTGAGAGTTGCAGCAGTTTTTTCTTTTTCTTTGTTCAGACTTATCTGTTTTGACAAAGCCATTAGCTTTATTTTATCTAATTGTTCTTTTTCATAGTATATTACTCCCCTTGCCTGACGACTTGGTTTCCACAACAACTGTACGAAAACACATTGCCTTTCGGTAAGCTCAGCAACCCAGTCACTTAATTCATTGCCGTTTTTAAGCATTGCTGACATGAATAATAGGTCAGCATCGGGTACGATGTTCACAAATGACAATATGCAAAACATTGCATCAAGTGCTCGCCGTATCTTGCCAGCAGACGGGCTCAACAGATGGCACTCATCAAAAACCAGAAGACCCGCATCCGAAAATGCTTCGGGAGCGAACGACAACATGGCCAAACATCGCTCAGGAGTCATTACCTCAATCTCTTTGAGAGATGATTCAGAGATCAGAAGTTGATCAAAATCGTTGGAAACCACAGAGCCAACGAGGTCCTCTGGAAACATCTCTTGCAGATCAGAGGTAAGCTGATCTACAAGTGCGTGCGTTGGCGCCAGAAAAATTACTTTCTTTTTTCGTGCTAGCACGCCAGCAATTTTCAACGAAGAAACAGTTGTTTTTCCAGCACCCGTAGGAAGCACCATTACTGCCGATTTTCCAGTTTCTTGGAACTCCTTGTCTATTGCCTCTCGATGGTTGGGCCAAAGAAAGGGAAATTCTTTACTCCTATTCTGTATCCATTTTTTCCAAAAAACTTCATCTGCTCCGCTTGGTGGTTTAACTTGGGCAAGCGACGCTGAATTAATTCCATCCCAAGTGGATATTAGCAAAGAAGCAAGATGGCGAGGTCCTGCATATACGCCTATTCGGGAAACAGAGTCTTCCATCAAGCCATCAACTTCCATTCCAGAAGAAAGGGCTTTGACTTTTTCGAAAAGTTGTTTCGAATTTTCCACTCCTGATGGGACATCAGATTGATATGCTAAATCGAGCATCTCCGACGCCAACATTTCAATACCTAATCTTAGAGCTTCAAAGAGGGCTGATGTGGCCCTATCCTCGATGTAAGAACCCTCAACATAAGTAGGGAAAACTTGCTCAGGTTTTTGGTGTATTTTATAGAGATTCCCACTGGCTAAATCTCTAATGTGACTACACAATTCAATGGCGACATCAGCATGATCAAGATTTATTTCTTTGGATGCCTCGTATGCATCAGCATACTGCTCCGAAGCCAAAAAAAGCAAACCTGCTGATAACTTGGAATCAACTCGGTCTCGAGAAAGTAACGGAGCATTAGATTCAACCGGAGAAGAGACCTTTCTGCGGCTCAGTATTTGGTGAGCAGTAGCAGAAACAAAGGCTGCTGATTTTTTATCGGAACCAGAATCGCTAACTGAAGCCACTATTTCATACGCATCAGCGATACGTTCTAGAGGCCAATCACCCAATCTCAATGATGGACTAGTGCCGTCACGGTCTTGAAGCCTTTCAGAAACGAGAGCCGTATATTGGCGTGTTAGTAGTTGCGGGATATCATCTGAATTCAATCCAGGCAGATTAGGTGCCGAACGCAGTATTTGAGAAGTTTTTGGGTCAAACATTATGACCCACTTCCTCGTCAAAATTTTCTAGGGCTTGAATAACATTCAAAGCGAATTGGTCGAACCATGTTCGCAAGTCACCATCTACTATAAAACTAGCGCCTATTTTTTGCTTCTGTCCAATCCCCTTTATATCCTCATAGCGACCGAATAAATTTTTTCTGCTATCTTCGTTATCCATATCTGCCATCAAGGCAAATGCTGCTCGATAACGTCGAAGTTTTATATCAAGCACCTTGGAGGCCGCGTTAGTTGCAGATTGAATATCCAATCCGCTTTGCACTATTAAGTGAGTAGCCGTCGCTACCAACTCAGCTACTCTCTCATTTGTATGCATTGCCGAAAACCCAGTAATTACGTTATTATCAAAAGTGCTCTTCGGATATGCAGTGCATTTATCTTCAAATATTGTCACCTGAGAAATAGCAGGGATTCCCGGCATCATTTCTATCATAAGACCATCTAGACCTTGCGACGTTGCTTTGAGGTGCGGATCCTTCAACAAGCATCCATTTAGACTTTGTTGATGCGCTGCTATCCAAGAAATGATCTCAAAGATTAATCCGTCACGTTGCCAACGAGGATACCCCACTCGTGGAACTACTTTCACATCCTGAACAGTTAGTTTTACAATCGCCTCTGCCTTCAATGAGGCATGAGTGAAGAGAGGAACTGCAGACGAAAGAGAGCCTATGATAGTGCCCGCATAAGATGCTTGGCCTAACAGTACGACTGCGATCAAACGAGACAAATCATCCGAGTTTTCAAGCTCCCATCTTTCGCCCGTGCTATGCAGGTCAATTGGCACTATTTGAGTGTTAAGCGGCTTGATCATATGATCAGATCTATCTCGTAATTTAGTGTTTCTAGGCCCAATATATCGCGCCGATTCTAAAAAATCAGCTTGGTCGACTTCACAAGGTGTAATTGTGATGGCACTAAAAGCAATTATTTTTCTTAAGATCAGTTTCCAGAGACTCTATCCACTCTAAAGTTCCTTCGCGCCTTCTTAAACCCACTATCAGACGCCAAAAACCCAGCCAACATAGACGGTACCAAAGCCGCAGGTCCAACCGACCCGTCATAGCTCTCATTATAAATCCGAGCATAGTCCTCCAGCATCTGATTCAATTCAGGGTCCACCTGAATTGTCATCTTCACAGGCGTTAGATCCGGTAGCTTCCCAATCCGCAAAGTCGGTTTCAATGTTTCTTTAGCCATAAGTTCAGCCTCCATAAGGTTTCAGGACCAAGTCCTGATTGACAATAACGCGCAGCCGCCAACCTGGGCGGACTCGCAAAGTAGGTTTTCGGGAGAGGGCTTGGTTCACGGCGCTTTGACCAGCCTGATTGATCGTGTCCTGACCACCGCCTCGTATGGCTTCAAGAATTCGATCTTCATCATTCGAACCCAACTCAGACGCGACCGACAGAACGGACGACAACAGCGCCGCCCCAAACAAGCTGCCACGATGACGATCAACTTTGTCACGAAGCCCTGTCTCTCCAGACAAGTCGGTCCCAGGCAGGCTATCGATCTCAAGTGACGACCCATCCGGCAAAACCAACCTATTCCAAACAACAAGAGCGCGAGACTGACCCGCATCAATCTCGCTGTCATAACGGCCAAGAAGCTTAGTCCCTTGCGGGATCAAAAGATGCTGCCCGGTCGGGGTATCAAAGACATTCTCCGTCACCTGACCAATCACCTGCCCAGGCAAATCCGAATTCAAGCCTGTGATAAGGCTCGCAGGAATGATCGTCCCCGCCATAACTTGATAAGGCGAAACAGGTCGCTGCAAACTATGCGGATTATAGACATCTGAATTGCCAACCGCCGGGGCTTGCGCCTGTATTTGGCCCTGCGCCTGTGGCTCAGCCGTCGACCTATTCGCACCCACTCCCTGAGCGCCAAACACACCACTCCCAAAAAGCGCAGCAAGCGCCGCCTCTCCTGGCGCTGCTGCATTTAACAGATCATCTTGGAATCCATTCGAAAGTCTGCCCTGAAGGCCACTTTGATTTCCACCTTGGTTTCCGCGTTGCTCTCCAGCGTGAATGCCGTTCGCATTACCAGCGCCTGAATCCCCGCCGTCATTCGCAATGAAGAACAGTTTCGAGGTTCTTGGCGAAGATGCGTTTGCGTCCTGGCCTGTCCCTCCCGCATAGCCCTGCGAGAGTGCGGGGCTGTACCTCGGGGGCGGTTGATATCGGAACGGGTTGTCAGGTGCCGCAGGTTCTACCTTTCCAGTATAATAGCCTGCGCCAATATCACCAGGCAGCGGCGGTCCTAATCGTGACCGAGTGGGTTTCACGTCATCATACTTCTGAGGGAGCTCATTCAGAACCTCAGGCAGAACTTTCGAATTGGTGTTGTAGATTACCTTAGGTGCGTCGCCGGACCGATCAGGCGAGCGGAAAGCAAAGCTAGCTGCAAGTAGGATCGCTAGCGCGGAACTTCCCAGCAAGGCCCCAATCACGCGGCGGTTAAACCGCTTCACAGATGGTGGCCGTCCTCGGATCTCAAGCGGGGCTGTGTTGGTAGGGCTCATTGCGCAGTCCTCCCGATTGTCACGACCTGCTGGTCCTTTTCACCCAAGCGTAATTCAGCGCGGGCGAAGAGACGGTCCACGATATAATAGCGGCCTTTCACACGGTAATTGACGAGCTGCGTGTCGCCCTCATTACCAACCACGAAAAGGGGTGGGGCTTCGCCTTGATCCAATCGCGCCGGAAACTGGATGTAGACTTTCCGTCCGTCATCGAACGCCTGATGCGGCCTCCAATGCGGATCATCGCCCTCAATCTCATATCGAAAATTCAGGTTCTCGACCGAGAGGTTTTGCTGAGCCAAAGGCGGCGTAACCGATTGCCCAGAAACCCGCGCACCCTCACTTACTCGCTGGGGCCGCGTTTTCGACAAGCTCACCAATTCACTATGGGGGTAACGCCACGACACAGCTGCCATATACGTCTCGCGGTACGAGGTGAGTTCAACGTAATAGGTCCGCGCCGATGTCGTAATGATAAGATTAGTATTAAGGCCGCTCTCCACCGGCTTCACAAGAATATGCACTTGTTCACTTACGCCTTCACCTGAAAGCGTATCACCCAATATCCAGCGCTCCGTATCACCAGACGACACCGAGATCAGACGCTCGCCTGGCTGAAGCGCAATATCCGTCACCTGCTCAGGCGCGGTATAGACTTGGTAAAGCGCGCCCTTGGCATAAGGGTAGACTTGGATCGCATTTACATAGGCCCCAGTCTTTGGCCCCACTTTCGCGCCAGCCTTATTCGCATCGATAATCTCATGCGGCTTTGAGACTAAGCCATCCTCTGCCATCACATAGGCGGCCTCAACAGGTTTCATCTGTCCAGGCAATGGAACCGCCGTAAAACGTTCCACAATAATGGTCTCTGTTTCAGGCGCGGGCGCGACATCACCCTCCACAACAATAGCCTGCTGCAGAGGTTCGGGATCGAGTTTAAAATCATCCTGCATCTTCGTTGAAAGATGCGAGCACCCACTCAAGACAAGAGCGGAGAATGCAAGGGTAAGGTAGAATGTCTTCATGGCGTATTTCCCTGAGTGCGGTCGCGGGACCAATTGATGTCGTGGACATAAAGTCCGAGAGGATTGCGTTGGAGCGCGGCTTCATCGCGCGGCGGCTCCGTGATGACATTGAGCATCGCGGTATGTGCCGAGACGGCCTGCTTCACGCCGGACCGAAACTCTGTCTCGCGCCAACGAATTTCAAAGCTTGAGTCTGAGGAGCGAACAACGCTCTCAATATCAACCGAGACAGACCGCAAGCCGACTTCAGCAAAGGGATCATTACTCGTCGCATAGGCTGACAAGGTTCCAGCGGCCTGACTGGTGGTGAAGTCATAGGCCTCAAGCCAGTTCTGACGCACGACAATGGGATCTGTTGAGACACCCCGAACCTTGCGAATGAAAGTGGCAAGCTGGAACGCAATCTGCGCATCCGATGGAATATAATCTTCAACGGTTGGCGATACGCCCCTGACCTCACCTGAAGAGTCAATCTCAACAACGTATGGGATGATCCGGCTCTGCGTCGCTTGCCATCCAATGATGCCAGTGAGGCTAAAGGCCAGCGCAATTGAGACCAGTGATGTGATCCGCCAATTCTTCGCCTGAACGCGCGCGGATCCAATCCGCTCGTCCCAGACTTGGGCCGCCTTCTGATATGGGGTAACGGGTTCGGGCGTGCGCCCATAAGCAGCTTGGGATCTTTTCCAAGTCATATGTAATCTCCTATGATTTAATTTGAAATTCGAGTGAAAAGTTGGAGCGGTTAGCTATCATCATCGGCAAGCTTAGGGCCGCTCGATGCGCCGCCGCTGTCACCGCCGCGAAGGCCGTGAAGCGCTGCGGATTCAGCACGGGAGCTTGAATGTCCGCCGCGTGCCTGTTTGGCCCAGTCTGGCGGCTGTCCGCTTCCAGCGCTGGCTCCATTGCCGCCGCCAGAAGGTCCACCCGGTCCAGTTTTGCTGATAGAGCCGCCCGTTCCCGTCACAGCGCCGCGCGCCCCGGAAACAGACTTAGCTTTGAGGGCCCCGCCAGCTTTGGCGATACTTCCTTTAGCTGCATTGGCAATTGAGCCTGCCCCGGCTTGGGCAACAGCAGACATCCCGGCAGCAGCGCCTTTAACGCCGCTTGCACCAGATGCCACTTTACCCATCGCGAAAGCCATCTTTGCACCGCCGGACAACGCAGCTCCAGATTTTACAGCGCCAACCGCTGCGCCCGTCGCAGCCTTACCTGCACCCATCGCACCAGCAGCTCCGACTGCACCGGCAGCGCCCACGGCAGCAGCCGCGCCCACTGCAGCGCCTGCACCAAGCTGAGGCGCGCCGCTGACAAGACCTGTCGCAATACCTGGACCGAAGAGACCCAATGCGAATAATGCGAGACTGGCAAGGATAACGCCGCCTGCATCCTCGAGCGAAACATTCCCTTCGAGACCGGCTGTCACTTCAGTAAAGAGCGTGGAACCAATCCCTATGATGATGGCAAGCACCATCATCTTGATGCCGGAGGAGACGATATTTCCAAGAACGCGCTCAGCCAAAAAGGACGTTCGGTTCCAGAGCGCAAAGGGAATAAGAATAAACCCCGCCAGCGTCGTGAGTTTAAATTCAATGATGGTGACGAAGAGCTGAATTGCCAAAAAGAAGAAGGCAAAAATCGTAATCAGCCACGCTAAAAACAAGACAAAGATAAGAACAATATTCACAAAAAAAGCGACCGGCCCGCTCAAGTCTTTGATCGTGTCCAGAATGGGGGACGCCGCATCAAACCCAGTAGCGGCAATAAAGCCTGGTCGTAAAAGATCTTCAGCGCGCAGACTTGTCCCCGTGGCTTGCAAACCCAAGCCAGCGAAACTGTCAAAGACAACATTCGACAGAAAGGCGAAGTTTCCAATGATGTAGGCAAAGACGCCTATGTAGATAACCTTCTTCAAGAACTTCGCCATGATCATGCCGTCGGACGCCATCGCCCAGAACAGACCTGCCAGAACGAGGTCGATGACTATCAAGGTTGCCACGAGAAAATCGACTTCGGATCCCAACAACCCAAATCCAGAGTCGATGTAGCGCGAAAAGGTCGACACAAAATTGTCGATGATCGACATGTCGGAAGGCGCGGCTTGCGCAATAGGCAACATATTAGCCTCCCCGACCCATGAAGGATTCATGACGAGCGGCTCCGGCTTGTTCCTGATAAATGGCCCGCGAGCGCTCAATGGCGTGCGCGCGATATTGCGACGCCATCATTTCCTGCATTTGCATCGTTTGCTTGGCAGATAAGGCCGTGATCTGGTTTCCGGCCTGCATGGCAGACAGCTCACCAGCGGAGCTTTGGCTTGCGCCAATCAAACGATCTAAATTACGCGCATCAGCCTGCACGGCCTCGACAATCTGGGCCTGCATCACCACGCTATCGCGGTAAGCCTCGCGCGCCGCGTCCTGCTGAGCGTCCGCAATTTGAGCCTGCTCGGTGACCGACCAGTCCGCATAGGCATCGGGGAAATGGCTTTCAAAAGCCCGTTCAATTTGATCTATGCGATAGGTCAGTGCCCGCGCCTCATTGGTCAGGCGCGTGATCTCATTGAGCGTCCGGTTCAATTCACCGGAGACATCAAACCCCTGGCTAACCAAGTGTTGAGCCTGATATCGTAAAGACTGTATCTGGTGTTGAACCTGCTGAAGCGTGCGGGTTGCCGTCAGAACATTTTGAACGAGGTTTGTCGGGTCAATGACAATACCGCCAATACCGAATATGGCATGGGCAGGCGTAGAAAAAGCGAGCGGCATAACAATGGCGGTTAGCAAGATGTGGCGAAGTGTTTTGAGAGTACGGCGCATTAGAAGGCTCCTTTCGGGAGAGAAGGGGATGAAGTTGAAACAAGGTCTGGTTCGGAAAAGAGACAGAGCACCGGATCGGAAATGAGATCAGCGGCCCAGCCGAGCCCTGAGCGGACGAGCCACACAGACGCAAAATCTTCAGACGAATACTCCGCAGACAGCTCAGACGCGGCTTGCAAATCTTCCGGAGATGAAGCGCCGCAAATAGCGAGCGAGACAGGGCCAAGGGTTAAATCAAAGACGCGGTTCCCTGCACGGCTTTGGAAATAATAATCCTGCTTCGGCGTTGCGAAACTGATCAATTGGATCTGCGTCTCGTTCAGACCGAACCGCAGATAGGCTTCCGCTTGTTGCGGTTCAGAGGCCCGCGCGTTCGGCAGAAATATCCGGGAGGGGCAGCTTTCAATCAATGCAGGCGCGATGGGAGAGCTGACAATATCCGAAAGGGATTGTGTTGCGAAGATCACGGATACATTCTTCTTCCGAAGCACCTTCAACCATTCCCGAATCCGCTCTGCAAAAATAGGGTCGTCCAGAAAGACCCAGGCCTCATCCAAGACCAGCAACGTGGGCCGCCCATCAAAGCGCGCTTCCAACCGATGAAACAGATAAGTGAGTACCGGCAAAACCAACGCCTTGGTATGCATCAACTCTTCCATCTCAAAACATTGCCAATCAGATCCAGATAGACCGTCTGTGTCCGCATCCAAGACGGAGCCATGTGCGCCTTCTAAAGTGAAAGGCTGAAGAGCTTGCCGAATTTTGGAGGACTGCAAAAGCGCCGTTAACCCCGTCAACGTTCGCTCTTCAACAGGGGCGCTCGCAAGCGATGAAAGAGCGGTCCAGACAATGTCTTTTAGCTCAGGCGTGATTTCCAAACCTTCATGCCGCAAAAGATCCAACACCCAACCTTCCGCCCAGGAAAGCTCTGCCGCGTCACTAATATTACGAAGGGGCTGAAAACAAAGGCCGCCTGCGCCGCCCAGCTCATAATGCTCGCCTTCCATCCCGAGCGTAGCCACTTTGGCGCTGCGCCCTTTGTCAAAAAGGAAAACTTGTGCGTCGCCATAGCGTCGAAACTGCAAGGCCAATAAACAAAGTAAAACAGATTTACCCGCACCTGTTGGTCCAATGATCAATGTGTGGCCGACATCACCTTGATGGGTCACCAACCGAAAAGGCGTATGTCCTTGTGTGGTCGCATGCAGGAGCGGTGGACCGTTCAAATGTGAGTTGCGCTCTGGTCCTGCCCAGATAGCTGAAAGCGGCATCATATGCGCTAAGTTCAACGTATGAATGATGGGCTGCCGGACATTTGCGTAAGCATGTCCTGGCAAAGACCCCAGCCAGGCTTCGACCGCATTCACAGTCTCTCGCATCGTCACGAACCCTTGACCATTTACGACCTGCTCAATCGCTTTGATCTGGCTATCGGCAATGCTGGCATCGACGCTGCACACAACAAGTGTCTGGGTCACATAGCCAAAGCCAACATGATCTTGTCCCAGAAGCTGAAGGGCCATATCCGCATCAGCCGATTGATTATCTGCATCTGTATCGACCAGCGCTGACGCTTCATTGGTCATCACTTCCTTCAGGACGGCCATGACACTCTTGCGCTTGGCAAACCATTGGCGGCGATATTGACCGAGAACCTTGGTCGCGCCTGGCTTGTCCATCGGTAGGAAACGGGTCATCCAGCGATAGGGAAACCCTAGCGCGTTTAAACCGTCCAAAAGACCAGGCTCTGTGGCGCTTGGAAAGCCCATAATCGTCAGGCTGCGAATGTGCTGCCCGCCAAGACGCGGCTCTAACCCTCCAACAAAATCGACCCCGCCTAAGACGGCATCCAAATGTATTGGAATATCTGGCACGCGGACAGGCTGCCGCTCTCCAGGCGCAAGGCAGGATTGTAGATAGGTCAACGTTTCTGCATCGTTTAGAAAAGCGGCTTCGGGAAAGACCGAGGCCAGCATATCGGCAGCCGCATCTGTGTGTTTGATAAAGGCCTGCAGCGTATCGCGTGCCGCATCTCGCAACGGAGCTGTTTCCCCATCTCCTTGCGTAGCCTCCACGAATATACCAGCCAGCTTTGCGGCTTTATCCGCAGGCGGGAGAAAGCTGAGCGTTAGGTGGTAATCACTCTCGAAAAGCGAGCCGACCTCATTATGCAAACCTCGACGCTCTTCATCAATCAACCAGGCTAATGGATCTCTAAACTCACTCGAGACGTAAGTGTCAGCGGCGCGGCGCGTGGCTTCAAAATGCAAAGCCCAACCCGAGCCAAACCGGCGCAACGCATTATTGACGCGAGCACAGGCGGCAACAAGTTCTTGCGGAGATGAGCTCTCCAAATCCGGCCCCCTAAACCGAAGGCTACGTTGAAAGCTTCCATCCTTATTCAGGACAATACCCGGTGCTATGAGAGCGGCCCAAGGGAGATGGTCCGCCAGTAAAGAGGGGCGTGATTTATATTCTTTGAGATTGATCATGCGAGATAGCCTTTCTGGCGAAGGTGGCGGCGCAGCACGTCAAGGAAGAGGGGATCGCGTTTGGCCATGACCACACAGCTTGTTTGACCAAGAACCCAAACCGCCACGCCAACAGGCCAGAGCTGAAGCCCTAGACCTAAGGCGGCGGCTAATGTCCCATTGAGGATGGTGGCCGCGCGCGGCGCACCCGCCATCATGATGGGCTGGGTCACCGAGCGGTGAACGGGGATCACGTAACCTTCGATATGCTGCGCCGCGCTCATTAAAGCGTTGCCCCGCCGCCAAAGCTGAAGAAGGACAAGAAGAAGCTTGTTGCCGTGAAGGCGATGGACAAGCCAAAGACGATCTGGATCAACTTACGAAAGCCGCCGCCCGTATCGCCAAAGGCGAGACCAAGACCAGCCATGATGATAGCTATAGTTCCGACAATTTTTGCAATCGGTCCCTCGACAGATGAGAGAATTTGCGTGAGCGGGCCTTCCCACGGCATACCAGAACCGGCTGCATAGGCGGGAGCCGCAAGGCAGAGAAGTGATAGGCCAAGGCCAAGTGTGAGGGCCGCCCGTGATTGGGCATGCGTAGAGAACAGGGTCATAAAGACACTCCATAAAGATTGAGGTTTTGAAAGAGGCTGCACACAGCGCGTGCAGCGAGATTAGACCTTAGGGAGGGACAACAGGCTCAAGCCGGTAATCTCCATTTTGGTCACTTGAGAGAACGCGAAGGATATCCTTGATCCGGCGAACACCGTTTCGGTTCTCGATCCCGACGACGATATCAACCGCCGTAGAAATTAGTTTGCGCGGCACATTCGCCGCGACTTCGCCCACCAGTTGCTCTAACCGGTCCAGTCCATCGGCGGCGCTATTGGCGTGAACCGTCGCGATGCCGCCTGGATGACCAGTCGACCACGCCTTCAAAAGATCAAGAGCTTCTCCGCCCCGCACTTCCCCTACGATAATACGGTCTGGACGAA
Source organism: uncultured Caulobacterales bacterium (assembly GCA_938009235.1). Classification (GTDB taxonomy): domain Bacteria; phylum Pseudomonadota; class Alphaproteobacteria; order Caulobacterales; family Maricaulaceae; genus Litorimonas. Next base: position 34,482 of record CALLIK010000002.1, read on the forward strand.
GGCGAAGGGTGGAGCGAACAAGCTCAGCCATTTTGACCATTGGTTGGGTACGAAGTGCGACGCAGTCTTTAGCCGCGCAACGAAGTTCTCTTGTATCCTCAAGGATGAGAACACGGTCTCCAGATTGGGCCACAACCGCAAGGCAGGCATTAGCTAAAGTCGTTTTCCCAGAGCCTGTACCGCCAACAATGAGAATGTTCTTTCGCGTCTTAATCGCGCGTTCTAATTCAACAGCATTATTTGAAGTAATCGTTCCAGCCTCCACATACTCGTCCAAAGTAAAAACAGAAGCAGCATGATTTCGGATAGCAAAAGATGGGGCCGTCACAACAGGCGGAAGAAGACCTTCAAAGCGTTGACCGCCAATAGGCAATTCAGCACTTACAATGGGCTGCTCTCGCGTCACATCAAAACCGGATAGGCTCGCAACAAGCCTAACAATTCGATCTGCCTGATCGGGCGCAACGATATCACCAACGCAGCGGCGTCCCTCGCCTGCCCGTTCGACCCAAAGCGATCCGTCCGGGTTTTGCATAATTTCGACAACGGAAGGATCGGAGAGCGCCTTGCAAATGACTGTGCCAAATGCCGTGCGCAACATTGCATCCGTTCGGGACCGGCTTTCGGAAATTGGATTACTCATTCGCAGTCTCCTCTTTCGCAGGCCTGGCCGGAGCGGGCTTATGCAAGAGCTCCAATTCTTCATGGGTGAAAAACTGGCTCTCACCTGTCACGAGGTCTTCTAACGGGCCTAGAAACCCACCTGAGCTTTCTGCCAAAAGCTGGCGAAGCATTTCACGGTACAATTCGTATCGGCGCGCACCGTCGATCTTAGCAGCGGGTTTTTCTTCATCCGGCAATGGCGGAATGGTCGTGAGAATATGCCTGACGAGTAGTCCGTGGGATTCCAGCATAACAACCTGCCGGTCCGCCATGCGATCTTGATTTCTAAGCATCCCATCTAGACGTCTAATAAGCGCAGCAATCTGATTATCAGTCCGTTCTTTTGACAGCCAATGATCAAGTGCGTCATTCACTGTCTTGGATATCGTTAAGCCGGGGCGATCTACAGCCAACCGAAGTTTTCTGTAAACAAGGTCATCAACATACCCTCGGACCATATTTTTGTTCGTTGTCATTTTTATAATTCCGATACGTCTAAATCTGGCGACTTCGATGTCTGGTTAATTTGGTTCAGGCCAAAAGTTCCCCTCGCGGCATCTGGGATTGAAGGCTCATCTGCCTGCTGGCCCTGTTCCGGCTCCTGCACATAATTTTCGGGCGGATGGTTTTGGAGTTTTGATTCATCGCTGCCCAATGGCGGCGTTTGTTCTTTTCCCCCATCACCTGATTTCAAACTTTTCGGTTTGATCCGCCGGTCCGGGTCGGACGCGTCAAAAAGGGTTTGATTAAGCTGGGCTGTCTGTTGACCCCAGTCATCCGAACGCGGGCGGGGAGCATCGCGATAAGGGTGACTAGGGCCATTCAAGGTGGGTGGAGGGCTCACCCTTCCCTTGAAATTCTGATCGGCATAATACCGAATTTTCTTCGCGCGAATGGGCGCTGTTCCAGAAATTAGAACGACTTCCTCATCTGCAGGCAATTGCATGACCTCGCCTGGCGTTAAGAGTTGACGGGCCGTTTCCTGACGCGAGACCATCACATGACTGAGCCACGGCGCGAGACGGTGTCCCGCGTAATTGCGCATGGCCCGCATCTCGGTTGTCGCGCCCAGCGCATCACTGATCCGTTTGGCTGTCCGCTCATCATTCGTGGCGAATGCTACGCGCACATGGCAATTATCCAGAATGGAATTGTTAGGCCCGTAAGCCTTCTCAATCTGGTTCAAAGACTGCGCAATAAGGAACGCGCGCAAGCCATAACCCGCCATAAAAGCCAAAGCGCTTTCGAAGAAGTCCAAGCGTCCTAGCGCAGGAAACTCATCGAGCATAAGCAGAACTTGCCGCCGCGCATTTCCGTCAATTTCGCCGTCCAGTTTTTCAGTTAGGCGTCTGCCTATCTGATTTAAAATAAGACGCATCAGAGGCTTCGTGCGGGAGATATCTGAAGGTGGAACAACCAAGTAGAGCGAGATCGGTTTCTCGGCATTGATAAGATCATCAATTCGCCAATCACATTTTGAAGTCACCTCGGCCACGGTCGGGTCACGATACAATCCAAGGAAGCTCATCGCCGTCGAAAGCACGCCTGAGCGTTCGTTCTCAGACTTATTGAGGAGTTCTCGTGCCGCCTGCGCGACAACGGGATGAACTGATGCCGCTTCGGCACTTTCGCCATCGCTGCTCTTGGTGACTGCATCCCCGCAGCCGAGGTGATTAGTGGCCATCATAATCCGCAGCGTCTGTTCAAAACTGCGCGCAGGATCAGAGAGGAAAACGGCGACGCGAGACAGCGTCTTTTCGGGATCAGTGTAGAGGACATGCAAGATTGCGCCGACAAGCAAAGCATGGCCTGTTTTCTCCCAATGGGTTCTTCGCTCGAGCGCGCCTTCCGGATCCACAAGGATATCAGCAATATTCTGAACGTCCCGAACTTCATTCCGGCCTTTCCGGACTTCAAGCAGCGGATTGTATTTCGCCGATGCAGGGTTGGTCGGATCGAATAGGAGGCAATGTGAGAAACTTGAACGCCAACCTGATGTCAGTGTCCAATTCTCACCTTTGATATCGTGAATAACCGCAGAGTGAGGCCAAGACAAAAGTGTTGGGATAACGAGGCCTACACCTTTGCCAGAGCGTGTCGGCGCAAAGGTCATCACATGTTCTGGGCCGTCATGCCGGATATAGTTATCTTCGGTGCGCCCAATGAAAACACCTTTGGGCTCAAACAGACCTTCTGCTTTCAGGTCCTTATCCGTTGCCCATTTTGACGACCCAAATGTGGTAAGACGTTTAGCCTGGCGGCCCCGCCAAACAGATCCCACGACGGAAACAACCACACCTGAAAAAGCAGACCCGATAGCCATCCATCCGCCTTTGGCAAACACGTCAGGCGCATAAGGCTCAAATGCGTACCACCACTCAAACAACCGCCAAGGATAATAGACAGGGATATCCTTCATAATGAACCAAGGCTGCCCCAGATAGGGATCATAGCTTAGTTCAGTCGCCACCCATTGGGTCGCAGACCAGACACCGCCGCCAATCGTCGTGAAGACGAGTGCGACTTGACCTGTGAGTATGGATTGCGGTGACACGTATAAGCCTCGTTTGAAGTTCGAGACATAAGGTCAGGGGAAAAGTGAAATTTGGCTATTCAGTCGGTTGCTGTCGATTCACATACGCTGGAGATTATAAGAGGTAGGTTGAGGGTCAGATGTTTGAAGTTTCAAAATTCAGGAAACAAAACATCACAATTTGCTCTTAGGCTATAGGGCTCGCCTTCCCCAAAAATGAGATGATCAAATAAAACAATTTTCATGAGGCTCAACGCCGTATCGAGTCTCTCCGTAAGTAAGATATCTTCCTGACTGGGTCTTGGGTCACCGCTTGGGTGGTTATGTGCAATCATCACCGAAGACGCATCGACAAGAAGAGCACGCCTCACAATTTCGCGTAGGTAAATGGGTGCGCGGTCGATACTGCCAACCCAAAGATCCTCTTCAATGAATCTATATTTCGAGTCGAGGTAGATGACAGCTAACGCTTCATTTCGCCGCCCGTTTAAGAGCGCAGCAAAATGCGCCTGCGCCGCTTCCAAGGTCACGACATAGCTAGATGCATTTGCAATGACTTCTCGAGTCATAGACGTCACGACATTGGGAATGGCTAGAAGTAAGTTCGTTGCCTCGGGCCCGATTATTTTCTCGAGGTCATGTCGGTCAGCGCGCGTCGCATGTTGAAAGCTGTGAAATTTCTCAAGGACATCCATAGCCGCTTGGTGAGGCTTTGGGCTGACCGACTGAAACAAGGTTGCAAGAACTGATCGATCAAAGCTTTGAAGCTTTTCCCTATGTTCAATCATCCAACACCCCAAACGCCATACAATCTGCACTATATGCAAATATACGCGGCTGGGTAGCATGAATGCTGTTCACACTTAGGAGGTATTGAGACACCTGAATTTCGACATATGTCATCGCGCAGGCCCCTTTCTACCTGTCACGTCCCAACTAATGCCGCCCGCAGAAACCCGCCCCGAAATAGATTGCCCCAACCGCTTTTCCATAACGGGCCGCCAAGGCACGAGCGTAAACTCACGGGAACGCTCAATGACTGCAAACTTTCCACTCGGACGATCAATGGACCCTCGGTAGATACCATCGACCTGCCGAGCCGGCCCAATTTCAGAATAGGGCTTTCCAATGTCCCGTTCCAAACCCTCTGCGGCTGATCGAAGATCCATAGCTTTGAGGCTTTCAATCGTTCGGCTTGGCAGCTTGCCATCACTGCCCGTTTCAAACCCCATCCCGCGCAAGCGCTCCAACCGCTTTTCAAAGGCGGTTCTAAAATTCGGGGCACACTCGGTCTCGACCCCATCAATCGACAAGGTGGTGTCTAGCCAGGTCACGCCTTCCGCCCTCTCCATTTGCCGGAGCGTTAATTGGCTATCGCGTTCAAGCCCTGCCGGCATCCGTCGCGTTCGCTCAACTTCATAGTCCGCTGCTCTCTTCAGATAGTCACTTGGTATCTTCCAAGACCCATCAGCTTGTCTGGCAACTAGGTTCTTTCGCCGTAAGGCTTCAAGTCGTCTCACATGTGCTTGGGCATATGCTGGTGAGACCCGATCACTTTGGGTGGCATGGCTGACCTCGCTATAAACGCCTTGATGCTTAGCAGCATATTCAACAATTGATTGATCAATGGGGCGAGCCCCCCTGGGGTGCGGTTTCAAGGTGATGACTTGCCCGCGTTTCAGACTTTCAAACGTCTCATCTTCTCCCACCTTCGAGAACACGGGAGATCCCTTCAAATCCTCAATTAACACAAAGCCGCCTGGCCTCGTATCATCAGGCCTTCCGAAGTGCCGGACGATGCCTGTGACCTCGCTTGCGCGAGCACTGTTTGGATCAAACATATTTCGCTCAGTAATGAATTCAGGGCGCATAGGCTGACCAATTTCAATACCGTTTTGTTGCATTGTGCGGTGAATGGCCGAAACGATCTCTTTTCGTTCACTGATCTGCCGAAGTTTATCGGTAAAATCCGCATCAAGTTTCCAACGTCCAGACCCCAAACGTTCTGCAAGGCCCATGTCGGATAATCGTTGCAATCGGCGAACTTCTAGTCGCCTATGCCAGACACGGTCTGCAGGAACAGATCCGCTGGTATCGACAATCCCATCCGTGACTTGTTTTGAAAGAGAGGCATCAATTGCTGTAAAGCCAGCAGCATCAACCGTCCGCGCTAAGCGTACCCGGCCATCCATCTGAGAGACGGGACCTAATTCAAGTTCGACAAAGCGCTGGGCTCTTTCGCGTAAAGTTTGCGAGACGTATTTCCGAGGCATCACAAGGTCTTTACCGTCATCCCTGACGCCCCGGATGATAAGATGTGTATGAGGTTGGCCGGTATCATAATGGTCCGCTGCCACCCAATCCAGTTTGGTATCCAAGTCGGATTCCATTTGGCCTACAATGTCCTGTGTGAACGCCGTTAGGTCCTGTAACTGAGCGCCATCTTCCGCAGAGATAATAATTCGAAAACCGTGTCTGTCATCCTGACATCTCGTAGCAAAATCAAGCGAGCGTTCGTTACCTAATAGGTCTTCATCTAAGCTCTGCTCAGAATTTACATTAGGCCCATAGAGTTGCGCAGGCTCACCTCGCTCATCCGTCCCGTCTCTCTGGATATAGTCTACATGCTTCCGAAGAGCGGCTAGACCTCCACCGGATATTTTCTTGATCGAAACTTTTACGATCACGCGTCTCTGAAACGCCATAGGGCGAGCCGCACGGCTACCGCTTGAAACTTTAACCCCACGGGAGCCTTGGCGCGTGGAACGTTCTAGGCCGTTCATAAAACTTACGGCACGGCGTGAACCAGAGGCGCTTCGAATACGTCCTAGCTGAACCTCAAAATGATCCTCCCCACTTGTTTTCAATGATTTTGACTTTGAACGTCCTTTGTTGCCATTTCGGGGTTTGTGCACAGCTATAACCCCCATGAAACCAGAGAAAAATGAAGGCCCTTGTGCACACTCGCTCGCGTGTTGTGCATACCAAAAACGATGTGCAGACAAGGCGTTAGCCTAGAGGTGTGCACACCTCGCTTTATCTCGCCCTCCACGCCCTTCACCCGCGCCCAGCCCTTCGCCGCTCTGAACCCCATTGAAACCGCCCTAAATATTGGGCTTGCCCCAAGACGTTGGAAATAGGGACGGGACCGAAGTAGCGGCTATCAAAAGAGGTCTGCACATCGGTTGAGATCAAGAAGACTTGGCCCTCTTGGATAAGGTAGCACCCAGTCAAGGAAGGTAACTCACGCCCAAAAGAGTCATGAGACAGAACGACAATCGCGGGCCTATTACGCATCAAAACTTGCCCTGGATGATGACAAATTTCATCGCCGGTGACAGCCCAAACGGTCTTAATAATCGGGATATTTGAGGGTAAATAATGCCGTTCAACCGCCAATTTCTGTGCAATATTTGGTGCAAAAGCCGCGACTAAATCGCCTGCTTCAGGGGTAACTTTGAACTCCAAACGATACCATCCAATAGGAGCACTGGGGCTTGGATTATATATAATTCGCGGTGTGCTAGGCGACACTGTCTGAAACAATGTCGCCGTGCACAGCGTTACAATCGCAGCAGGCGCTATAAAGCGTATCATCATACCCAACTTGCCAAAAGGTAGGCAGGATCACCTCCGCCAACGATTAAATTATGAAGCATCCGCCAACGCGTGGCGCTTATATCCTCAACGCTTAAGGCACTGCCTTTCAAAATATCGATGACAGCAAGTGTCCGCATTGCCTGCGTTTTACCTTGCACATTTAGAAGAATATCGACTCCAGGCGTGACGCCCTTAACAGGGTGCTGCGACGGTATTGATAAAGCTCGGCCTATAAGAATGGACCAGCTTTGGGTCCCGTATTTATTGCCAGTCCAGCGCTCATAGCCAAATATTTGATCTGGCTCAAAAGCCGCAAACTTGCGCCTCCAACCGCGCCTCACGGTCTTAACCGGAGACCCAAATAGGATGCGGTCATTCCGTCTATTTTTACGATAAACTTCAGCAACAAGCGTTAGGTTTTTTGAGGCTAACGACTTCAATGCCCCTTCCTTATTGGTCATTATCAGACCGATCATTCGCTGGCGCTGGGTAGCTTCCGATGTTCCGGCTCCGGGACCAATGATCTAAATCCGCACGATGGTAGAGGACTTTCGCGCCATGCTTCCTGTAATTTGGTCCTTCATTTCGCCACCGCATGGCATCCAAAGTTGTGACCTTCATCCGCAAAAATACTGCCGCTTCGTCAACAGTATAGAACGGGCTTTCAATTGGGTTTTCCATAATTTTCCTTTCACCTAGTGCCAATCACTTGAGGTCGGATTGACTTATAAGAGGACTATATTCCTATTTATGAAGGTTGTGGGAGTGCCGAAATTAAGACTCTTGATTTCGATACCCTCTACAAAGGCGCTAGAAGGAAGCGCGTTGCAATAGGTCCCGATAGCCGCAGGTAACGAATGCTCTTCCACGGTCCCGCGCACGCACGGCGTGGTTTTTCAAGGAGCGGTTTGACGCCCATTCCTGAGCAATGCGGCGCTCTCCAAATATCGCAATTGCGATGTCTCGAAGGCTACCTAAGTACTCATTTTCCCGACCCGATTGGATGTGTTGAACATCCCAAGCCAAGAGGCCTTCCAGTAATTTATCGCGGCTCGGAACACGCTTGATATCAAACGTTTCTCCGTCGCCTGAGTGATGGAGCGAGAGAAGATGTTCAATCGTTTTTAATCGTCTCTCAGCCCCAGACGTTCCGCTCAAAGTGATGACAACACGGGTGTCATCCCGCATCTCAATGAGGTCAGTCGTAATCAATTGGATCCAAAATCTATGACCGCCCAAACGAATATGGCGCACGCCATCAGCCGTATCCAATACAGTTGGACAACATTTCAAAGACGCTAAGGAAAAACCGTCAACACTCCCATTTTTAGCCGTGTCTAAGTGAACCTTGACCGTCCCAATCAAAAGGTTCGGTCTCCAAAAAACGGGTGCTTCGCTCGCAGGAAGTTCGGGATCAGCGAAGGCAATAAGGCCATAGGTCTCTGCCTCGAGGTAAGGTTTATTCAAACGAATGTGCCGCAGGCCTAAGTTTGTGTCGGCCACCTCCATCGGTTCAAACCGATGACGGTTCCACGCTATGTTATATTCTGGGTTACGGCGCAGGCCTTCCCAGGCCCAGGCCGCATCCGACATTATGATCTTAGCTTGTTCGCCCACGGCCTTTTTCTCTTCTCATTCTTAAGTAGAACAAAATAGGAACATATTCCTCTAAAAGTAAACAGCTGAATCCAAAAATGAGTCAGTTCCGTTATTATTTCGCGCTTCAAGGGAGCGTGAAAAACCGCCCGTCAGGTGACGAGCGGCCTTAGATGTTGAGTGTGGTTTGCGCTTACTTTGGGTTCCAAAGCAGGACGAAGCGGTCGTCTTGGTCTTTGACTTTCGCCAAATTGGCGTAGACTTTGTTCGGCCCGATAGCTGGGTCAGCGAGTGTTAGGGACATATAGTCTTTGCCGGACCCTTGCGCGGTTACCATCCAACCTGCACCGATCTCGGCATTCTTACCTCCAGCCAAAACTCGAAAATCAGGCTGGCTATCATTTGTCTTCCTGCCATTTGCGACGATGCGGATGGGGGTGGATAAAGATAGCATTGCCAGTGTGCCTTCAAATCCAGTTTCAGTTGTCGTGACGTAGCCAAGTGCGTTTGCCATGGTTCATATCTCCATATGTTAGTGTCTCGAGGACCCGATGCCCTGTTGACACCGACCGGCAGAGCGGCGCGGCTGGCCCAGACACCCGCAGCGTCGCCAACGGCGTAAGCGTAAGGGGCGAAACGATAGTGGAGCACCGCTGGAAAGGACTGATTTGTTTTCGCGAGGAATGCGGCCCACGGGGCCGCAGGGGAAATCAGTCCTTGGAGGCGGTTGGCCGGGCTAGACGTGGCGCTCAGGTCAGGATGTCAACAGGATATCGGGGCCTTACTTTAAGACGCGCAGACATGTGGAGGTATGAACCATGGCAAGGGTATTTGGCGGCCCAATAGTATGATCAACAGGAACTGGGTTTGAAGGCGGACTTGCGATGCGAAAGTTGCAGCTTTTTCCACCCTTATCCGTCTTCGCCTACGAAGGGTTTGAAGACATATGATAGCCTGTCCGTTCTTATTTTCTAAATTTTGGATAGGGGTATGATTGATCTTCCGAGAGTGGCGCAGGTTGGATGGAGGCCGCGCAAGCCTTTCTGGTGAAGATAAAATGCCCCTGACACTCACTGACCCGTCTATCGGGCCGAGCAAAGTTTGCATCAATTCTGGTAAAGGCAGATATCAAGTCGATCCTGAAACCCTGATTTGGAACTTTGAGTAGGCGTTAGCCTTATCCCGCATTTAAGGCCGTTCGTCACCTGACGGGTGGTTTTTACGGCGACCGCCCTTATCTACCAGTCAGATTAAGCTAAACAGAAACGCGGTTCTGAGATCAGGTCTAACCAAATAAGAAGGCTGTAATACCGGTGGCTGCAGCAGCACTAGATGCTGCGCGCAACGTGCTTTTTCCTGCATTGGATAGATCCGACTTACCTCTTAATACGTTTATCGCCTCAAACCCAGCCGCCGCTAAACCTGTATATTGGGCAGATTCAAGAACCCTGTCTCCAAATGTATTGTCCGATACATTGACAAAAACCACCTCAACATTCTCGGTTAGCTCTGCGTTTGAAAATTCACTGGTTTCAACCCCATCCATCTTCGACGCGACTTCATCGGTCGCTTTAAGCTCGATATCTTTATAGCGCTGCTGATGTTCTCGCACATAACTTTCACTATTGGTCGCTTTGAGTTGATACTCTGAAAGTACCTCGTCGGTCTGTGAAGATTTAATCATGACATCGGATCCTTGATGCGAGGTAGCCTCATGGAGTTTTGCATAGGTGTCTTGATTATTAGCATTATAGGTCTCAACCCACATCAGTTCATGGTAAATTCCTTTCACATTATTGGCCACGCCTTGAAGTTGCTCGGGCGTCTTTGAGTCCAAGTAATCTGATAACTCAATCTCGCTTGCATCATGCAAGTCATTGTTTGAGCGCCGAAGCGCCTCCAGGACAAGCTCTTGCTCTAAAGACCCATCTATAGCTGTCCGGGTAAGAAGCGCGTAAAAAACACCCCCAATTGTACCGGTCGCACTAAAGGGCGCTTTTGAGGCGTATGATTTATACGCCTTCAATACGGCAGGCTCAAAATCTTTGAGAATATGCCTACGATATATAACCGCATTTTTAGTATCGAGTCGTCCGCACACACGCTCAGTATTTTCCTTCAAGTAGCTATGCAGTTTCTCTAACGCGGCGCGGAACTGCAGTGCCTCGTGAGCCGATAGCTCTAATGGATCATCATTCAGTCTTTCTTGGATAGCTGCCGCCAAGACGCCACATGTTTCGACAATTTGTTTATCTTCTTTAGGAAGCGTATCAAAATCACGTGGGTTTGATGATATGATTTTATATGTCACAACTCCAACAACTGCGCCAAATCCAGCAAGGACTAATGCGCCTGTTGCCATGCCTCCGCCCAGACCAAGAGCCGCAAGTGTAGCGCTATTTGCTGCAGCGCCTGACAATGTTGAGATCGCCGTTCCTGTTCCTGCCGTACCGAAGGTACTGACCAGACTAAAAAGCGTTACCGTGCCAGTAACCCCAGCGACCTTGGCGGTCACAAGTTTCCCAAATGACCCCATCCAACCTTCTGCATCCTTCCGACTAATTTGTAAGATACATGCTGTTATCGCTGTCAGCTGTTTATTGGTATTTGTAAGGAGTTCCCGAGCATCTTCTGGATCGAAGTAGGGTTTGATAATCGTTCTAACGTCGCCATAGATATTTCCAGTAACGCCTGCCGCCGTGGCTAACGACCCTGTGACCCCTTTATCATCCAGATAGCTTTTGGCCGGCGCGTAGACGTGAGTTTTCACCTTCTCTTTTGTCGTTTTAGCGCCTTCAGAAATACCCGCTTTTTCATCTATCGCTTTTGCAGTGTTCTTCACCGCGTCAAATGATGATTTTGCTTTGTCAGAACCTTGTTGAACAAATTTATCTACACCTGTCTCAGTGTATTTACGGCGGCCTGCAGTCGCTATTTCATCGGCTTTTGATTTCGTTACTTTCTTAATTTCACTGTTTTCAAAATCTTGACTTAACTGGCGGGCTGTATCTCTGGCTTTGCGCTGTAGCCTTCGCCCGAAATTTTCATTCTCAGTCATTCACAAGGCCCATAAATTCAGATTATTCGCATCCAAACGCGTGCGCCTCGTATATTTGAAAGTAAAGAGCCGAACAGTTTGATAAAGACATTTAAGCCCGCAATTTGGAGAAAGCTTACACCCTGTTGCTAGGAGAACAAATTTCTCGACCATCGGCAGAGCTATCAACTTACAAAATCCTGAGCGGGTTCTCCTAGCCCTCTCACCGCGACCAAAATATATGAACGGAATTATGGCCCATTTCGATTATAAAGACATCGCCATTTAACTCCATATCCTGACCCATTGAAGCCCAATCAATATAGTTCCGTAGGTTTTCTGGGATCTCCGTACCGGTCTCAGTTGTCAGCTGCTCGGCATAGTCTGCGAGACTCTCATGCTCTCCTGCATAGTCTTCAAAAGCGCGGCGCGCATCGTCAAGGTTGCCACCAAAATGCTCCGTAAGTTTCGCGCCCAGCTCCCCACGTTCAGCGATGAACGACGCTTTCGCAGCAACAGTTTCAAAGCTTTCATATTCTGCAATCCGCAGGCCTTCAAATCCAGCATAATCATGAATAGCCCACTCCTCCGCATCTGGCTCACGGCTAGCTGCCAACATGATGCGCACCGCTGCGCTTATCTCATCAGCATCATCCGCCCAAACCCAGCGACCGTGTAAGGTCCCTGCATTGTAACTCGCAAGGCAAGCCACATAGATAGCCGGACGATCCCCGCTAGGGTGCGCCACCTCTTGCTGCAAGAACGCTTCTCCCTCGGCGGTTCGGCTGGATTCTGAATTCAAAACTGTCATGTCGCTCTCCAAGCTACGCGCCCCTTCGCATTGTTTCCCCCGGCAGGAGGGGTGGGCGGCTAGGAAGGACGGACAGGCACGGGGCATAAGGGCGGTGCACAAGGGCTAAGGTAGGAAAAGAAAGACATTTCAAACGAACCTCAAGACCCGCCGCCCTTGCGCAGCGACCGCCCTGTGCCACTCCGGCCTGCCGCCCACACCTCTTGCCCGGGGAAACTTACACCCTGAGATTTAAGAAGGCCTTCAAGGCGTCCCGCACCACCAACGGAAAATTTCCTCAAGAGATAGAGCCTTTTGAGCTCGGGGATCTCAACCCCGCGAGTCCCTCCGAAGGGCGTACAGCGCCCGAGAGCGCCTCGCGGGGCAAGGTGTGTGGACCGCTAGGCGTGGATCGGTCGGCTTGACCGACGCAATCCACGACATGTGGTTCACGCCCTGTCCGCTTGGCTTTGAAGCCAAGTTAGGTCACCGACGAGCTGATAAGCCCCTGCCTTTAGCTTCAGTTTTCAAGCTCGCCTTGAAAAGCAGTGACGTTCAGCTCCACGATCAGAACAGGACAAAGTTCTGTCCAATCCATAAGGTCACTTAGATCACGTCAGGGATGAAAGCCGATAGGCGAAAACCGCAAAGCGGGTTTCGTTCACGCCAGCCCGGCCCTAAGGGAGACGCCCACCCAGAAGCATATTACTCAAACCAAAGAATAGACGACTAGAAACAGAATAGAGATTAAATACCGACACTAAAATTCGCAGAAAGCCCCAGTTACTCATCCGCGATTACAAAGATTGCGGACACTTCGCGTCGTAACGGCTTGCAAAAGTTAGATTAGTAGCGAAGGTTGAAGTAAGATTCGATTGCGAGACCATATATGGAAGACCAATTACTAAAATTAGACTTGATCGAGGACATGCTCGTCGGTTCGGGAGCTGGAGATTTTCGTGAGCTCGAGCGCATTACAGATGTCTTTTGTCCATTCGAAGCCGTTGGTATGGTGTCGCAAGAAATCAAGCATTCAAGCTTCCTGTCCTACATTCTTGACGAGAATAAACCACATGTTTTTGGATCTAAGGTTTTGCAGGAGCTTTTGAGTCTGATTGCTGAAAGGACATCTGATATTGATATTGGGTTTTCCAAACTCGACTTGCATTTTATGGATATCTCAAAGGCAACGATTTCGAGAGAGTGGAGAAATATTGATCTGTTGATCGAAGTACCCAGACGGACGTCAGATCATGCCAAGGGACTCTTGATTACAATTGAATTGAAAATTCACGCGGCTGAAAGTCCTAATCAGCTAGAAAAATATAAGAAGATCGTCGATGACGAATTTTCAGATGACGAATGGGATAAGATTTTCGTCTTCCTAACACTCCATGAAGATGATCCAAGTGAGTCAAATAGTGACACTTGGATCCCCGTTGGTCTTCCAGAATTCATTGAGAGACTTGAACTCTTTATCGGCTCTGACAACTTTCAAGGACAAAGCGCCAGCCTACTCAATTCCTATATTAAGATGATGCGGAGAAATTTTATGCCCGACATTGAACTAGAAAAAATTGCGAGAAAAATTTGGGCCAAACATAAACTCGCCTTAGATGCCCTGAATGAATACTACCCCGATTTGAGGGGAGAAGTGACGGAACTCATTTACGAGAATCGAGAAGAATTGGCATCTTACCTTTCTGAGCAAACAGGTTATCGGATTGTGATTGAAAATTCAGACTACGGCTATATTCGCTTCGGAGTTGCGGATTGGGACGACTTGGAAGGCTTACTATCTGGTGACGAGAGCTGGCTTGATACGGATAGATTGATGGCTTTAGAAATCCGCCCTTGGGGTGATGATAAGATTAGAATGTCATATGTCATTGGCCCAGGTGCTTCGGAGATGAGAGAAGCTATTTTTGACCACATCTTGAAGCAAATCGGTAAGGGGAAAATAAAAATCGGACGACGAACACCTGTAAGCAGCACTCGTCATAAGCATTTGTCAGCTGAATTCATCCTTAGTGAAAAACGTTATAAACAGGCCGAAGAAGCTGAAGAAAATGCAATCGATTTATTTGAGGTCGTAAAAAAGAATATTGCCAAATTTTTGAAAACAACGCTACCCATCTATGATAAAGTAATGCGTAAAGCCGCTCAGTAAATCTACCATCTATTGCCATATTCATAGGGAGCATCGGCACCCGCCAGAATCGTATATAGTTTGATTTTAGAGGCTGTTTTGTAGTTCACGAGCTTAACAACGAAGATGTCCAGATGACACCATTACTTCAAAAATCTTCTCTCAAAAGGAAGCTTTTTTATTTCGTGACAATTGCAATCTTGGTCTCTTGCCAACAATCATCTGAACCTGAAATAACAGTTCCTTCCGATACTATAAAGCCCAAGGAAAACCGGATTACTGTTAAACTATTTGGTCCGGGAGATCGGGGCAATTATTTTAAGGTCGCGTCTGATGACATATCAATCCGGGGTAAGTGTTTTGATGCTCATATTAACGGGGTTTATGGGTTTGGAAGGTTTATTCTGGATGACGATAAACCTTACAATCTTTGGGGTTATTTCCATAGACGCCATTCACCAAGCGGTGATCGAGAATTGATTAAAAAAATCGTACCTGGGAAAACTGTCCCAGTTGACTTTAAGATATCAAAATGTGGTAAAAACGGCTACTATGACAAGTCCGAACAAATAGCCAATTTCATCGGACAAGTGACTGTGAAAGCCCCATAGATCACATTAGTATCCAAAGCACCAAAAACCAGCCTACACACTCGCCCCGCCCAGAGTTTCAAGCTAAGCCACACCTATGATCCGACACCTCTCAATTGCTATATCCGCACTCGCAATCACCCTACCTCTAACGGCCTGCGCAAATGGCCAAGCCAAAGCCTCGACCGATACCACCCAAACCTACACATCCATCTATTTGTCTGACGGAGACAGCGGACGCCTAGGAGACCTAAAGTTCCGCCTCGCCAACATAGACGCCCCTGAAACCAGATCTCTAAAACAGCGCGGCGGCGCAAAATGCGAAGCGGAACGCGAAATCGGCTTTGAGGCCAAAGCCTTTCTCGTACGCTTCACAAAAGACAAAACCCTTCAAATCACCAAAGACTACGGTGAGGACCGCTACGGACGCTTGGTCATAGACCTAAGCGCAGACGGCGAAGACGTTGCAACAGCTGGCGTCGAAGCCGGCCACCTACGCTCTTGGCCCCACAAGAAGGGCCGTGCTCAATCTCCTAAGCCTGATTGGTGCGCACCGTGAGTGAAATTTGGCCAGATACTGAAACCACCTTGTCTCCTGAAGCCATTGCAGACTTAAGACGGCTCTCAACCGACCATGCCGTGAATGCAGATCTCATACATTCTCTGACGGCCTCAAAAGAAGAAGCCCTAGCGCATTTAAAGTTCTTCAAACGCATGATGATCATAAGCAATGGTGTCCTCATGTTTCTAGGACTGACACTCGCGGGTTTTGGCGTGCTCCGCCTGATGGACACCTTTTCCATCCTAGGCCTGATTTGCCTGCTCGTAGGAACGCTACTCTTCTTAAAATTCACAACCGTCTTCATAAGCATGCACCGTGCACTTCAAGAAACCGAAGCTGTTGCGCGTAAGCATCAATTGATATGAAGAGAAGACCCACGCGCAATCTCCAACCAGATGAATGTAACAAAGCCCAACAATGAAAAATTATAATTTGCTCAATCAACACATGGTCCTCACAGATGGTTTCGAAGATCAATCCCCAGAAGACCTCCAGGCCCAAATACCAAAGATCCAAGACAGTCTTCGAACGCTGACACGTATCATTGACCTCTATGGTATGAGCTACTGGCCCTTATTCGAACGCCTAGAAGCTGAGTTGGCTTTTCGAGAAAACCTAGATGAACGCTTGAATAAATGGAGACAAGCGTAATGCGTCTTTGGATTCTATCAGACTTGCACATTGAAGGCTGCGTATGGGACGTGCCCACGCCCCCGCCAAACTATGACGTGCTGATTGCGGCGGGCGATATTCACGACCCTGCGAGCGCAGGCGTCGACTGGCTCGCGGACCGAGCTAATGGTAAGCCTGTGATCTATGTACCCGGCAATCATGAATGGTACGCTCACAATCAGCCCTTCACAGTTAAATCTGAAACCGCAGAAGCGAGAAGGATTGCAAAGGAACGCGGCGTTCACTTCCTAATGGATGAGTCCGTGATTATCGACGGTGTGCGGTTTCTAGGCGCGACACTTTGGACAGATTGGAACCTACGCGGCAATGCAGCAGCCGCAATGGGTTATGCCTCTATAGCGATGAACGACCACATCGTCATTTACCCAGAAGAGGTTGGTCGAGCCCTAAGCCCGCGCCAATCCCAAAGCTGGCACTTGGCCTCTAGATACTGGCTGGAAGAAGAACTCCCGAAGACAGGAGATTGGGATAAGACTGTTGTCGTCACCCATCACCTCCCGCATCCGAGGTCAGTCTCTCAGAAATTCAAAGACAGTCCGCTCAACCCCGCTTTCGCATCGGACCTCTCCGAGCTTGTCGAAACTTGCGGCGCACCGCTTTGGATACACGGACATACGCATGATAGTTTTGACTATATGGCAGGCAAGACCCGTATTGTTTGTAACCCCAAAGGTTACGGCCCAAAAGGTGAAGGCGCGCCTATCGAAAACCGTGCCTTTGATCCAAACCTAGTTGTCGAGGTTTAAGACACATGACAAACGACCTCGAAGACATTGCTAAAAAACTCGAAGCCTCTGACGACTATAAAGTCCTTAGACGCTTAAACGTCGGTTCCCACTTCCAGCCCTACCAATGCGGCGAAACCTTCCGCGCCATCTACCTCGATCTGGAAACGACAGGCCTGAACCCCGACCTAGATGAAATTATAGAAATAGGCATGGTCCCTTTCACCTATGGACCTGAAGGCCAAATCTATTCGGTAGAAGCCCCCTACTCAAAACTTAGAGAACCCTCAGAACCAATCTCTGAGGAAGTTACAAAGGTCAACAATATCACCAATGATATGGTGAGCGGAAAAACCATTGATCCTAATGAGGTTTTCGATTTCGTCAAAAAAGCTGGATTGATCATCGCCCATAACGCCAGCTTCGACCGCGTCTTTATGGAAAAGTTCTCCCCTGAATTCGCAGAAAAACCTTGGGCTTGCTCCATGGCGCAAATCCCTTGGAAAGAAGAAGGTTTTGGCGGGGAACGTCTCTCCCACATCGCAGCAGACCTAGGCTTCTTCTATGACGCCCACAGAGCCGTCGAAGATTGTCACGCGGGCATAGAAGTTCTCTCCCACATCCTACCCGTCTCAAAAGAGCTCGCGATGTCAAAGTTACTGACCGCAGCGAGGCAAGACACAAAAAGGATCTGGGCCGTCAACGCGCCCTATGATTTCAAAGACATTCTAAAAGCGCGTGGATATCGATGGAATGACGGCAATGACGGACGCTCTAAATCCTGGTATCTAGACGTCTCATCCGACACTTATGATGAAGAATGCACCTTCCTCCAAAAAGAAATCTACCAAACCGACATCAACTTACCGGTCACCAATATTACCGCCAAAGATAGATTTTCAAAAAGAGTCTAAGCTGGGGAAATAATTCCCGCTTCATCCTAAATCCGTATCAAAAGTTTAGACAAGGTATCAGATAATGAAGACGTCATTTCAACTGGACCCGTCAATTTCCAAATTGGTGGAAGCCAGGAATTCCCTTAGACAGAAGTATGCCGCACATAATCTAAAATTCACTCTAGATGGGAATTTGGTAGGTGATATTGGAGAAGCCATATCCGTAGAAATGTTCGGCATAAGACTCTCTGAATCGAACACCTCTGGCATTGATGGTTTCGCCCCGGACGGTCGATCAGTTCAAATTAAGGCCACAGGGACAAATCGTGGACCCGCTTTCCGCAATACAATGGCCAGAGCAGACCACTTATTGTTTTTCAGTTTTGACTTTGAAAACCTTTTAGCAACGGTCGTCTATAACGGGCCTGAAGATATCATTCTCGCCGAATTCCCTACTAGTTGGAAGGGCCAGCGTGCCGTCTCAATGACAAAGATTGAAAGATTAGCCAGCACACTTACGTGCGATCAGATGTTGGAAAATCACTGATCTAGCTCAACAGCGCTTTGATCTCAAAAGGCACGCGATCCAAATTGTTATCTCATGGGGTAGCAAATAGGCTTTTATCACTTAGAGTAAGCAACTGCATTGCCTTTGAGGAGAGATTCGATGGAAACAGGTCAAGACTTGTTCGATCATTATACGAGTAGTGGGTTTTCATTCGATCCAGACTTGCTGTCTCGTTACGCACTATCTCTGCATTCCAAGCCCTTCGTCATTTTGTCTGGCATCTCAGGCACCGGCAAGACCAAAATTGCGCAGCTGTTCCCAATGGAGCAACTTCAAGAAACAAGAAGGGCTGCAGCTAGGCCTGCACCTGCCCGTCAAGACCAAGGACGTATAAGTGTACAAATCACGGCAGGTTTGAGAGATGGCGATCCTCGCGGCAATATCAAAAGGCAACATTTGGATACAATATTCGAGACAGCTCAGCTTGACGAGATCAACGCCAAAATTCCCGCGCTAGAAGCCGCCGGCAACGAGGACAATATTATTGACCCCGTGACTCTGACTATTCTCACCCCAGATGGCGGAGAAGAAAAAATGGGAGTATATGTTCAAAGGGCCAGTAACCCACTAATTCGCCTCCGGAGTAAATCTAAAAGAGGGGAAACACCGGGGTATGATTTCCAGCCCTACCTCCAAGCTAATTTTCAGGTCGGTGATACTCTAACCTTAGCAAAAGTTGGCCCTTATCGTTTTGAAATCGTAGGGGCAAATGATGCTGACAAAAACGTCGCTGAAACAGAGCGTCTGAGTTTTGTAGAGGAAGTCGATAAACAGCTTTTTGTTCCCGTGAGGAGTGACTGGACAGATCAAAGTGAAATTTTTGGCTATTATGATTCACTGTCCCAGGCCTATATCGTCACACCTATTCTTAAGTTCCTTCTAGATGCCATCGCTTATCCTGAAGCTCCATTTCATCTAATTTTAGATGAAATGAACCTTTCTAAGGTCGAGCACTATTTCTCAGACTTCTTGTCGTGCTTGGAAAGTCGCGTCACAACTGAGGAAGGCATCACTCAAGCCGCCGTTTCGCTCCATAATTATGGTGGCTATGTAAAGGCGAGTGACCCATTAGTAGAAGATGTACCATCGAAGATAGAGCTTCCTACCAACCTCTATGTAACTGGTACAGTGAATGTCGATGAGACCACGTATATGTTCAGCCCCAAGGTTCTGGACCGGTCCAATGTTATTGAATTTAACGAAGTTAAACTCAACGAGATTGGAACTACTCGCGATACAGGGCCTATATCCTTAGAACGCCTTCCACAATTTGGGCACCACAAACCCGTAACCCAAACTGACTTCCAAGCTCTGAAAGAGAGCGCGAAGACAGTCCTACTATCGCTGCATGATTCAATGTCGTCGGACAATAACCATTTTGGATATCGTACGGCATTTGAAATGGCTCGCTTCATAAACGTCGTTCATGACCTGGTTGGGGCCGCTGATGAGAACACCCAAGCAGCCCTAGATGCGCAAATCGTACAAAAGCTACTACCAAAGCTAAATGGGAGTCAGGCTGAGCTTGAGGACCTCTTAGTCAAATTGATAAAACTTATTTTCACGTTTGATGGTGGTGACGTTGTAGAAGTTGAAACTCTGAACAATACTTGGCTGGTCAATGAAGGGGCGGAACGGATCCAAGCCTCAAAATATCCACTTTCATTGACCAAACTGGCGAGCATGTTGATAGAAGTACGGGTCCGAGGCTTCACCGCGTTTATCAACTAATATGGCCATAGAGATATATAGTGACCTAGAGCTTACAAAGCCGATTTCTGATGCCCAACTTTTTGAGGGGCTCACTTACTATGCCGATTTAACAGATCAGACCCTAAATGAGCGCCAGGCTATAATTGCAAAAGCTGGACTCGCAAACTTTGGTTCCAAACAGCTAAAGAACGAGATCTGGGAGTTTAAGATTGACGGGTTTGTAGGACACATCCAATTTTCTGATCGGACGTATCAGGTTAGATCCACTAAACTTGCACTTGATGGATCCGGCGATGAACAATTCCAAAAGCTGTTGGAGGACATACAAGAGACATTAGGTAGCTTCACATTCCGTTATGGCACGCCATCTTCTGCGAGCGTAACATCCGATGCCCAAAACTTGGCAGATGACCTAAGGCGGTTGGAGTATTTAACATCAAGTTTCTCGAACAATAGCGACCTTAGGTCCATCTCGACCTTGTTAAATATCTTATATCGCCGCCCGAATAACGTCCTTCGTGACACAACAGAATATATCAAAGCTGGCAAACCAGGGCGAATTGATGTTCGGACCGCAACCCGCAATCTCAACAAACTTGGATTGGTTTCGCTTGAAAATAGAAGCCAATACGGCGGCATAGAGCTAGGTGGAAAAAGGTACAGTGCGACTCGACTTCCAACGATCAAGAAAGTGACGAGTTACGACACCCCAGAAAATAGGTTCATTAAATTCGTTCTGAATGACTTCGAAGGCCTATGCATTCGGCTACGTGGAGACCACCCTAAAAATGATCGAATACTGTCTGATGCGAATACGCTCCTCGCGCTCGTTAGACAGCATCTGGCGGAACCGCTCTTTCGGGAAGTCCGGCCATTGTCATATTTTCCATCCCATTCATCCGTACTAACCCGAGATTTTGCTTATGCCGGAATCTACGAGCATTTTATGCGATCAAAGTATGGCACATCACATTTGCTCGAAAACTTAGAGGCGCAGCTAAGATTTTCTTCGCTGAAAGACATCGCTACAC
Organism: uncultured Caulobacterales bacterium; assembly: GCA_938009235.1. GTDB lineage: Bacteria > Pseudomonadota > Alphaproteobacteria > Caulobacterales > Maricaulaceae > Litorimonas. The sequence goes on from CALLIK010000002.1 coordinate 55,628, forward strand.
TTTATGAAATCTGGTGCTTCACTCAGGTTGTCAACGCCGCATTCGACCCTGAAGACGCTCTTTACATTGACGGCTTTAATCGTAACCTCAGCAAACTCTCCAACGGGGTGTGTTGGCGAACAAAAGACATCGCAATTTATTTCAACAAGTCGTTTAGTCGAAAGTCTGGCTCCTATTCACTAACGCTGCGCCCTGATATTGTTGTAGAAAGAAAATTAGGAACCAACCTCCGCTACTGGCTCTTCGACGCAAAGTATAAAGTGAAAATAACTAAAGATGTTTCTGGTGTCGCTCATTCCGGCGACATTCACAAAATGCACACCTACGTAGACGCAATACACGGCTCCGTTGCCTCCATCGCGCTCTACCCAGGAACGGCAAATATTTCCTACCCCAGAATGCTCAAAGCGGACGCTGCGGATATTGAAAGTGCCCTGCGGCTCGGAGGAGTGGGCGCAATCGGGTTAGTTCCCGGGAGAGGTCAGCCAGATGTAAAGAGAGCTATAGAGATAATTGGCAGTCTCTAATCTGCCATTTTTCAATTTCTGAAGGTTTCCTTTAAAAAAATGGCTCCGTAGAGCCATTTTTATTATCCAAATGGATCTTCAATTTTACTTTCTAAGATTTCTATCTTATTTTTCAGATATTCAATTTCGTCTCGAATTTCGTCTTTGAAGAGCTGAAGATAAAGCGCATCCGCCTCAGAAGGGGCCGCGATTATTTTGGTTTGAATTCCCATACTGCTTCTCCCTAGCTCATCAACGCAAATTTGAATTGCTGAAAAGCAAGGTTGTAAGACCCCTTGTCCTTACCAACCTTCTGGGGGTCATAGTTAGACATTGTTATTGCCATATTGAAACCTTCAACAATTGCATCGAAATGCTTCTCTAGGAACTCAAACGGATTCACCTTCCATCCAACCTGGCACTCTTCCACCTCCATAATAGCTGATAGGCCAAACACCAATGGAGCAATGAACCCATCAGGAACTTTAAACTCCGTAGGTTGTTTAAAATAAGGTGTAGAAGCCGTACCAGTCTTTGGTTTCTTGACAGCTGTAATCTTACCGAACTTTCCGCCGGAACGATTATATGATTTAGGTAAGTTTATATGCATCCAATCTACCAACTCTGGCATATCAACTAATATGTCGAATGCAGACTCTACCGAACTATTTTGTAGTTGATACTTACCCGTCTTCTGTTGTGTCGCAATGTCGTCCTGCGTCATCAACAAGTCGAAGTTTTCTGACAGCTTTGCCTTGCTACTATACAAGAGAGTAGGATTTAAATCGAATGTCTCATCGTTAGATAAGCAATTCTCTTTTTCCAACAATGACAGCGGGACCCATGCTAGTGACACTAAGTCTCGAACACGAATTGGGGTCCGGTCATCGCTTTTCCACTCGTTAAGCTTCCACTCGACGCGTTCGGCTAACTGTGGAGATTTTTTCTCAAATCTCGCACGAATTTCGTCATAAAAGCCCTTCTGGTTAGCTTTCGCCTCTAATGAAAGTTGGGCATTATTGTTACGAGACGCACAGATGTCTATCATAGCAATCCGGAACTCTTCTAAAGTTTCGGCGCTATCATCTGAAGGAATAAGCAATTCGGTGGCCACATAGAAATTCAACTCATCTTCTAGTTCTAATATTTCACCTAGGTTTTCATCCCAGACTGACATTAAATCATCCCAAGTCTTGAGTTTTCTAGACCACTCTTGCCCGGTCGCCGCTTCAATCAAGAAAATACCGATTGAAAGCATGTTGTGACCACCATCAAGAACACCTTCTACACCACCTGAGAAATCGACTTTATACCGATTTCTTTCTAATGAAGTGGCAGAAGAAGTCGCAATGAGAAGACCCTTTGATTTGAATTGAAACAATTCCGGAGAACCCTTCAGAGTATCAATAATTTCAGAGGTGACACGATTGGTTTTGGGTTTGCGTGGGTTCGCGTCCAGTATGTTTTTCTGGAACAAAGGGATAAGCTGCTTTGCTTTCAAGTATCCCGTTACACGCGTTATTGCATTAAACTCATCCTCAGATGCGTGAAAAATGCGTATTATGTTTTGCTTTGTCATTTTAATTTCCTTTGTAAAGACAAAGGAGAGGCTAAATTTTTACCGGTCGAGCCCTTAAACTCTTCCTATATGTCCAGCCCACTCCAGGGTTTCCGTCACAAATCCTTGCGACAGGCCCCAATAGGATTAAAATGTAAAAAAGTCAAGTTATTATCGATCTATCTATCTATCTATCTAATAAACCCTTAAGTTATTGATTAATATGAATACTTATTTTCTGACACTAAGCGTTTAAACGCCGGATCACAATCTAACGACACTTTAGCTGGTAGATAAGAGACGTGCCCCGACCTAATATCCTACGAAAAGATATTCTTTCACTGAGTTCCTGTTGCTCGACTTCTTATGACCTTGGTTCGCAAAGGAATATCTATAGTCGATCTCTTGGACTTCAATATGAGTTTTGTACTTCCCCATCAATGCGACGAGTTCATCCTTTGTGGGCAGTGAATTTGAAGAATAGGACAAAAGGATAATACTGTCTTTGAGACGCCTAAAGAGCCTGTCAAAAGCGTCATGAGAGCCAACTCGTGTACTGAACGGGGTTGGGTAATTCTTAAACTTCTTGGTCTTCAAATGCTCCTGCATCTGAACGCCCTTCCAATCACATGCCAAGCCTTCAACAAAGTGATAGCGACGTACATATTCGTTGTCAGATAAGGGGCTATAATAAGGCGGATCAAGATAGACTAAATCAGGCTTGAAAGATGCCGTCATTGCATCCCCTCTGCGCGATTTACTCTCGCGACCATTATCGAAGACAGCTTCGTTCATCAGTGCAGTAGCTCTGCGAATTTGCTCCTCCATACTCATGCGCAAATCAGCGCGGCCATCATCATATCGGAGGCCCGTATATGTGAAAATTCCCCGAGCTCTTTTCTTGACGCAGGCCCGAATAAGAGCGGACATTGCAAGCGCACGCTTATATGGATTTCTAATTTTCGCGATGTTTGCACGAACCAAATCAATTATCTGATTTTCTTCGTCGGTATAATAAAGTCCTTCGAAAGTATCTTGGACGAAACTCCCTTTTGAAGAGTTCTCCCAAAATAGTTTTTCAATATCGCTCTCTGATAAGGTTATCGAACTATTCTCGACGAGGGCTTTAGTAATAGTCGCCCCCATCGCCATGTAATCATTGGCGAAGACCTGCTTGCCCATACTCTTGAACATGTAACTTACAACGCCGGAGCCCGAAAAGAGGTCAGCCACCGTCTCAAACTCAAACCGGTTAGCTATGTTTTGGATGTGCGGGAGTAATTTCTCTTTGGACCCCATATATCGCGTTGAAGGATATAGGCTTGCTTGCTCTATTAGGGGAGCTGGAACTTCTTTCAATACGAAGCGAGGATGCGCCTTCGCAGTAACAATCACATCTTGTCCTTTTCGCGTACCAGCCTTCGAACTTATATTACGGCGAGTGCTATGAACCGCAATCTCCATACCTTCATATAATTCCGTAATGAGAGGGTGGTTGGAATTTGTAAGCACGACGTGGCAACCGAGCTTCTGAAGACGTCGAACTTCTTCAGCAAGTTCAGCATGATCTTCATCATCAAAGCGTTCTTTGGTGTATCGTTTAAAGTCTGAGTATTCAGAAATGGGTAGATAAGGCGGATCCAAAAATACGAAATCACCAGCGCGCGCATTTTCTTTGAGAACTTTTTTGTAATCCCCCAAAATAATTTCCGTGCCTTGAAGAGCCTTTGAAGCGGATCGAAGTGTATCCGCCCTAACAAATTTAGCCTTTGGATTTTTCCCGTATGGTGAATTGAAATGACCGCTTTTATTGACCCGGTAAAGCCCATTGAAACAGGTTCTATTCAAGAAAATTGTCCGCGCGCCAGCAGTGACCTCATCTAGGTCCTCAAAACGCCTTGCTCGAATTTCGTAAAAGTCTTCCTCTGTGTTTTTTAGAGAAGACAATTTGACAATTAGAGCCTCCACCTGGTCTCTAACTACTGTATAAACATTGATGAGTTCGGGGTTCAGATCACCAATGACCCCCTGCTCTGGATTTATATCAAAAAACAAGGCCGCCCCTCCGATGAAGGGTTCGATATATCGGTTGAATGCCTTCGGCCTAACCCGGTTCAACTCGTCTAAAAGCTGCGATTTCCCACCAGCCCATTTCAAGAAGGGCTTTGATGGAGGAAGTTCCTTCCCATTCAAGCAAGCGATTGGCAATGCATGGTTCATTTTTGTTCCCATTTTGTTCAGTGTATTGCATTGCGAATCTGTTCCGTCAATCACAAGCTAGTGGCCGGATCAGAAAGGTTCAACAAGTCAGATCTGCATAACCTCGGTTCTTTGAATGGACGAATAGCCCGCAAGTCTTTGTCGCGATTGCACCTATGGTCGAATATTTCGGATATTGCCCAAAAATGGAAAGTTCCATTTACGCTGAGCGTAAGCTCTAGCCAGAGTTTCACGAAAGACGCCGGAGCGCTCTTGCGATTAGATTAAGTGTTTGCAATTTAAAATCAGTCCGCCAAAGCTGATGATAGAGAAAGCCTGGTCATGGGTTTCACATCCAACAAATTTTGAATTTGAGTAAGAACTATGGACAGTACTAACCCTGCAAATTTGCTCGGACCAAAAGAACAGATTTCAGCACATAGAGCACGTAGCAAAAAACATATCGAGAGGACCGTGAACAGAAAGGAGTTTTCTGGTCAAATTGAGGACGGATGGTCCTATTCTGAAAAAAAATACAAAACTAAAATTAAGTTAGAAAAACAAAAGCCCAATGACGAAGTATTCGAAGACCAGGTTTGGTGTTTGTTTAGTTCAATGGGCTTCACAAAGATGTCCGCAGGCCGGCATTTTACTCTCCAGTATGGAAAAAACGAAGCAGAGATGCAGCAGATTGATGTATTAGCCGCTGACGATGATGTTGCGATCGTTGTTGAATGTAAGGCCACTAAGGAAGCTGGAAAGAAAGAGAAGGGCACCTTCAAGAAGACCGTTGAAGCTATGTCATCCCAAAGAGCAGGTATTATTCGAGAGCTCAAAAAACTCCTTAAAAACCCAAAACTCAAAGTTGCCTTTATATTTGCCACGAAAGATTACAGACTTATTGAGAATGATAAGGAGCGGTTGAAATCCGCTAAAATCCATCATTTCGGTGAAAATGAAATCGAATATTATCGAGAGTTAGCTGACCACTTGGGAAGTGCTGCGCGATATCAACTAGAGGCAGATCTATTTCCAAATCAAAAAATACCCAACATCCATAATGAAGTTTATGCGATCGAGTCACGTGTTGGAAAGATAAAGTGTTACACTTTTTCAATTGAGCCGGAAAGGTTGTTGAAACTGGGCTATGTCCTCCATCGTTCCCGTGCGGTCGATACGATGCCAAACTACCAAAGACTGATAAAGAAGAACCGGTTAAAGAATATTCGCGAATTTGTGGAAAAAGGGGGGTATTTCCCCAATTCTCTAATTGTAAACATCAATGACAAAGTCTTTTTTGAATCGCTCGGTAAGAACATTGAAAATAGCTCTTCAAGTATCGGGGTTCTCAAACTCCCTCAGAAATACAAGAGTATCTTTATCATCGATGGCCAGCATCGTTTATATTCTTACTCTGACAGTTCTAAGGCTCAGTCATCAACCGTCCCCGTGGTCGCATTTGTGAAGCTAGATGGCGACGAGCAACTAAAGATGTTCATGGATATAAATGAAAACCAAAAAGCCATATCTGCAAACCTAAAGACGACTTTGGAAGCAGACTTAAAGTGGGACTCTGACGACCTTAAGCAACGGGCGACAGGCCTCATCAATACAGTCGCAATTAAATTAGGTGAAGATTCGAACTCCCCACTCTTCGGTAGAGTTATGGTAGGTGAAGATAAGAAGAGTGATCTTCGGCGCATAAGCTTAACATCAATTACACGCGGTATCAAAGGCACGAAATTGGTTGGTCGCTTCTCTCCATCAGAAGTGCTTGAACCTGGTTTTTTCTACACCGGTTCAAATGAGAAAACTCTTGAGAAGATCACCACGGTTCTTTGGCGTTATTTCGAAGACATTTCAGAAGCTGCGCCCTTGGAATGGGATAGATTTCAAACAAATGAAGGCCTAATAAATAGCCCTAATGGCGCAACCGCCCTGATAACGACATTTGGTGACATTTTAGATTTTGTAATAAACACTAAAAATTTGTCTGATAGCGATAGCACAACAGACGAAATTTATGACCTATGCTCTCCATACATTGCAGTTCTAGGAAAATATCTGAACAATGTTCCTTCTGAACAACGCGCTGAAATGCGGCGTCAAAAAGGTGGTCAAGCCCCGCTTGTCTTCAGGCGGTTCTATCAGAAATCGCTCAACATTGTGTTTAGCGACTTCTCTCCCGAAGGGTATACAGAATTTTGGGAAAGTCGCGAAAACGAAATTGTTGACGCAGCAAAGAGAGAGATCGCGTCAATTGAAATAAGCCTGAAGTCGGCAACTAAAAGTGCGCTCGAGAGTAAGTTCAATGAAAATTGGGAAATTGCCGGTATACCCATCAAGGTCCGCAAATCTGCGAATGAACTAAAGATCGAAAAGGAGAACCTTTCGGGCCAGGTAGTCGACTTAATGGATTGTTTAAATTTAATACACTATCGCGATATCTTTCTTCAAAATTGGGAAGATCTCTTCAAGTCTGTTTACATTTTCCCCAAGTCAGAAAACAAATCCAAAAAGTTACAAACACAATGGTTGGATAGACTAAGCAGAATCCGAAACGACCTCACTCACCAGCACATGATATTGCCTGAAGATGCCAAATTTTTAAGCGCTGTCACAGATTGGGTGCTTGAAGATAACACGGAGAAACTCGAGCTCGGCGGCCATCTTTCAGGCTAACCGGTGCAACCTCACTCTAGTGAATATAGGACGCTCAGAGATCCCTGAAATTAAAGTACGTTTCATACATCAAATCTTATGGCAGCTAGAGGTCATTGATGAGTATCAATTGTGAAAACGTAGAGCCCCACAATAATATAGGGCAGGTTCTCCTATATTCAATTTTAGCTATATGAAGGTTGTTAGATGGAAAAATGGGCTTCGCTACTGCAAGATATTGTCACGTCGATCTCACTTGATGAAGCTGATTTAGGGCCTGTCATAAACGCGTGTGATGACCCAAAGGTAGAAATTTATCTGAAGGGTTTACCACACAAAGGCATTCAACCGCCCATAAAGGATAACTCGATCATTGCCGAGCTCAACGCGTCGGGGCAAACAGCAGAAGCAACCATATTAAACCTTACAATACACCGTTCAATCTTGGAGAATACCAACAATCCGGGTGCACTCTCAGCAAGTGAAAAAATCCAAATTTCAGATCTATTTGATGAGCTAATAGCATCCTGCCGAAATCACCCAGATGAACTTTCACCAAGCGCATATTTCATCTTACGCTTGAATGCAGGCTTCTATGGTTCGGAAGGAGATTTTGAAGCTGAAAAAAATGCCAACGATGAAGCGCTGAAAATTTTACGTCACCAAACACTCTCTAATAAACACGATCAACGCGAAAAGTTGGCGGATTTTCTTTACAACCTTGGAATTCTTTATAGCCAAAGAGAGAACTTTTCTGCATCCCTAAACGCTTACAAAGAAGCGCGGGACATCGGCATCCTTCTAATTCAGAACGGATCCGCCTCTTCCAAACATAGTCTGGCAATAACATTAAACAATCTGGGTAATTTACAAGGACGAACAGGCGACTCAGAAGCGGCCCTTATTTCACTTTCCAGCGCAATAGCTATATACCGTGAATTGATAGAAGAGTGTTTTCATTCATGTGAAGAGGATCTTGCTCTCTCTCTCATTTCAATCGGAAAAATACACTTCACCAAAAAGGACTTTGAACAAGCTAAGCTAGATTTAAAAGAAGCGTGCCATCTGTATGAGACACTAAGCGAAATCCATCCAACTCAATATCAAACCGGCTTGGCATTGGCTTTAAGGAACCTTGGCGGCACTTACGGCCAAAACGAGGAGCTTGCGCTTGCTCTTGAATGCTTTGAAAAAGCCTGCGTGATCGATAGAAATTTGGCGAGTTCCGGAGATCCGGATGCATGCAATGGATTAGCATCGACGCTGAACAATTTGGCAATAATATATTTTAAGCAGGGGCATTTTCAATTGTGCCAAGACGCGTTCCAAGAGTGCTGGCAGGTTCGCAGCCGACTTTCGGTCGAAAACCCCTTAACATTCGGAGGAGATCTCGCCTCCCTCCTAAAAAACCTTGGAATGGTCCACAGGAAGCTTGGCAATCATACTGCGGCCCTAAAATCTCAAAACGAAGCCTGCAATACGTTTCGAATTTTGTCCGAAAAAGCGCCAGAAGTATATAGCGCTAGTTTTGCAGATGCCCTCAACGGCTTAGGTGTACAACACAGAGCACTCAGAAACTTCTCCTGTGCCCTGATAGCGCATAAAGAGGCTCTCCCCATCCGGAATAAACTGGCTCAAAGAGAGCCTGATATTCACAGAGGTACTCTGGCCACTACCTATAATAATATTGGGGTTTTATATTATGAAACCCGACAGTTTACTCAAGCTCGTATCGCGTATGAACACGCTCACGATATTCGCAAACAACTCGTTTTAGAGCGCCCAAAGGTCTATTCTTCTGACCTTGCGATGACCCTAAATAATTTGGGGATTTTATACAGAGAGCTAGAGTTGTATGAGCAAGCCTTAGATGTTCTGCAGAAGGCACTTTCTATCTACCGTATGCTGTCAGCCTCCAGCGGGAAGCTCTTTACAGCTAAGGTTGCAGATAGCTTAAGCAACCTTAGCAACCTATACGAAAGAATGGGAAATTTTGAGGTCGCAATCAAAACCGGGCATGAAGCTTGTGATATCCGAGAAGCGCTGGTTACCGCGGGCTTTAGAATTTACGAACGGCCTCTCGCCCAAGCAATGTCTAATCTCGGGAAAAGCTACCGAGCGAGCGGAGATATACTCAAGGCTCTCGATTTCCACCAAAAGGCATACGACGTTTTAGTTGATCTTGATTCAGATAATTTTAAAGGCCATCAAAGTGAACTTTCTATCGCACTTAATAACCTGGGGGTCCAAAACAATGACCTTGGGAACTTTATAGCGGCCAATGAAACTTTCACAGCCGCAGTAGAACATGCCGAAAATGAAATATTTGATTCTGACTTTCTCTCATTGGTGAAAGGCAAGATCCACTCAGCTTATAAACATTTACTCACTACGGTAAGCAACGAGCCAGTTCGCGCTTTTGCGTTGGCCGCAACTATGCGTGAGAGTGGTGTTCGTTCAAGCTCAATCGATAGATCAGACCTCACCTCCACCCAAAAAGTTTTGGCCCAACGGAGTCATCGCTATAGCACTCCTAACATTATACTCGTCCCGACATCCTCTGGAAAAAACAACAGCCTAACCCTCGGCCTAATCACGCCCGAAAGGTGTCAATGGTGGGTATTGGAATGTAAGGAGTGGTCAAACCTATTAGTTCATAACCCGGAACATGTTGACCATAGGGCTCGACGGGAATTAGCTAGAGAAATATGGCTGACACTGCCAGAGGAATTGAAGTTTACAATTATTGATACAATTAAACAGGCTGGAGATATATATATAAGCGGCGATAGCGAGTGGTCAGCATTCCCATGGGAATTACTACGCTATGATGAAGGCAACGATGAATATCTCGGGTTACAGCAAGCCTTACCGAGAATAGGCTCAATTCTAGCATCAGGCTTAGAAAAGCACCTTAATGTTAAGCGTCTCGGTTCGGGAAAAAAGAACATTGCAGTCATAGCTCCTCATACAACCGGCAAAGTCCCACTTTATGGGGTGCTGGATGAGGTTAAGGCCATAAGAAAGAGCGTCCAAAAGTTAGGATACTCTCTAAATATATGCGAAATTGGTGACGAGGCTAACGACACTCTGATGCTTCAAGCCATAAGGTCGCAACCGGACATACTATATTTCAGTGGCCATGGAAAAATAGTTTCAAAAGAAGAAATGCTGGTTTTACATACGGATCGTAGAGTCACGCCACCACCACAAGCTCGCAAGACCTATTTCGGCGCGTACCATATTGATCAGCTAGCCGAAGAAGCTGAAAACACCTGTTTAATGCCGAACTCTCCCTTGGTTGTTCTGAACAGTTGTTTTACAGGTGGAATAAGAACTCATGGTGGCGACAGAGAAGACTTAATTCAAGCATTTCTACGAAATGGCTCCGGCGCAATTATTGCTACACCCTTTCCTATTTTTGATGACATTGGAATGGCGTTCGGCGAAGCACTATTTACTGCTCAGGCTACACCCTATACTTCTATAGGGAACTTGGTTGTAGCTTCCCGGAGAGAACTTGCTACTAAGCACTCTCACGATGTAAACAGTCTCAAATGGGGATCTTGGGCAATGATCCATATCCACGGGACATCCAATGCTGCGTCACCTATTTAGCGCTTCAAAACTGGAGATAAGGTTCTATGAGAGAAGAATTAGTGGAGGCTTACAGAGTAGCTCAGGAGTTTGCTGACGAAGCCCAAGAAATACTAGGCGTCAGCGAAATTTCAGAACGTTTATCCCAAATGAAAGCAGATGCTATAAGTCTCGATAGTATTAGTTCACGTGGCCTCGGGGTTGGAGACGTGGCATCGATCGCAGGGCTCTTAGTCAGTTTAATTGCCTTCACTCAGCAAATTCACGCAGGCCACACTCTAAAGGGCGCTTCCCGTAAAGAGGTTTATCGTGAACTTTCACTGCTAGTTTTTGAAGCAGGGGATCTCCAACCGCTACAAAAAGAACGCCTACTCAATCGACTCATAGACAGGGTTCTTCCCGATACGAAATAGTACATGACTGCGGGGAGTGACGAATCCCCGCGTAGCCCACTCTAGAGCATAAATGTGCTCATGGATGAGTTTCTAGAGGGACCCCAGAGTGTGACACAAACCCTACTACCCGTGTGATACAAAATGAAATTTGACAAGCGTAAGCAATTGTTTTATTTGTATTTTTCCACTCGGCGCTGTGCCGTGTGGGGGCACCATTTTCCTAACATAGCAACTTGCGTAAGCCACTGAAAAGTCTCGGAATATCTCTCTTTCCTGTACTTTCCACACGGTAACTCGCGCGATTTGCCTCACTTCTTGCCTTACAAAAGGCTGCACAGGAGATGGCAGGATGAAAGCGATTAGACGGCCCGACCAATACTTACGTTTGCGCGGTGATATATGGCATTATGTGCGGCGCGTGCCCAAGGCCGTCAGCCACCTAGACGACCGAACACTGATATACCGCTCCCTTGATACAGATAGCCGCAAGGTTGCCCGCCAGCGGCGAGACATATGCGCCGATGCGGACGAGCAGCGCTGGCATGAGATTGTACCCAGCCGTTTCCGTTCAACGCCAAGAGAGGTTAGCTTCCACGACGTAAGCCATCACGCCCGTTCTATGGGGTTCAATTATGAGCAGATGGAAAGCTTGATTTCACGCGATACTGTCACGGATTTATTGAACCGCTTACAAGCCTTGGGGCCATTACAAGAAGCGCCACAGCCAAAAGAAGAACATAATGCCGACGCCTTGCTAGGTGTTGCCAAGACGCCTTCTGCGACCATTAGCGAAGCGATGGAGCTTTATCTATCCGAGATCGTCGCAGACGAACTCTCAAGTAAATCACCGGAACAAGTGAACAACTTTTCTAAGATTAAACGCCGCGCCGTGGCGAACTTCGTCAACATAAACGGCGATATAGATATGCGAGATATTACCCGCGAGCATGCCCACGCCGTGCGTAAATTCTGGCACGAGCGTATCCACCCGAAGGACGGCAGCAAGCCTATGAGCGGGAGTAGTGGCAACAAAGACTTGGGAAGTTTGCGTAAATTCTACCGCCGATACTTCGAGCATATCGGCGAGGAAGAACGCGAAAACCCATTCCGCAACATGCGATTCAAAGACAAAATTCTCACAAAGGTCATGCCGTTTAAGGACGGTTGGGTTAGGTCGCGCATACTCGCGCCAGATGTTTTTGAGGGCCTCAATCGGCAAGGCGCACTCCTTTGCATGGCCTTGATTGAGACAGGATGCAGACCAAGCGAGCTAGCGAATATCAGGCCAGAGAATATACGGCTGGACGCCGAGGTTTCACATATTCGCATCCGTCCAACGAAAGACAGAGAGCTTAAATCGGGTGCATCCGTTCGAGATATTCCGCTTGTCGGCGTGGCGCTGGAGGCCATGCGGCAGGCCCCGAACGGTTTTCCGCACTATAGGGATAGGAGCTACTTATTGAGCGCGTCGCTTACAAAAGCGTTCAAAGCGAGAGCATTATTCCCAACAAAACAGCATCGCATCTATAGCTTTAGGCACAGCTTTGAGAACCGTATGTTAGAGGCTGGATTGGACTTTGGATTGCGCTGCACATTGATGGGGCATCGCAACCCGCGACCTGAATATGGTGACGGAGGCTCGCTTGCTTATCGCCGAGAGGAGCTTTTGAAAATAGCCCATCCTGTTAGTGACGCGCTATTGCAGAGCTATCCATTTAAGGTCTAAATCTTATCGGCTTATGCAGCTTGGTCAGCATCAGATAGGAGCGAGGCAAGCAAAGCTGCGCGGTCATCCTGCGCATCATATTCTTGTTTAAGGCGTTCCAAAACTGGCCAATATTTGGGGCCATATCGCTGAACAAGCTGCGCCGCGATAGTCATCCCGCACTTTATGTCAGCGCGAGACGGCGTTTCTATGGAGGCGTTTGATGCTATGTTTTGGGCTTCATTCACGAAGGGATTATAACCCATCCAGCGCGATATTTACGAAGAAAAGAGTTGGAAAATTACAAGGTTACGGGTCAAAATAGCCCATAAGACGATTCCTCCAACCTACCCTAACTCGACAAAATTTCGAGATGATGTTGCTAAATTTTAGAACGACCTTCACCGAAAACAGATTCGAAGATAGGGCTATATTACCAACCGCTCTACTGTTAGGATTTACGTTTAACGAGAACAATTTCTTTGGAGTGATTTTTTGATATGTCAAACAACGTTCAGACTGACTTGAGAGTCGATGAAGCAAATTTCCAATTTGTTTCTCAAAGGCTACCTAGCGCGGACAACGGCAACGGTAGGACAAAACAGTACTTTAGATTTAGGGATGAAAGTAATTTTCCTATATTTATTATCAGTGCCTCAAAGGACTATATTGGAAGTGAGCTTAATACAGATTTACTAAGAAAATTTATCTCCTCTGTAAGTAACGAAGAAGGACTTTACCAAAACATCACGGACGGATGGGTTAAGTCAGGACGGAATGCAGACGTAAAAAAACATGAATATGTTTTTTAGGGGTTTAGAATGACAGTCTACTATGACTCCGCCAAAGATATTAAGGAGATCAAACAGAGCGCTTTAACCAATGTATCGAAAATAGAAAATTGAATACTTGTTGCACCATGCCTTTTGAAAGCATCTTTTCCCCGCTTTGCGGCGAGTCCAACGCGCCTGCCTCCGCTCGTGTGGGCGGCTCCAGCAGGCGCGTCGGACGGCTCTGTTTTGAGAAAGCGTAATTAATTAGATAGGTTTGGAGCTTGCGGAGGGATTAGGAAAGAAAGTAGCTTTAGCAAGATAAAGCGAACCGCCCTTTTGGGGGCACTTCGACGCTAAAGCTCTGTTTTTGCTACGCGAGTTGGGGTGTTACTTTTTCGGTAACTCATGCGCGGTGCCTCCAAAGTGCCCCTATCCCGCTAAGACCTAGAAACTCCCCGTTCCCTACAATTTCCAATCGGCTTCCTTCGAGACAAAGTCGCCTGTTTTGTTCGATTATGGGCAAATGTCAGATGAAGATGATTTCCGCTTAAAAGCCAAAGCCCGCAAGACCAGCAGCCGAGGCGCTGAGGTGAATGTCCCTGCAAACTATAAGGGGTTTTTCCAAGAAGCCCGTATTGCGCTCGTGAGAGGCAAGGCCGTTTCAGGAAGGCGCACTCTAACGGTTCCCTCCAAACCCCGCACAGGGTGCTTCAACGCGCGAGGCAGAGGCCGAGCAGCGTTAGAGCGCGGCATTGGGCCAAAACAAGGCTGGCGCGTTCACAAGGCGACGGGAGACCGCTACCGAGCCCGCCGCGCGATTGTGAAAGTCCGTGTGGTGAAACTACGCAATGCCAAGTCATCCGTGTCGCGAGGCCACTTGGCTTACCTCCAGCGCGAAGGCGCAGGTGTGGAGCGAGCCGAGGGGCTTGATGGCTCGGCGGAATTGACGCCAACGCGCGGCCAGCTCTACGGCCCAGAGGACGGCGTTGAGATTGACGGGCGAGACTTTGTTGCTCGCTCGCAGGAGAGCTTTGACGGACGCGGCGACCCGCATCAGTTTCGGATTATGATCTCGCCCGAAGACGGGGCGGAACTTGCCCGCGTGAATGGCGACGGCACGCCGAACCTCAAAGACACAACGCGAGCGCTCATGGCGCAGATGGAAGAGGACTTAGGCACACGGCTGGATTGGGTGGCCGTTGACCATTTCGACACGGCCCATCCGCACACGCATATCATCGCGCGCGGCGTGACCCATGATGGCAAAGGGTTGAACATTGCAGGGGAGTATATCTCGCGCGGTATTCGTGGACGGCTGGAGGAAGAACTCACACGAGAGCTGGGCTGGAAGTCCGAGCTTGCAATTCAGCAGGAGATGAAGCGCGAAGTCGGCGCGATGCGCGTCACGTCAGCGGATAGACATATCGCGAACGGGTTGGACAAACTTAACAACACAATTGACCTACGTGCAGGGTCAGCGGCGAGCACCTTCCCCGCCAACTCATCCATGAACAGGCACATCCTAATCGGACGGATGAAACATCTTGAGAAAATGGGCTTGGCGCAGTCTAAGTATGACGGCCTCTGGCGGGTCGACAAGGACGCCTTCAAAACCCTTGGACAGATTGAGCAGCGCGAGCAGCTTACGAAAGATATTCACGGCGCTATGGAGCGAGCAAATATCAAACGGCCTATCCGTCTGAATATTGGCCGCACAGACTATGAAGGCAAGCTCACCAATAAGCGCGTCATTGGCCGCGTGATTGCCAAGACACTTGGCCGTGATGAGGGTATGGACGCGGACGCCAAAGGCGGCGGAAAAGTGCGGTTCATTATCGACGGTACTGACGGCTATGTCAGCACGATAGAGACAGGGATGGACACGCGAGCGGGCGAAGCCGCCAAGGTCGGCTCTATCATCGAAGTCTCCCCGCCTAACTTGCGAACTGTAGATCGTAACATCCAAGCCATTGCAACAGGCAAAGACTATCACGGCAAGCCACACAATGGACTCGTCGGGACTTACGCTATCGCCACGAGCGGGCCAGAGGATTGGACAGACGGAAGCGGGAGCAGAGGCGCAGCTCATATGCGGGCATATAGGTTACGCCTAGCGGCACTGGTAAAGGCTGGCGTTGTGCAAGTCGCGAGCAAAGATAAGGACGGCGACCCTTCCGAGTGGCGCGTGCCAAAGAACTTTGAGGAAAAGGCTATCGCGCTAGATATGAAGCAAGGCCGTGCGTCAGGCGTGAAGCTACTTTCGGTTCAGGACTTAGAGGCACAACTTGCGAGTCCCGGTGCGACGTGGCTTGATCGCTCGCAGGTCAGTTGGGGCAGAGGTGGGATGAAGGACGTTAGCTCGACTATGAGTGCTTTTGCGAAAGAACTCGACACAACTTTCGAGCAGCGCCGCACATGGCTCGTTAAGCGCGGCTACGCAGAGCTTCGCCAAGACGCGCAGAAGACATCTATCATCTACAAGCGCGGCTATTTGAAGGCGCTAGAGACGGAAGGGTTCAATGCCGCGACCCAAAAGCTGGAAGGCATGACAGGCAAGGCACACATCGCGGCGCAGTCAGGGCGATTGATTGAAGGCACCGTTGCTCAAAAGCTTGAACTTCCACAAGGCCCGCATGCCCTCATAGAAACGCAACGCGCCTTCTACCTCGTCCCTTGGGAGAGCACTCACGCGCAGAAATGGGGCAAGCGCATCAAAGGCCGCGTGCTGAGTGGTGGCGGCATTGATTGGGATACAGGACGGTCAAGAGGTATAGGGCGTTAATATACACCCTTGGATGGAATTACAGGAAAAATACCTAGTTGTGTTTCCTCGAAAATTATGTGAATTTATAATAATGAAAAATAAAAAAATATGACGAAACCGCTGCTGGTTGATTTATTTTCGGGGTGTGGGGGCTTCGGATTGGGGGGAGAGCTAGCTGGCTTTCACTCAGCGATTGCGGTCGACGTTGATCCAACGCTTCAATCTTCATATAAGCTCAATTTTCCTAAAACCAAAGTCATGGTTGGCGACATCGCAGCGATGAATGCCGCTGGTTGGAAGCTACTCTTGAGCGGACTTGAAATTGACGGAGTAATTGGCGGACCTCCTTGCCAAGGCTACAGCCGTCAGGGAGTGGCCGATCCAAATGATGCTCGGAGAACGCTACTTCACGAATTTTTTAAAAGCGTAAATGCTATAAATCCCAAATTCTTTATTATGGAAAACGTCGAAGGGCTTTTAGATAAAAAAAATCGCCCTGAACTTACATCGGCCATCTCTGAATTAAGTTCAATTTATACTGTTTTAGAACCAATCGTTCTAGATGCTTCTAATTACGGACTGCCGACTAAACGAAAACGAGTGTTCGTTATCGGTTATAATTCAAGCTACGTAGACAAAGTTCAACCCTGTGATTTTATGAATTTTGAAAGCACAGTGAATGTAAGAGATGCTATAAACGATGTTCCCGAGCCAATTGCTCAAGGCACTAAAAATTTAGACTTTGCTTGGGCAAAGTACGATAACCGAAAAAAGTGTTCTGAATATGCTAACTTGATGAAAGCATTGCCTCAGGCTGGCTTGGGGTCTCAGTTAGCGTTAGAACGACTTAAAGCTGGATATGTTTCGGGAAATTATCACACGAAACATACAGATGCCGTTTCCGAGCGCTATGCGTCTATCGAACCAGGTAAGACAGATCAGGTTAGTCGCTCAAAACGTTTAAGTTGGACAGGGTTTTGCCCTACTCTCAGGGCTGGAACAGGGTCAGATAAGGGAAGCTATCAGGCAGTCCGACCACTCCACCCTAAATTCGGAAGGGTGATCACCGTACGAGAAGCAGCTCGATTACAGAGTTTTCCTGATTGGTTTTTGTTTCATCATACTAAGTGGCATAGCTTTCGAATGATAGGAAACAGTGTGCCGCCTTTGATTTCTAAAATGATCTTAAACGTCCTCAGAGAGAAATCTAATAATAGTGTGGAAACAGATTTGACAGAAACATATTCTGCTATGGAGGTATAGCAATGGCTGATAACTCAGTGCCATCGCCAGTGGCTAAAACTTCTCCATCTAAATCATTTTTCGTCGATATGTTGACTCGTGATATCGAACTTAAAGATGCTCTACTTGATTTATTGGATAATTGTATGGACGGTGTAGTAAGGCAACGTTCTTCACAGTCTAACCCGTTCACTGATAAGCCGTTCGAAGGCTATCACGCTCATATTTCCATCGATAAAGATATTTTTTTAATTGAGGATAATTGCGGAGGCATACCTCTCGAAGTCGCCCGTAATAGGGCCTTTGCAATAGGCAGGTCTTCGGCTTTCAAGAGCACTGAAGCTGACGGAGCTACAGTTGGAATGTACGGAATCGGAATGAAAAGGGCGATCTTCAAGATGGGGCGTAACGCCACGGTAGAATCTTGGAATGACGAACATTTTTTAGTTACGATCGATGATAATTGGCTTAGTGATGAAGAATGGAAAGACCTTCCCATTGAGACTGAAGAAACGGAAGAGTTTCATCTTGCTAATGAAGGCACACGAATAGAGGTTACAAAGCTTAGACAAGAGGTTTCATCGAAATTTGGTGACGATCTATTTATTGAAGAGTTCCGTAAGGAAGTGTCTCGTCACTATGCTTTGATAGTGGAAAAGGGTTTCGAAGTTTCGATTGGCAGACCAAACGAAGTACAGGCCAACGAAGACGTTACCCATGTTAGAGCAGAAGATTTTTTATTACTCGACTCAGGTGATGATGAGGATGTGGTAATTAAGCCCATTTTTTACGAGGGGACAGTCGAAGGGGTTAAATTCGAAATTTTTGCGGGATTAACAGCGCCTGCATTAGACAAGGAGCAGATTGACAAAGGTATAGCTGACACCAAGAGTAGCTATAAGGTCAATAAATCTGGATGGACGGTCGCATGTAATGACCGAATTGTAGTCTGGCGTGACAGGACAATCGTAACAGGTTGGGGAACAGCTGGCGTTCCTGCCTATCATAATCAATTCTCGCCAGTTGCTGGTCTAGTTCTTCTTTATGCTGATGATCCCAACCTTCTTCCCCTAACCACAACTAAACGCGGCATTGATCTTTCTTCAAAAGCTTATCAAATGATTCTCGATCTAATGAGGACAGCCACGAAAGAACTCACTTCATTTACAAATAGATATAAGAATGCAGACTCAAGAGGACCGATTTTTGAGAAGGCGCGCCTTCAGCCTTTAAAATCGCTTCAAAGGGAACGTGCTGCTGCGGTTGATGCTGGAAAGATTAAAACCTTACGAAAGGCTGGCGTTCAAGGAACGGTCGAAAGGCTCGTGAAATATCCTGAAATGAAAAAGACTTCTACTAAGAAGCGCGTAAGTTATCTTGCTGAAAAGGCCGAGATTAAGGAGGTAGAACGTTTCCTTGGTATGGAGGACGCTGACATCAAAGACATAGGGCGAGAAACTTTTGATCGATCATTGAGAGACGCTAGGAGCTTTGACGAGTGAGCGGCGGATCAGATGTAGATTACGAATTAAGGCCAGCAAAAGGTGTAGATCGTAATATCTTTCTTGACCTTCTGTCTCGTTATCAGCGCTGGGTCCCCTTAGACGGGGCTGTTTATATTTCCATGGGCGGGTACCCTATGTCAGACCATAGGATGATCTATCGGCGTTTCGGCTTAGAACATCTAATTTCAATCGACGGAGAAAAACATGTCGTGGACCGTCAACGTTTTAACAAGCCAACAGAAAAAACAAAATGCCTACACCTTCGATCAAATATATTGATTGAGAACTTCGACGAAATTCTCAGTGAAAATGAAATTCCAGATACCGCTACGCGAGTTGTTTGGATGGACTTCACAGAACCTAATAAACTATCTGATCAGCTTTCACAGTTTGAACAACTATTAGAGACGCTAGGCGAAGGCGATATTATTAGAATTACACTCAACGCCAATGAATCTTCGCTCAAGATGGCCAAGCCTGATGGGAGCAAACCAAAACCTATCGAGGTCGCAGCTATGGACCGCGAAGAACAACGAGAAGCTAGATTTAAAAGACTAGAAAACGACCTAGGAAGCTACCTTCCTAGTTCCGCAACGGCCCAAGATTTATCAAATGATAAGCTCCCGATTCTTTTAGGAAAACTGTTAGAGAAAGCTGCTGGAAGTGCTTTTCCCTCTGGTAGCAGTCAACATGCCTTTTTCCCATTATCATCGTTAGTTTATAGAGATGGTCAGCAAATGATTACTGTCACAGGAGCCATAATAGACAGGCATCATTTCGATCAAGTGGAAGTGATCATGGCCTTAGAAAACTGGCCGTTTTCGGTAGAAAAAATATCAGATTTCAAACGACTAAGTGTTTCAACGTTAACTCTGAAAGAACGCTTGCTGATGGAAAGGTTAGTTCTTGCTGATGGGGAAGTTGATATAGTCGAGCGCTTGGGTTTCTCTAAATTTGGGTCCACGGATGCCAAGACGTATTTTGAGGACTTCAAAGAATTTTCGAGGTTTTACCCCAACCATGCAGTTGTTGAGTATTGATAACTTAATAGTCGAGGCTTGCCTCACAACTACCCTAACTCTTTGCCTCACAAACGACTTGCGAAAACTGATAAATCATTGTAATCATTAGGTTCTCAGGACGATGGGCACCCCGTGTGGGGGCACCATTTTCCTGACGATTACAGTCCGAAATAGTCCCTTAAACCTAGTAATGCCTGACATTTTCACCTAATCAACGTCCTATAGCGTCCAGCGTCGCGGGGGTATCATTGGAGTACGCGTTTGCATACCCCACTAGATAGGGCTGACCGTTGCCGCTCACAGACAAGGAAATTCAGTCCCTAAAGCCAAATGCCAAACCCTATAAGGTGACTGACATTTACAGGTAAGGTTTAGTCGAGCGATCCAGCGAGAGCATTAACGGATACGGCGAGCCGCACCAGTTTCGGATTATAATGCCTGCACAAAGACGGAGCTAATCGGGCCTACGTAAAGGGCTGCCCAAAATACGTCGCGCTTTTTTCACGACAGGTTCTTCTAATAATTTCCCATCCAGAAGGGCCACATTCCCGCCCGCTTTGTCCATCGCCTCCATGACGCGGTGGGCGTGCGCTAACTCTTCTTCTCTGGGCTTCAATGCGGAATGGATAGGCTCTATTTGGTTTGGGTGGATTGCACTTCTGGCGAATATACCAATGTTCTTGGCCCGAGCCGTTTCGACCCTACAGCCTTCAGGGTTCCGAACATCACTATAGGGTGTATCAAATAATATCACGTCATTCGCATGAGCAGAGGCGACAAGATGAGACCGCGCATAGAGCATCGTCTCCCACGCCATGTCTGAACCAATATCAGCTGAATAATCTATAGCGCCAAAAATCGAGTATTTGACGCGTGGGTTTTCGTAAATCTCATCTGAATTCCGAAGGCCCTTTGCACTTTCAATCACAGGAAAGAACGCGCCTAAGTCCATAGGTAGCTTACGCGCGAGGTCATCCATCTGCTCGCCCAAGGCTACCTTGGGAACCATGATGTAGGGTAAATTCAAACTACTCTGACTGAGCGCATCTATATCATCGCGACCATATTTATTATCGAGGGCATTTACGCGCAGCCCTACATTTTTGTAGCGAGTTGTTGCTAGCCATTCTAATGTTGTCTCGCGCGCCGCAGCTTTCTCATCAGGCGCAACCGCGTCTTCAAGATCAATGCAGACAAAGTCAGCCTCAGTCAGGCACGCTTTATCAAATCGGTCAGGCCTGTTGCCTGGAACAAATAAGAGAGATCGATAAGTCATGATCGAAGCAGTTATGCGCGCTTGAGACAAATAGCCGTCGCTTCGCCGCCGCCAATGCAAAGACTAGCAACGCCCATTTTGGCGTCCCGCTTTTCCATCGCCGCAATGAGAGTCGCCATAATACGTGCGCCGCTCGCGCCAATCGGGTGACCTAAGACGCAGCCGCCGCCGTTCACGTTGACCTTATCATGATCAAGGCCAAGCTCTTGCATCGCAATCATTGGCACTACTGCGAAAGCTTCATTGATTTCCCATAGCTCAACATCTGCTGCGTCCCACTTCGCCTTCTTCAACGCTTTCTTCATGGCGTGAACAGGGGCCGTCGTGAAATAAGCTGGAGCATGAGCGTGGGCCGCGTGTGACACGATTTCAGCGAGGACTTTATGTCCACCTTTTTCCGCTTGAGACTTACGCATGAGAACGAGCGCGGCAGCGCCGTCATTGATCGAGCTAGCATTCGCCGCTGTGACAGTACCATCTTTGGAAAACACGGGACGCAGGTTTGGGATTTTTTCAGGGCGAGCATTTTTCGGACCCTCATCCTCTGAAACGACGATATCGCCCTTACGGTGCTTCACATTTACAGGCATAATTTCTCGGTCAAAATCGCCATTCTCTTGGGCGGCCTTAGCGCGACGAACGGATTCAATTGCGTAAGCATCCTGCTGTTCACGGGTGAACTGATATTCTGCCGCAATCATATCAGCAAATACGCCCATAGCATTGCCTTCATAGGCATCCGTCAAACCGTCATGCATCATACTATCGACAACAGTTTGATCGCCCATTCGCATTCCGCCGCGCGCTTTAGGGAGCAGATACGGCGCGATGGTCATATTTTCCATGCCGCCCGCGACTGCGATATCTACAGAGCCTGCTTTGATCGCGTCATGCGCCATGATCGCAGCCTGCATACCAGAGCCGCACATTTTATTGACCGTTGTGGCTTCGCAATCCTCACCCAATCCCGCTTTGATAGCAGCTTGGCGAGCAGGAGCTTGTCCCTGACCTGCAGGGAGAACGCAGCCCATTATAGCCTGCTCTACGCTTTCAGGCGCAACGCCCGACTCTTTTAAAGCGCCAATGATCGCAACAGCCCCTAGCGTTGACGCTTTGACTGTAGAAAACGCGCCTTGGAAAGCGCCCATAGGGGTGCGGGCCATGCCCACGATGACAACTGGATCGGACATAATTTCTTCCTATTCAAAAACAATATTAGCTTCAGTTTTAGCTTTGACTTCATCAAGCGTAACGCCTTCAGCTAATTCCTTTAAGTGAAATCTATTCTGGTCGCCTTCGCGGTTGAAGACACCAAGATCAGTAATCACCATATTAATGCAATTTTGGCCTGTGAGCGGCAGCGTGCAAGCTTTCAGAAATTTGCTCTCGCCGCGCTTATTCGTATGATCGAACACCGCAATGCAGCGCTTTACGCCTGCCACTAAATCCATAGCGCCGCCCATACCCTTGACCATTTTACCGGGGATCATCCAGTTGGCAATATCACCATTTTCCGCAACTTCCATCGCGCCCAATATAGATAAGTCAATATGTCCGCCGCGGATCATTGCAAAGCTTGTGGCGCTGTCGAAGAAACTCGACTTCGGCAATGTCGTGATGGTTTGCTTACCTGCATTGATAAGGTCAGCGTCCTCGCTGCCTGCATAAGGAAACGGTCCCATGCCCAACATACCATTTTCGGATTGAAGCGTTACGTCTACGCCGTCTGGGATATGGTTGGCGACTAGGGTTGGAATACCAATGCCTAGATTGACGTAAAACCCATCTTCAAGTTCTTGCGCGGCCCGCGCGGCCATTTGGTCTCTTGTCCATGCCATGACCTAAGCCTCCCGCACAGTGCGTTGTTCGATACGTTTCTCGCATTTGGCTTCGATAATGCGTTGAACGAAAATACCTGGCGTATGGATGAAGTTAGGGTCAAGCGACCCGACAGGCACAATTTCGTCGACTTCGGCAACAGTGACAACTCCCGCCATCGCCATCATTGGAGAGAAGTTACGCGCCGTAGCCTTGAAAATCAGGTTGCCCTCGGCGTCGCCCTTCCAGGCTTTTATAATGGACACATCAGCCTTGAGGCCTGTTTCCAAAATATAAGTTTCGCCGTCGAAATCCTTATGTTCTTTGCCTTCGGCGATAATCGTGCCTACGCCCGTTTTAGTATAAAACCCGGGAATACCTGATCCGCCCGCCCTGATGCGTTCAGCCAATGTGCCTTGAGGATTGAACTCTAGTTCTAGCTCACCGCCAAGGTATTGACGTTCAAATTCTTTGTTTTCACCAACGTAAGAACTAATCATTTTCTTGATTTGCCGCGTTTCCAAAAGCTGGCCTAAGCCAAAACCATCAACGCCGGCATTGTTGGAAATCACTGTTAAATTCGTTGCCCCGCTATCACGTATGCCTGCAATCAAATTTTCTGGAATACCGCATAAACCAAAGCCGCCACTCATGACGATCATGTCGTTACGACAAAGGCCCGATAGAGCCTGTTCGATTGAGTTACATATTTTTTTGCTCATTTTTTACAATCCAGTTATCATGACCAATTATTATGCTGATATACCATCGCGAAGTTGTAGGGCAAAATGATCCGCAATATCACCGCCTGTCAATCGACCTTCAGTATCAAACCAAGCATTGAGCCAGTTAAGCGCCCCCATAAAGAAGAAAACGTGAAGGCGCGCATCACCCGCCCGAATTGATCCATCCTCTTGGCCCTGCTGCACAAGGCTCACAACGCGCTTCTCAATTTCAGTACGCCGCTTTAAAACGTCTGCCTGCCATTCACCGCTCAAACTATCAACATCAGTAAGAAGCGACACGCCAGACTGCGTGAGTAAATCTACGAATTGGCGAAATATAGCTTCAAGATAATCAAGACCTGTTTGATCATCGGCCCGCCCGGCCTTCAAAACTTCATCCATAGAGTCATACGCCATGAGGTGAGATTCAAATAGAATCTCTTCTTTATTGCGGACGTAATAATAGAGCGCAGCCTTGGTTAGCCCCAACGCCTTGCCAATATCTGTCATGGATGTGTTGTGATAGCCGCGCCGACGAAAGGCGCTAGCCGCACTTAATATGACAGCTCTCTTCTTAGAGGCAAATTGAACCTCCCTATCGAAAGGTGCCTTTATTGATGCGGCAGAGGCCATAGGTACGGACTTTCAAATTAAATTTGACTTTAAAGTAGAATTTTCTTACCTAAGGTCAAATTGCTGAAAGTCAAGATGATTAAATCCTCGATACAAACCCACACTGATGAGTTCAAAGCGAACGCTGCGCATATGGCTGAACTTGTTGAAGACCTCAGAACTAAGGTTCAGAAAATCGCTCTGGGCGGTTCAGAGAGGGCGCGAGAGAAGCATTTATCTCGCGGAAAATTACTACCAAGAGATCGCGTCGAAAGACTGCTAGATCAAGGCACACCCTTTTTAGAACTCTCGCAATTCGCCGCCTATGAAGTGTATGATGACTACGTCCCTGCGGCAGGCATGATTACGGGCATTGGCCGCGTCGCGGGGCGAGAGGTGATGATCATTTGCAATGACGCCACCGTCAAAGGCGGTACCTATTACCCAATGGCCTGTAAAAAACAGGGCCGCGCACAAGAGATCGCCGAGAAGAACCATCTGCCCTGTATCTATCTCGTCGACAGCGGCGGCGCGAACCTTCCGCGCCAAGCCGAAGTCTTTCCAGATAAAGAACACTTTGGCCGCGCTTTCTTTAATCAAGCCAATATGAGCGCAAAAGGCATAGCGCAAATCGCAGTCGTAATGGGCTCTTGCACTGCGGGCGGCGCCTATGTTCCCGCAATGGCAGATCAAAGCATTATCGTACAAGACCAAGCCACGATCTTCCTCGCGGGGCCACCTTTGGTGAAGGCCGCAACTGGCGAAGATGTTGACCCAGAAAGCTTAGGCGGGGGTCTGTTACATGCGCAGACATCTGGCGTTGTCGATCACTTGGCCTCGAGTGACGCCCACGCCCTACAACTCGCAAGAGACGCAATATCCACACTTGATGTTCCAACGCTTGCCTACACGCCCGAAGCGTTCTTGCCGCCCGCGTATGACGAAGCAGAATTAAACGGCATCATCCCCAAAGATGTGCGCAAGCCCTATGATTGCCGAGAGATCATTGCGCGCATTGTCGATGGGTCTAAATTTGATGAATTCAAAAAACTCTATGGCGAAACGCTCGTGTGCGGCTTTGCTAAAATCGAAGGTTATAAGGTCGGCATCATCGCCAATAACGGCGTGTTGTTTTCTGACTCATCGCTCAAAGGCGCGCACTTCGTACAGCTATGCAGTCAACGACATATCCCGCTTGTTTTTCTACAGAACATAACGGGCTTCATGGTTGGCTCGAAAGCTGAAGCGGGCGGTATCGCTAAACATGGCGCGAAAATGGTTCACGCCGTGGCCTGTACCAAAGTTCCAAAATTCACCGTCCTCGTTGGCGGTTCTTATGGCGCGGGTAATTACGGCATGTGCGGCCGCGCCTATGATCCGAACCTTATGTTCATGTGGCCCAACGCCCGCATATCTGTGATGGGCGGAGAACAAGCAGCCAGCGTGTTAGCCACCGTGACCAAAGGCAGTGATAAATGGTCAGAGCAAGAGCTTGAAGATTTCAAGAAACCTATCCGAGACAAATACGAACGCGAGGGTCACCCCTATTATGCCAGCGCGCGCCTTTGGGATGACGGCATCATCGCGCCGACAGACACGCGGCGGGTATTGGGGCTTGGACTCGCAATGGCCGCAAATGCGCCAAGACGGGAGACTCGCTTCGGCGTGTTCAGAATGTAATGGCTAAAATCACCAAAATCCTCATCGCTAATCGCGGCGAAATCGCATGCCGTGTTATTCGCACAGCGCGCAAAATGGGCATAGCCACAGTCGCCGTCTTTTCAGACGCAGACCGCAATGCGATGCACGTTCGCATGGCAGATGAAGCCGTACATATCGGCCCATCGCCTGCGATTGAAAGCTATCTCGTTATCGAGAAAATCATCAATGCCGCTAAAGAAACAGGCGCCGATGCCATTCATCCAGGTTACGGTTTCCTGTCTGAAAACTCTGCCTTTGTACGGGCGTGCTCAAAAGCAAAAATCAACTTCATTGGGCCGAGCGCAGAGTCAATGGACTCGATGGGTTTGAAAGATGCCGCTAAATCTTTGATGGATGAAGCAGGCGTTCCCATCACCCCCGGTTATCATGGAAAAGATCAGACACCTTCTTTGCTAAAAGCCAAAGCGGGTATGATTGGATACCCTGTGTTAATTAAGGCCGTCGCGGGCGGCGGCGGTAAAGGCATGCGAAAAGTTGAAGCCGACGCTGATTTCGACGCAGCCCTTGCGTCTTGTCAACGTGAAGCCAAGGCGAGCTTCGATAATGATGACGTTCTAATTGAAAAATATATTCAAAGCCCACGTCATATTGAGGTTCAAGTCTTTGGTGATGAACACGGCAATGTCGTACATATGTTCGAACGCGATTGTAGTCTGCAAAGGCGGCATCAGAAAGTTATCGAAGAAGCCCCTGCCCCAGGAATGACGAAACCCGTTCGCAAAGCCATGACTGACGCCGCCATTAAAGCTGCGAAAGCTGTCAATTACGTCGGCGCTGGCACCGTAGAATTTATCGTCGACGGGTCTGGCGCGTTAAAGACAGATGGGTTTTGGTTCATGGAAATGAACACCCGCCTACAAGTCGAGCATCCCGTCACTGAAATGATTACAGGACTGGATTTAGTTGAGCTTCAAATACGTGTCGCGCAGGGCGAAAAACTTCCCAAGCAAAAAGACATCCAAATGGAAGGTCACGCGATTGAGGCACGGCTTTATGCCGAAGACCCAAGTAATGACTTCCTCCCGAGTATTGGGCGCATTTTCTGCTTTGACTCCGCCTCTTGGAAAGACGCTGACGACGAATATCGCATAGATACAGGCATTGAAGAATCCGACCGTATTTCTATTTACTACGACCCCATGATCGCAAAAATGATCGCCCTCTGTGAAACCCGAGAGGAGGCCACAGAGAATTTGAAATATTTGATAGATAAAGCCGAAGTCACTGGCATCGCGACAAATTCAGCCTTCCTCTATCGTTGTTTATCGCACGACGACTTTATTTGCGAAAAACTATCCACGCACTTCATTCCCAAGAATTTAACGGATTTACTGCCGCCTGATTTCACACAAGACGATAGAGTTTACGGACTGGCTGCGCTGTTCATGGAACAGAAATACAAAGAAAAATCAGTCACACCTTTTGGCACTCAAAACGGGTGGCGGCTCAACCAACCCATCGTGAAAAAGCATCACTTCGTCAGAAACGGTGCTGCCGTATCCGTTCATATAAAACGAGAATCTGACCTGACCGCATTGATCAGTGTGAATGACGGCCCTTTGATCGAATATAGCTATGGGTCCGAAGATACATCTCTAACTAATGAGCCTTCACTCAACCATTACTCGGCATGGGCGTTCAAAATTTTCGATGACCACGTTAGCCTTTATCGCCAAGGGCAAGTCATTCGGGTGGAACGCGAAATCTTTGATGGGGATACAAATGCTGTTGCTGGCAACGCTATCATCGCCCCCATGCCCGGCAAGATCATCGCTGTGAATGTGAAAGCAGGCGATGTAGTGAAAAAAGGTGATCCGATGATTGTCATGGAAGCCATGAAAATGGAAATGACACTTCCCGCGCCGCGTGACGGCCAGATTGAAACCATTAGCGCCATTCAGAATGCCCTCGTTGCGGACGGCGACATCTTACTCAGCCTTAAAGAGGAAACATCGTGACCACATCTTACCCAACACTGCAGTATGGCCTGTCCGACGAAATCACGATGATCCGCGACACGGTTCACAAATATGCACAGGAACAGATCGCGCCTATCGCAGCAGAGGTTGACAGCTCGAACGAATTCCCAAGGCAAATATGGCCTGACATGGGCGCGTTAGGTCTTCACGGCATCACTGTTGCAGAAGAATATGGCGGGATTGATATGGGCTATCTGGCCCACACCATCGCCGTTGAAGAAGTCAGCCGCGCCTCCGCCTCTGTGGGGCTATCCTACGGCGCTCATTCGAATCTCTGCATCAATCAACTGCATCGATGGGGCAATGCCGAGCAAAAGGCTAAATATCTCCCTAAACTCGTCTCTGGAGAGCACTTAGGTTCTCTGGCTATGAGTGAACCGGGTGCAGGTTCCGATGTTGTCTCTATGCGCCTGAAGGCAGATGCCGTTGAAGGCGGGTATCGCCTCAATGGGAATAAAATGTGGATCACCAATGCGCCTACGGCTGACACATTAGTCGTCTATGCAAAGACAGACCCTAATGGTGGGTCCAAAGGCATTACGGCCTTTATCATAACGCCAGATATGAAAGGTTTCTCAACAGCGCAGAAATTAGATAAACTTGGGATGCGCGGGTCAGATACTTGCGAGCTCGTGTTTGAAGACTGTTTTGTGCCTGCTGAAAACGTCATGGGCAAAATTGGCCAAGGCGCTGAAATCATGATGAGCGGCTTGGACTATGAGCGCGTCGTGCTCTCGGGCATATCTGTTGGCATTATGCAGGCCGTCATGGATATAGTTCTGCCCTATGTTCACGAGCGTAAACAGTTCGGCAAAGCCATTGGTGAATTTCAACTCATGCAAGGCAAGCTCGCGGATATGTATGTCACGCTATCGACCGCCCGCGCCTATACTTACGCCGTCGCTGCCGCCTGTGACCGCGGGGAAACCACTCGCAAAGACGCAGCAGGCTGTATTCTCTATGCGGCTGAAAAGGCCACGCAAGTCGCGCTTGAAGGCATTCAAATTTTAGGCGGAAATGGCTATATCAATGAATACCCGACAGGCCGCCTTTTGCGCGATGCTAAGCTCATGGAAATTGGCGCAGGCACGAGCGAGATACGCCGCTGGCTCATTGGCCGTGAACTCTTTGGGGAGACGGCATAATGGCAGGTAAGTGGTTCGACGACCTTACAGTCGGTCAGATGTTTCAACATCCGATTCGGCGGACATTGACAGAGACAGATAATATTCTTTTCACGTCACTGACCCATAATCCTGCACAGCTTCATTTGGATGCTGAATATTGCCGCACAGAAACTGAGTTTGGAAAGCCACTGATCAATAGCTATTTCACACTTGGACTTGTCGTCGGCATTTCTGTTGGCGAGACAACATTAGGAACAGCCGTTGCGAACCTAGGAACAGATAAAGTGCGTTTCCCCAAGCCTCTTTTTGTCGGAGACACCCTCCATGTTGAAACAGAAATTATAGCCCTGAGAGAGTCCAAATCTCGCCCGACGCAAGGCATCGTGACATTTGAACATCGTGCCTATAATCAACATGATGAATTAGTGGCGACGCTCCAGCGCAGTGGTTTGCAGCATAAGGCGCCTGCTGCTTCATCATAAACACGGCACATCAAAGGCAACACAGTATGATATCGGTTGATGAAGCCCTCACATTATTGGCGTCCAACCGACCTGTCACGTCCACAGAAACCGTCCCGCTAGAGCGCGCTTTGGGACGATGCCTCTCACAAGATATTATCGCCGCGTTCGACCACCCTGCTTTTTCAGTGTCCATCATGGATGGTTATGCCTGCCGTAAAGCAGACGCAAAAAATTCGCTTACGGTCATTGGAGAGTCGCGCGCGGGGACGTGCTTTGACCGCACAATAGAAGCAGGGCAGGCCGTTAGAGTTTTCACGGGAGCCGTCCTCCCAGAAGGCGCAGATTGGGTTGAAATACAGGAACATGCAAAACGATCAGGTGAAACGGTCTCGTTCACTGAATTGTCTGAATACGTCACCTATATTCGCTCTGCAGGGGCAGATTTCCAAAAAGACCAAACCTTATTCCCAGCAGGACATCAAATTTCGCCCTCAACAATTCTCTCTCTCGCAAGCAACAATATGCCAACGGTCCCCGTAACAAGGCGGCCAACCATCGCGATATTACGCTCAGGTGATGAGTTAAATATAGTGGGTTCACACCTCAAGCGCGGTCAAATTATCGATGCAAATGGGCCAGCCATGATCGCCTTACTAAAATCATGGGGCATTGACGCCATCGACCTTGGCATAACTAAGGATGATCCAAAAGATATTCGCTCCCGTATTGAAAATTGTCGCGCAGATGTAATCGTGCCTATCGGCGGCGCATCCGTTGGGGATTATGATTTTATGCGGCAAGCCTTTGTGCAGGAAGGCTTCAAATCCATCTTTGAAAAAGTCGCCATTAAGCCAGGGAAACCGACATGGTTTGCGACGCGCGGCGACCAATGCGTGTTGGGATTGGCTGGCAATCCAGCATCAGCTTGGGTTTGCGCGCATATCTTCTTGAGGCCTCTTCTGGGATTGAAAAACCAAACTCGCACTTACACGCTGGCTGTTAATCTCCCTCCAAACTCGAAACGGGAAACCTATCTAAGAGCGCGCTTGACGCAAGCCGGACATGTCGAGCCTCTTGGGGTGCAGGACAGTGGGATGGTGACGCCGCTGGCCGCCGCTGAGTGTCTTATTCGGCGGCGCGTTAAGGCTCCGTCAGCCCAGATAGGTGACAGCGTCGAAGGCCTAAGCTTACTGTCTTAGACATACATCGAGATACGTTAATTAAACCCAGAATTTTGGCTCCCAGTCCTCAGTCCTCAGTCCTCAGTCCTCAGTCGAAAATCGGTCACTTGCTAATTCCAAGCAAAAAAAAACGCCCCACCGAAGTGAAGCGTTTTCTAGAATTTAGACCGCGCACAATGGCGCGGTTAAGTCTTTAGAATGTGTAGCTTGCACCGAACAAGACACGGCGGTCTGTTAGGCCTTGGAAACACGTCACTGCGCCAGAGTTTACGCAAGACTGCGTAACATCAGACTCTGTAAGGTTTACGCCTTCAACACCAATATTCAGGTGATCAGTTACATCGTAGTTGATACCGGCGTTAAGCTGTCCACGGGCTTCCTGAACAACAGGGAAACCGAATGGGAAGCTGCTTGTGCTACCGAAATCATCTGAACGATATTCACTACGCCACGTATAACGTGCACGCGCTGAGATGCCGTACTTTTCATAATAGATCGTCGCATTGTAAGCATCTTCCGATAGATCAATCAGAGTAATGTCTCTTTCAACATCCGTTGCGCCACTTGCCGCAAGGAAAATATCACGCGCTCGACTAGTTGCACTGTTAGTTTCTGACCCACTGCTATCAAAAGTTTGGTGCGTGTAGTTGGCTTGAATACCAAATCCCGACGCAAAACCAATGCGATCTTCAAAGCTGGAAAGATCATACTGGAAGGAGAATTCGAAACCTTCTTGGATTTCATCACCCGTGCCGTTGATGACTTGTACTGTTGGTACACAAACACCAACACCAGAAGTTTGGTCACCATTTGCATCAAGAGGCGCAAACACGTTCTGGTCAGCGATTGGGTTAAAGATACCGCCGCCCTCACATGGATCCGTAATATCACGAACATCAACGTTGAAACCGCCAGAATCTGTTACGGCCGTTGTCGCCACGTCTTCTTCAATCGTTGAGAATAGTCCCGTACGTTTCTTACGGAAATAACCCGCACTAAACACGGCAGCTGGTGCGAAGTACCAATCAGCAGAGACGTCGAAAGATTCCACTTCTTGTGGCAGCAAGCCAGGGTTACCAATACTTACTGATGTGTTCGGGCTAGTTCCAAAAGAAATAGCCGTTGACAAGTCATCAAACGCAGGGCGTGAAATGTCTTTGCCATATGAACCACGAAGAACGATGCTATCTGTAACGTCAGCAACCAAATTTACACGTGGAAGCAAGTAGTCATAGCTCCCTTTTGTTGTCGTTGGTGTCGCGACACCATTTACGATCGTGTTACCTGTTGAAGCCACATCAGTCTGTACATAGCGCACACCTGCATTTGCACGGAAAAGACCAAAGTCGAAGTTTGCTTGCCCATAAAGCGAGTGTGTTTCTTCGCTAATATCAAAAAACGCTTCTGCGTCAGAAGACAGCGCATCAAGGGTAGTAGACCCGCCATGCGCGAGGATTGCTGCGTTCAACGTTGCAAGAGCACCTGCTGGATCGCTTGCGACTTGTTCCGCATCAATGAGAAGGAAATTCTCAACGAAGAGTTCACGTCCATCCGCATCGCCAAAGTTATCTGGACCTGCAGTTAGGAGGCTAGCGAAAAGATCACCTGTTGGAGAATCAGCTGCTGTACGCAAGCCAATACGCGTGTTGACTTCATCAGACACACTTGAGTTTTTGTTAAAACGGTAACCCGCATCAACAGAGCTCAAAATCCCGCCGAATGAATCAGATGTGTCATATGACGCATCAAGACGGAACGCTTGGTCTGAGTTTTCAACGCTGTTATTGCCGATGTTAACATCGCGCAAAACGACATTCGCAGGATCAAGTAATTGCTCAGTCGTAGGTCCGCCATATGCAGCATCTTGAAGAACTGCAAATGTAAGTGAACCACCCGTTAGATCGTAGATAAACGGTGTTCCGTTCTCGTTTGTATCGTTCGTTGCGACATTCGGGTTGATAAAGTTAAGCGTCGTGTTGAAGCTCGGTGTCGTTGATGAAGATGTTGAATTTGAATATTCAACAACGCCAGAAAGTTTTCCGAAGTCAAGTTCCGTACCAAGACGAAGAACGCGGCTATCGGTTAGACGAGAGTTAGTGTCGCTAGAGAAGCGCAAGTTACCATCTGTACCGTCATCTTGTACAGGCACGATACCGCTAGTCGCGACGTCGATTGTACCAAGCTCTTGACCATTCAAAGACCCAAAATCAATTGTCTCAAATGTCGAAATATTATCGATGTTTTGAGCTAGGTCGCCGGCACTAATACCAGAGGCCTGAACTCTTGAGCTCTCTTGAAGACGCTGCTGATCATTCGCCATTACATCAAGATAGAGTTTAACATTGTCACTTGGACGCGCTTCGAATGAAGCAGATACATTTAGTGTTTCATATTCAAAATTATCGTAATCCTGAACGAAGAACTGAGGCGCAATATAAAGAGGTAGATCACCCTCCGTACCCGCATTGTAAAGATCCGCAACACTATCGTTATCGCGATCGGCGCGAGGACGGAAGGCTGTGACGTCTTGTTCGGAATAGCTTAAACTGACAACTGCGCCAATTTCTTGACCCTTAGGGTTACTCCATTTTTTGCCAAGTGTACCTGACAAGCGTGGTGTAATGCCGTCTGTTGAAAGACTGCTGTCTTCGCCCTGAATACGAACGTTAGCAAGTAGATCACCTTCGTCTAGATCAAGAGGACGGATAGTTCTGAGGTTAATCGTACCGCCGATACCACCTTCAATCGTTTTAGCTGTTGGCGCTTTTGTGACTTCAACACCGGCAATCATCGCCGCTGGAACATCTTCAAAGCTAATACCGCTACGACCAGAGCCGGAACCTACAGTTGCGACGCCATTGATTTCGACGCGGTTGTCAGTCGTACCACGAATTTGTACGCCTGTACCAACACCGGCTGTACGCGTAATTTGGATACCTGGAAGGTTTTCCAAAACTTCAGCGAGGTTTTGGTCAGGAAGCTTACCGATGTCTTCAGCAAGAATAACTTCAACTAAGCTCGCGGACTGACGCTTTTCAGAAAGCGCATTGGCGAGTGACTGGCGAATACCTGTTGCGATAACGACATCGCCGTCCTCGGAATCTTGTGCGAACGCGGCTGGCGCGGCTAGGATCGAAAGAGACGACCCGATGAGCAAGGCAACCTTGGCAGGTTGAAAGCGGCGTGTTTTTTGACGTGTTAGATGCATGTAGCATAATCCCCTGATTGTTTAACAGAGAAAGAACAACTCCACACACACTATGTTGTCAACCAAATAGGCCGCCCGATTGGGCCCGATTGGTCTGACCAATTATGATTTTTATATCGTGTGACAATATGGCAACATAATTCGCTATAAACGCTACATTGGTAGGACCAATTTTAAATTCAAAAGACGCCAACCCTTACTCTAAGGTTAATATCCAACCCTTATCCTAAGGTTGATATCATGGACCAGAGCTAACTTTGCAGACCGTTTTGTAAAACAAGAGCAAGGTAAGCTTGCGTCAGCATTATGGTTGTTTAGACAATAAGTATGCTTACAAAACGCCTCACGATCTCAACCGCCTGTTTCATGGGGGCGGCACTTTATATATCTGCGTGCAGTAAAGCGCAGGCCCCCTCAGTGCAAAGCTGCGTAGCCTTGCCCAACGAGACGAAAGACATCTCTAGCGCGGCGTTCATACTCGGCGCGGGCAATACATATCCAGAAGAGCGGCAGCGGCGCGGTAACGTTGGACACTACAATATTGATACGCACGAAGTCACCAACGCTCAATTTGCAGGTTTTATTGCGGCCACGGATTATATCACCACAGCTGAAAGGCCGCAGGCAGGGTTTGATGTGCCTGGCGCGGCGGTCTTTACGCCTCCAACCGCCAACCACACGAGTTGGTGGCGTTTCATTGAGGGTGCGTCATGGCAACATCCCGAAGGCCCCGACAGCTCGATTGAAGGCCAAGACAACCACCCTGTTGTGCAAGTCTCCTATATGGACGCTCTCGCCTATGCGGATTGGGCGGGCCGCGCTTTACCGACAGAGGCACAATGGGAATATGCGGCCAAGGCAGGCAGCGAGACGTTATATGTATGGGGCGAAGAGCGCGTACCCAATGGAACGGAAATGGCGAATACGTGGCAGGGCGCGTTTCCAATCGAAAACTTTGAGGATGACGGTTACCGCCTCAGAGCGCCCGTAGGCTGCTATCCCGCGAATGATTTCGGCCTTTATGATATGATCGGCAATGTGTGGGAGTGGACCGCTAGCGATACAGGCCCCAATGTTCACGTCATCAAAGGCGGATCATTCCTATGCGCCGAGAATTTCTGCTCTCGCTACCGCAGTGCGGCGCGGCAATTTCAAGAAACGGACTTGCCAACAAACCACATAGGCTTTCGAACTGTTTCGAAATAGACGCTCTGTTAGATTGCCGAGCTTCAATCAGACGCGACACGCACCTTCACATCTGCTTTGGTGCAGAGCGTGTCGAACACGGGCGAGAGCGGCGCGTCGGTGACAAGTAAATCAAGATCAGACAAATCCCCAGACCTGTTCATCGCGCGGCGTCCGAATTTATGTTGGTCCGCCACAAGAATAACGCGGCGTGAGTTGCGCATAATAGATTGCGCGGTACGGACTTCTTCGGGGTCAAAGTCGAGCAATGAACCATCATCATCAATTCCGCCAACGCCGACAACGCCAATATCCATGCGAAAGCTATCGACAAAATCAACAGCCGCAGCGCCTGTAATGCCGCCATCTAGATTACGAACATGACCGCCCGCGAGCATAATTTTGAAGCTTTCATTGCGGCTCAGAATTTGCGCGACATTGATATTATTTGTAACAACGTGAAGATCTTCATGCTTCAAGAGAGCCTGCGCCACAGCTTCTGTTGTTGTCCCGATATTCAAGAACAAGGACGCGCCATTTGGAATGAGCGACGCCGTAAGCTGCGCAATTTTCTGTTTGGCTTGCACGCCGCTCAAGAGGCGATCTGCGTAAGGTTGGTTTTGCACGCTCTTGGCTTGCCCCGCCCCGCCATGAAAGCGCGTCAAAAGCCCTTCATGCCCAAGCTCATTCAAATCGCGGCGAATAGTCTGCGGGGTCACATCAAATGCCGCCACCATAGATTCAGTCGCGACGAAACCATCGCGGGTCACCATATTCAAAATCGCAGATTGTCGTTTGGAAGGTCTAAAAGCGGTCATCCGTCACATCTATAACAAATGGAGACAAAAACCAAATGTGCAAAAGGCGTATGGAAACGGTGTCATCACGGCAGACGACACGGCAGACTCTAACGACATTGAACCGCCTTGTTTTCTAGGGCATGTCGCCTTCATGGATGATAATATATTTTTCAAAGTCATTATCTGATGCCCGACACGCACCCCTGCATAGATCATACGAAAAAATGGCTCTCTGATGTTATCATCGGCCATGGGTTTTGTCCCTTTGCGAAGCGGGAATATGACTTAGGCCGTATTCATTATGCGGTGATTGAGGTGTCAGACACGCAGAGCCAGTTAGAGCAAATCATCGCGCATTGCTCTGCGTTAGATAACGACGCCGAGAGAGAAACGAGCCTGTTGATATTCCCAACGGCCCTGTCTGATTTCGAAGAGTATTTAGACTTGTTAGAGATCGCGAATGCCCTGCTCTCCGATCAAGGCTATGAGGGCATTTACCAACTCGCGAGCTTTCACCCCGACTACTGTTTCGATGGTGTCAGCCCTGATGACCCAAGCCATTACACCAACCGCTCGCCCTATCCGATGCTCCATATCTTGCGCGAAGCCAGCGTCGAGGCGGTATTGAAAACCCACCCAAATCCAGAGATAATTCCTGAACGGAACATTCAATTAACGCAGGAATTGGGGTTAAAAATCATGCAGGACGCACTGGCCGCATGTTATAAATGAACCGTGTCCGATTTTCGGCGACACCGCGGATTAACTCTGCCTATAAGAGCGCATGACACAGACCATTCATCAATACATGAAACTCAGCGACATGCTCATGTTGGCCGTACTCTCTGTCCTTTGGGGCGGATCGTTCTTCTTTGTTGAAGTCTTAGTCAAACATCTTCCACCACTCACCATTGTTACCTGCCGCGTCGGGTTCGCCGCGCTCGCGCTCTGGGGCATTGTCCTCGTCTTAAAAATTCCTATCCCAAAAACACGGCAACATTGGGCTGCCCTTTGCATTGTGGGCTTGCTAAATAACGCTTTGCCATTTTGCCTGATAGTCTGGGGGCAGACTCAAATTAGCTCTGGGTTAGCGTCCATTTTCAACGCGACAACGCCTTTCTTCACCGTCTTGGTTGCGGGCGCCCTATTAACCGATGAACGTATAACGAAACCAAAGCTCCTTGGCGTGTTGGTGGGCCTCATCGGGACAATCATTCTCATAGGGCCTGACGTTTTAAAAGGTGTCACAGGATCGATGATGGGGCAACTGGCCGTCATGGGCGCAGCCGTGTCTTATGCCTGTGCCGCAGCCTTCTCGCGGCGGTTCAAAACATGGGGACTGTCCCCGCTTGTGATCGCGACAGGCCAAGTCAGCATGGCGACGTTGATGCTATTGCCTCTCATGCTGATTATAGATCAACCTTGGACAGCTTTCGCGATCCCCCTTGAAGCGGTCTTAGCCATTGCAGGCCTCGCGTTTTTTAGTACCGTCATCGCCTATGTGCTTTACTTTCGGCTCATTGCTTCGGCGGGCGCGACCAATGCTGCATTGGTCACATTCCTAATTCCCATCTCCGCCCTTCTGCTGGGCGTCACAGTGTTAGGCGAAAGTTTCACAGCCCTCCAAGCCGCAGGCATGAGCCTCATCGGAATGGGGTTACTAATTATGGATGGACGTTTGTTTCGAAAATTAAAAGCAAGAGCGCGATGAAAACCTATGCTCGAATAAGGTATAAAAACTAACTATAGAAGCTTTGTTAAGAAGACTTCATTCTTGAAATGACGTGGCTATTTCTAGTGAAAACTCTGTTTAGATGACGGTATTGAAACGCCTTAAGAAAGCAGAATTAACTGAAATTTTGTCACTGCTCCCAAAAATACCTCCAATCAATAAATGCATAAATTATTTTCGATAGTTTAGCATTAAAGTCGTTTCCAAAACTCCCCATTGCCACGCCGATCAAAAGGGCCGAAAACCCCTCTCATGACAGACAGCTCAAACATCATTATTACAGGCGCGACGTCTGGGTTGGGTCGTGAGATGGCGTTGCAATTTGCGGCGCAGGGCGGTCATGTTATGGCCTGCGGTCGGCGGGAAGACCGCTTGGCGGAACTCCAAACTACAACAGAAATAAACGGCACGATTACTCCGCATCGACTTGATCTGTCTTCGCCTGAAAATATCACTGAATTTTGCGATAGCTTTGACTCCCTAGACGGCATCATTCTGAATGCGGGTGTGACATTCGCAGACCGTTTTGACGCGTCAGAAGATGCGGAAAATATGAACCTGATTCAGACAAATGTGGCGGCGAACCTACAGCTTATTCGCGGGCTACTCCCCCTATTGAAAGCCAGCCAAGGCCGCATCCTGATCATCGCGAGCGTCGGCGGTTTAACGCCCCTGCCCTATCAAGCGGTCTATGCAGGGACCAAAGCCTTCATGATCAATTTCGGTCTGTCGCTGCGCGAAGAGCTAAAACATGACGGCGTCAAAGTCAGCGTCTTTGCCCCCGGCGGTATCAAGACAGAGATGACAGATATTCCCGAAATGAAAGCGTTAGAAAAAGACCTCGCCCCCGTCGAAGATGTAGCGCGCGCGGCGTTAAAGGCGTTCGAAAAAATGCCTGCGCTCTGCGTGCCAGGCACGCAGAATAAATTGATTGCATTGGCAGGTAAACTCCTGCCGCGTCATGTGATTGCTGCGCAAGCCGAGCGTATTTACCGTAAAGCCAGAGGCGGTTAAAGGGGCGACTAATCTACGCCGTTACGTCATGCCCATAGAGCCAATCCATGCGGCGATGCACAAGGGTCGGCGCGACATGTCCCGCCACCCACATAGGTCCATAGGTCGCGAGTTGCGACAGTCGGGAGCGTTTGTGAAACAGCCCCATATTCGCACGCGAAGCGGCTTGGACTTTTGATGTCCGCGCCAAGCGTTGAGTTTGAAACTCCATCAAGGGGCGTCCGTTCGCGATCCCTTGCGCGAGGACATAGGCATCCTCAACCGCCATTGCTGCGCCTTGGGCGAGGAATGGCAACATCGGGTGGGCGGCATCCCCCATCAGGGCCACACGTTGGTCGGTCCATTTCATCAGTGGGTCACGATCAAACAGCGCCCATTTATGGAGTGTGTCAGCGGATTTAATTAAATGCGTAATCGTTGGGTGCCAACCGTCGAAGTCTGCGAGGGCGTCGGATTTTTGACCTTCGAGGGACCAGCCTTCGTCTTGCCAATCGTCGCGTTCAACAACGCCAACAAAATTAGCGTGCGTGCCGTCTGCGCCCAAACGATAGGTCACGGCATGGCGGCCTTTTCCGAACCATGCGCAAGCCGTTGGGCGCGGGGCGTGATCGCCAAGCGCCGCCATCGGAACAACAGCGCGCCATGCAACATTGCCCGTGAAACGCGGTGTATCAGCGCCTAGCATCTGAGTGCGAATAGTGGACCGAATGCCATCTGCGCCGATGAGGGTGTGGCCCTCAAAGGTTTCGCCATTCGTCAGGGTGACAGTGACTGCGTTTGGGTTTTGCTTATAGGCTTGAACGCGTGCGCCCAAATACAACACGCCGTCGGGTAATGCCTCCCGTAGGGCCGTGATGTAATCGGCGCGGTGGATGTGCAGATAAGGTGCGCCCCAACGCGAGACGGCTTGGTCCGCCAAGGGAATATCAAAGACGCGACGGCCACTCTCGCCCATGCGGGCTTCTATTGCGGTGGGCCTGAAGGCGCGTTTCGTAACGGTTGTCTCGAGGTTTAATGCGCGGAGGACTTTCACGGCATTGGGCGGAATTTGGATGCCCGCGCCGACGGGTTCAAGGGCGGGCGCGCTTTCTAAGATACGGACGTCTATGCCGCGCACCAAAAGCGCATGCGCCAGTGTCAGGCCACCAATGCCTGCGCCCACAATTATGACGGGATGTTCGGATATGTGTCGTGCAGACATATGCGTCCTTACCGTTCAAATGCGGCGGCACATAGGTGAAAAATGGGTATGAGTCTTTGCGGTCAAGGTTGGCACTAGTCTACGCGGGTTTTCGTGTTAGCACAGCCCATGTCTTTACGCTCTCGCCTCGCGCCACATATCGCTTCACGTCTTTTGAGCCAAAGCCGTTTGGAACAACAACGCGCGAAAATTGAACGCAAAAGAGCGCAGTCTGGCGCGGCGCATGTGTTGGAAGTCTTCCATGACCCGAGTGATCCTTATTCGGGGATGTTGGTTCAGGTTTTGCCTGATTTGGCGGCGCGCTATAGGGTGGATATCCGCACGCATATCATCAGCCCGCCATCCGATAGTGCTGTGCCTGAGCGGGGTTTGCTTGCCGCCTATGCGCGGACGGATGCGGAGCGGTTGGCGCGGAAGGCAGGGATAGAGTTTGCGTGTGAACCTGCTGCGGCTGTTGGGGACACTGCTGAGGCTGATGCGCGCCTAGCGGAGTTAGGGCATTACCAAGGCGGAATGATCTATTATGGCGGCGAGTGGTATTGGGGGATCGATCGCCTGCACTATCTGGAAGACAGATTAACCGCGTTAGGTCTGCGTAGTGGTGGCGCGGATACCCACGTTTTCACACCCCCAAATGTTCCACGTAGAACAGCGAATGAAACGCCTAAAACGGGCATAGATCTACATTGGTATTTCTCATTCCGCTCGCCCTATTCCGCGATTTCCGTCGACCGAATTTCAGCACTCGCAGATGTCTATGGCGCGAATTTGAAGCTCCGTTTCGTCCTACCTATGGTTATGCGAGGCCTGCCAATTCCTGCGACCAAGAAACGCTATATTCCGCGAGATACCGCGCGGGAAGCGCATCGTCTTGGTGTGCCATTCGGGAAAATTTGCGACCCAGTTGGAAAACCTGTTGAGCGGGGATATGCTGTTTTACATTGGGCCATCGCGCAAGATCGCGGGCTTGATTTCGTCCGCAGTTTCTTCACAGCGGTTTGGTCACAAGGCGTGGATGCGGGCCCGGATAAAGGCTTCCGGCGTATTGTTGAAATGGCAGGGCTCAATTGGGCGGATGCGAAACTGGCTTTGAATAATAATGATTGGCGAGCCGCCGCAGAAGTGAACCGATCAGAGATGATGGACCGCGGCATTTGGGGCGTTCCAAGCTTTCGCATAAATGACGATATTGTCTGGGGGCAAGACAGGATTTGGGCTGTCGAAGACTCCCTGCAGTCTCTAGGTAAATCAGAGTGAACTTCGTGTTAATGACGGATCTCAGTTGTAGGTATTGTATGAGCTATCGTGGTTATAGCGCCTCGATCGCCTGTTTGCTAGGCGAAGCCATGATAACAAAGCTCTCAATCCGTCCACTACAACTAACAGGGTCGCGGCGTCACAATCAATATTGACTCGACAACAATTTTGTAAATCACGTAAAAATTGAGTTGCAAGGACTTACCCTGAACACCATCTCGTGAAGATTACACACCCAACAGGACTTACCGTTATTTCTAAAGCTTCCCCCATCAAAGAAACTGATCTCTATGCGCCCGTCAAAGCGCATTTTGTCGCCTTAGGTTATGAGGTGAAAGGCGAAGTTGGCGCAGCCGATATGGTCGCAATGCCACGGGCGCAAGACGACACAGAGCCCGTCATTATTGAGCTTAAAACGGGGTTTACACTCTCGCTTTTCCATCAAGCCATCAACCGCCAGTCCATGACGGATCAGGTCTATATCGCGGTGCCTCGTAAAACAGGGAAAGCGGCCCTTGTGGCTATTCGTAGGAATAAAATGTTGAGCCGGCGGTTGGGTATAGGCTTGATAACGGTTCGTCTCTCAGATGGACACAT
This sequence comes from uncultured Caulobacterales bacterium, assembly GCA_938009235.1. Classification (GTDB taxonomy): domain Bacteria; phylum Pseudomonadota; class Alphaproteobacteria; order Caulobacterales; family Maricaulaceae; genus Litorimonas. The sequence continues at coordinate 97,453 of CALLIK010000002.1, forward strand.
TACCGTACATTGCGAGCCAAAGCCCTTCACTCCACGTAAAATAAAAGCACGAAAAACCAAACTTCTCTCCGAATTTGAAAGTCGCCACGGTGACCCAAATAAAGGCGGGATGACATCTGAAGGCTTAATGACATCCTATCGCCAAGGCGCTCTGCGCTGCGCCAAAGTCTTACATGACGAAGGGGCCTGTAAGGCCTCTTATGTCGCCAAAATGGCAGGCTTCGAAAAAGCGCGGAACTTAATGGCGTCTAACCATTATGGTTGGTTCGAGAAAATAGACCGAGGCGTCTACGGCCTCAGCGCAGCAGGGGCGAAAGCTTTAGAGGACCATGCAGACACAGTGACATCTATGATGTGAGCAGTCTCGAGAGGCTTACGTCACACATATTCAAGGGCAAAAGGAGACATTCATGAGGTCCACTACAGATATGCCTGCCTTCTGTCTAAAAACTTGCATTTTTTTACAATATCTTAACCGCAATCAAAAAGGCTCTAACCTAGGGGTGTCAATGAGTTGAAATTAGCTAAATCTACGGTGAAACCGCATGAAACACTTAAATAAGAACATGTTACGTGTGGCGACCGCCAGCTTGTTTTTAACGGCCTGTGGTGGCTCTGGGATTGAAAATACAGTCACAGCCCAAACTCCAGTGACGCCACTTGTTCCCTCCGTTACAACAACATTGACAGGGCAAGTGACACTCTCCGGCAGCACAGCTGAATGTATAATCATCGCTCAGAGCTTGTCAGGAGACCCTATTAATGACGGAGCGCGTTCAGATCAATCTGGCGCCTTTACTTTGGATTTGGGCACATACAACGCTGACCTGCTCCTCACGGCCTCAGACTGCACTTATACTGATGCGATTACAAACAGCAGCGTCGCGATTGACGGCGTATTTCGATCATTTGTTATTCAGAGTGATTTCAATACTGCAAACGCCGCTAATGTTATAACCGCACAAATTACGCCATTCACAGAATTAGCGCTACGCCACGCAGAATCGATAGACACTAGCGCAACACTCACGAGCGCAACACTCTCGCAAGTCGACGCTTTATTCTCTTCTACATTCGAGCGCTTGAATTTCGCCTACAGAAACACATCACCTGTGCTAGCAACTGACACGGCATCCCTCACCGCTAACCAAGCATCTCGTGATTACGGCCTCGCTTTAGCGGCTCTTTCAGGCGCTGGTGATATAACAGGCGTTTTAGACGGATTGACGCAGGATTTATCGTCTCAGGGCGTAGGTCTAACTGAGGCGGAATTATCTGCCTTCCTTTTGGATGACCTTAAGGATGGCGCGGCCGCCTTTGAAATGACCGGACAAAATATGTCGGGCGATTCAAGTATCAACCTCATTTTATCGAGCTTTGTAGGCGACGGCGATGCCTCACCGGCTAGCACGTCTGCCCCCGTCGCGAGTGTCGATAATTTCATTGTGAATGTCGAATCCGCATCCTCACCAAACCGCACTGTAGCTTGGGAGACATTGTTTTCAGACGCTGATAGCCCTGACGGATCTTTGGAATATGTTATTCTTGGAGACATTTGTGGCAACAGCGCAGACACATCTTCAAGCCTGACTTTAGCCTGTAATATACCTGGTTCTTATTCGTTTTTTGTTGCTGCCATAGACCCTGACGGCAATGTGACCGTCATTCCTGCGACGGCGAATATAAATTTACCGCTGACAGACACTCAAGCGTCTTCGTTTTTAATATCATCGACATTCGGACCAACGCTGGACACGATTGAAGATTTTGAGAGCCAAGGTTATTCAGACTGGTTTCAGACGCAATTTAACTTGCCTATAAATTCCATTCTTGATGGAATGGTTCTACCCTTCGTAGATACATCAACATCTAAATGGGAAACTGTCCCGCGTGAGAGATGGTATGAACGGGCCGTTTTGGCGATGATCAATTACGCCAGCGGGCCGCTTTTGCGCTCTCCCAAATATTCGTGATCTCAACGGCACCCAGGGATTTGACGTTCAAATCTCAACTTCATGCGCGTTATATGGATATCATGCAGGAAGGCGCTTTTGGAAACTATCGCGACCTGATGGAAGACATCACTTACAGTCCCTTAATGGGCACTTGGCTCACATATATCGGAAATGAGAAGGCGGACTCGACTACGGGCGGCGTTCCAGATGAAAATTATGCCCGCGAAGTGATGCAGCTTTTCACAATTGGTCTCATTGAGCTGAACCAAGACGGCACGCCTAAACTTGATTCCGACGGGCAGGAAATCGAGGTTTACTCGAATGATGACATAACAGAATTAGCGAAAGTCTTCACAGGGCTGTGGTGGGCAGATACAGAATTTGGTGTTAGCTTGGGACGACCTGCAATTCCTGAAATTGATGTTCTGCCTATGGAGATGACCGAGTCGCAGCATTCACCGTTTTCTAAATCTTTCTTGGGCGAAACAGTTCCTGAGGGACTGCCCGGTGACCAGTCAATTTCTATGGCGCTCGACATCCTCTTTGAACATCCTAATCTTGCGCCATTTGTATCTAAGCAGCTGATCCAACGCATGACGACAAGTAACCCATCGCCAGCTTATGTTCGGCGTGTGGTAGAGGTGTTTGAAACTGGACTATATACTCTGCCTGATGGGCAAATTGTTGGCACGGGTGTCCGAGGCGATCTTGCGCCAGTTTGGGCCGCCATATTACTCGATAATGAAGCCATCGATGAGACTAGAGACGAAGATAAGACATTCGGGAAATTGCGTGAACCGATTATAAGATTCGTACATTGGGCGCGTTATGCAAATGTTTCCGCTGTCGAAGTCACGAATTCCCCTCCTGTTGTTAATGGGGCAACCACAGCCTCATTAGGTCAGACCCCATATAGGTCTTCATCCGTATTTAACTTCTATCGTCCGGGCTTTGTTGCTGGCGGATCAGAAACTGCGGCGGCAGGGCTTGTGTCTCCTGAGATGCAAATCACCCACACCGCGACAGCGATTACATATGCGAATTTCATGGCAAATTATGTTTTCCAAAAAAGCACCAAGGTCTGGGGCGGGGATTATGCAGGCCCCTTAGCTGTCTCTGGCGACACAGAGGCCGTGATTGAGTATTTGGACCTTGTACTGACGGCGGGACGTATGAGCGAGGCGACGCGGGAACGTGTGCGTGAAACTTATGAGTCCGTCGACCCAGAAGACGGTATTAAGCTCGCGACACAGCTCATCGTTATGTCCCCTGAATATACCACACAGCATTAGGTTAGGTAATTACCATGACAATTAATCGACGTAAATTTATTCGTAATGTTGGTGCCTTCGGTGCCGCCAGTGGCTTTGCTGCTAATTTGGGGTCTTTTAACGCCTTTGCCGCTGATACGAGTGACTATAAAGCCCTCGTCTGCGTCTTCCTCTTTGGCGCAATGGATGGGCATGACACTGTCATTCCTTATGATGTGGAGTCTTATAATCAGTACGAAGGCATACGAGGTCGCCTGATTTCAGATTTAGATAATTCGACAGAAGGATATTCGCCTCGTCGCCGAGACAACCTTTTAGAACTGGCTGGTAATGGATCGAGTATTGACGGTCGAACCTTTGCATTTCCTGAAGAGTTTAGGCCTCTACATGAGCTTTACGCACAAGGTGACTTGGCCGTCGTTGGCAATGTTGGCCCGATTGTTGAGCCTATAACGCGGGCGACCTTCGAGAGTGGAAGCGCACGGCGTCCCCCTCGGTTGTTTTCACATAATGACCAACAATCAATATGGCAGGCCTCTCAGCCAGAAGGCGCTCGGGCAGGATGGGGCGGACGTTTCGCTGATATCGTTGAGGCGGCAGGCGCAAATTCAAATTCGACCTTTACATCGGTTTCTGCGGCAGGCCCGCGAGTCTTTCTCCAGGGCGAAAACATACAGCCTTTTCAGATTTCTTCATCTGGGGCTCAAAGCGTAGATTTCTTGGATGTTAATGCTCATCTGAACTCATCGGTCTTTCCCGCTCATTACCGCGACGCCTTGCTAAATGCGAATGGCGCAACCAGTAATTTATTTGGAACCGACTTTGCCAATGTAAACCGCGCCGCACTTGAAGCGAATGAACTTCTAACGGCTCAATTTGCAATGCCCGGCGATCCAGTAACACAAATGCCAAATTCATCCTTAGGGTCGCAGTTAGGCGTTATTGCAAGGCTCATTGCACGAAATGCTAATTTTGGTGTGAAGCGCCAAGTATTCTTTGTTGGGACGGGCGGATTTGATACCCATGCTAATCAACCAACTGAATTGCCCGGACTTCAGGCTGACATCGCGGATTCTATGCGCGCCTTTCATGATTCAATGGTCGAGCTTGGTTTATCTGATAAAGTAACGTCATTTACAGCGTCTGACTTTGGTCGCACGCTCACCAGAAGCGGTAGCGGAACAGACCATGGCTGGGGTAACCATCACTTTGTAATGGGCGGGGCTGTCAATGGTGGCCGAATTTTAGGCAATATACCGCCCCCAGAATTTGAGCATGATTATGATGCTGGACAAGGACGCCTCATTCCACAAATCGCGGTAGACCAATATGCCGCTAGCCTTGGGCAGTGGTTTGGCCTCAGTGATAGCGAAGTTTTAGAGGCGTTACCTGGATTTGGAAACTTTGATCCAACAGCCTTGAGTAATCTCTTCAACTAAGCGCGCCTCACAAACGTTCTTACAGATTTGAGGTCAGGTAAAAGCCTACACGCCTCGCAGTGTTGAAAGTGGGGTACCGGGGGCTTGAAGACACAAAGCTGAGTTCTTGGCCTTGTGCATAGTTTGAAATCCCCTGCTTTAACTTTTCTCAAAAGTTGCAATTTAATAGACGTTACGGTGTCCACCGTAACGTCTGTAGACACGTCTAGATTATTTTGAGCCTAGCCCTGCAAGCGCCGTATTCTCTAGACAGTCCTTTTTTGGATAAATACCTATCTTCACCGCTGGCCAAAGCATCTCGCAATTTCGCTCTCGCTTAATATCAAACAAAGAGGTGAGCAAAGCCTCTCTTAGCTCAGGCTGAAATTTGAGGCATTTTATATGAAGGTGGACACTGTCTAACGTCAGCGCTTGTGTCTCAGATTTAGGTCTGGGCTAAGAGAGACTTTTCGCTCATCTTCATTCTCATGGAGAGAAAGATGAGACAGAGTAAATCAACGTTCGGCGAACGCATCGTCAAAGACATTAAACGTAAGACCCGAAAGCAATATTCGGCTGAGGAGAAGATCCGCATCGTTCTGGATGGGCTCCGAGGCGAAGAAAGTATCGCTGAGTTATGCCGGATCGAAGGCATCGCTCAAGGCTTGTATTACAAGTGGTCCCAAGACTTCATGGAAGCCGGTAAAAAACGGCTCGCTGGAGACATCACCCGCCAAGCTAACACAACTGAAGTTAAAGGACTGCGCCGCGCCTTTGAGCTCCGTAAGATAACGATGTGCAGGCGCTAACGCCTTCAAGACCCTCATCGTCTCCATCCCCTCTGGCGGCAAGTCAGGGATTAAGTAGGTCTGCTTTAAGGCTGTTGTTTTTATTTTAGAAGAAAAGCAGATTTTCTTTACACGCCCAAGTAACATGTAAAGAAACACGTTTTTTTACACGTTTTATGTATGTGTAAAATTTGTTGGTAAATCGTTATCGAAAAAACAGGCTTAAAAAAGCAGAACTAAAAGGGCTTTAAACTCTCACTAAAGTTAAGCCGATTTTTTAGACGAGAAAAACCTATCTCAACGTTGAAAACCCGGCGCTGGGCGCTGCGCTAGGCACGCGAATGAGTTACCCCAAGTTAGGTCAATAAAAACAATGATTTAACGGGTGTAAATGGCGCACTGGGGAGGATTCGAACCCCCGACCCCTTGATTCGTAGTCAAGTACTCTATCCAACTGAGCTACCAGTGCGTATCGCCTTGTGAGCGAGGCCGCCTTAAAGCGGAAAATGAACATGTTCGCAAGTGGTTTTTACGGCTTTTTCAGCTTCATTTGGCCATTATGGTTAATGCTGGGTTAATTGCCTCATTGAGACACGGGGCGTTAAGGGCAAGACACACCATGATTACCTAACGCTCTATTTCAACCTAGCTCATATAACGCAACCTTGCAGAGCCCGTTCAAATCATGAATGACTGTGCAGTCAGTAGCTGAGTTCACGCCAGTAACTGCCCATTTAGCAAGGATCATGATATGAGCGACTTAAAGACACCTTGGTTGGCGACATATGCAAAGCTGGACATTGAAGTCCTTCCTCCTGCAGATCGAACTTTGACTGATTATTTGGAAGACCATGCAGAGGCGCGCCCTGATTCACCTGCTCTACATTATGTCTCCCGTACGTGGGGCTACGCTCAGGCGAATTTGGAAGCTAATCGACTAGCCAATGCACTCTCTAAACTTGGTATTGGGCGCGGAGATGTCGTGGGTTTGCATATGCCGAATATCCCGCAATATTATTTTGCTCTAGCTGCACTCTCAAAACTCGGAGCCATCGGGTCGGGTGTCTCGCCCTTGCTTGCACCGCCCGAATTGGCGCATCAAATTGAAAACGCCTGCATTAAAGTTCTCTTGAGTTTTGAGCCTCTTGGACCTGCTCTTTCCGCCATAACGACACCTGAGTGTTTAGAGTCCGTCGTTATTTGCGGCGCTCGTGATATGTTGGATGCGCCAGACGTTATATTACCTAAATTATCACATGGCATCTCGGTCGCCTTTACGTCGATGATTGCCGGCATGTCGGATGAGTTCGAAACCGTCACAGTCCAACCTGATGACACATTTATGATTCAATATACGGGCGGAACAACTGGCCCGCCAAAGGGCGCTATGCTGTCGCATCGAACCCTTATGCACAATCCCATTCAAACGCTCGCGCTCGCGCCCAAGGTGAATATAGGTGACGAAATTTTTGTCTCGGCCTTCCCACTCTTTCATATTGCTGGGTTTTGTTTTTGCATGATGAGCTTTGTGACAGGCGGGTCCTATGAGTGCTTGCCAGACCCGAGAGATACAGACCGCATCTGCGATGCGCTGCAAACCCGTCCGCCTACGCGCATGGCGGCTGTCCCCGCTCTATATGATATGTTGGTCGCCACGCCTAAGTTTAAGGACGTCGATTTCTCTCGGTTAGTTATGGCCTGCACAGGGGCCGCGCCGATGACACAAACCACCCAATCGTCCGTCACCAATATCATTGGCAAGTCAGTAATGTCCGACATATTTGGTATGACGGAGACAGGCCCTTGTCATACCTCAAACCCAGTGATTGCCCCAAAGGCAGGATCTGTTGGCATCCCTTGCGCAGGCGCAAAAATCCGTATTCGTGATGTGGAAACAGGTACAAAAGACATGCCATTTGGAGAGCCTGGCGAAATTTGTTCGGCAGGTCCCCAGCTCATGAAAGGCTACCTTGATCTACCAGAAGAAAGCGCGCGCGCCATTCGCTTGATTGACGGCGAACGCTGGATGTTCACTGGGGATGTCGGTTATATGGATGAGGACGGATATGTCTTCCTCTGTGATCGCGCCAAAGATATGTTAGTTGTCGGGGGCTTCAAAGTTTTCTCTGTTGAAGTCGAAGACAAATTATCCGGTCTACCAATGATCGCCAGCTCTGCGGTTATTGGAACACCCGATACGCGGCGTCTTGGCAATGATATTGTCAATTTATACGTGACTCTGAAACCCGAGTATCAAACGCGGGACGAGGAAGAAGTGCGCACAGAATTAGTGGGTTGGATTCGAGAGAATATGGCAGCTTATAAAGTGCCAAAGCGCATTATATTCTTAGATGAAATCCCGCTCACACCTGTCGGGAAAATAGACAAGAAAAAACTCCGCGTCGCCGCACTAAAATCCGCCTAATAAGTGAGAGTAATAATAATAACCATCTACTCTCGGGCTTACATGTCAAGTTTAGACTAACGCCTACTCCTGACATTTCCCAAGCCACAGAATAATCAGCCCGACAGCCCAGCTTCCCCATTTCTCAATTACATCCGCAAGCTGTCCAGATATATTATAGGCCGTCACGGCAATCAAAAACCCCGCGAGGATAGCCGTAAAGACAAATCCATCTCGTATATTCAAACCCAAACATTTGAGAAGAACGACGGGGCCAAATGCCGCGCCCAGCGCTACCCACGCAAAGAGAACACGACTGAAAATATCTTGCGGCAGTGTCAGTGTCAAAATGACAGCAATTACCGCCACGCCGACCATGGCCAAACGCCCGAAGAACAACGCCTGCTTTGGGTCAGAATATTTAACGCCGCTATCATGTGAAACGGCTGAGGCGGCTGCGAGTAGCAAACTATCAACCGTCGACATAACGGCAGAGAGTACAGCCGCAATAACTACGCCCGCAAGGACAGGCGGAAGATAGGCTTGTGCCGCAGCAAAGAACAAACTCTCACCGCCGACATCAACATTCAATGCCCGTCCCGCGAATGCCAAACAGATCAAACCAGAATAGATAATCACGCCCCACCCAATCGTAATCGCGGCCGCTTTCTTTCGCTCTGAAGGGCTACGGACCGCCATGATACGGTTCAGTAATTGGGGTTGTCCCAATGACCCTAATCCTGTGCCCAATAATCCCATCGCGACACCAATACCTGCCATGCCCACTGCGCCATGTGTGAAACTGAAATAATTATGATGTTCTGATGCATGCAGTGTTTCGATGATTGCGCCTACGCCGCCTGCGGCAGAGACTGTCATATAGGGAACGATAATACAGGCGGCCATCATAACGCCGGCTTGTAGCGCGTCCGTAACACTTGCAGCCCAGAACCCGCCCAACAAGCAATAGGCAACGATCACGACCGCGCCCAAGATAACGGCTTCCGCAAGACCAAGTCCGAAAACTTCATCTAAAGCATTTCCAGCGGCTTGGAATTGACTTGAAATATAAAAAACAAAACAGAACAAAATTAAGGCGGCGCAGAGTAATCCTGTGATACGTTTGGTCTTGGCTGTCATGCCTTCTGTTATGAAATCAACAATCGTAATGTGACCTTTGGCTGCAGTTTCAGCATTCAAGCGCGGCCCTATGACGAGCCACGTTAATATGTAGCCTCCAAAAATACCGGGAACCAACCAAAGCCCAACAGCGCCCTGCGTGAAAACGAGGCCCGTAAACCCGAGTAAAACCCAAGCCGAGCTGGTGGAGGCCGCATAGGACAAGCCCGCTGTCCAAGCGCCTAGACCGCCGCCTTGACCGCCACCTGCGATAAAAAAATCGGACTCATCCGAGACGCGCTTTGACGCCCACCACCCGATGCTCAGTAAGACAACCTTATAGGCAATCAACGTCATCAGTACGATCGTGGTTTCAGTCATGTTTCCTCGTATTCCCCATATCCCTAAAGCAGTTGCCCTGCTTCTTGATAGAATTGAAATACAGACTAGGTCATTCAGCCTCTTAAGTCAGTCGACTTTTGGGGGCGAATTATAAAGCTCCGAGATGCGACCAACTTAACATGAAACGAGATGTAATTTTCGATCAGAGTGTTTAGACAGAATTATGAACCACTCACCTAATTTATTGATTGATAGACCACACCCAGGGATTGCTCGTGTGACCTTGTCCCAACCTGCGCGACGCAATGCTCTCAATGCCGCCATGTGGGCCGCGTTACCACGCGTTCTCGCTGACCTAGCTGCGGATGATACGGTTCGGGCTTTGATCCTTACCGGTGACGGAGAACACTTCGCAGCGGGCGCAGATATTTCCGAATTCAGCACGTTATATTCTACGCCCGAAACCTCAGCTAAGATTAGTGCCGATATCCAAAGCGCCTTTGACGCAATCGGAGCCTTTCCTATGCCAACCATCGCCATGATCCGCGGCGCCTGTGTCGGCGGCGGATGCGGATTAGCCTTATGTTGTGATATTCGCTTTGCCGACGAAACGGCGAAATTCGCGATCACACCCACGAAGCTTGGCCTTGTCTATCCCTTCGGCGATATCGCCCGTTTAATTGACGCCGTAGGCGTTGCCAATGCGAGTGACATTATGTTGTCGGCACGCGTCATCACGGCTGAAGCTGCACAAGACATGGGCCTCATCCACAGCGCTCTATCTGTTGATGCGCTTGAAGCCCAAGTTATGGATTATGCCAATCGTATCTTAGGCCTATCACCCGAAAGCCTGCGCATTACAAAGTCGATGATTACAGCGTATCGCAAAGGCCAACGCACAGACACGCCAGAAACTGACGCGCAATTCGCGGCTGGTTTTACGTCCAAAGATTTCGGCGAAGGCTTTCGTGCATTCCTCGAGAAGCGTAAACCTAACTTCAAGTAAGGCTCCCTAAAGGTCAGTCTTCTTTGGGCAATGCGTAAGCGACTGTTGCGAAGGCAGACGGATCATCGTGCCCTTCTCCATAAATGCGAACCTCAACGACAGCCTGCGTGCGACCTAACCGTAGAAGCGTACCTTCTGCTCTCACCAAAGGCCCCAAACACGGACGTAGGAAATGCATGTTCAAATTCGAGGTGACAGCCATCGGTGTAATTCCTAATTTCGTAAAAATACAAACATAGGCGACTGTATCAGCAAGGCTCATTTGCGTCGGACCACTAACCATATTGCCAGGCCGCATGTGACGTTTTCCAGACTGTAACTCCAACGCCGCAAACCCATCTCGCATATCTGTCACCACAGTGCATGTCTCTGTTTCCGAAAAATGCTCTGCAAACATGGCATTGACCGCATCAACATCTGTGTAAGGCACTTTAATCTTGGTCATGTTGATCCCTTGAGAACCGGACGAATTATGGACGACTTTACGTAGCCCTCTCCCTCCACAGCAGCACGAAACGCCTCTTACTTTCAAGGGTTTCTGAAACTCGAACACCATTTCATGTTATTGTGATCATATTTGCCCCTCTCTAACCTCGACGCTTGCGGAATGGATAGATAGGGTACACTCTAAACCTGAGCGCATATCTGTTGGCTTTAAAGACATTTGTGAGATTCATCGCGCCACATCTCGAAATGCCGGAGACACCACATGAAAGCCTTCACAGAGCATCCGAAGTCTGTCGGCGAGACTTACTTCCAACACATGCGTACATCCTTCAGCTTTGGTGGACGCATGCTAGCGGCTGGCGTGGGCTGTTTTTTACATGGACTGTTTCCATTCCTCTGCGTGAGAACAGGTAGCAAAGCTATTGGAACGCTGCACCACACAATGGTGACAAATCGTGACGCCTCTAAATCACCTTGTGCTGGCAACGATCAATTTTCAGCCTAAGTGGGTTCATTGGGTAAGGCGTTTACCCTGCGGCTTGGAACATGTCGAAATTCTCATTCATCGCGACAGTCACCTGACTAGCGGCTGCGACTTCGGCGTTGACCGTATTAGCCGCCTTACGCCACGTAAAAATTTTAGAGAGCGGCGACCCTGCCAAACAATACCAACGCCGCACGGACGGGTCCCATTTCGCGCCTAGCCGCTTGGCTAGGTCACGGTCATTATAAGCTACATTCAGGTAATGCTTTGATGCTGATCGTGTTGCCATGTCATTGTTCCACTTTGTTCTGAAATGAGAACATAAGTAGAACAAACAGAATAATCAAGGGATATATTCCTATAGCCTCAGTCGCCAATATCCGCAGCCTTATCGCTTTTGGAACAACAATGTCATGCGATCAGATTCGCCAATCTCGAGACGTTCAGCTTTTAGAGCCTCATCATCGCCTACGCCGTTGAGGCTCGGAGGCAAGCGCCAGACAATATCATCAGCTGTCGGTTGATCTTTTGCATTGGCATTGATCTCTGAAGATTTAACAAAATCAAAGCCCGCCGCGTCAAAGGCTGCAATCACATTCGCCTGCTTCAGATAACCCGCACTTCCGTTCGCCCATGCGTCATCGGAATCAGCAGGTGCACGATGTTGGACAACTCCCACAAGACCTCCGACCTTCAACAGATCGTTCGTCGTCTTAAGCGCGTGGCTCATATACTGGCCTTCACCTTCAAAGCGCGCGAGATTATGTAAGGCTCGCACAAACAAGACAGCATCCAATTGCCCCGCCAGGTCAGCCGGCACGTCACCAAATGTTGTACCTGTGATTTTCGGTCCGTCAGCCGGAGCCCATTCTACAGATTTTGTCACAAATTCTGCAGGCCAGTTTTTCTTGTTTTCAATAAATTCTTCGTTGGCGAAACTGAATTCCTGCCACATATTCAAGGCGTAATCGATCCCAACCAACGCGCCGTCCTCGCCCAAATATGGAACGAGAACTTTTGTGTACCAACCGCCGCCTGGTAACGCTTCGCCAACAGCCATGCCTGGCGTAATGCCAAAGAACGTCAATGTATCTGCCGGGTTACGCGCATTAAAGCGGGCCTTCGCCTTTTCAGATTGCGAGGCTAAAACGCTAGTTAATTTCGCTGTATCGACATTCGGCAAAATAGCGTGCTGAACCACAACAGCCTCAGACGCTTTATCTACGGCGACCTTGGCGGCGTCCTGATTGACATCGCCGCAAGCGGTTAACAGTAAGGCCGCAGTTGTTATAGTCAGGGCCGTCTTAGCCGTAAGAAATGTGCGCATGCTCAGTCTCCGAATGAATTTGAGAGACCCTATCAGGCGGAAGAGATTCCTCCAAGAGGCAGGACAGACTCTAAATCATCACCAATGCGTCATCATCAAGCACATCCGTACTGGGGGGGCTTACGTCCAAAACACGGCGTTACATCTAAGCGTGTATAGAAGGCCGTCGCGTCAGATATAAGAAAACGGTTAGACTAGATAGTTTCTTCCGCGACCTGACGCTTTTCATAAAACTGGCCATATTTACGATATTTCGAAAGATAGCTCGGCACAATGGCTTCAATGGTTTCAGGACGAATATTGAAATCCTCAAAGCCAATGGCTGTCTCAGACACGACATTATCCACTTTCAAATTCTTGACTTGGTCACGCGTCAAGAACGGCTTCACGAATGGCAAAGCTCCAGACAGTTCACCGCCAAAGCCCATGATACTCGCGGCGAACCACGGCACAGGCGCAAGAAAGCGTTTCTTGTCGATCGTGTCCAAAATGAACTGAAGTAATTCTTTGAATGTATATGTATTGGGTCCGCCCAATTCATATGTCTTACCTGTCGTTCCGCGTGTCACTGCGATAGCTACGGCCTCTGCCACATCTTCAACGAACACAGGTTGGAATTTAGTTGCTCCCCCGCCGAAGGTGGGAAGCGCAGGTGCAAAACTCGTTAGACCTGCAAAGCGATTAAAGAACTCATCCTCACGGCCAAACAAAATAGAGGGACGGAGAACATCGGCGTTCGGAACATAATGGCGCAAAGCGGCTTCGCCCTCAGCCTTTGTACGCGAATAATCGCTGGCGCTCTCTGCGTCTGCACCAATCGCTGAAACGCTGGCCACATTCGTAATGCCCGCAGCCGCGCAGGCTTCGCCAATCGCATCAGGACCGTTCACATGCAAAGCTTCAAAAGTCTGGCGTCCAGATTCGAACAAGGCACCCACCAAATTGATCACAGCATCGGAGCCTTTGACAGCGCGTGCAACGGAGTTTGGAAACCGCAAGTTCGCCTGCATCAATTGGACTTGACCCACATCGCCAATAACTTTCAACTCATGTGCCGTATGCGGATTGCGCACAGCGGCGCGTACACGCCAGCCGCGCGCCGTCAGAGCGCGTACAACATATCGACCCAGAAAACCTGAGGCGCCGAAAACGGTAACAAGACCGGGGTTTGCAGCCATGATTAAAGTGTCCTTCGTGAACAATCATCTGTGTGCCGTCATCATAGCACATATCTTTGGATGCGGATTAAGCCTTTGACACGCAGGTGTCCACCGCGCTTTGCAATCCATTTCTAGCCATCGCCGTCATTTTTTAGGCGCTAGTTTTGAGAGCCAATGATCCGACGCCGCTTCGATCAGGTCGACAACATCGCGAAACCCATTCGGCCCGCCATAATATGGATCAGGCACATCCGCACCATTAGGCAGAAATAGCAACACTTGCGCCGTTGCCTCCAGCGGACATATCTCGCGTAAATCCGACAGGTTCGAAGCATCCATCGCGAGGACATAATCAAAGTCGTTGAAATCCTCGACGCGCACTTTTCGCGCCGCTTGTCCTGCGAAACTATAACCGCGGCGTTCGCCTTCTGCGCGGCTTCGCGGGTCAGGCCCCTCGCCCGCATGCCACGCGCCAGTTCCCGCGCTGTCGATACGAATATCTTGTCCGACGGCCCGCGCGCGGAACACGGCTTCGGCTGTGGGAGAGCGGCAAATATTACCGAGGCAAACAAAGAGGACTGAGGTCATATTTAACTTTCGTCTAAATCAGGCGCTTCTAACCTTCGGGTCCGGCTCATCTTTGGGAATATAACGCGCCAAATCGCAGCTACACCGACGGCGGCTGCGCCGCCTGCCGTGATAGTGAAAACTGCGCCCCAAACCGCTGCCATGGTGCCTGCACGAAATTCACCAAGCTCATTACTCGCGCCGAGGAAGATGGAGTTCACCGCATTCACCCGTCCGCGCACACGATCAGGCGTCCAAAGTTGCAGCAATATTTCGCGAATATAAACGCTGATCATATCAAACGCTCCGACGAACATTAGCGCCAAAATAGACACCCATGCCAAAGTCGAAACGCCAAACACAGCGGTCGCTGCGCCAAAGCCCGCCACGCTAAGAAGCAAGATTGTGCCAGCATGGTCCCGTACAGGAAAGGCAACCAAACAAGCGATCATAGCTACAGCGCCTACAGCAGGCGCTGCGCGCAACAGACCCAAACCGACAACGCCAACATTAAGAATATCGCTCGCGTAGATAGGCAAGAGCGCAACCGCGCCGCCTAATAGAACCGCGAACATGTCTAGGGAGATAGCGCCTAAGACAATTTTCTCTTTCCAAATATAGCTAAATCCTCCCAAAATCATCGACCAACTGGTTGGGTCCGTTTCCATATCCTGATTGGGTTTCGGAATTGTCAGGATCAATATGGTCGACGTTGCGAACATGCCTGCCGCGACTGCATAGGCGACAGGTCCCGAAATTCCAAACAACAGACCGCCCACCGCAGGCCCGACAATAGACGCAAGCTGCCACGTTAAAGTCACCCAGCCGATTGCATTTGCGAAATCTTCCTTTGGTACAACATTGACAACAAGTGAGCTAGACGCGGGCGTATAAAAAGCGCGTGCCGTGCCAAAGACCGCCAAAGCTGTCAGGACGAGAACAGGCGAAAAATTCCCTGTGATCGCCATTATCAAAATGACCAATGCGCACAGCATCTCAAGTGTTGTCGCGGCAGCCATAACGCGGCGTCTACCCAATCGATCAGCGGCTAATCCTGTGACCAACACCAATGCCAACGCGGGCAGAAACTGAAACAAGCCTATTAAGCCAAGTAACAGCGCGTTCTTGGTTTGCTCCCACAACTGCCACCCGACTGCGACGGATACGATTTGCGCAGCAGATGATGTAATAAACCGCGCCCAGAAATAGCGTTTGAATGCGCCATGCTTAAATGCGGCAAAGCGATCTTCATCTGTTGCGGTTGAACTCATACCGCGCCCTAACCTTCTCTTGCGATCATGGCCAGTGCCAGACTATCAAGGGTCATGAGTTACCATATTTATATTGATGCTGACGCTTGCCCCGTGAGGGAAGAAACCTACCGCGTGGCGCGGCGTCACGGCCTGCCCGTTACCGTCGTCGCCAACCATTATATTCGCACGCCCAAAGAACCCGGCGTCACATTCCGCCTCGTCGATGACAGTTTTGACGCCGCCGATGATTTCATTGCAGAAGCTGTCGAGGCCGCAGGCGGCACATCTTGCATCGTCATCACAGCCGATATTTTACTGGCCGAACGTGTCTTGAAAGCGAATGGCCGCGTGTTGGGATCGAACGGCAAGCCCATGACGATGGACACGATCGGGAGCCAAATTGCTGTTCGCGCGATCATGGCCGACCTACGTGCGGGCGCAGAGCAACCCAACCTCGGCGGCCCCGCGCCATTTTCACACCGCGATAGATCACGATACTTGGAAGCCTTGCATCTTATGATCACAAAACCTGTGCGTTAAACACTAGCCACCTAATTTTTTTGATAGCGAGGCTCTACTTCGCGTTGACCTTCTACGCTGCCGCCCTATGTTGCGCCCGCTTTTGCTAAGCCCCTTAAACAGGAATAAGACCATGAACTCGACCCAACTCGCAACCGTAATCGAAGCCGCTTGGGATGACCGCGCTGCGCTCTCGCCTGACACAAAGGGCGAAGCCCGCGACGCGGTTGAAACTGCGATTGCAGGTCTGGACGACGGAACATTCCGCGTTGCGTCCAAAGAAGGTAACGGCGATTGGGTTGTCCATCAGTGGCTCAAGAAAGCCGTCTTACTTGGCTTCCGCCTCCATCCAAATGCCATCATGACAGGCGGCCCGCAAGACGGATTTTTCTACGATAAAGTCCCGTCCAAATTCGAAGGCTGGACCTCCGAAGATTTCGCTAAAGCCGCCTTCCGCGTTGTCCCGCCTGCCACTGTGCGCCGCGGCTCATTCATTGCGCCGAACGCCGTCCTTATGCCGTCCTACGTCAATATTGGCGCGCGCGTCGGCTCTGGCACAATGGTCGACACATGGGCGACAGTTGGCTCTTGCGCACAGATCGGGGAAAACGTCCATCTGTCTGGCGGCGTTGGTATTGGCGGCGTATTGGAACCCCTCCAAGCGAACCCAACGATCATCGAAGATAATTGCTTTATCGGCGCACGTTCCGAAGTTGTCGAAGGCGTTATTGTTCGTGAAGGCGCAGTTCTCGCAATGGGCGTCTTCCTCTCGCAATCGACAAAAATTTATGACCGCGCCACTGGCGAAATTCACTTCGGCGAAGTCCCTGCTTATTCGGTTGTCGTGCCAGGTACGCTGCCAAGTAAAGACGGAACGCATAGCTTAGCTTGCGCCGTGATTGTTAAAACAGTCGACGCGAAGACGCGGGCAAAAACGGGCGTGAATGAGTTGTTGCGCGACTAGGCCCGCACTAAATAAGAGTCAGGCAAAATGTCAAATAAACAGGAGGGAGCGCTCACAGCCGCTCCCTTTTTTGTGGGCGACTGCCTAAATGCGTAGTCTCTATAAATTAGGACTGCCCGCAGTGTCGGCCCCCACGACGGAATACCGAATAGTTTAGTTTTGTTTTACGCAAGTGATAACACTGCGGCGATGGTTGTAGATATGACGGTTAGTATTTCCCGCAGTCTGACCTGCCGACGTAAAGTTAAAACCGCAAGGTTTTAACAGAACCGGTTTAAGATCAGGCGGTCAACGCTCACCACATCATGGCCCGGCACAGTTCGGTGTCTCACCACCAAATGCTCAACCCCACCGTCTCTCGAACCAGATAGAGAGCGCTACCCTGTCCTAAGTCCGAAAGAACGAGATCAGTATGTCATACGTTTTGAATGCGGGGATGCTTCTCCTCACCTTTCAAACAACATACTGAAATTATAGGAGAGTTAGGATTTGAAAAGAGGGGCGGGTTTGATTTGAGGGTGGGGCAAGCTATTAACTGAGAGGCTTAAGCCGCCCAATTAAGTACACTTACGTTACTTCTCATATTGGGGAAGGAGAGCGCATCGAATCTACTTTATAAGGCATAAGTCGTCGGGAATGTAGCTGTGTAGACGGCCAAATACGCCTGACACGTCCATGACATTGCATAAAAATGTGTCTAAATCCTTCAAATCACGCCCAACCTTTCACGGGTTTTCATCACTGCAAGTGGTGAAAGCGGGTTTAGGTATCGTTCCGCCCTGTTGCCTCATAAGTAGAGTACATCATCTTTTACGGTGAATAAGTAAGATGGCGACGAGGGTGTGACCTCGCCGCCTAACGCTAAACAAGCATAGATAGAAAGGACCCATCCAATGCTTATCAAACGAAAACACTTTATGGCCACCAAGACTCGCGACGTCAAGAAATTGACCCGCTCTGCTCTCTCCATACTTGGCATTTGCACGGCGGCAATTGCGCCCGCAGCATTTGCTTCAGATTCTCTTCTGGTTGAAAAAACTGTGACGTTAAAGTTCCGACTTTCAGAGTTAAATACTGAGGGCGGCGATTATAAAATATATGCTAAAATGAAGAAGCGAGCGTCGTCCGTTTGCCGTGCTGATAGCAGTACATTGCGATACCTTGGTCAATCTAAAAAGGAATGCAATGATGATCTCATGGATAAATTTGTCAAAAGCGCTAATATTGATGCTTTAACAACAATTCATCTGTCCCAAAAACCTGTGATTAAAACAGCGAAGCTTGCTCTTAATTAAACCAGTACATATCTAAGGTTCTATTTTCTCGAATGCCACAATCAAATAGGGCAACAGATAGCCGTCTTGCTTCATATGAAGGTGAGGCGGTTTTTTTTGTTTTCCAGTTTTGCATTGATAGATGAAAATCCTCCATGAATTTATCTGCAATTACTATCAAAACGGAGTGTCCTAAAATTGCTCCATTAAGGAGGTCGCACTGGATCTGTCCAATTCGACCAAATTTCGCCCCGTCTTTCACAGATTTAGTTTAAAACAGGACGTGTGAAAGGGTTTGGCTACCATTCGACTTCGATGCCTCATAACAAGACTACACAACATCAGCTTTCCCCGATGTTTACAACTTTACAGCCCGGAGGCTGCTTTACTTCGGTAAAGCGCTCTGGGCTTTTTTTCTCCCCATACATCAATCTGAGCGGCTAAAAATCGTCCTATTGAACAGGCGCTGCTAAATCGAACTCAGCTATAAACTCTCGGTTCTCGCGTCGTAATTCATAGGTCAGGGTCTTGTTCGCATCGAGGGTGAAGGACCACACATTGGTGACTGAGGCATCTAGGCCGTTTTCGCGGAAATTATCTATCGACTCTTGATCGACTGGAAAGACAACATGTGTAGACGTACTGCTTGCTGCGGCCATGCCGCCATAATTCGTGACTGGATCAGGAGAGCCGTCTTTGAGCGTATGGGCGTGTTTAAACTCTAGAGCCCTGCCTTGTTCCATGATCTCTAGGGACCAGACGCGGCTTTTATCTGTGCCCACATCCAGAGCCATAGATGTCTTGTCAGGCGACACACAAGTTATGGGTCCAAGGGTCAGAATTTCTTTGCGCCAATCGTCGTCTTGCGGGTCCTGACTGATGACGCGACCTATAAATGTTTGTCCGCAGAGCGTCTGAACACTCGCGTGAAAACTCGATACGGGCGTCGCGTCCTGCGCATTTGAGCAAGCTGTTAGCGCGGCGACACAGCATATCAGTTTTACGTATTTTGAAATCTGCAACATATTAAACGTCATGAATTATACAGCCTTGCGAATAAAAACAGCCCGCCCAGAATAGGCTTCCAGTTTTTCAATTAAATCACCCTGTTTTACAGGCTTCGTCAAGTAATCATCCATACCTGCCGCCAGACAATCTTCACGGTCATTTTTCAAGGCATGACCCGTCAATGCAATGACAGGAATCGGCTCTAGGTTATTTTCAGTTTCAAAAGCTCTAATCTGGCGGGTAGCTTCATGACCGTCCATCACAGGCATAGACACATCCATCACGATCAGCGGAAACCGCGCTGGGTCGGCTGTGTACATCTCAACCGCCTCTTGTCCATTATGAGCGAAAACAGGTACAAAGGGAGCAT
Source organism: uncultured Caulobacterales bacterium (assembly GCA_938009235.1). Taxonomy (GTDB): domain Bacteria; phylum Pseudomonadota; class Alphaproteobacteria; order Caulobacterales; family Maricaulaceae; genus Litorimonas. The sequence continues at coordinate 117,129 of CALLIK010000002.1, forward strand.
CACCGAGCATGAGTTCTACCACGTCTCGGTTTAACGGGAAATCTTCTGCGACAAGAATTTCTTGCTTTCTGGCGACCAATGGCTTCGCCTCTGGTGCCATATCTTCGATGATGACCTCATCGCGAACTGTCGGGTTAGATATAACCCGCACGATTGTATCAAACAGACGGCGTTCTCGAACGGGTTTGATGAGGTAACAATCAATACCTATCTCTAGGAGGTCAGCCGTGGTCACGGGTTGATCACATGATGATAACATTATGATCTGCGGCGTTTTCAAACTCGGAGTCTGAGACACAAGCTGCGCGAACTCTTGCCCATTAATACCAGGCATAAGGAAATCGAGTAAGATCAAGTCATAAGGCTCGCCTGCCACCTGCGCTGCCCGAATAGCCGTCAGAGCATCAACGCCGTCCTTGGCTGTTTCAGTCTTAAGGCCCCACGATGTAAGTTGTTCGGTAAAGAGGGTGCGATTGACCGTCATGTCGTCAACAATCAACACGCGCTTATCATTCAACAATGCACAGTCGAAAATTTCAGGCTTGGCATTTTTATCGATAGGTAGAGGCACTGTGAATCCAAAAGAGGAGCCCTCACCGAGTTTAGATTTCACGCGCATACGCCCGTCCATCATTTCGATGATATGTTTGGAAATTGTCAGTCCTAGCCCCGTTCCGCCGTAAACACGTGTCGTAGAGCCATCAGCTTGGGTGAACTTATCAAAAATTCTGTTCATTTTTTCAGGTGAAATCCCGATGCCCGTATCGGTGACATCTACGGTGCAAATCATCATGTCACGACTTGGTTGAAGATCGACATCAATCGTGATGTGTCCACTTTCAGTGAACTTCACAGCATTGCCCAGTAGGTTCGTAATGACTTGGCGAATACGCCCAGCATCCCCGATAAAGTGCTTCGGTAAGTCCGTTGGGTAATTGATAATCAACTCCACGGCCTTTTCTTGCGCCGTTGGTTGCAGCAATGATGTGACGTCATTGATGGAAGATTTCAGATCGAACGGAACTGGATCAATCTCAAAGGCCCCAGCTTCAATTTTCGAGAAATCAAGAATGTCATTGATAATCGTCAACAGTGCAGATGCGGAACTATTGATAACAGAGACAAATTCACGTTGACGCTCACTAATTTCGGACCCTGCCAATAATTCCGCCATACCCAAGATGCCGTTCATCGGCGTTCGGATTTCATGGCTCATATTCGCTAGGAATTCTGATTTGGCGCGCGATGCAGCAATCGCTTCATCTTTAGCTTGTTCCAATTCTTCAGATTGTCGTCTTTCGCGTGTTACATCTTTGACGAACGCTTCAATGCGGATGGCTTTACCTTTCGCGTCGCGAATAATTTCACCTGTCGTCCGCCCCCAAGTCTCCCCACCCTTGCGCGCCATCGTGCGGCAGACGACCTCAAACCTACCGTGAGTATTTACTGAATTACGTAGTGCCGCTTTATATAAGTCGCGGTCCTCTGGAACTATGATAGATAGAAAGCCCTTAGTTTGAGCTTGTTTGACAAGTTTTTGACCAAAATGAAAATGAAGCGAGCGACTGAATGTGTAAACATTCGTCTCAATGTCTAAGAACCAATAGCCTGCGTGCCCTAAGGCCAAAGCTTTTTCGAGCAACTTATCTTTCTCAACGACTTCAGATACATTATTTGCAATTGAGACTGTTTTTCCACACGACAACTTTTTTCTTACGAAGTTATGTGTCGTACCGTCGCCTAACATCATAAGCCGCACGGCTTCAGTGACACCTGTTTGGTTACGACGCTTTTGCTCATCAGGAGACAAGGCTTGGTTTGCGATAATGTCTGGCGTGAGGAGACCGTTCTCCATCATAATTTCATGGCATTTGGAAAGAGGATCTCCTGGCTTAAGATGGTCTTTCGTCGTCTTGATATTCTTGTAAACGGAATCAGATATAAAAAGATAATTCATATCCTCATCAAGAATGCTTACGCCTGACTCGAGCGTTGCGGCTAGTATGTTCAAATACTCAGTATTTTGGGCTGGCGTGTTCATTTCAGTCGTTTTATTTTTCTCTGTCATGTACTTTACCCTGCCGATGCTTTGGCTTTCTTACGCGCGCGAGCAACTTGCACGCTTGAGGGTTAACAAATAGCCAAAAAAAACGGCCCACTACCAATAAGGCAGGGGCCGGAAAAGTCTTCGCAATCCAATCGGGGAGAGTGAATGCGGTATGATCGCAGCGCAATCTGGAGGACATTGCTGCGTTCGTGATAGTTATATATGAATCTGCAGCCACATTCGGAACCCGCGCCCGCGCAACCGAGCTATGCTTATATGCATAGCAAAGCAGGGGATTTGAATAAATTGGTTCATCCCAACGTTAGAATCGGGCCGTTAACGTCAAAAATCGGCCTTATTTTAAGTTATTGGCCAATCGCGCGTCGCATCCGTCAAAAACTCTCGGAAAACTTTCGCCCGCATAGAGCCTCTCAATTCCGTCGGGTAAACGAAATAGAGATCAAAACTCTCTCCGCGCACGCTCGGTAAGACACGCACCAATCGTTTGGACAGGGCCGTCATATAGTCTGGAATACCGACAACCCCAATACCTGCCTCACCGGCACGCATGATGCCATGCAAATTATTCACGACGAGTGCAGGTTTACGAGCTGTTTCGCCTGCCTCATGCCCCACGTCCAACACCCAATTCGCGCTATGTAGGTTTTTAGGGTTCAGCGCTCCAAAGGCGACAATACGATGATTATCTAAATCACGGGCTGAGGTTGGCGCGCCGTAGTCAGAAAGATATTTGTGACTCGCATAAAGTGACTGCGTGATTTGCCCCAATTTTCGTTGAATCACATCACCCTGTGTGGAGGGCCACGGACGCAAGGCACAATCCACGTCAAAGGCCGACAGATCATGCTCCGCGTCCTCAAGGATCAACTGAACGTCAATATCTGGATAGGCCTTCAAAAATTCTGGTAATACAGACGGCAGCCAATTTGACCCCAATGAAATCGGTGTCGATACGCGCAACACACCTTGCGGCTTTTGGCGACTATCGATGACGTGGCTTTGGACACGCGCAATGCGTATGGCCACATCATCTGCGGTTTGAAACAAAATTTGCCCTTGTTCCGTTAACGTCAATCCACGCGCATGGCGGTGAAACAGAGGCATGTTCAAATAATCTTCAAGCGCCGTAATCTGGCGTGACACCGCCGACTGAGAAATTCGCAACTTATCCGCCGCAGCGGTCAAGGACCCTTCTTGCCCTGCGGCATGAAAGGTTTTCAATTTATCCCAGTCGAGGGAGTGAGGCATCTATTCCGCAGCCTCAGCAAGACCCGCTTCAACTTCTGTCAAATAACGCTCAGCTTCCAACGCACCCATACAGCCAAGTCCCGCCGCCGTCACAGCCTGACGCCAATCCTCATCCGACACATCACCCGCCGCAAATACGCCAGGAATATTCGTGGCCGTACTGTCGGCAGCCGTCGTAATATATCCGCCCTCATTCATAACAACGTGGCCCTTAAAGACATCTGTCGACGGCTTATGACCAATCGCGATAAAGACGCCATGCGTCTCGCGGTCAAAGGTCTCACCCGTTTTCATACTTTTGAGGCGTACGCCTGTGACGCCCAAGGGTTGATCATCACCCAAAATTTCGTCCAATGTTGTATCCCATAGGATTTCGACTTTTGGATTATCAAACAAACGCTTTTGCAAAATTTTCTCTGCGCGCAATGTATCACGGCGATGCACGAGTGTAACGCGAGAGGCAAAATTGGTGAGGAACAGCGCTTCTTCGACAGCCGTATTCCCGCCACCAATAACGACGACTTCTTTTTCGCGGTAGAAAAACCCATCGCAAGTCGCGCAGGCCGAAACCCCGAAGCCTTGGAATTTATCTTCGGACGGAAGGCCAAGCCATTTCGCCTGAGCGCCTGTCGCGATAATCACAGCATCCGCCGTGTAGCGCGTTCCGCTTTCACCGTTTAGCTTGAATGGGCGTTCAGAAAAATCGACATCCGTAATCATGTCTTCGTGGAAAGCTGTACCAAATTTCAGAGCATGCTCTTTGAACTTATCCATCAAATCAGGTCCCATAACTTCTGGGAAGCCCGGATAGTTTTCAACATCCGTCGTGATCGTCAACTGACCACCTGGTTGCGGACCTGCAACAATGCCGGGCTCGAGCATGGCGCGCGCAGCGTAAACAGCCGCCGTATAACCCGCAGGGCCAGATCCGACGATAAGAACGCGGTGATGAATAGTCTCGGTCATGTGGGTATCACTCTTAAAATAAATCTTATCCTGAATGTAGGCACGAGCTGCGCTGTCCGCAACAGGGTAGGCCATCACGCCTGTGGGGTATTTACGTGAGCATAGAGGGTGTGCGAAAGGTCTGGCAGGATAAATGTATGAAACATATGACACGTAAATGCCTCGCCCTGCTCACGAGCCTCGCTTTGATGGCCTGTGCACCGCAGTCCGATATACAGACGAACACAAATCTAGTCACAGAGAACACCGCTGCCCCTAAATTCAAATGGCCACGAAGTTATGACTATATGGCTGAGGACGCGACTCTCGTTTTTTCCGCCACATCAAATTGGCGACACGACAGCGGTATCGCGGGTGCTCACGCATTTTGGGCGCGCGAGTCAGATACAAATGGAACAGGCCTTTTCATCACAGAGGACGCACGTGTTTTCTCAGGCGCTAACCTCGTCAAATTTGATGTCGTCATTTTAAACTCTGTTACGGGACCCGTTTTATCAGATGATCAGCAAGCTGCACTCCAACGTTTCGTCGAAGCGGGCGGAGGATTAATTGCCCAACACGCGACAGGCGATAGTAGCTTGGCCAAAGACTGGCCGTGGTGGGAAACGCAACTCGGCACTAAATTTGTCAGTCATCCTGCGGACCCTCAATTCCAAACCGCAGATGTCGTAACATTAGCCTCCGACCATCCCGTCATGGCAGGCCTCGGCGAGAAATTCTCACATACTGATGAATGGTATACATTTAACTCCCCTGTGGACGGCAACGTCATTGTCCTCGCAGGGCTAGATGAAAGCACCTATTCCCCAATTAATAAGATATACGGCGTTGAAGACCTGCGCATGGGACCAAAGCCATCAGATCATCCTATCGTCTGGGCCAAATGCCCGAGTAGTGGCAAAGTCATCTACTCAGCCCTCGGCCACAAAACTGACAGCTATGACAACACGGTCCATCAAACTCTGCTTCGAAATGCAATGGCATGGGTCCGCAGCGAAGGCGGTCATGGCTGCCCGTAAGGTTTAATTTAGGGCGCGATAAGACTTATTCATCGCAGAATAAAAGCAACTCAATAAATACAATCAACTTCGTGCGCCATACCGTTCCCAAAACAAGCCCGCGACACGCGCTGTTTCGTTCAATGGCTCATAATCCGAGCCATTGCTCTGTCCCGCATAGGTCACAACGCCGCAGCGCGTCTTAAGAGCATCGTAGAGCGTTTGAAACTTCCCGTGAGAGCCATCCTTTAATTTTGAGGCCATTGGCAAGCGGGACACAGGCTTGCCTGTAGCGCAGGCTTCAGTCAGCATATTCGTGCTGTCTTCTGTCACGAGGATAAGGTCAGCCCCGCCAAGAAACGCAAAATACGGATTAGGCCCCTCCCCTGTATGCAGCCAAACATTTGGATGGTCAGACGCGAATTGTTTCCACGCGAGCGCAGCAAAATCAGGCGTGCGCCGAGAGGTCGTGATCAACAAAGATTGCCCCGCCGCCCTGAGAGTTTCGGCCGCCGAAAGATGCGAAACATGACTATCTTGATCTAAGATATGGGTTTTAGACGCGCCGCCAATTAAGAGCGCCGCGCGCGGCATCGGAAGGGTGGACAGCCCTTCTGCAAAATTCAAAGTCTCGCCGATGATTTTATTATCTGTCACCCGATTAGGCGACCCAATCATCGAGATAACATTCGCTCCCTGCACACCATCATGTTCAGGCGCGATCACGAGATCAAAATTATCAACCGCCACGCGCGGGTCTTGCACATAGGCGGTGAAAACATCTGGACGCTTGCGTTTCAGGTGCATCAGCGCGGCAATCGCTTGCCGGCCGCAGCCAATCGCAATGTCGCACGCGGGTAAATCAAATGACGCCAATCGCAATTGCGCCTTTGGCGGCAATGCAGTCAAAGGTTTGGCGTGATTTATATGATGTGTACGGAGCGTAAGAGGCCGCAATAGAGCCAAGCTCTCCGCCAAGCCAAGAGCCTGATTTTCAATCCCGCGACGCCCGTCTGATATGACAAGGCAACGCAGCGGCTGAGGTGCCGCCTGCGCCGTCATTATTTGTAGTAAACTTCCAGAATTTCGTAAGCCTTCGATCCACCCGGCGCGAGGACTTCAATTCCGTCGCCGACTTCTTTTGTGATCATGGCACGCGCGATTGGGGAGGTGATGGAGATTTTTCCGTCTTTCACATTCGCTTCGTCTTCGCCTACGATTTGATACGTGCTTTCTTCGTCCGTATCTTCATTGATGATTTTAACTGTCGCACCAAAGCGAACGACTTCGCCCGACATTGATGTTGGATCGATAACCTGCGCGAGAGACAGTTTGCTTTCCAGCTCTTGAATGCGGCCTTCAATGAAGCCCTGCTTTTCTTTTGCTGCGTGATATTCAGCGTTCTCTTTCAAATCACCATGATCGCGCGCGACCGAAATCGCATTGATAATCTCAGGACGCTCAACGGATTTGAGGTGTTTAAGTTCTGTTTCGAGCGCGGCATGGCCGTGAACTGTCATCGGAAATTTTTGCATAATGAAGTCGATCTCAGCATGAAATTTATAAGACGCAAGCAGATAGGGGCAAAAACAGGGTCGTCAAGATAAAAAATGCGCTAGACGCCCCAGCATTCCACCTAATCTAGGTAAAAACCCTGCATTTAGTCAGGCGTAAGATGGCTTTTTCCAATAAAAAAGCGGCAGGGGTGCCACCCTGCCGCTACAAGTCTTTGTCAATTCAAAGGAGACGAAAATCTAAAGACTTAAATAATTTACGGAATTTCGACACCCAATTCAAGGTCGTCATACGGTGGATAAATGACCTTTGCAGTCTTTCTGTCCAAGTTATATTTTACACGCGTTTTGACGCCACATCGAGACACACTTTCGCGGTTAATTATTCGGGGGTTAAATATCCATTGTTCAACCGCAGAGGTTGATGGCATTTCAAAAACCTTTGATGTGCATTGCGCGGTCACATCAACTGTGCGGCCCATCACGTTCACATTATATGCGACATCACAGGCCCCAGATTCTTTCCCAACCGCAGGATGGTAGGCATGAAGGCGAATAAGGGGTTGAGCATTGGGGTCCAAAGCTAAACTTGCGGGACACTCCGCAGGCTTAGGCGCAGGTCTGGGCAGATATGACCGAGAGCTAACAGACGGTGCGGAGGCTTGATTTGAAGGTTGAGACGCACATCCACTTAAGAACAAGATGCCGCTCACAATCCCAAAACATAGCCTCAACACATTGCCCTACCCCGCAGCGATGCTCTGTAGGCTCTCCACCTCATAGTCACCTTTAGACAAAGCTTTGACCGCTTCGACTGTGGCTTTCGCAGCCGCAGCCGTTGTGAAATATGGAATTTTTTGCGTTAGGGCCGAGCGGCGCAGAGACTTACTATCGTCTAACGCTTGCTTGCCACTGGTCGTGTTGAACACCATCGCGATTTGTCCATTTTTCATCTGATCGACGATATGCGGGCGGCCTTCATGGACCTTGCGCACATATTCAACCTCGACGCCATGTTCACGCAGATGTTTGGTTGTTCCGCCTGTTGCAATAATTTCGAACCCAAGCTCGATCAACTCTTTCGCCATATCCACCATCGCTGGTTTGTGGTCTTCACGCACAGAGATGAAGACCTTACCCGAAGACGGCAATGTCACGCCGCCGCCCAATTGACTTTTCGCGAAGGCCATGCCGAAATCTTCGGCCAGACCCATGACTTCACCTGTAGAGCGCATTTCAGGCCCGAGGACCGTGTCCACACCCGGGAATCGCGCGAATGGGAAGACCGCTTCTTTAACCGCGATATATTTCTGTGGGCGTAGCGTCAGGTCAAATTCAGAGAGCTTCATGCCCGCCATAACTTTGGCCGCGATATTCGCAACGGGTAAGCCAATCGCTTTCGCTACGAACGGTACAGTCCGTGACGCGCGTGGGTTCACCTCAATGAGGTACACAACATCGTCTTTGACCGCGAATTGCGTATTCATGAAGCCAACAACGCCGAGTTCAAGCGCAAGGACTGTCGCCTGACGGCCTAGCTCTGCGATAATTTTATCGGACAATGTGTAAGGCGGAAGGGAGCACGCCGAGTCGCCAGAATGAACACCCGCTTCTTCGATATGTTCCATAACGCCCGCGACGAAAACATTTTCGCCATCACAGATAACGTCAACATCAACTTCGATTGCGTCGCGTAAATATTGGTCAATCAAGAGCGGTGACTTGCCAGAGACTTTGACAGCCTCATTGATGTAGCGTTTCAATTCCGCATCCGAGTCCACGATTTCCATACCGCGTCCACCGAGGACGTTGGACGGACGTAGAACGAGTGGATAGCCAACAACATCAGCGCCAGCTTGCGCCTCTTTCGCATTACGCGCGATCGCATTATTAGGCTGCTTCAGGCCAAGCATTTCGACGAGTGCCTTGAAACGTTCGCGATCTTCTGCGCGGTCGAGCGCATCGCGCTTCGTGCCAAGCAGTGGAATACCATTAGCTTCCAACGCTTCCGCCAATTTAAGCGGAGTTTGTCCACCAAATTGAACAATAACGCCTAGCAACTCGCCAGACTTCATTTCGCCTTGGATCAACTCAAGAACATCTTCTTCTGTCAGAGGTTCGAAATAAAGACGGTCTGATGTGTCATAATCGGTCGAGACTGTTTCAGGGTTACAATTGACCATGATGGATTCGATATCCATTTCAGCCATCGCATAGGCAGCATGACAGCAACAATAATCAAACTCGATACCTTGACCGATACGGTTTGGACCGCCGCCAAGAATAACGACTTTTTTACGATCTGACACGCGGGCTTCATTTTGGACGGTTCCGTCAAAACTTGGCGTCTCATAGGTCGAATACATATATGGAGTCTTAGCCGCGAATTCCGCCGCGCAGGTATCAACGCGTTTATAGACAGGACGAACGCCTGCTTTGTGGCGAGCTTCACGAACAGCGTGCTCAGTGTGACCTGTCAATTGACCGATGCGAATATCAGAGAAGCCTTCGCCTTTTATTGCGCGCCATGTGTCTGTGTCTTTCGGCAAACCTGTTTCAGTCAACCAGTTTTCAGCTTTAATGATGGCTTCGATCTGGCGGAGGAACCACGGATCAAATTTCGTGTATGTCTGGACTTTCTCAACAGAGAACCCAGCGCGGAACGCTTGCGCGATCACAAGGATACGGTCTGGCGCTTGAATGGTCAGGCGGGATTTCAGAGCGGAGTTAATCTCTTCTGGATCCTCAAGGCCCAAATCAATCGGGTCCAATCCCACCAAGTCAGTTTCGAGCGAGCGCAGGGCTTTTTGCAAAGACTCCGCGAATGTACGGCCAATCGCCATAGCTTCACCCACAGAGCGCATGGCCGTTGTTAGAACAGCTTCGCTGCCTGGAAATTTCTCAAAAGCAAAGCGAGGAATTTTCGTGACGACATAATCAATAGTCGGCTCAAATGCAGCGGGTGTCGCGCCCGTGATGTCATTATCTAATTCATCCAATGTATATCCAACCGCGAGCTTCGCTGCGATTTTCGCAATCGGGAAACCTGTCGCTTTGGACGCCAACGCTGATGAGCGCGACACACGCGGGTTCATCTCAATGACGACCATACGGCCATCTTCTGGATTCACACCGAATTGTACGTTCGAGCCGCCAGTTTCCACGCCAATTTCACGTAGCACCGCAATCGACGCATCGCGCATGATTTGGTATTCTTTATCCGTCAGCGTCAGCGCTGGCGCGACAGTGATACTATCGCCTGTATGCACGCCCATTGGATCGATGTTTTCAATAGCGCAGATGATGATGCAATTATCCGCTTTGTCGCGGACAACTTCCATTTCGTATTCTTTCCACCCGATGAGGCTTTCATCGACAAGCACTTCACTTGTAGGAGACGCGACCAAACCAGAGCGTACAATTTCTTCGAATTCTTCAAGATTATACGCGACGCCGCCGCCAGTGCCGCCCATCGTAAAGGCAGGACGAATGATAGCTGGCAATCCTGTTTCAGGCAGTTTGCGCACAGCTTCCGCGACGCCTTCAGCGATATTTGGTTTTCCGTCAGGTCCCTTTGGCGCGCTGATCATACTTGCGCGTGGGTTTTCGAGGCCAATTTTTGTCATTGCCGCGGCGAAACGTTCGCGCGATTCAGCTTTGTCGATGACGTCCGCTTTCGCGCCAATCATCTCAACGCCGTATTTCTTCAACACGCCCATGTCTTCCAGCGCCAAGGCTGTATTCAAAGCCGTCTGTCCGCCCATTGTCGGCAGCAATGCGTCAGGCTTTTCAATCGCAATGATTTTCTCGACAATCTCTGGCGTGATCGGTTCGACGTATGTCGCATCCGCCATGCCTGGATCTGTCATGATCGTCGCAGGATTGGAGTTCACCAAAATGACGCGATACCCTTCATCGCGCAGCGCTTTACAGGCTTGAACGCCAGAATAGTCAAACTCGCAAGCTTGGCCAATAATGATAGGTCCAGCCCCGATAATGAGAATGGAAGAAATGTCGGTACGTTTAGGCATGATATCTCTATGATTTTAAAGCGCCAAAAGACGCGCGGAAAAGCAAATTGTCTCGTCATAATGAAGTGACGACTTAGGTGCAAGCACCATGCCTGTCCTAATGTGAAAAACTGCGACCCTTTTGACCTCTATACTCTTAATATCATCTTTATGGCTTTCGGGTTGGCGTGACGCAGGCAACGCGCTAGTCTGATACCGCTTTAGGAGGCAAAGAATGGTATATCGCAGACAATATAACACAGGCCAACCTGTTCGGCGCAGCGTTCAGGGCATGGCGCAGCTTGGCGGTGGCCGTGGTATGCGTCGGCGCGGCGGGTTTCGCTGGCAGATCATGCTCTTATTCGCGATTGGCGCAGGCATCTATTACATGATGAATCAAGAAACCGTGCCTTTAACAGGACGCAAACAACTCCGTACAATGGCGCCGCAACAAGAAATACAACTCGGCCTACAATCCTACCAACAAATCCTCAGCGACTCGGCTGTTGTGTCAGATAATGAACCTGTCGTGCAGGCTGTTCGTAAAATCGGAGACCGCCTAGCGCGTACAGCCGATCAAATGCTGATTGAAGAAACAGGTGAGCCCTCAGGGTTTGAATGGGCCGTGAATGTCATTGATAGCGACCAAGCCAACGCCTTTGCACTCCCCGGTGGATATTCCGCCATTTATACAGGCCTGATCCCGATTGCTAAAAATGAAGATGGTATTGCTGTCATCATGGGACATGAAATCGGACATGCCCTCGCGCATCACGGCGCAGAACGTATGGCACAACAAAATATGAAACGCATTGTCGGCGCAGGTGTTTCGCTCGGCGCAGGCGGCATGGATTACGGCGCGCAACGGGCTGTCATGGGCGTTTTTGGCGGCATTAGCCAATATGGCTTCGCGTTGCCATTTTCTCGAAAGCATGAATCTGAAGCCGATTACATTGGCCTGATTTTGGTCGCACGCGCCTGTTATGATCCGCGCGAAGCGCCTGCTCTCTGGGAGCGTATGGGCGAAAATGGCGGCGCAACACCACCAGAATTTCAATCCACCCATCCTAGCCCAGAAACCCGCGTCACAGATTTCCAAAATTGGATGCCAGAGGCGATTGAAATCTACAATCAAAACTGCCCAACCAAAATTTCGATGAGATAAAATTTATGACGCGCGACGTTAAAACAAGCGTGATAGGCCTAACATGGCTGAGGGGGGCTTTGATGGCCCTCTCCGTAGTCGGTATGTTAATTTTCTCATTCATAATGGCGAGCACTTTTGCAGACAGAGTCGTGCTTGAGAAAGCCGCGATCTTCGCTATTCAAAGCAAGGTCCAAACCGAAGTTAAGACAAAATACCCAGGTCTAGAGGCTGAAGGGTTTCTGCAAAGTGCCGACGCTCTGCGTGATAAATTCGACAGTAAAGGAACCGCCATTCGGAAAGCTCTAGAGATGAAAATGGATGTGGCGGTCGCGACTGCAATTTCTCGCTACTGTGGATGTAAAACAGTATCGCCCAAGAGACAGAATATGATCACAGGTTTATTTAAGAGTCAGAATGCCCAAGCCGTGGCAATTTCAAAAAAACTTGAGGGTTTTATTAAGGGGAAATACGACGCCACGATTTCGGGGCTTGTGCGAGATCTTCGTATTTTTTCTGGTGTAAATATTTTCGCCTTCCTACTTATCCTTATTCTAGCATGGGTCCGTCCCAATGCGAGATTACATTTATTGTTGCCTGCAGGCTTACTTCTCATCTCAACCGTCTTAACGATATGCCTTTATGTCTTTGGGCAAAATTGGTTTTACACCTTGATGCTTGGAAGCTTTTGGGGGTTTTCATATCTGGTATATATGGGAATAGTTTTAGCCTTGACGGTAGACATTACACTCAATCACGGACGTATCACGAGAAGCATTCTCAATGCTGTCTCGAATATACCCATCGTTCCGTGCTGACACTTGGGAGATTAAGATGACCGACACAGTTCTCGTTACCGGTGTTTCCGGCTTTATCGCCAGCCATGTTGCTGCAAGGCTTTTGGGTGAAGGCTATGCTGTGCGCGGGACGGTGCGTAATAAATCCAAAGGCGAACGCGTTGTTGCAGCCCTCACTGCCAATGGCGTGGACACGTCAAACCTAGAGCTTATCGAAGCTGATCTCAGTAAAGATGTGGGGTGGAAGTCCGCGGTCAAAGATTGCCGTTATGTCCAACATATCGCGTCACCCTTTCCCTTAGACCCGCCCTCTGATCGCGAAGCCCTTGTTCCCGCCGCCCGCGCAGGCGCGATGCGCGTGATCGAGCAAGCCATTGGCGCAGGTGCCGAACGGGTTGTTATGACCTCGTCCATCGTTTCCATGATCGGTCAAGCCGGACGCGGTGATCACATGTTGATCAAAGAAGACGATTGGTCCGATCCTGATTGGCGTCCCCTGACGGCCTACCCAGTCTCTAAAACCCGCGCAGAACGCGCCGTCTGGGATTATGTAGACTCTCAAAATGTCAAAAATAAGCTGACAACTATTTGCCCAGGCCTCGTCTTTGGACCCGATACATATAATAATTCAGGCGCGTCATTGGCGATTATAAAAGCCCTCTTCTCGGGCAGAATACCCGTGATGCCGCGTATCGCCTATCCGATTGTAGATGTTCGCGATTGCGCCTCATTGCACGTCAAAGCGATGACAAAACCCAACGCAGGTGGACGCCGCTTGATGGCGGCCTCCAACACGCTCTGGATGTCAGAGATTGCTGCGATTTTACGGAATGAATACCCAAAGACGAAACTCCCGACACGTGAGCTCCCTGATGTGCTTGTAAAATTCGCGAGTCTTTTTGACCCCTCCGTGAATAGCATCAAACCTGATCTAGGGACATTCCACGAAGCCGATGCAGGCTATGTAACCGCGATGACAGGCGTCATCCCTCGCCCCGCGAAAGAAGCGGTGTTGAGCGCGGCGGAGAGTTTGATCAAGGCTGGACGGATTCAAATCTCTTAGGAGATGAAACGCGCTTAAAGGTTTCTCAGATGCGCAACTTTATGGACCGCCATTTATCTAAAGTCGTTTACGTCATTCGACTGATAACACGTTATACGATGATATATTTAGGATCCATTTCAGCCCACCCGAGAACCGTTGTCCTTCTTTTGGCGTTGAGCTTGATTTTGGTCGCGTGGTCAATGAATGCGCCAACGACGCTATTGAAACCTAAGTCATATAAAACAGAAGACTTTAGAACAGGTGATGTCATCGCGGCTAAAGCCTTGCATGAACGTATCGATTGGCCCTTAGCCAAGACGACCTTCAAACATCTTGGCCTTGGGATTGCCATGGCCATTGGGTTTTATGGATTGGGCTTATTGTTCTTCCAAAACGGTTTCCCGTTCTAAACAACCGCCTCTGCGAACCGATCAAAGAGATAGAAACTATCTTGCGGGCCAGGGCTGGCTTCTGGATGATGTTGCACAGAAAAGACGGGTTTACCCTTCAGGCGAATACCGCAATTTGTTCCGTCAAACAGACTGACATGTGTTTCTTCAACCGTGTTCGGCAAGCTATCGCTATCCACGGCAAAGCCATGGTTCATCGACACGATTTCAACTTTATCAGTCGTATGATCTTTAACGGGATGGTTCGCGCCGTGATGACCTTGATCCATTTTGACGGTCTTCGCGCCCAGCGCCAGAGCCAACATTTGATGACCTAAGCAAATACCAAGCATAGGTAAGTCCGCTTCGATCAGCGCCTTAATGGTTGGGATTGCGTATTTGCCTGTGGCTTCTGGATCGCCAGGACCGTTGGACAAAACAATGCCGTCAGGTTTGAGCGCCAAGATATCTTCTGCAGGTGTCGTCGCGGGCACGACTGTTACGGCCAGACCAGAGCTGACAAGGTTCCGCATGATATTCCGCTTCACGCCATAATCGATAAGGACAACGCGCTTCGCATTTTCAACATCGCTATAGCCGCCTGGAAGCTCCCAGCGGGCCTGCGTCCAATCGAATTTTTCCTGTGAGCCGACATTTTGCGCCAAATCCGCGCCGACCAATCCTGCCCACTCAGCCGCTTGTTTCGTGAGTGCGTCTATGTCGAATGTCCCGTCAGGCGCATGTGCGATCACGCCATTTGGCATACCATTCTCGCGAATGAAGGCCGTCAATGCACGTGTATCTACACCCGACAAGCCAATAATTTTACGGTCTGCGAGCCAATCACCAAGCTCGGCATCAGAGCGCCAATTTGAGGCTGGCGTCACGGCGGCTTTGAAAATCGCGCCAACAGCAGCCGTTTGCGCGCGCGCGCTACTGGCTTCTTCATCTTCGACTGTTGTGCCTGTGTTTCCCACATGCGGGAAGGTGAAACAGACGATCTGCGACGCATAAGACGGGTCGGTCAGGATTTCCTGATAGCCTGTCATGGCCGTATTGAAGCAGACTTCACCCACGGCCGACCCAATATGGCCGATGCCCGCTCCGTAAAACACTTGCCCATTCGCAAGAACGAGCGCTGCGGTAGGCGTCTGAGTCGGCTGATAATCCGTCATGGTATAACAATCCATCTATCGGGCGCGCCATTTTTGGCGAACCATGTGTCTTTGGGCAAACTCTACGAGCTTTTATAGCCCCTATCATATTAGGCAAGTCCGCAATCGCAAGAATTACGCCAACAGCTCAAGTTATGTGCAAAATTTACGTCATACTTAATATCGACTTGAGACTTGGCAAGCCTGCCTGAAAAGTTTATGGAACGTCTCTTGAGAACACGGGTGTGGGGCTGCCCTAGGGAAAATTTTGGTTAACCGTCATGACGGACTCAGCTGAATTACGAACACGTATAACTGCCGCCATTAAAGCTGCGATGAAAGACAAGGATAAACTCCGCGTCTCCACGTTACGGCTCGTTATGGCCGCTGTGAAAGACCGCGACATCGCGGCGCGCGCGGAAGATCGCTGCGACGGCATCAATACCGAAGAAATTCTGTCTCTACTCGTTAAAATGCTCAAGCAGCGCAACGAAAGCGCGAAGACGTATGAAGACAATGGCCGCCCAGAGCTGGCTGAACGTGAACGCGAAGAAATCGAAATCATCCGTGAATTCATGCCCACACCTCTGTCTGACGACGAAATGAAGACCATCATCTCAGGTCTAATCACTGACTCTGGCGCGACATGCCTCAAGGACATGGGCAAGATCATGGGCAAGTTGAAATCTGGATATGCAGGCCGTGTCGACATGGGCAAAGCGGGCGCCGTTGTAAAAGAGCACCTCTGTAGCTAGCTGATTTTGCATCTTATAACTTAAGCTTAAAGCCTAAGTTATAAATGTCCCGAGACGGTCCAAGGCCGCATCCAAATCTTCCATCGCAGCCGCATAACTGATCCGTATATGACCTTGCGCATAAAATGCGCTGCCAGGCACTGTAGCAACACCTGTTTCTTCCAACAGCCTTAAAGCAAAGTCAGTGTCATCTTCTGTCACCGCAGATATATCTGCGAAGGCATAAAACGCACCAGGCGGGGTGAGACAGCTAACGCCCTCCAGAGCATTCAACCGCGACACGACCCTATCGCGGCGGGCCGCGTAGGTGCTGCGCCATTCAGTCAAAAAGTCCTGTGGCCCGTTCAACGCAGCAACCGCTGCCCATTGACTAATACTCGCAGGGTTAGATGTTGTCTGGCCCATATATTTACGCATAGCGGAGATAAGCCACTCTGGACCGCCCGCATAGCCAATCCGCCATCCCGTCATGGCATAGCCCTTTGATACGCCATTCATGGTGAGGATGCGCGCGGCAAGATCGGGGGCAACCTGCGCCATCGTCGCGAAGGTGAAGTCATCATAAATAAGATGTTCATAGATATCATCACACAGCACCATCACATGCGGATGCTCGCGTAGAACTTCGGCCAAATCCTTCAATTCAGCCGCCGTGTAGGCTGCGCCCGTCGGGTTGGACGGGGAGTTCAACATAAGCCATTTCGTGCGCGGCGTGATTGCAGCTTCCAGAGCCTCAGCCGTTAGCTTAAATTTTGTCGCTACACTGCACCGCACCACGATAGGTGTCCCGCCGCAGAGCCGCACCATATCAGGATAACTCACCCAACACGGCGCAGGAACAATGACCTCGTCTCCCAGCCCAACCGTCACGGCCAGCGCATTAAATAGAACTGGCTTCCCGCCCGGCGAGACATTGATTTGAGACGGCGTAAACGTCAACCCATTGTCACGATCAAATTTCGAAATTATGGCGGACTTGAGCTCAGCTATCCCATCAACAGCCGTATAGCGCGTCGCCCCTGCCTCCATTGCAGCAGCGGCGGCTTGGCAAATATGCTCTGGCGTATCGAAGTCAGGCTCTCCCGCAGACAAAGAAATAACGTCTTGTCCTGCGGCGCGCATATCACGCGCAGTTTGCGTGATGACCATCGTGGCCGACGCCCCAATTTGTGTAATTCGATTTGAAAGCCTTGCGTCTGTCATAAGACAGGCATAGGCGCGGCAGTGTCTTTAGGAAAGCCTGTAAGTTATGCCTCTTCGCGAATTTTCTGTGTTGATGATGATCTGCACCATTTGGGGGCTGCATTTCGTCGTGATGAAATTCACGATTTTCCAAATGGGTATTCCTCCGCTTTTCTATGCCGCGCTGCGTGTGTCATTATTGGCTATTATCCTGCTTCCCTTTTTACGTTGGCATAAAGGGCAAATGCGAGCTGTCCTACTGGGCGGCGTCGGCTTTGGCGCATTAAATTACGCTTTCATGTTTCCCGCCATGCAGCTGACGACAGCCAGTGCCGCCGCTGTCGCCATTGAGCTTTACATGCCTTTCTCCATCATCCTCTCTGTCTTAATTTTGGGGGAAAAAATCGGACCTTGGCGGACGGCTGGCGCGGCATTAGCTTTCGTTGGTGTTGTTCTCATTGGGCTCGGTGCGCCTGCGGAAACCGCAGGCAAAGGCTTTGCTCTTGGTATCGGTTTGATGGCGTGCAGCGCGATGGCAGAAGCCGTTGGCGCAATCGCTGTGAAGTCGGTTAAAAGCGTTACCTCCATTCAACTCCTCGGGTGGTTCGGCTTAGTTGGCTCTGTTGTTCTATGGCCCCTGAGCCTGCTTTTGGAAGACAATCAAATGCGCGCGTTTGGGCCCGAGACCCGCGTCAATTTTGGATTGGCGTTGATGTATTCGGTGCTGCTCGTCAGCCTTGTCGCGCATGGATCATATTATTGGCTACTACAACGCTTACCCATCCACACAGTCGCGCCTTCAGGGTTAATGACGACCTTAATCGGCGTTATTGGGGGTGTGATAATTTTAGGCGAAACGCCGACACCTATTATTTGGCTAGGCGCTTTCGTCACGGTTGTAGGCATTAGCATCATTCTTTGGCGCAACCGCCGAGAGGCCAATAAGGGACGTCAAAAAGACGCTAAGCGCACGTAAAAGTATTGTTCAGCAAAAGTTCATAGAACAGCCACTATCTCGTCATTATTGTGGGCTTATATAGCTTCATCAGAAAGATATATAAAATGACACAAAATTTGAAATTTGAAAAAATGGTTCTAATCAGCTCCGTGCTGATCACCCTGTTTCTCTTCATTGCACAGGGATTTTGAACCTACACTTTGGTTCCACGGCTTAAAGCCATCCCCAGTCTGACTGAAATTTAAGCCTATTCTATACCTACGCCGCCTTGGCCCTGCCGCCGAACCGTCCTAAGCTTTTCCCTTAACGTCGAAAAGAGCGGCCAAACTTGCACCCTACAGGACCCAGAAACGCGAGTTTTTCGCCTTATCATGATGATGATCGTCTCTCCGACTTTTTGGATGACGATGCTCTACGGGTAACGAGTAATGCTGCCGTCGTATTCGCAATCCATGTCGGGATCATTTTTGCAATGTCGGGCAATTTTATTGTCCCTGACCTAAAACCTCCGCCGCCGCCCAAAGCTGTCACTGTAGAAATCATAACATATGACCCGACACCTGAGCCTGAGCCTGAGCCTGAGCCAGTTGTTGTTGAGATCAAACCTACAGCGCCGCCACCTGCCGCCGTGCCAGCCCCTCGTCCGCAGCCTGAGCCGCAACCCATAGTTGAGCCTAAACCAACACCGCCGCCCCCGCCGCCTATTGTAGAGCCAGAACCTGAACCTGTGTTTACGCCACCACCACCACCGCCAGAAATTCTATTTCAGCCAGAACCAGAACCGCTCGACCCCGTCGTGCCAGTGCCTCCCCCAGAGCCTATACCCTTGCCTGAACCTCTGCCTGAACCGGAGGCTCAGCCTATCATCGAATTTTTTGAGCCAATTCCAGAACCGCAGCCGATCCCGGAACCCATCATAGAATTTTATGAACCTTTACCCGAACCTATAATTGAACCCGACCTGATTCCAGAGCCGATCATTGAGTTTTACGACCCCATCGTAGAACCAGAGCTAGACCTAGAGCCGCTTACTGTGCTGCCCGAACTTCCGCCAACATCAGGCGTGATTGAGGCTGACCCTTTACCTGAAATTATAGAGCCAGAGCTTTTACCGCCCGAAATCATTATCGAGTTCGAACCCATTGTTGTGCTTGAACCTACCATTTTACCAGAGCCTGAACCGATTACGCCAGAGCCCAA
The DNA here is from genome assembly GCA_938009235.1 of uncultured Caulobacterales bacterium. Classification (GTDB taxonomy): domain Bacteria; phylum Pseudomonadota; class Alphaproteobacteria; order Caulobacterales; family Maricaulaceae; genus Litorimonas. The sequence goes on from CALLIK010000002.1 coordinate 136,557, forward strand.
AGCTGAGCCTGAAGTCATTCCGCTCGCACCGACGGTATTGGCCTCACCAGAAGCGCCAGAATCACGTGAAGAAGAAATCCGCGCCGTTCCACAAGAGCAAAGCGACCCATTCCTAGATCTTTTGAAGAAAGACATTGATTCGACTCTTGATGACCCGATTGTCACGCCTCCGCGCGGCGGCGGCAATCAAGGTGCTGTCAACCTAGGTGGAACTCAGCCGCCGAGCGGTGGAACGCGAATAGGACGTACAAACCCCGGGGCAGGAGGCTGGTCATTAGGGCCGCAAACCACGGGGCCTAGCGAAGCCTATAAAGGCATCAATCTAGACATTCGCTGCCGTGAAGAAGGCCGTACGCATGAGGATTGTCCGCAATATGTTCCAAAAAATAGAGGCCGCAGCACTGATGGTAGCGAGAGTTTTGAAGGCATGGCAGGTACAGGCAGCGATCGAGGCGACGGAATTTCTAGCTCGAGAACACTCCCATCACGTAGCAGCCTTGGACTTCCGATTGGAGACAACTCAATCAATAGCGGCGGCCCATCCACAAGTGCAATGGATTTCCAAGACCAAAATTTCGACCGTGAATTTGTCAATAAAACACTCAACTTAGGCCCTAAGCCGAAAGGCCTCTTAGATGTTTTGGGCCCTAATGACGCGCCCCCGCCCGTCAATGACTGGACCTTAAACAACACACCTGCTGAAACGGAAGAGACAAATGATGACTCTCGGGATTGGGTTTTAGATAAATTACCTGAGTAACATCCCTCTCATCTTGAGGAATATAATCCAAAGGATAGGTTTAATTTAGCGGTGCAGTCATCTGTGCTAGCCCTGCAAGTGAACGATTAAGAGCCGCCTGAGTCGCAGCCGTCTGCTTGAAAGGCCCAACACGCCCGATATAAGGAAAGCCGCTTAAATCGCGTTGCGCCTCAATCAAAAAGCTTGTCGTATCGCCTGTCTCGCGTAAGGCCAACGTGACTTGCTGTACGCCCAACGGGCCTTTGGTGTGAACAAGGACGAATTCACCTGGCGTAGATTGCACAATTTCAAGCGACCCGAAGGCCTTACCTGATTTCCACGATGCCGTCTGGCCTGTACCATCAGTCGAGCCGCCAAAGACCCACTCGCTTTCAGGGCCTCCAATGCCAGACCATTCAGAATAGGACCGTAAGTCAGCAACCACTTCATACACTGTATCGCGGTCAGTCTCTAACGTCACCACAGCGTCAACAACATGAGTGGACGGCATAAAAAACCCTGCGACGCAAAGCGCCACAAACGCCAGTAAAATAAGACCAATAATGCGTAAGAGCCATTTCATACGGCAACTTTAACCTTCAACCTCTGTAGAAGCCATTAAAAACGGATTGCAGGCACCGCCCTCCCGCTTCATAGACTCACGAGGAGGAGACGACCCATGCCATATACCCTAATTTTTGCCGAGAGCGATCCGACAATGATGGCGGAATTTGGAGGACTAGCCATGTCAGGCTTAAACCTCTTAGGCTCATTGTTCCTCTTCATCGTCGGACTGCTTATGGCCACAGCAATTGTCATGTTTATCGTCGATATCACTCAGACTCGCTCTGCGGTACGCCGAAACTATCCAGTCATCGGACGGTTTCGAACTTTATTTTCACATATGGGCGAGTTCTTTCGGCAATATTTCTTTGCGATGGATCGCGAAGAGATGCCTTTCAACAGAGCCGAGCGCGACTGGATCAGTCATGTCTGTGAAGACGGCAGCGGCGTTGTCCCATTTGGATCTACTAAAAACTTAACACCCGGGACGCCTGTTTTTGCAAACGGTCTCTTTCCTGCTCTTGATGATGACGAACGGCCAGTGCCTGATTTCATTATTGGGCCAAATACGCGTAACCCGTACAAGCCTGGGTCTTTGTTTAATATCTCCGCCATGAGTTACGGCAGCCTGTCCAAACCCGCTATTCAAGCCTTGTCCCACGGCGCAGCTTTATCAAATTGTTTCCTCAACACTGGCGAAGGCGGTGTGTCTCCGTATCACCTCGAAGGCGGATGCGACATTGTCTACCAACTCGGAACCGCAAAATTTGGTGCGCGCAATTCGGATTCAACGCTGAATGAGGATAAACTACGTAAGCTTTGCGAAAACCCCTTCATCAAAATGGTAGAGATCAAACTCTCCCAAGGTGCAAAGCCCGGCAAAGGCGGCATTCTTCCCGGCAAGAAAGTCACAGCGGAAATCGCGGCCATTCGCGGGATTGAAGAAGGCCAATCCGCGCTCTCGCCGAACCGTCATATTGACGCGAGTAATGTCGAAGAATTACTCGACCTCATTCACCGCGTCCGCGAAGCCTCAGGAAGGCCAACTGGAATCAAATTGTGCATTGGGCAAGTTGGCCCCGTTATCGACTTATTGAAAGCCATCAAAGCACGCGGCAATGCTTCGGCTCCAGATTATATTGCAGTTGACGGCGGAGACGGCGGAACAGGCGCAGCGCCCTTACCTCTTATTGATAATACGGGTCTCACAGTTCGCGAAAGTCTTCCGTTGATAGATGATCTACTACGCGAGTATGGCTTGCGAGAGAACGTCAAAATTATTGCTTCGGGAAAATTAGTGACATCAGCCGATGTGGCCTGGGCCTTCTGTGCCGGGGCTGACATGGTCAATAATGCGCGCGGTTTCATGTTCGCACTAGGCTGTATTCAGGCGCTTAAATGCGACAAAAACACATGCCCAACTGGGATCACAACACATAATCCTCGCCTACAACGTGGATTGAACCCTGCCAACAAAGCTGTTCGCGTCCATAATTACATCAAGAATATCATCAAGGAAGTTGAGATCATCGCCCATGCGTGCGGCGTTGACGAACCTCGCCAGATGCAACGCGAACACTTGCTGATTGTTCAAGCATCAGGCCGCTCAACGCCCTTTGATCAAGTCTGGGATAAATCTAGTTATACGTAGAGAGAGAGAGAGAGAGAGAGAACTTTGATCGTCGATATGATATCCAAAATTTGCGTCACCACTTGCACATGCGCATTCTTATTGGCGGCCTGCAATAGTCCAGAGACGCATATGTATGTCACTTACGACACGCTATCAGAGGCAATAGAAGATAGAGCAATAGCACGAGGGTGGATTCCAAATTGGACGCCTCAAGCTGCCATCAATATTCATGAAGTTCACAATCTCGATACAAGTTCACGGGCTATTAGTTTTACTTTTCCCAATGCAAACGCTTTAATCCAAACGTTAAATTGTCAAGACGTTCAAAAGCCTCTGAAACCAGCCAAAAAAACGGACTTATTCCCGCAAATGATTCATCTGAACGCGGGAGTTAAAAATTGTGATGACCTATTTGTTTTTGTCGAAAATTCAGAACACGTCCATATTTGGGCGAACTAATTAAACTAAGGATTTATCCGATGCGTAAACGCATCGACGCAGCGGTAAATCTATCTCTTAGATCGGTTTTCACCTTAAGCGTATTTGTCACCGAGATAGACGCGGCGCACATCAGGGTTCGCTCGAATTTCATCTGGCGTGCCTTCAAACAAAGCTTCGCCTTGGAACAAGATCGACGCGCGATCGACGATATCCAAAGTTTCACGGACCCGATGATCTGTGATCAAAATCCCGATACCACGTTTCTTGAGATAGAGAACCAGCTCAGAAATATCCGCAATCGCAATCGGGTCAATCCCAGTGAATGGTTCATCCAATAGAATAAAGCTCGGACGAGACGCGAGCGCACGTGCAATCTCAACACGGCGGCGTTCACCGCCAGAAAGGGCGAGTGCTGGCGACTTGCGGATATGACCAATATTCAGCTCATCCAATAATGCTGAAACAGTATCATCCCATTTAGAGCGATCTTTTTCAGTGAGCTGCACAACAGCTTTGATATTCTCTTCAACGGTAAGCCCGCGAAAAATAGATTGTTCTTGCGGGAGATAACCAACACCGAGACGCGCACGTTGGTACATTGGTAATTTTGTGATGTCCTGCCCATCAAGTGAAATCGAGCCGCGATCCGCTTCGATCAAACCCATGATCATATAAAAGCTCGTTGTTTTACCCGCGCCATTAGGCCCCATGAGCGCCACAACTTCGCCGCGTTGGACAGTCAATGTGATATCTTTAACGACAACACGGCCCCGATAAGCTTTGCCAATATTATTAGCGGCCAAGCCCGTAGCAGGTGGCGTGATTATTTTTGATTTAATGCGTGGATCAGCTTCGGCCATTAATTTGTGCCTTGTGCTGTATCTGTGGAGCGGATCAAAATCGCAACGCGGCGGCCCTTGCCGCACTTTCGACCCTTACAATCGCCGCCAACTTTCGCGGCGCGTGTTGTTAGATTATAGTCCAATTTTTCACCTGTCACGACACTATCGTCTTGAAGCAACACAACATCGCCCGTCACCACAAAGCTATCCGTGGCGCGCGTGTAAACGCCCTTGTCACCGCGAACTTCTTGCTCTGGCGTTATATAATAGAAGTTTCCTGTCGCGACCATGCGGTTAAAACCATCCGTTGAGACCAATCCACCGCCATTTCCATCTGTGTATATTTGGACTTTATCTGCCAATAGACGCACATCGCCTTGGCGAATATCTACTTGGCCCAATAATGTAATCAGACCGTTAGTTGAGACAGTGTCATCAGCGCCCAAGAATGTGTCTGCTGACGAATCCATAGAAAACTGGGCAAAAGCTGTAGTTGGTGCAAGCCCAATAAAACTAATGGCCATCAAGGTTAGAAAATTACGCATTACATCACGTCCTACTTGCCTGAGCCAGGAATACGAATTTCGGTTCGTCCATTTGAAGCGCAATCGCGTCCCAAACAGTTTCCTAAGAAACGTATCGTACCTGTCTTTGTATTATATGTCATCTTTTGTGCTTCAACGCGTTTACCATCAGGTTGAACGACAATTACATCGCCTGTCACAGTCATAAGGCTTTTGTCGCGCTCATAAACGCCTTTACGTCCACGAATATCATTATCTGCCGTTACATAATGGAAATCACCTTGGGCATCGATCCGTTGAATCGCGCCAAGTTTTACACTTCCAGTCTCTTCGCCGCCTTCGTTCACGCGAAAAATATCCATCTTGTCAGATGTAATAACTGCGCCCTCTTGGGCCACTCTTACGTCCCCGCGTAGGTCCGTGTGACGGCCTTTATAAATACCAAGATCCGACGTCACATCGATAGGTCCCGAGCCACCAAAGCCAAAACTATCCTCTGCATCCATTGCGCCTGCACTGCGCGTCAACTTTGCAACCAAACCGTCTTTAAAAATAAATGTGCTATAGTCGTCTTTAATTTCATATCTCTGGCCGCTGACCTGACCAAAATCGCCTGTGCAATAAATAGGTTCATTGCCTGTAATTCGTTTTTCAACGTTGAAAATACGGGCATGGGTCGTGTCACATTTATTGCCGTCATCTGTTTCCAAATTGACGTCTTTATTCAAATCTAAAATCTTTTCTACATCGTTATAAGCGCCATCTTTAGCGATAACGGAACTGTTTTCCACACCTTCACTTCGCATAAATTCCAACACAGGACTGTCGAGTAAAACAGTATTGAGGTTTTTCATGCGGCGAATGGCTGTATCCGCTGTCAGGTTGAAAGGCAGACCATCACCCGTACGACCAGAATAGCGAGGATTGGTCATCTTTACGCTTTCTGATGGGTCATTTTCGAAACTAGGGCCGCCTCGATCCGAAAAAAACTGCAAGATTAAAAAGGTCACGAGAACACAAGATATCGCGATCAACACATACCGCATCAATTTAATACGACGGGTATGCGAACGAGCTGCCTCAAGCGTCAGTGTACGTTTAGGCTCCCAAAGGCCGAGGCCTTCAGAAACGCTCCGATCAGGCGCGGATGATATGTTAGCCGTAGCGTTCATTATAGACGAGCTATAGCGTTCCGCACGCTAAGGCGCGATAGGTAAATAGCTGGAATGAAGTATTCGTAATGCACGCGCATTTCGTCATTAATCGGCACGTCGCATACGATGTGAGAAGATATCCACATCTGCCCAGCCCTGTAAATCCAGTTTTGCACGCGTCGTCAGAAATTCGAAACAGCCTTGTGCGATATCCCAACGCGATTCACGCATCAGGCGCGCAGATAGAATTGTTTTGAGTTGATGCAAATACAGAACATCTGACGCCGCATAATTAAGCTGCGCGACCGTCAACTCATCTGCTGCCCAATCAGACGATTGCTGCTGCTTAGAGAGATCAACATTGATCAATTCTTTGGTCAGATCTTTTAACCCGTGACGATCTGTATAGGTCCGCACAAGACCAGAGGCGATTTTCGTACAGAACACAGGCGCGGTTACGACCTCTAGGTCACGCAGCATCATAGCGACATCAAAACGCGCGAAGTGAAAAATCTTTACAACATCAGGGTCAGCCATCAACTTTTTCAAGTTTGGCGCATCATAACTGCTGCGGTCCATCTGCACGATATGAGCATCACCATCACCTGCGGATAGCTGCACAAGGCAGAGCTTATCACGCACCATAGACAGGCCTTGCGTTTCCGTATCAACGGCCACGGACTTTCCAAAGTCTATTCCATCTGGGAGATCATGTTTGTGCAGGTGAACAGTCATAGCTTGGTCTTTCGTAACTCTGACCGCCTGTAGGCGGGACAGCGCAAGGTTTCAAGTTTTGAAGGTTTCAGTGTTGCTGGCCATTATCACTGTCCTGCCAGAATTTCGGCGACCTCATGATATAAACCCTGCTAGGGCTTCACTATGGACCTCTTGACGCCCCCTCACCCTGAAACAGATGCAGACTGCTACCTCATCTTCCGCGACAAGGATTTGGCGTATGATGGGCATTTATTTGTTGGGGTCAGTTCAACAGGCATATTTTGCCGCCCAGGATGCCCCGCAAAAATGCCTAAGCCTGAGAACTGTAGCTTTTACCAAACTGCGGAACAGGCGATTTCCGCAGGCCACCGTGCCTGCAAACGATGCCACCCAGCGGGCGGTGATACAGCCTTGATCAAACACCTCATCAGTTTGGTTGAAGACGAACCAGAGATGAAATTCACGCAAGCCAGTTTGACGCAACGAGGAATTGACCCGTCAACGGCGCGGCGGCATTTTCTCAATCGATTTGGGATGAGTTTCACAGACTATGCCCGCGCACGCCGATTGGGACGCGCGGCGCGTACGTTAGCTAAAGGTGGCTCTGTGCTTGAGGCGCAATTGGACGCTGGATTTGAAAGTGCCTCAGGGTTTCGAACAGCTTACGCCAAGACTTTCGGAAGCGCCCCCGTCAAAGGACACGCAACGCCTTTGTCTATCGATTGGATAGAGACGCCAATGGGACGTATGATTACGATTTCTGATGAGACTGCGCTATATTTGCTAGAGTTTACCAACCGAAAAAATATGCGGCGACAATTCGACCGTTTACGTAAAATACAAGGCCGCGCTGTTTTACCGGGCCGCACAGATATAACAGTTCAAATTGAATCTGAACTCTCCCGTTATTTCGCGGGCGAACTTACGCATTTCAAAACACCACTCGCCACATCAGGCACAGAGTTTCAACGTCAAACGTGGGACGCGTTGCAAACCATTCCACACGGAGAAACACGGTCCTATGCGCAACTGGCCGAGATGATCGGAAAACCAGCCGCCGTTCGGGCCGTTGCCTCTGCCAATGCCAATAATGGATTAGCTCTCATTATTCCCTGCCACCGCGTCATCGCAAAAAATGGCGGACTTGGCGGGTATGCTGGCGGGTTGAAACGCAAGCAAGAGTTACTGGATTTAGAGGCCCGCGCCCCAAAAAATTAATTGGGCGTAAGCGTGAACTGTGCGTTCAAATTTCCGTTTTGCCCTGTACTGATCAAGGCACTGTTTACGTCAACACGATAGCCCGTAATGATGTCATTCATTACACCATAAAACGCAGTCGTCGTAACATCCTCAATCCAAATCGTCAGGCCTTCATTGTCTTGCGGTTCCATCCGCGAAAGGTCGACACCACGTTTACGCGCCACATCAATCAGAGCGCCGCGCGTAAACTCTTCGCGGTCTCCACTGACTGAGCCTACATTTAATTTCGGCGCAGCTCGAAGCCAAAGCTCACGATCTGTTTGCGCCGCTTGAAGTTCGGCTTGACCGCTTGGCTTGCTCTCTCGCGTAACAGCGAACCAGACCAGAAAAAGAACAAGCATCGCCGCCATGACCATCAGCAGAACACGCTCTCGCGGTTCGCGAGATTGGAACCACGTTATCATGATGCTTCTCCTATGCTCAATGTGGCTTCACCAACAAAAGCCCCCTCTTGTTCGCGAACACCGCCCGTTGTCAAAACACCGCCGGCCTTCGAGATCGCAGCCTCCACCTGAGCCGCCGCGCCAAAACTTGGATAAATCAGGCGCAGGCGTAACACCTTGTCAGCCGCATTATATCGCAGTTGATCCACGCGCATATCCTCAAAGCCAGAGAGGCCTGAGAAAAGAATCGAAGAGAGATCTAAAAATCCTGTCGGTGTAGTCGGGCCCGCTTTCAAAGATTGCGCCGCTTTGCGTCCTGGGTTGGAAGGCGCACGATTACCCGTTGCCGCTAAATACTCAGCAGCGGTCTGCGCCCGTAAATCTTTAGCTTGCGCGCCCGCCGCTCGGGCTTGAACGCCCCCCCAAACAAATAACGCAAGTGCCGCCGTCGCAGCAAGTGCCCCGAAACGAATCAATGGAACGCGCGGCACATTAATATTTGAGCGCGCACGATAATCTCCTTGCAACAGATTTAATCCGCGACCTGCAAACAGGCCCTCAGCGAATAGAGCCGCAAGTTTCCCATCACTGACGCGGCCCAAAGTTTCATCCGTCCAATCCAAATCTAACGCTGCCCGTGAGGGCTCAACCGCGCGATCAATAACGTGGAGGGCTTTGTCACCCGATAGTAGATCATAATCCGCATAAACCGCCTTAGGGCGCAACCCGCCCAAAGTTTCCAACAAGCGGTCCATGACATCTTGGTCCACAATCGCGAGATGCGGTGGCTGACTGTCAGAGAGTGCAAAGTGCAAATCTTCGGCATTATTTGCAATATCGTCCTCGCGTGCAAAACGCGCCATTTTCAATTGTTGTGCACGGCCCGCTTTCGGCAGGTCAGTTTCATAAATCCGTACCCATTGACCTGGCAAAATAATCGTAAGGTCTGTGACCTCTAAATCAGGTAATTGCGTAGATGGGACACGGCGTGTTTCATAGCCGAGCCCCGCTCCCTGGCCAGTCTCTTGCCCTGACGCTGTCGCGACAATCGCTTCGCCGCCATCAAGGCTTGGCAAAATAAGTAATGTCGATGCCGCCATTAGCGTGCGTCCACTTCAGTTTCAGATTTAGTTTCAGTTTTGGTTTTGATCTCAGGCCGGAATGACTCTTGCCCCCACCCGCGATATGTCAGGCGCAGGGCACCCGTGTCCACCCCATCATACCGATATGTTCGCGCACGTTCAGCAAGCCCTACTTGTGTTGTGACTTCGACAAAAATGGCTGAGACCTCTATGCTCACTCTATCGAGGTTCAAGTCTTCAACGGTTATTTCAGTCTTCTTCGTCTCCAAACCAGACGCCGAATATCCTGTCAAAGGCGGACGGTCACGTATTAACATTTCAGCAGCAGGAACGGCATCCTCACCAGATGAAGACCCTGAAATCGCAACCGCAAGAACGGCTAGTCTTTCAGGCTGCAAACTATTCACATTCACACTCATCGCCGTCGTATCACCATTTTCGTCTTGAGTACTTGGAGGTCCCGTACAGACGAAAGGTTGGAAAAGCTCCCAAAGGTCTTCGTCCATGCCGTTCAAGGCGCGCATTTCATCAGGGCTTCGTAGGGCCGTGTCCGCGGTGCGATACGGAGGCTTGCGGCGCAAGTAATTTCCATCTTCCGCGCCGCCAGGTGTAAGTTGTTGATCTGGGTCCTGCCAATCCACGAGAGCGCTCGATAATGCGACAGCTTGGTTTTGCGGTACGCCAAGCAGTTTCGCTAGTTCCGTAAACTCCAACATAGCCTGACCATTTTGCTCGCCTGTTTCAAACAGGACGGAATTTAAATTGAAGCAATGACTCGCATCTTTAAGCGTCAGTGTAATCGCGCCGCCAGGCGTTGGTAAAACTAAAGGCGCATTCGCTTGCAGGAGGGCTGATTTCGCAGCGGGTTCCATCTCTAGGAAATCCGTCTCTAAATAGGCCGTGATAAAATCCTCAGCCCCGCGCGCCTGCCAATCAACTTGCGCATAGGCTTGAACATTAATCGTACGCCGAACGGCCAGACGAATATCATCCATTAAAGCCACAGTCATTGCCGCCATAACCGTCATGATCAACAAAGTTGTCAGAAGGATTGTTCCTTTTTCGGATTGAGATTTGGATGTCTGGCTCATAAGCCCAACTCGAACAAATGAGTTGTCTCACGCCCGCGTAGGTCTGTGATTAGGACCTCTAAAGCAGCAACCTCTGTCTCAGAATAATCACTCCCATCATTAGGCACGGTCCAATTATCCAGCCGAACATCCACACTCAAAACCCGAGATACATGATAAATCTGCACATCGCGAATGTTGTCGACAATAACGCGACTTCTCCATAAGCCTAATTCAGACGGGTTTTCATGCGGCAGGCTTTCGCGGATGAATTGTCCATCGCGGAACATATATCGCACGCGCTCAGCTTGGCCTCGCTTCGCACCCGCAGGATTAGATCGACCTAACCGCGTGAAGGTCAACAGCGCCTCGCCATCAGTTGTGACAAGTGTACGTTCTGCTCCGCCAAAGCCATCCCGCGCAGGCCGTAAATCTATAGCGGACATATCAGCGCGTAAAATAGATCGAAATGCTGCCACATCTGATAGCTCTGTTGAGGCTTCGTCTAGGCGGTCTTTGGCCGCAAAAGTCTGGAACATCGCGCCCATCGTGCCTGCGCTAATGAGAGAGAAAATAAACAGGGAAATCAAGACTTCAACCAATGTGAAGCCACATTGGTTAGGGTATGGGTGATTGGAATTTTTCTTAATGGGCTTTGTTATCTTCATCGCGATAACCACGCACGGCGCGTTACAAAGAGGGCCTCATCTTGTGAGACACTTACCTCTAATTCAAACAATCCATCTTGGGCCGTTTTTGACGTCTCTACGCGCCAATCATATTTCTGTCCGCCCGCAGATTCTTGGCCTGAGCGCATGCCGATTTTTGGTGTTAACATACGAGTACGAATGAGCTGATTATCGGCCACAACACTAGCGTAGGTTTTATTCGTTAGGCGTTGCGTATGCGACACTGACTGTGCACCAGCGCCAGATAACCCAACAATCGCGAGAGAGAAAATCAGAAGCGCCGCCATGACTTCGACGAGTGTAAAGCCCGCGTCCTTCATGGTTGAAGCTCAACATTTATTTTTCCGCGCATATCAGGTGACACAAGGAAGTTTTGATCACGCCCTGATAATGAGATCGTAAAAGGCGTCACATTTCCAGTGGCATCCAGATGGATCAAAGGCACAAGCTCTTTTGTGGATGAGGCACGTGCCTTAAGGTCAATTTCTTGTCCTTCAATATCTAGTCTGACGCTCAGAATATCAAGAAAATCACGACTCGTTTCGGAAATCCACTCCCCCTCATATCGGAAAAATTCAACGCCGCTGGCATTTAATTCAACGCCGCGGACCTTTCCGTCAATGACGCTTTCACGCGCGGCAAGGTTCAAGGTTGCCGCAAGTGTTCTCACTTCGACTTGCATCGGTGACGGCGGCTTTGGCAGGTTCAAAACAACCAAGCCCGCGGTCAGCCCCAACAAGGCCAAGACACACAAAACCTCGACAAGCGTAAAGCCTGCCTCTTTGAGTGTCTTAAATTTATTGCGTAGAGCTATTGCCAATTCCCGATATCCGCATTTTGCTCTTCTCCGCCCGGTTCGCCATCTGCGCCAAGGGAGTAAATATCAATCTGTGAATTTTCACCTGGATTGCGATACTCATATGGATTGCCCCAAGGATCGAGTGACATACGTTTGATATACCCCCCCTTACGGAAGGCGGCTTCATTCGCGCCTGCAGGTGCCGCTGTCAGCGCTTCAAGTCCCTGCTGTTCAGTTGGATATTGGTTCATATCAAGATAGAACATTTCCAACGCTGTCTCGATGTTGGCAATATCGCCTTTGGCTTTCTGGAGTTGAGCTTTGCCTTGAGCCGGCAAAACATTCAGCACGACGAACGTTGTCAGCAAGCCAATAATAACAAGCGTCACCATAACTTCGACAAGCGTAAAGCCATCTTCATTTTTTTTCATTTTCATTTTCATAGTCATATCGCCTTTTTAATACGCCAGCGTGTTAAGTTGTAAGATCGGAAGGAAGATAGCCGCGACGACCAATAGAACAACGCCCGCCAACAGTATGATAATTGCAGGTTCTAAAAGTGTTAGGAAGACTGTGGTTTGCGCATTAAATTCATCTTCCAAGTAGTCTGCGGACTTTGCAAACATTTTGCCCATATCGCCTGACGCTTCGCCGCCCATCACCATTTGTGTCACGAGCGGCGGAAAAACGCCTGTCTCTTTGAGGGCAGCTGACATGGGCGCGCCAGACCGAACGCGTTCAACTGCGCCCGTCATGGCATCGCGCATGACAACATTCCGAAGCGTATGCTGCGCCGTTTCCATCGCCGCTAATGCAGGCGTGCCTGCGCTCACCAAACCTGCCATTGTGCGCGAAAAACGCGCTGCATTGACGTCGCGATGCAAACGACCTGTCATCGGAACACGCAGTTTAAAGCCATCCCAACGTCGCCGCGTGAACGGGTTTTTTAGGGCGAATCTCGCGCCCACAAACAATGCAATAATCGCAATAAAAAGGAATAGACCATAAGCTTGTAGAAACTCGGACAACCAAATCGTGGCACGGGTCAGGGGCGGTAAGTCCTGACCGAACGTTTCGAATTGTTCGACCACTTTCGGGACAACGAAAATCATCAACACAACAATGACAATTAAAGCCACCGCCGACAAAACCATCGGATAGGCCGTCGCCCCTGCGATTTTACGGCGGATCGCCTGAGCGGCTTCGAGGTCATCTGCGAGGCGCAAGAGAACCGCAGGTAATTGCCCCGACGTTTCGCCCGACGCGACCATTGCCGTATAGAGATCAGAGAAAGCCTGCGGCTGACTGCGCATCGCTTGCGAGAGCGTCGCACCTTCGGTGACTTGAGATCGGATAGAGAGTAGCACGCCCTTCATGGCTGATTTTTCGAACTGTAACGCCGTGACGCGCAAAGCATCTTCAATCGGAGTCGCCGCATCTATCAAAATCGCGAGTTGCCGTGTGGCGCGGGTCAGCTCTTTATGTTTGATTTTCCCCGAGCCGAATTTATTCGACGCTGAAATTTCGCCAGCTTTGACGCCTTTTTTTCGTGAACGGCTCAGATCAAGTGGCGTAAGCGCCCGCCCACGTAAAACATCACGGGCTTCGCGGGCACTCGCTGCCATGAGCGTTCCAGAGCGTTTAACGCCGCCCGCGTCAATCGCGTTATAATCGAAAGCGTCCAAGGTTTAAATTGCCTCTGCAGAATGCGCCGAGCAGACACGGAGGACTTCTTCAGAACTGGTCTCGCCCGCCAAAATAGCGTCAGCACCGCTTTGCAAAAGCGTCTTTCTAGATTTGAACGCATAAGCGGCCATGTCAGTTTCTGACGCACCATCATGAATCATCTGGCGAAGCGTGTCATCATTGATGACCATTTCGTACAGGCCTACTCGTTTTTGATATCCAATATTCTGGCACTGCATACATCCGGTTGGTTTATGGAATGTTGCGCCAAATTTGACGCCAAGCTCTGTGCATTCCGACGCCGTTGGTTCATATGGAGTTTTACAATGATCACACAATCTTCGAACCAAACGTTGCGCCACGAGCGCCGTCACAGTTGAGGATAGCAAAAACGGCTCGACGCCCATATCCCGCAGACGCGCAATCGCAGCCACGGCAGAATTTGTATGTACTGTCGAGAGAACCAAATGACCCGTCAGCGCGGCTTGGACGGCAATCTCGGCTGTCTCTGGGTCACGGATTTCGCCGACCATCACAACGTCAGGGTCTTGACGCAAAATAGCCCGAAGGCCCGCCGCAAAGCTCATCCCAACTTTATCGTTCACTTGAGTTTGCCCAATTCCGTCAAGCGCATATTCAACAGGGTCTTCAACCGTCAACACATTACGTGTGCCGTCATTCAAACGAGAGAGCGCCCCATAAAGCGTCGTTGTCTTACCTGAGCCCGTTGGACCTGTGACAAGAATAATACCATTCGGACGCGCTAACATCGCTTGGAAGTCCGTCAACATTTCGGCGTCCATACCCAACTCGGATAGGCCAATGCCTTGGCTATCTTTTTCCAAAATCCGCATCACTAGACGCTCGCCGTGACGCGCGGGCAATGTCGAGACCCGCACATCAATTTGGCGCTCGCCAAGATTAAAGGAGAAACGTCCATCCTGCGGGACACGTTTATTGGCAATATCCAAACGCGCCATAACTTTCACGCGGCTGACCAGTACAGATGCGAGCCGCGCGGGCAGCGATAATTTTTCCGTCAATGATCCATCAATGCGGAACCGCACAGATAGGCGTTCCTCATATGGCTCAACGTGAATGTCTGAGGCGCGGGAGCGAATGGCTTCCTGCAAGATGCCATTGATCAAGCGGATAACAGGTGCATCATCTGCATCGTCCAAAAGGTCAGACGTTTTCGGCAAACCCGACGCAAGTTGGGATAAGTCCTCTGGGTCGCCAATGGCCGCGTCGGCGGAACTGTTCAAATCAGATTGCGCATAAGTTTTCGAAATCAAATTGGAAAATGCTGTTGCATCCATAGCCTCGGGACGAATGGGCCGACCAAACACGCGGCGGGCTTCAAGTAACGCCTCGCGCGCAACACCGGGGCGATGCGCTAAAACGGGAATGCCCTCATCCCCTTCGGTCACGACGATGCCATGAAGGCGCGCGAAGGCGTAAGACAATGGCGGCGCAGATGACGCAATGACAAGTGTTTCAGTTTCCATGTTAGCATAGCCTAGCGCGTTGACTGCGCGCTGGGAAGCCGCTGCGCATGACAAATCAGAGACATTAAGTCTCTTTCTGTGTTTTAATCACCCAAGGCTTACTTTATCGTTAATCGATATTAATTGTTGTTTTGCGATATGGAGCATGCTTAGACAGAAGCCACACTACACATCCATTTGTGTTCGGGGGAATGCCATGTTGTCGATTAAAAATATCTCTAAGAGTTTTGGGAACGTTCACGCGCTCAAAGATATCTCGCTTGATCTAAAGCCAGGTCTGTTCGGATTACTGGGCCCAAACGGTGCGGGTAAATCCACACTCATGCGAACATTGGCAACGCTACAAAATGCGGACACTGGTTCCATCACGCTTAATGGCGTTGATATCCAAGCCAATCCAAACGCTATGCGATCTACCCTCGGCTATTTGCCTCAAGATTTCGGCGTCTACCCCCGCATGAGCGCGAAAGCCTTATTGGATCATATCGCTATCTTGAAAGGCGTCGAGCCGAAAAAAGAACGCGAGGCGCAAATTTTGTCTCTGTTAAAAAATGTCAATTTATTGAAACATAGTTCTGCGAATGTCTCGACCTATTCTGGCGGCATGCGTCAACGCTTTGGCGTGGCTCAAGCCATGTTGGGTGACCCAAAAGTCCTCATCGTTGATGAGCCAACAGCGGGTCTTGATCCGTTTGAGCGTCAACGCTTCCTCGACCTTCTCTCCGAAGCGGGCGAAGACAAAGTCATCATTCTCTCAACTCATATTGTAGAAGATGTTCGCGATCTCTGTTCTGACATGGCGATCATGGGCGCAGGTCAATTGATTGCGCGCGGCGCACCCGAAAACTTTATCAAGACAATTGATGGACGCGTCTGGCGCAATGTCATGGATAAAGCCGAAGCCGAAAAGTTCGTAAATGTTGCAGGCTTTCTCAACAAACGTCAAAAGCGCGGCCAAACTGAAGTCTCCATGCTCGGCCTAGATTTCAACGACACCCCTCCAGCACCAGGCTTCACTAAAGTTGAGGTCAATCTTGAAGATGCCTATTTTGCCTTCCTGAATGGCCATGTGAAACAGTCCGCATTGGGAGGCACCATGTATGTTGCGTAAGCTCCTAAAATTCGAACTCGCCTTTCAAATTAAATCTGTTGGGTTTTGGCTCAGCGTTCTCGTGATGCTCGGACTTGGATTACTTTTCACTACAGATTCTGGGAGCATTTCAGCGAGTGGTGGCGCCAAGGTTAAAATGAACGGCGCACTACCAATTGCCCTGACGCTGTCTGGCCTTTCCCTGGCTTGTATATTTTTCGGCGCGGTTTTTGTCGTAAATAGCGTGCTGCGGGATGACACATTCAAATCTGTTGAAGTCATTCATGCAACACCCGTCAAAACCTCGGATATGCTTATATCGCGCATGTTAGCGGCATGGTTAGCTGTGACGCTGTGCCTGTCCGCAGCCGCCATCTCAATGATGGCTGGCAAATTCATGCCTTGGGCAGACCCCGAAGTCTTCGGCCCTATTAACGTTCTGAATTACCTACAGCCTCTGGTCCTCTTTATAGCGGTCAACGCACTCTTCATCACAGCCATTTTCACAACGATTGCAGTTATGACCCGCGACAAAGCGATGGTCTATGTTAGCGCAGTTGGCCTGCTGATCCTCTATTTTGCAGCAACCGCATTAGGCGGTGACAATGCTCCCGATTGGTACGGCCCTATGGTTGACCCGTTTGGAACATCTGCCTTAGCAGAAGCGACACAGTTCTGGCCTGCCGCAGAGCAGAACACGCGCTTTGCGCCTATCACTGGTTACATCGGTTTAAACCGCCTGATTTGGGGTGGCTTCGGGTTGGGGCTATTTGCTTTATCTTTCATCAAATCGAAGCGAGGCATTGTTAAACGCCGCGTGCGCAAAAATAAATTCGCAGATGCCGTCGAAACAAAAGACATCGAACTCTATCCTATCACACCAAAATTGGGTTTCTCGCATGACTTCAAAAACTTTGGCTTGCGCCTGAAACACGAATATCTTCGCACCATCAAGTCGACGCCCTTCGTGATCATGATGGGCATTTTCATCGCGCTGTTCGGGCTTGTCCTATGGGCCAGTCAAGTGGCGATCCCAGACCCGGTCATCCCAACATCGAGCTTTATAGTTCAGCTTGTTCTGAACTCACTCGCGATTCCCGTTCTGATCGTGATGGTCTTTTTTGGCGGTGATATAATTTGGCGCGAAAAAACGGTGGGTATCAATGAAATTTTAGATGCGACGCCAGTCAGTAACTCAAGCTTACTTGGGGCTAAATGGGGTGCGCTCACGCTCGTGCTTTTCACAATGATTCTAGTTGGGATTATATTTGGAATGACGGCGCAAGCCATCATGAGCGGCGGGGAGGTCGCCGTAAACCCAATGATTTATTTCAAAACAGGCCTTCTGGCTTTTGGAGTCAGTTTCACCCTACAAGCTTTCCTCGTCATGTTCATTCAGAACTTCATGCCAAACCGCATCGTTGGCATGTTGGGCGCAGCCATGATCATCATTGGCTTCACATTCTTCATAGGTAAACTACCAATTTTCCATCCGTTGATGGATTATGGCAGCGTTAGCCCAGGCAGTCTGTCAGAAATGTCTGGCTACGCTGACTTATCACGTTTCAAAGCCTTTGGCCTGTATTGGGGCGCGCTAGCTTTGACGCTCGCAGTCGCTTCAATCTGGCTCTACCCCCGCGGCCTGCAAACTAGCATCTTCGCACGGTCTCGCCGCATCCGGAGTGCCATCACGCTGCCAACGACCACGCTCGCAGTCCTTGGACTGGCGGGCTTCATCAGCATGGGCGTGTCCATTCAAGGTGCCTATGAAGACGGCGAATACCGCAACAAGACCCAACGCGAGAAGCGCTCTGTTGCCTATGAAAACCTCGTCAAACCTCACGAAAACGACCCGCAACCCAATGTCACGGCTGTGAAGGCCGACGTTCAATTCTATCCAGACAATCGCGATGCGCTTGCATCAGGGACGCTCACGTTGGTGAACCCACATGACACAGCTTTGACCCAGTTTTTCCTGCGCCCTGCCGTGGCTCATGAGGAAGACATCCGTAAATTAGATGTCATTGGCGCGACACGCGTCACCGAAGGCGAATTGGCCGAAGGTCTGGAAGACTACAGCACTCAAATTTTCAAATTCGATACGCCGCTTGCGCCTGGCGCAACCACAACAGTGGAATTTGAAACCTATTTTCATGCACCAAAATTAGGAGACGGCGGCGTTGTTGTCGACAGTGGCACATTTGTAGATAATGGACGCGTTATACCAGGAATAGGTATTGCGAGAAATTACATGCAAAACCCTGACACGCGCCGTAAATATGATCTTCCCGAAGCCGAACATCTCCCTGTGCGCACAAATAAGGACGCGCGTGGAAGAAACTTCTTTGACCCGCATTCTCACTATATCGACTTTGAGGCGACCGTCTGTACGGACCTTGACCAGATCGGTATTGCGCCGGGTGAGCTGCTTCGGACCTATGAAACGGACGGGCGCTCTTGCCGTGATTATAAAGCCGTTCGCCCTATCGCGAACTTCTACAGCTTCCTGTCTGGCGATTATGTCGTCGCCACAGATGAGTGGACCGCGCCAGATGGCACAGTCATTCCGCTCGAGATTTTCTACTATGCTGCGCATGATTATAATGTGCCGCTGATGATGGAAGCGATGAAGGATAGCTTCAAGACGTTCACACGTGAATTTGGCCCTTACCAATATTCGCAACTGCGGATCGTCGAATTTCCCTACCGGAGCTTCGCTCAGTCCTTTGCGGGCACAGTGCCCTTCTCCGAGAATATCGGCTTTATGCGCGACCCTGGTGATCCAGAGGATAATAAGAGTGTCGATCTGGCGACCTATGTGACCATGCATGAAATTGGGCATCAATGGTTTGGGCATCAAATCTTTCCCGCCATGACAGTCGGCTTTAACGTCCTCTCAGAAGGTCTCACAGAGAACGCCGCCATGACAGCTTATGAGGAAGAACTCGGCTGGCAGAAAGCGCGCCGTCTTTTAGAGCAACGCGCCATTCAATCTTATCTGATGTCTCGGACACGTGATAAGGATGACGAGCCACCGCTCGCCAAAGCCGAAGGCCAAAGTTATCTGGATTACAACAAAGCCAGCTGGGTATTTTGGGGCCTCAAGCAATATATGGGCGAGGCCATAATGCAGGACGCGATCCAACACTTCGTTGTGGATTACGGTCTCAAAGGCGCGCCATATCCGACAACCCTAGAGTTGACGGACTATCTCCGCGAGGCCGCAGGTCCAGACTATGATCAGTTGATCACAGATTACTGGGATCGCATCACCTTCTGGGACCTTGGCTTCGCGCCAGGCACAGAGCCAGAGATCACGCCAAATGCCGACGGCGGATATGACGTCACTGTTCAGATCAAAGTCGACAAATTGATCGCCTCTGAAGAAGACGGCAAGGAAACTTCCGTCGCAGAGATGGACAACGAAGGTCTGAACGAATGGATCGAAATTGGCCTCTACACGACTGACCCCGAGGAGACATTCGGCGATGAGTGGGACGCATTAGAACGCGTGCGCGTCACCGATGAAAACTCCAGTGCCATTGAAGGCGACGATGAAACTGCGCGAACATATTCCGTCACGATTACGGTCGACAAAGCCCCTGCTTACGTCCTCATTGATCCACGGCGTTTGTTGATCGAACGCAATGTTGGCGATAATGTTCAGAAAATTGATGGCTCGCGCGCTGAGAAATAGGCACCTACATTCATCTTAAACCCTTCGCAGCCGCTTCATTTGGAGCGGCTGTTTTCGTTTTAATCCCTTGTTTCCCCTCACTCTCTAATAGCTCTTTCCCTGACTCCTGCGGCTTGCCCAGTTGCGCCTGCCCTGATAAGGCCCGCGCGACGTCACGATGCGAAGGAGCCGACCCATGAAAATGAACGGCAATGAGATCAAACCCGGCAATATCATTAAGCACCAAGATACGCTCTGGGTGGCTGTGAAATGTAATGCTGTGAAACCCGGTAAAGGCGGCGCCTTTAATCAGGTCGAACTGAAGAACCTGCTCGATGGGCGTAAGCTCAATGAGCGCTTCCGCTCCGCTGAAACGGTTGAACGCATCCGCCTCGATCAGAAGACACACACATATCTTTACCCTGAAGGCGAAATGCTCGTCTTTATGAACGCTGAGAATTATGAGCAGATTTATCTGCAAGCCGAATTTGTCGGCGAGCAAGCCCAATATCTCACTGACGGCATGGAAGTCGAAGTCGAATTTTACGAAGAACGCGCGATCACCGTTGCCCTTCCAGAACAAGTCATTCTCGAAGTTGCAGAAACAGAGCCTGTTGTTAAAGGCCAAACCTCTGCGAACTCGTTTAAGCCTGCGACACTCAACAACGGCGCACGAACAAATGTGCCGCCTTTCGTCAACGTCGGCGAGCGTTTGGTCATCAATACGAATGATGGCTCTTACGTGAAACGCGCAGACTGAATCTAAGTCCACTAAGCTTTAGACGACCGAACCAATATCTGGGTATTTTACCCACCCCCTGATTGCGTCGACCTAGTCTTCACGATCATATTTAAGACGCGAGAAACGCCATGAGCGGAATGTCAGTCATCATGACCCTAATGCAAGAAGCGGCGCGTAAAACGTCCCGCAACTTGCTGCGCGATTTCAACGAAGTTGAGCATCTACAAATCGCCCGCAAAGGCCCTGTTGATTTCGTCAACCGCGCCCACCTCAAAGCGGAACGTACGCTGGTTGAAATGCTCTCCGAAAGCCGCCCTGGTTATGGCTTCCTCCTCGAAGAAGGCGGCGAGATTGAAAACTCTGACAAGACTCATCGCTTCATCATTTCGCCGCTCCAAGGCAAAGTGAACTATTCTCACGGCATTCCGCACTTCGCGATTTCTATCGCGCTGGAACGCCAGATTGACGACACGCCGCGCGAAGTCGTTGCCGCAATGGTTTACAATCCCATCACGGACGAAATGTTCATGGCCGAAAAAGGCAAAGGCGCCTTTGTCAATGACGGCACACGCGGCGGCGCAGATCGCCGTCTTCGTCCTGCCAACCGCGACATTTTCCAAGAGAGCCTCTTTGCGACAAGTACGCCATTCATTGGGCGCACAGGTCATACGCGCTTCCTCAAAGAATTACATAAAGTCATGGGCTCCAGTTATGGCGTGCGCACAATGGGCGCAGCTAGTCTTGATCTTTGCGCGACGGCTGCGGGCCGTTTCGACGGATATTGGGAACGCGATCTCGGCGTCTGGGACATCGCCGCAGGTCTCCTAATCGCGCAAGAAGCCGGCTGTGTTGTCGAGAGCCTCTCGGGCGCAGACGAACTTGCCTATACAGGCGATCCACTCGTGACGAACGAAGTCTTGCTTCCGATGTTGAAAGAACGCTTGGCAGTTTAGGTTACGGCAGAGGCTTAAAGCCTTTGGCTTGTTCCCGACCTTCATTCATCTTTGTGCTTTGTAAGACACGTTCTTCACCTTCAAGTTCGCTCAGATAATCTGCATTCCATTTATCCAACCCTTGCTTGGATACGATGATGTCCTCTACGCCAAACACAACGGCCTCGCTAGATTTACAGGCGGGACAGATCGCAAGATCATCTTCCTCTTCATTCCAGTCTGTCACATTTTGGGTGGAGTACACAGTCGCACATCTAAAGCACCCTGCATTATTAGCCTCCTCAAGAAGTTCTTTGTATGCAGGCACATAAAACATCTCTGGGCTTGATGTTTTTAAATCACTTCGAAGTATTTCCAGCAACTTTTTCTTATATCCGAGCTGCTTGGGTATCCGTAAATTAACTGTCCCGTAGTCCACACCAAAGCTGTATTCACCTTCCCCATATGCCGTAATACGATTACGTTGCACCTGTACCCATTTCAATTTCATTGTCCGATATTCCAGAACAGTTTCAGTCCACCGCACCCGTGCGGTGAGACTAAGAATTAAGCAAAACAACGCAATCAGTCCCAAAATACACGAAATGACAATTGCTGGAATGGACGTTCTGGATTGCCCACACGCGTTTAATGAAGGATTATGTGCCCATAATGCAGCACAAACAGCGACCACACCTAAGGTGAGATAAATTACAATATATAACCACTGCGGTCCGCTTTCATAATCCCAACGGGTTGTTTGCGGTGCAGGTGTATCTGAGTCATTTTTCATTCCCCACACCTAAGTAAATTACTTTAAATTCCATTCAAAAAACTTGCTTAAGGGCAAACTAACTTAAGGGTTGTAACACCCCTAACTTACACTCACCCAAGCGCCTCCTTCTATCGCCCCCCGTTGAAACTTTTGTTTCAACATGGGTGACGAATGAAGTCTTGCTACCGGTGTTGAAAGAACGCTTAGCGGTGTAGGTTTTCCAAGCGGGTATGGCTGGCAACATAATCCTCTGAGGTGAATGTTGCCTTCATATGTTTATCGAACGCAACGAGGCCAGACTTAGTCATAGCAACCTCTGAATCAGTCGCACTCAATACAGATGGGCTTCTACAATTAGGGCAAGTTGGGAATTTCAATACAACTTTTTTAAACAACGTTTTGCGTCTTTCTTCTTCCACCCACGACTTAATATCTAACTTTCGGTGTATGCGGTGGCATCTAGAACACCCATAATTTTTTACGTCATTCATTTCGTCATGGTGCTCTACTTTATACCCGAAGTATGGAATACGCTGCCGAGCTTCACGTTTTAAAATCCCAATCAACGGTTTATAACGCCACGCAGCCTCAATCACATAATGATCGCTGGTAAAATTTAGTAACATCCCACCATCGTCTTCAAAATGCGCCCAGTTGAATTGCTCAAGCGTGTAGCATTTCCATTTTAAATTCCATCTTCTGATACAAATTCCGTCGTGATTAAATTTAATCTGCTCATGCCAAATAGTCATAGTACTAGTGACTGCAAAGTAACCTATGCCGAGTAACAACCAACTCCAACCAGAATGCAGAATCAGAACGATCATCAAAACCATCCAAAACAATGCCGAAAACAAGGCATGATAATCCAACCCTGAGTTAAATGATTTATTGTTGTTTTCGCTTTTTCTCATTTCATCATACTGACGATGCGACCTTAACTTACGCCTAAAAATTTGATAGTTTACATGCACCCAAGCGTCTTCTCCTATCGCCCCCGTTGAAACTTTTGTTCAACATGGGTGACGACTAAATTAAGCAGGACAGCCCGCGTGGTTGATACTCGCGACGGAGTACCGAAAGAATAGTTTTGTTTTACGCAGGTATCATTGAACTGGCTTGTAAATCCAATTCACCACGCGGCGACGGTTTTTGACGAAGCGGCCCATCTGTCCCTACAGTTTGGCCATTAGACCTAGTTCGTGCAATTTTTGGAAACAAAAAATGCACCTGTCGGCTCTCACTCCAAAAGGTCCGGTACAAACTCAGCTCTCACACCAAGTCACTCAACCCCACCGCCTCTCGAACCAGATAGAGAGCGCTACCCTGTCCCTGTCCGAAAGAACGAGATCACTATGCCACAGTTTTTGAAGGCGTGGACGCATCTCGCTTAATTTGTTGCAAGGGATTGAAAACAAAGGGGTCTGAGTTTTCTAAAACGTGGACCATTATTCTAATTTCAAAATAACATCCGTTCATCCCAGCCCTGAGCTGGGATCCAGTGAGCCTATGGACACATATTCACGAGTGCTCTGGACCCCAGCTCAAGTCGTTTGGTAAACCAAACAACAGGCTGGGGTGAGCGGAAAGGCGATGTGTATTTAGAGTGAGGACTTCAGACGTGGAACATTAACCCATGCTGTTGAAGTTACAAAACTTAAAAACTCTCAGAGTTGAGTGCTGTTAAGAAAGATACAAGCCTCTTCCGAAGCCAACACCTTGGAAATATCTTCTTTGTTTAAGTTAGCTTTTATACGCATCCACTCAACGAGACCGTAAAACCCTATATGTTCATCGCTAAATGACAGCACTTTGGGGCCAACGTTAAATTCAACATAATGGCCTGATACCCCATGTTCTTTTGATGAAATCAATTTCGGGTTTTTTATATCTGGCCACGAAAAAGTAAAATGGTCGCCATAATAATCCACATCAATAACATCTACGGACACTTTGACCGTGACAGAAAGTCGAAACAGGTTCCAAAACCATGATCGAATATTCAACATTTACATCCTACTTTGCCTTGCTTTCCATCATTTAGGTAAGGAACGAAAAGCTTAAATTAGTTTATGCTCTTAACGTTACAAAACTGAACACCGTTAAGAAGACGGCTTCCTTTTCACGTAACACTCAGTATGCATTGTTTCATTGTAATAGCACAAACTAAGCCTCCCCCATATTATTTCAAATAACGCAGGCCAATCACTGGAGATGGTCTCAGATGGAAATTGGAAATTCACTAAATCATATCGAATTTCATCGTCCTCCGGAAAATAATCCACCCAGACCCGAGTGTTTATAGTAATTATTTCCCCATCTATTTTCGTCTTTTGGGTATAGGTCCCATCGCGCGAGATAATGAGGATATGATCGACACCATCGACAACAAGCGAATACTCACCATAAATCGAGTTCTTATCGATTTTAGCCATGCATGCATTTAGCGCAAAAGCTACAAATATGGAGGCCAATATATACTTGAATATAGTGTTCATCATTTCAAAGCCTTCGCCGAAACCATTACTTATCGCAAGAGTGTTTTGCTTCAGGTTTGTCCCTCCCCAAAAAACCACCCATAAAAAAAGCCCCGATCCAAAGATCGAGGCGTTTTAAATCTTAATACCATTTCCTAAAAGGAAAATGGCGCGAGTGACGGGACTCGAACCCGCGGCCTCTGGCGTGACAGGCCAGCGCTCTAACCAACTGAGCTACACCCGCTAAGATGTGAGGGGCTATTAGCCACGGGGTTTCGTTTGGTCAACGCGGAAATGCCTGTTTTTGCAGATTTATTCAGCCAGAGCTCAACTTGTCCCTCACAGACCTCGGAAGGTTCGGTAAAACCGTGTTATATGAGGCCTCTAGACGTGCCAAAACGTCATCTTCGTCCAGTTTATCTAGGAATAAGACCATCCAATCCCCGCGCGGCAGATGGGAATGGGCCTCTGCAACGCCAACTTCGAACAACATTGCGCGAATCTCTGGGTCTGGAGCCTTCACCGTGAGTCGATTTGCGGCAGGACGAAGAATCGCAAACATCTTAAATTGGGTCTGCGTGCCCACTTTGAACACATGCGCACCGCCCCATTGCTCTGTCATATATGTAGATGGCAGAGACAGTGCCATTTTTGTGATATTTTCATCCATGAAATCACATACAGCAATTGCATGTGTGATCAAAAGCAGTATAAGCCCCACTTCGCATGAAATGCGTGGGGCGGTTAGCTCAGCTGGTAGAGCATCTCGTTTACACCGAGAGGGTCAGCGGTTCGAACCCGTTACCGCCCACCATTCATTTCACTCGCGGCCTCCCCTGATCTTGAAGACAATTTCCAGACAGGGTCGATCGCCGTTTGCGCGCCCCCCTTTATATATAGAGTCCTAGCTGCGTGAATTGTCTGAGTTGAATATATGGGCTGAAGTGTCTCCACTGCGTTTTCCAGATGTTTTTGCGAATTAGTCGCATTTAGTTCTTGCAACTCATTCTCAATCTCTCTAATCGAAACTCGTAATTAAGACTTATTCGCAAGAGGGCTTCCATGATCGTTCAAACACAAGCTTCAATCCTCACGGGCCTAATGGCGGCAGATTGCCACCATAGCCAAAGTGAGTTTTTTGATGCTGTGCAAGATGCCTTGATCATGGCCCGCGAAACCGCCGCCATCCCTACCCCACACAGTTCAGTCAGCAATGACCGCACAACACTGCCCCACCAGAATAGATAGAAGACACATGTCCCACAAAACCCTCTGTAGCGCCGCCGTATTACTTATTGCGCTTGCCCCGTCCGCTTATGCTCAAGACGTCTCTAAGCAAGAGATGGAAGAAGACGTGATCATCGCAACAGGCCAATATTTGTCCATCGACAAGGTCAATGCCGTGAAGACGCCAACCCCGATCATCAATGTCCCGCAAAGCCTCTCCATCGTGGACCGTATTCAGATCGAAGATCAGGCGTTCACAAATATCGCAGACATCACGCGCTACACGCCGGGCCTGACGAACTCACAGGGTGAAGGGCATCGCGACGCTATTATTATTCGCGGACAGCAAACGACGGCTGATTTCTTCCAAGACGGCGTGCGTGATGATGTTCAATATTTCCGCCCGCTTTATAACCTAGAGCAAGTCGAAATTCTGCGCGGCTCTAACGCCCTCCTCTTTGGGCGCGGCGGCACAGGCGGCATCGTCAACCGAGTCACAAAGAAGGCGGTTATCGGAGAAACATTCACCGACCTCAGCGCGTCTGTCGACACATTCGGCGCCTATGTCGGGTCATTTGATACGAATTCTGACGTCTCTGATACAGCAGGCGTCCGCGTGAACGGCTTTTACGAAGAGCTAAACAATCACCGTGATTTCTTTGACGGAACACGGTTTGGTTTTAACCCAACAGCGAAGTTAGAGCTCTCCCCGCAAACCACTCTCGATTTATCCTATGAATATCTGGATGATGATCGCGTTGTGGATCGCGGCGTCCCGTCCCGCGATTTCAGCGGCGGAGCAGATGTGCCGCTCAAGGATTTCGACAACACCTTCTTCGGCTCACCTGATGAGAACTTCACGACGCTGAAAGCCCACATCCTACGCGGTACGGTCAATCATGAGTTTAGCGATGCATTGCGCGGGAACTTTAGCGCGCAATATGCAGATTACGACAAAGGCTATCAAAACCTCTTTGCCAGCGAAGAAGTTGAAGTTGGCGCGGACGGCACATTCGATCAGGTCGAATTAGATGGCTACCGCGACCTAACCGACCGCCAGAACCTGTTCCTTCAAGGGAACCTCGTCGGAGAGTTCCAGACAGGATCAATTGGGCATACAATTTTAGTCGGCGCGGAATATGGTCAACAAGACACAGAGAACGCGCGGTTTGATAATGTCTTTGCCGTGAATGGGATCGACCAGCTGTCCATCCCCTTTACAGACCCACTCGACATTCCAGCCTTTGACTTCACCAGCCTATCCAGAGACCGCGCCTCTGAAGTGACAACGCTCTCCGTTTATGCGCAGAACCAAATCGATCTGACGGATCAGTTTAAACTCATCCTTGGCGGCCGTTATGACAGCTTCGATATTGAAGTTGATGACCTCGTCGCGGGCACAGAGTTCAGCCGTAAAGACGAGGAATTCACCCCTCGCCTCGGCGCAATTTACAAACCTGCGGAAAATGTCTCTATCTACGCCAGCTATAGCGAGACATTCCTGCCGCGCTCAGGCGATCAATTCCTGACACTGAACCTGACAAATAGTCAAACAGCTCCACAAGGGTTTGAGAACCGTGAAATTGGCCTGAAGTGGAATATCCGTCCAAACCTTAGCTTCACGACATCAGTGTTTGAAATCGAACGCGATGACTTTCTCACCCAAGATACGGAGGGCGATCAAGACAACCAAGTCAATGTCGAAGGCTCAAACACCAAAGGCTTTGAACTACAACTCCAAGGCAATTTAACAGAAAATTGGTCGTTCAATACGGGCTATACTTATCTTGATGGTGAAGTCACATTTGAGGCCAATGAAGATTTAGACGGCAATGACACACGCCAAACACCAGAGAGCAGCTTCTCTCTCTGGAGCCAATATGACCTGACCGACAAATTCGGCTTTGGCGGCGGGTTAACCCATCAAGGTAGCTTCTTTGTCCGCGAAGATAACAGTGTCAAAGTCCCAGCCTACACCCGCGTCGATCTCGCTGCGCATTATGACGTGTCAGAAGACCTTAAACTACAGGTGAACATCGAAAACCTCTTGGACGTAGATTACTTCCCCGACGCCCACAGCAATGACAACATCTCGACAGGCAAGCCGCTAAATGCGCGCTTCACCGTCCGCAAAGGGTTCTAAGCTAATCCCACCAGATAAGCTTGAGGAAAGCCGTCCCGGGATGCCAGCGGGGCGGCTTTTTCATTTACAAATCAGGTAACGTTTCAGCAGAAAGACTGTAGAAGCAGACGTTAGGCGAGAGACTTAGAACGCCCAAAGTAAGCCACTCGATTTGGTTTAAGCTTTGGTGAATTGGGTCTATTGTCATTGCCAATGGTAGCCAAGCCAAGCTATTGATAGAACAATCATCATCGGCAATAAAGCGTAGATGCCGAGAAATACACTCCAGTGCAAAAGACCCCAAAATAGATTCTTGATTTTGTCTATAGTGAGCCTGAGCATATATGCAGGTTAGATAGTTTTCGTTAAATTGCTGCAAATGCCCACTGTCTTGAGCGGCTTAAAATCGCCCAAAGTAAGCCGCTGGAATCATCATCTCGAACGACCGATATTTGCGAGAAATTTACCTGCCCAAATAGACGCTTAATGCGCCGCAGAGCCGCCTTCTGGCATTTGCGCGGGCGGCGTGCCCATCATGAGGCCTGCGAATTGGGCTTCATCTTGGCTCGTCCATTTCACCGGTTTAATTTTCTGGGTCAGCGCATGTTTGAGGACTTCGCTGACATGGGTGACAGGAATGATCTCTAGCGCAGCTTTGACGTTGTCCGGAATATCCGCGAGATCTTTTTCATTCTCAATCGGGATCAAGACTGTCTTCACGCCACCGCGTAGCGCCGCGAGGAGTTTCTCTTTCAATCCGCCGATTGCCGTAACGCGGCCACGCAATGTGACCTCGCCCGTCATCGCAATATCATTGCGAACTGGAATTTGCGTCAGCACAGACACAATCGCCGTGACCATGCCGATACCCGCACTCGGGCCATCCTTCGGCGTCGCGCCATCAGGAACGTGAACGTGAATATCGTTGGAGCGGAACTTCTTCGGTGAAATACCCAGCTCTGGCGCTTTGGCCTGAACATAGGAATTAGCCGCCGAGATCGACTCTTTCATCACGTTCTTCAGATTACCTGTGACGGTCATCTTGCCTTTACCGGGCATTGCGAGCGCTTCGATGGTCAGGATGTCGCCGCCAACGGATGTCCACGCCAAGCCTGTGACGACACCGATTTGGTCTTCGGTATCGGTCTTGCCATAGCGGAATTTCTTGACGCCTAGCAGGTCATCCAAATGCGTCGCCGTGACGTCGATTTTCGTGACTTCTTTTGTCACGATTTTCGTCAGCACTTTACGTGCGAGGGATGCGATTTCGCGTTTCAATCCACGGACGCCCGCCTCGCGAGTGTAATAGCGAATGATGTCGCGAACGGCATCTTCGGACAGCGTGAACTCTTTGGCTTTCAGGCCATGTTCCTTCGTCTGCTCTGGGATCAAGTGACGCTTGGCGATTTCAACCTTCTCGTCCTCTGTATATCCAGGGATACGGATGATCTCCATACGGTCCAGAAGCGGTTGCGCCATATCGAGGCTGTTCGCCGTCGTGATGAACATGACGTCGGACAGGTCGTAATCTACGTCCAGATAATGATCGTTGAATGTGTCGTTCTGTTCGGGGTCGAGAACCTCAAGCAGCGCCGCAGCGGGGTCACCGCGATGGTCTTGTCCCATCTTATCTATCTCATCAAAGAGGAAGAGCGGGTTGTTAAACTTCGCTTTTTTCATCGACTGAATGACACGGCCCGGCATGGAGCCAATGTAGGTGCGGCGATGACCACGGATTTCGCTCTCATCACGCACGCCGCCAAGTGACACGCGTACAAATTCACGGCCCGTTGCGCGAGCGACAGATTTACCGAGTGACGTTTTACCCACGCCCGGAGGTCCGACGAGGCAAAGGATTGGGCCTTTGACTTTTTTCGTACGGGTCTGAACCGCGAGAAATTCGATAATCCGTTCTTTGACTTTATCGAGGCCATAATGGTCGGCATCTAATATCTCTTGCGCTTTGGCGAGATCGCGCTGAACGCGTTTCTTCTTGCCCCACGGCACAGAGAGCATCCAGTCGATGTAGTTACGCGACACGTTTGCTTCGGCGCTCATTGGAGACATTTTCTTGAGACGCGAGAGTTCCTTGTCGACCTTTTCCTTGGCCTCAACGGTCAGCTTCGTCTCTTCGACTTTCGCGCGTAGCTCCTCCATCTCATCGGGTTCGTCCCCGCCAAGTTCGGTCTGGATCGCCTTCATCTGCTCATTGAGATAATATTCGCGCTGGGTCTTCTCCATCTGGCGCTTTACGCGGCCACGGATTTTCTTCTCGACTTTGAGAAGCGACGCTTCGCCATCCAGCAATTCGAGGATTTGCGCAAGACGGTCACCGACTTCGGTGGATTCCAGCAAGGATTGCTTACGCGCAATATCTGCGCCCAAATGCACAGAGACAATATCGGAGAGCTTTGAGGCATCGGTCGTTTCCATCACGGAGGTAATGACTTCATCCGCGACTTTTTTGTTCAATTTACCGTAGGATTCGAATCCATCACGCACTTGCGTGGCCATTGCGCTGACATGGTCTTTATCGGCCTGCTCGCTATCGGTGATACGAACGTCACCTTCTAAAAACTCACCCACCTTGAGGCCAGAGACAGCTGCGCGGTCTTCACCCTCGACAAGTACTCGAACGGTGCCGTCAGGTAATTTCAGAAGCTGTAGGATTTTCGCAATACAACCACGCTCAAACAGATCATCCGCAGTCGGGTCATCCGTTGCCGAGTCCTTTTGCGTGAGAAGCAGGATGCGTTTTTCCGCCTGCATGACCTCTTCAAGCGCTGCAATAGATTTTTCACGCCCAACAAAGAGCGGAACGACCATATGCGGGAAAACCACGATATCGCGAAGGGGTAAGACTGGTAGGCGTTGAATGTCGCTCATATTATCACTTAATCCTATTCGCTATCCACATGTCTAGCCAGACCTATGTGGGTTAGATGAACGTAGTCGGCAAGGTCCAAGCGTAAATTTCAATGCCGTGAAATACAGCAAAAGCCCTCATCAAACGAAAACGGGAGCCCCCTGAGGCTCCCGTATCAATTCTTTGGCCAAAACCTAGATCTTAGGCAGACTTGTCAGCTTTTTTCTTAGAGGATTTTTTTGCATGAACCAAAAGCGGCTCTGCGTTGCCCTCTACGACTTTAGCATTAATCACGACTTCTTCGACGCCTTCATAGGTCGGCAGATCGAACATAGAGTCGAGCAAGATGGCTTCCATGATGGAGCGCAATCCACGCGCACCCGTTTTACGGGTCAAAGCGCGCTTGGCTATGGCTTTAAGTGCATCTTCTGTGAACGTCAGTTTGACATTTTCCATCTCGAAGAGTGTTTGATACTGTTTCACGAGCGCATTACGCGGCTTCGTTAGGATGATGATCAAGGCTTCCTCGTCCAGATCCGTCAGTGTCGCGATGACAGGCAAACGACCCACAAATTCAGGGATAAGTCCAAATTTCGTCAAATCTTCTGGCTCAACACCTTGAAGGATGTCTCCAACGCCGCGCTTATCAACTTCTTTGACGGACCCGCCAAAGCCGATGGAGCTGTCATCACCGCGACCCGCAATCACTTTATCGAGGCCAGCGAATGCGCCGCCCACAACGAAGAGGATATTGGTTGTATCAACCTGCAAGAATTCTTGCTGCGGATGCTTACGGCCACCTTGCGGCGGTACAGAGGCAACAGTGCCTTCCATAATCTTGAGAAGAGCTTGCTGTACGCCCTCACCCGATACATCACGCGTGATTGATGGGTTATCAGACTTACGTGAAATCTTATCGACCTCATCGATGTAAACGATACCGCGTTGGGCGCGTTCAACATTATAGTCAGCTGACTGTAGCAATTTCAGAATGATGTTCTCGACATCTTCGCCGACATAACCAGCTTCGGTCAATGTCGTTGCGTCAGCCATCGTGAACGGAACATCCAAAATGCGCGCCAAAGTCTGCGCGAGCAATGTCTTACCACAGCCTGTTGGGCCGACGAGCAAGATGTTGGATTTAGCCAGTTCGACATCTGGATTAGACGCGGCGTGGTTCAGACGCTTGTAATGGTTATGGACAGCAACGGACAACACGCGTTTGGCGTATTTTTGACCGATGACGTAATCATCTAGTGTCTGTGTAATTTCTTGAGGTGTTGGAACACCTTCTTGTGTCTTCGCGAGAGAGCCTTTGCCCTCTTCCTTGATGATATCCATGCAAAGTTCTACGCATTCATCACAGATGAAGACTGTCGGGCCCGCAATCAGTTTGCGGACTTCGTGCTGAGACTTCCCACAAAAGGAGCAGTAGAGCGTATTCTTGCTGTCAGTCGTATTCTTGCTCATCGTCTAACTTCCATTCCACCGGTTCCAACTTACAAATCACTGCAAGAAAAGTGCCGATTACGTCCCGTTTGCGCCCTATTATCTGCGAGGCATTGAATCACCATCGCAGATAAACCTTAAGTTCAGACTTACACAGCGAAATAAGTGCTGTGAAAGCCTGCGTTACAGTGAATCGCAGCCTAACCCTCGCCGCGCTTCGAGTAGACATGGTCTACAATACCGAAATCTTTGGTTTCTTGCGCTGTCATGAAATGATCGCGGTCGAGTGTTTTCTCGATAACAGAGTATTTGTTGCCCGTGTGTTTCACGTAGATTTCGTTCAAACGCTTTTTCATCGCTTGGATGTCGTCGGCGTGGCGCTGAATGTCAGATGCCTGGCCGCGGAAACCGCCTGATGGTTGATGAACCATGATACGCGCATTTGGCAGAGCCACGCGCATGTCAGCTTCGCCAGCTGCGAGAAGCAATGAGCCCATTGAACAGGCTTGACCGATACACACAGTCGACACTGGGCATTTAATATATTGCATCGTGTCATAAATCGCCATGCCAGCCGTCACAACGCCACCAGGGGAGTTGATATACATGCTAATTTCTTTCTTCGGGTTTTCTGACTCTAGGAACAAAAGTTGTGATGTAATCAAGGCAGCCATGTTGTCTTCGACAACACCCGTGAGGAAGATGATACGGTCTTTGAGAAGACGCGAGAAAATATCAAACGCGCGTTCACCGCGTGATGTTTGCTCAACAACCATCGGGACAAGGCCCATAAGTCTTTCTTGGTGATCGTGCATCATATCAATATCCTTAAAGTCTAATCGGCAGTCTGCCGCAAGCAAATCAGTTGAGTACATATTGCCCCGCCGAGCCACTCTTTCAAGAGCATAGGCAAGGGAATCTTAGGTTAGGGTAAATTCCAGTCCTTTCGAATCAAATTATGACAGCTAAATGGGACTTGGATAAAAATATCATAGTCCACCTTCAGATGAGCTTACCACAACCAAAACCTCATACCTCATTCACGTTAGGTACTTTATCGTGTGAGTGATTATAACGCTTGGAGATTACGTTATGGCTTTACGATATGTTTTAAGCGCGCTTGCAGCCTTAATCTTACACGCCCCTAGCGTGTCTGCACTGAGCTGTGCCCAACCTGACCTCATGCAGGCGATGGAAACAGTAAAAGTCAGTCACAAGACCTATTACGTCTTAGTGGGTACATTTAAGCCTGATCCGTCAGCGCCGAGATCAAAACCTAATCCACCCCCAAAAATGACCACTGGTGTATGGCCACCGCGCTCATCTGCGCCTGCGCCAATGCAAGTTCTATTTGAAGGCTATTCATTGACACAAGACCGCCGCAGTGATGTGTATTTGTCGGAGTTCCCGATCACGGTGAGAACAAGCTGCATAGGCTCTTGGTGTAGCTCGCCTCCGTCATTTGGAGATCAAAAAATCGCCTTCGTTCAGGTCAACCCAGGTCAACCTCACATGCTTCGCATCGCGCCATGCAGTGATAAGATTTTTCAAGTCCGCCCTCAAGAAGACCCAATAAGGCGCTTGAGGTCATGCTTTGATAAGCCTTGCATCGAAGACTGGAAACCCCCGCGCCATTAGTGTGCAGACACTGGCGAAACATAGCCGTTGTATAGTTTACTCTTTCCCTACGGGATAGAACCCAATGGTATGACTGACCTTAGGGTCACCATAATAGCCGTAATCATTATACCACGACATGATGACGCGATTATCAGCTAGCACGAGTGTGTGCAGCCTTTCATAGCTCTCCGCTTGCGCACCAGTTGCGATCACAAACTCATTCGAAACAACTTCAAAAGTCTCATCCACGACAAGGGCACGAATTTCCGTTTCGCCAGAAGTTTCATCTGTCCACGTCACCAGAACCTCATTCGTGTTCAACGCCGTAAGAGTGAAAAAATACTGACCTGAAAGTGTCTCATTATCAAAGGCCTGCAGAATGGACGGTAAGACCGCCTCATCAGAGGCAAAACTTCCGTTAGGACGAACGATACGGCCCCGAATTTCAGCTGTCTCTGCACCTACCGCATTATGCATCCACGCCACGAAAATATTCCCATCCGTCATCGTAACCGCCACAGGATTGAGTTGATCGCCGTCCGTTTCCACATTTACAATCTCGGTCATTCCTAACGACGCTCCGTCTTTATCGGCGCGAAGCATATTGATGTCGTAACCCGTAGTTTCAGTATTCTGAGACCATGCGACTAAGACATTATCGTCGGTATAGCTCGAAACGGCCAAGTAACTTTTTTTACTTATTGAGCCATGCGAGGGAAACTCGCCAAGCGTATGGACCGTCGTTTGCCCCACTGGGTCAACAACATAGGCCTTCATGACGATGTTCACATCCTCGGCCTCTGGGTTCAGAGTGGACAATTCCGAAAATACAGTCAGCAATTCATTGTCACCAACAGCCGTAATGTCTCCGCCGAGCCATTTTTGATAGTCTTCAGCTGGGTCGATAAAACTATCACCGAATCCAAAGACTTCACCCTCAACGGCTCCGCGGTGAAAATTATACCCAACCGTAAATGCTGGGTTGGCCTCTAATACGCCTGTAAGATTATAAAGCGTGTCACCGCTTTGGAAGGTCGCAAAAGGAATGCCCCATAGAAATCTAAAATTTCCATCCTCATCATATCCGTAACCAGCCTCTTCACCGCCTATGAAAACGCCGTCAACTTGTGTTCCAACGGGGTCTCCCTCGGCCGAAAAAATTTGCGAGGAGATAGGCATATTATGTCCAAGACCATCCGCGGTCCAATGCACTGTATAACCGCCATTCTCTGCGCGCGTCAGACCGATGATCTTCACAAGCGGTTTATTCCCCTCGAAAAGACTCGGATCGCCAACAGTCACTGTCGGATTTGTGGGTCCGCCCGTTCCAAATTCGGTGGCCTTCGACGCCACAGCCGCAACCTTCAAAGTTTCAATATCCAGAGAGACAGTGGACACGCGTGTAAATGCCCCGTCTGATACGGACACCTCAAAGGACGCGGTTTGGTCATTGTCCAAAAGCGGCGCAGTTAAGCCTAATTTCGCCTGAGTGGGAGACACGATTTCCATTGCAGGTCCAGAAATTTGACTCCAACTATAGGTCAGGGCGTCACCGTCTGAATCACTGGACCCAGACGCATCCAACTCAAACGGTTGACCTTCCGCAACGATGCTAAGCTTCGAAACCCTAACAACAGGCGCTTGATTGACTGCGACTTGTGGCGTTGCCGAGCCAGAAGAACTGCCTCCACCACAGGCCGTACACATCAGAAGACCAAATGAATACGCGGCAAGTTTCGCGTTGCGGTTCATAAAAATTTTCTGTGATGTGGTTTTAAACATATCAGCTTATCTTTGCTCCAAATTAAGATTGCTTTCAATTTTTAAACATGCACAAGTTGAAAAACCATGTCAAGATTTGCACCCTGCGGCAGGCTCGGAGTTATCCTACATTCAGAATGTGAGATGTTTATTCGCTCGTAAACATTAAAGCATTCATCGAGTTAAGATACGCCATGAATGTCGAAAACCAGCAAATATTCACCTGTATCGACGTTGGGAAAGTCGACGTTAATCCGGTGAAGAAACGCATATCAGGACAGGCACGAGTGTCTCGCGCGCGATGGCCGCGCGGATAGAATTTGTAGGAAATTAGACAATTGGAAAAATGTTTCAATATTAGAGACGACACAAGATCTGCTCAGGAGAAAAAATGAAGATTTTGAAAATAAATCCACGTCCAAAGCCTACGCAGATACGTAAGTAAAACTGTTATGATATTTAAACGCAAAAAATCTCCGCAAAGCTCCTCCGCTCAGCGCGCAAACACATCTCGCGACTACGCCAGAGTCACCCATCGTGAATGGGCGAAGGCGGTTGAAATAGACCTCGACTCTGACGGTCATGATCGACTCGAAATCGGAAGCTCGCCCGACTGTTGGCTAACTCTGCCCGACCCTGATTTACCGGACGTCGTTGGAGTCATCCACTTCGAGTCAAATCAAATTATGCTGCGAGACCTACAGCGAGGCGATTTCGCGCGCGCCTCTGAAATTGACCTTCAAACCATTCCCGCCCGGCAGGTCGATAGAAGTCCGTTCACTATTGGTGATTACCGCATACAGATAATCCATCAACAATAGACGTGGCTGTGTCAGTAAACCGCTGTCTTGGATACTCAGGCTGAAATGCGGGTGATGGAATTGCGCCGCGTGAATAAAGACCGTCGCCTAGTGGAGCTGTAGCACATTAACGAGCTGCGAACAGATGGAGACCTAGGCGACATGCGCTTCCCCGAAGATGGTTGGCGGAATTAGGAGTGATGGGTTTCGTTGGACTGGATAAAAGTGATTTATTTACAGATTTTCCGCTTTCTTGAACGCCATATACAGTACTGATCTAACATCATCATCATAACAAAAAAGAACATCAAAAAGGACATCAACGTCCATAAAAAGCTAATCATAATTGATTTCTTCTGTAGGATATAGAAAAAAGAAAAACCCATCGCAAGCGATGAAAGAAGACCAATATACCATATTTGATCACGGCGCTTTACACTTCTGATGACGCTCTCTTCTTCGTCCGTCAGTAAAAGTACGCCCCGTTGGTTAGATTCTTTAACAATTGTATTTTTACCTCGGTGGTCGAGGGCCACACGATCACCAACATTGGCCACGCCGAAATCGAAAATATCGATGTTCATTTGCTTTGAGTGGACTATCTTCGATACAGTCTCAATTTCTGGCTCCCAATTTTTTAGATATTCATCTAGCAGGCCAAAGTGATTTTTGGGTCCATATGAAGTAAGGAAGACCCGAAGATCATCAAAAAAGTCCGCTGGAGATTTTGCCAGCACGGTGACTTCAGAGGGGTCATGACAGACAAATAATACGAGGCTATCCATCTTGGAAACATCCATCCAGATGGCAAAATTCCCACGACCATCTTGACCAATAGTAATAGAGTTTTTAAACATCCAATCTGGCGAGAACTTACGGGCTTTCTTATTTGGTGCAATATTGAACGCTTCCGTAATATGGCAGTTCTTGGCACTCACAATCAGGTCTTCATGAGCCTCAAGTTTTTTGAGATACTCAATATCCGCCAACTCTACATTAAGATGATCATTGTTATTTTTAGCATTTAATGCCTTTGCGAAGGCGTCCCAACTTTGTTGAAATTCTGATTTCTTCATTTTTAGCCTCCCTTTATTCTGCGCTAAATATAACGCTAAATTCCTGTGGAAGTTTTAACGTTGAACTTTACAAGTAACATACTGGCCATTCTCCAATACGCCCTTTGATCGCCTTTATTAAGACCGCTAGTCGTTCTACAACCTCAAATCTGATGAGAAACACCCATGACCACCCTAGGAACAGCCCTCACCCCTAACGCCACCAAAGTTATGATGTGCGGGTGTGGGGAGTTGGGCAAAGAGGTTGTCATCGAGCTGCAACGCTTGGGGGTCGAAGTCATCGCCGTGGACCGCTATGCCAATGCGCCTGCCATGCAGGTCGCGCATAGATCCTATGTCATCAATATGCTGGACGGCGCGGCGTTACGCAAAATTGCAGAAGACGAAAAACCCGATTTGATTGTCCCCGAGATCGAGGCCATCGCGACGGAGACTTTGCTCGCCCTCGAATCCGAAGGCTTCACCATTGTTCCCACCGCGCGGGCCACGCAGCTCACTATGAACCGCGAGGGCATAAGACGGCTCGCAGCCGAAGAGTTGAGCCTGACCACCTCCCCCTACCGCTTTGCCGATAGCGAGGCCGAATGCCGCGCCGCCATGGCAACGATTGGCCTGCCCTGCGTCGTGAAGCCTGTCATGTCCTCTTCGGGCAAGGGACAGAGCACAGCCCACACAGAGGCTGACATCGCGGACGTCTGGAACTATTCACAAACGGGTGGCCGCACAGGGAAATCGCGGATCATTGTCGAAGGCTTCGTTGATTTTGATTATGAAATCACGCTGCTCACCATTCGTCACAAAGGCGGCACCTCATTTTGCGCGCCCATTGGTCATCGTCAGGAGGACGGCGATTATCAAGAAAGCTGGCAGCCTCACCCTATGACCAAAGCGGCCCTCAGCGCGGCGGAAGATATGGCCTGCACCGTCACAGACGCGCTGGGCGGATACGGGTTGTTCGGCGTCGAGCTCTTCGTCAAAGGCGATGAGGTTATCTTTTCTGAGGTTTCCCCCCGCCCGCATGATACGGGCTTGGTGACGCTTATCTCGCAAGACCTGTCCGAATTCGCGCTGCACGCCCGCGCGATTTTGGGCCTACCTATTCCAGCGATACGTCAATTTGGCCCTACCGCCTCTGCCGTGATTTTAGGCGATGGCGTCTCCTCCAATATTAGCTTTGAGAATGTGGGCGCAGCCTTGGCTGAACCCGACACGCAAATTCGGTTGTTTGGGAAGCCTGAGATTGATGGATCTCGGCGATTGGGTGTTGTGGTGGCGCGCGGCGAGAGTTTGGAACAGGCAAGAGAGAAAGCGATGCGCGGTGCGAATGCGGTGGTAGTTGAGTATGGTTAGGGGGCAGAGGTCAATACGATTTCCTCATAAATCCTTTCGCGCACATAAATTGTTTGCAGTGCAAGTGGAGCCAACACTGTCTCTGCCAGGCTCACATCATCCTTTTCAACCGAAATCAGAACATGGCCATCGGTCGTGACGAAATTCTCTGCATTTGTGTCAGCCCAATTACCAGAAAATCCATAAGGGTGCACAAAGCTGTAAGACTCTATACCGACCTCTCGAAGAGCTGCATCTGCGAGGCGTTGCTCTCGTTCAAAATCTGCCACGCTGAACGGCGTCTCTATAGCCACCATAAGTCGCGTGCCTAAAACTTGGAGCTTTGGATCCTCAGTACAGACTGAGAGTTTTTTTGCGGCATCACCTTTGAAATAAGATCGAACTTCAACAAATGGAGACCGAATATAAACGAGCCCCGCATATCCTGGCTGTCTCCTTACACATTCATACGGAAATGTGCTCAGGGCGGCGGATTCTTCTGATGTTCTACGGGGCGACTCGGGAGCGCTCGCGCAGCCCGTTAGGATGAGTCCAAAGATAAGAAATCTGTAAAACATAGAAACAGGGCTATCGTAAAAATTGCAATGCCGCAAATCATCACTCAAGCGTTCTTCAATCCTAACTCACAAAAAAGCCCGACCACATTGCTGTGACCGAGCGGTGTTCTTAAATCTGCTATCGCAGCTGAGCATTTAGGGGCTCAGAAATTGCACGAAAGGTGTGCATTTTCTGAGGCAAAACATAATGAAGCGAATTGCTCTAAATCATGCCGTCTTCTTCAAACAACGTGTCTTTATCGACCTTCTTATCCGTCATCTTGGCCTTCTCAACGATTAGGTCGACGACCTTCTCTTCATAGATAGGCGCGCGGAGTTGAGCGATGGCTTGCGGGTTCTTTTGGTAGAACTCGATAACTTGCTGCTCTTGTCCCGGATACTGACGGGCTTCTGCGACCATAGCCTGCTGAAGCTCTTCGTTCGTGATTTGGATTTCGTGTTTTTGGCCCATTTCAGCCAAAACAAGACCAAGGCGCACGCGGCGACCAGCAATCTTACGGTAGTCTTTTTCAAGAGCCTTATCCGTTTTCTTAGCGTCGTCTTCGTCAAGGTTGCCAGCTTCTTTTTCAGCCTGAACCTGAGACCAGATGTTTGTGAACTCAGCTTCAACCATTCCAGGCGGAAGGTCGAATGTGTGTTTCTTGTCTAGCTCATCAAGGATCGCGCGCTTCAAGCGAAGACGGGACTGAGTTTCTAGCTCACCTTCATATTGCTCTTTAACGGCAGTTGTCAGCGCTTCAGCGGACTCAAGACCAAACTTCTTAGCGAAGTCATCGTCGATTTTCGCTTCTGTCGCGCCTTGTACTTCAACAACCTTCGTTGCGAAGACAGCGTCTTTACCCGCCAAGTCAGCAGACTGGTACGGTTCAGGGAATGTGACTTTAACGTCAAGTTCGTCGCCAGCTTTTACGCCGATCAATTGATCTTCGAAACCAGGGATGAATGTGCCAGAGCCAAGAACGAGCTGATGTCCGTCCATTGCGCCACCTTCAAAAGGAACGCCATCAACAGTACCTACGAAATCAATCAGGACGGCATCATCCTTCTTGGCTTTCGCAGTTTTCGCTTTTTTCTTGTAGGACTTCTGTGAAGAGGCCAGCTCTTTCAAACGCTCATCAAGGTCTTTTTGATCAGCTTCGTGAACCAAACGCGTGAACTTCAATTTTTCAGGATCAACAGGCTCGAATTCAGGGATTGATTCGACAACCATTTGATACTCAAGATCGGCTTTGCCGTTGACGACCTCTTCGCCATTTGCGCGAAGGTCGATTTTAGGCTGGCCCGCTGGACGAAGTTTGTTGTCATTGATGGCTTTTTGCGAGCTCTCATTGACGACTTCCTGAACGAGGTCATTCATCATGGATGTACCGAACATCTTACGGATGTGGGCTTCAGGCACTTTACCAGGACGGAAGCCTTTTAATGAGACTTGCGGCTGCATTTCTTTGATTTTTGCCGTTAGCTTTTTAGCTAAGTCCTCTTTCGGGACCGTAATGGCGAAAGTCTTTGATAGGCCTTCGGCCGAGAGCTCTTTGATCTGCATGATGATTTCACCAAGGTTGGGCAGACGCGTTAGCCCCTGCCGAGGGTTTTCAAAATTTCGCGCCTTATGTCATGACCTTTCACGTATCGCAACGCCTTAGGCGAGGCTTATTTCAGTCGATCGTATCTATTTTATGGCTAACGTCATGAGAGGGTGACGATTTGCCCCTCTGTGGGTGTTCTCGCAGCGCACCCTTCTCGTTTTGAGCGTATGTTGACCTTTGCGCAGCCTTGTGGTCGAACACCACATTATGGACCCTTCTTGGTATTTATACGCGGGAATTTTTATCGGCCCATTTGTGCAGGAAGACACAGCCGTCATCGCGGCGGCTACCCTCAGCGTCTCAGACCCACAACATTTCCCGAGTGTGTTTTTGGTGATTCTCTTTGGTTTGTTTGTCTCGGATATTTGGAAATATTGGATCGGTTATTCCGCGCACGCCTCTGCGAGAGCGCGGCGTTGGGCGGATAAAGAACGTGTAATGGCCCTGTCAGAGCGCGTGGAGCGGCATGCCCTAACGACATTATTGGCCGCGCGTTTTTTGCCAATGGCGCGCATTCCGACCTATATAGCTTGTGGGTACTTCAAGATGAACTACGCGAAGTTTTGCGTGATCATTTTCATCACCGCCCTGCTCTACACTGTCATCATCTTCGGAATTATTCATTTACTAGGCGACGTTTTGAGAGGCCGTATTGAGATCATGCTAGGTTTTATTGCAGTCATAATGATCGCCTTATTAACGATCATATTTTCGCTCAAACGAAAGCGTGCCAACCAACCAATGGATTAGCTACCCGTGCGGCCACGTTCTGTTTCCAACCAATTCACAATATCAACCATCGCGGCTTGGTTGGCAGTCTCCATCGCATTGATGATCGACGACACTTTAATCGAATCAGCGCGACGGGTCTCTCGTACAATGTGAGTTCCCAAGAGTTTGCGGTCATCAGAGCTCGCATAGGTGACGCTATACTGCACGACTGCAAGGGGTGCTGAACCAGATCCATTATCAAAATTAGCTTCAAAATTTTTGATCGTTAAATGCACGCGAGTTTCCGACTTCGCGCCAGAAGACGGAGCCAACCCAATGAATTGAGCAGACCCTGAGAGCGCATCAATAATGGCCCCTTGGATCATGACAGGTGTCGCTTCAGACCAACTCGCATTCGCAACGGCGGACATTTTCTGCCCATCCATTGTCACGACAATATCACTCGTATTGAATATGCGAGTCGACGATGGTCGGCTCACACGGATGATTTCTGCGTTCGCAGAGGCTTTTACAGGGTCAACATTTGTGCTGAGACGATAGACGGAAGGCGCTAATTTTGGGCTCGGCAACAGAGACAGGCAGCCAGATAGTCCGACTGACACGCCAAGAATAACAAGGGATCGATATATCATTGCGGTAAAACCACTTCTTCACGCTCAGTGCCGACGATGAATTGCGCTGGATTTTGCTCCAAACTATCAGCAACACGCCCCAATGTTGAGACAAGATGTTGAAGCGCGTCAACCGTGTCCTGCAAATCGGTCAGTCCTGAATTTGATAACAGATTAACGGCCTCTGTCGCTTCAAGGAGCATCGAATCAATACTGTCCGCTGTGCCGTCAAAACTGGCCGCTGTCGTATCGACAGTTTTCAAGGCGCTATCAGCCTGCACTAACAAAGTTCGCAGGTCTTCAGTTATGATGGTGTCAAGACTAGTCGATACGCCTTGGAAGGACGTCGCCGTGTCAGCAATCGCATCAGCAGCGGACCTAAAGCTATCCATCATGTCATTGAGTTTCGAAGCATCCAGTTCGGATACATCGAGAGATGAGGTAATAACCTCCACATTCTTAAGTATGCTGCTGAAGGTCGTAATGTTGTCTTCAGACAGGAGTAAATTCGCGCGGGTTAAAGCCATTTGTGCGGCGACAACAACATCACCGCCGCCGGTCAAAAGTTCGTCAACCGAGCTCTCAGCGCCAATAATACGCTTCTTTCCACGCCCTGGCATATCCGCCATGAGTGGCGCGTTGGTGTCTAAACCTGGCGTAATTTCAATATAATTCATGCCCGTGAGGCCAAGTGGCGTGAGCTGCGCAGTCGAATTCACATCAATTGGGGTGCGTTCAGAGACTTGAATGTCGGCCAAAACTAGATTTGGGTCTTCGCGGTCATAGGAAAGGCTCGTCACCTCACCGACACCTAGGCCGTTAAAGCGAACTTCGGAACCTTGGCTCAAGCCTCGTACGCCGCCTTCAAAGGCCACTTCATAAACATCATATGTCTCATTGAACTTCGCGCCTGTCTGCCAGAATGCGAATCCGATTATGGCCGTAACCGCAGCTATAACGAATAAGCCGATCAATGCGTAATTTGCTTTGTTTTCCACGTTTATCCCTTCCGCTCGATTTCAGACTTTTGTTCATTGTTTTCGATAGCCCGCGTTGCCGCACGCGATCGAGGACCGCCGAAATACTCACGGACCCACGGATGGTTATACTGACTTACAGCCTGCAGGCTATCGGCTATGGGGATATGTTTATCAACCAATACTGCGATCCGATCACAGATCAGGTACAGACTATCTAAGTCATGGGTGACCATCAAAACGGTTAAGTCCATCGCCTCGCGTAAACCTAAGATAAGTTCATCAAAAGCATTCGCGCCAACAGGATCAAGGCCCGCTGTCGGCTCGTCTAAGAAAAGCAGTTTAGGGTCCAGCGCCAAAGCCCGCGCCAAGCCTGCCCGCTTCTTCATCCCGCCTGAGAGGTCCGACGGGTACAAGACTGCACTTTCCGGCGGCAACCCAACCATATGAATTTTCATATCCGCCAGTTCGCGCATCAAGCCTGAGGAAATATCCGTATGCTCGCGCATAGGAGCCATGATATTTTCACGAACCGTCATAGACGAAAATAATGCGCCGCCTTGGAACAAAACGCCCATTTTATTGTTAATCACCATGCGCGCTTGAGTGGTCAGATCATTTCGGTTTTGACCGAAATATTCGACATGTCCGCCCTCAGGCTCTTTCAATCCCAACATCGTATTCATCAAAACAGATTTGCCAGTGCCAGACCCACCAACCAAACCGACAATCTCGCCTTGATTAACAGTGAAATTCAAATTCTCATGAATCACATTTGGGCCAAACTGCGTCCGAATTCCCACAGCGCGCATTGGCGGCGCAGACAGATCAATTATAGGGTCAGAGGCCATCGTTCTAAACTCCCATTTGGAAGAAGAGAATTGCGAATATTGCATTTACAATAATCACAGCAAAAATAGCCTGAACAACAGAGGTTGTGGTGCGTTGCCCCAAGCTTTCAACACTGCCCGT
Organism: uncultured Caulobacterales bacterium; assembly: GCA_938009235.1. GTDB lineage: Bacteria > Pseudomonadota > Alphaproteobacteria > Caulobacterales > Maricaulaceae > Litorimonas. The sequence continues at coordinate 181,046 of CALLIK010000002.1, forward strand.
AACCGCAAGTCCCTGACGGCACCCGATAATTGCAATGATCAATCCAAACACAGGCGTTTTGACTAAGCCCACCCAAAGATTTTCAATTCCGACAGCCGTGTTCAAACGATTCAAAAACAGAATAGGCGTAATATCCGCCGTCACCCACGCCACGATCAATCCGCCGAGTAAGCCGCTCATCATTGCCAAGAATGTCAATATTGGCATCACAACAACGCACGCAATTGCACGCGGTACAACGAGAACTTCGAATGTATCAAGCCCCATAACTTTCATAGCATCAATTTCTTGGCGCATTTTCATAGCGCCCAGCGAGGCCGTAAAGGCAGAATCAGATCTCCCCGCGAGCAAAATCGCGGTGATAATCACGGCGAGCTCTCTCAGAACGGCGAACCCTACAAGGTCGACCATAAAGACGCTAGCGCCGAAACTCGCCAAGAGGTTAGCCCCCATATAGGCAATGACCGCGCCAATAAAAAACGACAACACCATTACGATTGGAACCGCATCCAACCCAACACTCTCAATCAAATTAATGATAGCCCGCCAACGCAAACGTTTAGGTTGCGCGATAACCTTAGCCATAACGACAAAAAGTTGACCTAAAAAAGCAAGTGTTTCTACAGTTTCATTCCAGATACGAACCGACGCTTCACCTACCTTAGCAAATGCATCATACCACTGTCGTCGAGGTTCAGGCTCATGTCCCAAAACAGAAGATGTCGCGACGTTCATTAGCGTTTTATGACCATTCGAGCCTGTGCAAACATCCCAACTCTCCGCTGGAGTCATGCCGTATCGTATGGCGCGCGCAAGTAGATAAGCCCCTGCAGTATCCAGTTCTTTTATCTCAGTCATATCAAAGTCGACGTGACGATAGCTCAGAGCCGCGACATCCTTAGATAAACGCCCTTCAAGATCTGCAGCTTGGGCAATCGTCCAATTGCCATTCGGATGAACCACGAGAACATCCTCGCGCATCTCCAGCTTATAATCTGAGGTGGTTGCCAACATGTGCGGCAAAGTGCAAAGCTAGGCTCTCTGGGTCAATAGCCTATTGCCTCATAAACTGTTTAGACTGCGATTTTTATCATGTTCACAGCGTTTGATATTGAAGCTAAAAATTACCCAACCAAAGACGCATTCATAATTTCGCGCAGTTCAGTGACGTCCGTTTCCGTTGTTCAGATCACATTGCAAAAAGACGGTCATACGGGACGCGGCGAATGCAGGCCCTACCCTCGCTACAATCAAACCGTAGAGAGTGTTACAACCGAGTTAGAAAACGTGCGAGATTTTGTTGAAGCTAGCGATTTTGATCAAGCCCTTAAAGGCTTGTCCAGCGGCGCGGCTCGTAATGCACTGGTGTCAGCTTGGGTCGATTTAAGGGCTAAGCAAGAACATACCTCTGCAGCTGATATACTGCAGGTGAAACAGCCTGTCATTCGAGAGACAGCGTTCACACTCTCATGGGGGTCCGTGAAAGACATGACGGAAGCCGCCATAGCCGCGTCCATCTACCCATGGCTAAAAATCAAAATTGGCGCAAATGGCTTACCACAAATTCTAGCTCTCGCAGCCGCGAGACCAGATGCGCGCCTGATCATTGACGCAAATGAAGCCCTTACAAAATCCGAATTGCCAACCTTTCTCTCCGCACTTTCAGGGCTGAATATTGCCCTGATCGAACAACCTTTACCCGCAGGCCATAGCGAAGACTTACCTGAGACAAACCTCATTATATGTGCAGATGAAGGGCTACATTCTATTGCGGACCTCAAACGACTCTGGGCGCAAGGCTATCGGTCGGTCAATGTTAAGCTAGACAAATGCGGCGGACCGTTGGCGGCGCGGGACTTAATCATGGAGGCGAAGTCCATAGGGTTCAGCGTAATGGCGGGATGTATGGTCGGCAGCTCACTTGCCATGGCACCAATGTTAATGCTCGAAAGCCTGTGCGATATTATAGATTTGGATGGTCCGCTATTGCTCGCGGAAGATATAGAGAATGGCCTGCAATATGATGGCGCGAACGTATTCCCGCCTAGCCGAAGTCTTTGGGGTTAGCCGTTGGAGGCCAAGAGCTCTGGAAGTTAGGAGGCTTCCCGGCGACGAGCTGCCAATTCAGCGGCGGCGGCCTGCCTTACACGGTAGCCAAACTTATCGGTCACGGCAGTAAGTCTTGCGATTTTAGTATTTAAGGCACGAATTTCAGTTTTGTCGCGGCCTAGAACTTTCTCAAATTCAGATGCTGCCTCACGAGATGAAAGTAAAGCCATCTCAAGACTCTCCAATTCGTCACGCAACGAGTTTTGCACGTCAGACATTTCAAAATAGACTTCAGCTGCATTGGACGTGCGTTGAATATGTTGGGCCGCGTAAGTAATATCAGCCAAGACAACCGAATGGTATGGCTTTGTATCCGCATAGCTCGCGTCTAATGGTGACAGCTCGTGAACTTCAAAGCCGTTTAACAAAATAGAGGCCGCGGATTGTTCATTCTTTTGCGAGGCCTTCACGACAAAGCCTTTTTGCTGAAACGCGACGTAAAGCTTATCAGCAGAGCGCTGGACTACATTCGCTTCTGCTGGCGCCACGGCTCTAGCTGATACGGATTGACTCATTTCCGTCATATCGACGGTCGCACAACCACTGACGAGTAAACCTACCGTCGTTATCATAGCAATGCGAAGTCGCATATTTATCGTTCCCTACAAGGCGCAAGGATTTACAATCCCACACTTCAGACTTTCGAGCGACCTACACTGGTCTTATTGAATAAAGGCTGAATGCCTATGTAATAACACTAAGCGTGGTTGCAGGCGATTCAAGCGCCCAAGACCACACATTAGGTTACATTCGCGCAAGATAACTTAGGCGAAGAGAGGTGCAATCCATCGGCTCCACGTACCCAAGATGAGGACAAGCCCCATAAATACTGGCGCGACGAAGCGAACAAAGAACAGAATGAAACGCCCCAAAGACTCCCCTGACCCTGCCATTTCTTCGGCAAGGATAACCTTATTCAAGCGCCATCCTGTGAACAATACGATGATGAGGGCTGAAAGAGGTGCGAGAATTGGTCCAGCTAAACCTGTATCGATGAAGTCAAAGAAAGCTGGAATATAAAGAGACAGAAGCCCAAACGCCATTATCGCTGCGCCCGTAATCCAAGCTGCTTTTTTCTTTGTCCATTTCATTTTCTCGGCCACAAATGCGACCGATGGTTCAAGAAGAGACACTGAGGACGTAATCGCCGCAAAGAAAGCCAAGAAAAAGAACGCCGCACCGACAATCATACCGCCAGGTGCATTGGATAAAGCCGTTGGAATAGTCGTAAAGAAAATACCTGCACCCGCTTCAAAGTCCAAATTATTGGCGAAAACAACAGGGAAAATCGCAAGGCCAGCAACAATCGCCACACAAGTATCAACCAAAGATACCGTCACAGCCGACTTTGGGATGGACACGTCTTTTGGCAGATAAGAGCCATATGTGATCATGATCGCATTACCGATACCGATTGAGAAACAAGCTTGCCCCAATGCAGATTGTGCCACCTGAAAATTGATTTTACTAAAGTCAGGTGTGAACATGAAGGCAAATGCGTCAGACGTACCGCCGCTACCCATTGAAGAAATCATTGAGTAGGCAGCGAGAGAGATAAGTAACAAAAAGAAGATCGGCATGAGCAAACGTGCCGCGAGTTCAATACCTTTATTGACCCCTCGAGCCACCAACCATGATGTCACAAGTCCAAAGAATAAAAACCAAGGTAAAACCTGTGTCGTTGGATTATCCAACATTATTCCAAATTGTTGTGAGACCTCAGCGGCAGGCATGCCATTAAACGTACCGAACACAAACTTTGGGATATAAGCCAGAACCCACGCAGCGACCACGCAGTAAAAACTAACAATCAAGAATGACGCAAGCATACCGAACCAGGCGCCCGAACTCCACACCTTGGAGACACCAGACCGAACCGCCAAATCATCGTTAGACCCAACAGCAGAGGCCGCATTACCCGCGCGTCCAATGATATACTCACTCATGAGAACGGGGATGCCAACAAAGACAATACAGGCGATATAGACGATCAAAAAGGCTGCGCCGCCATTTGTCCCTAATTCAGCCGAAAAACGCCAGAGATTACCAAGGCCTACTGAACTCCCCACGGCTGCCATGATGAAGGCAAATCGTGAGGACCATTGTGCCGTACCGCGTTCAACAGGAATGCTTGCCATTATGATAACCCCTAAAACTCATCTGCGCTCCATGACGCCTATACTTTGCCCTTAAAGGGAATCTAAGACGGGTCAAGATGATGTGACGTAAAGGGCCTCCATAATAACGATATCTTAGGTTGTGTGTGGGAAATATAATACATGACCCAAGCCCCCTCAACACCTAAACTCAAGATACTTCTTGCTGATGATAATGATGCGAACCGCCTCATTGCGAGGACAATTTTAGAACGAGCGGGTCACAACGTCACGACAGCGCAGAATGGGTCCCACGCCCTAAGCCTTGCAAAATTAGCCTCTTTTGATCTGATTATCCTTGATATTATGATGCCTGTTATGGACGGCATGCGAGCCCTACGACAACTTCGTCGGGACAAGTCTTCCAATAGCGACGTTCCGATTTTTGCCTTAACGGCGTATTGCAGCGCAGAAGACAAGCAGAGGTACTTTCTAGCCGGATTTGATTCCGTCCTTTCCAAGCCATTGCGAACAGGGGACCTTGAGAACGCTTATATTCGACACAAGGATAAACGTGTTTCACCTTTGTTAGACACAGTTGATGTTCGCACAAGCGCTAACGTGCCACTTTTAGATTATGAAATGATCGAACAATTATCTGAGGCTGGAAGCGCAGAGCGCCTGTCTGATATTCAAAAACGGTTTTGGGATTCTGTCCAAATCAAATGTGAAATAATAAAGGACTCTTTGCCAGAGGCCCTACGTGGTGATGGACATTTCCTCTCACAATTCAGGCGAGCAGTACATGCCGTTAAAGGCGCCGGTGGTGCAATCGGCCTTGCCCGTGTCTCGCACATCGGCAGAGAACTACAAAATGCCCCACCAGAAGATATAGCGCCGTTAATGATTGCCTTCGCGGATGCCTTAAGCCAAAGCCGCCCAGAACTAACCGCAGCGTTAAATGGGGATATCGACTTAGTTCGATCTCGGGAGCTCAACACTTCGGTGCAGATGAGCGGATAGGATCAAACCGAAACCTCCCATAACGGCCAAGATAACCGTGCCGCCATATGAAATAAGCGGCAAAGGTACGCCCACAACTGGAGCTAACCCCATGACCATTCCGAGATTGATAAAAATATATAGCGAAAACGTTGTCGTTAACCCCATGATCATCAGCTTTGAGAACATCTCTTTACATTGAAGGGATATCCAGATGCAGACCCCTATTACAGCCATATAAATGCTCAATGTCAGTAATCCGCCGATGAGTCCAAACTCCTCACCAATAACCGTAAAGATAAAGTCTGTACGGTTCTCTGGCACATATTCGCCTTGGCGTTGCGTACCTTTCATAAACCCTTTGCCATTCACACCCCCACTCCCCAGTGCGATTTTAGACTGAGTAATGTGATAACTGGCGCCAGAAGGGTCCCGTGATGAATCGAGAAACGTCATAATTCTTTCTTGCTGGTACGGCTTCAACCCAAACTTAAAAAACATTGAAATAGCAACGACAGCAAACACGCTAGCCAAACCAATAATCCGCCATGAAACCCCAGCTAAGAATATAATCGCCACCCCTGTCGCCACCAAAAGCAACGTCGTGCCAAGATCTGGCTGTTGAAAAACCAAAACCATGGGGAAAACCATGAGTAAAATAGCCCCCATCAACCCCCAAACATTACTGATCCGCCAGTCAGATAAGTCATGATAATATCGAGCTAAGGCCAATACGATGGCAGGTTTCATGATTTCTGACGGTTGCAGCCTAGCAATCCCTAAGTCTAGCCACCGCTTTGAACCATTCACCTCTATGCCTGCCAATTCCACGCCTATCAAAAGAGCCAGACCAATGATGTAAGTTGGGTAAGCCAACCGATACCAAACACGAATATTGATCATCGCGACACCCAGCATAATAAATGCCCCAAACGCAATTCGCGTGAGATGCTGAAACGCCCCGCGTTGCCAGACCCCATCTGTCGCAGCAAAAATCATGGCGACACCCACAAGACCAACCGTACATACGAGCGTCAGCAGCAGCCAATTAACCTCGAATAATTTAGACGTTAGGCTTCCCGAGGATATAGACTGGGCACCTCTAAAAGACGTGATTTGAGGCTTCACGGTTTAAACTCTCTAGCCTTAACATCAGCAGATGACCCAGCACTGTCTCGGCGTAAAGCCTCTCCAAGAACCGCTCGCGTAATATTTGCCGCACGTTTTGCGCCCGAGCCGCCATGTTCAACAATTGTACCGACGGCAAACCTAGGTCGATCAAACGGGGCGTAACCAACAAAAATAGAATGATCCCGCAATTTCCAAGGTAACTTGGAGTTTTTTCGAATGCCCGTGGCACGTTCTGAGGTACTAATCCCGCGCACTTGCCCGGTTCCTGTTTTTCCAGCCATTTTAATTTCATCGAGCCCAATACCTGCGGCAAACGGCTTGTTCCTATAAGCAGTTCCCCCAGGCTCTGATGTAACGGCCCACATGGCATCGCGTACAAAGGCAAGATGACTAGGATCAAAATCGAGTGGCTCGAATGTCTGCATGTCTGGCCCAATGACTAACTGAGGCACAACGGCCTCCTGCATATTAGCTATCCTTGCCGTCATCACCGCAAGCTGTAAGGGCGTCGCCAGCACAAAGCCTTGGCCGATTGATGCATTAAGCGTGTCTCCCATCCGCCAACCAGTTCCCAGACGTTGTTTCTTCCAATCTTGAGTAGGGACAATTCCAGAAATACCACCACCAACGCCAATTTGGTATTTCTCTCCCAAGCCTAAACGCCGCGCAACATTCGCAATCGCGTCAATACCTACGACCTGAGAAATATCATAGAAATAAGTATCACAACTATTTTTGAGAGCATCTCTCATGTTCATATGGCCATGCCCTCTCCGCTTCCAACAATGAAAGTTTCGATTTCCGAGGCGTATTTTGCCTGAACAAAAAACGGTCTCACTAGGGTCGATTAAACCCGACTCCAGCGCGGCGAGCATGACAACCATTTTAAAGGTCGAGGCGGGCGGGTAACCACCTGCAATCGCTTTATTATACTGCGGACGCTTAGGATCATTATTAAGTTGATCCATATCTGCTTGTGTCAAGCCAGACACAAAGAGGTTAGCATCGAATGTCGGCATAGAGAGCATTGTACGCAGCTCTCCTGTAATGACATCAATGACGCAAATACCTCCGCTATCATCGCCTTCGTCTTCTGTCGCGAATTGCTTGGCCGCAAATTCTTGAAGCCCTGCATCCAAGGTCAGCCAAACATCTCCACCAGACTTAGGTCTTGTTTTTGGGTCAGGCCATTCCCGTACAATACGGCCACGAGCATTCACCTCAACTTTTAGCTTACCAGACGATCCGCGTAAGGTTTTTTCTTGTGAAGCCTCTACGCCTGTTTTCCCAACCCGAAAGGTCGGCTGCCGTAACAACGGGTCAGCATCAGCCTTAATATCCTTATCACTGGCTCGACCAATATAACCCAAAATGTGTGAAAACACGCCGTTTTCAGGATAGGCACGTCCCTGCCCAGCTTCAGAAACGATACCTGGTAAATCATGAAGTCTCATATTCAGAGTGCTGAATGTTTCCCAATCCATATTGTCTTCGACAAGAATTGGAACAAATTTAGGGTTTTGTCGAATATCTCGACGTATACGCTCTCTCTGTCCTTCGCTGAGTGGACTTATGAGCGCGACACGATCCAGGGTTTTTTCGATCTCTTTGGTCCGTTCAGGGATCATAACAAGTCGAAACTTTTGCCTGTTCTTTGCAAGACCTACCCCAAAACGATCTCGAATTTCTCCGCGCTCAGGTAAGAGCATATTGAAATTGAACCGGTTGTTCTCAGATAGAGCCCGATAATCTTCCGCTTGTAAAACCTGCAACTGGTACAAACGCGCGCCCAGAATACCAAAAACACCCAACCCGCCAGCACCGAGTATAGCGGTTCGGCGTGTCACCATATTTTTATCGACTTGAGATTGGGGCTTTAATGCAGGCACGTCACCCACCCCAATCATCTGTTGCAAACAAGCGGCCTGCGAGCACACCTCGTAGTAAAACAATCAAAGGCAAACATATTGTTGCAACAACAAGCTGGCGGCCAAAAGATGCAAAATCAGGCCTAACACCATATACAAACCAACCCGTCACTCCAATCAAGACCATGGCCAAACCACAAGTAGCAAGCCAGAATAAAATTATAGAGACTAAGGAATATGGCTCACTGCGTAACTCGGGTCGCAACACGCCCCATATAACTGTAAAAACGAGTGCAGATTGACCGACTAAGCCCCCAGTCGCCCAATCTGTAAAAACCCCAGCCAAAAATACAAATAGGATCGATAAAAGCGTGTTCGCTTGCCTAGGCCAAACTGCGATAATGGTTAAGGGAATAAACCCAAACCCTGCACGAACACCAAGAACGTTGACGCCTCCAACTGCAATAGCTCCAGCAATAAACAAAGCTATACCCGCAGTAATGGCAGGCCATATGCGTCTAAGGGGAGGATGTGTATCGAAGAAAGTCATGGCGTGACCTCAGCTTCCATGTCGCTTTCAGTCGGAGCTGCCAATCGTTTATATGGAGAGACCCAAACCCAATCGATAGCCGCACTGTGGCTCGCTAAACGCACGCGAAGTTTCCCCGTTTTATCAATAATAACTTCTCCGACCATGAGGCCTCTCGGTAGCGCGCCAGTGTCACCAGAAGAAATCACTCTATCCCCAACAGTCCAATTTTCACGTTGATTAATGAAAGCCAATCTAGGGAGACGTGAGTTATCACCAGCAAGAATAGCCGTTGCATCAGACTGCGCTGATGCAACGGCTATACGACTATTCAAGTCGGACAACCGTAAAACGCGCGAAGTGTGAGGCCCAACATTGATAACATGTCCAACTAAACCCTCGACGGACATCACAGGGTTGCCAATATCAACCCCGTCCTTCGCGCCTACATTTAACAAAAGGGATCGAACAAATGGCCCATCAGTCTCACCTACAGACCTCGCCGCAATTTTTTTCAACGGGACGTCTGTTTCCATATCAACGCCTAGAATTGTCTCATAGCGCGCAACTTTCATCGCAAGGTTATCATATCGAGACTGACGGTCACGAAGAACGACTAACTCTTCCTTAAGGGCTTTATTGTCTTCAAGGGCGCGAGATCGATCAGCAAAGGATTCAAAATAACCTTCAACGCCACGCAAGGGTACAGATAGAAACTCAACTAAAGGCGCGACTTTTCCCTGCGCACCGATTGCCAAAGGCGACGCGTCACGCATAGCTCCACGATTAAAGCTAACGAGTAAGCTTGAAATTAGAATAGCGGCGAAAAGCGCTATGCGGGTCCAACCACTATTGGGGTGCTGCCCATGTCGCATTTTCGTCTCCGCTAAAGCTTAAACACCAGCCTCGAGGACGATTTTCCATTTTTTCAAATTTTCAACAATCGTACCCGAACCGCGCACGACGCAAGACAGAGGGTCATCGGCAATTGAAACAGGTAGGCCTGTGCGCTCTCGCAGTTCAACATCTAGGTTACGAAGCAATGCTCCGCCGCCAGTCAGCATAATACCCTTATCGACAATATCAGCAGCCAATTCTGGCGGCGTCGCTTCTAGTGCTAATTTCACAGCTTCAACGATTTGTTCAACAGGCTCTTCTAAGCTTTCAGCGATCATTGCTTCATTGATTGCAATCTCACGCGGCACTCCGTTCATAAGGTCACGGCCCTTAATCTGAACGGTCATACCTTCGTTATCTTCAGGCATTGTCGCGGAGCCAATTTCTTTTTTCACGCGCTCAGCACTCATTTCACCTAACAACAGATTTGTCGTCCGGCGAACATATTGAATAATCGCCTCGTCCATCTTGTCACCGCCGACTCGAACAGACCGAGAATAGACCATGCCGTCTAATGACAGCACAGCGATCTCAGTTGTCCCGCCGCCAATATCAACAACCATAGACCCAGACGGTTCGTGAATGGGTAGCCCTGCGCCAAGCGCCGCTGCCATAGGTTCATAAACAATATAAACTTTAGTGGCTCCAGCTTGTTGTGCGGATTGGTAAATCGCACGTTTCTCAACGGCCGTAGCGCCAGCAGGAACGCAAATCACGACTTTCGTACCGCCGAATTTGAACCGCTTTTTATTCACTTTTTCGATAAAGTGCTTAATCATCGCTTCAGCAACTTCAAAGTCGGCAATCACGCCATCTTTCATAGGGCGAATAGCTTCTATATTACCAGGGGTTCGACCTAGCATCATACGGGCGTCTTCTCCGACGGCATGAACAACTTTGCGCCCATTACGTACCGAATAGGCAACAACGGAAGGCTCATTTAATACTATGTCGCGACCCTTAGCATAAATTAGCGTGTTCGCTGTGCCTAGGTCGATTGCGAGATCAGTAGAAAATCGATCGAAGATGGACATGGTCGTTCTCATACGGTTGACTGATATGACTTCGTGAAATCAAGACAGCCCGATTAATGTGGTGAATCAGTAAATACCTACACGCACTCTTCTAAGGTCAATATTAACCTTTAGCTAATTTGCAAGCTGAAGACCCAACTAATTAGCAAAAAAACTGCTATTTTCACTCTAAATAGAGATTCTAGACCTAAGTCGCTTTTGTGCCACCCTAGACAGGGCTAAAGCAAAGATTGCCAAGGCAGCAAAAATTATAGTCATGACACTTCCAGATAAGCCAGAAATGACACCTTGGCTGATGAGTGCAACCACAACAATTTTAGGAATAATGCCAATGGCCGTTCCTGTCACAAAGTGCGTAAACCTCATACGAGAGACACCAGCCGCAAGATTCACAAGAATGGCGGGCCCTGTGGGAACTAACCGAACAACCAGACTTGTCATGAACCCGTTCTTCCGAACAGCGGCTGATAATTTCCTGATCAATTGAGCGTCAATGCGCTGAAGCCTTTCAGCGCCAACCAAATGACCAATCCAAAACCCTAACATTGCAGCTGCCAAGCTACCTAGCCACGCCAGAACACTCCCCTCCCAAGGCCCAAAAGCAAAAACAGCGCCTGTAACCAACATCCATTGCGGGGCCCCTATAAAGGCAAGTCCGCAAAACAAGCCGATTGTAACAGGTATAGCCCAAGGGGAGTCGCTTAAGGACGTCATCATTTCAAACAGATCAGCTTGATTCACACCGAAAAACTGCTTCGCGAGCAAGATCAATATGACCGGCACTAGGAGGCTTCCAATCAACCAAAGTGTGGCGCGAATTTTCAAAACGTCAGGCCTCGGACGCTTTTGACAAAGGCATCACGATCAGATCTATTGGCTAAGAGTTGCCCTCTCGGAGGTTGATTACGAAACCATGTCATCTGACGTTTTGCAAAACGACGACTCTCTCGTTTCGCATCATCTACAGCTTCATCAAGAGAACAAGTTTCATTGAAATAACCACGCAGTTGGCGAAGACCTATCGCTTTCATGACGGGTAATGCCTCATCATAAGCCTTGTTAAAAACAGCTCTCGCTTCATTCAACCCGCCTTCGCGTAGCATCGTATCATAACGTGCATTGATACGATCATACAGGATGTCGCGAGGTGGCGTCAGAACACAAAACCTTGTAAAACGTAATGGAACGATAGGCCGTGTATCCGCTTGCCAAACCGATAGGGCCTGGCCCGTACTTTTCGCGACATTTACAATACGCTGCAAACGTTGCGGATCATGCCCCAAGACGCGCGCCGTAGCGACAGCGTCCAACTCCTCGGCCTCAGCTCTTAAAGCTACGATACCGTTCGCCTCTAGATAAAGCGCTGTTTCAGCCTCTACGTCCTTAGAAACAGCAGCAATATTTGCGATCCCTTTTAGAAGGGCGCGAAAGTAAAGCCCTGTGCCTCCCACAAGAATAGGCGCTTTCCCGCGTGCCAATATATCAAGGATGAGAGGCTCGACCTCCCTCACCCACGCGCCTGTTGAAAAACGTGTTTGTCCCGAAACATGTCCAAACATGTGATGCGGAAGGCCTGCCATCTCAGAGTCCAATGGCCGCGCAGAGAGAACCTGTAAATCACTGTAGACCTGCAGCGCGTCAGCGTTGATAATTTCGCCACCCACAGCTTCTGCAATATCTATCGCATAGGCACTCTTGCCGCTGGCCGTTGGTCCTGCGATACAAATTACAGGCTTCATTTTTAGAGCAGATTCCATGACAGACACTTCCATAGACATGATCACGACCCTTGTCCTGAAAAAGCGTAACGCTGAACAGTTACAAGTGGCTCAGGTTACACTGGGAATGACGTCCATTCACGTTCTATCAGAGAATTTGGCCGTTGAAGGCACTACGACCTATCTCGATTCCCACGCTGCCGCCGACGCATTGGATAATGCGGGCATTGAAGCGGATATCTCTGTCTCTTCGCTTACGAACCGACGCAAGACATTGCTGATATGCGACATGGACTCCACGTTGATTGGTCAAGAGTGCATTGACGAGCTTGCGGATTTTGCAGGCGTTAAAGACCGTGTCAGCGCCATTACTGAACGCGCTATGCGTGGTGAAATTGGATTTGACGGCGCATTGCGTGAGCGTGTCGGCCTCTTAGAAGGCTTGCCTCTCGAAAACCTGCAAACCTGTTTTGATGAGCGCATCACAATCAACCCAGGTGCAAAGACGCTCTGCGCGACCATGAAGGCCGCAGGCGCGAAAACGCTAATCGTCTCGGGTGGATTTACATTCTTCTCTGAACGTGTCGGTAAAGCCACGGGATTCGAAGATCATCAGGCTAATATATTACTTGAGGACGGCGAGCGCTTAACGGGGAAAGTCGCGGACCCAATCCTCGGACGTGAAGCTAAATTAGACGCCTTGAAAGCCAATGTTTCTGACCCAACCCTAGCTGTCGCTGTCGGTGACGGAGCCAATGATCTTGCTATGGTTACGGCGGCAGGTCTTGGCGTGGCGTTCTATGCAAAACCCGCCGTTGCCGCAGCTGCGCAATCAGCAATCAGATACACTGATCTACGCACAGTGCTGTATTTCCAAGGGTTTTCAGAAGACGAGTTCGTTGAAGTTGGCTAGTGCCTAGCTATTTGGATTCAACGCATAGAAGATGTAATTCCCCTTGCGATTGACGAGTAAAGTTACAGGCTCATCCAACTCGGCCGCGGCTTTCATGGCTGTCTCAAACTCGGCTGGCGTTTTAATCGCCTCAAATCCGACCTCTTCGATAATATCGCCCTTTAGGATTTTCCCACTCGCAGTAGCGCGCTTATCTACTTTTACGACGCGCACGCCAAATGTCTCTTCGTCGATACGGTTACGGTCCCGAACTTCCTCCGTTAGTGCCTCGACGGATATCCCAGCGACAGAGCGTTCAGCATTTCCGGCAGCCGCTTCCTTAAGGAGTTTCTGCTCGACGGTGACCTTCTCTTCCAAGCGTTCAATCGTAACGTTGATCGTCTTACGCTTCTTTTTGCGTAGGATTTCAATCTCAATTGACTTGTCAATTTCAGTCTCTGCGACGAGGCGGGACAACAGACGTGAGGCCTCTAGTGGCTTTCCATCAATAGACAGAATCAAGTCGCCACGTTTCAGGCCACCTTTTTCCGCGGGGCTATCCTTGACGACAGATTTAACGAGCGCGCCTTTGGCTGTTTTCAAACCATAGCTACGAGCAATCGCATTATCGACGGTTTGCGGACGGACGCCGAGATAACCTCTGCGGGTCTCGCCAAATTCAATAAGCTGTGCGGCGATGGATTGCGCGAGCTCTGCGGGAACAGAGAAGCTTATACCAACGCTACCACCTGACGGAGATAGGATCGCCGTATTCACCCCAATGACTTCGCCGTCCATGTTGAACAGCGGGCCACCAGAGTTACCTTTGTTGATCGCAACGTCTGTCTGGATAAAGTCATCATAATTACCTGATGAGATATTACGGTTACGCGCGGAGATAATACCCGCAGCGACGGAGCCAGAATAGCCAAATGGGTTACCAATGGCGATGACCCACTCGCCGACTTCTGCCGTATCGCTATCGCCCCAAGGCACAGCAGCTATATCTTCACCTGTTTCGATCTTCAGAACAGCGATGTCTGTCGCAGGGTCACGGCCCACCAAGGTGGCTTCATATGTGTCCCCATTGGGAAATGAAACTTCGATCAAGTCAGCATCTTCAATGACGTGATTATTGGTTACGATGTGGCCATTGCCATCTATTACAAAACCAGAGCCTAGAGATTTACTCACCCGTCCGTCACGATCAGCGCGCCCGCCGAAGAAGTCATTGAACCGCTCAAGCGGAGACCCTTCTTCGAATGGCTTAGCTTCGGTTGTATCAACTTCAATCGTTTGCGCGGTTGAGATATTTACCACGGCTGGAGAGAGGCGCTTCGCTAATTCGGTGAAGCCTTCTGGAGTTCCGCGTGCTTCACTTATCTCTGGCGTCGCCAGAACAGCGGAAAATGCGAAGAGTAAAGAGATAGCCGTCGTGCGAAGTATGGTCATGTAACCACCCTAGCAATATGACAGGGCCTGCCAAGGGCCTATGGCCGTAAACACGCTTACATTTGCGTCATTAGAGGACGAGTTTAGCGCCAAAGGCTAAAAGAGCCGTGCCAACGAATACGCCAACCGCGCCTGCAACATGCAGGTCTCGATCCGAGACCTGCTTCATCATTTCATTATAAGTGCGGCGCATTGCGCTAGGCGCAATGGCCCACATCAAACCTTCAAGCAGGACAAACCCGCCAAAGGCAATTATGATAACCGCGCCCATCGGTACGCTCTAGCGGCGGTTGCCACCTTGGTTATCGAGGTATCCAAGGAAGTCACTGTCAGGTGACAAGACATATGTCGTGCTACCTACAAGGCCTTTTTCATAGGCTTGCATAGACCGATAAAAGGCAAAGAACTCGGGGTCCTTATTATAGGCTTCTGCATAAATTGCGTTACGTTTCTGGTCACCTTCACCGCGGATAATCTCTGAATCACGACGCGCGTTAGCGAGTAGGATTTCAACTTCCTTGTCAGCTGTCGCCTTAATCGTAAGTTGAGAGCGTTCACCCTCACCGCGTTTTTCAGCTGATTGCTCCTGACGGTCAGCGGCCATACGGTCAAAAACGCGTTCTGCGTTTTCTTGTGGTAGGTCAGCACGTTTGATCCGCACATCTTCAATCACCAAGCCAAATTCGCCTTCTTCAGCTCGCGCATTTGCACGGCTTTCGATTGCGTTCATCAAATCAACCCGTTGACCAGAAATAATTTCCTGAGATTCAACCGAACCCAAGACATCTCGAATCAAGGAATCTAGCACACCGCTCAACTGATTTTCTGCGCGTCGGCGTGTTTCAAAAGATTCGTAGAAAGCCTGAACATCGGTAATTCTATAACGGATGAAAGCATCCACCAAGAGACGTTCCTGATCTGACGCCAAAACAGGTTGTGCTTTGAGGTCAAGAACGAGGTTCTTACGATCATAATGGGTCACATTTTCGAACACTGGCACTTTTAATTTCAGGCCAGCATCTTCTTCAACACCATAAGCATTTTCGGTTCTAACAGGCTCACCGAACCGCAAAACAAGTGACTGTTGATCTTCACGTACAGTGTAAAAAACTTGGGTAAGAATAAGGAATGCGACTGCGGCCACGCCGCCGATTAGGATTAGTTTGTTCTGATTCATGACTACTTCCCCTTCTTGTTAAGTTGATCTAGCGGCAAGTACGGCACAACACCTGACCCTGCCTCACCATCAAGAACAATTTTTTCTGCATCGCCATACACTTTTTCAAGTGTTTCGAGATACATGCGTTGACGTGTCACTTTTGGCGCTAATTTATACTCACCATAAATAAGTTTGAAACGTTGCGCTTCACCTTCAGCATCCGCGATAACGCGATCCTTGTACCCTTCAGCTTGTTGAAGCAGTTTGGCCGCTTCACCTTCAGCTTTTAGGACTTTCGTGTTCCGATAAGCGCGCGCTTCGTTGATCGCACGTTCCGCTTCTTGGGATGCGTTCACAACATCTAGGAAATCATCCACAACTTCGGCGGGAGGGTCTGTTTTCTGGAACTGAACGCCTTCCACGTTCACGCCTGACTCGTATTCATCAAGTAATTCTTGCAAACGTTCACGCACCTGCCCGCCATATTCCTGGCGACCCGTTGTGATAATCGAGTCGAGTTCGTTCTTACCGATAATCTCGCGAACAACCGATTCAGCGGCCGATTTCACAAGGTCCTCCGGCTGATCAACTTTAAGGAGGTAACTTTTCAAGTCTTTGATATCCCAAAGCACAGCAAAGTTGATATCAACGATGTTCTCATCACCTGTCAGCATAAGAGATTCTGCATCATCCCCTATACCAACAATTGTTTCACGTTGGTTTGTAACGTCTTGAATGGTTTTAGTTTCAATCGGATTCGGCAGTTTAAAACGCAGACCCGAACCGACTGTGCGCTGGTAATCACCGAAACGCAAAATGAGAGCTTGTTCGTTACCTTGGACTGTAAAAACAGAAGATAGGAGCAAGAAAATGATGGGAATGAGAAAGAACGCCCAATTTGGGATATTGAAATCTGGCATTTGGCCAGTGCCGTTACCGCCGCCGCCATTTCCACCTGTACGCGATTTAAAACCTTCAATCACATTATCACGTGATGGACGTTGAGGGCGATTGGGACGTTGCCCGCCATCACCTTTTCCGCCGCCATTTCCAGAACCCGGTTTTGGGCCCCATGGACTATTACTATCCGACATGTTGTCTCCGCAAATTTCTTAAGTCTTATGTGGCGCGGCCTAGCGCAGGTTTCAAGCTTTGTTACGCGCAGTATCTATTATTGGACGCGGTCATAGACAGCTATCCGAAAGGCATGGTCATCTTTTGGACCTTGGGTAGCATCTTCGGATGATGTGAGCTGCCAGCGATTAGAATCGATATTTGGGAATTTGGCATCCCCATCCACTTCGGTTTCGACATGCGTGATATAGAGCCTATCGCAGTGCGGCAGTAATTTAGCATAGAGCTGCCCGCCGCCAATCAGCATGACTTCGTCAACACCTGCGCGGCCCGCCAGTTCAAACCCTTGCCCGATCATTTTATTCATATCCGTAAAGACGTTTGCGCCTTTGGCTTTATAATCTCCATTGCGCGTCAAAACGAGATTAGGCCGCCCAGGGAGTGGAAACGGCAGGCTTTCCCACGTCTTGCGGCCCATCAAGCAAGGTTTGCCCAGCGTCACGCGCTTAAAATGTTTGAGGTCAGACGGTAGCCGCCACGGCAGGTCGCCCTCTCTACCGATGACATTATTTTTATCCATCGCAACGACGGCACATAATTTTGGATTCGTAGACATGGACATGGCCCTAGCCTAAGCCCCTTACCTATGTCGACACCCTCCCAGACGTCTAAACGCAGATTCAGCCTCCCCGTCATGACAATAGTGTATGTCCTGCTGATCCCGTTCATCAATTGGTCGTTCACATGGGCGCCAATGTGGGAAGTTCTGCCCGGATGGGCTTTCAACCCTGTGACTATCGTGACGGGATTAGTTTTAGTCGTGAGGGATTTCTCGCAGCGAGAGGTCGGGCATTATGTCCTCCTCGCCATGGCTGTCGCGCTCGCGTTGACCGCATTCGCTGCGGGACCAGAGTTAGCCCTCGCGAGCGGCGGAGCCTTTGCAATTGCAGAGCTCGTGGATTGGTCGATCTTTACATTCACAAAATACCGCCTGTCTACGCGCGTGTTACTCTCGTCAGCGATTGCTGCGCCATTGGATACAACAATATTTCTATACGGCGCAGAGATGATCCGTCCTGATCAGCTCACGGGGCCAAATGTAACGATGAGTATTATGGGTAAAATGCTAGGCGCCATCGTGATCTGGTGGATCGTTCGACAACGCCTAGAGAGTCATAATTAAGCCGCCTATTCGTTGAACAGCTCTAGCGTCCCAGCGGTCATAGCTTGCACACCTAGTTTCAACGCAGGTTCTGGTACAGGTGCGAAGAACGGCGAATGATTCCCCGATGGCATTGGGCCTTTACCGTCAACCGCAGCCTGAAAAGCTTTCGCATCTGCCCCGCCAGTCCAAAAAATCAGAGTTTTGATATCCTTGTCATAGCGGTGGAATTGCGAGAAATCTTCGCCGCCCATACTCGGCGGTTGGGTTTCTACTTTATCCTCACCGATTGATGTACCGATGGCGTTCATGACGCGGTCTGTCATTTCGGGGTCATTATATGTGGATGGTGTGTAGTCGCTTTCCATTTTAATCTCAGGCATCAAATCTTCTGGTAAACCCGCCGATAAAGCTTGAGCAATCGCGATGCGTTCAATCCCGTCCAACAAAGTCTTCCGGACATCGTCATCATAAGAGCGAACCGTAATCTGTAGCTTCGCTTCGTCGGGGATGATGTTGTGCTTAAAGCCTGCGCGGAAACTACCCACAGTCACAACACCCGCTTTGAGAGGGTTCACTTCGCGCGACACCAAAGTCTGCAACGCGTTGATGATTTGCGCACCAATCACAATCGGGTCTTTGCCCATATGCGGCGCGGAGCCATGTGCGCCGATACCTTTGACGGTGATGTCAACTGAGTCGACATTCGCCAGAGCATATCCAGACGTATAGGAAATTTTGCCCGCAGGCGCCCAGCCTGATGTGTGTGTCGACAAGACATAATCAGGCTTTGGGAATTTCTTATAGAGGCCGTCTTCCAACATAGCGATGGCGCCAAGTCCGAGCTCTTCTGCGGGTTGTCCAATTAGAACGAGTGTTCCAGACCAATCATCTTTGCGCTCAACCAACTGCCGGGCTGCGCCGACCAAAATCGCGACATGACTATCATGCGCGCAGGCGTGCATAACGGGCGCATCTTTGCCTGTGTGGGTTTGCCCGACAACCGTGGAAGAATACGGCAGACCTGTTTTTTCCTCGAGGGGCAGCGCATCCATATCCGCGCGCAACATAACCGTTGGACCCTCGCCGTTTTTCATCACAGCCACGATGCCATATCCGCCAACGTCTTCGAGGATTTCACCTTCGTCTTTTAGGACTTTCTCACGGACCCAATCATCGCCAACGCGTTCCGTGACCTCAAACCCAAGGCTCGAAAGCTCTTTTGCCAAACGCGCCGCCGTATTTTTCTCTTTGAAAGACAGCTCTGGGTTCTCATGCAAGTGCTTGTAGAGATCGAGAATATAGCCGTGATCTGCGGCCACTGCGTCGGTTAGGTCGTCCGCATGAACGGGCGCTGCCACCATAAGTGCGCCCATCATGGCGACAGTTGTCAGGAACTTGGTCATATTATCTCTCTCGTATGGCTCTGTGTCTGTTTACCTTTTTAGGTGACGCAGAACGCAAAGCGGGGCAAGGCCCATATTCGAATTGCATAGTCTGAAATGTGAAGTGAGCCAATATGTCCGACAATCTACCAGCCCTACCGCCCTGTCCTGAATGTGAAGGTATCTATGCCTATGAAGATGGCGCGCTGCTGATCTGCTCGGAATGCGCGTACGAGTGGAACCCAGAACTCCCAACACCTGGCGAACGCGTTTATAAAGACGTAAACGGCAATGTATTGGTCGACGGAGATTGGGTCACTATTATCAAAGACCTGAAAGTCAAAGGCACATCAAAAGTCGCCAAAGTCGGCACAAAGGTAAAGATCAACCGCCTCGTCGATGAAGACCACGACATCGATTGTAAGATAGATGGGATTGGCGTGATGAAGTTGAAGACTATGTTTGTTAAGAAGGCTTAACGTGAAAATCGATTAAATATCGATTTGCCGTTACGCCGCGAAGCGTTGGCTTTAGCCAGAGCGCAGCGGACTATCGTTTTCGATAGCGTTGAAGAGAATGTAGAACAATTCCTTCGATATTTCTTCTGCATCTCCAAACACACCAGCCCGTGCATCACTAAATTCATGGCACCGGATTTTAAACTCGTGCCAAGGTTCTCCATCTTCCCAATCGGTATAATTCGATACCGAATAATAAAGCGAAACACGATCAGTTTCATTCAATGCGTCCAAACGAATATATTTCGTCAGCATTAAAATGACTGGTTCCCACTTTTCTGATTTTTTAAAGAATTTTGAGAGAGCTTCTTTTATCTGAAAATCTCGACTGCATACCGCGAGTTCGCAAATTTCACTTGATGGCAGTTCCTTCTGGAAAGAGATCAATTCATCAGCAATTTGAGCAATTCGGTTTCGGGAAATCAGCCCCCAACTGTGACCAAGTTCTAATGCTCTCGCTTCATCGGAAGTGAGCTCTAAACTCATACCGCCACTTTCCCAGCAATATGCGGGTGGGCTTTATATCCGAAAATCTTCACGTCCTCATAGGTAAACCCGTCGATCTCTTTGACATCAGGGTTCAGCTTTAATCGCGGTAGAGGCATTGGCTCGCGAGACAATTGCTCTTTCACCTGCTCGAAATGGTTCGAGTAGATGTGGGCATCGCCGAATGTGTGGACAAAATCACCGACTTCGAGGTCGCAGACCTGCGCCATCATATGCACCAAGAGCGCATAGCTCGCGATGTTGAACGGCACGCCGAGGAAGATATCCGCGCTACGTTGATAGAGCTGACAGCTCAACTTCCCATCAGCCACATGGAACTGGAACAGACAATGACATGGCGGTAGCGCCATATCGTCAACATCCGCAGGGTTCCATGCGCTCACAATATGACGGCGTGAGTTCGGGTTTTTTTTGATCGCTTCAACGACATTTTTGACTTGATCAATCACCGCGCCATCAGGACCAACCCAGCGTCGCCATTGCTTGCCGTATACAGGACCAAGATCGCCGTTTTCATCGGCCCATGCGTCCCAAATTTTCACGCCATTGTCTTGGAGATATTTGATATTCGTATCACCCGCTAGAAACCAGATCAGCTCATGGACGATAGATTTCTTGTGCAGCTTCTTAGTTGTGACCATCGGAAAGCCTTCCGAGAGATCAAACCGCATCTGATGACCGAACACGCCGCGCGTGCCCGTTCCCGTACGGTCCCCACGGTCAACGCCGTTGTCCATCACATGTTTTAGAAGGTCGAGATATTGTTGCATGGGAAATACCTAGCGTGTCCTACGCGAGTCGGCGAGTCGGCTTATCCACAGAGGGTTAAAGCTGACCCACCACATCGGCCATCGCATCCAATACTGAGCTGCCAAGTTGCGCACTGCGGTCGGGGCTCCAGCCCTCAGCCGCATTTGGCGCGTCAGCATTATCCTTGAACGGCATTTCCAATGTCATCGCGAGACAGTCGTAACGATGCGCCGTGAAATTCGTACACATCGTCAGATTGCCCATTCCCGGAGCCGAGAGGCCATAGCCATGTTTTGTTTGAAAATCAGGTGACGCACTTTTGTAAGCCGTAAGGAAAGCGGCCAAATTCGCGGCTTGCTTATCTGTGTATCCCGGAATGCCTTCTGCGCCCGCGATGAAATTATACGGCAAAGCTTCATCACCATGCACATCAAGGCAAAGCACAGGTTTGTCAGCATCCATGGCTTCAATCGTGCAGAGCACTTCGGGTGAACGTTCGGCTGTGCATACGCCCCATTCGCGGTTCAAATTTGCGCCGACGATGTTCGTCCGTAGGTTCCCATTGCGCGACCCATCTGGGTTCATATTCGGTACGACACGGAAAGTCACATCACGGCGAAGTTGTTTCGCAACCTCATCATCTTCATCCAAGAGGCGCGCGAGGAAACCTTCTATCCACCATTCTGCCATGCTTTCACCGGGATGTTGGCGGGCGATAACCCAGATCGTTTTAGCACCTTCGCCAATTTTCAAACAATCGATAGATTGTCCTTCAATCGACTGGCCCAACACCTCAAGCGAGACTCCCTCATATTGTAAACAGTCTGAAATGAGGTCCGCATGACATTCCATCGAATATGGCGCAAAATACGCGTAATAAATCGAGTCTTGTTCTGGCGCGTGATCCCAGATCAAATGGCCGTTCTCGTAGCGCGTCGCATCAACACGGAACCATGTTTCTCGGTCATAACTGGCCGCAACACGATAGCCTTCCCATCCACCCGTAAAGGCGGCATTCGCAGCGTTGGTAATGCGGAACGTACAGTCAGTGTCCTTAGCGCCCGTTGCCTTAAAATGGAACCATTGGTAAAATTCCGATTCAGAGTCCTTGCGGATCGTGAGGCGAATGTCGCGAGGATCATCAGCCGTTTCGACAATGATGTTTCCAGAATCAAATGCAGCGTTGATATTCAGTGTCATTCAAATGTCCTCAAGGGTGCGTATTAGGATTCAAAGTCGTCAGGTGCGCCAGCAGCCGCTTCGATTGCGTCGCCAATTTGACTGGCATCTAAGCCCTTCCAGAACACACGCCAAGCACCCGACGCATTTTCTGTACGCTGCATACCGTCGCATTGCCGCATATACCATGTGTTGAATGGATTCCCCATGCGCGAACGCCACACAAATGCAGGAACTTCAGCGCAAGCTGCATCCCAAATATCGCGTGCAATCCCATCTCCGCGCGACTCATGCGATACAAAAAATTTGGATAAATACGGATACCCCGCCTGCTCTTTAAACAAAGCCCCGCCTTGTAGATCAGATTCCACAAAACCTTTATATAATGGCTTATCAAAAAATGAGGCTTTCAACCGTTTATCAAATGCGGATTCTAATGCGCGTGACAGTTTAGGTTTAGAAAAGGCGTTAAATGTGTTGCCTGTTTTAATCTTAATTCCGCGCCGAATGAGTGTCCCCGACCCGCGTGTCGTAAACAATTCACCCAATAGATTTAATGGCGACGCAATGATGTAGCTGCGCTTGGTATTGGCTGATTTCTCTAGTTCTAAAACACAATCCAAGAAACGAATTTGGCCCGCAGAGAACGTTTCGGCGTCCATAAAATCAGGTAACTGAGCCACACTCAGGTTTGCTTTTCGAAGGCCGTTCTGATTCAATCCCCCTGACGGTTGAAGGAAAATAATTTTCTTAGGTTTCAATTCTGAAACTAGGTTCGCAAGGTTCATTTTGCCGCGCCGCTCTGTCATTTCCAAAATCGGCGTTTTGCCTAGACTGGCCGTTTTACGTACTTCTTTAATCAGGCCGTAACTTGCCGTATTTAGTTTCGTCGACCTTACACCCGATCTGTCCAAATCACGGGACAGGCGTTGTGCCTGCATCTTCGTTTCTGTCTGACCGTCTTCCATAGCGCCAACGACAAGAAGCGGCGTCAATTGCAAGTTGGACAAAATTCGCAATGCCGTAATCAAAGCCTCAAGCAATGGGTCTTTAAGACATCTCGAATCTAGCACCAACATGGCGAAAGTTTCAGCGTCCTGACGTGCGAATAACTCCGCATAGAATTTCGCTTCATTCTGCGCACCAACGGCAGAGAGGCTTTGTAAAACAGTTTCGCGCACGCTCATGATGGATCGCCTCTTAAGGCTAAAGCATAACGCCGCGCCGCAGTTTCCAATTGCGCGACCTCTACATATTCATTCGGCTTATGCGCTTGTTCCAGATTACCGGGACCATAGACCACAGTATTCACCCCTGCCTGAGCCAACATTGACGCTTCGGTCCAATAAGGTAAATCGACGATTTCCGTCTCGCCGAAAACATCAAGGAATGCGGTTATATCTTGGGTCGCAAATGGCTCAAACGCCACGATTGTGTCTAGCGCCGCATCATCGTTTGCGAGCGAATAAATATCGGCTTCTCTGGCTTGAATATTATCACCAGGTGGTGGCCGCAACGACAACCACAACTTGGCCTGTGTCGGGATAACATTATACGCGCCGTCACTCTCAATATCGCCAATATTCACGCAAAGACCCTGAAACGGTTTTTCACCAAATGTCATATGCTTATCAGCATACTCACCGACACTCGCAGCCAAACGTGCAGCCCCCAGTAAAGGCCGCGATGTGAGGTCCGCCAGAGAGCTATGCCCACCAGGTCCTGAAAATTCTGCCGAAATCGCCAACATCCCACGATGCGCTCGCCCAACACGGCACGATGTAGGTTCGCAAACAATCGCGCGTTTCACGCCCTCAAGACGCCCCGATGCGATCACGGCTGGCATGACCTCGCTGCCATGCTCTTCATCGCCCGAAAACAGCACGGCGACATTATGTGGTTTCACGGTTTCTAAGGCGGCCAAGATGCAAGCGGCGGCCCCTTTGATATCGCTAGTCCCCAAACCAACAACATTGGCTCCATCTTTCACGAGGCTTAACGGATCGGCGGTCCATCCCTCGCCGCTTGGTACTGTGTCGATATGCACATTGAGTAATGTCTCGGGTTTCCCCCATATCGCCAGAACATAGCCTGAATCGGACTTCCCGCGAGAGCGTGCCACTTGCCCAACATGTAACTGATCAGGATTGAACACCTTCAACGCTGTGTCCAGATAGCGCACACAGACCATCTCATCGCCAGACCCATTGCGCGTATCAAACGCGACAAGACGTTCCAGATGATTCAGTAGGATTGATGTATCTATAGCGTCGATGTGTAAGCTCCTTGTACCTTATAGTTAGTGGCCTCAAGCTGAGGACGCAATAACACGCTCTGCAGTTTGGGCTAGCCAGCCGCTCTAAACGCCTGTTTATATGCTATTTTCATCTCGAGCGGCCTCCAACTGTCCTGCGCCTTACCTTTCTGATTGCATGTCAGCCCCGATACGCGCATAAGCGACTCGCTAGCTTGCTAGCTATAACGATAAACGCGCATGCAATAAGCGGGCTGGACTCGGGGGCGGTACCCGACGACTCCACCAATAAGCTCTTTCCTTTCTCCACGGATTGGAGAGAGCTTTTCAGTGGGGTCGAAATAGGATCGACAGACGTCTAAAGATGTTAGCTTTCGTTCGTGTGAGCACCGATAAATGCTCATTTATTATAATTGCAAATGACAATTATTCTGAGGATTTTGCTCTAGCTGCGTAAGCGGTTCGGGTAATTCCAACTTTAACTCCTAGGGCGTCAGACCCCTAGGCGGGCTCCGGAGAGTAGCTGGCAACAGAAACTCTCCACTTTTCATTTTATTTGCGGATTGCCGCCTGCCAACCCAGCCCGCATTTGGTATATTAATTACGGACTTCTCAATTACAGCTGTCTTCCACTTCAATGTAAAGCCATGTCTAGAATAACTTTAGCCATTGTTAGCATCTTAATTAGCAGCTGCTCCCACTTAGAGAATTTAGACAAAAGGGGAGACCTGAGCAAATTAGGCATTGTTCTTTTGGATTATCATGACGAGCATATCGAACTGACTGTAAATGGAGACAAGGTTTTAGACGAAATAATTTTTACAAACCCAGGACTCGGCGGTGGTGTCAGTACACAGTTCATTATTAAAACATCCCAGAAACTTACCCTCGAGTTTTGTGTCGACGATGAGTGCAGAGCACGCACTGTGAATCGATCCAATAATGATCACTATTTAATCATCAGCCGAATGGGGCCTACTACCTCTCAGCTCCCACATATTGAATTAGGAAAAGACTTACGGGGAATCGACTAAACCTTAGAGGAGAAGCATAAACTAAACTAGATTGTCTTTTAAACTTACACTACCATCCTAAAAAACCGTGCAGGCACACCGCCCTGCGGCCTTAACGTCACGGTCATCAACGGTTTTGGATAGCAATTCTCAGGCACTTGCACGTCATAATCTCGCACCAACCGCGCGAGGCTCATCACCGCTTCCATCGTTGCAAAGGCCGCGCCGACGCAAATACGCGGACCTGCGCCGAATGGCATATAGGGCGCGCCTTTGGATTTTAGGCTTTGGTCGCGCAGGAACCTGTCTGGGTCAAATGCGAGTGGATTATCCCATAGCCGTTCGGTGCGGTGCATCACGTAATTACACAGCAAGAATGTATCGCCCGCCTTGATCTCACGGCCTGAAACTACCGTGTCTTCATGGCACAAGCGATTAAGCATAGGCGCAGGTGGATAGAGCCGCATGGTTTCGTCAATTACGGCTTGGGTGAATTTCAACTCCGCCATCTGCTCATAACTCACATTACCCGTCGGGCAGATCGCCAGTACCTCCGCACGAATACGGTCTGCCGTAGGTCTATGCATCCCAATCAAATAAAGCGCCCAAGTTAAAGTCAGCGCCGTCGTTTCGTGGCCCGCAATAAAAAACCCAATCAAATTATCGCGTTGTTCTCGCGCGCTTAGCCCTTCACCCGTTTTCGGATCACGCGCCGCAATCAACAAGCTCACGAGGTCATTCTCAACGGGGCTGTCTTTGCGTTGCGCGATCAATGTGTCCGCCGCTTTTTTCAGCATCTTCAAAGCACGCGAGCCCTTTGGCGAAATCGGACGCGGGACCCACGCAGGAAACGGGATCAAATCATCAGGCCGCAGCGTCCCTGCGCTCGTCACCATATTCCGTGTCGCGTATTTCAAACGCTCCCCATCAATCCCTTTCGGATCCCCCAGCAACGCCTTCGCCAAAACATCAAATGTCAACTCTGCCATGGCCGAGTTCAATTCCACATTCGGCGAGGCATCCAACTTCTCACAAAACGCATCCAATGTTGTCGCAATCAATGGCGCAAGGTCTTCCATGTGGCGTTTCCGAAACATCGGCGCGACGGCTTTACGTTGTCGTTTCCATTGTTCTCCGTGAACCGAGAGCAAGCCCTCTTTCGTCGCAGGCCCAAGGATGCGCGCGTCAATCGCAGTCTTCGTGAATTTTTTCGCCTCATGTTGCAGAACCTGCATCATACCAGCAGGGTCAGTGATCACATGTAGCTTTTTCCCAAAATTCGGGACGCTGACGATGGGTTGATTATACGCCATCGGACCGAATCCTTCGACGGGGTTTTTAAGAAATTTCAACGTCGCGCGGATGAAGCCTTCATCCCCGCGCAATGGCTTCGCGTGAGGCGGGTAAAATAAACCAGCCTTAACTTTATAATGTATATCTGCGGCTTGTGTTTTCGCGGTCATACACCTTCCTACGTCACAAACGGCTGTCATGGGTGAAAAAACCGCAAGTCAGGGGCTTATGTCTGTTGATTCCGCGTCGCGCGGCTATAGTATGTCACTATGAGTTCTGACCTAATGAAT
Organism: uncultured Caulobacterales bacterium; assembly: GCA_938009235.1. Classification (GTDB taxonomy): domain Bacteria; phylum Pseudomonadota; class Alphaproteobacteria; order Caulobacterales; family Maricaulaceae; genus Litorimonas. Next base: position 208,358 of record CALLIK010000002.1, read on the forward strand.
TACGAGCAAATGACACAACTCGCGTTACGCGGTGTTGTACGCGATGCTATACGCCGTGTTATCCGCGAGGATGGCCTGCCCGGTGCGCATCATTTCTACATCACATTTTTGACCCGTTATCCTGGCGTTGAAGTCGACGAAGGTCTTGCGCGGAAATATCCGGAAGAAGTAACGATCGTTCTCGAACATCAGTATTGGGACCTCAACGCCTATGACACTGAGTTCGAAGTCACGTTGAAATTTGGCGGCATTCCAAAATATCTCAAAGTGCCATATCACGCGATTTCCCGATTCCACGATCCTAGCGTAGGCTTTGCTCTACAATTCGATCCGCCAGCGGACCTCGTGGGCTCAGAACCTATCGCGCAAATCACGCCAAAGAAGACACCGTCCGTCGTGGCCGAAACAACAGCTCTCGGCGCACCCGCGAAGAAATCCGTGACTAAGACCAAAGCAAAAGCGAAAGAGAAAAAGTCTAAGGATGAAACAGCCAAAGACGATACGCCTGCTGAGGCCTCTGGCGAAAAGGTCGTCAGCTTGGATAGCTTCCGTAAGAAGTAAATTGTGGCCAATATTGAGCCTCACTTATTCTCTAAATCGCCATATTGGCGAGTTTACGATGGCTGCCCATATCGATTTTCATCTAAAGCTAAATGGACCAATTTAACCGCGAAAAGGTTTTGTCTAACGACTTTCTTTTTAGCGTTTCCAATCTTTCCTTTGCTTTGGTATTCAATCACTCAAAATCAAAAGACCTTAACCTTTATATCCTTCATCCTATTTTTGGCTTGCCTCGCGCCCATAGTTTATGCCGACCTAAGAAAGACCGCCTATCATGACAAAGCCCATGCCCGAAACCAGAACTGAATCCGACTCCTTTGGCGAACTCACCGTTCCTGCCGATAAATATTATGGCGCGCAGACCGCTCGCTCGCTGATTAACTTCCCGATTGGGATTGAGACAATGCCGCCCTCCCTCATCCGCGCGCTGGGTATCATCAAACGCTCTGCAGCGATTGCGAACAACAAGGCTGACAACCTCGAAGCCAACATCAAAGACGCGATTGTCCAGGCTGCATCAGACGTCGCCGAAGGCAAGCTGGACGATAACTTCCCGCTCTCCGTTTGGCAGACAGGGTCTGGCACACAGTCCAATATGAACACCAATGAAGTCGTCTCGAATAAAGCCATTGAAATCCTAGGCGGCGTGGTTGGCTCCAAATCCCCTGTTCATCCCAATGACCATGTGAACCGCAGCCAGTCGTCCAACGACACATTCCCAACCGCAATGCACATCAGCGCGGCGGAGCAAATCCACCATAACCTCCTCCCGCAGCTCCAAGTCCTGCGTAATGCGTTGAACGACAAAGCGAACCAATTCGCCAAGATTATCAAGATCGGCCGCACACACACCCAAGACGCAACACCCGTCACGCTCGGCCAAGAGTTCTCTGGCTATGTTGCGCAACTCGACCTTGGTATTGAACGCATCAAACGTGGCCTCCTCGAGCTTTATCCGCTCGCGCAAGGCGGCACAGCCGTCGGTACGGGATTGAACGCTAAACCTGGTTTCGCTGAGAGCTTCGCCGAAGAAGTTGCCAATTACACGGGTCTTCCGTTCAAAACCGCAGACAATAAATTCGAAGCCCTCGCCGCGCATGACGCATTCGTCTCCGCACATGGCGCATTGAACACGGTCGCGGCAAGCTTGCTCAAGATTGCAAATGACATTCGTTTCCTCGCATCTGGCCCGCGCTCTGGCCTCGGCGAAATCTCGCTTCCTGCGAATGAGCCGGGCAGTTCCATCATGCCGGGCAAAGTGAACCCGACACAGTGCGAAGCCATCACAATGGTCTGCACGCAGGTCATGGGCAACAACACGACAATCACCGTTGCAGGCAGCCAAGGGCATTTCGAATTGAACGTCTATAAACCTGTCATGGCCTATAATATGTTGCAGTCGATCACGCTCCTCTCTGACTCCGCGCGCAGCTTTGCGGATAAATGCGTTATCGGCATCACGGCGAATGAAGACCGCATTGCTGACCTTCTGGGCCGCTCCCTTATGCTTGTCACAGCGCTTGCCCCAACCATCGGATATGACAACGCAACGAAAGTCGCTAAGACAGCGCATAAGAACGGCACGACACTGCGCGAAGAAGCTGTTGCACTTGGCTTTGTTACCGAAGCCGAGTTTGACGAAGTTGTTCGTCCTGAACTCATGATCGCGCCGCGCTAATGTCTGGCGGCGTCGTCAATTTTAATAAGGCTAAAAAAGCCGCAGCTCGACATAAAAAGGTCAAGCACGCAGCGAATAACCGTGTGAAATATGGGGCGTCGAAACCCCAGAAAGAACGCGCGGCAGAGCTAACGAAAAAGCTGCAAGCCAAGCTCGACGGCCATAAGCTTGATACACCATCCGATGAAGATGACACGCCCTCCACTGAGACATGAAAAAACGCTCCATCTCGCTTTATGGTCATCAAACCAGCGTCGCCCTAGAGGCCGAGTTTTGGGCCGTCATTGATACCTATGTGACTTTGAACGGCGACAGCTTCGCCAGCTTCATACGAACACGCGATGATGAGCGTATGGAAGGCGGACCAACGCGTAATTTGGCGAGCCATTTACGGGTGTGGTGTTTGGGGTCGGTTCAGACGAAACCGTAACGGTATCAATCTATACGAGATTATCCCGGTAAGATGATTCATGGTCACTTTGGTGACAAACTAAATCATTACCTCAGTGTCTTAAATCGCCTGCGGTTTCAATCGGTCGTCGCAACACTTTAGTATTTTACTAAACTGGAGTGAGCAGATGAGACGACGTATATATTATTCAACAGAGCAGCGTTCGGAGATATGGGATCGCTGGAAACGCGGCGAGTCGGCGCATGAGAT
>CALLIK010000003.1 GCA_938009235.1 uncultured Caulobacterales bacterium
GCCATAAACGCCAGCAGGTAGCAAACGCGCAGCGATAATTGCGCCGCCTAGATTAAAGTTCCCGTCCGAGCGCCCCAGTGACCAAGGCCGCATTGCGCCCGTTAGCACGACGACTTTCTCGCTGTCGTTCAAGCCTTCTGAGAGATATTGCGCCGTGAGTTCCATTGTCCCTGTGCCGTGGGTGATGATGATCTTATTTTCAGGCGCGTCAATGACGGCCTTTAGGATTTGGGCGCGGTGCACCTCTGTCATATCCAGACTGTCGATCTGCATCAGGTTTTCACACCGGCTGATCTCGGCGCGGCCTTGCGCGAATATATCAGGTACGCGCGTGACGCCGTCGAGGACGAGGCTCTCTGTGGCGGTATCATGTACCTTGTCCAACGTGCCGCCTGTTATGAGAACCGCAACGGGTGAATATGTGTTCTCGTCGTTCATCAATTGGGACGGAAGATATAGCGTTTTTTCACGCCCACAGTTGGGACAGCTACGCCGTCAATCGTTTTAGGGTTAAACCGCGTTCGCATCGCGGCCCGTTCGGCAGCCTTAATAAACTCTTTTTCATACCGTTCGGCACTGATCGCGAGTATCTCGGTTGTCTGCACACGGCCCTTGGCGTCAATATCCATTGTGAGCGTGACAATGGCTCCCACTTTTTTCCGTTTAGCGGAACGCGGGTAATTCGGCGAGGCATTGCGACGAATTGTAGGCTGCACAATGACTTGAACTGGCTTTATTTCGACGGGTTTGACAGGTGGCGGTGGCGGCGCGATCGGGGTGAGTTTCGCCATCTTAGGTCGGGCACCTGCCAAAACATCTGAATCAATCGAATCGGAAATTGGACTTTTACCCACCTCCAATGCGCGATCAGGCAAAGGTTCCGAGGCGATTGTTTCGTCTATTGCGGCGCGTAAAGTGTTTAGCTCATCACCGCGCCCGCCCATTAAACTTCCATCCCATTTGGCTTCATAAGACGTCAGTGCGGTCTGCTTATCATCTAGCTTGGCACGAACGTCATATATAACGCGTGTGAGACTGTCCCAATCGCGTTGCTCTGACGCATTTATAACGTCTAGCTGGTCTTGGATGGCGTTTGCGCGGTCCGTGTCAGGGTAGGCGCGTTGATAATCGAGCAGCCGCGCACGGCGAAAGGCGGGTCTGGAGTCCTTGAGGGCTGTCAAATAGGTTGCGCGAGAGGCAGGCGTGTCAATGGTTTGACCAGGCGTCGTCGGTTGCCCCGGACTGGCTAGCCACACGACAAAGAACACCACCCCCGCGAGGAGGGCGCCAATAAGAATAGGGAAAACTGAAAAGCCTGCGCGGGGCTCTATCGTCTCTTCTTCTGGGTCATCGATAACTTGGTACATAACCCCAATTATAGGGGAGAAAATCTCTGACGCTATTGAAATTGCCATTCCTCACGCGCACAAGCTGCACATGACCGCTACAGCCCCTATTGATAAGAACTCCCACGTCGTTTTGGTCGATGGGTCCGCCTATATTTTCAGGGCGTTTCATGCCTTGCCGCCCCTGACCCGCAAAACAGATGGTTTGCCAATTGGGGCCGTGGCTGGATTTTCGAATATGTTGTTCAAATTGATGAATAACCAGACGGACCTTGATCGTCCGACGCATTTCGCTGTGATTTTCGATGCCAAAGGCGACACATTCCGCAATGAAATTTACGACCTCTATAAAGCCAATCGCGGCGCAACGCCCGAAGACTTGATCCCGCAATTCCCGCTCACACGCGAAGCCACGATTGCTTTCGGTGCTGCGTCTATTGAAATGACAGGATTTGAGGCGGATGATTTGATCGCGACCTATGCGCGGATTGCAGACGAAGCGGGCGCGCGCTGTACGATTATCAGTTCCGATAAAGACTTGATGCAGCTCGTCACGGAAAACGTCATCATGCGTGACCCGATGAAGAACAAAGACATCGGCATTAAAGAGGTTGAGGAAAAATTCGGCGTCAAACCCGACCGCGTTATCGACGTTCAAGCCCTCGCAGGCGATAGTGTTGATAATATTCCTGGCGTGCCGGGCATTGGCGTGAAGACGGCTGTGCTGTTGCTGAATGAATATGGGCCACTGGAAGTGTTGCTCGAACGCTCGGGCGAAATTCCGCAAAAAGGCCGCCGCGAGAAAATGCTCGCGAATAAAGATATGGCGCTGCTGTCCAAAAAACTCGTCACGCTCAAAACTGATATTGAGTTGGAAGTCCCGCTCGAAGATTTGGCCGTGACTGATCCTGATGTGGATGTGTTGTTTGACTTCCTCGAGCGCATGACCTTCCGCACATTGACGTCGCGCGTGCGCGCAGCATTGGGTGACGGCGCAACGGATGGACTGCGTAAGGATGACACGGATGAGGGCAATGATGCTGCGCCGGGTGATTTGGATGCGCCTGCGAATGTTGTCTTTGATAAATCAAAATATGTCTGCGTTCAGGACACGGCGACCCTTCGCGCATGGGTTGGCAAAGCAATGGTGGCTGGCGTTGTGGCGGTCGATTTGGAAACGAATAGTCTGGATTCCGCTGAAGCGAAAATGGTCGGCGTCTGCCTATCTCATGCCGATAACGAAGCCTGCTACATTCCGTTAGGCCACGTCGGCGGTGGGTCTGCGGAATTGGGCGGAGATATGTTTGGCGCGGAAGCTCCGAAACAAATCCCGATGCAAGAGGCGCTCGATATTCTGGAGCCATTGCTACATTCACCCGCCGTTTTGAAAGTCGGGCAGAACTTCAAATATGATCTGGGTGTGTTCCAACGCCATGAGGGGAACGGCAAAGCCCTGCACCCCGCGCCCTATGACGACACGATGTTGATTTCCTACGCCCTCGAAGCAGGCCTACGCGGACATGGCATGGACGCGATGGCAGAGCTATATTTCGGGCATAAGGCGATCTCGTTCAAAGAGGTCGCAGGCACAGGGAAAAGCCAAAAGACATTCGATCAAATCGACCTAGATGTGGCAACGCCATATGCCGCCGAAGATGCAGATGTGACATTGCGCTTGTGGAAATTCCTCAAGCCGAAACTGGCCGCCGAACAGGTCGCAACGGCCTATGAAACGTTGGATCGCCCGCTGCCCGCTGTCACGGCGCAGATGGAAAATCACGGCATCAAAGTTGACCGCGCAGAACTGAACCGCCTGTCGGGATTATTCGCGCAGAAAATGGCGCAACTCGAAGACGAAGCCTACGAAATCGCAGGAACGAAATTTAATGTCGGCTCGCCGAAGCAAATTGGCGAAATCCTCTTTGATAATATGGGCCTTCAAGGCGGGAAGAAAACCAAGACGGGCGCATGGCAAACAGGCGTCGATGTGTTGGAAAAACTCTCGGATGAGGGCGCAGCGCTGCCGCGCGTCATTCTGGATTGGCGTCAATATGCGAAACTGAAATCGACCTATACGGATGCGCTTGTGGCGCAGATTAATCCTAATACGGGCCGTGTGCATACGTCCTATTCCCTCGCGGCGACAACGACGGGCCGTTTGAGTTCTAGTGATCCGAACCTACAAAATATTCCGATCCGTACAGAAATGGGCCGCAAAATCCGCGATGCCTTCGTGGCGGAAACGGGCCATGTTTTGGTCGCCGCCGATTACTCGCAGATCGAGCTTCGCTTGCTCGCGCATGTGGCGGATTTGAAAACGATGAAGCAGGCCTTTGCCGATGGTGTGGATATTCATTCCCTGACCGCCAGTGAAATGTTCGGCGTGAAACTCGCGGATATGACGCCAGAAATTCGCCGTAATGCGAAGGCGATTAACTTTGGCATTATCTACGGTATCTCTGCCTTTGGCCTCGCGAAGAATATCAATATCAGCCGCAGTGAAGCCAGCGCCTACATCAAAACCTATTTCGAAAAATTCCCTGGCATTAAAGCCTATATGGAAGAGGCGAAAGCCGAAGCCCGCGAACATGGTTACATCACGACGATCTTTGGCCGTAAGTGCCACATCAAAGGTATCCGCGACAGCAACCAAATGTCTCGCGCTTTTGCTGAACGCCAAGCGATCAACGCGCCGATCCAAGGCGCAGCCGCAGACGTCATGCGCCGCGCCATGATTAAAATGCCAGAGGCGATTGCGAGCGTGGAGGGTGCAAGACTGCTCCTACAGGTGCACGATGAACTTGTGTTTGAGGTGCCAGAAACCCAAGCTAACGCGCTGATCAACGTGATCGTGCCAACTATGGAAACGGCGCACAAACCCGCGATAGATATTAGCGTGCCATTATTGGTGGAAGCGAAAGCCGCCAAGAACTGGAACGATGCGCATTAGGTTTGCTATTACTGCATTATTTTTGACGGCTTGTGCTGGAGACACCTCTATGACTAACTCCATATTCCCAACCCTCTCTGGCGAGCCACCCATCGTTATCGCGCATCGCGGGGCGTCTGGGGTTTTGCCTGAGCATACACTTGCGGGATATGCGCGGGCGATTGAGATGGGCGCGGATTACATTGAGCCTGATTTGGTCATTACAAAAGACGGGCATTTGGTGGCGCGGCATGATCGGTATTTATCGACGACGACTGATGTGGCCACGCGTCCTGAATTTGCAGATCGTAAAATAGAGAAGCTCGGCCATGACGGTGCGGATTGGTTCATCGAGGACTTCACGCTGGCCGAGATTAAAACTTTGCGCGCCGTCCAACCTCGCGCGGGGCGTTCGACTGAATTTGACGGCCTATACGAAATCCCGACCTTTGACGAAATTCTGGACCTCATCACGACCCAAGCCAAAACGCTGGGCCGCCGCATTGGGGTTTACCCTGAAACCAAACACCCAAGTATATTTACAGGGCTAGGCCTGCGCCATGATGATGCGTTGCTGTCGAGTCTCTCCAAATACGGATTTGATGGTGCGGATGATCCTGTCTTCATTCAGTCCTTCGAGATGGAGAACCTCGAGCGTTTAAACGCCAAAACAAATATCCGCCTCATCTTGCTGACAGAGAAACGCCCAGACTTTAAACGCGCGGCCAAAACTGTGGATGGTATTGGCCCGTCTAAAAAACTCCTGCTGACGGACACGCACGAAGACACAGGCTTTATCGCGGCGGCACATGCGGCAGGTTTGGCCGTTCATCCGTGGACATTCCGCGATGATGCGTTGGACCCAAAGTTCCCCGATATAGACACAGAGATAAAAGCCTATTACGCGCTGGGTGTGGATGGAATTTTTTCAGACTTTCCTGATACAGCGCTGAGCGCACGACAGACATATAAGGACTTGAAATGACTAAACTGATCCTCATCCGCCACGGCCAGTCCCAATGGAACTTGGAAAACCGCTTCACGGGGTTCCACGACATTGGCTTGACTAAAACAGGCTTAAAAGAAGCTGACAAAGCGGCAAAATTGATCAAAAAAGAAGGCATCATCCTCGACGTTGGCTTCACGAGCTTTCAACGCCGCGCCATTAAAACGCTTTGGTTGACACTCGAAGGTATCGATCAGCTCCATATTCCTGTCACGAAAAATTGGCTTCTGAATGAGCGTCACTACGGCGCGCTGACGGGTTTGAACAAGCAAGAGACACGCGACAAACACGGCGACGAGCAAGTCCACATCTGGCGCCGCAGCTATGACGTGCCGCCACCGCAAATCGACGAAACGTCAGAGTTTCATCCGTTGAAAGACCCGAAATACAAGCACATCGACCCAGCCGCCTTGCCAACAGGCGAGAGCTTGAAAATGACATGTGAGCGCGTCTTGCCATATTTCAACGAACAGGTTGTTCCGCATTTGAAAGCGGGGTCGAATGTTATCATTTCCGCTCATGGAAATTCTCTACGCGGGATTTTGAAGTCTCTCTTTGATGTGCCTGATGCAGACATTCCAGGCTTTGAGTTCCCAACGGGTAACCCGCTTCTGATTGATATGAAACCGGGCACGTTGGATATCACATCTGCGCGTTATATGGACGAGAGCCGCGCGAAAGAGCTGCCAGACCTTGGCGGCACCGCATAGGGCGGGTTCGAATTACCGCTCAGGCTACACATAAAGACTACATGCTGCGCGCCCTCGCATTGGGCGCGGAGCAATCAGGCCGTACGGCGGAAAACCCTGCCGTCGGCTGTGTCCTCGTCAAAGCGGGCGAGATCATCGGGGAGGGCGCAACCCAAGACGGCGGACGCCCCCATGCCGAAACTGTGGCACTCCAAGTCGCAGGTCGCGCCGCGCGCGGCGCAACCGCCTATGTCACGCTCGAACCTTGCAGCCATTACGGACAGACGGCCCCCTGTGCTAACGCCCTGATTGACGCAGGCATAGTCCGATGCTTCATCGCCATCGTAGACCCTGATCCCCGCGTAAATTGGCGCGGTGCAGCCCTGCTGCAAGAAGCAGGAATAGATGTGCAGGTGGGACTATGTGAGGCTGAAGCAGAACAGGCCCACGCGGAATTTTTTATGCGGGTGCGGGATATCTAAGGTCTTGGGTAGATCCTGAAGTTGAGTGGCTTAAAACGCCCGCGGTTTCAATCGGTCATCGCAACACATTGGCCAAATCGCTCGGCCGGTGTTTCATATTCGAGGGTCTTTCTGGGACGCTCGTTAAGGGATCTTGCTACCGCATTCAACTTGGCTTGGCTATGGACAGATAGATCCGTGCCTTTGGGGAAGTATTGGCGGAGCAATCGGTTCGTGTTCTCGTTACTGCCTCTCTGCCACGGGCTTTGCGGATCACAGAAGAACACGTCGATATTCGTCTTCAACGTGAAACGTTTATGATCTGCGAGTTCCTTGCCTCTGTCCCATGTCAGAGACTTATAGAGTTCTTTCGGTAATTTCTTAGAGTGCTTGATGAGCGCATTTACCACCGTCAGCGTGTCTTTACTCGGGACTTTAACTAACATGACATAGCGCGAATGACGCTCAACTAATGTGGCGATAAAGCTTGCATTGGAGCCTGCAATCAAATCGCCTTCCCAATGTCCCGGGACAGCACGGTCTTCGACTTCGGCGGGCCGTTCTCTAATAGAGATGGCATCTTTAATCTGCCCGCGCTTATCTGTCTTTTGCTTGGCATGGCGTGAGCGGCGTATCCGCCGTTTTGCACGTAGATACTGGATAAGTTCCTTCTTTAAGGCCCCTCGGGCCTGCACATAGAGGGTTTTATAGATTGTCTCATGGGAGATGTGCATGTCCTCCTGGCCCGGATATTGGCGTTTAAGCCACCCTGCAATTTGCTCGGGTGACCAGTAACGCTCTAGCTTTATGATAACCGCCCGACGCAGTCGAGCCTCCCGCAATAACTTACAGGGCTTGGGACGCAAAGCTTGCGCCCAAGCCTGCTTGTCTGCCCGCGCCGCGCGGTAGCGGCGTCGGCCGCCATTGCGTTTAATCTCTCGGCTAATCGTCGAAACAGCTCGACATAACTTGGCAGCAATAGACCTAAACGACAGGCCGACCACAAGGCCTCGAGATATCTCTTCCCGCTCGGCCAAGGTTAAAGCCAGTCTTGAGCGCTTGCGTTCCGGCGGACGCAGCCCGCCCGTCTTCATCAGTATTTTAAAAATCGAAGTATGGGGCCGATCAAACAGACGGCCTATCTCATGCGCCGACTCGCCGCGTTTCCAGCGATCCCATATCTCCGAACGCTGCTCTGTTGAATAATATATACGTCGTCTCATCTGCTCACTCCAGTTTAGTAAAATACTAAAGTGTTGCGACGACCGATTGAAACCGCAAGGCAAATATGGGTTTATGAGGTATTGGCATGTTTTTCCAAAGTAAGATATTATATATAAACCGCCTCGCTGGTGTTGCCTTACTCTCACTCACTAGTCTTTTTATGGCTCAACACGCCTCAGCTCAAACAGTTGTTTACCAAGATGACTTTGAAGGGGCTGTTTCGGGATGGTCATCTAACGTTACAGAAAACGCACCACTTCTTGGCACTAATATGCTTGGCCGATTTGGCGGCTCGACGGCAGAAACCTCAAGAACATTTACTGTGCCAGTGGGCACAACGGCGCTAGATATCGAATTTGACTTATTACGGTTCGACAGTTGGGACTTTTACAACGCTGCGAACCAAGATGGTTTTGCCGTCCTGATTGATGGTAATACAATATTTTCTACCACGGCCAGTTTTGGCACGGTTCCTCGACTAGATTTTTCTGTCGGTCAGGGACCAAGGTCAGGGGCATCTGGGAATGTGGATTGGGCGCATGTGCGCTTAAACCCGACTGACGCTCAAGTGAGTGCAGGCAATCAGGAACAAGAACTTGGGTTCACCACGGGTCAGTATTGGTATGACCAAGTTCACAGGTTTACAATCAATGTAAACAATCCCGGTACAACGGTTGATTTAACATTACGCTTCGATACCGATCAAACCATCAACGACGAGTCCGCGGGTTTTGATAACTTTCTAGTCACGGCTATTACGCCAACTTCGCCGACAGATGCCGACTTGGTAACAGTTAAATCGTTAGCTTCCGCGTCGGCAACGCCAAGTGAAGGCGATATAGTTGCCTTTGATATTGAAGTCAGTAATAACGGTGGCGCGGAGGCGACGGGTGTTAGCCTAACAGATTTAATTCCTGCGGGCCTTACAGCGACAGGTGCAAACGGCACGGTCAATGCTGGTTCTTATGATGCGAGCACAGGTCTTTGGACTTTGGGCACACTTGCAAATGGTGCATCCGCGACGCTGACGATTGAAGGCACGGTCGATGCGGGGCAGGTCGGCAATACACTTACAAATACATTGGCTGCTCCTGCATCAGGCGATCAACCCGACCCAAGTACCGTGGGAGATGACCTGACTGAGAGTGTAACGATTGTGGACTCTAGTTCTGGCGGTGGCGGCGGCTTCTGTCCTGTTGGGGCAACAACTATGCCCGGAACGTATCATGTCGTGTCAGCCACAGGCGGGAATAGTCCAAATAATACTGTTGGTACGCCGGCTGCCGAAGGGTCAACACAAACGAATGGCGCTGTGCTTTGGAGCGGCAATATGGACATGGACCTCACTGGAGACGCGGATATTCTAGTCCCTGAGGGCGAAGTTCTTGAAGTCGTTTTGTCCTCACATTGGGGAACGCAAGCTCGTGCAGAAGTTCTCATGTCTGCGGATGGCACGAATTACACGAGTCTCGGCACGGCGGGTAATGGCGGTTCTGTTTACGGCGCGTGGCAAAGTAACATTTTAAGATATGACGATTTCGCTGTGCCTCCAGGCGGCGCGCGCTATTTGCGTTTGTCTCACCAGAGTTCGGGCGTGCGCGCTGACGGTGTTCTTTATGGGACGCAGTGCCTACTGAGTGCGCAGACGGATGTCGATCTCGTGACGGTTAAAAACCTGAGCTCTGCGAGCGCAACGCCAAATGTAGGTGATACGGTCACATTTGAAATTGAAGTTAGTAATAACGGTGTGGGTGAGGCAACTGGCGTTAGCTTAACAGATTTAATTCCTGCGGGCCTCACAGCGACAGGTGCAAACGGCACGGTCAGTTCTGGCTCCTATGATGCGGGTACAGGGCTTTGGACTTTAGGCACGCTTGCAGACGGTGCGTCAGCGACCCTAAGGATTGAAGGTACGGTTGATGCAGGGCAGGGCGGGAATACAATTACAAACACATTGGCGTCCGCCGCGTTGGGCGATCAAACTGATTCCACGACGGATGGAGATGACCTGATTGAGACTGTCACTGTGACGATACCGGCGACACCTGTTGTCGAAGCGGTAGATAATGACTTTACAACGACGGCAATTACACCTGGCTTTGGCGGCGTTACCGCGTCCATTTTCGATAATGATACGCTGAACGACGCAACTTTTACGCCTACGGATGTTACAGTCACGGTTATCGATGATGGGAGCTTATTTGGAGCAGTTATTAATGCTGATGGAACGATTGATATTCCAGCAACAATAGCCCCTGGCATTTATGAACTGGTCTATGAAATTTGCGATGTAAATGATTCCAGCAATTGTGACATTGCGATTGCGACAATTGCGATTCAAAGCGTTGTTGCTAATGCTCATATTAACCCAAGTGTTTGCGGTGCCTTTTTATCGCAAAGCTGGATTGTCCATGGGAAGTTGAACCTTCATGACTCAGAGGTCCAAATTGGATCGGGAGACTTTGCGACAGACCCCTATCTTTATTTACCTATTGAACGCGATGCTGAAGGGCGAATTCTAACTTACTTTGGTTCAAATGACGGGACTGATTCTGGAACAGTATTGACGCCCGCACTTGCAGAAGTGTCGACGTCGCAAAATACTGCAGCAGACCATGAATCGGATTTTCAAGTCATTGTTTACAGACTCGAAGGAGCACCTGGTACAACCTTGACCGCAAATTTTAATAGTCGCGCTGAACAAGATTATACGGGATATTGGATTGAGGACACGGCTGGTAATGTTATCAGTGCCTCTGATTTTCAGTTTACGACAGGCACCTCTGGTATTGGCGGCGTGGGCGAAGAACTTCCATTGAGCTTCACCGCGCCTGCAGATGGAATTGCCTATCTTCACGTCGCGATTTTTGACCCTAGCGCGTTTTTCGGAAAGCCAGTTATTGACAATTACGAATGTCCTGCACCTTCACTCTCTATGACTAAAGTGGCGGATAACCCAGGCCCACATAAGGCTGGCGATGTTGTAACCTATACTTACACGGTTACGAATGACGGCAATCAAATTATTGAAAATGTCGCGATCACCGATACGCATAATGGCTCTGATCCTGCACCGATACCAGGGAATGAAACGCTCCTAACGGACGCTGCGCCAATAGGCGACTCGACAGATGCTGGACCTAATAATTCATGGGATGTTTTAGCCCCAGGTGATGCGATCGTCTTTACGGGAACATATACGGTGACGGCAGAAGACGTCGATACTTTGTAATAAAGAACCATAATTTCCAATAGTTGCTACTAAGTTGATGGTTGGTTTTCGGATTTAAAACTGCTGCTGATTGCCTATTGGTGCCAACCACCCCTCAAATAAATATCTCGCCTTACCCGCGTTTTTCTTTTGCGATATAATTATCTATGACGCGTTCTAGGACTGTCATGGGGACGCTGCCGCCCAATACCAATGCGTCATTGAAACGGCGGAAGTCGAAGGCTTCGCCCAGTTCTGTTTTGGCTTTGGTCCGCAAGCGGTTGATGGCGGAGTGTCCGACTTTATAGCCGAGGGCTTGACCCGGCCATGCGCAATAGCGGTCAATTTCGCCGCGCACTTCTTCGGGGTTTGATCCATTATTGACGACGAACCATTGGTTCGCTTCCTCGCGGGTCCAACGCTTCGCATGAAGGCCCGTATCGACCACGAGGCGGCACGCGCGGAAGGCGAGGGATTGTAGATAGCCCAATCGCCCAACGGGGAAGTCTTTATACACGCCCAGCTCATCCGCGATCTGTTGCGCATATAAGGCCCACCCTTCGGAATAGGCATTAAACGCGAGCAGGGACCGCGTGAGCGATTGTTTAAACGCATATTCGCCCTGCCACACATGACCCGGAATGGCTTCGTGATACGTCAGGTCTGCAAGGTTGAATTTGTTGTGCAAATCGGTGGAGCGAAGGTTGATCCAAAAATGCCCCGGTTGCGTGCCGTCAATTGACCCTGCGCCGCCATAGGCACCGGGGGCGCCCGCTTCGACTTCGGGGGCGATGCGTTCGACTTTGAGGAAGCCCGGAACTTGCGTTTCAAAGGCTTGCGGCATCAGCGCGCGAATCTCTGCGACGGCGGTTTCAATAAAGTCCATAATTTCGGCGCGGCCCGGATCACCCGCTTTGAAGTGATAGCGTTTGTCTGCCCCAAGCGCCGTCATGCGGTCGCCCACAGAGCCTTTGGTGTAGCCGATAGATTGCAAGATTGGCTCCATTTGAGACTGCAGGTTTGCGAGTTCATCGAGGCCCATTTGGTGGACCTCTTCGGCGCTCATCGTCGTTGTCGTGCCTGCGCGGAGTGTCCAGTCGTAATAGGCGTCGCCATTGGGTTTGGCCCAGACACCTGCGTCGGATGTGGCTTTCGGCGCGAGGGCTTCGAGCGCTTCGATCTGGCGGTTCAGGGCGGGGATGACGGTTTGCGTGGCGATGGAGACTGCGGCGTCGTCATATGAGCCGAGGTCTTTGGCGCGGCCCGTTAGGGATGTCACAAGGCCCCATTGTGCGGGGTCGCGGTCACGTGCGCCGCGAAGTTGCCCAAGGGTTTTGTCCATCAGGAAGTCTGGCAGGATGATGCCTTTTGCACCGTCAGCTTTGATGCGTTCTGACTCGCCATCAAGCTGCGCGGCATAGGCGGACATGCGCGAGAGATAAGCGTCTGCATCGTCAGGGGTAGCAATCGCGTGCGAGGCATCGAGGAAGCTTGGAATTTCAACAAATGCGCCTGTGTTCTGCGCGACGGCATAGGGGCTGTTTCGATAGGACCAATTGTAATTCAACAAGGCCGTATCGCCGAAGCCAAAGTCAAACCCTTCTGCGGCGCGTTCAAAGACAGAAGACACGACATCCATATCCAAGGCGACGTCAGCCGATAGCTTATCCGTGTCAGTTTTTTTCATCTCTGCCAACAGTGCGTGAACCTCTTTCGCGATCTTGTCTTGCCCTGCAGCCGAACGGTCCGTGAGCTGTGATTTCAACGCGGCATAGTCACCCGTATCGACACCCACGCTAGAGGCGGTTTCAGGATAGGCCCGCAGCATGAGGTCTTTGGCTGTGTCGAGAAGGTTGAATGCACCCGCATCTGGCGCTGATCGTGTTGCCTCTTCGCTCGTGGCCTTTAAGTCGGAGGCGCTTTCCGCGCACCCCGCTCCAATCAATCCAGTCGTCGCCGCAGCTGCAGCGGAGGTTTGCAAGAGTGTACGACGGGAAAATTTCATGGCGGGCCTCAATTCAAAAGATCAGACATCCTGTCTGCGATGAATTGCGCCGCGTAGCAATGGGGAGGTATTATGTGCCGCTACGCATCCGCATTGATCAGGCTCACCAACGTCTTGGCGACGCGGGTGATATCCGTCACATAGTCCGTCTGTTCTATGACGAGGTCCGCATAGGTTTGTGAGGGACTAACGTGGGCCAAATGGGCAGGCTCAACTTGGTCATGAAATTGGCGCAACACATCGTCACGCGATCGCCCGCGCTGCGTTGTGTCGCGGTCTATACGCCGAGAGAGGCGCAGCTCAGTCGTGCAGCGTATGTAGGCACTATGGTCGAAGACATCCCTCAACGCGGGCTGACTGAGCAAGAGGATGCCTTCCAGAATAATCAGAGGGCGAGACGCACGCGCCTCAGTCGGTGTTGTCCGCTCATGTGTTGTGAAATCATAATTGGGCAAGGCGACAGCTTCGCCGCGTTTAAACGCGAGCAGGTTCTCCCGTAGCAGCTCAAAATCGAGCGCTTCGGGAATATCGAAATTCGCCATCGGCGACCCGCCCCGTTTGCGGATGTCATGATAATAATCATCTTGGCGTACCAAGCGGCAGTTATCTGCACCAACATAGTCACGCAAATAAGCCGCAAGCGTCGTTTTTCCAGAACAACTCCCGCCAGCAATCGCCAAGACGCGTGGAGAGTTTAAGAAAATGGACGGGTTCAACATATCTTGCGTTTAAAACAAGCAAACAGCGGTTGCCACCTTTCGGTAATACAGATTATGCGGATAGTATGTTATCTGTTCTCGACATTTTTCGTATCGGTATTGGTCCGTCATCGTCCCACACGGTTGGGCCTATGCGTATTGCCAATCGCTTCTGGAAACGCCTGAAGGTTCAAGGCCACCGCGAGGCGACACATCGCATTCGTATGATTTTCCGAGGGTCGCTTGCCTTTACAGGGCTTGGGCATGGCACGCCTCGGGCGGGAGAGTTGGGTCTGTTGGGGTTTAAGCCTGAGACCATAGATTTGGACAAGGCCGAAGCGGCGCTCACGGACTTAAGGACGCAGCAGGCTTTCACGCGCGATGGCCAAACGGTGCAGTTCGACCCAGACCTAGATTTGATAATCGATTACGACCAACCGGCAGACCTTCATCCGAATGAGATGGAAATGCAGGCCTTCGGCGCGTCGGGTGACCTCATCTATGCGCGAACCTATTACTCAACGGGCGGGGGTTTTACGGCCAGTCATACGCAGCTTTGTAAGCCCGCAAAAAATGACCGCGTAGCAACACATAAGGGCGATGTGCCATATCCATTTGGGTCAGCGGCAGATTTACTCGGCTTATGCGATCAGCATGATTTAACAATTTCAGACATCGTCTGCGCGAATGAAGATGCCCGCCGTCCACGTGAGCAAACGAATGATCAATTTGACCGCGTGACAGATGTGATGTTGGCGGGGATTGAACGCGGATTAAACACAACAGGTATTCTTCCCGGAGGCCTAAAAGTGAAACGTCGCGCGTCGGATATTTGGGCGAAGCTAACGACGATGCCCGCTGCGAATGAGAAAGAGACCTTGTTTGATTGGTTGAATGTTTACGCGATGGCGGTGAACGAAGAAAATGCCGCAGGTGGGCAAGTTGTGACCGCGCCAACAAATGGGGCGGCGGGCATTATTCCTGCAATCATTCGCTACTATTGTTGTGATGATGCGGCTGTGCCTGATTATAAAAAGATACGTATATTTCTGGCGACGGCTGGCGGTGTTGGACTTTTGTATAAACAACGCGCCTCTATCTCTGGCGCGGAAATGGGCTGCCAAGGTGAAGTCGGCGTAGCATGTTCTATGGCGGCTGCTGGCTTAGCCGCCGTTTGGGGCGCGAGCCCTAATCAAATTGCTTCTGCAGCAGAGATTGGTATGGAGCATAATCTAGGCCTGACCTGCGATCCCGTTGGCGGGTTGGTTCAAATACCTTGCATTGAACGTAATGCAATCGGAGCCGTAAAGGCGGCCAATGCTGCGCGCTTGGCGTTGCACGGGACAGACCAAGGCAAAGTGACACTGGACCAAGTGATCGAAACCATGCGTCAAACGGGTCTGGATATGAGTTCGAAATATAAAGAAACGAGCCAAGGTGGATTGGCCGTGAATGTGATTGAGTGCTGAGGGTGTGCCCCTTAATTTGGGGCTTAAATTAACGTCTTAAAATTTAGCGCGTATCAAATTTATCTTTTCGCCTTACGCCCATCAACATTTTCGATTCCAGGCGACCGCGTAGTGCGGTGTAATAGGCACGTAAAAATGCTGTATTGCTTTCGCCGTCTTCCCACACCCATCCAATTTTTGTCCGAATACGCATAGCGACATCTGCGAGAACATCTGTATCTTTGGCGCGAAGCACGTCTTCAAGGACATGTAATTCCCTGATACCATATTTATCGATTTGCGCGGGCGTGAATGTGAATTTGGCAAAAACGTCTGCGTGTTCAGGTGTGTCCGTTGTGACCAAGTCTGCGGCTAAGATGGGACGCGGGGATTTAACAACCCATGTGCCCGCGACGAGGTCGCCGACGCGTAAACGGTCACGATTAAAAAGTGGGAAGAAGAGAAAAATTCCAGCCCAGATTGATGCCAGTAAGTTCATCCAACCATCCACGCCATTGTCGCCAATGCCAAATAAAAACCCAATAGGGAGAAAGAATCCAATTTCCCGTAAGGCATTTCGGGCAAAAACACTGGCCGCAGAGAGGCGGGCCTTTCCGCGTGCGGCGACCCTGATTTTAAGTATCATCTTTCCGGGTGTTGCGGCTCTTCGGCTCATTTCAAAGACCGTAAAATAAAAACTTCGCAAGAAAAAGGCGATTAATACGAGCAGTGTTACGGCGAGTTCGCCGTTAAAAGATAGCATTGATAATAGGCCGTAGGCAGACGCGATGAGCACAAGAATCATGATCATGAGATCAAGTGCAAAGGCGCCAATCCGAGAGCCAACATCCGCTAATTCAATCTGAAGGTCTACGCCTTCAGGTGTCACTAAATGCCTTCGACCCAATTTTATTTGGTCTGATGAAAGCGCGCCTGAGGGACTCATGGTGTGTTGCTCTTTATGGTTTCAAGCGCCTTACGTGGAAGAAAGAAATAGACGAGCCAGAAGGTCAACATGGCACCGCCAATGGCATATCTTGTCCAATCATTTTGCACCAATTGACGACCAAACCCCTCAAGGAGGCCCGCGACCAATAACATAAAGACGACGCCGCCCAAAATAATCGCAGCTTGCTCGGACTTTGAACGCATGGATTCCATGCGTGTCATTTCCCCAGGGAAGGCGACCGCGCGCCCAATCAGGCACCCGCCTGCACCCGCCAAAGCAATTGCAAAGAGTTCCGTTGTCCCATGAATTGAGAGCCAGCCTCCGATTTCAAACCCTAAATCTTTGCCGGTATAGACAGCGATAAATGCGCCAATGGAGAGGCCGTTATAGAGCAATAGGACTACGGTTGGCAGCGCAAAGGCGAAGCCTAGCGCAAAGGCGAATATAGCAACGCGGCTGTTATTGGAGAATAAGAACGCCGCAAAGGCCCCTAATCCATCGCTGTCTGGGTCATTGTCGTAAATGGCGTCACGTAGAAACTCTTCGGAGGCCGCAGGGGTTCTGCCGCCCGCCATGCCTGCATCCATGAATGAATAAAACCAGTCTGGATTATTAGACACCATCACAAAACCTATCACGATGCCAAGTGCAAAGATGAAACTGGACGCCGCGACGTCTTTCCATGCGGATTGAATGGCGAGGGGCCAATCGCGGGCAAAAAAATTATAGATACGATCCCGCAGGCGCTGTTGGCTGCCGTAAATAACGTAATAGGCGCGGGTGGAGAGTGATTCCAAGTAACTGACAACGCTCTGATCCAAGGATGTTGCGCGGGCCACAGAGAGCGACGATAGGGTTGCGCGATACAGTTTTGGTAATTTAATTAATTCCTCATCCGTCAACCCACGGACAGATCGGGATTCAATACTTTTCAGCATTGTTTCCATGTCTTTCCAATCACCTTGGCGTTCCTCGCGGAAACGCTTTGATTTTAGAGTTAACGTGCGGCGGCTCATGATATCGCCTTTGTGTTTAGGTCCTTAAATCGCATTGCGGGCCTTCAACATCATATAGGTGTTTAGGATTTTCATATTCATTGTATCGGCATTGGCGTCGATCACATTGACCCCCATGCGTTCTAAACGCTTCAACACGATTTCGCGTTCCCGCATCAGGCCATCCCCGATCAGGCTAGCGGCGGCCTCGCGAGGCGTCACCGCGTCACGGGTGATCAAGCGGTCTAAGGCCGTATTTCTAAAGGCCACGAAAATCACGATATGACGTTTCAGGAGACGTGACATATTTTCGACCATCAACTCGGCCTGCGTGCTGTCGACGAAATCTGTAAAGACAACGATGAGGGTTCTGCGCTGTAGGTTCTGCGCAAGCTGACTGAGGCCAAGGGTGAAGTTTGTTTCAGCTGTTGAATATTCGACACGTGCAGAGACCCTGCGGATCTGTGCAAAGCTACGCGTACCGCCGACAACGGGCGCATATAGATATGGTTTTTCATCAAAGGCGTAGAGCCCGACATTGTCTCCGATTTTCAGCGAGACGAATGACATCAGCAAGGCCGCATTTAGCGCGCGATCAAGCTTGGTCATCGCTTCGCCAGTTTCAACATTCTCGACGGATTCCGCCATCAAGTGACCCGTATCAAAGGCAAAGACGATATTATGATTGCGCTCTGTTCTGAACTCGCGCGAGAGCAACGTCCCGTGACGGGCAGAATGTTTCCAATCAATGGATCGTTTATCCATACCTGCGACCCAGTCTGTCAGGCCATCAAACTCTGTACCTTGCCCGCGCATACGCTGTAGTTTTTGCCCAATGTTGGCGTCGCGTGTGAATATTTCAGCGGCTGTATCGCGTACCATTTGCGTATCTGATGTGACGGGAATTTCCAATTGCAGCGGATCAATGCGCTGTCGCCAGATCAAGCCGAGCGGTCCCTGCCAACGCGTCCAAAGACGTTCTAACTCTGCGGTTCCGCGCAAGTCTGTTCGAATACTAAATAAAGCCAACATACCGCCGTCGCCTTGCCCTGCATGGGCGGGAGAGGGCGTGACGCTGAGGCGGTCATTGACGCTCAAGCGTAGCTCTGGTGAGCGCGGCGGAATCCCTGGGCCATACTCTGTCGTGACGCGAACATCATAATCATGTCCAACATACCCTGAGCCAGGAGAGTCTAGGTTTGGCTCCATGCGCTTGATAGACGCGGATAGCAGAATATCCAAACCCACGAGCCCTAATACAGCCGCCACCCATGCCGCGCCAATCAACCACAGCGCAGGCAGAAACAACGCAAGCAAAAGCGTGACGGGCAAGCCGAGCGCAGCCACGAAAACGGCAGCCCTAGTTGGATATGTCTGAGTGCGAAACTTCACGAGCCGTATGTCTTACCGTGGCGCTTGAGTTTGTTCTATCACGGTGGTGATGACTTCGTCGGCGGTGCGACCTTCGATTTCAGCTGCTGGAGACAGCACAGCGCGGTGACGTAGCGCGGGCAGAGCAATCGCTTTCACATCATCGGGAATAACATAGTTGCGGGCTTGCAGCGCAGCATAGGCGCGTGCGGAACTCGCGATCATGGCGGCGGCGCGGGGGCTGGCACCCGTTTCGAATAATGGATTGTCGCGTGTGCCGCGTACGAGATCGACAACATAATGGGTGACTTCATCATTCAGATGAATGGCGGAAATCGCTTCACGGGCTTTCTTGAGGGCCGCTTTTGTCAACACGGCTTTGAGGCCAAGTTCATCCAAGCTCGGAGTGCCTGCGCGTTGTCCATGTTGTTGCACAATACGAATTTCTTCGTCGCGTGTTGGATAGGACAGAATATGTTTGAACAGGAATCTATCTAATTGCGCTTCGGGTAGAGGATATGTGCCTTGCTGCTCAATCGGGTTTTGTGTCGCAACCACCATGAAGTTCTCGCCGAGTGGAAAGCCTTTACCATCAATTGTGACTTGGCGTTCCTGCATGGCCTCTAGCAGCGCCGCTTGTGTTTTTGGCGGCGTTCTGTTGATCTCATCCGCGAGTAACATGTCGCAAAAAATAGGTCCCTTTACCAAGCTAAATTCATTGGTTTGGAAAGAGAAGAGGTTTGTACCCAATAAATCACCCGGTAGGAGGTCGGGCGTAAATTGGATGCGGCCAAAATCTAATTTGGTGACATGTGCAAAGACTTGCGCAAGAAATGTTTTCGCTGTGCCGGGAACACCTTCGAGTAGAATATGCCCACGGGAGAGGAGGGCGGTTAGCAGCAAGTCGACCGTATCTGTTTGGCCAATAATGACCTTGCCAACTTCGGTGCGAATGTCAGAGGCGAGCGATTGAATATCCGCTAATGCGCCATCATTCGGGCGTGATGCGGGTGTTGATGTTTCGGTCATAGGGAGGTGTCCTCTTGTCCAAGATCAGTATCTGTTCGGGTCATAGCGTCACGCCACTGAGTGAGGGCGCGTGCGTATTGCGGGTAGGTTTGTGGATCAGCAGTGGAGATCGCGTGTTTCAGCGGGGCGTAACGCGGTTCGATTTTTAGCCGCGCTTCTCTTGCATCCAAGAGTGTGTCTGTATGATCGGACCTGCGAGCTCCAAAGCCTAATGTGTCTATGACTTGCCTTCGGATGAGCCCGGCATAGGCGTCCCCCGTTCCATGTGCGCGGTCAGCAATTTCCATAAATTCAGCGGCGGTTTCGGCCAAACTGACGGGGCCTTGTGCGTAATCAGGGCGCACACGCGCGGGATCACCGAAACGGTTGAACCCTTGCCATGCGACCAAGCCGCCTGCGGCTAATAGGCAAAGCGTCGCGGCCAAGAACGGTGGCGTAACCATTAGCTTAACAATGTTACGATTGGCTTCAAATCCGTGTAAGGTCAGATCGAAATCAACAGTCTGCCAATTTAGTTCACCCCGGCGAATGACCTCGTCAATGACGGCTCCAGATAAATAGGCATTACTTTGCGTTTGAAAGGCCATCGTATTGATAAGGTCAGGTTCAGAGAGAACATAGGTTTGTGTGTCTTCCAAACGGATGAGAACAGCACGGCCATCTATTTTCAACAGGACTTCATGTTCGGGGAGCGTGATCGGCTCTGGAATTTCTGCCTCATCAACTAAAGCGTCTTTGTCTTCAGATGTCTTTTTCTTAGACTTCTTTTTCTTAGATGACTTGGGCTCATATTTTTCGCCAGCCTCTTCCGCCATTTTACGGCGGCTTTCTTCTCGTTCGGCCTCTTGGGTTTTACGCAGTTCGATTTTGTGAGCTTTCCAAGCCGTGTCCAAATCAAAATATTGTAAACCTTCAAAGTCTGGAGCCAATTTCTTTGGCAATCCACGCGGTGTCTTTGTTGTGAAAACAACCTGCGTATTGACGGAGGGGTCTTTATGACGCCGAATGACGGGCAAATCGTCCAGCAGTCTGTTATATGCGCCTGCATAAAAGAGGCTCGCGTTAGCTGTTTTTCTAGCCCATCCTTTGCGGCCAGTTTCTTCCTTTGTTGGGACCATCTGACGGATGGACCATTTTGGAAGAACAACCAGTCGAACCTCTTCGCCTGTATCTTCTAGCGCTCGGTTCAGACGCGCCGTTGGGTTGGAAGGCGTGTAAATAATCAATCGATTGTCACGATCAGACGACTCGCGAACTCCAATGGTCTCGGTGACATCATAGTTTAAGTCGCCTAAGTATTTTGCCAACGCTTGATATCCCACGGCAGATACGGACCGCGGGGTGGCTTGTCCTGGCGGGGCCTTACGTAAGTCTTTGGCAAAACCGCCCAAAACGATGAGAGCGCCAAATGCGAAAAACCCAATCAGAATAAGACTGATGAGCGTGGTCGGTTTAAACAGCACAGCGGAGACGCCAAGTTGCCGTCCCGCGGATTGACGACCTTCGAGGCTTTGAGACAGGTGCTTTTCTTTATGTCTTGACGTCGCGCTCATCGCCGTGCTTTCCGCATCGGTGCTTGGGTGAGGCCTGTTAAATTAGTATAGCCTGCACGTGCGGCTTCGAACCCAGCTTTATTGACAGCCACGCCGCCGAAATGGGCGAGCTCAGAGACGCCTGCAATTGTGGAGAAAGCGACGCGGGCGTCTGATGTTAAAATTGTTAACCCACCAATTTCGCGAGCTGTCAAACTGCGCCGAACAACATTTGGACGGTTACGGTCAATGTCTTGAATGGACCTGAACAGCAGCGTGTGAACGGCTTCGCCATAGCGGCCTTCTGCGGCCAAACGGTCAATTTCATCCAGCAAGATACGCGCTTGTGCTTGTGCGGGTTGATAGAGCGGAATGACGTCTTCAACCGCTTCAACCTTTTTGGTGCGCGCAAATCGTGTTTCGTAAATCGCCCTGCCAATGAGATAGGCCGCCCCTAATATCAGCGCGCCAAGGCCTAAGTAAAAGGTGATTTTTAAGAGGGGGCCAAGGACCTTGAAAATGGCTTTGAAAAATCCACCGATGACTCTTGCGAACCACTTCGAGAACGCAGACGGTTCACGCTTTGGGATAGGCTCGGCCAATTCAAATTGATAACTTTCATTACGTTTGATGGCGCGGAAGGCGGCCTCAGTTTTTTCCTTATGAGTTACAGGTGAAATATGGGAGGCGTCTTCTGCCATTTCAGCCTCAACGGCATCCGCAACAGTGGTTTGAGCCACCGCATCAGAGACAGGCGCAGCCATGAAAATGGCGCATCCAAGAAGTATCAAGAAAAGACGAAAAATACGGATCACGCGAGCGTTATTTCCAGATCATACTGAGAAAATCGCAAGACGAAACTCTGAAGCCTGCTTTTAAAGCAGGTGAGTTGTTGTCGCCCTGTGCGAAAGGCGCAATGCGTAAAATGAATGGCACGATGTGTGTCAGTCCCCAAGTTGAAGTCTCTATACCTTAGCGAGCATAACTTGGCGGTCAATCCAGCCTCATACAAATAGCTGAGAAATACCTACTCTATTTCTAGCGAACACCCCGTTTATTGTGGGGTGAAGCTAAGGAAGTGTGCAGGTATCAGGCCCCTGAGGCTGTTGCCGATGTATATTTTATTCGCTGTTTCCAAATCGGCTAAACTTAAGGTGGCTTGTAGGGCTTGGCCCGTGTCCAAGTAATGCTGTCGCAAAATACCCGGCAGCAACCCGCAAGATAGATGTGGCGTCGTGAGATGCCTTGCTGTCTCAATAAAAATCGAGGTGAAGGACCCTTCGCAAACTTCGCCGTCCGCATTGAGAAATATAACCTCATTGGCACCCGTGAGTGCGCCGATACGGGCGCGCTCTCCGTCGTAAAAATCTCGGCGGGTTGTCTTGGTGGATGTGAGCTGAACCTCTGACGTTAGCGGGTAACGCGAGATCGCTAATGTTAGGGGTTTTTCAAATAGGGTAAAGGGCGTTAGTGTCGTGTTGAACCTATCTGAGCCGTCCGATGGAGCTTCCATTCGTACACGCATAATTTCACCTGAATGCAAACTGCGAATCCTATCCAGTTCGGATTGGATGACTTTGCAAGAAATATCAGTTGCCGCTGCGATGCGCCTCGCATGTAGATTTTCATGTGGAATTTGGCCAGTCTCTGTGAGGCGAAAGGTCTCAAAAACTGTGTCTTTTGTCGATTTAAATATTTCTGATTTTAACAGACATTCTCGATATTCGTCGGGGCCGTCACTGTCCAAGACGACACCAGATCCGACATCATACCGCAGGCGGCCTTCAGCCATTTGCACCGTACGGATGGCGACTGAAAAACTGGCGTCTCCATTCGGGGCGATATATCCGATGCTTCCGCAATAAGCCTCTCTGGGACCGCTTTCTAAGTCTTCAATAATTTCCATGGCGCGAATTTTAGGTGCGCCCGTGATGGACCCGCAGGGGAAGAGGCTTTGTAAAATATCTGTCCAACTGACCCCATCGCGTAATCGTCCCGTCACTTGTGATGTCATCTGGTGTAAGGTTGGATAGGTTTCCAAGGTGAACAGTTCTGGGACCTTCACGCTCCCCGCTTCGCACAGGCGCGACAGATCGTTACGAAGTAAGTCCACGATCATTAAATTCTCGGCCTGACTTTTGGGTTCAGCGCGCATTTCGGCGCGAATGGCGGCGTCTTCTTTGTCATCGGATTTGCGGGGGCGTGTGCCTTTCATCGGGCGCATACGCATATTTTGTCCGCGGCGTTCAAAGAAAAGCTCGGGCGAAAAACTGACGATTTCAGTCTCGCCAAGACTAACGACGGCCCCGTAGCGTCCGGGTTGACGGCGGCGGAAGGCGGCATAGATTTGCGCCGCTGTTGCATCGCTCTGGGCGAACATTGGGAAGGTCAGATTGACCTGATAACAATCGCCCGCTTCAAGGTATTGCCGAACACGGTCAAAACGGGTGAGGTAGTCGCCTTCCGTCCAACTAGGTTTGAAGTTTAGCTCTGGAACGTCTCGCGTATAGAGGTGCTTAACAGGCGGGGCCATATCAGGGGCGTTGAAGACACCGAAGCGCAATAAGGGGCCTGAGATACTTTCTAATGCATCAAAATGTGGCTCAAGCGCATGGCCAAATTCATAAGACATCAACCCCGCTAGCCATTTACCTGCGGCTTGCGCGGCCTCTATTGCGGCAAAGGCTGCGGGTAACTCTGCGCGTGTCTGAGCCGTGATGATGTAGTCTGGATTGCGGAACAGGCGTTGTTGTCCGCTCCCCTGATCGTCCAACAGGACATAGGCCATGTTAGAACGAAAACCCGGGAATCAGGTCCGCGTAATAGCTGTTCTTCGCACGCAATATTTTTGGGGCGTCATCAGCGAAACAGCGACGGAAACTCACGGCGGCTCCCGGCGCAATTTGCCCTAAGAGCCAGAGGTCAGCCTGAATGATTTGGAGCGCACGCGCATAACCGCCCGTACAATGTCCATCTGCAAGAGCCAATATAGGCTGCCCATCTGGCGGGACCTGTAAGCTCCCCGGTAAAAGAGGACTGCTCGTCATTTTTAGGGGATGATCGAGCGTAATTTGATCACCCTTCAAGCGTGTTCCCATACGGTCTGTTGCGGTTGTCGCATAAAACGGGGTCGTAAAGAGATAGCGTTTACCTGAATCAGAGAGCGCGTCCCATTCGGGACCACCGCTCGCGCGTAGGACGATGTGGTTGGACAACATAGGGACATGTCCATTGGGCAATGTGTTGATTGCGCCTTGTGGCTCGCCAATGTGCAGGACATCGCCCGTTTTTAACGCCCCGCCGTCTAGCCCGCCAAGTGCTGCGGGAAGATAGGTCGAGACCGAGTCCATAAATTCATTGGCTTTGACCCCGCCTGCAATCGCTAGATAGGCCCGACAACCTGCGCGGGTAAAACTCATCGTCAAAATATCGCCAGCTGCAACGGGCAAGGCTTTGTTGAGCGGTAAATTTAGACCTTGGTTTTGCGACCACATCTGCGCGCCTGAAATCGCGATAATGGCGTCTTGCTCGAACCGTATATGAAGACCGCCAAGCGCGCATTCTAGCGCGGGCATATCCCAACGGTTTCCGACCAAATGGTTCGCGATAGCAAAGGATAAGCGATCCGCTGCGCCCCCGCCAGGAATACCTTGGTGGCGATGGCCGGGGCGACCTGCATCCATGATCAAGGTTTGCGTACCAGATTGTAAAATGGTGAGGCTCATATTGCGTATCTCATTGCGGTATAAACCTGACGCGATCACCTGCATTCAACAGAAAATGTGTCTCGCGGCCTGCGTCAAAAATAGACAGGGGTGTTTGTCCGATGATTTGCCATCCACCGGGCGATTCTAACCCGTAAATTCCTGTCTGCCAATTCGCAATACCAATACTTCCCGCAGGTACTTTGGCGCGAGGTGTCGCGAGGCGAGGGTGATGTAATTTTGTGGGCGCTGGCGATAGGAATGTGAAACCTGGAATGAACCCCATCATACAAACGCGGTATTCGGCGCGACTGTGTTGCGAGATAACTTCATCAACCGAGAGCTTCGAGGCTACGCAAATGGTCTCCATGTCGGGTCCGAAGCGTCCTCCGTAATTCACAGGGATATCGATCAAACGACCAATTTTGGTTTGGCTTAAATCTTTGCGGCTTAAGGCGTCTTCGACATGTTGTTTCGTTGCGGCCATAGAGCGGACGGCGAGATCAAAGACGCAGACAAGGGAGTCATATCCCGGCACAACTTCGATATAGTCCCCGCTCTCGCGCAAGTAAGCGGCAAGGGCATGGATTGTATTATTGACCGTTTCAGAAAACCCGTCCGTGGTCCATTCAACCAAGAGGGCGTGATCGCCATAGGGTTTAATCTCTGAAGTGGTCATTATGCGAAAGCCTTTATGATGATACCTTCAGCTTCAATCACGGCGCGGGCTTGTCGGGCGGTGTCTACCGCACCTGCACTATCGCCATGCACGCAGAGTGATCCTGTTTGTAGCGTGAGGCTTTGCCCCGAATGAGTTTGAACCTGACCTGTTGTCGCCAAAGAGAGGGCTTGCGCGAGGCGTTCCGTTTGATCTTCGATCACAGCGCCTTTGAGTGTGCGGGACAATAAATGTCCATCATCCGTATAGCGGCGGTCAATGAATCCTTCCGCGACAAAGCGAATGTCGTGATCTGCGGCGGCGCGGCCCATTTCAGAATTTGGGCCACCCAAAAAGGTAAGGTTCATATTTAACGCGTGTAGAACATCGACGATAATATCGGCTTTTTGCGCATCGAAGACGGAGTCATTATACAGCGCGCCATGCGGTTTAACGTAAGCGAGTGTTGCGCCTTCTGCGTCGCAAATTGCGGCAAGGTCTAGTATTTGAACGCGAAGCGTTTCTTTGAGGGCGGCGGGAGTAATGTCTTCTCCGATAACAAGCGATGTGCGGCCAAAGTTAGCGCGATCAGGATAGGCAGGATGTGCGCCAATCGTCACACCTGCCGCGCGCGCATTCCGTACAGTCCGCCGCATGGAGACGGCATCGCCCGCATGTCCACCACAAGCAATGTTCGCGCTTGAAATCGCAGAGACGATGGCGGCTTCTGCGGCGTCCCATTCGGGTGTGTTCGCTTCGCCTATGTCTGCGTTTAAATCGATTGTCTTCATTTGCTCTACCTATCGCTTTTCAAAGCCAGTATGAACCCCTGAAATGTTATCAGATCCCACATTCATACTCGTCGCAGTTTTTGCTGTCCTGATCACGGGATTGGCGAAGGGTGGTTTTGGCGGCCTTGGTCTGTTTGCCGTCCCTATTTTGTCGCTTTCAATCTCGCCCGTCCAAGCGGCTGGGATTATGCTGCCAATTCTAATTGTAATGGATTGGATCGGCGTTTGGGCCTATCGCAAACATTGGGATAAACGCCTCTTGTTACTGATGCTTCCAGGGGCGCTTATTGGTATCGCGCTTGGGGGGCTATTGGCGGGCCGCGTCAGTGAGGACTTTGTGCGACTCTGTGTGGGCCTCATCGCAGTCACCTTTCCCATTTATGCCATATTAGGCGCACGGCTGAGAACAGGCGTGGATAGATTAAAGAACAATCGTCCTGTGGCGTGGGTGGCGTCAACGGTCGCAGGCTTCACCAGTTTTGTCGCCCATGCGGGTGGTCCGCCGTATCAAGCCTATGCTCTGGCGCAGGGACTCGATAAACGCATATACGCTGGAACTGCCGTCATGTTCTTCTCTGTCTTGAACGCCGTTAAGCTCGTGCCTTATGCCATGTTGGGGCAGTTCGACCGTACCAACTTAATGACATCCGCCGCTCTCATCCCGCTCTGCCCAATTGGCGTATTACTCGGCGTCTGGTTGATTAAACGGATTGATCAAGCCGTGTTTTACAGAATTATGTACGGCTTGATTTTTATTACAGGCGTGAAGCTCTTGTGGAATGTGGCGGTTTAAACCGCTTGCCCACACGCCATGCCGCTGGCCCACGCCCATTGAAAATTATGCCCGCCAAGATGTCCTGTCACGTCCACAACTTCGCCAATGAAATATAGTCCAGAGACAGCTTTGGCCTCCAGTGTCTTGGACGATAATTCATCCGTATGCACACCACCGCGTGTGACTTCTGCCTTACGGTAGCCTTCTGTGCCTGCAGGACGGATGTGCCATGCGCTGACTTGGAGCGCGAGATTGGCAAGCTCTCGGTCTGGCATGTCGGCCAATCGCTCGAATGAAAATGTTTGCGCCAGATGCGCGGCAAGTCGCGCAGGCAGATAAGCGGCCAACCATTTCTCTGGCGAGAGTTTAGGCGTCTCGGCTTTTGCAAGACGTAAGTCCGCCAAGGCATCTCGGGTCGGGGCCATGTTCACCGTGATGGCTTCGCCTGCGTTCCAATAGGAACTGATTTGTAAAATGGCAGGACCCGACAAACCACGATGCGTAAATAACAACGCCTCGTCAAAACTTGCGCGTTCATTGGTGATAACCGCATCAACGCTGACGCCTGAGAGCGCCGCAATTGGTCCCTTCATTTGATCAGTGAAGGTCAAGGGGACCAACGCGGGTTCGGGTTTAATCAGGCTAAGGCCAAATTGTTCCGCCACTTTATATCCGTAATTCGTTGCGCCCATTTTTGGAATGGACGGCCCGCCACAGGCAATCACGACGGCAGAGGCCGCAAGGGTCTGCGTGGTTGTCGTGACCACAAATCCATCGCCAAGTTTCTCAACGCCTAAAACCTCCGCGCCAAGCCTGAGGTCATTTCCTGCGGCTTCACATTCGTCCAGCAGCATATCGATGATCTCTTGTGATCTTCCATCGCAGAACAATTGTCCTTTCGTTTTTTCGTGCCATTTAATGCCGTATTTTTCGACGAGGTCGAGGAAGTCATATTGCGTATAGCGTTTGAGGGCTGATTTCGCGAAATGCGGGTTTTCGGAAATGAAATTATCTGGCCCGCAATGCAGGTTTGTAAAGTTACATCGACCGCCGCCGCTGATTCTGATTTTTTCTCCGGCGCGTTCTGCGTGATCTAGCAAGACGACGCGCTTGCCGCGACGACCTGCTGCGGCCCCGCACATTAAACCCGCGGCGCCTGCGCCAATGATGATGACATCTGCATCCATGTTAAAGCTGCCCTTCATTGCGCATACGGCCCAGTTTAAGAATGGCGGCGACACTTAAGGATTGTCGAATTTCGCCCGCATCCACGGCTGCCAATGCGGCGTCCAAACTCATTTTCATGAGTGAAATATCTTCGCTGCTTTCGAGCGCGTTTTCGCCAGAGGTCAGCTCAGTCGCGAGAAATACAAGGCAACGCTCGTCCGTAATTGAATTGGATAACTCCATCGTGAGGATTTGTTCTAACCGCCCCGCTGAAAATCCTGTCTCTTCTTTCAATTCTCTAAGTGCGGCCTTTTCAGGGGCCTCATCGAACGCGCCGCCACCAGCAGGCACTTCCCAACTATAGCTCTGAAAAGCCACGCGGCTTTGCCCCACCAACCAGATATGTCCGTCGTGATACGGCACAATGCCGACTGCGAGGTTTTTGAAATGCACAAGGCCATATGATTTTTTTACCCCGCGCGGATCTACGGCTGGAATTAGATCTACACGCATCCATGAGTTTTCAAATTGCGCGGCTGGCGTGCCAAGGCTCCAAGCGAAAGCGGGTCTCGGAAGTTTCTGTGCAATCGTCATGGGTGGCGGTTAGCAAAGCTAACGAGGTTGTGGAACCTAAATGCCCAGATTGTTTTGTGGCTTGATTGTTTTGTGGCCTGATAGTTTTGTGGCCTGATAGTTTTGTGGAGTGAGGTTGGGTGGTAAGGTTTGGTTAACCATAAAACCAAAAATGAACTCGTTTTAGGTTCTCTTTTAGGTTGTATTCATGTTGCTATCTTATCTTAAAACCTAAGCGCTGCCGTGCTGAACGTCGAACGTGGGAGTAGAGTGTTCAGTCGGCAGCGCACAGTTTTCTCTGCACGCTTCTCCTAATGACTTTCAGGTGATGTCTTTGAGTCAAAGTTGTCTGCATTTGAATAAACTCAATTGCTCGCATGGTGACAACAACACAATTAAAATACACAATATGTGAAATTATTATGTTTTTTATATCAATAAAATCTCTGAACCCTTATGCATTGCGGTGATATATGCGTTCATAGGTTGTAAATCATGCATAGGGCTAAGTATTTGAATGAATGAAGATGACTTGGATAAAAGGACGGGGTTAACTCTCAAAATATCTAGGCAGTCAGGTTTGAGGTTGGATTATGTCGCTTTATTGACTGAGGGACTAGATGCAACGGCACTTGCCATACTTGCTGGCAACGCACTAACCTTGCCGTCATATAAGTAATCTAGCGAAATACCGTATATTCTAAGAAGTTTTATAGCGTAATCGACTGGAAAACGCCTGTGCCCAGACACCCAATTGCCTACACGGCTATTGGAGACCGACAGAATTTTGGCAAGATCATTATTGGATAATTCCAATATGTCACGAACAATGATTAATCGTTCACCGATTTCTTTGTGTGGATATTTACTTAGCTCCATGTGCGAATTGTCGCATCAATAAGTTAAATAACCAAGTTCTAATATCTCTATTGAAATGGCTCACATATTGTGAAATTACTATTTCACAGCTTTGAATTGAGTCGATGCCCTAGGAAGCTATGTCCTCAGGTAGTCGAGTGTTTGAAGTCAATTCGACTTAAAGCCGCGAGGTTTGCAGGTCCTCCTCCCCCTAGGGCGCTATATGTCGCCCAAACCGAGACTGTGTATGACTTACCAAGTGCAAACCTTAGCGATAAAAAGCCAAAACGAAATTGACGCAATGTCAGTCGTCTATTCAGTCGTCGAGGCGACTGATGTTGATCAACTTGCCGCCCGACTTGAGAGGGGCTTCGAGGATATATTTGAACTTTATGATGCGGACATCAAATTATGCAAATACGAGATTGCTGCCTTAAATAACCTACACAATGCGTTGCAGTTATTGGCGTTTAAACAATCAGCTTGAACCCTGAACGTATACCCCGTGACTAAGGCGAATAAGAAATAATAATTCACGCCCAAGACGTGGGCTTAAGAGCCCTACGCAGACATTAATTGCACTGTACTGCTGGAGGTGGGGATGTCGGCCATCCATGATTCCAGCTACGTCCAGCGCTTAACAAGAAACGCTTTAGATTCATTATCTTGCCTATGTTTCGAGTTTTATAAGTGTCAGTAAGTGTTGCTTAAATCCAGCTCAAAATGTGGGTTGAAATGTGGTCCAAGAAAGAAATGTTATGGGGAAAGCAAAAGGCAAGCATGTTGAAAAGGCCTTAACAACGCTCAAAATCAACAAATTGAGTGTAGAAGGCAGGTATCCTGATGGGAATGGTCTGTATCTCGTTGTGTCATCATCTGGTTCTAAGCGATGGATCCTACGAATAATGGTGGATGGAAAGCGAAAAGACATCGGACTCGGCGGATGGAGAGATGTGACCCTAGCGATGGCTAGGGATGAAACTCAGAAAATGAGACGGCAAGTGCGTGATGGTCTTGATCCAGTTATCGAAAGAAGAAAGTCCAAGAAAAAGGTTGTGACGTTTGATGAGTGTATGCGGGCTGTTCATGCTGCCAATGTACCAACATGGTCTCCCAAATATGCTATGCAATGGCTCAATATTGTCTCCAAACATGCCTCCCCAAAGCTGGGTTCGAGGTCAATGGAGGGTATCACATCGGCAGATATAGTGGCTGTCTTGAGTCCGATCTGGGTTGAAAAGGCCGAAACTGCCCGACGCGTAAAACAGCGGTTAAGTGTTATTTTTGATTGGGCGCGTGTTAACTTAGACGAATACGATAATGCCAATCCCGTGGCTGGCGTAAAGCAGGGCTTGCCAAAAGTAACTTACGAAGTGACTCACTTCAGGTCGATGGATTATCAGGCAATTCCTGAATTCCTGACTATCTTAAAGGCTTCATCACAATCCATAAATGTGAAGCTGGCTTTAGAGTTTACGATCTTAACCGCTGCAAGATCAGGTGAGGTGAGGGGCGCGAAATGGTCGGAAATTGATCTTGAAAATGCGCTTTGGACCCGCCCAAAAGAAAGGATGAAAAATAAGAAAGAACATAAAGTGCCATTGACAGAACGATGCCTTGAGATTTTGCAAGAGATTAAACCTATATCGGGTAAGTCTGAATTGGTTTTCCCGAGTTCAATTAATTGGACAAAACAGATGTCAGACATGACTCTTACCAAAGCTTTGAGGCGTTTAGGGCACTCATGCACGATTCATGGTTTTAGGTCATCATTTCGTAATTGGACCGCCGAGCAGACCTCTTACCCTAGAGATGTATGTGAAATGGCGCTGGCGCATTCGTTGAAAGACAAAGTCGAGGCGGCTTACAAACGAACAGATTTGTTGGAAAAAAGGCGGTTGTTGATGAATGATTGGGCGGGTTATCTTATTGAAAAATAAAGAAAAAATGTAAAGAAGAATGTAAAACAAAAATTTTCAGAAACGATAGTGTTGAAGTTTTTGAAAGAATGCAATACTCCCTTGGCTCCCAGTTACGGGAATTAATTAAGGGACTTCGAGGAAAGCGTTTATCGGAAATATAGAGATAGGTGTCTTAGGGTATTTGTCAAGCTTTCATTGTCGTTCCTTCATATAAGAAGGAAAAATTTATATATGAAAACAAGTGAAAATACTCGCTTCAAGCGGGCTAGCGAAGCTTTGCCAAGAATTAAATATAAATTCAAAACAAAGTTAGATTTTAGTGCTCTAAATCTGTCGGCCAACGAGTCTCATGAATCAATCGAAACACATAGGTTGATGCGAATTTGCGACATAGTTGGAGAGAATGGAATTCTCCCGATTAGCAAGAGCACCTTCTTTGCAAATGTGAAATTAGGCATCTATCCTAAAGGCACTAAAATATCACGTAGATGCACGGCTTGGCGTGAGGCTGATATTTTACGCATCGCCAAGCGTGGCTTCCAATAATGGAGGTGAACATGAATGAGGCTCAACTTCTTTATCGAGTCACCAAGGTACTTCAACGCAATCATGTGAGGCCGCATTGCCTATTGCCTGATTATGAAATGCGGGCGCTGTTTTCAGTTCTGTATGATACTGCCCGCCATTGGAATGATGCTAATTTTTCGTTGATGAACTATTTAGATTTTCGAATTGAGCAGGCGCAAAGCCTCAATTTCGATCGCTATGAAAAAGATGAGTTAATCGTGTTTTATAGGCAGCTAGGGATTGAAAGCCTTTATGGTGGCGACTTTGGCTAAAAATTACGATTCCAAAAATGGAAATAAGCCTGAGAGATTTATCATGCTTGAGCACTGGATTTTGAAGCGACCCGCATGGAAGTCTCTAACTCCACGTGAGGTCAGAGTTCTGTTGCTGCTCTTAGAGCGCCATAATGGCTCTAACAACGGCAGAATTGGTTTGTCTGTACGAGATGCTGCAAATTTGGGAAATATGGCTCAGGGGACGGCTAAGAAGGCATTTGATGTATTGATAGCGAAGGGGTTCGTGAAGCGGCATCTGGTGGGCTCTTTCAATCAGAAGGTTAGACTTGCTAGCGAGTACGAGCTTACGCATTTGCGGTATGGCAATAAGCCTCCAACCAAAGAGTTTGTTTTTTGGAGGCCAGAAAAAACAGCGGTATCAAATGAGGTGCGTGTTGGTCTGAAATTAGGAGGTATGTCCAATGAGGGCGTGATTTAGAGCTGCTTTTGCATCTGGAATGATGCTTAAACGGCCTTAATTCACGCGTCGTCGGTATCAATTTAGGGTACACATATATAAACCATAGGGGGGTACGAGTTTAGGTTAACCCTAAGCCCCATCCCCTTGGTATCTGGTAGAGGGTATTTAGGGCTAGTCTCTAATTGGGTTTTGGAGAATTTCATGAAGTTAAAAGGGATTTTGGTTACAAATACACTTCGCCTTCGATTGAGTGAAAATAGATCCCTGCTATTTGTCCGCGTTTAAGAAACCACATTTAAGCTGATTGTTTAATACTATCGCTAGTAATAATCGTTGAGTGAAATAAGGTCTGCCTTCAATCTTGAGGGGTAAAATGGCCTACGACCTAACTTTACACAAGAAGAGTATTCAGCGGCATGCGCTTCGCCAGTTGGACTTTTTTCGTCATCCCCATTTAGCAAAAAAAATGGAAATGGAAAAACTTCTTACTGCCTGCGAAAACATTTCAGTCGATGGGTTTAAAAATCTTAAGTATTCTGACACGAAGTCTGGCGGTAAAAGCATCTACAAGATATCAAGCTTCGAACATGAGCTGGTGCTCAGACTCATATCAAGAAGCTTAGTAAGGCTGACGGGTTCAAAGCAAAACAACCGAAAAATAATCGTAAATCGCTTGAAGGTAATGCTCCAAGAAGGGGTGAGCTTCAAAGTATTTAAGTACGATATAAGTAGTTTTTACGAGAGCGTAAATGTCTCAGAACTTCTAACTGATTTGGGAAAAGATCGAGGGTTTTCAAATTCCCACTATACATTATTGGAGTCCTTTTTTGCGCAACTTGCGAGCCTCAATATCAATGGATTACCACGCGGAATGGCCATCAGTGCAGTAATGGCTGAATATGCGATGCGTAGGTTTGACGATAAAGCTTCTGAGAGAGAGACATTATTTTTCTATGAAAGATTTGTCGACGACATCATCGTTATCACCAACCCGAAAGAAATGAGTACGGATTTAGGAAAGCTGTTTCGTAACAACTTGCCATACGGTTTAAGCCTAAATACCAAAAAGACGAAGAAATATGAATTCGTAGAGAAGGCCCTTCCCGATAATATAGATGAAGAGATCCACAACGATTTTGATTTCCTCGGGTACAGCTTTACAGTCACGAAACGTCAAAATCGAAAAAAGAATCTTCCGACAGATAGGCGGGTAACAGTCGATATTTCAAAATCCAAAACTAAGAAGATAAAGACCAAATTAGTTAAGTCCTGTCTAGCGTATTGCGATGATGGCGATTTCGACGCCTTCCATGACAGGGTGAAATTGCTTTCGGGAAACTACTCGATTTATGACCGTGGGAGAAGGGTCAACCGAAAGGCTGGCATATATTATAACTACAGCTTGGTTGATGGTGCTAAATCAATTTCACTAAAAGAATTGGATTTATTCCTGAAAACCATGGTTTTGTCCAGTCAAGGTAAGGTTTTTTCGAGACTAAACCCAAAGTTATCATCTGCTCAAAAGCGTCTCCTTCTCAAGCTGAGTTTCGTCGACGGATTTCAGAAGAAAATTTTTAACAACTTCCCAAGCAAAAGACTTGTTACTTTGATGGAGTGTTGGAAATATGAGTAAATTAAAATATTCTCGTGGAAATATCCATCATGCTGATTACTCCCGATGTCTAGTTACGGACACGCTGCCAGGTGATGTTCCAATAATATTCTCTAATGATGGCTTTTATAAAAATCAGAAAAAGAGAGATTTGTTTAATGCTGACACCAAACAAATTCTTGATCATATCCTTGACCCAGCAACCAAATCTTACGCGGTGCCGTATAGATATAGGATTACAAAAAATGAGATTTCGACAAGAAGATTAAGTCTTTTGCATCCGCGTTCTCAACTTGAGGCTTGCGACTTTTACGAAACTTACGAAGACATAATCTGCTATTACAACTCTAAGAGCAAATTCTCTATACGTGCTCCGCAAAAAGTAGGGTCTTCATTTTTTTACAAGTGCAGTTTAGGGGAGAAAAATAAATACAAAGGTGGATCAGTAGATACCTTAGATTTTGAGAAGAGAATTCGAAACCCTTCTTCATATTTTTCTTATAGTGGCGTTGATAGATTGTACAAATTTTTTGAGTCCCCCAAATATCTCAGGCTAGAAAAGAAATTCTCAAACATGTGGTTTGCGGATGTAAGCAAGTGTTTCGCAAGCATATATACTCATACGTTGCTTTGGGCCGTAAAAGATATGCCTCTGTCAAAAGAAAGCAATGGTTATAAGTCCTTTGGGGCTGACTTTGATAAACTGATGCAACGCCAAAATTACAATGAGACGAATGGGATATGTATTGGTCCTGAGTTAAGTAGGGTATTTGCAGAAACAATCTTCCAGAACATCGACCACAAAGTTTATTTGAAGGCAAAGGCAGAAGGCCTAAAATTCAAGGTCGATTTCGAGTGTTTTCGATATGTCGACGACATTATCATTTTTTCTAATGATGAAATCGTTAGTTCTAAAATTTACTCTCTTTTTGAGGAGGTTATGGGGGAGTTTAATCTTCACCTGAATAGTTCAAAACTAGAAAAATATGTTCGACCGTTTCAAACGAAGAAGTCTCATGTGATCCAAAAGTTAGGGTCAGCCCTATCAAAGTTGGAAGAAAGACTAACGGATCAGATCAAAACTGAAACAGATACGCTGGTGGTGCCTAGACAAATCTACCGTTCGAATGCGGTCAAAATGGATTTTATCAAAACTGTGAAGTCGATCTGCTATGACGCAGAAGTTGGCTATGAAATGGTTGCAAATTTTCTAATATCTTGTTTGTCAAATTTACTTGAACGGCTAATCGAAAGTTATGAAAAAGTACCAAATGAGAACTGTAGGCCTCCTGAATGGTACCTTACTTCTGTCAACTTACTGCTTGATTTGATTTTCTTCCTATACACGGTACAGCCGAGCGTGAATACCTCGCTTAAATTGTCAAGAGCAGTAGTTCTTTCAATCAAGTTTGTAAAAAAGATGGACCCTAAGCGTTTACCATTCCTTGCAGAACTATTGACAGGATGGACCCACGAACTTGTTAAGTCGTTTGAGACGAGTAATCCAAAACTTACTAGGTCAAAAATTCCGATAGAAATATTGAATGTACTTTTGGCAATATCTGAAGCCGATATCGTTGATAGCTTTAATGATGATTTTGTAGAAAAAATTATACTAAGGTCGAAAAAACCCGATTACTTTTCTATCGTTTGCTTTTTGTTTTTTGCAAAGACGAACGTGAAGTTCTCCAAACTTAGAAAGGATTTAGAGAGGCACTTGTTGGAACACTTTGAGAAAAACGCTGACGTGCTTAAATATGCCCGGGACGCACATATGTTCCTAGATTTAGTTTCTTGCCCTTATATCGACATCAAAGTACGTGGAAAAATTGTTCTCCATACAAACAAAGCACTAAAGTTAAAAACGTTGTCACTGACAAAATGCAGGGCAATAGCGGCAGAGCTAGAACTCGAGTCATGGTTCACAAACTGGAAGGAAGTGGACCTTCTAAACATGATTAGGCGAAAGGAGTTGAGCGCGGTGTATTAGTAAGGTACTAGACTTAGGGGATTGAAAGATACCGATATACAGATTGGCGTTGCTGTTTTTTAAAATGGTGACAATGAGCTGTTATACTGCAGTCCGAAATACTTGGGTGGTAATTTACCTGAGTCACTCTGATCGTAGAGCGGCGTGAGTCGTACACACATAATTCGTGAAGTCAGTCCCCACCTTCGCTATTTCCGTGAATGTCTGCCTTGTCACTGCTCAAGAGGGCACATTGTCAGTTTGAATGACATCTGCATGAATAAAACGGTATGTCAAAAAGGTATGTGCGCTGTATATCCTTAAGTGGAAAACCCTTCCTATCAATACTTCCAAACTATATGAAAACAGATGTGGGTTGAAATGTGGGTTGGTTTAATACAATATTAGATAAATGTTATAAATATCAATAACATGATAGAATGCGCTGGAGGTGGGGATGGGATTCGAACCCACGTTAGGCTATAAACCTAAACACGCTTTCCAAGCGTGCGCCTTAAACCACTCGGCCACCCCACCTCTGGAGCAATTGTCTACCCTGTATATAGGGTATTTAGCGTTGCCAGTAAACGGCTACACATGGAGCGCGCGATATAGCGCATAGCGCGTTGTGCGCAAGCGCTTTCGGCGACCTTTTGCATTTGTCTGAGTGTGCGCGGCCGCTGAGATATCGAATGGGTGCAATAAGTCTGGATGAAGGCCCTCTGCATCTCAGGGCCTATTCATCCACCCTCTGATAGAAATTTCACATATAATATTTTACTCTGTTATCACAGGCGCATATGTCCGACCCATTCCACATTATTCCCGGCACGACTGATGCGCCGTTTTTCTTTTTTGGGGATCATGCGTCGCGTCATATTCCTGATAGCTATGCCGATCTAGGATTGTCAGGCGATGATCTGACGCGCCATATTGCGTGGGACATTGGAAGCGAAGATGTGATACGCGGCCTCTGTGCGCGATTTAAATGCGCGGGGATTGTGGCTGGGTTTTCTCGGCTGCTGATTGATCCGAACCGTAGCAAGAGAATGGATGATTGGATTCCAAAGGAATCTGACGGAACGCTCATTCCTGGCAATCAGGATATTGATGCCGACAGCCGAAAAACCCGCATAGATACACTTTACGCGCCCTATCACGCGGCCCTTGCAAAACAATTGAGCGCGCAATCCGTAGGCCCTCTGGCCGTATCTATTCACTCCTTCACGCCCAAGCCAAATTTGGGCGAGCGCCGTCGATTGGACTTTGGCTTGTTGGTTAAACATGACGAAGCCAATGCGGCGCGATTTAAGTTGTTGATGAACCAATTGGCCCCTGAATTATCGGTGGGCATCAATGAGCCATATTCGGCGCTGGATTTGAACCATACGGTTGATTTCCATCTGGCACCGCGCGCCTTGCCGCATCTTGCAATCGAGATTAGGCAAGACCACATAGACACTCCCCAAGGTGTTATTCGATGCGTTAAGCTACTCGGAGATGCCCTAAAGCAAATGACCTAAACTGGATGCTATGATGAGCCTGATGGATTTGAGCCTGTGTGAAAACCACAAGAGTTATATCAATGGCGAGCAGATGTTCGCAGATATTCCAACAGGCTTAGAACAAGTGCAGCTAGGCTTTGGCTGCTTCTGGGGTGCGGAGCGTATTTTGTGGAAGCTTGACGGCGTGCATGTCACCAGTGTTGGTTATTCAGGCGGACATACGCCTAAGCCAGATTACAAACTCGTCTGTACGGGAACAACGGGACATGCGGAAATGTGCCATGTTGTGTTTGACCCCGCCGTGATCAGTTTCGATGAAATCCTAAAAGTCTTCTTTGAACACCATGACCCGACGCAAGGCGACCGCCAAGGTAATGATGTTGGCCCGCAATATCGCAGTGCAATTTTCACCTATTCAGACGCACAGACAGAAAGCGCCAAAGCGGCGATGGTGCGTTACGCGGAAGCTTATGGCCGCCCTCTCACGACAGAGCTAGGCGCTGCGCCTGACGTCTATCACGCGGCCGAAGACTATCATCAGCAATATCTGGCCAAGAACCCGCAAGGCTATTGTATGCATGGCCCAACAGGAATTTTTTGCGCGCTACCTGAAAATGTGGTGCAGGCAAATTAAGAGGACCGCCTCTTAATTTGTAAATACATAATATGGCGACTCGAAACCCACTTCTTGGCGTATTTGCCGTACTTGGTACGTGGCCCGACTGGGAAGTGTATTTTGATCTCTCGCGTAAGGGTTTGAAAATATCCTTTCTGGCGCTGGTGGTCTCTCTCGTGCCGTTCTGGCGTGTTGTATTGGGCGTGCAGACGGAACGTGCGCGTTTGGCCGATGTTGATGTGACTCTACCGGGGGTTGTGCCGTTCGCGTTAATCGCGAGCCTGTGGCTCTTTTCTTTTCCCGCGCTCGCCTATGTGGCGGGCATGTATTTTGAAAAAATGGACAGCGTACGACCTTGGGTGATCACGCGAAATTGGACCGTGTTAGCCTTGGCTAGCATAGCGGGCGTGATGTTCGGACTAGTGGGTTTAGGTGTGATGCCGTTCATCGCCGCAATGGGCGCGAGTTTCGCGGCATACTTAGGGTTGTTGGCTGCGGACATTCGACTGGCACAAAAGGTCGCGGGATTTAAATGGGGCGCATCCATTTTGATTGGCTGCGTGATTGTGGCCGTCAGCCTGACTTTCGTGCAGTTGGCGCTCAGTGCCTAGCTTAAATTCTGGCTTGAGGGTTAGAGGGTTAGAGGGTTAGAGGGTTTAGTAAACCACCTTCACCAGATACAATCCATCAGGCGGGGCGACGGGGCCGCATTCGGTTCGCTTTTTCGCCTCAAGCGCGGCTTGCATATCTTCCGCGTCCCATTTGCCCAGTCCAACTTCGACAAGGCTACCCGTGAAGCTCCGCACTTGTTTGTGCAGGAATGACCGCGCGCGATAATGGAGATGGATTTCAGCGCCCGCCCGCAGGACCGTGATTTCGTCGAGTGTTTTGATGGGGCTCTTGGCTTGGCATTGACCGTCGCGGAATGTCGTGAAGTCATGCTTGCCGATCAAGACTTGGGCCGCCTCGTGCATGGCCTCCGCGTCGAGATTCACAGGCACGCGCCACACGCGGCCACGGTCCAACGCAAGGCGTGGGCGGCGGTCGATAATGCGGTATAAATACTGGCGTTCAATCGCATCAAATCGCGCGTGAAATTCGTCATCAACGGCTTCGGCAGACAGCACTGAAATCGGATGTTCTTTGAGGTGGAAATTCAACGCATCACGGACTTGGTCGGACCGTAAAGGTTTATCAAAATCGGCATGAGCGATTTGTTCGAGGCCATGTACGCCGCTATCGGTTCGGCCTGAGCCATAGACGGTGACGTGTGATCCGTTCAGACGTGCGGCGGCTTTTTCCATCGCGCCTTGCACAGTCTCGGCATGGTCCTGACGTTGCCAACCTTGGAACGGCCCGCCATCATATTCGATTGTGAGTTTAAAACGCGCCATTATTCAAAGGTGTTCGCGTCGTCTTGCACATAGCCACGCACGAAATCACTGGCGGGCATGGGGCCTTTTCCGGCAGGCTGAACCTGCAAGAGGCGCAAGCGTGTTGCGCCGCCGGGGCCGCAGCAAATTTTAACGTGGTCATCGTTTTGTAAAATTGTGCCAGCGCGGTGTTCGTTTGTTTCAGGTTCGGTCGCATTTGCCGACAGCAGAATTTTCACGCGTGTCTCGCCGTGAAGTGTCCATGCGCCTGGGAAGGGTGACAAGCCGCGAATATGTGTGTCGAGTTCCGCGGCGGGGCGGGACCAATCAATGCGGGCTTCGGCTTTATCGATCTTATGCGCGTAAGTCGCTTCGCCTGACTGCGGTGTCGGCGTCAGGGCTTCGCGCTCCACTGCGCCGAGGGCGCGAGGCCACATTTGCGCGCCTAATTGCGACAGACGTTGAGAAAGTGTTGCAGCCGTATCATTCGCATTAATAGCTGTAAATTCGGACAGCAATATATCGCCCGTATCCAAACCTTTGGCCATCTGCATAATTTGAACACCTGTCTGCGCATCACCCGCCATGATCGCGCGCTGCACAGGGGCTGCGCCACGCCAGCGCGGCAGGAGTGAGCCATGCAAGTTCAAGCAGCCATAGGTCGGCGCATCGAGGGCGCGTTGCGGCAGGATTTGACCATAGGCCACGACGCAGGCGACATCCGCACCCAAGGCGTCTAATCCGTCAATGACTTTGGACTTGCGAAAGCTCTCTGGCGTTTCAACGGGAATACCCATGACATCGGCAAATTGATGCACAGGCGATTTGGTGACTTTTTTTCCGCGCCCTGAACGGCGAGGCGGCTGTGTGTAAACGCGAACGACATTATGGCCAGAGGCGACAATTTCAGCGAGGGAGGGTACGGCAAAGTCTGGCGTACCCATGAAAACGATGTTCATAATTACCCAGCAACCTTGAGCTTCTCACTCTTCACAACCTTCTTCACCGCGCGGTCGCGTTTCAGGCGGGAGAGATAATCGATAAACACGATCCCTTTGAGGTGATCCATTTCGTGTTGAATACACACGGCATAGAGGTCCTCCGCCCATTCCGTGACGCGCTCGCCGTTATAATCCAAATAGGTAATCTGCACGCGTTCCGAGCGATCAATATCATCATAAACATCAGGGACAGACAGACAGCCCTCTTGATAAGGTTTAACCTCTTCGACTAACTCTAGGATTTCAGGGTTCACGAAATATTTGGGCTGCGGGTCTTGGCCTTCGCGCGCCAAATCCATAACGATGACATTGACGGGCTCGCCGATTTGCACAGCCGCCAAGCCAATGCCCGGCGCGTCATACATCGTCTCGAGCATATCATCCATCAATTTCCGCGTCGCGTCCGTAACCTCAGCCACAGGTTTAGACACCTCTTTCAAGATCGGATTTGGAACGGTCAATATAGGTCGGATTGTCATAGCGACCAGATAGGGACGCGCAGGCTTTGGGTCAAGACATGCCCAACAGACATCCCGCTAAGCTGGTGCCTAAAAAACGGGACGTCCGAAGCTGTCCATTTCTGTGTCGCATCGCGCACAGGTCCAACCACCTGAAAAGAACTGACGCAAGTTACGAGGTATACGAAATTTTGGCTGACGCGTATTGCAACAGGGGCAATTCACGGCATTCAAGTTGATCGCAATCGCGGGCTTCGTTCTGTCTTTCATAGGCTATATGTGGGGACGTATAGCCATGGCTGCAAGATGCAGCACCCGCGCAGAGTTTCGCAGGCTAGGCCCCGTTCATCTGGTCTTTAAGTATGCGCTTCCAACCATCCCGCAAGATCATTCGATACGTAATCCACGAAATCCGCTTTCACATTTGCATTCGCTGGGCGGGCTTCTTCTGGTTCATGGCTCCAGTCTTCATTCGAGACGAGAAGGACGGTGCGCATACCCATTGTTTTTGGGACTTCGAGATTGCGTAGGTTGTCTTCAAAGAAAATCGCTTTGGTTGGATCAACATCGAATGTGCCCAGAAAGGCTTCAAAGGCGTGGCGGTTTGGTTTTGGTATATAGCCCGTGTCTTCCACGCCGAAATGCCCGTCGAACAAATCGAACAGGTTCAGATATGTCGCGACATTACGCGCATGTTCTTTGGAGCCATTGGTGAAGATATACTTCTTACCTGGCAGGGCCGTAATGGCGGCGCGTAGAGATGGGTTTACGTCCAGAAAGGAAAGATCGACGTCATGGACGTATTTCAAAAATTCTGCGGGATCCATGCCATGCACAGCCATCATGCCAGAGAGCGTGGTTCCGTATTCCGCTAAATATGTTTTCTGTAAATGTAGCGC
The DNA here is from genome assembly GCA_938009235.1 of uncultured Caulobacterales bacterium. Taxonomy (GTDB): domain Bacteria; phylum Pseudomonadota; class Alphaproteobacteria; order Caulobacterales; family Maricaulaceae; genus Litorimonas. Next base: position 42,038 of record CALLIK010000003.1, read on the forward strand.
GGCTTCAGTGTCGATTGACAGGTAACGCGCGACGAAGTGGTTCATCTTGACCACGATTTGATTGAAAAATTCTACGTCAGCAGGATAGAGCGTATTGTCGAGATCGAAAATCCAGCTGTCGATGTGGGCGAGATCAGGAGACATGGTATCGTTTGGCATGGGGGAGCCTTAACGCGATTAGCTAGCGGCGCAAGCCGTCTCCACCGCCGTTCACGAAATCTGCATCCGTGAGGCGCAAGATTTGTCCATCCGCATCGGTAGGGACGGGACGGAAGGCCGTGGGAGAATAACCTTGCTCTATGCATTTATCTCGGCCCAGAGCTGCAAAGCGAGATTCAGCAATACAGAATTGAGCCGGCGTTACGCTCTTGGACCGCAGGTGTCGGTCTGGCGCAGGTTCATTGTCTACTCCAATGTTTTCTTGGAGCGCAAAAATATGCGCCTGAGTTCCAATGAGGCTGTGATCATAAGGTTTGGCGCAGGCACCTGGTTCGATTGGCCACCAGCCGCGTGAGGCCCAGTTGCCATCACTTTGGATAGCGATAGCTCCAAATATGCGTGCTGTACTATCATTGCAGAGGTCAATGCCAACGGCTTCGCGCGCTGTTTCTGCAGCGGGAATTAAAGCGGCGATTAAATCTTGATGACTGGCGGATTTATCCAAGGCGAGATCGGCCTTGGCGTCGCGAATGGTGCGCAATGTGCGTTGCCCTGACAGGCCATCGACACGGGTGATCTTATAGCCCGCATCTTGGAGCAAACGTTGTAGTCCTGCCGTTTCGGCTTTGTCGCCGAAATCAGAAGGTTCGATAAAGGCGGTTCTTTGTTCTGCGGGATCCACAGCGAAATAATTGCGGGTTTCCATATTTTTTAACTGGCAATTGTCGGTTGTTTCGGATTCGAAATTTGACTCCGCGGCGCAAAGTTTGACAGGGCCTTTCCATTCGCGGATGCCGCCGCGATGCATAGACAAGCTTTCAGCATATAAATAACGAGGACTATTTTTGGGTGTGATAAGCGTGGCGCATGCACCCGATTGAACATTGGTCCATCCCGCCGCGCGTAGTCCATTCGACCGAATATATACCGATGCAAAGCGCAGAACAAAGCTTGTCTCGTTGCAAACGTTCCAATTATTAGTCGTCGAAGAGGACGTGCCTTCAGTGACAGGCAGCACATCTGGGGCGCTTGTTTGAGCAAACGTGTTCGATGAAGCCAAGAGGCCTGCGATTAAAAAACACAGAGCGCGCATTATCGGATCAAGGTGCCCGCACCCATATCGGTGAAAAGTTCCACCAAGAGGCCATGTGCACGGCGTCCATCTAATATGACTACGGCTTCGACGTTGCCTTCAACGGCGTCAATTGCGGTTGTGAGTTTCGGGATCATGCCGCCTTTGGCGACGCCATCAGATATTAAGCCGCGCGCTTCACTCGCGGTCAGGTCGGTCAATAAATTACCATCATTATCCATGACGCCTTCAATGTCGGTCAGTAACATCAGGCGACTGGCGCCAAGCGCGGAAGCTATAACGCCTGCGGCCGTATCCGCATTGATATTATATCCATGTCCCTCATCATCTGCGCTGATCGGTGAAATCACAGGAATGAAGCCCGCGTCTCTATTGGCGAGAGTTTCGAGGAGGGTCACATCAGTCGAGACAGGTTCGCCTGTAAAGCCGAGGTCGGCATTCACAGCTCGCGCGGTTATGAGGCCTGCATCACGGCCTGAAATACCCACGGCTTTGCCGCCGGCCACATTAATCGCGCTCACGATTGACTTGTTGATAGCCCCAGAGAGGACCATTTCGGCGACTCCCACAGTTTCCATGTCTGAAATTCGTAAGCCGTCTTTGAACTTAGTTTTGATTTCTAGCCGCTCTAGCATCGACCCGATTTGAGGGCCGCCGCCATGCACAACAACTGGCCATAGCCCGCATTGGCGTAATAAGACGATGTCTTTGGCAAACTCTGCGGTCAGCTCAGCGCTGCCCATCGCGTTACCGCCAAATTTTATGACGATCCAGCGGCCTGAGTGGCGTTGGATAAAGGGCAGGGCTTCGGACAGAACTATGGCGCTAGTCCAACCTGATTCGTTTTTACGGCGTTTCATAGGATGTGTTATAACGGTTGACGCGGCAGGGCCAAGGTCGCGATTTCAGCACGTAAATCGTCAAGGCCTGTCTTTTTCTCTGCCGATGTGACCATAAGTTCGGGATGCGCGGCAGGGCGTTTACCGATTGTGCGCGATGTGCGGCGCATGACTTTTTCCAGATCGACCTTTTTGATCTTATCTGTTTTCGTCAAAACGAGCTGATATGTGACGGCTGCGTCGTCTAGCATTTCCATGAGTTCTAGGTCGGATGGTTTAACGCCATGACGACTGTCAATCAGAAGAAAGACACGACGCAGGTCAGCGCGTCCACGCAGGAAAGATCGTGTCAGCTTTGTCCACGTCGAAATGCTAGACTTGGGTGCACGCGCATAGCCATAACCAGGCAAATCGACGAGGTTCAAACGCTCATCAACATTGAAGTAATTAAGCTCACGCGTGCGACCCGGTGTATTTGAGGCGCGCGCGATACCTTTGCGATTTGTGATCGCGTTGATGAGGGATGACTTCCCAACGTTCGATCGTCCCGCGAAACAAATTTCGGGACGAATAGGCGGCGGTAGTTGTTCGAGCTGCACGACGGACAGCATGAATGTGATTTCTCTCGCGAACAGAAGGCGGCCGTCTTCGATTTGAACCTTTGTGAACTCTGGCGCTGTGGCCAGTTCGCCTAGAGGCTCAGGGCTGTCCTGATCGCGGGAACTCATTTCTTTGGCTTCTTGGATTTTTTCTTCACGCTATTGGGTTCCACAACAACCGCTTCGCCTTCGACGATAGGTTCAGGTTTACCCGTGAGGCGGCGGAAGAATTTATCAACAGGTGTGTCGACGCCGTTCTTGCGTGTGATCCAATATTGCTGAGCGAAGGTTAGAATGTTGTTCCAGATCCAATAAATGAGCAATCCAGCTGGGAAGCCTGCGAGGATGAACATGAACATCCAAGGCATCCATTTCATCATTTTGCCCATCATAGCGGCTTGTTCACCCGCGCCGGCACCTGGTGCAGGCTGTAGTGTGTACATCAAGCTCATAGATGCGCCGTAAAGGATCGCGAGGGGTCCAATCGTTAGAAGTGCCGGAATGAACTCAGGCATGCCCGACCATGGGAACAAACCAAATCCGTTGATAATGGATAATGGGTCACGCGCTGAAAGATCTTGGATGTAGCCCGTGAAACTCTCGTGACGTAGATCGAGGTTGATAAATACGGCTTTATAAAGCGCGAAGAAGACGAACATTGTTGGGATGATTGGCAAACACCCCGCCGCTGGATTTGCGCCTTCGCGTTTATACAGGGCCATCATTTCTTGCTGCAACTTCATACGGTCATCTTTGTACCGTTCCTGCAGTTTTTTCAGCTTAGGTTGTACCTTTTTCATTTTAGCCTGCGATGCATATTGCTTTGAATAGAGCGGATACATCAGAAGCTTGATGAGGAGCGTCAGCGCGAGAATACCAAGTCCGAGGCTGCCAAGTTTTTCGCCCAACCAAGATAAGGCGCGTGTGATGGGCTTAACGAGGATTTTTAGTTTTCCCCATCCAATGGCACTTGTTAGATGTTTGATGCCTGCATCTTCATAGGCGCTGAGCATTTTGTAGTCTTTCGGGGCAGCCATCATGTGCCCTACAGATGTAACCGTTGCGCCCGGCGTCAGTGTAAGTGCTGATGTCGTATAGGACGTTTCATAGACTTCTCTGTCGTTGATCAGTTTGAAGTCATATGACGCTTGAACGGATTTACCTTGCGGCGCGATTGCGGCCTGCAACCAATATTTATCTGTTAGGCCGACCCATCCGCCTTCGCCAGATCCAGACCAGCCACCTTTTTTCTTGAGCTTCTTGTATTTCTGCTCGCTGTATTTTCCATCAATAACGGAAATTGGACCTTCTTGAATGATGAAGAAGTTCGTCAACCCCTCGGGGAGGCCCACTTGGCGCGAGACACCTTTGCGTTCGACGTTGGCGTCTGTTGACCCTGTATTCGTCAGTGTATCGGTGAGGGTGATGAGATATTTGTCATCAACGCTTAATGTACGTTCAATCCGAACATCTCCGACTTGCTTTTGCAAGAGCACAGGTGATGTTGGCGTTATGATGTCGCCAGATACAACAGCCCATGCAGACGCAGTGCCTGATCCGCCATCTACGGCGGTCCAGTTATCTGCGATATAAGCAGATTGGTCACCGCCGACTGGGTTTAATAATTTTACAAGACCGTCTTCAGGATCCAGCGTTGCATTATATTGCTTCAACTCAAGATCATCAATGCGAGACCCTGTTGTTAGGAATGAACCCGTCAAAGCGGGTGTTTCAATTTTAATACGTGTGGCTTCGCCTTTAGCGATCAGCTCTTCGCGCGTTTTTGGTTCCTCAATGGCAAGTGTTGTGTCTATTTCGCCGCGTCTCTCTGCAGCGGCAGCAACTTCGGCTTCGGCATCCATGCGCGCGCGTTGCTGCGTCGGGGCTTCAATGAATGTGAAGTATAGCAGCACAACGATGGCTGACAGGATCATGGCCCAAATGAGATTTTTTTGTTCGTTCATGTGGACTGACTCTTACGCTTTTGACTCTAAGACTGAGTGTTGTTTTCCCCGACCGGCCCGGAGGCACGACGCGAGAGGGTTATGAGGGCTTTACGCGTGTCGTCAAGGAGGTCCGTCCATTGCCGCGCAGTCGTAGAATCGCGCGCAATGAAGACATAGTCGTAACCGACAAGCCCTAATTCTGGTAAAAGCGCCTTCGCGGTTTCGCGTAAACGCCGTTTGGCTCGGTTCCGCGTAACGGCATTTCCGATTTTTTTTGTGGCTGTAAATCCAATGCCGATACCGTTTCGGGTCTCGTTTTTACGCATCTGGACGACAACGCCGCCTTTGGCTGAGTATAGTCCATTGCGGACATACAAAAACTCGGAACGCTTCTTCAGCCCCCCGAGTTTGATTTGTATCTCTGTCATAGCGGCCTTCACCGCGCCGGACCGTCCTAAGACAGTCAGACTAGGCTGAAAGGCTCTTACGGCCTTTAGCGCGGCGACGTGCCAAGATAGCGCGACCATTTTTAGTCGCCATGCGAGCGCGGAAGCCGTGACGGCGGGCGCGGACAAGATTTGATGGCTGGAACGTACGTTTCATCGGATTTCTCTTTATCGGTTCGGCGAGGCAAAACCCTAATAGGATTGTGCCAGTTATCTCAAGGTGCGCGACCTACGCTTGCTGGCGTTGACTGTCAAGACGTGCGTTCACGCTTAGGGAGGTCCATTTCAGGCCCTACTCGTAACGAGGCAGGCACAAGAACGTGATTGCGCGTGACCTAAGCGTTCACTGACTCTTTGCATTCGCCCGACTAATAGGCTCATAACTTAGCGTACGATAGAGGATTTTATTACATGCGCCTTACATTACTGACATTGACCGCTCTTGCGACTCCGACATTCGCCTTTGCTGCCACGGATTGCGGTAACCCACCCGTGAAGACCGCCGAGGCCGTCTACACAATCCAAACGCCTGAGCAATTTATACAGCCTGCTGTAGCTGAACCTGCCGCGATTGTCATTGCACCCGAGTGGAAAGAGAGCCCGCGAATCGAGGCGATTACGCCTGATGCTAATCTGGTGGCTCAAGCTGCCACACCCGTAGCCCCAACCTTTGAACCTTCAGCGCAACTGACCGCACCAGTTCAGGCCTATTCGAATTTACTTCAGCGCCGTATTTCTCGCGGAGAGGGCGGTTTGAACCTGTTTGATTATGCAGGCGCAGACGCGGCAGGAGAGTTAAGCACGATCACAGCCTATACAGATCACTTAGCGAGCCAAAACCCTGACGCTATGATCGAGGCTGACCAAATTGCTTATTGGGCGAACCTTTATAATGCGCTCACAGTCAAAGTGATTTTAGAGAATCACCCTGTCACGTCCATTCGGAAGATCAAATCAGGCGCTTTTTCGGTTGGGCCGTGGAAACGTGATGCGGTCACCGTTAATGGCGAAGTGATTAGCCTCAACACAATTGAGCATGATATTTTGCGGAAGCGTTACGCGAACCCGTCTTTGGTTCATTACATGGTCAACTGCGCCTCCATTGGCTGTCCGAACCTGAGTGACAAGCTTTGGGCCGGTTCGACATTGGACGCTGATCGCGAACAGGCCGCGCGAGATTTCATCAACTCACCGCGTGGTGTCAAAATCAAAGGCAATGAATTGAAAGTCTCCTCCATTTACGATTGGTTCAAAGAAGATTTTGGCGGATCGAAATCTGCAACACTGGACCATTTCCGTAAATATGCAGGCCCAGAGTTGAAGGCCGCGCTCGACGCTGGCGCAACAATTGATGGCTACGGATATGATTGGTCGTTGAACGAATAGAGCTTATCAGCTTTAACGCCTTCGAGACGAGAGAGATAATATGACTGATACAATACCGACAGCAAAACCGTCCAAACCTATTTGGATCAAACTTTGGCCAATTTACATCATCCTTGCGGGATTGGCATTCGCCATATCCCAAGGGTGGCACACGCAGCTTAGCCCATCTGCTTTGGGTGAGAATGCCGTGTACCTGAACACGTTGGTGGAAGAGAATTTTGTTCTCGTACTGCTAGCCTTTATCGGCATCTATATAGCGGCCACGGCGTTCATGGTTCCGGCCAGTGCGCTGACCATTGGCGGTGGTTTTCTATTTGGGGCCTGGATTGGTGCGCCTGCGACTGTCGTTGGTGCGACTGTCGGGGCTTGCATATTGTTCACCGCCGCCAAATCCTCGATTGGTGAAGTTTTGAAATCGATTGCGGGGCCTTTTGTCGGGAAAATGGAAGCTGGGTTTAATGAAAGCCCGTTCTCTTATCTCTTCACGCTTCGCCTTATTCCAATCTTCCCTTTTGCAGTCGTCAATATTGCCCCTGCTATTTTGGGCGCGAAATTTCGGGATTATCTCATCACGACATTCATAGGTATTATCCCTGGTACGGTTGCATACTCATTGATTGGGTCGGGCATTAAAGAGGCGCTGCTTGAAGCGGCGGCTGCTGGTCAAGATGCAGATGTCGGTTCGTTAATTGGCGGATCGGTACAGAAGCTCATCCCAGCCTTTTTTGCGCTTGCGGTGGTGGCACTCATCCCTGCGATTTACAAAAAATTCTTCAAGAAAAATAAAGCGGCCGTCGAAGCCTAATTGGCGAAAACGAGCTGAGAGAGATTTATTATGTCTACGACTAAAACTGAATATGATGTCGACCTTTGCGTCATTGGCGCTGGCTCGGCTGGGTTGTCTGTTACTGCGGGCGCTGCGATGCTTGACCGTAATGTCCTCTTATTTGAGGGCGCAGAAATGGGTGGCGATTGCCTGAACCACGGGTGCGTACCATCTAAAGCTATTTTGAAGGCTGGTAAAATTGCTCAAGCCCAGAGATCTGGCGAGAAATTTGGCATCACGCCTGTTGAACCTAAAGTCGATTGGGAGGCTGTTAAAGCTCACATCAAAGACGTTATCGCGACAATCGCTCCTGTCGATTCTGTCGAACGTTTCGAAGGCTTGGGCGCAACTGTCATTTCAGAATATGCGAAATTCGTCGATGCCAATACGGTTGAATCCGCGACGACACGCGTTCGCGCTAAACGCTTTGTTGTGGCCGTGGGTAGCCGCGCCTCCGCGCCGCCAATTCCAGGTTTGGATACAGTCGATTATGCGACGAATGAAAATATTTTCAGCCTTGATGCTTTCCCCTCTCACTTGCTTGTCATTGGCGCAGGTCCGATTGGTCTTGAGATGGGCCAAACGTTTCGCCGCTTGGGCGCAGAGGTAACGATTATTGATATTGCGGTGCCATTGGGCCGTAATGAACCTGAACATGCCAAAGTGCTCGTTCAGGCTTTGGAGGAGGAGGGCGTGAAATTTTACACACCGGCTTCGACGAAAGAAATTCGCAAGACGCCTAAGGGTATTGTTGTTGAGCTAGAAGATGGAACGTTGATTGAGGGCTCCCATCTTTTGGTCGCTGCGGGCCGCGCGCCTGCTGTGGATAATTTGGGGCTGGAGTCTGCGGGCATCGATTTTGACCGCCGCGGTATCGACACAGACGACAATCTTCGCACATCTAATAAGAAAGTTTATGCGGCTGGCGATGTGGCCAAAAACATGGGCGGCATGACCCATATTGCGGGCTTCCATGCAGGCCAACTTTTCAAGAACTTTTTCTTGCTACCACAAGGCCTGAACAAAGGCTTCTCAACGGCTAAGACTGATCGTATGCCTGCTGCCGTTTATACGGAGCCAGAGCTCGCCAATATTGGCCTATCTGAGGCGCAAGCTCGCGAGAAATTTGGAGACGCAATCCAAGTCGCAGAGTTTCATTTCGATGAAAATGACCGAGGCATTGCAGAGCGGTCTACCAAAGGTGGCGTGAAGATTATTGTTGGTAAAAAAGGCAAAATTTTGGGCGGTTCAATCGTTGGTGATTATGCAGGTGAAATGATCCATATGTTGTCCGTCGCGATGACGGGCAAAATGAAGGTCTCGCAATTGGCGCAAATTATCTCGCCTTACCCAACGCGCTCTGAAGCCGTAAAACGGGCTTGCTCTAGTCTTTACACGGAATCACTATTTGGGCCAAAATCCAAAGTCAGAACTGCCGCCAAGTTCTGGGCGAAATTTCAGTAGGCGTAACTTGCGGCTAGGCTTTTGGCTTGCCGCGACGTAAACACGCACCATGATTGACGGGTTCATATCACGGCGGCTTTCCTCAAAGCTGCTCTTGCTGACGATTGGATTCGTCATGCTGGCAGAGATGTTGCTCTTTGTGCCGTCTGTGGCCTTGCATCGGCAAGATTGGCTATCTGAGCGCACGCAACAAGCGGGATTGCTTGCGCAGGCTTTGACGGGCGTTCCAGATTACGAAGCGTCTGAAATCTTGCTTGAACAATTCATGCAAGACACTGATGTGCTTCTGATGGCGGCCAAACGTGATGGTATGACGGAACTCGTGTTAGGCGCCGCGCCACAGACTGCGGACGGCATGATTACGCTAGACTTACGGACCTCGAAACGAGTGCCGTCTATGTTAGCGCCATTTCGTGACTTGTTCTCAGGCGGGAATGAAATACTTCGCGTTATTTCGACAAGTCCAGTGCAGGGACAAGACGCGCTAGAGCTTTTGATACCGCGTGAGAAATTGCGCTTGGCTTTGCGAGATTATTTCAAGAATATTTTTTGGCTTTCCTTTATGATTGCGATGATCACAGGCGGCCTAATTTTTTGGGCTATGAGTGCCATGATCATTCGGCCTGTGCAGCAATTAGCCGAAGATATGACGGCTTTCCGCGAAAACCCAGAGCGCAGCAGAGCGATCCGCTCACGATCCAAACGCAAGGATGAGATCGGCCAGTTGCAGCGTGAATTTACAGATGTAAAACAGTCTCTGCGCGCGGCCTTTCGTCAACGTGAGCGCTTGGCGGGATTGGGTTTGGCTGTGGCGAAAATCAATCATGACCTGCGCAATGTTCTGACATCAGCCCTTCTTATTTCTGACCGTTTGTCGATGAACTCAGAGCCAAAAATGTCTGAAATGGGTGAGCGCTTAACCCGCACAGTTGAGCGCGGCATTAGTTTGACGAATGATGTTTTGTCTTACTCCAAGGCCGAAACTGCTGATCCTCAAATTCAAGATACACGGATCGCCTTTGTGATTGGCGAAGCTGCAGCGGATGTCATTGAGCAATTCCCTGGAACGCAATTTCGAAATACGGTTCACACGGATTTGATGGTCCGTTCAGATCCAGACCATGCTTATCGCATATTCCACAATCTGTTTCGCAATGCATCCCAAGCGATGATAGCGGCTAAGTCTTCACACTGCCTTTTGCATGTCAGCGCAGACTCGCGCGAAAGCATAGCCGAAATTCGTGTGTCTGACACAGGACCAGGCTTGCCTAAGCGCGCAAGAGAGAATTTATTTCGAGCCTTCTCTGGTGGACAAGCGCATAGTGCGGATACGAAGTCGACGGGTTTGGGCCTATCTATTTCCAAAGAACTCGCCAAGGCGCAGGGCGGCGACTTGTGCCTCATGTCATCAGATGAAACGGGAACCCGTTTCTTGGTGACGCTTCCTTTATCAGATTAGGGTCTTATCTATTGCGCTTCCGCAGTCCCTTCACGGCGCGGGTCTGCCCCGCCAATAAGTGTTCCGTCGTTTTGGCGATAGATGATATGCAGCCCTGAAATTTCCCCGCGAGAGCGCCTCACGTCATGGCCCAAATTTTCTAAGGCGGAAACTGTGGCTTCTTCCATGCCAAATTCTTTAGCCCCTGCGCCGCGATCCAATTCGTCCGTTTCCGCATCGCGCAAGTTCTGCGCTTCTAGTTTTAAGGACCCGTTGCGGGCAATTACATTGGGGAGCTCAATCGCATCTTGCGGAGAGAGGCCCCAGTCCAATACGCCCACGATCGTTTTGGCCGTATAGGCAATGATGGAGTTTCCGCCGGGCGACCCTGTCGTGAAGAGAAACTCGCCGTTGGGCGCGAATACGATATGTGGGCTCATGGAGCTACGCGGACGTTTTCGGGGCGCAACGCGGTTGGCAATCAAGACGCCATCAGCATCTTTATCCCGAGACGAAAAATCCGTGAGCTGATTGTTGAGCATAAAGCCGCGTACCATACGCTGACTGCCGAAGGCACTCTCGACTGTTGTTGTCACGGACACGGTGAGGCCTTCTTTGTCGACGACTGTGAAATGCGAGGTTCCTGGATTGTCGGGCGTGGCGTCTGTCCCGCGTGCAAAAGCGACAGGATTTCCTGCGTTCACAGATTCCATAACCGCGTCAGTAGAGATCAAAGCTGCGCGTGTTTTGAGATAGTCTTTATTCAACATTTCGCGAACGGGCACGTCGACGAATTTCGAATCTGCAACGTATTTATCACGGTCCGCATAGGCCAGAAAGCTCGCTTCTGCGAATAAGTGCCAGCCTTGTGCTGTGTTTCCCGCCGCGCTCATGTCGAAGTTTTCTAACGTGCCGAGAATTGACTGCACTGCCACGCCGCCGCTGGCTGGGGGTTGCGCGCCACAAATCGCATGGCCGCGATAATCCGTACAGAGGGCTTCGGCTTTACGAGGCTGATACGCCGCCATATCCGCCAAGCTTAACGTGCCGGGGAAGGGCTCCATTTTGACCGCTGCGACAATGTCTTCGGCAATCTCGCCCTCCAACAGAGCGCGCGGGTTTTTCGCGAGGGCGCGCAGGCTGTCCGCGTAAGATTGATTATCTCGCAGAAATCCTTCTGGAATGGGCGCGCCGTCTTCGGTAAAAAAATAGGCGCGGGCGTTTGGATCATTCTTCAAAATATACGGCGCCATGCGCGTGATCAGTCCCGCCAAGCGGGGGCTGACGGTAAATCCATCTTCCGCGAGTTTGATCGTGCTGTCGAAATTTGTACCCCAGTCGAGCTGCCCGTAATCCTCATGTGCTTTGTGCAACATGACCATCGCGCCGGGTGCGCCTGTGGATTGACCCGAGCCCGTCCGTTCGAAATAATTTCGAGGTTTACCTGACGCCTCATCAAGGAACATTGTCGCGGTGGCACCTGCGGGGGCTTCTTCGCGTCCATCATAGGCCCAGACTTTTGCAGCCTTTGGATCATAGAGCACCATAAAGGCCCCGCCGCCCAAACCAGAGGATTGCGGCTCAACTAATCCCAATGCCGCTTGGACAGCAATCGCCGCATCGACGGCGGACCCGCCTGCACGCAGAACTTTCAACCCTGCCTCAGTCGCGAGTGGATTGGCCGCCGCGACCATGCCTGTTGTCGGCGCAGGGGTTGTCGCGATTTTGGGGCCATCCACGGCCGCGATAGATGGTGGCGCATCCACGCCTTTACAGGCCAAGAGAAGAAATGAGGAGGTGAGGAGGAGGGCGTGTTTCATTGGACGGGTGTAGGTGAGGGATGCGGCGGGTTCAATGCGTTATGGAGCAAGATGAAGACCGCACATGCGGTATCGCTCACAGCCGCTCTCCCGTCATTTGGGGCGACTGCCAATATGCGATGTCTCTAATAATTAGGACAGCCCGCGTGGTGATATCCGCGATGGAATACCAAAGTAGAAAAGTTGTTTTACGCAAATACCAAATGCATTGAATGCTAACCAATGCACAAAGCCACGCGGCGACGGTTTTTGATGCAGCGGCCAGTTTGTCCTCGCAGTCATGCCATTAGACACGGCGATCGGCTCTCACTTCAAAAGGCCCCACATATCTGATCTCACCCAGACATGATCAACCCCACCGTCTCTCGATACTGGCAAGCGAGGCCCCGCCTGTCCTGTGTCCGAAAGAACAAGATAAGTATGTCATAGCTTTTGAATGTGCGGATTAGTCTCTGTGGTCTTTCTATATCGCATTGAAATTGCGTGAGAGTTTGAATTCTAAAGCGGGGATTATCTTATGTGGAGGCCACCTTAGAGGGCTTTTGTTACGACTCTGAGAGTGATGATTAGCTGAGTGTGCCAAGTTGAGTTGCGGCGACCCATTGATGGATCCGAAAGTGAACAATGAGACAAGAAAACATTCCTTGTTTTCACATATTCGTCCCTCCATTAAACATGCACATTTCTATAAATGAGGATTTCATGCCAAACTCCCGTCAAAAAATAAGCATTATAGCCATTCTAGGTCTCATCACTTTGGTTGCTTGCGAGCAAGGGACTAAAACCAATCCAGCCACAACAAGTTTTCCAGAGGCAACCACAGAAGCGGCGATAAATGTCTCGGGAAAACAGGCAAAGGATGAAATCCAAACCCAAGAACTTGCCGTCAAGAATAACGCGTTGAAAAGCCCCGAATGGGTTTCTGTACCAAATGTGCCAAATGAATGGAGCGGACTTTATCAAAAGAATTGCAAAATAGGTGGGCCGGAAGACTCGCATTTTTTTGAATATAAAAACCAAAATAATAATACCGTATCTTATTTTGCTTACGTAACTTTTCCTCCTGCCTTGAATAAAAAACCCAAAGCCACTGTTTATCAGGTCAAATATCAAGTTTGGCAAAACGAGAAATGGCCTGATCACTATCTCCTTTATGGCCTAGACAGCTATTTACAATTTCTCTTGGAGGACGGATGGGCACACGGATTACACCAAACGCTTGATGGGCAAAAATGGGACATTGCACAGCATATGCAAACCAAATATCGGAATACCGATGTCGTTCGATGGGCTGCCAATATTGACGAAGATGAGGATTACGGAAGTACTCCGCCATGTGACCCCAAATTGGCTCAACCCTGGACGGGGCAAGTGTTTAAAACAAAAGATGGAAAATCACTGACTTTGCAAAAGGTCATGGCCGGTATTTAAGACCCAAGGGCAAGGGGCTTAATTTGAGGATTAGATCCCACTCAGAAGACCCTGAACGAAGATTTGAACTATACTGGTCAACAAGGAGGCCTCTATGAGCGATAAAGATGAAATCACACCGTCAAACGTGTCCGCACAAGGCGCGTCGCTGCAGGACAACAAAAGGAACCGTAGCGGCGGCGCAAAACTCTTTTGGTTTCTCTTGCTCGGCGGGCTTGGAGTTTTCCTTTACACAGCCAATGAAGGTCAGGACAATATGTTCGAAGACGCTGTGGTTCTTTTTGACAAAGCCAAGGATAAAGTCTCCTCTTTCGGCAAATCTTCCCCGAAGCAGATAGCAGGCCAAATCCTCCAAAACCAACTAAAGTCGCCTGAGAGTTTCAGGCTCCAAAGGGACACTCTCATATGGTCAGGACAAACCCAAAGCGGTGAACCCGCCTATATCGTCCTGATTGATTCTAGCGCTACGAACGGGTTCGGCGGCGCGGTGCGGGCTTGTCACTTAGTGAGCTTTCGACAAACGGCGGATGGGCAAGCCCAATGGAGTCGTAAATTTGGAATCCAAAAGCTGGAAATTAGCACCTGCCAAGTTAATTTATCCAGCGCACACAAAAATGAATTGAGCCAAATTTTTGTCAAAGCCAATGGATTTAAGGCGAATTAGAGGTATTCTTTTTTGACGGTCATACCGCTCTCTCAGAGGCTCATTTTGGGCGTTCTAAGCCTCCGGTATAGTCCTAGAATGCCGTCATCACCCAATGCGTTGTAATCGGCGACTGTGAAGATCGGAGCATTTTCGTCGTTGTTGATCTCGGCAGGGGAAACCAAACTGCGAGACTTGTAATCACTGGCGCAGGGGAAGTGCCGTTGTGTATTTGATTTTTTCCATCGCAAAGCTCGTTGAGACATCAGAGAGTTTAATCTGGCTAATCAGTTTTTTGTAAACTTGATCGTAATCAGACACGCTCCGCACCACCATTTTTAGGATGTAGTCTACATCGCCTGCGAGGCGGTAAAATTCGACGATCTCTGGTATGTTGTTCACAGCCTTGAGAAACCGTTCGGCCCAATCTTGGGAATGGTCATCTGTGCAAATTGACACAAAAACAGTCAAGGGCAGGCCGACTTTCTCATTGTCTACTAATGCAACGCGGCTCTCTATGATGTGTTCGGCTTCCAACCGCTTCACCCGCCGCCAGCAGGTGTTAAGCGAAACGCCAATTTCATCGGCAATCGATTCCAGAGAACGCGTCGAGTCGACTTGTAAAATCTCTAAAATTTTTAAATCATTATCGTCAATATTTTTTGTCATTCTGATTTTATATCAAAAATTTTCATCATAATCTATATTATTTCGATAAATTCTGAGATGATTTCACTCACTCGTGAGAATATTCTTTCAAAAAAAGGATACATCATGATTTCTGTACTAGACACACCCGTCACACGGCCGCCTATGTTCAAAGCGCTTGAGGGGCTTGTCGGCAATACACCTCTCATCAAGGTCAATTTGAAATATAAGGATCACCCCGTCAGCCTTTATTTCAAACTTGAGTACTTCAATCTTTCAGGGTCCATTAAAGACCGTATGGCGCTCGAAGTTTTGCGAAATGCATATGATCAAGGCGTCCTCCGTAAGGGAGACCTTATCGTCGAGGCGACGAGCGGAAATGCGGGCATTGCCTTTTGTGCATTGGGGCGCGCGCTCGGACATCCTGTGCGGATTTATATGCCAGATTGGATGAGCCAAGAGCGTATCTCTCTCATGAAAAGTTACGGGGCTGATGTCCGTCTCGTTAGCCATGCAGAGGGCGGCTTTATCGGCTCCATCAAGATGGCTGAGGATTTAGCCTTAACGCGCAAGGATGTTTTCCTACCGCGCCAATTTTCTAACGAAGACAATTGCAATGCGCATTGCGGGAGTACAGGGCCAGAAATCATGAATCAGTTGGGCTGTGTGCCTGAAGCCTTCGTGGCGGGCGTTGGTACAGGGGGAACCATAATGGGCGTAGGCCGCGCGTTGAAGGCCTATAATAGTACAGTCAAAATTCACCCAATGGAGCCTGCCGAGAGCCCGACTTTGACGACAGGACATAAAGTCGGCAAGCACCGCATTCAGGGTGTCTCGGACGAATTTATCCCCGATATCATCTGCCTAGAGACCTTAGACGATGTGGTGTGTGTGAATGATGGAGACGGTATTATCATGGCACAGAAACTCAGTTCAGAGCTAGGCCTTGCCGTTGGGATTTCATCAGGCGCGAATTTGATTGCGGCCCTTAAAGTGCAGCAAGAGATGGGCGGAGACGCAAAAGTGGTTTCGATTTTCTGCGACGATAATAAAAAATACCTCTCAACAGATTTGACTAAAGTTGAACCGGTTCAATCTGGCTATCTCTCCACCGAGGTTGAATTGATTGATTATGAAGTGTGTTAGGCTGCCCGCCTTGATGCATATCACTTGCAAATTTATGATGAGACTTTGAGCTTGAAAATATGTTGAGTTGATAGATCGTCGGTCAGCACTGCGATTCTGGAACATGGATATGACACCGAAACTTAAACGCGCTTATCAGTCGGAAATGACACAGATGCGAAACGCTTATAATGCGCAGGATCTAAAACTGTCATTTCATCACCTAGAGCGCGCGCATATTTTAGGTCAGCGGAATTTTAAGGCGCATTTAAAAACGCATTGGTGGATGTTGAAAATTGGCGTCTTGCGCCGCGACATCCGCGAAAGTGTCGGACAAGTGTTGCGGTTACTCGCCGTTTTCCCTGCGAGCGTCTTTGGCTGGGTTCCCGTTGGAAATACAGGCGGCGCGAATGTCTCTGCTCTCAAATCTATGTCAATTCCTGCTGATTTGATGGAGTTTTTTGAGACTTAATCTGATTGAACGGGGAAGCTGTCAAATTTGTGCATTACCAAATTTGGGGATTGAGTGTTGACGAAGATCGATGTGATGATCTTCTTGTCATCATAGGTCCAAAACATATGGGCGTGATTGTTAATGGTGATGTTCATTTGGTTCATGCCCGTTTTCAAGCGTGACGCAGGGATGTGGACGTTGTTTCCGTAAACGCGCTGAATTTTTTCGCCATTGATATAAAGATGCGCGTGGCCTTGAACAAAACCAGTCTCGGCATTGCGCACAGGCGCCATCAAATTTTCCATCGCAACGCCTATCGGCGGCGGGGTCATGTCATAGTTCGCGATGCGTAGATTTAAATTATAGCCAGACATAACATCTCGCGTCAGTGATGCCGAGAGTTGAGGCGCTGGCGCGCCCTTCGGCACTGCAACTGGGATATGTGAATGATCCATCATCGGCATCGTAGCGGGTGACGTGACAGGTGCTTGCGTGACAGGAGTGGATGTAGGGGTCACGGGTTTGACTGTTTGAGGCGTTTGTCTTTGCGCGACTTGAGCTATTTTTGAAACTGGTTGTCGAGTGCTCGCCAGTTTGTTGCTGCAAAGGTTAGCAGCAAGATCAATGCCCAGAGCTTCAGAAAAGGCGCGAGCCTCGTCAGAAATAGGCTCTGCATTTACAGTTGCTCCGCATCCCATAAGGGAAACGGAGCTAATTAGACCCACAAGGGTAGAAACTGTGATGTTACGTATGTCGTAGGTCACGTTTAATTAGTCTAACGACCGCCTGGCCCCATCGTGCCGCCACCTTCTGAGCCGCACGATCCAACAGCATTATCAGGGATATCACCGCGATAGCGAGGGCCGAATGTGTATGGGAATGCAAGCTTTGTTACGCCGCCTTCGAGCTTCTGTGTGAAGTGATAGTGATAGCCTTTACCGTCACCTGAATCATGGCCGTTATATTGATCGAGTTGAGCACCTGCGACAGTCGCGCCAGTATAGTAGAAATCTTCGAAGTAAGACCCTGAGATGGCTATAACTGAATTACCAGATTGTGACGTAATGACATCTGTTGTTAGCGGTCCATCAGTTGGAGCATCTTCGACGCCAGCATCCACATCATATTGGTCTACGAGCACACATGTGCGCTCATCTGGAGTATCGCAACCGCCTACTGATGCATCAGCACCATAGTCGCGTGCAACCCATCCAGACAGTGCAAATGTGTTAGCAGATTCGTAAGGGCCATAAATTGGGAAGCCATCAGCGGCAAAACCAATTAAAGGAGAATGTGCAGAGCCGTCATCACCGACAAGTTCTTGCAAGCATCGACCATAACTATGCTGATGATAATCGCCATTGGCTGAATGACCGGCACAAACATCAAGGTCATAAATTTCAAAGGCAACCGCTAGGTTTTGGAAAACGCCATCGCCATTATACGATTGCGTATCACCCCACCCAAAAATACCTGCACCGTTGACGAGATATCCGATTGTACCAATGCCAGTTTCACAAGCTCCATCGACGTCTTCATCACGCTGTGTAGGCGCTGTTGTGAAATAACCTTCTTCGGTTGCAACAACAGGGCATGCTGGACCAGGAGGCCAATAGCCCTGACCGCCAGTTTCCGCGCAATTGTCACCAGTCGCACCATATCCGATATCTTGTCCAAATACGATAGTGTCGCCAACGTTCAAGTTGGTTGAACCAAGGGCAAAATCTCTACTGGCTAATGGACGGTTGTTTAGTTCGTCAATAATTTCTTGAGTGGCTTCAATTTCATAATCAGGGATATTGGTTCTTGAAACAACAGCAAACTCGACGCCATTCACTGTTTGAATTTGCGCTGACTGGATATCGAAAAGTGCGCCTTCACTTTGAGTGGAATCAGTGAAGATTTCAGTCGAACGTTTGGAGCCATCATTGAGGATCCATCCTGCAGCCGTAGCCGTCGTTGTAGCCGTTTGTACTGTAATCGTGACAGTGTCAGTTGTGGTGACAGTTCCATCAGAGACAGAGAGTGAAAATACAGCACTCGTCGCGCTTGCAGGCGCAGTGAAGGTTGGGTCAGCCGTTGTCGTTGAGCTTAGTGTTACATCTGTACCAGATGTTTGTGTCCAAGTGTATGACAAGCTGTCGCCATCCGCGTCGCTCGCGGTTGAATTTAGTGTAACATTGGTTCCAACAGTCACAGTTTGATCTGTACCGGCATTAACAGTTGGTGCTGTATTCGTAGTACCCGTCGTTGTGGTGGTGGTGTTTATTCCATCCCCGCCGCAACTCGCGAGCGCGAATGTCAGCGCTAGAATTGATATATTTCGATAGAGTTTCATTAAGTGGCTCCCTTAGCTCTTTGCTTCCTAGATTAAGAGTGACACAGAAAGTCTTAACGTATCTATAGGAGCTTTGTACCAAATTGTATCTTTAGGGTGATCAATTCTATAATAATCCGTAACTTCCGGGGCATTTATATTAGGTTCAAAAATAAAAACTTAACTGTGAAATCTCAGTTTGATTTTACGGTGTCACAAAAAAACCGCTGCCTATTAGGGCAACGGTTTGTAATCAAGTCGGTGGTGAAAGGGCTTAGTAGCCAGCTTTCTCCAACTCGGCTTCGAACTCAGGCAGAGCCTTGAACAGGTCAGCAACGAGTCCGTAATCAGCAACAGTAAAGATTGGTGCGTCTTCGTCTTTGTTAATTGCGGCGATAACTTTGGAATCTTTCATCCCTGCCAAATGCTGGATCGCGCCCGAAATACCGACGGCGATATAAAGCGCTGGCGCAACGGCTTTACCCGTTTGGCCGACTTGCCAATCATTCGGAACAAATCCCGCATCAACGGCGGCGCGTGATGCACCCATCGCTGCGCCGAGCTTGTCTGCGATACCTTCGAGTAATTTGAAGTTCTCACCAGAGCCCATACCGCGGCCACCAGAGATGACGACTTTTGCGGCGGTCAATTCAGGACGGTCCGATTTGGACAATTCTTCGCCGACATATTCAGACTTTAGCGCGCCAAGGCCCGCATCTGATTCAGACGTAGAGGCTGATCCGCCTTCGCCTGCTGCTGGGAACGCGGTTGCGCGAACTGTGACGACTTTTTTGCTGTCTGTCGATTGCACAGTCGCCATGGCGTTACCGGCATAGATCGGACGTACAAATGTGTCCGCGCTCTCAACGCCTGTGATGGAAGAGATTTGCTGGACGTCTAATTTTGCGGCGACGCGCGGCATGTAGTTCTTATGTGTTGTTGTGTCTGGCGACAGAACCGCATCGTAATTGCCCATGAGGCCAACGACGACAGTTTCCATAGCTTCGGCCAATTGACGCTCAAGGCTAGCATGGTCGACGCCGATGACGGCGCGGACGCCATCAATTTTGGCAGCAGCCGCCATAACGGCTTTCACGTCTTTACCCGCGACGAGGATGTCGATGTCGCCACCCATTTTGGCGGCAGCGGAGACAGTTTTGTGTGTCGCGTCTTTCAACGAGACATTATCATGTTCTGCGATAACGAGGACAGCCATTAGATTACTCCTGCTTCGTTTTTCAATTTATCGACGAGCGCCGCAGCGTCTTCGACCTTGATGCCTGCCTTACGACCGGCAGGCTCTGTGACTTTCAACGTCTTGAGACGCGGAGTTGTGTCGACACCATAATCAGCTGGCGTTTTGGCCTCAATCGGCTTCTTCTTGGCTTTCATGATATTCGGGAGTGATGCGTAGCGAGGCTCGTTCAAGCGAAGGTCCGCTGTGACGAGGGCAGGCAATTGTAGCTTAACCGTTTGCAAACCGCCGTCGACTTCTTTGACAACGCTGATTGCGCCGCCTTCGATAGACATTGAATTGGCAGCTGACCCAATTGGCCAGTCGAGAAGTGCCGCGAGCATTCCGCCCGTTGCACCGTAATCATTGTCGATGGCTTGTTTGCCCATGACAACGAGTTCTGCACCTTCGGCGTCTGCGACGGCCTTCAGGATTTTAGCAATCGCGAGTGGCTCAAGGTCTTCGTCCGTTTGAACGTGAACACCGCGGTCCATGCCCATGGCAAGGCCAGTACGGATCGTTTCTTGCGCTTTCGCAGGTCCGATGGAGACAACGATGGTCTCTGTGGCTGTGCCAGCTTCTTGTAGACGCACAGCTTCTTCGACGGCGATTTCGTCAAATGGGTTCATGCTCATTTTGACATTGGACAGATCAACGCCAGATTGGTCGGCTTTAACCCGAGCTTTGACGTTATAATCAAGCACGCGCTTGACTGGGACCATAACCTTCATTGGAGACTCCGAAAAGTTGGAATAAATACTTGAATTTTATATGCGGGCTATAAGCTTAAATTTCAAGGTGCTGAGATGCGGCATCCCTAATAAGTCAGTCTACGTTTTTGCATGAACCTACACTGAGATGTTGGGTCCGATATTTCCACCTAGCAAAGATGTAAGGGGGTTGACGTCCGTGCGGGGAACATCATCCCCGCACCATAAGTTTTGATCAGCTCAATTCAGTGGCTTCGCCATTAGGCGTTGAGATCGTTGTCTAGGCCTTTAAAATCACGGAGAGTGACATGTATTACGGAGTGTCATTTTCCTGACTGGCAGAAAATCCAAGTGTTTCAGGATCAACATCGTCGCCTTTACCTGTCATCAATGGCGCTAAGGCGAAGGGAGCGGGCGGTGTCGCTTCGATGGTGAGCGTACCCCCATTTTTTACAAAGTCACCAAAGGCTTCCGCTGTTTCAGAGTAGACTTCGCTTTGCAGCTCATTCTTCGCGGCCATTGCTGCGCCGAATGTTAGCATGCCGACTGAGCGTTTTAGACTTTTCTCGCTTTGGCCTGTCATTTCACTTGCGAGTTTTAGGCCGCGTTCGACTATTGAATTATCTTCTAGTGTGAACCGCATAGACCGCAGCTTCAGCGCGTCAAATGCGTCTGTTTGTGTGGGCGCTTGCCCCGCCTGTGACAGATCCTCTAACTTTGCGACCATTGCAGCAAGGCCTTCAGCTTCATATTCAAAATTTAGTCGGAGAGCATCTTTAATCACGAAGAGACCATCTGATACAGCCACACTGTCTTCTGATTTATTCAGACGTGTGATGGAGCTAGCTGACATTTCAAGCGTTTCAAAATTAAGAGCCTTAAGCATGTCATAGGCTTGTTTGGAGTTTGGGTTGTCGCCCAAGGCAGGCTTGAGTGTTACCGTCATAGGGCTGAGGGTTTGTTTGGTTGTGATGACATCCCCTTTTTCAGTCGTGATACCTTCGATGCCATTGAAGTCGATCGTGAAGCCTTCAGAGTCCATGTCTAAATCACCGACGATGAGCTCGTCATAAGGTTTTTGGGCTACGTTCAAGTTACCGAGAGCTTGGCCGACTGCGCCATTCGCCGACATATCGCCCGGAACCATCGCGTCGTTTCCGAGATATAAATTGCGAACCGTAAGGCCTGCGAAATCGACTATCATTTCTTGCCCGCCGTTGTTCCCTACATGGGTGATGTCTAGTTCACCCATCATCATGTCAGCTGTGCCCGATAGGTCTTCGCCTCTGTCTTCGCCCCATGCGACTGCAGATATAGTGGCCGTAAACGCGTCACTTTTGATTTTAGCGTCCGTAAATGACAACCCACGGAATCCGATGATGCCGGCCTTAACGTCGGCCTTGCCTAAGATGCCATCGGCTACGGCCTCTGCAGCTTGAGATGTTGGACCTGCGACACTTAATGTTTTGAATGTGAAGGTCGCGTCGTCGTCCAAAATCAAACCGTCGGTTATATCAACCCGATCAAATATTGGGGCGTCTTCGCCCATTTGCGCACAATGAAATGTCATCGTTTCGGCTGAAAATGCCACGTCTTCATCGTCTGTGACTTTAAATCCTTTGTAAGTGACCTTGCCAGCGTCGAATGTCCGCGCCTTAAATGTGACGTTATCTGAACCTGTTTCGCCTAGTCCTAATCCCGCGAGTGCGCCGAGCGCTTCCATTTCGTCAGCCTCGCAGCTGTCGGTTTGAAAGTACTTTCCAAAGATAGACGCATCCGCACTACTCAAGTTTAAGGCTTCTATGCCTGCGGACTTCAATGCACCTTGGCCCTTGTTTGCGGGCTTGCATGCCCCCACACTCATGAGGACGAATCCTGCAACGGACATTTTAAGAAGAGTGGATAGCTGACGCGACATGGCTGGTTTCCTACATTCATTATTAGGCAAGGACGATAACATGCGTACGCGGCCTAGCAAGGCAGATTTTCCGTTACGAGATTCTAGTGATCCGCGCATACTCTATGTTCTTTCGGAACGGGCGCGGCGGATATCGTTAAAGGTCAAACCTGGATCGCGCGAAGTTCATGTTGTGGTTCCAGGGTTGAATGGATTTCCTAAGGCACGCCAATTCGCAGGGCAGCAACGCGAGTGGATTGATGTGCAGCTAGAGGCGCTTCCGACGGCGCAGCCATTTGTACCAGGCGGTGAGATATTATTCCAAGGTGAAAAATTCCGATTGGTCAATCCACCGATCATGAAAGGTACAGGCCGAGGCCGCGCTCGTATTGACCGCGAGGGTCGTAAGATTGTTGTCCCGAGTCCCGATTTAGAAAGCTTTCCGGGCCGTGTTCGCCGCTTCCTAATTCGCGAAGCGCGCGCTGAGTTGGAAGCCGCGAGCCATCATTATGCAAACTTGCTGAATAAGCGTGTCGGGAAAGTCTCTATTCGAGATACAGAAAGCCGCTGGGGAAGCTGCATTACGCGCAAGGGCGAAGGGCATATTTCCTATTCTTGGCGTTTGATTTGTGCCCCGCCTCAGGTGCTCGAATATGTGTGCGCGCATGAATGTGCCCATATGATCGAAGCCAACCACAGCGCAGCTTTTTGGGCTGTGTGTGATCGCATTTTTGATGATGTCAAAGGGGCGAAGCGTTGGCTCAATAAACATGGCCCAGTCCTTCATGCCGTAGGCGCCGAATTTTAGCCTTGAAGGTTTATAAATTACGGTATGTGCACCTACCACGACCCTAGATCATGGAAGGTGCACATGCCGGTATCTTGGGGGCCGGCAGTCAGACGCCAGTGAAGGGGTAGGCACCTGATTTAAGCGAAGCTATGCTTATTTAAATGAACCTAAAATGAACACTCTTGTTAGATTGCGTTAAGGTAACCTGTTTTTCAGTTGATCTAATAAGTTCTGAAGCTGTGCATCTTTACGGACCCAGTCAGGTTGGATCGACACAGATAATTTTGCGTCTGGTGCGCCCGTGAGTTGCACACGCATGGTATCTGCGAAAATCATAGCGGGTAACGTGCCGCCAGTGACTTTTTTCATTGATATGTTCTCGTCGTCCCCGACCCAAACTGCGGTGACAAGGTCAGGGGCATAACCAACGAACCACGCATCACGAAAGTCGTTAGTTGTACCTGTTTTACCTGCGACCATATGACCCTCAACGCGGGCGCGTTTTCCTGTCCCGCGTTCCACCGCGCCGAGCATCATGAAGTTCATGTCGGCCAATTCAGTTGGCGATAAAACGTTGACGCCATTCGGGGCGATGCGGTCATAAAGAGGCACACCATTCGCCGTAGAAATTGACTGGATGCCATAGGCTTCACGCCGAGTACCCCAATTGGCAAAGGGCAAGTAGCTTTCGGCGATGGCTAAGGGCGTTTGACCTTGGGCGCCAAGGGCCAGACTGCGATAGGGTTTCAAACCCTTGAGGCCTAATTGTGCGGCTGTTTCAACCACATTATTGCGTCCAATTTCTTCGCCTAATGATACGGCAACGGTGTTCAGTGATTTAGCTAAAGCGAAATGCAACATGACTGTCCCAAGATGCTTTTCTGTAAAGTTCTCTGGTGTCCAATCCTCAATCGTTATGGGTGCGTCCAAAGTCATGTCCCAAGGAGATTTCCCTGCGCGTAGGGCTGTCAGATAGACGAAAGGCTTAAAGGCCGATCCGGGCTGCCGTACGGCTTGGGTCACGCGGTTAAATTGGCTGTCCCCATAATCGAGACCGCCAACCAAGGCGCGGACTCCGCCTGTACCGTCCAAGCTGATGACAGCGCCTTGCGTTGCGCCGCGTTCTGGATCGAGATGCGTCGTAAGCGCGGTTTGTGCCGAGGCTTGTGCGTTGATGTCGAGTGTTGTTTGAACAATGATATCTTGTGTTGGGATGCCGATTAGGTCTTCTAGATCAGACCATATCCAGTCGACGAAATATTGCGCGCCTTGGGTTTCCTTTGGGCTGTGAATTTTAATTGGGTCTATTTTTGCTGCCTCTAGAACGCCTGCGTCTAGGAGGCCTTGTGCGTCCATAGACTCCAAAATAACATGCTGACGTTTCACTGATCTTTCGTAATTGGCGACGGGGTTGAGGCCTGATGGCGCCCGCAATAAACCAGATAATATAGCTGTTTCCGCGAGTGTCATCTCCGCAGCGGGTTTTCCGAAATACCGAAGGCTGGCATTTTCCAAACCCCAAGCGCCGCTGCCGAAGTAAATGCGCGAGAGATACATCTCTAGCAATTCACCCTTGGTGAAGTCGCGCTCCATCCAAACCGATAGCATCATTTCTTGGGCTTTACGCGAGAGAGTTTTTTTGGGTGTTAGGAAGACGTTCTTGGTGAGTTGTTGCGTCAGCGTCGATCCGCCTTGGATGTAACGACCTGCGCGTATGTTTTGCCACATTGCGCGCGTGAGCGCGCGCGGGTCGATACCAACGTGATTGTAAAAGCGCTCATCCTCTGTGGCGAGGAAGGTCATCGGAATATGAAATGGCAAACGGTCTAGGTCGACAGGACGTTCAACAGTTGCCCCGCGCACCAATACATCGCGGCCATTACGGTCGACGATTTGAACGGAGACTGGGCGGTTGCTTTCCCAGAGCTTTTTCGGGTCAGGCAGATCATCAGCAGAGAGAGCAAAACCCGCCAACACGACCATGCCAGACACATAGGCACAGCTTAGGCCTGCGATGACGCTCCGGGTTAGAAATTTGCGTGTGATGCGCATGACGCAGATATAGGCGCGGCGTCATTAAGGGTGCGTTAAGCATACCGCTTTGTAGCCAAATCCATCAGTTAAATTTGAGGCATAAAAAAACCGCCTCCCAGTGATCTGGAAGGCGGTCCTGAAATCGCTTTTGTTGGAGGCGCTATTCGCGACCACCAAATAGGTTCATCAAGAATGTAAACATGTTGATGAAAGAGAGAAGTAAAGACGCGGCGCCAAAAGCTTGCATCTTGCCTTGCATGGAGGAATCGTTCTCGTAGGCATAGTATACGCGCTTAAGGTTCTGTGTTTCCCAAGCTGTAATCACGGCTACCGCGGCCAAGCCGACGACGTTGATTGCAATTCCGACTGGACCACCAGAGAGGATGCTAAGAGCCGGCACGAACATACCAATAAAGCTAATTGCGATTACGCCCATAAAGGCAGCAACTGCATATTTCAAAATTGAGCTAAGGTCGAATTTGGTTGTATAACCAAACATCGATAATGCGCCGAACATAGCCACTGTCATAAAGAAGATTTTGGCAACGATAGTCGGATCATAAGCGGCTGTTGCATAGGCAGACATAAGCACACCCATGAAAGCTGCGAAGCCAAAGAGAAAAGCAAGAACACCGCCATTGGACATAGATGGAAGTTTGCGACCAACGGCCCCAAATCCAAACACAATAATTACGAAAGAGGCAATCATTGTTACAGGGTTGAAAATGAGTGAGGCAGGAATTGCACCTGTGTTGACAGCGTCGCCAACAAAATACGCCACAGTTGCTGTAACGGCCATTGCCATCGCCATGTGACGATATGTTCCTTTAAGGAATGAGGCTAGACCTAAATCGGTCTGCGCGCCTGCTCCGACACTGTTTGTATTAAATTGGTTCATGACATCTCCTTGAACGGCTCGTTTCCCCGTTGCAGGGGGCTTTCCACTTATATAGTGGCTTTTGTAACAGATTACAATTCCAGACCCTCTACCTAAAGCTTTAAAGGATCGTTTCCATGGATATGAGAAAACTTGGCCGCACTGACATAGATGTAAGCTCAGTGTGCCTCGGCACGATGACCTTCGGCAATCAAAACACCGAAGACGAGGCCCACGCACAGCTAGATTATGCGATGGACCGGGGAATCAACTTTATCGACGCCGCCGAAATGTACCCTGTTCCTGCTGATCCAAAGACACAGGGCCGCACCGAGGCCTATATTGGCAGTTGGATAGCTGCGCGGAAAAACCGTGATAAATATGTCCTTGCGACAAAGGTAGTCGGGCGATCAGGTATGATATGGTGCCGCGACGAGGATGTTGAGGTCACACGCCAAACGCCCGCGCAAATCAATGAAGCGGTCGAGAAGTCGCTTAAGCGCCTGAAGTCAGATTACATTGACCTGTATCAACTTCATTGGCCTGACAGACCTATCCCAGCTTTTGGGTTTCATTCTTATCGGGATTACGACACGTCTGACATGACGGCGTTTGAGGATATTCTTGGGACACTTCAGCGTCATATCGAAAAGGGAAACCTTCGCCATATTGGGCTGTCGAATGAGACATCTTGGGCAACGATGAAATTCTTGCAGCTCTCTGAGACGGCAGGTTTACCTCGTATTGTGTCAAACCAATGCGTCTATTCATTGGTCGCGAGGCGTTTTGATTATGATCGCGCGGAAATCACCATGCGCGAAGACGTTGGCCTCTTGGCCTATTCTCCGCTGGCAATGGGTTTGCTGACAGGGAAGTATGATGATGGCGCAAAGCCAGAAGGCTCACGAGCAGCTCTGTTCCCAGCTTTCCTCGGACGTTACCAAATCACGGATGATGCCGTCAAAGACTGTAACGATACCGCACGTCGTCTTGGTTTAACCCCGACGCAATTTGCATTGAAATTTGTAGACAGTCGGCAGTTCGTCACAACCAATATTATTGGCGCGACGTCTCTGGCGCAGCTCAAAGATAATATTGACGCACATGAAATCGAGTGGACCTCAGAGATGGAAAAAGAAGCGGCCCGCATACAAAAAACGCATCGCTCACCTGTAGCTTAGGCCGTATATTAAGACACCAAATGAAACTCTTCGCATCCATATTCTTACCTGAAAAAATCGCGGGCGATGTCGTCCGTGAGCAAAAGGGTGTGTCAGGCGCACGTTGGGTGAGCGCAGAGCGATTGCATATTACGCTCGGGTTTTTTGGCGATGTTGATGCGGATCACGCGGAACTGCTCGACCACGAAATTGGAACCCTCCGCATGGGCAGCTTTGAGTTAGAACTCTCGGGCGGTGGGCATTTCGGAAAAACTGAACCGCATGCGATTTGGGCTGGAATCAAACCTCACCCTGCGTTGGAGCGACTTCATGCCCATTGCCGCAACGCCGCGCGGCGGGCCAATGTGCAGATGGAGGCGCGCAAATATACGCCGCATGTGACGATGGCCTATATGAAGCCACGTTCACCTCTCGACCGAATTGTGTCGTTCGAACAACGGATGGAAGATTTCTCAACGCGGCCGTTCTTGGTAGATCGGTTCAGTCTTATATCTAGCCACGCCAAGAAACGGGGTCCAAACCTCTATAAAGAAGAAGCAGGTTACCCTTTGCTAGGCGAAGGGGTTGTGCCTTAGGCTGTTCTGCGCGTGTCGATTTGCTTGACGAAACTATGATTGACGTCGCGATGTTCGCACTCATCGGCTCGTACAGCGATAATCACATCTCGTAGACGGGCATCTTCTGGGAGGTCCCAGTAATCAATTGCGATTTGCGGCGCGGGCGTGTTTTCTAATCGGCCCGCATCGACTTCCTTTAAATACTCAGTGTAACTATAAACGGCTTCTTCTTCGAAATAGCCGACGACACGATGTGCGGTACGCGGCGCGAATAAATAGAGTAGAAAGTAGAAATTGAAGAATACACCTTGTGTTAGGATGATAACAAACCGTTCAAGCCAATTTGGCTGCGCGATTTCGATGAATGTCATCAGATGCATACGCTCATTTTCAGCTTCATCTAATAAGGTTCGTATCCAACCTTCGTCATCGCGCATGCTACGTAAAGATTTTAAATGCAGCGCCATACCGCCCACCATACCAGGAACGCCCGCAACGGTTTCTAAGACAACGGCGCGATGTCCATATCGTTTGCGAAAAAATGTATCAGCAAAGAATCTTAAAAGTCGCGTGAACCGATAGGCAACATGATCAGATATGCTTTCAGGCGCAATATGGACAACTAGATCATGGTCTGCATCAATGTCTTTAGCGGATGATGTTGTGTGCGGCATGAGTGTCTCCTTTGGGCCGAGATAATCATAATGGGTTAATTTTACTATGTGCGTTTTTGCAAGACGGGATTGAGGTTTTGAAAGCACAGAGCGACGAGGCTTTCTTTAATTACGCTACCTGCGTTTAAAAGTCAGTTTCGCGCAACAGGATGCCCATAGTCGAATTCCAGACATTACGTGCGGCACTACGGGGCTTCGCATCAATACGAACAACGCCGCGTTCTTCGCGCAGAAGCTGCTCTTCGGGCAATAGACCTGAGACTTTAAACACAGGAATGTCAGCCACTGCGCGGCCCCTATCATCTTCGGTTACGGCGATAGGACCACCGCCAACAACGGTCAAGACAGGCTCGGTGATATAAATATCGGCTGTTGGGGCCAGATGCGCGAGGTATCCGATGCGTTTAGGTCGTCCAGCTTGATCGCTGATAAAGACGAATTCATTTCCAAGCGCTAAACGATCCGCTTGTCGTTCAGAGGGCAAAGCGATGAGTTCAGTTTTACTTGGGTCTGACACACGCAGCAGCGCGGTAGAGACTTGTATTTGTGTTCCAGCTGTCAGGCTGTCGGGAAGATCGGAGACGACGCCGTTATGCGGTGCGCGCAAAGTTAAGCGATCTAATTCGCGCGTGACAGAGTCTAGCGCTTCGCGTTTTTGCTCTAATTCATCACGCAATAAATCGCCTAGTTGTCGATCTTCTAGAGAGGCCGCACGTTGGTCCCAGCGGGCCTCAGCTATGTCTAACTCTAACAGCGCCAGAGTTTTAGCTTGATCTAAGGCAGGGGACGTCAATTGCATCATCACGTCTCCCGCTTCAACGCTTTGCCCGTTGGTAATGGACATGGAGGTAATACGCGCGGCGATGGGCGGAAAGAGCTGTGTGTCGTCTGCCGGGCGAATGAGGGCCGGCGCGCTGACGGTTGAAGGCCAAGGTACAACAAAGGCTAAAAGGGCACAGGTTGTGATCGCCAATGTGGCGCGGCCGTGATTATTGGACAAGATAGACATGCGTTGGCTCCACCAATGTTTGATTTCGCGCCAAAAGGGCAGGGCGATGAACATGGCAATCTCAATAGTGAACAACACAATCCCGATTGCCTTGGGGAAAATGTGATGGACGAGGATAGCAATCCCCAGAAATAAGAAAAAACGATAGATCCATGTCGACCAAGCATAAGCCGTCATGCCAAAAATGGCTTTGGGTGGATAATTTTCTTCCAACCCTTCGTCTATCCCGAAAAGCGTTTTTCGCATCGACCAACGGCCAACGGCAAAGCCTCGTTTTTGTAGGTTTTCGACGCCCAAAAGGTCACTAATGATGTAATATCCATCGAAGCGCATCCAAGGGTTCAGGTTGACAAAGAGGCTCATGGCCCAACTTGTTGTTGCCGCGAAAAAGGCAATAGAGCGGAAAATTCCGTCAGGTAAAAAGGCCCAAAGCAGGAGTGAAATCGCGGCGATACAAAGCTCGACGATTATACCTGCACCGTTAATAAGTGTGCGAGATCGACGCTCCTGCACCCGCCATACATCCGTTGTGTCCGTATAAAGAATTGGGAACATCACGAGGAACGCGAGTCCGATAACGGGAACACGCGCGCCAAAATGCCTCGCGGCATAGGCATGTCCTAATTCGTGGAATATTTTCAGAACAACGAGGCTGAGGCCATAAAAGGCAAACCCTTGTGGCGTGAAGAAATAGAGGAATGTGGACAGGAAACTGTCCCATTGCCGACCTGCAAAATAGAGACCTATGAGGCCAAAACAGAGAATTGTTTTGAACAGAGCAGGGCGTAACCAACGCGAGACAGTAGGGCCTGTGCGGTTCAGAAAGCTTTGCGGATTCCAAAGCGGAATTCTAAAAAATAGATATTTATGAATTAATTGCTCATGCCACGGTTTGCGCATGGCGGCTTCATGCGTTGCGAGACGTTCGGCGTCTTGCGTCCCTTTTTGGTCCAACAGTTTTTCGCTCAATAGAAATTCCGTGAGCTCGCGAAGCTCATCTGACCCAAACTCTAAATCGGGATCAACGGCGGCTAAGTGGTTTATGAAGTCTTCAGGAGGAATTGTTTGCCATCGGGATAGAGCTGCAAAGGCGACATGACCTATGGCATGAAAACGTCCTCTCACAGGGTCATGTAAGAGCCACCGATCACGAAGTGCGTCACGCTCTAACCGTAATTCCTGTCTTAGTGCAGGCAGAGGCGGCGTTGGTTCAGTTGCCGCAGGCTGCATTACCTAGAGACCTGTCATTTGACGGGCTAACGTTAAAGGACGCCGTACTAAGAAATACGCAATAGGGGCTTTTTCGCCATAAATTTTAGCCACGCCGCGTGCGCCAATTCTAGGTATATCACCCTCCGTCAGTACAGCATGCGCATCAAATGCCATTCCGCCCTCTGGTAAAGTGACGGCTCTGTAACTGGCTCTCACAAGTTCTGCTTCTAGCGGCGTTACGGGGTCATTATCCAGAAACATCCGCACACGCGCACCCTCACGCAACGCCTCGCCGTGTGCGAGTGGGGCATGGAGACGTAAGAGTACGCGTGTGGGTTCAGCAATTCGAAGAATTGCCTCACCATTGCTCACGGGCCGCCCAGTCAGCTCGGAGACATCTGAGAATAGCGCCAACCCATCACGGGGGGCGCGTAGAATTGTTTTATCTAATCTGTCTTTGGCGTAATCGCGCCGGGCTATTGCGAGTTCTGCCTCTGCATCAGCGACGGCAAGTTCACGTTTGGCTTCTGCGTCAACAAACGCTCTAAGCCCAGACATACGGCGCCGAACTTCTGCGAGTTGAAGCTCTTTTTCGGCTAAAATGAGTTCATTCCGTAAGGTTACATCATCTAATTGGACCAAAGGATCGCCCGCTTTAACTTCCGCATTCGGAGTCACGAAAATTTCTTTTATCACACCGTCAAATTCGGCAGATAGAATAAAGGGTGTGTCGGCCACGACTTCTGCGGGGGCCAAAGTTGTCATTGGAATAGGGATGATCCCAATGAGCGCTAAGACTGCAACTGTGCCGTAGAACAGGTTTCTTTTCCGCGGCATCATGCGGGCGCGCTTTATGCCTTTGCGTGCAGCGTGAACAAGGCCGTAAACTTCCCCTAATCGCGCCATAATTGCGACGTGCGAGTCCGCTGGCGACGTGGCGAATGCGAACAATAACCCTCCTGCCTTTGGATCAGGTGAAAAGGGCGCATAATGTGCGTGAATGAAAGGGTAATTTATGAGGTCGCTGTCTCTTCGAGATTTAAATTCCCACTGACATGCCGTGTCCAGATCACCTTTGCGTGCACGTGTTTTCAACTCGGTCGTAAGCCATTGCCCAAATGGGGTGTGGCGTTCCATTTGTTCCTGACCTGTCACGGCTAAAATTTTTACATTTCCGCCTTTTCGGCTGATCCAAAAAATATGGCCGCAGTCAAGCATGTCTCGGGATCTGTTCACGGCTTGATGTTGAAGTGATAAAACGTCTTTTGACGCTATGGCTTCGCCTTCGAGCCGGATCAGTGTTTCCAAAACGCTGGAGGACCTAGCGCGTTTCGCCTTTGGAGGTGTAACTGACCTTAATTTGACGGGCTCAACCATTAATTAAAGGTCCGGAAATTGAGCGATACCGCTCATACCAGGGCGGCTATTATGCTCACCCGTCATACGAGCCGTAATCTCTATCGTCTGGCTCACGGGATCAACAACCGCTGATAAACGCTGTACTCTCGCGGAAACGGATTCGCCTGTTTCATCGACTTTGAACGTAAATTTAGCACCAGGCTTTACCCAGCCTGCCCATTTAGACGGGGCTATGATTGAAACTTCTGTCGTGCCCGCTCGATTGATTGAGTAAAGAGGTTGCCCAGCCTGCGCTGACTCGTATGCGTCGACGTGACGTTCGGTAATGAATCCCGGAAACGGAGCAAAAATTGTGCAGTCTTTTAACGCAATTTTTAATGATGAAATTTCTGCAGTGATTTGGTCTCGCTCTGACTTTGCAATCGAAACGTCGAGAGCGCCTGCAGCGCCCATCTGTAATAATTCGGCTTGGTTTTCATATTTCAAAGATTGAGTTGCAAGGGCTGCTCGTTTGGAGTTGAGCTCAGCATCTTGTCTGTCGCAATCAAACTCAGCCAATGTCGTGCCGCGTTTTACATATTGACCCGCCTTGTATGGTGCGGAAGTTAGTTTGCCTGTCATGCCCGCTGAAATATCGGCTGATTGGCCTGCTACAAGGACGCCACGTGCGGAAACAACTGCCTCTGAAGTGTCGCCTTTTCCTGCGGCTTCTAGTGCAAAAACAGGTGTAGCTAGAGCTGTTATAGACAGTGCAAACACTGTGTGGAGGATGAGATGATGCATGGTAAGCCCTACTTGTACAATTACACTCAAAGATTGCACTATAGACGTTAATCTTGGCTTAAAATGCAATTATAAGTTATTAAAACTTAGGGGTTTTTTACTGTATAGTTGCATATTTCTATATCTATCAATTGGTTATATAATTAATAATTAATTACCTTGCTTTTTCCACCTCAAATAATTCAATTTCTACGAGTATTTTAATATTTAATTTAAACCTCCTGGTCTAACCACAACTAAAGATAGCATATTGGAGGCTCAGATGCGAAAATTATTATTAGGAACAGCGTGTGGTGCGGCAGTTGTACTGGCTGGCTGTTCTACTAACGTGGCGCGCGTATCAGAGGCCGACGCTATAAAAAATGCTTCGTATTCACGTGCAGAAATTAGCTCACGGCAAACACCAGTGACACAATCAGTGTCTTTGTATGAGGCTATGGCACGTGCGCTTAAACACAACCTCGACCATCGTGTTAAAATGATGGAAGCAGATTTAGCGCAAGCTGATTACGATCTTTCACGGTGGGACATGTTGCCGAAAGTTGTCGCGAATGGACAATATTATGGGCGTTCAAATGAAGCGGGCTCATCATCGCTCTCACTTCTCTCGGGGCGACAATCCCTTGAGCCGTCAACATCTACAGACCGTGATGTATATACAGGAGATCTAACGGCGAGTTGGAATATTTTAGATTTTGGTTTGTCAAAAATTCGAGCTGAGCAGCTAGGCAATGAGGCGTTGATCCAAGAAGAGCGACGTCGCAAAGCCATCATAAAAATTATGGAAGACGTACATCGCTCATACTATCGTGCTGTGTCTGCTGAACGTTTAGCTAACCGCCTCACGACATTAGAAGGTGATGTTAAGAGCGCCTTTGAGACGTCACGACAGCAATTTTCCCTTCGCCGTACAGCGCCAATGCCTGCTTTGTCATATCAGCGTGAACTTAACGATATTCAGGCACAAGCCTTACGCCTCACTCGTGACATGCAAATGGCGAAACTGGAACTTGCCGCACTCATGGGTCTGTCTCCAGATCAAGACTACACGCTTCAAGTCCCTGATAAAATGCCGCGACCAGGGCGTTTAGTCATGTCCTATGATGAGATGATTGATCAGGCGCTTAAGAACCGCCCAGAAATTCGCGAAAATCTTTATGCGCAACGAATTGGCGAAAAAGAAATTAAAAAAGCGACCTTAGAAGCCCTGCCATCCCTTGAGGGATTTCTAGGTGTGGATGCGTCCTCTAATGATTTTTTGTACAATAGTGATTGGACGGGTTACGGCGCAAGAGCGAGCTGGAACTTGCTCAAAGTTTTCTCGACTGGAAAGCGCAAGAAAAAAGCTAAAGCACAGCTAGCGCTTGAACGCGAACGTGGTCTTGCCACCGCAATGGCGGTCATGACACAAGTCGGTGTCGCGCGGACACGCTATGAAAGCCTCACCAAAGAATACAAAACAGCCAATGATGGCGCGATGGTTCAAGGCGATATTTTAGGTCAAATTGAAGCGCTTTCGAAAGCTTCCTCAGCCTCTAAACAAACACTGGTGCGTGAACGTATGAACGGTCTTCTTTCAGAAGCGCGCCGTGATGCTGTCATGGCGGAAATGGCTGAAGCTGCAGCTCACCTCTACACTGCCATTGGATATGACCCCTATGCGGTTGGGGTTGATGGCACAGAAGACATTGAAACAATCGCTGCCAGTTTAAAAACCCTTTGGACCGATCGGGCCCAAAGTCAGCGTTAAACCGCTTACAGGCTAACGTACTTGTTCCGAAAGTTTCGACCCCATCGTGTGATGGATATGATCGGCGCGTTTCGAAACTTTACCATCGGCCAAAATCAGACTTCGTGATGCACGTTTTTTCCCCTTTACGTGTCTCGCGACTGGCTCGGTTGCATAAGAGTTTTCCAAAGTAACTCTCAATGCAACCGAGCTAAAACCCACCAATGCCGAATTGTATGGAAGAGTTGACCATGTCCAAAAATAGTAAAAACACCCTCACAAATACACTTAAGAGTAGTTCGTCACGCCTTGGACTTCGGGCGCTTGAACCTCGCATACTTTTGGATGCAGCTGGTTTTGTAACAGGTGCAGACGTTGCAATGGAGGCACTCGATACTCAGAGTGTTGCTGAAGACATGGCGCTTCTATTCGAAAATACCGCCATGGAGGAAGAACAACGCGAACAATTAGAACACATTGACACATTACTCTTAGCGCTCAGCGATGCTGAAGAGAGCAAGGATACAGCGACACTACCATTGCATGATGGCGGCAAAGACTATGACATTAAATCTACTACGCCAGTTATCATGGATGATGGTGGAAAAGACTATGGTATAAAAATCGTTACGCCAGTTACATCCAGTGATCGTATCAATGCAACTTTGACAGAGGCGACGACTCCAACAGGCGAAGCTCCATCGCTTGATCTTGATTCAGTCGACACAGCTCCGACGCCTGGAACAGATGGCTTTAGTTCTTTTAGCTTTGGTAATCCAACAATAACCAATGATGGACAAACAGAAGCTAACGATGGAGTCGGTAATGG
Source organism: uncultured Caulobacterales bacterium (assembly GCA_938009235.1). Lineage (GTDB taxonomy): Bacteria > Pseudomonadota > Alphaproteobacteria > Caulobacterales > Maricaulaceae > Litorimonas. The sequence goes on from CALLIK010000003.1 coordinate 77,547, forward strand.
CGAGACTGCACTTTATGAAAATGTCGGACTATTTAATGGTCAAGACGTAGACTTACGGGCCGTTACCGTTAGCGTAGATGGCGGAGATCCTGATTTCAATCTCACAGATTTTGGCGATGGAAACGATGATAATGCGAACGTAACGCTGGCGTCGAATAGCGTCACCGTTGTTCGCTGGGAAGTGATTGATTCTGATACTGGCGCGCCTGTTGCTGCGAATTTTACACTCTTAATAACTGATCTTGATCAAGCGGGAAATCAAAACAATGGGTTTGCAGGTGAGAGAATTTCTGTGTCGCAAGACGCCATAGATGGTTATGTTCTAAACGGAGTTAGCGATTTAACACCTACATTAGTGGGTGACGTTTTAACATTTGAACCTGCCGATGATGATCCGGGGACGCCTGGCCAAGATCCAACTAATGGTGTGCAGTTAGTTTTCTCGTCTACATCAAATTTTGAAATTACATATGACAGAAGCGGAGCCCGTAACTTTACTTTCGATGGTAATTTCACGTCGATTTTTACTGACGCAGAAACAACAGATACTAACGCTGATTATGGCGCTGTTTTTACCGAAGGTGAAGCGCCGCAGGCCATTGCCAATGACACAATTCAAATCATAGATGACGGGGATATTGCAGGCGCAACAATTACGTTGACCAATCCAGAAGCTGATGACCGAATTAATGTACCCGTGAATTTGCCAACTGGCATCACAGTCCAGTTTTCCAATGATAATCAAATCATACTGACAGGTACAGCCACGCCTGACGAGTATGAGCAAGCTATTTTAGCGATCACATTTGAAAATACGTCAACAGACCCGAACGAGACGACGACGCGTCTCATTGATATCACGATTACTGATGACGGAAATAATACGTCAAATCTTGCAACTGCGGCCATGGAAGTTGTGGCCGTTGCGGGTTCAGTTGTGCCTCCCGTTAATATCGTTGCGACGAATGATACAGATATGGACGGCGTCTCTGACGAAAATGACATAGATGACGATAATGATGGTATTTTGGATACGGCTGAAGGCGATGGCGGTACTTACACCGGTCAGTTTGATTATGAAGTTGATGAGTTTGATACTGATGGTGTGGTTGGTTTTTCATCAAGTGTAGCTGAGCTTGATGGAGAAGAGATTACAACGGGACAAAGTTCTGAGCATGAGCATGGCGATCGTTCACCTCTACTTTCCGAAGGTGATGTCGTTACTTTTTCTCTAAATGGGGGCACTCTTATACTCGCGGTCACTATCGACCAGCTCAGTGCTGATGCTGAAATTGGTATTAAATACCAAAACGAAGGTGGAAACCCTAATTTCGAATTAAGGGGTGTTTCTGACGCAGAAGATTTAGAAGAACGCGCAGACCTGAACTTACAGTTCTTTGATGCTACCGATCCTGCTTTTGCAGCAGCAAATGGTTTCGGAGACATAGCTCAAATCATCAGCAGCGGAGGGGGTGATCCTGTGCAGGTCACGTCAAGCATTCGTATTTCTGACATTGATCTGGATGGGCGTCTTGAAGGTGTTTCCGCAAGTTTGAGTAGTCTGGCTTCCTACACCCTTGAAGGCGACAATGGTTCTTTTACGCCTGTTATTGAGGACGAATCTGTCGTCTTCAGAGGTACGGTTGTGAACCCAACTGACAATGTACAGTTGAATTTCCTTAATGTTGATGCCTTCGACATCAGCCTTCTGAACAATCAAGACTCTCGAGCTGGATTCTCATTCAATTTCTCACAGTTTGGGTTTAATACCGCAGAGACGACAACCACTGGGTTAGATAGTGATGGGGATGGCATTGATGACCATCTTGATATTGATTCAGATAATGACGGTATTACAGATAATATTGAAGCTCAGACTACTGTTGGATATATCGCGCCAAATGCAGATGATGCGGCGACTTTAGAAATAAATACAGGTTTAAATTCCGCATACGTACCAACAAATGGTTTGATAGCCGTCAATACTGACGGGGATGATTTTGCAGATTATATCGATACGGATTCTGATGATGAAGGTGCGGGAGATACAATCGAAGCGGGTCTAACTGGTACTGCGGTAGATCTATCTGATGCGACGACTGACGCTGATGGTGATGGCTTGTTCGATGTGTTCGACACACAAAATGGCACGCTGGCTGATGACGGTTTTGACGTCAACGAAAGCAATGCTACCGGCGCAGCAGCGCTTCTTGATAGTGACGGAGATGCTAGCGGCGGAGTACCATTGGTAGAGGATGTTGATTTCCGTGATGCGACACTTCCTTTGGATACAGATGATGATGGCGTTATAGATGATATTGATATCGATGATGACAATGACGGGATTTTGGATGAGGATGAAGGCTTAGAGGCCACAAGCTTTAACCCCGATGCTATGGAGTTAACGCGTAGCGGTACGACAACAGATATCTCTGGGATTGAAACGAATTTGGCTCTCAATGATGAGCTTCGCTTCACGAGTGCAATTAACATTAATGGTCAAGATATCGATGTGATCTTGACGGTCCTTGAAGTGACTAACTTTAGTTCAGACGGTTATTTCCATACGAGTACAAGCGTGAGTAGCCCGAGTATTGTTATCCGCGATGACACAGAAAATGAACCTTATGTTCGCTATAGTATTGAGTTTGTTGAATCGGGAACAACCACGCCTGTAACCTTACCAGGTACAACAGTCCTAAGAATTTCAGATATTGATTCAAATGTTGATCTAGATGAATCAGAACTTGTGGGTATTTCTACGGGTGATGCAGATTCAGTTGAGCTTGGTGATAACCTTATTTCAGGCGGGTTTGTAAATGGGACAATCGATCCTGTAGGATTTGATTTCTTCAGCCTTGATCCAGCGGGAACTGGCGACGCAGGTGACTTTGTTGATGAAATAAATGAAAATGGGAATGACGAAAATATCCTCTTTGCGTCCTTTACGGATTTAGCTCAGACTGAATTTATCATTGGTGTTACAGGCACTAGCGATAGAACACGTGGGCATGGTTTCGCGATTGTCGGATTCTCTAATACATCGGGAACAGATAGCGATGGGGATGGTGTATATGATCACCTCGACATCGATTCCGATAATGACGGCATTACGGATAATATCGAAGCACAAACGACGGCAGGTTATATCGCGCCAAATGCTGATGACGCTGCGACACTCACGTCGAATGATGGTTTGAATTCCGCTTATGTTCCAACAAATGGCCTGACAGCTGTGAATACAGATGGCACTGATGCTGCAGATTTCCTCGATACAGATTCCGATAATGACAGCCTGAGTGATACGCTTGAATCTGGCCTAACAGGCACAGCGATAGGTTTGTCCGATGCGACGACTGACGCGGATGGTGACGGTCTATTTGATGTGTTTGATGCACAAAATGGAACGCTGGCGGACGACGGTTTTGACGTGAATGAAAGCAATGCAACGGGTGCAGCTGCCTTACCTGATACGGATGGTGACGCCAGTGGTGGCGTGCCGTTAACGGAAGACGTCGACTTCCGTGATATTTTTGACACCGATGGTGACGGCGTTGCTGATTATATTGATGTCGATGATGATAATGACGGTATTTTGGACACGAGTGAACAAGTAGAGGTCGCTGTTCAAGGTCAACTTCAATTTAACCATAATGAAAATGGCGGTGAAGGTACTGGTCCTAGCTTTGTTGAATATGGCGGATCACCGAGCGTCGCCGATGTTATTGCTAATGGTGAAGACACAATTATTGGGACGGGCTTGACCGTTCTGATGACGGGGCCGGGTACAGATAATGCTTCGAGTTACGAATTTGACCTTGAAGGTGCGGACTCCGCAACATTCCAAGACGCTGTTGATAATCATGATTACATCGAAATGTCTTTCACAACCGCGGATTCGGACCTCAATCTGAGCTATTTGTTCCATTCTTTTAGCGCTCAAGATGCGGGCGGTTCAAACCGGGGAGATTATCGTGTTACGTACCTAATTTCAGATGATGGTTTTGCGACCTCTGATGTTTTGGTAGACGATTTTCAATTTCAATCTGGAACAAGTGGAAGTTTTAATGGCCAGTTCCCATCGGTTGAGAGCCATGGCTTAGATGCCGATACACGATACTCTGTTCGAGTGTACGTCTATGACGCTCAAAATACGCCGGTAGGTCAGATAACGTTCAACGACCAGACGTTTGAATTTACTCAAATTGTTGAAACTGACACAGATAATGACGGTATTATTGACAGTCTTGATATCGATTCTGATAATGACGGTATTACCGATAATATCGAAGCGCAAACAACAGATGGTTATATTGCGCCAAATGCTGATGACGCTGCGACACTCACGTCGAATGATGGTCTGAACTCCGCGTATGTGCCTACAAACGGCCTTACGGCTGTAAATACTGACGGGACTGACGCTGTAGATTATCTCGATACGGACTCCGATAATGATGGCTTAAGCGACAATTCTGAAAACGGACTGGGTCAGTCAGACATTGCAAATGGAACCGTGTCTGACGCCACAACTGATCTCGACGGTGATGGTCTCTTTGATCAGTATGAAACCGCGATTGATGGCGATGCAAATGATGGTTTTGTCGTCAACGAAGGTGTCGATGATCCATTAAGCGCGACGAATGGATATTTGCCTGATGGTGGCGACGCTATTGCGGGTGCTATCGTTCCTCTCAGCGCCGATCTTGATTACCGGGATGCGATAGAAGATGCTGTTGCGCCCGTTGCGCAGGATGACGCTTTTGCAATCAACGAAAACCCAGAAGATGGCACATCTGAAATTGGCGTCATTACCAATGGTGAGTTGTTGGTCGATAATGAAAATGGAGTTGATAACGACGCCAATGGTGACACGCTGTCTATCACGCAAATTAATGGCGTTGATATCACCAATGGTGAGCAAATTACGCTTGCGTCTGGTGCGCTTCTAACGATCCGTACAGACGGCACATTTGATTATGATCCGAACGGAGCATTTGATTATTTAGATACCGACGAAATAGGTACAGACACATTCACCTATACGTTGTCAGACGGTACAGTTGCGCCAACAGATTTTGCAAGCGTTACGATCACCGTTAGTGGTGACAATGATATTCCAACCATCGACCTGAATGGTGCTTTGCCAGGAACAAATTTTGACGATGTGTTCATTGAAGATGAACCTGGCCAACCTTTGGCCAACCTGTTGTCATTTGACGCGGTTATTCAAGATGATGAAAACAATATTTCAGTTGTCAATATCATCCCGTCCTTACCCATTCAAAATGATGGTACGGATGAGTATTTGAGAATTGACTCAGAGGGCATTGAGCTTTCTATCCGTTTAATTGACGGTGAGATCGTGGCGGGTACTCCGCTTGTATTTGGCGATACGACCTTTGTCGTGACGAGCACGTCGGGCGTGGTTTCTATAACAAATGCTGATGGTGGCACATTTGACTCAGACGACCTTCAAGGGTTCCTACGTCTTCTGGCCTATGAAAACGTCAACCAAGATAATAGCGATGGCATTCGTGCCTTTAATTTCCAAGTCATAGACCCTGCTGGCGTTACGGTTGCGACCTCAAGCATCACAGTGGCCCGCGTCAATGATGCGCCTGTTCCCACAGTGTCTGTAATCGCCAACGGTACGGTTGTGGAATATGGCGTAGATACGCCTGAAGCGATTGCTGTTGTTTCACCTGACAGTGGTATCACTGAAATTACTGTTGCCGAACTTTTGGCCCAACTTGATATTACAGATATTGAAGATAGTGATTTCGGCATCGGTATTATTGGCGCTGATGAAACTCAAGGTGTCTGGCAGTATACCCGTCCTGATATCGAAGGACATGAATGGACAGACTTCCAGCTTGGCGATGATGATAATACAGACGCAACGCCTGTGCCTGACGGTGAGGCTTTGCTCATGGACCCTGACGCAATTTTACGCTTTGTCGCTGATCCAGGTTTCTCCAGTGACGCGGCGCTTGTCTTCCGTGTTTGGGATCAAACCGTAGGTACAGCCTCGAACCCGCCATCAACAGTCACAGATGACAGCGGCGCAGTCGCTCCAACAAATACGTCCTCACTCTCAACCGCGGCCTTTGCTGTTAGTCTAGCCGCCGATACGGATGGTGATGGTATTATAAATAGTGATGACGTTGATGATGATAATGACGGTATTCTGGATACGGAAGAGGGCTATGCTATAGACACTTCTGGCGTTGTAACGGTCGAGGATGCTGACGGTGACGGTTATTATGACCACCTCGACATAGATTCCGATGATGACGGTATTACAGATAATATCGAAGCGCAGACAACGGCGGGTTATATCGCGCCAACGGGTACAGCCACTGGCATCACCGACGTCAACCAAGACGGTTTGGATGACGCCTATGATTCACGAAATGGTAGCCTAACAGCAACATCCGGTGCCGCGACGGCAGCGGAGTCAATTATTTCTCCACCTGACACAGATGGCCTCGGCGAAGCTGATTTCCTTGACCCAGATTCTGATGATGATGGAATTTCTGACGCTACTGAAAATGGCCTTGGCGTAATTTACGACGCAACCGACACAGATGGTGATGGGCTTGCTGATGTCTATGAGGCAGCGTTAGACGGTAACGTCAATGACGGTTTTGTTGTCAATGAAGGTATCTTGCCGTTGGACGGCACGCTGCCTGATACAGATGGTGACGCAAGTGGCGTGATTGTACCGGGCACAGCCGATTTAGATTACCGTGATATTTTCGATACCGATAATGACGGCGTAGCTGATAATCATGATATTGATGACGATAATGACGGCATTTTGGATACGTTTGAAGGGTTAGGTGGTTTACCTGATGGAACAACAATCGAGGCCGTTCTAGGCGGAACTGGCCTCACTACGGATGGCGTGCTCTGGAATTCTGTGTTAGATCAACTGCCTTCAGAACAAGTTACTGTTGAAGGTTTTGAAACCTTTGCGACAGGTACGGACCTAAATGGGACACAGTTCGACGGGTTTACAATGTCTGTTACGAACTCAGAATCTGCAAGCAGAAACTATTCAATAGCGAATACTATCTATGGAACCTCACCTCTTTCTGGCAGTAATCAAGCCGGTATTCGAATAGGGGGGAGCACTGGATCCGAGACAACAGTTGAAATTAACTTTGATGAACCTGTTGTTGGGTTTGGGCTGAACTTGGGCGATTTACATGATGGTGTAGGCCAAAGTCAGTTTATAATTGAATTTGATGGTGTGGTCGTCTGGGATAGTAATGACCTGCTGGGTGCAGACATGACAGGGACCGTTACTAACGATATTACAGGTGAGACTGTTGATCTTGGAAACCAAACTTTTGGGTTTATCGGAAGCTATGATCTGGACAACGCTGTTTCACAAGTTACGATTAGACATATTGATGGTGGCGGTGACAATTTTACCATAGATGATATTAGCTATATTACAGCAAGCGTAGATAGCGACGGCGACGGTATCGCCAATCACCTCGATATTGACTCCGACAATGATGGCATCACGGATAACGTCGAAGCCCAAACAACAGCGGATTATATCGCGCCGTCTGGTCAAGGCGGAATAGCGGACTTCGTTGACGTTGATGGTGATGGTCTTGATGATAATTACGATGCCGATACGGCCGTCGCAACAACAACATCTACGACCAGTGCAGGCCTAACGCCTGTCAATACGGATGCGGGTGCAACAACGCCTGATGACACATCAGATTATCTTGATACGGATTCTGACAATGACGGCCTAAATGATACGCTTGAAGCGGGATTAGGCACAACAGCGGCCACAGGTCTGTCTGATGCGTCTACAGATGCAGATGGCGATGGCTTGTTTGATGTCTTCGAAGGCACAAGCATCACTGACGGATTTGACGTTAATGATGAAAATCTTGACGCCACAGGTACCAACTTTACCCTCTCGGGCGTCCCTGCATTGAATGCTGATGGTAGCAATGCTGTGCCATTGGTCACGGACCTAGATTTCCGCGACGTTAACGATGCGCCAATTACAACGGGTACATTTGCGACACAAAGCGGCGTTGATAGCGCAGAGCAAACCCCATTTGATGCATCAACAATCTTCACTGACCCTGATGGCGATACACTCGCTTTCACATCGCCTGATCTTCCTAGTTGGATGTCAATTAATTCAGCGACTGGAATCATCACAGGCACACCGCCTGCGGATGCAAGCCAAGGTGGATTAGCGGGCGAATATGTCATGACGATTGTGGCGACGGACCCTGATGGTGAGTCTGTCTCGCAAACCCTCAGCTACAATTTCATCAACCCAGCCCCAGTTGTTGATACTGCGGTTGCGAACCAAACTGCGGTTGATGGTGAGACTATCTCTATCCCGTCAGGTTTTGTTGACCCAGATGGCGATGTTGTAGCTTATACGGCAACAGGTCTTCCTGCTGGATTGTCGATTGATCCGTTAACGGGCGAAATCACAGGCACGATTGATAACTCGGCCAGCCAAGTTGGTCCAAATAATGATGGTGTCTACACAATCGCGGTGACAGTCAATGATAGTGAAGGCGGCGTTGTTACTGACATGTTCGCTCTCACGGTCACAAACCCTGCGCCAGAGGCTGTGGATGATGACCTGACGGCATCTGAAGATGCGGACCTAACTGGCAATGTCATCACAGGCAGCGACATCGATAACGATCCTGATGGTGACGACCTTACAGTCATCGAAGTTGGCGGAGTTGCGGCCAATGTCGGTCTACCTATTGCTGGATCTAACGGTGGATTGTTTACGATCAGTCCAGACGGCAGCTATGAATTTGAAGCAAATGGAGAGTTTGAAGGCTTAGATGTTGGTGAAAGTGCGACGACAACAATCACATATATGATCAGTGATAACGAAGGCGGTACAGATACAGCTACTGTCACAGTGACAGTTGAAGGGCAGAATGATGCGCCTGTGCTTGTCGACCCGAATGATCCAAACGCTACAAATCCAACGATCCCAGAACAGGTGGGTGTTGATAGCGAAGCTCTGCCAGAGTTAGATCTTTCAGATTACTTTGTGGACCCAGACGGAGAACAGACGTTCTTTGATCTGGAAGACGCCCCGAGTTGGTTAACTGTCAATCCGTTTACAGGTGTGATTACCGCGACGGCTCCACCTGCAGACGCGAGCCAGAATGGCCCCGCGAATGATGGTATTTATCCAATCACAGTTGTAGCCTCTGATCCAGATGGCGTAGAGACACGCGTTATCGTGAACTATGTTATCTCGAACCCAGTTCCGATTGCACAGGATGATGCTTTCTTAGCAGATGAAAACGGCCCAGTTATTACGGGTAATTTGATCTCTGTTGATAACGGCAATGGTGTCGATAGCGATCCTGATGGTGACGTCTTAAGCGTTGCAGATGTGAATGGTGATCCGGCAGGTGTTGGACAGCCTGTTGAAGGCTCTATTGGCGGTGAATTTACAGTCAACTTGGATGGATCATATAGCTTTGATGCGAACGGGGATTTTGAATATCTAGCGGTTGGCGAAACAGCCACGACAACACTGACGTATCTTCTTACGGATGCAGATGGCGCTACAGATTTAGCTACAGTTTCTGTCACAGTTGCAGGCTCTAATGATAGCCCAATTCCTGTCGATCCTACACAATCTGTTGGCCCTGTTGATACATCCGATCCGTTTGATCCACAAGACCCACGCGACCCACCTGTCGATCCGCAAGATTACATCCCAGCCCAAATAGGCGTAGATGGAACTGTGTTCACATCATTCGATTTGTCACCATACTTTGGTGATCCAGATGGAACGGATACGACGACAGTGTCTATTGATCCCGCTGACTTGCCTGATGGGCTTGTGTTTGACGGGGTAACTCTGTCTGGCACGCCAACGGCTGACGCCAGCCAAGGCGGCGTGAATGGGGTCTATGATATCCCTGTGACGGCAACTGACCCAAGTGGCGAAACCTTTACAACAATTGTTCAGGTCACGATCACGAACCCAGCGCCAATCGCCCAGAATGATGTTGAATTGACAGACGAAGACACAGTGCTGTCGGACACGGTCATGACGGATAATGGGAATGGCATAGATAGCGATTTTGATGGAGATGTTCTGAGCGTCACTGAAGTGAACGGAATGCCGATCACATCAGGTACGGTCATCACACTACCAAGCGGTGCCTTACTGACGATGAATGACGATGGGTCTTACGACTATGATCCAAATGGTCAGTTTGAAGGTTTAGCTGTCGGTGAAAATGGAACAGATAGCTTCACGTATCAAATCTCAGATGGACAAGGCGGATTTTCTGACGCGACGGTTTCTCTGACGGTTGAAGGCGTAAATGACGCCCCAATCGCTGTCGATCCAACACAGTCTGTTGGACCAAGCGATCCATCGGACCCATCCGATCCGCAAGACCCGCGTGATCCTCCTGTTGATCCGCTGAATTATATCCCAGTTCAAGACGCTGTGGATGGAAGCCTGATTACGCCGATTGATCTGACACCATATTTCGGTGATCCAGATGGAGCGGACGCTTTAACGCTATCGATTGACCCAACTGATCTACCAGATGGTCTCGTCTTTGACGGCACAATGATCACGGGCACTCCGACGGCAGATGCGTCACAAGGGGGTGTGGACGGTGTTTACACAATCGCAGTGACGGCAATGGATCCAAGTGGTGAAACCTTCACAACGAACTTGACCTATGAAGTTACGAACCCAGCGCCTGACGCAGTGGACGATGTTTTCACAACACCAGAAGACACACCGCTCACGGTCAATATTATTGATAATAGTGACGTTGATCCAGATGGTGATGTAATCGTTGTCGATGCGGTCGCCTTACCTGATGGAACAGTTATTCCTGTCGGTGTTGCGACGGAAATCCCACAAGGTACTTTGACGGTTCTTGCCGATGGTACAGTTACTCTGGACCCTGCACGTGACCTGTCTGGTCCTGTGATCTTCGGATATACACTGAGCGATGGCCAAGGCGGTACAGATGTGGCGACAGTCACGATTGATGTGACGCCAGTTAATGATGCGCCAATTCCGGTTGACCCAACTCAAGCAATAGCTGAGCCGAACAACCCGAATTTCCCAACGGATCCTGAAACGCCGTTTACACCGCCGCTTGACCCGACGGATTATATTCCAGCTCAGACAGCGGATGATAGCGCCACAATTACGCCATTGGATCTAACACCATACTTTGGTGATCCTGATCCGATGGAGCCATTAGTGATCAGCCTTGATCCAAGTGACTTGCCTGCGGGCCTCGTCTTTGATCCAGCCACGGGCATTATTTCTGGAACTCCAGATTTGGATGCGAGCCAAGGTGGTGATCCGTTGAGCCCAGGCACATATGTAATCCCTGTGACTGTGACGGACCCAAGTGGTGAGACGTTCACAACAAATGTGATCTATACAGTCTCTAACCCAGCCCCTACGGCTGTTGATGATGCTTTCGATGTAAATGAAGACACCACAATTATGGGGTCTGTTATTGCAGCTAACGATGTCGATCCTGACGGTGACGTGTTGACAGTTATCGAGGTCGACGGTGATCCGTTGAATGTTGGGCAAGCGATTGCAGGCAGCAATGGTGGCCTCTTCACGATTGATGAAACTGGCGCGCTGACGTTCGATACGAACGGCGAATATGAAGCTCTGGATGTTGGTGAAACACTAACGACAAGTGTGACGTATGAAATCAGTGACGGCGAAGGCGGAACAGATACCGCCATAGCAACTGTAACTGTGTTGGGCACAAATGATGCGCCGATTATGACGGGTACATTAGCGCCTCAAAATGGACCAGATAGCGCAGAACAACTGCCATTAGATACGAGCACAATTTTCACTGATGTCGATGACGAGCCTCTGACCTTTACGTCGCCTAATTTACCAACTTGGATGACACTTGATCCTGATACAGGCCTCCTGACAGGCACGCCGCCTGCGGACGCCTCACAGGGTGGTTTGAATTCGGATGGTGTCTATGTTGTGACGATCACAGCGACGGACCCTGATGGCGAAAGCGTATCAAGCCCTGTTGTCTACACCTTCACGAACGTAGCTCCTGATGCACTAGATGATGATCTTGCATCTGATGAAGATACCTCATTGTCAGGCAATGTTCTGACGTCGAATGATGTTGATCCAGATGGTGATCTTCTCACTGTGTCGTCTGTTGACGGCAATTCGGTCAATGTTGGTGTTCCTGTCATAGGCTCTATGGGAGGTGAATTCACACTAAACTCCGATGGTAGCTATACCTTCGACCCAGCGGGAGACTTTAACGCGCTGGCCGAAGGCGAAACAGCGACGACGACTATCACCTATGAAATTTCAGATGGTGAAGGCGGAACGGATATTGCGACTGTAACGGTCACAGTGATTGGTACGAATGACGCACCGATTGCGGTGGACCCAACACAACCAGTGACGCCAACGGGTGATCCAACTGTCGTCGTTGATCCACAAGACCCTCGCGCCGCGCCGTTTGATCCGAACGACTACATTCCAGCACAAATTGCTACGGATAATGCGCCTGCTACACCGCTTGATCTGACGCCTTATTTTGGCGACCCAGATTCACCAGATGAAGTCGTGCTTTCAATTGACCCAGCGGATTTACCGCCAGGACTAACATTTGACGGGACAACTATTTCAGGCACGCCAAATGCCGATGCCTCGCAATTTGTTAACAATGGTGTCTTTGAAATCCCTGTAACGGCGACAGATCCAAGTGGTGAATCGTTTACAACGATCGTGACTTATACAGTCGCCAATACGGCTCCAGTGGCTGAGAACGACGTCTTCTCAACACTCGAAGACACACCTATCTCCGTAAATGTTATTTCAGCCAATGACAGTGATCTGGATGGTGATGTTCTGAGTATTGATGCCGCTGCCTTGCCAAATGGCGAGCTGCTTCCAATTGGAACGCCAATTACTTTGCCAGAAGGCCTCTTGACCATCAGCGAAGATGGAACAGTGGACTTTGTTCCAGCGCCTGACTTTTTTGGACCTTTGATCTTCGGTTACACATTGACCGATAATGAAGGCGGCACTGACGTTGCGACGGTTACATTGAACGTTACACCTGTGAATGATGCACCTATTGCGGTGGACCCAACCCAGCCTGTAGCTGAACCAAACAACCCAGATTTCTCGACTGACCCAGAGACGCCAATGGCGCCACCGGCTGATTTGGAAAACTACATTCCGCTTCAAACAGGCATCGATAATAGCCCTGTCACGCCACTCGATCTGACACAGTATTTTGGTGATCCAGATCCGATGGAAACATTGGTCATCAGTGTTGATCCAAATGAACTGCCAGAAGGTCTTGTGTTTGACCCTGTAACGGGAGTTATTTCTGGCACACCAAGTTCAGATGCGAGCCAAGGCGGAACCGACGGCGTTTATGTTATCCCTGTGACGGCTACGGACTCTAATGGTGAAAGCTTCACAACGAATGTGACTTACATCTTTACAAACCTAGCGCCTATTGTGGGCACCCCAGTCATGCCTGCCATAGCTCCAGTCGTGGGCGAGGTGATAAGCATTGATCTGGGCGCGGTCACGCAAGACCCTGATAATGATTCAGTTCTGACGTATAGTTCCACTAATCTACCGGCTGGCCTATCGCTTGATCCTGTTACCGGTATGATAACAGGGGCGCCGCTTGTGCCGCAGGCTGATCCATATATCATCTCTCTGAGCGTGTCTGACGGAGAGGGCGGTGTAACTGAATTTTCAATTGCCCTCCAGGTCAATGAGGATGGTTACGTAGCACAAAGTAATTCAGTTAAACCTGCTGGAGCAGAAGATCTAATTGATCCATATGAGTTCCTAGAGGGACAACCAATCGATCTGCAACTTTACTTCCGAGAACGTGCATTAGAGGCTAGTGATGACTCTGGGCGCACGTTCGGTGATCGCGATTTCCGTGGCGGTATGGTAGCTATGGATGTTCCTGGTATGCGCGGAGATTGCTCTTACATGTTTGTCGAAGCTGTAGCTTTTGATCAAAACGTTACTGTTTCATTGGGCTCTACATTCCCAATGTCTTGTGACGTAAATGTCCGGACCTGGGATGTTAACATGGCTGACGGGTCGCCACTGCCGGCTTGGGTTGACTGGTCTAATGGCGCTGACTTTATGGATATGACTCGACCGTTGGGCACTGATACGGTTAGCCTGAAAGTTAGAGCTTTGCTCGACAATGGCCGCACGTCATCCGCTACAGTAGAAATCAATCTTAGCACAGGTACAGTCACGCAAGTCGGTGACGCGTTTGCACAAGGTCAAACTTTACAGCAACAACTGGCTTTGGAAACTCTAACTATGAGTGAACAAGTAGCTGAAGTTGATGTCGCTCAGGATGCTTTGCTTCGAGCTCTCACTGGTTAAAGCGCCCGTGAAATATAGACTTTACTCGGCTCTTTGGAGCCGGGCAAACAATCTTACATATCGTTTTGATTATTGCGCCGACCACTCAGCTGAGTGTGTCGGTGTTTTATCTTCCGGTTTCTAATCCGAATAGATTGGCAATATGAACAAGGATCATGAAACCAATACTGATGGCGGCCAATGCAATTATCATCCAAGGTGGCCTGACGCTGCGAAATTCAGTTTTTTCTTTAAAGTTTTGACGGAAGCCTAGAACCACGAGCCCAGCGCAAACCGCCAAGGCTATAAGGCTAATCAAGAGGTCGTCGGAGTGTGACATGGCTAGATTCGGTCTTCGCTTTAAGGGTGTGATCAACGGGACGACTAACACCATGACGGGTTTTGTGCCAGTGAAACCGTTGCCCGCGCAGTTCTTTGATCGCGCGTAAAAGAGGGCTAAAGACCAATAACCAGTAAATGGGCATAAAGACGACGGACTTGATGAGGTTGGGTTTTTTTGCACGGTAGGCACCGACCGCTCCGATGAGGCAACCGATGCTCATCGAAAACGCAAAGGTCAATCCGTAAGTGAGGCTGATATCCAAGGGGACGCCAGCCCAAAGCAATATAAATCCAATAATAGGCAAGCCCATCACAACGGGTGCATAAAATAGACTCGACAGAAGGGTGATCCCTAGCGTGAGTTGCAAGGTGAAAAAGCGAGACAAGCCTTTGATGCCGTTCGGTGCTAAAGGACGTGCCATATGCACATCCCACGTTTGTATATATCCCTTCAACCAACGTGAACGTTGATAATGCCAATCCCGAAAAATAGACACGGCTTCTTCCTGCGTCGGTGGGTGAATGAATCCAATTTTGTGCCCGTTTGCGGCCAATCTGAATGACAGGTCTGCATCTTCAGTGACATTAAAGGCATCCCATCCCCCAACGGTATCAAGAGGTTTGCGCCGCATATGATTGCTTGTACCTCCGAGGGGGAAAGGAAGTCCGAGGCGAACAAGAAAAGGAACCCACACATGAAACAATGCTGCATATTCTAACGCAAACTGTCGGGTTAGCCAATTGTCTGCGTGATTATAGTAATCCAATGGGGCTTGGACGGCAGCCCAATCTGGCCGCATTTCAAATGCGGCAATCGCCGCCAGTAATTGATCTGGATGTGGGCGATCTTCGGCATCGTAAATTGTGATGAAATCACCATGAGCCGTTTTCATAGCGTAATTAAGCGCGCGAGGCTTTGTTTGCGGTGTGCCTTTTGGTACAATCACATGGCGGAATGGAGCGCGTAACGCTTGGGCCACGGCTTGAGTTGTGAAGGGGTCGATCTCTTCTGTAATCAAAACAATGTCGAGTTTGTCTTGAGGGTAACGCAGGCGAGATAAACCTGCCATGAGCTGATCCACCATTTGAGCTTCATGAAACAATGGGACCAAAACTGTATATGGCGGCAGCTCGCCTGAGAGTTCCTCAGTCCCATAATCAGGCGGTTTAGACTTCAAAGTGGCCATTAGACGTATTGTGGCGAAGCCGGCGCTGAGCCATGCCATACCTGCGAATAGTGTTTTGAACGCTGTGCGTGGATCTGAAAAGAGCCAGATCAGATAGAGGGTGACGGCAATAATAAGAAAACTATTGGATATTGGTCGCCAAGCGGGGCGGTCAGCATGCCCCAATATTTGAGTCCCGCTACGTGTCTTCCAACGACGGTGTTCGCCATTGGGTGTCATCCTCTAAATCCCATGGCAATGCGTTAGAAGTGCGCTTTACTTTTTACAAGTAAAACTATTGCGGATCGTTTTAAGCAGATAAACGTTTCGCTGCCCATTGAGCTGCATCAGAAATCACTGGATTTGTATCTTCGAGATAATCTTGAACACAAACCTGCAAACTTACATCGCCACTATTACCGATGGCGTAAAGCACGTTGCGTAAAAAGCGCGGCCAACCGATACGCTTTATGGGCGAGCCTGCAAATTTTTTGCGAAAGCCCCCGTCTCCTAATTTAGATAACTCAGCGAGGGTCGGTGCATTTAAATCTTCGCGCGCGGCAAGTTTTATTTCTTGTCCTGCTTGAGCGAACTTGTTCCAAGGGCATACAGCGAGGCAATCATCGCAGCCGTAAATACGGTTCCCCATAGAGGCCCGAAGCGACACTTCAATGGGGCCAGCATGTTCTATCGTGAGGTAAGAAATACAGCGGCGTGCATCTAATTTATAAGGTTCTGGAAATGCATTGGTGGGGCAAATGTCCAAACAAGCACGACACGATCCGCAATGGTCCAACTCAGGGGGTGTCGGACGCAAAGCCGCAGCGCTGAGTATGGAGCCGATAAATAACCATGAACCAAATTCGCGGCTCACGAGGTTTGTGTGTTTGCCTTGCCACCCCATTCCCGCTGCCATGGCGAGAGGCTTTTCCATTAAGGGGGCAGTGTCGACGAAAATTTTGACGTCTTCGCCCGTGTCTCGCGCGAGTAAACCTGCGAGTTCTTTGAGGCGGCCTTTCATCAGATCATGATAGTCTCTCCCGCGGGCATAGACTGAGATGGTGCCGACCTTTGGCTGTTTTAGGGTCACGAGCGGGTCTATTTCTGGACCATAATTCATGCCAAGGACCACCGCTGATTTAGCCTCAGGCCATAGGTTTTGAGGATGGGACCGCCGCAGCTCTGTTTCCGCAAGCCACGCCATTGATCCGTGATGTCCCGCAGAAATAGCCTCGCGGAGCCCTGCCGCTGGTCCATCCCCAAATGTAGCAAGGTCCACGACAAAGGGTTGCGTGAAACCAAGTTTAGACGCGCGTTGTGTCAGGGATTTAAGAGGATCAGCCACGAAGGAGCTTTGGCATGGAATAGAACTAGAAATCTAGGTCTGTATAATGGCGAGACGCCCTCAGTCCAGGTTGCCTGTCGCCCAGTAAACCCCTGAATGAAGGGCGCGATTTTATTTTTTGATACCAGTCTTTTAAAACAGGACGGTCTCGCCACGAAATTTCACCCAGAAAATCTAGACAAGAAATGTGTGCCGCTGCGGCAATATCGCCGAGGGAATACCGCCTTCCAGCGAGCCAATCTCGTTTTTCCAGTAATTCGGAGAGGTAATCTAAATGCTCGGTCAAATTAACGCGGCCTTCACGCAAGACATCAAGGTCGGCAGTACCCGCATCAAAATGCGATTGTGAGAGGACGGCGCGCTCAACTTTTTCAGCTAGAATATAGGCATCGACTTCTTGTGCAAAGCGCCCATCAAACCACGCGCAAATGCGCCGCGCTTCCGCGCGTTCGAAAGGATCTTCTGATAATAAGGGGTGTCGTTTGGACCCATCATTCGCATATTCCATAATGGCGCGCGCGCCGCTGATCGTGTGCGTTCCATGCTGCGTAAGGTCGACAAGTACAGGCGGTAGACCTTCGGCGGTAAGGCTGGCGAATTCAGTGTTAGACTCCCACGGGTTTACAACCGTCTCGCGTACCTTCAACTTCTTCTCTGCTAGCGTAATACGAGCCATACGAGAAGGCGGGTGTAGGGGGAAATGATATAAAGTCCGCATCTAACGGACCGTTTAACCCGAACATGGCAAATGAAAACTTAACGCTGATGAAGTTAAGCTGTGTTTTCGCCAGTTTGAAAGCGAGAATTCCCATGTGCATGCCCACATCCTGCGGGATGAGGGTGAATCAAAATATCTGCGGCAGGGAAAGCCGCCATGATACGACGCTCTGTACCCAATAGGATTTCATGAGCTTCAGCCAGAGATAATGTTTCGTCCAAGTCCAACCGCATTTGGATATGAAGGTGCGGTCCAGACGCCCGTGTACGCAGTTCTGTAACGGCACGAATTTGTGGGTCACCCATGGCTAATCGTTCAATTGATCTGCGTTCATCAAGGTTAAGCTCGCGGTCCATCAATTGTCCCCACGCCAGACGAGCAATTTGAACAGCTGTAAATAGTAACCAAATCGCCATCAAGCCGCCAACGACAGCATCCGCCCATTTCAGCGACGTGTAACTCGCCAATGCGATCCCTATGATGACGAATATGTTGCCAAGCAAGTCGGCGATGTAATGGGCTCTGTCGCCACGCACCGCGATTGAACCAGTAGATCGAATAGCCCAGCTTTGTGCAATGATGAGCCAAAGCGTGAGCGCGATAAAAATCATTAAAACCATAATCGCGGGCCCGCTTTGCGTCACGGCATGGGTGTGGCCGACATGGCCAATGACTTCTTGTAAAAGATGAAAGGCGCCAACAACGATGAGACAAACTTGAAAGACAGCCGAAAAACTCTCCGCTTTACCGAAGCCAAAACGGTAGTCAGGGTTTGGTTTTCGGGCCGCGAAACGCACAGCGATAAAACTGGCAATCGCGCCAAAAATATCCAGTGCAGAATGCACGAGTGACGCCAATATCCCAACGCTCCCCGTTTCGCCCCAAAGCCAAAATTTGCCTGCTGCCATAAATATGCCTAGCCCAACAGCCAAAGTTGTAATACGTCGCGTAATTATAGCCGAATGATCAGGCGGAAGCCGTCCAGGTCGCCCACGTCGATTGGGTTGATCGAAACGGTCGTCTGCGGTCGCCTTTAAATCGGCATTGGATATGTCGCCATTTGCGCTCATTTAGGTGTTGTTATAGCATAACTTTCGTAAAGGCGAGTTTGATTTTTACATCTGCGACGTAAGAGATTGGAAAGATTTTCCTTTGTGATTAGGGTAGGGCTGACAAACGTATCAAGACGACAAAATAATTCGGGACCCAGATCATGCGATTTTCAAAACTTTTAATGGCTGCCAGCGCAGCTGTTCTCTTTGCGGCGTGCCAACCTGCAACGGACACACTGAGTGCTGCAGACAAAATGAGTGACGCGAAAGCTTCTTTTGAAAAAACAACAAAACAAACGGGCAATTCTATCCCGCATGCGCAACTCCCTGATACGGTCACGCCAAAGGGCTACCGTATTGATATGACAATCGATCCGCAACTCGACGGTATGTCTGGTACTGTCGCGATAGATGCAACGGTGAATGAAAATGTCAGCCGTATCTGGATTCACGCCAAGGAAATGACAGTCTCAGCCGCGCGCATTGACTATTCTGACGGAAGCTCTTTGGCTTTGACGTTTAATGCCGTTCCATTGGAAGATGCACCATCAGGTATTGGGTACCTCACAGCTGAAGATATGATTTCAGCGGGTGAGGGCACGATCACGCTAGAGTATGAAACGCCATATAACCAAAACCTCAATTCTGCGTACCAAGTTCGCCGCGGTGATGACGCCTATATTGTGACGCAATTTGAGCCACTTGGTGCGCGTGAAGCGTTCCCAAGTTTTGATGAGCCTAAGTTTAAAGTACCGTTCACGCTCTCTATTACATCCCCCTCTGATCAGGTTGTGTATGCGAACACGCCAAAGACAGGGACATCTGATGTGACAACAGAGGGCCGTAAATGGACAAAGCATGAGTTTGCTCAAACACGGCCTTTGCCGAGCTATCTCGTCGCCTTCGGTGTAGGTCCATATGACGTTGTTGATTTCGGCGAAATTCCACCTAACTCCGTACGCAAGACGCCGTTGAAACTCCGCGGCCTTACGGCGAAGGGTGAAGGCGAGAATGTTAAATATGCGTTGAAAGGCACAGAGCCAATTTTGACGGCTTTGGAAGAATATTTCGGGACGCCTTATCCGTATGAAAAACTCGATTTGATCGCGGCACCAGATTACGCCTTTGGCGCGATGGAAAATCCAGGTGCGATTGTTTACCGTGAATACCTCCTACTTTTGGATGAAGATTCACCGCTCTCGCAGAAGCGCGCCTATAATGGTGTGCATAGTCACGAACTTGCGCATCAATGGTTCGGTAATCTTGTGACACCTGTTTGGTGGGAAGACATTTGGTTGAACGAAGCCTTTGCGACGTGGATGGGGAATAAGGGGACTTCGCTCGCCTACCCCGAAGGCAATTATGACAGAAACACGCTGAACAATGCTTTGGGGGCGATGAATATTGATACGCTTTCGACAACACGAAAAGTACGTGAACCGCTCGCGCGTTCAGAAAACGTAATGGACCAGTTTGACGGCATTACTTACCGTAAGGGCGGCGGTGTCTTGTCTATGTTTGAGAGTTTTGTCGGAGAAGAGGCGTTCCAAAAAGGCGTGCGCTTGCACATGAAACGTTATGCAGATGATGTCGCCACGGGTGATGATTTCTTCCAATCCATTGCAGATGGATCAGGTAATCCAGATGTTGTCGAGGCGATGAAAAGCTTTGTCGATCAGCCAGGCCTACCGCTTGTGAAAGCTAAAATTTATACTGAATACCAAAAGGGCGCAGGGCCATTTACGGGTATCGTCTTAGGCCAATCGCGTTATGCGCCGCTTGGGTCAAAAACGAAGCAAGGTCAAAGTTGGCAAATCCCAGTCTGTATCGGATATGGTAAAGACGGCACGATTGGCAAAAAATGTATTCTCTTGGGTGAAAATGAAGAACTTATAAAAATCGATGGTGATCTTGATTGGGTGACGTTGAATCAGAATGGGTCAGGGTATTATCGCTTCTCTCTCGATAGTGAGGCGTGGTCAAAGCTTGTCAAAAACCTTGACCAGTTGAACACCCGCGAAGCTTTGACGTTACAAGACAGCCTTGTTGCAGCTTTCCGTGCAGGTGAAGTCGAAGCCAATGTCTTTCTTGATGGTATGAGTGCTTTTGCGACGCATCCAGAATATGATGTGGCCTCTGGGTCCACACGTTTGCTTGGCTTTATGCGCAGCGAGTTACCAGGCAGCGGCGACGACCTCGCGGCACATGTCAGGAAGACGTATAAAGCGCGGTACACGCGGATTGTAGGAACAGACACAGTCGAAGGTAACCTTCTCGCGCCGTCCTTAGCAGGGCTTTTGGCGGGAACAGGTCAAGATCAAGAGATTAGAGACTTGATGGTCAAACAAGGCTCTCAATATCTAGGCCTTGAGGGTAAGGCTGATAAATCCAAACTCGCACCTAATATGTTGGGTCTCGCTTTACGCCAGACAATGCAGAAAGTTGGTCAGCCAGCCTATGCGCCACTGCTAGATATGGCTGCAAATGGATCATCACTAGAGAAAGGCTCAGCCGCGCGGGCATTGGCGTCAACGCAAGATGAAGGCGTTTATAAAATGCTTCTCAATGATGTTATCCTATCAGAAGATAGCCCGCTAACAGGGCGTCAGGCAGGCGGTGTTCTAAATGGTTTGCTAGGGTCTAGTAAATTCGGTGAGCAGACGTGGGATTGGTTCAAAGTGAACTTGCCTACATATGTCAAAAAAGTACCTGATGTCCGCAAAGGCGGTCTTCCTGCTGCGGGTGGAAATTTCTGCTCTTTGGATCGCCGTGACGAAGTTCGTAACTTCATGGAAGACAACGCGGAATTGATGCCCGGCTATGAACGTAGTCTTTTACAGACGTTGGAAGGTATCGAACTCTGTGCCGCTCTGAAAGACGCAAAAAGTAAAGAGCTAGCTGCGGCGTTAAAGGCGCGGAAATAACAAAACTAAAACCTTCGATATTGAAACTAAAAGGCCCAGCAAGTTTGCTGGGCCTTTTTTATACGAATTATTTATTCAGCTGCATCTTGAAGCGGAATATCTAATCGATTTAGCATTTCCTTTGGAATGACTTGCCAGAATTTTGATCTCGCAAAGTCCCATTCCGCCAAAATTTTCTTAGAAAACTCGGAGCCTGTTTGGGCGGCATGTTGGCGGATTAAATCGAGACATTCTTCTTCATAATGTTCTGACCCAAAACGTTGCCAGACGACACTGTCAGGATTGACGGCTTTTTCAAACTCATCCTGCTCGTCGAACAAATAGGCCATGCCGCCGGTCATGCCAGCGCCAAAGTTATCGCCAACACTGCCAAGGACAACAATCGTCCCGCCTGTCATATATTCGCAACCATTTGTGCCAAGACCCTCAACGACGGCATTCGCCCCGGAATTCCGAACCGCAAAGCGTTCACCTGCGCGGCCTTCGGCCATGAGCGATCCTGCGGTGGCGCCGTAGAGGCACGTGTTGCCTATAATGGCCGAGTTGTGACGATCAATCGGGGAGCGGCCCTGAGGCCCAACAATGATTTCTGCACCTGAAAGACCTTTGCCGACATAGTCATTCGCATCACCATCTACGATGAGGCGTAGGCCTGTCATACCAAAGGCACCGAGAGATTGACCTGCACTCCCGCGTAAACGGACCGTTAGGTGTCCCGCTGGTAAACCTTGAGCGCCAAATTTCTTATAGATATGAGAACTGGTCCGTGTCCCCACTGCGCGATGTGTATTCTGCACAGAATAAGTCAAATGGGTCTTCTCGCCGCGTGTGAAGAGTTGCGCAGCATCCGCAATGATTTGTGGATCCAATGTGTCTGGCACTTCAATACGATCTTTGCGGCTGTCCTTAACGCGAAGGCTATCGACTTGAGCTAGAACAGGGTTGAGATCCAAATCATCGAGGTTTTCTGCGCCGCGACTAACTTGGGCCAATAGGTCCGTACGGCCAATAATTTCGTCTAGTGTTTCGAAGCCAAGTGAGGCCAAGATTTCGCGGACTTCTTCGGCAATGAAGGTCATCAAGTTGATGACTTTTTCTGGCGTACCCGTGAATTTTTCACGTAGAGCCGGATCTTGGACACAGACACCGACTGGGCAGGTGTTGGAGTGGCATTGACGAACCATGATGCACCCCATCGCGACGAGCGAGAGCGTCCCAATTCCATACTCCTCAGCGCCCAACATGGCAGCGATAATAATATCACGTCCCGTTTTAAGACCGCCATCTGTCCGCAATGTGACTTTGTCGCGTAGATTGTTCAGCGTTAGAACTTGATGGGCTTCAGATAGGCCTAGCTCCCACGGAATACCTGCATATTTCAAAGAGGTGTTCGGGGACGCGCCTGTGCCGCCATTATGACCCGCAATAAGAATCGTATCAGCCTTGGCTTTGGCGACGCCCGCAGCGATTGTACCGACACCTGAACTTGCGACAAGTTTGACGGCAACACGCGCCGTTGGGTTGATCTGCTTGAGATCATAAATAAGCTGCGCAAGATCTTCGATTGAATAAATATCATGATGCGGCGGCGGTGAAATCAAGGTCACACCCGGAGTTGCATTTCTGAACTTGGCAATCATTTTTGTGACTTTGAAGCCAGGTAATTGTCCGCCTTCACCAGGTTTTGCACCCTGCGCTACTTTGATTTCAATCTCGCGGCATTGGTTTAGATATTCAGCCGTGACGCCAAAGCGACCCGAGGCAATCTGTTTGACCGCAGAGTTTGGATTATCACCATTTGGGAGCGTATTATAACGTGAGCGATCTTCACCGCCTTCACCTGATACAGATTTTGCACCGATACGATTCATAGCAATATTGAGTGTGCCATGCGCCTCTGGGGACAAGGCTCCCAATGACATCCCAGGCGTACAGAAGCGGCGTCTGATTTCATTGACGCTTTGAATGCGGCTCATAGGCAAGGCTTTACCTGCAGGTTTGAAGTCTAACAAATCACGAATTTGTATTGGAGCCTGTCCATTTACGATTTCGGCATATTTACGGTAAAGCTCGTAATCTTCCCGTGTTGTCGCTTCTTGGAGCATGTGAATCATGTCGGCCTGATAGGCATGACGTTCGCCTTTGGCGCGAACGCGATAAAGGCCGCCCACAGGCAGGCGTACAACAGAAGATCCATAGGCTGTTTCATGGGCATCAATAATTTTTATCTCTAGCCCAGCTAAACCAATGCCTGAAATTCGGCTCGTCATGCCCGGGAAGTTCTCTCCGACCAGTGCCCGTGAAAGACCTAAAGCTTCAAAATTGTTGCCGCCACGATAAGACGAAATAACGGAGATGCCAATTTTTGAGATGATCTTGAGAAGGCCGCCTTCGATGGCTTTCTTATATTGCGCTACGGCTTCATCCGTCGACATATCTAAGAGACCACGTTTGACACGGTCCGAAAGCGAGTCTTGCGCCATATAGGCGTTCACAGCGGTTGCGCCGGCTCCGATGAGGACAGCAAAATAATGCGTATCTAAACATTCAGCCGAGCGAACCAATATTGAACAAGAAGACCGAAGCCCTTGTTCAACCAGATGGGTTTGCACAGCACCAACACAGAGAATAATGGGTGCTGCCGCTTTGTTTTCACTGGTCAATTCATCAGATAGGACAATGTTTTCTACGCCGTCTTTTACAGCCTCTTCCGACTCTAGTTTGATGCGGGCGAGGAGTGCTTTGAGTGTCCGTCCACCCGGCTTATCGTGGGCTTCATCAGGGTCAAATGTGCAGTCAATGACACGCACTTTCTTTTTGCCGACTAATTTGACGAACCGCTCATACATACCCGTCGTCATGACAGGGCTTTCGAGGACGAGCATTTCTTTAGTCTGCGTTCCTGTTTCCGCGAGTATGTTGCGCAAATTACGGAACCTAGTCTTTAGGCCCATCACGCGTGTTTCGCGAAGTGGGTCGATTGGCGGGTTTGTCACCTGACTGAAATTCTGACGGAAATAATGAGACAGCGGGCGGTATATATCTGAGAGAACTGCCAGTGGCGTATCATCGCCCATGGATCCAATAGACTCTTTCCCCATTTCGGCCATTGGCGCGAGAATGAGTTCTAAGTCTTCCAAAGTTTGTCCGCAGGACATCTGGCGACGCGCGAGGTCTTCACCTGATAAGTCTATGGATTCTGGACCTGCCAATTTTTCGTCTAGGTTAACAGATTTCTCTAACCATTTTTTATAAGGGCGCTTAGATGCCAGTTCATCGATAATTTCTGTGGAATCATAAAAACGACCTTCTTCAAGGTCGACAGCGATCATGCGGCCAGGTTTCAAAGCCCCACGGCGCACGATGTCAGCTTCGTCCATTGGACACATGCCTGTTTCCGACCCAACAGCTAGGATGCCATCTTTCGAGAGGGAATAACGTAAAGGGCGAAGACCATTGCGGTCCAATCCCGCCATAACCCAGCGCCCATCATAAGCGGCGAGGGCGGCAGGGCCATCCCAAGGTTCCATCACAGCGTTGCAATATTCATAAAGTGAACGCCAGCTTTCTGGCATCAAGTCACCGCGTTTCGAATAAGCTTCAGGCACGAGGAGCGTTTTAACCATCGGTGCAGTTCGGCCTGCTCGAACTAATAATTCAAAGACGGCATCTAGAGCCGCAGAGTCAGAACTACCTTTTTGGATGACGGGTTTTACGTCATGTGCGCGATCAGAGAACGCAGATGAAGCCATTTTAATTTCATGGCTTTTCATCAAATTCACATTAGCTTTGACCGTATTGATTTCGCCATTATGGGCCAGCATACGGAACGGTTGCGCCAACTTCCAAGATGGGAATGTGTTGGTTGAAAAGCGTTGGTGATAAATAGCGGCGCGTGAGATAAAGCGCTCATCTTTCAAATCAGGATAAAAATTGTCGATGTCCTCGGCGAGGAACATACCCTTGTAAATAATTGTCTGCACCGAAAGCGAACAGACGTAAAAGCTAGGGATAGCCGCTTCGATGACGCGCTTTTCAATACGACGACGGACAATGTAGAGCTCGCGTTCTAGCGTATTGCCTTTACGTCCCTTTGGGTCGCGAAACATAACTTGTTCAATGGCAGGACGGGTTGCGCGGGCCTTGTCGCCAATAATTGAAACGTCGACAGGCACTTGGCGCCAGCCATAAATGTAGAAGCCTTCTTTAAGAAGTTCAGTTTCGACAATGGTCCGAGCGGCTTCTTGAGCTGCAAAATCTGTTCGAGGAAGAAAAATCATCCCGACCGCGATTTTAACATTGGAGGGCTTGTGCCCAGTTCGCTCGACTTGAGATCTGAAAAACTCTTGCGGAATATCCAAACGAATGCCTGCGCCATCGCCAGTCTTACCGTCGGCGTCAACCGCGCCGCGATGCCACACATTTTTGAGGGCTTGGAGAGATTTTTCGACAACATCGCGTCGTGCTGTGCCATCTACTGAGGCGACAAGGCCAACACCGCAATTGGCATGTTCATGCGCAGGGTCGTAGGCATTCGCGGCAATGAGCGCGTCGCGCTTGCGTTCGTATTCTGAGAGCCAGTTGTTGTTCTGTTCGGTCATTTTATGCAACCTTATCGCTGGGGGAGAGCGTAGAAATTTTGACGAAAGTCTGTTGCGAGTAGAAATAAATCATTCTGCGGCTTCCAGAACGGCAGCGCGTTCTAGATTGCGCAGGTATTTGTGCATCGCTTCGGCGGCATCGCGGCCTTCGCGAATAGCCCAGACAACAAGGCTCGCGCCGCGAACGATATCGCCTGCCGCGTAAACGCCGGGTAAGTTCGTCTCGAATGTTAGTGGATTGACCCGCAATGTGCCCCAACGCGTGACAGTTAATTGCGGGGATAAGGCTTTCATGTCTTCAGGTGTGAAACCCAAAGCTTTGATCACGATATCTGCATCAACATCAAATTCTTCGCCTGTCGTTTCAGGTGATTGACGGCCTGACGCATCCTTTGGACCTAAACGCATACGGTCTGTTCTGACTTTGGTTGCGCGGCCATCTTCATCGTGAACGGCCTTTGGTGAGGCGAGCCATTCAAACTTCACGCCTTCTTCTTGCGCATTGGCCGTTTCGCGGCGGGAGCCAGGCATATTTGCGTGATCGCGGCGATAGAGGCATGTGACGGACTCTGCGCCTTGGCGAACGGCTGTGCGAACACAATCCATGGCCGTGTCACCGCCGCCGATAACGACGACTTTCTTTCCCTTAGCAGGTTCAGGGCCTACTTTATCGCCAAGGCCTCGTTTGTTGCTATCAATTAGGAAGTCTAGTGCAGGTGTGACGCCTTCTGCGCCGCCGCCAGGTACGGATAGATCACGGGCATTATATACTCCTGTCGAAATCAGAACGGCCTGATGCTTCTCTCGCAATTTGTCGAAGGTGATATCAACACCAACATCGCAATTTAGAACGAAATTAATTCCGCCTTCTTCAAGGCGTTTCACGCGGCGTTCGACGATTGATTTTTCGAGTTTGAAATTTGGAATACCATAGACAAGCAATCCACCCGCGCGGTCATGGCGATCATAAACTGTGACTTGCCAGCCTTGTTCGCGCAATTGTTCGGCCGTTGCCAGTCCAGCAGGGCCGGCGCCTATAATACCAACAGAGAGGGCGCGCTCACGTTTCGGCGCGATAGGTTGGATCCAGCCTTCTTGCCAAGCCGTATCTGTAAGGAAACGTTCGACTGACCCGATAGTGACTGTGCCATGGCCAGATTGTTCAATGACGCAGGACCCTTCGCACAGGCGATCTTGAGGGCAGATACGGCCACAAATTTCTGGCATGTTATTAGTTGCGTTTGAGGTTTCCCACGCTTCTTGCGTTCGACCTTCCGCTGTCAGTTTTAGCCAGTCTGGAATGTTGTTTTGCAACGGGCAGTGATTTTGACAAAATGGTACACCGCACTGGGAACAGCGAGACGCTTGCTCTGCTGCCTTGGCGTCGATGAAGTCACCGTAAATCTCTAGGAAGTCTTCATTCCTAACCTCGGCATCACGCTTTTCAGGCATGTCGCGCTCAGTATTTACGAACTGCAGCATTTTAAGCTTTTGTGGAGCTTGAGTGTTTGTTTTCTTGCTAACCATGGGGGAGGTCCTTCAAATCGAAAAAGGTCTATACAGATAGGAAGTAAGTTGCGCAAGATGCGACAATTTGACCATTTGGGATAAAATGAGAAAAATTATTACATTTAAGATGTTGTATTTAATTGCTTTTTTAAAAATTCACTAATTTTTATTTTTTTAAAAATTTACAATTAAGTGTATAACATTAAGCGTGTCGGATATAATTATGTATTTTTATGGCCAGAGTCGGTCTGGTCCCAATAAAGCCTTAACTATACCTCCATAAGTCTAGATCATGTCCTGGCTCCAACTTATCCTTCTTTCCCTTGTACAAGGTTTGACCGAATTTCTGCCGATCAGCAGTTCGGCGCATTTGATATTGCCGGCCCAAATACTAGGATGGCCAGACCAAGGGCCTTTGATTGATGTGATGGCGCATTTTGGGTCTCTCTTTGCTGTGCTGCTCTATTTTAGAAAAGACGTGGCTGACATTCTGCGCGGCGCGATTGATTTGCTGCAGCGGAAATTGAACACGAATAGTGCACTGGCATTGAACCTTATTCTCTCGACACCGCCCGCTTTGCTAGTTGGGTTTCTCTTTGCCGCGCAGGGCTGGGACGATCTTCTCCGTTCGGCTTTGATTATTGCGATTACCTCGATTGTCTTTGGGGTCTTGCTTTGGATATCTGATATCCAAGCCAAATCGGATAAGCCTGTTGCAGAGCTAACGTGGAAAGGCGCTGTGACACTGGGTCTCGCGCAATCCCTCGCGCTTATTCCTGGCACATCGCGCAGCGGTATTACGATGACAGCAGGCCGAGCGATGGGATTATCCCGCGAAGCCTCAGCGCGTTTCTCTATGTTGATGAGTCTGCCGATTATCGGCGCAGGCGGGTTGTATGCGACACTGAAGCTCATCACAGCGGATGCATCGGAGCAAACGGCCACACTTGGGAGCGGCCTTGTCGTCGCAGCCTTGTCCTTTGTGACGGCTTATGCCTGTATTTCATTATTCATGAAGTGGGTGGGCCGCATCGGATTTTTCCCATTCATGCTCTACCGTGTCGTTCTCGGCGTTGCATTGTTGGTTTGGTATTTTGCATAAGCTTTTTGCAACCTACTCTATTTGTAATCTTCTGCGCTGCCGCTTGCGATTGCAGCCTTAATTGTCTCCTATTAGAGCCACTTTTGTGAAACGCCTTATTCCTCTTTTCCTCGCGCTTGTCTTTGCGTCGCCTGCCGCTGCGCAAATCGATACCGAAGAACTCGACCGCCGCGCCCAGTTGCTGATGAACCAGCTTGAGATGACGGGCCTGTCTATGGCCATCGTTGAGAATGGTCAGATCAGCTTCTCCAAGGGCTATGGCGAAGAACTCCGCGATAGCGGGAAATTCGTCACGGCCGATACTGTCTTCCGTTGGGCGAGCGTGTCTAAGGGCATCGCCGCGAACACACTCCTCTCTGTCGTAGAGGACGGAGACATTAGCCTCGCAGATTCCGCAGAAACCCTGGCCCCGTCACTGGAGCTGCCAGAGGGCGGAGAAAATGTGAACCTCGTCCACTTGCTGTCCCACCAGACGGGCATTGTGCGTAACGCCTATGACAACCGCATCGAAGCGGGAAAGCCCGCCAAACCGACACGCACAGCCCTCTCCAAACTGAGCCTGCTTTGCGAGCCAGGGACGTGCCACACCTACCAGAACGTAGCGTATGACGCGGCGGCAGAAATCATCGAGCTCCAAACGAAGCTCCCGTATAAAACCATCGTCCAGAGCCGCGTCTTTGACCCGCTGGGCATGAGCACCGCGTCGGTTACGCTCGAAGGCCTGACCCGTAGTAAAAGCTGGGCGAAGCCGCATGGCCGTTTTGGCGCTCGCATCAGCGAAGTAAAACCGACCTATTACCGCGTTCCTGCGGCGGCGGGTGTGAACTCCTCGGTCAAGGACTTGGCCAAATGGATGACCGCCCAATTCCCCGCGAGCGGTAAAATCCCTGTAGACCGTCTCTACGCGATGCAGACGCCGATCATTCAAACCACGGGCGAGCAGCGATTTCTGAACCGCCGCTTCCGTGACCTTAACAATGCGCATTATGGCCTTGGCTGGCGCGTCTATGATTATCACGGCAACAAAGTCGTAGGCCACCGCGGCGGCGTCCAAGGCTACCGCGCGCTCGTCTTATTTGATCCCGATAAACAGGCAGGCATCGCGATGATGTGGAACTCCCCGCATACACGCCCCATCGGATTACAGATGGAGTTTCTAGATCAGCTCTATGCCCTACCGCGGCGCGATTGGCTGCGCCTGAAGGAAGACAGTTAAGCGGCTCACCTAGGGCGCAGTCACCTAAGGCGCTGTCTCCACAGATTTTGCAGACGCAGGCGGCACAATATTGTTCATCACGCTTTGCGCCTCATAGACATTTCTATCATCCGCAGACCCGCGCTCGAGCAAAATCACCTCTAGTGTTTCGGTGACTTTTCGCCCTTCAAGCGCGCGGAAGATATCACTGACGCCCACACTGATGCCTGAGCGATTATAGCGCCCCCCGCCCAAACTCACGCCAATATTCGTGGCAATTCCACTGGAGCCATTATTATCGCTATAGCTCCCGCCGCCCACAATTTTGAAATGACTATAGCCTTCAGCCTTCGCAATTTCCGCCGCCCGTAGCAGGGCAAAATCCTTAGATTCAGTGGCGTTGCGGCTCGTGTAATTAATACGGAAACGGTCGCTTTGAATCTTAGTCGCGCTGTAGCCAAGATCAGACCCAGAGGCGGGACCATAGCTGCCCGATGTACTCGCGCATCCTGCAAGGCAAAGGCAAGCGGCGGCGGATATGAGGAAGTGTTTCACGATAATCCAATCTCAAATTAAATTGCGGTGCGCTTACATGACTTTTGCGCTTTTCTGAGATGACCATCAACTAACTTATCCTCAATCCTCAATCATGACGCTATGGCCGAGAGACGCGCGCCTCGCCTCTCTCGGCCATAGCTCTGGGTTTAAAATGGCTCTGGGTATAAAATGGCTATGCGTTTAAAATGTGAACCCGCCCGTGTGGTAATCGGGATTGGGGTCTTCGGTGATGACAATATCTTCGGCCTTCACACTTGGGTCGCGCATATGTTCGCTCTTGGCTAAAATGCGCGCGCGAAACCGTTGCCCAATTTCAGCTTCGATTTCCGCGAGTTCTGCCTCTTCAATATCGGTGAGCTCCCGCAGCGAGATTTCGCGGTCCCGCGCGGCCTCTAGGCTCGCCATCATTTCCATATGGATATATTTGCGCATCTCTTCGCGCAGCGCCAAAACATTGAGCTGCGGCGTTGAAATTTGCTCCAGTATTTCGTCGGGGGCATCGGACAGCGCCCCAAGGATCGATGTGCCGCGATTATAATACCACCAATGATCGCGCAGATGTTTGGACTTGCACCACCGCGACCCAAACCCCGGGCGATATTCAACCACCGCCGCATGGGGGCAGGCCATACGCTCAAACTCAAAATTTATATCTTCCAGATCACTCTCGCGCAGGGCGGGTTGATCCGCATAGGCGACAATGGGCCGCCCGAACTGATTGACCTCAACGGCTGAGGGCGAGTCGGCCTCGGCCTTGCGCGCCCGCGCCGCATCAAGGCGAAGTTTTTCACGCGCAGATTTAACGGCAAGATGGTTGAGAAGGTCATGTTTTAAACGTGGCATATAAGTGGCTTTCTGAGCGGTGGGTTTATTTATTGTCCCCGTCATCCTCGGGCATGACCCGAGGATCTATGTTACAGGGTCGCGATGGGTCCTCGGCTCAAGGCCGAGGATGACGATTTATGAAGTGGGACTGGACCACGCGCTTAGGCTCCGCCGCCCAGCGGGCGCGAAGGATGCGTGTGGCATCCTGCTCATTAAAAAGGACGCCTGCGTTGGTTGGCCTCGCGATGGAGACCAGATGAGTTTGAATGTTTTACGCAAGGCTACCAACGCAGCAGTGTTTCGCGAATGGCGGCCGGAATTTATATCCTGCTGTTACAGGCAGTTCAGCTCACACCACACGGCCCCTGAATGTTCGAACTACCAAACACCCCTAAGCACACCGCCCCTCGACACGGAAGAAAGGTCGACTCTCTCCTGTCCAATGTTCGAAGGAACCTCTCAACCCTATGGGCAAAATTGATAGCGTGGATGAGATAATTTGAAAGTGCAGGTTTATGGGGGGTGTAGGGGGTTTTAAGCGGGGAAGCGCCGAACAGCTTGGCTGTTCGGGTGGGAACCGTTATTAATGTACACTTAACTTTATATCTTCGATCAGTGGGTTGATATCACTCATCAATATAAGTTTTACTTTCGGAGTGTCGAAAATTTCTTTCACAGCACTCACAAATTCTGTCGGTTGATCAGCAGTATCCGCAACTACATTTAACTTCTTTTGGCTCTGTCCATTTGTTTCATCATATAACCATTTACCTTCAAGGTTTAATCCTCCCACTTCTTTTACAGCGCTATCTATTGAGCCTCTAAGAGAAACCGCACGAATGAAGTTATAGGAACCATTTTGGTAACCAAAGTCTGGCTTAATGGTTGGGCCTGTAATTAACTTGTAGGGTTTTGGCCTTTCCAATAGTTGATCGATTCCAGAGTTTTTAAGTTTTTCAGCAAGTATTTTTTTTGCTGTTTTGTTTCGAGGTTTAGATTCTTGTTTTCCGACAAGTTGCTCAAAAATGTATTCTAAAGATGCATCAATACTTTCTATTGCAATAGGTTTTAATTCGCTGAAGCGAACTTTTCCTGCACGTGTGAAAATAAATTTATTTATCGAATTTTCATCTCTGATATTTTGAATTTCTTCTGACAATCGCGAACGAATAGATTCAGTTAGGTAATCAAAATGCTTTCCAAGGGAAATCTGAAAAACTCTATTTATTTCTTTTGGGGCCTCAGAAAACTTACAAGTAACTTGTGAGAGGTTTTCGTGAAAAATAGCTACACCGAAATTTACATACTCGAATCTCTCAGGGTTATCCGAGTACTGGATTATGGAGTATAAGCCTTGATTTTTGAACTGTTCGTTACTCATGGTGTTATCAATTCCATTTGGGCAAAGACTTGCCCAGTGAAGTTCGTTACTACATATTTTGCCCGCTCGCAAATGAACTTTTGCAGAGATTTTCTACTGGCCTGGCTCAAATCAAGACCTAAAGGGATTGAGTTAATAATCTGTACGACGTCGGCTTCGTTAAGCTGGCCTAACTGTTCAAGGGCTGACTTTACATGTTCAGGGAGTACAAATGGGACGAATTCTGGAAATAACCCGTAAATAGCATTGTCGTTTGTAAGGTCGTCCCAGTCGCTGACATCGTTTGGGCTATCTAGTGAGATACAATGTGAATGATCAATAACGACTAGTTCGTATTTAGCAGAATTACCGATTTGCCTAAGCAAGTAGTTATCAGAGTTTAAGTTTGCATATTGAGGGTCATATCTATCGTAGTTCCTCAGCCAAGTGTCAAAAATAACTAATTTCGAAATATCTTGAACATTGGATAACTTACTCAGCATTTTCCCTGACACATCTCTAGTTTCGGCAATGAGATATTTTGAACCAAAAATTGGTGCCTCAAAAATTTGATTTGTTTTCCCGAGCTGTATCTTTAGGTTAATACTATCCAACACACAAAAATCTGGCACTTTAAGGCCGAACCATTTCCCAAGTTCGGCGCATAAAATTTCAGATACAATGGCAAACTTTCCAGCTGGGTTATTAGC
The DNA here is from genome assembly GCA_938009235.1 of uncultured Caulobacterales bacterium. GTDB lineage: Bacteria > Pseudomonadota > Alphaproteobacteria > Caulobacterales > Maricaulaceae > Litorimonas. The sequence continues at coordinate 111,382 of CALLIK010000003.1, forward strand.
CGCCTTCAAGATGGCTTTTCCTTCGTCAGTGTCAGCCAGGCAGGGTTTCGTGCTTGAATCAAATCGTTCAATTTCTCTAAAGATTATCTTTGGCGAGAAATTTTGAGAGCAGAAAAGCATTTATTTTCCCAAATACTATTTCACGACAGCCTTTTGCGCGTGGTGTTTATTTTCGTTTCGTCCCAGATCGCGCTTTGTACGCTTTCAAGAACCACGGCTATCATTTCCTGCTTGCGGTAGGGTGAGTCAAGTCAAACCCCAAAGTAGTCCCAGACCACCCTTTGGGAGACGGTCTGGGACACACACGGAGTGGGGCGACTCCCGTGTTAGGCGGCGCTCTGCGCCATGTGGGTATAGACAGCCAGAACCAGATTATCGGCCAAGCTAATATCTTGGGGGGCGACGTGTTTAATCGCGACCGTGTGCCACAGCTCGAGGATATCTTTGACGTCTTCGGGGGTCGTGATCTGTGCGGTGGCGGCCAGTTCTAAGAGCTTTTCTTGGATTAAGAGGATGCGATTTTCTAAGGCCTCGACACTTTCGCATAGAGTGTCCTCTGCGTCGGGGAGGATTTGCGAGACCTGTTGCAGCGTCGCGTCATGGGTTTGATACGTCCGCGCAATTTTTTTCAAATGCCCAGACGGGTATCGAGAGGTTGGGTGGGCTTTGGCGACGAGTTCCATGTGGTTTTCCTGAGTGATGGTTTCAGGATAAGTCTCGCAAGTTACGCGCCAGATGATGAACCTAATGATTTCAAGGGTTTAGATTTTAAGGACATCTTAATCTGCGAGCCGACGTCGCATTTTGCGAAGATAAATCCGCATTATGCGACGTTTTGGCGTTGTGTGTGTTTGGCGTCAGCGGTTAGCTCAAGCACCATTTCACGACAGCCTTTTGCGCATGCAGGCGGTTTTCCGCTTCGTCCCAGACCGCGCTCTGTGGGCCTTCGAGCACGTCCGTTGTCATTTCCTGCTCGCGGTAGGCGGGGAGGCAATGCAGGAAGGTGGCGTTCGGGGCGGCTTTGCGCATCAGAGCTGCGTCGATTTGGTAGGGCGTGAGCGCCGCAATGCGTTCGGCCTTGTCCGTGTCGCCCATAGAGACCCAGCAATCCGTGATCAGCGCGTCTGCGCCGTCTGCGGCCTCGTCGGGGGAGAGGCTGTTTTTGATGACTGCGCCTTTGGCTCGCGCGGCTGCGATAAGGCCTGCCGTGATTGGGTTCTCGTCGAGGCGGTAGCCTGCGGGCGAGCTAATGCGAAGCTCAAACCCGAAAGCGGGGGCCGCGTTGACGAAACTCGCGAGGACATTATTGCCGTCGCCAATCCATGCGAGTGTGGCCGTGGACAGATCGAGCCCGCGTTCCTCTAGCGTCTGCAAGTCTGCCATGATCTGACACGGGTGATTATGATCGGACAAGCCATTAATGACAGGCACATCGGCGTGTTCTGCGAAACCCGTGATCGTGCTATGGGCGTTTGATCGGATCATCACGGCATCGACAAAGCGTGACAGCACGCGCGCGGTATCTGCGACGCTCTCGCCGCGACCAAGCTGCATTTGGTCTGCGCCCGCCACGATAGATGTGCCGCCTAGCTGCCGCATGCCTTGTTCAAATGAGAACCGCGTGCGGGTCGAGGCTTTCTCGAAGATCATCGCAAGCGTATCGCCGTTCAGCGCAGGTGTTGGGTCGGTGGAGCCTTTGGATTGGCCTTTACGAGCCGCTTTCATCGCGTGGGCATCGTCAAGAATGCTACGGAGGTCAGTCGCCGAAATATCAGCGAGGGAGATGAAATGCGGCATAGTGGTCTGTAATCCCTAAAACGGCCTATTAGCGTAAGCAGAGCGTGCGGGCAAGATAGGTTTGAAAACAGATGGTTTCGCGGTAGGATAGATCATGATCAAACACATCAAATTCGGGCTCGTCTGTATTTTCGCGCTATTTTTCGTCGTCGCAGGCAGTCTGCATTTCGTTCATGACAGTGCGTTCGCAGCGATTGTCCCGCCGTTGCTGCCGTTTCCCTATGTCATCGTTTGGGTGACAGGCGGGATGGAGATTGCCTTTGGCGTGTTATTGCTCTGCCCGCATTTGCGTGCGCGTGTTGGGATTTTATTGGCGTTGTTTCTACTCGCTGTGTTGCCCGCGAATATCTACATGGCCGTGGCAGGCATTCCGTTCGGAGATGCCGCTGTGGCGAGCCCTGCCGCGTTATGGGGCAGGGTCGCGTTTCAATTCCCGCTCATCGCGGTGATAGTCTGGTGTACGCGCGTTAAGACGCGGGTTTGAGGCAGAGTTGAGAGTCTAGCCGCGATTTCCGCCGCCGCCGCCTCTGTTGCCACCGCCACCGCCGGGTTTGCCACGACGTGGACCGCCACGACGTTTTGGTGCGCCGTCGCCGCCTGATCCACGATTGCTCGCAGATTTAGGCGCTGGGCGTTTCCCGTCGGCGCTACGGCCTTCTGGTCTTCCGCCTGATGGTTGAGAGGATGGCTTGCGGTTGCGTGTTTCGGACGATGCGCCGCCTGACATCTTAGGTTTTCCGCCATCACGTGATGGGGCCTTGCGGGAGCGACCTTCGCGGCTCTCACGACTTGGGCGATCTTGGCCTTCACCTGATTGATTGGCACCTGAAGGCATCGCGCGAGATGGATTGCTGCGACCTTCAGTTTGAGGACGACCGCCGCCGCCGCCACTGCGTTCATTACCACGTCCATCTGTTGGCTTGGAATCGCGGCTGTTGCGGCCCTTTTTCTTTGAGGACTTACCGCGGCCTTTGCGTGGATCGGGTTTCTGCTTTTCTGGCGGGGGGAGGGCCTTACGCGCACGCAGCTTCGTGACTTCTTCCGCCATATTCGTCGGGTTCTTACCCTCTGGAATTGTCGTCTTGAGCATACGTTCAATATCGCGAAGATATTTCAGCTCGTCCGTATCTTTTTCCGTCGCCACCAAGCTGATCGCGATACCTTCGGCGTTTGCACGTCCCGTTCGGCCAATACGATGCACATATTGTTCAGGTACATTTGGCAGCTCGAAGTTAAACACATGCGTAATGTCAGGAATATCAATTCCGCGTGCCGCTACGTCTGTCGCAACGAGTGTATTTACCTTGCCAGATTTAAACGCTTCGAGCGCGCGTGTACGCTGGTTCTGGTTTTTATTCCCATGGATCGCAACCGAGGCGATGCCGACCATTGCGAGTTTCTTCACAACGCGGTCCGCGCCATGTTTTGTACGTGTAAAGACGAGCGAGCGCCCAACACCAGGCTGTAGCAGCTCAACGGCCAAGCGCTCTTGCTTGGATCCGCGAGAGAGCTTGTACATGATCTGTTTGACTTTATCGGCCGTCTTATTGGCGGGCGTCACAGAGACATGGATCGGGTCGTCTAGGAATTGTTTGGACAGTTGCTTGATCTTTGGCGCGAGCGTCGCAGAGAAGAACAATGTCTGGCGATCTTTCGGGATCACATTGACGATTTTCTTGAGCGCATGGATGAAACCCATATCGAGCATTTGGTCAGCTTCATCGAGGATTAGGACTTCAACTTCGTCCAAACGAATGGCTTTACGGTCAAGCAAGTCAATGAGGCGGCCCGGTGTCGCAACAAGAACGTCGTTGCCGCCCGAGAGGCGCTTCATCTGACGCGCAATTGGAACGCCGCCGTAAACGATAGAGACAGAGAGATGCTCCATATGACGACCGTAGTCGCGCACAGCTTCGCCAATTTGTCCCGCCAATTCGCGTGTCGGCGCAAGGATCAGAACCCGCGCACCGCGCTTTGGTGGCTCGCGGTCATCCGTAATAATATGGTGTAGCGTCGGTAGGGTGAAACCAGCGGTTTTACCTGTACCCGTTTGGGCGATGCCCATAACGTCGCGGCCGTCCATTGCGGGCGGGATGGCTTGGGCTTGGATGGGTGTTGGGGTGGTGTGCCCCATATCGGCCAAAGCGCGCGCTAAAGGTTCGGCCAGTTTAAGCTCGGCAAAAGTTTTCATCGGATATTCCGTAACGTGTCGGGCTGCAAAACATGTGTTGCAGCGTGAGGGCTACGCAGCATTGGGCGGGCGCAGCATGTCAGACCTGTGACAGTCATCGATATGAAGCGGCGCGTAGGCCGCGCGGTGTAGAACGTCAAGCGATAGGGTGAGTTGGGTCGGTTTAGATTTTTTATAGGACGTAGACTATCAGCGCCTAAGATTGAACTCGCCCGAAGGTTTCGAAATAGATGACAGAGGTTTAAAGCTGTGTTTTAAGTGTATCGGAAAGTGAGGGCGTATGAAGTCGAAGTTGTTTTACGGTTTGGTCGGTTTAGCGGCTTTCTTTATTGTCCTCCAACACGGCCAAGCCCTCGCCTACAGCGTATGGGAATGGTGGGAAGATCGCGATTATGAGTACACGCCGACCTATAGTGAGGTGGCGGCTCCTGACGCAGTTGAACGCCCAGTGCAAAAAATTCGACCTGATGTTAGCGGTACAGATGTTAAGCGGCATAAATCAAAAAATGGCGATTTATCTGATCGGCAATACCTCATTATTCCGACGAGGCTTCAGCAGGCTCAGGGCCGCGTTGATGTAGGATATGCAGATGAAATTATTGTCACGGCACAAAAGCGATCAAGCCTGCCTAAAGGTGTGCGGTTGCCTAAACGTTCAGACCGCCCAGTTGATGATAATGGTGCGATTACTATTAAAACTCGTCATGCCGTACAGCGGTCTTGCCAAGGTGATACTTATACAAATCTTCTGCTGCATGACCGTGTCGCTAAAACAACCAAACCCATATTTACTGCGCCTCTCTCTGTGGTGGGTCATCAGCTCATCACGCGTGATGGGAAAGCGTCACATATTTTGGCCTACACCGCGATATTAGATACAAACCAAGATGATAAATTGACCTGTCAGGATTTCATTCGAATGGCGATTTATGACATTAAGGCTGACAGTTTACATTGGGTTGATATGGGTCGCGCGGAGCCTTTGACGATCAATCATAATTACAATCAAACCAAAGCTAACCTTCTTCGGCCAATCAGCGAGACAGACTATGTGATGGGTATTGGTATTGATGAAAATGAAGATGGATTATTTAATCCTCAAACTGAAATCATCGAAATGGCTGTCTTGAAGGTCGACGAAAAAGCCTTTGAGAAAATTGTGACCGCCGCTGATCTCGCGAAGGTTCAAGTTATTCTATATGGCGAGGTCGCCGAATAGGGGAGCTTTAATGCGTCAGTGATGGCAGCTTTAAAGGTTTCGGTGTTTTGCCAACCCTATAAATAGGGGCGTTCTTTGCAATCATGATATCTTCGATTTTGCGAAAGAGTTGACGATATCTGTAAAATGGTACGCGCGGGAAGAGATGGTGAACCGCGTGATAGTTTTGGAATAACCAAATATATGTGATGATCGTATCAAACCCCTTTGGGAACATGATAATCGAGGTGTCATGATATCGTCCTGTGCGATCAAAGGACCGGTGAACAATCCAAGCAAATGCGCCTTGCAGTATCAGAGCGCCTGTTGCTCCCGCTCCGATAAATAAAAGCAAGGCGAGTTTCCAACCGAACAGCACCGCGAAGGTAATTCTCCATGCAAAGCCAAACCCGACTGCGAGCAGGACTGTGGCTTTTTCTTTACGGTCTGCAATTGCGGCATAATTTTTAAAATAGAACTCGACCTTCTGCGTCGGGCTTTTTAAAATTAAAGTCACCATCGTGAAAAAACCATTCGCCGCCATCGGTAGGTCTGGGTCTTTGTCTGGTATATTTGTATTTTGATGATGCGTGAAATGTTCTCTGCGGTGGGCGAGGAATGACATCCAAAGGGGGAGGGCGCACAGATGCCCCATAGTTTCATTGAGCCAAAGCAAACGTCTGTTTTTTCCATTGATTGATTTATGCGCCGCGTCGTGGACGACGGTGTAATTAGCGTAGGTGAATAATACGATGAGTAAAAATGACGTAAGGGTCGATATGTGACCTGTCGCGACCAGTGCGAGCGTTGCAAAATAACCGCCCGATACCGTGAGGCCGTAAATAACCGTTGGCCAAGCAAACTCTCCCATATGCTCACGGGCAATGCTATTGGCTCGGGCCTCTAAGTGTGCGGGCGTCTCAGACATGGATGTCTCCTTGATTGGAGCTTTACTCGACATATGTTGTCGCTGTCAACATGTGTCGAGTATTCCCAAATATTCGATGACGAGGCATGACTTTCGGTGTTAGAGGCGAGGCATGAAGTCTTATCATCATGGGAATTTGCGAGAGGCGCTTATTGACCGTGCAATCGCGGTTATTGACCAAGACGGGCTGGAAGGTCTGTCTTTGCGCCGAATTGCAAAGGACCTAGGTGTGTCTCACGCAGCGCCTGCTCGGCATTTTAAAAGTAAGACGGATTTGTTGGCGGTCATCCTACGTGACTCCTTGCAGGAGTTGACCGAGACGATTTTTCAAGCCCACACAGACAAAGAGGCTCATGCTGACGAAACTGACAATGCCATTGTTCAGCTTAACCTGATGGCGCGGCGGTCTATTCGTTGGGCCATTCAGAATAAGGCGAAGTTCTCAGTTATGATCAATCCCGACGTGAGCCGTTTTGCGGATGACGCCTTGATCGAAAGCATGAAGGATTTTTCGGGCCAATTATTTTCGATGCTGAAGGCCGCGCAAGACTTAGGGTTCAGAGAAGAGATATCTGATAAGGCCTTGCTGCTTTATGCCATCGGAGCCTGCCGAGGTGTGTCAGCCGTCCTGACCGACAATTTACTCAGCTCAGTGCTACGTCCAGAAGATGATGAGAAAATCATCACCGATCTCGCAAACCAAATTGTTCCGCTTTAAACGGGGTGGTGTTGTCCCCTACGATGGGGACGAGTTAGTTTAGGGCGTGAATTTTCTTTCGCCTGCCCAGTCGGATAACTCGGTCCAAATTGTTCCACTGCGTTGTTCTGCTGTTGTGATGTTATCGACGGCGGCGCTGCCGAGGCGGTCTTCTAATTGTTGCAAATAGAGGCTGCGGACGGGAACGCGCATGCCAGAGCTTTCGAAAATGCCGTCCTCTTCATCAGGTGAAAAACTACCGTCGATACGAGTGCCAATTGTGCCGACAGACCAGTTCATCGCATGGGGCGGCGTTTGCAGGACGACTTCATCATATTCGCTATTCCACAAGAGTTGCTGCGCGCCCGCCCAGCCGTGACCAGAGCCTGAGTCGGTTCGGTTTTGGATGCGCAGTAAGCCGCCTTTGGTGTTGTCAAATAATGTGCCCGTCGCCCAGCGGTGATGCGGGCCGCTGTCATTTGTGTTGTTCTCAGACAGGCAATCCAGAAATACATTCGGTCCTGTCGCGCGAGAGCCAGAGGTGAAGCTGTGGCGGCCTTCTCGGGCATAGCAGCGTTGAAAGAAATTCTGTCCCGCGTCTTTGAAATCAAAGGCGTAATGCTGTCCGCCTTCGACGAGGAAATCAGGGTCAATAAAGGCGACATCCTGCATCGTGTTAAACCGCGAACCGTCATAATAATTAAAGGCCTGCGAGAAATGTCGAGAGGTCACATCACGCACCCAGCTATTTTCAACTTCTTCAAAGGCCACGGCGAAAAAGGCGCGATCTTCGCGGGAGGTGTCGGTGTAAGTTAGCGTTTGCAGGCGTAGGTTTTCGATGCCGACGTTTTGCAAACGGTCTGACGTATCTGTTCTGAAAACATAACCTCCGCCAAAATCGGCTTCGATTGTGTCTGTGATAGGCGCGTCGAGTGTGAGGGTGTTGCCGTCAATTGAGATGACTGTGCGTTCCATTGTCAATGCGTAGTCATCCGCGTCCCAATCATATTGGGTCATGTTGACGCCGTCTTCGCCGATCCATGCCGCGTTGGGTGTGCGCACGACGGCAATGGGATCGCCACTGGTATAGCCGCTCGCATCGTCCAACTCGAGATCTATCGAACCAACCGGGACATAGTCTTGCGCGATATTTGTGCTCAGATCATTTTCTGCCTCGCGCGGCAAGCGTCCGCGTCCGTCACCGAGAACAGAAATCAGAATGCTTTGTTCTGTGGTTGTCGTGGCTTTTAATATCGTTCCGTCAGTTCCTTGTCCTTCGCCGCGCAGCACAATGCCGCTTACCGTAATTAACAGCGTATCACTGACTTCATATTCGCCTGCTGTCAGCAGGACTGCGCCGCGTAGGCCTCTCGCATCTGGCGTGAGCAAAGCCGCCGCATCGATAGCGGCTTGTATGCGCGCATGGTCATCACCGCTGGCAGGGGAGAGGGTTTGAACGACTGGAATACTGTCATAGCTTGGCAGAGCCACACCGCCGCCGCCATATCCCGCATAGGAAAAGTCAGGCAGCATATGCTCCGCATTGTCTTGCGCGTGATTAGCATAGAGCGCGTAGTGCAATTTTCCAGTTGCAGTATCTAAACTCGCGAGGGATGCGCCTGCCTCGTCATTCACGGTACGACCATAGTTGTACGCGGCGACAGGGTCAGGGACAGTAGGGACAGAGGGCGGCGTGTCGGTGACTGGAGTTTGCACAGCTGGCGTTGAGTTACTTCCGCCGCATGAGGCTATGAGGAGGCCCGCGAGAGAAACGCTTGTTAGTAAAATTAAACTCCGCATATCAGGTTCCGTTTGGTCTTACTTTGTAATGTGCCGTCTCAATCTCCCTGAAGTTAACCTCAAACCAGCATAAGTGTAAAACGAAAATGTGTATGGAATGTTCCAGCCTCGAAGCCTGAATACAGATGCCAGCGATCTGTGTGCCGTTTAACGTATAACAGTTATATTCGAAGGATTTCGGGGGCTCATCCGTGTATAGGAGTGAACACACATAGAAGGACTTTGTATGACACCTCTTAAACAATACGCTTTATCCGCGTCTATTCTCCTCCTCTGCAGCGGCAGCCTTGTGGCATGCGGCTCTCAAACGAATACGTCCGAGAAAGCTTCGACGCACACGCCAGCTGTTGCAGCGTCTAAAACAAACTCGCAGTTTAACATGACAGTGTCGGGGTCTGATCGTTGCTTTACAGCGAATGGTTTGCCTGATCACCCAACAGGCGAGTTCCCGAACAGAGGCAACCCGAACGCCATCGCAGAGCAAGACGTTCAGGTCTGCGTGCCTATAACGCCAACCCGCAACGGCGTAATCACCCCCATTCGCGGGACGATGGGCATTGCTGTGAATGGCGTGCAATTCCGTCCGAATACGGCAGGGTATTATGACCCGAATGGTCGACGCGGCCACAGTCCAAATGGTGACAAAAATTGGAGCCTCGATATCCACGGCGCGCCCGGAAAATTGGGCCTAGATTTCAACAATGCCCATGTCGGCGCAGGCGGCCTGTATCACTATCACGGCATTGCCGAAAATCTGCTCACTAGTTCAGGCAGTAGCTTGATTGGCTATGCAGGCGATGGCTACGAAATTCATTATGTCGGCGAAACAGCCCAGAGCGGTTGGGCGCTGAAATCTGGCACACGTCCATCTGGGCCGGGCGGCTCTTATGACGGGACCTATAATGAAGACTACGAATTTGTCGGCAACGAATCTGGCCTTGATGACTGTAATGGCGGACAGCTTCAGGGACAATATGTGTACTTTGTCACCGATAGTTATCCCTTTGTCTCGCGCTGCCTCAGCGGTGTTGTGAGTGCTGATTTCAACAAAGCGAACCACAGGGCCGAACGCGGTCAAAATGGTCAGCAAGGCCAAGGTCAACGCGGTCAAGGCCAACGTGGTCAAGGCCGTAGAGGACAAGGCAACTAACCAAATGTCTAACCTGTTTTGGGACCAGATTTAGGCACCACGCCTTTCATCTGGAACTCCCGAAATATTCTGATAATCTCCGACTCCTAATGGGAGTTGGTTTTGGAAATTTTTAACGAGCTAATAAATGAACTGACATCAGGGACGAACCTGATGCTCAGCCTGCTATTCATTTTAAACATTGTCTTGCTCGTTCTGGCGCGGCCAATCCTCAACGCGATTGCCCCCAACCAAGACAACGCCGTTAAGATTAGAATTTTTCAATCCCTCAACCTTCTCGTGATGATCTTACAGATTATTGATTTCTCGCTGCGACGGTCTGGCGCGGGATATGAGGGCGGCTATTTCATCAAACTCGGTATCAGCCTGATGACGCTCTATGGCGGTGTGTTCCTCTATAGTCTCAGCGGTACAATTTCCCGCAAACGATTTGGCCGCAGCCGCGTCGTCGATCAACAAACGATCTATTCCGAGACCTATAATTCTCGCCTCGTGAGTATCGTTCTATTGTCGATCATTGTCCTCACTGTGATTTATGCCCTAATTAAAATTTGGGAGGCCGATAGCTTGTTGGGCACAACGGGTATCTTCGGAATATTTATTGGCTTCATGGCCTTCACCAGTTCCATCTGGGCGCCAGATATCGTCAGCGGTATGATTATCCTGAACAGTGATATTCTCGTCGATGGGGATGTGGTGGTTGTCGACGGATTTCAGGACGAATTTATTATCGCGCGCGTGACGCTGATTTACGTCGTGCTGTATGACATTCGAAATAATCACCGCACATTGCTGCGCAATACGCAATTCATCCAGAGCCGCATTGATAACCTCTCACGCATCGCCAGTTCTGACGGTATTCGTCAGGCGCTCAAATATAATATTGGCTACCCAAGTTTTGGCGACACGCGAGAGCAACGCGAGGCGCAACTGGCGGACTTCCGCAAAGACATTGATGACATGTTCAATCAGGCCTTCGATATCTGCACGGCCAAAGACGACATCAAAGTGAACCCGAATAAACCCTTTGAATGGGCGATGACGAATGCAGGGGATTACGCGCTCGAATATACGCTCTGGATTTATCTCGAACGGATTCCGAACACCAAAGTCACCGCAACGATTAGGCGGCATTTGATGGGGACGATGTATAAAATCAACGATGCCGTTTTTACGGCCTCTGTGATCGAAGGCATTGATCTTTCAACCCCAGATCAAGTTCAAGCTGCGGTCACGATGAACCCGCCCGCGCCTAAAATAAGTCAGGCGAAAACGCCTAAGCCTGCGCAGACAATAGCGGCAAAGCCAGACAGCACTAAGGCCGTCTAATTAGGGGGTTAAAGTAAAGCGGGCCTAGCGGGGCCAAGAAGAAAAGCGTCTAGCGGGGAATAAAGAGGTCCAGCATATCGGCGTGGAAACTATCGCCTTGCAGCTTGCCATTACGGTCAACCCACTGAACGGCCCACGCATCTTTATCTGCGCCTTTAATCGTCATCTTCGGGCTGCCAGATTTAAGGCGGACAACTTGGCCAGTTTGAAATTCACTCATGATGGACTCTCAGATCTATGTCGCATTTCGCGGATGTGGAGGCTCATAGGGGGTTTGTGGGCGGTTGGCTATGGCGGTGGGCAGGTGAGAGAATAATAAGCCCTACTATAGTCTGGTTGCTATAGTTCAGGTTTTTGAAATAATAAATCTGAACAAACTAAAATTTGTTTTGTATATTAATTTTTTAGCAGGAAAACTTCATGAATTCCATTCATTTCATATTATTGACTTTGGCCATTAGTGTTTCATATTCTGGCGTTGCAAATGCAACGGCTACTAAGTCAGAGTTAAGTACTTGCTATCAAAAATCGGGCACACTTGAGAAGGTAGATTGCTATGATAAGTTAGCAGTTAAATACGGCGCTGCACCAACACTATCTACAAATTCATCAGGCGATATTGGCAAGTGGTCTATTACTAATGAGGTGAACCCCATTGATGACTCCAAAACTTATGTTGCAGTACTGAAGGAAGAAAAAGCTGCGAGAGGCCCTCTTGGAAATCAAATGAGTTTAGTTTTAAGATGTAAGGAGGACACGACAGAAGTTTATATCAATTGGGGGGAGTACCTTGGTGATGATGGTACTAGCGTATATTCAGATTATAAAAATGTCATAGAACGGATAGGAGCAGACGCTGCGAGAACAAGGAAGTGGTCTATTTCTACAAATAATACATCTACATTTGCGCCTACAGGAACGGACATTGATTTAGTAACTGCATTGGATAAATCTAATAAATATATTGTCCAAACTACTCCTTATGGTGAAAATCCTATGACTGGTATTTTTGAGTTACAAGGTATCAACTCGGTAGCAACCAGTTTAGCTGAGACATGCAACTGGAAAGAAATTTTAGAGGCGAGTCGCGGTTGATCCCAACCTTTAAGTTCATAGACTTAATATATATTCTTAAAATTATGGCGATTTCTTATTATTGGTCCAAGAGAGTTTTGCACTGACCCTACGCGGCTGTGCCGCCTCGACGACTACGCTAATCGGTCCCCCGGACCGAAACGATAGGCTTGGTATAATTCCGCACCATCCATTTGATGCTTCGCATCAATCCGCTCTAAGTGTGTCGCGGCGACGGTTTATTTTAATCCACTGGATTAAAATTTTGGGTGAAACCCAAATCAACCGTCGTCCATTTTTAACGCCGCAATAAAGGCTTCTTGTGGAATCTCTACGCGTCCAAATTGGCGCATCTTCTTCTTACCTTTTTTCTGCTTGTCTAGCAGTTTGCGTTTACGGGAGGCGTCGCCGCCGTAGCATTTTGCCGTCACGTCTTTGCGCATCGCGGCGATGGTTTCGCGGGCGATGACTTTGCCGCCGAGCGCGGCTTGGATTGGGATTTTGAACAAGTGACGCGGGATGAGGTCTTTCAATCGTTCGCACATCTGGCGGCCACGGCCTTCGGCATTGGCCCTATGCACAAGCATAGACAGCGCATCGACGGGGTCGCCGTTCACGAGGATCGACATTTTCACCAGATCGCCTTCTTTCAGGCCAATGGCTTGATAATCAAATGACGCATAGCCTTTGGAGACTGATTTTAGGCGGTCATAGAAATCAAACACGACTTCATTGAGCGGTAACTCATATTCCACCATCGCGCGGCCATTGATATAATTCAGCGTTGTCTGAACGCCGCGCCTGTCTTGGCAAAGTTTCAGAATGCCGCCGAGATGTTCGTCGGGCGTCATGATCGTCGCTTTAATCCACGGCTCTTGGATGTGATCAATTTTCATCACGTCGGGCATGTCGGCAGGGTTATGCAGCTGCATTTCCTCGCCGTCGCGCATAGAGAGCGTATAGACCACAGACGGGGCCGTGGTGATTAGGTCCAGATCAAATTCACGTTCGAGGCGCTCTTGGATAATCTCCAAATGCAGCAGCCCAAGGAACCCGCATCGGAAGCCAAAGCCAAGCGCGGCAGAGGTTTCCATCTCATAGCTGAAACTCGCATCGTTCAGGCGCAAGCGGCCCATCGCGGCGCGCAGGTCTTCGAAATCGGCGGCATCGACTGGGAATATGCCACAGAACACAACAGGCTGTGCAGGTTTAAATCCGTCGAGCGCGATTTCCGTCGGGCGCTTGTCTTCGGTAATCGTATCGCCCACCGCCGCGTCAGCGACTTCTTTGATCGATCCCGTCAGGAATCCAATCTCGCCGGGGCCAATGGATTTCACGTCTGTGGGCTTTGGCAGGAATGTTCCGACTTTATCAACTGTATAGCTCGCGCCCGTGTTCATCGTGCGGATGCGCATGCCTTTACTGACAGTACCTTCGATGACGCGGAACAAAACGACCACGCCCATATAGGTGTCATACCACGCATCGACGAGCATCGCTTTTAGCGGGGCTTTCGGGTCCATGGTTGGCGGCGGCGGCAGGCGCAGCGCGATGCCTTCCAGCACGTCCTCAATCCCGATGCCAGATTTGGCGGAACATTCAACGGCCTCTGATGTGTCGAGGCCGATGACGTCTTCGATTTGTTGCTTCACGCGATCAGGTTCTGCGGCGGGCAGGTCGATCTTATTTAGAACTGTGACGATCTCGTGGTCATGCTCGATGGCTTGGTAGACATTGGCGAGAGTTTGCGCTTCGACGCCTTGCGACGCATCGACAACAAGGATGGAGCCTTCGCAGGCCGAGAGCGAGCGTGAGACTTCATAGGCAAAGTCAACGTGACCCGGCGTATCCATCAAATTCATGATATAGGTTTTGCCGTCTTTGGCAGGATATTCGAGGCGCACAGTCTGCGCTTTAATGGTGATGCCGCGCTCTTTTTCGATGTCCATATTGTCCAGAACTTGCTCGGACATTTCGCGGTCGGTGAGGCCGCCACAAAAGGAAATCAAGCGATCCGCCAACGTAGACTTCCCGTGGTCAATATGAGCCACGATAGAGAAGTTGCGTATTAAAGACTGATCAGTGGGTTCGGACATGATCGCTATGTAGCGAGGACCGCTGAAATGGCAAGCACAGTGCGCCGTGTGAGTGGGGGAATATTGCTTTGGGTTTCAAATTTATGGCCATAAAAATGACGCGGCACCCTTTCTAGACTGAAGCTAGAGAAGGCACCGCGCCTGGGGGCATTAACGCGCTCGATGGGTAGAGAGCGCGTTAGGGTTTGAGCTTTAAGCGTTAGGCTTAAGACCCAAATCAAATCGGTCATTATTCATGACCTTTGTCCAAGCTTTGGCGAAATCGCGAACGAAGGCGCCTTCTGCGTCGGATTGTGCATAGCGCTCTGAGAGGGCGCGGAGTTGTGAGTTGGACCCAAAGACGAGATCAACACGTGTGCCTGTCCATTTCGTTTTGCCTGTCTTGCGACATTTACCCACGAATTTTTGCTCAGACTTATCGGCTTTTTCCCACACTGTGCTCATGTCGATGAGGTTGGTGAAGAAGTCATTCGTGAGCTGCCCTTTGCGGTTGGTAAAGACACCGTCTTTTGATCCACCGTGATTGCCGCCAAGAACCCGTAGGCCGCCGACAAGAACAGTCATTTCTGGAGCTGTAAGACCCAAGAGCTGAGAGCGGTCAACAAGCATAGCTTCAGCTGGGATCGTATAATCCGCTTTACGGTAATTCCGGAAACCATCGGCTTCTGGCTCTAACACGGCATAGGCGTCGACGTCTGTCATCTCCTGTGTCGCATCCATACGACCCGGTGTGAAGTCGACAGCTAGATCATGACCTGCCGCTGCTGCCGCTGAGGCCACAGCGACTGTGCCGCCCAAGACGACCAAGTCCGCCATAGAGACTTTTTTGTCGCCTTTTGCCGCGCCGTTAAAGTCAGACTGAATGCCTTCGAGAACTTTCAGAACTTTGGCAAGTTGCTTAGGCTGATTGACCGCCCAGTTTTTGGCTGGGTTCAAACGTACACGTCCGCCATTGGCACCGCCGCGTTTATCAGACCCGCGGAAAGAGGCTGCTGAGGCCCAAGCCGCAGAAACAAGCTCTGAAATGCTCAAGCCAGAGCTAAGGATTTTATCGCGCAGAGCTATGATGTCAGCATTATTGATAACAGCATGATTTAACTCCGGCACGAAATCTTGCCAGAGCAGAACTTCACTCGGCGCTTCTGGCCCGACATAAAGCGTGCGTGGACCCATATCGCGATGGGTCAGTTTGAACCAAGCGCGTGCATAGGCATCTTCGAACGCTTTTGGGTTATCACGGAAATGTTCAGAGATTTTACGGTAAGCAGGATCGACCTTCATCGCCATATCTGCCGTTGTCATCATGGGTGGATTGAACTTGCCTTTTATATGGGCATCAGGGACGAGTTTTTGCGCCTGTGGGTCTGTTGGATGCCATTGATGTGCACCTGCTGGACTTTGGCTTAAGACCCACTCATAGTCGAGCAAGAGGTCAAAATAACCTTCGTCTTTCCCTGTTTTCCAAGCATTTGGCGTGGTTGTCCACGCGCCTTCGATACCAGATGTGGTCGTGTGTTCTGCTTTGCCAGATTTAAAAGCGTTGATCCAACCGAAGCCTTGCGCCTCAATGTCTGCGCCTTCTGGCTCTACGCCAACAAGGTCTGGATTGCCTGCACCATGAGCTTTACCGAATGTATGACCGCCGCCTGTGAGGGCAACAGTTTCTTCGTCATTCATGGCCATGCGCGCAAAAGTTTCGCGGATATCATGGGCTGAGGCTTGCGGATCTGGGTGTCCGTCTGGGCCTTCTGGATTCACATATATGAGGCCCATTTGCACAGCTGCGAGTGGGTTTTCTAATTCGCGGTCACCTGTGTAACGACTATTTAGCCCGCCGCTTTCTTCGAGCCATTCGTCTTCGCGTCCCCAATAGATGTCTGTTTCAGGTGCAAAAATGTCCTCACGACCGCCTGCGAAACCAAATGTCTCAAAGCCCATAGATTCCATCGCGACGTTACCTGTCAGGATTAGAAGGTCGGCCCAAGAAATTGCGTTGCCATATTTCTGTTTGATTGGCCAAAGCAAGCGACGCGCTTTATCTAGGTTGCCATTATCAGGCCAGCTGTTGAGCGGCGCAAAACGTTGCGCGCCAGTTCCCGAACCGCCGCGGCCATCGGCGGTGCGATATGTACCCGCCGCATGCCACGCCATACGCACAAAGAAGCCGCCATAATGTCCCCAATCAGCAGGCCACCAGTCTTGGCTATCTGTCATCAGGTCTGTCAGGTCTTGCTTTAGCGCCTTGTAATCAATTGCTGCGAATGCGCTGGCGTAATCGAAGTCTTCGTCCATCGGGCTGCACAGGCGTGCGTCTTGATGAAGAACGGAGAGGTCTAGTTGCTCGGGCCACCAGTCGCGATTGCCACGTAGGTTTTGTGTGCCAGATTTTGCGCCGTGCATAACGGGACACTTGCCACCTGAATTTGTTGCCATATCGTTCATAAGGTCTCTCCAAAAGGACATATTAAGTGTAGGTTATTCAGAACTTATAGTTGTGTTTCAAACTGAATCTAAAAATGCGAACTTATTAGTAATTTGTCTAATTGATTGTTATTATAATTATGATAGGTTTTGTCTATGAACATTCGAGACCTTGTCTATTTGCGCGCGATTGCACGACATCGTCATTTCGGTAAAGCCGCCGAAAACTGTAACGTCAGTCAACCCACTCTGTCTGTGCAACTCCAAAAGCTCGAAGCGACATTGGGCGTTATCCTCATTGAGCGAACCAAACGTGCCGCGATGCTCACGCCAATCGGGGAAAAGGTCCTTGCATTAGCCGAAGATGCTTTGGGAGCTGTGGATGCTATCCACTCCATTACTGCAGACGCGAGTGATCCATTTTCAGGCCAATTTAGATTTGGCTCTATTCCGACAATATCACCATTCTTGGTTCCCAAAGTTTTAGGCGTGTTGGGCGAAAAATTTCCACGACTAGAACTGGTGTTCCGTGAAAACATTACAGAACGCCTCACGGAGGATTTGTTGAATGGCGATCTTGATGCAGCTATTTTAGCAACCCCGACAGAAACGCCGCGTTTGATGGCTATACCACTCTATGAAGAGCCGTTGATGGTCATTTATCCTTTGGGGCATGACTTGGCGTCTCTTGACGATTTAGATGTGTCTGATCTGCCATTGGATCAAATGATCTTGCTGACGGAAGGGCATTGCTTTCGCGATCAAACCGTCGACCTTTGCCGTCTACAAAGTAAAATGACATTATCTGAAACCAGTGTGACCAGTTTGGAGACAATTATTAGTCTCGTTGCGGCAGGGCAGGGGATTTCAATTGTGCCAGCACTGGCGCATTCATCTGGGTGGCTTGACCGCCCACAGATTGGTGTGAAACCACTGCGTAGTAAGACGGCGACACGTCAGCTTAATTTAACATTCCGAAAAAGCTCACCTCGTCGTGCATTACTAGAGGCCGTGGCAGAGCAAATGGCGCGGGTTCTACGGGAAGGGTGAGCCGTTGATGTTTAAAAACAAGGGTAGGATTTCGAAATCCGAAATAGGGCATAATTACCATCGGTTTTCTGGATGGCGTCTGGTCGCGCTTCTTGTCGTATTTGTGCTTTATGCGCTCTGGTTTACAGGCCCTGGCCCCTTTGGGCAGCTTGTGCGTTTGGAGGGTTACACTTATCTGCAAGGGCGCGGATTCTACTCTGGCGTCGAAGCTGTCGCGGCTATTGAAGCTTTGAGCTCCGACGGTCGGCGGCTTAAATTCACTGAACTTGGGTTTGATGTTATTTACATGATTTTACAAACATGGGTGTTCGAAGCGTTGATTGCCTTTGGGCTTTCCGCTTTTGGTTTACTTCGGACGCGCTGGCGTTGGCTATTGTTGGCTCCCATGGGATATTTGCTCTTTGATATTCTGGAAGATGGTGCGCTCGCGTTGGTTCTTGAAACATCATCGGAAACAATCGGAAGTTTCGCGGGTGTGTTCACCTTTATTAAAATGGCATTTTTCTTGCCGCTCATACCTATATCGTTGGGTCTAAGTGTGACGGGAAGTGTGGCGATGGTCTTGCGAAACCTTAAGTCTACGGACACAAGGAGTTAACCCAACTTTAACCACGATGGTCGACATAATGACCATGTTTAAACCTACGCATTATCTTCCAAAAATAAATCTGCCAAAGGCGGCGATGATTGCGCTTTGCGCCTCCGCAATGACTTTGTCGGCATGTGTATCTACATCAAAGGAAAATCCGAACGGGTATCCGCAAGGTCAAACACCGTCGACGCAAGCTCAAAAGACATCAAGCTATAATGAGTCCGAATTGGCAAATGCTATTTCTGACCATCTTGGCGTGACCGCTGAAAGTGCCGCATCCACACTCGAACGCTTGTTCAAAAAACAAGGTCGCCCTGTCGGATATATCACAGGCGAAGAGGGTGGTGGCGCTCTGATTTTTGGCGCGAAATGGGGTAAAGGTACGCTTTGGATGAAAGACGGACGTCAGCAAAAAGTCTATTGGGCTGGCCCAACTGTTGGAGTCGATGCTGGCGCAGAGATCAGCCGTGTCTTTACACTCGTGTATGACCTAGATGATCCAGAAGATATTTTCCGCCGCTTCCCAGGTATTGATGGTTCGGCCTTCCTCGTGGCAGGTATGGCTGTGCATTATGAACGTGCAAATGGAATTACACTCGCGCCCGTTCGCGCAGGTGCAGGCGTGCGGCTTGGCGCAAATATCGGATACACAAGCTACACCCGTAAGCGCGGGTTTCTTCCTATTTAGTTAGGTATCTGGCGTGAGCCAGCCTTCATACTTACATAAGCGCCCAAAGAGTGGCGCTTTCAGGTCGACGTGAAATACGAACCGACCTTGGTCGTCATGCGTTTCATACACGTCTCCACCGGGCCGTAGAAAACGCGGCAAGGGAAACCCAAAGATCGACCAGCCTTGCACTTCGATACGCAGATCACCTGCGTCTTCTAAAATCGCCATATGTATAGCGATTATCCCGAATTTTTCCGTCACATGGCGCGCCCATTTTTTACGGCCAAGGCTGTGGTGACTGCTGAATTTTTTACCACCAAAGTTACGCGTCCATTTTTCGCCCGTAGCCGTTGGGACCACCGTGACGCTAACGGGGATATCTGTACCGCTTTTTGGGAAGCCAATGACTGCAGCTACAATATGAGACAGTGGATTGCGCCCACGCGTGACCTTACAGGCCCCTGAATAGATGCGGCCTTCGCCCGTTAAATGCTGCTCGATAATTGCAGGGTGCAAACGGGTAAACGCCTCGCCCATGACTTGCTCATAGACAGGCGTATCTTGGCCGTCGAAGTGTAGCCCATAGGCAATATTTAATGCTGCAAATTCGGGCGCAAGTTCTGGGAGGCCAATGATCTGATGCCCTGAATACGCCCCCGAAGCTATGGTCTCACCTCTGAGCATTTTTCTGATGAGCGCGACGACAGGTAAGGCGGGAATACGCGGTCCGTGATCGCCTTCTGCGACGAGGTGCCAACTGGCCTCATTGTCTGCATTCGACGCGTGAACAACCATGCCGCCGCGATGCACACCGAAGCGGAACATGCCTCGGACGCGGTGAAACAGCCCCGCGAAGGGTGTGAGTTTAGGCGCTAAGCCACGCGCTACAGCTCTGGATAGAAACACGAGAAAGCGGTGCAACCAAATTGGCCGCGTGCCTGCGCCTGTCCATATATTGTCCAAGGCGTTAAAGTCCTCAGGCAGCGTCCACGCGTCAGGCGCATCCGCCAGTGCAAAGGGTAAGCGCGGCAGAGGTACATCACCTGGAACGCAGATCGTCTCATGCCGAACTTCGGTTAGTCCTGCTATGTTGATGAGGGCGTTATCGCGTAAAACACTGACCTGTTTCTGGCCTGCATAATTGGCAACTGCCGCGACGACATTGCGGCCCAATTCAGCTTTGGGCGAGGGGGCAATGCCAATCATGACATCGCTTGCGGGGCCTATGATGCGCTCCACCTCTCGCAAGCCAATCGCGCTGAGAACAGGGCAGGTCGACAGGCCAGAGATGAGCGGAATATTTGAGGTTTTAGCGGCGACGTCTTGCGTCATGACTGCGGCAACGAATGCGCCGTCATCAGATATATCCGCATAGGGGATGCCGTGTGTCAGGCAGTATTGTATCACGGGCTGCGGGGCGTTGTTCTTGGCGTAAGCTTGGAATGGACCAGAGGCGTCAATGATGAGGTCGGGTTTGAAATCTAACGCTAACGTGTTGCGATCTAAGTGCAGCGGCGTGAACGTCGCTGCGCCAGAGAGCTTTGCGCAGGCGACCTTTGCCTTGGCTAAATTCCGCCCAGCAAGAATTAACTCTAGCTCTGCTTCATTCGACAACCGCTCGGCCATGCCAAACCCGAATGTGCCATAGCCCCCAATAATCAAAACTCTCAAAGAAAACGCTCCCGATCTTCAGCGGTGGGGAGGAGGCAAACCTCTCGCCGCCCGAACCATTTAAATCGGTTGCGCGCGATGAAACTGTAAAGTGGGTTAGAGAGGAATTTCGGCAGAACACGGCCAAGGCCTGCCACGCGCCACGGCCACCCTAAGCCTTCAAAGACCCCGATAGACGCATCCCATTTCACACGCACGAGACCGTGCTCAATTAGTAATACACTGTCGTAATCGCCCGCCTTCAAACCATAATGCACATAGAGGGCTTCACCGAGGGGGCTTTGCGCGGGTAGAAACCGAAAATGATGTTTCCTGTCGCGCTGCATGACGAACCGCATAAACCCTGAACACATGACGCACATGCCATCAAAGACAAAGATCGTTCGATCATCCTTGAAATCCGGAACCTCTGGATCATCGCGGTAACTATAGCGGGTCATGACAGTTGGTTAGCGCGTTACCCGCGCGATTGCGAGCCTATGTCGGTGCAATGCCGCCCTGCTAGAATGGGGGCGAGACTGAGCCATCAAATGATGGCTCATAAATAAGTTACCCCCGAAGGCGTCCGCCAGCCTTCATAACCTTCTCGATGATTTTGGCGCTGACAGCTTCGATATCTGTGTCGGTTAGCGTTGCGTCCTTTGGCGTGAGTGTCACGTCAATCGCGAGGCTTTTGTGGCCGTCATCGACGCCTTTTCCTCTGTAAACGTCGAACAGTGTCACGTCGCTGATCAACTGCTTATCGGCGCCTTTAGCGGCCTTGAGGATATTCCCCGCCGCGACGTCTTCGGCCACGATAAAGGCGAAATCACGATGTAATGGCATGAGGTCAGATAGCGCGAGCGCAGGTTTGGCTTTCGTCGTTGTCTTCTTTTTCTTTGGCGCAGGTAGATTATCTGGCGCAATTTCGAACGCGACAACACGGCCTTCAATGCCCAGGGCTTTGAGGGCGCGCGGATGAAGTTCCCCAAAACTCGCGAGAACATTCTTCGGTCCCAACCGCAAAGAGGCCGACCGTCCTGGATGCCAGTAGGCGCCCACGGCGTCCATGACTTGCAGGTTGTTAGTATTAGCGCCCATGACTTTGAGGGCGGCAATCGCATCGGCTTTGGCTGTCAGGGCTGTGATCTCCACAGTGCCTGCCCAATCACGGGCTATGTCAACGCGGCGCATACCTGCGAGGGATAAAGACTGCTCGTCTGGCGCGGTGCCTTGGAAGATTGGACCTAGTTCAAACAGAGCCGCGCCAGGGTAGCCTTGGTTGGCACTACGTTGTCCTGCGAGCAGAAGGTGGATCAGCGCACTTGGCCGCATCCAGTTCAAATCATTTGAAATTGGGTTATCTAGACCGAGAGCATCTTGCCCGCCGTCAAAGGCTGTAGCGTGATCTTTCAATACGAATGACCAAGTGATCGCTTCGCTTAGACCTTGCAGCGCGAGGGCGCGGCGCGCCAAACGTGTACGGTTCTGCGTTAGGGTCGCTGTCGGTTCACGGCGTCCCGGTAGAGGCGGTAGGCTAAGGGCTTCTAGGTTATGGAAGCCGTGGATGCGGACGATTTCTTCAACCAAATCTGCACCACCAACTACGTCGCGGCGGAAGGACGGAACTTTGATTGTCCAAGCGTCGCCTTTAGTGACTCCGAATCCGAGATCAGTCAGGATGGTTTCCATCTCGCTGTCTGATAAGCTGAGGCCCGTCAGGCGTTTCACGAGGTCCGTATTGAATGCCACATCAGCAGGCGCGGCAGGAATCTCGCCCGCAACTTTGATTTCGCTCGGCTCGCCGCCGCAAATCTCGAGAACAAGCTTCGTCGCAAGCTCTGTGCCTTCAACCAAGCTGCCCGTATCTACGCCGCGCTCAAAGCGATATTTCGCGTCGGAGTTTACGCCCAAACGTTTCGCAGTTCGGCGAATTCCGAGGGGTGCGAAGTAGGCGGCCTCGATGAGGATGTCTGTCGTGTTTTCGTCAACGCCTGTTGAGACGCCGCCAACAATTCCGCCAAGTCCGATAATGCCTGTTTCATCAGATATGACTACGTCTAAACCGCCTGCTCCATAAGACTTATCATCTAATGCATCAAAGAACTCACCTTCAATGAAGAAGTTAGGCGTTGGTTCTTCAAACTTGCCTTTACGAACCTTTATCGCGCCTTGGACCTTGTTGAGGTCATAGAAATGTAAGGGACGTGCGCGGTCATAAGTGACGTAATTCGTAATATCTACAAGCGCAGAGATTGGACGCAGGCCGATGGACTTGAGTTGGTCCTGTAACCACTGTGGCGAGGGTCCGTTTTTCACGCCGCGAATGATACGGCCCGCGAAAGCAGGGCAGCCGTCTGCGTCTTCAATGATGATCTCTTGGTCACAAGGGAACATGCCCGCGATAGGTTCAATTGCGGGCGTAATTAAGTCACCCAAACCAACAGCCGCCAAATCACGCGCAATAGAATTAACGCCTAACCAATCGGGACGGTTCGGCGTGACTTCGAAATCAATCACAGGGTCATTTGCGCCCATCACGTCAGAGATCGCTTGGCCAACTGCATATTTCGCAGGGTCCAATTCTAGGATGCCGTCATTCTCTTCACCGAGTTCTAGCTCTTTGCCAGAACACATCATGCCAGAGGATTCGACGCCGCGAATTTTGCGAGGCTTCTTATCAAGAGAGAAATCTAAGCCGGGAATAAAGGCGCCAAGCGGAGCGTATGCCACCGCAATACCCGCACGCGCATTGGGCGCGCCGCAGACGATTTGTTTCGGACCATCCACCGTGTCGACTTGGCAAATTTGAAGCTTGTCAGCGTCGGGATGTTTCTCTGCTGATTTAACATGGGCAATCGTGAAGGCCGACAACGCTTTCGCAGGGTCGATAATTTCTTCGACTTCCAATCCAGCCAAAGTCATCGCTTCCGCGACCTCTTCGATTGTGGCGTCTGTTTTTAGGTGGCGTTTGAGCCAAGACAGTGTGAATTTCATGGTCTTACTTCTTTGTCTATCTGACGGCGTGTGGCGCGCGGCTGCAGGCTTACGATTTTTGAACTAGCTCAAACCCGTCGCCAAGTTTGCCTGCACAAGTGGGTTGAATCCGTAATGGCCTAACCAACGTGTATCGCTGGCAAACATATCGCGGAGGTCTGGCATGCCGTATTTCAACATGGCGAGGCGGTCGACGCCCATGCCGAAGGCAAAGCCTTGATACTCATCTGGGTCGAGATCGCAGGCGCGGAGTACATTTGGATGGACCATGCCGCAGCCGAGTATTTCCATCCACTTTTCACCTTGGCCAATTTTGATCGCCGCGCCGTCGCGTTCATAGCGCACATCCATTTCGGCACTTGGTTCTGTGAACGGGAAATGATGCGGGCGGAATTGTACGTCGACGTCTGTTTCGAAAAAGGCGCTGACGAAATCCATCAAGACACCTTTGAGGTGACCCATGTGAATACCCTTGTCGATGACAAGGCCTTCAACTTGATGGAACATCGGTGTGTGCGTTTGATCGGAATCCGAGCGATAGGTTCGGCCCGGCGCAATGATGCGGATAGGTGGTTTTTGTCCAATCATCGTGCGAATTTGCACGGGCGATGTGTGGGTCCGTAAAACTTTCTCGCCGTCTTCGAGGAAAAATGTGTCATGCATATCGCGCGCAGGATGCCCCGGAGGGAAATTCAGAGCCGTAAAATTGTGGAAGTCATCTTCGATGTCTGGACCTTCAGCGACAGAGAAGCCCATGTCGGAGAAAATGGCGGCCATTTCTTCCATGACTTGGCTGACGGGATGCAATGTGCCTGTAGCTGCGCCGACAGGTAGAGACATATCCATTGTCTCACTGGCGAGGGCTGCATCCATAGCGAGATTTTCGAGATCGGCTTTGCGACTTTCGACAGCGGTGTTGAGACTGGCCTTTAGGCCGTTGAGCGCAGGGCCCATGATTTTCTTTTCATCAGGGCTCATTTTACCGAGGCCGCGCATCATCAGGCTGACCTCGCCTTTTTTACCTAAGGCGGCGACACGGATGTCATCAAGGGCGGCGATATCGCTCGCGGCTTCGATTTCAGCAAGGACGCGTGTGCGGACAGCTTCGAGATCTGCGGGGAGTTCGGACATGAAAAGCGGCTTTCAAAAGCGTGACGACTAAGTCGCGTCTTTTAAGCTCCACATTGTAACCGTCAACCGCAGTCAGACGTTCGATTTAGGGTTGGGATAACTTTAGCGGCTTATACGGTTGCTCGCTTTTCTCAAATGTCGTGCGGCCATTCGGAATTTTGAGGTCTGGGTCGACTTCAGGTTCGATGACGACTTCACGTTTTTTGTAGAGGCCAGAGCTTTCGCTCACCCGGTCAAAGCCGAAATTCATTTTGCTTAGACTTTCGCCTTCTCCGAGGATCAGATAGCCGTTTTCTTTGACCAATCCTGAAAGACCACGCAGCACGCGAACACGTGCAGGCGCAGAATAATGTGGCAAGCTGCCGCAAAACATGACGGCGTGAAAATCATCCAATGTATCCAATTTGGACAAGAGATGAATGTCCCTAAATTCGACTCTTTTGCGAATTTTGTCTTTGACGACCCAGTCGGCTTTATCGGTATCGAAGTATTCGACTAAGTCTCGGACGGGCAGGCCGCGTTGCACATCAAAATGTGTGTAACGTCCAAGACGTGCGCGTTCTAAGGCCTGACTAGGATAATCAACACCGACGATGTCGACTTTCATACCTTCCAGAGCGTCTTGCATCTGGTCGATGACCATCGCCATGCCATAGGGTTCTTGCCCAGACGCACAGCCAAAGCTGAGGAGGCGAATACGCCCGCCGCCGCGTTTATGATGTAAGTCAGGCAGAACGACCTCGCGCAGTCGTCTGAAGGCGGTTTGGTCTTTGAAGAAATGCGTATCGCGCTCTGTTAGAGCAGAGACAACCTGAACCGCCAATCTTGAACCGCCCGTTTGGAACAGCTCGCTGACCATGGCGTCAAGGCTGTCATAGCCTTCCTCGCGGGCCAATTTGGCCAATCGCGTTTCAACCAAAAAAGCGTGATTGGAGCCCAAATTTATCCCAGCTAACTCTAAAGTTAGTCGGCGCAGAGCATCATAGTATGTTGGGGCAAGTGAAAGTGCGCCCTGCCGGTCGTTCGCACTCATACTAACCCAGCCAAAGTAAATTTCGACTCGATAATATCTGAGTCGAATGGCTTCATTATATATTCGTCTGCACCTGCGGCTAAAGCTTCGACAATGCGACTAATATCGCGAACGGACGTACAAAAGACGACGATGGGCTTTTGCCCGCCCGGGAGTTCCCGCAGTTTTTTGACAAAATCAAACCCATCCATGACTGGCATAGCCCAATCTACGAGAACTGCGTCAGGCAGTTCCATCTGGCATTTATCTAGGGCCTCTTGACCATTGATAGCTTCACTTGTCTCAAAACCGAGGTCTTTTACAATACGTCCTGCGACGCGGCGGATCATGCGGCTATCATCTACAATTAAACATGTCTTCATGATGCGGTCTCATGAAGTGAAAGAGGGTCCATTAGGGCATTGAGTTGCTCACGCAGCCCTTGCTCTGTTTCCGTTGTAATCAGCGGCTTTGGTAACGAAACTTTTTTCGGCTTGAGCGCGACTCGCATCGCGGTTGTACCCGCCATTATATGAAGTTGTTCGCCCGCTAAATTAATGTCGATATGTCCAACGCGGTCATCAGACAAAGCTTGACGAATGATTTGGGATAAGGCCTGGCCTAAACGTTGGCGCAGGTCAGCGGCGAGTGTGTCGCTCACGCTTTTCTCGCCCATATCGTAAGAGAGACTAATGGTGCGTCCGACGCTGCGCGCGACGGAGAGTGCGTCTGCGATAACATCACGCATGACAGCATCTAATGTGACAGACGATGTCTCAATGCTGACTGTGGATGTTGGAACGTGTTGTGGTTGGTCTCCGGACATGATGTCAGCTTCGCCTGCAACGAGGTTCGATGTCACGTCAGCTTTCTGCTTGAAGGGAACAATGTCGGCCTGAGACGCTAAGTCGTACTCTGGTGAATCACTCTCTGGTGAATCGCTTGGAGTGCCTTCTATCGGCCCAGACGAGCGGATGAGGCGTGACAACATATCTGCAGTTTCAGGGTCTGCGGTCGGCAGTAATGCATTTAACGTTTCGCGGGCGGTGTCCCACTTTTCTGTGACGCTTTTTGGTTCAGCATTAGCTGGAGATGTTTCCGAAAGGAGGTCTTCTAATCCACGCGCATAGGAAGTTACCAATGAGCCGAGTGTCTCAATGCGTCCTGTTAGGACAGCATCATTTTCATGATGCATCGCGGAGAGAACGTCTTGTGCACCGACATAGATGTTACGTGCGCGCAAGCGTTTTGCGCCGCGCTGCACAGTCGTCATCATGTTGATGACAACAGGCGCGTCTGGTTTTGCGCGTGGGTCTGGCATCTCGGCCAATAGAGCCAAGCCGTCAGCCGCAGTCCGCGTAAAATTCTGTGCGAAATTTAGGTCGTCGCCCATGAAGAAAATCTCGAATCAAACATTATCGTTAAAAGGTTTGATCAGAATGCACTGAAAAGGGTTAAGACAGGGTCAAGCGCGGCCTTAAATATGCAGCGAAGGTTGATAAATCTGAAAATAAACTCGTTCTACGGGCGTTTATTGCCAGAAAAATGGGTGAAAATAGTGTGCCTATGCCTCTGTAGTTGCAACGGGGTCAAAATTAGCCGTGAAAATAATGGCTTCTTCCGTCGCGGTTGCGCCGATTTTACCGCCCGCATCTCGTGCCAATAGGCTCGTGTAAAGTGGTTGGATAGAACGTCCATCAAAGCCTTCTTCAGGGGCTTTGCCTGACATCGCGCGATCTACATCTTCGGCCAAGCGAACGCGTGGGCCTTCGCTGACGAGCGTAAAGTCTGCGCCTGCGTCCGTCGTGTCGCCGCGTCCAACGCGCGTAATCGTGACTGTGCCGCCGCGCGGAGCCGCTTGCACAGCGAGCATGACCAAATTCATGAGAATGCGCGTGCGGTCTTTATCAACGCCGTCTGTGTCGATGTTCCAGACGAGATCAGGTTTAGAGTCGCGAAACATATCATTCGTGAGCGTCTTAATCTCCGCCGTCGGGATAACGCCGGGGGCTGAACCGCCTGCGCCAAGTGCCAAGCGAAGAAATTTCAACTTGGCCGCGGCTTGGCGAGAGGAGGTTCTGACCAAGGCCATTGCGTCGTCATGCATATCGACATTGGATGGGTCGTCGAGAATTTCGATGGCAGTCCCTAGCGCTCCGACTGGAGAGATCAAATCATGACAAATCCGCGCACACAAAAGTGCGGAGAGGGATGTGGGTGTGAGTTTTGTGATCGAAGCTGACATAACGTGGGCCTTGCGCGGTTGATTCGTGCCTGAGGTCAGTGTGAATCAGATGCGCGAACGGCGCAAAGAAAAAACCCCGCCTGTTTAGGGGCGGGGTTGGTTATTCAAAATTCAGCGTCAGGCGTTACTTCTTAGTCCACGTTCCAGACGCGCCTTTAATGTATGTGCCAGGTGCCGCTTTCGCGAGTTGCTTTTCGCCTGTTAGTTTAGCGACAATTGCGGGCTGTACATTTTGCGCAGTTGAGAGCTTTGTATAAACGGCTTTTCGCTTGATGTTGATTTCTTCGACAGAGGCGCTCACATCAGCTGACACGGACACGCCATCAACAACGGCCAAGTAGCCACTGATTTGTTCGCCAACTTCACCGCGAGCAATGGCAGCATCAACCACAGCTTTAGAATTGCTGGCCTGCGCTTGTGCTGTAGGCGCATAAGTTATGGCTGTTAGGCTGCCTGCTATAAGGGTCAGAGCAGCGAAGCTGCCTAATAATGTTTTCAATGTGGCCATAACAGCCTCCTTGATATGTGAGCCTTTATAGGCTCGGACGTAATGACCTAGAAAAGGTCTGGGTTGTCAGTAATCAGGTCTTCTACATCTTTATCCAAGCGGACACGGATTTCCTGATTGATATTGACGTTGATGTTGAAGCTGATGGGTTCTTTTCCGGGCACAACCTGATGTTTGATGGTGCAACCTGAAAGGGCTCCCAAAGCCATAAGACATATCAATATCTTCTGTTTCATACTGCGTCCTATCAAAAGTCGTCTGAACCTCGCATTAATACTAAACCTACACAAGGTTCAGACTGCAGGATGTCGAGTCTACTCTTAACCTGCCGCGCAACTTGGGGTAAGCACCCATCAAACATTGGATTGGAGGATCACCCATGGCCGAACTTTTGACGGCTCAAGCCCTATTTACGCTGCTTATGCTCATTTTGTTGCAAGCCGTTTTGGGTTTTGACAACTTACTTTATATTGCGATTGAATCGAACAAAGTTGGGAATGAAGAGGACGCGAAAAAAGTCCGCAAATGGGGCATCGGGATTGCGGTCCTGCTCAGGATCGTCCTGCTTTTCGTGATTGTGAATTTATTTACGTTCCTCGCTGAGCCATTGTTCGGTGTGCATTTGACGAATTTCATCGAAGGTGAGTTCACCGCACAGGCCTTGATTACCTTAGTCGGTGGCGGCTTTATCATTTATACGGCGATCAAAGAGATCCATCATCTTCTACAAGTCGACCATATTGAGCATTCTGAAGGCGGCGGTAAACGCAGTGTCGCCAGCGCGATTGCTCTGATCGTTGCGATGAACCTTGTGTTCTCAGTTGACTCTATTCTCTCTGCGATGGCGATTGCATCTGTAAAAGATGTCGCGACTGGCCTCACGACATATCAAGTGCCATTGATGGTGATTGCGATTTTGGTTTCTGGCTTAGGTATGATCTTGCTCGCAGACCGCGTGACGAACTTCTTGAAAAAGAACCGTATGTATCAGGTCTTGGGTCTCTTTATTCTGTTCCTAGTTGGCGTCTTGCTTGTCACCGAAGGCGCACATTTGGCGCATCTGAAACTGTTTAGCTTCAAGATCGACGCGATGAGCAAGTCGAGTTTCTACCTCGTTGTATTTGTATTGGTCGTGACGGACATCATTTCCAATCGTTACCAAAACCGCCTTTGGGCGCAGAAACAGGCGGAAATTATGGGTGCCACAGAGACATCTGGCCGCGAAGCTGTCGATGCCTTTAAGGGCAGTAAGACTAAGTCGCATTAATCAGCTCAGGCTTTAACCGCACATTTTTCAATCGGGCTCGCCTTGACGGCGGGCCTTTTTTCGTTTGAAGATAAGGTAGAGCGTAAAAACGCCAAAAGGGGGCAAAAGCCCCCAAGGGGAATGAATATGAAGCCAGAAATCATGGTCGTTTTAGCGATTTTCGTAGGATTTATCTTACTCGAGGTCCTGTTTACGCAATTCTTCCGCAAGGAAAAGCAAGTCAAAGGTGATGGGTGGGTCGACTTCATATCGACCTTGATGCTGACGATCGTCACGCAGCCTCTCGTCGTTTTGTCAGGTGGTTTATTGGCGGCGCTGATTGTTCCGCAATATGCTGATGTTTTAAAAACATGGCACTGGTTGCCTGTTTTGGGACTGTTCCTCGTCTTTGATGATATGACGCAATATTGGTGGCATCGCATCACTCACGCGACTCCATGGCTCTATAATCTACATCGTCCGCATCATCAGGCAGAATATCTTTCTATTCGAATCGTGTACCGGAACAATATTTTCTATTACTTTCTCATGCCGGGTCTCTGGTTCACGGGGATGTTGATCTATCTTGGCGGAGGTTGGGTCTACGCGGGATATATCATTGTGAAGATGACGGTCATTTATGGCGCGCATTCAGACATTCGCTGGGATCGCCCGCTCTATAAAGTAAAATGGTTGGCCCCTGTCATGTGGGTCGTTGAGCGCACAATTTCGACATCTGCAACGCATAGCGCCCATCACGGTAAACATGCGGACGATGGCGTGACGCATTACAAAGGTAATTATGGAAATCTGCTGTTTTTCTGGGACATTTTGTTCGGAACTGCCAAAATCACGCGCGAATACCCACCTGAATTTGGCGTAGAAAACCTGCCTGAAACGAGTGTTGCAGAGCAGTTGTTATGGCCCGTTTTTCGAACAAAAAACGCGCCAATCGAAGTCGCGGAATAAAGCTAGTCTAATTTGATTTCGGTCCAAATCTGTTTCTGACAGATTGGGCCGATACAGCCTTTGACTTGCAATGTACCGTCGCTCTGTCGCTCGAGTTTGGATTTGTATGACTTACCGCTTTCGGCGTCATAAATTTTACCGCCTGACCATTTATCAGACTTTTCTTTAAACCCCCAGAGCATTTTGGAGCCGATTAAAGGTTGCGTCGCTAAGTTGGGGTCAGGGTTCTTATCGTCCAACATCGCCTGTGAATTGCGCGCGAAAATATGGGCGATCTTTCCGCATGGCGTCCCATCACCGCAATCCTTGAGGTGAACAATAACGGTTCCGCCTCTTACAAGCCAGACGCCGTAAACGTCTTTGGGGTTATGTGCGGCGTCAGTCGCAAAAGCTGACGTTGCCAGAAAAGCGGCTGCGGTCGCTAGAAAGAGCGCTCTCATCGTCCCATGATCCGTTTGAAGAGGCGTTGTTCAATATATCCATCTGCGGTGAGGCCATTGGCCGCTTGCCATGCGCGGATGGCTTTGCGGCTATTGGGTCCGATACGGCCATCGACGCCGCCCGTGGAATATCCGAGGTCCGTCAACTTTTGCTGCATCGCTTTTTTGTCTTCAAATGAGATGGCAACATCATCGCGCGGCCAATCCGTTTGAATGCCGGGTTTGCGTTCTAGGGCGTCGGCCAGAACGCTAATACCCATGACGTAACTGGTGGAATTATTATAACGTTTCAGCACATCGAAATTTTTGAATGTCAAAAACTTAGGTCCGCGTGATCCGCCCGGTGCAATCAATTTTGCCTCTAAAAACCCAGCCCCGCCGCTCCAACGGCGTCCAGAAATGGGTTCGACGCCAATCGCAGTCCAATCATTGATAGTCTTCTTGCTGCCGTCTGTGACGGAATAATCAAAGCTCGTTGGCAGTTTAACTTCGGTCATGACGGGCTCGCCCGCACGCCAGCCAGAGCGCGAGATATAATTCGCAGCACTCGCGAGGGCATCCCCTGGGTCGGTCCAAAGGTCTTTATTGCCGTTCCCATCAAGATCGACGGCATAGTCACGGAAGGTCGTTGGGATGAACTGCGTCATGCCCATTGCGCCTGCCCAGGCCCCTATCAGTTGTTCACGCCGCACTTCGCCAGAGGCGAGCAGGTCGAGTAGGGCATAGAGTTGGTTCGTGCCAAATTTCTGACGTCGTCCTTCGAACGCAAAGGTCGAGAGCGAATCGACAATATCATGTTTGCCTAAAATAC
This sequence comes from uncultured Caulobacterales bacterium, assembly GCA_938009235.1. Lineage (GTDB taxonomy): Bacteria > Pseudomonadota > Alphaproteobacteria > Caulobacterales > Maricaulaceae > Litorimonas. The sequence goes on from CALLIK010000003.1 coordinate 143,384, forward strand.
GACCATAACTCGTTTCTAAACCCCAAATCGCGGTCAGGACTTCGCGGGGGACGCGGTATTTGCCTTCAATCGTGTCCAAAACTGAATCGACTTCGGTCATCTTATCTTGACCACTCGAAATGCGGGCCGCGCTCGCGGCTCCGTCGACATAAGACCAGACAGGTTTGGTGAATTCTGGCTGATTGGCATCACGCTCTAGCGCAAGCGGGTTGATCTTGGCGGGCGCAATGACAGACCGCACGAGGTCTGGCGCATAGTTCTTCGCAATCGCGTCCTGTACGAATTCAGTCTTCCAAAGCGCGAAACGTTGCTCTTGGGTGAGGCCTAACGTGCGCGGAGCTGTCGTTATCTGATCGGGCGCTTCTGCTGCCGCTTCTGGCACAGGCACAGGCTCAGCTTTGGCAATGGGCGCATTCGCGCAGGATGCCAGAAACAAAGCGGCGGGAAGGAGTAAAACTGTTTTCATGGCTTAACCCTAACAAATAAGACAGAGTTCCGATAGATACGCGATTGTGACAATCCAGATAACATGGTTAAGATGCGTTAGGATTTAAACGGGTGCGAGACTCTTCAGTTCTCGCGTTGACACACTTGTGACTCCTACGTATATGCCGCCTTCAAATTAAACCATTTTGCCGAAAGCATCGCCATGAAAGTTCGTAGCTCGCTGAAATCGCTAAAGGGCCGCCATCGTGATTGCCAAATCGTGCGTCGCAAGGGCCGTCTTTACGTAATCAACAAGACAGACCCACGTTTTAAAGCTCGCCAAGGCTAGTTTTAACGTTTGTTAGATGTCGTTTCCTGTTTGAACAGAAATGGTATGATCTAACTGAAAGTTTATAATGAGGCCCCTTGCCAGCGATGGCGAGGGGCCTCATTCTATTTAAGATGCGTATTTTATTCACAACCCTCTGTTTTGCTCTGCCGTTCGCGGTTTTGCCACTCAGTGCCTCGGCGCAAGTCAAACAGGTTCCGCCTGTAATTGACCTGCCTGCGCCAGAGCCTTTGCCTGTTCCGTCAGTTCCGCAAGCCGATCCTCGACAGCAGATCAAACGCGCGCCAAGTCCTGAAACAGAATCAGAAACAGAGTTAGAAATTACGGCAGATTTGTCTGGTGAAGAGATTGCGCCCGAAGATGTTGTCCCTGAATCTCTCGCGCCTGATTATTCGAAACTCTCCCCTTCTGCGGAACGCGCTGCAAAGCTGGATGATCTCTTTATTAACCTGGCCGAAAAAGAGGACGCGCAAAGCGCCAACCTTGTGGCCGAAGAAATTTTTGCGATTTGGATTGATAGTGGTTCTGCCTCTGTGAACTTGCTGTTGCGCCGCGGTACCGAAGCCGAAGGACGTGGGCAGCCTAAGCAGGCGCGGAAGATGTATAATCATGCCGTCGATCTCTCGCCTAATTTTGCCGAAGCGTGGTCACGATCTGCGCGTCTGGCTCTGACACAAAAAGACTATAATCGCGCGCTCAACGAATCTCTGAAAACACTCGAGCTTGAACCGCGTCACTTCTTTGCGCTTTGGACGATGGGCAATGTTTTCGAAGTGCTAGGCAGGCAGGATGAAGCCCTCGAGGCCTACCGTGAAGCCAACCGTCTATATCCTGAACTGGAGGCCGTAAAGAAACGCCTCGAGCAGATGGAAACCGAAGTGAACGGAACTGTGCTGTAGCCACCGCGTGTTGTTACACGCGGGATGACAGTGTGTTTAGCTAACTTTCGTTTTGCGCCTCAGAACCATTTTAGTTCCTGTATCTCTTAGTTGGAAAAATGTCCCAAAATCTGGGATGTTCGCGAGGGTATTTCAGGGCCCGGTGGAACCGGAATAAGTGTAGTGTTTTCGGCCCCATAGGGACCCTCGCGATAACGCCTTTTTCCACTGCCGGCCGAACACAGAAGTCGTGTCTGAATCAGCTCTCGGCAGGCCACCCAGATTGATCGACATTACCCGATCACCCCCAATGACAAGCGTCACTTCTTTCCGATCAGATCAATGTGCACATGACCGCCCGTTGAAAGAAGACAGGCCTAGAATGACACAGCTTTTGAGGGTGCGGATTAGTCTCTGTGTTTTCATTGTAAGGAGTTGAAATACAACACAGGTAAATATTCTAAAGCGGGGATCATTCTTCGAATTTCAACTTCGTCATCACAAGACCTGTTCTTGTGATCCATGTGTAAGTGATTTGTAGATTGCAAGAACAAGTCTTGCAATGACGCTCTGAAAGGTTGGCTTTATTCGAAAACCTCTGCCGTATCATCCGTTTTCGCGATCATGTGCTTGGCTATGAGGCTGCCGCAAATTGCACCCATTGGGTAGGTCAGCCAGAATGTCAGGATGTTTCCAATAAGTGTGAGATTTATGGCATTGCTTATGCCTGAACTCATGCGTGTGATTTCGCCAAAAGCTAGAGAGAACTCGCCTGGGTATATAAATCCGAGAGCAAAACCTAAGACAGGGTAAGCGAGGAAAACCGTTAGGCAGCCCGCGATAAGGCCTTTGCGTTTGGTGGGTTTCTTTTTCACTATCAAGATCCAAATCACGAAAGCTAAAATGCCGCATAATATTGCAAAGGGGGAAATAGACTGGACAATTGGAATTATTATTCTGTCAGGGTCATTTTTATCAGCTGCGGGGTCTAGAAGGCCGTGTGACACTAATTTAAAAAGATGCCCTATGAGATAAGTTACGACCATAGGTATCGACGCAAAAATAAGTCCATATTTATATAACAGGGATGAGGTGTGTTTACTCATGTCGCTTTACCTTGCACCAAACTCAACTTCTGAGCCCTATTTAATTGCTTCACCGCATATTCGCGTTTCGAGGCTGTGCTTCTGTTTTCTGAGTTTTCACTCCAGACTAATGTCACCGGTAATCTGACTCGTGTATATTTTGCGCCTTTGCCTGCATTATGAGTCGCGATGCGTGCGGTCAGGTCTTTGGCGATACCTGTATAGAGCGATCCATCGGCGCAGCGAACCATATAGACAGACCAGTCTGGTGACGGAGGCGTTTCAACGAGATTTGACTTCATTCCGTTGGCAGATTTTCAGTAAAGAAACGCCGCGCATTGCCGCCCATGATTTTGCGGATGTTCTCTTTACTCATGCCTTGCTGCATCAGCGCATGTGTGATCGCAGCGAGCTCTGATGTGTCGAGGCTCGTCGTGACTGTTCCATCATAATCTGAGCCGAGCGCCACAGCATTTGGGCCGAGCAATACTGTCGCATCAATGATTGCGTCTGCAATTCCATTGGGGGTGATATCGCAGATCACGCCGCTGAAATAGCCAATCCCAATCAGGCCACCACGTGCGGCAATCTCTTGTAAAATATCATCAGGTAGATTGCGGTTTTTGGTCTTCGGACAACTGGCGACAGTGCCGCCGTGACTGATGAAGATTGGAGCCGTTGTTATTTTCAAGACGTCGCGAACCGATTGTGCGGAACTATGGGCAACATCTATTATGACGCCTTTTTTATTCATCTCTTTGACAGCGGCGCGCCCGAACCCCGTGAGGCCCGCTTGGCTGCGACCATGCAATGATCCGCCGAGTTCATTATCGAAAAAATGGTGTAAGCCCATCGCGCGATAGCCTTCATTATACAGGCGGTGAATTTTCTCCAAATCGCCATGTAAGGGATGCGAGCCTTCCGTTAGAAGCAACCCCAAAAGACGATCTGTTTTTTCCATATCAGCGGCGGTTCGCACGATATGGACTTCGCCTTTGCGTTCTAGCTTTTGCAGGCGTTGGGCTTGATAGGCCGCGCGCTCATAGAGCGAACCCCAAGTGCGTAGAGGCCAGAGTTGCGCTTGGACGAGTGTTGTAATCTGGTCGGGCGCATCGGCATCATTGCCGTTGAAGTTTTGCCCCTTTGAGGACTTGGTTACAGCAGAGAATATCTGAAACTCAACGCCGCCTTCGCGCAAACGCGGAAGATCCACGTGGCCGCGATCATGGCGTTTGGCTAGATTACGCCGCCACAACAGGCTGTCCGCATGAAGGTCCGCAATCCAAAGCTCATCATGGAGCGCTTGGGCGGCTTTGGAGACAGGGTAGGCGTTATGATCCAGTACGGCATTCATTTTGGAATCAACTTTGGGGCCAAGGATTTGCGTCAGAAATATATATCCAGCCAACAGCAATATCGGCAGCACAAATTTCAGGCTTTTAAAAATACGTTTCATGTGATGTCATCCCCTTTTGCAGTCGTGTCTTTTGGAACGGGTAAGTTCCATTCAAAACGCAGCGATAGTCCACGGATAATAAAGCAGAGTCCCGCGCCCAGTAAAAGGGCTAGAAATTGATCTAACCCCAGTAGCCTGACCGCAACATAGGTTCCCGCGCCTGCAATCGCGGCCGTCGCATAGACGTCCTGCCGCAGCAATAATGGCGTTTCATTACAGACGACATCGCGCATTAACCCGCCCGCCGTAGCCGTGATCGTGCCCATCATAATAGCGATGCTGGCCCCATACCCTAACTCTAGGGCTTTGGACGCGCCAACTACGGCAAAGAGCGCCAGCCCGCCTGCATCAATCCATTTCAAACTACGAATACGAGAGAGGCGGTCAGGCGATAAGAATGCCAAAATACCAGCAACCGTCGGGACCCATAGGATTTTAGGTTGGGTTAACCAAAATACGGGTTGATCGAGCAATATATCTCGCAGGGTCCCGCCGCCAATTGCGGGTAAAAAGGCAATTAAAATAACGCCTAATATATCGAACTTCTGACGCACTGCCATCAGCCCACCCGACAGGCCAAAGACAAATATGCCGAGGGCGTCAAAACCAGATAAGAGGAGTTCAGGGGACATATGTTTCCGTAACGCCTATTTACTGCGGCGTCAGGTTTAAACTGACTTTGCGGATTTGAATTTTAAATGTTAGCGAGGGTCATGATCCACGCACTTCTTCTGATTGACTGGCAAGTTGGCTTTGATGTTCAAGATATTTGGGGCGGGGCGCGGAATAACCCAGACGCTGAGATGAAAGCCTTGCGATTGCTCGTGGCTTGGCGGGACGTTGGTCAGCCCATTTTCCACATTCGTCATGATAGATCTTCGCCTAAAAGTGTCTTGCGATTGGATAAGCCTGGCGGCGCGTTCAGGCCTGGGTTTACGCCGCAATCTGGCGAGTCTGAAATTGTTAAAGATGTTGTAAATAGTAGCTTCATTGGTACAATGCTGGAAGCGGACTTGAGGCGCTTAGGTGTCACGCATTTAACAGTCGCGGGTTTGACGACGAACCATTGCGTTTCGACCACGGTGCGCATGGCGGGGAATTTCGGATTTGAAGTCAATCTAGTTGACGAAGCCTGCGCGACATTTGATCGAACTTCTGCTGACGGCACCGTCTATCCTGCTCAGCTTGTTCATGAGCTGAGCCTTGCGAATATTGACCGCGAATTTTGTAATGTCGTCAGTGTTGAGACTGCATTGAAAACTATTTAATTAGGGCCTAATTTCGTCGCCGCTTAACTTCGCCATCTCAATGTGCAGGGCTTAACCGGATGCTCAAACGGTTCGCCCGTCGCATTGCTTTTGGCCCACGCTTTTTTGAGCGCATAGTACCATTTGGCTTGAGTGTCGGCGTCTTCAATCAACATCAGGCGCGGGTCGTGTTTAAGGCCCTTTTGCTGCAGGTCGACCATGTGCGAATCTTGGCGCAAAAATATCCGCGCGAAAATGCCCAACAGGGGTGAGAGGATGCGGAAGGTTAGATGATCAGTAAAGAATAACTGACGGATTTCTGTACGCTTGTCATCAATGGGAATGAGGGCCGTGAAGGATAAAACGCGGCGCTTTCCTATCGTGATCTCTTCTGTCCGAACGGCAGGCAAGCGGAACGTAATCTCTGTCACAGGTTTCCCGCCCAAGAGTTTATAGGCGAATGAGTTAGAAGACGGTGAGTGGGCGACCATCGCGAAACCGCGCTCTCGGGGGGCAAAATCCTTGGCTTTGTCATGGATGGATTTGGCCGATCTCCACCACCATTGGCGATGCACATAAGGGCCATGCGCGGGGTCCATCAATCCAATTACGGCGTGGTCAATATGGCAGGCTAAGTCTACGCGATCATCCAAGCTGGCTGCTTCACGGGGGAGGTCAATTTGTGGTGGATCAATCGGCGGAGGCGTCGTGTCTTTGGGGTCAGACCGCAAATATACCCAAAATAAAGGCCCAGTCTGCCGAACAGGATATGTCCGAACCGAAATTCGTTCGACATTCATATTTGAATCGGAAGGCAAGGCGGGAATGGTTTTGCATTGACCGTCGTTCAACCCGAACTGCCAGCCATGATAGGGACACTCAACCGTACCAGATTTGACGCACCCCGAAGACAGGGGCGCGGCACGGTGCGGGCAAATATCACGAAGGGCAAAGACATCGTCGCCTTCGCGGGCAAGGGCGATAGGCTCTCCCGCTAATTGGAAGGCTTTGACGCCGCCTGGTTTTATATCGCTCACCAATCCGGCAAAATACCAAATGTCTTTGACGAAATTATCTGCGGCGTAGTCATCCATAGATGGGGCTATAGCGGTCCATGCGATCTAGACAAGACATCCGTTGGCGAGACGCCACTTTCACGTAGACTTTCGAGCGTCAAATCACGCGCAGACTTCGACAGCTTTCGTCCGCTGTTATCCGTAACGAGTGGGTGATGATAATATGTTGGCGTCGACCATCCCATGAGGCGCTGTATCAAAACATGCAGCGGGGTTTGATCAATGAAGTCTGCGCCGCGTACAACATGCGTAACGCCTTGCAGGTGATCATCATGCGTGACGGCGATATGGTAGCTACACCCGATATCGCGCCGCACAATGACAGGGTCAGGGCGATCTGACGCGGCCCATGCGGTGAGGGATGGGCGAGCGTTGCGGGTTTCATAGGCGTCTAAGGCGGTGTCTGACTGCAATTCTGTGTATGTAAGTGATTGATCACTAATGGCTTGTAGGGCGAGATTTAAATTCAGGCGAATGTTAAAGGGAAGCGTTGGATTTTGTGTCTTAGATGCGTGCTTCAATGCGTAACTAAGTGATTGATCACTATTGTTCTCTAAATCTGGCGTTTTATCCGCTTTCAACTCTGTGCGGGTCAAGGCGCAGGGGTAGGCGAGGCCGCGATCTATGAGGTCGCAGACAACTTCGGCATAATCCGCCGTATGTTGGCTTTGGATGCGGGTAGGTTTCGGCCACTCATAGCCCAACCACGCAAGATCCCCATAAATGCCCTCGGTAAATTCAGGACGGCATCGCGTGTGGTCAATATTTTCAATCCGCAACAGGCCTGTGCCGTTGTGCCGTTTCGCAAAGTCAAAAACAGCCGCCGCCGCAATGCTATGCCCAATATGCAGCCGCCCCGTCGGGGACGGTGCGAAACGTGTAATGAGCTTAGGCGAGGACAAAGGGCTTCTCGGCTTCAAGAAACAGATTTCTCACTTCATTTATCCCATAGCCATAGGGCCAAAAATATCGCGGTCGAGACCCAATTATTTTAAGTCTAGGGCCTAAGCCAGAATGGGCATCAACCTGTTCCACTTGATCCCAAGTGAATGTTTCCCATCCGTGCCTCCCGCGAAATTCAACACAGGTGTCATTAGCGCGGAGTCTGGTCCAAAAGATGATATATGTGCTAAATCCCATGAGTGCAGTTAAAGGTGGCCCAAGAAGCAACCAAAATAAAAGATCATCATTTGATATGACCCCGAAGATTGTCCAGCCACCAAAAAAAAGACACAAAAATAAAGAAAACAAACCGAGCGCCAATGATACAGGCCCTGGCTTGATTGTGACACGTCCCACTGAATCGGGAACGGCTTCTCTATAGGCGAGATTTTGGTATGTTCCCCAAACCAATCCAAATAAGATGGCAATGCCTATTATTATTAAAATTTCTTTCAGCGACATATCCTAGCTAACCCCCTATCGTCGCATCATGCTGCCGAGGAGGCCTCGGAGGGCGTTTCGACCTGCGCGGCGGAGCATGAGGCGACCTTCGCGTTTAACCTCTCGCATGATGACTGAGTCTTTCTTACGGCTTCGAGAGCGTTTCCGTGTCGACGACGCAGATTTAGAAGACCGCTCTTCACGGGCTTCACGCTTCTCTTCAGCCGCTTCTTCTTTGGCTTCTGTCTCTTCGGCTTCGCGTTCGGCCTTTTCACGTTTTTCAGATTTCGTGTCGAGTTGCTCATAGGCGCTCTCGCGGTCGATGGTCTCGGTGTACTTATTTTTCAAATTTGATGCCGCGATAATGGATTGGCGTTCAGGGTCCGTTGCAGGCCCAAGGCGGGATGCGGGCGGGCGCATCATAGTGCGGCCAACAACACTCGGCACGCCTTTGAGATCAAGTACAGAGACGAGCGCTTCGCCAACGCCAAGGTCGGTGATGACTTCTTCTGTATCAAAGGCGGGGTTCTCGCGGAATGAGCTTGCGGCGGCGCGAATGCTTTTTTGCTCTTTTGGCGTATAGGCCCGCAGCGCATGTTGAATTCGGTTGCCGAGCTGCCCCAAAACGGAGTCAGGAATATCCGCTGGATTTTGCGTGACGAAATAAATGCCGACACCCTTGGAGCGGATAAGTCGCGCGACTTGTTCGATTTTTTGAATCAACGCTTTCGGGGCATCGTCAAATAATAAATGCGCTTCATCAAAGAAGAACACCATTTTGGGTTTGTCTGGGTTACCAACTTCTGGAAGTTCTTCGAATAGTTCAGACAGCAACCATAATAAGAATGTCGAATAGAGAGCGGGGGAGTTAATTAAATCATCTGCCGCAAGAATATTGACTTTGCCATGCCCGTTCTCATCCACGGTCATGAGGTCTACGAGTTCAAGCGCTGGCTCAGCGAAAAACTCATCTGCGCCTGCGCGTTCTAATTTCAAAAGTTGGCGTTGAATGGCCGCTACGGATTGGCTCGTGACGTTCCCATATTCGCGGCTCATCTCTGCCTTGTTGTCGCTGATGTAATTCAACAAAGCGCGCAAGTCTTTCATATCTAGCAACAGCATGCCTTCATCATCGGCCAATTCAAAAGCGATCGTAAGGATGCCTTCTTGCGTGTCGTTTAAACCCATAAGGCGTGAGAGAAGTGTCGGTCCCATTTCCGCAATGGTTGTCCGTACAGGATGACCTTTCTTGCCGTAGAGATCCCAGAAGACCGTTGGCATGGCGGCGTAGTTATATTCGCCCAAACCGATTTGCATGGCGCGTTGGAGTAATTTGTCGTGCAGCTTGTGGTCTACTGACCCTGCCTGAGACACACCTGATAGATCGCCTTTAACGTCGGCCGCAAAGACAGGGACGCCTGCCTTGGAAAAGCCTTCACAGAGGATTTGTAGGGTCACGGTTTTACCTGTGCCCGTTGCGCCTGCAATCAATCCGTGACGGTTGGCGAGTGGCAGAAGCAAGTGATGTTTCTTGTCTTCGCTATCCGTACCAAGGAAAATACCGTTTTTCATGCTTCAAACTCTCTCAATTTGTTGATTTAGGTATGGGGTCGAGCGCGTGAATGCAATATGAGTTAGAGCGTATAGAATGAGGGAAGCGTGATGATTGCAACGACTGACACAACGATACGGGCTACATTGCTCTTTTTGGCAGGCATGGCGTTGATCGGCTTGCTCTATTTGACGCGAGAGTTGATGGCGCCCTTTGCACTGGCGGTTTTCATCTGGCTGATCATTGATGCCTTTGCGCGCTGGATGGATAAAATTTCACCGAAGATTCCTTATTGGTTGGCTTTAACAGTCGCGGTCTTGGTTGTTGTTGGCCTGATGGTTGGGTTTATTTTCGTAATTGTCGATACGGTTGGCGATGTTGCTGCGGATAGCCCGCGGTATGAAGCTCGTCTGACTGAAATATTTGGGTGGATCGCAGATAAGACAGGTCAGGAAAACTTGTCCTTTGCTATGTTGGAACAGAGTTTGACGGCGAAGATTAAAGGTGGCCTCGCAACATTCGCAGCAACAGTACAAGGGGTTCTGTCCGAGTTTTTTCTGATCGCGCTTTATGTTGTTTTTCTGTTTGCGGCTCAATCTTCTTTCCCCAAAAAAATGGACGACTTATTTCCGAATGAACAGCGTCGTGGACAAGCCGCAAAGGTTGGTGAACGTATTCGTCAATCCATTGAAAAATATCTATCTGTTCAAACCATAATCTCTCTGATGCAGACAGTGGTGTCTTATATCGCGATGACAGCTCTCGGTTTGGATAATGCATTATTCTGGGCGCTCGTGATATTTGTGTTGAACTATATCCCAATTGTCGGCGGCTTGGCGGCTGTGGTTATGCCATGTCTGTTTGCATTGGTTCAGTTCGATAGCATGGGACGTGTTGGTTTACTGGCGGCGCTTTTATTCGGCGCACAATTCGTCATTGGGAATACGATACAGCCCAAGATGATGGGTGACAGTATGAACCTGTCCGCGATCGTTGTGATCCTCGCGCTGTCCGTCTGGGGCGCATTGTGGGGCGGAGTTGGCGCGTTCTTGTCTGCGCCGTTGACTGTGATCATAATGATTATTTTAGCGCAGTTCCCGACAACACGTTGGATAGCTGTCCTGCTCTCTGCGGATGGTAACCCAGATATGGATGATGACGAAGCTTCCGATGTTTCCGAACCGATACCGTCGCTCTGATGATTTTATAGGGTTAGCTAGACACGTTTTAGGATGCGTCCTGCGCCCCACCAACAGGCCCAAGCTAGCGCTATGCCGACATAACCGTCGATAGCGTAGTGCCAGCCTAAATGGACAGAGCCGATTAAAATTGCGATCATAAAGGCGACCATAATATGCCCAATATATCGTTTGATCTTGTAACCGGCGAAGACATAAAGTGCCGCCGTCGCATTATGTACGCTCGGCATAGCCGAAATACCTTCGGGGCCACCTGATGCTGGGTTCAAATAGGAGTCTTGTAACAGCCCTTGAGTTTTGATTGCCCAGAGAGAGCTTTCCGCGTCCATAGCATGCAAGCTTGCCATTTGTGCCGCGAATGGATTGTTTGACGGATCGATCAGACCGTAAAATGCGGGCCCCATGGATGAAAAGAGAATTGCGAGTAAGAAACCGCCGATGACCCACGTCATGATGAAGGCTAATGTGAACTGACGACTCCAGTTTGTGAGTTTTGAAGGGGCTGCATCATTTGAGGCTATTAGATTTGGCATGTTTGGTTTTGACCAAGCGGCCATAATCCAAAATATGAAAATGACATAGAACCAGAAGTTATAGACAAAGTTTATTGTTCGGGTTGCTGATGCAGATCCAAAAATAGGCGTGAGCAATGTCCAAGGATCACGGCCAAAATGTAACACGCGATCTATCTCCATAAAGGTGACGTCCCAACTATAGGGTTTTATAAAATGAATGAGCGGTTTGAGTTCACTGAAACCGCTGATGCCTAAAATCATGGCGGCCATGACAACAATAATATTCGTCACCCGAGACATATCAAAAAACAATCTGCGGTAATTTTGCATCAAAGTTTGCAAAGGCCTGTCTGTTTTTTCGAATATCAAAACTTTGAGGACGGACACAATCAGGGCTCCGCCGCCTAAGATGGGTAATATATCGCGGAAAATGATAGTAAGATAAAACCCAGTCCCACCACCAACGGTACGACCGAAATGCACATTTAAGCCTTTAGACAAAACCCATGTCAAAACTGAAAAGATCAGAAGTGCGCGATGGTGACGCATAGATCGCTTAAAGTGATGTAGAAAACTAAGCCCTAAGGATGCAAATCCTGAACTTTTATTTGAGTTTATTCTAGGCGAAGATGTCATGTGGGGATGTATATCTAAAAACAGTCAAACTCTGGTTAAAGAGAGTGGATCTGTTCACGTCAATTGTCACATCACTGTGATACAGACGTTTAGTGCATGTTCAGAGTGAGCGCGTTAGAGAGTTATTATGAAACACAAAACAATATTTAGGTCTGCATTAGCGACTTTAGCTTTGTTCGGCGCATCGACTTCAACGTCTGTTTTTGCGGCTGATACGGCAGTGAACCCTACGCATGTTGTCGAACTCTTTACATCGCAAGGCTGCTCGTCTTGCCCGTCTGCAAATCGGTTTGTGACAAAGTTGACTGAAAACTCCAACACACTCGTTTTGACTTATGGCGTGACCTATTGGGATTACTTGGGCTGGACGGATACATTCGCAGATCCGAAATTTACAAAACGCCAGAGAGATTATCGTGATGCTTTTGGGGCCGCAAATGTCTACACGCCTCAAATCGTTCTAGGTGGGGCCGCTCATAGTCCTCGTTATTCGAAACGTGATGTTGCGGACATGGCGTTACCAGAGACAGGCGCAGGCCTGTCCATAGTGCGCATCGCAAATATTTTGAAGATTAAGGCGGATGCACCTCAAGGGTCTATTTTGGATATAGTGTCTTATTCCATTGGTGAGCAGACCGTAGATGTGAAACGCGGCGAAAATGGCGGGCGCAAACTACGGGTGTCGAATGTTGTGACAAATGTGCAAACTGTAGTGTGGGATGGGAAAACCGCCCTTGTCACATTGCCCAAATCCGAAGGCACGTCTTATGCAGCACTTATACATGACTCGACGACGGCTAAAATTTTGGATGCTGCAGTAATTAACTAACCCCTAAACTGACAGCGGCCCCGATATGTATCGCGAGTCTGGACGCGATACGGATCAAGGCCGCTTAGATGAGGTTACCTCTAGGGATAGAGACACTTCATCATGTCAACGTGGGAACGTTGTGAGTGTCGCAGGTCGAAACAGTTTCAACGTTTCGGGGGCTGGGGGGCTGATAAGTAACCGTCCCGTTTCCATTGTTCATCCCTGCGACATCCTCTTCATAAGTTTGCTTTGGGGTTAAATCTGGTCCCAATTGTGGCATAAATGTGGCGCGTTGTTACAATGTGTAGAGGTCTTAGACATCACTCGCTTGCTAGGGGATGTCTTGCCAGATCGCGTGTTCCGTTTATGATGATCCTATGAGTAGTGACATCGTCCCCTTTCCATCAAGTTCTCAAAGCCCGTCAAAGGGGCCCTCACAAGTCGCCTTTGACCGCAAAGAGCTTGCCGCGATCCTGAATGTCTATGGACAAATGGTGAGTAAGGGAGACTGGAAAGACTACGCACTAGATTTTTTGAGTGATAAAGCCGTGTTCTCTGTTTACCGCCGCGCGTCGGAACACGCCCTCTACCGGGTCGAAAAAGTGCCAGCCTTGCGGAAAAAACAAGGTCAGTTTTCAGTCATTGCCCCAGGCGGTTTAGTTTTGAAGCGTGGGCATGATTTACTCACGGTTCTGAAGGTCTTTGATAAAGCCCGTTTTCGAAGCGTCTAAGTGATATGATGGGGCAAAATGCGCCCCATGTTTTTACTTTAGGACGGAAGAGGGGCCGCTGGGCCCGCTAATCCACTACCGCGTTTTGCGCCTTCACCGCGTGCACCTTCTGTGTCTTTGGCTGGGCAGAAGCTCAAGACAGATGCACCTTCTGCGCGGAATTCTTGACCCGGTTGAATGAACTCAAGGGTTCCGTCAGGCTTGCGCGCGAGGACCAAATCCAGATCATCGCCGCGATCCTTATAAAGGTCATCAAGCGTGTATTCGGCTGAAAGATTGGTCGCGCGGAAACGCCATCCACCCCACCAATCACGTGTAAGGGCATCGAAGCTCCGCCCACGCGATGTCAATGTACGGCCGCGTGACGTAAATGCGATACCTGCCGCATCGTCATCGTCGCTTTCCTTTGCACCAACTTGGAAGACGCGATGACGTCCCAATTCAGGTGCGAATTCGACGCAGACAAGTGAGTTATAAGCTTCATTTGGCGTAGCGGCGATGAGCACGTTGAAACTGCTGTGATCTAATGTGTAATCCGCATTTTCGGACAGAACTTCACCAAAGAAAGTTTCGTGACCCTCTAGTCTCGCGCCGCGAAGACGACGCCAGTTGGTGTCGGCGACTGTCACCTTAATGTGCATGTCCTTTAGGGCTTTTGCGAGGCCTAGTGACCACGGGTTCGCACCCACGATCAAAACGCCATCGCCATCGCCGCTATCGAGACCTAACATGTGAGCTAAGGGTCCAAGGAAGAACCCAGCGAAGAGGACTGTTGCGAAGACAAGGGCAAAAGCAAGAGGGACGAACACGAGCCCGTCATCTCTGCCTAGAGCTGCCATTTCAGCCGCAAATAGGCCTGCCACTGCAACGGCTACAATACCGCGCGGTGCGATAAGGGAAATCAGTAGGCTCTCTTTCCAGGATAGACCTGACCCAAGTGTAGACAACATAACGGCGATTGGGCGCACAAAGAACATCATGGCGAAGACAAAAGCTATAACGCCCCAGTCAGAGACAAAGGCTTTCAAAATGCCAGGGGTCAAGGTTGCAGTCAGCATCACGAAAACACCCGACACAAGAATGATCGCAATGTTCTCTTTAAAGCGGCGCATCTCTACCATGGAGGCAAATTTCGTATTCGCCATAGTCATACCTAATGCTGTAACAGCTAAAAGGCCTGTTTCATCGGCGATAGTATTCGCAACGACATAGATCACGAGTACCCACGCCAAGACGACTGGAGCTTTGAGATATTCTGGAATGAGGCCGCGGCGGAAGGCCCATGCCATGCCAATACCAGAGACAATCCCGACAGCTGTGCCAAGAATAGCGGCAAAAGCAATGCGGCTAAAGACCATGACCATGCTGACTTCCATCTGCGTAATGCGGATGAATTCGAACACGACAACAGCGAAAAGGGCACCAAGTGGATCATTGACGATACCTTCCCACTTCAAAACATTGGCGGGTTTGGCTTGCAAATGCGCCTGTCTAAGAAGCGGCATGATAACAGTTGGTCCTGTTACAATAAACAGGCCACCGACCATTGCGGCTAAATCCCACTCAAGTCCTAAGATATAATGCGCCGCGAGTGTGCCAAGGCCCCACGCGATAGGGCCTGCGAATATAACCATACGAATAACGGCTTGTTTCGCGTCTCCCAAATCTTTGAATTTCAGGTTCAATCCACCCTCGAAGAGGATGATGGCCACCGCGATACCGATCATGGGGCGATAAACGTCGCCAAAATCAACTTGCGGGTCCAAACGGAAGGTTTGTAAAGTATCGTGTAAGAAGCTTGGGAGGGGTAATCCCATCAAATAGCCGACAAGCGGGCCGAATATCAGGCCTGCAATCGCCATTAGGACGATAGCTGGACGTTGTAGTTTCCAAGCCAGCCATTGAGCCCCAATGCCAAGTGCGCCAATCAGAGCAATTTTGACAGGCAGAATTGATCCTTCGTGATGGATGGCTTCGCCGCCCACCGCAAAAATCATGTCAGCTAACATTGCCGCTTCAAAACCCATATTTATCTCGTCTTTCGGCGCGCACTTAAGGCGCGGGGAAAATCATTCAATGCGTAACATAGCTGATTCAGCCGTTACGCCAAACCTAATTCGGCAGGTTATTCAGTTTCACGGTAGATATCGAACCCAATGACTGATGTGCCATAATTGCCTTCATCATATTGATCGACGCTGTCTTTGAAATAGGCGAGGATATGACCCTGAATGCTTTCAAACAACGGGGTTAGCTGGGTTTCGTCTAACGGTAATTGCAACGAGGTTGGGCTGTCTTTCCCAATTGAGACCTTCATGAGTTGACCCTCTTTTTGGCAATGTATTGGCAACCGCATGAAGTCCTTGTCAGCGGAGATGCGCACGGCGAGACCGAAACTAATCGGTTTCAGGGGCAGATACCCTTGGCCAGCCACTGAAAACGCATCTGATTGATAATTTTGACCTTGAAAAGGGCCTTCGGGCGGCACGAGGTAAACACAAGGTTTGTCTCCTCCGTCAAACCAAGCACAGAGTAAATCTCGGACAGTTTCCGCAAGAGATCGTATTTGAGCATAATTGTCGAAACTGCGTTGGCCATAGATTTCAGCCGCGTCCCATATGTCGGACAGACGAGACTTCGGGACTGGTGAGTTAGCATCTTTTGAATTGGGTGGCGCTGTGATCATGAGGATATTGTGGCGGCAAAAACGATTAAGTCAATCATTCGACTAAAAGGAAGTGGGAGCAAATTTATCTGTGATGTGCTGAGTGGCATGGGACTTGAAGCGATTGTGGGACGATGTTTCATTTCGGGAGAGATTTATGCGAGGACTAACTTTAGCATTAACAACTTGTGCAGCCTTAACTTTGGGCGGCTGTTCTCAAATTTCAGGTTGGCTAGCGGGAAGCGAAAATTCGAATGCCCACTATCATACCTATGAGAACGGTGTTCAGCAGACAATTCGCACTACGCCGTCTCAGTCTTACCAGTTCACTGACGTAGATTACACGGACACGGTCTATTCGAATTCAACTTATTCAGATGTGTCCTACTCAGGCGTTGGATATGATAGCGACGTCTATGATACGCATACGTCTCAGACAAATTTTTCAGGCTACGATGTTGTCCTTTATGACGGCATGCATGGAAGCAATACGATACATACGCCTGTTGATCCCCGTGAAGCTGAATTTGTGAAGTTGAATGGTGATTCTGATGACACGGATTGGCGCAATTGCGAAATCATGTCGCGTGGTTACCTCTTTATGTCAGAGTATGACTTTATGCTCGATCCAGATTTTGAAGTCTGTATGCGCAATAAAGGATATGTATTGGCGACAGAGGCTGGTTCATATGCTGTAAATCCAGTTAGCGCGAAAACAGCGGGTCTACGCAGTGGATTCTCACAACAGTATGCGACTTACTCATCTGCATATAACTTACCATAGTCTGCCGCCTCGTTATTTCGACGAAGCCTTAACCTATAATGGCGGCGAGGCCGTCACGATAGGTGTCATAAATAGGTGTCCACCCTAGATCACGTCGGGCTTTTTCAGCATTGATGCGTTTGCATTCCGTGTAAAAGCTTCGTGCCATATCTGAGACTTTTGCATCCTCAGCGTTCACGCGTTGAGGCGGCGCTAGTTTTAGAAGTTCTGCCGCATAATCTAAAACATCTTGAGGCGGTGCGGGGTGTCCGTCTGCCAAATTATAAATGGCCTGAGGGTCAGGTGTTTTCAAACTCAGACAAATGGCGGTGACGATATCATCGACGTGAATTCTGTTCACGACATGGCCCTCTTTAATGACGGCGCGTGCTGTTCCGTTTTTGAGTTTTTTGAAAGGTGAACGTCCCTGTCCATATATGCCGGCTAGGCGGAAAACATGTACTGGCCAGAGTGTTTCTATCCAAGCGATCTCTGCATCGGCGCGGGCGCGGCCTCTCGCTAGGCTCGGTGTTGGGGCTTCATCTTCAAAAGCCCATTTTCCATGCCTGTCGCCATAGACTGACGTCGCTGACAAATACCCAACCCATTTAGCGCGGGGCGTCTGATCAGCCAAAGCGGCTAGCGCTGGATCGAACCCGTCTTTTGCCGGCGGAATAGACGTCAGGATCATATCTGAATTTTCGAACGCTGTTTTCAAAGCGGTTGACGCCGCGCCGTGGAATGGAAGACACGTCACATCTTTCAAGTCTGTTTTGCCAGATCTAGTGGTGACAGTGATGTTCCATCCAAGCTGTATCAGCTTTGGCGCGAGGTGACGCGCCACATATCCTGCGCCCAGAAGGAGAGCAGATTGAGACTTGTTAATGTCACGGCTCATTGTTGATTCAGATTCCTGCGGTTATGGAAGTGGCATGACACGTCTCTTTATCCATGTCGCGATACTTTGCGCGCTTAGTACACCTACTCTTGCTGCTGACTTAACATCCGAATTTGATGCCCGGCATAAAACCTGTCTTGAAGCCATCGCTGACGATGCCCAAGAGGCCTATGAGCTTGCGTTGCAATGGCGTAATGAAGGCGGTGGACGCCGCGCGAAACACTGCGTTGCAATGGCGCTGTTCGGATTGGGACATGAGGACGAAGCCGCGTACCGCTTGGATGCTTTGGCCGCTGGCGCAGATGGCGGCAGTAATGAAACTCGCGTCAAACATTATGCGGAAGCCGCGAATTTTTGGCTCGTCTCTAAAGAATCAGAGCGTGCCTATGCGTCTGCATCGGCAGGTCTCAAGATTGAATATGATCACATAGATTTACGTATAACGCGCGCCAGAGCCTATGCGCTATCAGGTCGTTATGATTATGCAGAAACAGATTTAACTTCCGCATTGTCATTGGACCCTGCACGCGCAGACGCATTACGCTATCGGGCAGACGCTAGGTTTCAGCAGGAAGATATTGAAGGCGCGCAAGCCGATGTTGAAGCCGCCCTCGATCTTGAACCGACCTCAGTTGAGACAGCCCTCTTACGCGGAAAAATTCGCGAGTCGGTTAGGCTAAAAGCCTTAAGCGCCGCCGTTGAGACTTTGAACGACACGGTTGAATAGGAAATCAAAACTGTATCGGTTAGGCTTAGAGCTGTCTTAGCTCTCCTGAAATGATGATGTGTTGCTCTTAAGTATATTGCTCTAAGTTGGCGGTTGGAGATGCGTGTCTAAGAACGTCCGCAAATTTTTCATCATCGTTATACGGCCATAGTATTTTGATTCTCCGCCAATCATGTGGTGACAAACGCCCGGCATCTCTATGAACTCGGCGGGGTTATTCACAGCGATCAAAGCATCCTGCATTTTAACTGATTGATCATAGGGCACAATTTCGTCATCTGTACCGTGAATGAGTTGGATGGGAATCTTTATGTGTTCGGCTTGATGTCGAGGTGAGTTTTCGATCATGCGGTCCATGTCACGTTTTGGGTCACCGATTTGCTTCATCATATATTGGAAGGTTTCGGATTTCTTTCCAAATCCCTTTTTGAAAAATTCGACTGTTGCAGGAAGGTCTGAAGCGCCGGCAATGGACGATGCACATTGATAGAGGTCAGGTGTGCGGATTGCTCCCATTAACGCTGCGTAGCCACCGTAACTTATGCCTGCGATACATATTTTACCTTGGCGCGCTTTTCCCTTTTGAATGAGATGTTCTACTCCATCGGACACGTCTTCTTGCATTCGTTGTCCCCATTCACCAAAAGCCGCTTCCGCAAATGAGCTGCCGAACCCTGATGATCCACGAAATTGCGGTTGAAAGACGGCGTATCCATGCGACGCTAAATATTGGCTTAGCGGGTCAAAGTCATAATAATCACGGGCTTGAGGGCCGCCGTGAACTAACACCACTAAAGGTGTATCCGCGGTGGCATGGTCTGGGCGTGTGAGATAACCTGATAATACAAGACCGTCTGATGCCGTGTAGTTAATTGTCTCCATATTCGATAAATTCGCTGTATCTAACACCGTATTCATGGGTGTGATTTCATTTAATTGCTGGTTTTCTAGGTTGTAGACGTGATAGGTTCCCGCATCTTTTGGACCTGATGTTTTTATGATCCAACGTTTACCATTGGCGCTCACAAAATTGACAATAACATTCATGGTCTGGCGGTAATTTTTGTCTAAGGCTGCAATGTGTTTGGCTAAACTTGGGTCTTGAAATTCGTAACTCACACGATGTTCGTTGAATACAGTGCCCACGAAATTCCCACCTTCATCTACTAGCGCCGATGTTAAGTCGACGCGGGGATGTTCAGCGACAACATCAAGAAATGTCTTTGTGTTTAAGTCATATCTATAAATTGCGGCACGATCTTTACCGTCGGGTGTCGCGGAGACGTAAAATATGCCAGGGGTTTCAGTCTCTGATATGATTGAGACCGTCTCTAAATCCTCGAGGCGGACCTTCATGAGCTTTATCCACTTTGCCTCGCCTTCTGCACGCACCATAATTCTTATGTATTTACCAGATGATAGGGTGTCATAACGCGCGATGGGAACGCCTTTTCGAGTGACATCGTAGCTGTGTGTATTCCGTCTTCCGTCTTCAATTTTTTCAAACGCTCCAGTATTAATGTTTACCTTGTAGAGGTTTATACCATTGTCATCTGCGGGCACTAAAATATGATCAGGATCATCGTGAAGAATAGAGGTGATCGTATCCAGGCGATAGTTGCTTTTCAGCCTTTTTCCAGCGTCCGTAAATAATAGAACTGAATTTTTCCCGTCACGGTCGAGGGCAATCATACGTGAAAAATTCACGCCTTTAAGATAACGGCTTGTGCGGCCATCTTCATCACTGACACGCAAATTCGAAGGTAGCTTGATGTCTTTCTGCATTGAAATGCTGACTATGAGGCGCTCATCCGTTGCCCAACGCACCCAGTTAATAGGTAATTTTCCGACGTTGAGCGTATTGACTGTTGCGAGTGTATCTAAGTCAACAATGAGGACTGTTTTGGAGTCCTCTAGAGTATTATCACCCATCGCCAAGTATTTTCCAGATGGAGACAGAGAGAAATTGGAGAGCTTCTCTTTCGCATAAATATGTTCAATCGTAATAGGTTTGGATAAGGCCGATGGCGCAGTGGCGCCTATTATTGTGACGTAAAGAAGTGCGGTTATCCATTTCCTAAAAGATGAGAGGTGACGTGTGAACGTAAATTTATTGAAGGTTGCGAATATTTCCATGCAACCTATTTGTCATAATCTGTGTCAGGCGCAAGGGTCTCACTGAAAAATTCTAGGATCTGACGATCTCTGTGAATCTTATTATCTGTATTACGGAAACCATGCTTTTCGCCGGGATAGGTTTGGACGCGCATGTTGTGCTTATTCTGCTTTTGCATGGCATCCATCAATTTGATTGAGTGGCGGAAGACAACATTGTCATCGGCCATGCCGTGGATGAGGAGAACTGGTTCTGTCAATCCGTCCAGATATTTGAACACACTTCCGTTCTCATATGAGCCGTCTGTGTAATTCTCTGCACCCACGACCGGGTTGCCCAAATAGCGTTCTGTATAGGCCGTATCGTAAAGCGACCAATCCGTCACAGGTGCGCCAGATACGCCAGATTTATAGAGGTCAGTCTGGGCCAACATATGCAAAGTCATATAGCCGCCATAGGACCAGCCATAGACGCCCATATTTTCACTATCGACAAAGTCTTGATCCGCGAGCCAGTTTGCGCCGATGGCTTGGTCTTTAATTTCAACAGTCCCCATGGCGCGGTAAAGATGATCTTCAAACGCCTTTCCGCGATTGGTTGCGCCGCGGTTGTCGAGCAAGAACACGACAAAGCCGTGATGCGCGAGCATATTGGCAAGCTGTTTACGTCCAAATCCGCGTTTGACACGCTGCACGCCTGGTCCGCCATAAACGATGGTAATGGCAGGACGCTTCTCGCCGGCTTTCAAATCCGTTGGCTTGAAGAGCATATAGTCGAGCATAGTGCCGTCTGGGGCTTCTAGCTGGCCATAGTCAGGATTGATGTGCGCAGAGAGGTAAGGCGTGTAGGGGTGGGCCTCATCCAACTTATTTTCATTCAACCATGCCAGAGGCGTACCGTCGGCTTCAAAGGCACGAAGACTGCTCGGAATTGCATCATCAGTGTGACGTCCGAGATAGCGTGTGCAGTCGCCATTAAAGCTCGCGCCGTGGCTGCCTTCGCCTTTTGTGATCTGTGTAACGCTTTGCCCGTCTTCTGGTCCATCTGCGGCCCCATCTGCGGATTGCGTAATTTTAAAGACGTGGTTTGAAAGTGGTGTGTCCTGCCATCCGCTCACGAAGAGGGCATCATCAGTTTTGCAGAGTAAATATCGAGCATTTAAATTATCAGGTGTAAGGGCTTTGATCGCGCCTTCTGCATTCACGTTGAAAATCTGTTGCTTATCGCCGCGTTGCGCAGACCAAATCATACCGCCATCTTTGGTAGGGTAAATGTGAGGGCCAACATTTAGCCATGTCGGCGATGTTTCATCGTAAAAGACCGTTTTCTTTCCTGTTTGGGAATCGATCTTATAAATGCGGTGCATCTTATGATCACGCGCAAGCACGCCCACAAAGGCCGTCTTATTATCGGGAGCCCAACTAACGCGTGTGAGATAGATATCCTCGCCGAGGTCCGCGTCGTCATCCAGAGCTACCCACCGCGTTTTACCTCCGCGTGCCGACACAAATCCGAGTTTGACGGTCGCATTGTTAGTGCCTGCAAAAGGGTAACGTTGCGCGATATTGCTGACACCGTCTGCGCCGAAATCAATGCGGTTTTCAACGGCAATCGCGCTCTCATCGATTTGCGTATAGGCGAGCATTTTCGCATCGCGGGACATCCAGTATCCGGTGCTGCGATCTAATTCTTCTTGCACGACAAAACTGGCGGTCGCATTTCGGATTGTGTCAGTGGAGCCGTCAGAAAGCTGTCGTTCCAAACCTGTTTTGAGGTCTTTAATGTAAAGCTCATTGCCGCGAACATAGGCGACCTTGTTGCCATCGCCGCTGACCTTAGGGTTTGTTTCAAATTCTTTTGTCGCGGTGACTTGGCGGCTTTCTTTTGTCGTGAGATCATAGAGGTAAATGTCGCCACCCAGTGGGAACAGAAGTAGGTTATCGCCGACCCAGTTATAAGAGATGATACCTTTGCCATATTCTCGTGCGCGTTCGCGTCGGTTTTTCTCTTCTTCGGATAAAACTTCTGGTCCCTCTAATAAATCAGTTGAGCTGACGAGAAGGCGGCCTTCGCCCGTTTCCAAATCATAGGCCCAAAGGTCTTGTTGCGCGGCGTCATCATCACGGCCCTGCAAGACAGTTACAAATTCTCCGTTCGGCGCAATTCTTACTCCCGATAGCGAGGCACCGCCGAGGGCAGGTGAGCTGTTGATACGTTCTGGCGTTAAACCGCCTTCAACAGGGGTCTTTCTAATGTAATTGATTGGCCGTTGTTTGGCCTCAACTTCTTGCTGCGATTGGACGACGGCCTCCTGCAATGTTGGCGCTGGTATGTCAGCATTATTACATCCGACAAGTGCAGCAGAGAGGAGAAGAGGGGAGATCCAATGTTTCATAGGCTAACTTTGCCTTTACAGATGTAGAAGTTCAAGAGGTGTCTAGTCGTCTTTGCACACTTCCCTTTGCTGCTTCTTCGGGTTACGTCCCATTTATGCCAGATTTACGTCCAGTCTTTTTCGTGATCGGCCTTATGAGTGCCGCCCTCGGTATGATGATGTTCATCCCGATGTTTGTCGATTATTTCGATGAAGCTCGCGCTTGGCGGGCTTTTGGTATCTCTGGCGGGATCACAACACTCTTTGGTGCGCTTTTGGCGACGATCACCTATACGCCAAACCCAAGCCTTCGTGCGCGCGGTGCATTTGTTTTGACAGTATTTGCATGGCTGACGTTGTCGGTTTTATCGGCTTTACCGTTTCTGTTTGAACCCATTAATTTATCCTTAACCGACGCCTTGTTCGAAGCGACATCAGGCATCACGACAACTGGCTCGACAATCCTCACAGGTCTTGATGATATGCCAAGGGGGGTCTTGATGTGGCGGGCCTTGCTGCAGTGGATTGGCGGCGTGGGTATTATTGTGACGGCGATGGCGGTGCTGCCCATGCTGAAAGTTGGCGGGATGCAGCTCTTCCGTTTGGAAAGTTCGGATATGGGCGAGAAAATTTTGCCTCGCGCGGCAAGTTTGGCCGGCGCTATTTCTTTGATTTATCTAGGGCTTACGCTGTTTTGCTTTTTCGGCTATTTGTTGACGGACATGAATTGGTTTGACGCGATGGCCCATGCCATGACGACTTTGGCGACGGGTGGATATTCTACGTCTGATGCGTCAATGGGCGGCTTTATGGATAGTGGGGCTGATATTGTCTGTATTATTTTCATGTTGGCGGGCGGCATGCCGTTTGGTGTCTATCTTCTGATGACGACACGTGCAGATTGGCGCGCTCCGCTGCGGGACAGTCAGGTCAGAGCCTTCTTGACAATCATGGCGTCGTTGATTGCGATTGTGACGGTCTTTTTGGTGATCTCCGATCAGTTCGAAGTGACACGAGGCTTGCGTCTGGCGGCTTTTAATACGGTTTCGATTGTGACGGGGACTGGCTATGCCACGACTGATTATAATTCGTGGGGACCGTTTGCGGTCACAGCCTTTTTCGCCTTTATGTTTATTGGCGGCTGTGCGGGGTCTACGGCCTGTTCCGTAAAGATATTCCGATATCAGGTCGCGTTCGAAGCCTTACGGAATTACCTGTTCCGTATGCCTCGACATAATGCGGTCGTACCAATGCGATATGGTGGGCAGACGCTACCCCCGTCAGTTGTTTATTCCGTCATGAGCTATTTTTTCGTCTTTTTTCTGACGTTTGTGGTGACCGCGATTTTACTGTCCTTGATTGGACTTGATTCTATCACAGCTTGGTCTGGTGCAGGTAGTGCTGTTGCGAATGTTGGACCTGGATTGGGTGACATCATTGGCCCAGCAGGAACCTACCAAGACCTGCCAGGAAGCGCGAAATGGGTTTTATTGATTGCCATGATTATTGGACGACTCGAAATCATTACGGCCTTGGTTTTACTCACGCCCGCCTTTTGGCGAGGCTAAGAAATTTCTGCGAGCGGGAATTTATAATCCGTCGCACAAAATTCACATGACGCAGAAATAATGCCGTCCTCAGCCATGTCGTCCATTGCGGCTTGGTCGAAACTTTTTAGCGTGTCGAGCAAACGCTCACGCGAACACCGACATGTGGAACTGACCGCATGCGTATCAACAATGCGCACGCCATATTCATTGAACAAACGATATAAGAGTGTGTTCATGGAGAGGTCTGGGTCGATGAGCTCTGCGTCGGTCAAGGTTCTGAACAATTGTTGCGCGGTTTCCCACGGCGGTGTTGCATCCGCGCGGGCTGTATCGTCAGCGATTTTCTGAATCATCATCCCGCCGCCTGACCAATGCGAACCCGTATCATCCACCACTTCACCGCAGGCCAGTTGAATGCGCGTCGGCACTTGCTCTGATTGATTAAAGTAATGCTCAGCGCAGCTGGAGAGGCTGTCACCTTCAATGGCGGCAATGCCTTGATATTGGTCCATGTCTGGGCCTTGATCGATTGTCATCGAGAATGTTCCGCCGCCGAGCAAAACTTGTGCGCCTGGTAAAGGGGTATCGATCTGTAGCTCTTTGAGTTTTTCCGCGTCCCAACGTGCATAGCCACGAATATGTCCGTCCGTTGTGCAATCTGCCATTAACAAACTAACTGAGCCGTCATTTGTACCGTGACATTGCACAACAAGCCGTCCGTCGAATTTCAAAGACTGCGCCACGAGCGCGCCTGTCATCATGGCTTCACCTAGCAGACGGGCGATCGCTTCTGGGTAACGGTTCTCGCCATTTGGACGTAGGGCTTTATCGAGAGCTGGGCCGAGCTTAACCGCGCGCCCGCGTACAGGTTGTCCGTCCAGTTGAAAAACTGTGACTGTATCAACTCGGCTCTCTTCGCGTGTGATATCTTCAGGTGTTGTGGGTGTATCGATCATGAGCGGGCATGTGGGGCAGCTTGTGCCTTTATGCAAGCGTTGCGACTGCATCAAATTTTTAGGCAAAGAAAAACCCACCCCATGTAAATCACGTTACGCGAAATACACCGAGCGGGTTCTTAAACTTTTAAAGCTGTGAAGCTTTTACTTTTTTGAAAGCAAGTCGCGGATCTCTGCAAGCAGAACTTCGTTGGCAGGTACTACTGCTGGTGCTTCTTCTTCGGCTTTTTTCGCTTTGTTCATGCCTTTGATGATCATGAATAGGACCCAAGCCAAGATTGCGAAAGCAATAATTGCATTGATGAATGAGCCGTAACCGATTGCTGCGCCAGTACCATCGATGATTGCGCCAGCTGCGTCTGTTTCAGCCGGTGAAAGTACAATTTTCTTAGCACTGAAATCAATTCCGCCAGAAAAATGGCCAACAACAGGCATAATCACGTCTTCGATAAGTGATTTAATCACTGTACCGAATGCGCCGCCCATGATGATACCAACAGCCATATCGAGCATGCTGCCCTTCATCGCGAATTCTTTAAATTCTGAAATCATTCCCATGATATTCCCCTTAAGAAAAAATAGCGTCGAACCCCCGCCGACGCGCACCATAATGTCGCATGTCTTGAGGGGGGGCGTCAATGTAGTTAATTTTGCCTTTACAGGGCATTCATCTTACATACAGATTTAAGCCTAAGACAAAGAAAGAGACTAATTATGCAATTTCTTCACACCATGCTTCGCGTTACGAATTTGGACGCCACGTTGAAGTTTTACTGCGAGGGTCTCGGCCTAACCGAAACCCGCCGCCATGAGAGTGAACGTGGGAGATTTACCTTGGTATTTTTGGCCGCGTCAAAGGATGCTGAACGCGCTAAGGCTGATGATGCGCCGCTTGTCGAGTTGACTTATAATTGGCCCGCAGAAGACGGGACGACAGAGGTTTTAACAGGTGGTCGCAACTTTGGGCATTTGGCGTATCGCGTTGACGACATCTACGCGACTTGCGCACATCTTGAAACGCAAGGCATTACGATTTTACGTCCGCCGCGCGATGGTCGAATGGCTTTCATCCGAAGTCCAGATGGTGCGTCAGTTGAATTGCTACAAGCAGGTGACAACCTTGAGCCACAAGAGCCTTGGGTCTCAATGGAAAATACAGGTGAGTGGTAGGCGCTTCAACGTCTAACTGATGCGCGTCTAAGAAACAGCAGGCGTAGCGCTAGCTTTTGTAGGCGTCGTCAATTCGTTTACGTAGTTCTTTGCCTGTCCGAAAGAAGGGGACGTGCTTACTTGGCACGTTTACAGCTTCGCCTGTGCGTGGGTTACGGCCTGCTCTCGCTTTACGCTCGCGTACCGAAAATGCGCCAAAGCCTCTGAGCTCTACGCGTGCGCCTGCTTCTAGGGTTTGCGTGATCGTTTCAAGCACAACAGCGACTAATCGCTCCATATCACGACGCGTCAAATGCTGATTTTCGTCGTGAAGCATGTCTATGAGTTCGGATCTGAGCATGCCCCCTTAAATCAGGCAAGCCCTTGGCTCGTCAACGAAAAATAGCTCAACAACGTAAAGAAATGTAAAAAAAAAGCCCCTGAAACAGGAGCCTTTATAGTTAATGCCAACTTAACGGGGATCAATGACCCCCGTTTGTAGGTGTTCCTAGTTGTCGCCTTTAAGCGCTGCACCAAGAATGTCGCCAAGAGATGCGCCCGAGTCAGTTGAACCATACTGTGATACGGCTTCTTTCTCTTCTGCAATTTCCAACGCTTTGATGGAGAGCTGATAATCATTACGCGCGCGGTTGGCACGTGTGATCATCGCGTCAACCTTGTCACC
This sequence comes from uncultured Caulobacterales bacterium, assembly GCA_938009235.1. Lineage (GTDB taxonomy): Bacteria > Pseudomonadota > Alphaproteobacteria > Caulobacterales > Maricaulaceae > Litorimonas. Next base: position 170,611 of record CALLIK010000003.1, read on the forward strand.
GACAGCGAAACGCTCCGGACGCTGCTCAGAGCGCTCACGGGACAGATCACCTTTACGGATGAAGGCTTTGACATCGTTCTCTTCGCCGAATGTGACGTCGAGGCCAGCAGGCTGAACGTTGACGACTGTACATGTGACAGTTGCACCGCGGTTTGCACCGGTTGCGCCGCCAGCAGGAGCTGAGTCTTTCGTAAGCTGCTTGATACCGAGAGAGATACGCTCTTTGTCTGTATCGACTTCGAGGATCTTAGCTTCGACTTCGTCACCTTTTTTGTAGTCAGCCAGCGCTTCTTCGCCAGACTTGTCCCAAGACAGGTCTGAAAGATGAGCCATGCCGTCGATGTCGCCATCTAGACCGATGAACAAACCGAACTCAGTGATAGAGCGAACTTCGCCTTTGACAATGGAGCCAATTGGGAAACGGTCGGAGAAATCGTCCCAAGGGTTCGATTGAACCTGCTTGATGCCAAGTGAGATGCGGCGCTTCTCTTGATCGACGTCGAGAACTTCGACTTCGATTTGCTGAGATGTAGAGACGATCTTGCCTGGGTGGATGTTTTTCTTTGTCCAAGACATTTCGGAAACATGGACCAAACCTTCGACGCCTTCTTCCAGCTCGATGAATGCACCGTAATCGGCGATGTTCGTAACTGTACCTTTGTGGCGTGTACCTGGTGTGTACTTCGCTGCGGCTGCGTTCCAAGGATCTTCCTGAAGCTGCTTCATGCCAAGGCTGATGCGTTGTGTTTCTGGATTGATGCGGATGATTTTCACTGCAACCGTATCGCCAACATTGAGGACTTGGCTCGGATGGGACACGCGGCGCCATGACATGTCTGTGACATGCAAGAGACCATCGATACCGCCGAGGTCGACGAATGCGCCGTAATCGGTGATGTTCTTGACGATACCGTCGCGAGTTTCGCCTTCTTTAAGTTGGGCAACCAACTCAGCGCGCTGCTCTGCACGGCTCTCTTCGAGGATCGCACGACGAGACACAACGATGTTGCCACGGGAGCGGTCCATTTTGAGGATCATGAAAGGCTGTGTTTGACCCATCAATGGGCCGATGTCGCGAACGGGACGGATGTCAACTTGTGAACCCGGTAGGAATGCGTTGATGCCGCCGAGGTCGACAGTGAAGCCACCTTTAACGCGTCCAACGATTTCGCCGTTAACTGGCTCTTCGCCTTCAAAGAATTTGTGCATCTTGACCCAAGCTTCTTCACGGCGCGCTTTGTCGCGGGAAAGAACGGCTTGGCCGAGGGCGTTTTCGATACGCTCAAGATAGATATCAACTGTGTCGCCAACTTTAGGCATAGTGTCTTCGCCTGGCGTGAAGAATTCACGAGCGTCGATGCGGCCTTCAGTTTTTAGACCTACGTCAACAATGACGACGTCTTTTTCGATTGCAGTCACGAGGCCTTGGACAACGCGGCCTTCTTGCATAGGTGAAGCCTCAATAGCGGCTTCGAACATGGATGCAAAATCATCCATTGTAGGGGTCATAGATTCGGACATGTAAGGGTAGTCTCCAACATAAGGGTCCTGCCAGTAGTGCGTCCCATTATTGGGAAGGTGCAACTATGGACTAGCCCGGCCAATCCGGGCGTAAAATGTGATCTGCTGAGAAAGGTGGAGTGCCGATCAAAGAGCTCGCGCGCCATATAGAGGAGGGCGCGTAAATAGGCAAGCTATAGATAAGATGAAGGGGAGGGCCTAAGATAAGATGAAGGCAGCAGGTATAGGGCCACGCTCACAGCCCATCTGGGGGTCTGCCGAAATGCGATGTCTCCCAACGCGGGTTGGGTTGGCCGGCGGCAACCCGCCAATAAAGATGGGACAGCCCGCGTGGGTGATACTCGCGACGGAGTACCGAAAATAAAAAGTTTGTTTTACGCAGGTATCACTGAACTAGCTTGTCAGGCCAATCCACCACGCGGCGGCAGTTGTAGATGTAGCGGTTCGGGGTCCCGCAGTCTGACGTCCAAAAGACCTTGGAGGGTATTACCTCCAATTCCTAAGTAACATCAGGCGGTCAACGCTCACGACATCATGGCCCGGCACACTCTTGGCTGTCAGACCAAGACGCTCAACCCCACCGTCTCTCGAACCAGTAAGCGACGTCTCACCTGTCCCATGTCCGAAAGAACGCCCTTAGAATGACACAGGTTTTGAATACGGGGAAAGATCTCTGTAAGTTTCTTGTAAGGCTTTGAGAACAATAGGGTTTGAGTTTTCTAAAACGTGGATAGGGTTTTAAAACCTAAAAAGCGCACTCCATTTCCTAAAGTCAGTGTCTTACATGAGGCGATTTTAAGACGCTCAGTTATGTCCGCTTGGGAGTATATTAGTGCATTAAGTCACTCATAGAGCTTTTTTAGCGCTCACTTTCATTAAGGCAATTTATTATAAGCCTTGCCGCTTCTTGAGCGCCGTTTTCATGAGATACTTTGTGGCCTACTTTTTGTGCTGAAGATAGTACGTCGCTATCCGCTAGAAGCCTTTTCAATATCTTCTCGGCATGTGCAGTGTTATATTTTTTGATTGGCAAGGTATCGCTAACTCCCAATCTTTTCACCCGTCGCGCATTATCAAATTGATCTCCATTAAATGGCGTAATCAATTGCGGCTTTCCCGCTTTCAGTGCGCGCCCAGTAGACCCGATTCCGCCGTGATGGATAATCGCGGCTGCGCGTGGAAATAATTCATCGTGCGGTGCATAGGTCGCAACTAAGATATCTTTATCGAGAGGAAGGTCTAACGCTTGACCTGTTAGAATGACGGCTCTCATGTTCATATTTTTCGCCAGTTGAAGGCTCTGCGCGAAAAAGTCACCTGAGGCATGGTAGGCAAGACTACCTAATCCAAAAACTAATGGCGGCGGTCCAGCGTCTAAAAAGGTTTCTAGGGCTGGGTCCAATTTTTCAGGTAGACCGCTCTCACTATCAAATTCAGGGAAACCTGTAATATGTGTTTGCGGATGCATGTCGGGCTGTAAGCCCCCTAGAGCATCAGAATATAGAGCTAAAAACAAAACAGCATCCGTAGACTCAAATGTTGGAAGCGTGGGTTTCACAGCAACGCCATTATTCTTTCGGACTAAGTTGATGGACTTACTAAACAAGAAACGTCCAGCAGATTTCAAAATAGCAATCCAGACTCTATTCCAACTTCTGCTAAATGGGTTTTTAGCTGGCGCAATAAGCATAGGTATTTCTTGCATGACAATCGGATCATAGCAGGTCTCAATTAAACCAGGTTGTAGGACGGTCATAATGAATTTCAGATTATATTTATCTGCCATAATATGGCCAGCATAAGAGAATGGCCCACCAATAATTGCAACAGCTCCGTCAATAACAGCTTCTAATTTTTTAGTCGATTCAGCTAATGGGTCGATTAAAAATTTTACTGTCACCTCCTTCTGATTTGTCATGAGCATCCTCATGAATTGCTCTTCTGAGAGTCCTAAATTTGAGGCTAATTTTAGATGCCCGTCAACAATCCCGTGAGCTTCAAAACCAGCTTGTTCGAGTTTTTCGAGGTAATTGTAAGAGGTGGCAAAAACGGGGTTAAGCCCGTTAGCTTTGAGTTCCTGAGCGACGGCAATCATTGGATGTAAATCGCCTAACGTTCCAATGGTGTTTATGACGACTTTAGGTCCCATAAGTTAGACAGCTATTGAATATGTGAGGTTTCCGCAACTCTAATCTAGAGCTTAGCTTTTGAGCGTCCTATTTTGGGTGCGGTTTTAAGCCTCTGGTCAAATGCAGCTTATCTTCTCCCGCCAAAGGGTACCAGCACGAGGACCTAAACGCCACGCCATAACTACGCGGCGTGCCTCTGAATGAGTTTTATTCAATAAACTCAAAGCCAGAGACACTGTAATTTGCGTTCGCCAATGTGCGGCTCCAAATGCCGCCCTTAGGCTGATGTTGTCAAAGCTGCCTATCTAACAAAAGATGGGTCTGGCGTTCCAGAAAAACAGCTCATTACATACGGATATGCGTCCGTGACGTGGTAACGGTATACGCCATCTACAGTCATGCCATTACAGGCATCCAGGTCGCCGTGGCCTTCAACATACTCATAATCTGCTACGAAGGTTCCGTCATATGTCCCGCCTGGGTCGTCCGTGCCTGTAGGCCGCGAACCCGTCTTTAAACGGAAGCTAGAGGCCGCCATTCTGATGACGCCATTGTCCGAAAAATACCGACCAAAAATCGGGAATCCATCTGCGGCGTATCCGATAACGCCCGACGCGGTGTTGGCGTCGCCATTCGTGACTGGTGGCGGCCCGTGATAATGATATGCGCCATTTGGCTGTGCATGTGCATTACTAAGATCGACTTGATGTTGGTCATTCTCTGGGTGCATCGGATCATAACGCCACGCCGCGTCAGGATCATTACACCCTGATCGTTCATCCCCAACACCAAAGCAGCCTGCGGATAAGAGGTCGATTTTCACACCATTTAACAAGACTGCATTGTCTATGCCGTCAATCGGTGTTGTTGTTGCGGCGAGTGTTGGAGCGGTTGAGATTGAATATGTTTTTTCAACTGCAGCTACGGCATTTACAAAGGATGCTTCTCCATCATTGAAATCATGATTGGGTATCGAGTTACTAAATAATGTGCAGGTGTTTCCGTCTGCTGTCGCGCTGAGCGAGCCCTGATAATCGCCACCGCGTAAGACATCTGTTGCGGTGGAGGAATATTGTCCAACATAGTCACTACAAAGCGGCGAGAGGTCAGAAAATTTAACGCCTGTTATATTTTCAACACCGCGTAGGTTGTTCGCTTCTGTTTCAAGGTCTGAGACAATTGCGCTGACATCCGTTCCGCCTGCAATTAGGTCAGATAGCTCTGCTGGGTCTGCTAACAAGTCGTATAAAGTCTGATCGCCATTGGCGTCTTGAATTAATTTATACTGCTCATTTCGGATAGCCCAACCTGCGCTTGATTCCGTAAAGACACTGTCGCGTTCAGTCGTATTTTGACCCGTCAGTAAATCCGCAAAACTAAATCCGTCATTATGTGAGGGCAGGGTTGCGCCCGCGAGTTCAGCCACTGTCGCGAAAATGTCAGTATGGCTGACTAAGGCGTCTTCGCGCTCGCCTGATCGCGTTATACCTGCACCAGATACGAACAGAGGCGTATTGATACCGCCTTGCAAGAGGCCGCCTTTTCTACCGCTTTGTGCGGCCGTTGTTGTAACTGCGCCTCCGGGTGTTCCATTGTCGCCTAAGTAAATGACAATTGTATTAGCTTGCTCTTCAACGTCTAAGCCATTCCAAAGACGGCCGAACTCTGTGTCCATGGCCTCAATCGCAGCGAGATAATAATCGCGACTGTTCGCGCTGATGTCTGCTGTTGTTCCTGTCAAACTGCGCGTGTGCAAGTCTGTTGGTGGCAAGTGATAAGGCGTGTGTGGAGCGTTGTAGGACAACCATAAGAACCAAGGGGCCGTTTGTGTATCAACCCAATCTATTGCTAAATCTGTTAGTTCCGTTGTCGCGTAATTTGTGGACGTTGTTGTCGTCCCATTGATATTCAAATTCCAACTGAAATAATCACTGATGCTACCTGAATCAATACCTGCAAAATAGTCGACACCGAAGTCATTTGGCCCTGTTACGCCGCCGCCAAGATGCCATTTGCCGATGATGGCGCTAGCGTATTCTGATGTATCTGCATTGGTTTTGAGATAGCTGTGCAGCACAGTCTCTGTGCTTGATAAGTCATCGCCTGGTTGAAGAACACTTGTTCGCGACGCATGTTTGCCTGTCAGTAAGGCCGCACGCGTAGGTGAACAGGTTGGTGCGACCCACGCATTTTCAAAAATAACGCCACTATTGGCTAACGCTGATAGGATGGGCGTGCTGGGGATATCGCTCGTTAAGCTATATTCAGCTGAGGAGTCTTTGCCTTGATCATCGGACAATATGAAAATGATATTTGGCTTATTCGATGTAGGAACAACTGCAGGTGAAACCGTGATGTTAAATGTGTCCGAGACGGTTCCGCCATTGCCGTCATTTGCTGTAATCGTGACGCTGATGATGCCGTCTTGAGATACTGAACCGCTAATAATGCCATTATTATCGGTAAGGCCTTGTGCGTCAGGAGAATATGTCACCGTGTAGGAGAGCGCGTCTCCATCCGCATCAGTGAAGACGGTCCCCGCCCGTGTTGCGTCGTAAGAGAATGCGACACCAACCTGTGCGCTTTGGTTTGCGTTCACTGAGGCTACAGTCGGGGCACTGTTCGGGGTGGGTGTTACAGTTGAAGGTGAAACTGTGATGTTAAATGTGTCCGAGACGGTTCCACCATTGCCGTCATTTGCTGTAATCGTGACGCTGATGATGCCGTCTTGAGAGACTGAACCGCTAATAATGCCATTATTATCGGTAAGGCCTTGTGCGTCAGGAGAGTATGTCACCGTGTAGGAGAGCGCGTCTCCATCCGCATCAGTGAAAACGGTTCCCGCCCGTGTTGCGTCATAAGAGAATGCGACACCAACCTGTGCGTTTTGGTTTGAGTTCACTGAGGCTACAATCGGGGCATTGTTCGGGGTGGGTGTTACAGTTGCGGGTGCAATCGCGATGTTAAATGTGTCCGAGACGGTTCCGCCATTGCCATCATCTGCTGTAATTGTGACTCTAATGGTTCCGTCTTGAGATAATGTGCCGCTAATAATGCCGTTGTTATCGGTCAGGCCTTGTGCATTAGGGGAATATGTCACCGTGTAGGAGAGCGCGTCTCCATCCGCATCAGTGAAGACGGTCCCCGCTCGTGTTGCGTCGTAAGAGAATGCGACACCAACCTGCGCGTTTTGGTGTGCATTCGAAGACGTTACGGTTGGCACATTATTCGCCGGGGTAGGCGTAGCCGGTGTGAAAGTCTGTGTTTCAGGCACAGACGTCGCGTCGTTTCCACCGCAGGCGGTTAAAACAAGAGCCGCTGCGCAGACGCCACTCAATAATATCTTATTTTTCATGATAATTTCCTCTTGCGCCACATAAACACACGTTCAACCTTCGATACTCCTTTGAAAATATGTAGAATGTGTTGATAGCGCTGAAAATAATTAACCATGATGAGTAGCTAAAAGTCTTAACAGACTCGTAATTGCGCACATTTGGGCCTAGTCTGAGTTCATGAAGTTTGGTGATAATTTTTTGGAGGAGCTGAAAGCTCGGGTGCGCCCGTCTGACGTTGTCGGCCGCCATGTGAAATTGAAACGCCAAGGCCGAGAGTTTGCGGGCCTGTCCCCGTTCACCAATGAGAAGACGCCCAGTTTTTTCGTCAATGATGAAAAAGGCTTCTATCATTGTTTCTCTAGTGGCAAACATGGCGATGCGATTTCGTTCCTCATGGAAGTCGAAGGCCTGTCTTTTCCTGAAGCTGTCGAAACTCTTGCGGGGATGGCGGGCATGGATATGCCTAAGGCCGACCCTCAAGCCGAAGCCCGCGCCGCGCGCAACAAAGCGACCATCTCTTGGATGGAGCGCGCGCAGGAGTTTTTCGAAAAGACGCTCTACCGCACAGATGGAGATACGGCGCGCGAGTATCTCACCAATCGCGGGCTAAGCAAAACGGCTGCCAAAGCCTTTGGTATGGGCTTCGCGCCTGATAATTTTTCGGCTTTGAAAGATGAGTTGATTGCACAGGGCGCAATGCCTGCACAGTTGATCGAGGCTGGCCTGTTGGTTGAACCCGAGGACCGCTCTCGCCAACCGTGGGATCGTTTCCGTGATCGTATCATGTTCCCCATCCATGATGGACGCGGGCGACTGGTGGCCTTTGGCGGACGGGCGATGGCGAAAGATGCCAAGGCCAAATATCTGAACAGCCCCGAAACGCCGATTTTCCAAAAGAGTAAGCTGCTCTATAATTACCATCGTGCGAGGCGGGCTTATTCTGATCCGACCAATTCTGCGCGAGGCCTGATCGTGGCCGAAGGTTATATGGACGTTATCGCATTGTCGCGGGCTGGATTTACCCACGCCGTTGCGCCGATGGGAACGGCCCTCACCGAGGATCAACTGGATTTACTCTGGCGCGTGGGGCCAGAACCGATTTTATGTTTTGACGGCGACAAAGCAGGTAAACGCGCGGCGTTCCGGTCGGTGGAGCGCGCACTGCCATTATTGCAGCCGGGGCAGAGCTTACGTTTTGCGATGTTACCTGACGGCCAAGACCCTGATGATCTCATCCGCGCCTCTGGACCGCCTGCGATGCAGCAAATTTTGGATACGGCGTTGCCGCTCGTCGATATGTTGTGGCGGCGCGAGGTAGAGTTGGAAACGCTCCATACGCCAGAGGCAAAAGCGGGATTAAAGTCGCGTATATATAAGGCGCTGGAGGAAATTCAGCACGGCGATGTGAAGGCTCAATATAAGACAGAGCTCCTTGCGCGCTTCGATGCGCAGTTCGGATGGCAGGCAAACCGACAAAAAAAGACGTCTGGCGAAACAAAAGCAAATAAATCTACGCAAATTTCATCCGCCCAGAAACTCGCGTCAAATGCCCGCACAGAAATGACGTTAATCGGCGCAATCCTTGAGTTTCCTGAGCTTTTAGAGCGTGTAGATGAGCGCCTTTTTGAGCTTCAATTTGCCCATCCTGCCTGCGCAACCATACAAAGAGGTGTGTTGGACTGGTGGCGGCAGACGAAAGCGGTTGAAAAGACTCACCTTCATGCACATATACAAGATCAAGGATTGGAACAGGACTACCGTGTCTTGTCCCGTCAACGGCTTTTGATCAGAGCTGGGATGGGCGGCATGGATGCAACATTGGACGAACGTGCGGCTCTCTGGAATGCCCAGGCCGACACCCTTTCGGGACAAAGTTCAAATGCGGCTGACCTGAACGACACCCGCGCGCGATTGGTGGAAACCATATCGGGCGACAACTCGGACGGCATGCACCGTGCGATGCGGGCTTCGAAAGAAGCGCGCGATTAGGAATTTAACAGCCTTGTCGGCTCTGTGAAGATCACACAGACCTGATGGGGCTAACGTTATTTTAAGACCACCTTTACCATAAGGCGGTCTTAACACGCGAAGGTGGCCAACACATGGGCAAAACTGCCGCGGCTGAAAAAGCCCAATCGACTGAACTCGGTTCAGTTGTCAAAAGACTCGACTTCGATAATATCGACGTCAAACGCATGATCGTGGAGGCCAAGAAATCTGGCCTATTGCACACGGACATCCTCAATAAGCATATGGTTCTGGACGGCATCTCTGCCGAAGAGATTGAAATCATTCTTGCGCAACTCTCTGAAATGGGCATTTCCGTCCATGATCAGCGTGACGAAGAAACGCTAGGGCCTAAGACCCTTGCGCGGACCTCGACCACGGCTGTCAAAGGCGGTAACTCCAAAGAAGAGCTAGATCGGACAGATGATCCGGTTCGCATGTATTTGCGGGAAATGGGCGTTGTTGAACTGCTCTCCCGCGAAGGCGAGATTGCGATTGCGAAACGCATCGAAGCGGGCCGCGATACAATGATCAAAGGTCTGTGCGAAAGCGCGCTGACCTTCGAAGCGATCATGATCTGGCGCGAAGAGCTGGCCGAGGGCGAAATTCTCCTCCGCGATATCATCGATTTGGACACGACGTACAACAAGTCCATCGGTAATATTCAGGAAGACCGTTCGGCGCTGGCTGTACGCCGCGAGAAAATCGAAAAAGGTGAGCTTGAGAAGCAAGAGGGTGATCTTGAATCCCTTGCCGAAGAACGTAAAACCAAAATGCCCGAGCGGACCTATAAGCCCGGCGAGAAGCCTATCGACGACGATGAGGACGAAGAAGACGATAAGACAAATCTCTCCATGGCTGCGATGGAAGCGGCCCTTCGTGATACGATCATGGAGAAGTTGGACCGGATTTCTGAGAACTTTGGACGTTTCCAAAAACTTCAGCAAATGCTCATCAATGCGCGCCTGAACGGTAAGAAACTCCGTAAGCCGCAAGCTGAAGAATATGACGCGATCCAAGAACAGATCATTATCGAGATCAAAGACCTGCAGCTAAATAATGCGCGGATCGATGCTCTGATTGATCAGCTCTATACGATCAATAAACGCTTCATCTCCCTCGAAGGCAAGCTGATGCGCTTGGCCGATGGTAACGGCGTTCCGCGTGCGGAATTTCTAACCGCCTATCTCGGCAGTGAATTGAACCCGAACTGGGTTGAAGACATGACGGGTAAATCTGGCGCGTGGGATCGTTATCTACAACGCGAAGCTCGCTCAATTGACAAAATCCGTACAGAGATCGGCTCTCTGGCACAGGAAACGGGCGTGCCCGTTGATGAATTCCGCCGCATTGTCCAGAAGGTCCAAAAAGGCGAGCGTGAAGCCCGTCAGGCCAAGAAGGAAATGGTGGAAGCTAACTTGCGTCTCGTGATTTCGATTGCAAAGAAATACACGAACCGCGGTCTGCAATTCCTCGATTTGATCCAAGAAGGTAACATCGGTCTTATGAAGGCCGTTGATAAATTCGAATATCGCCGTGGGTATAAATTCTCGACCTATGCGACGTGGTGGATTCGTCAGGCGATTACACGCTCAATTGCTGACCAAGCGCGGACTATCCGTATTCCAGTGCATATGATTGAGACGATCAACAAAATCGTGCGAACCTCGCGTCAAATTCTTCATGAAATTGGCCGTGAGCCAACGCCAGAAGAATTGGCCGCGAAGCTCTCCATGCCACTCGAAAAAGTGCGTAAGGTCATGAAGATCGCCAAAGAGCCAATCTCACTCGAAACACCCATTGGTGACGAAGAAGATAGCCAGCTTGGTGACTTTATTGAGGACAGCAATGCGATCCTTCCAATTGAAGCGGCGATTCAGTCTAACCTGCGCGAGACAACCACGCGCGTCTTGGCCTCACTCACCCCGCGCGAAGAACGTGTCCTACGGATGCGCTTCGGTATCGGGATGAACACGGACCATACGCTCGAAGAAGTCGGCCAACAGTTCAGCGTTACACGCGAACGGATCAGACAGATCGAAGCCAAAGCGCTCCGGAAACTGAAACATCCAAGCCGATCAAGAAAGCTTCGGAGCTTCTTGGATCAGTAATCAGAAAAGCCGCCCTTAGAGGCGGCTTTTTATTTGGGTAAGACTGAGATTGCCACATCGATTGGCTCAAGTCGAAGTCGTGATTCTTTAACTGCGGTGTCTAGAAAGCTAGCTACTGGAGACCAGTAAAGGCGGTCTTGTTCCAATTTATAAAAATCAATGAAGAGCTGACCCAGTTTTTGAAGCTCATCTATGTCTATCTCTATACTTAAATCGCTTTCTTGATGAAGGTGCGGCCATCCACTTTCTCGATGGGTTTCTTTGTTGTTTGTACGAATTTGAATGGCGTAATGTTTGTAACCTCTGCCCGTTGGATAAGCTTTAAATAGGAAATAATGAGCAGAATTATTCACTGGGCGTTCTGAACCAAGTTCGTATAAGTATGTGGAGTTCTCCCTGTAATTGAATTTTAAAAGAGCCTCACCTATATCTTTTAGGTCGGATGTCTTTAAATAAAATTCAAGACTACCCATCGCTCTCCCACTACAGGCGATGATTGCTAGGTTGAGTGTATAGGGCTCCTCATAAACATGCCGTGTGATTTGGATGAAGCGCTTCATATCTGACACTTATCAGTCTTCAGTAAAAACGCCAATTTTTAGCTCAAAATATAGTGTTTCATTGGTAGGTGGGGGGCAACGGGTAATTATCCTTTTTAATTTAACCCTCATGAACGGACGATAACTACGCACTTCCTCGAGCGCCTTGAGGGTTTGACCGCTCCAATGCCAAATGCTTTATACGCGCATGACCTCCTCAAACACATCTAGACCTGATTTAACTGAGCTCGAGTCTGAGCTGCGCGACTTGCGACAGTTCAAACATGAGTCTGAAAACCGAAGCCAAGAAAAATCAAAGGTACCCATATTTCTGATGAAGCTCTGGATGGGGCCAAACCTGTCTCAATCCATAGAATCTTGGATGAAGGTCAAAGGCTCTAGCAGCCCTGAAAAAACAATCACAGCGACGGCAAATGTACTCGCGGCCATTTTGCGTCGGCTCATGCGCGTTAGCTTTCTTTTCATCTTGATGGCGCTCATTCCGATTATTCTAATTATTTGGCAGAACATTATCATGGAGCGCCAAAACCAATCGCTCATCGCCCAAATCGAAGCCGAGAGAACGGCGTCTTCAAACCAACAAGTAACGGAATATCTAAGACTTCTTATGTCGGATGATGACCGTCAGGTCGCAGCGGCAGAAGGGTTCCTCGTCAGTGACCTCGTCAACCGCGACATATCCGTTGAAAGATTAGCGGCCCTCATTAAATCGGGAAATTTGGATGTTCAATGTTCCGCCCTCAGAGCTTTAACACGCATTATCCAATATCCTTCGGACCTCACGTTGAAAGACGTGATTGCACCTAAAGGGGATAAACGCGCGATTGTCAGCGATCTACAGTGTGAAAATCTAGATTTCATTGGCGTGGATTTTGGACCGATGACCTTTGTGGACGTAGGGTTCTCGCAGGCAACATTCGGGTCGTCCGATCTGTCTGACGTCAAATTTGAGAAAAGTGATCTACGTCATAGCGATTTTTCAGGCACGCATTTGTGTAAGGACTATAATCGTTGCATTAGTTTCCGTGATGTAGACCTGTCCTATGCGAGTTTCACTTATACCAATCGGAACAAGACTGTTTTTCATGACGGTGTGATTTTAAAAGGCGCGCAGTTGAAATTTGAGCGCAATGTTCTTGATGCGGATGAAGACATCAGAACGCCTCAACATGCGCAGCAAACTCAGCATTCGACGCTTATTTCGCCAAAAATCCCTAAAGAAGATATTGTCGCGAGTGGTGTTTGTTATGAAACCAGTTTTTCTCAATGCTATTTATATCACAAAGAAAGAGACTTAGGCCGATTGGGTGCGCAGAGGTTAAATAGCCTCAGACAGTCCAATTGCCCTATCAATTTAGAAGGCCCGATTGTTCTGACGGCAACGAGTTCCTGCAAGAATTTGGGTCTTGAGCTACGATGGTAGGAATGGCGCTTTGATTAAGGCTTCCCATAGCTGTCGTATTCTGCCTAACGTGAAATATGTCAGCTATTATAATAATTCTCGTACTCGCCGCTCTGGGCGTTATCTTTATTGGGTCGATCATGGGGATCACGTCATCTGGGCGGATGACAAAACTTGAGACGCAGAACCGAAATTTAAATAAGCGATTAGAAATTTTGGAAGCGCAGGGAAGGGCGGATACCGCAGCCCCTCGTTTTGAACCTTTAATGACGAGGCCAGAGGTTCAGGCACCAGATTTTGCCGAGGTTAAAACTGTAGCTGCACCCATTCCTACCGCGCCAGTTCCAACTCCCGTTAAAACGCTCGAACCAGCCCTTGAAGCCACGAACTTTGCGCCCTCTAAAACTGCGCCTGAAATCGCCTCAGCAAAGCCGACACCCAACACACCAACACGTAACCTTGAAGAATTAATTGGCGGGCAGTGGTCCGTCTGGGTTGGTGGGTTAGCGCTCCTTGTTGGGGCTGTTTTGTTGATCCGTTTTTCCATCGAGGCAGGGGTCTTTGGTCCCGGCGCACGCATCATGATGGCGCTCGGTTTAGGCGTAGTTCTATTGCTCGCGGGCGAGTGGTTGAAACGTACCGATGATAAAGTCTTATCGTCTAGTTTTGGTGGCAAATTAATAGAGGCTCAAAAAGCCCTACAATCTAATGCCTCCATTCCGGGTCTGCTGTCGGCTGTGGGTATTTTCAGCCTCTTGGGCGCGATCTATGCCGCCTTTGCGTTATATGGTCTCATACCTGCGCTCGTCGCCTTTATCGGCCTTGGTGGTGTCTCACTTGGCGCTATGGCGCTGTCATTGCGGCAAGGTCCCGTCTTAGCCGCAATAGGCTTACTGGCGTCACTCGCCACGCCTTTATTGATCCAAACACACACGCCTAGCTTCATTGCTTTGGTCGGATATTTAGTCGTCGTTGGCTCAGCGGCTTTGGCGCTGTCTCAGCATGCCAAATGGGGATGGTTGGCCACTGGTACAGTCTTTGGCTGGCTGGGGTGGTCGGCATTTTCACTGAAAGCCGCGATGAGTGGCCAGATGATTTTATGGGGTTTGTTCTTACTCCTCGGCTTTGGCGTTACGGTTTGGCGCGCAGGGCAATACAAAGCTGACGCGGATCAAAAAATTGGTGACTTGGACTTAAACCTACAGCCGAGTTTGGCTTTGGTATGGGGTGGTATTGCGGCCTTACTTGTGGCCTCGCTTGCCGCACGAACCTCTATTTCTGGCGAGCTTTCAATGTCTGTTATGTCGTTGTGCGTCTTGACTATGGGCGTTTTATTTGCCGCCTCTATTTTTGCAAAACGACAGGCCGCGCATTTGATCATAGCGGGCGTTATGGCAGTCGGATTGATGGTAGTTGACGTTTCAGCTTCTCAGAAAATTATTCTGGGTGTTGCCGCAGCTTTGGCTGTGATCTTGGCACTACTGGAAAGTTTAGAGGCCGACGAGAAAATAGGAAGTACCGACGTTGGAAACCTATGGCCAACGACCGCAATTATGTTGGGCATCGGCAGTGTTGTTGTGTCCTATATAGTCGGGACCTACGGAGTCGTCAGTTGGTCTGATGCTCTCCATGCCGTCTGGGCATTAGCCTATTGCGGGCTGTTCGGGGCAACGGCAATTTACGTACACTCTAAGGCTCGTCCGCACGGGCTCGCGCTCAGTTTAACTGTTGGGGCTGCCCTCGCGTGGGCTTTGGCCTCTGTATTTGCATTGGATGGTCAGGCGCTGTCTCTCGCGTTATCTTTGGGGGCGGCCATATTCGCCGCCGCGATTTGGGCCTTACGCCTACCTGGTGCGCGTCTGGCGTTATTGGGATTGGCTGGGGCGGTCTTTGCACATGCCTTGCTTTGGCAGTTCCCAAATCCTGATAGCCTTTCTGCGCGACCGATTATCAATGCGCTTTGGATTTATCTTGCGCTTCCAGCGACGATTTTGGGCGTGACTGGATATCTGCTTCACACACGGAAATCTGAAAACACTACGGAAATATTCCTGAATAGTTTAATCGAAGTGGCCGCACTGGCGGGTGTGGCGTTGTTCGCTGTCTTCCAAATTCGGCATCTCTCGAATAGCGGCTCTGTCTATGTCGGCAAGATTGGGTTCGCGGAATTGGGATTGCAAGTGTCTACGGGTCTCTGTTTCACCTTGGCGGGGTTATCCAAACGGTTCTCTGGTAATGCTGTCTTGTCCAAAGTCGCCGAAATTATCTCCTACGGCACGCTGGCCTTATTCGTGTTCGGGTCATTGTTGGGGCTATCACCGCTCTTTAACGCGGGAGAATTTATTGACGGCAACATGCTGTTTAATACTTTGACGACAGGGATGCTCGTACCGACGGTGCTGTTGGGTCTATGTGCTTGGCGCGGGCAGGGTCGCCGCCCAGAGGTGTATGTCAATATTCTCGGTGGTCTTGCTTTGCTTGGCGTGATGACATGGATGACCGCGATGGTGCGCTATGGCTTTAACGGTACGAAAATTAGCGTGTTCAATGAGAGCTTCAGTGACTTTGAACTTTGGACAATCAGCGCAATTTGGTTGCTTGCAGGTATTGTGCTGCTCGCGGCAGGCGTCTGGAAAAAAGAACAAGCCCTGCGTATCGCGTCAGGCGTCATCATTATCGCAACGGTGTTGAAAGCCTTCTTGGTCGACATGGCCGGATTGGAAGGCGTGTTGCGGGCGATGTCATTTGTTGTGTTAGGGCTCGTCTTGATCGTGATTGGCCGCGCCTATCAAAGGTTCTGGTTATCTGACCGCCCAACAAAACAGAGCGATCAGAAAGAGGATACGAGTGCCTAGAAGCGCAAATCTAAGCTAAGGGCGTCTTCTGCGCTTTGGCTTTACGCGGACGTCGCCAGAACCACCGCAGGGCGAAAAATCCAGGAATGATGAGAAAGATCAGCCACGGCAGCAACACGGCAATAACCGTGATGACGCCCCCGATGCCCTCAGCTACTGTCCTGACAAATCCTTTGAGAGCCGATCCGATAGGGGAGACGGCGCTTCGGCTCACGGCGCTACGCTCGCTCGTGTAAGTAATCGTGACGACAGACATTGAGACACGGGCGCGCAGGGCTTTTAGGTTCGCAGTCGCGCTTTCAATCTCGCCTTGAACGCGGGCCATTTCACGTTCCAACGCCAGAAGGTCTGGTAGTTTAGCATTGCGGGTTTCAAGCAGTTTCTCGAGCCGCGTACGTAACTTGCGTTTCGCCGTGAGACGCGCATCCGTATCAAGCAAGGCGCGGGTCAAGTCTTCGACGGTGGTGTCCGCACTTTGAATTTTGCCGTCGACCTCTTCCACGTCCTGTTTCAGGCCAGTCATGAAGGTGTCTAACCACGCGGGTTCGACTCGCATGGATAAAGTCGCGCGATTGTCTTCATCGGAATAACTATTCGCGCTCGAACCTGTGATTTGGCATTTTGATGGGCCCGCCTCGCGGCAAACCTGCATATGTTTGTCCGAAGTAGATTTCACAGACGCCGACGGCATGACGAGGCCATATCCATATCGGTAGGCGAGATAGGAAACGGCAGGCGTGTCTCTGACATTGAGTGTGTTGGTGACCGCAGTTTTTTGCAGGGATTGAGTTTCGGCCATTGGCGCGAAATCAGCTTCCACTTGATCCATATTCATTCGCGAAGTGCTATGGTTGCCGTCGCTTCCTTCATTGCAGGCGACAAGCGCGACTGCGGATAATCCGATAAGTAGACGTTTCATCATTTAATCATCTCCATTGTTTCACGGCATTGAATTTTTACGGCCCTTATCTGTAAGACGTATCCCAACCTGCACTCCTTGGAACTAAATAGGGCCGCTGATAGTTTATTTTATCATCTCAACGGGCAGGCCTAATGTTTTCACCGCGCCCACTTGCGTTTCCGCATCGCCAACAATCAGATATTGCATTGCATCTGGATCGATATGTTTCGCCGCGATACGCTTGAAGTCTTCTAACGTCATGGCGGCAATCGCTTTGGCATTTTGCGTGCGGTAGTCTGGCGCGTAGCCATAGGCGTCAATCTCGCCCAACATACCCAATTTATCATTGAGCGTTTCCGTCTTGAGGGCTTGTCCACGTAACAACGCGTCTTTCAATTCCGTCAGCTCGGCTTCCGTTGTTTCAGGGCCGTGGTTGGAGAGAATGTCGCGGATCAACTCCAACGACTCCTTCGTGACATTGGACCGTACAGATGATGACACTGCAAATGTGCCTGTGTCTTTACTGCCGTTAAAGCCAGAGCGAATGCCGTAAGTGTAACCTTTCTCGACGCGCAATGTGGAATTCAACTTGGACGTATAAATGCCGCCGAGTGGAAAGTTCACGGCCGTTGCGAGCGGGTAATTCACGTCAGTCGCAGCAAGGGCGGGACGAGACATCCGTAAAATAGATTGCTTCGCACCTGGCACATCATAGAAATTGACTTTGGCCTCGGTGACAGGCGTTAGCTGTTGAACGGCAGGTGTCAAAGCCGTGCCTGCGCCTAATCCATCTACCGCAAAAACATCACGGACCGCTTGATGTTTGAAATCACCTGCAAGCCTAAGCGTTGCGCCATTGAGCGTGTAGTGATCTGAATAGAAAGCCTTGAGACTCTCTAACGTAACGCTCTCCAATGCATCAGCCGATCCATACCCTGTGCCGCCTGCATGATGTAGCGGAGAAGTTTTTGGATATTGCAGTTTCGCCAACTCGCGGCGGGCAATGGAGTTTGGATCACCTTCGGATTGCGTGATGCCTTGAAGGGCTTGGTTCTTCAACGTTGCGAACTCTTCGGCGTCCCAACGCGGTTCAAAGGTCATCTCTTTGACAAGCGTCATGGTCGCATCAAAGTTCCGCGATAATGTTGTCCCAGATACGAATGTGCCGCTGTTCCCGGCGTTCACGCTAATCGTTGACCCGAGTGCGCCTATCGCAGCTTCTAGCTCGGCGGTTGTTTTATTGGCTGTCCCTTTGGAGAGCATATCCGCCGTCATACCCGCCAGAGCAGGGGCGTCCGTTGGGTTGCGCAAGCGTCCTGCATCTAAACGGAGGCTAAAGTTAATCACTGGGATTTCGTCACTCGCGAGACCGAGAATGTTCAATCCATTCTCATATTGCGTTTGCCAAATTTTAGGTGAGGGCAGATCGTAGCTTGCGCCAAAGTCTGGCTCGACCAAACGATCAAAGGCTGACGCTGTTGGATTTGCAATGACGCGGGCTTTGGGGTCAAATTCAACCGCCGCGCCTTCGCCTTCCACAATGACTTCTTCCACAACATCAGCGGTGGTTGAGCCTTCAACGCCCAGTGCAGGTTCGCCCATTGGCACGAAGCTTGTGATGACCGCAGGCTTATCTTTGAGATAGGTTTTATAAACGCGCATTACATCGTCGCGTGTCACATTGCGATATCCTGCGAGGTCTTTTTTGTACGCCTCAGGGTCGCCCGTGAAGAGATTATATTCGGAGAGCGCAATCGCTTTGTTGAGGGCGCTGTCGAAATTGCCATAGAAGTCGACTTCGATTTTGGTTTTGATCCGATCAAGGTCGGCCTGCGGGATGCCGGCTTCTTCAAACCGCGCGAAGGCCGTTTCAATCGCAGGCATGAGGGCGTCCAAATCTGTGCCTGCATTAGACGGCGCGATGAGGTAAAATTCGCCCGCGATTTCTGCCGTGTTTGAAAATGTACCAGCTCCAGGTGAGAGTTTTTCTTCATCCACCAGGACTTCATTGAACGGCGCAGTCTTGCCGTCCGTGAGATAACTACTCAGCATTTCGAGTGGGTAGCTGTCGGGGTGATATTGCTCGACGGTTGGCCAGACATGGGTAAGGCGTGGAACTGTCGCGAAATTATCTTCGTGGATGAGTTTGACCGACGCGTCTAATTTTCCGGGCCGCGGACCATAGGCTTTGATGTCTTCGCCGCGCGGAATTTCACCGAAGTATTTTTCAACGAGAGTTTTAGCCTCTGCCACATCAAAGTCACCGCTGATGGTGATGGTTACATTGTTCGGGACATACCAACGCGCGTAGAAGTCTTGTGTGTCTTTTAAACTCGCCGCGTCTAGGTCGTCCAATGACCCGATGACTTGCCAGCTATACGGATGGTCCGTTGGGTAGAGCGCCTTACCGACGACATACCAATTATGGCCATAGGGCGCATTGTCTACGCGTTGGCGTTTCTCGTTTTTGACGACTTGTTTCTCATTGTCGATGACGCCTTGGCTCACGGTTTTAATGAACCAACCGAGTTTGTCTGCTTCGGCCCAGATGACTTTCTCTAATGCGTCTTTCGGGACGGCTTGGAAATATTGCGTCATGTCATTGGTCGTAAAGCCATTCGTGCCTTCGCCGCCAATGCGCGTATTCATTTCATCGAGTCCGCCATAGCCAAGGTTCTCGGAGTCGAGAAACAAGAGATGCTCGAATAAATGAGCAAACCCTGTGCGGCCTGCGGTTTCGCGAGCTGACCCAACATGCGCGGCAAGGTTAATCGCAACAACAGGGTCAGAGCGGTCAACATGGAACACGACTTCAAGGCCATTATCTAATGTGATCTTCTCGAAGTTAAGATCGAGGCTCGCTTCGCTTTGTGCGGGTGCGTTGGTTCCAGAAGGTTGACACGCGATCAAGGCGAACGGTGCGGCAAAGCCTAAAAGGCTCGTTCTAAAATTTGCGCAAAATTTAGATGTCATCAAGGCTCTCCGTACGTATCATTAGTCGGGCAACGATACCTATTGAATCTAAGATGTGTTAGCTATTTCTGCGTCAAGATATAAAGCGTGTTGTCGCATTACACCAAAATTGCCATTGGATTTGCGCGCACGTTTGAACATTGATGAAACAAAAGACGTTGGGACAGGACAGCATATGACCGAACCTAAAAATATCCCGCCTAATACAGTCCGCGCTCATCTGGTGCCGGATGTAGATATTGCAATTGAAGATCATATTCGCCCCTGCGAAATTAAACGCAATTGGATGGACGCGATCCCGCAGCAATATATCTACCGGTGTATTCCTTTGCTTGCCGCCAATACGATGGGGTGGGAAATCCTTAATCCGTCGACGAGTGAAGTCAGGTGGGATGGCGGCGATCTGACGAATACCATGCGTATTGAAACTGAGACACCCGGAAAGTTCACAGCGGCCTCCCATTTCGGTACGGGCATGGTGACATGGTACGTTCCGTTCCTCTTTCGCACGTCTCCAGATTTAGGGCTGCTTGTGACGGGTCCCGCCAATCATGAGCATAATAATGCTGTGCCCTTGGATGCCTTTGTGCGCACAGATTGGTTGCCGTTTCCATTCACGATGAATTGGCGAATTACGCAGACGGATACGCCTGTTAAGTTTGAAGCAGGCGAGCCGATATGCAGAATTTTGCCTTATCCGATTGCGATGCTGAATGAGACGAAATTGGAAATTGACCTCTTATCTAAAGACCCTGGGTTTTTCGCAGAGGTAAATGAATTTGGCCGCGCGCGTGCAAGCAATGTTCAGCGTCAACAAGCCGATGCCTTACGTGCTCAACAAACGGGCGAAACGCTCACAGGCGAAGGCGTGTGGAATGCGCAATATGTGAAAGCAAAAGCCAAAGAGACAGGCGAAGGCATGGAACCGCATCAGACAATTTTTAAACCGCAAATACCGATTGATTTGACGGATGAGACTTAAGGTGAGGGGTTTTGTAGTGTCGTGTGTTAGACATACGCTACCGAGGCGGGCAGAGATTGTTAGTGTTTTGTGAGAGCTACAGGCATTGTATTCTATCGAGGTTAATCCCCGAAAGCGGACGTTGGTTCAGTGGCTTACTTGAGGCGATTTTAGGACGCTTAGCTGCTACTGATTTGGGGCTTTGCTCAAATCGATCAAAGATAAGCGACAATGATTGGGGTTATCGGTAACTGAACGAGAAAATAGACAATATTGCGTTCTGGTCGCGGCTTCAGGTTGACAAATATCAATGGCAGTGTCGTTATTGGGGCTTTCAACTTTTAACCGAATCAGAATGTGCAAAATGAATATAAAATATTTTATTATTTATATTACACTTCTTGTTTCCTGCGCACCTGCGCAGGAAGTTTTATATGAGTTTGACTTTGTTGATGATGCAGTTTCCGGACCGGTGACTGAAGTACAAATAGACGAAGAGCATGATGTAAGAGCCTTGCTTGATACGGGCCTTTCCTTTTGTGTCATTAGCCCTGAATTGGCAAAGAAATTAAATCAACAGATAGATGGCTCAAATGCCGTAACTCTTGGTGGATTTGGGGATGTTGAAAGCTATAGTGTCGTCGGTGATTATAATGTGAAAGTCAAAAACGATAATTACCGAAGAAACGTTAGATGCTATGTGCCTTCAAAAGTAGAAGGCCTATCAACAGTAGACTCAGTTTTCGAAAATGAAAACATAGACATAATTTTAGGTTTGGATTTTTTCGAAGGGACGAAGTTTGAAATTAATGGTCCTAATTCTAATATTAGAATTACAGCTATTGACCCTTCGATTGATGATATATTGAGCGTTCAACTCGGGGCTGCGCCGATGAGACAAAACTTATTTCACGCAGTTTCGATAGATGAGCATCAATTTATAATGTTCTTAGACAGCGGCTTTTTATTTAATAGTGCCCTTGTGTTTTTTGATACGGTAACGCCTAAAGTTGAAAGCCCCAACCCATTACCAATTTATGATGTTATAAATTTTCGGGAGTTTTCTAAAACGCCGATGAAACGATCTTTGAGGAACGTCAACTTCTCTCCGGGTGACGGACCCCAAAAGCATCCCGCTATCATCGTTTATGACGGCGAATATTCTCAGGGCGATTTGGTTGAGTCTCATGCTTATAGCAATGATGGTTTCATTGGATGGGGAATAATGCGTAATGGCATTTCCAAATTTAATCTGACAGGTGATGAATATGATTGGCAATCCTCTTTTTCACTTCAAGAAAAATTACCCAATAAGTATAACCTTACTGGTTTTGCTAGCTTTAGCGGAACAGAAGAAGGCTTTTATCAGATAGAGAGTTTTAAAGACATCTCAGCAGCGCGAGAATCCGGGTTCAAAAAAGGAGACATTCTTTTATCTCTAAATGGCATATCAACAAATTCCGAAGAATTTACTGTTGAAATACGAAGAAGAATATTCAGGGGAGAGGAGGGGCTCGTTATTCCTGCCGTGATTGACAGAAATGGTGAAAAAATGGAGCTTAATCTGACTTTACGATACTGGCTTGAAGGTCATTTCGATAATATTCCTGAACCTCATTTTGAGACTGTTCCGTAAAGAATATAAAGGAGTTAGAGCAATACGCTAATAAATGGATTGTCTCCATGATAGGATAATTGAATAACCGGGAGGCCGCGCGTAATTTTATCAACTTGCAAGCGTGACTACCCTTTCCGTTCTTGAGCTCCTGTTACCGTTCTTTCGGACCTCTATTTCTATATCCACAAACATTACCAGCGTCCTTCTTTGGCGAATGTTGCCATATTGCCAAAACATTACCAGCGGCCTTCTTTGGGCGTTTTAAGACTCTCGGCTAACGTTGTTTTCGCTGCCTAGCTGACATTAAAGATGGCCTAATCAAACCGCCCACGGTCTGTATCTTTACGCAGCTCCGCCGCTGTAAACACCCGTCCATTCATGGTGCCATAAACGCCAGCAGGTAGCAAACGCGCAGCGATAATTGCGCCGCCTAGATTAAAGTTCCCGTCCGAGCGCCCCAGTGACCAAGGCCGCATTGCGCCCGTTAGCACGACGACTTTCTCGCTGTCGTTCAAGCCTTCTGA
>CALLIK010000004.1 GCA_938009235.1 uncultured Caulobacterales bacterium
TGCGCCGACTCGCCGCGTTTCCAGCGATCCCATATCTCCGAACGCTGCTCTGTTGAATAATATATACGTCGTCTCATCTGCTCACTCCAGTTTAGTAAAATACTAAAGTGTTGCGACGACCGATTGAAACCGCACCCAAAAACGGCCGCTGGTAATGTTTGGCAATCAGGCAGTAAATTGGGCATTAAAGAGCTCGCTAAAGTCCGCGTTCAATATGCGGGGCCTGCGAAACCGTGAAAGTTCAGAGCTAGGTGAACCTATAATAAACTCTAAGATACAGTAAATATTCAATTAACAGAATATTATGTCTCAGCTCCCATGTCTTTGTAAAATTATAAGGCTGGAGACAGAGATGTTTAGATTTACGGCATATTTAAGTTTGGTTGGCGCTGTTGCCCTAACGGCCTGTTCCGTGGTGCCGGAAAATCTGGCGCAACACTCACAAAACCGCGCGCCTGTTTATAAGCAGCCCGTAAATGCGTCCTATCAGACTTCGCAAAACAGTGCGGCTGTCTCGGATTGCCGACGACGTGAAACAAACCGCGAGCTGATCGGCGGCGCGGTTGGCGGCTCGGCAGGTGCCTATGCAGGTAAGAAACTCATCGGCGGGACCAAAGGTCTGGTTGCGGGCGCGGCCCTTGGCGGCGTAGTCGGCTACGGCATTGGCGATATTTCGGCGGATTGTTCGCCGCCCACGTCCCCATCCTATTCCCCTACCGCCCAGTCCAACGCGCGCTATCAAAGTGCGCCAACTTATAACGCCACAGCCGCCAATTATGCACCCGTGAGTTGCCCCGTTGGCACAAAGCCCCATTCTGGCGGAAGCTGCCTTTTGGACAACCCGAACCAAAGCCTAGAATCCGAGACATTCACAGGTATCCCAGCGCGGACCATTCAACGGGTTCAAATCCCAGCCCGCTCGGAAAATATAATGAGGGCCTCAGCAGCGCCTGCTACGTCGACTGCCCCGTCAGCCTATAGGAGCACAGAGGTCAAGCGTCAGTCTAGCCCAGAAAGTTATGGTGAAAGTTATGGTGGAAGTTATGGTGGAAATTCTGCTGGTAACTATCGTGTTGTCACCGGAGATACAGTCTATTCACTCGCCCGCCAGCGCTGCGTTCCAGTCTCCGCGATTCAAACCTCCAATGGTTTGGACGCCACTTACGGGATTCAGATTGGGCAGAGCCTAAACTTGCCGAACAGTCAGTGTTGAGCGACGAATAATTAGTAAAAAGAATGAGTTCCTTGTGCGGACGAACTTTTCATATTTTCTTATTTATCATAAGTTTTGAATCACCAAAAATACTATTCATCAGCTGGCAATATTATATGGAAATCATTGTGCATAAGAGTTTTAAAGCAAGTCTAAATAAGCCCGGCATTAGAGAAGGTCAGAAGTCTAAGCCTTTATCAACCCGTCTATTAACAAAGGTGAGCTTTCCACTCGTCTTCATCCTATTAATGGCAGGTCAAGCTCAAGCGCAGGTGCGAGTAATTGAAAACCCAAGTTTTGAGGATGGCCCGACACCAGGGAATTACTCTATACATTCCGATGCGCTTCACCCTGGATGGATTTCTACGGATGGTACAATGGAAACCTGGGCTGACGGTTTTCACGTGCGCGACGCACAAGACGGTGATTATCTTATCGAATTAAACCCTAGAAGCCCTATTGGCTTGTATCAAGAAATTTGTTTGATTTCTGGTGAAAGCTTGTCTTGGGACCTATATCACGCGGCTCGCGGAACACGCACAAGCGTAGACCAAACGCTTTTATATGAAGTTATCAGTTTGGACGGCGGCACGACGCATCAGCAATTGTTCTCTAATACTGTATTTCCAATGGGCTCTTCGGCCTCGAACAATGCGCTTAACTTGTGGGATAATGTTACAGGGTCTACGACTTATACTGGTCCAACAGGTGTTCAACGTTTGCAATTTAGGTCCACAAACGCGGGCGGAAGCGGGAACTTTCTAGATAATCGGGAACTTTCTAGATAATATTCAAATTGATTTGGTGCCTTTTATAAATTTTGATGGTATCAATACGGTTGATTATGAAAACGTGAACGTAAATCTACCTGTCTTAAAAGTCGTGGGTGTGGTGACGAGTCCTTTGACGGTTACATTTGGTGCGGTGGCTGCAAGTACGGCAGTTGAAGGCGTTGATTATGACTTTGTCACAAAAACAATTACGATTCCGGCTGGAACTTATGATGGCACCTCTGCGGCGTCCTTGCAGGAAATTCCTCTAGTGATATATGAAGATGGTGATCATACGGAAGCCGATGAAACAATTATCATCGAAATGGTATCAGCCCTAGCCGCTGATCCTGCTTTTAATCCTGTTATAGCCAATGATGATTGCACGGTGTCCGCGCAGACTCCGACCATCACCCACACGATCTTGAATCAACTTCTTATTGAATCAGTGGTTGAGAGCTTTCCTACTATCGATGGTACAGCAGGTGGTGTAACCACATCAGTTCTTGCAAGTGATGAGTTGAACAGCGCGCCTGCTGATCCTGTAGATGTGACGTTAACTGTTGGCGCTTCGGATCCAGAGTTAACGCTTGATCCTGCAACGGGATTCATCACGGTCGCTCCGGGCACAGCCGGGGGGACTTATACCGTTGAATATACGATCTGCGAAATTGCGAACCCGACAAATTGCTCCACTGTTGTTGAGACTGTCACAGTTATTCAACCTTCACTTTCAATGACAAAGGTCGCTGATGATACAGGGCCTCACACAGCTGGTGACGTTGTGACTTACACATATACCGTAGTGAATGATGGAAACACGACTATTCGAGGTGTAGCGATTACAGATACGCATAACGGCTCTGATCCAGCACCTGTACCCGGAAATGAAACGCTTTCAACGGACGCAGCGCCGACGGGTGATTCAACCGATGCAGTCGTAGACGGATCGTGGGATGTTCTCGCGCCGGGTGATGTTGTGACATTTACAGGCACATATACGGTCACGCAAACGGACGTCGAAAATTTGTAATAAATAAACGTAAGTATCCATTGGCTCATTATGGGCTGATGGATACTTTTTTAATTTTAAACTACTACTGATTGCCCAAATTAGCGGACATAGCTGAGCGTCCTAAACTCGCCTCAAGTAAGCCGCTGAGCTTACGCCTGTTTTGGGAGTGATACTGGCTTTAGGTTTGAATTTTCTAACTCTTATTCTATTATCAATATGGGTATTCTCATAGGCCTTTACAGAGGTTTTTGTTTAGAGATTTATTTTGAATTCAGAGTTTTGATAATATTTTTTTGAGGGCGAGACTCATTGATCATTTGGATTAATTAGACACGTTTTCAACCAACATTACTTTCCACGATGCGAAGCTGGCGACTAAGAACGGCATTAGATATGTCAGGCAAACTTTCGGCCAGTTCAGCGACGCCCCCTTCATGAGTACGTCGCCTTGATTGATTATATTCAGAACCGTTCCCACGACTATCATGACCGCAATGCTATTGTAGAGAATTGGCCGCGAGAGGACGCGGCGCAAGGCAGAGAGATGTTTTGACATTATGTTTTGGGGCCAAACGCTTCGGAACGAATTTGGTCTGCGGAAACACCCGATGTCAACAAAATGTCTTCCATTGCAGACATAAAGCCTGATGGGCCACAGATGTAGAATTTTGCTGCGAGTATATTACAGCTGCGTTGAATGAGGTCCACGTCAACAAATCCAGAACTCGTACCTTCAGCTAGGATTTCAGACCTAATATCAGAATAGCGATTATGCGTCGTTAGCCGAGTATGTGATTTTTCAAGCGCATCAATCTCGCTTTTGAAGGCTTGTGTGTTTGGATTTAAGCAGGCGTGAATGAATGCCACAGGCCGTTTTCGCTCGCTCGCGAGCTCTGTTTTTAACATAGCGTAGAGAGGCGTAATGCCTACGCCGCCCGCCAGAAGAACAATCTCATTCGTGTCATCTTGGTCATCCAAAAAGAACTCACCACAAGGCGGACCGACTTCAATCGTGTCGCCTTGCGTAATCTCCGAATGTAGCAGGTTTGAAGCATGTCCTTTGGTATGGGGACCATCAATGCCATCTTCGCGCTTAACGCTAATTCGGAAATGGTCACGGTTGGGGGAGTCCGAAAGACTATAGTTACGCATCGTTGTTGACCCTTCCGCAGTTGGAAGACGGAGAGTGATATATTGGCCTGGAAGAAAGTCCGGAAGGTCTTTGCCATCTACAGGCGTGAGGTAGAATGACGTGATGACTGAGCTTTCTTCACGTTTTTTGGAGACAGTAAAATCTTTGAAGCCGCTCCAACCGCCATTGAGTTTCAAATTATCACTTACGATAGCTTCTTCGCGCGTGGCCAGTATATCGGCGAGAAAGTTATAGGCCTCGCCCCATGCCGTTAAAACGTCATCCGTGGCGGCCTCGCCGAGTACATCGCTTATTGCGCCTAGCAAATTACTTCCGACGATAGGGTAATGTTCGCGTTTCACCATAAGGGAGACATGCTTTTGAGAAATTAGTTCTACCGCGTTGGTTAAAACCTCTAAATTTTCGATGTTCTTTGCATAGGCGACGATAGCGGCTGCCAATGCTTTTTGTTGGCGGCCCGCTTTCTGGTTCGCAGGATTAAAGAACGGCATCACCTCTGGGTTATATTCGAACATTCTTTCGTAAAAGCGACTGGTAAGCGTAACGCCGTGTTCTTCTAAGGCTGGAATTGTGAGCTGTACGGTTGAGATAGTGTGTTCAGAGAGCATGAAATCTGTCCATAAAATTAGGCATGACGAAACATCACGCCGTAGATTAAAACGAAGTTTAAGGTGAATGTCGCTCAATTTTCATTGAGCCTATTTTGGGGGTGTTGGGTTTAAGTTTTCAGAGTGAAAATTAAGGCGAAATATACGACGATTACACTCCAGAATATCATATTGAACATGCTTCGCATGATCCCGCCATCTTGTTCAGGTGTCACGCCAAGCGCGTTGATGAGAACTGTTCCAGGAAACAGGAAGGCCGCCGCAAGAAATTTGATCATGAATGCGATCTTTTTTAGGCAAGGGGACGCACTAAGTTTCTGGCGGGGCATGATATTCTCCATAGGTGTATTTTATATACACCTATGTGGGGTG
The DNA here is from genome assembly GCA_938009235.1 of uncultured Caulobacterales bacterium. Classification (GTDB taxonomy): domain Bacteria; phylum Pseudomonadota; class Alphaproteobacteria; order Caulobacterales; family Maricaulaceae; genus Litorimonas. The sequence continues at coordinate 5,132 of CALLIK010000004.1, forward strand.
TCGATTAAAAGCAATATATAATATACACTTTATAGCATTTTTATGAAACCAGCCTTTTAAACTATGTTTGTGGTTATAATTTCGCGTTTTAGGAAGACCAGACGGCTTTGCTCGCCCAAGACATAGATATGGCTCGGGCGATTTAAATTATGTGAGAGGTGGGTTTTGCGCGTGGTAGTTTCAGGTGACCGCTCTAGGGCGGTCCCTTTAGGTCAAGCATTTAGCGGTCTCTATTTTGAGTTAAGAGACTCTGCGCTGAAATAGACTGGGATTGGCGAGTTTTTAGTCTCGCTTTTAAACACAAATCGAGTTGGCTCGGTGTGAGTCGCGTTATTCGCCTCAATCTTACGGCCGTAAACTTTTCCAACGGACATATTCGTTTTTCCAGCCTGAACGGGCACGGCTTTAACGATGCGTTTTGTTCTAGAACGTGTCGTCGTTGCGACAGGCTTTACGAGTTTTGATGTTTCAATGGATGTAGCTTGGTTGACGGTGGCATTTGACGTAGCAGATTGTGCTGCAGCAACGCTAGGGATTCCGAAACATAGGGCTATAACCGCAATAGACTTTACAGTTTTATACTTCGACACGTTCTCTCTCCTTTTTCGACAGTGCAACATTTACGCCAAACGCATTGAATGAACCCTGAACGTATTCAAAAACATGGTTAACGGGCGTTAAGATGCGAGGTTTACGCAGACGTTTAACTGGAAAGAGGTGGGGCCCGTGAGTTCGAAGGCCAAGACAATTTGAAAATAGGTCATAGCCTATGCGCAAGGGGCATTTATTTCACGACGGGTATTGGAGGTCTTGAATTAGGCGTTTGGCCTAACTTGCAAGCCGCGAGTCTAAATTCCAAACGGTACAGGCAACCTTTAGAAAGTTGTCTTCAAACGGATGTTTTCGACCATCAGACATGGCGACCTTTAAGAGTGCGATGGTGATGTCTTTCTTGTTTTCGACCGTATTCAGGCTATGTAATATCCTGGAAACACTACGGTCAAAGAACATCGGGGAGACACGAATGGCGAGGTCATCTTGGTGCTGTATGAACCAATCTTCTGCCATATGACGGGTTAGCATAAGCTTAGGGTTTACAATGTCCCTGAGTTCCATAGCGGCGTCTTTGAAGGCTTCGATTTCTTCCTCTAAAACTTTTCCGTCTACCAAAATCATCATGCAAAGTAATGCGAGTGTATCGTTCCAATGTTGTGATTGCATAACGAAATTTCTACTTCAGCCTATGTTCGTATTTTTTATTCTGTGAACGCTTCTGGTGAACATTTTCTTAATTCTTGCCTGTTTAAGATATGCGTTGGGCCAATTCAGGGCATGTTTGTTGTCCTCATTAGCGTGCCACAAGCTGTCGGAATTTACGCCGTCTTGAGGTGGGCGCGAGCCCGCACATTCATAGAATATACGAGTGTGAGTGGTGTGCTATCGACCTTGGTTGTTCTGCCATCCCTCGGGAATGCGGCTTTATTCGTCGGCACGCCGCTCGCGTTACTCGCGTTGGATTACGGGCATTTCTTGTTTGGATATGCTTTGATTTCGTTCGTCTTATTTATCATTGCGCCTAGGTCCGCCAAATAGAGCAGGGCGCTCTCATCCCCAGTGATAGGGATGAGATATATTTGTGTCTCTTACTCCGCAAGGATATCGCTGATGCGGCGTTGCGCGATGGGGTGGTATCCTGCCTTGGCTTTGGCGAAGATGCGGTTGGCCATCTCGGCTTGACCGTTGTCTTTCAATGCGCCGTAAAGACGGTAGATGAACTTCCCGCGTCCGACGGACATTAGAAATTTCTCGAGTTCTGGCATGGCAGGTTCGTAACCAACCTTGATAGCTTGCATGTACCACGCAAACGCTGTCTCGGCGTTTTGTGTGCCTGTCAGCTCAAACGCCTCGTCAAGTTGTTCCATGCCTTCTTTCGTAACAGCATTGCCTAGTTTGTCATTCGATAGGGAGCTTAGAAAATGCAACCATTCATGCGTTGACCAATCGTTCGCATTTTTTTTCAAGTCGGATATATTGCCGTCGCCTGCGGAAAAAGTATTCCATGCAAACTCTACTTTCTCAAACGCATCGGATTCCGGGGTGCGCGCCGTCGGCGGAAGGCCCGGCCCGTAAACCCACGCATCAAGTTCTGCGCGCGTGAGGGCGTCCAGATTATCCTTATGTAAATTCACATGCAGATAGGCAATGAAATCTTCTGTTGTTACGGATTGAAAAGCATTGTCGTTAAACCAAGCCTTGAGGAACGGGTCAAATTTCTCGCGTCCAAAACGATCTTCGAGGAAGAACAGAAAATTCGCGCCCTTAATATAAGAGACAAGCGTAAAGGCGTCGTCAGGATGCTCCATGTCATCAGGTAATTTAAGGTGCGTCAACTCTGGCCGCTTGGCCTCAGATATCGCCCGTTTCAAACCCTCCATATCCAGCGCTTGTTCCATCACCGCTCGGCCTTCGCCGTAGAGCTCTTCCATGACGCGGTTTTCGACATAACTCGTGAAGCCTTCATTCAACCACGCATCACGCCAATTCGAATTGGTCACAAGATTGCCAGACCAACTATGCGCTAGCTCATGCGCGACAACATTGGTGAGGGATTTATCGCCCGCAATAAGTGTCGGTGTCATGAAAGACAGACGCGGGTTTTCCATACCGCCAAAGGGGAAGCTCGGCGGCAGCACGATCAAATCATAACGACCCCAGCGATATGGCCCGTAAAGCTCTGTATTGGCGACCTCCATCATCGGCGTTTCTGCAAATTCTTTGGCCGCCGCACTCAGGATGTATTCTTCTGCATAGACGCCGATGGTGTCATTGATGGCTTTGAATTTAATATCGCCGACTGCAATCGCGATCAGATAGCTCGGGATGGGTTGCGGCATAGAGAATTTCCAATTGCCGTCATCGTCTTGCCCGTCTTGGGAGGCACTCATCAGCGGCAGCAAGCCGTCAGGCACGCGCAGCGACGCTTCATATGTCAGGCGCACCGCAGGCGTATCTTGAACGGGCAACATTGTCCGCGCATTAATCGCTTGCGCTTGAGAGAACAGATAAGGTTTCTTCTTACCCGCCGTCTGCGCAGGGGTGAGCCATTGTAGGCCCTCTGCGGTGGGGCTCGTTTCATAGATGATCCGAACATGTTCTGCGTCCGCGCCAATGGCGATACTCATGGCGGAGCCTAGAACGGGGTCCGCGTCCGCCAACGTATAGTCTGCGGGCATCCAGCCGTCTTTTGTTTCAAGAGAGACAGCCTTGATCAACAGATCTTTGGTGTCGAGCGTCAGGGTCTGCGCGCCTGCGGTGAGGCGTTCAAACCGCAATGTGACTGCGCCGTCGAGAACTTTGCGGTCAAAATTAACATCTAAATCCAACGCCGCATGTTTAACGACAACCTCTTGGTAATTGGCGTAAGTGAATTGGTCAGCGGTAAAGAACCGCTCGGCAGGCACCACAGCGCTCGCCTCGACGGGCGCACTTGATGTATTGGGGGAACATGCGGAGAGGGCAAAGCCCGCGGCTACGCAAAGGGTGAAGGGTATTAAACGCGAATTTGTCATGCTGCGACTCCATTATTTATGGAGGAGCTTAATGGGTTTACGCCGTGTCTCCTAGTGAAGAGTTTTGGAAACGCGTCTAGTGTTTCGGTGAAATGCCAGTGTTCGCTCAGCCTGATACCGTGAGGCTCTATTTTGATTTCCGCCGAGTGCGGTCTCAGATGGTGTCTTCTTAAGCAGAAAATTGTAAATGCGTTTCCGTAGGTAACATTGCCCATATTTCATCCCTGTTTTTACATTTCATTAATTCAGAACACATAAGAATATACAATCTTAAGTGCCTAACTCAGTGATGGTTAGGCGCGAAGGCGCTAGAGACTAAGAAAAATGTTCAAGGTGAGTCTTGGGCATCTTTAGGTCTTACCTGGCGTTCACTTATAATATCTGCTGCCATGCGCAGCGGAGGACTTTCAGACTGGAGCAGAATATGCATCAACAAAAATTAGGTCTGTCTCGAGGTTTTAGTTTTAAGAACGGAACCCTCGCGACATCAAGCCCCACCTCTAAAGGCGGTTTTTTTGGCGATGTACTCGGGTTCAAGAAACGCCTCTTATCTAGGGTCGTCATGCCTTTTGCAGCTGTTGGACTAACGATATCAGCGGCCTCAACGGCGCAGGCGCAAAATGCGGCAGCGTCCACACTGCCGACATTCACATGTGATGGTTATCCTTATCAAGTTCAAAGCGGTCAGCTTAAGAAGTTTGACCCGATCACTTTGTCATACTCGAATGTTGGTTCTGATCTTGGTTCGACCAATGGTAATGGCTATAATGTCATTGATAATTACGCCTATGGCACGTGGAACAGCCAAAGCTTGCGGCTTATGCGTATTGGCGGTGATGGTAGCGGAGAAATTATCGGGGATAATCCACCTGGAGGTTCGTCCGAAGGCACGATGGATGAAAGCGGGAATTTCATTCCCATAGACACGTCTAATGTTTATCTTGTTGATGTAGAGGCGACGGCAGTTAACGTTGACAGCGATGGTAGCGGCTACCCTGACGTAGTTTACACTACGGTTCCGATCATAGCGGATGTTGCCACAGGGAATAAATATGTTGCGGGTGGCGATATAGCTTGGTTTGAAGACGGCGGCCAAGAATATGTACTTGGTCTTCGCGGTATTAATCCACCTGAATTTAGAGTCATAAACCTGTCGACTGGACAGCTGACCTATACCGAAGGCACTCTTACTGGCGGTACTCCGGCAGGGACGAGTTGGGGTGCGATTTGGCGCGATAGTAATGGCCGTATTTTAGCCTTTAACAATAATTCTGGAAATATTTTCGAGGTTACGGATGCTGTCTCGTCTAATCCGCAGATGTCATTTTTAGTCAACACGCCAAGCTCTGGATCTAACGATGGCTTTAACTGTTCGGCCGCGCCTTTTCCGAACATTCCTCCGACAGCCGAAGATGATGATTTCTTCATTCCTGCGGCCATTACGTCTACGCTAGATTTGGCAATAGATAATGGCAATGGACCAGATAATGACCCCGAAAACCTGCCCCTTACTGTGGCAGCAATCACGTCACCAGCGTCTAATGGCACTGTGACAATCAATACGGGGACGTCCACGGTTGATTATACGCCCAATGTTGGATTTTCTGGATTTGATACGTTTGATTATAACATTCAAGACCAAGCTTTAGATACAGCGCCAGCGGTTGTAACCGTGACGATCGGTGATTTTGATATGGGGGATGCGCCAGCCACATATGGCTATGCCATTCACGCCGATAACTCTGATGTTTATTTCATTGGGTCCGGTTTTACCTATGATGGCGCTATTCTTAGCTCTGCCGCTGCTGATACGGATACGGATGATGGGGTTAGCTTACCTGCGGAATTTCTGCGCAACGAAACCGCAAGCATAGTGGTCACGGTTGAGGGCGCTGGTGGATATCTTCAAGGCTTTATCGACTGGGATGGCAATGGCGACTTTACGGGCGCCGATGAGCAGATCGCAGTTGACGTCACCGACGGCGGCGCAGGCGATACGGACGCGGTTACGGGTACAATCACGATTGATGTTCCAGTGCCTCTAACGGCGACATTGGGCGCGACCTTTACACGCTTCCGTTTCTCTTCAGAGGCTGGCGTGGATGATCAGAACCTCGCAACGGACGGTGAGGCAGAAGATTACCCTCTGACGATTGAGCTTGAGAAAACAACTGATCTGGTAACCGTTAAAGGTCTGGGAGTCGGATTGGGCTCCACGGCTTCAACTGGCGATACGACGGGTTATTTGATTACCGTCACCAACAATGGACCCGACGACGCGACCAATGTTAGCCTCACCGATGTACTGCCCGCGGGTCTTACAGCAACGGCGTCTAATGGCGCAGTTTCAAGCGGGACATATGATAGCGCAACAGGGGTATGGACAATCTTAGCTCTCGCAAATGGCGATAGCGAAAGTCTGACGCTTGAAGGGACAATTAATGTCGATCAAGGCGGGCTTACGATTACCAATACCTTGGCGGCTCCGGCAGCCGGTGATCAGGTCGATCCAGGTACCGTTGGTGATGATCTTACCGAGGCCGTGACCGTAGAGGAATCTGCGCCGTCCTTATCAATGACGAAAATTGCCGATAATGAAGGTCCACATATGGCGGGTGATGTTGTGACCTATACATACACGGTTACAAATGATGGAGATCAGGTCGTCGACGATATCGCCATTACAGATACACATAACGGATCTGACCCTGCGCCGACGCCTACAAATGAAGCGTTGTTAACTGACACCGCGCCAACGGGCGACTCGACGGATGCGACCCCTGCTGATGGCAATTGGGATAGTCTCGCGCCGGGTGATGTGGTGACATTTACAGGCACATATACGGTCACGCAAACGGACGTCGACAATTTGTAATATTGACATAAAATAAAGTCGATGGATTATTCTATCGACTTTATTTATTCGCTCTACCTCGTTTCGGCCTCATCTAAGGTGCGGCAATTTTTTGGTCTCTATTGCTCTTGAGCACAGTCGCAAAGGCCTGTTCGATCTGGGCCTTAATGCGGTCAATGTGTTCGGAGTTTTTGCTTGAAGCACTTTGACATCATTTTGTTTTCACTCAACAGCATCCACATTGTATTAGGCGGTAAACAAGGTGGGCCTTTAGTTTGGACACGCAAATTATAGAAACTGTTGATCTCTCTAAACAGGGACTGCGCCGCATACGGCGTAACCTCTTGGAGGCATTTCTGGATGCGTGTAAAACTTATGGCGCTAAGACTAAAATCCTGACGGATGGTGATGGGCGTGTGTTTACTTATGGCGAGCTGCGCCAAGCGGCCTTTGCGCTGTCATCCCCTTTGCGGCGGCTCACACCGAAGAATAGTAATGTTGGGATTTTACTGCCGACAGGCGCGGGCGCGGTCATTTCATTCTTAGCGGTCCATGCTGCAGGGCGCACGCCAGCCATGCTCAATTTTTCGGCAGGGGTTAAAAACCTCAAAGCCGCCATTCATACCGCGCCATTGGACACGGTCGTAACAGCACGGAAATTCATAGAGATCGCTGGCTTGTCCGCATTGATGACAGAGCTTTCCGAGGTCGTAACTGTGATCTATTTGGAAGACCTAAAAGAAGACCTTGGCATCAAAGGCAAAATGCGCGCCGCCTTGGGGCCAATATTCCCGCGCTTGTTTGTGGCTTATGATGCCTATGACGACACGGGCGTGATTTTATTTACGTCAGGGACCGAGGGCGATCCCAAGGGCGTTGTACTCACGCATGGAAACCTCCTCGCGAATTGTGAGCAAATCGAAGAGCATATTGATCTCGAGCCAACGGATATTTTCTTCAACCCCTTGCCGACCTTTCATTGCTACGGCTTGACGGCAGGAACGCTTTGGCCGCTCTTTAGGGGGCATCCTGTTGTTCTTCACCCCTCGCCATTACAAACGAAGACTATCGCGAAACGGATTTTCAAGACACGTTCAACCGTTTTGTTCGCGACGGACACATTCTTGCAGCAATATATGCGCGCGAGTGCTGATGGTGGCCTGAACTCGCTCAGGATCGCTGTGTGCGGGGCGGAACGTGTACGCGAGGAAACACGAGCAACAGCCGCGCGGCGCTTCTCCATCGAAGTTCTAGAAGGTTATGGCGTCACCGAAGGCGCACCAGTACTCGCTGCGAACCAGACGGGCGACATTCGCGCAGGAACAATCGGAAAAATGCTCCCAGGGATAGAGGCGAAACTCGAACCTGTTGAAGGGATAGACGACGCGGGCCGTCTTTGGGTGCGGGGTCCAAATATCATGAAGGGCTATATCTCGCCTGATAATCCAGGGCAGGTCACGCCTTTGGTCGACGGATGGCATGATACGGGCGATGTAGTGTCGGTGGACGCCGATGGGTATTTCATGATCCGTGGGAGGTTGAAGCGTTTCGCTAAAATTGGCGGTGAGATGGTGTCATTGACCGTTGTTGAAAACTGTGCGGCGGCGCTGTGGCCCGATTACATGCACGCCACAGCGATTGTGCCCGACCCAAAGCGCGGCGAACAAATCGTCCTTGTGACCGATCACCCTGATCCCAAGCGGCATGAACTTATGACGTGGGCAAAGACACATGGGGTTCCCGAAATCGCTGTTCCGAAAAAGATCATTACGACAGAAAAAATCCCCGTCCTTGGGACAGGGAAATTGGATTATATGTCTATTACGCTTCTTGCGAAAGAGGCTTTGAGGGTTGCTTAGATACTCCTATTCGCTGCTGAGACGATTGGCTGCGGCGATTATTAATATTGATTTGCGACGCGCCGTACAGTTTAGGTCGGAATCCATCCATCCAAAAAACTTTACCGAATCCTTGGGCTGTTAACGCTAGGAATTTAATAGATGCAGGGTGCCGCACCAGGCGTAGTCCGAGAAATAAAGACCCGTATACGGCAATTTGTGCCAACCCTACCGCCATGTGACGAATGACACCCGGTAATCCATTACGCCCTCGTGCCGCATGGATACGTGTTGGTCCTTGTCCGTACCCAAAATTCCGTTTCATGATAAAGCGTGACCTTACCCGTTTTTCTGGCACAATCTCATAGGCAATCGCGCGAGGAGCGTAGCCAATTTTTGTTCCTGTTTTGCGAAGGTGGTCGAAGAAAATATCATCCTCGCCGCCGCTCTCGTTTAGGTAGGGGTCAAATGGAGGGTTAGGGATTTGACACGTTGATAAATCGACCAAGCACCCACCTGCACCAAATGTAGTTTGTATTTCTCCTTTTTTACCATTCTCTAGGAGACGGTCATAGAAAGGTGCAAGATAGATATTTTTTGAGTTATCTGGATCAGGAAAGACAGCTTCAACAGGTCCAAAAACCAGTCCTGTTTGGTGATCCAGAGCCGTATCAACCAACCCATCAACCCAGTCTGCTGTGATTTTCATATCATCATCAAGGAATGCAACAAAACGTGTATCGACCTGTGTCATCCCCGCATTGCGGGCATTTGATACGCCAGATTCAGGTTCGTGAATATATTTAATAGGGAAGGCTGCTCTATTCGCAAAGTCCTCAACGAAACGCTTTTCCTGCGGGAGAGGATTGTTGTCTACAACACAAATTTTGACATCATGTTTCGTACGTAAATTCGAATTGACGCTATCCAACACACGACTCAGAGCACTTGAGCGTTGAAACGTCGCGATGATGATCGTGACAGCTTCTTTGTCAGTTTGCGGTGCAACTTTTAACATACAGGCCTCCAAAACACTAGTTTAGCAAGTGCAATGCCAGTCTTACCAATAACAAGTATTGGTTATCAAAACTCTTCGCAGCTAGATGAATTTTTTAGTAAATAGTGAAAAAACGGTATGATGATCCAATCATAAGGCTTTGAAAATGCTAAGGTTAGCTCACAACATGCCTGTTCATTTTGAGTGTGTTGGTAGTGAATGCATTCCCAAGTTGCGTTTAAGCTAAAGCTTCAGACAGTTTTTTGACCAACATTTCATCCGCAACAAGCGTTGGATTTGCAGGTAAGTGCGCCGCGACACGCTGCATCCACGCTTTGATTACGGGATGTTGCGCGGCACTGAGGGTTTCCTCTAGGCCAAACATATACCCCCAAACGAGTTGCGGGAAGACAGCCATGTCCAGCATGGTCGGCTCATCAAACCCGCCCATATAAGGCCCATCGCCAATATGCGCAGCCAATTCCATCGCGATACGGATGTTCATGTCTTTATGGCTTTCGGTCAGGTCCATATGTTGACCCATCTCTTGAATGAAAGGCGCAGCGAGTAAAAGATCAGGCCACTTGTTTCGAACGTGTTCAGGCAGGGGCGTATGCGCACTCAGCAGGGCCGCCAATCGCCACCCACGGAAAGCAAATTGCAGGCTCATTTCGCCGTCGACTGCAAATCTGAAAATACTCATCAGGAATGTGTCACTGACCCATGCGTCAATCTCTGCTATTTTAGCGGCGTGTTGCGGCGGGCAAAGCGGTTTTACGGGAAAGATTTCATCTAGCCAAAGCCCGAGTTCTGATGACTCTCTGCGCCACTCACCATCAATCTCTAGGACGGGAACCTGCGCGCCCTTTGTATGGCCAATGGTCGCGCGTGGGTCGAGTGGGTTCACAGGGACATGGATGAACTCAATGCCCTTGTAATAGAGAAAACATCCGACCTTGCGAACAAAAGGACTGGTCGTATATCCGTAGAGTTTAATTGTGGTCATAAAAATTACTCGGTTAGTTTATCTTTGTGCACAGACCCTTTGCTAACAGAAAAATCTGCAAAATAAGCTCTCTCTTCATCCACGCGCAAGCTGCTCTGGTCTTTAAGCGATCTATAGATGCCCCATTTAGGCCGGACGAAATCTTCGCGGGATTCGCCACGCCACATATCAATTCCATTTTTCTTAAAATCGATCAAAAGCTCGCCGGTCTCTACGTCTATGGCTTGGACGATTAACTGGCCTTGATCTTGATAGGTCGTTTGCACAAAAAACTCGACCCACTTGCCTTCAAATAGGGCCATGTCTTTGCGGACTAATTTTTCAGATTTTAGCCTCTTGCCCTCTGGGGTGAGGCTAGGGGAATGTCGGAGTTGAAATTCGTTGCTGCCGTCACCTTTATCTACAGCGGTGAACGTTATGACGGGGAATGAGTCGCTGTCTTTCGAGGACGGGCTCTTGCTGAGGTTCTTGGCTTTAAGTTGAAAGAAATGAGTGAAGCTTTTAGAAAATTCAAAGCCCTTATCTATTTTAAATTTCCAGCGATATTGCATCGTTTCATTTTCATAGCCCTTTAGACCGCGTTCTGATTTGTCATAGGCTTTGATCTCATTACGCTGTCTGTCCGTAATGTTGTCCTTATCTCGGTCCTTATCCTCATCGCGGTGGGCGAGGAAAATAAAATGCGGCCCGACAACATCATCTGTGCCTTCAATAATATGCGGTGTTTTTGGGTGATTGGACTTATATAAGTCGGGAGCCTCTATAGCGCGTTTCCCAAATACATCTCGAATGAGCGTGTAAGCTTTGTCACCTGTTTTGGGACCATCCGCCGTGAGCACATAGGCGTGGGTCTCTACAAAAGTCTGCGCTGATGCGGGTAAGGCAAGGGCGAAACTGCACAAGAGGACTGAACTTAACTGAAATGTACGTGATACGGTCATGACCTGAATAAGCGACGACTCTAGAACTTTGTCAAATGACTTTCACGTCAATGGTTTTTTATAGCGTCTATTTGCTGGAATTAAAAATTCACTAAGTTGTTATAAAGATAACGGAATTAATCGTTTCTGAACCGCGTGGTGAATTGCAAAGTGGGACATGTAAATAAAGGAACTACTAAATATGTCGAAAAGAAGTTCTAATGAGCCTCATGCTCCACCTAGAAGTGCCGACAATGAACCTGAAGCATTTAGATTTGGCCATACGCCTAAAGAGTATAAAAAAGTGGGCCCGTTTAAGAAAATAATATGGCGTATAATTGATGAAATTTCTGCGGCACTTTAAAAGTGGTTTAAGGTTTTCCAAATGAACTTCGAAGAAACGAATTAAACGCTCTCAGTCTTTATCCCTAAGGCTATTTGTTCGAATGCGTCTTGAGACGGGTAGTGTTCAAAATTCATCTCTTTGTCGCTTTTCCGCAGTTCTTTAAATAACTCTAAGAGTAAGTCTAAGGGGTGAGCCTCTGCGCCGAGTAGCTCGCAATCGAAATCCGTTCCCGCGATGACACCATCACTTTGCATGCCGACACACCAATTTTCTATGAAATCAGAGAGGGGTATTTCGTCGACTTTATGATCAGGCCAATGTTCTTTTGAACAGGCACGCGCCAATTTTTCATCGGACCAATAACACAAAACGATTTCCGGTTCGCCGGTCTCGGTTTCATAGCTGTTGGAGTCGATGTTTGCGCAGCCTTCGTCATCTTCTAAAACCCAAACAGTTTCGGTTTTGACGACGTCCGCAATAAATTTACGGTAGGTCACATCTTGATCTATGGTGTTATTTGACATTGGCTTACCCTAGCGCCGCTTGCGTTTATGTTTTGCGCCGCGTGACTTATGTGCGCTGGCGCTACGGTGGTTTCGTTTTGGCGCTTTGCCCTTTTCAGGTTTGCTGATCATTTTAAACATCAACCCGCCTGTGACTGGCGTAGCTTCTTCAAGCTCGACTGTAACGGCGCGGCCAAAGCGGTAGGTGTCGCCACTTTCTGTCCCGATCAGCGCGCGTTGTTTTTCGTCAAATTGATAGAACTCATGCCCAAGGCCGCGTGCGATGATCAACCCATCTGCGCCTGTTTCGTCCAAGGTGATGAATAGGCCAAAATTCGTGACACCCGTTATGCGCGCGCCAAATTCTACGCCAACTCTGTCCGCGAGATAAGCCGCGATATAGCGGTCTTTGGCATCGCGTTCGGCGACCATCGCTTTGCGTTCTGTCGCGGAAATATGTTCGGCGATTTCTTGCAGGCGGGACGCGCTTTCTTTGTCCATCCCGTCGTCGCCTAACTGGAATGCGTCGATCAATGAACGATGCACGATCAGATCGGCGTAGCGGCGGATAGGCGATGTGAAATGCGCATAGTCCGTCAAGTTCAGGCCGAAATGCCCGCTCTTATCTGTGCTGTAAACGGCTTGCGATTGACTCCGCAGGACCGCCATGCCGACAGTTTCCGAGAGGTCTTTTTTCACGGCTTGCGCGAGGAGTTTATTCAGGCGCGTAGTCGTGGCGCGTTCGCCCATGCTGAAACTCATATCGAGGGCAGGGAGGAAATCTGACAAGCCTTTGAGTTTTTCTCCTGACGGCACATCATGGAAGCGGACTATGGCGGGCGTTTTTGTCTCCGCGAGGCTTTCCGCCGCGCAGACATTGGCTTGCACCATGAACTCTTCGATCAGCTTATGCGCGTCGAAACGATCACGGACAGTAATGCCGCTGACTTCGCCGTTCTCGTTAATGTGGACACGGCGTTCAGGCAGTTCAATCGCGAGTGGTGCGCGGGTGTCGCGGCCTTTCTTGAGTGTCGCATATGCGGCGTAAATATCTTGCAATATATCGAGGACGGGTTCCGCCGCTTCGCCTGCATTGCCTTCAAACGCCTCTTGGGCCTGCCCATAGGTCAAGCGTGCGTGGCTGCGCATCATGCCGCGTTTGAACGTATGTTTGCGCTTCATGCCCGTCTTATCGAACACCATGCGAACGGCCATACAGGCGCGGTCTTCATTAGGGCGCAGTGAGCAAAGATTAGACGACAGCTCATGCGGCAACATCGGGACAACAACATCAGGCAGATAGACAGAATTGCCTCGCTCTCGGGCTTCTACGTCTAGTGCAGAGCCAGGCGTGACAAAGGCCGATACATCGGCAATCGCAACCCAACACACCCAACCGTCGACATTGTCAGGGTCTTTGTCGAGATGAGCGAAGATCGCATCATCAAAGTCTTTGGCGTCAACAGGGTCAATCGTGATGAGCGGTAGGTCGCGCAGATCTTCGCGCGCGCCTTCGATCTTCGGTAGCTTCAGGGCTTTTGCTTGGTCCGTGACTTCGTCCGGGAAGATAACGCGAATGTCGTTTTCATTCAGGCTGATAAGGGAGGCCGATTTGCCACCTTTGGCCGAACCGATAATTTCAGTGATATTCGCAATGCGCAAATCGCCTTGGTTTTTACGGCTGGCTTGGAACCAGACGAGGTCTTGGTCTTCTGCTTCGTCTGGAACGCTCGCAGGTTTGTAATCGTGACGAACTTTTTTCGAGACAGGTTGAATGCGCCATCCGCGTCCGCCTTTATAGAGCACGCCAAGGTTTGCAGACGGCCCAGAGCCGAGCTTCTTCATCACGGTCGCAACGGGTTCACCATTGTCGCGGACTTTGATGCGGCACAGGGCGCGGTCGCCGACTTTTAGTGTGTCACGGTTGCTACGGCTGCCGCGTTTCTTATCGCGGTTGGCCGTGTCAAAAATCAGGAGCTGCGGCGGGTTGCCTTCGCCTTTCCAAGTCTCTGGTTCGCCGATCAGATCACCGTCATCAATCTTAGTCGCCTTGATGACCATAACGCCGGGCAGGGCGTCGGATTCGCGATAGGTCTTGCGGCTGGAGATAATGATCGCGCCGTCTTCGACGAGCTGCCGCAGGAGTTGACGTAACTCACGGCGGTCCTCACCTTTCACACCCATCGCGCGGGCGAGTTTTTTATTGTCGTAAAAGTCAGGACGGGTTTTGATTTCGTCTAGGATATTGTGGCGCGTAAGTTTCATGCTACGGCCATCGGCTTATGCAGGGCAAACGTCAAGTGAGGTGGGATGTAGCGGGTCATATGAAAAAAGGCGGCGAACAGGGTTTTTCTGTTCACCGCCTTCTTATTCAAATGCATACGATCACCTTGAAACGGTGATCATCAAAGAGGGGACTATTCGTCCGCCTCTAGGGTATCCGCCGCAGGTTTTTTAGCCGTAGGCTTTTTCTTAGCAGCGGGTTTCTTTTTAGCCGCAGGTTTCTTCTTTGCGGCTGGCTTCTTTTTCGCTGCTGGTTTTTTCTTGGCCGCAGCTTTTTTCTTCTTCGGAGCCTTCGCTTCTTTCGCTGCGATATATTCTAGTGCCATTTCGACAGTGACCTCTTGTGGGTCTTGGCCCTTCGGGATCGTCGCGTTGACTTTTTCGTATTTCACATAGGCGCCATATTTGCCTTCCATAATGGAAAGCGGCTTCTCTGTCTTTGGATGTTTGCCTAGGTCTTTGACGACCTTGCCGCCGCGTCCACGGCCAGGGTTGGCACGTTTATCCGCAATGCGAGAGACAGCTTCATTCATACCGAGCGTGAACATCTCGTCAGTTTCTTTGAGGCTTACATAGGTCGTGTTATGTTTGATGTAAGGACCAAAGCGGCCGAGCGCGGTGATGATCTGGTTGCCGTCTTCTGGATGGCTACCGATTTTACGCGGTAGGTTGATGAGCATGATACCTTTTTCGAGGTCCATGTCGTCGTATGGCCATGTCTTCGGCAGACTTGTGCGCTTTGGTTTTTTCTCCGTTTCCATTTCCACATAGGGGCCGAAACGACCTGTTTTAAGAACGATATCTTTTTCAGTCTCAGGATGCGGGCCGAGGAGCTTGTCTTCGGCGGTGGAGTCAGGTGAATCGCTACCGAATGGGCGCGTCATCTTACACTCAGGGTAGTTCGAACAGCCAACGAAGGCACCGAATTTACCGAGCTTGAGAGAGAGCTGACCTTCTTCGCATTTAGGGCATTTGCGCGGGTCGCTGCCGTCTTCTTTTTCAGGGAAGACGATTGTTTTAAGCGAAACATTGAGCGCGTCTAGGACGTGCGTGATGCGCAATTCTTTTGTGCCGTCAATGGTTGCGGAAAACTCGGTCCAGAAATCACCGAGAAGTTTCAACCAATCGAGGTCGCCCGCAGAGACTTTATCGAGCTGCTCTTCCATGTTGGCCGTGTAGTTATACTGGACATATTTCGTGAAAAACTCTTCCAAGAAAGCTGTCAGAAGGCGGCCTTTATCGGACGGTGTGAAGCGGCGCTTTTCTAGCTCCACATAACCACGGTCTTGAAGCACTTTGAGGATAGACGCGTAAGTTGATGGACGGCCAATGCCTAGTTCTTCCATACGCTTAACGAGGGACGCTTCAGAATAACGCGGCGGTGGTTGCGTGAAATGCTGAACGGCTTCGATGTCTTTTGATGTGAGGGATTGTCCTGCTTCAACAGCCGGCAGGTCAGTGTCTTTTTCGTCGCCTTCGTCTTTTTTAGCTTGAGTTTCCTCATAGAGCTTCAGGAAACCATCAAAGCGCACGACTTGTCCTGTGGCGCGGAGGCCGACAGTATTGGCGTTATCTTCAATTGTGATCGTTGTGCGTTCCAACATCGCGGAGGACATTTGCGACGCCATGGCGCGTTTCCAAATCAGCTCATACAGCTTCTTCATATCCCCAGACAGGCTGAGGGAAGCGGGCGTGCGGTCAAAACCAGTGGGGCGGATAGCTTCATGGGCCTCCTGCGCATTTTTGGCTTTGGTCTTATAAACACGATGCTGTTTAGGCAGGTAGCTCTCGCCATATTCGCTTTGGATCGTGGCGCGGCAATCGCTGATGGCTTCGCCAATCATGCTGATACCATCGGTACGCATATAGGTAATGAGGCCAGTGGTCTCGCCGCCAATGTCGACACCTTCATAAAGGCGCTGTGCGGTCTGCATGGTTTGCGTCGCCGAGAAGCCAAGTTTCCGTGAGGCTTCCTGCTGCAACGTCGATGTCATAAATGGCGCGGATGGATTGCGCGTGAGGGGCTTGGCCTCAACCTTTGTGATGGAGAGGTTCGCGGCGGTCACGGCGGCTTTCGCCTTCATCGCCAAGTCTTCATTGTTCAGTGAGAACTTATCTAGCTTGTCGCCATTTAACGACACGAGGCGCGCAGGGAAATTCCCTTTGGCGGCTGTCATCACGCCCGCAACAGACCAATATTCACGATTATCGAATTGCTCGATCTCAGTTTCGCGTTCCGTAATCAGCTTAAGCGCAACGGATTGCACACGGCCCGCAGACCGAGCACCTGGGAGCTTACGCCACAGCACAGGGGAGAGCGTAAAGCCCACAAGATAATCAAGCGCGCGGCGCGCAAGGTAGGCGTCGACAAGTTCTTGATCAAGTTGACGCGGGTTCGCGATGGCTTCGGTAACAGATTTCTTCGTGATCGCGTTAAAGACGACGCGCTCTACGGGTTTGCCTTTGAAGGACTTCTTTTTGGAGAGAACTTCAAGGAGATGCCACGAAATCGCTTCACCTTCGCGATCCGGATCGGTCGCGAGAATGAGTTTGTCAGCTTTGGCGAGAGCGACATCAATATCTTTGATCCGCTTCTTGGATTGCGTGTCCACGTTCCAGCTCATCGCGAAGTTATTCTCTGGATCAACGGACCCGTTTTTGGACGGAAGGTCTCGAACATGACCAAAACTCGCGAGGACTTTATAGTCCTTACCGAGGTATTTCTCGATGGTCTTGGCCTTGGCGGGTGACTCGACGATGACAAGATTCATTACATACTCTGTATTAGTAGTGAGGCGCGGCATTTGGGCGAGCGACTAAATAATGTCAACAGTGACACACAATTGAGGCATATTGAAACCTATCTGCGGTTTAGGCTAGTTTCATATATATAAGGTTCACATTTATTAAGAGTTTATTAGTTTGCGCAACCTTAAAGTGAGTGCAGGAGAGGGCAAAACTATGGGCATGCAAAGAGAATTAATCGAAGACGTTGTATTCAGCGTAAAGGCAGAGGAAGTGCCATCTGCTTTCGCGACTGAGACGGGTAGCTATATTGCTGATCTCTTAGGGGAGCTTCAGATAATATCGAAAATCAGCGGAATGACCGTTCTGTCTGAGGATATACAGGGATTGCTGTCGAAGCATACGCCTTCATAGTTAAACCAAGGTCTATATTATAGGCTTTAGGCTACACTTATACGGCCATCGGGCTCTACATTCGCATGGCCATTCAACTCAATCTCCAAAAGGGCTGCGGTAACAATCGACACAGGCAGGCCAGACGCGCGGATGATGTCATCCCGCGGAGTTGGCGTTGGGGACAATAGGTCTCTAACCACACCGATGGCTTTATCTATGTCCGCTTTTGCACCTGTCGCGTCGAAAGGTGCGCCTTCATAAGGCGTACGAGGCTCTTCGACCCCAAGAGACCGTAGGCTTTCCAATACATTCACTACATCTTCAGCGGATTCTATCAGATGTGCGCCTTGACGAATGAGGCGGTTACAGCCTTTCGTTCGTGGGTCGAGGGGTGAACCGGGAGCAGCCATAACTTCGCGGTTCTGTTCCAAGGCGTAACGCGCCGTAATCAATGTGCCTGACCGTTCTGCGGCTTCGATCACGACAACGCCGCGTGATAATCCAGAAATGATACGATTGCGGCGCGGGAAATCGCGGGCCGAGGCTCTGTATCCTAACGGGCTCTCGCTGACGATGGCTCCCGTTTTTGCCATTCGAGCGTGAAGTTCTGCATTTTCTCGCGGGTAAATATGATCCACACCGCCGCCCAAAACCGCGACGGTTCCAGTCTCTATTGCGCCGTGATGCGCGGCGGAGTCTATCCCGCGCGCAAGGCCCGAAACAACAGTGTATCCCGCTTGCCCAAGTTCTGTAGCGAGGCCGCCTGCAAAACGTTGCCCTATAGCGGAGGCATTTCGAGACCCGATGATCGCGACACATGGTTTATGCAAAAGGGACAACTGGCCCATGACGGAAATGACTGGCGGCGCTGGGTCGAGGGCCCGTAAATATTTAGGGTAATCTGGTTCTATGGCGCAAATCAGACGTACGCCCATGCGGTCCGCATAGTCCATTTCAGCTTCGACTTGTTCCGCGCTTGGAGGACGAATTTCCTTCTTGCGGATCAGCGATGGGAGCTCGTCTAAGGCCGTTGCCGCATCTCCATAGCGGTTGATGAGGTCGCGAAAGGACACGGGTCCGACATTTTGTGTGCGAATGAGGCGAAGCCAATCGCGCCGTTCAGTAAAACTAAGCTCGCGGGGCATAGTCGTCTTAGCTCTTTTGACCAATTTTTGTTTCTTCACCACGGCGGAGGCGGTTGATGTTCTCGCGGTGTCGCCAAAGGATGACCGCCGACATAAATCCAGCCATGACGCCAGCGCCTTGCGGGAAGACTATAACCCCTACGAGGCTTGTGACCACACAGGCGATCAATGCGCCCAGTGAAGAGTATTTCGTCACAACCGCCGTCATGAGCCAGATGCCCGCCGCGACGAGACCGAGTGGCCAGACGAGGGCGAAGAGACCGCCGAAGAATGTTGCAACACCTTTGCCGCCCTTAAATCCGAGCCAAACAGGATAACAATGACCGATCAGGGCTGCGGCTGCGGCAATGTAACCAAATGGCAGGCCAAGCCAGTTTTGAATGAGCCATCCAGTAAGGCCTGCTTTCGCGCCGTCTAAAATGAGGGTCAGTAAAGCAATGTCCTTTCGGCCCGTCCGCAGAACATTCGTTGCGCCAATGTTGCCTGAGCCAATTTTGCGGATGTCGCCTTGGCCAGTGGCTTTTGCCAAGAGGAGGCCAAATGGAATCGAGCCTGCGAGATACCCAATCGCGAGAGCCATGAGCCAATATGTTATTTGTTGCGTTGCCATGCTTTCATGTGCCGCAGCTAGACGCAGCTGTAAAGCAATGTAAGGCGTTTTACGCGGGGCTTATGCGGCCTTCGTAAGCCTTGTGAGTTTGTCTTTGATATCCATCGTTAGCTCTAGGGACCGCAACCGCGCGCTCTGGTCGTGGAAGTTTTTGGCGATGATGATTTCGTCAGGTTTCACGAGGTCATTAAAGACAGAGAGGCGTTCGGCGACTGTCTCTACTGTGCCGACGGCGCTGACTTGCAGCATGGATTGGATCTGCGCGGCGAGATGGGCGGGGACTTCGTAGTTTTCCACAGGGCGGCGCGCGAGGCCACGTTGATTGGTCATTATGCCAACAAAGGCCTGAACGAGTGTTGAGAAGTGAAAATGAGCCTCTGCGTCCGTGTCGGCGGCAAAGACATTACACGCCATCATAAAGTAGGGCGCGTCCAAGTGCCGTGAGGGTTTGAAATCACGGCGGTATATCTCTGCGGCCTGAAGCAAGTGACTTGGCGCGAAATGCGAGGCGAACGCATAGGGTAGGCCAAGCTGGGCTGCGAGTTGCGCCCCAAATAGGCTAGAGCCGAGTATCCAGACTGGCACGCCTGTGCCTTCACCAGGGATAGCGCGCACGCCCGATGCTGTCGTGTCCTCAGGCTTGGATAAATAATGGATGAGTTCTTGGACGTCATTCGGGAAGCTATTGGCGGCTTGCTCGTAATCTTTACGCAAGGCGCGGATGACGCCCATATCTCCGCCGGGTGCGCGGCCAAGACCAAGGTCAATGCGTCCGGGGTGGAGTGTTGCCAAGGTGCCGAATTGTTCAGCAATCAGCAACGGCGCATGATTAGGCAGCATAACGCCGCCAGAGCCTAAGCGTATCGTTTTCGTCTGAGCAGCAACATGGGCGATCAAAACGGATGTCGCGGAGCTGGCAACACCCGGAATGTTGTGGTGTTCCGCATACCACACGCGGTTGAAGCCGAGGGCCTCAGCCTTCTGCGCAAGCCCGACGCTGCCCGCAAAGCTGTCTGCGGCTGTACCGCCCTCGACAATTTGGGCGAGATCAAGGATCGAAAAAGGGACATTCATGTCAATTTATTACGGTGGTTGCATGTTGTTTGGCAAGTCACTGTTCGATTCGTCACTTTTAAGAGGAGCTATTTAGCGTTGTTTCAATGTCACGATTTTGGGCGTGGTCTAATACTATAGTTTCTAATGGTTAGCAGGCAATGATTTGGTCAAATGTAAAAATAATTACACTTTGTTAAGAAATGTCAGTTGAAATTCATTTTGGCTGCCCTTAGTCAAAAAAAGATGACGGTGGTAAAGTCAAAACTAATACCTCGTCGCGCTTAACTGAAGGCCTCATTGAGGTAAGATTCGCATGACTGATGAAATTACGAGTGAGTTAGAAGTTGAGCTTCATGACGTCTTTTATGTCACTCAAGTTACACGGGACACGCCAATTGAAGCGGTTGTGGGCGCTGACATGGTCCGCATGGATCCAGGTAAAGACTCGCAAACACATCGCCATAATTTCAGCGAAACTGTTTTGTTTTTCTCAAGTGGCAAGGCGACTGTATTCGTGAATGATGTCCCGCATAGTGTCTGTGCAGGGGACCGCTTGCTGATTGGTAAGGCTGAGTTTCATAGTGTTTCAACACCAGAGGATAGTGGATGCGAGTTTTTATCCGTACAAACTCCGCCTATTCTAACGAAGGCATCGGGCTTTAGAGATTTAGAGACACGCGAAGAGGCCGCAGCGAACACGCAATCTAACGCCTAATTACTAGGCCAAATGATCGCATATAGACTATTTGTGCTGAGACTCGCTTAAACAATGCTTGTGGTGAAGCGTCTTCATTTCCGTATATTTATTGGAATTAATAAGAGAAGAAAAAAATGGAGGTACCACCCGGAATCGAACCGGGGTACACGGATTTGCAATCCGGTGCGTGACCACTCCGCCATGGTACCTCGAGCGGTGGAAGCGGTGCTATAATCATAAGGTCTGCTGCCCGCAATAGCTGATTGCGGTGTTCGCATACGAAGGTTATAGCGCATCAACAGTTTACACTTTATATTTCGCGAGTTTTACCTTGATGACTGATTTTTCTGTTGCCCGTGATGCCATGGTCGAGTCCCAAATTCGTACGTCTGATGTCACTGATCTGGGGCTATTGGCGGCCTTTAGAACGACTCCACGTGAGATTTTTGTACCGACGGCCCGAAAGGCCCTTTCATATTCGGATCGACATATTGAAACGGATGAAGCGCGAACAATGCTCGCGCCGCGTGATTTGGCGAAAATGATACAAGCTGCCGATGTCAAAACTAGTGATGTTGTTTTAGATATTGGATGTGGCCGCGGCTATTCGACGGCCATTCTGGCGCAGTTGGCGGAAACTGTAGTTGGGCTTGAAATATCTGAGCGTGCGGTGGCGCTTGCGACTGAATTGCTCGTGGATGCAGATGTTTCCAATGCGGCGGTTGTTCAAGGCGATCTGAAATCTGGTGCGGCTGAACATGGCCCTTTCAACGTCATTTTCGTTGGTGCAGCCGTGTCGGCCGCTCATAAGCAATGGTTCTCGCAAATGGCGAATGGTGGGCGTTTGGTCTGCATCACGCAAAATGGTCCCATGGGACGTGTAAGTGTTTTTACAAAATCTGGTGATACGATTGGTGAACGCGTCGTCTTTGACGCCAGCGCACCATATTTACCTGGGTTCGAGCCAAAGGCCGAATTTGTATTCTAGCTAGCACTTGCAATTTTGCATGGCGGTTGGCCTACCATTGGCGGGTTTCGTTTTAGCGCGGTGTCCCTTAGGGAACGACTCTCATTTGACTGACGGGACAACGTTGTGACCTTACGTGCCTTCGCCGCAACAATTTTAACAGCGACAGCGTGCCTGTCTGGTTCAGCCCAAGCCCAAGTTGAGACTGAAGGCCTGCGCGATGCTTTGGTTTCGGTTTATTCGCAAAACCCACGACTTCTCGCAGAACGTGCCCGCTTGCGCGAAATTGATGAAACTTATGTCCAAGCTCGCGCGCAAGGGCGATTCACTGTCGGTGGGTCCGCGTCTATCTCTCAAGCGTGGGTCAAGTTTCCAAACGCGAGTGAATTAATTTCAGGCGCAACAGGGGATTTGAGCGTTAGCGGTGCACCCAAAGAGGCTGGTGTGCAGATCATACAACCGCTCTATCAAGGTGGTCGTGTGCGTGCGCTGAAAAACCAAACCAAATTAGGTGTCTTGGCAGCGAGAGAAAACCTCCGTGCGCAGGAAAATGCTCTCTTTTTGGCGGCGGCGAATGCCTATGTGGATGTTCGGCGTGATGAAGAGGTTACTCGCATCCGCCGCAATAATGTCTCGGTTTTGTCCCGTCAGCTAGAGGCTGCTACAGCGCGCTTTGATGTTGGGCAGGGGACACGCACCGATATCGCTCAATCCGAATCACGCGCCGCATTGGCGGAGGCAGGGCTCGCGCAAGCGGAGGCTCAGCTTACGAGTTCGCGCGCGTCATATGTACGTTTGGTTGGACGTATGCCTAGTTTGCTTAGCGCGCCGCCAAAGTTCGCAATACCCGCAACGGTATCTGACGCCATTGCCGCGGCTCGTGAGAACAGTCCGCAACTCATAGGGTCTTATTTCAATGAGGCCGCAGGCCGAGCCGCAATTAATGTTGCCAAGGCATCTGGCCGTCCCACCGTGTCTTTGGCGGGGAGCTTGTCACGTCAACGCGACCAAATTTCAAATATTACAGAGTTCGATACGGCTGCGATTACGGCTCAGGTGACAATCCCATTTTATTCGGGGGGCGCTAACCGGTCTCATGTTCGTCAGGCCCAACACGCGAAAACACGTTTGGCCTTTGAGACGCGTGATGCGGAACTCGCCGTTGATGAGTCCGTGACGAAAATTTGGGCTCAACTTGGCGCGGCGCGCGCAACACTTAAGGCTGTGCGCAGGCAAGAAGATGCGGCAGAGATTGCGTTTGAAGGCGTGACGTTGGAGCAATCCGTTGGCACACGCGATCAACTGGACGTTTTGAACGCAGAACAAGAGGTGCTGAATGCGAAGTTGTCTGTTGTTGAGGCCGAACGAAATGTGAATGCGGCGACCTATAGCTTACTTTCTGTGATAGGTGTTTTTGACGCTGAGGGCATTCGTTTGTCTGTCGACACCTATGACAAGAGTGCTAATTTTGAACTTGTTCGCTATAAGGGTCTAACCGAAGCGGTTGATACATATGCGCCAGAGTTCACTAAACGCATTGGTCGTCAATTGCCCGATTTGGTGTCTGATATCACGGGGTTTACGGAGACACTCTATGTAGACACGCCGCTAAAGACAGGTGTTGAAGGGGCGGGGGCCTTGGTTGGTTCAGGTGCAAAGGGCGTTACATACGCCATAGATAAAATCACAGGACTAGAGCCTAATACTGACCTTTTACAGGATGTTGACACTTTAGATATCATCATCGAGCCAGTTAAACCTACGTCTAAGCCGCCCTATGACCCGTTAATAGGTGGATCTTTGCATGGCAATGTTGATGAAATTTATATGCCAGCTGATTCTCCCGTGGATTGAATAGTTCTGCGGGTAGACAAGTGCTAAGCGTTGTTTTAACGTTATTTTTAGAATAGTTAGGCTGTCGGGGGACCGCTTGATTGACACATTTGATGTTGAGCTAGTGCAGGAATAAAATTTATGTCTGAACAGACACCAAATTCATCAGAAGATCTCACGGGTTCAGAACCCAGTATGGAAGACATATTAGCGTCTATCCGAAAGATAATTTCAGAAGATCAGCCCTTGGCAATGGGGTCACCTGAAGACATGAAGGTTGAGCCGATAGCAGAGTCTGTTTTCACTCCGGCTGACTTGCCCTCTGATTCAATCATGGATTTCGATGAGGCTGATCTTGGCGTAGCTGAGGGCGATAGTGTCGATTTGAACATTGATGATGTTTTGGCTAGCATTGGTGAAGATGCGGCTGAAGCGCCTGTCGTGGAAGCCTTAGCCCCAGCGGTTTTAGCCCCAGCCGTATTAGCCTCCGCAGTTTTAGCTCCTGCTGTTTTAGCTACCGAAACTTTGGCTCCCGAATCATTGGCTGTGCCTGATGTATCTATGAATGCAGATGATGATGTTCTGGCGCTCCTAGATGATGACGACATGTTGTCTTTTCTTGATGATGATATCGAACTGGCAACGGATGATACGTCCAAAGTTGACCTAGCTGAAGTTTATATGCCTGAGGTGGATTTACCTGTCGCTGAAACGCATAAAGCCTTAGATGTTGACGTCCCTGACGTGTCCTCTTTTAGTGATACTAGTTTTGATGTTGAAGAAGACGATGAAATGTCGGCCTTGCTCGAAGATATACTAATGGAGCCAGAAGAGGCCGCTTTGGAAATAACTGAGGTGCCTGCAGAGGCAGCAGCACAAGACATTGAGCCGAACTACACTCCGATCACGGAGTCTGTGCGTGTGGAATCAGATGAAGATCTTGATTTAGTTAAGTCCTTGATGGCCGATTTGGCTGATGATCCTGACGCTATGTCTATGGACGAAGACCTTGATGCTATGCTCACGATTCCAGATATCGAAGAGCCTGCGCTCGAAACGCCAACTCTTGAGGACGTAACCTTTGAAGAGCCTGCTTTTGAAAATATGGGTGATGATCTTGAAGCCCTATTGAACGACATTGATACGCCCGCTCCGGAAGCGGTTGAACCAGAAGCTGTTGAAGAAGATATTCTCGGCGATATTCTCGATATGACGCTGGAAGATCAATTGCAGGCACAACCTGATGAAATTCTATTAGATGAATTGCTAGGCGATGAGCTACTAGAAGACGAAGGTGTTGCCGATACGGTAGTGACGCATGACGACGTCACGGCGTTTGAGGCGGACAATATCTCTGAGAACTCTGAACACAATCTCAGTCCTGATGACGCGCTCTTTGACACTGTTGGTGTTGCTGACATGGATGATGTCCCAAGCCTATCTGATATAGCCGCCGCAGCTGAAGCTGATGCCGTCGCTGTCGAAATGCTAGACGACGAAGTAACGTTTGACCCAATGCTTGCAGCGACAGGCATTGCAGCTACAGGCATTGCGGCAACAGGCTTTGTTGGCTTGGCGGCGACCACCACTGATGAAGATGTGCTGGAAACTGAAGCTGTTGCACCAACGCCTGAGCCTGTTTTTGAAACACCACCTCACAAAATTATACCCCAGGAGACTTCCATGTCCGTACAAGCCTTGAATTCAGACGTAATCCTCGACGAAGTTACAGAATCTGCAACAGCGGGCGCATTCGCTCAGTTGAGCACCGTCGTTGAAGATAAAGCTGTCTTTAATGAGCGTGGCCCACGTGTCGGTGATTTGGTTCAAGAAGCTCTGCGTCCAATGCTAAAAGAATGGCTCGACGCCAATCTTAAAGGCATTGTTGAGCGCGCCGTAGCAAAAGAAGTTAAGCGCATCAGTTCAGGCAAATAACCTTAGCCTAAGTCGGGCACAGCCCTACTTCACATTGCTAACGGCGTAGTCTAGAACTGTGTCAAGAAATTCACCCGTTCCCTCGTTTTGAGGGACGGGTTTTGTGTTAGATAAGATAAGACCATGCTCGACAAGTCATTTGATCCCAAAGAAGCCGAAGCCCGCATTTACAAGATGTGGGAAGACAGCGGCGCATTCAAACCGCGCGCAGCGAAACCTACGGACACAAAAGACGACAACTTCTCCATCGTGATACCGCCGCCAAATGTGACGGGCAGCCTGCATATGGGTCACGCGCTAAACAACACAATCATGGACATCCTGATCCGCTTTAACCGCATGAAGGGCAAAGCCGTGTTATGGCAGCCGGGTATGGATCACGCGGGTATCGCGACGCAAATGGTCGTCGAGCGCAAACTTGCCGCTGAAGATAAATTCCGCAAGAACATGAGTCGCGAAGATTTCCTCAATCACGTTTGGGCGTGGAAAGAGGAAAGCGGCGGCATCATCGAGCAACAACTTCGCCGCCTCGGCAGCTCTTGCGATTGGTCCCGTTCTAAATTCACGCTCGGTGCATCGCCAAATGCGGACGCAGAAGAGAAAGCCGCGCAGCAGAATATGGGCGATGGCGTCACCAAGGCCTTCGTTGAAATGTACGAAGCAGGCTTGATCTATCGCGACAAACGTCTCGTGAACTGGGATCCGCATTTCCAGACCGCGATTTCTGACCTCGAAGTCGAAACCAAAACCGTTGATGGCCATTACTGGCATTTGCGCTATCCGCTCGCCGACGGTGTCACATATGAGCATCCGATCACGGATGAAGAGGGCAATGTCACAGGCCATGAAACACGTGGTTATGTTGTTGTCGCAACTTCGCGGCCAGAGACAATGCTCGGCGATACGGGCGTGGCTGTGCATCCTGATGATGAGCGCTATGCGGCACTGGTTGGGAAAGAGATTATCCTGCCACTCGTGAACCGCCGTGTTCCGATTATCGCGGATGATTATGCTGACCCAGAGAAGGGGTCAGGCGCGGTAAAGATCACGCCTGCGCATGATTTCAATGACTATGAAGTCGGCAAACGGACAGGGCATGAGTTGATCTCCATTCTGGATGATCGCGGGCATATCCTCCCGCTTGATATTATTCCTGAGGAATTTCACGGCCTATTTAGCGTTAAAGCGCGCAAACTCGTTGTCGCGCAATTTGACGAGGCTGGACTACTTACTGAGACTGAAAAGCTGAAAATCGAACAGCCTGTTGGCGATCGTTCGGGTGTTGTGATTGAACCAATGCTCACGGACCAATGGTTTGTTGATGCAGAGAAAATGGCTGAACAAGCCATGGCCAAGGTCAATGACGGCTCGACGAAATTTGTGCCTGAAAACTGGAAGAAGACCTATGATCACTGGATGGCAAATATCCAACCGTGGTGTATTTCCCGTCAGCTCTGGTGGGGACATCAAATTCCTGCATGGTTGCTAGGAAGCGGTGGTGGAAAAGCTGCGCGATGGACCAATGCTGAGGAGACACAGCAGCATCGTGATGAAGACGCAGAATTTGAAGTCATTTGGGATAAACTGAGCAACCTACCAGTAGTTACTGCGGATGCAGAGCAAGTTCCTAGTTTATTGCTACCTATTTTGAATAATGTTGATGAGATTGCATTGGTGGAGACTATTGAGAAAACGGGAGTGCTTGTTGAAGTCAAAGTAAAGACGAAACTAGGTCAAGCCCTACAATTTACATTTCATCAAGATCCAGACGTCCTAGACACATGGTTCTCTTCGGGCCTTTGGCCGTTCTCCACGCTCGGTTGGCCTGAGAACACTGAGGAACTTGCGCGCTTCTACCCGACTTCCGTTCTGGTCACCGCATTCGATATCATCTTCTTCTGGGTGGCGCGGATGATGATGCAGGGTTTGCATTTCATGAAAGACGAAAACGGCGAGGGCATAGTGCCATTCGACGACGTCTATATTCATGCGTTGGTCCTTGATGAAGCGGGCAAGAAAATGTCCAAATCCATCGGCAACACGCTTGACCCGCTCGACCTCATCGACGGCGTCACGAGTGATGTTCTCGTTGAGAAACGCACACGCGGATTGAAGAACCCAGACAAAGCCCCGCAAATCGCTAAGGCGACTCGCAAAGCCT
Organism: uncultured Caulobacterales bacterium; assembly: GCA_938009235.1. GTDB lineage: Bacteria > Pseudomonadota > Alphaproteobacteria > Caulobacterales > Maricaulaceae > Litorimonas. The sequence continues at coordinate 32,993 of CALLIK010000004.1, forward strand.
ATCCTGATGGGTTCGAACCTTACGGCGCAGACGCGCTACGCTTTACCCTCGCGAGCCAAGCTGGACAGGGACGCAATATCCGTCTCTCCGTTGAGCGTATCGCGGGCTATCGTAATTTCGGTACGAAGCTCTGGTCTGCGGCCAGTTTCGGCCAGATGAATGGCTGCGCGCCCGTTGCAGGGTTCGACCCATCAACAGCCACGCTACCCGTCAACAAATGGATCATTTCCGAAACGGCCAAGACCGCCATGGAAATATCGCGCTGTATCGACACCTATCGTTTCAACGACGCGGCAGATGCGGCCTATAAATTCACATGGGACACATTTTGTGCGTGGTATTTGGAACTCTCCAAACCGCTGCTGTCTGGTGAAGACGGAACCGAGAAAGACGAAACCCGCGCGACATTCGCCTGGGTGCTCGATCAAATCCTGAAGCTGCTCCATCCCTTCATGCCGTTCATCACGGAAGACCTCTGGGCGAAAGTCGCAGAGGGCCGCGATAGCAACCTCATCACAGCCGAGTGGCCGACATATGGCGACAAGCTTGTGGACGCGGACGCCGTAGCGGAATTGGAGTGGCTGCAAACGCTCATCACGAATATCCGTTCGGTTCGCGCCGATATGAATATCCCGCCGTCCAAGAAAGCGCCGCTCTTGTTGTGTGCGGACACGCTGGACCCGCGCCTCGATACATATGCCCCGCAACTCTCGCCAATGGCGCGTGTGGAGCATGTTGAGCTTGCGAGCGCAGTGCCAGATAATGCGCTACAAACCGTTGTCGACGGCGTGCAATACGCCATTCCTCTGGCAGGCCTCATCGATATGGATGCAGAGCGGAAACGTCTCGCGAAAGAGATCGAAAAAGCCCAAAAGGAAATCGAGCAAATCGACCGTAAATTGGGCAATGAAGCCTTCGTCGCCAAAGCCCCTGAAAAGGTCGTCATCTTGCAAAAGGAACGCCGCGCAGGATACGCCGCAGAGGTCGAAACGCTACAGACCGCATTGGACGGGTTGGGGTAGCGATTGCATCAGTTCGACGAACATCACTCCGAGTTCAAAGGGTTCTCAGCCTTTTATCATGCTGAGATTTTGCCCGGTTTGGAGCGGGATGAACTGTCCCGTCTTGACGCAATCTCAAAGATTAAAAAAAATCTGATAGGCATCGCAGCTGTGACTTTGGCCGCGTTAGCGTTATTCATTTATCACTCCAGACCGTTTGTTACCTACATCTTCATCCTTGCTATTGGCGGTATGGGCGCGGCTGGTAGTGCGAAATATGTAATGCGGGATGTCCGCTCTGGCGCAAAGAAAAATATTGTCGGCAACCTTTGCCGTTTTCTCGGCCTTGCCTTTCAGTCTGAATTGGCGGTTTCGCCGCGTCTGGATCAGTTCATAGAGTTGGGGCTTGTCACCAAAAAATATGACCGTAGCGAATTTGAAGACCAAATTTCCGGCACAGCGCATGGCGCGAAATTCCTGCTTCACGAAGCGCATTTGGAGCGGCGGGAAGGCTCAGGGAAAAACAGAAAATGGGTAACCAAATTTCGAGGTCAGCTTTTGGTGATTGAGCTTGATCAAAAATTCCTCGGACAAACCGTTGTCTTGCGAGACAAAGGGTGGCTGCAACGCAAAAAACGTGGCGATATGAAACGTGTTGGTTTGGTTGATCCGGTGTTTGAAAAGATATTCGAAGCTTACGGGACGGACCAGGTCGAAGCGCGTTACCTGCTAACGCCGACTTTTATGCAGCGCCTCGTTGATTTGGAAACATCCGTAGACGGCAAGAAAATCCGATTTGGGTTTGATGGCGGGAAACTTCTCATCGCCGTAGAAACTGCCAACCGCTACGAAGCAGGCTCCATGTTCAAACCCCTAATCGAAACGGCGCGCACTCAGAAAATCTTAGATGAAGTCGGCGCGATTTATGATGTGATTGATGGAGTGATAAGGCGATGAAACTTAAAGGTATGATTTTGCTTGGCATGTTGCTCCTATGCAGCTGCGCCCCCGCGTCGTCATCCCCATCGTCTTGGGTTTTGGTAGGGGACTTTGAAAGCGGCGCTCTGCCTCAGGGCTGGACGAATATTGATACGCAGAATGACACCGACCCCTTTGTCCCGAACCCGCAGGTTACTGAAATTAGGGCCGAGGCGGGAACTGACAATCACTATCTGCTTCGGAAACCTGCCGCCGAGGGCGTGATTGGAAACCGAAAGGCGATTAGCTTTGCGCCGCTCCCCACTGCTATTCCTATCGGGGAAACCTATACATTATACAGCCGCATTTTGGTCGAGTATTTCCCGAACAACCATTCCTTCGGATTGAGCAATTTGAGCGCGGCTGAAATCCCAGACGCAGGCTATGACGCATTCGAGCCGATGATCCGTATTACGGATAAAGCCGAGTCTGATGGGACCAAGAATGACGGAACCTTGATGGTTCTCAGCGGCTATAAAACCTATGATAAGATCGTAAATCCGTCGACGGGGCAGACGGCCAATCCGATGGACGCTGGGGCTTGGTATGAAATTTGGGCGGTCATAAATAATGACGCCGCAGACGCAGGCGGGCAGAGCTATGATCTCTATGTGCGCGGCGGCGAATTTGCAGAGCAGCAGAAAGTCTTTAGCGGCGCAGTCTTTCGCATGAACCGCGAAACGCCCCTGACGCATTTCATGGCGATTACGAATACGGGGTCAAAAAAGTCACCTTACGGAAATGGCGGGGTTGGGTATGATGATATTTATATGTCGCCGGGGCGTGAGTTGTCCTCGCCATAGCTTGACTGAGTGCAGCTCGTCTGAACTCTAAAAATATTGGAGAAATATATGCGAATTATACTCATCATACTCGCGGGTTATTTCTTACTTACGGGGCTCTACATTTGGGTTGCGCCTCATATGTTTTACGACAACACAGCCGCCTCTCATTGATGGGGCCGTTCAACATGCATTTCATAAGAGATGTTGCTCTCACGTTTTGGTCAGTGGCGGCCCAATGATGTGGGGCGGAATAGGACTGCGTTGATATGCGGCGCGGCTTGGCCTTTTCTGCACGCATTATATCACTGCATGATTTGGACTCACCGTGGGTTTCCGTTCGACATCATTTGGATGACAGATTTAACGGCTGTTATTGTACCAGGATTTCTAGGGTTGGTCGCGAGCTTGAAGATTAAGTTTAACGCCTAACACTATTGTTATATCAAACTTTTATTTTCGCATTTGGCGCATCAAGGCCGTCAAATTGCCAATATGTTTTGACGATAGAGATAAGCGTTTCTTCTGTCTTATGAAGCTCTTTATCGGCAAGGCTAATGTCTTCTAACACGTCGATCACGTCTTGTTTTCTAGGCCAATTGGAAAGACTCAGAATGAGATGTGTTAAGTCTACAGACTTAGGTACGGTTGACCACGTACGATTTAACTCTTGTTTGTACCCCTCAAACCAGTTCCTTGTTTTTATGCTTGTTAACACCTCACCAGATTGATCTTTGAGATTTAAATCTTTTACGCCCTTTACCAAGGCTTCAATTTCCGTTTCTTGTATATGACCATCCGCCAAAATGACTTGAGTGAGGAGGCGTAACAATTTTTGGGTTTCGGCTGGAATAGGCATAGGGAGTACGCTCAAAGGTAAAGGAGGATTTAAAACCTCTAATGGTAATTACTATAAGTGCAAATCATTAATATTCATCTGTGAAATAGGCTTAGTGTTGAAATTTAAATTCACATTTATTTCAATGACCTACGGTGACGTTATACTTTTATACTAGAGATGCGTCCGCGGTATCAAAAGCTGTGCCATTCTAAGGGCGTTCTTTCAGACACGGGACAGGTAGGAGCTCACCTTCTGGTACTGAGAGACGGTGGGGCTGATCATGTCTGGGTGAGACCAGACATGTGGGGCCTTTTGGAGTGAGAGCCGATCGCCGTGTCTAATGGCATGACTTGCGAGGACAAACTGGCCGCTTCATCAAAAACCGTTGCCGCAGTGTATGTGGAGGGGTCTGACACACCAATCCACGGCCTTTGCGTAAAACAATATTTTCACTCTGGTATTCCATCGCGGGAGCCAGCACTGCGGGCAGTCCTAATTATAGGGATACGCATTTCAGTAGTCGCCCCAAAAGACGGGACGCGGCCGCGAGCGTTTCTGCTTGCAGAAAATGCGTTTGGAAACCTTAAAAGTTAAATTCGCCCACCACTGGAACATGATCAGAAGGTTTCACGCCTTCGCGCGTCATTTTATGAATCTCAATCCCTGTGGCGCGATCAATGGCTTGCGGGGAGCACAGCAAGTGATCAATGCGAATGCCTAGGTTATTCTGCCATGCGCCGCCTTGGTAATCCCAAAAGGTGTACTCGCCGTCTTTACCGTTGAATTGGTCGAACATGTCATAGAGGCCGAGATGCAAGATGGCATGATAGGCATCATGCGTTTCTTGGCGGTAAGCGGCGTCGCCCCGCCATCCAATCGGGTCATGCGTATCGCCCGCGCGCGGGATGACGTTATAATCACCTGCGAGCACGAGCGGCTCTTCATGTATCAAGAGCTCGGCAGCATGGGCGCGAAGGCGGTTCATCCAGGCTAGCTTATAGGCATATTTGGCCGTTTGTACGCCTTCCTCTTCCACAGGGTTTCCATTGGGTAGATAGATAGAGGCAACACGCACCGCACCGCGATCTGTTGGAATGACGGCTTCGATATAACGGGCTTGCTCGTCCGTGTCGTCGCCGGGTAATCCGCGCCGTACATCTTCCATTGGACGTTTTGAGAGGAGGGCAACGCCGTTATAACTCTTCTGGCCGTAGGTCTCGATGTTGTAGCCAAGGGCTTCGATTTCCAGACGCGGGAAACTGTCGTCCATTGTCTTGATTTCTTGTAAGCATGCGACGTCAGGCTGTTCGGCCTCTAGCCAAGCCGTCACGGCATGTAGGCGCGCCTTGATTGAGTTCACATTCCATGTAGCGATTTTCATAAGGGGTAACTTTCGAATCGCTTAGGTCAGGAAATCTGCGAAGATAGCGAGCGCGATGAGTAAACCGAGGGCAGGCCAGAACCAACGACCAAGGGCAGTTGGCGCACTGGGTGGAGGCATATTGGATTCGAACGTCGGTGTGTCTTGGCGCGTAAGCCTCATGCGCCGGTTTAGCCACTCAATTTGGTTAGATTTTTGATAACTCATTTGACTGACTTCATCCCAGCTCATCGTTTTGAAAAGCGAGGCTGAGAGTGATGGCGAGAGTTTTTGAGGGAGTTTTTCGGGTTGATCAAAATGCGGTGTGTCTTGATCATAGTACCCATGAAAGCGGAGGATCGCATTCATCAGTAAATCTTCGAAATCAACGTAGTCATCAATGTCCAACTGTCGCGCTGTCCTGAAAAGTTGGTTCCATTTGTCTCGGTCGTTGTAGTTATCCGGTGTGTCTAGCAAGTCTTCGATGTCTTTCTGCAAGGCAGGAGCTTGCGGGACATTTGGCTTTGGGGCTGTGTTGAACTGAACGGGCGCTTCAAGAGATGGTGTGGGTCCAATGGAATAGCTTGTTGGGCTAGGCTCTACGGGGACGTCAGGAATCATATCGCCATAGGTGAGAGATCTCGTATTTAATTCTGGGTCGACAACTTCATTAGGTGACACTTCATCAGTTGAGGCTGGCGCTGCCTCTTGTACAGCTTCCCATTCCGCCTTTTGCGCCGCATGTTCAAGCATGGCGAGGGCTGTGTCATGTGCGTCCCGTAGGCGCATGAACCCTTCAGGGTCGTCTTCTGGTCGGGTCTGTTTGAGCTGACGAGAATAGGCGCGCTTGACCTCTTTGCGGTCCTGCGGAGCGGCCTCAAGACCTAAGGTCACGTAATAAGGTTCGTGTTTTGCCATGGACTAAAACACGTCCATATTGTCGAGTTGATCTAGGAAGGCCGTGACGTCGTTTCGGGCGAGTTTAATGTCGGTGTCGTTTTGCTTACTTAGAACTTGCTCGAATTGAACGAGATTATGTTCAATGGCGGAGCGTACATCGCCGAGGTGGTTTTCATAGGCGGCTTTCAAACGATTGATGATAGCTGCGTTTTCGCCAACGTCGCGTGGATGGATCTTCAATTTATCCAAGGCTTTTAACCGGGTTTCGATTTCAGCTTGGCTGAGGCTACCAGGATTGCCTTCCAAGATAAGCTGCTTGGTTACGCCTGTTTCGACAACGGTCACGAGGACCTCTAATACGCCCGAGACATCATAGGTGAAGCGGATGTCAAAATCCTGATGCTTGCCTTTTTCCTTTGGCAACCAAACGGTGATTTCGCCGAGAGGGACATTGTCCTCAACACGCGGGCTTTCACCTTGATAGACTTGAATGCCGACCTTGTCTTGTCCCGGCCGCGTCGTGGAATTACGAACGACGCGCGAGGCAGGAATGACAGTATTGCGCTCGATAATGGGTTGGAAATAACCGCCTTCATATTGGTTCGGTCCGACTTCGCGGGAGATCGCTGTGCCAAGTGTGAACGGACTAACATCTGTCATGACGATGTCTTCTAACGCTTCATGGCGGTCTAGCAGGCCAGATTGCACGCCTGTTCCGAGCGCGATGACTTCGTCTGGGTCGAGGCTGTGTTCTGGAAATTTCTTGAGCAAGCGCGTCACCATGGCTCTGATGACGGGCATACGCGTTGCGCCGCCGACGAGGATAATGCGTTCAATGTCTGAACTCCGAAGTCCCGCATCTGAGATGGCGCGCTGTAGAGGCATGCGCATTCTGGACTGTAATTTTTGCGTTAGCTCTTCAAATTTAGGGCGATCAATCGTGAGTTCTTTTTCGCGCTTGCCCTGTAGGTATTTGACCGTGACATCAGTTTTTTCTGAGAGAGCAAATTTGGCTTTGTTCGCGAGATCGCGCAGGCGGCCTAAATCTGTGGGTTTCATTTTCTCGCGAGTGGTTTCAAGTTGCGCAATGAAGTGATCTTCCACCGCAGTTGTAAAGTCTTCACCGCCCAAGAAGGCATCGCCCGCGCTGGAGCGCACTTCCATGACGCCATCAAAGATTTCCAAAATTGAGACGTCAAATGTTCCGCCACCTAAATCAATTACGAGGATGGTGTTCTCGTCATCCTTCGCGGATAGGCCGTAAGCGAGGGCGGCTGCAGTGGGTTCGTTGATCAGGCGTTCGACTTTGAGGCCAGCCATTTTACCCGCAGCGTAAGTTGCCTTGCGTTGGATGTCGTTGAAATAGGCAGGCACAGAGATAATGGCGCGGTCAACAGTTTCGCCCAAAAAGGCTTCTGCGTCGGCTTTGAGTGAGCGCAGGACGAGGGCGGAGAGGTCTTCCGCTTTGTACTGCGTCTTGCCTAATGGGTGCTGTTTGGCCGTCCCCATTGCGCGCTTAAATCTCGCCACAGTCTTTTCTGGATGTGTGATCAAACGGTGTTTCGCGGCTTCGCCCACCAAGACATCACCTTTGTCTGAGAGGCCCACAACAGAAGGGGTCAAAAAGCTCCCTGCGCCATTTGCAATCAGTTTCGGGCCTTCATCCGTGAAGACTGAAATAAGAGAGTTGGTCGTGCCGAGGTCAATGCCGACGAGTGCCATGAAGATGAGCCTTTGAAGTGATAATCCTATGCTTTTCGTCCCGTTTGGTTGGAACGAAGTCAAGGCCGGTCCCTCTAATAGCTGTAAAATTACGTGTAGAATTTTTGAACTACCGTTTTCCAATCGTCATTGTGTTGAGGTAGGTCAGTAAGAGGTTTTAGGCATGATGAATGAAGTCATGAACTGGATACAGGCTTATGTCTGACCTTAAGACTTGAGAACACTATCCGCAGCGGCTTCGAAAACACTATTATCTTTGAGGCTGTCTGAGGCGATTAATGCGCCTGCTAATGTGGCGACACCCGCTTTTGCTCGTGAGGGGGCGTTTTCAAAGCCTGCGTCTTGATAAGCGTCAGTTAGCCAATTGATATTGCTTTGAAAGAAGTTGGCGACTGAAGAGTTGACGTCTTCGGGAAGGCTGCGGGCTTCTGCGCCTAAGACCACGCAAAGGCACAGAAGCTCTTGTTCAATAAGCGCGTTGCGATGAAGGTCTATAAAGGCTTCGATTTTTTCAATCGGGTTTGCCGCGTTTTCTGTCGCGCTATTTAGAGCGGTGCGGAAATTTTCCGAATACCGCTTCACTAGCTCTAAGCCTAGGTCCGCCTTTTTAGGGAAGTGGTAGTGCAAGCTTGCGCTTTTAATACCGATTTCGCCTGCAATTTCACGAAATGAAACTGCATTATATCCGCGTGCGCGCATGCTGGTTTCAGCGATATCTAAAATGCGTTCTCGTTGGCTCATGATTATTGTTTGACTTAAATTATAGAAGAAAACAAGCTTGCCTATCATGTGATAGGTTGTTATTTGCGTCGGCGTAAATCAGTTGAATGAAGCTTCTATACGCCAGTATGTTTTAGGCCTGTATTCGAGCCACATAGGAGAGCGATATGCACTTGAATGCTGACTTTAGTCAACGCGTCGCAATCGATACAAATGCGATGGCGTGGGAGAAATCCCCTATGGTAGGTGTAGAGCGCCGAAAGCTTGACCGCATTGGAGACGAAGTTGCACGCGCGACCTCACTGGTTCGATATGCGCCTGAGTCTTATTTTAGTGAACATACGCATAGTGGGGGCGAAGAGTTCTTCGTTCTTGAGGGCGTCTTCTCTGATGAACATGGCGACTATCCAGCCGGTACATATGTCCGCAACCCGATAGGGACAGCGCATACGCCGCATTCCAAAGATGGGTGCGTAATTTTTGTGAAACTTCAGCAATTCGTTGAAAGTGACACAGAACAGTTTTCAATCAATACGCGTGACGCAAAATTCTCACCTGGGCAAGTGCCTGGCCTGAGTGTTCTGCATCTGCACAGCCATGAAGGCGAGAGTTGCGCGTTGGTACGTTGGGCACCGGGCACGAAGTTTGCGCCTCATCGTCATTTTGGAGGCGAAGAAATCCTTGTGCTGGAGGGGACTTTCCAAGACGAAATGGGCGATTACCCCAAAGGGACATGGCTCCGCAGCCCGCATATGTCGCAACATAATCCGTTCAGCGACGAAGGTTGTCTCATCTATGTGAAGACGGGGCATCTGCCAGACTGACCTGATATAGACCGTTAGGGGCAAAACACTTGCAATTTTGGCGCTTTGCCGACATATCGCGCGTCAAATCATCCCTTTAAAGACGAGCGTAATATGGCCCGCCAATTTTGCTACCACATGCAAGGTCTGACGAAGAAATTCGGCAATAAGACCATTCTAGATAATGTGCATCTTTCCTTTTATCCTGATGCCAAAATTGGCCTGATCGGTGTGAACGGTGCAGGTAAGTCGACCTTGATGAAAGTTATGGCTGGCGTCGACACCGAAGTGACAGGTGAGCATTGGGCCGCCGAGGGCACAAAGGTCGGTTATCTTCCTCAAGAACCTAAGCTCGATATGGATAAGACGGTTTGGGAAAATGTGATCGAAGGCTGTGAAGATAAGCAGATTTTTGACGCCTATAACAAAGTCGCTGTGGATATGGCGACAGAATATACCGACGAGTTGATGGAGAAGATGACGGCTCTGCAAGAGCAAGTCGACGCGCGCGATGCGTGGGATATCGATTCTAAGATTGAAATGGCGATGCAAGCTTTGCGTTGTGCACCCAAGGAAAGCCCAGTGACATCACTGTCGGGCGGTGAGTCTCGCCGTGTTGCTCTGTGTCAGTTGCTTCTGTCGAAACCTGATCTTCTTTTGCTCGATGAGCCAACCAACCATTTGGATGCTGAAACTGTCGCATGGTTAGAGAGCTATCTCGTCGCGTATAAAGGCGCGATCATTCTGATTACCCATGATCGCTACTTCCTAGACAACATCACAAATTGGACTCTCGAAGTTGACCGTGGCCGGACCTATCCGCACGAAGGTAACTATTCGTCTTGGTTGGGCGCAAAAGCCAAACGTATGGACCAAGAGGGCCGCGAAGGGGATTCCAAGACGAAAGCGCTTAAGCGCGAACTAGAATGGATCCGTTCAAACCCGAAAGCGCGCCAGACGAAATCCAAAGCGCGTATTAGTGCCTATGAAGAGCTACGTAATTCTGCAGATACCGAAGTTGTGTCTCATGCTGAAATTCGTATCCCGATGGGTCAGCGCATGGGTAACATCGTTGTTGAAGCTGATAATGTGTCCAAAGGATTCGGCGACAAGCTCTTGATTAAGGATTTGTCCTTTAAGCTTCCACGCGGCGGTATTGTAGGCGTAATTGGTCCAAACGGTGCGGGTAAAACCACATTGTTCAAAATGATCACAGGCGAAGAGCAACCTGATGACGGTACGTTCAAGGTCGGCGAGACTGTTGAACTTGGCTATGTTGACCAAAACCGTGCGGCGCTCGACCCTTCCAAGAACATCTGGGAAGCCATTTCCGATGGTCTGGACATCATTGTTATGGGTAAACGCGAAGTTCCATCCCGAGCTTATGTTGGGTCCTTCAACTTTAAAGGTACTGATCAACAGAAGAATGTTGGACAGCTTTCGGGCGGTGAGCGTAACCGCGTGAACTTGGCGAAAATGCTAACGAAGCCTGCGAACTTACTACTGCTCGATGAGCCAACCAACGATTTGGACCGTGAGACATTGTCGTCCCTCGAAATTGCCTTGGAAAAATTCCCAGGCTGCGCCGTGGTCATCTCGCATGATCGCTTCTTCCTCGACCGTGTTGCCACACATATCCTTGCCTATGAAGGTGACAGCCATGTTGAATGGTTCGAAGGTAACTTCGCGGATTACATCGAAGACAAAAAGCGTCGCCTCGGTCCTGATGCCGACATGCCGAAGAAGCTGAAATTTGTGAAGTTTGATCGCTAATTAATTGAAGACGGGTCGGGTTAATCCGACCTTAGGCCGTTTTTGATACAGTCTGAAGCATGGAATTGCTTCAGATACCTAACGAGTACGAAATTAGAGGTACTTGACAAAGAGTAAGCGAATGGCGTTTCATGACTTTATGAAATACTTTGTGCCGTTAGGTTTTTTGTTCTTAAGCGGCTGCTCTCAAGTGGCTCAAGAGTCCTCTTATCTTACGCCTCCACCTATTATTGTAGATCAGTTTGGTTATTTGCCGGCACTCGACAAAATTGCGATTATTAAAGATCCAATAATTGGTTTTGATGCGGGTCAGTCTTTCACACCTAGTCAGCGCTTTAGCGTCATAGACCAAAAGACGGGTATGTCCGTTTTTACAGGAGAGCCAAAGGCTTGGAATGATGGCGAAGTAGACGATGTATCTGGTGATCGCGTATGGCGATTTGATTTCTCATCTGTGCGTACGCCTGGACATTATGTCATACGAGATATTGAACAGGGCGTAGATAGTTATGAGTTTGAAGTTTCCACTACGGTCTATAAACCTGTTTTAAAGGCTGCCTTTAAGACTCTATATTTACAGCGTGCTGGATTTGAAAAACGTCCACCATTTGTTGACGCAGCCTTTCAAGATAAAGCCAGTCATTTACGTAAAGGGCAAGACCCTCAAGCGCGCCTCTTTAACAGTATGAACGACAAATCTACGGAACGGGATTTGCGCGGCGGCTGGTATGATGCGGGCGATTATAACAAGTACACGAGTTGGACCGCTAATTGTATCATGCAGTTATTGGCCGCTTATTTAGAAAACCCAACAGTTTGGACCGATGATTTTGGTATCCCAGAATCCGGCAATGGAACCCCTGACATCTTGGACGAAGTTAAATGGGGTCTAGATTGGCTTGAACGTATGCAGAATGAAGATGGCGCCATGCTGTCCGTCATGAGCTTGGCCTCTGCATCGCCGCCGTCTGCTGCAAAGGGATCAAGCAGATATGGCCCACCAAACTCATCTGCAACGATGACTTCAGCTGGCGCATTCGCTATGGCGGCTAAAGTTTATGGCGAGATAACTGGATTTGGTGTTGACTCGCAGCGGTATACTGACCGTGCAGAAAAAGCTTGGCGTTGGGTTGAGGTGAATCCGCGTGTTAAATTTTACAATAATGACACCCGAAGTGACTCTGTGGGCCTCGGTGCAGGCCAGCAAGAGGTTGAAGCAGATCGTATGGCGAAGAAAATGCTGATCTCCGCTATTCATATGTCAGCCTTGAAGCAAGACACTTATTATCACCGCGTGGTTGAAAGTATTTACGCTAAAGTAAAACCAATGAACGCGGATACGCCGAATGGATTTGAAGGTAATATGGCCTTTGATATGCTTTATTATGCTGGATTGCCAGCGACTCCCAAAGCGTTCGCCAAGCAAGTTAAATCTGATTATACCTCCAATGTTTTGAATGCTTATAATGCTTGGCCAGTTATCAAGAACGATAAAGGTGCCTATAGGGCGAAAGTTGATGGATACTGGTGGGGAAGTAATTCTACAAAAATAAGGCGTGGTGAAGTCTTCACCCAAGCTATTCAAGCGAATGTTGGCGATGCGTCAAAGTTAGACTATCTGAATGCGGCGGTGGATTATGTGCATTATATTCATGGGGTGAACCCTCTGAATAAAACCTACTTGTCAAATATGGGCGAACTCGGTGCAGAGAATTCAGTCACTGAATTTTACCACTCATGGTTTGCAGATGGTACAGACTGGGACACAGTTGGAGCGTCTAAATATGGTCCAGCACCTGGTTTCCTCGTAGGAGGGGCTAACGCTGGGTATGAACGTGATTCTTGCTGCGACAATGTCTGCGGTGGCACGGGGGCAAAAATGTGCAAAATACCCGTTCATTCGCCTCCGAGTGGGCAACCGCCAGCCAAGTCGTACACTGACTTCAATGAAGGGTGGCCAATCAATAGCTGGGCTGTGACGGAAAGCTCTAACAGATATCAAGTCAACTATATTCGATTGTTGTCTAAGTTTTCTCGATAGAGGTCATATAAAGATTTTTTTATATACTTTTGTGTGGAGACTGCCTAGAACCGTTTTATGGACGCAATCGCGACATATCTGAAAACACTTGGCCATCCTGATCGGTTGCGCATATTGGCTTTGTTGAGCCAAGGCGAGTTGACGGTCAGCGAGTTAGTTCAAATCCTTGAACTGTCTCAGCCGCGAGTCACGCAATATATTAAATCACTCGAACAGGTAGGCATTGTTGAACGCATGCGCGAAGGTAGCTGGGTTTTCTCGCGCCTGAAACGGGGCCAAGAATCTAATTCGACTATTCTTGCCGCAACGCTCGCGGCTTTATCCGATGACAATGAACAACTGGTATCTGACCGCGAGAGTCTGAATAAAGTTAGGGCAGATCGCTCCCTTCAAGCGGAAGCGTTCTTCGCCTCAGTCGCAAATGATCACGACCAATTAGGTCATGAATATCTCCCGCAAGAAGATATTGAGACTGCGCTACTGGGCCTTGTGCCTGGGCAGGAATTTTTACGAATGGTGGATTTGGGTACGGGCACTGGCCGCATGTTGAAGCTCTTCGCGCCGCATATCCGCAGCGGTGTTGGCGTAGATGATAGCGTCGACATGCTACGTGTTGCCCGCCACACATTATCTGATGATGCCTATACGCATATTTCTGTCCAACAGGCAGATTTGCAAGACGCGCCATTAAAAGACGGCGCAGCTGACCTTGTCACATTACATCAGGTTCTGCATTTCCTTGAAGAGCCATCACGCGCGGTAAAAGAAGCTGCGCGATTGCTCAGTGAGGGCGGACACGTGCTTATTACTGATTTTGCGATGCATGATTTCGAAAATTACCGAGATGACTATGCGCATCGACGTCTCGGGTTTAACGACCACGATATGCAACAATTTTTATCTGAGAACGGGTTTGAATTGACGAAAGTCCAAACGCTTCCAGCCCCTAATCCGGCAACGCCTGACGTTAAAATCTGGCACGCCATTAAAACCTCCACAGCGCTTTCAGCGACAGGATAAGCTATGAATGCCCGTCTACCTCTTCGTGATCCGAATGCACCCGTTGGCGCCATTGCGCGCGCCTCTGCAGAATCTCCCGACTTGAAAGTCAGCTTTGAGTTCTTCCCGCCGAAGAACCAGAAGATGGAAGATAAGCTATGGGCCTCCATTGAGAAGCTGGCAATTTTATCTCCTGACTTTGTGTCCGTGACATATGGGGCAGGCGGCTCGACACGCGAACGCACGCATCGCACAGTTGCGCGCATGGTAGAGGAAACCAATTTTGCGCCCGCTGCGCATTTGACCTGTGTTGATGCTTCTCGTGATGAAATAGACGAAGTTGCGCTGGCTTATTGGGATGCAGGTGTACGCCATATTGTTGCGCTACGCGGTGACCCGTCTGACGGGATCAGCAAAACCTACAAAGCTCACCCTGACGGTTACGCTTATGCGAATGATCTAACTGAGGGTTTGAAGAAGATTGCTGATTTCGAAGTTTCTGTGTCCGCTTATCCAGAACAGCATCCTGAGAGTACAAATTGGTCTGTTGAGATTGATAACCTCAAGCGTAAGATCGATGCAGGGGCCACACGAGCGATAACGCAGTTCTTCTTTTCGCCAGATGTTTTTTGGCGGTTCCAAGACCGCGTTTTGGATGCGGGTATAGATATTCCAATCGTGCCGGGCTTGATGCTGCAACCGAATTTCAAGGGCTTGGCCCGCATGTCTAAAATGTGCGGCGTTTCAGTGCCTGATTGGTATGCAGGATTGTTTGATGGGTTGGATGATGATGCTGTGACACGTGATATGCTAACAGCTACTTTGGCGGCTGAATTGACTGCTGAATTGCGAGACCGAGGTGTTGATCACTTCCATCTCTACACATTGAACCGCGCTGAAATTGCGTCATCTGTTGGCCGTATATTAGGTCTGCATCAACGGCGGAAGGCATAGCTAGTCGAATGATGAAAAATCCGAAAAACCTCCTTATATTTGCCGTCCTTGGCGGTGTCGTTGGCGTGGGTATAGGGTTTGCCGTAACAGTTTTCGGAGCACAAATGGCGCAAGTTAACGCGGATATAGGAATGAAAACTGCGCCTTTAGCAATGCAAGATGTTCTGCGAGCCCAGCAAGAGGCCTGGAACGCAGGGGATATCGAAGAGTTTATGCAAGGGTATTTGCAGAGTGATCAGCTTCGTTTTGCATCAGGTGGTGAGGTCACACTTGGTTGGGATGAAACCTTGAACCGCTATCAAAACCGTTATTCAGATCGCGCTAAGATGGGCAAGCTACAATTCGATATAAAGTCTGTGAAGGCTATCGGTAACGATGATGGTCTGATTTTTGGAAAATGGACGCTCATCCGTGATGCGGACACGCCCAGTGGTCTCTTCACGTTACATCTGAAAAAAGGCGATGACGGCTGGAAAGTCGTGTCCGACCACACCAGCTCCGCCTCAAATTAAGCCTAAACGCCGATATCGATTTTGCCGCGTACACAGGCATCATAATCTGATGCAAGTGCGTGGCAAACTTCGCCTACGGTGTAATGGATGCCGTCGATTTCTCGAACGGGCGTAACTTCGGCAGCGGTCCCGACAACGAAACATTCGTCAAAGTCGGACATTTCAGACGGATCAATGTCGCGCTTGTGAACTGTATAGCCGCGTTTTTCGGCTAGCTTAATTACTGTGTCGTGCGTTATGCCTTCCAACAGAATGTCATTCGTAGGCGTGTGCAATTCACCCTCTTTAACGAAGAAGATATGCGCGCCTGTACACTCAGCCACGCGGCCTTTGAAATCAAACATCAGGGCGTCATCCCAACCTGTCGCTTGGGCTTTATCCTTGGCTAAGGTACAGATCATATAAAGGCCAGCGGCTTTGGATTTACAGGGAGCCGAACGCGGGTCAGGGCGAATCCAGTCAGACACACAAAGGCGAATGCCCTTCATTTTGTCAGAAAAATAGCTGCCCCAATGCCAAGCTGCGACGCCAAAGTGGATTTGATTGCCCTTAGAGGCTACGCCCATCATGTTGGACCCGCGCCATGCGAATGGGCGAAGATATGCATCCTGCAATCCTGTTTTCTCAAGTGTATCGAGGCAGGCTTGGTCAATTTCTTCTAATGAGTAAGGGATTTCATATCCCAATAGTTTCGCTGAATTCATCAAACGACGGCTATGGTCTGTTAGACGGAAAATTTTACCTTCATAGGCGCGGTTGCCTTCAAATACACTAGAGCCGTAGTGGAGTGAATGCGTGAGGACATGAATTTTTGACTCGCGCCAATCGACAAATTCGCCATCTAGCCAAATATGTCCGTCGCGATCATGATAAGCTTTTTCGATCATGATGTTTCTCTCTTGAATCTAGCAGTGAACTGTAGGCGTCTTGCCAGCAGGTCGATTACACGTCATTTACAAGGGTAAGCTAGATAATGAAATAAAAAATACGATCAGAATTGGGGCTGAATAGATATGGGTACGACTTATCTTGATCGCGCAGATACGCATGTTCTGATTATTGATGATGATGATCGAATCAGAGACTTACTATCTCGGTATTTGCTTAAGCAAGGTTATCGTACGAGTGCCGCCGCAAATGCGGATGAAGCCCGTCAAAAAATGAGTGGTTTAAAATACGACCTTCTCATTATTGATATCATGATGCCTGGAGAAGACGGGCTCAGTCTCACAAAGTCCTTGCGGGAACATCATGATGTTCCAATCATCCTCCTAACCGCATTAGGTGAGCCTGAGCATCGGATTACGGGTTTACGTTCGGGAGCTGATGATTATTTGGCTAAACCGTTTGAGCCTGAAGAACTGCTACTTAGAATTGATAATGTATTCCGCCGTACAGGAAAGGCGCAATCGGCTCATAAGGTTGCGTTTGGCCCGTATGAGTATGATCTAATCAAATGTCTTCTGAGAAAGAACGGTAAGCAAATGAAGCTAACCACGGGGGAGCAAACTTTATTGTCTTTATTGGCTGGTCAAGCTGGAGCTGTTGTGTCGCGTTATATTTTATCCGAAAATATTAATGCGCAATCCGAACGGGCAGTGGATGTTCAAATGACGCGCCTTCGTCGAAAACTTGAAGATGACACGTCCGAGCCACAATATTTGCTAACCGTAAGGGGAGAAGGCTATCGCCTTGTCTCCGACGTGGTGTAGTCTTTAGCTGTGATCTCAATTCGAAATATATTGCCGAAGTCAATTTTTTGGCGAGCTTTTTTGATTATAATTTTGCCAATTGTCGTGATGCAAATGATGGTCGCTTGGTTCTTTTTCAATGCGCATTGGGCGCGTGTCACTTCTAGCTTGTCTGACTCTGTCGCTGCTGATGTGGCTGTAGCTACTCAGTTGTTTCAGGAAAACCCAACCGGTGAGTATGCTAAAAAACTTGATGCTCTCTTGCGGCCTGATATGGAACTTTCTGTGGTGTTGCGCCTGAATGATACTCTGCCAACATCCAGAAGAAATTCATTTTTTTCTAATTTAGACAAGACCTTACGGCAAAGTCTTACAGATGCCGTAGATGTTCCTTTTTGGTTTGATACTACGCGTTATCCAAATCACATCGACATTCGTGTTCAAGTGGACGAAGGTGTCCTACGCTTCGTGGCGGCTCGAGAACGGGTGTTCGCACCGACGGGGTATGTTTTCATATTTTGGTTGATTACGGCGACGGTTGTTCTCTCTTTGATTTCAATTTTGTTCATTCGACGACAATCCGACCCAATCCGAGAATTGGCCGATGCGGCGGCGGCTTTTGGTAAAGGGCAGGACATTTCTGGGTTTAAGCCGCGTGGGGCATCTGAGGTGCGGTTGGCGGGTCAAAGCTTCCTAAAAATGCGGCATCGCATTCGGCGGCATTTGGAACAACGTACGCTCATGCTTGCAGGTGTGTCTCATGATTTGCGGACGCCTCTAACGCGCCTCAAACTGCAATTGGCTATGCAAGAGGATACCGAAGATACACGTGCGGCAAGGCGCGACGTCGATGAAATGGAGGCCATGTTAACGGGTTATCTAGATTTTGCCCGAGGCATGGGCAAAGAGAAACCATCGCGTATTAGCTTATCTGATTTCATTGCCAGCGCTTTGAAGGGAAAGGCTGTTGCGACTGAAGCTTTTGAAGATCGTGAAATTTCTATTCGACCAATGATGTTAAAGCGGTGCTTAGGGAACCTGATAAATAACGCTTTGAAATATGCAGAAAATTGCTGTGTGTCCGTGACGCAAACGGATAAATTCATCATGATTTTTGTGGATGACGATGGACCAGGCATTCCGTCCGGGCAGCGGCAAGCTGTTTTCAAAGCTTTTCAACGCCTTGATGATGCACGTAATCAAAATACCGAGGGCGTTGGATTAGGGTTATCAATAGCACAAGATATTGCACAGCTGCATGGCGGCACAATATTGTTGAGTGACAGTGAAATGGGCGGGTTGCGCGCAACTCTAAGATTGCCGCTATGATTATTTGGCGAGTTGTTTTGCGCGTGCAAATGCCGCTCTAACCGCCATTATCAATAGTTTCGATAATCCGACTTCGGACATCAAGACATCAAGGGCAGCTTGGGTCGTGCCATTCGGAGATGTAACATTACGGCGAAGCGTTGCAGGGCTATCATCTGTGGATTCGAGAAGCTTGGCCGAGCCGATCACCGTTTGACGTGCTAGTTTTTCAGCGACATCCTGCGGTAAACCTAAATCCTTAGCGCCGGCTTCTAAGGCCTCAACTAAGTGAAACACATAGGCTGGGCCAGACCCCGAAATTGCTGTGACGGCGTTCAAGGCCATCTCGCTGTCAACAAAGACAACGTCTCCAGCGGACTTCAATAAGTCCTCAGCTTCTTTCAATCTATCAGGTGGAACCTTTGGATCGGCAAAAATCGCACTAATCCCAGCGCCAATTGCCGCAGGCGTATTCGGCATGACACGCACAATAATTCGTCCGCCAAAGGCTTCGTCTAAGCGCCGTAAGCTTGTGCCAGCGAGTACGGATACAATCATCGCCTTTGGTGACAACGCTGCACCTAGCGGGGAGCCTATGTCACTAAAGAGTTGGGGTTTAACGGCCAATAACACGGTTTGAACTGACTTCGGGATATCGACGACGTCAGTGATGTGTTTCGCGCCGCGCTCAATCGCGTAAATAGCGTGCGGACCTGGTGCAGGATCTAAAATGACCAATTTTCGGGGCGCGATTAGACCCGATTCTATCCAACCAGAGAGCAGGGCACCGCCCATCTTTCCGGCTCCAACTAATAGATGTGTTGCAGCCATTAGTGTTGTGCCGCTAGATCAACTAGCGCGCTTGTGAGGGCGTCTTCAGGCGATTTCCCTGCCCATATGACGTATTGGCAAGCGGGATATCCACGCTCAGCTGCATCTAAGGCATGGGCTATCATGTCCATGGCTTGTTCCGTCCCAAGCTTGGCTCCCCCTCGGAATGAGGCTGCGTCGCGATAGACCAAGCCTCTGTTCTTGTCCCAATAATCGAAATGTCCAGAGGCAAGCCTCTCATTGAGGAGGCTCATTAATCTGCAAATGTCGTCTGTTCGTCCGCCAGGCATACGCCCTTCAAACAATAGAAAGACCTGAACTTGTTCGGTCGCCGCATTCCAGGTCATTGAGACATTATGCTCACACCAGAGACCAGGCAGGGTTATTTGTAGCTCATTGATGTCAGCCCGTTCGTGGTCATAGCCTTCTGCCACGCAAATGCGTGTGAACACTTCCAGCGGATTTTGTCGGACACTTAGTGACCCCGCTAGGTTCGGACTTGGCCGTATATGACGTTGATCAGCGTATGACATGTATTCCCGTGAATCACTTTAACTCTCAGGCATACGCTATGGGCATTCGCGATTCTGGCAAGGGCCGTGTCTAGTCCTCGTGTTGATAACCGTAAAACGAATGCGTAATCTGTAAACATACGCTGAATATATTAGCTCACTGTGGATAAAGTCGTACAGAGTTGTCGCCTTCTTGGGCTCGAATATCTCCACTTGTATAATAAGTGCGTCCAAAACTGTCGGTTAAAGACACTGTAATGAAGGGAGACGGGGCGTAGGGGTCAAAGTGTGTGCTGTCTGTCACAAGGCTAAATGGAATACGTGTTTCCATGCCTCGTAAAATGAGGGTTTGTTCGGTTAGCACTGGGTTCTCATTATATTGCCCTCTATCCTGTTTAAGCACGATTTTTAACCGAGCGTCGCTAGGGATACCTTTAACGGGCTCAAAACTGGCCACGCCTTTAATCAAGGCTTGCGCCATGAGTTCGGGACGTAAGTTCAAGCCGCGTTTCGTATCTTTGCCTTGCTTAATCGCGTCCAAACCTATCTCGTATTCAATATCTGCCCCTGTAAAAATAACGGGTGCTCTCATGACAAAAATTTTGCGTCCAAAGGTGTCTGTTATCCAAGTTTTGAAGACGAGAGAGGCGATGTTCTCTCGCTCCCAAAGTCCGCGTTCAAGATTGAAATCTATTGTATCCACTCTCTGATTGAGAGGGATAAGTTGCTCTGCGGCGAGGGACATCGATAGTCCGCCTGCAGGGGCATCTTCAAGCAGTTGAATGTGAACATTGGCACCTGCTGGGGCTGTATGATTTTTTGGGAGTATGATTTTTCCGCGTATAGTTCCTTGCGCTGTAAAGTCAGGCGCTTGAAACTCAGATCGTTTCATTCCTTCAATATCTAATAGCGTGAGAATGACACCTTGGTCCTCTGTGACGGGAACGGGCTGCCTCGCTTGCAAGATGATGTTGCGATTGGCGTCTCTGACGACGGCGTCGATATAATGGGGGTGCTTGAGGTCAGGCAGAGCTATTTTGAGTTTTGTTTCTTGGGATAAGCCATTGAGGAAGAGTGTTTTCATTAACACCGGCGTTGGAGAGGAGGTAATTCCGTTCGGACTAGGCTTGGAAATTGAAACCTCCAAAGAGATCTTTTCTGCTACACTAGGTCCGTCATATATAATTTTTATAGACAGATTATCTGTCTCAGATTCTAGCTCTGCAGGCGTGAATTGCGGTTCATCTTGACCAAGTATGTTTTGTATGAATTGATCAAGTGATGGTGCAGGCGCCGTAGATTGAGCCCAAGCTGATCCTGTATTTAGACCTAGTGACACCCAAATGATTGCCGTGATTGTTGTGCATCGCTCCCACATCAAAGTGGGGTGGCGGTAGAATAAGGCGGAAACGTGGCGGTTAATGATTTTCAACCCATATTGGGTGTTTGATCATAATGTTCTTAAAAAGTTCAGACGCTATACAAGCGGTTAGCCACGCTTGTAGATGTGTGACGTCATCTGTTTCAGCCCACCATTCAGGCTCTACAGCTGCAAATTGCCGAACAAATGGAAAGCTGGCCATATCATTGGGCCCGAGCGTGCCTCCCGATAAAAATGGAGTCTTAGCAAGTCGATCTTCTAGTAAAGACAGAGCCGCTATCGCTTGAACGCGGTGACTTAAATCTACATCACCTCGTTTGAGAGTGTCATCATAGCGTGACGCGTATTTATAACGATCAAGATGAAATTTGAATGACCCGTCTATAGAGACGACAATGTTTACGTCGATGTCCACATTCGGCAAGGCCCACTTCATTATGTCTAGGCTTTCGTCTAATACGGTGCCGTCGGATAAAACCAGAATAGGAACTGAGCCTTTTGGGGACGCGTCGAGCATCGCGGTAGGTTTGTCACGCAGTACAATTTCTCGGTGCTGAAAGACGGTCTCTGCGACATGGAGCGCCATGCGGGCCCTCATCGCGTAAGGGCATCTCCTGAAGCTGTAGAGGACGTGAGGCAATTATGTGGCCTTACGCCCTATATGGGATTCGCCGCGTTCGCGGGCGAGGGAGATTTGCTTTTGGCGTTCTGCAAAGGCTGACTTTTGATCTGGTGTCATTTCATCATGGCAGTGATGGCAGGAGACGCCTTTTACATATTGAGCCAAATCTTTATCGGCCTCCGTAATCGGGCGACGGCAGGCGAAGCATTGATCATAGTCGGACTCTTCCAACCCATGCCCAACAGCGACGCGTTGGTCAAAAACGAAACAATCACCTTCCCAAAGGCTACTCTCTGTCGGTTGCGTTTCGAGATATTTCAGGATGCCGCCCTTGAGGTGATAAACATCATCGAACCCATTTTCCAACATAAAGGACGAGGCCTTTTCACATCGAATACCGCCTGTGCAAAACATAGCGACTTTAGGCTTTACGATTTTGTCTCGATTGGCTTCAACCCAAGCGGGGAATTCGCGGAACGTATTTGTTTCGGGGTTTACAGCGCCCTTGAAAGTCCCAATTCCAACTTCGTAGTCATTGCGTGTGTCTATCAAAATTGTATTGGGATCCGAGATCAACGCATTCCAATCCGCAGGATCGACATATGTGCCAACGGTTGTGTTGGGGTCTACGCCTTCAACACCCATTGTCACGATTTCGCGTTTTAAGCGCACTTTCATGCGGTAGAACGGCATCTCTTCTGCGGTGGAATATTTGACGTCCAAATCCGTCAGGCGTTTATCTGCCCGTAGGAATGTGATGACCGAGTCAACTGCGTCTTTCGGTCCTGCGATTGTACCGTTGAGACCTTCTTGGGCCAATAAAAGCGTGCCTTTGACTCCGACCAAATCACACATGTCCTGCAACGGCGGGCGGAGTTTGGTATAGTCTGGGAACGACGTGAATTTATATAAGGCTGCGACATGAAAGGTCATGGGCGCGATCTAGGTCCAGAGGGTAGGATCGTCAAGTTGCTCTAGCGGTTCACGGTGACAGGTTGCGGTGCGGTAAGGCTTGAAATGACACTTTGGTAGATCGGATTGCCTTCAAGTTGCTGCATGAAATCATCAGATACGCCTTGGCGTTTCAATAAGGTTCTCATGGAGTCTTCTATGACCGCGGGGTTATTGCAGGTCTTTGCGACAATTTTAAGATCTCTAATGCCTTGGCCATGCTTTAGCTCAGCCTCTAGTTTTTTGACTGCAAAGGTCAAACTAATCATTTGCATTAACCCAGGCGTCTTGCCTTGCGCCCGGTCTATAGATGCTGCTGTTAGAGCCTTTATCGAAGAACTCGCCCGTTTCTCGATGCGCTTAATGGCGCTATCTGCGCGCGGCGCAATCCATTCCGACGTACATACGACCGCAGGGTCTGGTGTCGAAGCGCAGCCTGCAAGAAGGACAATCGCGGAAAAGACAAAAGGGGCTCGAAGATAAAATTTCATGATTTAAACCTAGAGGACTGCGAAAAGACTAGCAAGTTCGCTATACGGTTTTAGCTTACTCGTTTGCCTCGTCTGTATTTGCGGGTGAGGTATAACCCACATCGAATGGGTGCGCGACGAGCATGGTCCAATAGGTTGAGTGAGCCGTTGTTGGCTCATAAATGAGAGCGAGGCCAAATTCGCTTACATCATCACGGAGTAAGTTCTCATTGTGGCCAGGCGACTTTTTCCAGCCGTCAAATACATCAGCCCAATTCATTTGGCCAGTTGCGACATTTTCTGCTGCAATCGAGAAGTAATATCCCTGCCGTTGAATACGGTCGCCAGATACTGATCCATCTGTGCCTGTGTGGCTGATGATACCCGCGTTTGCGATATCGCGTGAATGAACCTCTGATGCGCGGTTCAGCCTGTCATTGTAAACCAAAGCCTTTAGGTCTTTCGACGCGCGATAGGCATTTAAGTCTGCCAGTGCGCGGTCAAAATCTAATGTTTCAGGTGGAGTGCGCGGAAAGGCTGCGTTTTCTCCGAAGCCATTATTCAAACGGCAAAGCATTTCAGGTTTCGATGTGTCGGCTTGATAAATAACGCTGCCTCGGCATTTTGGACTATCGGCTTTACAAAGAGCTTCACAGGCTTCGGTCGAAATAACGGTTTGTATATTGTATGTGCCGTCATCAACTTCGAATTGACCTATGGGCGGCGTAGCAAATGCCACCCCCGCACTGATGAAGCTGAAGGTTGTGACAACAGCTACGTTGACTGTAGCCCATTTTTTGAAATTCAAGGTACGTTGTTTCATGCCGTTAGCTTAGAAATGTTTTTGAATTCGCAAAGTTACAATAACAGTGAATGTCTAAGGATCGGTACAAATGGGGGTTAATTCTTCGTCAGGTTTTACCCTGATAACTATCCTGCGCTTCCTGCGGCCATATCGCGTTCCGCCGTGAAAGCCTCTTCTAGATTCTGATAAAATATCGACAAAGCTTGCGCGCGGGCATTATCAATTGTTGGGTCTGGCGCGGAGAGCGGGACGAAAGGCACACCTTTGTGCGCGCCAATCATATAGGCTTTCCAAATATCAACGGGAAGCGATCCTCCCGTGATTTTCAACATCTTACTATTGTCATCATTTCCAAGCCATACGCCTGTTGTCATCTCGGCTGTGAACCCGATGAACCACCCATCGCGGTAATCTTGTGAGGTGCCAGTTTTCCCGCCTGCTTGACGTTTGCCAAGACGTGCGCCGTGACCTGTACCTGTGTCGACGACATC
This sequence comes from uncultured Caulobacterales bacterium, assembly GCA_938009235.1. GTDB lineage: Bacteria > Pseudomonadota > Alphaproteobacteria > Caulobacterales > Maricaulaceae > Litorimonas. The sequence continues at coordinate 57,441 of CALLIK010000004.1, forward strand.
GCGTAGCATAGACGTCATTTGTCGCGCATAGGGGACAGGGTAAACACGGCGTCCCGCGACTGTACGGCGACGATAGAGCGGCGCGCCCGTCGTGTTCTTAATGTCCGTGATCATATGTGTTGGGCGTAACAAGCCTTCATTGGCGAAGACGGAATAGCCGCGTGTCATTTCGACGAGTGTGACCTCTGATGACCCCAATGCGATTGAGTATTCAGGTCGTAGTTTACTTTTGACTCCAAACCGTTTCGCGAGGGAGATGACTTCTGTCGGGCCGACTTCTGCTGTGACTTGCGCGGCTATTGTATTGATCGAGAGTTTGAGCGCTTCACGAATTGTCATGGGGCCGCGATATCGTCGGGTGTAATTCTCTGGCGCCCAATCCCCAATTTCTGTTGGTTGATCAATGCGAACTGTTCCAGGTGTAAAACCGTGTTCTAATGCGGTCGCATAAGCAAATGTCTTAAAGCTTGATCCGGGTTGACGTTTAGCTTGGTGAGCGCGATTGTATTTCGAAGCTTTGTAATCACGCCCGCCGACAAGTGCCAGAACAGCGCCAGTGGAATTGTCGATGGAGACAAGAGCGCCGTTTCCTACGTTCTTACTTTTACCCGATTTTCTTAAAGCGTTCTCCAACGCAGCTTGCGCAACTTTCTGACGTTTTGTGTCAATGGTTGTTGTGATGATGAGGTCTTTCTGATCACCGCTTATGAGCGTCGGAGCCTGTTCCGCAACCATGTCGAAAATATAACCAATCAACTTTTCGTCGATTAACGGGTCAGCATCAGGAACAATGACGGGAGGGTTGTCTAGCGCCTCTTGCTGTTGCGTGATCGAAATCATGTTATTAGCGACCATGCGTTGCAACACACGTTTAGAACGGGTGAGGGCGCGGTCGTAATGTTCTGTTGGATTATAACGCGATGGGGCTTGGGGCAAACCAGCAAGAAGGGCCGCCTCGGAGAGCTTTATGTCGCGCGCAGATTTACCAAAATATTTCTGAGAGGCGGCTTCGACACCAAAAACACGTGGACCCATTGGGATGCGATTGATGTAAAGTTCTAAAATCTCTGGCTTGGACAATAGGGATTCCATATCGCGAGCTAGGATGGCTTCTTGGAATTTCCGACGATAGGACTTCTCTGGCGACAAAACGATGTTTTTCACGAGCTGCTGCGTGAGTGTAGATCCGCCTTGAGTTTTCTCGCCCGCCCGCGTGTTTTCCAGCAGAGCGCGTAAGATGGCTTTGTTGTCGATGCCTGCATGCTCGTAGAAACGCTCGTCTTCAATCGCGAGGAACGCATCACCGACATAGTTTGGCATCTGGCCCAGTTTTAACGGCTCACCAATATAAGGTCCGCGATGCCCTATTTGGTTTCCGTCTTTATCCAGCAAGGTCATATTTGGCTGGAGGTTCAACTGCCACATTGTCCGTTTATCAGGTAGGGACGGTAAATCCTTGAACAAATAGTAACGTGTCTGGAAATAGGCCAAGGCCGTAACCGCAGACAAAATCGCAAGTGTAATTAGCCAAAAGGTCTGGCGTTTGCGTTTGCGATTATCATTCGCCACCAATTCTGGGTTTATGTCAGCACGAAATGTTGGCATTCTCTCCTTAGCCCCCTAAAGGACGTCGTATGTCCACGCCCCCCTCTAAATCAGTTCCGCCCTTTTGGAAAACCAAAACTATGGCAGAAATGAGCCGAGAGGAGTGGGAAAGCCTCTGCGATAGCTGTGGTAAGTGCTGTTGCATACGTTTGGAAGACGAAGATACAGGTGCAATCTACATTACGGACGTCGCTTGCAAGCTGTTCGACCCGAATACGTGCCGCTGCGGAGACTATGCGAATCGCTCGAAACTCGTCCCAGATTGCGTGACCTTGACGCCTGTGAATGTCGATCAACTGCATTGGATGCCGCAAACCTGTGGTTATCGCTTGGTTGCGGAAGGCAAAGACTTACCCGAATATCATCATCTTGTGTCGGGCTCTCGCGACACAATTCATGAAGTTGGCATGAGCGTACAAGACGCGGTCACAAGTGAAATCCTCGTCAAAGAAGACGACATCCCAACACGTATCGTGATTTGGCCAGGCGAACCTGATATAAATTAAGGACAGGATAAAACCTGTTCAGAATTCAAGCAAAACTATGCACCCGAACCGCATGGCGGTTCGGCGCTACACTACAATCGACTCACAGTATCGATTGCGGACGTTTCGCGCCTCAGAACCACTTCAGTTCCTGTATCTCTTAGTTGGAAAAACTCCCAGTTACGGGGTGTTCGCGAGGGTATTTCAAGGCCCGGCGGAACCGGAAAAAATAGTAGTGTTTTCGGCCGCAAAGGGACCCTAGCGATAACGCCTTTTTCCTCGTGCAATTCTGTTAATTCGGAATCAAAAATTGGGCGAAGGTTGCCCAATTTTTGATAACCACACGCTGTGTGTAAACAGAAATGCACAAATCGGCCGAGCATAACAGTCGAGGTTACAACAGCTCTCAATCAGCCGCCCAAATCCGCTGACATTACCCAGCATCATCCGACGACAAGCGTTACTTCTCTCGGATCCGTGCATTTCTGTTTTGCTCAAAGCATATGAGTATCGAAAAATGAGTAAGCTTCACCAAGTTTTCGATACCTCATCAAACAGAATTGCACTTAGTCAATGTGCACATGACCGCCCGTTGAAAGAAGACAGCCTTAAAATGATACAGCTTTCGAGACTCTGGATCATTCTCTAGTATTTAGGTGTAAGGGCTTGAAAATAAAGGACGTTAGTTTTTCTAAAGCGGGGATTGTTATTTTTAAACGCCCCTTAAATCATCGAGAACGGGCATTAGCAAGTGTCTTACTTCGGGCGATTTTAGGACGCTGATAAACGTCTAGTATGACAATAGCAGTGGACTAAAGCGCGCTTACTTTCGGTTTTTTTACAATTATCCAGCACAGCATTGATGAAATAAATGTGAAACCTGTTCCCAAAATTAGTTCAATCATAGTTTTAGAAAATAAATTTCCAATTGTGTTTAAAGCAAATAGAAGAACAAAACCCCAAATGATGACATCGACTATTTTATTTGATGTATTGTTCTTAATATTTTTTGATTTAAAAAAGAGAACTGTAATAACTATAATATTGATCAATATTGAAATGGTTTCAAAAACTCTCATTTCATCTAATGAGTTAATTCTACCTGCCCAAACTATTTCGTAAGGGATGATTTCGAATAGTACACATAAATGAAAAACAATAACAATTGAAAGCAGTCCAATCATCAATTTTGATGAAATTATGTTACTTATCACTTCTATCACTCCAGAAAATTTATTGAACTTTCACACATATTATCAGGCTAAAATATAGCACCCTCGCATTCAAGCTGATAAGGATAATCTCAGAGCCCTTCTTTGGGTGTTTTAAGCCTCTCATTCAATATATGCTTCTGCCGCCCTAGCGGACATTAGCGGCTATCTTATGTGTGCCTAGTTTCTGACAAATTGTGCTGCGTTCAAGCCACCCCACACACATTGGGGGTGAAGTATTTTTTAGCGTTAAACTTACGCCGTCGTGCTTACCTTGCCGCTCCCCTGAAACCCTGTCTTGAAAAACTGAACCATCCGATTTTTCGACGGCTTGCGTGGATCGAGGCTGCCGAACCAGAGCAGGGCGAAGAGGCCCAGGTTCATGAGGTAAAATGCGGGCATCGAGAACAGAATATAATCCCACTTCTGCATCGAGGTCCATGGTGTGGCAGGTTTCGGATCTTCCATTTCAGCCCATACTGGTATGGCGCTAAAAAATCGATCATGTGCGCCAAAAACGTCAGACATAATGTAACCCATGGTGAGGAATCCCCCTAGAAACATGGAGGCGAGAAAGAACGGCAGGCACAACGCCAATACTCTCTTGCGCCGCCCAATCGTCTTAAACCTTAGGTGCAAAATAACGCCAAAGCCGATGATAACCGCGAGCATTTGTATATCGCCTGGTACGAAGCCTACAGGATTCACATCAATGATTTTCGACAATGCTAGATACATCAAGATCGCTCTGGATGTCGCAGCAAATTGGATGATCACCAATCCCCAGATTAAGAATGCTTTTCTGCTCATGTTGTCCCCTTCGCGCACATCGCTCAGGTTGTAGTTTAATCTTTATGTCTTAATTGTAAGTTCATGGCACCATGACCTTAAAAATTGCACTCCGTGCTGAACTCAATTAGTTCTTAATAAATGGGCTTAAATGAAAAAGTAATCCGACACTCAAATCTCACTGATTATGTGAAGGCGCGTAATGGTGTGCCTCTTGGTGGACGTGGTTCAATGAGTAACATGTTGTATCGGTCCTTTGGTGCGGCGTCATTTGCGGGTTTTTGGCGATATTGGAATCCGATATTCGGATACTATCTTCACAAGTACATTTTTTTACCACTACGACATGTCATGCCACGGTGGATAGCTCTTGTGCTGACCTTCCTCTTTTGCGGTGCACTTCATGATAGTGTAACTTATATAGTTCGAGGCACGACAGCATTGCTTTTTACAACAATGTTTTTATTTTTTTCAATCGGTATACTGATGAGCGCTCTAGCTCGCTTCAATATGTCTAAAATGTCGTGGTTCATCAGGGCGATTGTCAATTTTTCCTACGTTGCAACCTGTATAACTTTGGCGTTTTACGTGCGCGCAAACGTGCCTTTTTGGCCAAAAATAAATTAAGCTTGAGTGTCCTTCTTTGAGTGGTTTGAGACATCAACCTAGCGTCTGCTTCTACGGACGAAGCGACCCTTGGTGTTTAGTTTACCACTATGAAATTTGTGGTCAGACGCCCATTGCGGCAGTGCACTTGCAAATCATTCTCACTAACCGTCGGTGTTTCAATGATTTAGAGTGAAGGCAGGGGTGTATAAGCCTTACAAAAGCGTCAGATTGTCCGTTGCAATCCACACTTTGCCTCAATAGGTTCCAAACCAATTGCGGACCTCTCTGAGTCTGCCGTTTTTGTGTGCGAGTTTATGACCGAATTCCTTCTTGGATATCTACCTGTCGTCATCCTTTTCGGAATAGCGATGGTCCTGTCTCTTCTCTTCCTGTTGGTTCCAACAGTGATTGCACCAAAAGACCCTGATTTTGAGAAGGTTTCGACTTACGAATGTGGCTTTAACGCCTTTGATGATTCACGGATGAAGTTCGATGTGCGCTTCTATTTGGTCGCGATCCTCTTTATCATCTTCGATATCGAAGTCGCCTTTCTGTTCCCTTACGCCGTGTCGCTGGACACGATGACATGGGCTGCATGGCTCGTTGTTATGATTTTCCTTGCTGAGTTGGCCGCTGGGCTTGCCTATGCGTGGAAAATCGGCGCTCTGGACTGGGAATAGGGTAGGAACGGTAAGATGGTTCTAATCAATCCAAATGGCGATCTCGGAACGCCGGCTTATGATCCAAAACAACATGACGTTGGCTTTACGGGTCTGTCTGATCAGTTAGCTGACAAAGGCTTTATCACCGCCGCGAGTGACGATCTGATCACATGGGCGCGAACAGGCTCCCTCATGTGGATGACCTTCGGTTTGGCCTGTTGCGCCGTTGAAATGATGCAGGCGTCTATGCCGCGTTATGATGTTGAGCGTTTTGGCTTTGCACCGCGTGCGTCCCCTCGTCAGTCTGACGTGATGATTGTTGCGGGTACATTGACCAATAAAATGGCGCCTGCGTTGCGTAAGGTTTATGATCAAATGCCAAACCCGCGCTACGTTATTTCTATGGGCAGCTGCGCCAATGGCGGCGGCTATTACCATTACTCCTACGCCGTCGTGCGCGGGTGTGATCGTGTTGTGCCTGTTGATATTTATGTCCCAGGGTGCCCGCCAACCGCGGAAGCTCTCGTTTACGGTATTTTGCAGCTGCAAAAGAAAATCCGCCGCGAAGGTAACATTGAGCGATAATGATGGATGATCTCAAAGACCATATCGAAAGCCAATTGGGCGAGGCGATCAACAGCACTGATGTTGCTTTTGGCGAGCTAACGCTAAATGCGCGCCGCGCAGAAATCCTGACGGTGCTGACATTCCTGCGCGATGATCCATTGTGTAAGTTTACGCAGCTGATGGATATTGCAGGCGTGGATTACCCAACGCGCGCACGTCGTTTCGATGTTGTCTATCATATGCTCTCCATGAGCCATAATACGCGTATCCGCATCAAGATAACGACGGATGAAGATGTACCCGTCCTTAGTTCCGCTGCTGTCTTCCCAAATGCCGATTGGTATGAGCGCGAAGCCTTTGATATGTATGGTATCTCGTTTGAAAACCATCCTGACCTACGCCGTATCCTCACGGATTATGGCTTCGAGGGCTATCCGCTCCGCAAAGATTTCCCGCTCTCCGGCTTTGTCGAAGTGCGTTATGACGAAGGCCGTAAGGCTGTCATCTACGAGCCTGTTAATCTCCCCCAAGAATATAGATCTTTTGACTTTATGAACCCATGGGAAGGCGGCAAATACGACCTTCCCGGCGATGAAAAGGCGGACGTGAAATGAAAAACTTAGTACTGACTGCTGTAGTCTCCGCAGCCTGCCTGATGTCTCCCGCGATAGCGTCAGCCCAAAATGCGACACCTCTGTTTGATAAGATGGCAGCGAGTGAGTACGGCGAAAAAGCTAGCTTGGAGCGCTATCAGATTTGCCTGCTTGCGCTAAAGACCTATGATTATGGCGTTAAGTCGCTCGACATGGGTAAGGCAGATTCAAAGCAAGCCGTTCGCGCGGACAAGGCTCTGCCTTTCATTACGCATGCTTTAGGCGAGAAAACGCAAACAACTCTTTTGTTTAACCGAGCTGTAGCGGACGTTAAGTCAGAGTTTTCTTTTTTTAAAGCGGCTGATCCTAAGGCGCAAAAGACTCTCTTCAAAACGGCGAAAGGTCCAAATAAGACCTGCGGTAAACCTTATGATACGCGGAAGCTTGAGGGATATGGCGGTCTCACGAAAGCGGCTGAGTTCCTCACTGATATGAGCTCTGAAGATGCGCAAAATTGTATGGGTGTTTCAGTTAGCGGTATTGGCGCAGATAGAACGGCGCTTATGCAAGGTGTTATACAATTTATGACATGGCAGGATGTATATAAAAATGCACTCCGCACCGAAGGTCACCCTGATGATGAGTTGATTGAACCAGTTGGTATGAAGGTCTCTAAAGAGCGTCTTACAGAAATGGATTCAGCTAAGGCTCTGGAGTTATATGAGAGCTGTCCTGCACGGATGAAAAAAGCTAAATTCCAGGCGGATCTTAAGAAAAGTGAGCCTGCTGTCATTCCAGAAATCGATTGGAACTAAGGGCGTCTAAATGACCACCACTGAAGCCATAGTTAACGGCGGCGAACGCAACTTTACGATCAACTTCGGACCGCAGCATCCTGCGGCGCATGGTGTTTTGCGCCTTGTGTTGGAGCTTGAGGGTGAGGTCGTTCAGCGCGTTGATCCCCACATCGGCTTGCTGCATCGCGGTACTGAAAAGCTGATGGAGCATAAGACATATCTACAGGCGCTGCCGTATTTGGATCGACTCGATTATGTCGCGCCAATGAACCAAGAGCATGCGTTCTGTCTTGCGATTGAGAAGCTTGCAAATATCGGCGTTCCGCGCCGCGCGTCTTTCATTCGCGTTCTTTATTCCGAAATTGGACGTATTCTTTCGCATCTACTCAACATCACGACCCAAGCCATGGACGTAGGTGCGCTAACGCCGCCACTCTGGGGTTTCGAAGAGCGTGAAAAATTGATGGTCTTTTATGAGCGCGCATCGGGCTCCCGTATGCATGCCAATTACTTCCGTCCGGGCGGCGTTCATCAGGACCTCCCGGAGGCTTTAATCTCTGATATTTATGCGTGGTGTGAGCAGTTCCCAGAGAAGCTGCAGGATATTGAAACGCTCCTTACGGAAAACCGAATTTTTAAACAACGTAACGTCGATATTGGTGTTGTCACTGAAGCCGACTGCCACGAACGCGGCTTTACGGGCGTCCTCATACGCGGCTCTGGCCTTGCGTGGGACTTGCGCCGTAATCAGCCTTATGAAGTTTACTCTGAACTCGATTTCAAAATCCCGCTTGGTAAGAACGGCGATTGCTATGATCGCTACCTCTGCCGCGTCGAAGAGATGTATGAATCTGTAAAGATTATGAAGCAGTGTATCGAGAAAATGCCTACGGGTCCTGTGATGACGCAAGACAGTGTATTTGTTCCGCCACGCCGCGCCGAGATGAAGCAGAGCATGGAGGCGCTCATTCATCACTTTAAACTCTACACAGAGGGCGTTCACGTCCCTGCGGGCGAAGTCTATTCCTGCGTCGAAGCGCCAAAGGGTGAGTTCGGTATCTATCTTGTCTCTGATGGAACCAATAAACCATATCGCGTGAAAATTCGCGCGCCTGGGTTCCCGCATTTGGCGGCGATGGATTACCTTAATCGCGGGCATATGCTCGCGGATGTATCAGCGATCCTCGGCTCGCTAGATATCGTATTCGGAGAAATCGACCGATGAGTGCGCAACGTATGGCCTTGAACCAGCCGAAGGATTTTTCCTTCTCTGCTGCGGCTGAAAAAGAAATTGACATGTGGGTTGCGAAATACCCAGCGGACCGTCAGCGTTCTGCGCTTATCCCTGCGCTTTGGATTGCGCAAAAGGATGCAGGCGGCTGGCTCCCAGAAGTCGCAATGCGCGCTGTTGCGGATAAACTGAGCATGGCTTATATTCGCGTCTACGAAGTCGCGACATTCTACACGATGTATAATTTGTCCCCTGTGGGCGAGCATTTCATTCAGCTTTGCGGCACAACGCCCTGTTGGTTGCGCGGCTCGGATGACTTGAAAGCCGTCATGAAGCGCCGCATCGGCGGGCAAAATACAATCACTGCTGATGGTAAGTTGAGCTGGCTCGAAGTTGAATGTTTGGGCGCATGCTCGAACGCGCCAATGATCCAGATTTCTAATGCTGCGGGCGATCACTATTACGAAGACCTCACAGCCGAGAGCTTTGATGCGTTGTTGGATAAATTGGTTGCGGGCGAGCAGCCTGCGCAGGGTCCGCAGAATACGCGCCACACATCAGAGCCAGAGGGCGGGGCGACTGTCCTGATTGATGCGTCGATCTATAAGCAAGGCCGCAAGCTCACGAAATTACCGAACCAAGCCAAGAAGCTTGAGATTGTGCGTCATGCGGGTGCGTCTAAAGCTGCACCTGTAAAAGCAGGCAAGCCTAAAGCGGCTACGAAGCCAAAAGCTAAAACTTCTCCAAAGCCTAAGGTTGTCAATGCGCCTAAAGCTGCGGCCAAGCCAACGCCGAAGGTTCTCTATACTGACGGACCGACGGATGGCACGCCAGATGATTTGAAAGTCATCAAAGGCATCGGCCCTGTGTTCGAAGGCGAGCTGAATAGCAAAGGTATCTATTACTACCGCCAAATCGGTGCGTGGAAAGCGGCTGATGTGAAAATGGTTGAAGGCGAAGCGCTCGCGCGTTTCCCAGGCCGCATCAAACGTGACGACTGGGTAAAGCAAGCTAAAACGCTAGCGAAGGCTGTGGCTAAAGCTGCGGCAAAGGGAGTCTAAAATGTTCTTTGGTTCAAAATACACATTAATCACAGCCATTACGATGACGTTTGCGGCTATGGCGTGGGGGTTTAACTTTTTTATCGCGCTAAATGTTCCTGACGTTTTTCCGACGAGGAACTTCTTTGTTTTTGGTGCATTTGTTGTTTTGGCGGTATTTTACTGGATCTCGTATTTTCGGGGCAAAAAACCTGAAACCCCAACTCAAGATACTGGGACAGAATAGCAATGGCTGACCTCCTCAGAGACGAAGACCGGATTTTTAAAAATCTATATGGTCTCCATGATTGGAAACTCGATGGCGCGCGGCAACGCGGCGCTTGGGAAGGTACGAGCGCGATGCTCGGGCAGGGTCGTGATTGGATTATCGATCAAATCAAAGCGTCGGGCCTTCGCGGCCGCGGCGGAGCGGGTTTCCCGACGGGCCTAAAGTGGTCTTTCATGCCAAAAGAAGTTGGCGCACGTCCGCATTACCTTGTCGTCAATGCCGATGAGTCCGAGCCCGGCTCTTGTAAAGATCGCGACATTCTCCGCAATGATCCGCATCTTCTCATCGAAGGCTGTCTCGTCGCATCATTCGCCATGCAGGCCCATGCCTGTTATATCTATGTGCGCGGCGAATATATTCAGGAACGCAACCGTTTGCAGGCTGCGATTGACGAAGCTTATGCGGCAGGTCTCGTCGGCAAAAATGCCTGCGGGTCTGGTTTCGATTTTGATATCTATATGCATCACGGGGCGGGCGCCTATGTTTGCGGTGAAGAAACCGCGCTGTTGGAATCTCTCGAAGGCAAAAAGGGTCAACCGCGCCTGAAGCCGCCATTCCCTGCGAATGCGGGCCTCTATGGCTGTCCGACGACTGTGAATAATGTCGAATCTATCGCTGTTACGCCGACCATATTGCGCAAGGGCGCGGAGTGGTTCACCAGCTTTGGCCGTGATAATAACAAAGGCACGAAAGTCTTCTCGATCTCTGGGCACGTCAATCGTCCGTGTAATGTCGAAGAAGCCATGTCTATTCCGATGAAGCTATTGCTCGAGCATCATGCGGGCGGCGTGCGCGGCGGTTGGGATAACCTTAAATGCGTCATTCCGGGCGGCTCGTCTGTTCCGCTCTTGCCGAAAGAGATTTGCGATACGGTCCTGATGGATTTTGACGCACTACGTGAACATCAATCTGGTTTGGGTACGGCGGCCGTTATCGTCATGGATAAATCTACGGACGTTGTGAAAGCGATTGCGCGCCTGTCATACTTCTACAAGCATGAGAGCTGCGGGCAGTGTACGCCTTGCCGCGAAGGCACAGGCTGGATGTGGCGCGTCATGGAACGCATGGTCGTGGGTAATGCCAAGACGAGCGAGATTGATATGCTTCTCGACGTGTCGAAACAGATCGAAGGCCACACAATTTGTGCGCTGGGCGATGCTGCGGCTTGGCCGATCCAAGGCTTGATTCGTCACTTCCGTCCAGAGATCGAAGAACGCATCAATCTTTATCGTAATGACAAACCAACATTTGTTCAGGCCGCAGAATAGTTATGACTGATCTACGCAAATTAAATATCGATGGCACTGAATATGAAGTGCCCGCTGAATACACGCTGATGCAGGCGTGTGAGGAATATGGCGGCGCGGAAATCCCGCGTTTCTGTTACCATGAACGCCTGTCTGTGGCGGGTAACTGCCGTATGTGTCTCGTTGAGTGGGTTGGCGCGCCAAAACCGCAAGCGAGTTGTGCGCTGCAAGTCAAAGATTTGCGACCTAACCGCGACGGTACACCTGCGAATATCCGCACAAATACAGAAACCGTGAAAAAAGCACGCGAAGGCGTGATGGAATTTCTGCTGATCAACCATCCACTTGATTGCCCAATTTGCGATCAAGGCGGCGAGTGCGATCTGCAAGACCAAGCGATGGGCTATGGCCGCGACGCGACACGTTTCGAGGAAAATAAACGCGCTGTTGATGACAAACATATGGGCCCATTGGTCAATACTGTCATGACGCGCTGTATTCAGTGTACGCGCTGTGTGCGTTTCATTACCGAAGTTGCGGGCGTCCAAGAAATTGGCCTCGTTAATCGCGGCGAGAATGCTGAAATTACGACATATCTAGAGAAGTCCCTGACATCTGAAATGTCTGGTAATGTGATTGATCTGTGTCCTGTTGGGGCGCTGACATCCAAGCCTTACGCCTTTAATGCGCGGCCTTGGGAATTAGATAAAGTCGAAACTATCGACGTGATGGACGCTGTCGGCTGTAACATCCGCGTAGATAGCCGCCGTGATGCGGTTCTGCGTATTCTTCCTGTCACCAATGATGATGTGAATGAGGAATGGATTTCCGATAAAACACGTTTCGTTTGGGACGGCCTTGCGCGTCAACGTTTGGACCAACCTTTCGTGCGTAAAAATGGCAAGCTTACACCTGCGAATTGGGACGAGGCTTTGGCCGTTGTCGTAGAGAAACTGTCCGCTGATCCAACACGTATCGCCGCGATTGCGGGCGATTTGTGTGATGCTGAATCTATGAAAGCTCTCAAAGACCTGATGGACTCGCTCGGTGTGAAACATACGGATTGTCGTCAAGATGGATCATTGATCGGTACGGGCGCTCGTCAGAGTTACCTCTTCAACACAACGATTTCTGGCATTGAAGATGCAGATGCAATCTTGCTGATCGGAACGAACCCGCGCCACGAAGCGCCATTGATCAACACACGCATCCGCAAGACGTGGGTCGAAGGAAAGCTCGACATTGGCGTCATCGGCGAATCCGCTGATTTGACCTATGACGTCGAGCATGTCGGCACATCGGCTGCGGACGTGGCGAAATTTGCAAAGTCCACATCTGGTTTTGCCAAGACATTCAAAGCGGCGAAAAACCCTGTGATCATTGTCGGCGCTGCGGCGCTGCGCGGTGAGGCGGGCTTGGCTCTGCTTGAGACTATCGGCAAGCTTGCGGCCTCAGTGAATTTGGTGCGTGAAGACTTTAACGGCTTTAACATCCTACACGGCGCGGCTTCCCGCGTTGGCGGTTTGGACATTGGCTTTGTTCCCGGTGAAGGCGGTCTGGCAACAGACGCAATCCTCGACGCGGCGCAACAGGGCGCAGTGGAAACAGTCTATCTCATGGGCGCAGATGAGCTGGACACGTCCAAGCTGAAAGACGCCTTCGTGATCTATCAAGGTCATCACGGTGATAACGGCGCGCATGTTGCGGACGTTATCTTGCCGGGTGCAGCCTATACGGAAAAATCGGGCCTCTATGTGAACATGGAAGGCCGCGTTCAGCTGTCCTCCCGCGCTGTCCCGCCAAAGGGCGACGCTAAAGAAGATTGGGCGATCATTCGCGCACTCTCCGCGAAGTTAAACCGCGTATTGCCATATGACACACTCGAAGAGCTTCGCACAAAATTGATGGCGGATCACCCGACCTTTATGTCGCTTGATACAGCCCCCGCATTAGACGCGTTCGATCCGTCAACACTCGGTAAAGCGGGCCCCCTTTCAACAGACGTCTTGAAGAACCCGATAACGGACTTCTACATGACGAACGTGATTGCACGCGCCTCCACCGTTATGGCGGAATGTTCAGCGGTGATCGAAGGTCTACAGCCGACATTGAATGAGGCCGCAGAATGATCTCCGTCGTCCAAACTGTACCTGACGTAGCGCTTGCCGCGACAGAGGAAGTCAACTGGCTGATCTGGGGTCTGCTGAAAACAGGGCAGGTGCTTCTGTTTGTGATCTCACTCGCGCTGCTTGTGGCCGCGCTTGTTTTGGCTGACCGTAAAATCTGGGCGGCTGTACAAATGCGCCGCGGCCCTAACGTGGTTGGCGCTTTTGGTTTACTGCAAACAATGGCCGATGCGTTGAAGTTCTTCTTCAAAGAAATCGTCATTCCTGCGGGCTCTGACAAGTTCCTCTTTATTCTCGCGCCAATTCTTGGCCTTGTGATGGCCTTCGCGGCGTGGGCCGTTATTCCTGTTGCGCCAGGTTGGGTGATTTCAGACATCAATATTGGCGTTCTATACGTCCTCGCGCTGTCATCCTTGGGTGTTTACGGCATTATCATTGGCGGTTGGGCGTCTAACTCAAAGTATCCCTTCATGGGCGCGCTTCGCTCTGCGGCGCAAATGGTGTCCTATGAAGTCTCCATCGGCTTTATCATTCTGACCGTGATCTTCCTAAGCGGCTCTATGAACCTCACAACAATCGTCGACGCACAAGGCGCAGGTATCTGGAACTGGAATATGTTCCGCCTTAATCCTGTCGGCGAATATGGCCTTTGGAACCTGCTATTGTTCCCAGTCATGTTCTACATGGGCGTGTTGTTCTTTATCTCGGCCTTGGCAGAAACAAACCGTCCTCCATTCGATCTACCCGAAGCGGAGTCAGAATTGGTCGCGGGTTATCAGGTTGAGTATTCTTCGACGCCATTCCTCATGTTCTTTTTTGCGGAATATGTGAACATCATGCTTTTATCGGCGATGATGACGATCTTGTTCTTGGGCGGCTGGCACGCACCGATTGATATTGGTATTCAATTCATCCCGCCATTCTTCTGGTTCTTCTTTAAGACAGCGTTCTTGTTCTTCATGTTCGCGATGGTGAAAGCGATTGTCCCGCGTTACCGTTATGATCAGTTGATGCGTTTGGGCTGGAAAGTCTTCCTACCGACGGCGCTTGTAGCTGTTGCCTTAGTTTCGACCTTCGTGGTTGCGGCGAATAACTTCGGGTGGAACGCATAATGTCCCGCATTAAACAAGTCATCCGCGCTGCGTTCCTTCTGGAATTCATCTCGGCTTTCATTTTGGCGATGAAGTATTTCTTCCGTCCAAAAGTCACGATTAACTACCCGTTTGAAAAAGGGCCTATTTCGCCGCGTTTCCGTGGTGAACATGCGCTGCGCCGTTACCCCTCTGGCGAAGAACGCTGTATCGCCTGTAAGCTCTGCGAAGCGATCTGTCCTGCGCAAGCCATCATGATCGAATCCGAGCCACGCGAAGACGGCTCACGCCGCACAACGCGCTACGATATTGATATGGTCAAATGTATCTATTGCGGGCTGTGTCAGGAAGCTTGTCCTGTGGACGCGATTGTTGAAGGTCCGAATTATGAATTCGCGACAGAGACACGCGAAGAGCTTTACTATGACAAAGACAAATTACTCTCGAATGGTGATCGTTGGGAAACTGAGATCGCAAAAAATCTAGCCTTGGACGCGCCTTACCGTTAGGGCGCCCCAAGAATTTTAGACACCTACACGCAGGAACTCGAATCGTGCTGATTGCTATCACATTCTATCTCATGGCCTTTACCGCCATTGCCTCCGCTTTCATGGTGGTGGCTTCGCGCAATCCTGTGCATTCGGTATTGTTTCTTATTCTCACCTTCTTCTCGGCGGCGGGTCTATTCATCCTCATGGGGGCCGAATTTATCGCGCTTCTCTTGGTCATGGTCTATGTCGGCGCAGTCGCTGTGCTGTTCCTTTTCGTCGTGATGATGCTCGACGTTGATTTCGTAGAGCTGAAACAAGGCTTCCTGACCTATATTGGCCCTGGGATGCTTGTCGCGGGTATATTGCTTGCCGAGATGATCTTGGTCGGCGCGGCTTATTTTGCAGGCGAGACGAAAACAGTTGTCCCAACTGATCCGAATACAAGCAATCTCGAAGCCTTTGGTGACGTGCTTTACACACAATATGCTGGCGCATTCGAAGCAGCAGGCCTTGTTCTACTTGTGGCGCTTGTCGGCGCTGTGGTTCTGACCCTGCGCGAGCGCAAGGGTGTCCGCACGCAGGACGCTGTGAAACAAATGTCCCGTACACGCGAGGAAGGTGTCGAACTTGTCGATATCGATCCTGGCCAAGGTTTAGGGTAGGGAGCCGTCATGCTTATCGGTTTACATCATTACCTGATCGTTGCGGCGATCCTCTTCACCATCGGTGTGTTCGGGATTTTCGTGAACAGAAAGAACGTCATCATTATCTTGATGTGCGTCGAGCTGATCTTGCTCGCGGTGAATATCAATTTCGTGGCGTTCTCCACGCATATGGAACCCGTTGCGGGCGCAGACCCAATTGTGGGTCAAATTTTCGCATTGTTCATTTTGACGGTTGCCGCAGCTGAAGCCGCTGTGGGTCTAGCCATTCTCGTTGTTTACTTCCGCAATCGCGGCAACATCGCGGTCGAGAACATCGACCTGATGAAGGGGTAGGGCCGTGATCTATTATTTGATCGTTTTTGCACCGCTTCTCGGTGCTCTTATTGCAGGTCTGGCCGGAACGCGTTTCGGGCCACAGTTCTTGAGCGCGACAGCCTCTAAGGTTGTCACGACAGGACTGCTCTTTTTCTCTGCGATCCTGTCATGGGTCGTCTTTATGAGCATTGGCTTTGGCGACGCGGCGGATGAAACCGTACCGCTTTTCCGTTGGATGGCCGTAGGTGATATGAAAGCTGACTGGGCATTGAAAATTGATACGCTCACGGCGGTTATGCTCGTGGTTGTGAACTCGGTTTCCGCGCTCGTGCATCTCTATAGTTGGGGCTATATGAGTGACGACAAGTATCAGCCACGCTTCTTTGCGTATCTCTCGCTCTTTACCTTCGCCATGTTGATGTTGGTGACGTCTGATAACTTCATCCAGCTGTTCTTCGGCTGGGAAGGTGTTGGCCTCGCGAGTTACTTGCTGATTGGCTATTACTATAAAAAACCGTCTGCCAATGCTGCGGCGATCAAAGCTTTTGTCACAAACCGCGTTGGCGATGTTGGCCTCGCGCTCGGCATCATGACGATCTTCCTGATGTTTGGCACTGTGGAATTTGATGCTGTGTTTAAGGCATTAGAAGACGGCGCGGATACTGTTCTGCCATTCTTGGGTGGCTCATTTAACGCGATCGAATTGATTGCTTTCCTACTGTTCATTGGCGCGATGGGTAAATCAGCTCAATTTGTGCTTCATGTTTGGCTGCCAGACGCGATGGAAGGTCCGACCCCTGTGTCTGCGCTTATTCATGCTGCGACAATGGTAACAGCAGGCGTGTTTCTCGTTTGCCGCGCCCATCCAATTTTCGAATTGGCACCGATGACATCTGGTTTCATCACAACCGTTGGCGCGTTTACCGCGCTCTTCGCTGCGTCGGTGGCTTTGGTTCAAAATGACATCAAACGCGTCATTGCCTATTCAACCTGTTCGCAGCTTGGTTACATGTTCTTCGCCGCAGGTGTTGGCGCGTATAATGCGGCGATGTTCCATCTGTTTACGCATGCGTTCTTTAAAGCGTTGCTCTTCCTTTGTGCGGGCTCTGTTATCCATGCGCTGCATCACGAACAAGATATGCGCAAAATGGGCGGTATCTGGCGTAAGGTCCCTTGGACTTATGGCGCGATGGTTATCGGTACATTGGCAATTACAGGTATCGGCATCCCTGGTACAGGCATTGGCTTTGCTGGGTTCTTCTCGAAAGATGCCATTATCGAAGCGGCATATTCTATGCGCGGCGATTCAAATGCAGCGATTTTCGCTTTCTGGATTGGTATTATCGCAGCGCTCATGACGAGCTTCTATAGCTGGCGTCTGATCTTTATGACCTTCCACGGTAAATTCCGCGGTGAGCAACATACATTAGACCATGCCCATGAAAGCCCATGGAACATGCGCGTACCATTGGTGCTGCTGTCCTTCGGTGCCATCTTTGCAGGCGCAGTGTTCTATAAATACTTCATGAAAGACTATCACGGGTTCTGGCATGGCGCTTTGCCAGCTGTTGATGGCGAACATCATGCGTCGATTTCGAATTCACTCTATGCTGCGGCTGAAACGACTGCGTCAGATGCACATCATGGGGATGACCATGCTGCGCCGGGTGGTTTGTTTGGATGGCTGTATAAAGACGTTCACGGCTATCCGTTCTGGGTTCTGCTCATGCCGCTCTTGGCGTCTGTGTCTGGCTTTGTGATTGCATACTTCATGTATATTCGCGGTAGCGTCCAAGCGAAGATCGACCACATCAAAGACACTGGCGGGTCACTGCTCTATAACTTCCTGCTGAATAAGTGGTATATCGACGAGCTATATGACGTGACCATTGTACGGGCCACGCGAAATCTCGGCGACTTGTTCTGGAAAATTGGTGATGTCCGCATCATTGATGGTCTGGGTCCGAACGGTGTGGCCGCGATGGCCTCTGGCGTTGCGAAGCGCGTTTCAAAAGTTCAAACTGGTTTCCTTTATCACTATGCCTTCGTCATGTTACTTGGCGTCGCGCTCCTCATAATGGTCGCCTTCCGCGGCACAACGGGAGGATAGGGCTATGTTAGAAGATCTCCCAATCCTAAGTCTGATTACATTCATCCCACTAGCTGGAGCGCTCTTACTCGCGCTATTCGCTTGGTTGGGTAACGATTCAGGTCGAGAGCAATTAGAACGTAATGCCCCTCGTGCTGCGTTAGTGCTGTCTGTCGCTGTCTTGATCTTGTCCATCATCATGACATTTGGCTTCGATAGCGCAAAAGCAGGTTTCCAGTTCGTTGACGAAACAGCTTGGCTTGGCGGCGGTATTGATTATCGCGTTGGTGTCGACGGTATTTCTGTGCTCTTTGTTCTGCTGACTGCGTTTCTGACCCCGTTCTGTATTCTTGCGTCGATGACATCCGTTAAAAAACGCATGCTCGAATATATGATCGCGTTCTTGGTGCTTGAAACACTTATGATCGGCGTCTTCGTGTCGCTCGATATGATCCTCTTTTATCTCTTCTTTGAAGCGGTCTTGATTCCTATGTTTATTATCATTGGTGTTTGGGGCGGAAAAAATCGCGTTTATGCGTCGTATAAATTTTTCCTCTATACCTTGCTTGGCTCAGTCTTGATGTTGGCTGCGATCCTTTGGATTTACTATTACAGTGGTGTCCAGTTGGGTGAACGCACAACAAATATGGTTGTGTTGATAGATGAGTTGAAAATACCAGGTGGTTTCCAGACGTGGCTTTGGTTAGCGTTCTTCGCGTCATTCGCTGTGAAGATGCCAATGTGGCCTGTTCACACATGGCTTCCTGATGCCCATGTCGAAGCGCCAACTGCAGGTTCCGTTATTCTTGCGGGTATCTTGTTGAAACTTGGTGGCTATGGCTTCCTTCGTTTCTCCATTCCATTGTTCCCAGAGGCCTCTTTGAACCTCGCGCCGATTATCTTCTGGATGTCTGTGATTGCGATTATTTACACGTCGCTCGTGGCCTATCGTCAGAACGATATGAAAAAGCTGATCGCTTATTCCTCCGTCGCGCATATGGGTTTTGTAACAATGGGTATCTTTACGTTCAACACGCAAGGTATTCAGGGCGGCATTTTCCAAATGCTTAGTCATGGTATTATCTCTGGCGCGCTCTTCTTCTGCGTTGGCGTGATATACGACCGTATGCACACTCGCGAGATTTCCTTCTACGGTGGCCTTGTCAGTAAGATGCCTGTCTATGCGGCATTCTTCCTCTTGTTCACGATGGCCAATGTTGGCTTACCGGGTACATCTGGTTTTGTCGGCGAGATTTTGACTATGGTTGGTGCTTATCAAGTCAGCCCTTGGATCGCCTTTGGTGCGGCCTTCGGTATGATCCTTTCTGCTGTTTATGCGCTTCATCTCTACCGTGAAGTTATCTTCGGTGAGGTGGTGAATGAGAAGCTTGAGGGCATCTTGGACGTTACAAAAACGGAAGTCTTTATCCTCGGGACATTGGCTTTCTTCACAATCCTTCTTGGTGTCTATCCGTCACTGATCACCGATGTCACATCGGCCTCAGTCGAGAAATTGATCCTTGATTTCAATACTGCTCAAATCGCAGCAGGAGCCCAGTAATGTTTCAAACTGTCTCCACCATTTTGCCAGAGCTGTTTCTAGCTGTCTCCGCCTCGCTCTTGCTCGGCTTTGGCCTGTCCAAGACGTCGGATCGTTCAACCGTCGTGCGCAATATTGCGGCGGGTATTCTCATCGTCTTTGGATTGATGGGTTATGTCTTAGATCGTCCTGCGGGCACATCATTCTCAGGTCTGTTGTATAACAATGACTTTAGTGATTTCCTCAAAACCATCATCGGCTTCGCGGCAGCGGCGGCTTTATTGCTGTCCAAGAACTTCTTCCAAAAAGAAAATCTCGAACGCTATGAGTTTTCGGTTCTGACGCTTTATGCGGTTCTCGGTATGTCGATTATGGTGTCGTCGAATAACCTGCTATCCATGTATGTTGGTATCGAGATGCAATCTCTGTCCCTATACATCATGGCCGCTTTCAACCGCGACAGCCTGCGGTCTTCAGAAGCGGGCCTTAAGTATTTTGTGCTGGGCGCATTATCGTCGGGTCTGCTGCTTTACGGTGCATCCTTGGTCTACGGATTTACAGGATCTATCGACTTTGAAACTATCCGCGCCAGTATCGCACTGACAGGTCCAACTACAGGCGTGATAGCGGGTATGGTCTTCTTACTCTGTGGCTTGGCTTTCAAAATCTCTGCGGCCCCGTTCCACATGTGGACGCCAGATGTGTATGAAGGTTCACCAACGCCTGTGACGGGTTTCTTCGCAGCAGCGCCAAAGCTTGCTGCTATGGCAATCATTACGCGTCTATTGATCGTCCCATTCGGCGACATCATGGGGCAGTGGCAGCAAGTCATCGTTGTGCTTGCGATCATGTCTATGGTTGTCGGCGCTTTTGGCGCGATCATGCAGACGAATATCAAACGCCTGATGGCGTATTCTTCGATTGCCAATATGGGCTACGCGCTTGTTCCGCTGGCTGCGGGTACAATTGCGGGCGTACAGGGTATGTTGGTCTTCATGGCCATCTATATCATTACCGTCATTGGTGTGTTCGCGTGTATTCTGCAGATGCGTTTGCGTAATGGTATGGTCGAGAAGGTCAGTGACCTCTCTGGTATCTCCAAATCAAACCCAGGTATGGCTTTGGCCCTTACAATGTTGATGGTGTCCTTGATTGGTATTCCGCCGTGGTTAGGTTTCTTTGGTAAGCTCTACGCCTTCACCCCAGCTGTCGAAGCCGGCTTGCTTTGGTTGGTTGTGATCGCGCTTGTCGCCTCTGTGGTCAGTGCTTTTTACTATCTCCGCATTATTAAGACGATGTGGTTCGATGAGCCGAACCGCGAGTTTGTACGCGCGCCGCGTCAAACACGGGTGATTGCGATTATCTCCGTTCTCTTGGTTATCCCTGTTCTTATTATACCGGGTACAGGCATAGCTGAAGCGGCTCTTGGGCTTGCAGAAAATGCAGCACAGGCGCTGTTTGCGCAATAATCTAAGGCTTGGGAATTGAAGTTTTTCCAATCTGATATCCTCGGCAGCACGACTGTCGAGGCAAACCGTCTTTACGATACGGGTGAAAGCCCCACGTTTTGGGTTAGAGCAGATCAACAAACTGCAGGCCGTGGACGACGCGGGCGGGAATGGGCTTCTCCCAAAGGCAACTTCTACGGCACAGCCTGTTACGCATTTGACGGGCAACCGAATGACGCTGCTAAGCTAAGCTTTGTCGCAGCCATCGCCGTCGCGAAAACACTCTCCGCCTATACGCTTACCATGCAGCCAACATTGAAATGGCCAAATGACGTTTTACTGGGTGGGCGTAAGATTGCGGGTCTTTTACTAGAGGCCAAGGCTGGGCGGGTGTTTATCGGTATTGGTATAAATCTCATTTCTCATCCTGACGGCGGAAACATTTCTGCGACGCATCTTTTGGAACATATGGACCCTGCTGTCCTCAATCGAGATGAGCCTGAGTCTTCGGGCGTGGAGGGCGTTCTCGCTATTCTTGCACGTGAGTTCGATCAGGCCTTCCGCACGCATCTTGCTTATGGATTTTCCGCCACCCGCGCGGCGTGGACCGAGTTGGCCACAGGTTTGCCTGGTCCCGTCACCGTTCGTCTGCCTAATGAGACATTTACTGGCACAGCACAGAGCCTTCTTGAAAACGGAGCGTTGCGTGTCGTGACAGACGGTGGCACGATAAGGGACGTCCACGCAGGCGATGTCTTTTTTGGAAGCTAGCTAAATGTTACTCGCGATTGATAACGGCAACACAAATATCCTGTTCGCCATACATGATATGAAAACGGGATGGCTCTTTGAGTGGCGCATTGCTACCGATACGGGCCGTACGGCCGATGAATATGCGGTGTGGTTTCACCAACTTCTGGGCATGGTCGGCCTGACGTTCACAGATATTTCGGCCTGCGTGATTTCTTCTGTTGTCCCGCAATCTATTTTCAACTTACGCAATCTCTCGCGGCGTCACCTCAAGGTTGACCCGATCATCATTGGCGAACCGGGCGTTGATGTTGGCATTGGTGTGCGCGTTGATAATCCCGAGCAAGTTGGCGCTGATCGCCTTGTGACAACACTTGGCGCGGTCCAACGCTATGAAGGACCATTGATCATCATCGATAGCGGGACAGCCACAACATTCGATATTGTGTCTGCCGATAAACATTTCGAAGGCGGCATCATCGCGCCGGGTATAAACCTGTCCATGCGTGCCCTTCATGAAGCGGCGGCACAGCTGCCTAGAATTGAAATCAAACGACCTGCGAAAGTTATTGGTAAGAACACAGTCTCTGCCATGCAGTCGGGTGTTTTTTGGGGCTATATAGGATTGATCGACGGGCTCGTGCGTCAAATTCAAAAAGAGGATGACCGCGATTTTACCGTTATAGGGACGGGCGGTGTTGCCTCGCTCTTTGATGGCGCAAGTGAAACAATTACGCACTATGACTCGAAACTCACGATTGATGGCCTATATGAAGTGTGGCGGCTTAACCTCTAGACGCGACTCACTTTCGAGCCGCGCACCAACTGGATGCGATGCGAAACTGCCTCTCGCTCCTCACAATAAAGTAAAATTATGACAAAACAAAACCGCGAAGACGAACTTGTCTTTCTCCCTCTCGGCGGATCTGGAGAAATTGGTATGAATCTGAACTTGTTCGGATTTGGACCTGAACATAACCGCAAATGGATCATCGTCGATATCGGCGTGACATTTGGCGGGGCTGATACGCCCGGCGTCGATATCATCATGCCGAGTATCGAATTTATCGAACAAAACCGAAAAGACATTCTTGGCATCGTCCTGACCCATGCGCATGAAGACCATATGGGCGCACTGGCGCGTCTATGGGACCGCATTCGCTGTCCTGTTTGGGCGACGCCTTTCACTATGTATCTGGTCAAAGACCGTCTGGGCGAAGTCGGACTTCTGGATGAAGTGCCGCTTAATCTTGTTGAGCTTGGCGGGAACATCAAAATCGGGCCATTCGATATTGACCTCATTACGCTAACCCATTCAATCCCAGAGCCAAATGCGCTCGCGATCAAAACGCCTTTGGGTACGATTCTGCATACGGGCGATTGGAAGATCGACGAGAACCCACAAATCGGTGCACCAGTTGACGAGGCTGCATTGCGTAAACTCGGCGACGAGGGCGTATTGACGATGATCTGCGACTCCACGAACGTTTTTTCTCCTGGCGAAGCTGGGTCGGAAGAGGGTGTTCGCGAAGAGTTAGTCAAACTGATTGGTGAATATGAAGGCCGCGGGATCGCAGTCGCATCATTCGCATCTAACGTCGCGCGTATGGAATCTGTCATGATGGCGGCCAAAAAGAATAATCGTTCGGTCTGCCTCATGGGCCGATCCATGAAACGTATGACAGCCGCAGCCAAATCTGTTGGATTACTGTCTGAGACAGGTGCATTGATCAGCGAAGATCAAGCCCAATCTATGTCGCCTGGAAATGTCCTGTATCTTTGTACGGGCAGCCAAGGTGAACCTCGCGCCGCGCTCTCGCGTATTGCCCATGGCGAACACCGTAGTTTGAAATTCAAAAAAGGTGACGTTGTTATCTTTAGCTCCAAAATTATCCCGGGCAATGAAAAGGGCATCTTCGCGCTTCAAAATGCTCTCGCAGATGATGGCGTTGAAATCGTGACTGAAAAGATGCGCGACATTCATGTGTCAGGTCATCCTTGCCGCGATGAATTGGCGCGCATGTATGAATGGGTGCGCCCGCAAACGGCTGTGCCTGTTCATGGTGAACGCCGCCATCTGTTGGAGCATGCGAAATTAGCGAAAACATTCGGCGTCAAGCGCAGCTACGCCCCGCGAAATGGTGAGATGATACTACTCGCGCCTAAAGGCCCACACGTCATCGACATCGTCCCATCTGGACGTTTGCATCAGGACGGCAAAGATATCGTCTCTGCCTCTGATGATGGATTACGCTTGCGCCGTAAGATGGCCTTTGCGGGACATGTCTCGGTTAGCTTGGTTGTCGACAGTCGTGGTAAACTTGTGTCGGGTCCAGAACCTCGCGTGAGTGGTTTCCCAGAGGGCCACAAGGGCGCGCTTATGGATGACTTGCTCGACGCTATCGCTGATGTTGCCGAGACTGCATTTGGATCACTGACACCGCGTGCGAAAAAAGACGAAGATGCGATTGAAGATCGCGTTGGCGCGAAGGTCAAACGTCTCGTTCGGGACCGTACTGGCAAACGCGCACTCGTCGAAGTCGTCGCGCATAAGGTGAAGTAAAGTGCCTAAGGCTGACGTTTCAGAAACCTTTCAATTAGGCGCCATGAACCATGTTGGTGTGGCTGTGCCTGACATTGATATAGCCATCGCATTTTACCGCGATGTTCTGGGCGCGATTGATATTACTGAGCCTGAGGTTCTCGCGCCTCAAGGCGTTAAATATGCTTTTGTCAATCTGCCGACAGGGCAGGTTGAGTTGATCGAACCTTATGGCGAGACATCTCCAATCCTGAAATTTCTTGAACGTAATCCAAAGGGCGGACAGCATCATGTTTGCTTTGAAGTCCAAGATATTCATGTCGCGAAATCCGTCATGGAAACGCGCGGTATGCGCGTATTGGGTGAGCCTCGTATTGGCGCGCATGGAACCTTAGTTGTCTTTCTACATCCTGCTGATGCTGGCGGTGTGTTAATTGAGTTGATGGAAACACACTGATATGAATTGGTTTTCGGCGCTCGTTGTTTGGCTCATCATTTGGTGGCTGGTCCTATTCATCATTCTGCCGATTGGTATTCGCGGGCAGGCCGAAGAGGGCGATATTGTCAAAGGGACTGAACCTGGCGCGCCGCACACGTTGAATATCAAACGAAAATTCATTCAAACTACGATTATTTCGTCCGTGTTGTGGGTTCTGATGTGTGGATTGATTCTATCTGGCCTCCTGAGTTGGGAAATGTTGGGCAGCTTTTTCCAACGATAACACCCGCATCAATGTGACATTCAGGAAGGGTTCCCATTCAAGTGCTTGCCGCTGTCTAGGTGCTCGTCTATGCCCGTTTCACATCGCGCCTTAAAAGCGCGAGTTTAAAAATAAGAGATCGCTCAATGCGCCTGTCAAAATATTTTCTACCTGTCCTAAAAGAGACGCCTGCCGACGCTACAATAGCCTCGCATCGTTACATGCTGCGTGCAGGTATGATTAAACAAAATAGCGCCGGTATCTATACATGGCTCCCGCTCGGACATCGCGTTCTGAAAAAGATCGAACAAATTGTACGCGAAGAGCAGGACAAGGCTGGCGCAATTGAAATGCTCATGCCGACGATTCAATCGGCAGACCTCTGGAAAGAAACCGGGCGTTATGATGCCTATGGTCCAGAAATGCTCCGCATCACTGACCGTCATGATCGCGAAATGCTCTATGGCCCAACGAATGAAGATATGATCACAGATGTGTTCCGCTCATTCGTGCGGTCCTACAAAGATTTACCGAAAAACCTCTATCACATCCAGTGGAAGTTCCGTGACGAAACGCGCCCACGCTTTGGCGTTATGCGCGGACGTGAGTTCATGATGAAGGATGCCTATAGTTTCGATCTGACAGAGGAAGACGCCGTTAAATCTTATAACAAGATGTTCACGGCCTATCTGAACACCTTCGCGCGCCTTGGTATCAAAGCGGTCCCTATGAAAGCGGACACAGGACCAATCGGCGGCGAGTTGTCTCATGAGTTCGTGATCCTCGCGGAATCAGGTGAGAGCGAAGTTTTCTGTCATCGCGATCTAGTTGAAATGGCGCCTCCGGGCGATGTCGATTTTGACGGTGACTTGTCTCACATATTTGAAGAACGCACGGCGCTTTATGCGGCAACAGAAGAAATGCATGACGCCGAAGAATTTGCAAAAATTCCAGCTGATAAGCAGCTAACTGCACGCGGTATCGAAGTCGGCCACATCTTCTATTTCGGCGATAAATACTCCAAGCCAATGAAGGCCACGGTGATGGATTCTGACGGTAAACCACAGCCCGTTATGATGGGCAGCTATGGCATTGGCGTCTCGCGCCTTGTTGGCGGTATCATCGAGGCTTGCCATGACGAAAACGGTATTGTTTGGCCTAAGTCTGTCGCGCCATTCGGTGTTGGCATCATCAATTTGAAAGCCAATGACGAAGACTGCGCTGCCGCAGCCTCTGACTTCTATGAAAAATGTAAGGCCGCAGGCCTCGACCCGCTTTATGATGACAGCTCGGACCGGGGCGGGGTGAAGTTCTCTCGCATGGACCTCATCGGTCTACCGTATCAAATTATCATCGGGCCACGCGGCCTGAAAGAGGGTATTGTCGAGGTCAAAGATCGCGCAACGGGTGAGCGTCAAAACCTCTCCCCAGACGCGGCCATGACCCTTCTAACAGAGGCGTTTGCATAAGGTGAAGTCGACCACAGAAAATCCCGCAAAAAGTAGCAACGCCTTTGGCGTGATAGAACGTCGCATTTCTACGCGTTATTTACGCGCCAAGAAAAGTCAGGGCGGCGTCGGCTTGATTGCGGCTATTTCATTTATCTGTATCGCTCTCGCGATCTGGGCGATGATTGTGATTATGTCGATCATGAATGGTTTTCGGGACGAGGTTATTCGCCTTACAATCGGCAGTGAAGGCCATATTTATGCGGAACTGGCCGACCCTTCGGTGAGGGCTGAAGATATGCGAGCCATTGAAGAGCGTCTGTCAAAAATTGACGGTGTCGACGAGGCTTTTCAATACACGCAACACTTCACAGGCGTTCAAGCCAATGACGTTTTTAGCCTCGGTCAAGTTATTGGTATCCGACCTGAAAACCTCAATAATTTTGACTTAATCGCGAATAATATTGTTCAAGGGTCACTTGAGGGTTTTGGTGAGGGAGGTGGGTCAGATCACCAAGTCGCCTTGGGGTCTCGATTGGCGGCCAATTTGGGTCTTACAATTGGGGATAAGCTCACCATCTATTCACCGAGGACGAAAAGTACCGTGATGGGAACTCAACCTATTCGAAAGAATTATACAATAGGCGCAATTTTTTCGGTGGGCCTACTGCAAACAGATTTATCCTATATTTACATGGAATTTGAACAGGCAACGCTCTTGTTTGAAGGTGGCAAGCTGACGGGCCAAATCCAGCTGCGTCTTGATACGCCTGACGATGTAGATCGATTGGAACCTGAGGTTTATGATGCGATTGGGGCTCCAGCCTTCTTGCAAACATGGCGAGATAAGAATGCTGCAACAGCGACAGCTTTGCGAACTGAACAAATTGCGATGCGCTTTATCTTTATGGTTGTGGTCATTATTGCCGCGTTTCCTGTTTTGGCTTCCATGATTATGTTGGTGAAAAACAAGTCTAAGGATATTGCGATCTTGCGGACAATCGGCGCAACGCAAGGGTCCATCCTTCGGATTTTCCTTATGTCTGGCGCGATGATCGGGATTCTTGGTACATTGATCGGATTGGTTATTGGTATTCTGTTCTGCTTGAACATTGGTTTCATTCAGTCCGTCATTGAAGCCATCACAGGACAACCTCTCTTTCCACCTGAAATCTATCAGCTCTCAAGCGGTATCCCCGTGAAGATTGTCTGGTCTGAAGTCTTTGGCGTTGCCTTCTGGGGTTTCATGATCTCTGCCTTGGCAACATTACTGCCTGCGTTGTCGGCGTCTAAAATCGATCCTGTAGACGCGTTGAGGTACGAATAATGGCACGTCCTATTCTATCTGTTCGTAACCTACATCGCTCCTACCCCTCTGGCGGGGGAACACTCACGGTTATGGCGGGCGCGGATATTGATATTTATCCGGGCGAAATGGTCGGCCTTGTTGGACCATCGGGCTCTGGCAAATCCACATTACTTCATGCGGCGGGATTGCTGGAGAAACCGAATGAGGGAGAGGTCTTCATCAATGGCAAAGAATGCCTGAAACTTTCTGATGAAATCCGTACGCGCATCCGCCGCGAAAGTATCGGTGTTGTCTATCAATTTCATCATCTGCAAAAGGAATTTACGGCATTGGAAAATGTAGCCATTCCGCAAATGATCGCAGGTATCTCGACCAAAGAGGCCGAAAAAGAAGCTGCACGGCTCTTGACGAATATGGGCCTAGCTGCGCGTATGACTCATCGTCCAAGCCAGATGTCTGGCGGGGAACAGCAACGCGTTGCGATTGCGCGGGCGTTGGCGAATAAACCTCAACTTCTTCTGGGTGATGAGCCGACAGGCAACCTAGACCCTGCGACATCAGATATAGTCTTCCGTAGCCTGTTCAACCTGACTCGCAGCGAAGGTGTCTCTACGTTAATCGCGACACATAATATGAATTTGATCCCGTTTTTTGATCGGGTTCTAACGGTTCAGGACGGTTTAATTGTGCCCTGGGTCCCGCCTGTTATTCCCCAGCTCTGATACCCA
Source organism: uncultured Caulobacterales bacterium (assembly GCA_938009235.1). Lineage (GTDB taxonomy): Bacteria > Pseudomonadota > Alphaproteobacteria > Caulobacterales > Maricaulaceae > Litorimonas. The sequence goes on from CALLIK010000004.1 coordinate 85,809, forward strand.
CCAAAACACGAAACCTAACGCGATAAGCCCAAGTCCGCCCAGTGCGGCCTTAGGGCGATCAATCACAACAAACACAAGCGTGGTCGCCGTAATGGTCAGATAGATCAACGGCACGATTGGGTAGCCCCATGTCTTATAAGGGCGGGGCAGGTCAGGCTGTCGCCACCGCAATACGAATAGGCCTATTATGGCCAACAGGCTGTTGAAGGCTAACATCGCGCCCGCAAAGACTAAAATCTGATCAAAGGTCTGCGTAAGAATAAAGAACAAAGCTACACCTGATTGGAAGAGGATTGCGGCCCACGGCACGCCGTCCTTTGTACTGCGCGCCAACCACCGCATGGCGTGGTAGTCTTCGCCTACGGCTTGCAATGCTCGGGGTCCAGCAAGTGTCATTGCGCTGACGGTTGAAATGAGGAGCAGGGCGAGCATCCCGCCAACAAGCCGTCCGCCTGTTTCGCCGAATATATTGTCAGCGACGATATATCCAATTTCGACTTTTCCGCGAAGCTCTTCAACTGGAGCCGCATGGAGAAAGGCGAGATTTAGGCACACATAGAGGACCGTGACCAAAGCCGTGCCGAAGAATAAGACCTTTGGTAGATTGCGTTGCGGGTTATCCATTTCTCCAGAAATATAGGTCGCGGCATTCCAGCCCGTATAGGCGAAGGAGACATAGATTAGAGCAATGCCGTAAGGGACACTTGCCATCACGCCAGGGTCGCTAGCACGCGGTATAAGGTTCAGAGGTTGCGGGTCTGGGGTTAGGGCAAAGGCCGCCAGTATAAAGGCGGTGATCAGCACGATTTTAATAGCTGTGAATGCGCTTTGCGTAACGCCAGACACATGACGCGATCTAGCGTGTAGGCCCGCAAGAATCAGAACGAGTGCGCAGGCGATGGCTTTTTGGGTTAGAGGGCCAAGCTCGCCCGGTAAAATTGCATTGAAATACTTAGCAAAGGCTATGGCCACGACGGCGGTTGGAGCAGCAAACCCTATCGTTGCGCTGACCCAACCAGAAATGAAACCTGCAGCGGGGTGATAGGCTTGTCCGAGGAATGTGTATTCACCGCCTGAACGAGGTAAGGATGAACCAAGTTCGGCATAGGATAAAGCTCCACACAGGGCTGCCAGTCCACCGATGACCCAGAGCATGATGACAGCAAATAGGCTGTCTATATCTGCGAGTTGATAGCCCAAAGCGGTAAAGACACCCACGCCCACCATGTTAGCAATGATAATCGCAGTTGCGGTTCGAGCGGTAAATTTAGTCTGGGTCATGCGGGTTTTATGCGTTCCGTTAAGCCATTGGGCAATGCGGTCCTTACCGAAATCTTAATATCCACAGGCTTGCTATTCACAAGATGTTGACTGTTTGTTCTCATTTATATAGAACAAATATAGAACATAAAGAAAAGCACTGAGGAAAAACCCATGACACGTCAAATCATCCACGACATTTCATCCGCACTCGTTTTGGCAGGCTTCGTTGCTGTCGTAACAATATGGATGATGGTGATCGGGGGGTAAGCCTCTCTCACGCAAAAAATTCGTCCCAACTCGGGATGCTAAACAGGGAAGACGTAAACTCAATTATGGTCAAACCTATACGAGATTTCGTTCACCTTCGCATGCGCTCACCTTATTCCATGTTGGAAGGCGCGCTGAAGATTAAAGAGACAGCCGAACGGGCCGTCAGATATCGCCAACCTGCATTGGCGATCACAGATACGAATAACCTCTGCGGCGCGCTAGAATTTTGTGAGACGTTGGCGGTGGAAGGTGTACAGCCGATTGTTGGCATTACACTCAGCATTGATTTGGAAGGTCCGCGTCAACCCGGACAAATCCACCGCGAGCCAGAAGGCACATTGGTTCTCTTGGCGCAGGACGAGACTGGCTATGGTAATCTCATGGACTTGTCCTCAGCGGCGTTCCTAGAGATTGAGTCAACAGATACACCGCATATCAAAGCCTCACGACTAGAAGGCTGGACGACATCCGTTATTGCTCTGACGGGTGGTCAGGATGGGGTTCTCAATAAGCTGATAAAAGCAGGGCGATTGAGCGAAGCGGAAGCGTGGCTCACGCGATTAAAGGACTTGTTCCCAAATCGGCTTTACGTCGAACTTCATCGCCACACACCAGAGGAAAGCGCCGCCACAGAAGGGCCGTTGATTGATCTCGCCTATAAGCTTGAATTGCCTTTAGTGGCGACGAATGATCCTTATTTTTTAGACCCAGATATGCACAAGGCGCATGATGTTTTACTCGCGATGTCTGAAGGCAGTTATGTTCTAGAAACGGACCGTCGTAAGCTGTCTCTGCATCACTATTTTAAATCAACCGAAGAGATGGTCTCTTTGTTTAGTGATTTGCCAGAAGCTATTGAAAATACTGTATTGATTGCAGAGCGTTGTGCCTACCGCGTGCCTAAGCACGCACCCATTTTGCCAAGCTTTGGCGATGGGTCATATTCCGAAGATGAGCTGCTTGTGAAGCAGGCCAAGGCGGGCCTCGAAAAGCGCCTTGAAGAAGTTGAAATGGCGGAGACGCGTGAGGCTTATTTTGAGCGTCTAGATTTCGAATTAGGCATCATTAAGAAGATGGGGTTCCCAGGTTACTTCTTGATCGTTGCAGACTTTATTGAGTGGGCAAAGAATAACGATATTCCTGTTGGACCTGGACGGGGTTCGGGTGCGGGTTCCGTGGTGGCTTGGGCTTTGACAATTACCGATTTGGACCCGCTTCGTTATGGGTTGCTGTTCGAGCGGTTCTTGAACCCAGAACGTGTGTCCATGCCCGATTTCGATATCGACTTTTGCCAAGAGCGCCGCGGTGAAGTCATTGAGTATGTTCGAAATAAATACGGAACCGGCCAAGTCGCAATGATCATTACGTTCGGAACCTTGCAGGCTCGCGCTGTGGTGCGGGATGTTGGCCGCGCTATGCAGGTGCCGCTGGGGCAGGTGGACCGCCTCGCTAAACTTGTACCGTCTAACCCTGCGAACCCTGTCTCTCTGCGGCAAGCTATCACTATGGAACCCGCGCTGCGTGAAGCTCGCGATTCAGAGCCGAAAATCCGTCGATTGCTTGACACGGCTTTGAAGCTCGAGGGGCTTTATCGTAACGCTTCGACCCATGCGGCGGGTGTCGTGATTGGTGATCGACCGCTCACGCAGATCGTTCCGCTCTATCAGGATCCGCGTTCAGACGTACCTGCAACGCAATTCACAATGAAATGGGCTGAAAAAGCGGGCCTCGTGAAGTTCGACTTCTTGGGCCTAAAGACCCTGACCGTTATCCAACGCTGTGTGGGTTACTTGAAAAAGCAGGGTATTGATCTTGATGTTGATCATTTGAAGACAACCGTTCCAGAGGCCTATAAACCTCTCGCGGAGGGTTTGTCTGCAGGTGTATTCCAGCTTGAGAGTTCTGGTATGCGGGATGTGCTGCGTAAGCTCGCACCCGATAGCATTGAAGAACTAACCGCTTTGATCTCGCTTTATCGTCCAGGTCCGATGGGCAACATTCCTGACTATGTGGAGCGTAAGTGGGGGCGGCAGGACATTACCTACCCGCATCCGTCCTTGGAAAAAACGCTCAAAGAAACCTACGGGATTATCATTTATCAGGAACAGGTGATGGAAATTGCCAAGGTTCTATCTGGCTTTACGCTTGGTGATGCGGACTTGCTCCGCCGCGCGATGGGTAAGAAGGACCAAGCGGAAATGAACCGCCAAAAAGGTAAGTTTATTGATGGCGCAGTAGAGCGCGACGTTGACGCGAAGTTAGCAGCAGAAATATTTGAATTAGTTAATGAATTTGCGGGATATGGTTTCAACAAATCCCATGCGGCCGCCTATGCGATGATCACGTTCCGGACCGCCTATTTAAAGGCTTTGCACGGGACAGAATTCCTTGCCGCGATTATGTCTTTGGACTTGGCGAATGTAGAAAAATTGGCACAGTTTTATCAGGAAGCCAAACGTATGGAGATTGAAGTTCGGTCTCCTTGCATCAATCATAGCCAAGCTGATTTTGATGTCGCGGATGGCGCAGTGCTTTACGCTTTGGGTGCGCTCAAAAACGTGGGTCTTGAGGCCATGAAACATGTTGTTGAAGTGCGTGAAAAAGATGGGCCGTTTTTATCCGTCAATGACTTCGCGCGTCGTGTTGATATGCGGCAAGTGAATAAACGCGCGATAGAAAATTTGGCGCGTTCAGGTGCCTTTGATTGTGTTGAGCCCAATCGGGCTATGGTGCTGAAAAACTCCAACTTGATACAGGGCATCGGAACGTTGGCGGCGCAAGAGCGTGATAGTGCGCAAGTGAGCTTGTTCGGCGACGCAACGGTCAAGATTGAAGACCCTGATTTGGATTGGTGCGAAACGTGGGGTCAGATGGAAGGCCTTGAGCATGAATTGGGCGCAGTTGGCTTTTATCTCGGGGGACATCCTCTGGACGAACATATGGATAACCCGAGACTTCAAAAAGTAATCTTAGCTGAGCGTTTGGAATCTATCGGGGCTGGAAACATTGTTGTCGCGGGTGTCGTGCGTAAAAAACAGGAACGCGTATCGAAACGTGGGAAACGTTTCGCTTTCGTCGAGCTGTCTGATCCTACGGGTGATTATGAAGTGCTTGTCTCCGAGAATGTTCTAACGCCTCACCGCGAAAAACTAAGTGCGGGTAATATCGTCATCATGAAAGTGAAGGCCGAACGCAATGACGGCGAAACGCGGTTGTTTGCGGATGGTGTCGATCTACTGACTGGGTTTACAGATTCTCCAAAATTGGAACAAGTTGCTGCGGCACCTGCTGGATTAAAGATACGATTGCGCAATGCGGATATCGAAACCTTAGATGAGCTAAAGGCGACTTTGGAGCGCTTAAAAAGCACGCCTTATCAGATGAGCGGCTATATTGAATTGATTCTACCATTGGGTTCAAAACGTGAAGGATCGTGGCGATTGGCGGGCAACTGGGCCATCGACCCATCTATCCGCAAAGCCATCAAAGCGCAGAGCGCCGTAGAAACGATTGAACCTATTGCGGCTTAAGCTTTGGTCCAAATGATCGCATTCTGTTGTAGTGCACCGCGCCAAGTCTTTGCTTGCCTAATTAGTAGACTTTAAAAGAGTAGGAACTTTCCGCACAAAACAGTTGCATTTATGCCTTGCTCCGCTATGTCGCGCGGATCAATTCGCGTCTGCGGTCTGGTGTGTGTCATATAGGCATTCGTCAATTCCGGTCGAGGTTTCTCGTCACCCCGCAGGCTTAGGTTAACCGGAAGTACGGAGATTATCCAATGGCTCTTCCTGAATTTTCTATGCGTCAGCTGCTCGAAGCCGGCGTTCACTTTGGTCACCAGACACATCGCTGGGATCCAAAAATGGCTCCATATATCTATGGCGCTCGCTCTGGTATTCACATCATGGATCTGTCCCAGACAGTTCCATTGCTTCATCAAGCTCTAAAAGAAGCCCGCGACGTTGCGGCTAAAGGCGGTCGTGTTCTTTTTGTTGGTACAAAACGTGCCGCATCTGATCCTGTCTCTTCTGCTGCAAAACGTTGTGCGCAGTATTACGTCAACCATCGTTGGTTGGGCGGAATGCTTACTAACTGGCAGACTGTCACAAAATCCATCGCGCGTTTGAAAGAGCTTGAAGCTCTTCTCGGCGACCAAGGTGCTGACGCTGAAACAGGTTTGACTAAGAAAGAGAACCTAAAGCTCGACCGTGAAATGCAGAAGCTTGAAAAAGCTCTCGGCGGTATCAAGGATATGGGCGGCAAGCCTGACCTGATGTTCGTCATCGACACAAACAAAGAAAACATCGCGATTAAAGAAGCGCGTCGTTTGGGTATCCCTGTTATTGCGATCTTGGACACAAACTGTGATCCGTCATCTGCTGATATGCCAATTCCAGGCAATGATGATGCGGCTCGCGCGATCCAACTTTATTGTGAGCTTATGGCTGACGCTGTTCTTGACGGCATGACCGAAGCACAAGCGTCCCTAGGTCAAGACCTTGGCGCGTCTGAGCACATCGAAGAAGTTATGTTGCAAACGGCTGCGGCTCCAGTTGCTGAAGCTGCACCAGTAGCGCCTGCTGCTGAAGCGGCACCTGCTGCACCTGTAGTTGAAGCTCCAAAAGCTTAATTGCCCTTATATTCCGCGCTTACTCTGGTGAGCGCGGAACTCTTCCCAAACCTATCCGAATAGGAGATCGATATGGCTGCAATTACAGCTAAACTCGTGAAAGAGCTGCGCGACAAGACGTCTGCCGGCATGATGGACTGTAAAAAAGCCCTCAATGAATCAAATGGCGATATGGAAGCTGCAGTCGATTGGTTGCGCACCAAAGGTATCGCTAAAGCTGACAAGAAAGCTGGCCGTATTGCGGCTGAAGGTCTTGTGGCTGTTGCTACTGAAGGCACAACAGGTGTTCTCGTTGAAGTGAACTCTGAAACTGATTTCGTTGCACGTAATGATGGTTTCCAAGCTGCTGTTGCAAAAGTTGCGGCTGCTGGCCTGACTGTTGATAACACTGAGCAACTTCGTGAAGCTCAAGTCGACGGTAAAACTGTTACTGACTATTTGACAAGTCTCGTCGCCAAAATTGGTGAGAACATGTCATTCCGTCGTATGGAAAAGCTAACTGTGTCATCTGGCGTAGTTGAAGGTTACATCCATAACTCTGCTGCACCTGGCATGGGCCGCATTGGCGTCCTTGTTGCACTCGAGTCTACGGGTGATGTGGCTAAGCTTGCGGATTTGGCTAAGAAGATTGCAATGCATATCGCAGCGACGTCTCCTTTGGCACTGACAACTGATGAGCTAGATCAAGACCTCGTCGCAAAAGAGCGTAAGGCTCTTAAAGACGAAGCTTTGGATTCTGGTAAGCCTGAAGCTATTGTCGACAAAATGGTCGAAGGTCGCATGGTCAAGTTCTTCAAAGAATCTGTTCTTATGACGCAAATGTTCGTCATGGACCCTGATCGTAACATCGAGACAGTTGTAGCTGACGAAGCTGCGGCGCTTGGTACTGACGTCAAAATGACGGGCTATGTCCGTATGGAAGTCGGCGATGGCATCGAGAAAAAAGAAGAAAACTTCGCGGCAGAAGTTGCTGCGGCAGTTGCTGGCTCTTAAGCCACTCTTTCGATTTAGAATTTTAAGCCGCGTTCCAAGAGGAGCGCGGTTTTTTTGTGCTTAATTCACTGTGACTTTAAGAAGACAGCTGAAATCTCAACTTTTCCTAGCTCTGGCCCTCCGCATGTTTATATTCATCTATAAGTGAGGGAGTCGCATGCTGCGCTCCCGCTTCTGGAACTATCGATGTCGGCTGAATATAAATACAAGCGTGTACTGCTCAAAATTTCGGGTGAGGCTCTCATGGGGTCTGAGGACTACGGCATCGATACTGAGACTGTTAAACGGTTCGCAGGCGAGATCAAAGCCGCGCATGATAAAGGGCTGGAAATCGCCTTGGTCATCGGAGCAGGGAATATCTTTCGAGGTCTCTCATCTGCCGCGGGCGGTATTGAGCGGTCTTCTGCCGACTATATGGGCATGCTTGCGACAGTGATGAACGCTCTCGCGATGCAGTCAGCTTTAGAGCAACTTGGCGTTGATACGCGCGTGCAATCGGCTATCCCAATGCAAACTGTATGTGAGCCCTATATTCGCCGTAAAGCCGCACGGCATATGGAAAAAGGTCGTGTCGTGATATTTGCGGCGGGAACTGGCAACCCATACTTCACAACGGATACCGCTGCGGCGCTACGGGCTGCGGAAATGAAATGCGATGCTCTGTTGAAGGGAACGCAGGTCGATGGAGTTTATGATAGCGACCCAAAAACCAACCCTGACGCTGTGAGATATGATACTCTAAGTTATCATAAGGTGCTTGCTGATGATCTGCGTGTCATGGATGCGTCTGCTGTGACCTTGATGCGGGAGAATGAAATACCAATCATAGTGTTTTCACTAGCCGACCAAGGTGGTTTTGACCGTGTAATGGCCGGAAAAGGCGTATGTACTATAATCGGGTCCTGATTTCGCCTTAGTGGGTGTTTTGGGTCTGTTTGGATTAAAGGAGGGCCATATGGCCGGAGAGTTTAAAGTTGCTGATTATCGCAAACGTATGGACGGTGCGGTTACGTCGCTACGCGGAGAGTTTGCAGGCCTACGTACAGGCCGCGCAAGCACTGCGTTGCTCGATAGAATTACTGTTTCGGCCTATGGGTCAGAAATGCCGCTTAATCAGGTGGCTAACATTACGGTCCCTGAAGCCCGCATGCTTGTTGTTAGTGTTTGGGATAAGACAATGGTCGCGGCCGTAGACAAAGCCTTGCGCCAGTCAAATTTGGGCATCAACCCTGTAATGGATGGTCAAACACTTCGCATCCCTATGCCGCCTCTGACTGAAGAGCGTCGCAAGGATTTGGTCAAGGTTGCTGGGACATATTCAGAAAATGCTAAAGTAGCTGTTCGTAACGTGCGACGCGAAGCCATGGATTTGCTCAAGAAGTCTGAAAAAGACGGCATGAGCGAAGATGAACGAAAAGCTCATGAGGGCGATGTTCAAAAAGCAACAGATGCGGTCATCGCAGAGATTGAAAGCAATCTCGAAACCAAATCAGCCGAAATTATGCAGGTCTAAAGTGACGATTACGTCGACACATAAAGTGATGCCGGAGCATATCGCCGTCATCATGGATGGTAATGGTCGTTGGGCGTCAGCTCGACGTCGTCCGCGCGTGTTTGGTCACACGCAAGGGGTTAAAACCGTTCGCCGTGTTGTCGAAGCAGCCTCTGAAATGGGTGTTAAATGTCTAACATTATATAGTTTTTCGACTGAAAACTGGAACCGCCCTAAAGCTGAAATACGTGCCTTGTTCAGCCTCTTACGTGAATATGTCGAGAGTGATCTCGCGACTTTGAATAAGAAAAATGTACGCGTTCGAATTCTTGGGTCTAGGTCAGGTTTGAAACCAGACCTGCTTCAGCTTATTCATAAGGTTGAGGAGACGACCAAGACGAATACGGCCTTTAATTTAAACATTGCGTTCAATTATGGTGGGCGGGATGAGCTTTTGCGGGCGGCTGCGAGGGCTGCGGCTGATGGCCAAAACTTCGCGACCATGAAAGAAGCTGATTTTGAATCCTATCTTGATACGGCTGGGTTACCTGATGTTGATTTAGTTATCAGGACATCTGGTGAAAAGCGTATCAGTAACTTCCTTCTCTGGCAGGTCGCCTATGCAGAATTTGTTTTTACAGACGTGCTATGGCCTGATTTTGAGGCGACTGATTTAAACGCTGCAATTGGAGAGTTTAATCGTCGCGATCGACGATTTGGTAATCTTGATCAATCGGAAGTCGCTTAAAATGACAGAACTCAAGATCAAGAAACCTAAATGGAGTGGTCTTGGAGTGCGGTTCGTTTCTGCCGTTGCGTTGCTTTTAGTTTGCTTGGCTCCATTTTACTTTGGTGGATGGTTATGGGCCGTACTGGTGGGTTTGTTTGGCGGACGAATGATCTTCGAATGGGTCAGGATGAGCGACCATTCGCCAAACCTTACGGCTTATTTGGCTCCTATGTTCGGCTTATTGGCGGGCGTAATCTATACGGTTCAAAAAGACGCTGCCTTGGCAAGCATGGCAATCGTTGTGACGGGGATCGCAGTCAGCGGAATTCAATTTGTTCGATCAAGTGACAACAAAAACACTCGCGTAGGCTGGGCCGTTCTTGGCGTATTGTATATCATTATTCCGACTTTGTTGATGATTGGTATGCGAGGCAATGCTGTCGGATTTAATACCGTTGGATTTCAACGGCTGCTGTTCATAATTGCCTGCGTCATTGGCGCTGATGTCGGCGCGTATTTTGGTGGGTCAATATTTGGGGGAGCCAAATTAGCCCCTAAACTTTCGCCAAATAAAACATGGTCGGGTTTTTTTGCAGGCCAACTTCTCGCTGTTATACTGGGGGTTATTATTGGTGGGTCGGTCGGCATTGGAGCCATTGCAGGTGCTGCTCTTGCATTACCGATCGCTATATTATCCGTACTTGGTGACTTGTTCGAGTCAGGCATTAAACGAAAGCTAGACGTAAAAGACACAGGCGGTCTGATGCCTGGTCATGGTGGACTTCTGGACCGTGTCGATAGTTTGATGGCAGCCATCATTGGTGCAGCCGTGTTTTTAAGTCTCTTTCCGGGGATCTGGCCCGCCTGATGACGAAACGAATTACGGTTCTTGGTTCCACCGGCTCGATCGGCAAAAACACGCTGGATATTGTGCGGCGTGCTGCTCCAGATACATACAAAATAGTTGCGCTGACGGCTAATCAGAGTGTCAATAAAATTGCAGACCAAGCTCTTGAGTTTCGCCCTGAATTTGTTGCTCTTGCTGATGCGTCTAAAGCGTCTGACCTTAACGCCAAACTCGTGGGATCAGGGATTGAAACTGGCTTTGGTCTAGAGGCTGTCATTGAGGCCGCCCGACGCTCAACAGATTTTACTATGGCCGCGATTATTGGCTCGGCAGGATTAGAACCCACGCTCGCAGCTGTAGGGCAGGGGCATCATATAGGTCTTGCGAACAAAGAGTGTCTGGTATGCGCAGGTGAGACGTTCATGGCGGCTGTCCGTCAGTCGGGCGCTACGTTGCTTCCTGTAGACTCAGAACATAATGCCATCTTTCAAGTTCTGGAAGATGACGTCAAAGGCGTACGCCGCTTAATTCTAACAGCTTCAGGCGGACCTTTCCGCGAGGCTTCACTTGAGCGGCTTCAAAGCGTAAGTTTGGAAGATGCTTTGAAGCATCCTGTCTGGTCTATGGGCGCGAAAATCAGCATTGATTCTGCGACACTGATGAATAAGGGGCTCGAATTGATCGAGGCGAGTTGGTTGTTTGATCGTCCTAGCGCAGAGATTGATGTGATTGTGCATCCGCAATCCATTATTCATTCGATGGTCGAGTATATTGATGGGTCTGTTTTAGCCCAACTTGGTAGTCCCGATATGCGAACACCGATTGCCTATTCTATGGGGTGGCCGTCTCGTATTGAGGCTCCCGTTGAACGGCTTGATTTCGCTAAACTGTCAGGGTTGACGTTTTTCGAGCCTGACACGGTTAAATTCCCAGCCCTGCGTTTGGCGCGTGAGGCATTAGAGGCAGGCGGGCAGGCACCCTGTGTATTAAACGCTGCGAATGAGCAGGCTGTGGCGGCTTTCTTAGAGCGTCGCATTCCATTTTTGGGGATTGCGCGGGCCGTTGAGGCCGCCTTAGAGGCCCATGCAAAAGGTCGAGAGTTCACAGTTGCCCCTGAACATGTAAAGGCCGTTATAGCCCTTGATCACGCCGCTCGCGCTACTGTAGATGAGCATATTGTAAACTTGTAAGTCAGGCGACTTTACGGCACTTTCATTTCCTAAGATTTAGTCGCGGCGATACCGCTAGGGGATAACATGTTTGCAGGATTGATCTATATGTTCATTGCCGCATTAAGTTTTCTTCTGGTCTTGTCTTTCCTCGTATTTTTTCATGAGCTTGGTCATTACTCAGTCGCGCGCCTTTTTGGCATGTCTGTTGATCGTTTTTCTATTGGGTTCGGTAAACCTATTTGGCGCCGCACCTCAAAAGCTGGCGTGGAATGGGTTATCTCTCGGATACCGCTCGGTGGATATGTGAAATTTACTGGCGATGCGGGGGCAGCGAGTAATCCTGACGCCGAAAAGTTAGAAAAAATAAGAATTGAATACGCGAAGACACCTGATGGTCCCTCTGTGGGTGACATTTTTCATTTTCGTCCAGTTTGGCAGCGAGCCTTGGTTGTTCTGGCTGGGCCAATCGCTAATTTCATTCTGGCGATTATTATTTTTGCTGGAATTGGAATGACCTATGGGGAGCGTTCCTTTGTGTGGGTCGTTGGGGAAGTCACGGAAGGCTCTCCTGCAGATAAAGCAGGTGTTCAAACTGGTGAGCGGCTTATTGAGATGGATGGCCAAAAAATGCGAAGCGCAACTGACATAATAACCTACATAAGCTTGCGCAGTGGGACACCCATAATGATGAGCTTTGTGACCGATGGTGTAACGCGGGCTGTGATTGTCACGCCAGAAAGAAAGACTGTACGTGATGGTATCGGAGCTCAAGTTAATGTTGGTCGAATCGGCATGGGAACAGGTGAGGGCTCTTCAAGGGCTTTTACAAAGCTAGGTCCCGTAACATCCGTTAAATATGGAGTTCGCGAGTTGAGTGGTAATCTGAAGTCTACTTTCTACTATATCAAACGCATTTTTTCAGGGAAAGAAAGCGGTAAGCAACTGGGCAGTGTTGTGAAAATTGCGACGGTTACGGGGAAGATTGCTGCTGACACAGCTAGTATTGATGCTCCAGCTATAGATGTTCTAAAAGCCTATGCTTACAATATGCTCCATATAATGGCGTCTATTTCCATAGCGTTAGGTTTCGCTAATTTAATGCCGTTGCCCGTGCTGGATGGTGGACATCTGATGTATTACGGCTATGAAGCCGTCGCAGGGCGGCCTTTGAGTCAAAAAAAACAGGAGTTTGGATTTAAAATTGGGTTTGCTATTTTGCTAACTCTTTTTGTTGTTCTGACAATTAATGACATCGGTTATGTCGGAAGCATCATCTCCTAAGCTGGACGAATTATGACGTTTAATTATAAATTTTTGACACTTTTGCGCATCGCGATTTTCTCCGTCTTTGTCGGAGTTTCTACATTTGCGATATCCTCACCTGTTTCAGCCCAGGATACAGCCGCTCCAACTGTTATTAAAACCATTCAAGTTCAAGGCAATCAACGTGTTGAGGCAAATACTGTCGCGTCTTACTTGTTGTTCGCTCCAGGGGATCCTTATTCTGAAACGCGTATCGATACGTCTGTGAAAACCCTTTATGCGACGGGCCTTTTTGCTGATGTATCTATTGATCCGCGCGATGGGAACGTTCTAGTTACAGTCATCGAAAACCCGATTATTAACCGTGTTATTTTGGAAGGAAATAAGTCTCTTAAAACTGACAAGATCACAGATGAAATTTCCGCTGAACCACGCGCCATTTTTACGCGTGCTAGCGTTCAAGAAGACGTTACTCGTATAATTGAACTTTACCGTCAATCCGGACGATTTGCTGCAACTGTCGCGCCAAAGGTTGTTCAACAGCCTCAGAACCGTGTCGACTTGATTTTTGAAGTGACCGAAGGTCCTGTTACGGGCGTGAAGCGAATTAACATTATTGGCAATTCGGAATTCCCTGATCGCCGTTTACGCAAAGAGCTCGCAACAACGGAATCGAGTTGGTATAAATTCTTTGGTTCAAATGACAATTATGACCCAGGTCGTTTGCAGTATGACCAAGAACAACTTCGTACATTCTATACTAACCGTGGTTTCGCTGATTTCCGCGTCGTGTCTGCGAACGCGGAACTGACTCCTGATCAGGAAAATTTCTACATTACTTTCACTGTAGAAGAGGGCGAAGAATATCGCTGGGGTGATATAACGGTTGAGACAAAGTTGGATACGCTCAACGAAGATTTCCTGAAAAACCTCATACCGTTTAGTAAAGGTGATATTTACAACGCCAGTCGTGTTGAAAATGCGATTGATAGTTTGAACTTCGCGGCGGGTATTGGCGGATATGCATTTGTTGATATTCAACCTGATATCAAACGTAATCGCGACACGAAGACTGTGGACATGGTGTTCAACGTTATCGAAGGACAGCGTACTTATATTGAACGTATAGATATTGTTGGGAACACGACAACATTGGACTCCGTTATTCGACGTGAGATGGAACTCGTAGAAGGTGATGCTTTCAATAGAATTTTACTAGAACGTTCACGCTCAAGAGTTCGTTCCCTCCGTTTCTTTGAAGATGTTGAAGTTACGGAGTCTCAAGGTTCTGCTCCAGATCGAGCAATCGTTGAAGTTTCCGTAAAGGAGCAGCCTACGGGTGAGTTGTCTTTCTCAGCAGGTTTCTCTTCAGCTGATGCTTTCCTGGTTGATTTGTCTATCACGCAACGAAATTTGCGTGGACGAGGCCAGTTAATGAGTTTCGTTATTCGGGCGTCTTCAAATCGTCGTGAAATTGACCTTAGATTCACAGAGCCTCGTTTTCTGGGCCGCAATCTGGCTGCGAGTGTCAATGTCTTTGATGTTGTCATCGACTTGATTGATGAGGCGGGGTTTCGCCAAAAACGAACGGGTGCGCAGGTTAGTTTAGCGTTCCCTTTAACTGAAAACACAAGTTTCAACGGACGATATACCTTACGCCAAGAGGATGTTGAATTTCCAAGTCAGGCGCTTTGTCCAAGCGTTCTTGCAGGAACTGCTGATAGCGCCACAACTCGCAGCCTTTCTACACTTTGTGATCAATTGGGCGGGCGTTTGTCCTCTATTTTTGGGTATTCATTTTCTTGGGATCGTCGCAACGACCCTATCACACCAACGGGCGGGTTTGATGTGAGATTAAGCCAAGATATCGCCGGTATTGGTGGTGAAGTACAATATTTACGGACCGATGCACGGGCAAATTACTATAAAGGTTTTTACAAAGATGTGATCTTGTCCGCGACATTAGCCGGTGGTTACATTCGAGGGTGGGGTAGCGATAGCGTTTCAATCAATGATCGCTACTTCAAGGGTAATTTTGAATTTAGAGGTTTTGACAATGCGGGCGTAGGGCCACGTGTTCTTCAGTTTAATGCAGATACTGGCAGTACGCTTGTGAGTGGTTTCGACGGCCGCGGCGATGCGCTTGGTGGTAATATATTCGGTCTCGCATCTACTGAACTAAGTTTTCCTGTCGGTATTAACTCTCTACTTGGAAGTGTGTTCTTCGAAGCAGGTACAGTTGGTGGATTGGACGAACAGGATAAATATAATGTAATTATCAGCAGTGATGATGCGAATTACACAGTAGGTTCATCTTGTTCGGGTGTCACTGCAGCGGGTGTAGTGTGTGAACGAACTGAAGATGGGCTTGATCCTCGCGTAACAGCAGGTGCTAGTATTTTCTGGGAAAGTCCTTTCGGACCTATCAGGTTCGACTTTACCAAGCCTCTGGTTCAACAATCCTATGATGACAGAAAGTCATTCCAGTTTACCACTCGAACAAGGTTTTGATAATGATCAAACGTACATTTACTCGTATTGTAGCAGCCTTTGCTGTCACGTTTCTTTTTGCGGGAACATCCTTTGCACAATCAACTATTTTGGTTGTCGATACGCAAAAGGTTCTTAAAGAATCGATCGTAGGCAAACATGTTGCGCGTCAATTGGAAACGATCTATTCCTCTGCACAATCTGAAATGACGGCTAAGGCCTCACCATTGCAGAATAAGGGTAAATCTCTTCAGGCACAGTTGAAATCTAAAGGTAGCATGGAAAATGTTCGCGCAGATGCTGGATTGACAGCTCAACTCCAAGCGTTTCAGACGGATCAAAAAAAGCTGCAGGTTGAAGAATATTACACAACAAATGAGCTTAAAATTACAGAGCAAAAGGCAATTGCTCTTGTGTCAAAACGCGTAAAAACGATCATTGATCAAATCGCTCAAGAAAGAAGTGCAGATGTTGTTCTAGAGAAATCTCTCGTAATTTATGGCGGTCCAGCCGATGTTACAGATACTGTGATTTCGCGCCTGAATAGCCAAATGACTACAGTTCCTGTCAACCGCGAGCGTTTACCTCGTAAAGGCTAAATTGTAAAACCCATGTTGGGGTTTGCGACTTTGTCGTAGATCTTCTAAATAACTTATTTAGAGCTGATACGCGTTTCACCGCGTTTCGGCTTTTTTTATACCTGCGCTTGCACAAGTTTCCCGCTATGACACTTCTATGATAGACTTACATTTCTATACGATCAGGCCGCCTGTCACTTTAGGTGATGTCGCTCATAGGTTCCAAGCTGTGCTACCCATGTCTGGGTTAGCGGATGAAGAGATCCA
Organism: uncultured Caulobacterales bacterium; assembly: GCA_938009235.1. Taxonomy (GTDB): domain Bacteria; phylum Pseudomonadota; class Alphaproteobacteria; order Caulobacterales; family Maricaulaceae; genus Litorimonas. The sequence goes on from CALLIK010000004.1 coordinate 101,804, forward strand.
GTCTCCATCCTCTCTTGGTGAAAGCCAACCGGGCGACATTACGTTTTTTTCTGATAAACGTTTCGAAGATCAGTTGCTGACGGCGAATGGAACAGCTTGTTTAACTACTGAAAAACTCTCGCCACTCGTCTCTGAGAGAGGAATGATCGCGATTGTTACTAACAACCCACGCGCAAATTTTGCGCGGCTCAGTGGAGAAATGGTGAGCTTGGGGAGCTCTACTGTTCGTGAAGGGAAAATAGATGATACGGCCATCATACACCCATCAGCCGTTATCAGTCGGGGCGTTTCCATTGGTGCGCGGACGCGAATTGGCGCGAATGCCGTTATTCAAGACGGAGTTGTGATCGGCGAAGATTGCGTCATTGAGCCTTTGGTATGTATTTCATTCGCGATCATTGGCGACCGTTGTCATTTGAAAGCTGGGGTGATCATTGGAGGCGCAGGGTTCGGGATGGCAGAAAGCGAGGGTGTTATCGTCAATGTTCCGCACCTAGGTCGTGTAATTCTCCATGATGACATTCACATCGGCTCTAACAGTTGCGTGGATCGCGGCCAATTAGGCGACACGATCCTTATGAATCAGGTCAAAATTGATAACCTTGTTCAAATCGCTCACAATGTTTTCATTGATGAGGGGGCCATGCTGGCAGGACATTCAGCAGTAGCTGGGAGTTGCAGAATAGGTAAGAAGGCTTTGTTTGGCGGTCGTGCCGCAGTTGCAGATCATATAAATATTGGGGATGGGTCTATTTTGGCCGCCTTTGGCGGTGCGATGAATAATGTTCCTGATGGAGAAATGTGGTCTGGTGTTCCGGCAATGCCTGTCCGAGATCATATGCGTAGCGTTGCCATTTTGAAAAAACTAGGGAAACAAAAATGAGTCAGTCTGTGCCTCTTAACCGAAATTCCGTGATGTCAATTCTTCCGCATCGTGACCCCATGTTATTTATTGATAGCGTGACGAAATTTGATGACACAACGGTTACAGCCCAAACTTTGGTGCGTTCTGACTGGCCTGTTTTCAAAGGACACTTTCCTGACTTACCCATAATGCCTGGGGTCCTTCTTATTGAAACGATTGCCCAAGGTGGCGCTTTAATTCTTGGATTGAAGGGTGCCGTTCAGGATGGACGTTTTATAGCTTTAACAGGTGTTGAAGCGACTAAGTTTCGACGTGCCGTTAAACCTGGTGATGTGATGGATATACAAGTTGAACTCGTACGTGAACGTCGAGGCTTTTATAAGTTCGAAGGCACTGTTAGTGTTGAAGGCGATCTCGCAGCTGAAGTTAAGTTTAGCGCTGCGCAGATGGGCTTATAGGGTGCTGACATGACGGTTCAAATACATGATACGGCATTGGTTGACCCCCAAGCAAAACTTGGGACGGGCGTAAAAATTGGCCCCTTCTGTCTGGTTGGTCCTGATGTGCAACTTGGCGATAACGTTGAATTAGTTGGGCATGTTAATTTGGTCGGGAACACCAAAATTGGAGAGCAATGTAAGCTCTATCCATTTGTTTCAATGGGATACGATCCGCAGGACTTTAAACATAATGGCGGTCCTGTTGGGATCGAAATTGGTGCGAGGTGCACATTTCGAGAAAATGTAAATGTTCATCCTGGTACAGATATAGGTAAGCCTACCACGCGCATTGGTCATGATTGTTATTTCATGGTGGGCACTCATCTTGCTCATGAAGGCCAAATGGGTAATCACGTAGTTGTTTCAAACGGTGCGCAGATCGGCGGGAACGTCACGATTGGGGATCATGTTATATTGGGCGGATTATGCGCCATTCACCAACATACTCGGATTGGTGCTCACGCTTTTGTTGGCGGAATGGCGACCGTTATTAAAGATGTTATTCCTTACGGGTTTGTACTCGGAAATTCAGCCTATCTTGCTGGATTAAACATTGTGGGCCTAAAGCGTCGCGGGTTTTCACGACAAAAAATTCGTGAAATGCGGTCTGCGTATAGACTTTTATTTGCACAAGAAGGGACGTTCGCCGAGCGTCTAGATGATGCGACAACACTTTATGGGGAGCATCCAATCGTAAATGAAATTGTTGCCTTTATTCGTCACGATTCACATCGATCCTTAACTATGCCAACGAGCGGTAAATAACATGCGTATAGGACTTATTGTTGGCGGCGAAAAACTTCCAGACTATGTTTATATGGCGGCTCTAGAGGCTGGCACTTTGGGTAGCTTGATCGCGATTACGCCCTTTGTTCCAAGGACAAAATTCACGAATGCCAACCGCGTACATCTTGGACAATTAGGTAAAATTCTAAAGACGTTGAAAGCCGACAAGTGCACACATGTATGCTTTGCGGGAGTTATAAAGCGGCCCAATTTCAAACAATTGAAACCAGACCTTGCTGGAATACGTTATCTTCCAGGGATTATTCGCGCGGCCTCAGGCGGAGATGACGCTTTGCTGCGGCATATGCTAAACTTGTTTGAGAGCCAAGGTTTTGAGATCATATCTCCGCAAGAGGTTTGCAAAGACTTGATGTTAGGTGAGGGCGTTTTTGGCGCTGTCGCAATGACGGATATACATAGAGCCGATGCTTTAAAAGCTTGCGAAGTCGCGAGCACGATTGGCTCGCTGGATGTTGGGCAAGGCGCAATTGTTGCCAGAGGTGTTACGCTTGCTGTCGAAGCCCAAGAAGGCACTGACGCCATGTTGAACCGAGTGTTGGACCTACCCGTTGAGTTACGGGGCACCTCAAGTGATCGTGTCGGCGTTTTAGCCAAAATGGTTAAGCCGCTTCAGGACATTCGCGTCGATTTCCCCACATTAGGCCCTGAAACGGTTAAACGCGCAGTAGACGCTGGGTTAGCTGGTATCGTGGCTGAGGCAGGCGGAGCCTTCGTTATAGATAAAGCCGAGACGATTAGGTTAGCAGATGAAGCGGGACTGTTCATTGTGGGCCTCCCCAAAGCTATAGTGCCTTCATAGATAGAATGAACATTTACCTGATTGCGGTTGAGCCGTCTGCAGATCAGCTCGGAGCCGATTTGGCGATTGCGTTGCGAGCTTTAAGTCCGGATGTGAAAATTTGCGGTATCGGCGGAACGCGCATGGCCGAGGCTGGTGTCTCAAGCGAGATGAATATCAACCGTCTTGCAATATTTGGTATTTCTGAAGCTTTGCTGCGACTGCCGCTCGTCTATCGTAAGATTGCAGAGGCGGCTGAGAGTATTGAACAGATCCAACCAGATATGGTCATTATGATTGATAGCTATGGTTTTATGGTGCGTCTGGCCGAACGATTGCGAAAACAAGGCTTTGATAAAACCCTCGTTAAATATGTAGCCCCTCAAGTTTGGGCGACCCGTCCGTCACGTGCAAAACGTCTCGCACGTCTGTTCGACTCTTTGCTGACCTTGCATCCATTCGAAGCTAAATGGTTTACGCCTTTGGGACTACCAACGCAGCATGTTGGAAACGCCGTCCTAGATACGGATTTCGGGGCAGGTGATGCAGAACATTTACGCGCTAAATATAATCTAGGAGACCGCCCAATTCTATCTGTCTTCTTTGGCAGTCGCCCATCTGAAGTGGCCCGTCTAGCTAAACCGTTCTGCGACGCAATTGAAAAATTGAAAGCCAAAATGCCAGACCTCGCCATCATTAGCCCTGTGTCTGATGCTGTCGCCGAAAACGTAGGAGCTGCTGCGGGGGCGGACTTGAGAATGAATGAAATCATTCTTCTGCCCGAAGCATCAAAGCTTGATGTTATGGCTTGCTCAACCGCAGCATTGGCCTGCTCAGGAACTGCGACCACGCAGTTAGCTTGCGCGGGTGTTCCGACTGTAGTGGCGTACCGTATGAGTTTGCTCACATTTGCTTTCTTGAAGCTTATGTTCCGAGCGAAATATATATCTATGGTCAACCTTGCTGCAGACAAAATATTGATGCCTGAATTTATCCAAGGATCTGCAACTGGCGAAGCCTTGAGTGCTGCGGTCTTGCCTTACCTCACAGACACAAAAAAACGCGCCGCAGTGAGCGACGCGTTGATTACTCAGACCGACGCAATGCGAGGGTCGAAAGGGGTATCAGCTAGCGCGCAGGCGGCGCAAGCTGTATTAGATAGTCTCGTTAGACCTTAGCGTTTGTTTAGCGGCATATAGATACGCGGCTCTGCCCCAGAATAAAGCTGACGCGGACGTCCAATACGCTGTGATGGATCTTCAAGCATTTCATTCCATTGCGAAATCCAACCGACTGTGCGCGCAAGTGAGAACAGTACAGTGAACATGGATGTTGGGAAGCCAAGTGCTGAAAGCACGATGCCAGAGTAGAAGTCGACATTTGGATAAAGCTTTTTGGATACGAAATACTCGTCTTCAAGGGCGATTTTTTCTAGCTCTTTAGCAACGTCAAGAATTGGGTTGCTGATGTTGAGTTCTTCCAAGACTTCATGCGCAACTTTTTGCATTACGCGTGAGCGCGGGTCAAAATTCTTATAGACGCGATGTCCAAAGCCCATGAGTCGGAATGGATCAGATTTGTCTTTCGCGCGTGCGATGTATTCTGGAATGCGGTCTACAGTTCCGATTTCTTCCAACATTTTCAAGCAAGCTTCATTGGCTCCGCCATGACTCGGTCCCCAAAGACACGCAATGCCCGATGCGATACATGCATATGGGTTAGCGCCAGAAGAGCCGGCCAAACGTACAGTCGACGTTGATGCGTTTTGCTCGTGATCGGCGTGGAGGATGAAGATTTTATCCATTGCGCGCGCGATTGTAGGTGAGACTTTATATTCTTCAGCCGGAACTGAGAAACACATTTTCAGGAAGTTCTCTGAATAGGACAAGGAGTTGTCTGGATAGACAGTTGGTTGTCCGATTGAGTATTTATAGGCACGCGCTGCGATGGTTGGAATTTTTGCAATCAGGCGGTGGATCGCCATGTCACGCGCTGCGTTAACCGTCGTATGCGTGTCATCATGGTAGAAACCAGAAAGGGCGCCAACTGTGCCGCACATCATCGCCATAGGATGGCTATCGCGGCGGAACCCATTGAAGAAGCTCTCGATTTGATCATGCAACATTGTGTGCGATGTGATCGTGTCTGTGAACTTTGTGTTCTCAGCTTGATTTGGAAGCTCACCATTGATCAGAAGATAGGCAACTTCGAGGAAGGTCGAGTTTTCTGCCAAGTCTTCGATATCGTAACCACGATAAAGGAGCTGCCCTTTGTCGCCATCAATGAAGGTGATCTGACTTTCAGTTGAACATGTGGATGTGAACCCTGGGTCAAATGTGAAATGACCAGATTGCTTATAGAGTGAGCGTACATCAATTCCGGGTACGCCCATGCTGCCTTTCATGATAGGTAGCTCATAGGTTTTGCCGTCGATTGTTACGGTGGCCGTACCCGTGTTTGTAATTTTATTTTCCATATCTGATGTACCTTCCTGGGGGTGTCTTTTTGTTATCTTCTATCCGAATGTCGCGATAGCATCGTCCAAGCGAGCCAATGTTTCGTCATGACCCAAGAGGGCCAGAACGATTGAAAGGTCGGGAGAGGGCAAGCCACCCGTCAAAGCCGCTCGGACGGGTTGTCCAATGCGGCCAAAGCCGAGTTCGCGTTGTTCCGCAAAGTCCGTCAAAAACAATTGAAGGGCCTCTGCTGTCCACGGCGTGTCTTTGAGGGATTTAAGCGCCTGAGTCAAAGCGGAGAGTAGATCTATTACGCCGTCACGCTTTAGAGGTTTAGCCGCTTTACCCGTGATTTCGAGAGGGCGGACGTCCATTAAGTACCTCGCTTGTTCTGCCAATTCGATAAGTGTCTTAGCGCGGGGCTTTAAAGACGGCGTTCCCGTCAAGATACGAGCCTGTACTAAATCAGAGAGAGGGCCTGCATTGACGGTCTCTAAAAATGGTAAGGCGTGTTCCATGAGGTCTGCGTCATCCATCTCAATCATGTGCTGTGCGTTGATGAAATCCATTTTATCAAAGTCGAGACGCGATGGAGAGGCGTTAATGCCTTCCAATGAAAATGCGTCTGTTAGATCCGCGTCGTTTAAGAAAATTTCGACATCGCCATGGCTCCACCCTAGCTTGACGAGGTAATTACGAAGGCCAGAGGGTAAGTACCCCATTTCAGCATAGCCCATGACGCCGAGCGCGCCGTGGCGTTTGGAGAGTTTTTTGCCATCTGGACCGTGGATGAGGGGAACATGCGCCCATTCAGGCAGGTCCCAACCAAGGGCTTTGTAAAGCTGCGTTTGACGGCCTGCGTTGATAAGGTGGTCATCGCCGCGAATAACATGCGTCACATCCATATCGTGATCATCCACGACGACAGCTAGCATATAGGTAGGGGTTCCATCGGCGCGGAGGAGAACGAGGTCATCAAAGCTCTCATTCTTCCATGTGACGTCGCCTTGGACGTGATCGTGAAGAGTTGTTTCACCTTCGGGGACACGAAACCTAACTGCAAAGGGGGCGTCTGGGTGATCTGATCTGTCGCGGCATGGGCTGCGGAATGCGCGATTGTTCTCGCGTGCGTCCGCTTTCAACGCTTCCACGTCTTCTGCCGTTTGGTAACAGCGATAGGCGGCCCCGCTTTCCAAAAGCATATTGGCCGCTTTAACATGTGCGTCCACATTGGCGCTTTGATAGACGACATCGCCATCCGCTTTGAGGCCCAACCAGTCCATGCCCTTGAGGATAGCGGTCGTCGCTTCATCCGTGCTGCGGGCGCGATCAGTATCTTCGACGCGAAGTTTAAATTGACCCCCCATTTTTTTGGCAAAGTACCAGTTGAACAAAGCTGTACGCGCGCCGCCAATATGCAGAAATCCCGTCGGGGACGGTGCGAAACGAGTGACAACTGGGCGGGTCATGGGAGTATAATACTTTCAGGCTTGCATTATTCTTAGATTTGGGCGCTCTATGGCATGTGATGATGGATGTGAATAGAGATTTTCAAGATGAGGACGCGCAATTCGCATCTTTGAAAAAGGCCTTTAAACGCGGATTTGATGCGTTCGAGGCCTCATTAGGTTTCAATTCGAGTGTGATCGCCTTTGCCGTGGGTATTGGGACCTATTTCAGCTGGCCGAGAGAGCCATCCGTAGTCATCGTTTCAGGCCTCATTCTTTTTCTAGGTTTACTTTGGCTAGTTGCACAGCGACGGTTTTGGGTCGGCGCTAGCGTGTTTTGGTTGATTGTCTTGGTGGGATTGGGAGTGGGCCGCGGCGTTTGGCACACCGCGGCCGTTGATGATCCACGCCTGCCATCATTTGAACGCACATACCGCATCGAAGGCTGGGTTAGCGCGATAGAGAAATCGGGCAAGAGTGAGCGCTATGTCGTCGAAACGCACGCGATACGCGGCTTAACCAAAGACGATATGCCAACACGCTTGCGTATTCGTGTCACCAAAGCGCCTGAGCCTCCAATTTTGGCGGGTGATACGATCAACTGGTTGGTCGCAGCCAAGGCCCCGCCAAGCGCCGTTGTGCCGGGAGGGTATAACTCGGCGCAGGCGGCTTATTTTCGAGGGACTGGCGGATTTGGGTTTGGGTATGGCGCACCAGAACAACAAACCGATGTTGAGCTTGGGGGAATGGACGCTGTTAAGCGAGCCGTTGTTCGGTGGCGATATGGCATAGCGGACCGTGTCATGGCGACAGCGCCTTCGGCGACAGCAGGGTTGCAGGCGGCGTTGATGACGGGTGTGCGGCGGTTTATCCCAACGGCGCAGACAGAGAACTTACGCGTCGCTGGCCTCGCGCATATTCTGGCGATCTCAGGTTTGCATATGGCGTTATTGGCGGGTGGTACTTATTCCGCCATGACATTTTGCTTGGCCTGTATCCTACCTCTGTCTCGGCGATATGATGTGCGAAAGTTCGCGGCATTTACCGCGATTTGTGCGGCTAGTTTTTATTTGGTTTTATCAGGCGCATCTGTCGCGACTCAACGCGCGTGGGTGATGTCGACGATCTTCTTTTTGGCGATCATATTGGACAGGCGCGCAGTGTCGATGCGGTCCGTGTCTGTGGCCGCTTTTGTTACGCTCGCTTTGCATCCTGAGAGTTTGATCTCGGTTGGATTTCAGATGTCCTTTGCTGCCGTGGCCGCATTGGTCGCGGTCTATCAGGCATGGCAAAGTTGGCGGCCCGCATACACCCAGCGAGGGCCCATTCGGCGCGGGGTTGATTTCTTTGCGTCGCTGAGTGTGACAAGCCTCGTCGCGGGTTTCGCCACGGGCCTGTTTGCCTTGTTTCACTTCAACCGATTTGCGCAATATGGCTTTGTTGGGAACCTCTTAGCTATGCCCGTGTTCTCGCTTTTTGTGATGCCGCTCGCGGTGGTGTCGCTACTGGCTATGCCTTTCGGATTAGACGCTGTGCCGCTTAAATTGATGGGCATGGCGTTGGAGCCGATCTTGACAGCAGCGGAGTGGGTGGCGGGTTGGCCGGGCGCAATGATCTATATTGGCGCGGCTCCCGACTGGGTGTTGCCGACCTATAGTCTCGGGTTTATAGCTCTGTGTATGGGGCGCGGATGGATTAGGTTATTTGGTTTATCTATTGTTTTTATAGCATTTTTAGGTTGGAATACTGCGTCAAAGCCAGACTTGCGTATTTCTGATACAGGTAAGGTCGCATTTTGGGCTGTGCCAGAGAATGGGCCAGAAGACAGCGGTGGCAAGCCCGTTTTGATGGTTGGGTCGCGAAGGCCTGATAGGTATGGTCGAGAGCAATTTGCGCAACGCGCAGGTTTGAGCGATGTGGATTGGGCACCTTATGCGGATAAGATTGCGCAATGTGATGCGCTGGCCTGCCGCGCGAAAATCGGAGACTGGCAAGTCTCAATCCTCAAACATCCATCCGAAGTCCCTGAGGAATGTATGGCCTCTGACTTGGTGATCTTAGCGGTTCGGAGTGCAGGACCTATCGCGAGGCGGAACTGTTCAGCGGTGCTAGTGGACGAAAAATCTCTGCGGGAAACAGGCGCGCTCGACGTTTATCTCAAGGAGCATATAACAACAAAGGCCGCGCGCCCCTCGAAGGAGAAGCGGCGGCCTTGGGATTAGTATATAGGTCTTGTGCTAGTGGTAACTGCGCACGAGGCCGACGAGGATGCCTTGAACTTCGACACGGTCAGGGCCGTAAGTTTTTGTCGGGAAGTCTTTGTTTTCCGCGATCAACTCGACCTGATTACCTGTGCGGTAAATACGCTTGAGGGTGGCTTCATCTTGGTCAACGAGGGCGACAACAATTTCATTATTGCGCGCTGTATTGGCTTTACGGATCACGACAATATCGCCGTCCATAATGCCCGCTTCGATCATCGACTCACCTTCAACTTCAAGCGCGTAGTGATCGCCATTGCCCATCATGGACGGAGGAACCGCCATGAGGTTGTGTGAGTCTTCAATCGCGGCAATCGGCAGACCTGCTGCGATTTTTCCGACGAATGGAATTTCATAGCTATCATTTGACGCAACAGGGGTGAGGGCAGCGCCGTTATCATAACCTTCTGGCAGTTTCAGGACTTCCAGTGCGCGGGCCTTATTCGGCAGGCGGCGGAGGAAGCCACGCTCTTCGAGCGCGGTGATTAAACGGTGAATGCCAGACTTCGACGCCAGACCGAGTGCGTCCTTCATTTCGTCATAAGATGGGGGAACACCAACGGCTTGAATCCGCTTATCAATGAGAATGAGTAGGTCTCTCTGCTTCTGGGTTAGCATCCAAATATCTCCGAACAAAATAGCAACATCATCATTTGTTCTACGGATGTTCTCTTGTTTGTCAAGTGATGAAGAATTAGATTTCTTCTATGACTACTAATTCCTCTTCAGGAAATATGTCTTTGAAAGTAGTTTCATTCACATGGTTGACGGAACGCCCATTTCGTAACTTAGCACTTTTTGGGCCAGGTAACTCGGCGTTGGGATTGCTCATAGATGCAGCGGAAATATATGTCTGATATACATCAACTATATCTTTTTGGCCACTTGGACGCTTAACCCTGAATGATTTTACCAATACTGTTCTTGTAGTTTGCATGTTTATGCTTCTCCATTTTAAACTAGTTAAGCATATATTGTGGTTTTGAAATCAGCTTCAAGGTGTGATGTTTAATAATTCCCGCGTTGCCCTTGCCACATCATCTTGACGCATCAAGCTCTCGCCAATCAAATAGCCTTGCGCGCCATCCCCTGCGAGGCGGGCGATGTCTTCTCGTGTGAATACGCCTGATTCTGCTATCAGCGTGCAGTCCTTCGGCGCTTTCGGAGCGAGGCGAGTGAATGTGTCGAGCGTCGTGTCAAATGTCCGTAGGTCGCGGTTGTTAATGCCAAGCAGCGTTCCGCCTAGCTTAATTGCGCGCTCTAATTCGGCTTCATCATGGGTTTCTATTAGGGCGTCTAGGCCGAGAGTATTAGCTTCATCCATAAGAACTTTGGCCGTCGCGTCATCAATCATCGCCATAATGATTAAAATGCAATCTGCGCCCATCGCTGCGCTCTCTGCGATTTGAATCGGATCGAGCATGAAGTCTTTGCGGAGCAGGGGCAGATTTGTCGCCTCGCGGACCTGCGCGAATATAGCATTGCTACCTTGGAACCCCGGCCTGTCGGTTAGAACAGACAGGCATGTTGCACCGCCTGCATCATAGGCGCGGGCAATAGCTTCAGGGTCAAAGTCTTCGCGGATGATGCCTTTCGAAGGGCTAGCCTTTTTGACTTCGCAGATGAGAGCTGGGCCCGTCGCGGCGAGGATTGCGGCCTCGAACCCACGAGGTTTGGATAAACGGGCCGCGTCATCGCGCAATTCCTCAATGTCCGTTTTGCCTTTTAGGTCGTCAACTTCATCGGCCTTGTAGGCGGCGATTTTCTTCAACACGTCAGGCGCGTCCATCAAGCTACCCATTTGAGAACTCTATCAGTTGCGACAGCACGGCTTTTGCGTGTCCTGTGTCTATGGATGTTTCGGCCAATTTGAGGCCTTCGGTAATGTCTGTTGCGCGGCCCGCAATGACGAGGGCGGCAGCTGCGTTGAGTTTGACGATGTCGCGATAGGCGGAGGGTTCACCCTTTAATAACGCCGTTAGAGCTTTGGCGTTTTGCGTAGGTTCGCCGCCAGACAGCGCGGAGAGCGGGACGGCGGGGATGCCGTATTGATCAGGCGTGATCTCAAATTTAGTGATGTTGCCATCTTTTAAATGCGCGATGGTCGTCGTACCCGTCGTTGTGATTTCGTCCATCCCGTCATGGCCGTGAACGACCATTGCAGAGGTCACGCCGTTCGCCTTTAGGGCTTCTGCGATAGGACGAACTAAATGAGCTTCCGCGCTGCCAACTAACATGTGTTTGACACTGGCTGGATTAGAGAGAGGGCCTAAGCGGTTGAAAATTGTGCGTTTCCCGATTTTTTTCCTTGCAGGACCGACGTGGCGCATGGCGGGGTGATAGGTCGGCGCAAAAAGAAAGCCCATGCCGACTTCGGACACGGCTGCGGCGGCGCGTTCAGGCGTTATGCCTATATTCACGCCGAGTTCCGAGAGTGTATCAGCTGTACCTGTCGGGCTGCTCGCGCCGCGATTTCCGTGTTTCGCGACGGGGATACCTGCGCCAGCCACGACAAAGGCTGTCGCGGTGGAAATGGATAAAAGTTTTAGACCTGTTCCGCCTGTTCCGACAATATCAATAGCGTTATTAGGGACATCTACGCGGCGCATATGTTCGCGCATCACGGCAACACCTGCCGTGAGTTGTTCTACGCCAACACCGTCGGCTTCGATTTGAATCAAGGCGTCGACAATGTCTGCCGTCTTCATTTCTCCAGTCAACATAGACGTCAGAGCGATGCGAAGGTCGTCGCCTGTCACTTCATCAACTCCAAGAACTTACCGATCAACTTGTGACCGTTTTCAGAGGCGATAGATTCGGGATGGAATTGCAGGCCATGAATGGGACGCGTCGCGTGACGCAGTCCCATGATTTCTTCATCTGCGGTCCACGCATTCGCGATCAACTCTGTTGGCAGGCTTTTGCGCTCTACCGAGAGCGAGTGATAGCGTGTCGCGTTGAACGGACTGTCGAGACCTTCGAAAATACCTGTATTGTCATGGTGCATAGGCGAGACTTTGCCGTGCATGATTTCCTTCGCGCGAATGACTTTACCGCCAAAGGCTTGCCCGATGCTTTGCATACCTAGGCAAATGCCAAGGATGGGTAGATCGTCTGGAGCGTTCGCAAGGATGTCGAGGCAAATGCCGGCTTCATCTGGGGTCTTGGGTCCAGGAGAGATCAAGATACCTTTAGCGCCCATAGACAAGGCTTCTGCCGCGCTGATGTCATCATTACGGATGACTTTGGTGTTTGCGCCGAGTTCTTGCGCGTAATGCACGAGGTTATAGGTGAAGCTGTCGTAATTATCGATAACGAGGAGCATTAGTGGTTGCCTCCAAATCGGACGCTTTGTTCTGCGGCACGGAAGAGTGCGTTGGATTTGTGAATTGTCTCTTCGAATTCCATCTGTGCCACGCTGTCCATGACGATGCCCGCGCCTGCACGTACATGAAGCGTCCCGTCTTTGACGATGGCTGTCCGTAGCGCGATGGCGGTGTCCATATCGCCCGTAACAGAGAGATAGCCGATAGCGCCCGCATAGATGCCGCGTTTTTCGTCTTCTAGCTCGTCAATGATTTCCATAGCGCGAACCTTGGGCGCGCCGCTGACGGTGCCCGCAGGGAAGCCAGCGAACAGGGCGTCTAATGTGTCCAAGCCGTCTTGGATTTCACCTTCGACATTAGAGACAATGTGCATGACGTGGCTATAACGTTCGACGGTGAAGCGTTCTGTGACCTTTACCGTTCCAGCTTTGGCTACGCGGCCAACATCATTGCGACCTAGATCAAGTAGCATGAGGTGTTCGGCGCATTCTTTTGGGTCAGCCAATAGATCGGCTTCGAGTTGTAGGTCTTCTGCGCTTGTTTTCCCGCGCGGGCGCGTGCCAGCAATTGGGCGAACTGTCACGGTTTTACCGCGAAGACGGACAAGGATTTCGGGGCTTGAGCCAACAACCTGATGATCTTCGAAATCTAAGAAATACAGAAATGGTGAGGGGTTCATGCGACGCAAACTGCGATAAAGCGCAAAGGGCGAGGCGGGCAGTGGGGCTGATAATCTTTGCCCAATCACGACCTGAAAGACATCCCCTGCGAGGATGTAGTCTTTCGCTTTTTTTACGCGAACAGAAAATGTAGACGCGTCAGTACCAAGGGTCGGTTTCAAAATTGGAATGACGACATCGCGATCCATATTCGCAGAGACTGGTAGAGCTAGATCCGCTGCGACACGTTCAATGCGGGCGCAGGCCGCGTCATAGTCTCCGCCGACGGGCAAAGGTGAGCCAATGATGATCTCTTGTGCGACTTGGTCGAAAATACAGACGATACGAGGGCGCACTTTGATGGCGTCAGGCGTCCCAATAGGGTCGTGTTTGGCACCAGGCAAGCTTTCGACTTGGCGAACCATGTCATAGCCCAGATAACCAAACAGACCAGAGGCCATGGGCGGGATGCCTTCGGGGAGATCAAAGCTTATTTCTTCTTGCAACTCGCGTAAGGTCTCAAGAGGCTTACCAGAGCAGGGCGCGAAGCTGTCGCCGCTATCTCGACTGATCTCGCTATGATCGCCGTTGGCGCGCCAGATAATGTCTGGGTCAAAGCCAAAGAAACTATATCGGCCGCGTTGCTCACCGCCCGTGACGGATTCGAACAAGAAGGCGTAGGGCTTACCTAGTCCCGCTTTGATGAATGCTGACACTGGCGTGTCTATGTCGTTGATTACGCGGGCAAGAACGAGTTGCGCTTTTTTCGGATCAACGGCTTTGCGTGGGGGATAAAATGTAAGTGGCATTCGGACCGTCTATTCGTCCTCAATGCCCATTACAGCACGTACTTGTTCTGGGTATTGGCGTAGTTCATGTTCCTTTAAGATAGCCAACCGATATGCGTTTTGAATGTCGCCGCTAATCTCTGATCCAATATTGCGCTGAACGACATCAAGAATTTCACCTGCAAGACCGTCAGCGTTAGGAACAATCGAATCCAAACGTGCAATTGTATAAGTCAGCGGCGTTCCGCCTGCGCCGCGCGCAATATCACCTACGCTTGATTTTAGAAGATCAACAATAACGATACCTGCGATATCACGTGGGGGCTGAGAGCGAGAAATACCGCGTTCCTCAAGTTTTGCAGCTTCGCCAAGTTCTTTCGCAATATCTTCTAGAGAGCGGCCATCACGAATTTCTTGTGTGAGTTCCAAACCACGAGCGTTCAAAGCTTTTTGCGTTTCTTGAGCTGTCCAAGTTGAGATTAAGTCCTCGCGAACCTCGGAAAGAGGGCGAACCATACTGTCGATGACATCTGTGACTCTGAATGCAACGATACCGTCTTGAACCGTCGGGTAAATATCTGTGTCGAAGCCGATGTCTTCTGTAAAAATTAGGCGCAGAAGTTCATCATCTTGAGCGATGCCCGGTATGCGAGTGGACCCATTCATGACGAGTCCATCACGTGTTGTACCGACGCGGTCTATGTAGTCATAGCTCTCCATAGGTAGAGACAGTGCCGCAGCGATAGTCTCTAAGTTTTCACCGTCTAGCAGACGTTGGTCGAGGTCATTGCTGATGTCGAAGATCTTTGATTTTGCTTCATTGACACCGAGGTCGCGTCTGATTTCTGCTTCGAGGGACGCAAATGTAGGCGTAGTCGCAGGGGTTACAGTCGGCACATAAATGGCTTCCCAGCTACCTAGGCTATTCTCGCTAGCTTTGGCTTGACCTTCTGAGAGGGAAAATGCCGCATCATCTGTGATAGAGTCTAGAAGTTGATTTTTTTGAGTACCGTTAAAGCGATCGGGCGCAAGGAGACCTAGAGCTGTCGCGATGCTCTCTGGGGATTCTCCTGCTGCGAGACGCGTTGCAGCGTCTTTCGCTGTCGTTTCATCCAAGGCCGTCAGAACTACAACGTCCCTTGAGGCTTTTGTGCCGATCGTTCCACGTGCGATGCGCGCAACAAACTCAGCTTGAACGTCTTCCTCTGTGATTGCGCCTGCAACGTCAGGTAAAAACCCTGATGGCTCCAAACGGATCATTGTGACTTGGCGAAACTCTGGCGCGGTATAGCGAACAGCATTTTCATTCAGATAGGCTGCTAGCGTTGCGTCATCTGGCGCTTCAGGTGCGGGGACCGAGTCCTTATTAAGGATAAGGATGCTGGCTTTACGTTGTTCTGATAGGAAATCGAATTGACGCTTCGCATAGCCAGATGGGGCCTGGATGCCACCGACTATGGCTTCTACAGTTTGAATGCGGCGCAAATCACGTAATGTATCAGCTTCAAACTTCTTGACGCTGTACCCGTTATTCAATCGACCAACAGCTTGCTCTAATTTATCCCGAGAAAATTCATTTGTGATATTTGATCTGAAGGCTGGGATCGCCTCAATGTAGGCTTTGGCGTCTGCACGGTTGACGCCGACACCTAGGTCTTGTGAATCTTTTTCAACGGCGAGTGTGACCTGATATTGCGCGAGGAGTTCACGGTGGACACCTTGGCGGTAAGCTTCTTCATTTGTTAGCCCCTCGCCGCGTTCAACTGCGATTTCGCGGAGCCTGCCTTGGAGGTCTCGATTGAAGTCGCGTGTGGGGACGCTGGCATCACCTACACTGACAACAGCATTTCGAACGCCAGGTACAAAGATGTCGTTCACGCCCCAGACGGCAAAAGCCAGTACAAGAAGACCTACTAGAATGGCAACAAATATGCCTCTAATTTTTCCGCCAATTGATTGAGCCATGAAATTCCGCAGTCAAATAAAGTAAAACGAGTGTGATTTGCTCCGTCTTAACCACGCCTAACGCCCCTTACAAGGCCGCGATGCGCCTTCCGTTAGTGGTGTTTTTAGAGTCTTCTGCTAAGAAATGTTTTTGTCGCGTTAGAGACCTCATATGACACAGACCTTAAGACCCCTAATTGCCGCCAATTGGAAGATGCATGGTGACCTTAGTTGGGCGTCAAAACCGACCGATTTTGACCGTGTATATCCGGCGGCAGAACGGCAACATCTCGATGTCCTTATATGCCCGCCTGCGACTATATTGGCGTCTCTAGCTGACGGCGGCGTTCTGAAGGGAGGGCAAGATTGTCATGCGGCTGTGTCAGGCGCTCATACTGGCGATATGTCCTCGGAAATGCTGAAGGATGCAGGCGCAAGCTACGTCATTGTTGGCCATAGCGAACGCCGAGCGGGTGGAGATACATGTGCAGATGTGAACGCCAAAGCGGAAGCCGTAACACGTGCGGGATTGGTTCCTATTATCTGCGTTGGGGAAACGGAAGACCAACGTGACGCTGGGAATGCCCAAGCCGTTGTCTCTAAACAAATCACCGATAGTGTTCCTGATATTGCTGACTATGTCATTGCTTATGAGCCTGTTTGGGCGATTGGTACTGGCAAGACGGCAACCCCTGAAGATGTCGACGAAATGCACAATGCCATTCGCGCCCAAGTCGGTGCGGGTGTTCGTTTGCTTTATGGCGGTTCGGTTAAGCCTGCGAATGCCAAAGACTTGCTTTCGCTCGCCAATGTGAATGGCGCGCTGATTGGCGGAGCAGGGCTTGAAATGGATAGTCTAGCAGATATCGCAAGAGCAGCGCCAAAAGCCTAAGTGCCTTAATTTATAGAAAGACCCACAGGTTAACAAGCAGGGTTAACGAAACGTCAATGCCTTGCAGGCAAAATCTTATTTAACGATTCGATGTCTGTCTTGTGAGGATTCCATGCGTTTTCTAACCACCGCGATATTTGCGGCTTTATTATCAACTCCGGCATTTGCCGCTGACTTAGGGACTTACCGTCCCGGAGTGCCTTACAATACAGCTGCAGCCCCTGGTGCGGATGTCTGCGAGAACCAGTGCGCAGGCGATGCTCAATGTCGTGGGTGGAACTATGTGAAACGAAATCCTCGTACATCAGGTATTTGCGAGTTTCTTTCGACAGTTTCGATGCAAGTTTCGTCCCCAATTTCAATTTCGGGTTTAAGCGAGAGCGCGGGCGCTCTTGCTTCGCGTGTGAGAGCCGGCGAAACAAATACAATACGGGTTGGAACGACAGTTGCTCCGCGAGAGAATACTGTAAAAGTTGGGCAAACATCATCTGGTCGCCGCATTGTTCGTCAGGCACCTACACAGCGTATAGCCCCTCAGCTCGCGAGCACGCGGTCAGTTCAGAACATGAGCTTGACCGAACAACAAAACCAGTACCGTCAACAGGCGACGCAACAATATCCGCAAGTGCAAGGCCAAGCTCAAAGACCTGTGCAGCCGTTTATGCAGCCTCAAATTCAACGACCTATGTTCCGTCCAATGTTGGATAACCAAGCCGCTTATCAAGGGGGCATGGTACAAGGACATATGCAACAGGGTAATATGGCTCAACCTGTTCAAGGTTCTCCGTATCCGCCACAAGTAAATCAGTCGGCACATCTTCAAGTTGATCCAAGATACGCTGACCCAAGGTATATTGATCCAAGATATACAGACCCACGCTATGCTGAATCAAGACTAGCAACCGGTCCTAGCCGTGATGTGCCACCTCAAAATGTTGTGCCTCAAAACATCAATGAACAAACTCGTATGGCTCCGCAAATTCAGCGTGCTCCTGATTCGTATCAAGGTTCAGGGCGTCCGCCTATTGGCCAACCTATTCAAGCGCCTCAAAGCAGTCTACGGAGCACGCCTTCGCAAAGACTGGCTCAATTCACTGCGCAAAATTCTGCACCTGCGGCGACTCAGCCCACTGGATATTTACCAAATGTTGGGCAACCTACATCTCCAACAGGCGCAGTTGCTTTGAAGCCAGAGCAGGCGAGTCAAAGCCTATTTGGCCGTTTGCATGATGATGTGAAGGCGTATGAAGCCAGCGTTTACGATAATATGCCAACCGTCTCATCAGTTCCTACTGGGCCTGTGATGCAAGAGACGCTGGGCGCGGCCCAAGACGGCACTTTGGCAGGTGGCTACTAAGCCCGTTTACTAAGCCAAAGCGTGATCCCTGATTTCATAGCTTTGAATGACAGGCGGAACCAGCCGAAGACAACGAAGATAACAAAGCACAACGACAGGGCTGCCAAAAGCGCGTCTGACGTAAGTGCGACGTCATATCGGAAAAGGCCAAGAGTTTCTGCTGCACCGGAAAAAGCTGCTATCAAGGCTAGAAACATCCAAACGCCAACCCAGTAAAAGCTGACCAATTCGTTCTTCTGCTTAAACTTGGTAATAGGTATGAAAAACATCGTGACGAAAATCAACGTTATGGAAAACATGATTAAACCAGGTAAAATGTGTATCATCATGTAACTAACTTTCGCGGCTGGGAGAGCCTACGGAAGTCGTTTCAAGTGTCGTGCCAGTTTTTTAGAGTCTTGTCTCTTTGAGGCGAAAAAGTTGTGATTGGGCGCCGTTTATGAAGCGCTGCTAAAGCGGGGTGATACGCCTTAGCTACGTTCTTTTGTCGTTAAAAACCGCAAGTCTGGATTTTTGTCTTGTGCATATCCAACATCCCAAGATGACTTCGCCAAGAAGACAGGCGCGCCGTCTACATCTGTACCTGTCGTCATAACATTCTTGTCGACGAAAGCTGTGATGAGGGCTTGATTATCAGACGCAATCCAACGCGCAATTTGATAAGGCGGGGCTTCGAAAGTCACTTCGAGACCATATTCCGTTTTAATCCGCTCTCGCATCACGTCGATCTGCAATGACCCAACGGCACCGACAATCATATCTGACCCAAAATTTGGTTTGAAGAGTTGCGTCACGCCTTCTTCGGCCAAAGACTCGAGGGCCTTGCGAAGATGTTTCGCTTTCAATGGATCTTTGAGCTGTGCGCGGCGTAGAATTTCTGGCGCGAAGTTTGGAATCCCTGCGAAGACAATTTTACCGCTTTCGGAGAGGCTATCACCAACACGCAAGGCGCCGTGGTTCGGGATGCCAATGACATCGCCAGCATAGGCATTTTCTGCCAGTTCACGATCCTGCGCAAAGAAGAGGATTGGGTTATGGACGGAAACAGTTTTGCCTTCAGCTGTTTTCAATTTCATACCGCGTTTAAACTCACCTGCACACATCCTTAGGAAGGCCACGCGATCGCGATGGTTGAGGTCCATATTGGCCTGTACCTTAAAGACGAACCCAGCGACTTCTTTCGAGGTGGGTTCGATCATGACCTGTTGGCCTGCCTTCTTGGCGGATTCGGCCTGCGGTTCTGGACATAGTTCTGCGAGTGCGTCGATTAGTTCTGAGACGCCAAATTTGCGAAGGGCGCTGCCGAAATAAACGGGCGTCATATGGCCTTCGCGGAACGATTGCTCGTTGAAGTCAGGATATTCTTTGGCCAGCTCTTGTTCTTCTAAAAACTCGTTCAAGAGGTCATCATTATTGAACAGGCCTTTGATGTCGTCGCCATCGACCTTTGTCATGATATGCTCGCCACCGTCTTCGGGTTTGACAAAGTGTAAGAAGGCACCCGTTCGCAAATCGGTGACGCCTTTAAAACGACGGCCAGATGCGGCAGGCCATTGCATGGGCACGACATCAAGTGCGAGCTTATCTTGGATCTCCGAGATGATATCGAATGTATCGCGGCCTTCACGGTCGAGCTTGTTGACAAATGTGATGATAGGAATGTCCCGCAGGCGGCAGACCTCGAAGAGTTTCAGGGTTTGCGGCTCAATACCTTTGGCGACATCCAGAACCATGACCGCGCAATCGGCAGCGGTCAGCGTGCGGTACGTATCTTCAGAGAAGTCTTCATGGCCTGGCGTGTCGAGCAAGTTAAAGATCAGGTCTTTATGCTCGAATGTCATCACGGAGGAACTGACCGAGATACCGCGTTCTTGTTCGATTTTCATCCAATCCGACTGTGTGCGGCGGGTTTCGCCCCGCGCAGCAACTTTACCTGCTTGGTGAATCGCGCCTGCTGCGAGGAGCATATTTTCCGTCAGCGTCGTCTTACCTGCATCGGGATGAGAGATGATCGCAAAGACGCGGCGACGTTTGGGTTCTAATTCGATAGCCTTGGACATAGGCGCGCGATAGTCGGCGACGCGCGGCGGGGCAAGTAAGAAGGTGAGAGAGATCGCAATTGATGTGGGATTATCAACGCCCGCCCTTTACATTCACCCATCGGATTGCAACGTGTGAAAGTCATGATCGCCCTGACCGAAAAAGAATTTGAAGCCGCTAAAACTGCGGCCCTCGCGTTAAGCAAGGCTGCGGGGGGAATGCGGGTTTTATCGTCCTTGAATTGGGACGTCGCCATGCGGGATACGTTTTTGAAAAACGGAACACTGCCCAACCCGAAATACTCAACGATTGATATATCTGAGGCCCGCGAAGCGATTGCTCATGCACATAAGCACATCGACGGCGAACATGTCGTGATGCAGTGGCTGGGGCGTATCGCTTCGACATTGAATTCCACGGCGAGCCTGATGGACACGCGAGGAACGCCAGAGTTTTTCGACCATTCTGTTTCGCTTTATGGACGTCCCACTAATTTGATGTTGGACGGTAAAACCAAGGTGTTAGATTTAGCGCGGCATATGGATGCTACTTTGGACGGCATGGATTTTGACCAACTTGTTGTCGAAGGTTTTGAAGAGCAGTTGAACGCGGAAGGATTCGCCGGTGCGCTAAGGGCCAAGCTTGAGCCTTTTTTTGGAGCTGATGCGCCCAAAGTGGTTGTCTCTAAAAAGGTGTCTGCCAAAGCCGCTGCTTCGTCAAAACGTATTCGGATACGTGCCGATGCGCAATTTACAGACCGTGACGTCGAACAGCTGTTACACCACGAAGCCCTTGTCCATTCCGCCACGGGTCAGAACGGGCAACTCCAAACCAATTTTCCAATTCTGCGGCATGGGCATCCCGGAACGACAGAAACCCAAGAAGGGCTGGCTGTCTTTGCTGAAGTCATCACGGGGAATATGGACCCTCGTAGGTTTCGGAGATTATCTGGGCGCGTGATGGCGATTCAAATGGCGATTGAGGGGGCTGACTTCAAAGAGGTCTTTGATTTCTTTGAAGACCGAAATGTTGAGCGTGATCAGGCCTATGAAAATACACGACGCGTTTTCCGCGGCGGCGTGATGTCTGGCGGTGCGCCATTTACGAAAGATATGGTCTATTTGAATGGCTTGTTGCGCGTGCATAATTTCATTCGGACAGCCGTTAAATTGCGTCGCTCCGATTTGATCCGTGTTCTCTTCGTTGGGAAGTTGGACATTGAAGATATTCCAGCGCTGGCTCAGCTTGCTAGTCATAAGAAAATTGAACCCCCAAAATTCATGCCGCCTTGGGCGAGCGACCTACGATTTCTCGTTAGCTATATGGCCTATTCTGCCTTCCTCAATCAGGTGAAGATGCCAGGGTTTCAGGCCTATTATTCCAAAGCGTTAGATGTAGTTCCGAACGTTTGGACCTTCGCTGATGGCGCCCCTACAACTTAAAATAAGAGATATGATATGAAGCATAATCCAAATTGGTTTTTAGATATTCAAGAGACCGACAGCTCAGCTGTTTCGACGGCGAAAGCTCTACAAGTCTCGAAAATTGCAACGGGTTCTCCGGCGGCAGCTCTCAAACTGACGTCAAAAGATTTCTTGCTTAGCGTCAACGGTAAAGATGCTCTGACCGCTAATGTTGTCAATATCCTAATCAAGGGTGGGGACGTGACATATCGATTTTTTCAACCTCAAAAAAACAAAATCCTGACTGTGCGAACACCTGCTTTGCCTTTAGGTCTGCGAACGGAAACGACGTCTGATGGTATTGTGGAGCAATATAAGAAGGGCCGAACGCAGTGGGACGCGACGGGCATCCTTCAACTTTGGGAGCGTGAGGATTATGATAATCTTCGTCGTGTCGCTACGGGGCGTAGCGGAGGTTTCTTAGGCAAGCTCTTTGGGAAACAGTCGTCCAACCCGATTTCGAACTTGCTCCTCGCGATTGTTGACATCGAGACTGGCGATAAAGCCAAGGGATATAAGGCGCTACAGGCTTTTGAGACGGCATATCTGTCGAGTTTTACTCGGGATGTTCATAGCTTGGTTTGGTATTACGAGGCTCAAAAATTGATAACGATGGAGGGCATTGACCCGCAACGTCTACGTAACAAAATTTGGGATGTAATAAGCGCGAACCCTGACTCAGACCGTATAGCTCGTTTCGCCGCAACACATGGCGTGGATGGCCCCGCAAAAGCACAACGTGAAGGAAAGGAATATCCGTTTGATTTACGGATGAGATGCCTTGAAGGCCCCACAAAAGAATCGTCTGTTCCTGATGCTGTCGCGAGTCTTAAAAGCGATCAAATTCAACCGATTTGCCTCATGATCACTTATCGCGGCAATGGCCCCTATGATGATAATATAAAGGTCTATCGATCTGTTTATCCGCATCTAAAGGACAAGATGGCCCCGCTTTTTGTTATCACGAGCGAAGGCACGAAGCGTCCCGACAGGCCGCATTGGTTCGCCGCTGAAGAAGCTCTCATCAAAGCGTTCTTTCCAATTACAGTCGCATATGACCCTAGCGCGTCTTTTGATGACAAGTATTTGGCCGGAGCGCCAGAGTATCTAGCTGTCAATAAGGACGGTGTGGTGATCTGGGATCAAACCTTGAGTGATGATTACGACTACTGGGAAATGGTTAGCCGCGCCTAGCTGGATTAGCTGTCTGGGTCTTTTGCGCCAACGCGGGCCATGACCGCGCCTGGTATCTTATAAAACTCAACGACAAAGTCTTGATGGCTAAACCCAATCATTTCTCGTTGGATAAAGAAGGCTTGCGCAGCATCGGCGGCGAGCTGTGTATGGCGCGGGTCGCCATTACTTTTCTTTAAGGCTGTGAGTGCGCGTTCCATTCGTTTGGCCGCAAGGCCCAATGCATAGGCTTGTTCGCCTTGCATTTCGGCCTGTAAGACCTCCGCACCACTAGGCTGACGCCCGCCGACGTCAGGGAGGTTTGTTAGAGATTTTGGCGGACGGATCAGCTCTCGCGCCGCGTTAAAAATGCCAAACGCTCAAATAGATGTACGTCTTGCTCATTTTTCAACAATGCGCCGTGCAGCGGTGGGATCATCTTCTTTGGGTCGGCTTCTTTGATAACCTCTGGATCGATGTCCTCAACGAGTAGAAGTTTGAGCCAATCGAGCAATTCAGACGTGCTTGGTTTTTTCTTAAGTCCGGGCATAGCGCGAACTTCGAAGAAGCGTTTCATAGCCGCAGAGAGCATCCGTTGTTTGATGTCAGGGAAATGGACTTGGACGATTTTCGCCATTGTCTCATCATCTGGGAACTGGATGTAATGGAAGAAGCAACGGCGCAAAAATGCGTCTGGTAAGTCTTTCTCATTATTCGATGTAATGATGATGATTGGGCGCTGGCGGGCGGTGATTGTCTCGCCCGTTTCATAGACAGAAAAAGCCATTTTATCGAGCTCATGCAGCAGGTCGTTCGGGAACTCGATGTCGGCTTTATCGATTTCATCGATAAGTAAAATCGGACGTACATCTGATTCGAACGCTTCCCAGACTTTACCTTTGTTGATGTAGTTTTTGATGTCATGGACGCGGTCATCGCCCAATTGACTGTCGCGCAGACGCGCAACGGCGTCATATTCATAGAGGCCTTGCTGGGCTTTGGTTGTAGATTTTACGTTCCATTCAATCAGCGGCGCGCCGAGACCTTTGGCTATTTCATGTGCCAAGACAGTTTTACCCGTTCCCGGCTCCCCTTTGATGAGGAGTGGGCGTTCCAGCGTAATTGCTGCATTCACAGCCATTTTCAGGTCCTGCGTTGCGACATAATTGTCGGTGCCTTCAAATCTTGCCATCTTGGTCTCCAAATTCTTTCATTGGGTTTTAGGGCATCAGAAGGGAGAGGCAAGAGCTTAGCCGTGCATGGCGGGAATTGAATTTTTCGTGAGCTCTGTGTTCCCCGCTTGATGGAATAAGAGGCCGCAGGTATTGAACCTCGAAATCTGAGGATGTGCGCACGGTGAACACACTGGCGATGACTGGCGTCCGATTTGAGAGATGTGGGGATGTTATGACTAAAGCGACTAGAAAACCTGTGAAGCTTCCTAAAGGCTATAAGCCTTCTGAAGACGAAAAATTCATGAATGCAAAACAGCGCGAATATTTCCGTCAAAAGCTTTTAGCTTGGAAAGCTGACATTGTCGAAGAAACGCGTAATACTGTTGAATATTTGAAGGGCGAGAGCGTTTCACACCCTGACCCTGCCGATACAGCGACGGCCAATGCAGATCGTCAACTTGAACTACGGACGAAAGATCGTCTGCGTAAGCTGAGTGCCCAAATTGATAAAGCCCTCGCACGGATTGAGGGCGGCACTTATGGATACTGCGAAGAGACAGGCGATGAAATCAGTCTCAAGCGTCTTGATGCACGTCCAATCGCAAAGAAGTCTATTGAAGCCCAAGAAATGCACGAACGCGGCGAGCGCCTGCAAGCGGGTTAAAAAATATCTGACGTAATAGCCGGTTATCTTAAATATGAATTCGGAATTTCTGGCTTTATATCAGTTCGATTTTGAAGAAACAGGACTGCGTTGGCTGGAAAGCCGCTGCCTTTTCCTGAAGCAACATAGGCCAAGTTGTACGGCATAAAGAGCGCCCATTTATCCCTAGGCTGCATGAGAGCCAAGGCCTCTCGCCACCCCAGAATTAACTCACTTGGCTTGATGTGCAGACTACCTTGTTTCAGTTGATGATAATAGGTTCGAGAGAGGTGAAATCTCTAGTGCATCTTTTTGTTGTATTTTGAGCCGGTTTCTTCAATAAATTTCAATCCAGATTAATATTAAGGAGACCTTTATGAGTTCCTCTAAGCACCTCGCGATATCTTTGTTTGCATTAGCTGTTGGTTTGTCGGGGTTAGCGTCGGCTCAAACGCCTCCTGACGTCTTAAAATCCTACAAGGCTTATAATGCCTCAATGAAAGGCCAGGATTATCAGAACGCTATCAAACATGCAAAAAAAGCGTGGGAGAATGCTGAGGCTCAACTGGGAGATGATCCTATGACGGGCGATCTCGCATATAATTATGGGTATGTTGAAAAAAATCAGGGGAATCGTGCAAAAGCGATAGTTGCCTTTGAACGATCAGTTGAACTTGCTTCTCTAAAAAAGTCAAATGCTACGGAGTTACAGCTTGAGCGAGAGGTCGAATTGGTTTCGAGTATGGATGGTGTTTCAAGCGATAAGAAGCTCGAAAAGCGTATCAATCGTGCCATTAAGTTCGCTAATTCTAATGGCTTAGGTCAGACGGTTTTTGTAGGTGAATTATATGTGCATGACGCGAGTATTTGCACTCGTCTATTACAAACAAAAATGAGAAACCCTCAACAGCAAATTGGAAGTTTTATCAACAGGGCTACGACAGCACGCGGTATAAAAGACGGCAATAAAAAATGTGCAAATATTGCCAAGAAAGCCGTCAGTATTTTTGATGCAAACGTGACGGATACACGGCCTGATTATGTGGCTTCAGCAAATAATTATGTGGGTTACGGATATGAAGCCAATAAAAATTGGCTTGCAGCTGCACTGAGCTATCAGAAAGCAAGGGCTGCGGTTGAGGACGATTATGGCCGAGAACATCCGTTGGTTGCTAAAACTATTGGGCGATGGATGAATGCACGAAATTTTCTGAAAAGAACGGGCAGTTTGGAATATGCTGAATCGCGAGGTGTGTGCAAATGTTGGCCTTTCACACAAGATCGATCAACCGTATCCTCGATAAACTGGGTTTCGCCTGACTTCCCTGCAAAAGCATTAAAAAGGTCGTCTGGATATGCTATCGTGCAGATTGATGTGAGTGATGAAGGCGTTCCTGAAAATTTAAGAGTGTTAAATTCTTGGCCGGGGGATGTTTATGACAAGAGTTCTTTAAAGGCGGCGAAACAACTTCAGTTTCCACCTAAAACGGAAGGCGAGCCTGAAAATTACCGTAAAGACGTGACTATTCCTTACAGCTATTATTTAAGCCGTGGGTTAGATCCAATTTAATCTAAAATCGATTTAGAATAATCCGAGCTCCCCATAAGGGACGCTCGGATTATTATCTTATATCGGGCTCTAGAACTTCAATCCTTACAAACGATCAGGCTTGTAGCTGCCGCTTTTCACACGCGCGACATAGGCGTTGACTTGCTCTTCCATGATGTGGAGCGGGACTGGGCCTGTGGCGAGGATGGCGTCATGGAAATAACGAATATCGAAATCGTTGCCGAGCGCGTCTTTCGCGCCTGCACGTAACTCCAAAATCTTGTTCATACCGATCTTATAAGCTGTCGCTTGGCCTGGCATCACGATGTAACGCTCAATCGCTTTGAGGCAGTCTGATTCTGGATTGGGCGTATTGGTGATGAGGTAATCTGTCGCCTCTTGGCGAGTCCATTTTTTATCATGGAGGCCAGTATCAACAACAAGACGTGCTGCGCGCCAAAGCTCCATCGCGAGGCGTCCAAAGTCAGAATAGGGATCAGCATAGAGGCCCATCTCTTTTGGAAGGAATTCCGAATACAAACCCCAACCTTCGGAGTAGGCAGTGAAACGGCCATATTTACGGAAGGACGGAATACCCTCTAGTTCTTGGCTGATGGAGAGTTGCATGTGATGTCCGGGAATACCTTCGTGATACGCGAGGGCTTCCATTTGATACACGGGCATCGCGTCCATGCGGTACAGGTTGGCGTAATAGATGCCAGGACGTGATCCATCAGGTGCAGGGCGGTTATAAAAGGCTTTACCCGCCGCTTTTTCACGGAAGGCTTCAACAGCGCGAACATCTAATTCGGCTTGCGGGATTTTGTTGAAAACCTCTGGCAAGCGCAGCTTCATATCATCAATAAAGACCGTGGCTTCTTTGAGGTATTCTGCGCGGCCAACTGCGCCTTCAGGTTTGAAAAATTGCTTGTCGGTACGTGTGAACTCAAAGAACTCTTGTAGCGTGCCGTCGAATTCGACCTTCGCCATGATAGCGCGCATTTCAGTATGAATGCGGTCAACTTCAGAGAGGCCGAGATCGTGGATTGCGTCTGCGCTCATATCTGTTGTTGTCATCTGCTCTAGACGCCAGCTGTAATAAGCTTCGCCATCAGGCAATTTCCACGCGCCGTCATCCGTCGAGGCGAGGGCCTTTTGACGCTCCATTTCCGCGATGATATTCTCATAAGCAGGCGCGACATTATTGACGATGGCCGCGATCGCACGCTCATAGAGTTTTTCGCGTGTTTCTGCGTCCATCGGCAGGTCTTCTACTTTTGAGCGGAAGTCTTCTAGTAATAGATTGAGAGTCTCGTTGTTCGCATCAACTGGATCGCCAGCGATGATATTACGCGAGCTTTCGATCACGAAATCATAGACGTATTTTGGTGGGGCAATACCTTTTTCGAACTTAGCTTTGGCTTGCTTTGTGTATTCGTTCAGCGGAACGTCCATTGTTTCGAGACGCGAGAGATAATTTTCTGCATCTTCCACATCTTTGATCTTGTGATTATTCATCAGGAACGTTGGCAAAGACGAATGTGCGCCGCGCATTTGTGTGTAGGTATATCCGTGATCCCACCACTTGCGGCCTTCAAGAGAGTCTTCCGTGTTCTTCTCAAATAGGCGGTAAGATAGCTGATGATTTGCATCCAAGGTGTCGAAATCAAATCTGTCTTTCATTTCGGCGAGGGCTTCGCGGCGTTTGTCGAGCTGCTCTAGAGCATAGGCGCGGGTTGGGTTGTTCCATTCGCCTTGACGCTCATCATAGCCAAGGGATGTTAAACGCTGCGGGTATGCGCGGACACTCGCCATGAACTGCGCTTCGAACCAGGCGTCTAGTTTCGCATTCTCTGTTTCGGTGCTGCTCTGGCTGACGTCAGCTGTATTTGCTTTTGATGTCGGTCCGTCCGATGCTGGCGAACAGGCACCAAGCGCAAGCATGGAGGCTAGAATAAGTGTGTGAGGGGCAAGGATGCGCATTAATTCGTCTCCGATTTTGTCTCTGTGATATAAGCGTCTACGAGTTCTTCCAAGACACTAAGCGGAACTGAGCCATTGGCTAAAATTGTATCATGGAATTTGCGAATGTCGAAGTTCTCTCCAAGCTCTATCTCTGCTTTGGTTCTTAACTCTTCGATTTTTAGCTTTCCAATCATGTAAGCCGTCGCTTGACCCGGCCAAACGATGTAGCGGTCAATCTCGGCGCGAACATCCCCTTCAGGGTTTGGAATGTTGTTCAGGTAATATTGAACGGCTTTTTCGCGGTCCCATTTTTGAGAATGAATACCTGTATCTACAACGAGGCGCGCGGCGCGGAAAATCTCCATGCCGAGTTGTCCGAACTCTTTGTAAGGGTCCGTGTAGAGGCCGATTTCTTTTGGCAGGGCTTCAGAATAGAGCGCCCAGCCTTCGGTGAAGGCTGTGTGGCCGCCAAGGGTGCGGAACTTTGGCAGTCCTTCTAATTCCTGCGAGATTGCGATCTGCATGTGATGCCCAGGGATGCCTTCATGATAGGCAAGCGCCTGCATAAGGAATTTAGGCTGATCCTTCATGTCTTTCAGATTGACATAATATGTGCCGGGGCGGGAACCATCTAGCGCTGGGGAGTTATAAAATGCGCCAAAGGCCGTGTCTTCACGGAAAGGTTCAACGCGTTGCACAACCATATCTGCTTTGGGTTTGGTAATAAACATCGTGTCGAGTTCGGCCTTCATTTCATTGATGATGACTGTGGCCTCCGCCATGTAAGCGTCGCGGCCTTCATCTGTATTGGGGAAGGTGAATTGTGGGTCCGTTCGAAGGAAGGTGAAAAACTCTTTGAGGGAGCCTTTGAACTCTACGCGGTCCATAATTTCCTGCATTTTACCTTGAATACGCGCGACTTCAGACAGGCCGATGGCGTGAATTTCGTCGGCGGTGAGAGCGGTTGTCGTGTAATGCTTGAGGCGGGTGTTGTAATAATCTGACCCGTTCGGCAGTTTCCATGCGCCATCATCTGCTGTGGCTTTCGCGGCATGTTGGTCGAACATTCCGATCAAGGAAATATATGCGGGTTGAACTGAACCAAGTAGCGCGTCCTTCGCGTCGTTCAGGAGTGTGTCTTTCTCGTCTTGCGCTATATCCAGCGCATTGACCTTTGCCTTAATATCCGACCAGAGAGGGCTGTCTTCGACGCCACTTTCATCTTCAGTGAATGGCGCGCCCGTGATGACATTGCGCGATGCGGAGCTAATTTTTTCATAGACAAATTTCGGCATAGACACACCAGATTTGAATTGTGTGTCTGCGCGATTTTGTGCCTCCCCAAGGTAAGTTTTGACGGCGTTTAAGCGCGCGATATAGGCGGCCGCATCCGCAGTAGTTTTGACTGTATGGAAATTGATGAGAAAGCTCGGAAGGCCCGAATGTGGTCCAGACATGTGAGTGAAGACATAATCATTATTCGCTGCGGCATGAGTCGCGAGTTGGTCGTCAATATTGGCTTCGAATAAGCGGTAAGACAGGCGGGTCTGGGGGTCCAAGCGATCCACGTCAAATTCGCGGCGCATTTCATCCAACCAAGAGCGGGCGAGGGTGGCCTCTTCATCTATAGCCATTTGTGAATTATCGTCGAGTTGGTCTTTCCCATCGTCCATACCCCGATACGTTCTTGTCATCGGCGAGCGCGCTAGCTGTTCTTCATACCGAGCCGTGAACCAGTCATTTAGGCGTTGGCTCTCAGCGACAATCAAGGTCTCGCGTTGTGGAGCGTCAGAGCCACTGCCTAGACAGCCCGAAAGCAAAGGCGCCGTCCCGAAAGATAGCAAAGCGGTTGCCAATAAGAGTGTCTTTTTCATCGCGCGATATCCTCAATTATATATCTTACAGAGCTAACCGATAATATCCACGCGTCAAAGCGTGAAATCATGCTTAAGGTGTATGCATGGTTGATATGATTCGCACAGATATACCGCAGGCAAAAAGCGCCTTACCGCTATGGATTGGCGTGGTTTTAGCGACCATCGTGCTTGTGACGGCGTTAAGCTATGTGTGGTGGGGGCGCGATACACTTGACGTGGATGCCTTCATTATGTTGGCTGGCCTTGCGATTGTTGCGCTACTGGCAGTCTTCACCTTTATTGTTATGGCTCGTAACAGGGGTTTAACTGAACGTCGAAAGACACGCCGAGATACGGTTTACTCTGGCGCATTTTATAACAGCTTTGTGCCTAGTCTCGTTATTGTAGATGGCAAACCTATGCACGCCAATCGCGCGTATCGTGACCTTGCGACAACGCTTGGTGCGCAAATGGTTGGCGACACGCCGCCCGTCATTGACCGTCTCTTTACATTAGCAGGTAATGAAGCGGCTGCCGCAATTTTTCGTTTGCATCATTTGTCTAATGGTATGGACTACGCGGAGGAAACGATTGACCTTGTCACGCCCCGCAGCGAGTTGAAACGCTATCAGTTGCAAGTCCGTCGTTTGGGCCGCGATACAATGCTGTGGCAAGTCGTTGAATCTGACATTGGCAGTAATGTCGGGTCTGATGTTTTGGCTGAAGCGCCTGTTGGCTTGTTTACCGTAGCAAAAGACGGACGGGTTTTGGCTACGAATGATGTGCTGTTGCGCTGGATAGGTGCAACGCGCGACGATGAACCAGAAATGCTCGCCAATTTCATTGAAGGCCCAGAGTCGTTATTGGACAGTCCTTCAGAACCTGGACGTACGGTTAGAACAGACACGCGCTTGATTACGAGAAAAGGGGTTGTGACGCCCACTGTCATGGTTGCAAATTGGCATACGCTCAATAGCGGTGATGTCGTCGCAAGCGTAGCGCTATACGGCCATTCTATGCTCTCAGGTAGGTCTGACGCTGCAACTTCCGCTGGGATAGCTTCAGATTTTAAAACAGAAGATTATGCTGCGGCACCTGTTGCTGTCTTGAAGCTATCTGGGGAGAACCTTGGGCGAGCAAAAATTTCTTCGGCCAATTTGGCTTTCGCGAAAATGTCAGGCGGCGAGGATGCCGTAGGGAAACGCTTTGAGGATATTTTCACAGTCAATGAAGCCGATCACCGCTTCCTAACGCGTGACGTGACGCAGACCTCTCCGGATCTGCCATTTGATGCAACCTTGAAGGCGGATGACCACAAGGGATTGCCTGTGTCTGTTTACATTGTGCACGACACAAATAACGCGGCCAAAAGCCAAGCGTATCTTGTCAATGTAAGCGCTCGGAAAATGCTTGAGGACCAGTTAGTCCAAAGCCAAAAAATGCAAGCTATTGGACAATTGGCGGCAGGGGTCGCGCATGATTTCAACAATCTTCTGACGGCCATTCGCCTGAACACGGATGAATTGCTGCAACGTCATCCTGTCGGCGATCCGTCTTACCCTGAGCTTCAAAATATCAATACAACGGGCGCGCGTGCGGCGGCTTTGGTCAAGAAGCTCCTGACGTTCTCGCGCAAAGCGACGCGCCGCATGGAACGTTTGGACGTGACCGATACGTTGTCAGATATGATTGTGACGCTTCGCCAAACACTTGGTGAGCGAGCCAAACTGAAAATGACTCATGCGCGGGGCTTGCCGCCCGTTATGGCGGATAAGTCTCAGATCGATACGATTTTGATGAACCTTTGCGTGAATGCGCGCGACGCGATGGAAGACCAAGGCGGCGGGACGATTACGATACAATCTCAACTCTTACCACGTGCCGCTATTGAAGACGTCCACCTCAAAGACGCATTGAAAGCCATTACAGGCGATGACTTCGTTGTCATCAGTGTCGAGGATACAGGAACAGGCATGCCAGACGAGGTTAAGTCCAAAATTTTCGAGCCATTCTTTACGACAAAAGAACAAGGTAAAGGCACAGGCCTCGGTTTGGCGACAGTCTACGGTATTGTACAGCAATCAGGCGGTCACATGACCGTTGATTCAATTGTTGGACAAGGGACGACCTTCCGTATTTATTTACCCGCGGCAGGACCTGCGCCTGACATTGACGCTACCCCTGTAGTGAAAGCTGCGCCCGCGCCGCGTAAGCCGTCTGATTTGGCGGGACAGGGCAATATTCTTTTTGTTGAAGATGAGGCGTCCGTGCGAAGTATTGCGGCCAAGGCTCTGCGCAAAAAAGGCTACCGCGTTATTGAGGCCGAAGATGGCGAAGAGGCGCTGGAGATTTTGGAAGATGCGGAAACGCCGTTTGATCTCATGATCTCTGATGTTGTGATGCCGGGCATGGACGGTCCAACATTATTACGGGCAGGGCGTAAGCTACTCGGGGATGCGCGTATCGTCTTTATTTCTGGCTATGCGGAGGAGGAGTTCTCTGACCTCTTGTCGGAGGAACCAGATGTGACGTTCTTACCGAAGCCTTTCACATTCGCGGAATTAGCGGAGAAGGTGAAATCCGAGATTGGTGAGGTTGGGTAAATAGCCAGTCCTGCGGAACGCGTAGACTGAATGGAAGTTCTAATGAAAGACGGTGTTTTCTATTAAGTCACTGAATTTAATGAATTTCAACAACTGTTCTTTTTTTGTTCTTTTTGCTTGATGCAGGAGAACAAATGTGAAACATACTAAAACAACGGCAGTCCGATTACAGCCGTAACTTTACGATCCGCCGAAGGACTCCGACGGATTTACTAGAAGTTGAACTCATGGCGAGAAATAGCACACCCCTTAAGGTCGTCGAAAAGGCCTCAGACAAAAACAAGAGCGCGGCACTCGACGCAGCTCTATCCCAAATTGATCGTGCCTTCGGCAAAAATTCGGTGATGAAACTGGGCGATAAGTCCACAATGGATATTGAAGCGATTTCAACAGGCTCTATTGGCTTGGATGTTGCGCTAGGCATAGGCGGCTTGCCAAAAGGCCGTGTTGTAGAAATTTACGGTCCTGAAAGTTCCGGTAAGACAACACTCACATTGCACGCGATTGCGGAATGCCAAAAAGCGGGCGGCGTTGCAGCCTTTATTGATGCAGAGCATGCGCTGGACCCTGTCTACGCGGCCAAGCTAGGCGTGGACGTCAACGAGCTATTGATTGCGCAACCCGATACGGGCGAACAAGCCTTGGAAATCGCGGACACATTGGTTCGCTCTGGCGCTGTTGATATTCTAGTCATCGATTCGGTCGCTGCGCTAACACCGCGTGCTGAATTAGAAGGCGACATGGGCGATAGCCTACCGGGTTTGCAGGCACGTCTCATGAGCCAAGCTCTGCGTAAATTGACAGGTTCGATTTCAAAATCTGGCTGTATGGTTATTTTCATCAACCAAATTCGTATGAAAATTGGTGTCATGTATGGTTCGCCAGAAACGACAACAGGCGGTAACGCACTTAAGTTTTACGCCTCTGTTCGTCTTGATATTCGCCGTATTGGCGCAATCAAATACCGCGACGAAGTTATTGGTAACCAAACACGTGTGAAGGTCGTTAAAAACAAAGTGGCGCCGCCATTCCGTCAGGTCGAATTTGATATCATGTACGGTGAAGGCATCTCCAAAACGGGTGAAATTATTGATCTTGGCGTTAAGGCTGAAGTTGTCGAGAAGTCAGGCTCTTGGTACTCTTATGGTGACGAACGTATTGGCCAAGGCCGTGAGAATGTTCGCAAGTTCTTGCTCGAAAACCCTGAAATGGCCGACGAGATCGAACGTAAGATTCGGATGAATGAAGGTTTGATCGAAGAAGAGCTATTGATGCCAAAGGCAGAGCAAGTCGAAGATGATGGCGAAGTTCCACAACTTGGTCTTGGTGCTTAGTTTACAGCTCCAGTTTTAGCTCCAAATATTGGTTTACCGGTTGGAACTGTGAAAACCCATCACATTTGAAGCCCTGTGAGGGGTAAAGTCTCGTCCCCGCTGTCCCCCGCAGTAGAGATTGCACATTCTAATCAAAAGAGCGCTTGGCACTGTCAGGCGCTCTTTCTATACATGCAATCCGTATTATGGATTTTTTGCATGACGTCTCTCGCTGATATTCGATCCCAGTTTCTAAATTTCTTCGATGGAGAAGGGCATACCATTGCGCCCAGCTCTCCACTCGTGCCTGATAATGATCCAACTTTGTTGTTCGTCAATGCGGGTATGGTTCAGTTTAAAGACTGGTTCACAGGCTCCTTAACACCAGATTATCCGCGCGCGACAACGTCGCAGAAATGCGTGCGCGCAGGTGGTAAGCATAATGATCTTGATAATGTTGGTTACACGGCGCGCCATCACACATTTTTTGAAATGCTCGGTAACTTTAGCTTTGGTGATTACTTCAAAGCTGAAGCTATTGAGAAAGCTTGGAAACTCGTCACAGAAGAGTTTGGCCTGCCGAAAGATAAGCTACTCGTTACAGTCTATCACACAGATGATCTGGCCTTTGACCTTTGGAAGAAAATTGCGGGATTACCCGATGACCGAATTATCCGAATTTCGACCAATGATAACTTCTGGGCCATGGGCGACACTGGACCTTGCGGGCCATGTTCCGAAATCTTCTTTGATCACGGCGCAGATATTCCTGGGGGGCCTCCTGGGTCTCCTGATGAGGATGGTGATCGTTTCATTGAGATTTGGAACCTTGTTTTCATGCAGTATGAGCGCCGCGCTGATGCCAAGGGTAAAATAACCCAAGTCGATCTACCGCGTCCGTCCATTGATACGGGTATGGGTCTAGAACGGACAGCCGCGATCCTACAAGGGAAGCACGACAATTATGATATTGATCTCTTTCAGACATTGATCGGTGCGTCGGTTGAATTGACGGGTGTGAAACCTGTTGGCGATGCCAAATTCAGTCACCGCGTTATTGCCGATCATCTACGGAGCTGTTCCTTCCTTATGGCTGATGGTGTTTCGCCGTCTAATGAAGGCCGTGGTTATGTATTACGCCGCATCATGCGTCGCGCGATGCGTCATGCGCATCTGTTGGGTGCAAAAGACCCGTTGATGCACCGTTTGGTTCCGACGCTCATTACTGAAATGGGCGGCGCTTATGGCGAATTGAAACGTGCGCAGGCCAGTATAGAAGCTGTATTTGAGCAAGAGGAAGTCCGCTTCCGTCGCACTTTGGGGCGAGGCACAGCACTCTTGGAAGAGGCCACAGCAGGCTTGTCCTCTGGCGATAAGCTTGATGGCCGTACCGCGTTTAAACTTTACGACACATTCGGCTTCCCACTCGACCTGACGCAGGATGCGCTCCGCGCCAAAGGTATCGAAGTCGACCAAGCGGGTTTCGACACGGCTATGGCCGAGCAGCAGCAGCAATCCAAAGCCGACGGCGGTAAGTTTGCAGGCGCAGGGACAGATGATGTGTTCAAGGCGTTACGCGAATCTGGCGGCCCGACTGAATTTACAGGCTATGATAACTTGTCCGAAGGACAGAAAATTGTCGCGCTCATTCAAAACGATATCTCGAGCGATACAGCCGAGGCAGGCGATGTTGTCTTCCTAACACGCGAAACTCCTTTCTACGCCGAATCTGGTGGACAAGCGGGCGATAAAGGCGTGGCTACATTTGAAAATGGCGCACGCATTGAGATCACGGACGTTCAAAAACGCGCAGGCGATTTGCACGCCCATATCGGTACGCTATCCGGCAGCATCAAAACTGGCGATATGGCGCAACTCTCTGTCGATCCTGCCAACCGAGAACGCACGAAACGTAATCATTCTGCAGCTCATTTGCTGCACGAAGCTTTGCGTCGTGTCTTGGGTGATCATGTCGCGCAAAAGGGCCAAATGGTTGACGGGGAACGTATTCGTTTCGACATCAGTCACGGCGCCGCAATTACGCGTGCGGAACTGGCGCAGGTCGAAGATCAAGTGAACGCGATCATTCAGCAAAATGCTGTCGCGGAAACCAAACTTATGAACCCTGACGCGGCTATCGAGGCAGGCGCAGTCGCTTTGTTTGGCGAAAAATATGGCGATGAAGTTCGTGTCCTCTCATTGGGCCAACCGTTCGGCGATCTGGATAAGTCATATTCAGTCGAGCTGTGCGGTGGCACCCATGTAGAGCGCACAGGCGATATTGCCTTGTTCAAGATCACGGGCGAGGGCGCAGTAGCGGCCGGTATTCGCCGCGTTGAAGCCGTTAGTGGCGAAGCAGCGCGTCAGTATCTCGAAACTCAAGCGGGCCTCACACGCCGCGCAGCAGACCTGTTCAAGACAAAGCCTGAGAACGTTCCAGAGCGGATTGAAACTCTGCTGGCTGAACGCAAACAACTCGAAAAAGACCTATCCGAAGCCAAGAAGCAACTCGCGCTTGGCGGGGGCGGCGGTGCGGCGTCTGGTCCAGAAGAGATAAATGGTGTTCAGTTCCTAGGCCGTGTTCTGGACGGTGTGTCGGGTAAAGACTTGCGCTCCATGTTGAATGATCAACTCGCGCAAATCGGCTCTGGTATTGTCGCCTTCATAGCGCGTGACGGCGCAAAAGTGGCCGTTGCGGTTGCTGTGTCGGATGATGTGCAAGCGACACATTCGGCCTCTGATCTCGTCAATAAAGGCGCAGCCGAAGTGGGCGGACGCGGGGGCGGTAAACCTGGCATGGCGCAAGCGGGCGGTAGCCAACCTGAAAATGCGGAGGCCGCATTAGAGGCTATCCGCGCCGCTATTTAAGATCGGTGGATAAGCCGCTCTATATCGACAAGCGGCTGTCCATTCCGCCGCAGGCCATTGAAACCTCTGCGATCCGCGCGTCGGGTCCGGGTGGGCAGTCGGTGAATAAAACGAACTCAGCGGTTCAACTCCGCTGTGATCTCAACAGCTTTCATATCCCAGAGACCTATCGCCGCCGCATTGCGCGGTTCCGCGATGGCCGTATTAAGGAGGAGGGCGTGGTTGTTATCAAAGCGCAAAACCACCGCAGTCAGGCACGTAATCGCGATGATGCGCTACTGCGGCTTCAGTCTTTGCTGCGCAAGGCGGTCTATGTTGACCCTATTCGCATTAAAACGCGCGCGAGTTACAGCAGCCAAAAACGCGCCGTAAAAAAGTCCAAACGCCGAAGTGAAATCAAAGGCCTGCGCGGGAAAATTAAAGACTGGTAGGCACCAGCCTTATCACTCTATTTCTGCGTTAGAGCGTCGTCTTTAGCTTGGCAATTTGAATAGGCAACCGAGTAGGGTTGATCAAAACAATCTAGCAATTTCTTTATGACGGATAAATTGCCAGGTTCGTCAAGAAACCCTGCTGGCATCGTGATGTTCGGGTTATCGTCTAGGAATTTTTGACGCATGGCTTTGGTGTCATCAGACACTTTAACTTTTTTCAGATCGTTATAGGCCAAACTCACGGCGTCTTTGTCGTTCGATAAAAACCCAATTGTGGCATCAACGTAGAAATTCCAATCTTGAATGTCATCGGGCGTATGATACGTGCCTCTAAATAGCTTTATGGCTTCGTCATAGCGCCCAGCAGAGGCTTTCATTTGCCCTGCATGCCATCGTAAAATACCAATGCTTTTAGATGGATAAGGTTCAGAATATAGAATGTAATCCTTGATGAGTTCTGCCGTCGCATTCTTGCACGTGTCTATATACCCGTATGTACGCCACCCACCTTCAAAATCTTGATCGAACTTATCTTGTGGTAACGCCATTAGTTGATCGTGTTTTTCTGCAGTGATGCCACAGGCTTCAAATTCAGCGATTTTAAGGCTTTGAACGGGGAGGTCATTTTTGGTGTCAGAGCATCCTGACGACAGGGTTGCCAAAATTATGATAGCGACCCGCAAGTTCATTTTGGTTGCCATAAGTACGATCCTATCGTCAGATGTAGTCGAAATATAGACGACCTCTCGGGCTGAATTTGTAACCGATTAGGCATAGGTTACGCGCCAATTGGTTTCTCCGCTTATATTAAATGCTCAAATCCATTAAATTGTAATCTAGCAACCCAGCTTGCACCTCTGCATCCCACATGAACTCAGTCTTCGCTAGTGGCGCGTAGTTATAGGGTGTTTCCTCTGGGAATCTCTGTTGCCTCGCTGCGATGGCTACGCCCAAGATGCGTGAGCGTTCCTCGATAAAAGCCGCGTCAAATGTGGCGGCGTCGGCGTGAATGCCTGCGCCCGTGACGCCAAGGACGGATGAGCGTTTGTGGAACCCGAAATTCGCCGTGAGGCGCGGCTCAAATCCTGTGTTCGCGAAAGAGCCATGCACGATTTGGCGGTTATTGATGACAACGTCACCCGGATTGCAGATGATCGGCAGGGCTTCTGGCAAGCGCTCTGTGCCTGCATCCGAGACAAGTTTGACGATGTCGACACGGCCATGTTTATGCGTGCCGGGGATAACCCACACGCCATTGACGGCGGTGCTGCCATAAACTTGTGCCATGAGGTTAAAGCCGTGAATATCTTCGTCAAAATCGGGGCTGTTCCAATGCGTATCGCCGTCCTGATGCCACGACACAGCCGCGCCAAGTCCTGCGTCTTTGATAAATAACCCCTCATGGAAGGGCGTGAAGTCTTTACCGTTCACCGCCTCAACGAGTTTCAATAATTGCGGATGCGCATAGAGCCGCAAGCAAGCGTCTGAAAACTGTAACGATCCCGCCAGATAAAATGGCGACGCAGCAGGCGCGCTCGCATCTGCCTTCGGCTCGAATAATTTCACTTGGTGACGACCATTGGCTAGCTCTGTCCCGCCTAAAGGATCAGACAAAGGTCGCGCCCATTGTAGCGTCATGGCTTTGTTCTGTGTCCCCAATGCGGGCCGCCCCTGCGCGTCTGTCTCTGCGCCCATATGCGTCGGGAAGGTCTTTCGCATGGCTTCTAGGTCGGCTTTGAGGTCCGCAATTTCTGTGGAACCCAACGCGCCCTCAAAGACGTAAAACCCATATTCGGAATAGGCCGAGAGGATGTCTGCATGGATGTTGCCATCGGCTCCAAATCGGAGAAGGCCGCGATTGGGCAGGGCGAGTGCGCGGGCTTGACCGCCGCGTAAATACTCACGTACCGCCTCGGCTTCGTCGCCGTAATGCGCGGCGCACGCCTCTATTGATCGGCTAATATCCTGTACCATGCGCGCATCTCCCATTGGTGTCTTTTGGGCAACGCTATGCGCCAACGCGCAAAATGGCAAATACGCAGAGGCATAAATTGACGCATGATACGCGGTCAGTTCTGATCGGGGCGAGGTTAGCTAATCTGAAACTTCCGTTTGGTCGCAAGGCCAAAGAGGAAGAGCAGGGTGATGGAGAGGAAACTCTGGAGGGTGGCAAGGAGTTTGATAAATATCCAACCGCCGTCACTGAGTTGGGACTTATATTGCCCCAACCAAGTTTGATTGTCCGCTGCGACCACCTTGGACCAGATGTAAAATGGACGAAAAATATGGGTTGTTGAAAACCCAACTGGGTCCCAAATCATATTTGATTGGTCTGTTGGGTTTACCTCAACACAAAGAGCATTCAGGGCATAGATCGCTGCGAAGGCGGCCCATACGACACCCAATGTGATAAGTGGGCGTGTAATCGACCCGCCATAATCCGCGACCCATCCGTAAAAGGTCGTAAATATTTTTGTAATGAGCTGTGTGGAGGGTCTATCTCTCCGCGCCATAAGTTCGAATTTGAAATAACGCTGAGCCCTGTTTTTGTCTGATGTATTCTCCATTACACGTTTTAACGTCGTGCAACCTGCTTCTAATGCAACGTAATAAGCTTCTATTTTATCTTTGTTTTTTTCAGATTTACATGCCTCTGAAACTGAGGCCAAAGCACGATTAAATTCGATTTGGGCTTCACCACCACCACGCTGCGTGAGGATCAATTGGTCTTTGAAATTTGCATTGTCAAATGCGTTAAAGGGAAAATGCAACATTTCAATAGATAGGTCTTTTTCATCCTTATTAGTAAACTTTGTGCGTGAAAAGTCAGCAGGCCCTAGGAATTGTGTGCCACGAAAGGCGCTTTGAGACCCTGCCGCTGGAGGGAAAGTGACGTTTTCAAAGAGCGTGCGTTTATCAAAACGAGAGTTTTCAAAATTGAAACTCTCTTTAAACATAACGTTACTAAATATGGCGTCTCCGCCAGAGAACTGTGTGTGACCAAAGTCGGCGTCACCGCCAGAGAACTGAGCTTCACTAAAGTCGGTTTGACCACCTGAGAAATGAGCTCCTCTGAAGTAAGCGTCTCCGCCGGAAAATTGAGTTTCGCTAAAGTTGGTTTGACCGCTAGAAAACTGGACGTCATCAAAACTAGCGTAGCCGCCAGAAAACTGAGATTTAACAAAGTAAACTTCACCGCCCGAGAACTCTGCGCCGCTGAAGTGGGTGTTTCCGCCTGAAAACCGAGTTTCGAAAAAGTAAGCTGCACCGCCCGAGAACTTTGCGTGTCTGAAATCTGCATCACCGCCTGAAAACTGCGCTCCATTAAAGGTGGTGTCACTAACTGAAAATTCTGCGCCTAAGAAGTTTGCATCTCCGCCAGAGAACAGCGTTTCCCAAAAGCTGACTTTGCCACCAGAGAACTCTACATATCCAAAATTAACGGTACCTCTTGAAAATTGAGCATATTCAAAGTCGGCACCTCCACCAGAAAAATTAGCGTCTTCAAAGTTGGTATCTCCGCCTGAGAATTGTGCGTGTCTGAAATCTGTTGTTGAGCCAAATATTGTGTTGGTGAAATTTTGAGGCTGTAGGATGGCGGCTCGATAGAGTGAGAGGTGTAATGCCCTGTTTTCGTCACCGTAAATGTCAAACGATATAGAGGGGTCTGCTAGTAACTTATTGCTTGTTTGGTATGGCAGGGCAGGTAAAATACAACCGCTGAAGTTTGCGCGCCGATCTAGGCTCTTTACCTGTTCGCCTCCATAATGAAGCTGAACGTTAGTTCTTGCAGCTTTGTCTAGACGGTCCGTGACTATTGTGGAGAGTTTTTGCCAGTTTTCATGTTCCGTGTCGGCCTTCCAACTTCTTACCCTTTCTTGAAAGTATGTTGGCAAATGTGCGATGGTATATTGTGTCTTGTCTTGAAGGCCTTCAAGCTTACCTTCTTGATCGCGCCAGTAATCCTGAAGGTTTGCAGGGTGAGTGATCGTACCTTCGGGTAGACCCTCATAATCTGCGGGGACAACTTGGCAGTCTGTATTTGGGCAACCTTTCGGCAGGCCGTGAGCTTTGATATATTGCTTATAGGCAGTTTTGTCTTCAACAACGACCCAACCTTGCCACGGCCTGTCGGCTAACCCGTCCCAACTGTAATCGGCTTCGAACCAGTCTTTCCACCATTGCGCGACGCCTGCGTCTCGGATGGCGTCTTTTTCGTCTTGTGTGAGGTGGCTCATGTTAAGGGTGTAATCAGCGGTTTGGAACGCAGCAAGGCAGGCGACGGCGCAGATGTTGGGTTGTCCACGGGTTATGTCGTTTGGTCTGTGGTTTTGCGGAACTGATTGAATATTACGTCCTCTTTTTCCGTCATCACAAGACCTGTTCTTGTGATCCACAAGTAGGTTACCGATGGATTGCAAGGACGAGCCTTGCAATGACGGACAGGAGGGGGATTTGTGAATGATCCGCGTTTATGTTTGAAATCCTCTCAAGGCTTTCAGTCTCTTACGGATTTTTTAAGAGAATAATCCTCGCCTTCAAAAGCTGTGGCATTCTAAGGGCGTTCTTTCGAGCTTAGGACAGGGTAGCGCTCTCTATCTGGTTCGGGAGACGGTGGGGCTGAGCATTCGGTGGTGAGACATCGGACTGTGCCGGGCCATGATGTGGTGAGCGTTGACCGCCTGATCTTAAACCGGTTCGTCAGAAAACCATTTTGGTTTTCGAATGAGCGTCGGCAGGTCAGACTGCGGGACCCCCAACCGTTGCATCTACAACCGCTGCCGCAGGATTATTATCTGCGTAAAACAAAACACTTCTACTTCGGTACCCGTCGCGGGTACTGATCCTGCGGGCAGTCCTAATTTATAGAGACTTCGCATGTTGGCCGTCGCCCCAAACAACGGGAGAGCGGCTGTGAGCCTATTCTCTTGCGCATCTGACTCATAAACTCTTACTGTTAAAGAGGGGGTCTGCGTGATAAACGACTTGCACAAATGCGAATCCCGCATTAGGTAGCGCTCCAACTGACGCGGCCCCTCAACTGGCGGTCGCTTTTTTGATGAGCGCTCATCGATTTTATTGGAGGCTACCATGGCTGTTCCTAAGAGTAAGATTTCAAATTCCCGCCGCGGCATGCGCCGTTCGCACGACTCCCTAACGGCTGTGAACTATGTCGAAGATAAAGACAGTGGTGAACTTCGCCGTCAGCATCACATCGACCTGAAAACAGGCATGTATAAAGGCCGTCAGGTCTTCACACCTAAAGACTAAGTCTTTTACACTACATTACTATTAGGAGCCTCCCATGGTTGAGATCGAAACAGTTTTCGCTAGGGAAATCCTGGATAGCCGCGGTAACCCCACCCTCGAAGTCGACATTACGCTCGGCGACGGTGGTTTTGGCCGCGCGGCTGTCCCATCTGGCGCGTCTACAGGCGCCCATGAAGCCGTAGAGCTTCGCGACGGTGACAAATCCCGTTATCTCGGCAAAGGCGTTCGCCAAGCCGTCAAAAACGTCAACACAGAGATTGCAGACGAGATCGAAGGTCTCGACGCAGAGAATCAGCGCGGCATTGACGCGATCATGATCGCGCTTGACGG
This sequence comes from uncultured Caulobacterales bacterium, assembly GCA_938009235.1. Lineage (GTDB taxonomy): Bacteria > Pseudomonadota > Alphaproteobacteria > Caulobacterales > Maricaulaceae > Litorimonas. The sequence continues at coordinate 144,568 of CALLIK010000004.1, forward strand.
AACAGAGAACAAAGGCCGTCTTGGCGCGAATGCGATGCTCGGCGTTTCATTGGCTCTGGCGAAGGCTGTTGCTGATTCCCAACAGGTTCCATTGTATCGCTATGTCGGCGGCGCAAATGCGCATGTCCTACCTGTGCCGATGATGAATATCATCAATGGCGGCGAGCACGCGGATAACCCAATCGATGTTCAAGAATTTATGGTCATGCCTGTTGGCGCAGAGAGTTTTTCCGAAGCGCTTCGCTGCGGCGCGGAAATCTTCCATGCCTTGAAAGGCAAGTTGAAGGCTGACGGTCACAACACAAATGTGGGCGACGAGGGTGGCTTTGCGCCAAACCTTGATGGCTCCAAGCATGCGCTGGACTATATCATGTCCGCGATCGAAGCCGCTGGCTACACGCCCGGCAAAGACGTTTATCTCGCGATGGATGTGGCGTCGTCTGAATTTTACAAGAACGGCAAATATGAGCTGAAAGGCGAGGGTAAGTCCCTCACGTCTGAGCAATTTGTCGATTACCTCGAAGATCTCGTTGATAATTATCCGATCATTTCCATCGAAGATGGCATGGACGAAGATGATTGGGACGGTTGGGTCGCTCTGAATAAACGTGTTGGCGGGAAATGTCAGCTCGTTGGGGATGATCTGTTCGTGACGAACCCTAAGCGCCTGAAGACTGGTATCGAAAAGGAAGCTGCGAACTCTATTCTCGTGAAGGTCAACCAAATCGGAACTCTGACCGAAACGCTTGAAGCTGTTGATATGGCGCATCGCGCTGGATTTACGGCCGTGATGTCCCATCGCTCTGGTGAAACTGCGGATACGACGATTGCTGATCTTGCGGTTGCGACGAACTGTGGTCAGATCAAAACTGGCTCATTGGCGCGCTCTGACAGACTGGCGAAATATAACCAGTTGCTACGGATTGAAGAGCAACTCGGCGAAATGGCTGTTTATGCAGGCCGTTCTGTGATGCCAAAAGGGCATTAAAGTCGCGGTTTTTTCAGCCGTGTTAAGCTGATACTAACCCTAATTGATGAATAGGAAGGCGTGGTGCGTCTTCCTTATATCAATCCCCAACGTTTAGAGTTACGTCGACGTGTGCCTGCTCTTGGCTTGATGGCACTCTACGCCTATTTGGCCTTTCATGCCTTTTCTGGCTCGCAAGGCCTTTTGTCGTGGATTAGCTATTCTGACGAAGCGAAGGTGTTGGAGGCTCGTTTAGAGGTGCAACAAGCGCATCATGCCAAGCTAAAGTCCCGTGTTAAGGCTCTGTCTAGCGGTAGTTTGGATTTGGATGCGTTAGAAATTGCGGCTCGCCGCGATTTGTTTGTTTCGGGTCCGAATGAAATCACGATTTGGCTTGACCATTAGCCCCTGAATATACCAAAAGACGTTCGCGCATCCGCATATTTATTTCACATACGAAATAAGGGCCTCTACATGGCGAAGACAACTGCTAAAACATCATCTTCTAAAAAGGTGACCCCCAAGACGAATAAGGAAGAACTGCTCGAGTATTATCGCAGCATGCTCCTGATCCGCAGGTTCGAAGAAAAAGCAGGTCAGCTTTATGGCATGGGCCAGATCGCTGGTTTCTGTCATCTTTACATTGGTCAAGAAGCCGTTGTCACAGGCTGCCGTGCCGCGATGCAAGAGGGTGATCAGATGATCACTGGCTATCGCGATCACGCACATATGCTCGCATGTGGCATGGAAAGCCGCGGCATCATGGCCGAGCTAACTGGACGCGCTGGCGGATTGTCACGCGGTAAGGGCGGGTCGATGCACATGTTCTCGACTGAAAAACATTTCTACGGCGGTCACGGCATCGTTGGCGCACAAGTCTCGCTGGGCGCAGGCCTCGGCTTTGCAAATAAATATCTCGACAATGGCTCCGTTAGCCTCGCATTCTTCGGTGATGGCGCGTCGAACCAAGGGCAAGTCTATGAGACCTTCAACATGGCGAAACTTTGGGATTTACCTGTCGTATTCGTGATTGAGAATAACCAATACGCGATGGGTACATCAGTTGAGCGCTCCTCGGCTGAGACTGAACTCTATAAGCGCGGTAGCAGCTTTGAAATCGAAGGTATTCAAGTTGACGGCATGAACGTCCTCGAAGTCCGCGACGCAGCGGCTAAGGCGATCAAACATGCACGTGACGGCAAAGGCCCGATGATCTTGGAGATGAAGACCTATCGTTATCGGGGTCATTCAATGTCTGACCCTGCGAAATACCGTTCCCGCGACGAAGTCACGAAGACACGGTCCGAACGCGATCCAATTGACGCTGTGCGTGCCCAATTGTTCGACAAAGGCTGGGCTGACGAAGCGAGCCTGAAACAGATGGATAAAGAGATCAAAGAAATCGTCAAAGACGCCGCTGATTTCTCCCTAGAAAGTCCTGAACCTCATCCCGATGAGCTTTGGACTGACGTTCTTCTTCCAGTGGAGGGGTAAGACTCATGGCTATTGATATTCAAATGCCTGCGCTCTCTCCAACGATGGAAGAGGGCACATTGTCCAAATGGCTCGTTAAAGAAGGCGACACAGTTGTCTCTGGAGACATCCTTGCGGAAATCGAAACAGACAAAGCCACGATGGAAGTTGAATCCATTGACGAAGGCGTTGTCGGTAAAATCTTGATTGCGGCTGGGACTGATGGCGTAAAAGTTGGCGCTGTTATCTTGCAACTCCTTGAAGATGGAGAGAGCGCGAGCGACCTTGGCAAACCTGCCGCCGCTGCACCTACTGCTGCCGCACCTGAAACTAAAGCTGCTGCTGCTGAAATCTCCGCTCCTTCTACGGCGACTGTTATGAATGACCCTAGTATCCCAACCAATATAAAAATGGTTGAAACAACTGTTCGCGATGCTCTTCGCGATGCAATGGCCGAAGAAATGCGCCGCGACGAGACTGTTTTCGTCATGGGCGAAGAAGTCGCTGAATATCAAGGTGCCTATAAGGTCACACGCGAACTCCTACAGGAATTTGGCGAACGCCGCGTGATTGATACGCCGATCACAGAGCATGGCTTTGCGGGTATAGGCTGTGGCGCTGCGATGGGCGGCTTGCGGCCGATTGTCGAATTCATGACATGGAACTTTGCGATGCAAGCCATTGATCACATTATTAACTCTGCCGCGAAGACGCTCTATATGTCTGGCGGCCAGATGCGCTGTCCTATCGTATTCCGCGGCCCGAACGGCGCGGCCTCGCGTGTTGGCGCGCAACATAGCCATGATTACGGCAGTTGGTACGCGAACGTCCCGGGCTTGAAAGTCGTTGCGCCTTATGACGCGGCAGACGCGAAAGGCTTGTTGAAAGCCGCTATTCGTGATCCAAACCCTGTTGTCTTCCTCGAACATGAACTCATGTATGGCGAAACATTTGACGTGCCTGATATGGATGATTTTATCATTCCAATCGGTAAAGCCAAAGTGCGCCGCGAAGGCACAGACATTACGCTTGTCTCTCATTCTCGCATGGTTGGACGTTGCCTCGAAGCGGCTGAAATTCTCGCCGCAGAAGGCATCAGCGCCGAAGTGATTGATCTACGGACACTTCGTCCGCTCGACACAGATACAGTGATCGAGTCGGTCAAGAAAACAAACCGCATCGTGTGCGCGGAAGAAGGCTGGGGACAGTCTGGCGTCGGCGCAGAAGTCGCAGCTCGTGTTGTCGCAGAAGCGTTCGATTACCTCGACGCCCCGCCAGAACGCGTTTTCCAAGCCGATGTGCCATTGCCATATGCTGCGAATCTAGAAGCCTTGAGCTTGCCGGGTACAAAGGATGTGATCGCGGCGGCTAAGCGGGCGTTGCATGTCGACTAATCCTCTTCATCACACAAATGTTGAGAAGGAAATTTATGAAATTTCTTCGATGGCTTCTACTGATGATGGTTTCAAAATTTGCTTCAAATTTGGTCCTTACCAAACCTCTGAGAACGCGAATTCTGAAAAGTTAGTAGAATTTGCGGAGGTTATATTTCAAGGACCAGTTAGAGTGGATTATTATTCTGACGAGGGATTTAACCAGTCATTCAATGACGCAGAACATTTTGAAAAAGTAGACGAAGGTATTCCTGGTCTAATTGTTGCTGATGGTTCTACTTATTTGAATGAGTATAAAAACAAAGAAGAATGGGCCGCCATTTGTCATGAAGACGGCTTTAGACATTTCATAGTTTGGTCTTATGGGAGTGGCGTAATTCACGTTCTTTCTGATATCGATCCATTAGTAAAAAAGGTCAGCAATGCCCATTGAAATCCTCATGCCCGCTTTGTCTCCTACGATGGAGGAAGGCACACTTTCTAAATGGCTCGTAAAAGAGGGCGATACAGTCTCCTCTGGCGATCTGTTGGCTGAAATCGAGACCGACAAAGCGACGATGGAAATCGAAGCTGTCGAAGAAGGTACAATCGCGAAGATACTCGTTTCGGGCGGAACAGATGGCGTGAAGGTCAATGCACCTATCGCGATCTTGCTCGAAGACGACGAAGACGCGAGCGTATTGGATGGCTATACGGCTGGAGGCTCTGCGCCTGCACCGCAAGCGGCTAGCCCGAGTGTCGAGGCTCCAAAACCTGCGCCTGCGCCGCAAGCCGCACCTCAAGCTACATCTGGTGATCGAATTAAAGCCTCACCTCTCGCGAAACGTCTTGCAAAAGAAGCTGGCATTGATCTGGCCTCTGTCACGGGATCAGGTCCTGATGGCCGCATCGTGAAAGCTGATATAGTAGGCTTTACGCCGAGCGCTGCTGCTGCACCTGCAGCTCGAACAGCTGCACCTGCGCCTACGTCCCAAACAACCGAAGTCGGCGCTGTGCGCTCTGGCGGTGCGGATTACCTCGCGAAATTGGGTGTCGCAGCTGGCACTTATGATCTCGAGCCACTGGACGGGATGCGCAAAGTTATCGCGAAGCGTTTGTCTGCCTCAAACAACAATGTCCCAGATTTCCCACTCATCGTGGATTGCGAAATCGACGCATTGCTTGGCATGCGCAAAGAATTGAACGCTCAAGCACCAGAAGGCGTCAAAGTGTCCGTCAATGATATGATCATCCGCGCTGCGGCTCTCGCGTTGAAAGCTGTACCTGCTGCGAATGCGAGCTTCACGCCTGACGGGATTGCCTATCACAAAAACGCCGACGTTGCTGTGGCGGTTGCCATAGACGGCGGCTTGATCACGCCAATCGTGCGTCATGCTGAAAACAAAGGTCTGTCAACAATCTCTGTTGAGATGAAAGACTTGGCCGCACGTGCGCGTGATAAGAAATTGAAGCCGCAAGAATATCAGGGCGGTACGTTCAGTATCTCTAATCTTGGCATGATGGGCATCAAGTCTTTTGGCTCGATTGTGAATGAGCCGCATGGCATGATCTTGTCCATCGGCGCAGGCGCGCCGACACCTGTTGTTAAAGATGGTGAATTGGCGATTGCAACGGTTATGACGGTGACATTGACCTGCGATCACCGCGTGGTTGACGGTGCATTGGGTGCAGAATGGCTTGGCGTATTTAAGCGTTATGTCCAATCCCCAATCACAATGATGCTCTAGCTAATACTCAAAGCGGTAGTTTTACTGCTTTGAAACTCACCTGACAGGCGAGGGTGATTGGCTTGCAGGGCCGTTTTATGGTAAACAAATCTTGAATAAGGAGTTTGTCATGTTAGCCAAAGCCATTTTAACGGGCGGTGTTTTATCTCTACTGTCGGGTTCGATCGTGTATTTCGGCACAGAAGGTGCGGATGCAACGGACCGTAGCGCTCTAAATGAGACCCGCGTTGAATCTTCCGTAGGGGTATCTGGCCTAGAATCATCTAACACAGAATCTACTGACATAGAGGTGTCTGAATTGGCGGGTGCAGCGGAAACTGAGATGTTGTCTGAGGTTGTGACTCCGCCAAATGCTGAGATTAAACTCGAGGATTCCACTAAAGCGCCGCCTAAAACACGTTGGTTAAATCAATACCTTAAATCGACAAAATCTAAGAATAATGATGCCGAAGAAAATGATGTTGTTAGTGGCGCTGTCGCTACCGGTACTATTGTTACTGAGGCAGGTGTTGTTGACGTTAAAGCCGTTGTTGAGCCCGTCGATGCGGCTGCGTCATTAGATGTCAACGTTTTAGATATTGACGAGAGCGAAACAGGCGAAATCGTGTCCGAACTTAACGATGATGCGCCAACTGCGATTCTGGAAACAGATGAGGTCAATATTGAAATCGAAGAAAGTTTTGATGTCAAAATGCTTCGTGACATCATGAAATCGCACAAGGGTGCGAAAACTGAAATCCGTGTCATCAAATTGGATGATACGTCAGCACCAAAATCAACAGTAATGAATATCATGCGGGAGCCAATTGATTACGCAGCAGTCCTGATCGAAGCTAAGAAACTTCAAGTTATCGATATGCGAGATCAAGCGGTTCTAGAGATCGTCGACTACGCCATTGATAATCGCGATATTGGCAATGCAGCCGATATTGTCCAAGAGCTTTCGAGCCCAGAGCTACGCGATACAGCGCGTGCGCGCATCGGCAAAGGTTTGGCGACACAGGGTGATATGGAGGCGGCGTTTGCTGTCTTGGACGAAATCGAAATTGATGAGCTCTCAGCTCCGATTCGTCTCGAAATTATTGCGGCCCTTATGGCGACACGCGCAGAACGTGCGGGTACGTCACACGGTCTACGCCGTTAAACTAAGTGCTAATTTGGGCCAGACTATCGAGATTAGCAGTTTAATACATTTGCGTTTTACGGCATAAGCGCTTCGCATTCAGCGGGAGACTATTTTATGTCCGAAACATCCTTCGACGTCATCGTTATTGGTTCTGGCCCAGGCGGCTATGTGACAGCTATTCGGGCGTCACAGCTCGGCTTTAAAGTCGCGATTGTTGAGAAAGCAGACCTTGGCGGTGTGTGCCTCAACTGGGGCTGTATTCCAACAAAGGCACTGCTGCGATCCGCTGAAATTTATCACAATATGCAGCATGCTGACGCCTATGGCCTTAGCGCTGAGCCTAGCTTTGATCTGGCGAAAATTGTCAAACGCTCGCGGACAATCGCAGGGCAATTGTCAGGCGGTATCAAGCATTTGATGAAGAAGAACAAAATCTCCGTTATCTCCGGCTTTGCAACTCTCACAGCAGGTAAGCCTGCGCCGACAGTTCATGTCGATGGTACAGCCTTTAAGGCGAAACACGTTATTCTCGCCTCTGGCGCACGTGCTCGAACGATTCCGCAAGCTGGGTTAGAACCTGACGGAAAATATATCTGGACCGCGCGCGAAGCGATGACGCCTGATACAATTCCAGAGAAGTTACTCGTGATTGGCTCTGGGGCTATTGGCATGGAGTTCGCCTCGTTCTTCTCCGCCTTCGGCGCAGCGACGACAGTCGTTGAAATGGTTGATCGTATCCTTCCTGCGGAAGACGAAGAAATATCGGCTTTGGCGCGCAAATCATTCGAAAAGCGGGGCTTGACGATCAAAACAAATACACAAGTTAAATCCGTCAAGCCTGGCGCTAAGGGCGTTACAGCGATCTTATCTACGGACGGTAAAGACGAAACGCTTGAGTTCGATCGTGTTATTCTTGCAATTGGTATTGTCGGTAACACGGAAAATATGGGCCTTGAAAAGCTGGGTGTGAAAGTTGACCGCACCCACGTCGAAGTAGATGAGTTTTCACGCACTGGCATCCCAGGGTTATATGCGATTGGTGATGTGACAACGCCGCCGTGGTTGGCGCATAAAGCGTCACATGAAGGCATTATCTGTATTGAAAAAATTGCGGGCCAAAGCCCACATCCGCTAGATGCTAATTCTATTCCGGGGTGTACCTATTGCCATCCACAGATCGCCTCTGTCGGTCACACCGAAGCGCAAGCCAAAGCGGCAGGTCATGAAGTTAAAGTCGGACGTTTCCCATATGTGGGTAACGGCAAGGCCATTGCACTGGGCGAGCCAGAGGGCCTGATCAAGACTATATTTGATGCTAAGACGGGCGAACTCCTCGGCGCGCACATGATTGGTGCTGAGGTGACTGAGCTGATCCAAGGTTACACGATTGCGCGTACATTGGAGACAACTGAGCAAGAGTTGATGGAAACGGTTTTCCCGCATCCAACGTTATCAGAAATGATGCACGAGGCCGTCTTAGATGCCTATGATCGTACAATACATTTTTAGGGCAAAGGCCTGCGGCCTAGTCCATTAAAAGCTCTTTTGAGGCTTTAGCTGGTTTCAGACCTAGGCGACGCAACCAATTAGCAAAGCGTGTTTTATTGCGAAGCATAGGCTTTTCAACAATGTACCAGCTGAGCGCAGATAGAGCTATTGTTGGCGGGAAGGTAAGCGCAAAAAGCTCTAATACTGAGAGGTGCGGGAGCCAGTAGAATAGCATTTGTAGAATACACCAATGATAGATGTAGATGCCGTATGACACGTCTGGAATTTTTTGCATCCATTCAAGCTTAGGTGCGCGCATGTATGCAACTCGGAACATGCCCCAAGCGAGTAATGCGGTGACAAGGACTTCAATTACAGCCGTTTGACGAAGCAGGTAACTCGCGACGATCAGAGCCACGAATGTGAGCCAGCTAAATGTGACGCGATCGCGATAAGCGTAGATCGCTGCGCCCAAACCATAAGCGATCCCGAAACGACACAAGCTTTCTAGTGTTGCAGGTAGAGTTTCAAATAATCCAAAATATTGACCTACGACCCAAGCAACTGATGGCCCAACAAATTGGAGTAAAATCATCCATTTTTTTCGCAAAAGGCCAAGGCTGAAAACGACTAACGTCGCAATATAAGCAATGACTTCGTAACGGAGGGTCCAGAGTGTGGCTGATCCAATTCCTTCATCATTGGTTGCAAAAATACCCGGCATCATCATGTCGGTCTCAATGAATGTCAGAACGAGTAGGGGTTGTAGATACCAATCGGGCTGTGAGAAAAACTCAACCCAAGGCAAGTTTGTCGCGAGCGGCCCAACTACGACCATGACGAAGACAACATGCACTGCGAGAGCTGGGAAAATACGTAATACTCGAGCCGATACGAAGCTAGGTGTATCACCTCGGAACACCATGGACTTGGTGACGAGGAACCCAGACGCGATGAAGAATAGGTTCACTGCGAGATAGCTGAATGTATAGTGGTAAAGAATGTGCGGCTCAGCGCCCGTATCTCTTAATGCAACGGCGAAAGCATGCCCGAATACAACCAGTGAAGCGAAAAGCAGCCGCAAAGGCGTGAAAAAGTTATCATGTCCTTCACGAATTTGGAAACCGAGTGCCTGAACAGGCTTTGCATTAGATGTGTTGACCATTAGTTTCCACTCTCGTCCTTAATAACGGATACGAAATCGGGCTATGTATGCCAGATATATGTTAATGCGTTGCAAACCCTGTGCCTAATTTGGCGGTTGAGGTCAGGAATAAGTGTTGAGGGGGCTTTTTTTCGCGTCTAAGGCGAAATTTACAACTCTGTTGAAAACTTTTATTTTAGGTTGAGGTGACTACCCCTTTTTAGCTAAGTTTTTTATACACTTGATGTACCATTCTATATTTCTGGGTTTTAACGTTGAGCGGCTTTGCGGTTTTGCCACAGCTTTGTGGTATAAATCGGGTTGAACCTTTGAAGCAAACGGCGCATTTAGGGCGAATGGCCACATTGCTCGATATAAATTCAAACCGCATTCGACATCCTGAGAAGGCGAACAAGCCCGATACGGAAGTTCTACGCAAACCCAAATGGATTAGGGTTAAAGCTCCTACATCTAAGGGCTATGCTGAGACACGTAAAATTGTCAAAGACAAAGGCCTCGTCACGGTCTGCGAAGAAGCTGCTTGTCCAAACATTGGTGAGTGTTGGGAAAAATCCCACGCAACCTTTATGATTTTGGGTGAAATTTGCACACGGGCCTGCGCATTTTGTAATGTCAGAACAGGCCTTCCTGATGCAGTTGATGCTTATGAGCCGCAGAAAATTGCAGAAGCTGTCGTCGAGATGAAGTTAAAACATGTTGTGATTACATCGGTGGATAGAGATGATCTGCCTGATGGAGGCGCTCAGCATTTTGTCGATGTTATCCAAGCTATCCGCGGGGCTTCACCCGTAACAACGATTGAAATTCTGACGCCTGACTTCCTTCGTAAGGCAGGAGCCACCGAAACCGTAATTGATGCACGTCCTGACGTGTTTAATCATAATCTTGAAACTGTACCGCGCCTGTATTTGAAAATTCGTCCCGGTGCGCGTTACTACCATTCGCTTCGTTTACTTGAAAAAGTGAAAGAGCGTGATCCTGCACAGTTCACCAAGTCAGGACTGATGGTCGGACTAGGCGAGACAAAGCCTGAAATCATGCAAGTCATGGATGATATGCGGTCGGCAGGCATAGATTTTTTGACTATTGGCCAGTATCTTCAGCCTACACGTAAACACGCTAAAATTGATCGCTTTGTGACACCTGATGAGTTTAAATCTTATGAGACAATCGCTCGGGCAAAGGGCTTTTTGATGGTTTCAGCAAGTCCGCTTACGCGATCCTCTTATCATGCCGACAGTGACTTTGCTCAATTAAGGGCGGCCAGAGAGTCGCAATTGGGTGGCTAAGCGTGCCGAGAACTCATCTTGTCAGACGTATTCGGCATAGACCAGAAGACTTGTTTGAATTGGTTTCAGATGTTGAGGCCTATCCAAAATTTATCAATTTGATCTCTGCTTTACGTGTCATCAAAACACTCTCTGAAACTGAATTTGAAGCGGAGGCTGTTGTGGCATATAAAATGCTCCGTGAAACCTTTCGGTCTCATGTTACAGCGGATATTCGGGCCTTGAGAGTTTCTGTCAAGAAGGCGGAAAAGGGTGGGGCCGTCAAATCCTTACTCAACACGTGGGTCTTTCATCCACTTGAGGATGGCTCGACGTTAGTTGATGTTGTCGTCGATGTTCGGTTAAAGGCCATGCCGCTTGAATTTTTACTGCGGGACAAATTTGGTAAGGCTGCGAGTCATATCATTAATTTATTTGAGGTGCGTGCGGGCCAAAGGTTCAAACTCATTGGTGAAGAGGTCTATGATATCTCCGCTGAAATGGCCGAGCTTGGTATAGAGGGCGATATCGCTGTTTAGGTGAGATGTTCTAAAAAGGTTTCAAGGGCCGCCAAGCACGCGTGATCTCTGACCTTGTTACGTGTCATGTCTTGAAAGAAATGCTTACTGGAATGAACGCCGCTCGTAGATGCGATGCCTATCCAAACAGTCCCGACGGGTTTTTCAGGACTGCCGCCGCCAGGACCTGCAATTCCAGTCACTGATACTGCTATATCAACGCCTAATCCAGACCGACATCCGCGCGCCATTTGTTCTGCTACGCGTCCACTGACGGCGCCTTGAGTGCGGATGACTTCTGGGTCTACGTCAAGTTGGTTGATTTTGACTTTATTATGGTAGGCGATAACGCCGCCTAAAAAGACCTTTGAGCTTCCAGGCGCAGATGTGATGGCAGCCCCAATAAGACCGCCTGTGCAGCTTTCAGCTGTCGCGAGAGTTAAGCCTGCCGCTTGAGATTTTTCAACTAATTCAGCCGAAAGTTCAAATATTTGTGCGAGCATGTTTTTACTCATCCGTTGAACTTCACTGTTGCTGTCGCTTGAGCGGCCAAACCTTCGCCGCGTCCTGTAAAACCAAGCTTTTCTGTCGTTGTAGCCTTCACACTCACGCGGGATAAAGGCAGCTCGCACAACTCGCTAATGCGGGTTCGCATGGCCTCTCGGTTGGGTTTGACTTTAGGTTTCTCGCAAATCAATGTGACATCGACATGTTGTAATACACCGTTGTTCTCTTTTAGCTTTTCAATGGCGAAGACTAAGAACTTGTCCGAAGCTGCACCCTTCCATTGCGGGTCAGAGGGCGGGAAGTGATCGCCAATATCGCCGCAACACGCCGCGCCTAGAATGGCATCTGTAAGAGCGTGAAGCCCTGCATCTGCATCGGAATGCCCTAGTAAGCTGTATCCGCAATCAATTGGAACGCCGCAGAGCCAAAGCGGGCCGTCCGAGTCGTGGTCAAATTGATGAACGTCGAAACCAGACCCAGTGGCAATGTAACTATCATTTATCATATTAGACGCTTTGACGAAATCTTCGGGGTACGTCACCTTGAAATTGTCAGGATCTCCTTGTGTGAACTTTAGAGTTAAGCCTGCTTTATGTGCCACTGCAATGTCGTCGGCAAAGTCTTCTGTCTCGGCAAAGTCTGAAAAGGCTTTACAGATTGCATTGTAGTGAAAAGCTTGAGGTGTTTGAATGCGTCGCAAGGTATCTCGATCAACAGATGTGCCGTCCAGTGTTTTTACGGCATCTGCGATTTGTAACGCAGGGGCTGCGGCTTGGTGCGTGTCTAGTGCCTCAGACAACTGACCCAATAGTGCAGAGGATACAAAAGGCCTCGCGGCATCATGTATATAGACGTGCTCAATCCCTAAGTTATCGAGTGACAGTAGGCCTGAATGCACGGATTTTGTGCGACTCGCCCCGCCCACTGTTGTGACGCCTGATAGGTTGAGCGTTTCTAAAATATCATCAACCCACTGATCGTCTTTGCTCACAACTACACGAATTTCGGAAAATGAATGAGATTTTTGTAGGTTTTCAATCGTTCGAGATAAAAGTGGGCGTCCAGATATAATGCGATACTGTTTTGGGGTCTCTCCGCCAGCCCGTAGGCCCTTTCCAGCGGCGACTAAAATCAGTGCAGTACGAGTCATGCTCAACCTTAGTGTCGGTGAATTATTGTGCAGGTGCGTTAGACGGTCTAAGGAGCTTCAATGGCAAACCAAATCCACATCGGCAAGCATGCTTTACGCTCGCGTGTTCTTATTGCGCCTATGTCGGGTATTACGGACCTGCCATTTCGTAAGGTGCTGCATCAATTTCAACCTGGCCTCGTGGTGTCAGAGATGGTTGCAAGTGAACGCCTTATGGCTGGGGATGCCGATAATTTGGCAAGAGCGGCGGGCGAGGGCTTTGTCCACCCGCTGTCGATTCAACTTATTGGGCGAGACCCACATTGGATGGCAGAAGGCGCAAAAGCTTGCGCGGCTGCAGGCGCGGATATCATTGACATAAATATGGGGTGCCCCGCGCGGAAAGTCACAGGCTCGCAAGCGGGCTCGGCTTTGATGCGTGAACCGAAGCTCGCGATTGAAATTGTTAAAGCTGTAGTCGACGCTGTTGATGTGCCTGTCACGTTGAAAATGCGATTGGGCTGGGATGACGATAGTTTGAACGCGGCTGAAATTGCTAAAGCCGCAGAAGACATAGGCGTTGTGATGTTTGTGGTTCACGGACGAACACGATGCCAAATGTATAAGGGTGAGGCCGATTGGGGCGCTGTGCGGTCTGTTGTTGATGCTGTGCGATCTCCTGTCTTCGTCAATGGAGATATTTTCGATGGCGCTGACGCGTTAGCGGCGCTGGATGAATCTGGCGCTGCAGGTGTGATGGTCGGACGGTCTTTGGTCGGACGGCCATGGGATATCGCTGAAATTCGAGCCGCCGTTGATGGCGGAGCTATTTCTATGCCAAGCGCAGAGGAAAAGGCGCAGGTCGCAGTGTCTCATTATCAGGACATGCTTGAGTTTTATCCTGATGCTAAGGGGCTGAGATTTGCGAGAAAACATCTCGCGGGCTATTGCGATAATGCAGGTCTGTCGTCTGATGATCCATTGCGCGCAACGATTTGCCAAAGCCTTGATCCTGATGTTGTCGCAAACGCTCTAACGAGGGCCTTCTTGAAACGGGCGGATGCCGCATGACAGATGTACTCGTATCTTTAGTGGATGATTGGCCGTTTCCGCTTTTTAAGTTAAACGACCTAGACGCCATCACTTGGGTCAATCAAGCGGCTCAGGAGTGGATGGGCAAGGGTCTACGTCAGATAGAGGGTCGTATCATTTGGGATGTTATTGAAACAGATCCAGATACGCGCTCAATCGCGATGAAAGCTCGCGCTAAATCTGCAACCATTACGTCCCGCCACATTGCTGTGAAAAAAACGGGATCTACAGGTGAGGGCGAAATCGCTCATCTGACGGCTTACACAACTGCGGACGGAACGGGCTTGTCTATATGGTTCGTGGGTCCAGAACCGCGCGGGGCTAAAATGGGCGGTCAAGTCGTGACGGGTATGGGCCGTATGATTGCGCATGAGCTTAAAAACCCACTCGCTGGGATTAAGGGCGCGGCTCAACTGTTAAGGGATGATGTTCAGGGCGAAGAAGGCCTTGCACTGATTGATTTGATCGGGTCAGAAATTGACCGTATTCGACGTTTGGCCGATAGGATGGAAAAATTAGGGGATGATGACCCTTTGGTCGTTGAGCGCGTGAATATTCACGAAGTTCTCAGGCAGGCTCGCCGTATTATTCAATCCGCTAATCCAGATGTTGTCTTCGATGAGAGGTATGATCCATCGCTGCCCGATGCGTCGGGGGATCCTGATACTTTGATGCAAGCGATTTTGAACTTGATTAAGAACGCAGCAGAGAGCGCGGGAGCAACAGGTCATATACGCTTAGAGACCTCGTTTCGGTCGGGTGTTCGCGGTGGGAAATCGTCTCGGTCACTACCCATCCAAATTCGAATAATTGATGATGGTCCGGGTATTCCGAAGGATTTCTTGACGCAAATTTTTCAACCCTTTGTGACGACTAAAAAAGAAGGGCAGGGGCTAGGTTTGGCGCTCGTGTCTAAAGTGGCCGCAGCTCATGACGGTCTTGTCGAAGTCCAGTCAGTGCCAGGGCGCACCGTCTTTTCAATTCTTCTTCCTTCTCCCGGAGTTTCGACGCTATGAAATATGAAATTCTATTAGCTGATGATGATGACAGTGTTCGGCTTGTTTTACACAAAGCTCTGACACGGGCGGGGCATACTGTTCGGGCAACTGACAATGCTGACACATTGTTGAAATGGGCAGAGGCAGGTCAAGGCGACATCGTTGTAACGGATGTCATGATGGGCGGGCGCGAAGTGTTTGAAAGCTTGCCTCAACTGAGGGCCGCGCGTCCAAAATTACCCGTTATTATCATAAGCGCGAATAATACTGTGAATACGGCTTTGAAATCCGCCCAACACCACGTTTTTGAATATGTTCCAAAGCCTTTCGATTTGGATGACGTTACGAATGCCGTTTCGCGTGCAGGGCAATCCGTGAACCCGAGGAAGGCTCGTTCGAATGTTGAAAACCGTCGCTTGCCTATGATCGGCCGAAGTGCGGTCATGCAGCCTGTCTTTCGCGCTGTTTCTAGATTTGCAGCAGGGGATTTACCTGTCCTCATTCAAGGCGCTGTAGGATCAGGAAAGGACCTCGTCGCTCGTTTATTGCATGATGGAGGGCCGAGAAGCGATCGACCTTTTTTGCGGACAACTGATTTTGAAAACACGTCTTTGACCCTGCAAAAGGTCAATGGCGGAGATATTTACATCGACGAAATTGGTGAGCTGTCAATGTTACAGCAAGAACGCCTCTTGGCGCTTATGAATGAGTCTGAAATGATATCAGCCCATAAGCGACCGCGTGTGATTTCCGCGACAAGAAAAGATTTAAGAGAACTTGTTGAGGAAAGTCGTTTTCGCGATGATCTTCTTTTTCGTATTAATGTTGCTGAGATAAAAATTCCCAACTTGGCCACTCGTGAGCGCGATACATATGAACTAGCGGAAAGCTTTCTATCGCAAGCCTCGCCAAACCAGACACGACGTTTCGAGACAGAAGCCTTGGACGTTTTGCATCGACATAAATGGACAGGCAACGTGAGAGAGTTGGAAAACCTAGTTCGGCGTTTAGCCGTCCTCTATTCTGATGATGTCATCACAGGGGATATGGTTTTACAGGAGTTTTCCAAAGATTTGCCTCCCGTGGAAAAAGCAGGTGCCAATCAGAATCGTCTAGATGATCAGCTCGAAGAAGCATGTCGGACGCTTTTGAATGTAGAGACAGAAGACGGGGATTCAGCTTACACGACTGCGTTAGCTTGGGTCGAAAGACCTTTGATCGTTGAGGCCTTGCGTTTGACGGGGGGGAATCGTGCTAAAGCAGCAGATAAACTTGGCATTCACCGTAATACATTACGTACGCGGTTGAAACTTTTAGACATTTCATAGTGCCGCATGTGGCTATGAGTCCATGTGATAGTTGTTGATATTTTGCAACACTGAGGTATGACAGCAACAGTGGGATGCGCCTGCAAGTGAGATAACTTCTGAATACTCATAGCGAACAATTGAGTGAAGACCGTAAAACTGCCCAACCAATCGTAGTTGGGCGGATTAAACCGCGTTTTGCTCCATCGGCCCTGTTTGGGGTAATTTTTCTTGCCTCAATATTTCTGACTATTCTTGGTGCTTTACTTTCATATTCTACTGACCCAGTGAGAATAGAGCAGGCTTGGGATATTCTCAGGTATAATCTTGCAGTAATTATTATCTTCGCCATCTACTTAGTGAATAGGTTATGGACGACTGTTTTTGTTCCCTCTCGAGGGCAAGCGGCGCCACTTCTTCATCGTAGATTTGTGGCTATTTTCTCTTTGGCGGCGCTTGTACCTGCTGTCCTTGTTGGGGGCTTTGCTCTCTCTCTCTTATCGCAAAACCTTTCGGGCCTTTTCGGAGAGCGTGTTAGAGATAATATGGAACAAGCCCGTCAGATTTTAGACGGATATGTCTCTCAAGAGTTTGAAAGATTGGGTGAGGATGTTTCTGAAATGCAGCGGGCGATTGCACGTAGTTCTACTGATTTTGGGGCTCGTATTTCTTTTACCGCAGAGCTTCTTCGTGAATCGCAAACCCGCAATTTGGATGCTGTTTACATTTTGCGCGAAGATGGATTTGTTCTGACACGGGTCGAAACACCCGATGCCCCCAGCTTGCGTATTCCTGATCTCGAAGTCCTTAAAGGGTTGAAACCGTCTGACGTCGCCTTCCAAAAAAGAGCTGATATTGATTACCTGATTGCATTGTCCAAGCTGTCGGAGGGGCCGAATACTTATTTATATGTTGGCAAGCTCTTGCGCTCAGACAATCAAGTTTTGTCTTCAATCTCTGGGATTGAAAATGCTGCATTACAAATCGCAAGGTTTAACGCAGGCCAAGCGCGCATGAATCAAATTTTCTTCTTCACGCTTCTGGATAGTGCGCTTCTCATTCTCGTGGCAGCCATTTGGCTGGGTATGGCGCTCGCTAATCGCATTATTGACCCTCTTTCTGGTTTGGTAAATGCGGCCGAACGTGTGCGTGCCGGAGATATGGGTACAAGAGTAGATGTAATTGGCGATTGGGGAGAAATTTCTGATCTTGGGTCAGCCTTTAACCGTATGACATCTCAACTCGAATCTCAGCGTGAAGAGTTAATACGTGAACATGATATTTCCGAGCAAAGACGTCAGTTTTCTGAAGCTGTGTTGTCAGGCGTACGAGCTGGAGTTATTGGATTGACTCAGCAAGGTAAAATTACGCTTTCTAATGATGCGGCGAAACGCCTTTTGGAGGAAAGAGCTGAGACATTGGTTGGTCAACCTATTTCTGAAGTTTTGTCAGAGTTTGCGCCGGCTTTTGCTAAAGCCCGTGAAGCGATTACAGGCACCTCAGAAGACCAAGTGACTGTGGAAATGAGCGGCGGAACGCGCATCTTTGACCTTCATGTGTCTGCCTATAAAGGTGCGCGGAATGATACGGGCTGGGTTCTAACCTTTGATGATATGACCCGTCTTGTATCGGCTCAAAGACACTCAGCCTGGAGAGAAGTCGCGAGACGAATTGCGCATGAAATCAAAAACCCGTTGACGCCAATTCAACTTTCGGCGGAGCGTTTAGCACGCAAGTACACGAAGGAAATTAAGTCTGACCCTCAAACCTTTGTCAATTGTACTCAGACGATCATTCGCCAAGTCGAGAGTTTGGAACAAATGGTAGATGAGTTTTCTGCATTTGCACGGATGCCATCACCTAAACTGGTATCAACGGACCTTAATAATATTCTTGATGAAGCGATATTCGCACAAGGTGTCAGCTTCCCAGGAATTAGGTTTAGCCGAAAAGGCCGTTGGCCAGATCAAACTATTGTGCATGGTGATGAGCGTTTATTGGCTCAAGCCTTGACGAATGTGATGAAAAACGCCGGTGAGGCTGTGCAACGAAAAATGGAAGGTGGGGTTTCCAGTCATTTCCGAGGTGAAGTGATGATTGAGATAATTGATATTGGTGCGAGGGTCGCGATCAAAGTCTCAGACAATGGTCCAGGTTGGCCCTTTAAAGACACAGACCGTTTGATGGAACCCTATGTGACAACGCGCGATAGCGGTACAGGTTTGGGCTTGGCGATCGTAAAACGGATTGCGGAAGATCATGGCGGCCAACTTGTTTTGGAGGCGCGTGATGACGTCGAAGGCGCAAGAACCGTCATATATATACCCCAATTGCCAGATACTAAATTGAGTTCAGAAATCCACCCCCGCGAGGTTTTATGACATCCGACGTCCTGATTGTCGAAGACGAAGACGATATTCGAGCCATGATTTCTGGTATTCTCGAAGATGAAGGCTACCATGTAAGAGAAGCTGCGACATCTGAAGCCGCTCTTGAGGCTGTCAAAACTAGAAAGCCTAACCTTGTTGTTTTGGATGTTTGGCTAAAAGGGTCGAGCATGGACGGCATAGAATTGCTGACGGCGTTAAAGGCCCGACATAAGAACTTACCCATCATTATTATATCAGGTCACGGGACTGTGGAGACCGCAGTGTCTGCTATCCGTAAAGGTGCATTTGATTATATCGTTAAGCCATTCAAGGCCGCGAAACTCCTAGTGACAGCGACACGTGCCTTAGAAAATTCACGATTAAGGCAGGAGAATGAGGAGTTGAAAGGTAAGGCTATCAATACCGTTGAGCTTGTCGGGACATCCACACCCATCGTTCAATTGCGTCAGAAGATTGGACGTATAGCCGTCACAAATTCACGTGTTCTAATTTCGGGGGCTTCGGGGACAGGTAAGGAGCTACTTGCTCGGCTTTTACATGGGCAATCCAATCGAGCTGACGGCCCCTTTAAAGCTGTGAATGCCGCTTCAATGGTACCTGAGCGCGTCGAAGAAGAGCTCTTTGGTATGGAAACTATGGGGCCCGGACATCCGCAAAAAACAGGTTTGTTAGAACGAGCGCATAATGGAACTTTATATCTTGATGAAGTCGCGGATATGCCGTTGGAGACACAAGGAAAATTACTGCGCTTGCTCGTGGAACAACGCTTTAATCGGGTGGGCGGACAGGACGATGTGCAAGTCGATGTTAGAGTTATCACCAGTTCATCTCGTGATTTAACCCATGAAGTTGCGAGTGGCCGCTTCCGTGAAGACCTTTATCATCGTCTAAATGTTATGCCGCTACACGCCCCAAAATTGTCAGAGCGCCGCGAAGATATTCCGGCTTTGGTTGAGCACTTTATCGAACAGTTGGCTGCATCGACAGGACTGCCTGCTCGAAAAATTGGCGATGATGCTATGGCTGCGCTCCAAGCGCATGATTGGCCTGGGAATGTCCGGCAGCTTCGCAATAATGTTGAAAGGCTGTTGATCTTAGCCACGGGCGAACCGTCTCAGCCCATTACGCTTGCGACATTGCCTAAAGAAGTTTCGGTCGTAAGGTCTGGCAATAACGCTCAAGATAATGACCGAATTATCGCCATGCCTTTGAGAGATGCGCGTGAACATTTCGAACGAGAGTACTTGAAGGCGCAAATTGACCGCTTTGGTGGAAATATCTCACGCACAGCTACTTTTGTTGGGATGGAACGTTCGGCCTTGCATCGCAAACTCAAGTCGCTAGGTTTAGGCACGACCGGGCGAGAGGGATGATCCGCCGTAGTTAGGATAAATACATGCGGGTCATTATTTGTGGTGCTGGACGTGTGGGTTACGGCCTTGCTGAACGTTTGTCTCAAGAACGGAATACCGTTACCGTAATTGATACATCACCAAGCCTTATTCGCCAGATTACCAATGAGCTCGATGTACGGGGCGTTATTGGCCACGGTAGTCATCCTGATGTCCTTGTGCGCGCGGGCGTTAGCGATTGTGATATGATCATCGCTGTGACCTATGCGGATGAAGTGAACATGATGGCTTGCCAAGTTGCGCACTCTTTGTTTGATGTGCCGACGAAAGTCGCGCGTGTGCGGGCTCAAGGCTATCTCGATAACCGGTGGAATGATCTCTATTCACGAGAAAATATGCCGATTGATATTATTATCTCACCTGAAATTGAGATTGGTAAAGCCATTCTGCGCCGCTTGAATACACCAGGCGCTTTTAACGTTGTTCCTTTTGGAGACGGCGCTGTTCAAATGCTAGGCGTTGAAATTCAAGAAGACTGCCCGATTATTCAAACCCCAATTCGCCAGATCCCAGATTTATTTGTAGGGCTTCATGCCGCCGTTGTCGGCATTGAACGTGAAGGTGAGTTATTTGCACCCACACCAGATGATCCATTGGAAGTGGGTGATCGCGCTTATATCGTAACGCAGGCGGCTCATTCTTCTAGATTACTCGAAGTTCTTGGCGTTAATCAAACGCAAGCGCGTCATGTGGTGATTATTGGCGGGGGTAATGTCGGCACTTATGTAGCTGAAAAACTCGAAGGTAAAAGCGGCATGCGTGTGCGCGTGATCGAACGCGATAAGGCGAAAGCTGAAAAAGCGGCTGAGTTGCTGACCCGCACCGTCATCCTAAATGGCGACGCCATGGATGCAGAGATTCAAGAAGAGGCAGGTGTTTCAAATGCTGAAATGGTTATCAGCTTAACCAATAATGATAGTGTGAATATCTTGTCGGCTGTCTTGGCAAAAAAAATTGGGGCTAAGAATACAATTAGTTTGATCAATGAAGTGTCTATGCAAGAAATGCAGTCCGAATTAGGCATCGATATGGTGATCGATCCTCGGGCATCGACAATCTCTTCCATTCTGCGGCATGTACGCCGCGGGCGGATATTAGAAGTGTATTCCCTTGAGCAAGGCGGTGCCGAAGTCATTGAAGGTGAAGTCCTAGACACGTCATCAATGGCAGGCAAAGCTCTTGGGGATGTTTTATTGGGCGAGGGTGTCGTCATTGGCGCTATTATTGCCGATGGAGACGTTTTGTTCCCGTCCCCCGATGTTGTTCTTAAGCCAGGATACCGTGTTGTTCTTTTTGCTGAAAAGGGCGCGTTAGACAGCATTGTATCGATGTTTCGCGTCTCTTCCGATTATTACTAGCGCATCATGGAGCTGAACCGGATCTTGTTCTGGTTGGGGCGAACTTTCCTACTATGTACGGGATTGTTTACTTTAACCGCCTTTGTTGGCGTGTTTTGCCAAGACTTGACTGGAGCGGCTATCATAGCTGCACTGGGTGTCACGGTTGGTGTTTTTGGCTTGCTTCTAGTTATGCTATCCAGTGGCTTTGACCGAAGAGAGTCAAAGTCTGAAGCTCTACTCTTTCTGATTTTATTTTGGACCTTAGTGCCAGCGGTACTGTGTCTGCCATTTTTGTTCTTGGGCCCGAGCGACACATTGCTTGCGGCATATTTTGAAAGCGTGTCAGCCTTTACAACAACTGGCGCGTCTCGCCTTGTGCCTGATGGCCTTAGCCCTATTTTGTTGTTTTGGAGAGCTTTGCTGCAATGGGTTGGCGGGGTTAGTGTGGCTACATTTGCAATCGTGATATTTGCTGCCGTCAATCAGACAGGGACGGGTGTCCATAAATCTATACTCTACACGCTGAAAAATGGAGAATTGTTTGGCCGTTTGATTGGTATTTCTCGCCTTGTCGCGGGCATATATTTGTTTCTGGCGGCGTTAGGGTTTGTCCTTATGACCCTTGGCGGAGCTCCCGTATTTGACGCCTTATGTCTAGCCCTGAGTGGGATTAGTACGGGAGGACTTACGCCTCGGGCAGGACCCTTGCAGTTATATATTCCGCCGTTTGCCGCTACGATTTTGGGGATTCTATGCGTGTTGGGCGCAATGAATATCGCTGTTATTTGGGACTATATGCGCATGAGAAAAACTCGAGATGTTCTCAGGCTGATCTTTAATGTTGAACATCGGGCGTTGCTTGTAATTTTTGCGATTGTTATTTTGATTGGGCTTAAGTTTTCTGGATTAGGAAGCATAGGACACCTAATTTTGGACAGTGCCTTTTTTGTGAGCTCTGCGGGGTTCCAGTATCAAGTGATCAGTTTGGACCTTGTGCCGCCTGTAATTTTGGTCACCTTAGCGCTGACAGGAGGCTCCGCCTTATCAACGGCTGGCGGCGTAAAATTGATCCGAATATTACTCTTATTTCGTCATCTCCAAACTGAGCTTTCACGTCTCTCTCACCCATCTCGCGTCATTCCCGTTAAGTTTCGAACGCAAGTTATTCCTGACTCTGCTTTTCTGTCCATCTGGATGTACTTTTTTGCTTATACGTTGGCATTTGGCGTTGGCATCGCAGCCTTCGGCGTTGTTGGGTTGCCATTGGACGATGCGATTACGTCATCAGCCGCAACACTTTCTAATGTGGGGCCTTTGTTGGAACTCACGCTGCCCGAATCAGGATTGACCTTCGCTCAATTCACAAATGGACAAATGAGCGTTGGCATTGTCCTCATGTTGTTCGGACGACTTGAGGTTTTGGCGGCTTTAGCCTTGTTTTTACCCAATTTCTGGAAGCAATGACCGAAGTGTGGGTTTTTTTGTAGTGTTAGTGATTGAAGCCTTGAAACACGCATGTCCCTCATACATGACAACAATGTGGGTTACGGCGGGGCAAGAGCTTTTGACCCTTAACTGGCACGTAAGACCATAAGGGGAGCTCAATGCCCGATCGCAATCAAAA
The DNA here is from genome assembly GCA_938009235.1 of uncultured Caulobacterales bacterium. Classification (GTDB taxonomy): domain Bacteria; phylum Pseudomonadota; class Alphaproteobacteria; order Caulobacterales; family Maricaulaceae; genus Litorimonas. The sequence goes on from CALLIK010000004.1 coordinate 167,493, forward strand.
CCTTCAAGACACTTTTCTCAACTCTGTTCGTAAGACAAAGACACCGCTGACGATATTTCTCGTTAATGGGGTCAAACTTCAAGGTGTTGTAACGTGGTTCGATAATTTTTGTGTTTTGCTACGCCGGGATGGACAGGTCCAACTTGTTTATAAACATGCAATTTCTACGATCATGCCAGGTGGCCCAGTTCTACTACATGATCCGACGGATGAAGATGAGTAAGTTAGGGCAGGCGCGGCATGGTTGAAACTGCCGACAAAAAAGTCAGAGCCCTCGTTGTTCATCCGCGTTTCGCAGATGATCGAGCCGCAGATGCGGATTATGACTTACAAGAAGCCATTGGGCTTGCTGATGCTCTAGGTGTTGATCATGCGTCTTCGCGCATTGTTGCAGTTAGAGATATTCGCAGCTCCAACTTCTTTGGGAGTGGCCAAATTCAAGATATGGCGACTGAGATCGCTAGCCAAGGCTTGTCCTTGGTGATTGTCAACGCAACCCTGACACCCGTCCAACAACGGAACATGGAACGTATTCTAAAGATCAAAGTGATTGACCGAACCGGTCTTATTCTAGAAATTTTTGGGCGCAGAGCCGCGACCAAAGAAGGTAAGCTGCAAGTCGAACTGGCACGTTTGGGGTATGAACGCTCCCGCCTTGTGAGGACTTGGACCCATTTGGAACGACAGCGCGGCGGAACGGGCGGCCTAGCTGGCCCGGGTGAAACACAAATCGAAAGTGATCGCCGTGTTTTGGATGACAAAACAACACGCTTAAAACGAAAACTTGATGATGTTCGCCGTACGCGCGGACTGCAACGCAAGGCCCGTCAACGTGCGCCAGAGCGAGTTGTGGCTTTGGTTGGGTATACGAACGCAGGTAAATCGACTCTCTTTAATCGACTGACCGCAGGCGGTGTATTGGTTAAGGACATGTTGTTTGCGACATTGGATACGACCCATCGCGTTTTGGAACTTCCAAGCGGTCAGAAGGCTGTGCTGTCTGATACGGTTGGGTTTATTTCAGACCTTCCTACATCTCTGATCACGGCGTTTCGCGCTACATTGGAAGAGGTGAAAGAGGCTGACCTTTTGATCCATGTCCGTGACTTGTCCGACCCGCTGGCAGAACGTCGACGCGAAGAAGTTATGGAAGTTTTGGAGCAAATCGAAGCTGGTCCTGAGCATGGCCAATCCATTATTGAAGTATGGAACAAGACAGACCTTCTCAGCGAGGAGGGTGCTTTGCATCTCTCTGAAAGAGCTTTGGCCTCCCGAAACGAGGCCGATATGATTGATGCGTTTGAAGTGTCCTGCCTGACTATGGACGGCATTGAGACGCTTCATAATGGCGTTGAAGAGGCGTTGACGCGGAATGATCACATCTTAGATATTCTTGTGACTCCTGCGAACTACTCAGCGCGTGCGTGGCTCCATCAAAATGGACAAGTTTTGCAAGACGAAACCGGAGACGACGGCGTTGCTAAAATGAAGGTACGCCTCTGTGAATCTGATGCAGGCAAGTTTCTCGCGCGGCATAAAGATTTGATCGTTAGCTAAAGCCCGTCAGCCTTTGCGGCTTCCCAGAGGACTTCCATTTCATCCAAAGTGAGCGTTTCAAGTGGGGTGCTCGCTTTATCTTCAACGGCGTTAAACCGCCGCGTGAATTTGTCATTTGCACCGCGAAGGGCGACTTCTGGATCGACGCCTAATTTGCGCGCTAGATTGACGGCTGAGAACAAGAAATCGCCCACTTCACTTTCAACTTCCGTAGGCGTCCCAGATGCTACAGCGTCTTTGACCTCTTCAATCTCTTCGCGGAGTTTCTCTACGGGGCCTTCTGTATCAGGCCAGTCGAACCCGCGTTTCGCTGCACGTCTTTGTAATTTGTCCGCTCGCATCAGGGCGGGAAGCGAATTGGCAACACCGTCCAATGTGCGTTGTTCGCCTTTCCCAATGCGTTCTGCGGCTTTGATGGCATCCCAATCGGGTTGCTCTGTGCCTTCGAAAACATGCGGGTGACGGCGTACCATTTTTTCAACGATCCCGTCACACACGTCTGCGAAATCAAATGCATCAATTTCTGACGCCATTTTTGCGTGGAAGAGAACTTGGAAGAGTAAATCGCCAAGTTCATTTTTTAGGTCAGCCATATCCTTGCGATCTATCGCATCGGCGACTTCATAACTTTCCTCAATTGTATATCGCGCAATAGATTCAAATGTTTGCGTGCGGTCCCACGGGCAATCAGACCGCAAACGGTCCATCAGCGCGATAATGCGATCATAAGGTGTGTCGCCAAGCGAGCTCATTTGCGCGGCTTTCGAAGTGTGAGCACGACAAGTACGCCAAGCGTCACAATGGAAATCCCATATGACGCAAGAATAAAGGCGGTGTTTTTACCCAAGTCGATCATGTCGCTACATCTTCTATTGTGACCTTCGCAGGCGTTGATTTCTGGTCACGTTGTCGTTTTAAGACAACAAGTTGAGCTTCTGTACCGCGCAGAGCGAACCAAGCCAGTAGTGCTGTGTACCCCAGAAACATAAGTAAAAGCGGTGTTAGTAATTCTATTGGAAGGCCTGGCGCACCAGGCTCTGAAACAGTTGCAGGTTGATGCAAGGTGTACCACCAATTCACGGAAAACTTGATGATTGGGATGTTTAGCCATCCTACCATCGCAAGGATGGCAGCTAAGCGCGCCGCGTGTCGTCTGTCTGCTACAATATTCCAGATTGCCATATAGCCAATATAGATAAATAGGAGGACCAAAACAGACGTCATCCGCCCATCCCATTGCCACCATGTACCCCATGCAGGTCTGCCCCAAAGACTGCCCGTAACTAGCGCAAGGACTGTGAACGCCGCACCAGGTAAGGCGAGTGATTTGGCGACTAAATCTGCTAAATTATGTCGCCAAACAAAGCCGACCAAACTTGCGAGCGCAATCATCGAATAGGCCGCCATTGCGCACCACGCCGCTGGCACATGAACATACATGATTCGTACAGTCTGCCCATGTTCAATGGCTGGCGGTGAAATAAAGAGAGATACAGTTAATCCTGCCCCGATTAAGACAAAGGCCAGCCATCCACTTATTGGCGTAGCAAATCGAGAGAACCGAAGAAACCGAGCTGGGTTAGCGAGGTAAGACATGCCCTTCGCGATGTAGGTTGAAATACGCATTTATCTGTCCGTATTCGCAGCTAATGCGGCCGCTGTTGCAGGAATGGAAATTGTCAGAGCCAGAAGAGATAGGCCGAAAAGAGCTTGCAGTTCTGTCGCCGCAAACCCTCGATCTATGAAAGTGTCTGAGGCGGCAACACCGAATATCAATATAGGCACGAGCAGAGGCGCAGTGATGAAAATGGCGAGGAAGCCGCCCTTACTACTTGGACCTGTGAGAGCGCCTGCGAGGGCCGTGAAGGCCGCTAATCCAGGTAATGCACAGAGCAGCGACAAGACCAAACCCCAAACGGCTTGGAGGGATAAATCGAAGAGTAAGGACCAAAGCGGCGCGGTTAGAACGAGGGGTAAGAGCTGTATCAAGGCGAAGCTCAAAATGCCGCTGACGGATTGCGAAAGATAGCTAACGCCTGACAGCCAAAGCTGTCCTGTGGTGCCATCTTTCAAATCTTCTGAAAACGCGTGATCGACGCTGATTAACGTCGCGAAGGTGACGGCCAACCAAATAAGCGGAACACCCATTTGCCGTAACACGCTCATGTCTCCATCCATCGCAATCGCGCAGAGCGACAGAAAAATCGCCATGAAAACGAGCCCATAGGCCCAACTACCTGCGGAACGCGCGGCGCGGATAAAGTCTCGTTTAAGAATTTTGGAGACAGTGCTCATGATAGAACAAGCCGTTGAGTAGGGATTTTACCCACTGATATTGGAGCGTGAGAGGCGACCAAAGCTAACCCACCTTCTTGAACATGACGCTGTAAATGGGACGCGACTAAGTCTCTACCAGATGCGTCTAGTCCTGCTAGCGGTTCGTCCAATATCCATATCGGCTTATGCGTGGCTAACATTTTGGAAAATGAGAGCCGTTTGGCTTGACCTGTAGACAGTTTTTCTGTGAGTGTCGCGGCGTGAGGTATTAGCTCGACGGTGATAAGGTCAGCTCCCCAAAACCTAGCGTCTTCGCTCGCTTTCAACTTTGGTTTTGCGTAACCGTCTGAGGGTAGAAATGAGATGGCTTGTGGAGCCGTTAAGGGCGAGCCATCATGCGACCATGAAACTTGACCCGCTTCAGGTCGGCTTAACCCCGCGCAGGTCCGCAAGAGTGAGGTCTTTCCAATGCCGTTGCCGCCTTCGATCCAAAGGAGTTTAGGGCCTAATAACTCAAGCGAAAGCTTTGACACCAAGGTGCGATCACCTCGGATGATGTCGACATCCTTTAACGTTAATGTGGCTGACATACCCATGAGGCTATGACTTAGCGGTGAGGCTGCAGGATGTCACGTGAGACTGTAAGTAAGGCTCGCTTTTAAGATTGGCCTTATCAACTGTTGGGTTGCGGCTTAGGTCTTCCGTGATATTGAGTTCGCATGACAAACACGCGCATCATTCCTCCTCGACGAAATCAGCGACTTCTCTGGATTTTCGGTTTGGGCCTTATGCTTGTCGTCGGGCTATTCCTTGTGTTTCAAGCTCTAGGCCAGAACATGCAGTTTTTTGAAAACCCATCTGATGTTGTCAGTGAGGGCTTTGAGCCACGATCAGACACTTTTAAAATTGGCGGCCTCGTGAAGACTGATACCGTTGTTACCGAGGGGTGGACCACTCAATTTGAAATTGACGACTTTGAACGTGAGATGGCGCAAAATCTTCAAGTGACATACATAGGCGTTCTTCCTGATTTATTCCGTGAGGGTCAGGGAGTTGTTGTATCTGGTAAATTGATAACAAAAACCCATTTTCGGGCCACAGAAGTTCTGGCCAAACACGATGAAAATTATCAGCCAAAAATCGAGTACCGAGACTGATATCTGGGTGCTCACCCTATATTAATAACTCTCCGGTCGAGAAAAGTTTAGCCGTAATGGAGTATTGCTTTAGTTCAATGCTCACATGTTTTGATAGTGACGAACAGATCAGTTGATGTGGGGCAACTCATCTGTTCGCCGTGCCCGACTCGCGTCGAACGTGATACTTATGTCATGTTATAGACAGGAGTGGGAGTGTTTCACTGTGTAAGATTATAAAAAATCTGCCTGAAGTCTCTGAAAAACATGGTTTATTTGGCTTTCACGAGGCGTGAATTACGCAAGTACAGCGCGGGGTTGTTATTAAGGGGGAGTCGACTCAATCTGATAATGAATCGTTATCTGTGTTTACGGGCAAGGCTTGCAGTTTTAGATTCGCCATCATAAAACCATTAAATGAAACATACATCTGATTTAGTAATTGTAGGCGCTGGCCTTTCTGGACTTATGGTCGCTTGGCTGTGTTTGGATAAAAACCCTGATTTAACCGTCACGTTGATTGAATCTTCGGATAAAATTGCTGGAGATCATACTTGGTCTTTTAACATGAACGATATTTTGCCTGATTTGCAGGATTGGGTCAAACCCGTTATCGCGCATCAATGGGACCAATATGATGTTAAGTTCCCTAAAAGAGAGCGAACGCTGGATATTACATATTGTACCGGCAACAGCGACACGCTGCGGGCCTGTGTTCAGCCTCATATTGAGAGTGGGCGTTTAAAGGTTCGACTTAATACGTTGGCTGAGAAGCTGTCTGCTTACGAGGTTATTCTTGAAGACGGTGAAAAACTGACGGCAGCCTGTGTTCTCGATGCACGTGGGTTTAAAGCCAATGATGATGTTTTCCTTGGATACCAGAAATTTGTTGGTCACGTCATCAAAACCAAAATACCGCATGGTGTGGAGCGACCTATTATTATGGACGCGACGGTTGATCAGTTGGACGGATATAGGTTTGTCTATTGTTTGCCTTTTTCAGAAACTGAACTTCTTGTCGAAGACACATATTACGCGGACGGTCCTGAATTAGAGGCAGACTCAGTTGAGTCTCGAATTTCTGATTATATTGGAGATCGCTTGAAGGTGGATACATATGATGTGATCCGCCGCGAGACGGGTGTTTTGCCGATCACATTGGCGGTGGACCCAGACTATGGCACCGACGTTTCAGGTGAAAAAACTGAGGCAGTTAAGCTTGGAATGACAGGCGGGTATTATCACGCAGTGACTGGCTATAGTTTACCTGAAGCTGTGAAGAGCGCCAATGTCGTTTATGACATGATTGAACAAAATAAACCTGATTTCAGCGCCGCGCTCTTACATGAAATGGCGTATCACCGCGTTGACCATTACCATGAAGAATCTTTCCTGAGAATGCTTAATCGGATGATGTTCCGTGCGGCCAAACCAGAGAAGCGCTATAAAGTTTTGGAACGGTTTTACGGTCTGCCAGAAGACCTCGTTGAACGGTTTTATCGCAACCGCATTTCAAAGGCAGATAAGTTGAAAGTCCTCATCGGAAAACCGCCAGTGTCAGTATCTAAAGCCATTAGCAATGTCTCTGAATCTGCATTTATCAAGCGCGAGCGTGCGACGTAAAGCGCACCCGAACGTAAGTTGAGGTGTAGAGCCTTAATATGTAAATGAAGGTCTCTGATTCTAGCAATCGCTGGAGTAGATCGAGGCTTCTTATGACTAAAACCACGTCTACACGTCTAACATCTATCGTTGTCGGCGCTGGTTTTGGCGGTATTGCCCTTGCCATTCGTCTTCAAGCGATGGGCTTTCAAACGACATTGCTGGATAACCGCGACAAGCCTGGCGGTCGGGCGTATGTTTACGAAAAAGGCGGCTTTAAATTCGATGGTGGGCCGACCGTCATTACCGATCCTGATTGTCTCAAAGAATTGTTCGAGGTTGCAGGCCGCGAGATGAAAGACTACGTCGAGCTGCTGCCTGTCGATCCATTTTATCGCTTGCAGTGGGAAGACGGCGAAGTTCTTGATTACAACAATGACCAAGATTTCCTCGAACAGCAAATCCGTTCCCGTAATCCTGATGATGTTGCGGGCTACCGTAAATTCCTCGCTTATTCTAAAGAGCTCTATCACGAGGGCTACGAGAAGCTCGGCACAACAGCTTTCCTCAAGATGAGCCAGATGTTCGCCGCCGCGCCACAACTCGTGCGCCTGCGCGCGGACCGTAGTGTTTACGCGCAAGTCTCCAAATTCGTCAAAGACGAGAAGACACGCCAACTCCTCTCGTTCCAATCGCTTCTCGTCGGCGGCAACCCGTTTGCCACCTCAGCGATTTACGGCCTCATCCATGCGTTAGAGCGCAAGGGCGGCGTGTGGTTCGCCAAGGGCGGCACAGGCGCATTGGTTTCTGGCCTAGTTCGTCTGTTCGAAGACATTGGCGGCGAGGTTCGTCTCAACGCTGAAGTCACAGATATTCACACCGAAGGTGACCGCGTCACGGGCGTGACGACTGCGGACGGTTGGACAAAAACGGCTGATATGGTCGCGTCTAATGCTGATGTTGTTCACACCTATAAGCAGCTCCTCCGCAAACATCCGCGCGGCCAAAAATACGGCAAGGCATTGACCAAGAAGCGCCATTCTATGTCGCTGTTTGTGATCTATTTCGGCCTTGATATTCCGACGCCAGAATATTTGAAGCATCACATCATCCTGTTCGGTCAGCGGTATAAGGAACTCATCGCGGAGATTTTCGGGAAGGGCGGCAAGCTCTCCGATGATTTCTCACTCTATCTCCATGCGCCAAGCGTTACAGATTCTACGATGTCGCCAGAGGGGAAGTCAGCCTATTACGTCCTCGCGCCCGTGCCGCATCTGGGCAGTGCCGATTTGGATTGGGACGAAATTGGTCCCGCTTATGCGCAGAAGATTTTGGACTACCTCGAAGTCCACGCCATTCCGGGTCTGAATGATCATCTCGAAGTCATGCATACGCTGACGCCTTTTGGCTTTCGCGACGATATGAACTCTCATCTGGGCAGCGCATTCTCGGTTGAACCGATTCTGACGCAATCCGCATGGTTCCGTCCGCATAACCGCGATGACGTGATCTCGAACCTTTATGTTACGGGCGCAGGTACGCATCCTGGCGCGGGTGTCCCTGGTGTTGTTGGTGCGGCGAAAGCTACGGCGGGCGTTGTAGCAGATGATTTTGTAGATGAACTCTCCGCATTTAAGGGTGTCACTTACGGGTCGTCCGCGACATAGTCGACGGGTCTAAATTGCCTGAATAGGAACCAACTCATGTCCACACTCTCCATGTCGAATGCCGTTAGCGCACTTCCAAAATTACTTGGTAATTTGGAGCATATGCTTCGCAAGGGTGAGGCGAATGCCATTGAGCGCGGTATTGATCCTGATGTGTTCCTAAATGCGCGTCTCGCGCCTGACATGCACCCATTATACAAACAGGCCTTGATGATCTGTGATATGGCCAAAATGGCGCCTTACCGCATCGCAGGCCTCACGCCGCCAAGCTATGATGATAGTGAGCGGACATTTGAAGAACTTTATGCTCTGATCGCCAAGGCCAAAGCGGATGTTGAAGCCGTCACGGTAGAGCAACTTGATGGCCGCGAAGGCATTGAATTTATGGTCAAGCTTGGCCCCCGAGGCGAGATGCCATTTACGGGCATCGTTTATTTATCTGGGTTCACAATTCCGAATCTGCATTTCCATTCGGCGACAGCCTATAATATCTTGCGCCATAATGGTGTGCCGCTCGGCAAGATCGATTATTTTGGCGGTGGGCTTTAAGTCTAAAATCTGAGCCTTAGGCAAGCGGAAACGCTTGCCGCCCCCGTTGAAACCTCTGTTTCAACATGAGGGGCGCGGCTGATTAGAAATATTAGGCAGGACGGCCCGCAGTGTCGGCACCCGCGACGGGATACCGAAGTAAGTAAATTGTTTTACGCAAGTGATAACACTGCGGCAGTGGTTGTAGATGTGACGGTTAGTATTTCCCGCAGTCTGACCTGCCGACGGACATTAGAGATTTTATCCTCCAAGCCCCGGTTTAAGATCAGGCGGTCAACGCTCACCACATCAAGGCCCGGCACAGTCTGGCTTGTCTTAGTACATAATGCACAACCAGATGCTCAACCCCACTATCCCTCGAACCAGTAAATGACGTCTCACCTGTCCAATGTCCGAAAGAACATGCTTAGAATGACACAGCTTTTGAGTGCGTGGATGCAATGGTTGTATTTTCTTGTAGAGTTTTGAAAATCTTGATTTTTAGTTTTTCTAACAGAAGGATTAAACACATATGCGCCAAGTTTCCAGAGTAAGCTCTATGTCAATTTACTGCATGTTCATTGGTAACGTTTCTCTGATACGTTATTTCCATACACGGCGCTTAGACTCTGGAAGTGATTTATATATATGAAAATACGTGTCGCCGCTACGCTCACCGCATCCTTGTTTTTATCAGCCTGCGGTGGCGGATCAGGGGATACTGTAACGACGCAGACGACGGCTATCTCTGTAAATCAGGCACCTGTCATAGACACAGCGAACAGTAACCAAACAGCGATAGTTGGAACCGCGTTCGAATATGACGCGACACAAGCAGGGGAGAGTTTTTCGGATGCGGATGGCGACGCGCTCTCCTATGTCATTGCTTATTCCCCAGCCGCTCAAGGTCTGTCGGACACTGCGGGTGTCATTTCAGGTACACCGTCGGCCACAGGCACAGTGACAATTGCTATCACGGCAAGTGACGGAAATGGCGGTAGTGTTGAGAATCGCTTTGATGTTGTTGTGTCAGCTGCTGGTACCGCTCAAACTGCGGTCACGGCCAAATTCGCAGGCCGTATTGATTTGGACAATATGGAGAATTACGAAAATCAAACGGTTCCAAATTATATCACCAAGCTAGAAACGGGCGGTAATCCTATAACGGACGAGGGCGCGACGCTTGGACGGGTTTTGTTTTACGATACAGCGCTGTCCTTTGATGACAGCGTGTCCTGCTCTAGCTGCCATATGCAATCGATAGGCTTTGGCGACTCAGATGTCGCCAGTCGCGGCGTCGATGGTGGCGTTACGGGACGTCATTCAATGCGTCTCATCAATACGCAATTCGCCGATGAAGAAAATTTCTTCTGGGATGAACGCGCCGATAGTCACGAAGCGCAAGAGACGATGCCTCTCAGCGATCATAATGAGCATGGCTTTAGTGGCAGAGATGGACGCCCTGATTTTGCAGATCTCGTTACAAAGCTAGAAGGCTTGGACTATTATCAAGAGCTCTTCACATTTGTTTACGGTGATGCAGAGGTAACAGAAGGACGGTTACAGCTGGCGTTGGCGCAATTCACCAAAAGTATTTGGTCTTTTGATTCAAAATATGACGTGGGTCGCGCGCAAACAGGTGATGATGACGTCAATTTTCCTAACTTCACCGATGATGAGAATGCAGGAAAAGACCTATTTATGGGGAGTTCCAATAATGGCGGAGCAGGCTGCGATAATTGTCACCGCCCGCCAGAGTTTGATATTCGTCCTGGAAGTGACCACAATGGCGTCGTTGGTGTCATGAACGATCCTAATGCGGTTGATTTTACCAATACACGATCTCCATCGCTGCGAGATGTGGCGACTCCTAATGGAACGCCGAATGGTCCCTTCATGCATGATGGATCATTGGAGACCTTGTTGGATGTTGTGAACCATTATGATGATATCCAAACGCCCATAGACGCAACAGCGCGGCAGCAGTTCCTCAACTCGATCGATAATCGCCTAACCACTAATGGGGATGTTAGAGACTTAGATTTGTCAAATGCACAAAAGGCTCAACTCGTAGCTTTCCTGAATACATTGTCTGGGTCGCAGGTCTATACGGATGAGAAATGGTCAAACCCGTTTTAACACGCTGAAACCGCTTCCGTTCATCGGCACACAGGCATATCCCTCGCATAATGGATGATGCCGCCTGCACTGCGCGATGATGGCATAATGCTTGTCATTCTAGAGTTTGAAGACGCTAGAATTTGTAAGGTTTTTAAAAGTTTGAAATTGGAAGGAAGGAAAGATTTTCAAATAATAAGGCGCCCCTACGGAAGTAAAAACGCCTTATATTTATTTTGTGTTAGTGAAAGAATTTAGTTGAATTCTATCTTGCCGAACTGAATATGCGCACTTCCATCAGAATTCATATATGCACCAAGCTTGAAATACAAGTCATGATCATCGTCCCAATAGGTATTGTTTAGGTTGATATCTATATCATTTGTTACAGTCGCGCCGTTATTGAAAACATTTTCATAAGAGAAAGCAATTTGCTGACCATCTATTTTTAAGCGTAATTGTCCATCATAAATCCCCAACAAGAATTTTTTGTAATCATTTAGGCCGTTATCCTCTGCGACAAAGATATTCATCGCACAACCACTCGAGGAGCTGTCACAAGTCGCTGATTCTCGAATGGTTAAATAATATCCCTTCTTCTTCTCTCCCGTTAGAGAGTCTTCAAGATTATCTGACCACTTTAAAGCTGCTAAAGGCCCTCTTTGATCTGATGAATCAATATGAATCTGCATAAATGTTACGGTATCTAATTCGTCTGATCTGCCAATAAATCTCAGCTTGCCAACGAAAGAGCGATTTCCTCCTGCCTCAACATTTATGTCTTCATCTTCGACTCGAAGTTCAGAGCGCCAGCCCTCGTTAGCCATTAGAAAATTTACGACCTTATCGTCATTGGTTGTATAAAAATGTACATTCTTTGATGAACTACTTCCAATTTGACTTTTGCTATAGCATTGAGCTGAGTTCGCTCCGACTTGAAGTTTGGCTTTACGCACTTCTGTATGGAATTTTGCACTCGTTGCTCCAGGGGCGCCTCTGTCGGGCTTGTCATCATCGCAGTCTGCCCAGGCAACTGAAGCAGGTGCAGCCATTAAGGCCGCAGCAAGTAATGTCTTCACAACTTTGTTTTTTGTACTCATTTTATTATCTCCCCGACAACTTTATTTTTGAAATAGATGATTTTTATCATTCTATTACATTGCCATAATGTAACGGAGGAGGGGGTGTCTAGATAAATATTGCCTATAGTTGAGTTTATTAAGCTTTATGCTTGTTAGGGTAGTATTTTTCTAATTGTGAGTTGAAGATGGGATAGTTATTAGTTGATTTCATGGGGTTAACAAAAAAAGTAGTACGTTTGGGGCTTGGTATTAACTTGGTTAAACGCAGGAAAGCCCGAGAGCTGTAAGATTGAACGTGATGAATTTTCGATAACATCGGTGTGGTTTGACTAGCCAGTTTGTGGCTCGCTTTATTGCCGACAAAAATGTATTTTTTCGTATATTGAACTTAAAATTTTGTTTTAAATTATAGGTTTAAGGTAATTTACCTATCAATTTTTATCTTTGCTGGTTGATAAGTTTCAAGATTTGTACTTGACTAAATCTTTCAGTCCTATGCAGGGAAAGGGGTAAATAATGAAGCCGTATGTTTATGTGTTCGTCTTAATGCTTGGCATTAGCGCGGCATATTTGTCTCTAGATAGAAGTGGTCCTCAACTGCCTCTTGCCCAGTCCTCTGACCCCGCACAGCTTGTTGGAAAAAAAGAGGCCTACGTTACTGATTCAAAAATTAAGCCTAAACCTGATTTTATTGAAAAACAGAGCGAAGACACGGCTACAGCTTCATCTACACCTTCATTAACGTGTTTAGAGACATGTTTAGATGCGATTCTTTCGGCTCTCATATCAGGCGATTCGCTGACACACTCTCAAAAACTATTGGTTACATCCAACCCTGAATTCCTTGTCCATTATCTTCAATATAATCCTAAACATACGGTGGATATAGGTCATTTCATAACCGGGCATATGTCTAAATCACTGGATGATATAGACTATGATGAGGCTCTAGAAGATCGTGTTGATATTCTAGAGAGCATTATAACTCTTGTCCCTGCGGATTACCTTGAGCGGATGGCGAGCACACTCATATATTCAAGTGAGACATCTCAGCGTTTGACAGGTCTGAAACTTTTAGAAAAAGCTTATATAGACAGGCCTGAGACAGAGATGCAGGGTATAAAGGCAAATATGGCCGAAACGTTGCGTAATTTAGCGACCTCAGAAACCGACCCAAAGCTTCAGCTCCAGGCGATTGATATTTTGTCTTATGAGAGTCCAGAAGAGGTTGATGAGCAAACAATTCTCGTTTTAACAAACCTTTCAACAGGAGATTATTCTGTGGAAGTCAAAAGTGAAGCTTTGATTGCCGCAGCTTATTACGCGACGCCAGAGTCGGCGGTAATCTCTCAAATTCAGTGGGAGTTAAATAATCCTGTATCCCGAATGCAATCGGCGTCACTCAAGGCATTGGGCCGAATTTATTCGCATACGGGCGTTGATGATGTGTCGATGCGGGCGCGCTTATATCAATTAAAACCGGCGTTAGAAGAATATATGCGACGAGAACACGCTAATAAGGACGCTGTAGATTTAGCGGATAGCCTGCACGAAGAGTATTTTGTGGACCGTTGAAACTAACGCTTTTCGATGTGTGCAATTCGCGTCACTTTCTTATTGTAGCTTAGTAACTTCCAATCTTCCTCAAACCAACCTATCCCCGCGACATGGATGATGTTGTTGCCCACGGAAATGCCTCGATCAAAAAAGGCTCTAAGTCTTTTGCTTTGGCCAGCCGCGTTTTGCCGCCTGCGTTGCGCGATGATGCGGCGATGCTTTATGCGTGGTGCCGCTATTGCGATGATGTGATTGACGGGCAGGAAATGGGCCACGGCCAGATTGTGGATTATAAAATCGGGCAGGGCGAACGCCTCAGTAAACTGCGCCAAGACACGTCAAATGCACTGGCGGGAAAACCGATGGATAACCCCGTATTTGCTGGCTTAGCGCGCGTGATTAAAACGCATGACATTGATCATCGCCATCCGTTTGATTTGCTGATGGGGTTCCAAATGGACGCCGAGGACCGTGTGTATAAGTCTGTGGATGATATTCTGGATTATTCTTACCACGTTGCAGGTGTTGTCGGCGTGATGATGGCGAATATCATGGGCGTTCGGGATGAGGCGACGTTGGACCGCGCCAGTGATTTAGGGCTCGCCTTTCAGCTCACGAATATCGCTCGCGATGTTATTGATGACGCCAAAGCGGACCGCGTCTTTATCCCGCAAGATTTATTGCAAGCCGCAGGCGCGCCGATTGATGCCAAAGATCAACTCGACCGCGACAACTGGCCAGCACTTCACGCCGCCGCCTGTATGCAGCTGGGTATCGCCGAGCAGTATTACGCCAGCGCCAAAGTTGGCATCAAAGAATTAGACTTCAGATGCGCATGGGCCATCAGCGCCGCACTGAAAGTGTACCGCGAAATCGGGCAGAACCTACGCAAAGGCGGCCCAGAGGCATGGGACGGCCGCGTCGGGGCAAGCGGGAAGCGGAAAATTCTGTTGGCGTTGGGAGCCGTTGGCCCAGCGATTGGACGTAAGGGTGTTGGGGTGACACCGCGTGATGGATTTTACGAGCGGCCTTAGAGTTTAGCAAGTATTGTACGAAAGGTCCTAGGCACAGGGGCCTAGGATGACGTTTCTTATTTTCTATGTTTGGTTTTACCGTTCTTTATTTTTCGTCATCCTAGGGCTTGTCCCTAGGACCTTTGGTCCTAAACTCGATATATGAAACGCCCCTGCGTCTATATCCTTGCCTCATCAAAAAACGGCAGTCTGTATATCGGCGTCACGTCGGATTTACCTGGTCGCATGCAAGACCACCTCGAAGGACGCGGTTCTAAACACGCGGCTAAATATCAAATCCGAAGGCTTGTGTGGTTTGAGGATTTCGAAGATATGCCGACGGCTATTCAATGTGAAAAATCATTGAAGCGCTATAAACGTCAATGGAAAATCAACCTCATAGAAGAAGCCAACCCAGACTGGCTCCCACTTGACCCTGAAACAGGTGGGTTTGTGCCGTTCGCATCGGACCAAAGGTCCTAGGGACAAGCCCTAAGATGACGGGTGATAGTTGTTTTTAGTGTTGTAAATATAACTGACTTGAGTTTTCTGAAAAGGGAGCGAAAGTTTTTCAACCGCTCCATATTGAGCGACCCATGCACCATCTATATGTTCTTCCAAAACACGGTATCTGACGACGGACCTTCTTTTATGAATTGCAAGTCGACATCTATTTTCTATGATGCCGTCTGCCAGTGATACCATCCAATCAATCTTCTCATCTAGTGGAAATATGTAAGTCCAAAACCCCTGATACCCAATGTGAAGTTCGTCGCCTGTGAAGCCTAAAGATAGCTCAAAAAACAAGCCGTCTTGAACTCCAAACATATAATCCAATGCATCATCAACTTCGCTAAATGAACGTTCAGTGAAGTGCAAATCGTGTCTATCTGCGAAATTTTTGAACGCAGATTTGGCTATTTCTAAGTTTGTTCTCAACCCTCTTCGTCCAACCACTTCTCTAGCCAATGGATATTATAATCACCCGCTTGGAAGTCTTCATTTTCGATGAGGGCTTCGTGTAGGGGCATTGTGGTTTGGATGCCTTCGATCACCATTTCGCCGAGCGCGCGGCGTAGACGTAGGATCGCGCCTTCGCGGGTGTGACCCCAGACGATGAGCTTCCCGATCAAGCTGTCATAATGCGGCGGGACGGAATAGCCCGTGTAGAGTGCGCTATCGAGGCGCGTATTCATGCCGCCCGGTGCGTGGAAATTCGTGACCTTGCCCGGTGAAGGCGCGAAGGTTTGTGGATGTTCCGCGTTGATACGGCATTCAATGGCGTGGCCTTTGAACTCAATGTCTTTTTGCTCATAGCCTAGCTCTAGGCCTGCGGCGACGCGGATTTGTTCGCGCACGAGGTCGATGCCTGTGATCTCTTCGGTGACGGGATGTTCGACCTGAAGGCGGGTGTTCATTTCAATAAAGAAGAACTCGCCGTCTTCATAGAGGAACTCAATCGTGCCTGCGCCGCGATAGCCGATCTTGCGGACCGCATCTGCGACGACCTTGCCGATGTCGGCACGCTCTTTGGCGGTGAGGGTCGGAGAGGGCGCTTCTTCGAGAACTTTTTGGTTACGGCGCTGTAGCGAGCAATCGCGCTCGCCCAAATGCACAACATTGCCATGCGTATCGGCGAGGACTTGGATTTCAATATGACGTCCGCCCGTAAGGTAGCGTTCGAGATAGACTTCGCCGTTACCAAAAGCTGCAATCGCTTCTTGCTGCGCAGCGGAGAGAGCTTCTTCGAGTTTGTCAGGTGTTTCGGCCAGACGCATACCGCGCCCGCCGCCGCCTGCTGCCGCTTTGACGAGGAGCGGAAAACCGACCTCTTTGGCAACTTCTTTGGCGTCTTCGTAAGTGGAAACGGAGCCTTTGGAGCCAGGCACGCAGGGAATACCTGCCGCCATGACTGTGTCTTTGGCAGAGATTTTATCGCCCATGATGCGGATATGTTCCGCAGTCGGTCCGATAAAGGCCATGCCGTGAGCTTCGACGATTTCAGCAAAACGCGCATTTTCAGACAGGAAACCATAGCCAGGATGCACAGCATCGGCGTCCGTGATTTCGCAAGCTGAAATGATCGCTGGAATGTTCAAATAGCTGTCAGTGGCGCTGTTTGGGCCAATACAGACGGACTCATCCGCGAGCTGCACATGCATGGCGTCGCGGTCAGCTTCGGAATGGACCGCAACGGTTGCGATTCCCATTTCTTTACAGGCACGATGAATACGCAGGGCGATTTCGCCGCGATTCGCGATCAGGACCTTTTTGAAGAGACCTTGGGTCTTGGCGTTCGCCACGTTTCCGGACTTTGGCATGATCAGACGATGATAAAGAGGGTTTCGCCGAATTCGACGGGGCTAGCATCATCCACGAGGACTTGCTCGATCTTGCCTGATTTTGGCGCGACGATTGGGTTGAAAGTCTTCATGGCCTCGATCAACATGATCGTGTCGCCTTCTTTGACCTTGTCGCCAACGTTGACGAATGTGTCAGCATCAGGGGAAGGGCGGATATAGGCTGTACCGACCATCGGTGATTTCACAGCGCCAGGATGCGCAGCGGCATCAGCAGGCTTTTCAACTGAGGCAACAGGTTGGGATTGCGCCATCGCCATAGGCGCAGCAGCGACAGGCGCTGCCATCATATGTTGGACACCAGATGAGCTAGGTCCGCTCTTGGAGAGACTAATCCCTAGATCGCCCTTTTGGAAATCTATCTCTGTGAGCGTTGAGTCTTCCAGCAATGCCATCAATTCTTTTACGAATTTCAGGTCCTTGGCGGTTGGTTCGCTGTGTTCTTTGGCCATGGTCGTCTTCCTATCCCTTATGCCCCGATTTTCATGGGGTGAATCGGTTAATCGTTTGTATCTATCAGATTTGACAGCGCTTGCAGCCCTAAAACGTAAGAGTCTGCACCAAACCCGCTAACTGTTCCGTGGACGGCTTCTGCGACATAGCTGCGGCGTCGAAAACTCTCGCGCTTGGCGGGTTGCGACAAATGTATCTCAACGGAGGGCACATCGACGGCTTTTAGGGCGTCATGCAGCGCAATGGATGTATGCGTATAGGCGGCAGGGTTGATCACAATGCCTGATCCGTCGCGGCCCGCGGCTTGGATGAAGTCCACAAGCTCGCCTTCGATGTTTGACTGTACGAAGACAATTGTGTGGTCCAAGGCTTCGGCGACTTCCGCGCACATCACTTCGATGTCGGCTAGCGTCTGCGAGCCGTAAATTTCAGGCTCACGCGTGCCGAGCAAGTTTAGGTTTGGGCCGTTGATAATATGAATGGGCTTAGTCATTGATGTCTCTCTTCACTGCGTGGTAACGCGCGTTGACCCTTATTTCAACACTCGGGATTGATGTGCATCTACTCATAAATGGCAAAGGTCATGACGACCTGCCGAACGAATTGTCAGTTGCAGGTTTGATTTCGCATCTGGAATTACCAGAGCGGAAGATCGCGGTTGAGCTTAACCGTGAAGTTGTCCCGAAGTCAGCCTATGCAGAGACCGCGCTGACGAACCATGACGTGCTAGAAATTATCCATTTTATCGGAGGCGGCTGATTGTGCTCCTAAGTAAAAAAGACCCACTTATTGTCGCTGGACGTGAATTTCACTCCCGCCTGATTATCGGCACAGGTAAATTCAAAGATTATGTTGAAAACGCAGCCGCCCTAGAGGCTGCTGGCGGAGAGATGGTGACTGTCGCCATTCGCCGCGTGAATTTAGATCAACCTGACGCGCCGCTTCTGACCGATTCTATCGACCCAAAGAAAACGACCTATCTGCCGAACACCGCAGGGTGCTTCACAGGCGAAGACGCGGTGCGGACCTTGCGTTTGGCGCGCGAACTTGGCGGATGGAACCTCGTGAAACTCGAAGTGCTCTCTAATGTGCATCTCTATCCAGACATGGAAGAAACCCTCGCGAGTCTGAAATTACTCGTCGCGGATGGCTTTGATGTCATGGTCTATTGTACGGATGATCCCGTCTATTGCCAAAAGCTACAAGACGCAGGTGCCGCCGCGGTCATGCCATTGGCCGCGCCGATTGGCTCTGGCCTCGGATTGCTGAACCCTACGAATATCCGCCTCGTGCGCGAAGCCGTCACGGTCCCAGTCATTGTCGACGCAGGACTAGGCACAGCGTCCGAAGCGGCTGCCGCAATGGAACTTGGCGTTGACGGGATTATTGCGAACACTGCTATTGCAGGCGCACAAGACCCGATCCGCATGGCACGTGCGTTTAAACACGCTGTCATCGCAGGGCGCGAAGCGTTTCTGGCGGGCCGCATAACGCCCAAGCAATATGCAGTGCCAAGCTCGCCGATTACTGGATTGATCAAATAAACTGGGGGTTTGATCAAATAGCTGAATTAGAATAAATTTAGTGTCGGGGTTCTCTTTAGCTCCCACTTGTAAATCCCTCTAGCCATACCGACCTGTTTGGTCTAATCGCCGCGCGAATGCTTCTAGGGACCGCCTCATGTCTACCGTTCTGCTTATAATCCAACTTATCATCAGTATCATCCTGACAGGGCTGATCCTGATTCAACGCTCAGAGGGTGGCGCTTTGGGTATTGGCGGCGGTGGAGGCGGTGGAGGCGGCGGATTGATGTCTGGTCGCTCTGCAGCCACGTCAATTGTACGTATGACGGCTATTTTGGGCGCGCTCTTCATTATCAACTGTTTGGCTTTGTCGGTCGTCTATCAGATCGAAAACCGCGACAACTCTGTTCTCGATGATACGCCTGCTGAAGTTACTCAGAGCGAAACTGCACCTCTTGTGGATGAAACTGCCACAGAGGTATTGACCTCACCCGATGATTCGTCCGAAACGTCAGTCCCGTCAGCCGAGGAAACTCTGGCCGAAGACGCGGGCCCTAAACAGGGCGAGAAAGACGAGTAATCGTCTGATCCGAACCCCCGCTAACACTTTTAAGGCGGGCCTCTATGCCACGTTACATTTTTATCACCGGCGGCGTTGTGTCGTCGTTGGGCAAAGGCTTGGCATCTGCTGCGCTTGGAGCTCTTTTGCAATCGCGCGGCTACAAAGTCCGCCTGCGTAAGCTCGATCCCTATTTGAACGTCGATCCGGGCACGATGAGCCCTTATCAGCACGGCGAAGTCTACGTTACCGATGACGGCGCAGAGACCGATCTTGATCTTGGTCATTACGAACGCTTTACAGGCGTAAGCGCCGCGCAGACGGATAACATCACCACGGGCCGCATCTATTCCGACATTATCACTAAAGAGCGGCGAGGGGATTATCTTGGCGCGACGGTGCAGGTCATTCCGCATGTCACAAATGAGATCAAAGACTTCATCGGCTCTGACGCTGGGAATGTTGACTTCGTACTTTGCGAAGTTGGTGGAACCGTTGGCGATATCGAGGGCCTACCATTTTTCGAAGCGCTACGTCAGTTCAGTCAAGAACAGCCGCGCAATAATACCTGCTTCCTACATGTAACGCTCTTGCCATTCATCAAAACCGCTGGCGAGATGAAGACAAAGCCGACGCAGCATAGTGTCAAAGAGCTCCGCTCTATCGGTATTCAGCCTGATATTCTGCTGTGCCGTGCGGACCGTGAAATTGACATCGGCGATCGTAAGAAAATTGCGCGTTTCACCAATGTGCGCGAAAGTTCCGTTATTCAGGGTCTCGATGCGCGTTCGATCTATGATGTACCATTGGCCTATTACGACGAAGGTTTAGACCGCGAAGTTCTCGCGCATTTCGGTATTGATAATCCGCCAGATGCAGACCTGAGCGTTTGGCAGGGCATTTCCGAAACGCTGGCTAATCCTGAAAACGGCGAAGTGAACATCGCTGTTGTTGGTAAATATACGGTTCTGCCTGACGCATATAAATCCATCACCGAAGCCCTCGTTCATGGCGGCATCGCCAATGATGTGAAGGTGAAGATTAATTGGATGGAAGCCCAAGACTTCGAAACCTCTGAAGCTGTCGATGTCATGAAAGGCATGAACGCGATTCTCGTTCCCGGCGGATTTGGTGAACGCGGTACAGAAGGTAAAATCAAAGCCGTGCGCTATGCGCGGGAAAACAATATCCCGTATTTTGGGATTTGCCTCGGTATGCAAATGGCTGTTGTCGAAGCCGCCCGAAACATGGCGGGTATTGAAAACGCCAGTAGTTCTGAATTTGGGGAAGGCGGCGAGAACGTTGTCGGTCTCATGACGGAATGGACCAAGGGTAATGAGCGTTTGGAACGCACAGCCACAACAGACCTCGGCGGTACAATGCGTCTTGGGGCTTATCCTGCGACGTTGGAAGCAGGCAGCTTGGTTGCGGAGCAATATGGTAGTCTCGAAATCGAGGAACGCCATCGTCACCGTTATGAAGTGAACATCGAATATCGCAAGAAATTGGAAGACGCAGGCCTGAAATTCTCTGGCCTATCCCCAGACGGCGTCCTCCCCGAAATCGTAGAAATTCCAGGCCATCCTTGGTTTATCGGCGTGCAATATCATCCAGAACTAAAAAGCCGCCCGTTCGACCCGCATCCCTTGTTTAAAGGGTTTATTGGGGCTGCGGTGACGCAGAGTAGGTTGGTTTAGAATGGTCAGTAAATACGACGACGCTAGCTGGCACTTCGACGGAGATTTCCCTGAAACATCACCGATAGAGTATGGTGGTACGCATATAGCTTTGTTTTTGAAGTGGTGTTTTGTTAAAGGTTGGGCTGGCGAAGCTGATGATGAAAATCATAAAGCTGATATCGCTCTCGTTGTCGTGGGCGAAAAAACTGCTACAGAATTCCTCTTCGAATACTGCGACGGTAAGCTGACTAGTGAAGATTTAAACGACGCGGGCAACCAATTTGCTACAAAGTATTATGGCAATAAGGGGCGGTATTTTAACGACTATGTCGAGCTATTCGGTGATCTCATGTATGTTAAACCTGAGAAGGACCATGATTTTGAAAAATTGTCCGAACTTATGGAAAGCAGGCTGAAATCAGGCAATCTAACTAAGAATCCATTCTGGAAATTTTGGGCAAAAACTTAAATCGAGAAACTCGTCCCGCAGCCGCAATTCGCTGTCGCATTTGGATTGACGATTTTAAACGCTGAGCCGATCAGCTCATTGGCGTAGTCGATCTCTGATCCGCTTAGGAATTCTAAGCTTATTTCGTCAATCACAACTGTCGCGCCGTCGCGGGTGATCACGAGATCATCGTCATTGGCGGCATCTGCGAAGTCGAACTTATATGAGAAGCCCGAACAGCCTCCGCCTTCGACGGCGACGCGCAGGAAATCCTGCTTGCCCATCTTCTTCATAATCGCGTTAATCTGCGTTGCGGCAGAAGCGGATAATGTGACGGGAGTTTCGGTAGCAATATCAGACATAGAATCTATATAGGGGCGAATTCTTAAATTGGAAACAAAACACTGTGGTCAAATATCCTTCCGTGCGTCCGCTCGCGATTTATGCCTCTGATCCGAATAATGCGCGGGGGCGGGCGATTGCCCAGCCGAGCGCGTCAGAACGTAGCCCGTTTCAGCGCGATAAAGACCGTATCGTTCATTCATCGGCCTTTCGCCGCCTTAAAGGGAAAACGCAGGTTTTTGTTGCGCATGAGGGCGATTATTACCGCACGCGCCTAACCCATAGTTTGGAAGTCTCGCAAATCGCGCGCTCTATAGCGCGGGTGTTGGGGCTGGACGAGGACTTGGCAGAATGTCTCGCGCTGGCTCATGATCTGGGTCATCCGCCCTTTGGTCATTCTGGCGAAGATGCTCTGGCAGCGTGCATGGAGCCCTATGCTGGCTTTGATCATAATGCGCAGACCTTGCGTATCGTCACGCATCTTGAGGGTCGTTATGCTGAGTTTGATGGTCTGAACCTGACGTGGGAGACCCTTGAGGGGATTGCAAAACATAATGGGCCGTTGGTCACAAAGACCTCTGGCGTAGATAAATTACCTTGGGCGATGACGGCTATTCCGAACTGGGAAGGCCTAGAGCTGTCAACATTTGCGGGACCTGAAGCCCAAGTTGCGGCGCTGGCGGATGACATTGCCTATAACAACCATGATCTTGATGATGGGTTGAGCGCAGGCTTGTTCTCGGTTGAGGATGTTTGCCAAGTCCCATTCGTGGGCGAGATGTTTGCGGATGTCCGTCGCCGTTATCCTGATATTTCAGAAAGCCGCTTAATCCACGAAGCTGTGCGTGACATGATTGGATATATGGTTGCTGATGTTTTGGCGGAAACGCGCCGTCGTCTAAAAGCCGCTGATCCTAAGAGCGCCGACGATATACGTCAGCTCGATCACGCAGTTGTCGCGTTTTCAGAAGAGTTCCGCGCCAAGGAAAAGCCTCTGCGGGCGTTTTTGTATGAGAACATGTATAAGCATTATAAGGTCAATCGTATGATGAGTACGGCGGGACGCGTGGTGCGGGAGCTGTTCGAGTTGTTCATTGTCGAGCCTGAGCTCTTGCCGACACACATCTTTGCCAAGACGGATGGTCCAGAGACTTCGATTACTGCGCGCGTTGTTTGCGACCATATTGCTGCTATGACGGATACATTTGCGATTTCAGAGCATAAAAAGCTCTATCAACCGACGGGTTATTTCTAGGCGCGGGGGGATTTATACATTCGGTAGGGAATTCTTAACCTTGTTCTCTATGCTGAAGTCCACACTATTTTCCACGCTCGAGTTGCGATAGTACGGCTCAAATCATACGAGTTTACGATGTCAAAAGTACCACCAGAGTTTTCACCTCAGTTTGAAGCAGGGCACGAGACCCTTCAGCCTTTTGACGTGCGAGATCGTGAAGGCCTTAACCCGATGATCAAGTTGGCTTTGGTTTTTGGCGGCCTTCTGCTTGCTGCTCTCATTGTCATGAAGCTTTACACGCCAGGTGTACGCGACAGGTCAGATCCGCCGCGCATCACTGCGGATAATACACCCTTTAAAGTTAAACCTGTTGATGGGGGTGGAGCGCAAACGCCGAACCAAGACAAAGTCGTGTTTGACGTCATGGATGGGCAGTCCCCAAATTCAAATGCGATACCAACACCGCGCCCTGAGCAGCCGATCAAAATAGAAGCGCCCCTGCCAATCGTGAAAACGCCTTCTGAGACTGTGGTTCGCGCCAACCCGGCACGAGTCGAAACCCGCCCTGCGCCGCGCCCAAGTGTGACTGCGCCTGCGCGTCCAACGGCGTCCGCTCCAGCTAGGGGGACTTCGGAGTGGGTCGTGCAAGTCGCCTCAACGCGGTCTCAAGATGATGCCGCGAATATTTGGGCTGGTATTCAAAAGAAATTTCCGAATTTAGTTTTTGGAGCTTATTCTGATATTGTACGTGCAGATTTGGGCGACAAAGGTATTTACTACCGAACACGCGTTGCTGGCCTAGCGGACAAGTCCGCTGCGCAATCATTGTGCACGTCCTTCAAGGCTGCTGGCCAACCCTGTTTTGTAGCAAAGCGCTAGACATGTCTGCCCCACTGTCTTGTATTATCGGGCTATCTGGCAAGCGTTTGAAGAAGACAGAGTCTGTCTTTTTGCGCGATGCTAATCCTTGGGGCGTTATACTATTTGCTCGTAACGTAGGCGCGCCCGATGAGCTCAAGAAACTGACGAGTGATATTCGTGATACTATGGGGCGAGACACACTAATTTTTGTCGATCAAGAAGGTGGACGCGTACAGCGCTTACGCGCTCCACATTGGAGAGCCTATCCGTCTGGTGATGCCTATGCTTGGATTTATCGTCAGGATCGCGAGAGAGGTCTTCGAGCGTGTTATTTAGGGCATAGGTTAATTGCTGATGATCTGCGCGCAGTAGGTATTACGTCTGATTGCGCCCCTGTTTTGGACTTGCCGCAACCTGGGGCCGATCCGATCATTTCTGATCGCGCGCTAGGCAATACAGTCGATGACATTATCGACATGGCTCATGCGGCTATGTCAGGCTTGATGATGGGCGGCGTTGCTCCTGTCGTGAAACATATTCCGGGTCACGGGCGAGCGACAGTCGATAGTCACAAATCTCTACCAAAAATTGATGCAGACCGTGAAACCTTGGAATCGTCTGATTTTCTTCCGTTTCGACGGTTTAGCGACGCGCCGATGGCGATGACAGCCCATGCCGTTTACACACATAATTCGCGATCGGCCGTTACTGTTTCGCGTAAATCCCTGACGGAACTTATTCGGGCGGCTATCGGTTTTGATGGTTTGTTGATGAGTGATGATCTCGACATGAGGGCTTTATCTGGAAGTCTAACGCGTAAAACCGAACGGGCTTTGAATGCTGGTTGTGATATTGCGTTGCAATGCTCTGGGAATTTAGCTGATAGTGTTCATGTTATAAAAGGGTCTCGAGCCTTGTCGGGTCGCTCGCTTGCTCGTGCGCAGATTGCCGAAAATTGCACAGATACTGTGGACTGGTTTGACCGCAAAGTGGCTGAGGCTGAATTTGACGCGCTCATGGCCGGTGGATCGGTATGAACGAAGACTTTCAGGAAGATCTATCTTTTGAAGCTGCGTCTGAAGCGGCAGACGAGGGCGAAGGTCTTGTCCTTGATCTAGATGGCTATGGCGGACCGCTTCATCTTTTGCTTGAGTTGGCGCGCAAGCAGAAGGTTGATCTGGCGAAATTGTCTATTCTTGAACTCGCCGAGCAATATATTGCCTTTATCAAATCTGCTCAGGACTTACGTATTGAACTGGCAGCGGACTATCTGGTTATGGCGGCGTGGCTCGCCTATTTGAAATCCCGCCTGATTCTGCCACGGGAGGCTGGAGACGAAGAGCCTGAAGTTGAAGAATTGGCTGCGCATCTCGCGTTTCGCCTTGAGCGTTTGGAGGCTATGCGCCGAGCCGTTGAGGGTCTTCACGCCTTGCCTGTTACGGGGTCGGCTGTCCATGTAAGGGGCGCGCCAGAAGGATTACGCAGCCGTACGTCTCCAATTTTTGATGCCGAAATTTTTGATCTTCTCAAGGCTTATGGCACCACGCGGTCACGGGCTGCTATCCGTAATCATAAATTGCCTCGGCCGCGCGTGATGAGTTTGGATGATGCTCGCAATCGATTGCGCCGCGCACTTGCTGCGACAGGTATCGATGTATCGGACTGGGTGTCATTGGATGGGCTTTTGCCTGATGGGGCTGATGTGGGCGTGTACGGTGTTCCTCAGGCCTCTGTTAGAGCCAGTTCGCTTTTGGCGGGCTTGGAGTTAGCCAAAGAGGGGCAAATTGAATTGCGGCAGCTAAAGGCGTTCGCGCCAATCTTCCTGCGCGGGCGTGAAAAAGAGGCTGAAGCATGAGCAAGACATCAGACCGAATCAATAAAGTGACAGCCGCCATTCAAGAGGATGTCGTAACACTTACAGATCGCCTGCAAACGGCAGGTGATATTGATTCTAATTTACGTCTCCTAGAAGCGCTACTATTTGCGGCTGTTGAGCCGATTGACGTGCAAACTTTGCGTGAACGTATGCCAGAGGATGTAGATGTGGGGGCGCTATTGGCGCGTCTGGTTCGTGATTATGAAGGCCGCGGTGTAAATCTTGTGCGTGTTGCGGATCGCTGGCGCTTTCAGACTGCACCAGACTTAGCGCCTAATTTGACTGACGTAAAAGAAGCGCGGCGGAAACTGTCGAATGCGGCGTTAGAAACGCTTGCTATTGTTGCCTATCATCAGCCTGTTACGCGCGCCGAAGTTGAAGATGTACGTGGTGTGGCTGTCTCTAAAGGGACGCTCGATGTTCTCATGGAGCTAGGGTGGCTGCGGTTACGAGGACGCCGCCGTACACCAGGACGTCCTGTGACCTATGGAACGACACATGCGTTTTTGGCGCATTTCAATTTGGAAACGATTTCTGACTTGCCAGGTCGTGATGATCTGAAAGCGGCAGGTTTGCTTGATCCACGACTACCCAAAGATTTTGAAATGCCAGAACCAATGATGGTTGATGACCTTCGCGGGGATGAAGACCCGCTCGAGGATGAAGAAGAACCTGCGTTCTTCGAAGATTTTTTAGATGAAGTTGACCCTGATGCGTAAAGCAGGGTTGAAGATTTGAGCGTGGCTCTGTATCTTTGAGTATAAGTTAAAGGAAAAATTCCATGCCACATTGGTCAGGACTTCTCATTATTGCTGTTGTTGCTTTGCTGATTTTCGGCAGAGGCGGAAAAATTTCGTCTATCATGGGCGATATGGGCAAGGGCATCAGCTCTTTCCGTAAGGGCCTGAAAGACAATGTTGAAGACATGTCTGATGCAGCTGATGACGCACTTGATGTCACACCAAAGGCGGAAGACGTTAAAGTAAAGAAAAAGCGCTAAGCTGACGTTGATAGAGGGCTGAGAGCCCATGCTTCCTTCAATCGGATTTCCGGAGATGTTGGTGATTGTCCTTTTGGCGATCATCTTTGTCGGTCCTAAAGACTTGCCTTCCCTCATGCGGACCATGGGGCAATGGATGGCACGTGTTCGTTCCTTGGGGAATGAATTTAAATCCGCATTTGATGACATGGATGTTGACGGTGAAGTCGCAGCTATTCGACGTGAAATCGAGCAAATGAAAGATCTTGGCAAGCTTGACCCTGAGCTGGATAGTGAAATGAAAGCCTTGAATGCTGAATTGCGCGAGGCCACGGATATGTCGTCGCCTCATACGCCAAGTGCACCTAAGTCAGATAAACATAAGCCTCATGCATCCAAAGGTGACGTAGCGGATGACTGAAAAACTTGAACAAGCAGATGAAGTATCGTCAAGTGAGGCTCCGCTGCTGGATCACTTGCTAGAGCTACGAACTCGCCTGATAAAAATGTGCGTGGCTTTACTGGTGGGTTGCATTGTCTGTGCGCCATTCTTGCGCCAAATTATTGCCTTTCTCATGCGTCCTTTTGAAGTCGCGCTGATTCGGTACAATATTGGCCTGGCTGAAAAGGGTCTGACACCTATCGATTTGGGATTAATTGCAACGCATCCGCTTGAGACATTTTTTGTCAAAATGAAAATTGCGCTTTTTGGCGGTGTGATTTTGGCATTCCCAATTATTGCCTACCAGCTCTACAGATTTATCGCGCCAGGCCTTTATAAGACTGAGCGCGGCGTTTTCTTACCTTACTTGATCCTTTCACCCGTTCTATTCGTCATGGGGTCTACTCTCGTTTTTCTGTTTGTTTTCCCTTTTGTGATGGAGTTCGCGCTGAACCAACAAAGTTTAGGGTCGGGCGGCGAAACAATTGAATTGATGACGAAGGTGAGTGATTATTTATCTCTCTCTATGGTGTTGTTTTTAGCGTTTGGTCTCGCATTTCAGTTGCCAGTAGTGCTGACGCTGCTCGCGAGAATTGGGATTGTGACAGCGCAGGGGCTGAAAAACAGCCGGAAGTATGCTGTGTTAGGAATTGCTGTTTTTGCAGCCTTCGCCACGCCGCCTGATCCGATAACGCAGTTCATTTTGGGCGGGGCGATTTATCTACTCTATGAGATTTCAATCTTGGCGGTTGTTGTGTTGCAACGGCCAAAGGTAAAAGTGCAGCCCAAAAGCGAAGAGCTATAAGTTAGAGTTAAGTTTTGTATTAAAAGGGTTTTGGCTTAGGCTTTCATTAATCACGTTCGTTCATAATGCTGTCAACTTTGACCGCGACAGGACCGACCCCATGCGTGCTACGACACTACTTCTAACAGCCGCTTTGACACTCACGAGTACGGCTGTGTTTGCACAATCCAGCTATAATGTTGTTGTTGAGCCTGTCTCGCAGACAGTTGATGCGATTATCAATGCGCCGATCGAATATAATGATCAGGGCATCGTTAAGGCTCAGCATTTTAATGCGGACAACTTGACAGATGCTCAATATCAAGAGCTACTAGACGAAGCCGATCGTATTCGCGCATATCGCACAGCAAATGGTATGGATTTCGAAAACGATTATATTGAAACTGAAGTCGTTCAGGGCAGCTATACTGAATACACGCCAGCTAACACGACGTCTAGCTATGAGTATGTTCCTGAGACCGCTTCGACTTACCAAATTGAGTTGTTTGCGCCAGAATCGTCATCAACCTCTTACACAGGGTCCGTTTCAAGCATTCAGTCCCACACGGTCTCCAAAGGCGATACACTTTACAATATTTCTAAGCGTTACGACACTAGCGTTTCTGCGATCCAATCTGAAAATGGATTTTATGGGACTGCCTTGTCGATCGGTCAGCAAATTCGTATTCCAGGCACTCGCTTTGATGCGAACAATTCAGTGGCTCAGCGGACATATGCAAGTACGCCAATGAATGATTCTTATGTAACTCGCCGTATTGTCGAGCCAACACCACAATCAATTTCACCGCGTTTCGAGCAAGCGACAGCCGCTTCAGAAGCCGTTTATGCTGTTCTCCCTAAAGATACATTGTACTCGATTTCCCGCCGCACATGTGTTGGTGTGAGCGATATTGTTTCGCGTAATTCAATCAATAACCCGAATGCTTTAACCCCTGGTCAGCGCCTCACGCTTCCAGCAGGTCACTGCCTCACGCGTTAACCTGTTAACTATACCGCCTTTGCGCGTTGCAATGGCGGGTTTGCTCCCTATATAGCGTTTTAATTCAATCGGTCGGGGAAACTCGGCAAGATTTACATTATACGCGGGGACATCGTTATGATCACTCTTATCCAACAAACTGCACCAAGCGCTAGTGGTTCTATTATGAACTCGTTGCTGCTCTTTGGTCCGCTGATCCTTATCTTTTATTTTTTGATCCTGCGTCCACAAAGCCAACAGGCTAAGAAGCACAAGACTATGGTCGCCGAACTTCAAAAAAATGACGAGATCATCACGCGCGGCGGCATTATTGGTAAAATCAAAAAAGTTAGCGAAGACGAGCTAACGATTACGTCCGGTACATCCGAAATCAAAGTGGCGCGGTCCATGGTTGCGGCCAAGCATGATCGTACAGCTGCAAATGATGCAGGCAAAGCCTAGTTCCTAACCTCTTAAACCCTCGCCTAAAGGCTAGAGTATATGCTGTTCTTCTCTCGATCTAAGATTTTCATGATTTTCGGTGCAGTCTTTTTGGGACTGCTCCTCGCCATTCCAAATGTGCTGAGCGAAGAGCAGCGCGAGAATATGCCAGGTGCGTTCTCGCGGTCCATTAACTTGGGTCTCGATCTTCAAGGTGGCGCACATATGCTCCTCGAGGTCGATCTATCCTCCATCCTTAGTCAAGCTTTGGTGAATGAGCGTACAGGGATTAATGATGCGTTCCGCCGTGCTGATGATCGCCCGAGAACAGAATTTGTACGCGTGGATGGTAACTCCATTTTGGCGCGTATGCGGTCCAAAGAAGATGCAGATAAGGCGCTTCCGCTTCTTCAAGGGCTCTCTCAACCTATCGACCCGAGCCAGTTCGGCTCTTCAAATACAACGAAGGTATCACGCGAATCAGACCGCAATCTTCGCGTTATGATTACGGATGAGAACATCGAATTCATAAGGAAGCAAACAATTGAAAAATCGATTGGTGTGCTACGTCGACGGATTGACCCAAATGGTAACCTTGAACTTACGCTAGCACCTGAAGGCGATAAGCGTATTTTGCTTCAAGTGCCTGGCGCGCAAAACATCGATGACATCAAAGACCGTATTAATAAATCGGCGAACCTCTCATTCCATCTTGTGAATGAGAAGGATTCTACGAATGAGCAAGCCATGAGCGTGGCGTATGAAACAGGCCGGGTGGCTGCGGGCGATACCTATTTTCCTTTTGCTGAAGCTAGTGGCCGTCGTGGTGGTTTGATTGTGACCGAGCGCACGCGAATAACGGGTGACTGTTTGAAAAATTCCTCAGCGGGGCCGCATCCAGAATCTAGCGGTGCGATTGTGAACTTTTCCTTCAACGTGGCCTGCGCCACGGAATTTGGCCGTATGACGGCTAGAAACATCAACAAGCGCTTTGCGGTTGTGTTGGATAAAGAGATTGTTACGGCACCGAATATTAGGTCTGCTATTACGGGCGGCTCTGGATATATTGAAGGAGGCTTCACGATGGAGTCAGCCCGCGATTTGTCCCTTCTTTTGAATGCAGGTGCATTGCCTGCTAAATTGACGATTGTCGAAGAACGCACAGTCGACCCATCTCTTGGTGCTGACTCGATCCGCGCAGGTAAGGTGGCTTCGGGTATTGGCCTTCTAGGTGTCGCGATCTTCATGTGGCTGAGTTATGGGTTGCGTTTTGGTACAATAGCTAACTTGGCGCTGTCTACGAACATCATTCTTATCGCGGCGGCCTTGTCGCTGTTCGGTTCAACGCTGACACTTCCGGGTATTGCGGGTATCATCCTTACGATTGGTATGGCGGTTGATGCCAATGTGCTGATCTTCGAACGTATTCGGGAAGAAACTTATAATGGGAAGACGCCGATCAATGCGATTGAGACAGGCTATAAGCTCTCAATGGCGCCTATCCTTGATGCGAACATCACGACGATGATCGCGGCGATTACGCTATACTTTGTTGGGTCAGGTCCTGTTCGCGGCTTTGCGGTGACATTGGCCATTGGTATTGTTATGTCGGTCTTCACCGCTGTGATCTTTGCTCGCTT
Organism: uncultured Caulobacterales bacterium; assembly: GCA_938009235.1. GTDB lineage: Bacteria > Pseudomonadota > Alphaproteobacteria > Caulobacterales > Maricaulaceae > Litorimonas. The sequence goes on from CALLIK010000004.1 coordinate 198,633, forward strand.
GCTGACAGCCACATGGCTGCGCGGTAAACGCCCTAAAACACTTCCGATTTAGTAGGACTGATAAGATGAAAGATATCTCACTCGTCCGCATCCTGCCACAGGAACCGCGCGTCCCCTTTATCAAACTCCGCGTCATTGCTGCGATCTTGTCCGTCATTGCGGTCATCGCATCGGCTGTCTTGTTTTCGACAAAGGGCTTGAATTACGGCATCGACTTTACGGGCGGTACAGTGATCGAAATCGGTTCTGTGACGCAAGAATTGGATGACGCCGAAATTCGTTCTGCACTCAAGGAAATGGGATATGCCAGCGCAACAGTTCAAGGTATTCAACCGCCAGAAGGGTCTAAGACCAAAGAGGGCGTCCCGATTGAGAACCGTTTGATCCGTATCGGTCTGCAATTGCAGGACGAGTCTGGTGAAGAAGGTCAAGGCGCACAACAAGCGGCGCTGATTAAAGTGAAAACTGAGCTCACAACACGTATAGGCGATTACTTCGTGCGAAATACAGAAGTCGTCGGGTCACAAGTCTCTGGAGAACTTCGTAAGAAGGGTCTTATGTCTGTTGGTTTGGCGCTATTCTTTGTATTGGCATATATCTGGTTCCGATTTGAATGGCAGTTTGGCATGGGCGCAGTTTTGGCCTTGGCGCATGACGTGGTCTTGACCATTGGTGTGTTCAGCCTGACGGGGATCGAATTTAACTTAACGATTATAGCGGCTATTTTGACCATAGTGGGCTACTCGCTGAACGATACAGTGATTGTTTATGACCGTATTCGCGAGAACCTGCGGAAGTTTAAGCGCAAGCCTTTGGGTGAAGTTCTGAATATCTCGATCAATGATACATTGTCTCGGACAATTTTGACATCTGTGACTACGCTTTTGGCGTTGGTTGCGCTTTATGTCCTCGGCGGATCTGCCTTGAAAGGCTTCTCTTTCGCGATGATCTGGGGCGTATTTGTTGGGACCTATTCCTCCATCTTCGTGGCTTCGCCATTGCTGATGGCGCTTAAACTTAAGCGCGGTGCGAATACAGGCGGCGAACGCGCAGACGCTTAATTGCGGTCTGCCTATTTTAAGCTACAGCCGTTTTACGCCCTTGGGCGTAATGGCGAACCTCGCGCGGCCTTTTACTAAGGCTAATGGAACATCGCCCATTGCGGCGGTGTCTGTGCTCTCAGGGCCATCACCTTCCAATTGTAAGCTATCGCCGTTTATGGATTTGACGCGTTTGACGATCACGCCAAACTTTGGGTGATCTACCACAACGACAAAGCCCGACCGCAGAGACTGACTCCACGACCGGGCTTTGGTAAGTATCAGATAATCGCCAGGTGACAGCGTAGGGCGCATAGACGCCCCACGTATCTTGACAATTTTAATCACTATAGAACAGGTTCAACAACTTCGACGTTTGGCGCGTAAGGTGTTGTGACTTTTTTCGTCTTCACGCCTTTTGACGCCCAGAACATTTCTGCGAACTGGTTGGCTAGGTCGACAAGTTTGAGGCCGTCTTCACGGTGCAAGTCTTGCTTTACCGCAGAACCCGCAAGCATGATGCCATGTGCAAGGTCATGTGCTTTGGCCATGTCTTCTTGGTTCTTTGGCTTCATGAAGTCGCCCCAGATGATGCGAGTTTCGTGCTTACACTTTTCAGCCATTTCTTCTTTTTTGGCTGTGTTACGTGCGACCTGCATGGCGAACCCTGTTTCGGATAGGCCTTTGTCTTTTAGGCTAAGCAGGATGTCCATTTGGCGAAGCGCAGAGACGGCGTAGTAAGTTACGACGCGAGCGTCATAGATACCGCAAGGGATGTCGCAATGCGCGTCAACGGTTTCAATTTTAGAATCGAAGCTAGAGAGTAGTGTATGTAACATGGTGTGTTCCTTAAGCTTTGCGACGACGAAAATAGACAGCAGCGCCAACAACAGCTGCAAGCGCGATAAATGTACCTGCGCTATGGACTGGGCTGGAGAGCCAATGTGCGATTTCTGTCATAACGCTTTGGCCATGCGCGCCAGTGTGAGCAGACGCAGTGCCTGCGAGGAGTAGGGCCGCGGCCCCAGTGAGAAGTGTACGTGTCATAAGACGACCTTTCGTCAACTTGGTTAAAGGATTTCTAGTAAGCATGGGCATAAGCACATTGCCAAAGCGGGGCAAGCCGCGCAAAGACGCGTTCAATCGAAAAACTTAAACGGCGACTATGTCTGAGCTTAATTTAACTACGCGCGACGCCTTAAAACAGGCTGATCCTGATCGCTATCGGGCGGCTTTAATGTCTAATGCGCAAGGACGGGCTGATCTTCTGATTCTCTATGCCTTTCATTACGAGCTCGCCAAAGTGCCTGAAGTCACCAGCGAGCCAATGTTAGGCCAGATCCGGTATGAGTGGTGGCGCGAGGCGATTGACGAAATTTACAGCGGCAAAGACGTGCGTCGTCACGAAATTTCGACGCCGCTCTCCGAAATGCTCTTGCGTACTGAAGTGCCACGTTTCTGGATTGATCGCCTGATTGACGGCCGCGCCCGTGATCTGGACCCGCAGCCTTTTAATGATCTTAAAGACGCGCTGACCTATTGCCGACAAACATCTGGCACATTGATGCAGATTGCTGTGAAGGTGTTGGGCGGTAATCCAGACGAGGGCGTGTTGCAGGCAGGCGAAGCGTGGGGCCTGACGGGCTTGGCGCGATCTTACGGCTATTACCATGACCGCATTTTGCAGAACATCACCTTCGAGGCTTTGGTCAACGCGGCGCGCGAAACTCATACTGCTGCTAAGGTTGGATTGAAGGATAGCCCAGCCCCAGTTTTCCCAGCTCTGAGCTATGCCGCTTTGGTGACGGGGTTTTTGAAACGGATGACCAAAACGGGGTTTGATCCGTTGGAGAGTAAGGTCGCTTACGGCCCATTGTCGAAACAGCTACGATTGATAATGGCCGCGCTAAAAGGGCAGGTGTAAAGCTGCCGTTATTAGGATTTAGCCCACGGCAGGATATCTTCCAAAGCCCGCGCTGCGAGTAAACTCTTGCGGTAGCGGGTTTTGTCTTTTCCGCGGCGGCGTTTGCCGTCTTTTTTGGGGTAGATGATCTCTTCTGTTAGGGGTGGGAAGAGGCCAAAGTTCACATTCATCGGTTGGAACTTCGCTTTTGGTCCCGTCATATAACCACCTGTGACATGTTCAACCAATGCGCCCAATGCCGTCGTGAGCGGCGGAGCGTCATATTTATTACCATGGGCTTGCGCTGCGGCCATGCGGCCCGCGATGAGGCCGAGTGCGGCGCTTTCGATATAGCCTTCAACGCCCATAATCTGACCCGCAAAGCGAATGTCCGGGCGGGATTTGAGTTGAAGCTGCGGGTTTAGCAAAACGGGCGAGTTGATGAAGGTGTTGCGATGAATACCCCCAAGCCGTGCGAAGACAGCCTTTTCTAGTCCGGGAATTGTCCGCAAAATGTCAGCTTGTGCACCATATTTCATTTTCGTCTGGAACCCGACCATATTGTAGAGAGTACCGAGGGAATTGTCCTGACGGAGCTGCACGATGGCATGTGATTTCACCGTTGGGTCATGCGGGTTGGTCAAGCCAACGGGCTTCATTGGACCCCAACGCAATGTCTCTGCGCCGCGTTCGGCCATAACTTCAATCGGTAGACAGCTCTCGAAATAGGGCGTGTCTTTTTCGAAGTCTTTAAACTCGGTTTTGTCAGATGCGACGAGTGCCTCGATGAAGGTGTGATATTGTTCCTTATTGAGCGGGCAGTTGATGTAGTCTGCGCCGTCGCCACCAGGGCCTTTTTTGTCGTAGCGCGATTGCATCCAAGCTGTGTCGAAATCGATGCTGTCTTTGTAGATGATGGGCGCGATGGCATCGAAGAAAGCAAGGCTGTCTTCGCCAGTCTCTTTGAGGATGGCTTGCGCCAAAGACGGTGCGGTGAGGGGGCCAGTCGCAATAATCGTGTTGCCCCATTCTACAGGCGGCAAGCCTTTGACTTCGCCATATTCGACAGTGACTAAAGGGTGTTGCTGCAAGATCATTGTGACGGCTTGAGAGAACTCATCACGGTCAACTGCAAGTGCGCCGCCCGCAGGGAGTTTCGTCATGTCGCCCATGCCCAAAATCAGTGAGTTAGAGAGACGCATTTCTTCATGCAACACGCCAACGGCATTGCCTGTTTTATCGTCTGACCGAAATGAGTTGGAACAAACGAGTTCTGCGAATCCATCTGTCTCATGTGCATCTGTCATACGTTCAGGGCGCATCTCATGAAGGATGACGGGAACGCCGCGCGAGACGCATTGCCACGCGGCCTCTGAGCCAGCCATTCCGGCGCCAATGATGTGTACGGGTTTGATCTGTTTTGACATGTTCGGGCATGTAGTCCCGCAGCCCCATAACCACAAGAGCGGGGTTGAATAGGCCGCAGTTCGCATCTAGCCATATATCAGGGAGAGATGTATGGTGGAAGTTGAGAACAAAGCGGCAGTTGAAGTAGACCTGTTCGCGCCACCAAGCTCATTTGATTTCGGGGCGGCAACGACTCAGGGGTTTAATCTGCCGGGCGGTAAAGGATACCTTATCCGCGTTGCGGGGTTTACGGCACTGTTCGTGACCCTCATTTATGTGTTGCTCGGCGGGCCAGTTATATCGGCCTATATAGAGCTTTTCAAAAACATGTTCGAGATGGAGTTCAACCTTGATGGGGCGGACCATGACCCTGCTGTTATGCTTGCTGCTATGGGGCCGATTTTCAAAGCCATGGGTTTGATTGTTTTAATCTCCCTGTTTCAAATGTTTGTCATGGCCTCAGCGGAAAGCGCGATTTACCGCAATCTTTTTTACAGCGAAGATAAAGGGGTTATGCCGTTGCGGATGGGCACGGATGAGTGGCGCGTTTTGGGTACACGTATCGTGGTTGGCTTAATCCTCGGAGGGGCTTATTTGGGTCTCTATTTCGTGGGGGCTATTATTGCACTGCTCCTCATAGGTCTTGCAAGCGTGCTAGGTTCAGGTGTTGCCGCCGCATTGGGAGGTATCGTTATTTTCTTTCTTATTGTTGCTGCGATTGCTGCCTTCATTTGGGGCGCGGTGAGGCTCGCGCCTGCTTCGGCTTATTCTTCGCGTAACAAGGAGTTTAATCCGTTCGCATCATGGCATGCAATGAAGGGTCGTGTTTGGCCCGCCATTGGCGGGTTTTTAATCCTGTATCTGGTCGGTTACTTTATCATTAGTTTTGTTCTTGGGCTTGTTTTCATGGTTCTATTTTTTTCGAGCGGCATTCTTAAAGTTCTCACGCAGATCGATGTTGATTCCAGCGATATGCCCGACTTTACGCCCGTTTGGGATCACATGACATCAGCAGGGTTTATGATCCCGCTCGTTCTGGCTATTTTCTTTTCGATGTTTCTAACTACGCTTTGGTACGGAACGATTTGGTCGATGTGGGGATATTTTGCTAAGACAGATCAAACGGTCCAAGACTGAAATGTTAGTGTTGGAATGCAGTGATGGGCTTGCAAATGGGTGAAACGGGTGGCAAGCCAATTGCAGCTATTGAGGGATAATTATGAAACGCACGTTTTTGGCTATTTGGTTGGCACTGTCATTTGGCCTGACTGCGGCAATCCCCGCAGCCGCAAAAACTCCACCAGAAGTGCTGAAACCATACAAAGCGTATAGAGTAGCTCTGAAAGCGGATCAGAAAAAAGAAGCGGCTGATTATGCTTATGAAGCTTGGATGGCGGCTGAAAAAGTTATGGGCGATTCTAAAACGACGGGTGATTTGGCCGCTAACTTTGCAGAGTTAAGCCCCGCATATATTAATGAAAAACGCGCTTGGAGAAAAGTGATGAAGGCGCACAAGCGTTCGATAGAACTCGCCGCCCTTCATTCAGACAATGCAGCTGACCTTGAAATCGAACGGCGCATAAAATACCAGGCTTGGGTTATCCCAACGGTTTCCCGAAGTGTAGCCAGTGCACGCGACAAAAAATATGATGCAAAACGCCTTCAAGAACGTATTGTTGAACTTGGCTTTAAAGGCTCAGTTTACGAGGCTGAAGCTATGGCGTTTCGGGCTCAAACCGCGATGATTGGAAAAGACTGGAAAGAGGTTGTTACGACATCCGAGGCGGCAATTGATCTGTTTGACAAGAGAACGGATAGAGTTGTTTCCGTTTATGAGTATGCGGTTCCGCTATATTTAGCGCGCGCGCATTCAGCGAAAAATCAGCCTATTGATGCAGCGCTAACATATCAAAATTTGATGGATAAATTAGAAGTCCATAATGCGCATGACAACGCCATCAGCAGCGGTGCTTATGGTGAATGGATACGTCTTCGCGATATTGTCGCTGAAATGAAGTCAGATGACCCACGCGCCCAGAAAGTCGTCAGCTATACGGTTCCTGACGGGAGAGCGGCCGAGTTGTCACCGTTAATTCGGAAGCCACCTGTATTTCCAAGCTCTTTTTTACGTGGCAATAAATCTGGGTGGGTGAAGCTTAAATTTTCAGTTGATGAAAACGGGTTCGTGACTAACCCTACTGTGGTCGATTCTTCGGCAAAATCTCTTCAAAAGGCGAGCTTAGAGTGCGTAAAAGAGTGGCGGTATTCCCCGAATGCGGATCCAGAAAAACGTGAAAATCTTTAATCAATCATTCGTTTTGATTTGATGAACCAAAGCGGAAGACGGTTTGCGTCTTCCAAACCTGTTCCAGAGTTTGATTAGGCTTAGCTTGTTTTCGCCCGCGCCTTCGCTCGCTCTAACATCGGTTTCAGGAAACGCCCCGTCCAGCTTTCTTCAATCGCAGCGATGTCTTCTGGTGTGCCTGATCCAACGATCTGGCCGCCGCCATCTCCGCCTTCTGGACCAATGTCGATGACGTAGTCTGCGGTTTTAACGACATCGAGGTTGTGTTCGATGATGACCATCGTATTGCCTGTGCCAACAAGCTCGTTGAGGACTGTTAGCAGCTTATTTACATCTTCAAAATGCAAACCTGTTGTTGGCTCATCTAGAATATAGAGCGTGCGGCCCGTTGCGCGTTTCGCGAGTTCTTTCGCAAGTTTGACGCGTTGCGCTTCGCCGCCCGAAAGCGTTGTCGCTTGCTGTCCGACTTTCAAATAACCGAGGCCGACGCGTTGCAGCGTGACCATTTTATCGCGAATGGTTGGCACAGCTTTGAAGAAGTCAGCGCCTTCATCCACATCCATGTCCAAGATGTCGGCAATTGATTTGCCTTTGAACCTGATTTCAAGCGTTTCGCGGTTATAGCGCGCGCCTTTGCAAACATCACATTCAACATAGATGTCAGGCAGAAAGTGCATTTCAATTTTGATAACGCCGCCGCCTTGGCAAGCTTCGCAGCGTCCGCCTTTGACGTTGAATGAAAAACGCCCAGGCTTGTAACCGCGCGTCTTGGCTTCTGGTAAGCCAGCGAACCACTCACGGATTGGCGTGAACGCGCCAGTATAGGTCGCCGGATTAGAGCGGGGTGTTCGGCCAATCGGGGATTGATCGATGTTAATGATTTTGTCGAGTTGCTCGAGACCTTCGATGGAATCATGCGCCATTGGTTGCTTGGATGATTTGTTCAATGTGCGCGAAGCCGCTTTATAAAGCGTTTCCATCGTCAGGGTCGATTTACCGCCGCCCGAAACACCTGTCACGCAAGTCATCAGGCCCAATGGAAATTCTGCCGTGACGTTCTTTAGATTGTTCCCGCGTGCGCCTGTTATCTTGATCGTGCGTTTTGGGTCGAAGGTGCGGCGTGTCGCAGGGATTTCGATTTCGCGTTTGCCCGTCAGATATTGGCCTGTGATGGACTTTTTGGACTTCATGATCTTGGCGGGCGTGCCTTCGGCAATCACTTCTCCGCCGTGGATACCGGCTTTGGGGCCCATATCGACAACGTAATCTGCCCGAAGGATCGCTTCTTCGTCATGCTCGACGACGATAACTGTGTTGCCAAGGTCACGCAGGTTTTCGAGTGTCTCTAAGAGGCGTTCATTGTCGCGTTGATGCAGGCCGATGGACGGCTCATCGAGAACATAGAGAACACCCGTGAGGCCGGAACCAATTTGAGAGGCCAGACGAATACGTTGGCTCTCTCCGCCAGACAAAGACCCAGACCCACGGCCGAGACTGAGGTAATCAAGACCAACGGCGTTTAGAAATTTCAAACGGTCGAGAATTTCTTTGAGGATACGTTCCGCGATTTCCATATCTTTTGAGGATAAGGTCGTCCGTAGTTGGTCAAATCGCGCATAGGCATCTTTGATCGACAGCTCACCAGGAATAGAAATGTCCATATCCGCGACACGCACAGAGAGGGCTTCGGCACGTAAGCGTTTGCCGTCACAGCTTTCGCAACGCGCATCTGACATATATTTGGACAGTTCTTCGCGCATCCATGTGCTGTCAGTTTCGCGGTAACGGCGATCTAGGTTAGGAACGACGCCTTCAAATGACTTCGTGGTTTTGTAACTACGCGTACCATCTTTATATTCGAATTTGATTTGCTCGTTGCCTGTGCCGTAGAGCACGACAAATTTCGCATCATCCGAGAGTTTCGACCACGGCTTATCGACGCTGAATTTATAATGTTTCGACAAGGCCTTTAGCGTTTGCATATAAAGGCTGCTCGGTGTTTTGGACCACGGCACGATTGCGCCGCCGCCAAGGCTTTTGGATGTATCTTGAACAATCAGACCTTCGTCAAATTTCATTTCTTTTCCGAGACCATCGCACGTCGGGCAGGCGCCTTGGGGGTTGTTGAATGAGAAGAGGCGCGGTTCGATTTCTGCCAATGTAAAGCCAGAGACAGGGCAGGCGAATTTCTCGGAGAATAATTCACGCTCACCTGATGTCGCATCTTCGGCCACGGCTAAACCATCGGCGAGGCGTAGGGCTTGTTCGATACTATCGGCTAGGCGCGTTTCTAGGCCTTCACGAATGACAACGCGGTCTACGACGACATCTATGTCGTGTTTGAACTTCTTGTCGAGATCTGGCGCGTCTTCGATCCTAACGATTTCGCCGTTGATCTTGGCCCGTTGGAACCCAAGCCGCATATATTCGGCCAAGTCCTTTTTGAACTCACCCTTACGATTGCGAACGACGGGCGCGAGGACATAGACCTTTGTGTCTTTGGGCAGCAACATGGCGCGGTCGACCATTTGGCTAACAGTCTGACTTTCAATCGGCAGGCCTGTTGCGGGCGAGTAGGGGATACCGACGCGCGCCCATAGTAGCCGCATGTAGTCATAAATTTCTGTGACGGTGCCAACTGTCGAGCGGGGGTTCTTTGAGGTCGTCTTCTGTTCAATAGAAATCGCAGGCGATAGGCCTTCGATAGAATCTACGTCGGGTTTGGATTGTAGCTCTAGGAACTGACGGGCATAGGCCGAGAGGCTTTCAACATAACGTCGCTGACCCTCTGCGTAGATCGTATCAAAGGCGAGAGAGGATTTGCCTGAACCAGATAGACCCGTGATCACAATCAACTTGTCTCGGGGTAGATCAATATCCACACCCTTGAGGTTATGTTCGCGCGCGCCGCGGACTTCGATATTTTTTAACATGGCCATGAAGGATTGGTCTCGGTTCTTAACAGGTTATGTACGGCTGGGCGTGGACTTAGATGTCGGCCCGACCCAAAACAAGTTGAATGAAGCCGATCCTTGCAGCGAAGCTGTGAGTCGGCTAGAACATAATAAGAACAAAGACGCAATAGGTGGCAAAATGGCAGGCTCAGTCAATAAAGTAATTCTCATTGGTAATTTGGGCAAAGACCCAGAAATCCGCACATTCGGGAATGGTGGCAAAGTCGCCAACTTCTCAATCGCGACGTCAGAGAGCTGGCGCGATAAGCAATCAGGCGAGAAACGCGAAAAGACAGAATGGCATAATATCGCCGTTTTCGGTGAGGGCCTTGTCGGCGTCATTGAACGGTACGTCAAAAAAGGCTCCAAGCTTTACATCGAAGGCAAGCTACAAACACGTAAGTGGCAGGACCGTGACGGCAACGATAAATATACGACAGAAATCGTACTTCAGGGCCCAGGGACTACATTGACGATGCTTGACAGCCCAGGCGGCGGTGGCGGACGTTCAGGTGGCGGCAATCAAGGCGGCGGAGGTGGCGGTGGCTACAACCAAGATCGCGGTGGATACGGTAACATGGACCAAGGCGGCCAAGGCGGTGGAAATCAGGGCGGCGGCTCTCGCAGTGCGTCCACGATGGAAGGCCCAAAAGGCGACTTTGATCTGGATGACGAAATCCCGTTTTAGGCGCATCTACTCCTACTTATTTGAAATTCAACTGCCGCAAACCGCTGCGGCAGTCTGTCCGTTTGTTAATATGCCTGCCATAGACTGGCCTTAATTTCCCCCTCATAGTTATGTTGTAACGCAGCGTTGGAGACTTGGGTGGATCAAGAGGTAAGGACAGGGACGCGAGGTGGCCGTTTGAGCCGCCTATTCGCTGACCCTCGGAATTACCAAATCTCGGTTCTCTCTAGCCTCATTCTCCTCGGATTGTTCCATTATAGTTTTCACTTGCCGTGGTGGCATGTTGTCGGATGTATCGGCGCAACCCTGACAACGCAGGCCGTTGCAGATAAAATTATCAAACGACCCTTCGATCCCCGCAGTCCTCTGATCTCAGCGCTGTCTTTGACATTGCTCCTCAGGACAGGTTCTGTGACATTGTCGATTGCGGCGGGCGTGATTGCGATTGCCTCCAAATACCTCATTCGTTGGCATGGGAAGCACATCTTCAATCCTGCAAATTTTGGCCTCGTCATTATGTCGCTCGTGTTTGGCGCAGCGTGGATTTCACCAGGGCAGTGGGGGCAAGCCACTTTGTTTGCATTGCTATTGCTCGCGCTAGGCGGCGTCGTGACAGGGAAAGCTAAACGCTGGGATGTATCACTGTCGCTGCTAGGGTTTTACTCAGCATTGGTTTTTGGCCGCGCGCTCTGGCTCGGCGACCCGCTTGGCATACCTGTTCACCAGATGCAGTCGGGCGCATTGTTGATCTTTGCCTTCTTTATGATTTCTGACCCGAAGACGACGCCTGACTCGCGGTTGGGCCGTGTGTTGTTTGCGGCGCTCGTCGCGACGGTCGGATTTTCCATTCAATTCGCGATGTATAATGCTGCGGGCATTATCCTCGCTTTGATCCTCTGCGCGCCGATTGTGCCGCTGATTGATCGCTTACTCCCCGCTGGCCGCTATCAATGGCCTACTATGTTCACTCTTAAAGGAGACTCTCATGAAACTCTCACACCTGCTGAGTAGCGCGCTCGCGCTTGGAGTTATTGCAACGGCGTCGACGGCCAATGCGTTCTGTGGCTTCTATGTTGCCAAAGCTGGCACAGACCTCTTTAATGAGTCCTCTAAAGTTGCGTTAGTGCGCGATGGCGACCGCACAGTCATCACAATGGCGAATGATTATCAGGGCGACCTAACAGAGTTCGCGATGGTCATTCCTGTTCCGACCGCGATCACGCGCGAACAAGTCCATATCTCTGACCCAGCCCTACTAAAACATTTGGACGCCTATACCGCGCCGCGCTTAGTTGAGTATTTCGATAAAGATCCGTGTTCGCCCCAAATTATGTATAAAAACATGAGAATGAGGGGTGCTGTTCCTGCGCCAGTTGCTGAAATGATGATGACAGATCGCGCTGAATCCCTCGGCGTCACCATCGAAGATGAATTCACCGTCGGTGAATATGACATCCAATTGCTCTCTGCGACGCAATCTGACGGCTTGATGACCTATCTGGACGAGAACGGATACCAAGTGCCTGAGGGCGCTAACCGTATCCTTGGCAGCTATATAAAGCAGGATATGAAATTCTTCATCGCCAAGGTGAACCTCGAGGAACAATCCAAGACGGGCAATGAATATCTGCGTCCTATCGCTGTGGCCTTCGAGTCGCCGAAATTCATGCTGCCTATTCGCTTGGGGACATTGAATGCGCGCGGTGATCAGGACTTGTTCGTTTATGCGCTGACGCGTGAAGGGCAGGTCGAAACGACCAATTACCGCACGCAGAAAATCCCGACAGGCCAAGAGCTACCTGTCTACATAAAGGATGAGTTCCCAGATTTCTATAAGAGCATGTATAAAACCGCTGCCAAACGGGACGGTGGCCATGGTGTGTTCATGGAATATGCGTGGAATATGGGCTGGTGTGATCCATGCGCTGCGGACCCATTGAGCCGTGAGGAATTACAAGAGCTTGGCGTATTTTGGCTAGACCAAAACGGTAATGAGACACGAAAAATGCGCCGCCCATCACCTGCGCAGAATGTCTTCGTGACCCGTCTGCATGTACGGTACGACGCCAAAAGTTTCCCTGAGGACCTCAAGTTCAAGACCACAGGCAATACCGAAAATTATCAGGGTCGCTATGTTCTACGTCACGCATTTGATGGCGAGATGAAATGTGAAGCCGCGAAGGACTATAAGGCCATGGTCAACGAACGTTTAGATAAAGAGGTCAAAACCCTCGCCAATCTGACGGATTGGGATCGCAAGGATATTTGGGATGATATTGAGGATGCGGGCGTTGGGACCAAGTTCGAAATCAAAGACAAATCCGATGATCGCGGCCCAACGTGGTGGAAAGACATGTGGGGCGACAAATAATTTGGCGCTTCCACATTTAAGGCCTCTATGATTTTTAAACCCAGATGGTTTCAAGTCGATCTGGGTTTAATTTTTGCTGTTCTATTGGGCTGAGATGACCGCACAGGCCACGCGTGGTCCCGCTGCGCCACTTGGTTGGCTTATGTAATCATCGGCCTTGTCGTGGATCACAAGGGCGCTGCCGTCGGCATCAAAGAGGGAATTTGTATCGCCAACAATCAAATTGACCTTTTCATTCGTGACGTTGAATGTGCCTTTGCCATCTGCGCCAACTTCAATATTCATCATGTCGCCAGCGTGCGGGCCGCCTTCGACTTGTCCATGTGCCGCGCCCGCAGGGTTGAAATGCCCACCAGAGCTTTTGAAGTCAGGCGCGTCGCAACGACCAATCGCGTGGAAATGCATAGCGTGAATTCCTGTCGTGAGGCCTTCAACCTTGACTGTTATGTCTACGCCGCCGCCTGTATGAGATTTAAGCTCTAATGTGCCAATGGAGGCTTTGTCGACGTTCTGAATCGGAAAGCTGGCTGTGTGGATATCGGCGTTTGAGCCTCCGCACGCGGACAAGAGAACTGATGCGCTCGCAAGTATTGAAATCATTGTAATTTTTGGCACGTAAGGGCTCCAGTAATTTAGCTGTCAGAATTGTATACGTGCAGATGAAGTGCTAGGTTTAGCATAATAATTCAACCCTGCCGAATCGAGTGCTGAATGGCCGACGAAACCGACATTCCTGATGACGAAAACGAAGGTGTGAACCCACCTGAAAATCCGCCCATGGAGATGGGCGTTTCGCCGATCACAATCGAAGAAGAGATGAAACGCTCTTACCTCGATTACGCGATGAGCGTGATTGTCTCTAGGGCGATCCCAGATGTGCGTGACGGATTAAAACCTGTTCATCGCCGTATTTTATTTTCGATGCATGAAAACGGTTTCACGCGGGAAAAAGCCTTTCGTAAATCTGCGCGTGTCGTGGGTGATGTGATCGGTAAGTATCATCCTCATGGTGATACAGCGGTTTATGACGCTCTTGTGCGTATGGCGCAGGATTTTTCAATGCGTCTGCCATTGCTCGACGGGCAGGGTAACTTTGGCTCTGTTGATGGTGATCCACCTGCGGCGATGAGATATACCGAAGTTCGGATGGACCGCCCTGCGGCGTCCTTGCTGGCGGATATTGAGAAGAACACGGTCAACTTCCAAGACAACTACGATTCCTCTGAACGTGAGCCTGTAGTTCTGCCTGCGCGTTATCCGAACATCCTCGTCAATGGTGCGGGCGGTATTGCCGTTGGTATGGCGACGAATATTGCGCCGCATAACTTAGGCGAAGTGATCGACGCGACATTGGCTTTGATGGCAAATGGTCAGCTGACAGATGATGAGCTGCTAGAGATCATTCCTGGCCCTGACTTCCCAACAGGCGGCGAGATCATGGGCCGCTCTGGTGCGCGCCAAGGCGTGATGACGGGCCGTGGTTCTGTGACAGTTCGTGCGCAAACAACAATCGAAGAAATCCGCAAGGATCGCTTTGCCATCATTACAACCGAATTGCCATTTCAGGTCAATAAAGCGAACCTTCAGAAGAAAATTGTCTATTTGGTCAATGACAAGAAAATCGAAGGCGTTTCGGCGGTTCGGGATGAATCTGATCGCGTGGGTATGCGCCTCGTTGTTGAACTTAAGCGTGACGCCGTCCCAGAGGTCGTGCTGAACCAGCTCTTCCGTTATACGCCAATGCAACAGAATTTCAGCTCGAATATGCTCGCCCTAAATGGTGGTAAGCCTGAGCAAATGAGCGTTCGTCAAATGCTTGAAGCGTTCCTGAGCTTCCGTGAAGATGTGATTGCACGACGCACAAAATTCGAACTCGCCAAAGCGCGTGACCGTGCGCATATCCTTGTGGGTCTAGCAACAGCCGTTGCTAATATTGACGAAATCATTCGCATTATCCGTTCGTCTGCGAATCCAAAAGATGCCCGAGAGAACTTGTTGGCGCGTACATGGGACGCGCAGGATATGGGTCCACTTATCAAATTGATTGCTGATCCACGCTCTAAATTGATGGCTGATGGCACGATTCAATTGACGGAGGAGCAGGCCCGGGCAATCCTTGATTTGCGCCTTCTTAAGCTAACCGCTCTAGGTATGGATGAGATCACTGAGGAAGCTGAAAAGCTCGCTGCGACAATCACAGACTTACTAGATATCTTACGTAGCCGCGCACGCGTTCAGTCTATCATTTCATCAGAACTTACTGAAATTAAAGACAAGTTTGCAACACCACGTCGCTCTATCTTTGTCGAAGGCGGCATGGACTTTGATGACGAAGATCTAATTGCTGTGGCCGATATGGTCGTGACGGTTACGGCTGCGGGCTATGTGAAGCGTACTCCGCTCGATACATATCGTGCGCAACGTCGCGGCGGTAAAGGCCGTGCGGGTATGTCGATGAAAGACGAAGATTACGTCACAACTGTATTCGTCGCGACGACGCATACGCCAGTCCTATTCTTCTCCTCGACAGGCATGGCTTACAAACTCAAAGTCTGGAAGTTGCCTCCTGGTGGACCAAATACACGTGGTAAGGCTCTCGTGAATTTGCTGCCACTCGCGCAGGATGAAAAAATAAACTCGATCATGGCCCTGCCAGAGAATGAGGAAGATTGGGGCGATCTCGATATTATGTTCGCGTCTCGCTCTGGCGGTGTACGCCGCAACAGCTTGTCTGATTTCACCCGCGTCAACCGCAATGGTAAAATCGCGATGAAACCAGACGCGGGCGACGGCATTGTTGATGTGCGTCTTTGTTCTCTCGATGATGATGTGATGCTGACAACGGCGAATGGGAAATCTATTCGCTTCAAGGCGACTGATGTTCGCCGCTTTGTTGGGCGAACGTCATCCGGCGTGCGTGGTATCCGATTGAAAGATTTTGGTGTCGAAGGCGGCGACGAAGTGATTTCAATGGCGGTATTGCGCCACGTAGAAATCGAAACCGACGAAGCTCGTGCTTATATGAAGCACGCGAATGCGATGCGCCGTGCTTTGGGTGATGACTCTGAAGATGATACAGATGATGTTAGTGGCGAAACTTCAGGTGTCGAAACGACAATTGACTCAGAACGTCTCGGCTTCTTACAAGCGAATGAGCAGTTCCTTCTCACTCTAGCAGATGATGGTATGGGCAAACGTAGCTCGTCTTATGACTATCGTTGTATGAATCGCGGCGGGCAAGGCGTTACGGCTCAGTCTCTCGAGCGCAAAGGCCGCGATGACGCTAAACTTGTACGTTGCATGAGTATTGAAGATGATAATCAGTTGATGATCGTGACGGATGGCGGCCAACTTATCCGCTGTCCTGTCGGTAACATCTCTATTGTCTCTCGTAGTGCGCGTGGGGTCACTGTTATTCGTGTCAATGATCAAGAACGCGTCGTATCTGTTGGTCGCATTGAAGAAACGGAAGACGAAGAAGAGGGCGGCGAGGCCACGACTACGCCGGAAGTACCAGAGAATTCTTAGTAGCTTTAATCGGCCTATGTTCAGGTCGAGCTATACCCTTCTATCGTAAGGTGGAGGCGATTGCGGTTTATCGCTATCGTATGACGCCTAAAGGGAGAGTGAGCATGATTAAGGTTTTAACGGGTTTAGCTTTAGCGGTGTTAGTGTCTGGTTGTGCGACAACGAGTTCTTCCGATAGCAAGACTAATGAGGTCTATTATTCAGGGTTTTCACCAACGACTGATGGCGGCTTTGTTCATGGCGGAACGGGACTTGTTTGCCCACCGACTTTGCTTGGGTTGTTGCCGACTGCACAGCGTGAGTATGGCGATCAACACAAAGATGCGTCTTGCGGTTATAAAAGAGACAAGATTTTTGCCACTGTTTACCTGAGTGAGCTGAACTATAGTTTCGATGAAATGTTTCAAAGCTCGGTCGCTTCGATTTATCAAGGCTCATTCGGTGAAGGTGCTAAGGTTGACGAAGAGGCTAGTCAGGCTTGCACTTTGAGTGGGTTGTTAGTGGGGGCGTCCAGTGAAAACCAAAGTCAAACCCCATATAAGTTTCAGCCCGCTGTTCTGTATAGCCCAGACTTTTTGACTATGGTTCAACTTACCGAAATTGACGGTAAGTTTTTGAAATTAAGATACACTTTGAAGTGGGAGCCCAAGGAGCATGGACTTGATTTATGTATGCAGGGCAGCGAAGCTCTGAGAGAAGTATATGACCTTTCAACAGCGACAAGTCGACGAGCGGCCCTAAATTAGCTGAACGTCATGATTGGAAACAAATTCTAGCAAAGCCGTTCTGACGCCTTATAAGCTCGACTTATGATAAAACGTACAGCGCTATACCCGGGCACTTTCGATCCCATGACCTTGGGCCATTTAGATATTATGAAACGCGCATCGGGTTTGTGCGATAGGCTCATCATTGGTGTGGCTATAAATAATGCCAAGAACCCACTCTTTGACCTCGATGACCGAGTTGAAATGGTGGAGCATGTCGTTGCACCCTTTCGGGACCGCATCGAAGTCGAGGTGCTACCTTTCGAAGGTTTACTGATACAATTCGTTGAAAACTGTGGGGCCTCAATGATAGTACGAGGACTGCGAGCTGTCAGTGATTTTGAATATGAGTTTCAGATGGCCGGTATGAACGATCGTTTAAATCCGGACATTGAGACTGTGTTCTTGATGGCAGACCCGCAATACCAGACGATCGCAAGTCGTTTGGTCAAAGAAATCGCTAGGTTAGGCGGAGATGTGTCGCAGTTTGTGACCCCCGAAGTTGACGCCCGTTTGAAGGATAAATTCTCATGAGCCACCGTATGTTCTTGGCCCTTGCTCTCTCAACCGCATTGGTTGGCAATGCCTGCGCCGCCGAAAATGCTGAAGCCACATCTAATGAGGCGACACAAGTTGCTGGAGCCGTTGCAGCGGAATTTTCTGCCCCTGACGAAGCTTGGCGAACTGTTGATCCTGAAAACCTCATGGTCATTGATACGAAATACGGCAAAATTGGGGTTGAGCTTTACCCTGAAATCGCACCCAAGCACGTTGCTCAAGTTAAGGCGCTTACACGTCAGGATTTCTACAATGATGTTGTGTTCCATCGCGTCATCGACGGTTTCATGAACCAGACAGGTGATGGCTCCGAAGGCAACGGAACAGGCAATTCTGAGCTACCTGACATCGAAGGTGAGTTCACATTTAAGCGTGGCCTAGATATGCCTTTCACAATGGTTTCAGCCAAAAAGTCTGGAAAAGGTGAAATCGGCGTAGGCTTTTATAAATCCCTACCCATTGCGAGCCAGCCGTCCAGCCAAGCTATGTTCACGAAGGATGGTAAAGTCGATGCATTTGGCTTGCACTGTAAAGGCGTAACCTCAATGGCGCGCGCGAGTGATCCGAACAGCGCGAACAGCCAGTTCTTTTTGATGCGCGCAGAATATGCGAGCTTGGACACGAAATACTCAATCTGGGGCAACACAGTTATGGGATATGAATTCCTTGAAAGCCCTCAAGTCGGCGTAATTGGCGAAGTCCCAGGTTGGATTCCAGATCGTATGAATGAAGTTAAAATCGCATCTGATATGCCAGAGGCCGAGCGCCCAACGGTTGAGGTCCTCAAAACGGACCATCCTGCATTCAAAAACTGGCTTCGAACACAGAAAAATGAAGATGGAACGTTTCCGAGTGTTTGCGAGTTGAATGTACCGACCCGCTTGCGCTAAGGCACGCACTTGAATTCCAAACCTCAATTTAGACTTACTAATGAATGGACGTTTTAATGACTGAAAAACTCATCATAACTGTTGATAATAACAAGGGTGACACTGGCGATGTTACGATTTTGCTTCGCGCTGATCTTGCGCCTTTGCATGTCGAACAAATCACGCGTTTGGCTAAAGAAGGTTTCTACGACGGTTTAGAATTTCATCGCGTTATTGATGGTTTCATGGCTCAAGGTGGATGTCCTAATGGCACAGGCATGGGCGGCGCTGACAAGCAGATTAAAGCTGAATTTAGCCGTCATCCACATGTTGAAGGTGTCTGTTCTATGGCGCGCTCGCAAAACCCAAACTCGGCTTCTAGCCAGTTCTTCATCTGTTTGGATGAAGCTGGTTTCTTAGACAATCAGTATACTGTTTGGGGCGAAGTTGAGAGCGGCATGGAATTGGTACATGCGCTACCAAAAGGCGAACCACCGCGTATGCCAGGTAAAATCGTCAAAATGACGGTCGCTTAATTCCAGAATAGGACTGTCCATATGGACGTCTCTCTTTTTGATTTTGAATTGCCGGAGGGTGCTATCGCGCTCCGGCCAGCAACCCCGCGCGACAGCGCGAGGCTTTTGCATGTTCCATCGTCAGATGGACTTGAACACAAAAACGTCTTCGATTTGCCTAATCTTCTACGGGCAGGCGATGTCCTAGTTTTTAATGAAACACGTGTCTTTCCTGCGGCTTTGAGAGCAACACGTCCTGCGCGTGCACAGGGCGGCGGCGGAGATGTCACGGTCACGGTGAACCTTCATAAAAATTCTGGCGACGGCGTATGGCAAGCTTTCTGTCGTCCCGCCAAGCGTTTACGTCTTGGCGATACACTCCATTTTGACGAGGCTCTCTCGGCAACAGTTCAGGAAAAACGCGATGGAGGTGATGTTTCGCTTTGCTTCAATGTCGTGGGCGAGGATTTGCAGACAGGCTTTGATAGATGCGGCGCGCCGCCTCTGCCGCCTTATATAGCGCGTAAGCGTGCGCCTGATGCCCAAGACATTTCCGATTATCAAACTATATATGCTAAATCCCGCGGCTCTGTTGCTGCGCCTACGGCGGGATTGCATTTTACACCTGAGCTATTGGCAGCTCTTGATACGGCTGGCGTGCAGCGCGAAACGCTTGTTTTGCACGTTGGAGCAGGCACGTTCTTACCTGTTAAGTCGGATAATACTGACGATCATGATATGCACAGCGAGTGGTTCACAATCGATCCTGATACCGCAGAGCGACTGAATACTGCGAAAGCCGAAGGCCGCCGCATCATTGGCGTCGGCACAACCTCTTTGAGGGCGTTAGAGTCTGCGGCCAAGGACGGTAAGGTTGTCGCGCAATCGCGTGACACTGATATTTTTATCACACCTGGTTATAAATTTCAAATCATCGATGGGCTGATGACGAATTTCCATCTCCCGAAATCCACTCTATTTATGTTGGTGAGCGCGCTAGCCGGTCTTGAAACCATGCAGACTGCATATCGTACAGCTATCGACTCTGATTATCGCTTCTATTCATATGGCGATAGCTCGCTCATCTGGAAAAACACCTAATGGCCAAGTTTCCTTTCGATATTCATGCCAGTGAAGGCGAGGCCAGAACAGGAGTTCTGCGCACGCCGCGCGGTGATATCAGAACGCCTGCTTTTATGCCTGTCGGAACCGCGGGCACCGTCAAAGGTGTCTATATGGATCAAGTGAAGCAGGCGGGTGCGGATATCATTCTCGGTAACACCTATCACCTCATGTTACGCCCAGGTGCAGAGCGTATTGCGCGCATGGGTGGCCTGCATAAGTTTGGAGGATGGGGCGGCCCAATTTTAACGGATTCTGGCGGTTTCCAAGTTTGGTCATTGTCCAAGCTCAGGAAAATGACTGAGGAGGGCGTTGCCTTCCAAAGCCACCTAGATGGGTCTAAACATATGTTGTCGCCTGAACGCTCTATTGAAATTCAGGCTGACCTATTGGGCGCTGATATTTCCATGCAGTTGGACGAGTGCACAGACTTCCCTGTGACCTATGACAAAGCAGCGAAATCAATGGAGCTGTCCTTGCGTTGGGGTCAACGATCTCTTGCCGCCTTTGGTGAGCGCGAAGGGCAAACGCTTTTCGCTATTGTGCAAGGTTCGAACTTTGCTGAACTGCGTAAGCTCTCCGCAGAAGCCTCTATCGCTGAAAATACGGCGGGCGGCTATGGCGGCTTTGCAATTGGCGGCTTGGCTGTAGGTGAGGGGCATGCCGCGATGTGCGAGACCCTGTCGGTCACGACGCCGCATCTGCCAAAGGATCGCCCTCGCTATTTGATGGGTGTCGGGAAGCCGATTGATATCGTTGAGGCGGTCTACCGCGGTGTCGATATGTTTGATTGCGTTATTCCGACTCGGTCAGGACGACATGGTCAGGTTTGGACGGATAAAGGGCCTTACAATATAAAGCGGGCTGAATTCGCTGAAAACCAAACGCCTTTGGATCCTGAAATTCAATGCCCTGCCTCGCAAGACTACACCAAAGCCTATGTCCATCATTTGATCCGTTCAGGGGAACTCTTGGGCGCTATGATTCTATCTTGGCACAATATTGCGTATTTTGAGGATTTAATGGCCAGAATACGGGCTTCTATCGCTGCAGGGACGTTTGAAACCTTCGTAACTGAATTCCGAGCGAACTGGTCAAAGCCAACAACATGAGATTAGGGGTTTTTTCGGGTTGACGACTCCGCAAGCCAACACTAGGTAGCCCCCAGCTTTTGATAAGCGCCCTTAGCTCAGTTGGTTAGAGCGCCTCACTTTTAATGAGGATGTCCCCGGTTCGAATCCGGGAGGGCGTACCAAGCTTTTTCTATTTCAAATAAAATGCTACCGCCATTTTGCCTGACATGGATTGCTAAGGCATAATTTTTTGTGATTTGATGCCTTATCAAGGGGTTAGATGGTGATGGTATTTGAAAGTGATGCAAAAAAGCAACTTTTAACCAGAAAGCTTCCAATTCGAACTCTAAGTTAGTAAATCTTCTTGGCTTTACGGCGCGTATCCGTATAGACACGCAGGAACACCATAGAACCATTTCTGGGTTTTGGGTTTATTTATGTTAAATGGCACAGCCATTAATGGAGGAAATCTCATGAAGCAGAAGCTTCTTATCGCAGCCGCCGCATTGGCCATGGTGGCCACACCATCTTTCGCCGTAGCTCAAGACTCATCAGACGGATCTGGTTGGTACCTTAAGGGTGCAGCAGGTTACGGCGCTCACACTGATCTGGACATTACTGGCCAAATCGTTGGTGATGTAGAGTCCGAAGGTAATGGCGCACTAAACGCTGGTCTTGGTTATGACTTTGGTGAAAGCTGGCGTCTAGAACTAGACGGCACAACAATGCTTACTGACAATGGCGCCGTTTCTCAGGTCCCAAGTTCTTTTGCTAAACTTCGCACAGATGCAGTTATGTTGAATGCTATATATGACTTCAGCGACTTCGGTAAATTTGCACCATATGTAGGCGCAGGCGTTGGTATCATCAGTGCTGATGCATCTATCGCGTCACATGATTTTCCAAATGTAGATGGTACAGGTCAAATCACTAACCCTACGTGTGTCGGTGAACGCTCTGGAATTGAAGGTTATTCTTGTAATGTGGATGACAGCGATATTGGTGTTGGTTGGCAGCTTCTTGCAGGTCTTGGTTATGATATCACTGATAACCTAACTTGGGATACAAACTACCGTTACCTTCAAACATCAGACATGGATTTTGATAGCGCATTCACTAATGCTGCAACTGGAGCGGCTACAGTTGGCCAAACTAAACTTGACGGTGTTGGCGCTCATCAGATCTTGACTGGTTTCCGTTATCGCTTTGGCCAAAGCGCTGCTCCAGCAATCGTAAAGCCAGCAATGGTTGAGCCTGCGCGTGTTGCTCCAACAGCTGATTTCAAATGTTGGGATGGCTCAATGGTCTTCAACTCTGGTGAATGTCCTGTTGAAGCACCTGCTGTTGTTGAAGCTCAGCCTGAGTACACATGTTGGGATGGCACAATGGTCTTCACTGCAGGCGAGTGTACTGCTCAGCCAGAAGTCTATAACTGTCCAGACGGATCTTTGGTCTATGATAAGAACCAATGTCCAACAACTGATCGTTCAACAACAATCGGTGATCTTTGTGGTGAAACATATCGCCAAGAAATCATCTATTATGAGTTCAACAAAGGTGCATCTGCTGAAACACGTAACACAATTTCTCGCATCCTTGATGCTGGTGAGTTCTGTGATATCGCAAACGTACGCGTAGTTGGTCATACTGACACATCTGGAGCAGCATCATACAACTTGGCACTTTCCAAGCGCCGTGCATCTGATGCACTAAATGAGCTTGTTCGTCAGGGTCTAGATCGCTCTAAAATCACATCTGAAGGTAAAGGCGAAACAGAAAACTTCGTCCAAACTGGCGATGGTGTTAAAGAGCAGCTTAACCGCCGTACAGAAGTTCTAATTACACTTGGTTCCGTTGGTGCCATTAACTAGGTCTTTTACCTAGTTTAAGAATTTAGCCCGGTCTTAGGACCGGGCTTTTTTATGCTCAAATTTTGTAGTGGGTGGGTTCTTGTCATTTAGTCTGTGCCGCTGATTGGGACGAGGTTGTGTCCGACGCGGAAAAATCCATTAAAACATGGAGGTTCGGCAAGTGACTCTTAAGAGTCCCTATAGGTGTATAGTAGTTTTTCTATTTAAGATTATGAGGGGCGTGCGTGCGTTAAATAACGATCGTTTTACAGTATGTTAGTTCGCTTATTTGATCTGTTAAGACGCCTCAAGATGGGCTCTGTTTGGATATCGAAATCTAATCGATCTCAAATTCTATTACCCTAAGTAGTCAGCAAGACCGTCACCTAGTTAGATAGCCTAAATTGACTGTGTGACCTCAGTCAATCGGGACTGGCGTGTCGCCATCAACCTTGTCATGCGTTCCAAAAACGGTTTTATCGGCTGTCAGACACTCATATATTGGACCAAAGTCCTGCTGTGTCGCGTCAAACAGCTGTTTGTAATCATCGATAACGAAGTAGATTTTTTGGAAAATGTCGATTTCATATTGCGTTCGCATAATACGTTCTAAGTCGAAGCCTATTCGTAGTGGTTCATCGTTTTCCAGAGAATATCGTGTTTCACCAGCGGAGGATAAAATTCCGGCACCATAAATACGTAACCCATCAGGGCTATTGATCAGGCCAAATTCTACGGTGTACCAGTAAAGTCTTGCAAGGTTGTCGAGTGTCCCGTGTTTCAATGCGCGCAAACCACCTTGCCCATAGGCTTGCATGTAATCCGCAAAAACGGGATGCGCCAGCATCGGCACATGGCCAAAAATATCATGGAAGACATCAGGTTCTTGTAGATAATCAATCTGACTACGGTTTCGAATAAACCGTCCCGCTGGGAACCGCCGATTTGCAAGATGTGTGAAAAATACATCATCTGGTACGAGGTGAGGGACCATGACGATCTCCCAGCCTGTCAGAGCCTTCAAGGCTGGGTTAAGGCGCTCCAGATTAGGTATTCCAGACCGACTAAGTTCGAGTCGTTTCAATCCAGACAGGAACTCATCGGCTGCACGCCCCTCCAATAACTCAGACTGCCTCGCATAGAGGAGGTCCCATATGGCATGCTCCTCTGGGGTGTACTCATCCCAGCACTGATCAATGGTAAAGTCAGCATTAGGGGTTTGGCGCGCAACTATAGGGTCGTGAATTTTCATATCGGTCATAGCTGTCTTTTATGCAGCTTAGAATATAAAATTCTTGCAATTATTCTGTCTATTCCCCCTTCTTTTTCTTGCCGAATAGGCTTTTCAAGCCATTAATTGCCTCTTCCTCTAGGTCGATTGGAGCAGGGGCTTCTGTTTCGGGCGCAGCTTCAGCTTTTGGTTCTAATTCCGTGGTAGATTCTGATTCTGCGGGCTGTGTACCTTGTTGGTTTGTCGATTGTTGCGAACCACCTAGAACGCCACCCAGAATGCTTGTGATTGAGCTGGATTCCGAGTTGCCGCCAACGACGCCGCCAATAACATTTCCTAAAGCGCTTCCGCCTAACTGATCTGTGATTACCCTGGCCGCTTTCGCGCGGGCGCGTTCCGCAATTATGTCGCCGAGAACACTTGTGTCTAGGCCGATCTTAACATCACCGAAATCACCTTTGGCTTGGATTGGGATTCCAAATGAAGCGATATCGCTCGCGCTTTTTCCTGTTAAACGTGGGCGTATACTAAAGTCGACATATTGGTTGCCAAGGTCAATTTTACCGCTTCCTTCCGCCAAAACGCCTGCGCCGCTTAAGGAAAATTCATTTACACTCGCGACACCATTCGTAATCGTAAATAGACCTAATATGTCTTTAAATGTGGTGACGTGTGATGCACCGATACCGCTAGGGACAGCTCGACTGCTGATGGCTTGGTCAAGCCCTGAGAGTAACGATTCTAAATCAACACCCAAGATTTGGCCATCTAACAGTCTGAAATCTCCACTGCCTGAAAGCGATTTCATGATGTCCGCTTGTGATTGTCCACTACCTTCAATTTTAAAGGCACTGCCGACTTCGCCTGTTGCATTTGTAAAGCCCGCCGCGGCATCAAAAAGATCAGCTGAATTTACTTTTTTGAGTCCCATGTCGAGCGACACAGATGGTACAGACCCTGACCCATCCAAGACCGCGTTCATTCTGCCATTACCGCCGTATAATGTCATATTGGGTAGGTCTGCGACCATTACGCCATCGCTAAGTGTGGCGCTGATCGTGGTTTGCCCTAGTGCCATACGGTTCGTCACGACATCTGGGGTGTTGAATGTGAAATTGCCATTGAACGTGCGCAAAGGCGCCGTATCTATAGGGGCTTCACTCCAAGGCTGAATTTCGCCTGTTGGTCTTTGTGCTGAATAAGCTGCCATATAGGGCCGAATATCCAAACCATTCATATTCATGGTCGCGTTCATTTCAGGCGTGCCGTTTTTAAGGTCGATCGTAAAGTCACCCGTGCCTTTTAAAGCGTCGAGTTCGATTGTAGCTGATTTGAAGGTGATTTCTGCGGGGTTACCTTTGACTTTGCCTGAAACTGTAAAGCGCTCATAAATGGGACCCGTATTTGTGCTCGGAGGTAGGCTGTTAGTCCCCGTTGTGGCTGCAAGGTTACGCAGGGAAGGGATGTCCGCAGACAGATTGCCGTCTAGATCAAAGCCGTCATTCATCGAGGCGGCACCCGTGAATTTACCATTGATCTGGCCGTCTGTTAAAGAGGCGTCCAGAGATGATAATCTGAGAGTTTCGCCTTGGCCCGAGATATTGCCTTCAACATTTATGGTGCCCACCGTATTAGCAAATGGCACTACGATATTAGAACGGTTAGAAATTTCGTTTAAAGAGCTTAGCGATGCTGTAAAGTTGCCATCATAGCCAACAATGTCGCCAAGTTTGGCGCTGCCGTTATATTCACCATTGATGATATCCCCTTGTGTTTTTGCAGTGATATTCGTGATCGAAATATTTTTTCCAGCCAGATTGACGCGGCCCGATGCGTTGAGGTTTCCAACTAGATTGGCCGCATCTATTTTCAAATCAGCTATTTTATTGGCCTCTGCAACAGAGGGAATGTCGACAGAAAATTGTCCGTCAAGGGCAGGTTCGCCGTCGATAAGCTTTACATCGCCGGTATATGAGCCCGTTACTGCCCCGCCATTTGTCTTTATATCCAATGCGCTTAAGGAGATGAGGTCGTCACTATAATTCAGGTTACCTTTCGCGCTTAGGCTTTCAACGAGTGTCGCTTGTGGAATGTCCATTTCAAGGGATTTGAGTAGGCTAGGAACAGATGCAGTTTCAGCTGAGAATAACCCAGTCGCTGTGATGTTTTCACTAATGATGGCCGACCCAGTATATTCCGCCTTTAAACCGTCGCCTTGAATGGATGCATCAATGTTATTCGCGGCAAAGCCTTTATCCTGGGCTTTCAGATCAGCCACAAATTTTGCAGTCTGTATGAGTTCTAAAGCTTTGATATCTTGGTCTAGGGCTTTCGCGAGGGTTTGTACGTCTCTTGCATCCAATGTGACACGGCCGTCAAAAACGGGAGGTTGAGCCAGTGTGGCTTGGCCTTTAAACCCTGCGTCAAAACCTGACCCTGCCAATGCGATGTCGGCATTGTTTACGCTTAGGGTTTTTCCATCAAAGTTATAATTCCCAGAAATTTTGACCGCATTGGCGAGGTCCGAATAGGGGACTTCGACAGGAGAGAAGCTAAGCAGTTTAGCGACATCTGAGATGTCAGCATCTAGATCCAGATTAAATTGAATGTCTTCGCCTGCTAAAATTTTACCTTTGCTCGAAATATCTGCAAACTCAGTTTTAAGCGAAAGAGAAACGGGGGCTTCTTCACCGTCAAGAAAAGCACGAATACTATTAAGTTTTAAATTAAGTTTTGCAGGTATCTCTTTGTAAACAAAGCCTCCATTGACATCTAAAGGCGCAGATAGACTTGCCAAGGAGAGGTCGAGGTTTACGGCGTTCAAGGTATGGCTTTCGCCTTTTACTGCATCTGAATATTTTATTGTTCCATTCTCAATAGAGAAATTACCTATTGATGGGTCTAGTTCAACGTATCTGCCATCGCGTTTAAACGGGCCTTCATCTGTTTTTACGGGTTTGCTCTCCGGATCGCCAAAAGCCCAATTCATATCGCCTGTCGAATTTTTCTCTAAACTGATGATCGGGTTTTTTAATGTGAAGGCAGCAATCTCTACTTGTTTGGAAAGCAAAGGCAGAAGTTTCACGCGCGCGCTCATCCCGTCCATCGAGGCAAATTGTGCGTCCTTAAATCCTTCGGGGTTGTCAATTTCAACGCGGCCTGCATTCGCCTTGATCAAGGGGAAGACGCTAAGTTTGATCTCTCCGATTACACGAACATCGCGCTCTAATTCCTTGGAAAGTTGGGTCTCAATTTTCTCTTTATAGACTTCGGAGGGTACAAGAGAGGGAAGTGCGACTGTGCCAATGATGAGTACAACAGCGAGACCGCTGACACCGACTAGAAGCTTTTTCATTGGGATCTCCGTGTGCGCCCAAATTATTTGTAATCGGGCTCAATAATTAGGCCGTTAGGCCTCAAAGGTATTCGTGTAATTTTGACTGTGTTTGATAATCAAACGGATATGAACCCCACCAAAACATTGGAGTACCGCGTGTGATTTTCTTTAACACAGCATGAACGCTAGTCTTAATTGTTAGAGTTGACCAATTTTAAATTTGATCATTTGCCCAAAATAGGTGTTAATGACATAGTTAATACCGCCATTGAGTTCATTTTTTTGTTAAATGTGGGCGAGGCTGCGGTTACTTGAGCGGAGACTATTATGTGTAATCATCACCATCATGCCCACTGTGAAACCGAGGCCCCGCATGAAAAGTTCATGCCGCGTCGAAAGCTGCTACAAACGCTAACTGCGGGCGGCGCCGCTGCGGCTGTCGCGGGCTGCACAACTAACCCTTATACAGGGAGTAAGCAGTTTACAGCTTTTGCGCCTAAGGATCTCTCAGGGGCGGCAGAGTCCTCTTGGGCTGAAATGAAGGAAAAAATTCCGACGTCAAGCGATCCGCGCTACACATCACGCCTTAGTAATATTGGTAACCGCATTTCGCGTGTGTCGCCTTACGCTAATGAGGCTTGGGATTATCAAGTCTTCGACGAAGATACGAAAAATGCTTTCGTGTTGCCTGGTAACCGAGTTGGATTTTATACAGGTATGATGGATTTTGCTGAATCGGATGACGCCATCGCAGGAATCATGGGTCATGAAGTCGGACATGTTGCAGGTGATCATGCACGTGCACGTATGTCTACTCAGATGGCAAGTCAGTTGGCTGTTGTCGGTGGTACTGTTCTTGGTGGTGTTGCTATGTCCAAAGGGTGCAATGACAAACCCGTAAATGAACAGGCTGCATGTAGCGCAAAGGCGAGCCAAAATACGTCGCGGCTCCAGCAGGCACTAGGGCTTGGCGTGTTATTGGGTGTCACGCTTCCATATTCTCGCCGCCACGAAGCAGAATCAGACCTGCTTGGTGCCAACTATGCGCAACGTGCGGGTTATGACCCTTATCAATCCGTCAAGTTGTGGGAAAAAATGGCGGCGAACTCTACATCGAGTCAGCCGACATTTATGTCTACGCATCCTGATCCTGCTTGGCGGGCTAGTAATTTGGACGCTTATATCAGGCGTCAAGAAAAACTGGGGTCCCAAGGATTCCAGAATATTCGCACCTAATGTAATTTCGACGGGAAAAGGACTTGCACCTTTTTCCCGTCTGCCCTAATCGGGCGCTCCCAACGGATGCCGCCTTAGCTCAGTTGGTTAGAGCGCTGGCTTGTGGAGCCAGAGGTCCTTGGTTCGAGACCAAGAGGCGGTACCATTTTTTCTTCATAATTTTACAGTTTACTGCATTTCGCGAACGTATGGTTAACTCACAGTTAAGGCTGATCCTGCACAGTTAAGTGGGTGGGTCTAAGTGTGGAAATATTATGTCGACTATTTCAGGATTTGTAGAGCGCCTCGGTAAGGGGACAATTCGTCAGGCGTTGCAGGGCGTAACGGCAGAAAAACGTGCGAATGCCGTGCAGAAAATCGGCCGCGACATTCGATCAACTAATATGACATCCGCAGAGCGTGCTTTTGCGGTCACTCTACTGGACCGTATTTGTTTAGATGTTTCGGACCTTGTCAGACGCGCATTGGCTGTGACCTTACAAAATTCTATAAACCTGCCTCACAGCATTGCGCGAACGTTGATAAATGACATTGATTCGATTGCTGTGCCTATTCTGTCGTCTTCACCTGTTTTAACGGATGACGACCTCATAGATGTTTTGAATTCTAAGGCGGCTGAGAAAATACGGGCGATTGCTCAGCGCAAAACCCTCAATCTACATATCTCTCATGCGATTGTCAGTTTTGGCGACGGCGCAGCGACGGCGCGATTGGCCGCCAATGACGGCGCACTTATTTCGCATGAAACAGCTGAGGTGATTGCCGCCCTTCATGTGGATGACGATCTCATACGCGAAGCCGCTTTATCACGCCATGATATGCCGCCTGCTGTTATCGCAAAATTGATTGCCTATAGTACTGATAAAATTGAGTCGGTCTTGAAAACTTACCCGGGCGTAAGTGATAGCCGAGCGACTGCCATCAGTCGGAATACGCGCGAACGTGCGCAAAGCTTTGTCATCGGAGATGGGTGGCCAGCCGAGCGTTTGCGTGAATATGCGCGCGCGCTTGATAAATCTGGAAAATTGACGCCCCGCCTTATCCTACGGTCTGCGGGTCGTGGAGATATGCGATTCGTAACGGCGTCATTGTCGATCCTTGCAGGCCAATCTATAGAGAAAACACGCCTTATGGTTCTGTCTTCAGCAGGGCTTGGGGTTAAAGCTGTCGCCTTACGGGCGCGATTTAGTGGATCGCAAGTCGAACTTTTGACGGCTTGTATTAAAACTTACCTGACTGTTGAGCAAGAAAACAGAGCCCCGACGCCTGCACATTTTCAAATGATGGTGGCCGAGAGGCTATTAACTCTAGAGCTAGATCTACCCGAAGAGGTAACGACGGACTTACTGGACATACTGGACGCCCATGCGGGGCTTCGTAGCGTCTCTTAGGTCGCGAATTGCTCTTGCAGTATTTTTTCCGCTAAACCGTGACCTTCATCGAAGAGCAGATTTAGTGTTGTCGCCATATCCTGCTCAATTTCAATTGAGAACAGGTCCTGAATTTCTGAATTATCGGCGGACGCAGAGACAGGCCGTTTTTCTGGGTTGATAACCTCAAAGCGAACCTTCGCCTGACCTGAAAGCAATGCTCCCCGCCACCGGCGCGGGCGAAAGGCGCTGATCGGTGTTAAAGCCAAAATATCTGCCCCTAGCGGAATAACGGGGCCATGCGCTGATAGATTATACGCCGTCGAACCAACAGGTGTGGATAGCATTACACCGTCCGCCACCAAACGTTCCAGCCGTTCTTTGCCGTCTACACTCACGCGAATATGGGCGGCTTGCTGTGATTGACGGAATACTGACACCTCATTGAACGCTAAGTCTGTAAATGTACCACTTGCGGCTTCGGCTTTCATTTTGAGGGGGTGAACAGGTGTTTCCGTTGCGTTGATTAGCCGGTCTTTAAGATCTTCAGCCATGAATTGGTTCATAAGGAAGCCGACTGTGCCTTTGTTCATGCCGTAAACTGGAAGCCCGCGTCTTACGAGGGGGAGGTAACGTCGTAACGTCTCCAGCATAAAGCCATCACCGCCCAATGGTATGATTGCATCAGCATCAGCAGCATCCACATTCCCGTACATGGACGTGAGTTCGGCCAAGGCCTCTTTCGCCGATGGGCGCGCCGATGATACAAAGGCCAATTTTTCAAAAGTTTTCTGGGTCATTGTTCATCGCTTTATATTTGACTGCGGGGCAGGGCAAAGACTATTCACTCAACGTGTCAGGGAATTTCTATAAAGTTATCGTGTCTGTCTGTGGCCTCTTTGGGATAGGAGAGGCTGCATTTGCAGGCGCTTGGAACCAGAGAGCTGGTGAAGGACAGGTGATTTCTACAAGTTCTTGGACGCATGCAGGCCGAATTTTTAATGATGAGTTTGAGGCTGTGGACCTGCAAGGTTTTACCAAAACTGAGACGCGGCTCTATTTGGAGCAAGGCGTAACGGATTGGCTGACGCTTGTTGGGAACGGGGGTTTGCAGACTTTAAACTTTAGGGACGCTGACTCTAGCTTTGATTTTGATGGCTTGGATGATGTAGAGCTGGGTGTGCAAGTTAAAACTCACGCGCGGGAAGGCCTCGCCACGTCTGTGAGGCTAAGTTATATTGTAGATAGCCAATTGGAAAACCGAGCTGTTGACGTTATCGGCGGCGGGGACCTCATCGAACTACGGGGGTTGATTGGACAAAGCCGAGAGACATTACTCGGGGATGTTTTCTATGATGCGCAAGTGGCGCTACGAAGCGAGTCTTTAGATGAATTGGATGGTGCGCAAGCCGCTCTGACTATGGGATACAGGCCCACATCGCGTTGGCTGACGATGATGCAAAGTTATGCGAATTATTCAAAAGCCGAGGAGGTTGAGGGTAATCCTGCGCCCGAGCAGTTTCAGTTTAATGTCAATCTATCCCTTGCGCGGGAATATAAGCCTGGGCGATATATTCAGGTCGGGGCTGGTCAAACGTTTGCGGGAAAAAATATCGTCCAAGAACGTAGTGTTTTCATGGCGCTATGGGTTGAGTATTAAGGCGTAGTCTTGCTCTTTATGTAAGCTTGTACGGCGTCGCGGTCTTGTTGCTTTTTTAGACCAATGAAGGTCATTTTTGTACCGGGCATATATTTCGCAGGTTTGGTCAAATAGGCATCCATGGTGGTTTCATCCCAGACTAGGCCTGAAGCTTTCATCGCCTTGGAATACGCAAATTGTTCTTTTGCAGCGGCTTGAGCGCCGTAAATATTCCAGAGGTTCGGTCCAAGCTTGTTTCGGCCGCCATCATTTAGAGTGTGGCAGGCTTGGCATCGTGTGAATATTTTTGCACCCCGTTCAACCGGGTCCATTTGAGCGGCAGGCTTAGTTTCAGCGGGTTTCAACTCTACCGTCTTTGTTGCTGTTTTATCACCGCAAGCTGATAGAGTAAGCGCGGTTGCGAATGTAGCTATATATTTTTTCATAGTCCGTTTCTGCGTTAAACTTTACAGTTTCGCAAGGGCTGCACGTCAAATCTGTGCTGTAGTCATTCAATAGGCGTGGCAACTTGGCTCTTAAAAATTAGCTTAGGGCGTGCCATACCAATACCGAACTTAACAATGAGACGAATATGACCTTCCTACCTCCCGTGAATGCGATGCATTTCCTGCTCCGTCACGGAGTCGACATGGACAAAATTACCGCTTTACCTAAATTCGCTGAAACCAATGATGAGTTGATTGGCGATATTCTCAATGGCGCAGCCGTTTTTGCACGCGATATAGTGGCTCCTACGAATTGGGATGGCGATCAAACGCCTGCCGCTTTAAACGGAAAAGACGTTACCGCTTCGCCAGGGTTTAAAGAGGCGTATCAATCTTTTGTTGAGGCAGGCTGGCAGAGCCTCGCGATGAATCCCGATATTGGCGGAATGGGCTTGCCGACAGTTGTGTCTGTCGCGACAAATGAAATGATTTACGGCGCAAATATGGCGCTCGGCTTATGTCCGATGCTAACAAGTTCCGCGTCAAAAGCCATCGAGGCCCATGCCTCTGAGTCCTTGAAAGAGACCTATATACCGAAAATGGTTACAGGTGAGTGGACAGGCGCAATGTGCTTGACGGAACCTCAAGCGGGGTCAGACCTTGGCCCTGTTCGCACAAAGGCGGTCGACAATGGTGACGGGACATATTCCATCACAGGTCAGAAGATTTATATCACATGGGGTGATCATGACTGCGCGGATAATATTATCCATCTTGTCTTGGCGCGACTGCCTGACAGTCCCGAAGGCTCGCGCGGCATTAGTCTTTTCATCTGTCCAAAATATTTTGTGGCAGAGGATGGTTCGCTCGGGGATCGAAATGAGTTCTACCCGATTGGCCTTGAGCATAAGCTCGGCATTCACGGTAGCCCGACCTGCGTCATGGAATTCAATGAAGCTAAAGGTTGGCTCGTTGGGGAGGTCAATCGCGGCCTGTCCTGTATGTTTACAATGATGAATGAAGCGCGTTTGTTCGTAGGTGTCCAAGGTGTTGCAATCGGAGAGCGCGCGTACCAAACGGCTCTTCAATATGCGCATGACCGCGTTCAAGGTGTCCCTCCAGGGCAAGAACCCGGTGCGCCAATCGTCCATCATCCTGATGTTCGCCGTATGCTGATTGATATGAAAACGAGGCTGATGGGCGCGCGCGCTATTGCAATGGCTACTGCCGCGGCTGATGATCTGGGGGATCACACGCGAGCAGGCCTTTTGACGCCAATCACAAAGTCCTACGGGTCTGATATGGGCGTTGATGTCGCCTCTATTGGTGTGCAAATTCACGGCGGTATGGGCTATGTTGAAGAAACAGGCGCGGCGCAGCATTTGCGCGACTCGCGGATTGCGCCGATTTATGAAGGCACAAATGGCATTCAAGCTATGGACCTCGTGGGCCGTAAACTCCGCCGTGACGGCGGGGAGGCCATGCGCGCTTTGATCTCTGATATTAAAGATATCAAAGCTTTAGCCGAAGCTAACTCAGGTAAAGGTGATGCGGATCTAACCGTCTGTGTCCGCGCTTTGGGTGTTGGCCTTGAAACGCTGACGACAGCCACTGATATTTTATTGAATGCAAAAGACGAAGATGCGCTATCCGTCGCAACGCCTTATCTATCGCTTTGCGGCGAGATTTTATCTGGCGCGCTCTTGATTAAAGCCGTCGCGAATGGCCTGTCTGTAGGTGATACGCAGGCGGGTTCAATGGCAAGTTTGGCGCGGTATCATGCGCTGTCCGTCATGCCGCGTGCCGCAGCGCAGCTTGACTTTATTCGCTCAGGCGCAACGCCAGTGTTTGATTTTCCAATTGCGCAGCTTGCAGACCTGTAAGGTTCTGATTTAAGGAAATCTAATGTCAGCTCAAAACCAAATTCGCCGCATGACGGCCCCGCAAATTACCGCTCGCAAGGGAGGTGACCCTGTCGTCTGCCTCACGGCCTATGATGCGCCCACCGCTGCCATAGTGGATGAGTTCTGCGATTTGATCCTTGTGGGTGATAGTTTGGGGATGGTTGTTCATGGCCTGACGAGTACCGTTGGCGTGACCCTTGAGATGATGATTTTACATGGTCAAGCCGTTATGCGCGCTTCGCGCAAAGCCCTCGTGGTCGTGGATCTTCCATTCGGTAGCTATGAAGACAGCGTTGAGACTGCATTTCGTAATGCGTCTCGGGTGATGATTGAAACTGGATGCCAAGCCGTGAAAATCGAAAGCGGCTCTTACGCGGCTGAAACCATCTCATATCTCGTTGAACGCGGTATTCCAGTCATGAGCCATGTTGGTCTGCGTCCGCAGAGCATGCATGTTTTTGGCGGTTTCAAGGCGAGGGGCCGTAGCACAGACATCGCAGATGAAATCCTCGCGAATGCAAAGGCGGCTTCCGAAGCGGGTAGTTTCGCAGTAGTCGTTGAGGGCGTGTCCGAAGCGCTCGCCAATGAAGTGACCGCGGCTGTCGATATTCCAACGATCGGAATCGGGGCGTCCGCGCAATGTGATGGCCAAATTTTGGTCACGCCAGACATGCTGGGCCAATTTGATCGTGTGCCTAAATTTGTGAAAAAATACGGCAATCAAATGGACGCGACGCGCGATGCGGTGGCGAAATACACCGAAGAGGTCAAAGCCCGATCATTTCCAGGGTCAGACAATCTCTATCACTTTAAAAAACCCGCTACCTGATCAATCCGTAATGCCGATAGCTGTTGTATAGTCTTTGGTGCGGCGTTAGGTTCCACCCAACTTTCAGGTGCTTAGCACCGCCCATGATTCAAGGACCGAAACCGTGGTCGACTTTATCAATGAGGTGGAAGAGGAACTCCGCAAGGACGACTATAACCGCCTACTTAAAAAATATGGCCCTGCAATTGGGGCTGTCCTGTTTCTGATTGTAGCAGGAACGGGTTTCCTTGAGTTCAGGAAATCTTCGGGCGAAAAAAAGGCGCAAGCCGTTTCAGCTATCTATACGGCGGCTGACAAACAGCTCGATGCTGGCGATCAAGACGCCGCTGTGATGGCTTTTTCTAAGCTAGGCCAGACGGGTCCAGAGGGATATGCTGGTCTTGCGCTCATGCGCGCTGCCGCAATTCGGCAAGACCAGGGCGACACAACGGCCGCGGTTGAATTTTTTGATCAAGCTGCAGACAAATTTACGACGGCTCGTCACAAGCAACTTGCGCAATTGAAAGCGGCTTATTTGTTGGCGGATCAGGGTGCTTATTCAGATGTTATTGGGCGTCTAGGCCCATTGGCAGAGTCAGAGGCTCCCTATGAGTTTCTCGCACGCGAGCTTCTGGGGTTTGCACATTCTGAAGCTGGAAACGAATCGTCAGCACGCGAGCAATTTGCTTATCTAACGTCTGTGCCGGGCGTTCCGGCGACAGTTAAACAACGTGCAGAGCAATCTATGGCTCTCATGAATTCAAAAACGGGTTTGTTGGCACCTGCATCCATCGTACCCGCTGCCACTACGGCTGATGACACACCGGAAACGGATACGACCAATGAAGACTAGAACCTTACTCCTAACGGTTGCCGCTGCGTCCTTGTTACAAGGCTGTGCTATGCTTAGCGGGCTGAACCCATTTGATAAAACCGAAGCAGACAAACGCGCGGAACAGGGTGAAGTTGCTGGCGAAGATCAACGTATCTCGATCCTAGAGCTCACGCAAACACTCAAGGTTGTTACACCGACAGAGCCAGAGTCTATCATCTTACCAGAGCCTTATGTGAATGCGGATTGGCCACAAGTTGGTGGTAATGTTCAGCATGTCGTTCAACATACAAATGCGACGGGACCTTTGAATAAAACGTGGTCCGTTGATGTCGGTGATGGTTCAGGCCGAAAAGGCCGCATTGTTGCGCCGCCAGTAATTGCAAATGGAACGATTTATACTGTCGACGCTCGTTACAATGTTCGCGCTTCCGATGAAGCGACAGGCAAACGTAAATGGGGCTTCAAGGTTGAAGCCGTGCAACGGGAATCAACGCGCGAAGGTAAAATTAGCCTCATCGATAGAATTAAAGACCCGCTAACATTCGCCGATGGTGATGGTAGCGATAAAGAGGGCGTCGGCGGCGGTGCAGCATTTGCTGATGGTGTGCTATATGTAGCCTCTGGCCTCGGTAAAATGGTCGCACTGGATGCGGAAACAGGCGTGTTATTATGGGCACGTCAAACCCGCGTTCCGTTGAATTCTGTCCCGACTGTCCACAATGGGCGTATTTTTGTTATCTCTGATGACAATGAACTCTTTGCGCTGGATACAAATACAGGTGAAGTGCTTTGGTCCTATCAGGCTATCATCGAAGAAGCGTCTATGCTGACTGCGCCGGCGCCAGCCGTGATTGACGATGTTGTTTTAGCGCCATTCTCTTCGGGTGAACTTGTGGCTCTACGGGTGCAAAATGGCGGCGTTCTTTGGCAAGACTCCTTGTCTTCAACAGCGCGTTTAACGCCGCTTGCTTCATTGAATGATATTTCTGGCGGTCCCGCTGTGGCGGATGGCTATGTTGTCACAACCGCGCAAAGCGGCGTCATGACAGCCTTTGATTTACGTACGGGTCAACGTGTTTGGTCTATACCTGCGGGCTCTCTTGGTATTCCTTTGATCGCGGGAGATGTTGTCTTTACCGTGACGACAACAGGCCAAGTTGCGGCTTTGTCTAAGCTCGACGGCACAGTGTTGTGGATACAGCAGCTTGAGAGTTTCAAGAATGAGAAAAAACGTAAAGAGCGAACTGTTTGGGCGGGGCCAATCCTCGCTGGCAACCGTTTGCTTGTTGTTGGCTCTCGGGGTGATGTCATCACTCTAGACCCACGTTCAGGTGAAATCTTGAGAGAGATTGATGTGAAGTCCTCCGTTTTTGTGTCGCCTGTGATTGCGAATGAAACCGTTTATATTCTAACCGACGATGCTAAACTCATCGCACTGAAATAAATTATGGCCCGTAAACGTCGCTTTGAAGAAGATGAAGAAGAGGTCGTTGATAACAAACGCCCCGCTAGGATCGCTGTTATTGGTCGACCTAATGTTGGCAAGTCGACATTATTCAACCGAATTGCGGGCAAGAAACTCGCGATTGTAAACGACCAACCTGGCGTGACGCGTGATGTGCGCGAGACGAAGTCCCGTGTGCGCGGTCATGACATGACCTTGATGGACACAGCGGGTTTTGAAAATGCAACGGGTGATAAATTAGAAGCCCGCATGCGCGCGCAAACTGAAGCCGCAGTTATGCACGCTGATGTACTCTTATTCGTTTATGATGCCCGCGAAGGTGTCACGCAACTCGACCGTATTTTTGCTAATTTTGTACGCAAACAAAGCAAGCCAACCGTATTGGTCGCAAATAAATGCGAAAGTAGCGCAAGCGACGCAGGCATTAATGAGGGCTATTCACTCGGCATGGGCGACCCTGTTGAGGTTGCGGCTGAACATAATATCGGCATGCCTGACCTCGATGACGCAATCGAATTGGCGTTGCGCGAAGTTAAGCTAGAGATCGACCCTGATCCGATTGATACAACCGAAGCCCCTGTTAGGATCGCCATTGTTGGCCGCCCGAATGCAGGTAAGTCGACTTTGATCAACACGCTGATCGGTGAAGACCGTTTGCTGACGGGCCCTGAAGCGGGTGTGACGCGCGACAGCATCACGATTGACTTTGTCTGGCAAGACCGCCGCGTTCAATTCCACGACACGGCTGGGATGCGCAAAAAAGCCAAAGTCCACGAAACACTCGAAGTCATGAGCGTACAGGACACATTGCGCGCGATTAACTTCGCGCAAGTCGTCGTGCTTCTTATGGATGCGACATCACCGTTCGATAAACAGGACTTACAAATTGCTTCACTTTGCGAACGCGAAGGTCGCGCGATGGTCATTGGCGTGACCAAATGGGACCTCGTCGAGAACAAGTCTGAGATGACCAAAGCCCTGCGCGAAACTGCGACTCGCTTGCTGCCGCAAGTCAGAGGCGTCCCCGTTGTTATGTTCTCTGGACTGACAGGGAAGTCTGTTGACCGTCTTCTGCCTGCGATTGAACGCGTACAGGTCGATTGGTCCGCCAAGGTTAAAACGTCTGAATTGAATGACTGGCTGATTGAGAAAGTCGCCCGCCATCCACCGCCAGTCGTGAATGGGCGTCATATCAAACCGAAATATATCAGCCAGACAAAAACACGTCCGCCGACATTTGTTCTCAAATGCTCCCGCGCGACGAAATTGCCTGAGAGCTATAAGCGTTACTTGGTTAACGGATTGCGCGAAGACTTTGATTTATGGGGTATTCCTATTCGGATTAACGTCAAAGCGGATAGTAATCCATATGATACAATTAAGCGTAAGCAGGGCTTTGAGCCGCTGAATAAAATGGTCAAAGGCCGCGCCGTTGCGGGTCGTGTGAAAAAGCATAAGCCCGGAAAAAACGCTAAACCCGAAGTTAAAGCCAAACCTGAAGAGTAAATATGTCAAATATCAATGCGTTCGCGGCCCTCGAAGCGGGCGGTTCACTCGAAGCTTATAGCTATGATCCGGGCCCCTTGGCCGCGCATGATGTTGAGATTGACGTTGTCGCTTGCGGCGTCTGTCACTCTGATCTTTCCATGATCAATAACGACTGGCGCGCCAGTCGCTACCCACTCATCCCTGGACATGAAGCCGTTGGCCGTATCCGCGCCAAGGGCGCATCTGTGACAACACTCGAAGTCGGCCAAATGGTTGGCGTCGGTTGGAGTGCACAGTCCTGTCAGGCCTGTCAGCCGTGTTTGTCGGGGACGCAACAACGCTGTCTGAGCGGCGTCACCACGATTCGTGCCAATGGCGGTTTTGCGGATCGTCTCCGCGTTCAAGATATTTGGGCCGTTCCCATTCCAGAGGGCGTTGACCCTGTCTCTGCGGGGCCATTGTTCTGCGGCGGTATCACAGTGTTCTCGCCTTTCGTGAATTACGGCCTCAAGCCAACAGACCGCGTTGGGGTGATCGGGATTGGCGGTTTGGGTCACCTCGCGCTACAATTTGCAAAGGCGTGGGGCTGTGAGGTAACGGCCTTTACAAGCTCGCTAGATAAGATGGACGAGCTAACCGAAATGGGCGCACACCGCGTTGTTAACAGCCGCGATAAAGACGCGCTCAAAGCCGAACGCGGTCACTTTGACTTCATCATTTCCACGGTCAATGTGACTCTGGATTGGCCTGCTTATCTCGCCGCTTTGCGCCCGAATGGGCAGTTGATCACGGTAGGTATTGTCGGAGAGCCTATGGGCATTCCTGCTGGTCAATTGGTTGCGGGCGGCAAGTCCGTCGGCGGCTCTGATACTGGCGCGCCCCACGAGGTCGCAACGATGCTCGAATTTTGCGCGCGTCACGACATCAAACCAATGGTGGAAACCTTCCCAATGACCGACGTGAATGACGCGATCAAACATCTGAAATCAGGCAAAGCGCGCTACCGCATTGTTCTAACGAACGAGGAATAATCTCTCTGTTTTAGAATAATCCGTGTTTTATGAATTAATTTTTCTCACGGTTTCAACGGCCTGTATCTAATTTCAGGAGATGCGTCCGTGGAGCCAAAAGCTGCGTCATTCTAGGCCTGTCTTATTTTAACGGGCGGTCATGTGCACATTGATTAAGTTCAATTCTGTTTGATGAAGTATCGAAAACTTGGTGACGTTTACCCATTTTTTGATACTCACATGCTTTCAGCAAAACAGAAATGCATGGATCGGAAAGAAGTGACGCTTGTCGTTGGAGTTTTGGGTGTAATGTCCCAAAATTTGGGCGGCTGATTGAGAGCTGTTGTAACCTCGACTGTTATGCTCGGCCGATTTGTGCATTTCTGTTTACACATAGCGTGTGGTTATCGAAAATTGGTCAACCTTCGCCCAATTTTCGATTCCGAATTAACAGAATTGCACGAGGAAAAAGTGTTATCGTGAGGGTCCCCTCTGGGGCCAAAAACACACTTACTATTCCGGTTCCACCGGGTCCTGAAATACCCTCGCGAACATCCCGTAACTGGGAATTTTCCTAAAATAAGAGATACAGGAACTGAAGTAGTTCCGAGGAAATGCAGAAGGATAGCTTAAACAATCCATCTCTCCTTTCGTCATCACAAGACCTGTTCTTGTGATCCATCGGGAATTATATACGTAACTAGACAGTCAGTACCTAGCTTTGCATCTTATGCGCGAATCCCTTTAGGGATTTGAGTATGAATATATTCAACTACATTAAGAAATTTTCTAAAACCCCGACAGGACCATTCGTAGGCTTGTTTTCAATGATTGCTGTATTTTTGGCATTCAAAGCGAAGGTTGATGATGGCACGACATTGCTTGACGCATTCACATCGACCGTCACTAGTCCCTTTTGGTTTTGTGTTCTTTTGTTAGCTATTTTTATCTCTATGGTTTGGGGTGGCTGCAATCAGCTGTCCAAAATCGAGGCCGCTAAGCAGGAGGCGCTTGACGAAGTTTTAGAGTACATTGAAGTCAATAAAAAACTTGTCAGGGCTATAAAGGAAAAAGAAAAAGCTGACAGATTTCTTACTGGAATGAGAAGATTTAAAAAAAGCGCCGCAAGAAACGTTGATACACTAGGAATTGACTCCCCATTTTTGCAATATTCAGACGGCTATGGTGAAGAAATAGCGCGCCTGAGCCCAAGTTCATTTTTGACTATTGAATGTCCACAATCTGTTAGCCAAGGAAATAGGGAGTATTACCAGAGATGTATGAAAGAGGCTGAAATTGTTGAAGAAAATTGTAGGCAAAAGTGCCAACAGTTGGCACTACAAATAAGAGAGCTGACTAATTACGGAACATAACATTTCGCATGTGTTGGGTGAGCGTGTGGACGAATTATTCGTTTTTACGCCAGAGTGGAAGTGAAGCGACCTAGCCCCTAAACCGAACCAACTCGCGTGTTCCATCGTGTCCTGCGCTGAGGAGTTCCGACAGTTTGTTCCAATGTTCAACTGGGTCAGGTAGCACGCTTGGGTCTTCGCCTGGCACTGCTTTGGCGCGCATCGCTGTGCGGGTTGCGCCTGGATCGTATGTGTTGACGCGGACTTTGGTGATCGCGGTTTCATCAGCGTAGATATTGGCCATCGCTTCGAGGCCAGCTTTGGAGATCGCATAGGCACCCCAATAGGCGCGGTGGCTCTGCGCGACGGAACTTGTGATCGCAACAACGCGTCCCGCATCAGAGGCCCGGAGCAGCGGGTCGAGCGCGCGGATGAGGCGGTAATTGGCGGTCAGATTGACAGCCATAACGCTGTCCCAATCCTTGGGTGTCGTATGCGGCATCGGGGTAATGCTACCCAGTTGCGCTGCGTTCAGTAGGAGGCCGTCGATATGTCCGAAGCGTTCATGCAGAGCCGCGCCGAGGCGATCAATTGAGTCGCCGTCCTTGATGTCCATCGGGACGAGGGTGCAGTGCCCGCCCGCGGATTTGATTTCGTCGTCGAGGTCTTCGAGGCCGCCTTGCGTGCGCGCAATCGCGATGATGTGCGCACCTTCAGCCGCGAGGCGTTTGGCCATCGCATAGCCAATACCGCGCGAAGCCCCAGTGACGAGGATAATGCGTCCGTCATGATCAGACATGGCGCTTACGCAACTTCCACGAGGAAGGAGAGTTGATTACCGCCAAGAAGTTTACGGTCGCGATCAATCAGCGGTGTCGGGTAGCAACCCGTGAAACAATGGTCCGTATATTGCGGCGTATCTTCATCACGGAGCTTTTCGCCCATCGCCCAATAGAGGCCTTCGACGGAGAGGAAGCCAAGGCTGTCGACTTCGAGCATGGAGGTCATCTCTTCTAGCGAGTAATTCGCCGCGATGAGTTTCTCTTTAGTCGGCATGTCGATGCCGTAATGATCTGGAAATTTGATTGGCGGGGAGGCCGAGCGGAAGTGAACTTCCTTGGCGCCTGCAGCTTTGATCATGCGAACGATCTTGGTTGAGGTCGTTCCGCGCACTATGGAATCATCTACGAGCAAGACGCGCTTGCCTTCGATCATAGAGCGGTTGGCGGAATGCTTGAGCTTCACGCCCATGTCGCGAATTTGCTGTGTCGGTTGAATGAAGGTCCGTCCTACATAATGGTTTCGGATGATGCCCAATTCGAATGGGATGCCTGTCGCTTGGGAGAAACCGAGCGCAGCGGGGACGCCACTATCTGGGACGGGGATGATGACATCGACGTCGGCAGGTGTTTCTTCGGCCAGTCTTTGGCCCATCCGCTTACGGACCTCATAGACGGACTTGCCGTCGACGATGCTGTCTGGGCGGGCGAAGTAGACGAATTCGAAGATGCAAGGACGGGATTTCGCGTTCGGGTAAGCGATGAAGCTGCGGATGCCGTCTTCATTTATGACGACGACTTCGCCAGGTTGAACTTCGCGGATGAATTCTGCGTCGATCATATCGAAGGCGCAACTTTCCGAGGCGAGGACATAGCTGTCGCCGATGCGGCCAATCAGGAGCGGGCGAATGCCGAAGCGGTCGCGTGCGCCGATGAGCATGTTTTCTGTCATGCCGACGAAAGCATAGCCGCCGTCGACTTGGCGAATAGCGCCGACGAGACGGTCAATAAATTCGCCTTCTTCGGCACGGGCGATCAAATGGATAACGACTTCGGTGTCTGATGTGGACTGGAAGATCGCGCCTTTTTTGACGAGCTGTTCACGTAATGTGTAGGCGTTCGTGATATGGCCATTATGGGCGAGGGCAAAGCCGCCTGTGTGAAGCTCTGAGAAGAGTGGTTGCACGTTACGAAGGACGGTTTGTCCCGCAGTTGAATATCGCACGTGACCAATGGACAAATTGCCTGGCAGGCGTTGTGATGGATCATCGCCTGTGAAGCTGTCGCCAACGAGGCCGAGGTGGCGTTCGGTGCGGAATTGTTGGCCGTCATAGGCCGCGATGCCGCAAGCTTCTTGCCCGCGATGTTGGAGCGCGTGGAGGCCGAGCGCCGTTAAGGAGGCAGCGTTATCAATGCCGAAGATCCCGAAGACTCCGCATTCTTCGCGGATTTTATCTTCGTTTTGATCAAGTTCGCAACTAGGGTTCGTCATTTTCCGGACTCCAATAGGTCTTCCGATAGGCCATCTATGTCGCCGTCTTTAATACGTTCGGCATAGGTTTTGACTTTAGCAAAGGGTAGGGCGCGTAGTCCCGCACCAATTCTATCCAGCAGTGGATAGAAGGTTGAATCCGCAAGCATATCAGGCACTGGCTTTGGATCTGATTCCATCTGTTCGCGCATGGACTTTGGCATTTTGTTGAGGACTTCATTGTAGATGCCCTGCTCAATGAGAGTTTTCTTATAGTCTTGGGCTTCTGTGGAGGCGCGGTTGCCCGCTGTGAGCAACATAACGCCGAGGGCTGCGATGATTAAGCCGCGGGCAATACCAAAGCCTGCGCCGAGGATACGGTCGATGAAACCTGACTCTTTGCCTGCAATGGCCTTGCCAATTTTTGACATGATCATGACCATAATCAGATAGGTGATGAAGAATGTGCCTACAAGAAGCGCACCATCGGCTAACCAAGGCGGGGAAATAAAGTCTTGCGCGGCAAAGCGAAATTGCCCCCAAAGAA
Organism: uncultured Caulobacterales bacterium; assembly: GCA_938009235.1. GTDB lineage: Bacteria > Pseudomonadota > Alphaproteobacteria > Caulobacterales > Maricaulaceae > Litorimonas. The sequence goes on from CALLIK010000004.1 coordinate 242,501, forward strand.
AAAGTGTCAGAACGGCAGCAACCAAGAGGGCGCCAATGGAAATGACTTCACGCAATAGACCACGTGAGGCAGCGTAAAGCATAGAAATGAGAAGGATGATGAGCACGACGACATCGAAGCCGTTTAGTTCCCAAGGCCCGATTGTTACAAGTTGCATCAGTTGGGCGGTCATGGGGGGAACTCCAGTTAGGTGGCCCAACTCGTTGGATGATCTAGGCCGCTTTCTACACTGGCCTCTACACGTCGAATGAGGTCGGGCAAAGCCTTGATTGCAATGATTGGCAGGGCCGAATTTCCAATTTTGTCTCGCCCGTCTTTTCGTTTCTGTGGTTTTGCCGTGATTGCGCGATGGAATCCTAATTTAGCTGCCTCTTTGAGGCGGGCATCTGCGCGTCCAACGGGACGAACATCGCCAGAGAGACTAATTTCACCAAAGACAACCGAATCTGATGGCAAAGGTATATCAAAGGCAGAACTTGCAATTGCGGCTGCAACGGCAAGGTCTGCGGCAGGTTCATTGATACGTAATCCACCCGCGACGTTTAGATAGACATCTTTGCCTGCAAAACTGAGACCGCACCGTGTTTCCAAAACGGCCAAGACCATCGCCAAACGACTTGTGTCCCAGCCAACGACAGACCTTCTCGGCGTGCCAAAGGCGGCAGGGGCCACAAGGGCTTGGATTTCGGTGAGAACAGGCCTTGAGCCTTCTAGTCCTGCAAAGACCGCCGCGCCTGATGAGGATACGCCGCGTCCATCGAGAAAGAGTGCCGATGGATTCGGTACTTCGGCTAATCCGAACTCGCGCATCTCAAAGACGCCGATTTCATCAGTCGCGCCGAAACGGTTTTTGTGGGCGCGTAGAATACGGAATTGATGGGCGCGATCGCCTTCGAAATACAGAACTGCATCGACCATATGCTCGACAACTCGCGGCCCAGCAATTTGCCCGTCTTTGGTAACGTGACCGACAAGTATGACGCAAGCGCCGCTTTTCTTGGCGTAACGTGTAAGCTCTTGCGAGCAGGCGCGGACTTGCGCGACTGTTCCTGGGGCTGCGCCAAGCTGATCCGTCCATAGAGTTTGGATCGAGTCAATAATAACGACATCAGGTTTGGTTTCCATCAACCCTTCGAGGATTGGTCCGAGAGATGTTTCGGATGCGAGGCTGACGGGTTGATCTGACACTTCAAGACGTTTGGCGCGGCGGCGTACCTGACCTGTTGATTCTTCGCCCGAAATATAGGCAGTCTTATATCCGTTCGCCGCAAGCTTACCTGTCGCTTGTAGAAGCAACGTTGATTTACCAATCCCAGGGTCACCGCCAACAAGGAGCGCCGAGCCAGGCACGAGGCCGCCTCCCGTTACGCGGTCTAGCTCCGCTATTCCCGTTTTCAGGCGAGGGACATCGCGAGACTCGCCTCCCAAGTCGACAAATTCTAGGCCTCTGCCTTTGCGGCGCTTATGCGCAGGTTTAGCGTTCTGAGCTTTGATTTCCTCAATTAGGGTGTTCCACTCACCGCATGAATCACAGCGGCCCGCCCATTTTCCATGGACGCTCCCGCAGGATTGACAAACGAAGATAGTAGACGGCTTTGGCATGGGCGCTGTTTCCCATAACTCAAAGCCCTTGTCAAAGTTTGTTTATGCTTTGTTCCATTTAGTGCAGCGCTAAGAATTCGCTATAGTAAGTTAAATTCGGCTGTAGAGCTGATTTTAAATAAAGTGATTGAGCCAAATAGGTTTGGCATCGACAGCGCAGAAGTGCGCTGTCTGAGTTGGCGCTGCTTGCTTAGCCTTTTAAGGCGTTTTCAACCATTCGCTCTAAACGCGCTGTATCCGCGCCTGAAACATACTCACCGCCAACGATAAAGAACGGCGTTCCTGTCAAAGCGGGGAGACGATCGGCGAGTGCTAACGTGTCATTGATATGTTGATCAATAGAGGCATCCGCGAGGTCTGCGTCATATTTGCGCATATCGAGGCCGATGTCCTCGGCCGTTTGGCGGATGATATCTCCGCTCAACCGTTTCTTTTCCATCAGGGCGAAATGCATCTTGGCATATTCACCTTGGTAGCCTGCCGCTAATGCGGCCCGAGACGCTAAGCGCGATGTTTTAGTGCGATCATCGAGAATCGGAAGCTCTTTGAAAACAACTCGGACGTTGTCGCCATATTTTTCAACTGCCTTTTCGACCCAAGGCGTCGCGCGTTTACAGTATCCGCAATTGTAATCGAAGAATTCGACAATTGTTACTTTTGCATCTTGAGGTCCAATGGACGGATCGCGCGGGTCATTTTCTAAAGCGTCTTTCGCGGCAATAATAGATTCGCGATTGAGCTCTTGCTCTTGCACGACTTCTTTTTCTTGCAATTTGATAATGGCCTCTCGGATGATCTCAGGATTATCCAGAATATAGGCTCTTACGAGTTCTTCGATTTCAGCTTTGCTCATGTCTGTTGTCGGGCCTGCTTGGGCGCAAGACGAGGTCATCAAAGCGACCGAAGCGATGGTCGTCATTAAGAAAATTTTCATATCAAAACTCTGCTATATTTATCACGTAATCTGTAACGTGATTCAAGGCGTACATATATATTACTATCGCTTATGGCGATAACATCAACGTGAGCGGAGGCTAACCAAGGGTTTAGGGCCGCGGTTTCTGCCATTCTTTTTGATGATTTGCGTGTCAGCCACAATAATGATGTCTGAGGCACGTCTCCATTGGGGCAATGTGCGAGATAGTTCCTCTTGAGCACGTTGCGCAAATGACCGAGCACTCTGCATGTTGCCAACCGCGTAAAACCGCTCTGCTGTTGCGTATTTCGCTAATGATGTTTCGCCTTGTCGTTCGTAGATGTCAGCCAAAAGATACCAAGCAAATGAATTTGTTGGCTCGCTTCGTAGGGCGGATTTAATAAGGTCTTGCGCCTTACTGTAATCGCCAGAGTCGCGTGTTTCTAATATGGCTTGCGCGAGGGCGATCTGAAGCAGAGCGGAGTCTGGTTTCAATTCTAGTGCGCGGCGCGCTGGGGCTATGGATTCAACACCTTGTCCCGATTCGTAGAGGATTTGAGCTTTGAGCTCGTGAAAATATGGGTTTTGTGGTTCTTCCTCAATCAAGCTGTCGATTTCTTTAATTGCGTTTTTAAGATCGGCTTGTTTGAAGTTGGCAACAGCCCGTGCATATCGCGCAGGTTGGGATTGATCCTCTTTTGGAAAGCGGCCGTAAATTTGTGCAGGTCCGTCAAGAAACCCACGAAGCTTGGCCTGAACCATTTTAAGTTTGTGTATTTCTTCATCAGTGTCTTTTTTGTCGCTATGTTCAGAATCCCGAACACGTTCCCGCAAGGCACCAATGCGGTCAGACGAGAGCGGGTGTCCGCGAAAATAAGGGTAACGACGGGCTTGGCTTATGACTTCTTGAGCGCGGAATTTTTCGAAAAATTGAATGAGACCAGCGCTGCTTTGCCCCGTTCTGTCCATATATTCAAAAGCATATTGGTCGGCAGCAGACTCGTTTACGCGGGAGTAAGATAGAGCTTCTAGGGCGCCAAATTGTTGTGACCCACCAAGAACTAGTGCGCCAGCTTCTGCTTCACCCGCAAGGATGGCCGCGAGACCAATACCGGCTGCGATTAACATTGCTCCATAGGCGCTTCGGTTACCATAATCAGAGCGAACAATATGTCCGCCAGTGATGTGCCCTGTTTCGTGTGCAATTACGCCCTTGAGCTGATTGGGTGTGTCTGCCCTGAGAATAAGGCCTGAATGTAAGAAGATGTTTTGGCCACGTGTTACAAAGGCATTCAACGATGAGTCATTCACAATGTAAATGTCAACGGAAGAGGGCGTTAAGCCGCCCGCACGCAAAATAGGGTCTGTGAACTCTCGGAGTGTTTCTTCAATTTCTGTGTCACGTAGAAGCGATTGCGCATTGGCTTGTGCGGCATTGAAGGCCACGCATAGAAAAGCTATCGCGAGTGCTCTTAAAGAGGACAACCAAGGTTTAGATAATGTATTCATACGGTTAGTTTGGAACCTCTCGTAAAGGCCGTCAAGTTACGCCCTTGTTAGACAAGATAATATTTACGAGAGCCAAACTGAATGAAGGCTGAGCGTTTCAGATATAAAATGGCCGAGGTCGTTTCCAACCTCGGCCTAATTTTTAATCTTTCTTGCGGCGGTTCCACCACCCAAGCTTACTCTTCTTTTGAGGAGCCGCAGGTGTTGTGTCCTTCGGTGCAGCTGCCTTGATCGGAGCTGGAACCGCTAGAGCTGGTTTAACCGGAGCTGACGTCGTTGCGACAGGCTTAGGTTCAGCTTTCGTAGCAGGCTTAGCTTTCGAAGGGGCCTTCCGTGTTGAGGCAGGTTTCACCTTAGTTTCAGCTTTTGTGGCCTTAACTGGCGCTTTACGCGTAGCTTTTGGTTTAGCTACAGACGTTACCTTTGCTGGAGCTTTGCGAGTCGCCTTTGGTTTCTCAGGTGCCTTTTTCTCTGCGGCTGTTTTAGTCGCAGATTTAGCGGGCGCCTTAGCTGTCTTTGCAGGAGCTTTGCGCGTGCGTTTTGGCGTTTCAGTTTCTGCCGCAGCTTTTTTTACAGGTGCCTTGCGTGTCCGCTTAGGCTTTTCCTCAGATGTGGCCTCGACTTTAGTTTTGGTCGGGGCGCGACGTTTGCGGGCAGGCTTTGGTGCATCAGAATCAGCAGATGTTTCAGCCGCCTTTTTGACAGGCGCTTTACGCGTCCGCTTTGGCTTCGTCTCTGCTTTTACATCAGAGGCTTTAGACTCTTCAGCTTTTGCTTTGGTAGGCGCGCGGCGCTTACGAGAGGACTTTGGTGCATCTGATGATGTGTCACTGTCTGTCTTCGTTGGCGCTTTGCGTGTCCGCTTTGGCTTTTCTGCCGCGTCAGTCGTGACCTCAGGCTCTTTGTTCCGAGTAGGGGCTTTGCGGCGTGTTGTAGAGCGGCTCTTGCGGGCCTCTTTTTCAACAGGCGCTGTTTCTACTGGCGCGTCTTGAACAGGCGCGTCCTTAGTTTTCGAAGGAGCACGCCGCCGACGCCCCCGACTTGGAGCCTCATCTTTGGCCACAGTCTCTTTGGATTGCGTCTCTTCAGAGCGTGTGTCCTCGGACTTTTGACCGTCTTCTGATTTGTTGTTGCGTCCACCACGGCGACGACGGCTGCGCTTTGGCTTGTTGTCTTCACCATCTGCTTTAGGCGAGTCGGTTTCAGTCGACCCTGTTTCAGATGTTTCGCCATCTTCTGACTTTGGCTTTTCATCACGACGACCACGTCCGCGTCCGCCACGGCGACCACGGCGGGAGCGCTTGCGTCCCGACTTACGGTTTTCGTCATCAACATCTTCTTCAGAGGACGGCGCGTCAGTCTGATCTGTATCATCTTCTGTTGGCTCGGCTTTTACCTTCTTAGGCTTTGGCTTGCGCTTGGCGGCTTCTTGTTCTTTCTTGAAGTCACGTTCGATTTTAAGGAGCGGATCAGCGCGCTTATCTTCGCGCTTTTCAATGACTTCCAGGTCATAATGCGGGCGGATAAAGGTATCGTCTCCGACAACTTCTGTGAACACGTCAGCAACTTGGTCGACTTGTGTCAACAGGTCACGCTTTTCATTCAGCAGATATAGCGCCACATCAGGTGATGTCTTGAGGCGGATGCGCTTGGCTTTGCCGCGGACAGCAAATTCTTCAACCGCGCGAATGGCGGCAAGAGCCGAGCTTTCAACTGTACGTTTACGCCCAACACCCGAACAATGCGGGCAAGATGTTGTGGAGCCCTCAAGCAATGAACGGCGACGGCGTTGACGGCTAATTTCCATCAGGCCGAACTGGCTAATGCGTGACGTTTGAATGCGAGCGCGATCTTGCGTCAGCATCTCTTTCATCTTGCGTTCAACGGCTTTGTTGTTCTTGTTCTCGTCCATGTCGATGAAGTCGACAACGATAAGACCGGCAAGATCACGTAGACGCATTTGGCGCGCAAGCTCTTCTGCAGCTTCAAGGTTGGTCCGCAAAGCTGTGCGCTCAATATTACGTTCCTTAGTGGATCGGCCTGAGTTTACGTCAACAGAGACAAGGGCTTCTGTTGGATGAATAACGAGGTATCCGCCAGATTTGAGCTGAACGGTTGCGTCGAGAGAGTTCTCAATCTGCTTCTCTGCGCCATAGCGAAGGAAGAGCGGGATTTCTTCGTCGTAGTGTTTCACATTCTCGGCATGGCTCGGCATGAGCATGTCGATGAAGCCCTTGGCGGTCTTATAGGCGTCGTCGCCCTGTACGAGGACTTCTTCGATATCTTTATTATAGAGGTCACGGATAGAGCGTTTAACCAGATTGCCTTCCTCATGTATGAGGGCCGGCGCAGAGGACTCCATCGTGGTTTCACGAATTTCGGACCATAGGCGGGAGAGGTAGTCATAGTCCCGTTCGATTTCAGTCTTGGTTTGCTTGGCACCCGCAGTCCGAACGATCACGCCCATACCTTTTGGAACCTCTAGTCCATTCATGATTGTCTTGAGGCGCTTGCGATCCGACCCATTGGCAATCTTACGAGAAATGCCGCCACCGCGAGGTGTGTTAGGCATGAGGACACAGTAACGTCCCGCGAGCGACAAATATGTCGTCATAGCGGCACCTTTATTGCCGCGCTCTTCTTTGACGGCTTGTACGAGTAGGATTTGGCCGCGCTTGACGACTTCCTGAATTTTGTAACGACGGCGAGAGATGCGCTTACGGCGTTTGACCGCGACATTTACTTGCTCGTCAGCAATTTCTGCATCGCTTGCGTCGGTCGCGTCATCATCGTCTGGGTCTAGGTTTTCGTCGCGTTCGTCTTCTTCCTCGTCTTCAACATCTGAATCAGAATCAAGATCGTCTTCTTCGTCATCGGAGTCTTCATCTGTCTTCGTACGTGTTTTACGTTTCGCTGATGCAGCTTTTCGTTTTTCGTCATCTTCTTCAGCTTGACGAGAATCTTCCTCTTCCTGTTCTTTCAGGGCGAGCTTGTCTGCTTCAGGAATACGGTAGTAATCAGGATGGATTTCAGAAAACGCGAGGAAACCATGACGATTGCCGCCATATTCAATGAATGCGGCCTGTAGGCTGGGTTCAACACGTGTAACGCGGGCAAGATATACATTGCCGCGGAGTTGCCGCTTGTGACGGCTTTCGAAATCTAGTTCTTCAACACGATTTGAATCGACGATGACGACCCGAGTTTCTTCCGGGTGGGCGGCATCTATAAGCATACGTTTGGTCATGGTATTCTCCAGGTGCTCGCGCGGATCTCCGAACTAAGGCTGTGCCTTGTGTCGGTCGCTGCGAGACAAAATAGGGTGAAATAAGGTTCAGGGCCGCCAAACCAGCATGATCAGCCGTATGTACGGGCCTTTCGATCATAACATTTGGGTATGTGGCGTGCATAAAAACTTTCGAGGTGCGGTGCCGACAAAATGTCTAACACTGCGCAGAAGCGTCGAGGGGGCGTTTGAATCAGCCTGCCGAACTCGCGTCTTGCGCGAAGCTCTGCCCCATTTTCTCGGGTAGGGCAAAGCATTTGTACTGTGTTCTGCAATATGAAGTGAAGCGCTACTGCTAAACCTACAACAGGCTGTAATCAGACTGATGGAAATGGGTCTTGATAAGACTTTATTCACCATAAAATCGTCATAGGTACTTATAGTGACCCGTCTTCTTCCTACAGCCTTACTCGCAATGGCGCTTCTAGCGCCAGCGTATAGTCATTCCACCACGCCTATTCCGCGGTTAAAGCCCGGTTTAGTGGTCCCGAAAGCAGCCGTTCCCGTTACGAAGGGTCGCGCACCTGGCGCAAGATACTTTAAGGCCTCTGTTCCTTTCCCTGTTCTTAAACCAATGCGCACAGCTAAGGTCATTCGCAAGCCTGTCATCGTAATCGATCCTGGACATGGCGGCACTGACCCTGGGGCCGTAGGGGTGAAGGGAACGTATGAGAAAACGATCACAACATCCGCAGCTCATGAACTGGCGGCCCGGCTAAGGCGCTCTGGCAAATACTCCGTCATTCTGACGCGGACTAAAGATAGCTATGTTAATCACGATGATCGGTTGCGCATTGCGCGTAAAGGCCAAGCTGATCTCTTCATTTCGATTCACGCTGACTCAGCGGGCAATAAAAAGGCGCGCGGCGCGTCAGTATATACGCTCGCAGACCGCGCCAAAGGGCGTTCTAAGCGGATTGTGAATAACCAAAACTGGATTTTGGACGTTGATTTGTCCGCGCAAAGTGACCCAGTCGGCGATATTCTCGTTGAACTTGCACAGCGTAAAACTGAAAGTCAGTCGGATGAGTTTGCAGGTATTCTGCTAAATGAGTTAGCTGGCAAAACAGAACTTGTTGGTAATTCACACCGTCGTGCTGGATATTATGTCCTCTTGGCACCTGATGTGCCCGCTGTTCTCCTTGAACTTGGCTTTCTGTCTAATCAGGCCGATGAGAAACTATTGAAGACGAAAAAGCATCGCGCGAAGATTATTTCGAGCGTCGAACGGGCAATAGACCGTTATATGGATGAACGTTAGGCTTTTGCGTTGGGCCTTATATGAGGCAATGCCTTTATTAGGTGGGTTTGCCCCGCTAGCATCGCACTATCGCCGCATTCGGCCCACAAATGATTCGACCTATGACCGAGACACTAAGAGCTACATCACACGACACGACCAGTAAGCGGCGTAAGACCATTTGGCGTGCGATCAAATGGCTGTTCGGTATTGGTCTGGTTTTGGGTTTGATCATTTTGATCATTCTGTTTGTCTTTATCGTCAAATCGACTCGGGACCTGCCGAGTGTAGAAAGCCTGTCTGAATACAAACCCCCCGTCATGTCGCGTGTTCATGCGGGCGATGGCAAACTCATTAGTGAGTTTCGTAAGCAGGCGCGAGTCTTCGTTCCGATTGAAACCGTTCCAGAGGCGCTTCAGCATTCTTTCGTCGCGGCAGAAGATAAGCGATTTTATACCCATGATGGATTTGACCCGATTGGATTTGCACGTGCCATGAAAGCAAATGTCGGACATGCGCTGAATGACCGCCGTATGGAAGGTGGATCAACTTTGACTCAGCAGGTCGCGAAGAATTTCTTAGTTGGAAATGAACGTAGCCTTGAACGGAAAATTCGCGAAGTCGCGATTGCGCGTCGTATTGAAAAGGCGATGGATAAAGACACGATCTTAGAGCTTTATCTTAATGAGATTTACTTTGGCCGTGGCGCTTACGGCGTTGCAGCGGCTTCGTTGAATTATTTCGGTAAGCCAATGAAGGATTTGACTGTTGCAGAGATTGCCTATCTGGCGGTGCTCCCAAAAGGTCCATCAAATTATCAAGTGGGTGACCCTGCCAAAAAAGAACGTGCGATACGTCGCCGTAATTATGTTCTGACACGTATGGCCGCAGATGAATATATCACGGCGGAAGAGGCCGAGGCTGCCCGCGAAACGGATATTGTCGTTATTGATCGTTTCGATGGAGATGAATATCTGGCGGCGGAGTATTTCGTCGAAGAGGCCCGTAAGAAAATCTACAAGATGTATGGCGAAGATGAGCTGTATGAAGGGGGGCTCTCCATTCGAACGACATTGGATACATCCATGCAGCTCGAAGGTCGTCGAGCCTTGCGTCGTGGTTTGGAAATGATGGATCGCCGTCATGGCTATCGCGGCCCGCTGACAGCACTAGAGTCTATGTCCGATTGGCGCACGAAACTTACGGCTGTCAAACCTCCGCGTGATATAGGTGATTGGCGTGTCGCGCTCGTTATGGAAACGGCGGAGAAATCCGCTAAACTTGTTTTTGTTGCGCCAGAGGATTTTCCTGAAGATGAAGAGTTCCCTGAAGTTGATGCGAAGGGCACATTAGCTCTCTCTGATATCGTCTGGGCGAAAAAAGCTTTAGCCAAAGGCGCGGTAGGCCGCGATCTGAAATCCGTTAAAGATGTCCTCTCCGCAGGTGATGTTATTCTTGTGCAGCGTAAATCTGTCAAAGCCAAAGCGGCCACGTCGACAGAGTATAATCTACGCCAAGTGCCAAAGGCTAATGGAGGTCTCATTGCGATGGACCCACATACGGGTCGTATTTTGGCGATGATCGGTGGATATAGCTTTGAGCAATCCCAATTTAACCGCGCCACACAAGCCAAGCGTCAGCCTGGATCAGCGTTCAAACCTTTCGTTTATGCAACGGCTTTGGAACAAGGCTTTACGCCTGCGACCCAGATTTTGGACGCGCCATTTGTGATCGAGCGTAAAGACGTCGAGTGTGAAGAAAATGAGCAAGGCACCTTGTCATTACTCGATGCGGAGGAAGAGCGTCGTGAAGACGAGCAGGATGAAGAGTCATTCGAAGATGAGTGTGAGCGTTTCTATAAACCTGAGAACTACAATGCTGGTAATTTTTACGGACTATCGACCCTCCGCTTAGGGATTGAAAAGTCTCGAAATGCGATGACCGTTCGACTTGCCAATGAAATGGGCATGGCGCCTGTTATGAAAATGTCCCAAAGGTTCGGAATATATGATGCGCCCAAGCCAGAGCTTGCATGGGCGCTTGGCGCTGGCGAGACAACGCTCCTGCGTTTAGCCACAGCTTATTCAACCATGATCAATGGCGGGAAAGCTGTAGAGCCTCGTATTTTGGACCGCGTTCAAGACGGCACCGGGAAAACGATTTTTAACGCGTTTGAAGTCGATTGCGCGAATTGTCAGCAAGACGAGTATTATGGCGGAGAGCCTCCGGAACTGCCTGACACAAGGGCCCAAGTTATTGACCCTGTTACAGCCTATCAAATTACTTATATTATGCAGGGAGCTGTTCAAAACGGTACAGGGGCTCGCCTCAAATCATTAGAACGCCCACTTGGTGGTAAGACGGGTACAACGAATGATAGCTTGGATAACTGGTTTATGGGATTCTCTCCTGACTTAGTTGTGGGCGTTTATGTCGGCATCGATACGCCTGAGCAGATGGGCCGCGAAACGGGTTCAAGCTCAGCTGTACCGATTGTCAAAGACTTCCTCGAAACTGTTTTGAAAGATCAATCTAAAGTTCCATTCCGTATTCCAGATGGCGTGACGCTGGCTCCCATCAACCGTGTTTCTGGTGAGCCATCTTATATAGGTGCACCCGACTTTATTCTTGAAGCTTTCAAGCCTGGAACAGAGCCTAGCGTTGGTGGTTTGCGCCGCACTATGCGCATGGGGTCGGGAACTGACTCATTGGGCGGCTTCTTTGGATCAACATTGCCTGATACGGCCGACGTTGAAAAACCTGCTCCTGATGGGGAAGAAACCTTAGCTCCGAAAGAAGACGAGGCATCGGACGAAGTGCCAACTGATCTAGAGGCTATGCTTGATCGTGCTAAAAATGCTGTTGAAGAGGTCCGCGACCCTGCCGGTGAATCTGATGCGGCCGTTGAGAGTGAAGCGACGCAAGGCGAGGAAGATGCGCCTGTGAAAGTTGAAGACGTTATAGAAACGCCGACTCTATCAACACCTACGACGCCTATTATCCCACCTATTGAGGAAGCGGTTGAAAAACCCGTGGAGAAAGCACTGGACGATGGCCTCTACTAGCCCCATATCGGCTTCATTATGAGAGCCGATATCATTCAAATGAAATCCGACATTGAGCAGTCTATTGAACTGCTAAGGAGGCGTCTTTGACTGGGATGTTGCAGAACGCCGCCTCGCGGAACTCAATAATCTAGCTGAAGACCCTGCTTTGTGGGACCGTCCGCAAGAAGCCCAAAAGCTCATGCAGGAACGCTCAAAACTAGAATCTAGTTTTGAGGCGATCAAGAAAATCCAAATCGAACTGACGGAAAATGTCGAACTCGCCGAATTGGCCGAAATGGATGATGATGCCGAGCTTGTCGACGCTGCGGCTGAAGCCCTCATCCAAACGAAGTCTGCAGCTGACGCGGCTGAACTCGTGGCCTTGATGAGCGGTGAAGCCGACAGTAATAATTGCTTTGTTGAAATTCACCCCGGGGCTGGCGGGACAGAGGCCCAGGATTGGGCCGAAATGGTGCTGCGTATGTACATGCGTTGGGCCAATTCGCGCGGCATGAAAACCGAACTCCTCGAAGCCCAAGATGGCGATGGGGCAGGGATTAAATCTGCGACACTTCGGATTAAAGGTGAGAACGCATTTGGGTGGATGAAAACGGAATCTGGCGTACATCGCTTGGTACGTATCTCGCCCTTTGACAGCTCGGCACGCCGTCACACTAGCTTCGCCTCAGTTTGGGTTTTCCCAGAAATTGACGATACAATTGAAATCGACATTGATGAAAGCGAGTGCCGCGTTGATACGTATCGTGCCTCTGGCGCGGGCGGGCAGCACATCAATAAAACTGATTCAGCGGTCCGTATTACGCATGAACCTTCAGGCATTGTTGTTCAGTGCCAATCCGATCGTAGTCAGCATAAGAACCGCTCTCAAGCGTGGGATATGCTGCGTGCGCGCCTCTATGAAGAAGAGCTACGTAAGCGCGAAGAAGAAGCGCAATCGCTCGCGGACAGCAAAACTGATATTGGTTGGGGCCATCAAATCCGTAGTTACGTTCTACAGCCCTATCAAATGGTCAAAGATCTGCGCACAGGCGTCGAAACATCTGACACATCGGGTGTGTTAGACGGTAAGCTTGATGTATTCATGGCAGCCGCCTTGAGTGCACGTGTCGGAGCAGACAACGACACTTAAACGCGTCTTAAGTTTGTTTTGATAGTTGCAAAGCAATGAAGTTCTCACACGAACAGCCTTCTGACCTGCATCCGCTTCGCGCGTATCTTTATGATAAGTTCGACTGGCGTTATCGCGGGAAGTCTGTGCCGCCGCCTGGTCTTCACCTGTTGTCAGCTACGCGAATGATCACAAGTCGGAGCGGGCTTTGGCAATGCGACGGTCATATCAAGGGCGCCGGCTTCAACGATATGCCGTTCGATATTCATGAGGTCTATGCGCGCGTGGTCGATGACCCTGTTGTCACCACTGAAGAGCCACTGCTTGGATACACGGGTTTCCGCGGGTTGCTCGTGGCTTCGAACCATAAAACCTCGTTCTTATCCCGCACGATTGTCAGGCATGACAGAGGCGTTTTGAATACAAAAATCGTGGATGGCATGAAACGTGTAGGCCTTGTTGATCAAGCCTTTGAGAATAGGTTTGAAGTCTATTCCGACGATCAAGTCGAAAGCCGAGCGCTTTTGTCTCCAGATTTCATGGAGCGGTTATTGCGCATGGACGCGCATCATCGATATGCAGGGATGCAAGTCGCTTTCATCGCGGGCCGCATCTATGTCGTTTTACCCGTGTGTGATACCATAAGTTTTGGATGCGATGCGGTTTGCATAAGTCCAGAGCAGGCAGCCGCGAAAGTCATTGGAGAAATGGAAACCGTTTTCGAAATTTTGAGCGATATAGATGTCTTGCAAGCCAGTGCAGGACGTAAACCAGAGTCGCAAATCGAGGATGAACGTAAGGCGTGGTATGCGGCCCGCGTTTCAGAGGTAGAGATATGCGTTGAGACGGCGCTTAAAGACGGGGTTTTATCAGGCGCACCTATTCCTGATTGGATGACAGCTGATGCTTATGACCTCATTGATAGGCGATTACACGGTATGCTGCGCCCGCGTTTCTGACCATGAAAATGGCACCACGTGATTGAGCCACGCTTGCGTTGGCTTTTCTGTCTTGGGTTCAAACCTTAGAGGCGCTGTGCCTGAGTTGACGAGAAACCAATCTTGCAACAGATCAGCTTGTTTCTCTGTCGGATAATCATCGAAATTAGCGTTCTGTTTCACGCGGTAGCTATAACGCCAATTCCTTGGGTCGATGAGATATCCCAATGCCGTCAAACGCCCCGTTTCATATTGCCAAACATGGCAAAGCTCGTGAACCAGTAATGATTGCAAAATAAGCGGCTCGCGCGTGAAATCTAGCGGCGCGTTCTGCCAATATAGGTCTGGCCCACGGCACAGGATTTTATTTTTCGCGAATGGATTATGTGCGCGGTCAATCAAACGCACAGATGTGATGTTAAAAGCGCGGGTGAAACCCTCTGGTAGGGCCGCGGTTTCATGTGTTGAAAGATGACGTGTGTGAACGGACATTGAGTGCAACATGCCGACCTGCGCGATCTACACAACCTAAATTTAGACAATAAAAAAGCCGCCCCAAAGGAACGGCATTTTACTAGCTTTTGAGCGCGGTTCGCCTAGCGGCGAGGCGGCTTCTTTTTCGAAGGAATAAGACCTTCGATTTGAGCGCGTTTACGCGCCAATTTTCGGGAACGACGAACAGCTTCAGCTTGCTCGCGAACGCGTTTTTCAGATGGCTTTTCATAATGCTTACGCGCTTTAATTTCGCGTAGGATGCCTTCGTTTTGCATCTTTTTCTTAAGAGCGCGGAGCGCTTGGTCCACATTGTTCTGACGGACGTAGATTTCAACCATATCGAGTTATCTCGTATTTCGTGTTCAAAAGCTAAAAGCTCCGCATAAAGTGCAGAGCCCTATAAGTTGCGCTTCACCTACAGGGTGGAATGCGTCTCGTAAAGGGTGGATTTGCACCAAGATACGCTCAAAATGACGTGCCACGACATGTTTTCTGCGCCATATCATATATCATGAACTTTGATCACCCCCATTTCGTCACCAATGATTCCTTTCAGCTCGCGACATATGCGGATGGACCCGTCGATGGACCGCCGATTGTGTTGGTTCATGGCTGGCCAGAAATCGCCTATAGTTGGAAGAATACGGTGCCCGTTTTAGTGGCGGCGGGCTTTCGCGTCATCACATATGACCTACGTGGGTTTGGGCGCTCGTCTGCGCCGTCGGACCCCGTCCATTACGCCATGCCACAACTGGTCTCAGACATAGAGGCAGTGATGGATGATTACGGTATAGAGCAAGCTATCATCTGCGGACATGATTGGGGCGGATCGATTGTTTGGCATGCCGCGCGTATGATCTCTCACCGCGTCAAAGGCGTGATTGGGATTTGTGTGCCGCATACCTCGCGCGCACCTGCTGCGCCGCTCAAAATCGTTGAAAAGCGTTTTGGTCCCAAGCATTACTTCATAGAATTTAGAGACCGTGGCCCAGAGGTCGCAGAGATGTTCGCCAAAGACCCAGACGGGTTTTTCCGCCTCATGTTCCGCACGACTCCAGCCGGCGCAGTCGCAGATGAAAAATTCACCTATATCCCAACGCAGTTTGAGCGTTTCCTAGGTGAGGGCTCTCCGCAGCTTCGCGGCGTGGTTTTGCCTGATCAGGACCGCAAGCACTTTGTCGACGCCTATATGCGGACAGGCTTCGAAACGGGCATGAACCTCTACCGCAATATAGATGTGAATTGGGAGCTAGCCGAAGGGATGAGCGACCAGATTACCCAGCCTGTTTTGATGATCAGTCCCGAAGGCGATCTGCTACTCCCACCAGAACTCGCGAAACCAATGGTCAAAATGTGTCCAGACCTAGAACGCGTGAACATCCCTGACTGTGGACATTGGGCCATGTGGGACGCGCCAGAGGCGTTGAACAGCGCGATCCTAGAGTGGTTAGAGCGGCGGATGATTTAAGTGCCACTCAGAGCTAATCAATCTGAAACATAACCCAAACTACAAAACCCAAGTAAAACAATCCCAAAACCAAGGCGAGAATAATCAAGCCAAATAATGCCTTCACGCAGAATGCTTTGAAGCCTTCGCCCCTGATAAGCATCATTTCTCCCAATAATATGGCAGGCGTTTCTTATCGCCTGTGATGACTTCATTCATCGTGTCGGCTTCGTAGATACGGCCACCGATCATGACGTGCTCTATCTTGTCCGTGTTGCGGATATCGTCGAGTGGGTTGTCGGATAGGATAACGAGGTCAGCGAGTTTCCCGACTTCGAGTGAGCCAATGTCTTTATCAAACCCAAGATGTTTCGCAGGTTGCGTTGTTGCGGTTGAGAGCGCCTGTAGATTGCTCATACCGCCGCGGACAAAACTCCACATTTCCCAATGCGCCGCCATGCCTTCGCGTTGACCATGTGCGCCGATGGAGACAGGCACGCCAGCTTCCAAGAGCTTCTTGGAGACTGCGGCTGAGGCTGCATCTGCATAATCCGCATCAGGGGCCGTTTCGCGGCGAACAGACTGCGCACGTAACATCGCGGGCGGTGTATGCGCCGATAAAATTGGATGCTTCCACACGTCTTCACGGGCGTAGTAATAGCTCTCGCCGCGTACGCCGCCATAAGTCACAACGAGTGTTGGAGTGTAAGCCACATTGGTTTGTGAGAACATCTGGACAACGTCGTCATAGATGAATTCTTGCGGGAGGTTATGTTCAACCGATGTGTTGCCGTCTTGAACGAGGGACATATCCATATGGAATAGGGAGCCGCCTTCTGCGACGACGATCAAATCTTCATCACGCGCGGCTTTGACAACCTGTTGACGTTGATCACGGCGCGGTTGGTTATAGTTTTTCACGCCATGCGCGCCTTGCTCTTTCAAGCGAGACACATGTTCGCGGGCATCATCTTCGGATTGGATATTTGCGAAGAAACCAGGGGCTTTTGCGCCGTAAATGACTTCACCTGTCGAATAAATACGCGGCGCGAGTAACATGCCTGCGCGTTGCATTTCACCCGCCGCGAAAATTTCACTGGCGCGGGATGACGGATCAAAGATCGTTGTGACGCCCAGTGCCAGTGTGGAAATGGCTTCCCAGTTCTGTTGCGGGATAAGCTCATCCGTCCCTTGTGGTCCATGCGCATGGGCGTCAATGAAACCAGGAACGATTGTCTTGCCTTCGAGGTCGACAATCTCTGCGCCGCGCGGGGCCGTTAGGTCTTGGCCTATTTTTACAATGCGGTCGCCTTCGATAAGGATGTCTGCCTCTTCCATGACGCCGCCGTCTTCATCAGACATACTAATGATTGTCGCATTCGTCAGAAGAACCGTTGTCTCTGGCACGTCTTTTTTGACCTTATAGGAAATCGATTTGCCATCAGTGATAGGTTCGAAGTCTTCAGCCATCATCTGATCAAGAGTCGCGGAGAAAACATCAGCGCCGAGTGACCAGTTAAGTGTGCCGTCATTGGACCAGCTCGGGTAGGTCGCGCCGCCTTCGCTGACTTTAACAACAGGCAGCTCACCAGTCGTCATGCCAGTTTCGACATTTTGCGGACCCGAGAGAAGCGGCATAATGAAGAGGTTATAGTTCTCGCGGAAGGCTACATGCTTGCCGTCTGGCGAAACAAGGTAGGTCTGCGCCATTTTCGAAGACGCATGGGCGCGTTCATCATCGCCGAGCAGGTTCGTTGACACGAGTGTGCTCTTATCGTCGATTTGCTTGGTGAAGAAGATACGTAGATCATCCCCATCAAAATGGGGGTCGCTACCAGATTTGGATATCCGCATCGGCTCGCCGCCCTCAAGTGCAGTAACATAAAGACCCGGTGCATCCGTATAAGTCGGCGCCGTCAGGGCTGACCCACCGCCTTTTTCAAATGTAAGATAATCACCCGATGGAGACAGGCGCGGGCGTTTGTAATGACCGGGTTTATCTGTGTGTGTTGTGATCTTGCCTGAGGCGACGTTGATCGTGTGGATTGCGCCAAGGTCGGCATCTGTCCACGTTGTGAAGGCGATGGTTTTTCCGTCACGCGACCAACTCGGGTAAAGTTCACGGACATCCTTTGGCAATTTGGTCAGGTTTTTAACGCGGCCATTGCTAAGGGTATGGAGGTAAAGTTTCCCAAGCGAAGCAAAGACGACTGAATTTCCATCAGGGCTTGTCTGCGCAAATCGCGGCATGCGAATGTTGAAGTCATCGGGAGACACGTCGACGCTAGGACGCGGAGCATCCATGACGGTGCGCGTGTCTTTGACCTTAAACGGAATTTCTTTAAATGCGCCGCTCTCTATGTCGAGGTGATGGATTTTACCTTTGGCCCAAAAATAGATGGCGTCTCCGTCTGGCGACCAATCCATATTCGGGTACATGCCTTGCACGCCCCATGTTTCTTGCATGTCTTGATCTAGGTTGTCGAAGATCATTGTTTCTTCACCAGACTCTAGGTCTTTGAGGAACAGCTTAGAGCGCGCGTCTACGCGTTTAACAAAGGCGAGGGATTTCCCATCAGGCGAGGGCGTGCCGCGAACCGCGCCGCCATAGCCGCCAGCCGCCGTTGAAATTTCGCCTGTATCTAGATCATATTCTTTAATTTGGAACAACTCGGTATGGCTGTTTTGAGCATAGATAAACTGACCGCCAGAAGTTGTGTTCTGCGTGTAGTAAATCGACTTTCCGTCAGGTGCAAAGATTGGCTCGCCGAGTTCTTTTTGATGTGTCTCTGATGGCTTTTTCACAAGTTGAACACCTGATCCGCCCTTTGTGTGATAGAGCCAGATTTCGCCCGTACCCAAAGACCGTGATGTTGTGAAATGCTTCTTGGCCGCGATGTAGGTACCGTCTGGCGACCACGTTGGATTGTTCATGAGGCGGAAGGTTTCTTCGGTGATCTGGCGCGCATTCTCGCCGTCCACATCCATTACCCAGATATTGTCGCCGCCTGCACGATCAGATGTAAAGGCGATCTCTGTGCCATCAGGCGAGAAACGTGGCTGCATATCCCACGCCATGCCTGAGGCGATGTTCTTGGCTGTGCCGCCCTTGGCTGGCATCGTGTAAATGTCGCCGAGCATATCAAAGGCGATAGTCTTGCCATCGGGCGAGACGTCGAGGCTCATCCATGTGCCTTCTTCGACATTGATTTCGATATCGCGTTTGTCACCGGGAGGATTCATTACGTCCCATTTGGCGTCGTCTTTGTCTTCATCAGGCTTGGCATCTGCAAAGGTCGTGAAAGCAAAAGCGGCCGCCGTGGTAAGGGCGATGGTCGAAAGCAATGCGGTTTTGAGAGTCATAGGGGGCCTCGATATTATGTTTAAAATGACCTTAGGCGAAACAATGAGGTAAATTCATGCGTTTTCGCCTCTCAGGGGAAATTGAGAGTTCAGCTAGAAACGGCCAGCTGCACCCGGGAATACGACAGGTGTTTCGCTGCCGTCTTTGGCAACGGCGCTGACGCCAAAGAAATAGTTGTCGATGACGAGGTTGTCGAACGTCCATTCATCGACTTTGCCGATAAACCTCGAATGGGTCCATTCGGGCGCAGTCGTCAGGCGCCAATGCACGCGATAGCCTGCGAGGTTGCTCGCATTATCGGGCGTTTCCCATGAGAGCTTGGCGGAGGGCTGAACGGCCCCTGTCGCTTCTACATTAGCGGGGTAGGGCGGCGCGCCCGCCATGCCCGCCAGTGTGATTGCGTTGAGAGCGGTTAGCTTGGCGGCGTAAACGGAATCCACACCAGCCATGACGTCACCATATTCAACGCCGTCTTCCACCCGCAAATCCTGATGCTGGCGGTCGTAATGCTCATGCGTTTCCATGATGCGGATGCCAGGGATGCCGACTTGGTTGAACGGGCGGTGATGCCCGCCGCGGCCGAAACGGTCCAAGCGATAGACCATCATAATATCCAAATTGGTCATATACTGGTCGCCCTGTGATTTCACATAACGCGCCAAATTGCGTGACGGACTATCGACTTCGCCGCCTGTAAATCTGCGCGTTCGGGCTTCGGCCTCAGTTTCATTCGCGCGTGTGCCTTCGGAGAAAACGCGGACCGTTGAATTATTCGTGACCCCGTCAACGCCAGTGATGTTGGAGATCATGTCATTGTTCAAAACGCCCTTGATCCGCCACCCTTCCGCCAGTGCGTGATCCGCGACGATCTTGCCGCCGAACAATCCCTGTTCCTCGCCAGAGAGGCCCGCATAGATGATGCTGCCTGCATATTTGCGTTTAGATAAAACCCGCGCCGCTTCGATGACGCCCGCCATACCCGAGGCATTGTCATTCGCGCCGGGACTGTCTGAGGTTCCGTCGAGTGGGTCTGTGACGCGGCTGTCGATATCGCCGCTCATCATAACGTAGCGATCAGGGTCAATGTTGCCGCGTTGAATGGCGAGGACGGAGACAACTTCGGTTGGTTCGGGAATGCGGCGCTCACCCTCGATTGTGTCGCTGACATAGATGACTTCGAGGCAACCTCCGCAGTCCTTTGAGATTTTTTCAAACTCCGCGTGAATCCAACGCCGCGCTGCGCCAATGCCGCGCGTGTCGCTTTCTGTCTCGGACAATGTATGCCGCGTTCCGAAATCGACAAGGGTTTGTATGTCGGCTTGAATACGATCTGCGGATGGGGCGGTGGCCACATCATAGAGGTCTTGGACTTCGGAGGGCGGTCCAAAGTCACCGTCTTGAGCTTGTGCTGAACAGGCTCCGAGTAAAAGCGCGGTGGCAAAGGTAAGTCGTTTCATTTTAGCCCCTTAGGCGGAAGCGAGTTTTAAGACTGCTCCATAGTCATTTTTAATATCCATCTCAGGCGCGTGACCTGCATCCATCATGGCTTTGTGCAGGGCTTTCAAACGGTAGCAAGGCACAAACATATAGGCGTGATGTTCAATATGGTAGTTCACCCAATAGGGCGCGAACAGGATACGTTCGATCACATTGGCGTGTGTCGTGCGCGCATGGGTCAACGGATTGTCATCATTCGTTGTCATGCCATGTTCGGCAATGTTGCGTAGCCGAATGACGGCAAAGAACCACGTCCAGAGCGGCAATAACCAGAGCGTGAGATAAAGCCACGGGTGACCGATCAAAACGAAAATTCCAAATAAGAAAATGTTGGCGACATAGTATGGAATGGAGGACGTCTTTTGAAACGCTTCGGCTCCGGGTAAGACTGCGTCTTGTTTCCGCATTTTCCACGCGGCAATTCGAATGCGCAAAAACGTTAGGCCCGCGATGTCTCGCAGAAATTTTCGCTTGAGGCTCGCTTTTGTTGTTGGAAACTTCGCTGAGAGCGACAAGTCTGGATCGTTTTCGCGTTGAGCATAGCGGTGATGTTTCAGATGGTAGTGACGATAGGAGACCATATCGCCGCCATAGGGTGCGCCGAGCAGGTGTTGGCCAACAAATTCGTTCAGGGCTTTTGATTTGAAAAATACACCATGCGCGCAATCATGCACCAGCACAGACATAGCGTGTTGGCGCGATCCGATAATCAGAAAGCTTGCGGCGAAGACCCAAGGGTTTGGAAAAATGATATAGGCGGCAACGGCGAGGGCAATGACGGCCCAGACGTGAAAGGACAGCCAGATAGCCCATAGATCAGAGCGTTTTGCTAATCTGCGAACGTCTGACTTTGGGATATATTGAATGCTATGGCTCATGTTGTATTTACGATGCCTCGAAAGTTATATTTAAGTCAATAACTTGTCAGGCTCCGTCTGAGGCTTGACCCGCCGAAGGGCGTGGGGTTGAAGGTTTTAACGGCTTCGTATGGAGTGTAAGGATTCGAAATGACAGATTGCAGACAAAGCCTCGTAGACGGATATCGTGAATTTCGGGCAGGTGACTATCCGAAACAAAAGTTACTCTACGAAGACCTCGGCACAAATGGTCAGTCTCCTAAGATTATGCTCATAGCTTGCGCGGACAGCCGCGTGGACCCTACCGATATTTTCAATGCTTATCCGGGCGAGATGTTTGTGGCGCGCAATGTCGCCAATATCGTTCCGCCGCCTGATAATCATGATGGGTATCACGGCACGACGGCGGCGATTGAATATGCGGTTAAAGTGCTAAAGGTCAAAATGATCGTGATTATGGGCCACGAAAGCTGTGGCGGTATTCAAGGCTGCATCAACGGTCTTGGTCATGACCCAGAGGGCGGCTATGTTGGCAAATGGGTGAGCCTTATCAATGAGGTACATGAAAGTCTTAAGAAACGTGGCCTATCTGATGAGGACATGCAGTTCCAAATGGAATTGGAAACTGTGCGTGCGTCTATTTCAAACCTCATGAAGTTTGATTTCATCGAAGAGGCTGTGGCCGCAGGTGAGCTAGAATTGCAGGGCGCGTATTTCTCGATCATCAAAGCGCGTCTTATGCTCGCGAATGCAAGCGGCGCATTTGAAACGATTGAAGTTTAAGCCGCGACAGCTGTTGTGCCGATGACGCCGTAAGGGTCAATTCCATTGTCCCGCATTTGCGTATGAACGTCATGATAATGCGTCGGCAGCTCTATGCCCAAATAGGTGCGAACCTCATCAAGCGGTTGCGGCAGCAGGGACATTAGGTCCTCATAGACTATGTCTTTTGCAATTTTACCAATGCGGCGTGCTTCATTTATGGACTTTAATACGGGTGAGCCTTTCGGGGCCATTTTTCGAACTTCCCACGCTGCGCCATAGGCGATTAGTAAAAGTCCAAGGCCGCCGTGTTGAGAATGGGTATATCCTAGAACAGAGGCTTCCCCGAGTGCGTCACGTCCAAATCCCGTTATAATGTGCAGCATATCATGGGTGTCGCGAAGGCGATCCGCATATGTATTCATGGCTTTGTTGCCGAAATCACGTTCAATGCCAGACGCGGTATATTCGTCAACGAGCCCTTTTGCTGTTAAGCCCTCTGTGGTCATGAAGTCTAAATAAGCGCGTCCCAGACTTCTGTCTGGAAGTGTGCGCAACCAATCGTGATTATCTAGCAGTGGTGGAAGATATTTGTTGTCTTCCAAGCGTTTGTGCCCCGTTTCAGAGTTCGCGAATTTTAAAAACTGTGTCTGAAAACTGTCGCCATTGAGGGCTTTGATAACATAGAAAACTTGCGTCGTATCTTCCTTGTTTTTTATCAATTTACGGAAATGATGCAGCGCTTTTAGGGGGCGACGCCGTAGCTTTAGGGAAGGGTCACGTGTATATGTAGTTTGTGTCATGAGACGGCACTATCACGGATTAAGTGACTATACTATCACTAAGCGTGAATAAAGTTTATGCTATCTAAGTTGAAGGCTAAAATTTATTGTGAGGACGTTGTGGTAAATAAAATTGGCCTATTCTTGAGCTTAATTGCTTTGTCGGCTTGCGGCGACAACAGGGATTTGTCTCGAGTCGATGCACCAGACATCATCGTCATTACGGGCCATGTTATTACGATGGACCCAAAGCGGCCTGTTGCAACATATATTGCGCTTGAGGGCGGCTCCATCCTATCAGTTGGAACAGGCGATCATACGGCCCTTTATCCTGATGCAGTCGTCACAAATTTATTAAATCAAACCATTCTCCCCTGTTTCATCGATAGCCATGTCCATGTGCGTGAGTTGGGGATGGATCGCATTAAAGCTAATCTTGTGGGCGTTGAAAATGTTGACGAAATTGTAGCTCGGTTGCAGGCGAAATTTCCAAATCCAGAAGCGGGTAAATGGCTCATAGGCCAAGGGTGGGACGAGGGTGCATTTGCCTCGAATGGTTATCCTGATCGGGCTGCGCTTGATGTCGCTTTTCCAGATAATCCTGTTGCGCTTGAAAGCCTTCACGGATTTGGCGGATTTTATAATGGGCAAGCCTTAGGCATCGCTGGTATTACTGCGGAGACACATGACCCTGAAGTTGGGGATATACTGCGGCGTGAAGACGGTTCGCCGACAGGTGTCATGCTGACGCTCGCGCAGGACTTAGTCGATACCCACATCCCTAAAGCTGACCAAAAGAAGCTAGAAGAGGCCATTGTCGCAGGCTTGACTGAAATGTCAGAGGCGGGCGTCACATCTGTGCATGAGGCGGGCATGACAGGCGAGGATGTGAAAGCGTTCCGCGCTTTGGCCGCTCGAAAAGCATTGCCTATCCGTGTTTACGGGCTTCTAGATGGGAATGACACGACATTGATGGACCGATGGTTTGATCAAGGCGTGCTCAATGATTCTGATGACTGGCTCGATATTCGCGGGATCAAAGTGTTTTACGATGGGTCACTCGGATCGCGTACAGCCCTTATGGCGGCGCCATATTCAGATAAGCCTGAAGCCGCACGACCAACAGAACGCATTGCACCAGAGGCCTTGCAAGTGTTGGCGGACCGAGCGGTGGAAGGCGGCTTTCAAATGGCGGTCCATGCCATTGGAGATGAAGGCAATAACCGTACGCTAAATATATATGAGACATTCTTGAGTGAGGACACGTCTGCACGATGGCGTATTGAGCATGCGCAGGTCGTGCTGCCTTACTATTATGAGCGTGTGGCCAAGGCGGGCGTTTTATCCTCTGTCCAGTCGTCTCACGCCGTAGGGGATAGTGCGTGGGCCGAGGATCGCGTGGGGCCTGACCGTATCAAGAATGCCTATGCGTGGCAGACTATTCTTGGCGCAGGCGGACGATTGATGTTGAATTCGGATCTTCCAGGAGAGCCGTGGACGCCAATGGAAACCCTCTATTTTGCCGTAAATCGTCAGGCGCTTGATGGGACACCAAAAGGTGGCTGGTATTCAAATCAGGCGCTTTCCGTCGCAGAGGCCTTAAAGGCCATGACGATCACGAATGCCTATGGCGCATTCCAAGAGGATGCACTTGGGTCTCTCGAAGCGGGAAAGCGTGCCGACTTCGTTGTATTAGATGCTGACCCAACCCAAGTTGACCTATCTGCGATTAAAGACATCCGTGTTCAACAAACGTGGGTGAATGGTCAGCCTGTATATCAGGCTGACTAAGGGGGTGTTTAAGCCTTGAAAGCCTAGGCTTTAAAACTTGGGCGCTCTCTCATGCGGCCATACCACTCCAACAGGGCCGTTTGATCTTCTTCTGGCTTAACCTTCACCCAACGTGCGAAATCAACGACGATAGTCGCGGTAATATCTGCGACGGAATATGTGTCACCCGCGATATATGGGTTAGATGAAAGTTGGCGATCTATCGTTTTGAAAAACCAGCCTAATTTCATGAGGCCGCGTTCTGCAAGTGCAGGGATTTGTGGAATTTTCTTTGGGCCTGGTAGCGCGCGATCTTTCATCGCGGGGGAGCTATTTCGCAAGGCTTCAGCCACGGACATTAGGCCGCCCATTTCACAGCGCCAATTCCATGCCGCGATAGCTGCCTTTTCCATGGGTGTTGTTCCCAATAATGAAGGCTCTGGATAAAGCGCCTCAAGATAAGCCGAGATGCCTGCGTTCTCGGTCAAGGTTACGCCGTCATCCGTCACAAGTGAGGGCACCGTACACCCTGGATTGATCCTACGATATGCATCACTCATTTGCTCGCCCTTGGTCAGGTCGATCTGGATGTTCTCATACTCGATGCCTTTTTCGGCCAAGAAAATACGTGTTCGACGCGGGCTAGGGGCCGTTGTGCAATCATAGAGCTTCATCATGGCGAGTTCCTTATTATTTGGGTGCACATTATGCTCGCAAGCGGAGCAATCAAGCTTGTTTTGATGAATAGTCCGCGCGTGTTTTTATATGAGAGCTAGATTAGACGCGCTTTAGAGACTTTCAATCCCCGCCCTCAAAATCCATGTCATACTCCACAGGTTCTTTCGGACACGGGACAGGCAAGTGATCATTGACTGGCTGTACCGAGAGACGGTGTGCTTATTTGTATTTGGTAATGCGAATGCAAAGGGGCCGAGTAGCGTGTGCCTGACAGCCTGTAACGGCTGCAGTTCAGTGAGGCCGCTATTCGCGAAACACCGCCGCGGGATTATTGCTTGCGTAAAACACTTTTTTATTTTCGGTATTCCGTCGTGGGTACTGATCCTGCGGACTGTCCTGACTTTCAAGACATCGCATTTAGGTGGTCGCCCCAAAAGACGGGAGAGCGGCTGCAAACATTTCCGCATGACATAAACACAGGCCCCACTATCTTGACGCTGCATGATGTTCCCCCCACGTAGGGTTCAACATTCATTTCATGACAGGGTTTCCCATGACAACGTATCACCAAATGCTCTCCACCGTCACAAAAGACGGATTAGAAATGAAACTGGTCGAGCGCGAGATACCGACGCCAAAAGACAATGAGATCGTTGTTAAAGTCGAAGCGACTCCGATTAACCCATCCGACCATGGCGTTATGTTTGGCTGGGCCGATATTTCCAAAGCCACATCCTCAGGCGAAGGCGCAGATCGCGTACTCCGCGCGCCGCTCGCACCCGGTGGATTGGCACGCATGAAAGCCCGTCTTGGGCAAGACTTACCCGTGGGCAACGAAGGCTGCGGCATTGTTGTGGCGGCTGGCTCTGACGCCTATGCGCAATCTATGATGGGCAAGCGCGTCGCGGTTATGGGCGGCGGAATGTATGCGGGTTACCGCGCACTGCCTGCGATGACAGCCATGCCATTGCCAGAGAGCGCGTCTCCACAAGACGGCGCATCCTGTTTCGTCAATCCGCTCACAGCCTTGTCCTTTATTGAGACAATGAAGTTAGAAGGCCACACAGCGATTGTTCACACGGCAGCGGCATCTAACCTCGGCCAAATGCTCAACCGCATCTGTCAGGCTGACGGCGTTGAGATCGTCAATGTTGTTCGCAAAAGTGCACAAGTCGAAATCCTGAAAGACATGGGCGCTAAATATGTCGTGAACTCCAGCGATGATGATTTCCACATGCAGCTGACTGACGCGATCCACGCAACAGGCGCAACGCTTGGCTTTGATGCGATTGGCGGCGGCGATATGGCGTCAAAAATCTTGATGGCTATGGAAGCCGCTGCGTCGCGTACGCCGGGCGCATACTCCATCTACGGCTCTATCGCGCACAAGCAGGTCTATACGTATGGTAGCTTAGATTTCACACCCACAACGCTCAGCCGCTCTTACGGTATGGCGTGGGGCGTTGGTGGATGGTTGTTACCAAACTTCCTCGCCAAAGCTGGCATGGAAACGGCTGTTCGGTTGCGCACGCGCGTTGCGGCAGAACTGCACACAACGTTTAAGAGCCATTACACGGACGAAATTTCATTGTCCGAAGCGTTGGATGCTGAGACTGTTAAGCGTTATAATGCGAAGAAAACGGGTGAGAAATTCCTCATCAATCCAACACTTCCTGTTTAATCAGGAAGGCCGTCTAATATGGGAATAGGGTTCTCGGCAAAGTCTTTCCAACTGTTGGAAGGCGTCCGCGACAATAATAATCGCGAGTGGTTCCACGCCCATAAGGCGGATATCAAGGAACATTGCCAAGATCCATTTGCCTTCCTGCTGGTTTGTATCACGCAGGAATTATCAGATCATTCCGTCCGATTATCGGGCGGAAAACAAACGATGTTTCGGATGAACCGCGACGTGCGGTTTGCCAAAGACAAGTCCCCCTATAATCACCATATCAGTGGAACGCTGACACGCTCAGGCTTGAAAAACGAGCAGGGCGGTTTGGTCTATATGCGTCTTGACCCAAGCGGCGGACGTATGGGCGCAGGTTATTGGGGCCTCACGGCGAAGCGCATGGGCCCAATACGGGATTCAATTCTGGCAGATCCTGATAGATTCAAAGCCATGGTTGCTGATCTTGCTGAGCATGGATTGGAATTCAGTACAGAAGACCGTTTGACCAACATGCCGCGTGGGTACAGCGAACATACCGATCACGACTTAGCGTGGGCTATTCGCATGAAACATTTCATCATCCACCGCCCGATGAAACGCAATGAGTGGAAGGGTGACGGGATTGTACAGATGGTCGTCGATTTCGCCAAGGTGACGACACCCGTGTTGGAATTTGGGTTGGTGAGTGTAGACCGCGGCGTGAGAGCCTCAGATTAAGTGGTAAAAAGCCTAAGTCGCGAAAATTCGGCTTTCATCCTTGAAGCTCTTGAACTCCAACGCATTGCCGCTTGGGTCCATAAAAAACATCGTCGCCTGTTCGCCTATCTCGCCTTTGAAACGGATATAGGGCTCAATGATGAAATCTGTGCCAGCGGCACGGAGTTTGTCTGACAATGTGTGCCAATCATCCCAATCAAGGACTGCTCCAAAGTGCCGAACGGGAACGTGTTTCCCGTCCACGGTATTCGTGGGCTCTGTATGATCACCCATCTCTGCAAGGTGGAAACTGAGTTGATGCCCGAAGAAATCAAAATCGATCCAACGCTCGGCTTCACGGCCTTGTGTGCAGCCGAGAAGCTCGCCGTAGAATGCACGGGTTTCGTCTATATTACGAATAGGAACCGCGAGATGAAAGACCTTGGCCTTCATGAGTTTACGTTGGGCCGTAGGCGTATTCACCGCCTTTTTCTAAGGCAGTCTTATAGGCAGGTAGAGCATGGACGCGGTCTACATATTCATTGCAGGCGTCATAGCCTTTCAGGCGGCCGCGCGCTTTCATGGCTTCTAGCGGGAAGATCATTTGAATGTCTGCGCCCGTCATTTCATCGCCTGCGAACCAAGTTTTACTGATGAGGTGATATTCGCAATAATCGAGAATGGCTTTGATTTCGGCCATAATCATCGGCTGCAATGGTGCTGCCGCATCGCCAAGATAGCCCGTATAAAGCGCGAGCAGCATTGGAAGCATGGCCGAGCCTTCTGCGAAATGCAGGAAGTGGACATAGTCGACATAGTCCTGCGTACCTTTTTCTGGACGAAGGCGACCGTCTCCATATTTATCGAGGAGGTAAACAATGATCGCGCCTGTTTCGGCAACGATTAAACCGTCGTCTTCAATGAGAGGGCTTTTGCCCAGTTGGTGAACGGCTTTCAGTTCAGCTGGTGCGCGGCTTGTCTCTGGGTCGCGCGCATAATGTTTGATGTCATATTCAATGCCGAGTTCTTCGAGCAGCCAAAGAATTCGTTGTGAACGTGAGTTATTGAGATGGTGAACAATGATCATACTGACGTGATGCAACCGAGCAGACGCTCACGCAAGTGAAAATATTGAATGGTCCTAATTCGATGAATTAAGTGCATCCATATCTCTGCTGCCAAACACAATCGAACGTACTCCGTTCGCGGTTGGCACATTGATGACATTATCAAACTTAGGGCTTAGATCTCGAAGGATTGTGTTTCGTGCCGTCCAAGTTTTAGGAAGGGAGTCGAGTTGGCCTGTTTGGTAAATATAGAGGTTTCCGCCAAGAATTTCAGCGCCCAATATTTCAAGTGAAATGGGCGTGTCGTCTGCAAATAGCTCAAACCGTTCGGCACTATACAGCGCGACTTGAGCACGTGCCCGAAGTCCAGAGACATCATTTTTTTGAATGATGTCAGCTTTGTACAATAGGTGCTGCGTCGCAGAAAGTTGGAGAACGTGTACGACGTTTAATTCCCCATCAGACATATGGGTGACCTCTGTTTCAACGCGAGGGGCCTCGTGGGCCTGCGCCGGAGATATAACCCCAAGGGAGAAAACGAGCGTGCCGCCTAGAACAAGTCCAGTGATTACGGCACGCCGAGTTGTCATTATTTACGCTCTAACATGCGCTCAAGTGTTCTACGTAAAGAAGACTTCTTGCTGTCATCTTTTTTGACTGCGGCTTCTGTGTCTTGAGCAGGTGTTTCATATGTCTTTTTGGTTGAAGAGGTTTCTGATTTTTTCTCAGATTTAGCGTCTCCCATTGGGACTTCAGTGTCTTCAGACTTTGCCTTTTCGCCTTTATCTGTATGCAACTCGCGCAACATATCTGCCATCATTGATGATGATGGACGGCTTGATTTATATAGATCAATACGGCTCTGCGAAATGCTCTGCGGGTATGCGTTGTTAGAGAAGTCCGCGTCAGCCGTTTGATGGGCAACATCGAGTTTGAAGCCGCTTGCACGGTTGTCCAAAACGAAAAGCTTTGTGACTTTCTCAGTGTTACGGCGCCAGATTTCAGCTGGGATCATCTGCTCTTCTGATGTGCCGTTTTCATACTCGATGGTCACAGGTAGAGGAGAGATCAAGCCACCGATGTTTTCGAAGTCAACAAAGTAGAGATACTTGCCGTCTTCCATCGCGCGGTCATAAGCCGTTCGTTCCCAGTCTTCGAGGCCATCGTAGAACTTTTTGAACTTGTTACGGTCAGCATTTGTAACCGTGAATTTATCGTTCTCATTGTAGAAGTCTTCGAGATCCGAATAACGCTTCAGGCGTGTTTTGATGCCTTCATCGCGGTTACGACGCTGTGAGATGTTCTCAGGATGATTAAGTGCATCTTCTTTGCGCGAAATATCTTTTTCGATTTCAGGGTCCTTCGTCGAAATTTGATACTCACGTACATTCGTCAATGCCATATCGACGTGATCTGTACCGTAGTACCAACCGCGCCAGAACCAGTCGAGATCAACCGCTGAGGCATCTTCCATTGTACGGAAGAAGTCAGCAGGGGTAGGGCGTTTAAACTTCCAACGCGTCGCATATTCACGGAATGCAAAGTCAAACAACTCACGACCCATTACGGTTTCACGTAGAACGATCAGAGATGCTGCAGGTTTGGAATAGGCATTTGGTCCAAACTGCAAGATGCTGTCAGATTGCGTCATGATTGGCACCTGATTGGAGCTGGTCATGTAACTTGGGATAACATCGAGCGGGTTTTGCATGCCGCGGCTGATTGGGAAGTCTTCTTCCCACTCATATTCAGCAATATACTCGAGGAAGGAGTTTAGACCCTCATCCATCCATGTATGGCGGCGTTCATCGCTGTTGACAGTCATTGGGAAGTAGATGTGACCCACTTCATGAATGATGACGCCAACAAGGCCGTATTTGATGTTACGAGAGTAAACGGTTTCACCAGATTTTTCATCTTCAGACGGACGGTATCCGTTGAAGGTGATCATCGGATATTCCATGCCGCCGCGTTCCCATGAGTTCACGGACTGGGCAGTTGGATACGGATAGTTGAAGGCCATTTTATTATAGACGTCCATCGTGTGAACCACGGCTTGCGTCGAATATTTGGACCAAATCGGGTCAGCTTCTTTCGGGAAGAAAGACATGGCCATAACCTCTGGGTTATCAGCATCATCTTGTTCGAACTTCATCGCATCCCAGATATATTTACGGGAAGAAGACCACGCAAAGTCTCGTACGTTTTCGGCTTTGAAATTCCAAGTCTTTGAGCCTTTGGCTTTAGACTTTTCGTTATCTTCGGCTTCTTCGGGCGTTACGATATAAGTAGGCTCTTCTGTGCCTGCATCCTTTAGACGCTTACGTTGTTTGGCGCTCAAAACGTCGTTGGGGTTTTGAAGTTCGCCTGTGGCGGCAACAATATGATCACTTGGAACTGTGAGATTTACTTCATAGTCACCAAATTCAAGTGTAAATTCACCTCTGCCTAGGAACTGCTTATTCTGCCAACCCGTGTAATCAGTGTAAGAGGCTAAACGTGGGAACCACTGCGCCATACCAAAGATGTAGTTATCTTCCTCTTCGAAGTACTCATAGCCACCACGTCCACCGATAGAGACTTCATCTAGAACATTATGTTCCCAATCGACTTGGATCGTAATGCTCTCGCCCGAATTTAAAGGCTCTGGAAGATCGATCCTCATCATGGAGTCATTGATCACGTAGGGAAGGGTTTCTCCGTCCGCGTCCATAATGGCTTGGAATTCAAACCCATATTGGCGATCTTCATAAGCTTGTTCTTTGCGAAGCGCAGAGAAGGAATATCTGTCTGCACCACCCGCGCCATCGCCGCGGCGTGAACTTACTGCAGATGCTGTGGCAGAGCGACGTTCCAGTGATCCGTCTTTGAAACGGTTTTGGTCTAGCGCGAGCCAGATGTAGTTTAGTGTGTCTGGAGAGTTATTTGTGTATTCGATATCACTTTCGGCAAATACTCGGCGTTTATCTTCATCAAGGCGCACGTCCATTGTGTGACTTGCGCGTTGTTGCCAATATCCAGGGCCAGGTGCGCCTGACGCGCTACGGTAAATGTTGGGTGTTGGGAGTTCGTGGCCTAATTGGCGAAATTTTGAGACTGTATCCCCAGCTGAACCCGCAGGTCCTTTGGCATTGGTGCCGTCATTGGCGAAACTCTCCGTACCAATCGTAAGGGCTGCAATAGCGCCAAATGTGGTGATACTTGCAAATTTAAGCGCGTCTTTAATACCAGCCATGGGGGCTCCCGAGATCTTATAGATATATTTTATCAGACTTTATCGACACTAAATGACATAATCCTACTAAATTCCCGTAAAAGACGAAAAATATTATCCCACTTCTCTTGATGGATTAGGAATGGCTTCATTCTGCAGTGGTTTTGCTGTGTGGTGGTGACGCATAATTATCCGAAATGCTAAATCCGAAGCGCCTTTTATCGGATGCACGCGGCGAAAGGCATGGCGGCTGAAGATTTTTTCGTTGGCTGACTTTGAGTTGGCTGACTGGGACGCTTCAGGGGTGTGAGCTGCCTTTACGAAATTTGCGACCCAACCCAATGTATTATGGTTTTCTAAGACACGGCGACGCGCTTCTATGATGTCAGCATAACGGTTTTCATAGGCGTTCTCAGCCAAAGCAGAGCGAATTATCTTTTCGGCTTCATCAAGGTCGAAAATATTGATGGGGATAACTGCATTTTGTGGAAAAGCTTTAGCGTAATCAGGGTCACCAAAATAGAAGGGTAGACATCCGGCCAGAAAGCAGTCTGAGAGTTTTTCCGTCCAATGGCCAGGTTCAATGTGGTTTTCAATTGCGATGTGATAGCGATAAAACTCCATAGCCTCCGCTTTATCTGAGATTGGACGGATGCCGCGGCCGAAGACATCTAATTCTGGCAGTCTGCTGCTAAGTTGTTGTACGAAACTTAAGCGGGCGGCATGAATGGTGTGTGACATTTGCTTAGTGCTGCAAACGGTTGATATTTCATTTCTTTTATTGGGTTTCTCATCTCGTAATTGATCAGCAGTACGGAAGACTGAGGATCCGTCCATTGGGCGTCCGTAAAACCACCTGAGTGGGGGCGTTTGTGAGATATGATTGGGGTGCCGCGTTAAATTAGGTGCTTTGCTCGTGAGCACATGACCAAATTGACGCATAAAATTAGGGCCGTCGATACGTATAGATGACGGTTCTGTTGTAATGAGGAGTGTGTTTTTACGAGAGCAGGCGATAGGCTCGGCACGTTTGTTTCGGCTTTGGGTGGTGAGTTGAGACAGGCCTTCATAGACCACAAAAAAATCATAGTTCTGATCTGCTGGATTAAATGTGAAAGTCACGCCCTCAAAGCCTTCTGATGGGATCAGCGAGGACCACAGATCATGGAGGTCAGCGGCCTTGGTTTTAGATGTGAACTTTATGCGAAGTGGTTCAGTCATAACCGTCTTGTTTTTATTGTGCGGGCGAGGGGTATGATTTTAGTCAAAAACGTCTCGCGGTGCATAAGAATAGATTGATTTGTCCATGGCATGACGGCCGAACTGACGAGGTGAAAGCCATCGTCTACAACTTTAAAGTCATAAGAGTAACGGTTGATGGCATCGAGTGTACTTGAAAAGAGTTTCTGATATTTAGTTAGCCCTGTAAAAGCTTGTCCATGTGATTTTACACGCCGTAATCGAGACATGACTACGTCGTCTGTTTTAAGAGGGTCGAGAGATTTAGAAATTTGTGTCTCTGCTTCAGCCCGAGTCTCAATTAACGGGCAGGCCTTTTCTAGCATCAGACTGTAATCGCAACTCATGATGGCTACGGACTTCGCTGTATTTTCAATGATTCCAAGGTCTTGCAGGCATGTTTTAACATTTACGCCTGCGTGCTGTGCTATGTCTGAATCTCGCCATGAGAGTATGTATAGGCCAACACTTACCAATGGTCTGCAATCCAAGCCGTTGGACAAACATGCTTGTAAAGTTTCTTCCATGGCGCTGATACAGGCCAGTGCCCAACCACAGCTTCGTCTTGATCTGGCTTCCCTGTGAAGGCGACGATTTTTGTCTCATTGGGCAACCGTGGAACTTTGAAAAAGTTAAGGGGCCAGTTGGGCAGTAATGTATGTTTAAAGCTAGCGCACCAAAGTCGTGGCCAGAAAACCATGTCATCGACTTCTTTGGAAATATAGACTTGCTCGATACGGTATGTACTCAAAATGCGGTCGCGCTCTGTGCTTAGGTCGTCAAAGATGTGCGCGTATTTCCCAACGGGCCACCGAAAGCAGGACGTATTCCCAATACCTTTGCCAGTTTGAGTCCAGTTTTCTATGACGCAGAACCGTCCGGGTTCATAATCAAACATATCGTCCAGACTGCTCGTTACAACGAGGTCGAGATCGAGGAAGAGAACATCGCCAGATAGGCCTGCGATTCCATCTTTCCACAAAACCAGTTTCCGCCATGGTGTCAGGGCAAGCTCATCTGGTAGATCGATTTTTGGGATGGGCTCGCAGCGGACATTTTCGTTCACGTCTGTTGGGTCATCA
Source organism: uncultured Caulobacterales bacterium (assembly GCA_938009235.1). GTDB lineage: Bacteria > Pseudomonadota > Alphaproteobacteria > Caulobacterales > Maricaulaceae > Litorimonas. The sequence continues at coordinate 276,790 of CALLIK010000004.1, forward strand.
GTAAGGCAGACGAGTTGCGTAGGTCTCGCCGTATTGCGTTGAATGGCATCATACAGGCGATTGACGAACTCCGCGCCGTAGCGCGAACCCCATTTCATACAGATAACAGTTTGCACGGTCAGAAGGCCTATTTGCCAGCGCGCATTTCGTCGCGCAAACTACGGAATTCAGTGCCTTCGTACCAATTTGGCCACTGATTAGAATTTGCCAAATCATAGCCCGTATCTAGAAGAATATCAGTAGCTTGAACGATACCGCTCATGTCCCAACTTGTATCATATTCATCGCCGGGTTTGTGATAGCGTTCCTTCGTATATTCGCTTGCAAATTTCTCACCATAAGTCAGGCCATTTGTAACGTGGTTATTACCAGGATCAGCATAGAGCATCGGGACGCCGAGTTTTGCGAGGCTGATATGGTCGGATCGATAGAAATAACCCGCTTCTGGTTTGTCGTCTGGAACGACGTACATACCGCGTTTTTCGAGTTGCTTCTTTAAGAGGTCTTCTAACTCGCTAGAGCCAAAACCAATGACCTTCATGTCCTTCGTTTCACCAACGGGAAGCATAGCGTCGATATTGATACCGCCAACTGTTTGCGCCAGTGGCACGAGAGGTTTGGCACCGTAATAAGCGGAGCCAAGCAATCCTGATTCTTCCGCTGTCACTGCGACAAAAATTACGGAGCGTTTCGGTGTGCCGCGCTCAACCATAGTTTCTGCGATTTCAATGATAGCGGCCGTACCCGTAGCATTGTCGACTGCACCGTTGAAAATTTTGTCATCACCCAGAACGTCTTCGCTCGTGCCTAAGTGGTCCCAATGCCCCATGTAGAGAACATATTCTTCAGGATTTTCACTTCCTTTTAGAACACCAGCCACATTGCGAGAGGTGGAGGTTTCGACGGTTTGATTGATTTTAGCCTCTAGTTTTAGGCCACTTAGCTCTACCGCTTTGAAGCCCTTTGATGCAGCTGCAGTCATCTGCTTGGTCAGGTCTAACCCAGCTGCGCTGAAAACGTCTTTGGCTGCATCTAGGTGTAACCATCCTTCTAGGGCTGCGCGCGATGCGCCTCCATCAGGACGAACAAGGTCATATTGTTCGCCCGTCGAGCTGCCTGAGACAACGTCCCAACCGTAACTCGCGGGTTTTGTGTCATGAACAATAAGCACAGCTGCAGCGCCCTGTCGGCCTGCTTCTTCATATTTATAGGTCCAACGACCATAATAGGTCATGGCGTTACCTTTAAATAGATCATCATCTTTTGTGGCAAAGCCAGGGTCGTTGACCAACATCACAACAGTTTTGCCTTTGACGTCGACGCCTTCATAGTCGTTCCAGCCGTATTCTGGTGCGTTCACGCCATATCCAACGAACACCATGTCTGTGTCAGAGATCGAAACTTGCGATTCAATCCGCTTGGTCCAAAATACACCGTTGGTTTTTTGGTCCGCATTAAACAATACATTATTACCGCGCTTAATGGTCATCGTAGAGTCCGTAAGGACTGTGGCGGCTGTTAAGTCGACAGGTTGGAAATATGTGCCGTTCTCTCCCATTGGGGCTAGGCCTGCGATCTTCATTTCATCGGCAATATATTGCGAGGCAGCTTTACCGCCCGGTGTCGTGGGGGCGCGGCCTTGAAACTCATCACTTGCGAGTCGTTCGATTCGTCTGCTTAGGTCGGACGATGATGATGTTGCATCAGGATTAGTTTGAGGGGTAGTCGTGCTTTCACCTACGCAGGCGCTCAGTAAGGCAGTAGACGTGAGCAACACAGCAAGCCGCGCTGTTTGTTTGAAATAGGACATGTAAGACTCCACATACGATGGGATGTATTTGGTCCCATTCATAATTGGATATTGCAATGGTGCAATCGCTACTGTTCAAGCCGCCGTATAAAAGATGACGAAAAGAGATTCCATGCGCAAAATATTCATTCTATCTGCTGCTGCGCTCGCGTTGGCGGCCTGTTCCGCTTCTACGGATGCGCCAATCGGTCCCACTGATTCCTCCAATACGACCCAAGAAAAGAATAAGTCTTCTTTGGGTAAGAGAGGCAAGCAAGCTCAGACACTGATTGATTCTGCGTTGAACGGGAGGCAGGGCTACGATATTACAGAAAGCCTGACGACTGAGGTTGGTGCGCGGCTAGCGGGAACAGAAGCCGAAGAGCGCGCACGTGATTGGGCTATTGAGAAATTCAAATCCATTGGCCTTGAGAACGTTCGGGTCGAGCCATTCACTATCCCAGGTTGGGAGCGCGGCATTGAGACTGCGTCCATCATATCGCCATACCCGCAAGACTTGGCGATTACGGCGCTCGGCTATTCGGTTGCTACGCCTGCGAATGGTATTGAGGCTGAGGTTGTTTACTTCTCTGAGCTGAAAGCACTTCAAGACACCACGCAGGACCTAACAGGTAAAATTGCGTTTATTTCAGGGCGTATGGAAAAAGCGCAAGACGGTGCCGGCTATGGTCCTGCTGGCATGAAGCGGCGCATTGGCGCATCTGAGGCTGCGAAACATGGTGCAGTAGCTGTTCTAATCCGCTCAGTTGGTACAGATAGTCACCGCTTCCCTCATACGGGCGGTATGCGTTATGCGCCTGATACGCCAAAAATCCCTATCGCAGCCATGTCTGGTCCTGACGCAGATCAAATGGAGCGCATTTTTGAGCGCGGGGAAACTGTTAATGTCAAAATGAAACTGTCACCTGTGGATACGGGTGATCGCCCATCTGGCAATGTCATTGGAGATATCGTGGGAACGGATGCGCCTGAAGAGATTGTCCTAATCAGCGGTCACTTAGATAGCTGGGACCTTGGTACTGGCGCCATTGATGACGGAGCAGGGATCGGCATTTCTGCGGGGGCTGCAAAAGTTATCATTGATTCTGGACTGAAGCCTAAGCGGACAATTCGTGTTGTGGCATATGGCGCAGAGGAAATAGGTCTATTGGGCGGATTTGCCTATCGCGATAAGCATGAGGGCGATTTGAGCAATCATGTGATGGCGTCTGAATCAGACTTCGGTGCCGTAGCGCCATATGAAGTTCACTATAATAATGTTGAGGGCCGAGATGATATGCAAGGCCTCGCAGACCTACTTGGTCTACCGTTGATTAAGAAAGATACGTCTGGGGGACCAGATATTGGTCCGATTAAAGCACTTGGTGTGCCAACGATGCGTTTGCAGCAAGATGGAACGGATTATTTCGATCTGCATCACACTCCAGACGATACATTTGACAAAATTGATCCAGAGGACATGGCGAAAAACACAGCGGCTTTCGCGGCTATGGCTTGGATCACAGCTAACTCTACTTCTAACTATCGCGACAATAAGGAAAACTAAATGTCTCTTCCTCCTATCCTCCAGGGCCTACCGCTACCAGTTATCGGTTCACCAATGTTTATCGTATCAGGCCCAGAGCTTGTTATCGCGCAATGTAAGGCCGGCATCGTTGGAACTTTCCCTGCGTTGAATGCTCGTCCGTCAGGCACATTGGAAAAATGGATTGTACGTATCAAGCTTGAGCTTGAAGAATATCAGAAGGCTAATCCTGATAAGAAGGTCGCGCCTTTTGGTGTGAACCAAATTTGCCACGCATCTAACAACCGTCTGCAAGAAGACATGGAAGTTTGTGTGAAGCATGAAGTTCCAATTATCATTACATCGCTACAGGCGAACCAAATGGTCTATGATGCAACTCATTCCTATGGCGGTATCGTTCTTCATGACGTTACAAATATCCGTCATTCCAAAAAAGCACTTTCAATGGGTGCGGACGGATTGATTGCGGTTTGCGCAGGTGCAGGTGGTCATGCAGGGCGGTTGTCGCCTTTCGCGTTGATCCCTGAAATTCGTCAGTTCTTTGATGGTCCACTATTATTGTCTGGGTCAATTGCGACTGGTGGCGCTATCGCTGCGTCGCTCGCGATGGGGGCTGACATGGCGTATATTGGCACACGTTTCATTGCGACTGCTGAAGCTAATGCTGAAGAAGGCTATAAGGATGAAATCGTGGAGAGCTCTGGCGAAGACATTGTCTTGTCCTCATTGTTTACAGGCGTTCATGGGAACTATCTAAAAGGTTCTATCGAAAAAGCCGGCATGGACCCTGACAATCTACCAGAAGCGGATAAAACCTCTATGAACTTCGGGTCGGGTGGAAATACAGATGCAAAAGCGTGGAAAGACATATGGGGCGCTGGGCAGGGCGTTGGCTCGGTACATAACTCTCCACCTGTGGCGGATGTAATTGCGGAATTAAAAGCTGAGTACGATGAATCCTGTCAAAAATTAGCGTCACAAATAAATTAGACTATAATGAATGTTATATGAATGTCTTTTTGGGCGTGTCTCTCATATCTAATTAATTACCCGGGCGGCGTTGCATGCTGCCCGCACTTGCATTAGAGGTCCTGCAGTTTCCGATTCATTTTTGTGAGTCGAAGGACTTAAGGGAGTCAGGCTTATGCTGTCTAAATGGTTAGGTGCAGGTATTCTACTTGCTATTATCTGCGCAATATTAGCGTTTTTATTGGGTGGACCGAAAATCCAAAGCATGGAGGATGATATCCGTTCTGCTTTGGATGCAAAAGGTCTCGAACATATTCAAGTTAACATGGATGGAAATCAGGCTGTATTGTCTGGGAATGTTAAAAGTGAGGCTCAGAAGCAAGATGCTATGAGTGTTGCGGACGCAACAGAATGCTCATCATGTAATGGCAAGCGCCGCTGGCATACAGTCAAAGACGACATGACAGCCAAGGCGTCAGCTACTCAGTCACCTTACACATTTAACGGTGTTAAGAATGTCGATGGAACAGTGACTGTATCTGGTTACGTGCCTTCAGTAACAGCTAAAGCCGATGTATTGCTTTCGGCTAATCGAATTTTTAATACGAAGGTGATTGATAAAACAATCAAGATCGCCAACGGCGCTCCAGATGGTAAGTTTATTGAAGTTACTGAAGCTTATATGACGCAGTTGTCTCGTTTGGATAAAGGACGTTTTTCTCAAGAAGGATATAACGGACTTATTTCAGGATCTTCTACAGACGCAAGTCTTAGAGGCGAGATCAACAAGGCTGGTAAAAGTCTTCCGTCTAAATATGCAGATGGATTTGCTGCCAATATTAGCGTGCCTGAAGTGGCCGCAGTTGATACAGGTTCTGTTTGTGAAACTCTTTTTGAAGGTTTGAATAAAGATTCTAATATCGCGTTTGAAACGGATCGAGCTAACATTAAAGGTGCCGAGAGCTTTGATTTTCTGAATAAGGTTGCGTCAGCGGCTAATCAGTGCGCCAACTTTCGCATTCAAATTTCTGGCCATACTGACAGTATAGGTAAGGCGGAATACAATCAGTGGCTTTCAGAGGCACGTGCCGAAACAGTCAAAAACTACCTTGCTGATCAACAGGTTGAATCTAACCGTATGACTGCCAAGGGATTCGGGGAAACTGAACCTCGTGCAACTAACGATACAAAAGCTGGTCGTGCGCTAAATCGCCGTATCAACTTCAATGTGACACGTGGCCAATAGGAGTATTTAACATGTCCAATTCACTCTCATTTCTTCTCTGTAACTTCTTTTGGTTACTTCTCGCGGCCTTTCTGGGCTTTCTTCTAGGTCTACTTTTCGGCTGGTTGTTCTTCCGTGGTAAAAAAATTGATGGCGATCTGTCTATTGAAGGCGAAGGCGCTTTACGTGCTGAAGCTGATAGTCTTCGTGGTCGCGTCCAAGAACTTGAAGGCAACGTGTCGCGTCGTGATACTGAAATCTCAGGTCTTAAAGGTAAACTTGCGGCTGGCGCTGCAGGTGCTGTTGCGGCCACTGCGCTTGCTGCAACCGCTAATGGTAGCCCATCAAAAACTGATGACAGCGAAGATACATATGCCCTTGAATGGCGTAACCGCTATCTAGCCGCTCGTGTTAAGTATCTAGAGGGCCAGGTTGCTGAAGCACCTAAGAAAGCGGCTCCGAAGAAAAAAACCGCGCCGAAAAAAGCTAAAGTTGTCGGTGCTGCTGCATTGGCGGGGGCTGCAGTTGCTGCAAAACCAAAAACTAAAGTGAAACCTAAGGTAGCGAAAGCTAAAGCTAAAGCGGCGCCTAAGCCTAAAGTTCTTTATACTGATGGCCCAACTGATGGGACACCAGATGATCTTAAAGTCATTAAAGGTATCGGGCCAAAATTTGAAGGCGACTTGAACGCCAAGGGTATCTACTACTTCCGCCAAATCGGCGCGTGGCAGAAGAAAGATGTCAAAATGGTTGAAGGCGTTATCGACTCCATTCCTGGTCGGATCGAAAGAGACGAGTGGGTGAAGCAAGCCAAAGGCTTAGCAAACTCACCAACGGGCGCTAAAGCGGCGTCATCAAAGTCACGTAGCAAGCCCGGCCCAAAGCCTGGAACCAAACGTGGTGAGTTGACAGCGTCTGGTCAACGTCGCCAAAAGCCTGGGCCGAAATCTGGATCGACACGTACGTCTGCTAAATCAAGTGAGGCAGATGCCGCATTTGATAAATACTTTGCAAATGTAGTTAAGTATCATCCAAAGGCACGTAAGCCTGTCGTTAAAGGTATCGTGAAACATTGCGGTATTGCTTTAAGAACACGTGATGGATCATTGATCGCTTGTTCTGATGAGGCTGAATTGAAAACTGTAGCTGATGGCTTCGTGACTAAGAAGCTTGGTAAGACTGAGGGTCAAATGGACCTTGTCAAAGAAGTTTGTGAGGACATGAAGGGCGAACGCTTCAAGTCTCGCGTAACTTTCTATTATCTTGCTGCTAGAAAAGCGCGTAAATTGGGGCAGTTCTCTTAGAGTACTCCTTTCTAAAAAACTTCAAAAAGCCCGTCTTTATGGCGGGCTTTTTTATTGCGTCCACGTGTATGAAACTCGGTGTAATTTCTAGAAATGGAAACGACCCAACACATAATGACCTGGCGATGGCCAAACTTTCATCCAGAAGAGTTTGCGTGTCGACATTGCGGCGAAACCTACTACTGGCCAGATTTTTTCGATCGATTGCAATCCGCACGTCAACGTGTGGGACGGCCTTTTCATATCCTGTCAGGCCATCGCTGCGCACTACACAACGCCAAAATTCAAGGCGCACCCTTATCGCAGCACCTGAAGCTCGCCGTTGATATATCGGCATATGGGCACAACCGTAGCGACCTGTTGGAAGCATGCCGAATGGCAGGTTTCAGAGGTTTCGGTTTCTATCAAACATTTTTACACATTGATTTAGGTCGCCCAAGGCACTGGTTGTCTGGCGAGATAGCGAGAGACTTATGGCAGATATCATAACGCTTGGTTTGGAAGCTGCGGCTGGCGGACTTTTTGGTTTAGTCGGGACCACTATAGGGCGCGTAGCTGGCTTCTTTGAAAGAGGGCAAAAGCACACGCAAGAGCAAGCCCGTTGGGGCCATGAATATCGTTTGCACGAATTGAACATGCGGGCTCGCTCGCAAGAGACCGAAATGGAGCTTGCACTTGCGGCGCAGTCGGGATCTTGGAAGGGTCTGGAAGCCTCCATTAAGGCAGAGGCTTCCATGGGTAAGGCGAGCCAGTGGGTCGTCAATATATTACGGCTTGTACGTCCTGTTGTGACACTTTCATTGTGGTTGATAACAATGATGATTTTTTTACATACCCAAAATGAAGCTATTGTTGAGGCAGTTGTTTTCGCCGCGTCCGCCGCCACATTATGGTGGTTTGGTGATCGAGCGCCTAAAGCTATGATCAAGACAAGTTAGCTTAGAGTTATAATCAGGCTCGCGTAATTGAAATGTGGATCGTACTGTTGTCTCTTCAGTCGTCATTACTAGAAAGGCGTCGCATCGTTGAGCAAAACCGAATATTCAAATTTGTATCTTGAACCCGTTGTTGAGGTGGCTACACCTTGTAAATGTTAAAAAATCAAGTTGTTGTAGTTACGGGCGCGTCTGGCGGCATTGGTCGCGGGCTTGCTGAAATGTTCATTGCCGAAGGTGCAAAAGTCGCGATTAGCGATTTGAAGCAGCCAGATCAGGTTGCTGCTGATATTGGCGCGAAGGCTTATGTTTGTGATGTCTCTGATGAGGCGTCTGTCAAATCATTCATTTCGAATGTCGAATCTGATTTAGGTCCGATTGATGTTTATGTGTCTAATGCAGGCGTCGGTTCAGGTAATGGTCGCTACGTGGCGGGTGCAAGCAACGAAAGTTGGGAGCTCGCGTGGCAGGTCAATGTCATGGGCTCGGTTTACGCCGCGCGTGAACTTATGCCGCGTTGGGTCGAGAGACAATCTGGCCGATTTGTGATCACGGCATCTGCAGCAGGCCTGTTGAACCAAATTGGAAGTGCCTCTTATTCATGTACCAAACATGCAGCGGTGAGTTTGGCTGAAAGCATTGCGATTGAGCACGGTGATGATGGGATTAAATCTCATTGTATTTGCCCGCAATATGTACGCTCAAATATGACCAAAGGCATGGCAATGGCTGAAGGGTCCCAAGACGGCCTCCTAGAGCCGAGTGATGTTGCGAATGCTCTAAAAGCTGCAATTGAGGCAGATGAGTTCTTTGTTTTTCCTCACCCTGTCGTAAAAAATTACTTCATCAATCGAGCCATGCATCCTGATGCCTACTTGTCGGGTCTGCGGAAGTTAAAGATAAAGGTCGGACAGGCGTTCGGGAATAAAGGATAGAACTATGACAAAGAGATTTGACCTTTCGGGCCGTGTTGCCCTTGTTGCGGGTGCGTCACGAGGTATCGGAGAAGCCGTTGCACATGGATTAGCACAGCATGGCGCAACAGTGATTTGCTCTAGCCGTAAACAGGGTGATTGCGAAAAAGTGGCAGAAGCGATCCGTGAAAATGGCGGTGAGGCGATTAGTGCTGAATTGCACCTCGGGGAACTGTCTCATCACGGCAAAGTCGTCGATATGATCGCAGAGAAATACGGACGTCTTGATATTTTGATCAATAATGGCGCGACAAACCCGTATATGGGGCCAGCGCATGAAGCGCCTGTCGGTGCCTATGACAAGACTTTCGATGTGAATGTTAAAGGCCCTTATTATCTTTCATCAGCCGCCATTCCTCTGATGTTGAAAAATGGCAAAGGCGCGATTGTAAATGTCGCTTCAATTGACGGTATTCAACCCGGTCAGGGCCGCGTGATTTATGGTATGACGAAAGCCGCTGTTATTTCCATGACAAAGGGTATGGCCAAGGAATATGGTAATCATGGCATCCGCGTAAATGCGCTCTTGCCAGGATTCACTGATACTAAGTTGGCGTCAGCCCTCAAGAATGCACCTGGCATTCAGAAATTTATGGACGCTAACCTTGCGATTTCTCGTATGGCTCAACCTGAAGAAATGGTGGGAGCTGTCCTTTATATGGTGAGTGACGAAAGCAGCTACTTTACAGGTCAAGGCATGGTTGTGGATGCCGGAGCTATCATTTAATCATGACGGCTAGTAATCCTACAATTAAGGTGAGGGACGGTGAATCCCTCGATATGTTGGCTGTTGACCCGCTCTTGAAGGCTGCGATTAAGGGCCTGACGGGAGAGGCTAAGGTCACGCAATACCCAAGTGGTGCCTCCAATCTTACCTATGCTGTAGATTATCCCGACCGAAAGTTAGTCTTACGTCGCCCTCCATTTGGGAAAATCCCTCGGGGCGGGCACGACATGTTCCGCGAATATAGAATTATGCGGGACCTAAAGCCTGTATTCCCTGCTGTTCCACCCGTACTCTATTATACGGATGACGAAAGTCATATCGGCAAAGAGTTCTATGTGATGGACCGTGTTGAAGGCCATATTGTCCACGCTATTCCAGAAGACTGGAATTGGGGACCGGTTGAAAATCGCGCATTGTGCGAGAACTTTTTCTCCAAGCTATGTGATTTACATACGCTGGATGTTGAAGCCGCAGGTTTGTCCGATTTTGGTAAACCTGATGGATATGTTGAGCGCCAAATCACAGGCTGGAATCGTCGATGGAATAGAGTTCTGACTGATGATGTCCCGCATTATGAGGATATTCAGCAATGGCTTGAAGATAAAATGCCTGCGGACTCTGGCAAGGTCGGGGTTCTACATGGTGACTACAGGATTGATAATTGTATCCTTGATCCAAAAGACCCAACTCAAATTTCAGCGATCATTGATTGGGAAATTTCGGCGCTAGGGGACCCACTCATGGATTTGGGCAACACACTTGCCTATTGGGTTCAAGCGGATGACCCTGTCCATATGAAGATGACTGTACGTCAACCGTGCATGAATTCTGGTATGATGACACGTAAAGAGATCCTGAAATTTTACGCGGGTCGCACGGGCTCTAATGTGTCGGATATGACCTATTACTATGTCTATGGTATTTGGCGTCTTTGCGTCATCATTCAACAAATTTACTTCCGCTATGTTAGCGGCGCGACACAAGATCAGCGGTTTAAAAACTATGGTCAAATGATCATGGCCTTGGCCGAGACTGCACGAGAAAAAATAAGAACAGGAGAAGTCTAATGGGAAATATGGATTTAGGTCGCACGGACCGCGTAGAGAAATTATGTGATGCTGTTCGGGACATTGTTCGCAATGATGTTTTGCCGATCGAAAATGAATGGCACATGGAAACTGAAAACGCTGAAGACCGTTGGAAACATACGCCGCGCCAAATGGAAATCCTCAATGGTTTGAAAGCCAAAGCACGCAAGCAAGACCTTTGGAACTTTTGGCTAACAAAGACGGGTCTTACGGCATCAGACAAAGGCTACGGCCTTTCTACGGTTGAGTATGCTTATCTCGCCGAAGAAATGGGTTGGTCCCATCTTGCTCCAGAAGTTTTTAACTGCTCTGCACCTGATACAGGCAACATGGAAGTCTTCGAGAAATACGGCACTGATGAGCATAAGGAACGTTGGTTGAAGCCAATGCTAGAGGGCGTAGTTCGCTCGGCTTATCTGATGACCGAACCTGATGTGGCGTCATCTGACGCAACGAACTTAGATTTCTCAGCTGTCAAAGAGGGCGATGAGTGGGTCTTCAATGGCGAAAAATACTGGTCCTCAGGGGCAGGTGATAGCCGCACAAAAGTTTACATCCTTATGGCGCGGACTGCGCCGCGTGATGGAGAAGCTGGTCGTCATCAACAACATTCTATGTTCGTAGTTCCAGCTGATACGCCAGGTATCACAAAGGTTCGTGCGATGAAGGTGTTCGGTCATGATGATGCACCGCATGGTCATTTACATATGCGGTTTGAGAATGTGCGCGTACCAGCTGACGCGCTTTTGATCGGTGAAGGGCGTGGATTTGAAGTCAGCCAAGGCCGTCTTGGACCTGGTCGTATTCACCATTGTATGCGCGCTGTTGGTCAAGCCGAGCGCGCTATGGAGCTCATGTGTAAACGTGCAGTTTCGCGTACGGCCTTTGGTCGTCCATTGGCGAAATTGGGTGCCAATTATGACATCATCGCGGACTGTCGTATTCAGATCGAGCAAACACGTTTGCTTTGCTTGAAGGCAGCTTGGATGATGGATCAAGGTGATCCACGTGCCGCAGCGCCTTGGATTTCACAGATCAAAGTTTCTGCGCCAAATATGGCCTTGAAGGTTATTGACGAAGCTATGCAAATGTTTGGCGGTACAGGCGTTAGTCAAGATACGCCACTTGCTGGTATGTATGCTGGCATGCGTACATTACGCTTTGCTGATGGCCCAGATGCTGTTCATCGTATGCAGGTCGCACGTAAAGAACTTCGGTCCTACACAAATCAGAAGGTCTAATTTACCTAAATGCCTAACCTAAAAATTATATCGGGGGGCGCTTTCAATATTGAGAGCGTCCCCCGTGTTGCTTAACCCATAAATAGATGTTGGAATATGGCTCTACGGGCGTTTTGATGGCTCAAAGCTTGAAAGATAGGAACGCCGAGGTCATAGAGCAGTCGTAACTTATTACCTGCGGAGTTTAACATGCCTTCATTCGATATCGTGTCAGAAGTTGATATGTCTGAAGTTGACAATGCCGTGCAGAATGTAACGCGTGAAATTTCAACGCGGTATGATTTCAAAGGTTCAAACTCTTCAGTTGAAGTCAAAGACGGCGGACTGACAGTTTTGGCTGATGACGAGTTGAAACTGAAACAAGTTCAAGAAATTCTGAGAGGTAATCTTTCAAAGCGCGGCATCGAGCCAGGGCAACTTGATTACGGCAATGAAGAAAAAGCCACAGGCATGAGTGTTCGTCAGCGTATTACCGTTAAAGCGGGAATCGAAAAAGAGATGGGCAAAAAAATTGTCAAATCTATCAAAGCTGAAAAGCTAAAAGTCCAAGTTGCTATTCAAGGGGAAGAGTTACGAGTGACAGGCAAGAAGCGTGACGACCTTCAAGCCGTCATGCAATTTGTAAAAGACATGGGCCTAGAACAGCCTGTGCAGTTCAAGAACTTCCGCGATTAGCGACCATCGAAGGCTAACCTACCGTCAACCATTGTGACAATTGGTTTGGCCTTTAATACGTCTGGACCTGGAGCGATCATGATATCTGTATCGAAAATAGTAATGTCTGCCTTTTTACCAACCTCGATAGTCCCAACTTCATTTTCCTGAAATGCGGCGTGAGCCGGCCAGAGTGTGAACATTTTCAAAGCTTCTTGCGGCGTCACTTTTTGAGCAGGATTCCAATCCTCATTACTAAACCCTTTGAGGTCTTTTCTCTGGGTAGCCGCGTAAAATTCTATTCGTGGATCTCCAATTTCGACAGGGGCATCCGAGCCACCTGCGATCATTGCACCACTGTCTATCAGCGCGCGCCATGCATAAGCGCCTTCAAGTCTGTCTTTACCTAAGCGGTCAGGTGCGAAATGTAAGTCGCCAATGGCATGACTAGGCTGCATGGAAGGGATCACGCCTAGCTCAACAAAACGCGGGATGTCACTGGGTTCAATGATTTGAGAATGCTCGATACGCCAACGTGGGTTTTTTTCCGTTCGTTGAGCCGCAGGCACTCTTTTAAAAGCCGCCTCGTACCAATCCAATATCACCTTATTGGCGCGGTCTCCGATTGCATGCGTATTGATTTGAGTGCCATTACGTAGCGCAGCATCAAAGATTGCTTGAGCTTGTTCTTCCTTGAGTAACATCAACCCAGAGTTTTTCTCGTCATCGGAGTAGGGTGCCAAGAGAGCCGCTCCACGGGAACCAAGGGCCCCGTCTGCATATAGTTTTATCGCGCGTGTTGTGACGAGTGGATTGTCTTCATGACGCATTTTGTCGACTCTGGAGAAAGTTTCCTCCGTCTTCGCTGGGAATAAATCGATTGAGTTATAAACGCGAATTTTCAGTTTGCCGTTCCGCGCAAGTTTGTTCAACAATTGAATATCGGCTGGATCGACGGACATTGAATGAATATTTGTCCAACCCCTTGCAGCGTAGAGTTCAGCGCCTTTGATATAGGCCTCTCTTTTTCGGTCCTGGGTTAATTCAGGCATGAGTGATTCCGTAAGACCACTCGCATTATCGATGAGCATACCCGTCGCAAGGCCTTCGCTGTCGCGATTGATTGCGCCGCCGAATGGGTTTTTGGTTTCATCGGTGATATTTACCGCGTCTAAAGTCATGGTATTCACCACAATCGCGTGTCCGTCAGCGCGTTCAAGAATAACTGGATGTTCCGTGGTGATCTCATCTAAGTCATCACGGGTTGGGAAACGGTTTTCGGGCCAATGTGTTTCAATCCAGCCTCGACCGTAAATGGCCTCACCCTTTGGAGTCTTAGCAGCGGCTGTTTTTAGTCTTGACTGTAAGTCTTTGATGGAAGCTGTACCTTCAAGGTTCAGCGTCATCTCTCGAAGGCCTATACCCAGAAGATGTCCATGTGCATCCGTAAAACCCGGGTAAGCCGCTGCGTTTTTGAGGTTTATAGTCTGCGAGCTTGCTCCCGCTGCCTCCGTACACCAATTTCCAGTGTCTGCGCCTACATAGGTCACGACACCTTTGCGTATAGCCACGGCTTCTACTACGGGGGCGCTATCATTCGCCGTGTAAATTGGGCCGCCCGAGATACACCACGCTCTTGCGAAGTTGCCCGTGGAATCTGCCGTGTTTTTTGTACTGTCTGCCTGACAGCCGAATAAGGCCGCCGTAGAGACGAGAGAGAGTAGAGCTAACTTATAAGACTTCATGACAACCTTCTTTTAGAAGGTCTATGCCGCAGTTAAGGGTTAGGCCGCAAGCTCTGAGGTTGTTTGCTGAGAAAAAACCCGATCTAAAGCTCCCAAAACATCAATCAACTTGACGGGCTTGGCTAAGGCATCATCCATTCCGATGTTTTTACAAAGCCTACGCTGCTGATATTGCGGGTCGGCGGTTAGCGCAATAATTGGAATGTCTGTGTAGGACTTCTGCCCTCCGCGAATAGCGAGTGTCGCTTCAATTCCGTCCATTACAGGCATGTGAATGTCCATTAGGATAACATCGAACTGCGCATTTTCACTCTCGGCCTTATCGAGCGCGGCAATCGCTTCGACACCATTTTCTGCAACTTCAATGTTTTTGACCATTGAGCCCAGCAACGATGTTACGACCATGTGATTGGTCGCATTGTCGTCGACAACAAGAATGTTGAGTCTCTCATAGTCAGATTCAAGAGGAGCCGCATCTTCTAGCATTTTCTCTACAAGACTGCTGCTTGTCTCGCGTCTTCTGTCATCTTCTCTGCGATCAGCCTGTATAGGTAAGGTGAGGGCCATTATAGTGCCAGTACCTAAGGCTGATTTTACAGATATGCGGCCTCCCATTAATTCAATGACTTGTTTTGTAATGCTCATCCCGAGGCCTGTGCCGCCAAACCGTCCAGAAATGCTGCCGTCAGCTTGTGTGTAGGCTTCGAAAAGATTGGATAGCTGCACTTCATTCATGCCTATTCCTGTGTCCTTCACCACGACTACGAGGTTGTTCTTTCCACTTTTTTCTAAGGTTGTTAGAAGTATTTGTATCTTGCCTGCGGGAGAGAACTTAACGGCATTTGAGACTAAGTTATTGAGGCACTGCTCATACCTATGACTATCAAATATAATCGTTTTAGGAACGCTTTCGTCGATACGACACCTTAAATCGATACCCGTTTCAACAGCTTTTTGCTCCCAAAGTGCGCAGACGGATTCGACTGAATCACGGGGTGATGATGCCTCTGGCGCGAGCTGAATTTTAGCTTCAGCTAGTTTCGTATGCTCCAAGCTTTCATCTACAATTCTCACAATTTTCTCAGCAGAAGATTGGATGAGTTCCAGTTTAGGCGAAATTTCAGGATCACCATTGTGATGAATTAGGGCGTCCGCAATGCCAACCACAGCATTCATTGGAGTTCGAATTTCATGTGATAGTCTACCCAAGAACGCGTTCTTCGCGCTCAAAGCTTTTTCTGAATGCTCAATGGCTTTTCGTAAGTCGTCTTGAATACGCAACTGCGATGTGACTTCTGTGTAGAAGAAAATATAATCTGTAATTTTACCAGATTCAGATATTTGCGGTGTAGCCTGTGTTTTGACCCAAATATTTTCAGCACTGGCATTCATCATGCGAAATGTGCCTGACCAAGGTTCTTTAGTTCGGTAGGCCGTTAACCAAGTGGACTTCATTTTTTTATAATCATCTGGATGAACTATATCTCCCATACTTTGATTCACGAATTGATCGCCAATTGAATCTACTCGACCTCGTGTTTTCAAACTTTCATTAAATCCAAATTTTTGAGTTTCTAAATTGAATATTGTGTAGCCTGAATTTGTACTATCGAGGGCAACATTTAGCGCTTGTTTTTCAATGAAGCTTTGCGTCACGTCTCTGCAACTCAACATAAAGTATCCGTCCATCTCCAGATCTTGTCTGAATTGGACGCGGCGCCCTGATGGGGTTAGGAAATCCATGGACCGTGGTTCCGTTTCCATAGGGGATACAGCCTTAGTGAACTTCGTTTTGACAAGTTCAATAAATGTGGCTGTATCACCTGGACCAAAATCCCCGCGCTCCGCCATAAGTTCTGCAATTGAAAGAATGCTGGCACCTGTAAGGTTAGTCTCTTTATGCAGTTCTAGTGTCTCGACAATACTCTTGTCGTAGAAAACAATGTTCAAGCTAGAATCGACAACCAATGTCGCCATGCCGCTAAGACGGCTCAATCGTGACATCCATTCGAATTGCAAACTTTGCAAGCTAGAGAGAGGTATGTTTAGATTGGGGTTTGTGTCTGGTGTAATGGATGTCAATTCAAAGGCCCCTATAAGCATATTTCAATGCTTTATTAATCACACAAAAGCGAAAATCTGGTTAAATGAAATCATTTTTCTAGAATAAAGGTCTATTTTTACGACAGATCGTAAAGTGAACAGCTATGTGAAAGGCCCAACGGGTACGCTCGCAGGGACCAACAAATTTGGCGGTATTAGATGGCGTGAGCAATATACGCCGTTTGGTGAAGAACTTAGACCGTCGACTGGAATGATGATCTCGATGGCTTCACGGGCCATATCAAAGACAGCGCTACGGGCCTGAACTATATGCAGGCGCGTTATTATGATCCGGTGATTGGACGGTTCTTGAGCATTGACCCCCAGACAATGCTCTCACAAAATCTAGACCCAAGATTCTTTAATAGATACGCATATACATTCAACGACCCTATAAATTGGACAGACCCAAATGGTGAATGTCCTTGGTGTGCTGTGATTGCAGTAATCTATGTTGCCGATAAAATTTATGGTGCTTATGACGCCGCCCAAACAGCTAAAGGTATTGCAGACGGTTCAATAGACCCAGTTGATGCAGCTGTTGAGCAGGGTGCTAGTCAACTTGGTGGTCTGATTGCAGGGCCTATTGGTCGTCAAGTCGGTAAAAGAGGCGCAAGAGTTGGAAAGACAATTAAACCTGACGGTAGTTCAAAAGCTAGCGATATAGCGGCCAAAGCTGAGGAAGTTGGTTTTACTCCTTCGCAAACGAAAAACGGCCCTCTGAAATTTAAGGATGAAAATGGAGTTGATCGTGTAACTATTAAAAGCGGCAGTGATAGAGCGCCAGGAAGCTCTGGGTCTCACGTCGAATTGAAAGACTCCAATGGACAAAGAGTTAGTCCTTCGGGGGACCCTGTTACACGTAAGAGTCCTGAAAATCACACTCCAATTATTGAGGATAGATAACCATGAAACCTTATTACGAACTATCTATATTAGACTGTCTTTACCTAGAAGACTCATATGTTCTTGGGGTTGAAGCTGACAAAACGAGTGCCATTTTCACAGTTGAATTTGTGCTAACAGAAAAGCATTCAGGTTATCTATTACCCAAAAAAGGGCAACAATATTGCTACAAAAAAGGTAAGTTGAAATTTGAAGATTGCGAAGCAGTGAGTTGGGCAAAAGTCAATCATGTTCGTAATATTGATAAGAATCTTGAGATAGATATGGGCAATATTGACGTATTTACCTTCGATGAAAATAAATACTTTCTCTCTGGGGATTGGGGTGAAATTGAGATTATTAGTGAGAACGTGTCGTTAGATTTTTGTGTGGAAGTTAATGAAAAAGGGTCAGATTAGTTGTATAGCAAGATAAAATGATTGTCGAAACCAAAAGCGGTAAGCAGCTTACTATTGTTGGTACTCATGACACAGAGGTCATCAAGAGGACATACAATTTTGAAGTCGAAGATTTTCACACGTACTATGTTGGTGATGAAGAAATTTTGGTTCACAATATGTGTAAGCCGAAAAGCCCAGATATTAATCCTAAAGACATTGCAGGTAAAACACCTAGTGAAATTGATAAGATTGCTACGGATTCAGGTTTAATACGGCAAGGGCCTGATGCAAAAGGCGGAAGAGGAAGTTTTGATGACCCTGTTACTGGTAACCAAAGAGTTCTTGTGCACCCTAATGCGGATTGCCCCCATTGCCATGTGAATAATCCTGCGGGCGAAAGATTAGATATAGATGGTAACGTAGTTGGACGAGAATCGCCAGAAGCCCACTTGCCGTTAGGAGAAGATTAGTATGGAATCGAATATTAATAATATAAAGTGGCATGATTTAACTTTAATGTCAGTAGAGATATTTGGTCGAAATTTTCAAGTTAAAATCAGCTCTGTTTCAAAACTGTATTTGCTAACATTTAGTGCCAGAGGAAAAATGTCTATTGATTATACTGAGTATTGGGGTCGCTCTATACAAATATATGAACTCACTCACATCGACAATAATTTAAAATTGACTGTACAGTCAGGTGCAGAGATTATTGTAGTTGACTGTACATTAGATAATTTACAAATTTTCAATTTGTAGAGTCTTTTAAATATTAAATTATTTATAAGGGGTATGACTTGGAAATCTATATCAGAGCATGAGTGGATAGAAAAGGGTCAGAAAGTGTGTAGAGCAAGATAAAGCGAAGCGTGCCTTGTGGCCCACTACGCCACTGCCGTGGCCTTCTCCATCTATAATTGGTTCCCCGAACCAATTATTCAGCTTCGCTGACCGCCTCCGAAGCGCTAAAGCTCTGTTTTTCGCCACTGGTCTGCGCTAGCAGACGACTAATTTACTGGGCCAAAGTGATACCCTTTTTACATCACCTTGGGCCCGTGTAATTTTTGCTCGCAAAAATTGCACTGAGTGACACTATCCCAGAACCCTCAATTTACCTGTATTAATTACCCCCGTTCCAATCGGGACTCTTGAGCCAAAATCTGCTATGTTGTCCGCATGGCGCAGGATGACGAGACCACTGCCGTCCGTGGCCTTCTTCACCTATATTCAATCCACTGGATTGAATATTTGCCTATCGGCAACCGTTTCCGAAGTTATCGGTGAGCCGCTTTAACGCACGGGGCCGAGGCTTGGACACACTAATCCCCGCTTAAGATCAGAATTTACCACAAAGTTTCAATCCCTTCAGTGAAAATACAGGCGATGCGTCCACGGTATGAAAACCTGTGTCATACTTATCTTGTTCTTTCGGACACGGGACAGGTGAGACGTCGCTTACTGGTTCGAAGGGCTGTGTGTGAAACGAGACTGGTGTGACAGCTTTGCTCGTTATCTTACGCATTGGAGCCTGACCGCATGAGCTGCTGTGTTCGACATGCCAAAAAAGCATGACGGCATAAGTGGTGTAGCGGGAGCTATTATGAGGCCTTTGCGTAAAACGTCACAGCCGCAGGGTTAGCACTTGCGTAAAACAACTTTTTTTTATCTTCGGTACTCCGTCGTGAGTGCTGACCCTGCGGGCCGTCCCATTTATTTGGCGCGCCGCCGCCGGCCAACCCGGCGCGCATTTATTCTTTGAATGCGAGAGTTTCGGCAGACCCCTAGATGGGCTGTGAGCGTTCCCACTTGCCACATCACTTTTCACAATGGGGTGAGAGCTGAATCTGTGAGGTTTGAGACACTGGAGTTTATGTCAACAGACTCGCATTTAGTGTGCCGTGCTTACTATGTGCTTACTGGAGCAAATTGCCGTATTGTGGTTGTGCGTGGTATTGCGGCATGTTATTGAAAACATACAGGAAACTGGTGCCGCGAGGGAGAATTGAACTCCCGACCTCATCATTACCAATGATGCGCTCTACCACTGAGCTACCGCGGCCTCTCAATGGCTGAGCATTGATTGGCATTTGAATGTGTTATCAAGCAACAATCTTAACGTCTAGCTAAGTCCAAGCCGAAGAGATGCGTTACAATATGTTGCTCTGATTTTACAAGCCCAAATACTACGTCATCAGTAAAAACATTATACAGTGATCAGGTTTGGTGCGTGATAGTTAAAACCGACACGCTATGCTGGCGCTTCATAATCAACAGGTTTGAAGTGGCAGAACATATTGGCGAATGACACGCCCTCAAACATGATGGGCCGGCCATGGAGTAATCGTCCGCCTTCATAGAGGATGACTTCGCCGGGCTTAATCATGATATGATGCGTGCGGTAATAATTGTCTTCGATAACTAATGGCCAATCCTCTTCCGTGTCTTGATCTACATTTATGATGGCGCTGATAATGTGCGTGTCGATACGGTCTCGGTGCATTTTCAAGACCGCGCCATTATGATATTCACGGATTCCATAGACGAAGGTTGGCTCAAGCGTTTGCCCGCACCAATCCTCCATGAGGGGTTTGAGGGCGTCATGTACCTCTTGTCGGAGCTCAGGTGTCAAATTGACAATGCTGCTGCTAGTTTTACGTATCTTTGCCCTGCTATCACCGTTGAAGATAAAACCGCCTTGGACATGTTCGTCAGCTAGATCTTTGCGATTGTTGCGGTAGAATTGATTGACCTTATCAAACAACTGGCTTGGCATTTCAATTTTGTGTATGCCTGAAGGGGTGTAGTTTGGAACGAATTCATTCACGGATTTTGTGAACATTTTATTGTCTGCAGGGGATGGGTGCCTTGATCTGAACCATTTTGTGATAACGGCTTTGTACCCTTTTTCGACAGGATTAGCTTGGTGTAAGCTGTTCATATTTGTCGTGCCGTCGGGGTTTAGGGAGTTCCAGATGACAACTTTACCCGTTACAGGTTTAAAGTTAGCGCCAATGCGTTTGAAACAGGTTTCACCGCCTTGCTCTACATCATTTAGATAAATCATAACTGTGTAGGTTCGTTGCCCAGTCGTATGGCAATGCGTGTCAAATTCATGCGGGTCAAAGAAGTCTGTGTGAGCTTTGAACTCTTGCCCGACTTCATAATATTGCCCTTGAATGGGCTCTGAATAGGCACTGTTGATACCGATGAGTTGGCAAATGCGCTTATCAATATCTTGGATAAAGGGGTCGTCTAAACGCCCTAAGTCGCAAGTGCGACTGGTTCGGACATCTGAATTAACCACAAAGTCAGAGACTTGGGATGGACGCAGTTTCGGTTTTATGCGTGAGATAATTTTTTCACATTCACTTGGGGTGAGGAAATTATCAACGGTTCGGAGGTCAATTTTGTGGGTGTCCAAAGCTACGCCATTGGGGATGTTGATTTGTGATGGAGATATGGCTCTACCATTATTACCTTCAAAACGGCCGTCATTGTTGTTTCTGGGTGCAGCGCGTTGGGCGCGAGCGCGTTTTTGCTTTGCAGCTAACGCCGCCTCTTCAGCGGCAACATCAAATGGGTTTTTCAGTTCAGATTGAGGGCGGGTCGGTGTGTAATCCATTTCCACTTCAATAGCCCTATACTCAAAACCTTCATCGAGAAGGATTTTGAAAATACCATTACGGTCTTGCCCTGCGTTTACATTGGTCTTGATCCAGTTTTTCCAATCTGGCGAAAATTCTGTTTTCATTTTAAAGACCTGAAGTTTCTAGTGATAGTCGTCTGACTATTTATTGGTAGATCATGCGATGTAGCTTTGCGAGCTAGGCTTAGGTTCGTATCAATTTTTGACCTATATAAATAGTAGGCGTCGAATTTATACGATTGCAAGCAAGAACATCGAACCTTGTAAGGGTTTAACATTAAGTTCAGGCACGTGATTGTGATTACGATAGTGAGCTTAGATGTTACATTGGTCCTACCAATTGGTAAGGCAAATCTTTCAAATTGGTACAATTACTTGATTGACACCACTAAAAAAATTTGTTCCAGAAAGGGAAGAAGCGATAAAAAAATCCGCTCTGGGAAATTAGCTAGTCGTCAGCACCAACCTTAATAGGTTGGCATTTTGTCACCCGCCTGTGAAGGTGTGTGGCTGCAGTGGTTCTATAGAGCTTCTGTTCTCAGTCGTGTTTTGATTTCGTGGAACTGATCAATTTGATTCTTTCGGAGATACATACATGTTTATGAAATCGTTACTTGCTAACTCACCCAACAAAACTGCTGATACGAGCGCTAAAAAAGCGCTTCTGACGACATCAGTAGCTACGATAGCGCTCATTATGGCGGCGGTTCCAGGGATGGCTCATGCGCAAGTTACTGTTGATATCGCTACGTGTGACGAATTACCTTTAGAAAACCCTGCGGATGGTTCTGGCGCGGTTGTCAATGTAGATACGAGCGCTGAATGTACTGTGGCTGATGGTGACGTCATTGAATTAGAAAACAATAGCCAAGATAATGTGACGATTAATATCGCAAGTGGCACAACATTGATCAGTACAGATACTAGCGACGAAGATGTTGTTATCTTCTTGGATAACTCAGAAGACCTTATGACAATAAATATTGCTGAAGGCGCGACATTGAGTGGTGCGAATGGCGTTATCTACCTCGAAGGTGATGAAACAACTATTGTTAACAATGGTGTTATTTCAGGCATTGGTGGTGAAGATGCAGAAGAGGGCGTGATTTACTTCGATAGAGACGTTGATGGTGAGATCAATACAATCACCAATACAGGTACGATTACCAGCGTTGGCGGACCAACAATCGGTGTAGACTCGTTGCTAGGGACTGACCCATCTAGCGGCACGACAGGTGATGAAGAAGGTTTCGCGCGTTTCACACTCATAAACAGCGGAACGATCTCAAACTCGGATGCAGTTGGTGATAGCGACAGTGACGCTATCAATTTCAATGGCGATCCAGGTACAACAAATAGTGTCGCGCGTGGATGTCTCGAAGATGATCTCATTTTATGCCAATTTGAAGTAGATATTACCAACTCTGGAACTATCTCGACGGCACGTGACAGTAGTAGTAACGCGGCTATTCGAGTAGAAGAAGATGCTGTGATTACAGGTACTATTACGAACGAAGCTGGCGGCGTAATCACTGGCGCTAGCAACGGCATCTATATTAATGGTGCGCATGCTGAGCACGACCTAACCATCACGAATGCGGGTACGATTGAAGGCACATCGACTGACGGTGTCTTGATTACGGGTGCGGGCGTTACGTTAAATAATCAAGCCGGCGGTGTTATCACAGGCGGCGATACTGGCGTTCGTGTCGCAAGTACGGAAATTACGATCGATATTGGTCCTTCAAATCTTGATAATGTCGCTGTTGCAGCGGTAAATAACACCTTCGTAAACGCAGGCACAATCAGCGGCGTAAATGCATCATTTGACGCTTCTGATGCAGGTGAGGCGATCACCTTTGAACAACAGGGCGGTGCTCTAACTGGGGACTTCCTTGGAACAACAGGCTTTGTCGATACGTTGAACTTCACGACAGCAGACTTTAATTTAACACATGACATCCTACAGACTGTGAATGCCACTGTCGCTAGCGGCGTATCCCTTAGCTTTGATGGCGAACGTACTATTGATGGCAATTTGACGAGTGATGGTGACTTGTTGTTTAATCTTGGCGATCCAGCCCTTGCAGTTACGGGTGACGTGACACTGAACGCGGGCAGCACTGTTACGGTGACTGACACAAGCGCAGTCTCTGCGATTGACCAACAGTTTACACTTATTGATGTCGGCGGAACGCTCACGAATGATGCGGATCTCGTATCAAATATTGCGGATGATAGTTTCTTGCTTGATTTTGTTGCGGTAGCGGATGCTGATGGTAATTTGGCAGTTGTAACAACAGCGGCGACTACTCCAACGCCGACGCCTACACCAACACCAACACCGACGCCTACACCAACACCGACGCCTACACCGACGCCTACACCAACACCGACGCCTACACCAACGCCGACACCGACACCTGAGCCAACGCCAACTATTGAGTTGAGCTTCACGGATACCAACTTGAGCACTTTTGGTAGCAGTGTAATATCGGCCTTTAATAATGGTGATTTAAATGACACCGACTCATTCACTGCTCTTGCAGGTTTCAGCACTCAAACAGGTGTTGAAGGAGAAGTGGAAAAACTAATCCCAGACCTTTCCCGAAGCGCTGAGCAACAAGTCTTCCGTACTTTCGGAAATATTGGCAGTGTCATTGAAAACCGTATCTCTAACCTAAATAAGTCTGCGTCTTCAGGCTCTTCCGTTAAAGTTGCCTCGTCATCTAATGATGCATTCTCTTATGCGCCTGGAGCTGACACATATGAGGCTGCATCTGGAGCATGGATACAGGGTGGCTTCCAGCAAGCCTATCAAGATCGACGGACAGAAGATGAGACTTCATTCTCTGGTTATGATGCCGAAAACTATAGTCTTGCACTGGGGTATGATTTCGCTCTAGGTGGAAATTCTCTAGTGGGTCTCTCTGGCGCATATTCAAGTGTTGAAATTGATACAGATCGTACAGCGAGTGATGATCTAGATATCAATCTTTACCAAGTTACGGCTTATGGCTCTCACCGTTTAGGCGGCATAGAGTTAAGTGCTCAGGCAGCTTATGCTTCTGGCGAAGTAGAGGCCGAACGCCAAGCTTTCGAAACCATCAACGGTGCTTATGATATTGACGGCTTTAACGTGCAGGCTGTGGCGAGTTACCAATATGGTTTTGCTGATGTGTATTATGCTGAGCCACTCGTAGGTGTTCAATATGGGTCGTTATCCTCTGCTGCATTCACTGAAACAGGTGGTCTAGATGTTGCAATTGATGAGCGAACGAGTGATTATTTTGAAGGGCGCGCAGGTCTTAAGCTTGGTGCGCAAATTGAAAACTATGAATCTGTTTCAGATTATTTTGTTTCGGTGGCTTACGTTAATGATTTCTCAGGTGAGCAAGAAAACTTGAATATAGGTTTCGCCAATCAAGCGCTTTCGCTCTCGACTTTAGAGACGGAAGATTCACGCATTGACGCTCAAGCTGGGTTTGTTTGGACGTCTTCTAGTGCAATTGAAGTCGGCGTTACCGTTGATGGTAAATTCTCGGACACGTATACATCACTTGGTGGTAACGCGAGAGTGAAGTACCGCTTCTAGTAAATATTAGAATTTTCTGATACTGAAAATGGCCACAACTGTGGCCATTTTTATGTAAAAATGACATTCAATATGAAATGAGTTTATATGATGAGCTTTTTTAAACAGCCGTTTTTTTCAATGCGGAAACTGGCATTATTCGGATGCGCATCTGTTGTAGCTCTGTATGTTGCAGGTTGCGGCGGCAATGGAAGTTCAGGTACGTCAACTGTAACCGCCAGTTCTAACAATGCGCCCGTCGTTAACTCTTCGTCGAGCGCATCTGTATTGGAGAATACAAGTTCAGCGTTTTATACGTTGAACGCCAATGATCCTGATGGTGATGACCTCTCTACAATTGAAGTTATTGCGTCGGGTGATGGAGCTTTCTTCATGATCAATGCTCAAAGTTTAGAAATCTCGCCTGCTGCAATGTTTGACTATGAGCTACCGGGTGATGAGAACGGCGATAATATCTATGATCTTACCATTCGCTTGATTGATAGCCGTGGGGCTACGACTAGTTTTGCGCTCTCAATCACGGTTGAAGACGTTGCAGATGATTCCTCATTTGGGCTTCAAGCTGGTTTGCCACCGTCAGGTAATTTTGACCTTTTAGATTGGAAGCTCGACCTTCCGATTAATGATGATGGTGAGTTAGAGGGTGATAGCGCAACGATTGATGAAGATGATATGGCGTTGGGCTATGAACATCCGGACTATTTCTACACTGGGGCGGATGGAGGATTGGTTATGCGGTCGCCGAGTCAAGGCGCGACGACGTCCGTAAATACACGTTATGCGCGGACTGAACTGCGCGAAATGCTAAGACGGGGTGATCGTTCCATCAGTACGCGTGGATCAGACGATCTGCCGAACGGAAACAACTGGGCTTTTTCGTCGGCTCCAGACACCGCCTTAGCGGATGCGGGTGGGGTTGATGGTGACCTAACCGTCACATTGGCAGTGAATGAAGTTACAACAACAGGTGAGGACTTTCAGATTGGGCGCTTGATCATTGGGCAAATTCACGCCAAAGATGATGAGCCTATACGTTTATATTACCGTAAATTACCTGATAATCAGCGTGGAACAATCTATGCTGCTCACGAGATTAATGGTGGTGATGATGTCTATTACGATATTATTGGCGGGCGATCTAACTCAGAAAATGACCCTGATGACGGCATCGTTCTTGGAGAAGTATTTACCTATAATATTAATGCGGTAGGTAACTCATTAGATGTAACAATTACAAAAAGTAATGGTGACATTTTTACAAGTAATATTGACATGACCAACAGCGGATATGACGTGGAAGATGATTTCATGTATTTTAAAGTAGGTGTTTATCACGTCAATGATGAGGCTGATGAAGGGGAATTTGCGCAAGTGACTCTCTATCAAATAGAAAACAAACATGAAGGCTACCCATTTTAGAGGGTAGGCTGTCCGGTCAACATTAATGGCCTATATATACGCGAAGACCTTGAAAAAGGCGTGGCTCAATCCCTATCTATTAGGTGAGGGTTGTAATTAATTGGAAAGTGGGAATATGACAGATCACGGATTAAAATTTGCAATGACGAGCGTCATGAGCGCAGTTTTGGTAACGGCGTTTTGCGCCATTCCTTCTGTTGCAATGGCTGGTGATAAAGCCCCAGTTCCGGCCAGTGTATTTGATTTCTCTCAGTGGAATCTAACAATCCCTCTTGATAAAGACCGTAATGGAAAAGCGGATGTCATTCCGTTGAAGAAGCTTAAAAAATACTCTCATCCAGATTTTTTCTACCTCGACGAAAATAATCATCTCGTTTTTGCCAGTCCCAATAAGGCTGCTTCGACCAAAAACTCCAGCAATACGCGGAGTGAGTTGCGTCAAATGTTACGTGGTAAAAACACCGGCGTGAAAACGCATAGTGCGGCAAATAATTTCGCGGTTCGTGCGCGAAAAGGGTCTGATAAATTTGCCTCTATTGGTGGACGCTTGGATGCGACTTTACATGTGGATCATGTCGCAACGCGCGCAGGTGATGGAAATGCAAAAGCG
This sequence comes from uncultured Caulobacterales bacterium, assembly GCA_938009235.1. GTDB lineage: Bacteria > Pseudomonadota > Alphaproteobacteria > Caulobacterales > Maricaulaceae > Litorimonas. The sequence continues at coordinate 303,646 of CALLIK010000004.1, forward strand.
GCTTATTCCGTTGTGGTTGGTCAAATTCATGCTGTCAAATATGACAATACCACATCAGGGTTTGGATACGGTAATGAGCCAATTAAGATTTTTTATAAAAAATTTCCAGATCATGAAACAGGTTCCGTGTTTTGGAACTATGAGCGTAATTTGTCCAAAAAAGACTCTGACCGTAAAGATATTTCGTTTCCAATATGGGGTAATACATGGGAAAATAAGGAAGACCCGGGCGCTGCGGGTATCGCACTAGGCGAGGACTTTAGCTACACAATTAACGTTCATGAAAACACTATGTACCTTACGTTCACAACTGCCGATCAAGCTACGGTCCAATATAAACGTAGTTTGGTTCATAACGTGGACGCGTCGGGCGTAGCGGACCCACTTGATAACAAGTATAGTTATGGCGGTGACTCTATGTACTTTAAAGCGGGTGTATATAACCAGTGCAGCACCAAAAAAGGCGGCGGCTCTTGGTATGCTGGGTGTCCAGGAACAGGTGACTGGGCCGTGGACAAGGCCAATGGCGATTATGCACAAGCCACATTCTCTAAAATTGAAGTTGGGGCTTCTACAGCGCCTTAGGTTTAATATCACGCCGGTTTTGAAGCAGGCGTGATAATTTCATTTTATGAGCCAGTACTAAGTTTGGGATATATCTATCATGTTTTTCCCGAATAAGAGCATATTCGTACATATTCCCAAAACAGGCGGATCGAGCCTAGAGCATGCGATTACTTCGGAGTATTTGAAGGCCGAACCTAGAGCTAGATGGGATAGGATGGCTTATGATCACTTTACGATTCATGGCCATTTTAAAAAATCAACTTGGGGGAAGGAAGGGCACCCTCATAGTTATATTTCGGAATATGATGCCTATCTCAATATTGATGATTACTTTAAATTCGTCATTCTAAGAAATCCATTCGATCAGCTCATCAGCCTCTATAATCAAATGCGGGCTTCGTCACATATACCTAGTTTAGATCACTTTGTTCTGGGTGATGAAGGTCTGACCATCGCTCGAGTTGACCACTATATAGATCAATATAAATACACCCACATAGATGGCGAGTTACGCATCGATAAGGTGTTTGTTTTTGATCGCTATGCGGAGCCCCAAGACTTTGTTGAAGCGAATTTCGGTATAACGTTAGATAGAGAGAAACGGCTTTGGAAAACAGAGCATAGTGGAGAAACGCTTTCAGCCAAAGCTAAGCATCATTTTGAAAGTCTCTATCACCAATCGATTGAGCTCTATCATCAGTTTTTGTAGGTTAAGTTGCTACCCTAAATTTGGGTTAGTTGTAAAAAATGTGAATTTATGTCGTGGTTGACCTTTTGATTTCACGTAAACACCAAGAGCGTTCGTGTGGCATTTGTTACGTGTAATATTTCAAAACTAGGCAAGTGGCAATCATGGCAATTCAATCGCAAAATCCCGCTACAGGTGACATCGTAAAAGCCTTCACGCCCCATACGGATGATCAAGTTGATGGGATAATCTCTAAATCATATGCGGCGTTTAAAATTTTGCGTCTTTGGTCATTCGAAAAACGTGCGCTACATATGCGTAAGGCCGCACAAATTTTCCGAAACGAAGCAGATATACTCGGAGGGATTGCCACACTTGAAATGGGAAAAACCCTCAAGTCTGCAATTGCGGAGGTCAATAAAAGTGCCTTGGGGGCTGATTACTACGCGGATATGGCGGCCACGCATTTGGCAGATGATATAGTCGAAACGAATGCATCCAAAGCTTACCGTGCGTATCAACCTTTAGGCCCTGTTCTTGCCGTAATGCCTTGGAATTATCCGATTTGGCAGGTTGTTAGATTCGCGGCACCTGCTTTGATGGCGGGGAATACTGGATTGTTGAAACATGCGTCTAATGTCCCGCAATGCGCTCTCTATATAGAAGACGTTTTTAAGCGAGCAGGATTTCCCGATGGCGCGTTTCAAACACTGTTAATTGGTGGCTCTAAGGTTGAGAGAGTTCTACGCGATGATCGCGTTCGTGCGGCGACTTTAACAGGGTCAGAGCCTGCGGGCGCGTCTGTGGCGTCGATTTGTGGTCAGGAAATAAAGCCGACCGTTTTGGAATTGGGTGGTTCCGACGCCTTTATTATTATGCCTTCAGCGGATATCGAAAAAGCTGTCGCGGTGGGCACGATTGCTAGAACTCAGAATAATGGCCAGAGCTGCATTGCGGCCAAACGTTTCTTTATTCACGCTGATATTTATGACGATGTGAAGGCACGTATGAAGGTAGCCTTTGAAGCGATCAAGCTTGGTGATCCCATGGAGGCTGAAACTGACATGGGGCCATTGGTCAATGCGGATAGTCTCGAGGAAGTTTCCACTCAGGTCGAAAACGCCATTGCCGATGGAGCTGTGCGCGTGACAGGCGGATTGAAGGTTGAGGGACAGGGTTATTTCTTTACGCCAGGTATTCTTGAAAATATCCCAGAAACCTCAAACGCCTATCATGAAGAAATTTTTGGACCTGTTGCCTTGCTGTATAAGATTGGAAACCTAGAGGAAGCCATTGAAATTGCGAACGCCTCTCCCTTTGGTCTTGGGTCCTCGATTTGGACGACTGATGAAGTTGAGCAGCTAGTCGCTATTCGTGATTTGGAAGCAGGCGCAACTTTCGTGAATTCCATGACGAGTTCTGATCCGAGGTTGCCATTTGGCGGCGTGAAGAAGTCTGGCTATGGCCGCGAACTGGCTGCAGAGGGCATAAGAGCGTTTTGCAATATCAAATCCGTGTCGATAGCTTAGGCTTAACGATGGCTGATTTAGGGTGTTACGGCTTGTAACCTTTCCGTCAGTCTTTAGTCTTTACGAATGCATGAGAAACCCGAGCCACCAAAACTTACACGCGAAGAGCGTTTAGCTGAACAATTACGCGCGAATCTTCGACGCCGAAAACAAGCGGTGCGGAAGGCAAAACAGACATCGCCCGACACATCATCTGACACGCCGCCTCAAGACTAACGTAATTGAGCCTCTTTGTTGGCGAGGTGATGCCTTGAAATAGCCTGCTGCCCCGCATAACACGCGCAGATAACACCCGCTAATTATTAGGCGACGGATAGAACAGCATGGATAAAATTGTCATAGAAGGTGGATATCCACTTAACGGCGAAATCAGCATTAGCGGGGCCAAAAACTCTGCGATTAAGCTCATGGCTGTATGCTTGCTGACGGATGAGCCTGTCACCCTAACCAATATGCCGAGATTACGCGATACGCGCTCTATGACGGGTCTACTGCGCCATCTAGGCGTTGAGGTTGATGAGGGCGATGCTGATGTGATGAAAATGCACGCGCCGAAATTGACAGGGCTTACCGCGCCCTATGACCTCGTGCGGAAAATGCGGGCTAGCTTCAATGTGCTAGGCCCATTGTTGGCGCGAGAACGCAAAGCGAAAGTATCACTACCTGGCGGCTGTGCCATCGGTGCGCGCCCTGTTGATCTACATTTGAAAGTGCTGGAAGCGCTCGGCGCGGATATTAAACTGGACGCGGGCTATGTGATTGCCTCAGCCAAAGACGGCTTAAAGGGCGGCGACATTACATTCCCATTCGTAAGTGTTGGCGCGACGGAACACGCCATGTTGGCGGCAGTTCTTGCGGACGGCGAAACTGTGTTGAACAATGCTGCCAGAGAACCTGAAATAGCTGATCTTGCGAATTGCCTCAACGCTATGGGCGCGAAGATTATGGGCGCAGGGCGTTCTGAAGTCCGCATTCAAGGCGTAGAGCGTTTGTCTGGCGTTAAATATGCTGTTGTGCCTGACCGCATTGAGGCGGGTACATATGCTCTAACTGCCGCGACTGTTGGCGGGTCTGTTCGTTTAAAGAATGTTAGAGCCGATCACCTGGGCTCATTATGGCCATTGATCGCACAAGCTGGTGCCAAAGTTTCACTCGATGAAAACAGTGTTTTGATTGAACGCGGCGGTGGACGACCAAAACCTGTTGATGTGGACACAATGGCTTACCCTGGGTTCCCAACTGACCTTCAGGCGCAATTCATGGCCTTCATGTGCCTTGCGGATGGTGTGTCTATTATTCGCGAGAACATCTTTGAAAACCGCTTCATGCATTGTCCTGAGCTTATTCGTATGGGCGCGGACATTACTGTGACAGGTCGTGAGGCGATTGTGCGCGGCGTGAAAGAATTCCGTGGCGCGCCCGTTATGGCGACCGACTTACGCGCCTCTGCAAGTTTGATAAATGCGGGATTGGCAGCACGCGGAGAAACACATATCAGTCGCGTTTATCATTTAGATCGCGGCTTTGAGAATATTGAAGTCAAACTTCAGCAATGTGGCGCACGGATTTCGAGGCAAAAAGATGACTAAGCTGAAATTATTGGCGTCCGATACCTCTGATCTTGAAGTCATCGCGAGTGCGATTCAGGACGGTATTTTTCAAACGGATCAAACTAGATTTGATGCGAGTGCGCGTAGTCTTACATTCCGGTTATCGCGGTTTATGCATGAATCTGACAAATCGAACCGTATCGAATCTGGATTGCGTTTTGACGGTGTTATGAATGTCCGCAGTCAGGGCGTCGCGCGTGATAAACCCGATGCTTATGCGGTTGTTTTAGGGCTTGAGTTTGATGCAAAAGACTTACCTGGTGGAGAGCTAAACCTGACCCTTGCGGGGGGTGGCACAATACAAATTGATGTCGAAGCTATTGATATTACGCTCGCGGATATTGGTGAGCCGCGGTCTACGAAAAAAACGCCCTCGCATGACGGATAAGGCAGACCATTACATAGCCGAGTTGCACATCGATGAAGATAGCTTGCCTGTCGCTTCGATTGAAATGCAACACGAACGACGCGTGGCTGTCTTTGATCTCCTAGAGGAAAATACCTTCCGTCCATTGGACAGCGAACGGGGGCCGTATGTCCTTAATTTAAGTCTACAAGATGGCCGTCGTTTAGTGATGGATGTTACTAGAACGAATGGCTCGATAATTGGGGCTTACAACGTGTCTCTCGTGCCATTTCGGCGTGTTATCAAAGATTATTTCATGATTTGCGAAAGCTATCACGACGCTATTAGAACTGCGACTTCGGCTCAGATTGAGGCGATAGATATGGGACGTCGCGGGCTACATAATGAAGGCTCGCGCATGTTGACTGATTCTTTGCGGAATCAGGTTGAAATTGAATTTAATACCTCGCGCCGTTTATTTACGCTGATTTGCTCCCTTCATCGGCGGACGGTCCAATGAAAGTCCTTTTTATTTGCCAGCTGAATTCTGTGCGCTCACCCATGGCCGAAGGCCTGTTGAGGAAACGATTAGGCGAGCGTGTTGATGTTCAAAGCTGCGGGTTATCGCCGATTGAACCCAATGACTTTATGCTGACTGTTATGCGTGAGGTCGGCGTTGATATGTCCGAACACACACCTATTGGTTTAGCTGAGTTACAAGACGATGTTTTCGATCGCATTATCGCATTTACAGCCTCGGCTCAGGCCTCTGCGCAGACCGCTTTTGAAGATACTGACATGGAAATTGAACTTTGGGCTGTGCCTGATCCGGGTGAGGGTTCGCTAGATGTTCGGGCTTTGCTCAATAATTATCGTGCGATCCGAACGAATATTGATGCGCGCATTGGGCGAGAGTTTCGAACAACCGCATAAAACCCTTTAAAACCACCGTAATCTACCTATATAGCGGCGTTATTAGGCGCCGAGAAAAGGATATAGTTTGGCTAAAGAAGAACTTTTGGAATTCGAGGGTGAAGTTGTTGAACTTCTACCTAATGCGACATTCCGCGTGAAACTCGTGAACGATCATGAGATCATTGCCCATACCGCTGGCCGCATGCGTAAAAACCGCATTCGTGTACTAGCTGGTGACCGTGTCACTGTTGAGATGACGCCATATGATTTGACCAAAGGTCGGATCACGTACCGCTTCAAATAGAATCGCTTGGGATGAATCCCTTCATCCTGGCCAGCGCCAGTCCACGCCGACGTGATCTATTGAATCAAATCGGTTTACCGCCGGCGCAGATTATTCCTGCTGATATCAATGAAGACCCGATAGACGGGGAGCTTCCGCGTGGTCATGCCTTACGGTTGGCCTGCGAGAAGGCCCAAAAGGTCTCTTCACTGCACGTTGGCGAGGTTGTTTTAGCCTCTGATACCGTTGTGGGTGTCGGCCGCCGTATTCTTCCTAAGTCTGAAGACCGCGAAACAGCAGAGGCTTGTTTGCGTTTGCTGTCAGGCCGTAGCCACCGCGTCTTCACGGGTGTTGCGGTTATTGATGGTGCGGGCGTTATGCGCTCACGCGTGTCTGAAACGCGTTTGAAGATGAAACGTCTGACTGAAACTGAAATTTCTGAATATCTTGAAAGCGGTGAGTGGGATGGAAAAGCGGGCGGTTATGGCATTCAAGGCCGCGCTGGCGCGTTCATTCACGATCTCTCTGGATCCTACACCGGTGTCATGGGTTTACCCGTATATGAGACCCGAAACTTGTTATTGGCAGCCTGTACATGAAACGTAGAGCCGTAATCGAAGACGCCGTAGGCGAACATCGCGCGATTATTTATGAAGGACGGCGCATGGTCGAACTTCATATTGATCGACCTTGGCAAGATTTTCCACGCACGGGTGATCGCTATGTTGCGCGTGTGACGTCGGTTGATCCCTCCGTTGCGGGCGCTTGGGTTGAGCTGTCCAAGGACGGAACACCTGCGCTGCTTCCATTCGCTGCGCAACGGGACATGCCGAAGTTGACCGAAGGTCAACGCGTAGACGTCGCAGTGCTGCGGTCCCAGATCGGTAACAAAGGCGCGACAGTTCGGTTTACGGGCGAGACTGAGGCCGCGGTTGGTCGCACCAAGCGTTTAACCTTGCGAGAGCGTATCGCAGAACGCTTTCCTGATATTACATTCGATGATGCGGCTGTGAACGCTGTAGAAGACGCCTGTGAAGTTTCGCTAGCCTTACCCGGTGGCGGGTCCATCACGATTGAACAAACACAAGCGTTGCTCGCGATTGATGTTGACAAAGGCGCTGCGATTTCAGCTGTGGCTGCGGCAACTGAGGCCGCCAAACTGATCGCTTCGCAACTTCGGTTGCGGGCACTTGGCGGCTTGATCATCATCGATTTTCCAAATTTGCGTCAGCCTAAGCAAAGAAAATTACTAGAGCGTACATTGGAAGATGTATTTGATGCAGATCCAAATATTGTGAAGTTCAATGGCCTCTCTCGTTTTGGGGTCATCGAAATGACGCGGGCGAAACCTGATTTGTCCTTGGATGAAATTCTAAATGATAAATTCGGACAGCCCACTGTTGCGACACACGCGATTCAGGCTTTGCGTCGTTTGACGCGCGAAGCGGCTGCGGCACCTGGGGCTAAGTTGGAATTATCTGTCCCTGCAAATGTTTTGACTTGGCTAAGTGACGCGCCCTTTGATTGGCGTGCCGATGTAGCGGACCGCATTGGGGAGCGTTTTACAGTCGTTGAAGGCAACTCGATTGATGTGAAAGCGGATAGATGAGCGCCTGCAAATTTTGCAATAAGAAACCTGCGGCCGAGGGCTTTAAGCCCTTTTGTTCTGCGCGGTGTACGGACCTAGATTTAGGGCAGTGGCTCTCAGGCGGATACGCCATTCCAACGCAAGAACAGGGACCAAGTGTCCCCGATGAATCAGACCCATACACGCCTGCGAATGACTAAATGAAGCTATCGAAAACCGATTTATCATCAATAAAATAAGCGTCTAACCCAAGGTTTTGATGTGCTTCATTTACGGCGGTCCTCGACACATACGAAAACGCCGAAACGCCGATGTCGTCTTTCTGATAATTATCTACCAGTTCACGTGTAACCATATCAACGGGTACGCAAACGTTATTCACCAATGCGCGTATGTCGCCTGATAGGGCCCCATCTACAAACCACCCTGATCGCTCGCCATGAGCCAAGCGTCTGTCGGGTCGTTTAATCTCTCCATCTCGCGACTCGTGGGCAATGTGATGTGATCGGATCATTGCATTGGGGTTTTTACACCAGTGAGACAATGTGAGTTCAGCATCCGGTAAGAGGTCTTTGATTGCGTAGAGCGTTTCAGGCAACCAACTGACCCAAACAATGCGGTCAACTATGCCATGTGTATGGGCGAGGGCGACGAGCATGTCTTCAAAGCCTGCGTCTTTCATATCCACTAAAAGGCGGGCTTGGCTTGGGTGATTAGCGGCGGCTGAGAACAAGGCGTCAGCCGTCGGCATATACCCAAACTTGCCGCCCATCTTATCTCTATCTTTGGCCAGTATATCGCAAATTTGGTGTTGCTGGCCTTTAGAATCTGTCGTGGCTTCATCATGATAAATCAGAGGCGTTCCACATCGGGTGACGCGAATATCAAATTCAACTTGCTCTACACCAAAATCCAGAGCTTTGAGTAAGCCTTCCAGGGTGTTTTCATGCGGAGAAAAGCCGCGAAAACGGTGGGAGACAAGTTGTGATAGAGTAAGCATAGCAGTCGGAATACTCCAATTGCGCTAGAGGTCAAACCCACCCCAAAGCACAGTGTAGGCTTCGCATTGAATAACGACACTTTGATATTCAGATAGGTTAATGTCTGCTGGAATAATGTAACTCTGGGAGCCTTTATTTGACTTTAAGACTGAAATTCTGACCGCGCTTTGATCTACATCTTGCGCAGAGAGCGACGACAGAGGCACCTTGCTTAGGTAGACCTTCAGGTCAGGTCCGTTTTTTGTTTTAAAGTTCTCAGAGAAAACGAGGCGCGTTTCTCCGTCAATCTGCTCAACCTTGGCTGAACCCTGTATCGTGTAGCGCTTTTTGACAAAAGGCTTCTCCGATGGGTCTTGAGCTGAGCTAGTTAGCGGGACCATTAGAAGGCCGAGAATGATGGCGAAGTGTTTAAACATAATATCAAATTACCGAGTTCTGCAGTGCTTGCAAGTCACAGCCGCGTGAGACCACAGTGTGCAAGTTATGAGTGGATCAACTATCGTATTTTCATATTCAATAATGATCAGTATTCAGAGCTTAGAAAATAGTACCTCTATCTTTCGCAGTATTAGAAACTGTTGTTTCCTCTAGCTTTGATTTGACCCAAATTGGAGGTAGTTTTCATCAACCGCCTCATGCAGGACGTATCTATACGATAGGTCTAGTTCGCTAGGCTATTACTATGGACGATTTCGGAGAAATATTATGAAAACTATCGGTCATTTCGTTGATGGTAAACGCGTCGCAGGTAAATCTGGACGCACAAAAGATATTTTCAACCCGAATACGGGCGCAGTGCAGGCCAAGGTCTCAATGGCGACAACAGCAGAGCTTGATGCGGCTGTGGCGTCTGCGGCTAAAGCTCAAGTCATTTGGGCTAAAACGAACCCGCAAAAACGCTCACGTGTTTTGTTTGCGTATAAACAGCTCGTCGAAGCGAATATGGATGACCTCGCGCATATGTTGTCATCAGAGCATGGCAAGGTTGTTGCGGATAGCCGCGGCGACGTCATGCGCGGTGTTGACGTTATAGAATTTGCCTGCGGTGTGCCGCATGCGCAAAAGGGCGAGCATACATATGGTGCAGGTCCAGAAATTGACGTGTACTCTCTGCGTAAGCCATTGGGCGTGGTTGCGGGCATTACCCCGTTTAACTTCCCCGCGATGATCCCAATGTGGATGTTCGGCATGGCGATTTCTACGGGCAATGCCTGTATCTTAAAGCCATCTGAAAAAGACCCAAGCGTGCCGATGCGTTTGGTTGAGCTATTCGCGGAAGCAGGCGGACCTGTTGGTCTATTGCAGTGCATTAATGGCGACAAAGAAATCGTGGACGCGATTTGTGATCATGAGACGATCAAGGCTGTTAGCTTCGTTGGCTCATCCGATATCGCGCAATATGTATATGCGCGTGCGACTGCGAACGGCAAACGTGCGCAATGTATGGGCGGCGCGAAAAACCACGGCATAATCATGCCAGATGCCAATATGGACCAAGCTGTCAAAGATATCCTCGGCGCGGCCTATGGCTCTGCAGGCGAACGCTGTATGGCGCTGCCTGTTGTTGTCCCTGTGGGTGAAGGCACAGCGGAACGGTTCCTCGAGAAAATGTTACCGGCTATCGAGGCAATGAAAATTGGTGTCTCGGAAGACCCTGAAGCGGATTATGGTCCAGTCGTTAGCGCCGTACACCGCGACTCGATCAATGCGAATGTCACCAAGGCTGTCAAAGAGGGCGCAACGCTCGTCGTGGATGGACGCGACTTTAGCCTCCAAGGCTATGAGGAAGGGTTCTTCGTTGGGCCAAGTCTCCTTGATCATGTCACGCCAGATATGGAAACCTATCAGGACGAAATTTTTGGGCCAGTGCTTCAGATCGTGCGCGCGGATACTTTCGAAGATGCGTTGAAGCTGCCCTCCGAACATCAATACGGAAATGGCGTTGCGATCTTTACGCAAAATGGCCGCGCCGCCCGTGAATTTGCAGACCGCGTCGAAGTCGGCATGGTCGGCATCAATGTGCCAATCCCTGTACCTGTGGCCTATCACTCATTCGGCGGCTGGAAACGCTCGGCTTTTGGCGCGGCTAACCAATACGGGATGGAAGGGTTACGTTTCTACACCAAAGTGAAGACGATCACCCAGCGTTGGCCTGAAGGCGAAACAGACGACAGCGCCTTCATTATTCCGACGTTTTAAGGGAATAGAAGTGGTGATATTTGAAAGCAAACGCGTGTTCTGTATTTCTAGCGTTATAATAGTTTTGCTTTCCACCTATTTATCCTCAGCTAATGCCTCGGTACAGCTGCTGTTAACTGAAGGACAATCGAGAATATTATTCTCGTGTACTTCAAGCACAGATGCCTTGGATGAGATTACTCCAAAAATGGACTGGGCGAAATTTTTAGAAAGAGACTTAGATCTAGTATCCGCAACTGGAAATTCGGCATACTTAAACTACTTCGTAGATGGAGATGTCCAAAGAAGCCCTCTTTACGGAAGTTACGTTGATAGGATTATCGAGGAGAGTAATTGTAACGATGATACTTCATTCGTTCTGATCGGTAAGGATGGACGCGTAAAATATCGTTGGCAAAATAACGTAGCCACCGAAGAGCTGTTTGAAATTATAGATGCGATGCCGATGAGGCAATTTGAAATGATGCAAAAGATAGAAAACAAGTAAATGGATTTCTCACTCACCGAAGAACAAACCCTCATTCAGGATATGGCGAAGAATTTCGCTGCGACTGAGCTAGCGCCATATTCGTCTAAATGGGACGAAGAAAAGTTTCTTGACCGCGCTGTATTTGCCAAAGCCGCAGAGCTTGGATTTATGGGTATGTATAGCGGCGAAGAACATGGCGGAACGGCGCTCTCGCGTCTGGATTCTGCGGTTGTCTTTGAACAGCTCGCGGCAGGCGATGTGTCGCACACGGCGATGATGACCATTCATAACATGGCAACGTGGATGGTGGATCGTTACGGCGAGGATGCGGTACGCGCGAAATATGTGCCGCGCCTGACGTCTGGTGAACTTATTGCGAGTTATTGCCTCACAGAGCCGGGGGCAGGCTCAGATGCCGCGTCACTCTCAACCAAGGCAACACGTGACGGTGATGATTATATCCTCAACGGGACCAAAACCTTCATCTCGGGCGCAGGGTGGTCAGATGTTTACGTGACGATGACGCGGACGTCTGATGATGGCGCAAAAGGTGTCTCCTGTTTCGTGATTGAAAAAGGCACAGCAGGATTATCATTCGGCGCGAATGAAAAAAAAATGGGCTGGAACGCACAGCCAACCGCTCAAGTCATTTTCGAAGATTGCCGCATCCCCGCCGAAAACCGCGTCGGACCCGAAGGCGATGGCTTCAAATTCGCCATGAGCGGACTTGACGGTGGCCGCATAAACATCGGCGCATGTTCACTGGGCGGCGCGCAAAAGGCGCTGGACGCATCATTGCAATATACCAAAGAACGCACGCAATTTGGAAAACCTATCTCTGGCTTTCAGAACACACAATTCATGCTCGCGGATATGGCAACAGAGCTCGAAGCCTCGCGCATGATGACCTATCGCGCGGCGGATATGCTCGATAAAAAGCTCCCGAATGCGGGCGCGGCTTGCGCGATGGCGAAACGCTTCACGACGGATATGTGCAGCAAGATCGCCAATGACGCGCTGCAGCTTCACGGCGGATATGGCTATCTCTCCGAATATCAAATCGAACAGATCGTCAGAGATTTGCGCGTACATCAAATCCTAGAAGGCACTAACCAGATTATGCGCATGATTGTGTCACGATCTCTCCTAAGGCAGTAATATGACCTCTGAAATTCAATCTCGCGTCATTGGCAACCTTGGCCACATTACGCTGAACCGTCCCAAAGCCCTTAACGCGCTGACCTTTGATATGTGCGAGGAAATTACGCGGCTTTTGGTGGCTTGGGAACATGACCCAAAGATTGGCGCAGTCCTCATTGACGGCGCAGGTGAGCGGGCTTTCTGTGCGGGCGGTGATGTTATCTTGCTGCATGATAGTGGCAAAGCGGGTGATGACCGCGCCGAGAATTTCTGGCGTATGGAATATGCGTTAAATGAGCTCATCCACCGCTATTCGAAACCCTATATTACGCTCATAGATGGCTTCGTTATGGGCGGCGGTGTTGGCCTGTCTGTGCATGGTCGTTTGCGCATTGCGGGCGACGCGACAATGTTCGCTATGCCAGAAACGGGTATCGGGTATTTCCCAGATGTTGGCGGCACATACTTCCTGCCACGTTTAGGCATGGACATAGGCCAGTGGCTCGGCCTTACAGGTGCGCGCCTTGATGCGGGGCAATCCTGCGCCGTTGGCGTTGCCAATGCCTTTGTGCCAAGCGCCCAGCATCCAGATTTAATTGAAGCCTTAGGCCGCGCGACATTAGACGGATCAGATTCCGCTGTGGCGAATGTGATCATGGGCTTTGTAACTGCGCCGCCTGCGAGTGCTGCCATACCAGATGCAGTAAAAGCATTTTCCGAGAAAACCGTACCCGCCATTTTGCGCGCGTTAGATACTGACGGCAGCGAGTGGGCGGCGAAGCAGGCAAAAACTATACGCCGTAAATCACCCCTCGCGATGTCTGTGACATTTGAAGCCATCCGCCGAGGTGCAAAGATGAATTTCAAAGAGGTCATGACGCAAGAGCTGGACCTTTCATTGGGTTTCCTCAAGACGCAAGATTTCTATGAAGGCATTCGTGCCCAATTGATTGACAAAGACCGTAACCCAAAATGGTCACATGAAGACGTTGGCGCCGTCACGGAAGCCCAAGTGCAGCGGGTCTTTCGCAAGACGGCTAAGCCTTCCCAGCAGTTTTTGAAATAGGTATTAGTATGACCACGATCGCATTTATCGGATTAGGCAACATGGGCATCGGCATGGCGAGTAATCTCGCCAAAGCGGGCTCTGCTGCCAATATCACAGAGGTCAAGGCATTGGATTTGTCAAAGGCGGCAGTCTTGCGCGCCGTTGAGGCGGGGTGTGTCGAGGCCGCCAATTCCAAAGATGCCGTAAGCGCGGCAGATATCGTCATTACGATGTTACCTGCAGGAAAGCATGTTGAGTTGGTTTACGGCAGCGAAGACGGCGTCTTTGCACATGCTAAAAAAGACGCCTTATTTATCGACTGTTCCACGATAGATGTCGGAACAGCCCGCTCTGTTATAGCGCAGGCGAAAGACCTCGGGTTTGATATGATTGATGCGCCCGTATCTGGCGGCGTTGGTGGGGCGGCGGCCGGAACACTGACCTTTATGTGCGGCGGTAGCAAAGATGCCTTTAACCGAGCGAAACAAGTGCTTGATATAATGGGGAGAAATATCTTTCATGCAGGTGATGCAGGGAACGGGCAGGTCGCCAAGGTTTGTAATAACATGCTCTTGGGTATCCATATGATAGGAACCTGCGAAGCTTTCAATTTGGCCGAAAAACTAGGACTGGATGCGCAGACGTTTTACGACATATCTTCAACGGCATCAGGACAAAACTGGTCAATGACAAGCTATTGTCCAGCGCCCGGACCTGTACCAACTGCGCCTTCCAATAATGATTATGCGCCTGGGTTTTCTGCTGCGATGATGCTGAAGGATCTAAGGCTTGCTCAGGACGCGGCAAGTTCCGCGCGCGCAGCCACGCCATTAGGGACACAATCTGAGGCACTATATTCGCTCATGGAAGCTGCGGATAAGGATGATCTGGATTTCTCAGGCATCATGAAGCTGATTAATGGTAAGCTGTAAGCTGACTTATTAGGTTCGGTGTTGAGTATTTAAAGTGGTCTGGTAACGAATGATCCACGTTTAAATTTATAATTTTATATTTATTATCAGTGTCTTACATATTTTTTCGGAGATACATCCGCACTTTCGAAACCTATGGCATGATGGACGGGTTCTTTCGGACACGGGACAGGTAGGAGCTCATCTGCCGTATCGAAGGACGGTGGGGTTGATCGTATTTGGGTGAGACCAAATACGTGGGACTTTTTGGAGTGAGAGCCGATCGCCGTGTCTAATGGCATGACTTGCGAGGACAAACTGGCCGCTGCATCAAAAACCGTCGCCGCGTGGTTAGTGCAATTGAGCGTAAGCTCAAATGCACCGTGCATTGGTTAGCATTCAATGCATTTGGTATTCGCGTAAAAAAACTTTTCTACTTTGGTATTCCATCGTGAATATCACCACGCGGGCTGTCCTGCTTAATTTAGTCGTCACCAGATAGGCGATCAGCACTTTCGCCTGTGTGCCTATTAGTAAGAGCCACCCCTCACTCTGAATGTGATGAGATTGATCGCATTTTAGAACTGATTTTCTTGATCATTCTAATCAGCTCAATACCTTCATCGCCTTCAAGGAAATTGGTGTCCATCGTGTCGTTCAAACGCGCCGCAACTGTTTCATAGGCTTTTTGACCGATGGGCGTGGTTTCTAGCGATAGTCGCCGTTTATCGGTTTCAGTCGGTGTTTTCTTGATGAGGCCAGAGTCTATCAATGAGCTTACCGCGCGGCTGACGATAGTCTTATCCATCGGCGTTATATTCGTGACGTCTGCAGCCGTTCGCCCGGGTTGATCGGCTACGGCGGCCAAGACGCGCCACTGGCTTATATTTAGGCCCGCTTCTGCTTTTACAACACTGTGCGTATGGCGGCTAACTAGGTCCGCAAGAACGACAGCGTGGTATGGCCAGAAGTTATCAAGTTCGATATGTGATGGGTCTTTAGGTTCCATATTCTATTGTTACAAATAATGTGTTGCGATTGCAACTATAATGCGTTAGTTGTAATCGCAACAAATAATCTGGAGCGCCCTATGGCTGATCTTTTTGCAAACCCCGCTGGTTTAGACGGCTTCGAATTCATCGAGTTCTCGGCGCCAGAAAAAGGTGTCTTAGAACCTGTATTCGAAACAATGGGGTTTTCCAAAATTGCACGTCATCGTTCCAAGGATGTAGAGTTATGGCGTCAGGGCGGCATCAACCTCATTACGAATTACGAAGTCAACAGCCCCGCTTACTTCTTCGCACGTGAACATGGCCCAAGTGCCTGTGGCATGGGGTTCCGCGTCAAAGATGCGCGGAAGTCTTACTATCATTTGCTAGAGCAGGGCGCTGAACCTGTTGAGATGAAAACGGGTCCAATGGAGCTTTGCATTCCGGGTATTCGCGGGATTGGGAATTCAATCATCTATCTGATCGACCGCTACGATACAGGTAAAAATGAGCTGTCTATCTATGATATTGATTTTGAATATCTTGACGGCGTTGACCGCAATCCAGAAGGATGTGGGTTCCAACTTATCGATCACCTGACGCATAATGTGTATGGTGGACGCATGACCTATTGGGCTGATTACTACGAGAAGCTCTTTAATTTCCAAGAAATCCGCTACTTTGACATCAAGGGCGAATATACAGGTTTGACCTCAAAAGCCCTCACTGCACCAGATGGTAAAATTCGTATTCCGTTGAATGAAGAAGGTAAAAGTGGTGGCGGCCAGATTGAAGAATTTCTGCGTGAATATAATGGTGAAGGTATTCAACATATTGCGCTGATTTGTGAAGACCTTGTTGCGTGTTGGGACCGCCTGAAAAAGAATGGCGTTCCATTCATGACGGCTCCGCCAGAGACATATTATAAAATGCTCTCCGAACGTTTGCCTGATCACGGACGAGATGAAGCTGCGCTGAAGACACGTGGCATCTTGCTTGACGGCACGACGGAAGGCGATAGTCCAAGACTACTGTTGCAAATATTTGCTGAACCGCAAGTTGGGCCTGTCTTCTTTGAATTCATTCAACGTGTTGGCGATTACAAAGACGGATTTGGCGAAGGTAACTTTAAGGCCTTGTTTGAATCCATCGAACGCGATCAGGTTGAACGCGGCGTTTTAGACGTAGCTAAATAAGGTCTTAGAATACGCATCAGAACATAGGAGCCTAGCCATGCCGATTAAAACTGACGGATTTCATCATGTGGCTTATCGCTGCCGTGATGCCAAAGAGACGGTGGAGTTTTACCAGTCTCATCTGAATATGGATTTCCAACTCGCGATTGCCGAGGACCATGTCCCGAGTACAGGCGCGTATGATCCGTATATGCACATCTTCCTTGATGCGGGGAACAACAATGTACTGGCCTTCTTCGAACTGCCAGAGCAGCCCGATATGGACCGCGACCGTAATACGCCTGAATGGGTACAGCATATCGCCCTGAGAGTGGGCAGCCTTGATGAACTCCTTGCCGCGAAAGAAAGCTTAGAGAGCGCAGGTCTGGAAGTCGTTGGACCCACGCATCATGGAATCTTTAAATCCATATACTTCTTTGACCCGAATGGGCATCGCCTAGAACTAGCGGCTAATATCCATACGCCCGAACAAATGGATAAGCTTCGCGCTGTTGCGCCAGATATGCTGGCGGAGTGGTCAGAGACAAAGAAAGCCCCGCGCCACGCGGCTTGGCTTCACGAAAAAATCGAACAAGAGAGCTAGATATGAAACTTGCATCCTTAAAAGACGGCCGCGACGGAAAACTTGTTGTTGTCTCGCGTGATCTTACAAAAGCCACTGATGTAACTGATATCGCACCAACGCTTCAAGCGGCTTTGGATGAGTGGGATGTTGTGTCTCCACAATTGGCGGCGCGTTACGAATTACTCAATGCGAGCCAAGCTGAGAGTTTTGATTTTGATCAAGCGTCTTGCGAGTCTCCATTGCCTCGCGCCTATGCGTGGATGGACGGGTCCGCCTATCTCAACCACGTCGAGCTTGTCCGCAAAGCCCGCGGCGCAGAAGTCCCAGAAAGCTTCTATTCCGATCCACTGATGTATCAGGGCGGCTCAGATACATTTATTGGACCACGCGACGCGATTGTTGCGGCGGATGAGGCCTATGGCATCGATATGGAAGCCGAGATCACGGTTATCACGGATGATGTCCCGATGGGTGTTTCAGCAGATGATGCAGAAGATCACATAAAGCTCATCATGCTCGTCAATGATGTGTCATTGCGCGGCCTTATTCCGAATGAACTCCGTAAGGGCTTTGGCTTTGTGCAGGGTAAAGCGTCGAGCGCTTTTTCGCCCGTCGCTGTAACGCCTGACGAGCTTGGTGATCTGTGGCAGAGTACAACAATCGATCTGCCGCTTTTGGTCGATTACAATGGCGCGCCATTCGGTAAAGCGAATGTCAAAACAGATATGACTTTCAACATGGCACAGCTTGTGGCGCATGCGGCCCATACGCGTGATTTATGCGCTGGGACGTTGATTGGATCAGGAACTGTTTCAAATAAATTTGAAGGCGGTGAGGGCAAGAAGATAGAAGACGGCGGTGTTGGCTATTCCTGTATTGCAGAAATTCGTATGATCGAGAAAATCCAAACGGGTGAATTTAAGACGCCCTTTATGCAATTTGGAGATACGGTTGGCATCGAGATGAATGACGCAGAAGGTAAATCTATATTTGGGCGCATTGAAAATGTGGTCGAAAAATATGACGGTCCGCACTCTTAATTGAGAGATTAGCTTATGATGACCCTTCATGGATATTGGCGCAGTTCAGCGAGTTACCGCGTACGCATAGGTTTGGCCCTAAAGGGCGTGGCTGTGAAACATGTGGCCGTCAATCTTCGTGATGAATCTCAAAAGAGCAAAGACCATTTGGCCATAAACCCGCAAGGTTTTGTGCCTGTGTTGGAACTTGAAAATGGAGCTGTTCTGACTCAATCATTAGCTATCTTAGAATATTTGGATGCGACGTACCCAGATCCTGCTTTGCTACCAATGGACCCACTATTGCGCAGCAGGGTTAAAGCCGCAGCCTTGACGATTGCAGCCGACATATCGCCTATTCAAAACCTCTCGGTCTTGAAATATATTCGCGCCCAGCATGATCAAGGTGATGCAGGGGTCACCCAATGGGCAGCCCATTGGATTGAAACGGGTTTTGTGACGTTAGAAAACATTGCGCAATCTCATAAGACAGACTTTTTCATGACGAATGCCCCCAGCCTGTTCGAATGCTGTCTCATACCTCAAATTTATAATGCCTGTAGATTCGGTGTCGATATCAATAGGTTTCCAAAACTAATGACTATTGATGCGAAGTGTCGAGAATTGCCTGCATTTATAGCTGCGGCCCCAGAAAATCAGGCAGACGTGATATGATCTCTAAGGTTTAGGTGGGAAATGGTGCCCGAACCCAGACTTGAACTGGGGACACACGGATTTTCAATCCGTTGCTCTACCAACTGAGCTATTCGGGCATTCACATTGTGGCGGGTATATAGGCATCGGTTTTCGCTGTGTCCACACCGTTTCTGGCTAAATCGCACCTGTTTTTGTTGTTTCATTTTCTTTGATTTTGAGAATTATTCGCAGTAAGGGTTGGTAATGACGAAACGGCTGACAGATCTTGCTAAGAGCGAAACAGGTGTCATTCTGGATTTTGATGACTCTGATCCAGCCCTAAGCACTCGCTTGAGAGAAATTGGGTTTGCCGAGGGGGATAATGTTACACCTCTGCACTTCGGGTTATTCGGAAAAAACCCAATGTCAGTGAGAGTCAATGGAGCGCAGATAGCTCTCCGGCGTGAGGACGCACAAGCCATTTTATTAAAAGCCGTTAAGAGTGAGGCTTCAGCATGAGCGATGGACAGTCACTTCGCCTTGCGCTTCTTGGTGCGCCCAACTGCGGGAAGTCGTCACTTTTCAATGCGCTTACGGGCGGTAAGGCCAAAGTCGCAAATTACCCTGGTGTCACAGTAGAGTACCGTAAGGGCGATTTTACGCTCCCAAGTGGACAAGCCATTGAATTATTGGACTTGCCGGGCGTTTATGGTGATTGTGGACACAGCATGGACGAGCGAGTCGCCCTAGATGCGGTTCGCGGAAATCTTGAGGGTGAACGCGCGCCTGATGCCATCGTATTCATGATGGATGCCAGCCACATCAACACGCATTTGCACAATGTGCTTCAAGCCAAAAATCACGGACTGCCGATTATTCTCGTCTTGAACATGATGGATATGGCCGCGAGAGATGGCATTACGATTGATTTGCCTGCACTTGAGCGCGAGATAGGCATACCTGTTATTTCTTGTGTGGCGGTTCGTGGCTCTGGACGGTCCTTGCTTCTGGATTACTTGGAAGAATGGGGCGGAGATGTCAGTTTCGGCTCCGCTGCGACTCCTAAGGAAGAAAAGGGTGATTTGAAAGCTCTGCAAGCTAAGGCGCGATCAATCACCAGTACGGCCGTCAGCCGCGTTCATCAGGCGGAAACCTTTTCTCAACGCATTGATAATTGGGTTTTGCATCCAATTATGGGTCTAGCGATTCTCTTCACAATTTTGTTCGTGATGTTCCAAGCCGTCTACACATGGTCGGGCCCAGCTATGGACTTAATTGAAATGGCTATCGGCGGGCTGCAGCGCGGGGCTGCGGCAATTTTGCCTGACGGATTAATTACGTCGCTTGTAGTCGACGGTATTATTGCGGGTGTTGGGTCCGTTCTTATATTTTTACCGCAAATCATCATCCTCTTTGCCTTCATCCTCTTGTTAGAGGCCTCTGGATATATGGCGAGAGCAGCCTTCCTCGTGGACACATTAATGGCAAAGATTGGTTTAAACGGACGCGCCTTCATTCCGTTACTGTCTAGTTTCGCTTGCGCAATTCCAGGGATCATGTCGGCACGTACAATCGAGCAGGAGAGGGATCGTATTACAACGATACTCATTGCGCCTTTGATGACATGTGCGGCGCGTTGGCCTGTCTACTTCTTGATTATTGGTGCGTTCGTACCTGCCGAGAAGGTCGGGGTATTCTCACTGCAAGGTTTAGTCGCATTCGGCCTTATCCTCGTCGGAATTGTCTTCGCGCTTATTATGGCCGCGATTTTCAAACGTACACTGACGAAGGGCGAGTCATCTGGACTGTTGATAGAATTGCCAAGCTATAAAACCCCTGTTTTTAAGGATTATATTATTGGCCTCTGGGACCGCGGTATGATTTTTGTGAACCGTGCAGGACGTATCATCCTTCCTGCGTCCATTTTGATTTGGGGGCTGATGAGCTTTCCCGCCAATGCGACAACAACAGCGCAAACTTGGGCAGGCAAGGTTGGGGGCCTTATTGAGCCTCTCTTGCGCCCAATCGGGTTCAATCTGGAAATTGCCATCTCTCTTATTCCGGCTATGGCAGCCCGTGAGGTAGCTGTTAGCTCACTAGCGACCATCTATTCAATCGGAGGCACAAACGCTGATGACACATTAAGGGATTTGATTGCGGCGAACTGGACGTTACCTACAGCCTTAGCTTTTCTGGCTTGGTTCGTCTTTGCGCCTCAATGTCTCTCGACATTTGCGATTATCCGTAAGGAAACGAACAGTTGGAAATGGCCATTATTTGCATTTGGTTATCTATTCGTACTTGCCTACATCGCTGCAGGCGTCACCTATCATGTGTCACTTGCGATGGGCCTGTCTTAAGCTTCTAGTCAATTTCAGGCAGAGTGACGGGGGAAGATTGAACATCTTGAACCTCAAAATCGTCAAGCATAGCTCCAGCTCGTTCAGGTAATGTTTCTGACGCTAATAGACGTTCAACACGTCGTTTCGCGTCTTGCTTCAAATCCTCATAGAATAAATTCGAGGGCAGCGTTCTAAATTTCATACCGACTTTAATAGGTCGACGCAGGGCCTTGCTTCGAGGTGTGTCGACATAAAGCAAACCGTCTTGGCACTGGACGCCCGATTGTTTCGTAAGAGGTGCCGGTTTCATATCTGGATCCAACCCCTCAGCTGCAACGCCGCCAAGATGCAAACGAGAGGGTGCGTAGTCTTCAGATTCTGTCCATAGCAATGGATTAATACAAAGCGTGGTGCGGTTTGAAATCGCTTTATAGGCCTCGCCATTATGAACCATAGACTTTTCAGAGAACCGCTTTGCCATAACTTTGTCTTTGGAGGTGAAGCTACCAAAGGCGACAATGCATTGAGTTTGATCAGTGTTTTTGCATGGCGTTAAGTTGCTCAACGTACCTTCGAATAAATCTACAGGAAGCGGATGATCAATAACATAGGCAACCGCGAGACGTTGCTTGAGATCGCCCTGGAAAAAGTCAGATAGGAGGCGCTGAACATGGCTGGCACCTTGATTGTGTCCAACTAAAACAAGAGGTCTTTCTGGTGGTGATTGAGTCAAAAATCGATCAAATGCGCGCTTCACATCCTGATAGGCAAGGTCTTGCGCTTGCTGTGCGTCTTCTCGATTTGTCATAAAGGCGTATAAAGAGGCTTGTCGGTAGTAAGGCGCGAATAGGCGGCCCGCCTCGCCATAGGGCGACACATAGTTGGGCCTTACAATTCTCTTCAGTTTATTTTTTCGTTTGAGGTCATCAGACGGTAAATTCCAATGAGCACCACCTCTATAGACGCTAGGGACAACAATAAATACGTCGCCTTTTGCTGTCAATGTAAATGGATCAACGCCAAGGTCTGGCTGCGCTAACCAACTCTCGAGAGATGCGTAGTCTGGAGACGTGGGCGGAGTATAGGTTTGGAATGGTTGGCCTGGGTCTTGGATGGTTTGGAATATGTCATCTTGATATGTATATGCCAAAGCGAGAATAGCGCCAAAGATACCAAAGACACCAAGGCACGCTCTGATCGCAGTTTTATATTTCGCGAAATTGACCTGCAACATATGAGATTCCCTTTTTGGTCTTTAAGGTGGTCTAACGGATTGCAAGTGATAGCGGTAGCGCCCATGAGGCTCCGAACCAAAATTTAAGGAAATGGCATGGACTCCCCTCAGGAGAAAAAACAAACTCAGAAAAGCTCGCGCCATATGGTTAGATTGCTTAAATGGGGACGGAACCGTTTTTTCACCGGCGTAATTATCGCGCTTCCAATTGTGGCCACCTTTTTGACCGTAAGTTGGATTGTTCAGAAAATTGATCAAAATGTGTTTAGGATTGTACCAACGCGTTTGAATCCTGAAACATATCTTGGCTTTGCGATTCCAGGTTTAGGTATCATCATATCGATCGTATTGCTTTTTCTCTTGGGTGTTGTTGCCTCAAATTTCATTGGCAAGTCTCTCATCAAGTCTGGAGAAAGTCTATTAGCGCGCGTTCCAGTCGTTAGCCCTGTTTACAATTCTTTGAAGCAAATTGTACAAACTGTTGCCGCGCAAAAAGATCGCGCCTTTCGGGATGTCTGTTTGATTGAATATCCAAAAAAAGACGTATGGGCGATAGGGTTCGTAACTGCGGACTTGGGCGGCCCCCCCAAAGATGCCTTAGGCGAGGATATGCTTTGTGTATTTGTCCCAACAACACCCAACCCGACATCTGGTTTTCTGCTGTTCCTCCACAAGGATAGTATCCGTATTCTGGATATGACACCAGAAGAGGGTGCTAAGATGATTATTTCAGGTGGTATGGTTTCAGGACCGCAAGATGAGGCTTTGGAAGCAGGAACCGGGAAGGCGTTGAAGTCAAACTCGCCAATGCCGTCGCTAAAATAATAGGTAATTGAAGGCGTGTTAGCCGGCCCTCATCATGGCAATTCCATAGTCCTGCTCGAACAAATAGAGCAAATTGCGAGCGGCTAGTCCTCGCGGACTTGTTAGGCCTGGGTCCATTTGAACAAGAAGCCTCGCATCTTGTGTCGCAGTCTCCAAAAGGTCTTTGTGCTTATCTAAATTAGCTAAAGTGAAACGAGGGACACCTGACTGCGCCGCGCCCAAAAGATCTCCTGATCCGCGCAATTCCCAATCCTTCTCAGCAATTAGAAAACCGTCTTCGGATTGCCGCATAATTTCTAAACGCGCTTTTCCATTCACTGAGAGGGGCGCTTGATAGAGCAATAAGCATGATGATTTTTTGTCTGATCGCCCAACACGCCCTCGTAATTGATGGAGTTGCGCTAAGCCAAACCGCTCCGCATGTTCAATAACAATAATCGTCGCGTTTGGCGCATCTACGCCGACTTCGATAACTGTTGTCGCGACGAGCACATCAAAGTCACCCGCTTTAAAACGCTTGCTCATGGATTCTTTGTCCGCCGCGGATAAGCGCCCATGCAGTAAGCCCACTCTATCGCCAAACATCGCGGTTAGCTGTCGATGCCTGTCTTCTACGGAGGACAGATTGATAAGTTCGCTATCTTCCACCAGAGGACAAACCCAATAGACCTGATTGCCGTCTTTGATTGAACGTCCAACGGCATCAATCACGCTATCAAGCCGCGCTAGAGGGAGAATGGCTGTTTCAATCGGAACGCGTCCTGCGGGTTTCTCGTCCAATATAGAGACATCCAGATCACCGTAACTCGTCAAAGCTAACGTACGGGGAATGGGGGTCGCTGTCATGACCAACAGGTCTGTTGCCGTTCCTTTTTCAGTTAGTCTCAAGCGATCTCTCACGCCAAATCGATGCTGTTCATCAATGATCACGAGGCCTAAATTCTTAAACTGTGTTTTGTCTTGGAAGAGGGCGTGAGTTCCGACGATCACATCAATGTATCCTGCGACCATACCAGCTTCGAGCGCAGTGCGGGCTTTACCCTTATCACGCCCCGTGAGGCCTTCGACTGTCAGGCCTGCGGGGTCTAAAAATGTACGGAGGGTTTCTACATGTTGTCGGGCCAGAATTTCAGTGGGGGCCATGAGCGCCACTTGCACGCCTGCTTCTGCCGCATAAGCGCAGGCTAATGCCGCGACGAAAGTCTTGCCCGCACCAACGTCGCCCTGCAGCAATCGAGACATACGGTTCGGGGAGGCCATGTCAGTTTTGATTTCCTCAAATGCCCGCGCTTGAGCACCAGTGGGCGGGAAGGGGGCCGCGCCCAAAACGTCTTGAACATAGTCTCCTTTTGCGGACAAAGCTTGACCGCCTTGTCCACGGTTTCGTTCGCGAACCAAGGCCATTGCCAACTGTTTGGCGAAGAGTTCGTCATAGGCAAGACGGCGTCTTGGCGGGCTGTCTTCTTTGATATCGACAGGGTGTTCAGGACGATGAAGCAGCGTTAGCGCATCACGGTAATCAGGCCAATCCTGCTGCGTTTGAAGCGCTGCATCGAGCCAATTCCCAAGATCTGGACCTTCTAAGACTTTCGTCAATGCACCATCAACCGCCTTACGCGCCATTTTTTGTCCTAGGCCTGCCGTCAGCGGGTAGAGTGTTTCCAACTCTGGTAAATCTTCTGCCTTCTCAGGTTCGACGACATAATCTGGATGGGTCATTTGCAATTCTGCATTATAGACTTCGCATTTTCCCGAAATGATACGGCGCGAACCTTCAGGCATTAACTTGAGCATGCTTTGCGGATAGGCCTTAAACCAAGTTAGTGTCATATCGCCTGTCTCGTCAAATACACGGATGCGATAAGGGCGGTTCTTTGCATTGGGTGCAATATGGCTCCCGACGGTTACTTCAAAGGTCGCAATCTCTCCATCTCTTGCCCCTGCTATGGTTGGACGATGCGTACGATCAATTAAGTTATTAGGCGGCGTCAGAACTAAATCACGCAGGCGCGGTCCCATTGCGCGTGTCAACGCGTCACCAACTTTCTCGCCGACACCCTTGAGCGTGGTTACATCGGAGAAGTACGTATTCAGGTCCGCAGGGCGAGACATAATAGATTTTGAGTCATGTGACATATCCCCCTATCTGTAACTTTCACAGCGTCTACACAAGTGACACGGTCAAACGAAACCGTTATGGCACGTGCATGATTGAACCGATTGATACAACCGACATGGCCGTACGTAAGAAGCGTCTTTTGTATCGCTCTAATTATCGCGGCTTTAAAGAGGCTGATATGATATTGGGTGGTTTCGCCAAAGCCAATATGGATACAATGAGCGATGCAGACATCGTCACATTCGAGCAGCTTTTAGAGGCCAAAGATCACGATATTTACGGTTGGATTTCGGGTACACTTCCTGTGCCGACCATTCATGATACGCCACTCTTGCAACGCCTTCGTGCGTTCAAGCCATCCGTTTAGTACATTATGCAAATCCAACTCTCCCGATATATTGGGCCTGAGCAGAAACTTGTCGCCTCGGGCTTACCCGAAGGTGCAGATGCTCTGGCCTTTACAAAGGCTGTACGCCGCGAAAAGAAGCCGACTTTATTCTTAGCCCGAGACGACACGCGTGCAGCTGCGTTTCAAGCGGCGTGTCGGTTTTTTGCATCTGATATTCCCGTCTTGTCGCTGCCGGCTTGGGATTGTCTTCCCTATGATAGGGTGTCACCGAGCCGAACTTTGGCCGCGCGCCGTGCTGGGGCCCTCTTTTTTCTGACGACGTTAGATCAATCAAAGCCATATATTATCGTTAGCACCATTGGTGCCGCTATGCAGAAGGTTCCACCTCGGTCTATCATTTCTGACGCGGGGCTTGCTGCTAAAGTTGGCGAAGACATGCGGCGCGAACGGATTGAACGTTACCTTACGAATAATGGTTACTCGCGTGCGAGTACGGTTGTTGAGGCGGGCGATTTTGCCGTTCGTGGTGGGTTGATAGACATTTTTCCTCCGACTGAGAAAAACCCACTTAGGCTTGATTTCTTTGGTGATGAAATCGAATCTATTCGCGAGTTCGATATTGATAGTCAGCGCACAACAGCCGCACGTTCAGAGCTAACACTCGCGCCTGTTTCCGAAGTTTTCATGACGGAACAGTCGATCAGTAATTTTAGACGGAATTACATCGCGGCCTTTGGCGGCGGTGTCAGCCGTGATCCTATCTATGCTGCCGTCGTGGAAGGCATTCGCCCCCAAGGGATCGAGCATTACATGCCTTTATTCTATGAGCATGTTGAAACGGTCTTTGATTACCTTGGCCCGAATACGTTGATTGGGATGGATGGGCTTTTACAAGAGGCTAAACGCGAACGCATCGATCTGATCGAAGACTTTTATACGTCACGTCAAGAACACGCAGAAGCGCGCGATACGGGTAGTGGCGATCCCTCAAAAACGGCAGGATTATACCGTCCGCTTGAAGTGGAGCGTCTGTATCTCAACCCTACGCAGTGGGACACTCAACTGGCGACGCAACGGTCGAGGCAACACACGCCTTTCGAAAGCCCTATCGAAGGCGTGATTGATTTTGGCGGTCGTCCTTCACGTAACTTCTCTGTGGAGCGCCGCACCGAAGGCGTAAATGTTTTCGAATCTGTCGCCGGTTACATAAAAGAGCTGCGTGATGATAAGCGCCGCATTTGGATTGGGTGTTGGACCGATGGATCTCGTGAGCGCCTTGTCAGCGTATTCGAAGATCAAGATCTCATTGTCCCTAAGGTCAACTCTCAAGCGGCCCTAGATAGTAAACCTGGCGATGTTCGTGCTGTAATCCTACCCATTGAAAACGGGTTTACACTTGGAAAACTCACTGTTCTGTCTGAACAAGATGTTCTCGGTGATCGTTTGATCAATCGAGGCCGAAAGCGCAAAGCCAAGAACTTCATTGCAGAAGCCGCTTCGCTAACTCCCGGTGATCTGATTGTGCATATTGACCACGGTTTAGGTCGGTATCTGGGGTTGAAAACGTTACAAGTTTCGGATGCGCCACATGATTGTTTGGAACTTGAATATGCAGGGCAAGCGAAGCTTTATCTGCCTGTAGAGAACATCGAACTTCTCTCCCGTTATGGCAGCGCGAGCGAGGGTACAGTCTTGGACCGCCTTGGTAGCGCGGCATGGCAGGCGCGTAAGTCTAAAGCTAAGGGTAGGTTACGTGATCTAGCGGCTGGCCTTATAAAAATAGCGGCCAAGCGCGCTATGCGCAAGACTGATCCAATCACGCCTGATGAATCGACCTATAATGAATTTGCGGCTCGTTTTCCGTACGCGGAGACTGATGATCAACTGAACTCTATTGATGATGTCTACAAAGATCTTGCAAGCGGGCGTCCAATGGATCGATTGATTTGCGGGGATGTCGGCTTTGGGAAAACAGAGATCGCCTTGCGTGCCGCTTTTGCTGTCGCGATGTCAGGACAGCAGGTCGCGATCGTCGCGCCAACTACAATCCTATCTCGTCAGCATTTTAAAACATTCAAAGACCGGTTTAGGGGTTGGCCTGTTGTCGTCAGGCAGTTGTCTCGGCTCGTGTCTACGAAGGATGCGAAAATCGCGAAAGACGATTTGGCAAACGGCCGATGCGAAATTATTATTGGAACCCATGCGCTGCTAGCGAAAACTATAAAGTTCTCAGACTTAGGCTTGGTTATTGTTGATGAAGAACAACGTTTTGGTGTTCAGCACAAAGAGCGTTTGAAGTCTTTGAGTGCCGACGTTCATGTCTTAACTTTGACCGCGACGCCAATTCCTCGGACCCTTCAGATGGCCTTGTCTGGGATTAGAGAGCTATCTCTCATCGCTACGCCGCCTGTGGACCGTCTTGCTATACGCACATATGTGACGCCTTGGGATGAGGTTTCACTTCGTAAGGCCTTGCTACGTGAAAAGTACCGCGGCGGTCAGTCCTATTTCATTGTGCCTAGAATTGCCGATATTCCGAGGATTGAAGAGTTCATGCGCAATGCTGTGCCTGAGGTTAAATATATAATTGCACACGGTCAAATGTCCGCGGGTGCTCTCGAAGATATCATGACAGCCTTTTATGATGGCGAATATGACGTTCTGATTTCAACCTCAATTATTGAGAGCGGAATTGATATCCCGTCGGCAAACACCATGATCATCTATAGGGCTGATCGATTTGGCCTAGCGCAGCTCTATCAAATGCGAGGGCGAGTTGGGCGGTCTAAGGTTCGGGCTTATGCTTATCTTACGATGCCTGAAGCCCAAATTGCGACTCAAGGCGCTCTCAAGAGACTTAAAATATTGCAGTCTCTGGATACGTTAGGCGCTGGCTTTACGCTCGCTAGTCATGATCTAGATATGCGAGGTGGCGGCAATCCGTTGGGTGAAGAGCAATCTGGACACATTAAAGATCTCGGTGTTGAGCTTTATCAGCATATGCTTGAGGAGGCGGTTGCTGAGCTTAAGGATGATGAGGATTCCGTTAGGGACGAAAGCTGGACGCCGCAGGTAAATGTTGGCGTGGCAATCTTAATCCCAGAAGTTTACATCCCTGACCTTAATTTACGTCTCGCGACATATCGTAGGATTTCAGAGATATCGGACGATACTGAGGCCAATGCACTTGCTGCAGAGTTGATTGACCGTTTTGGTCCAATACCACAAGAAGTGGATCATTTGCTAAAAGTTATGAAAATCAAAAGGTTGTGCCGTAAGGCTCATGTGGCAAAGGTCGATGCAGGGCCAAAGGGCGTGGTTATGCATATGAGGCATGATGATATTAAAGATCCGTCCGTCATTATGAACGCCATTACGCAAAATAGTGGATGGCGTTTGCGGCCAGATCAGACGATTTTGGTCATGGGGAATTTCAGTGAACCGAAGTTTCGTTTAAGAGGCAGCGAAAAAGCTGTCGCCGCCCTTATTCCACCAACGTAATTTTTAAAGAACCTTAATTTACCAAGGTCTTTATCTTCACATTCTCTATTAAATTTGACAAATGGTCTAGAGCAGCGCCTTCTCCAGAAGGAATTTCTAAGATTGTGCCCTGTGCACTGAAGGTGAGTGGACTGTTATATTCAGCCACGTTTTCATAACTTGAGCATTTGTTTAAACTATGGATACGATCAAGAATAATTTTAGCCTCTGTTCGATCTGTATTGTAGAATGACAAAACGAAGGTCTTTTCATCCCACCTGCAAACGACATCTTGCATCCGCACTAAGTTTGACAGCAATTTGGTCATCTGATTGTATGCAGATGCAATAGCTTCTGCTTCAACATTGCCAACGCAATTTGGTGACAAACTAAGGCCGATCAAGGTTACTGGTGAATGTGAAATTGCCGCGTCTTTTAAAATACGTGGTAGATGTGCTATAAAGAATGATTGAGAAAATGCTGAACCTGACTCGTCTAGAGCAGCGTCGGTTGTCAGGCTAAGCATATCCAGTTTCAATTGTTCATGAACGCGGTGATAATTAGCCAGCTCAAGAATACGACCACTTATTTCATCGGGTTCCGCGTCTACAGTGATAATGTCGCGCGCGCCTCTCGAATAGGCGGTTTCATGATCCTGAAAGTTGTCTTTGTCGACTAAGAACAAAGTTGGTGTATGAAAAAGTTTTGAGTTTCTTCGCATGGCTTGTGCGATGCTAAACGCAGGCTCACTTTGCTCTAGGGCATTCATAACTACCGCATCAAATGGATCACCGTGTAAGTAATCGAACGCAGAAAAACTTGTAAATGCCGCGACAACATCCACGCCTTTGTCTTGCAAGGCATTGATCATAATCATGAAGGCTGGAGAAGCTTTCCCGATAAACAATACGCGAAACCTTCTATCTGGTGTGATGTCACCAATTTCAGGTTTTTCACTGTAGAGTTCGTCCAATGTTGCTAAGCGCCGCGTGATTTCGCTTTCCATAACCCCTAAGCGAACCATCGCATTAACGCGATTAGCAATTTGAGATGGGTGTACTGGGGAAAATAAAATTGAGTCAAATAGTTTTGAAGATTCTGCAGAAGGTCTAGCCATTGCACCAATCATAGGTACTGGATGCGGACTAAAGTGCGAGCGTATAACTTTAGCTAAATGTGGTCCTCGTTCTACAAAATCTGTCAAATGGCAGAGAACAGCATCAGGCGCCTGTTTAGGAATCGCGTTCAATGTTTTGCCGTCAAATAAGGCAAGCTGTACATCGAGGTTAAGTCGACGCAGGCTTGTTGCTACATCTCTGCTTTCAGTTGGATGATCAGACACAATTAAAACACGTGTTTGACGTGGTTTAAATCGCTGCTCATTTAACGAATCAGATGGTAATTGCGTGGCTAGATTAGACATATCAGAACTCTAATCAGGAAGTCCTACCAGCTTGTTAACTATAACCTTGTTTACGAAGAGGCTTACCAGCCGCAGGTTCTGCCTTTATTTTCTTCTTGAAGATAAGTCATGACGGGGTCAAAATACTCAAGTATAGCTGATCCATCCATTTCACGTGTTCCGGTAAACGCTTCAAGAGCGTCAGGCCATGGCTTACTCGAACCCATTTCCATCATGGCATTGAATTTTCCACCAACATCCTTGTTCCCATAAACAGAACAACGATGGAGTGGGCCTTCAAAACCTGCTTGATCGCAGGCAGCTTTGTGGAACTGGAATTGTAAAATGTGGGCGAGAAAATAGCGCATATACGGTGTGTTACCTGGAATGTGGTATTTGGCGCCCGGATCGAATGCGTCTGACGGACGGTCTGATGGCGGCTTCAGGCCTTGGTATTTCTCTCGAAGTTCCCACCATCCAGAGTTATATTCTGAAGGCGAGTATGTACCATTGAAGACATTCCAGCGCCACTGATCGACCATGAGACCGAACGGTAGAAATGCAACTTTGTCCATGGCTTGACGCATCAAAAGCGCGAGATCAGCATCGTCGCCCGGAACCTTGTCGGCATCTAGTAATCCGATTTCGACTAAATATTCTGGTGTAATGGAGAGTGCAATCATGTCGCCAATGGCTTCGTGGAAGCCGTCATTTGCTCCGTCTTTGTAGAATATGGATTGGTCTTTATAGGCGCGCTGATAGAAATTGTGGCCCAACTCATGATGTACTGTCGAGAAGTCTTCGCCGTTTACTTTTGTACACATCTTGATCCGAACATCTTCTTGATTGTCCAAATTCCAAGCAGAAGCATGACACGCCACTTCACGGTCTTTAGGTTTTGTGATGAGGGAACGTTTCCAGAAAGTTTCTGGAAGTTCTTCAAAGCCCAATGAAGTAAAAAATTGCTCGGCCATTTCGACCATTTTCTTTGCATCATATCCCGCATCAACCAACAACTCGGTTACATCGACACCCTTGCCGCCGCCTTCTGGCGCGACGTCGTCGTAGATATTGCCCCAGCTCTGGCCCCACATGTTGCCAAGCAAGTCAGCGCGAATAGGCTCGTCCAATGGAACAACCTCTTCGCCGTATTTCTCATTTAGTTCTGCGCGGACATAACAATGTAATTCGTCATAAAGCGGCTTTACTTGCCCCCAAAGGCGGTCTGTCTCTTTAGAAAAGTCTTCGGCATCCATGTCATAGCCTGAGCGCCAAAGATCGCCTGCGTCTTTAAACCCAAGTTCGGCTGAACCTTTATTTATGATTTTGACCATCTCGGCGTAATCGCCCTTCATAGGCTTGGAGATTTCGCGCCAGCTCTCCCACGTTGCTTGTAGTAATTCAGGATCGTCGGATTCTGCGATGATATCGGACGCTTGACCTAAATGAATCGTGCCATTGGGTGCTTCCTGATCCAAAGTTCCATCTTTCTTTTGAGGTCCATCACTGTCCGGGTCTGTATCCAAAATCGCGATGATGCGTTTGTCTTTGACATCAATTTTGATTTTACCCTTGCTATATGCCCCATCAAGGTCTGACATAATCGTTGCGAGCTTCTTGGCCGCGTCCGCATCATCTGGGGCAGGGAAGTTTGATCCACGTAACATACCGTCGATTTTGCGTTTCATATCAGCTGG
Organism: uncultured Caulobacterales bacterium; assembly: GCA_938009235.1. Classification (GTDB taxonomy): domain Bacteria; phylum Pseudomonadota; class Alphaproteobacteria; order Caulobacterales; family Maricaulaceae; genus Litorimonas. Next base: position 335,793 of record CALLIK010000004.1, read on the forward strand.
CAAAGCAAGGTCTTTGAAACGTTTTGCCTGATTAGACATGCGCGTTGACATTGTCGCGCTTTCTTCACCGATACGAGCCTCTAAGGCAGCCGTATCTTCAGTAATGAAGTTGGCTTTGACCCAATAAACTTTGGCTGCGTGCGCAGAAAATTCGGATATTTCTTTTTCGGCAGATTCTAAAAACTCTTTCGCTTCTTGAACTGTTGGGGCTGAATCTTCAGCTCCTTTTTTAGACGCGGCCATTAGCTCTGATCCAGGACGTGTCGTAGATTCTGTCACAAGTGTTTCAACAGCCCCCATGTCGGGTTCAACAACCGTTTCAACCGAAGGTGCCTCAGCTCCAGAACATGCGGTCAAGAACAATGTTAGCGCGGTTAAAGCCGTCGCGCCGAGAAGTTTTGTTTTTGTCATGATCAATGCCCTCGCGGAATTTTACTGAAATGACAGTAAAAAGGTGAAGCCAAACCGTTTACTGCAATCTTATCGTGTTGGCTTTGTCGTAGACACAGGGCAGGAACGGTTCAACACCTCACCTGTAATACAAAGCTCCCTACGGACTGATTCTGTTGCTTTTTCCGTTATGTGAGACCGAAAGGACACAAATACGCATGTCGAGACCAGGCCTTTTACTAGTAAACCTCGGGTCCCCCGATTCGCCAACACCAAGCGCTACGCGACGTTATCTTGCAGAGTTCCTGCATGATTACCGAGTGATAGACACTTCAAGATGGATTTGGTGCCCGATCCTGCATGGTATAATTTTGACGACGCGACCCCGTAGGTCTGCGGCAGCTTACAAAACAGTTTGGAACGATTTAGACCAGTTTCCAGGTAATGAGGGCCCCTTAGTTCGTATTACGCGTGCTCAGGCTGAGGGCCTTCAAACACGTTTTGGGGAGGATGTTTATGTCGAGGTAGCTATGCGTTACGGCAATCCTTCAATTGGGTCTGCTCTGGACGCTCTGAAGGCAAAGGGATGTACGCGAATTGCGGTCTTGCCTGTCTATCCTCAATTTGCAGGTGCCACGACCGCGTCGGTTTATGACGGTGTTGCAATGGCGCTCGAAAAACGCATGGATGTTCCAGAATTGCGTTTTCTCCGTCAGTACTTTGATGACCCTCGATACATCTCAGCTCTAGCCAATAGTATGGATACTCATTTGGAGACTCTGGACTGGAAACCTGATGCTATCCTAACGTCCTACCATGGCTTACCTCAAAGCTACGTTGATAAGGGTGACCCTTACCAATCAGAATGTTTGCAGACGACTGAGCTACTGAGGCAGCATATGGGGAAAACTGAGGGTGAGCTTTACGCGACATTCCAGTCTCGATTTGGCCCTAAGGCTTGGTTGCAACCCTATACAGACAAAACACTGGAGGCCCTGCCTAGCAAAGGTGTCAAAAAGGTTGCTGTGGTGATGCCTGGGTTTTCTGCAGACTGTTTGGAAACACTTGAAGAGATCGCAGTGGAAGCCAAAGAGAGTTTTTTAGAGCATGGCGGGACGCATTTTACGGCCATACCTTGCTTGAATGCAGACGTTGAGCATCTCGATTTCCTATTGGAACTCGCGAAAGAACGGCTTTTAAACGGTTGGCTTTAGCTGTTCAAAAATAGCCTCGATCGAGAGCGATGGATCGAGGATAACATCCGAACTGATCGTTGAGTCTGCCATCTCACCATATTGTTTGGCGCGAGATTTGAGAAGGTTTGGGTAACTGGAGAGTATAGCTTGATCCTGACTTTGATCAGGCTGGCATGTGTAGTGCCCATTCCATATCAAAGGTTTAGGACGAGCAAAATACTGTACTTTTAATCTCTCTACAGCTTCATCAGACGCAGATATATGAACTATATACCAATTACTTAGTAGGCTTTCCTGAACTGATCTGTTTGTATAAATCACGCTTCCTGTTGTGTCTAAAACAGCGTTTCCACCGTTATATTTCACGGCTTCAGCAGTGGCTTTGCTTTCAAGCGCAATAGATTGAGCCTCGCGATCTGCGTAGCCTTCTGAGTAGGGTTGCCCTTGCCAAGCCGCGAAGTCGCTCATGCTGTCTTGACCGAGTTGTTCCCATATAATTTTATCAACTCCTATGAGTTCAAAGTCATATGCAGTGGCGAGACGTGTCCCAGTGTAACTCTTGCCGATATTAGACATACCAACAAAAGCAATCCTCAGCCGATTTTCAGCATAGCTTTGCTCGAATTCTGCACGTGTGAGTTTCACTAAGTATGGGTCGCTAAGTAGTCTGAAAGCGAGTCTAACGTTGGCACCATAACATGCATACGTTTTGTCTTCTTCATCGCTATAGCTAGAGGCGCCGGAAGCGGGATTTCTGTGTGCAGGATACGCTCTACGCTGCCTGCGAATTTTGCGGGATGAGCCGTCCCAACTGTTATGCGCGTAAATGGCTCTGGGATGTCCGCTGCGAATTTCTCCATAGCCAAATGGCCCACTGCAGTATGAGGGCACATCACATAACCTGTTTCATTATGTATGCGGCGGATATGTCGTTCGGTTTCATCATCCGTAAATGAAGCTCCCCAGCAAACATCTCTGATCATAGAAAAGTCATCATCATAAAGTGCTGCGACGCGAGGGAAGTTGTTAGGGCGGCCGATATCCATCGCATTGGACAAGGTCGGCACGCTAGGGCGTGGTGTGTAGACACCTGTGCCTAAATACTCGACGAATGGATCATTGGCGTTGTTTCCGACAATAAAGCGATCAATAGGCGCGCCCATTTTCTTCGCTATCAACCCACCGGTCAGGTTCCCCAAGTTTCCGGATGGTATAGAGTAAACGAGAGGGCGCCCAGGATAAGCGGCCTTGGCTTGAAGGGATGTCCAGAAATAATAGAAACTCTGCGGAATGACACGGCCAACATTTATAGAGTTGGCGCTCATAAGATTATGTTTTTTAGTTAAACCTTTGTTTCCAAAGGCTTGTTTAACGAGGTGTTGGCAATCATCAAAGGTTCCATCAACGCAGATGGCCTTCACATTTGAATGTGCAGTTCCCATTGTTGTTAACTGCTGCTCTTGGACTTTACTTACGCCGCCTTTGGGGAACAAAATAACGACTTTAATACCCTTTTGATCCAAAAAAGCATCGCCAATTGCGCCGCCTGTATCGCCAGACGTAGCCACAAGTATGGTTCGTTTCTGTTTAGTCTCGCCCATGAGGTGGCTAGCTGCACGCCCCATAAAACGAGCTGCGAAGTCTTTGAACGCGAGGGTTGGGCCGTGAAAAAGCTCTAAAACAAAATCCTCGTCATCCGTGGCAAGTGCAGGGTCTAGAACATCTCCTGATAATGTTCGCATAGGGAGGGGGTAGTCATAGGCATCACGGCATAGCCCCGTTAAGTCTGAAGCTGAAAATCTATCATCTGTGAAATGCGTTGCCAGTTTCGCGGCACAGTCTGCAAAAGACATGGCACCCAATTCGGCAGTTTCCGCAGGTGTGAAGTGCGGTAATGTGTTTGGCATCCACAATCCACCGTCAGGCGCGAGGCTCGCTAAAAGCGCGTCACCAAAATTGGCTTCAACTGAGGGGTTTTTATGAGAGTGATAAATCATGCAAATTCTATTAGCTTAAAACGCGATTCACGCAACCATTTAGCGTGAACGAACTGCATGTGCGAGAATGTTCACCATTGTCGCGTGCGCTGCTGTTTGACCTGTGTTTCTAATTTTATGAGGTCGATCGGCTCTATACCGTAAGGTTTCCCCCGCAGGAACCGACCAAACCTCATCTTCTACAGACACTTCTAATACCCCTGTTAGAACGCTTAAGTTCTCTACAGAACCGATGGGGTGAGGTGAGCTTTCTAGTACACCGCCAGGTTTTGCCGTGAAATCATACCATTGGGCAAATTGCACCGTCTCAAGTGAACCAATGATTCTAAGCTCACAAAGTCCATCTTTAGACTGTAGTCGCGGCGTATCTTGGATTTTGGCATGTTGAACTAAGGCTGAATCGTTAGGTGCATCTGACATCATCGCCTCAACGCTAGTACCAAGGGCTTGCGATAAGCGAGAGAGTGTCGCCAAAGTCGGATTGGTTTCGTTCTTCTCAATTTGAGAGATCATAGACTTGGCCACACCAGAAAGTTCAGAGAGGTCGCCAAGTGACATCTTGTCGACGGTGCGAAGCCGTAATATGGTTTGTCCAAGCTTTTCCGAAAGGGCTTCGGTCTCTGGACAGGGAAGACGTTTCTGACGGGCCATAAAGTTTTCGTGCGGTGCTAGATTTCTACTCTTCCGTTCTATATATAGAACAAGATTGTTCAATCAAGTGAACGCTTAACAAACATAATACTGAGACTCGCATGCAATACCTGCCCATACATTTTGATACACGGGGTGCAAAGATCTTAGTTGTTGGTGGAGGTCCTGCCGCAGAAGCCAAGCTTCGTACACTTTTGAAAACAGAAGCCAACATTGTTGTCGTCGACACCGAAGTCGGTCCAGAGATTGCGCGTTGGGCCGAGCAGGGCCGCTTGGATTGGCAAAACCGTGATTATAAAGAGACTGATCTTGACGGTGCGGCTTTAGTCTATGCTGCAACTGAGGATGATGTTGTTAATGCGGTAATTGCCAAAACGGCGACTTCGCGACAAATACCCGTTAACGCGGCAGATCAAAAAGACGCTTGTAAATTCATCACGCCTGCACTTGTCGACCGCGCGCCCGTACTCGTATCCATCGGGACAGAGGGCACAAGCCCGGCTTTAGCGCGTGCGCTCAAGGCAGATTTGGAAACGCGTCTTCCGCCTGAAACGGGTGCATTTGCATTAAAAACAAAAACCTTACGCGACAAAGTAAAACTACTCTTGCCTAGTTTGTCTGATCGTCAACGGTTTTGGGCACGTATTCTTGGCGGCAGAGACTTAAGTGCGCAGCTTCGTGTGTCTCCTGAAGCTTTAGAAGCCCAAGTCGAAGCCGAACTGAAGGAACAGGACCAAAGCGCAGGCAAAGTCCTTCTCGTAGGGGCAGGGCCTGGTAATCCAGACTATCTCACCACCGCAGCTCGCCGCGCTTTGCATGCTGCCGATGTCATCGTTTATGATCGGCTTGTCAGTGACAGCGTCTTAGAATTAGGGCGGCGTGAAGCTGAATATGTTTATGTAGGAAAAACCCCTGGAGAGCCTTCAATTGGGCAACCCGCTATCAATGACATTTTAGTGGAAAAGGCCTTAGCGGGTTTTTCAGTCGTTCGCCTTAAATCTGGCGACCCTCTTATATTCGGACGTGCCGATGAAGAAATTGAAGCCTTACAGGCCCATGACATTCCTGTTCAGATCATCCCTGGCATAACGTCGGCTGCGGCTGCGGCGGCTGCTATCAATGCGTCTCTTACAACTCGCGGCACAAACAAAGCGATCTCCCTTCTGACGGGGCACGATGCTAAAGGCTTTGCAGAGCAAGATTGGGTGTCTTTGGCTAGACCTGAAGGACGGGCGGCCGTTTATATGGGTGTTGGCGCAGCGCGCTTCATCCAAGGGCGATTGATGTTGCATGGCGCCGACGCAGATCGTCCTGTGACTGTTGTCGAAAACGCATCTCGCGAAAATCAAATTATTATATATACAACCCTACGCAATCTATCGGATGACATTGCAAATGCCGGAATTTCTGGCCCTGCCATTTTACTGATAGGCTACGCAGAACGTCTAAGTTCTTCCAAGGAGAGGCTCGCAGTATGAGCACGTTGAAACATAAGGGCAAAGGTCCGCAATCTATGACCGCGAATGAATTGCGCGATGGGTATAGTGTCTGGTTAGATGAGAACCTAGATTGGACACGTGATTTTAGCGCCGCTCTGCGGACTGAGGATCTGGACTTAATTGATCGTATGCAGCTGAAAGCTGACACTGATGAAAAAGCAAACATCGTCGTTGGTATCTACTTTATCGACATTGAAACAGAATCTGGAATGCCCGTTCGATACCGTGAAAAATTTCGCGTGAATGGTCCATCATACGACACAGCAGATTTGCTGGAGGCTAAATAATGTACCGCTATGATGAATTTGATGCGCAGCTAGTCGCTGATCGTACACGCCAATTTAGAACGCAGGTAGAACGCCGCCTTGCTGGACGTTTAAGCGAAGCTGAATTTCGTCCATTACGCTTGATGAATGGTCTCTATTTACAGCTACATGCCTATATGTTGCGTGTCGCTGTGCCTTATGGAACGTTGAATAGTGAGCAGTTCCGTATGCTTGCACATCTCGCAGAGAAATATGATCGCGGATATGGTCACATTACTACGCGTCAGAATATGCAGTTTAATTGGCCGAAACTACCAGATGTGCCTGACATGTTGGATGATCTCGCAAGTGTGCAAATGCACGCAATTCAAACGTCGGGTAACTGTATCCGAAATGTGACCTGTGACCCATATGCAGGTGCAACGGCGGAAGAGATCGAAGACCCGCGTCCAATGGCCGAGTTAATCCGTCAGTGGTCAACCCTGCATCCAGAATTTACATTTTTGCCGCGGAAATTCAAAATCGCCGTTACGGCCTCCGAAAAAGATCGCGCGCTGATCAAGGCGCATGATATTGGTATTCAGATCGTCAAGAATGATGACGGTGATGTTGGCTATAAAATCTTCGTCGGTGGCGGACTTGGCCGAACGCCTATCATTGGTCAGGTGTTACGGAACTACTTACCCAAAGGCGAATTGCTCGCTTATCTGACAGCCGCTTTGCGTGTTTATAACCGCTATGGACGCCGCGATAATAAGTACAAAGCCCGCATTAAAATTCTTGTTCAAGAGACTGGAATTGAGACTTTCACTGAACAGGTCGAGGCTGAGTATAAAACAATCGATATCAGCGATATTTCCGTATCGGATGCAGAGCGTGAGCGTATCACATCCTATTTCGCTGCACCTGATTTTGAGACTTTAAAGCATGATCCATCAGAGTTTACGAAAGCCCTAGAGGGTAATCGTGCATTCTCCCTTTGGGCCAAAAATAACGTCGCGGCGCATAAGGCGTCTGGATATGCCATCGTCAACATTTCGCTAAAGCCGAAAGACTTGGCACCAGGTGATATTACAGCGACGCAAATGCGCGCTGTCTCTGATATGGCTGATACATATTCCTTCGGTGAGTTGCGCTCGACGCATCAACAGAACCTTGTTTTGCCGCATGTAAAACAATCGGACTTACCTGCATTGTTCGCAGAGCTAGAAGCGGCGGGCCTTGCGGCGGATAATATCAACCTGATCTCAGACATCATCTGCTGTCCAGGCATGGATTTCTGCGCACTCGCAACAGCGCGGTCTATTCCTGTTAGCCAAGCGATTGCTGAGCGTTTCGCCGACCCTGAACGTCAGCGCACGATTGGTGAAATGCAGATCAAAATTTCTGGCTGTATCAATGCCTGTGGTCATCATCATGTTGGTCATATTGGCATCCTCGGCTTGGAGAAAGCTGGCGTAGAATTCTACCAAGTCAAACTTGGCGGTGACGCATCTGAAGATGCCGCTATTGGTAAAGTCACTGGACCGGGATTTTCTCAAGAAGAGTTAGTGGATGGAATCGAACGTATGGTCGATTTCTACCTAGAAACACGAGAAGGCAGCGAACGCTTCCTCGACACATATCGACGTATCGGCATCACGCCGTTCAAAGAGGTGCTTTATGCCTAGTCACACACTTATCCAAGACGGCCGTGCGCGTGATGCTGCACGCCTGATGGACCCGACGAGCCTTGACGGCTTGGAGGGGAACGAAACAATTGAAGTCCTTCATATTCCAAATGATACGGACCTCGAGGTGCTTGAGCCTTCGCTTGGTCGTATCGAAACTATTCTCATTGATTTCCCTGCCTATACAGATGGGCGTGGGTTTTCTCTTGCGCGTCAATTACGCAAGAAATTTGGATATGAGGGTCTCTTGATTGCCGATGGTCCATTGATCCCAGATCAACATTCATTTGCTTTGCAGTGCGGCTTTGATGCTGTGCGTATTGATGATGCGACATTGTCACGTCACACGATTGAGGATTGGCACAGCGCGCTCGATGAATTCGATCTGACCTATCAGAGGGGTTACGCCGTTAAAGCGGGGCCTGCGACGTCAGTGTTTGATGCAAGAATGACGGCCCTAGATAGCCGAAAGGCAGGTGACCCTTTTTTCGGCCACTCGGCGGAGTTGACGCTACGTAAGGCCATTAAAAAATTCAAAGGCGATATTGTGCTGGCGACATCTATGGGTGTCGATTCAGCTGTTCTTTTGCACATGGTCTCACGTATTGATCCGAGCTTGCCTGTGATCTTCCTAGATACAGGAAAGCATTTTCGAGAAACCTTAGCCTATCGGGATGACCTCATCTCTAGTTTCGGTTTAACGGGTTTTCAGAATATCACACCAGACGCTGCTGCACTCGTATCAGAAGACCCTGATGGCGCTCTCAATTTAAGTGATCCAGATTCGTGTTGTGATCTGCGTAAGGTTCGCCCGCTGAATGGCGTTATCAATGGTTATGGCGCGCGTATTACAGGCCGTAAGCGGTATCAAACGCCAGAACGGGCAGACATGTCCATTCTGGAAGAGGGTGGCCCGCAAGCCAAAGTCAATCCGCTCGCCTATTGGACAGCAAAAGACGTGAGTGCCTATATGCGCCAACACGATCTACCGCCGCATCCTTTGCTGACGATTGGTTATCTCTCAATCGGCTGTCAGCCCTGCACAACGCGCGTCGCAGCAGGTGAAGACCCACGCGCAGGCCGTTGGCGCAACAGTGATAAAACTGAATGCGGCATTCATATGGTCGATGGGAAATGGGTGAGTACGGAAACGAAGGCGACGTTTGAGGCTTTTTAACTACTTATAAGTTAGTAATGTTTGTGTCTAAGAAATCACAGTTTTCTAATCCGTTAGAGTCAAAAAGTTGGAAGCATCGAGATAATCGAGCCTGCGGAGCGTTCTACTATACGTTCCTCTTTCCATTAGCTTTGTTAGTTGCGCTCTTCGCATTACCGTCATTTGTCTTAGACAATGTATCAGGACCAGTTCTTGCTATGACTTTTGTGATAGTAGCTGTCTTTGGAGCATTTGTTGGATGGAAATATCCAAAGCCGGCTCTTTATTTAAGAGATACAATAAGTGTTTTTTATGGCGATACTTATAGGTGGCATTAATGACGTCCCATCAACTCTGCAATAACCGCCTCTAACTTCACATCTTTCGCCGCCAATAAAACGAGCGTGTGATAGAATAGATCTGCCGCTTCACTCACCAATTTATCATCAGTTTCCGCAACTGCGGCGAGGGCGGTTTCTACGCCTTCTTCGCCAACCTTTTGCGCGGCGCGATGTAACGGTCCTTGCAAGAGTTGCGCTGTATATGAACTCTCAGGATCGGCAGTCTTCCGGCTTTCTATGAGCGTCTCTAGGTAGGATAAAAACCCAACCCCGTCTGCACCTTGATCCCCAAAGCAAGAGACTGTGCCTTCGTGGCATGTCGGGCCAGTCGGTCGCGCTTTGACCAATAAGGTGTCATTGTCACAATCAATCGTCATATCGACGAGTTGAAGCATGTTTCCGCTCGTCTCGCCTTTGGTCCAAAGCGTTTCGCGTGAGCGGCTATAGAATGTAACGAGACCTTTCTCTTCGGTCTTCGACACAGCCTCTGCATTCATATAGCCAAGCATAAGAACTTGGAGCGTATCGGCGTGTTGAACGATAGCGGGGACTAATCCGTTGCCTTTTTCAAAATCAATTTTCACAATCTTACCTCTATGCCTGACGCCCGAAGGTCTGCTTTTAGATCAGGGATGGCGATCACTGATTTATGGAAGACGGATGCGGCCAATGCGCCGTCGACATTCGCCTGCTTGAAGACGTCTTCGAAATGTTCAGTTGCGCCTGCGCCGCCTGATGCTATCAGAGGAACTTTGCAGATTTGGCGAACCGCTTTTAACTGCTCGAGGTCGTAGCCTTTACGCACGCCATCTCTGTTCATGCAATTCAGAACAATCTCGCCCGCGCCGCGTTTGACAACGTCTTGTACCCAATCGAGTGTCAGGCGACCTGTTTCGCGCATTTTATCTGGATCACCCGTGTGAGACTTAACGCGGTAGGTTTCACCGTCTGCAAAGGTATCAATGCCAACCACGATGCACTGAACACCATAAGCGTCGCTCAATTCATTGATGAGGTCAGGTCGCATGAGGGCGGGGGAGTTTATGCTGATTTTATCTGCCCCTGCTGCAAGGCGTGCCCCTGCGGCTTCGACGGTCTTGATACCGCCCGCGACACAAAATGGAATATCGAGCGCGCGACTGACTTTACCAACCCAATCAGGACTGACAGTGCGGTCGTCAACGGAGGCCGTTATGTCGTAAAACACAAGCTCATCTGCACCTTCATCACGGTAGCGTAGCGCGAGGTCGAGTATATCGCCGACGTCTTCGTGGTTCTTAAACTGGACGCCTTTAACGACGCGACCATCGCGTACATCCAAGCAGGGTATGATCCGCCGCGTTAGCACTGAATGGCCTCTGGTAATGTGAATGCACCCTCATAAAGGGCCTTCCCAATAATAACTCCATAAGGGTCTATCGCTTTGAGATCCTGCACATGAGCAAGAGACCCAACGCCGCCAGAGGTGATCAATTCCAATGTCGGGAACTCAGTCTGAATCCGTTTATATAAGTCGATGTTCCCGCCGCCCTGCATCCCATCACGGCCAATGTCTGTTACGAGTATCGTTTTTAAACCCGAACCTAAAAAGTCACCAATTACGCTCCAGAGTGTTTTATCTGACGTCTCTGTCCAGCCTTTCGTGGCCGGTCTAAATTCGCCGTCGTCGCCTTGGTTTACATCTAAAGCAATGCAGATGGATTCAGGACCAACTTCGCGTAACCAATGTTTGACCATTTGCGGGTTTGTGACCGCCAAAGATCCGATAACTACACGATCCACGCCACCGTCCAATAATTTCTTTATCTGGGAAAGTTCACGTAAACCGCCACCCGTTTGGACTTTTATATTCGCGGAGCGAGCTATTTTCAAAATAAGGTCTGACTGTTCAGTTCGTCCATTTTTTGCACCATCTAAGTCAACGATATGCATCCACTCTGCGCCTGCTGACGCATAGCCTTGCGCGACCTCTATTGGATCGGCCTCATAGTTGGTACGTGCGTTGAAATCACCTTTCAGCAATCTAACGCATCCACCATCCATCAGGTCCATTGCTGGGAAGATCATAATTTAATATCCAAGAAATTCTGAAGGATTTTTGCGCCAGTTTTCGAGCTACGCTCTGGATGAAACTGACATCCCCAAACATTTTCATTACGCGCAACCGCTGTAAATGGCGTGCCGTAAGTGGTTTGCGCTAACGTGTTCTCAGAAACCTTCGCAGCAAAAGAGTGAACGAAATAGGTATAATCACCGTCGTTCACATCCGTCAGTAACGGATCAGCTTGAAGCGTTTTGAGCGTATTCCACCCCATGTGAGGCGTCGGTAATTCAGTTGTCTCTAGCGCAGTTATGGCCCCTGGTATCAAGCCAAGTCCTTGAACGACTTCGCCGCCTTCGTCTAAGCTTTCAAATAGGAGCTGCATGCCCAAACATATCCCAATAACGGGTTGCTCTATAGCCTGCAAAACGGGTTTCAGGTTTTTAGCCATTATACTGCGCATAGCGAAAGGCGCTGACCCTACACCTGGTAAGACAACCCGATCAGCTTTTAATATGACCTCTGCCTCATCAGTGATAACAGGTTCAACGCCGAGACGTTCAAATGCGAACTGTACTGACGCTAGATTTGCGCAGCCTGTATCGACAATGACAAGGCTCACAATGAGCCTTTCGTCGAGGGTATATCACTACCAGATACGGCAAATGCAGGGCGCAATGCGCGACCAACGCCTTTGAAACACGCTTCTATCATGTGGTGGGAATTGTCACCTTTAACATCAACATGTATCGCTGCGCCGAGCGTTTGCGCGAGGCTTTCAAAGAAATGCGGACACATCTCAACAGGGAAATCTCCAACATGGTCAGTTGGGAACTCACCACGGAAAACAACAGCAGGGCGACCAGAGAGGTCGATTGCGACTTGGGCCTGCGTTTCGTCCATCGGAATGACGTAGCCATATCGTCCGATACCCGCTTTATCTCCGAGTGCGGCTTTTAGAGCAGAGCCAAATGCGAGCGCGGTGTCTTCAACTGTGTGATGGGCATCAATGTGTAAATCACCCACGCAAGACAATGTCAGTCCGAAATTACCATGTTTAGAAATTTGCTCTAACATGTGGTCATAAAACCCATTGCCCGTTTCAATTTTTGTTTGAGATGGATCATCAAGGTTTACACGCACTGATATGTCAGTCTCATTGGTCTTCCTGAACATCTCACCAATACGGTCGAGTTGCTTTGGTGTGTCCATAACGCCAAAGGCCTGTAGCGCGATTAAGTTTTCCTCCGGGGAGCCAATTGAAATCCGCATACGCCCTGTTGTAGATCGATAATCACGAATTTTCACATTGAACTCACGAAGCTTAGCCACAAGCGCATCCTCGTCTTTGACTTTCAAGAGGAGGAAGTTTGCATCGGATGGATAAACTGTCTCAACGAACTTAGAGGCCTTTAAGCCTTCTGCTAGTTTAGAGCGCTCCACTAAGGTTTCAGCTAAACGCTGTGCATGTACTGGCATCGCAGACGGCGCGAGTGCATTCAGGATAGCGGCCTCAACAGGGCGCGCAATCGGGTAGGGCGGCAATACTTTGAGCAACAATTGGATGACGGCTTTATCCGCCAATAATGCACCGCCTCTAACACCCGCCATAGCATATGCTTTAGACAGAGTTCGTAGCACGACGAGATTGCGAACAGTTCCAATTTGATCGGCCAAACTGTCTTTAGCTGCAAATTCAATATAGGCTTCGTCTACGACAATGAGTGTGTCCGTAAGGGCTGCGCACACGTCAAGAATGGCTTTGCGCGTTAGACTATTGCCAGTTGGATTATTCGGCGAGCAGAGAAACACCATTTTCACGACTGGGTTTTGCGCCGATGAAATGACTTTCGGGATATCCCAGTCGTAATTCGCGGTTAACGGGACTTCGACAATGCCTGCGCCCTGAATGTCTGCGCAGGTTTTGTAATATCCGAATGTAGGCGGACAGATTAGAATACTGTCTTCACCCGCTTCGCAAAATGCACGCAGTAGGCATTCAATACCTTCATCCGCACCGCGGCCCACCATGATCTGTGACGGTTCAACACCATAAAGACCTGATAGGCGAGAGGTTAGGTTTTGTGGTTGCTGCGCAGGGTAACGGTTTAATCCACCCGCACCGACAACTGGCGGCGGTGCATAAGGGTTTTCATTCGCATCCAAATGCAAAGCATCCGTCGCTGCGCCACGCGCCGCATAGGGCGACATAGCGACAACAGCTTTACGCGCTATAGTCTCGGGCCAATGTGTCATTTAAGCGCCTCCAGACGCAAGGTGACGGCATTTTTATGCGCGTCTAAGCCTTCCATTTCAGCCAAGCGTTCCACGACAGGGCCAAGATTTTTTAGCCCTTTTTTCGTTAAGCGTTGAATTGAAATATATTTCAAAAAACTATCAAGCGTGATGCCAGAGTAAGCACGTGCGGCTCCATACGTTGGTAATGTGTGGTTCGTACCGCTCGCGTAATCACCAACACTTTCTGGAGTCCAAGGTCCAAGGAAAATTGATCCCGCATGACGAATGTCTGCGACGTATGATGCGGGCTTACGTAGCTGAATAATCAAATGCTCGGGTGCGTAGCTATTGACGATGTCGATAACATCAGAGCGTTTGTCCGCAATAATCATGCGTCCATAACTCAATGATGTTCGCGCGATTTCAGCCCGTGATAAATTCAAGAGCTGCTTTTCTATTTCGGCTTCGATAGCGTCCGCAACAGCAGATGTCTCCGCAACACAGATAACTTGCGCAACCGTATCATGCTCGGCTTGACTCAGCAGGTCTGACGCTACGAAAGCTACATTAGCTGAGCTATCGGCTAACACCATAGCTTCTGACGGCCCTGCAGGCATATCAATGGCTGGACCGCCTACCACTTGTGCTACAAGTGATTTAGCCGCTGCAACCCAAGCATTACCTGGGCCAAAAATTTTATCACATTTAGGAATCGTTTCAGTGCCGTAAGCGAGCGCACCAATCGCCTGAGCTCCGCCAACTGCAAACAAACGGCTCACTTTACAACGATAAGCCGCAGCTAAGATCGTTTGGTTGACCTTACCATCTTTAGCGGGCGGCGTGATAACGATACGGTTCCTCACGCCTGCGACTTTGGCTGGTACAGATAGCATCAAGAGTGTGGAAACGAGTGGCGCGGTGCCCCCGGGAACATAAAGGCCCGCGGTTTCAATCGGGCGAGTTTCGCGGCGACACACGACACCTGGTTCTGTTTCAACTTCGATAGGGGCAGGGATTTGCGCTTTATGAAATCGTTTAATGTTACGTCTCGCGCGATCAATGACGGATTTATCGGTTTCAGACAGCGCATTCCACGCCGCCTCTAACTCGGACATTGGAACTTCTAAGGCTTTAAGTTTAACCCCATCAAATTTCTCAGTGAGACGTAAAAGTGCATCATCTCCATGCGTTCGCACGTCAGTTAAAATAGCCGCTACATTACCGATCAAGTCCGCGTCTAATATCGCAGCCGGACGAGAGAGGGCGCTAACACGGTCTGCTGTGGCTAAATCTGTCCAGACGAAACGGCGCATTAGCCCATCATTTTTTCTATTGGCAGTACAAGAATGGCCCGAGCGCCTAAAGCTTTAAGGTCCTCTAAAGTTTCCCAAAAGACTTTTTCCGTACAGACGGCTTGGATTGCTACCAAATCATCTTGGCCTGCAAGCGGCATGATTGTTGGCGCATCAGACCCCGGAAGGATATCCGTAATTGCTTTTACGGCATTTTTAGGTGCGTTGAGCATAATGTACTTCGTTTCAGCGGACTTGAGAACGCCATCGATGCGGTTCATCAGCTTGTTTAGTATGTCAGCCTTAGCGGGTGATAATTCACGACCCGATTGAATAAGCACAGCTTCGCTTTCCAAAATCGTCTCAAATGCCGTCAGTCCATTCGCCTCAAGTGTCGCACCAGAGGAGACTAAATCACAAATGCTCTCTGCGATTCCAATGGATGGCGCTAATTCGACAGCGCCTTTCATCTCGACAAGTGTGGCATTCAGGCCGTTCTCGGAGAGATAACGGGCTGTCACGCCTGGATAAGTCGTCGCGATTCGGGTTCCATTAAGATCAGACGGTGATTGCACTTTTCCTTTTTCACTGGCTGCGAGGCAGAGTTTACAGCGAGAAAAGCCGAGGCGCATGGTAATCTGAGCGTCGAGCGGAGACTTAGAAGATAGTTGTTCTTCAACCAAAACGTTCTCACCGACGATACCGATGTCGGAAGCGTTATTTCCCACAAATGAAGGTATGTCGTCATCTCTGACTAATAGAAGGTCTATCGGCATATTCTTTACACGCGCTAGCAAACCACCGCCGCGAATAGAAAACTTAAGCCCGCATTTCTTGAGAAGCGCGAAGCTGTCATCAGCAAGACGGCCTTTTTTCTGTAGGGAAATACGTAAACGGTCAGTCATGAATCGTCTTTCTTGCCCAGAAGGGTTCGGTACCCACCATGTGGCTCATCACGTAGGAAGCGCGCTACGCGGCCTATTGTTGTTGTAGATACACCTGTGGCGGCCTGAATGTCTCGATAGGACTTTTCGCCTTCATCGAGAATTTGAGCAACGTGCCATCGTTCAGACAAAGCCCGTAGTTCTGCGGGTGTGCACAGATCCACAAGAAACGCACGAACGTCTTCTATGCGTGTTAAACTTGCGAGTGCGACATCTAGGTCGGAATATTTGGGTGCATCTGCCATGTGTTAGCGAGCTAATACACTGGCACAGTCGTAACTCAAGTCAAATTTTCATATAGTCGTTATGACTGAGTCTGAAAGGAAAGTGGCGGGCGGGGAGGGATTCGAACCCCCGGTGGAGTTGCCCCCACGCCAGTTTTCAAGACTGGTGCATTCAACCGCTCTGCCACCCGCCCACGGGTATCTCGGTCAATGAAGTGCGCCACTTATGACGTAATGCGCAGATGATCAAGTGCTATTTCGTTAACCTGCTGATCACCTTAAATATTGTGCACATGTTAGGTCTGTTTCCGAACCGCCATTTAAGTCTACTCGTCTAGGTTACACAACATAGACGAGATCAATGCGATGTGTCCTGAGCATGACGTAATGGTAATTCGGCCTTCGGGGTAAGGTCAAATACAAAGGTGAATGTAATGGTGAATGTAAGACCAATAGTGATGATTATGACGACAGCCGTGCTGAGTCTTACAGTCACTGGCTGCGCTTCATCTAGTGTAAATAAAACGGTGAGAGCAGCGCCTATCACATACAAAGTGGGTGATGGGCCAACTAAGTATGCCTCGCTCTCTACACCGAGGTCACCAATGTCCAGCTCAGTGCCGGAGAGTTACATTCCTGCACAACCAATACCTCACAGCTATATACCAGCCCAACCGATGCCCATGACTACGCCTCAGCAACAAACTCAACAGTTTGATCAAGTCAGCGTTGATGCCGACCTCTATAAGCACCAACGTGTTGGTAAACGTTACACAATAATGGGTAAATCTTACACGCCAAAACACGAGCCAAGCTATGATATTACAGGCACGGCCTCTTGGTATGGTGACAAATTCCACGGAAAACCCACGGCGACGGGTGAAATTTACGATAAAAATGACCTCACGGCAGCGCACAAGACTCTGCCTCTCAATTCCATGCTTTTTGTGACCAACGTTGCGAATGGCAAAACACTCATGGTGCGTTTGAATGATAGAGGGCCTTTCGTGGGAGATCGAATTATTGATCTTTCCCAAGCTTCCGCAGAAGCGTTAGGCATCACGGGTCTCGGCCAAGTACGCGTGCAATATGCAGGTCCAGCCGATCCAATGGCCGCCAATCGTGCCCGTGTTGCAGCACCCGTCGAAATAGCTCGACCTGTCGAAGAGTATGTTGAGGCGCCAGTTGTGCCTTACAGCTCACCTCAGCCGTATAATGAACCACAGCCTTACAGCGCGCCTCAACCTGCGCCAATCATACCTGTGATGCCGACGGCACCAAGGTCCTTCGAGAACAACACAGCTGAACCTGACGGCCAGGTTACCTTAACCATCAAAGGTCCGATACATGTCGCTAAGCATACCGGGACAAACTCTCAGTTAATTCGTGAGCGTCTTAACATGAAATAAGGCAATAAACGCAGAGCTCTGCCTTGCGATTGCCATATCACCATGCGACGAAATGGGCGTCCTTTTAGAGGGCACCCTTTTTTGATTCGTATTACGATAGGTTTCGTCCGCTGTGTTCCGCTCCATTATTCTTATAAGTGCTTGCCTCTTACTCGCCGCTCCGGCCTTTGCTCAATCAGCTTTTCAAACTGAAGCGCCTCATGCTGTCATTATAGACGCTGAAACTGGCGAAGTGATGTTTGAGAAAGACGCACGTGATCCTATGGCACCTGCGTCAATGACAAAAATCATGACAGCCGATTTGGTTTTTGCGGCGTTAAAAGACGGCCGACTGTCACCTGAAACAGAATTCACAGTTAGTGAAGGCGCTTGGCGACGCGGCGGCGTTAAATCAGGTTCATCCACGATGTTCTTAAAAGTTGGGTCAAAAGCGAGTGTTGAAGACTTGTTGAAGGGCGTTATCATCCAGTCTGGTAATGATGCCTGCATTGTACTTGCTGAAGGCATGGCAGGATCAGAGACTGCGTTCGCGGATCAAATGACAGCCCGCGCGCATGAACTTGGCTTAAAAAGCGCAACATTCCGAAATGCGACTGGCTGGCCTCACGTTGAACATGAAATTAGCGCACTTGATTTGGCTAAACTCGCGCAGCAGCAAGTCATGACATATCCTGAATATTACTCTCTCTACTCGCAGCGAAGCTTTACTTGGAATGACATCAAGCAAAGCAACCGCAACCCACTACTCGGGCGGGTAACTGGCGCGGACGGCTTGAAAACAGGTCATACAGAAGCTTCTGGATATGGCCTTGTTGGATCAGCCCTGCGAGGTGATGATCGTAGAATCATCGTTGTAAACGGCCTGACAAGTCAGTCTGAAAGACGTGATGTTGCCACGCGGTTGATGGAAGCCTCATTCTCTCAGTTCCGTGTTTATGACCTTCATGAAAAAGGCACTGAAATCGCGACTGCTGATGTTTATATGGGGAAAGCCGAGACTGTCCCTGTAGCATTGACTGAGAATATCCGTAAAGGCGTGGCAGTTGTGGACCGTAAAAAAATCTCATCCGAAGTCCGCTTTACAGCAGTGAAAGCCCCGATTTCCAAAGGTGATAAAGTCGCAGAGCTGTACGTCACCATCCCAGGCCGTCCAGTTGCGACATACGACCTCGTTGCGATGGAAGATGTTGAACGTAAAGGTCTGCTCTCAAGAGCTTGGACCGGGCTACTCGCTAAAATCAGGGGCTGATTATGGAACATGGAAAATTCATAACATTTGAGGGTGGCGAAGGCGCGGGCAAAACGACCCAAGCTAAATTACTTGCTACTTCGTTAGAAAAAGCTGGCGTTGAAACGCTGCAAACACGTGAACCAGGCGGTACATTTGGCGCCGAGTCCATTCGCAACCTTGTCCTTGAAGGCACATCAGACCGATGGTCTGGAATGACCGAGTTACTCTTAATGTATGCAGCGCGTTTGGATCATGTTGAAAAACTAATCAAACCTGCCTTGGAACGCGGTGTCTGGGTTATTTCTGACCGCTTCGCCGATTCAAGCCTAGCCTATCAAGGCCACGCACGCGGACTAGGTTCAGACAGAGTGAAGGCCGTCCATGAAGTTGTTATGGGTGGATTTGAACCTGACCTCACTATCCTCTTCGATATGGACCCAGTCTTGGCACAGAAGAGAGTTGAAACTCGCGGAGAAAACCTGACACGATTTGACGCAGAAAGCCTCGACTTCCATAAAACGTTACGATCAGCATTCCTCGAAATCGCAGACGAAAATCCAGACCGCGTTCACACCGTTGATGCAGACGGCTCACGCGGCAATGTTCAAAACCGTATCCTATTCGCATTGACGAAAACATTCCCCGAGCTTGCAGGAAAACTGGGGGCTTAATTGCGAACGATCGAGAATGCTGAGGCTTTACCAGAAGCAGATCGAGCCGACGGTTGTCCGCATCCAAGGGAAGTCTATTCTCTTTTAGGTCACGAAAATGCTGAGGCTCGATTTCTAAAAGCTATGCGGTCTGGCCGTATGCATCATGCTTGGTTACTGTCTGGGCCTAAGGGGATTGGCAAAGCAACGCTGGCATATCGCATGGCACGGAAATTACTCGGCGGCGAATCGCTTCTTTCATCCTCACTGGATATCCCTCAGTCCGATGTTATCGCACAGCGCGTTGAAGCCCTTACGCATGGCAATTTATTCGTCCTTCGCCGGCCTTATGACACAAAGCTCAAACGGTTCAGGCAGGACATCCCGGTGGACCGTGTCCGCGAAGTTGCAGGCTTCTTTCAAGAAACGGCGGCAGAAACAGGTACTTGGCGCGTGTGCATCATTGATAGCGCAGATGAGCTGAACCGAAATTCTGAGAACGCCATTCTAAAGCTTCTCGAAGAACCCCCGTCTAATACATTGTTTATATTAGTGACGTCTGCGCCGGGCCGATTACTTCCGACAATACGATCAAGGTGCATGGCGCTAGAGTTACGGGCTGTCCCTGACACTCAAATTGAAAGCTGGCTTTCCGATCATGGGACTGGCTCTCCTGATCTATTAAACGCGGCCGTGAAGCTCTCACGCGGCGCACCCGGTAAGGCGTTGGCCTTAGTTCAAAATGCAGACGTGGTGTTGCGGTCTCTATCGGATTACCTCAATTCGCTTGGAGCACCTGCGCTGAATGTCGACATGACCATTGCGAAACGTCTGGCAGAGAAACGCCATCAATTATCCCGAGGGCTTTTCTGGGATGGTTTGGATGACACCATTCATGCGCACGCATTATTCGCGGCAACGGGGCAATATGAAGGTCCATTTACACCTGCTAAAATCAAGCGATCTGCAAAAGTCTGGCAGGAAAATCATGCCCGCCTCAGAGATGTACGCCGCGCAGAAGCTGCGATAAATCTCGATAAAACAGCCGCTATGTTTGAACTCCTATCGTCCATAAGGGCTGCCTAATGATTGTTGATAGTCATGTAAATCTACACGGCGAGAAATTTGCCGAAGATCTCAATGAGACAATTTTGCGCGCTCGAGAGGCTGGCGTTGGGCCGATGCTCAACATTTGCTGTCATTTGAAAGACGCAGAAGCCGTTTTAAAGATCGCACACATGGACCCAAATATATGGGCGACGGTCGGGACACACCCGCATGATGCCAAAGACAATCCAGACATCACGGCAGAGCGTATCACAGCGCTGACACATGATCCAAAGATCGTTGGCATTGGCGAAACGGGGTTGGATTATCATTATGATTTTTCGCCACGCGACGTGCAAAAGGCCAATTTTCAAGCACATATCGAAGCCGTACAAGAGACGGGTCTTCCACTCGTTGTCCATACACGCGAAGCGGATGACGACATGTTGGATATGCTTCAGACAGCATTTGCCAAGAAACCTTTCACGGCCATAATGCATTGCTACACATCAGGGCAGCGTTTGGCGGATGCAGCCGCAGAGATGGGATTCTATTTTTCCGTTTCAGGCATCATGACATTCAAAAACGCGCATGAGGTTCGAGCCTGCATCAAGACTATGCCGAAGGACCGCATTATGCTGGAAACAGATTGTCCGTATCTTGCGCCCGTTCCATATCGAGGCCGTCGCAATGAGCCTGCCTATGTCGTAGAAGTTTGTAAGGCGCTTTCAGACTTGTTTGAATGGACGCCCGAGGAGACCGCTCAAAAAACGACAGATGCGTTTTTCAATCTCTTCACCAAAGCGAAGAGGCCGACATAATGGGTTTGCGCGCAATCATATTGGGCTGCGGGTCTTCTGGCGGCGTACCTCGTATCGGTGGAGATTGGGGCGTTTGTGATCCCTCGGAGCCAAAGAACGCGCGTACACGCAGCTCAATTCTTGTTCAAAAATGGGAAGGTGCAGATGAACCTCACCCGAAGGCGTGCACAAACATTCTGGTCGACACCGCTCCAGATTTGAGAGTTCAGCTGCTACGTGAAAAAATCAACCGCTTGGAAGCCGTGTTTTATACCCACGACCATGCTGACCAATCACATGGGATCGATGATCTGCGCGCGGTTGCTTATCGTATGCGCGCGCAAATCCCGACTTATATGGATGCTTACACTAAACCGCAGGTTTTTCAGAAGTTTAACTACTGTTTCGAAATGCCTGAGGGACGTGTGCATCCGCCTATTTTAAAGCTTCAAGACTTAATCTCTAACGGCACTGTCGTAGATATTGACGGACCAGGCGGCAAAATCAGCGTCGAAACCCTCGAAGTGAGCCACGGCCCAACGCCGTCTCTTGGGTTCATTTTCGACAAGCGCCTCGCATATAGTCCCGACGTTTGGGGTATTGAAGACCATGTGATTGAGCGGCTTTACGGTATTGAATGTTGGATCGTCGATGCCTTGCGTTACAGCCAACATCCTACGCATGCACATGGCGATAAGACATTGTCATGGCTCGCGAGAGCCTGCGTAAAGTCAGCGGTTTTGACAAACCTCCATATTGATATGGACTACGAGACATTGAAGACGGAATTGCCTCCGATAGCCAAACCTGCATTTGATGGCATGAAAATTACGCTTTAGGCCGTACATCCCATGACTCCAAAACTGGGCCTTTGGGCGTGATGCCTATAATCCCGTAAGAGCCTGTCCGAAGTTTCCGAGGGGCCTCCGCGCCGCCGTCAACGACATCCAATAAAAATCTAGCCACGCCATTCGATGTCACAATCAGTGTGTTCTCATGCGGTGAACACGATGCCAAACACGCTTGCCACGCCGTTCGTAAGTCTTGCGGATCAACGTGCCAGCCCTTAGGCGGAATGGCTTGCGTGTCCCACAGGTCCAATGCGGCTTGTCCTATACGCGCCACGACATCCGTTTCTGGACGGCCTTCATCTGGACCATAATCAATCTCAGTCAGGAACGTTGCGAGCGCATAAGCCTGCTCGCCCAAAATAGCCTCAGCCGTTTGGCGGGTCCGTTTAAGGTCTGAAGAATACGCCTCAGCAAATTTAATGCCTTTGAACGCTTCCGCGAGCTGCTTGGCTTGCGCTTGGCCTGACGTAGACAACGGCAGGTCTGTGCGGCCGCCAACGCGGCGTAACACATCGCCTTTATCAAATGTATTCCCGTGGCGGACGATATAGACGCGGCCATAATTCATAACAGAAACGGGTCGCCATTTTTAGCGATCAACGCTTCCGCGCGGGCGAGGTCTTGGGGCGTATCGATACCGGGCGAGGATATTTGCGCCGCGTCCACCTGAACAATCGCGACATACATGCCAGCCTCAATCGCCCGTAGTTGCTCTAGGCCTTCCAAGCTCTCGTAATGACTTTGCGGGAGGGCGTTGAACCGCTCTAATGCCACGCGTTTAAATCCATAAAGCCCGACATGGCGCAGAACAGGGGACAGCGTATCCGCCTCTCGCAACTCTGCCTCTTTACGCATCGCGGGTATGATATTCTTCGAAAACCAAATCGCGCGACCTTCATTTTCAATAACCGTTGTACCAGAGAAGGGCGTCGTCAATTTCGTATCTCGAAGCGTATCTAAAGCCTCCCACGTCAACCGAATGGCGGGCGTCGCAATATCCGCGCCGCCATCTTTAAGCCGCGAAATAACCGCGTCGACATGCGCAGGATCAGTAAAGGGCGCATCCCCTTGTAGGTTCACGATGATCTCTGCATCCGCGCGAAATTGCTGCGCTGCCGAGAGGGTACGGTCACTCCCAGAGGGTAAATCTGCATCCGTCATCACAACGGGTAGGTCGTAAGCCTCGCAATGGGCCGCAATATCGGCATGGTCTGTCGCGACAACAAAATCAGTCTCAGCCACACGGTCTGCGACTCGCGCTGTGCGCCGCAACATGCTCACGCCAGAAATTTCAGCGAGAGGTTTACCGGGAAACCGCTTTGAAGCCATGCGCGCAGGTATGACGATGAGGGGCTTAGACATAGCCAGAAGCCACGATGGTTTTTAGGTCAATCAAGCCGAGAATATTGTGTCCATCAAGCACAAAAGCATTGCCAATTTTACGCTCCATAAAGGCTGTCACGACGTCTTTCATTCGCATATCTGGCGATAGGGTGAAGGGGTCGTGGACCATAATATCGGTGGCCGTTTTCGTCATAACATCTGGCCCTAATGCGCGGCGTAAATCTCCGTCTGTCACGATGCCTTTTAGCTGATTATTTTCGACAACCCCGACACAGCCTTTGCCGCCGCCCGTAATGGCTATAATGACGTCAGACATTGCCGCATTGGACCCGATCAGCGGTATGTCTGTCGGTTGAGTTTTGAGGTATTCTGCGACACGTTGCAGCCCAAATCCGAGTTTACCCGCAGGATGTCTGCGTCCGAAATCTTCTGCCGTAAAGCCGCGCGCTTCCATTACGGCCACACACAGCGCATCACCCAAGGCCAATGTCAGCGTCGTTGACGTAGTAGGCGCCAATCGTTTCAAGCAGGCTTCGGGCTCGTCAGGTAGGATGAGGGCGAAGTCTACATTTTTGGCGAGAGTTGATTTGGATGCGCTTGTGATCGCAACCGTCTGATTTTCCAGTGATTTTGCATAATCAATGACACCATTTACCTCGGCGCTTTCACCGCTGTTGGACAATCCCAAAATGACCGTTCCAGGAATAATCATGCCTAAATCACCATGCGCGGCTTCAGATGGATGGATGAAAAATGACGGCGTACCTGTGGACGCGAAACTCGCGGCAATCTTACGGCCGATGTGACCTGATTTTCCGATGCCAACCACGATGACATGTTGCTTGGCCGCTAGAATGAGCTCTACGGCGTCGCAGAAGGTTTTTCCGAGCGACTGCTCTAGGGCTTGCAAGCTCTCAGCTTCTCTTCGAATAACGTCGCGGCCAATGCTCAGGCTGTTTGAGGTGTCTGTCATAAATCCTGTTTAGCGCGAACCACAAGCAGATGTCACGACATCACAGTCATGCAGATGGATTTCATTTCGTAAAATATGATTTTACGCGCTGTATCAGTGGCTTGATTGATACTGTTGAATGCAATGGGACTGGAATGGTATAGGCGTTATTTCTCATAATCATCATTATGCGATTTATGTATCAGACTACAAATAGATAGCTAAAGTGGTGAATAAGTGAAATTTAACGTCCTTGAGAAGGACCTCCACCTCCACTCAAAAAAACAATAGGAGTGTCAAACCGTTTAAAAGTAATGGCTAACAACACCAACGAAGATACCAACCCAAATCCAAAAGAAATCTCATATATCCCCTCGAATGGAATAAAGAGCCCCGCTGTTGATAAACAAATACAAGTGAATGCCCCAAGGAATGAGATCAAGACGACATATGGAGAGTAACGGTCCGTGTCTGTGGCAAGATAATATGCACTAATAGACCCCGCTAAAGTCATTACCCCCAAAAGAAATGCGAAATACCCTCCCCAAGCGTAAAACTGTGGAAACAACCTTCCCAGAAGCACGATGGCGGATGCTGTAGACCATATAATGAATAAGTAGCCCAAAAAACTCTTCATTATATCCCCCAGTTTTTAAGGCTCTAATACTTCAGCTTTCAACAATGCAACTAACTTGAGGTAAAGAAGTGCTGTTTTAAGGCAATCACACACACCCTACTCTCATTCACAAAGTCATTTAGGCATAAAATAACGCTCACAGCCCATCTAAGTGGCTGCCGAAATGCGATTACCTCCCAACACGGGTTGGGTAGTTGAATTTTCCAAGGAAAAATCAACAAGGCAGGCGGCAACCCGCCAATAAGATGGGACTGCCCGCGTGGTTGATACTCGCGACGGAGTACCGAATAGAATAGTTTTGTTTTACGCAGGTATCATTGAACTGGGTTGTAAATCCAATTCACCACGCGGCGACGGTTTTTGATGCAGCGGCCCATGTGTCCCTACAGTTTGGCCATTAGACCTAGTAGTCGGCTCTCACTTCAAAAGGTCCGGCACAAACCGCGTTCTCACACGCGGTCGCTCAACCCCATCGTCCTCCGAACCGGCAAGCGAGGCCCCGCCTGTCCCATGTCCGAAAGAACCCGTCCACTATGCCATAGGTTTTGAATGCGGGGATCATTCTCATGTAATTTATTCAAAACTGTTCGTATCGTTCTGAAATATAATGATAATTAAATATAAGGCGTCCCGCTTAAACGCGGACGCATCTCATATGGGGGCTTTAATCGCGTAAACGTTCCGCGTGCCACGCAAGGTGATTTGCTATGAAACTGGAGATAAAATAGTAGCTGTGATCATAGCCTGCCTGCATCCGTAGCGTCAGCGGTTGATCACTGGCGTCGCATGTGTCCTTCAGGATGTGCGTCTTTAATTGCGCGTCTAAGAACTGATCCGCGCCGCCTTGGTCGACCAAAATATGCGGGTGTCTCGCCCCTGCTCTGATGAGCGCGCAAGCGTCATATTCGGCCCATGTGGATTGATCATCGCCGAGATAACCTGCGAGGGCTTTCTGGCCCCAAGGGACCTGTGTTGGGGCTACAACCGGCGAGAATGCGGATATGGCGCGATATTGGTCAGGATTGCGTAACCCAATCGTCAACGCGCCATGCCCGCCCATAGAGTGCCCCATGATGGATTGGTGGTTCATATCCGCACGCGGGATCGACGCGGCGATAAGGACGGGAAGCTCTGTCTCGATGTAATCGCGCATATGGTAGTGTTCCGCGAATGGAGCTTGCGTCGCGTTGACATAGAAGCCTGCGCCGAGGCCGAAATCATAGCTGCCGTCTGGATCGTCCGCCACGCCCTCGCCTCGCGGTGATGTATCTGGCGCGATGAAGATGAGCCCTAGCTCTGCGCAAGCCGCTCTGAACTCGCCCTTCTCTGTGACATTGTCGTGGGTGCAGGTTAGGCCAGAGAGATACCAGACTACGGGTAGCTTCGCGCCTGCCTCATGCGGCGGGACAAAGACCGAAAACTCCATAGGGGTTTGGGTCGAGGTTGAGCTGTGGCGATAGACAGTCTGAACGCCGCCATGCGCATGAACCGTTGAGAGCGTCTCTAGGCTCATGGGAAGGTCACCACAGTCCGTATGCTCTCGCCCTTGTGCATGAGATCAAAAGCTTCGTTAATGTCGTCTAGCGCCAATTTGTGCGTGATCATCGAGTCGATTTCGATCTTTTTATCCATGTACCAATCCACAAATTTTGGCACGTCTGTGCGGCCCTTTACGCCGCCAAAGGCTGTGCCTTTCCAGACGCGCCCTGTCACGAGTTGGAACGGACGGGTTGAAATTTCTGCACCTGCGGGGGCTACGCCGATAATGACAGAGACGCCCCAACCACGGTGTGAACATTCGAGTGCGTCGCGCATGACTTGGACATTGCCCGTTGCGTCGAATGAGTAATCAACGCCGCCAAAGTGATCGGCTTCGGTTTTTGTAATTTCTATGATCGCGTCGACAACCGTTTGCCCGTCTTTGAGAGCCTTCGGGTTGATGAAATGCGTCATGCCAAATTTTTCGGCCATTTCCTTTTTGGAGTCATTCAGGTCAACGCCAATTATGACATCTGCGCCCGCCATGCGCAGGCCTTGGATAACGTTGAGGCCAATGCCGCCGAGGCCGAAGACAGCTGCCGTAGAACCGATTTCGACGCCTGCTGTATTGATAACCGCGCCAATGCCCGTCGTGACACCGCAGCCGATGTAGCAAATGCTCTCGAACGGCGCGTCTTTACGAACTTTGGCGAGTGCGATTTCTGGCATGACCGTGTGGTTGGCGAAGGTTGAGCAGCCCATATAGTGAAAGATAGGTGTACCATCCAACATCGAAAATCGTGTCGTGCCGTCGGGCATCAAGCCTTTACCTTGCGTGCCGCGAATGGCGGTGCAGAGGTTCGTTTTACCTGACAGGCACGCGTAACACTCGCGGCATTCTGGCGTGTAGAGTGGTATAACGTGATCGCCCGCTTTTAGGGTCGTGACGCCCTCGCCGACTTGTAACACAATACCTGCGCCTTCATGGCCCAGGATGGACGGGAACACACCTTCGGAGTCAGCGCCAGAGCGCGTATATTCATCCGTGTGGCAGACGCCTGTCGCTTTGATCTCAATCAGAACCTCGCCCGCTTTTGGGAGTTCCAAATTGACATCCATGACCTCAAGCGGTTTGCCCGCTTCGAGGGCGACGGCGGCTCTGGTTCGCATCGTTTTCATAATAGTCTCTATTCTAGTTTAGACAGTCAATCTTATGCGCCGTTTAGAGCGCGGTCCCAGATGTTTGGGTCGACATTACCGCCAGACAAAACAACAGCAACAGTTTCAACATCGTCAGGCAAGTTACCGGCCAATGTAGCCGCCATAGCCGCCGCGCCGCCTGGTTCTAATATGACGCCCAAATGTTCATGCGCTAACCGCATTGCGTTCAAGCATTCCTCATCGGTAACGGTGTAAACATCGCTCAAGGATTGGCTATTGATCGCCCATGTCAGCTCGCCCGGCATTTTGGCTTGTATGGCATCGCAAAGACTTGGCGGTGTGGATTTAAGCTTCAGGCGGGTCCCTGCCCGCAAGCTTTGTTGGTGGTCGTTATAGTTCGTTGGTTCCGCGCCATATATACGCGTGTTGGGAGACAACTCAGCAAGCGCCAGTGAAATTCCCGCGCACATTCCGCCGCCGCCAAGGCAGGTAATCATGGCATCAAAGTTTGGCTCGGCCTCGGCTAGCTCTGCGCCAATCGTGCCTTGGCCGCCGATGATGAAGGGGTCATCGTAACTTGGGACGAGGACACGTCCGTCACGTTCCGCAATTTGAGCGGCAATCTCTTCGCGGCTTTCGGTCTGGCGATCATAACTGACGATTGTGCCGCCATCCGCTAGTACGCCATCAACTTTCACCTGCGGCGCGTCAGTTGGCATGACAATGACAGCATCAATGCCTAGCTCTTTGGCCGCGCAAGACACGCCCTGAGCGTGATTCCCAGACGAAAAGGCCACAACTCCCCTTGCTCGCTCATTGGCATCCATCACGGATAAGCGGTTAAAAGCGCCGCGATATTTGAATGCATTTTTCTTCTGTTGGCATTCAGCTTTGAACCACAACTGCTTTCCAACCAATTTATCGAGCGCATCAGAGCGTAAGAGCGGTGTTTTGACGGCATGACCTTCTAAACGGACCACTGCGTCGGCAACGTCTTGATATGTTGGTACCTGCATCATCATGGCTCCTTGTATTGACCCCTTCGGGGAATAGTGAAAATACTAACTACAACAAGACTAAAAACCAACTTCGGGGAGACGCCAATGCTAGGCCTCATGATGAAACACGAGCTTATGATCAGTGATTTGATCGAGCACGCAGCCACGGTTCACAAAGACCGCGAAATCTACACGCTCACGACAGAGATGACTGAGCATCGTTACACATGGTCTGAATGCGCGGTTCGTACGCGTAAACTGGCCAATGCCTTACTCGCAGCGGGTGTCAAAAAAGGTGATCGTGTCGCGACAATCGCGTGGAACAATTACCGCCATATCGAAATTTACTACGCTGTCAGTTCTATCGGAGCCGTTGTTCATACGATCAACCCACGCCTGAAGCCTGAGCAAATCGCATGGATGGTCAATCACGCCGAAGATAAATTCGTCATGTTTGACACAACGTTCGGCCCGATTATCGAAGGTGTTGGCGCGATGTGCCCAACCGTTGAAAAATGGATCTGCCTAACGGACGAAGCTGGAAAGCCAGACTATAAAACAGACGTCCAAGATTATGAGAGCTTCATTGCGGATCATTCTGATCAAATCACTTGGGAACGCTTTGACGAAAACACAGCCTGTACGCTGTGCTATACATCCGGAACAACGGGCGACCCCAAGGGCGTTCTTTATTCTCATCGCTCAACCATTCTTCACGCTATGGCGGGCAGTTTTCAAGACGTTATCGGCGGCGGATCTAACGATACAATCCTAGCTGTTGTTCCAATGTTCCATGTCTCCGCTTGGGGCCTCGTGTATTCAGCCGCAATGGTTGGCGCGAAACTCGTGATGCCAGGACCTGGATTAGACGGGCCGAACCTCACAAAAATGATCAACCAAGAAAAAGTCACCCTCATGGCGGGTGTTCCAACGGTATGGCTTGGGATTTACAATCACGTCAAAGCGACGAACCAAAGCCTGCCAACAGTCAAGAAGGCTCTCGTCGGCGGCTCTGCGCTACCTGAAAGCCTATTGCGGGCCTATGAGTTAGATCTTGGTATTCCGATGCAGCAGGGCTGGGGCATGACGGAAACCTCCCCGCTAGGCTCTACATATGCGCCTTATCCCGGTGATGATTTGTCCGATTATGATGCAACTGTAAAAGACAAGCTTTATGCAGGTCGCCGTATCTTTGGCGTCGACATGCGTATCGTCGATGATGAAGGCGTAATCCTTCCGCAAGACGGCGAAGCAACAGGTCATTTACATGTGCGTGGCCCTTGGGTCGCCTCGGGTTACTTCAAAGGCGTTGGGTCTGACAGTTTCACAGATGACGGTTGGTTCGCAACTGGCGATGTCGCGGCCATTCATCCACGCGGATATATGGAAATCACTGACCGCTCGAAAGACGTAATCAAATCTGGTGGAGAATGGGTCAGCTCAATCGAAGTTGAAAACGCGGCTTGTGATCATCCAGATGTGCAAATGGCCGCGTGTATTGGTGTCAGGCATGAAAAATGGCAAGAGCGCCCAATGCTGATTGTCCAAGCTACACCGGGTACAACCCCAGATCAGGCAGAAATTCGTAAATGTATCGAAGCGAAGTGCGCAAAGTGGTGGTTACCAGACGCCATTGTTTTCGTGGAATCTCTTCCGCTCGGTGCGACAGGTAAAATCCTGAAACGTGAGCTAAAGAAGCAGTACAAAGACTTCGACCTTGAAGCTGCGAAGTAGCCTCTACGTCAGTTCTATCGCGGTTTTAATATCCTGCCAAACGATAGAGCCCAATAATGCCATGGAGCAAACGCACATGTTGCGTTTGCAATGCGTTGAATCCGTTCAGGCCGTAGAGAAAAACACTCGCTCACGCATAGCCGTTCTGGATATAGAGCACCCTATTTATGACTTCGCGCTTGCGGCGGGTCATGCTGTTCCAACTGAGCGTCCCTGTAAGGTCAAAGACTTTCGGGGAAATAGTTCTGACGTAGATCTCATCCGCTTAGCTGATAATTATGCGCCTGGCGCACAAACAGATTGGGCTATCATTCGGTTTCCAAAAATTAAAACGCAGAATTTGGTGCGTTATAGATTAGAACCACTGGCTGATAATGAAAACCTAAAGGGCGTTGAGGTGAAATTTGCTCAAGCCATAGGGCTTCCAAAAAATACACAAATCTGCCAACTAAACACGCTCGAATTCAGCACTAAGCATAAACGTGTGACACATAATTGCAGCGTCATAGCTGGGCAATCAGGCTCGCCAGTTACGCGCACAGTTGATGGAGAAGATCGGTTAGTCGGATTAAACCTAGGTCAACTTTGGATGTTCCAATCCCCCGAAACAGGCAGGCCTGACAGAAAGGGTTATATCAATTTATTAGATGCAGATACTCTTTTAGAGATTGAAACCTATATAGATGAGGCGCGTTAGGTCTTCCCTTCACCGACACTGAAAAGTTTACCTTTTTCAGTGATGAGAATGACGATCAAGCTTGAGATACCGAGCAGCACATAGGCGATCAACAACGGACGAACCGTCCCGTCAAAGCTGCTGGCAACCATAAATCCAAGTGCACTGGAAAGAGTCATCGTGACAAAGCCGTAGACCGCGTTAGCAGTACCCGCAATATTTCCCATATATTCTAGAGCCAGACTAGAGAAATTGGCACCCATCATACCGAAACATCCAAATGTCAGCATAAATAAAATATAAAATACCCAGAAGTTTTGACCCACAAATTGCATATAAAGAAGGTTCAAAATCGAGAGAAATATAAAGATCAAAACAACGACATGGCTGATCCTACGCATTCCGAAACGCTCGACGAAAAGGCTGTTAGAAAAGTTCATGACAGCCAACAGTCCCGCGATACCCGCAAAGTAAATGAAGAATGTGTCGCCACGGCCAAAGACCTCATCAAAGACCTGTTCGCTAGCTCCTATAAAGGCAAAGAGGCATCCAAATATCAAACCACTGGCCAACATATAACCTGCAGTAATTCTATGGCTTAGGACTTGTTTAAATCCGTCAAATATCTGCTCAATCGAAAACGGGCGACGATCCTGGTCTTCTAATGTTTTTGGAAGTCTGATTTGTGTCCACATGAAAAGAGCTGCTGAGAAAATACCTAATGTGCCAAATATCCAACGCCAGTCAGCAATGGCCATAATCCCCGTTCCAATCGCAGGCGCTATAATCGGTACGATCATAAAGACTGTATATACGAGCGACAAAATACTCGCCATCGAACGGCCCTTAGACAGGTCACGAATAATCGCGCCCGCTGAAACGCGTGTTCCTGCACAGCAGACACCTTGTAGCAAACGAAGCGCAAGTAGGCTGCCAAAACTCGGGGCTATCATGCAGGCAAAGC
The DNA here is from genome assembly GCA_938009235.1 of uncultured Caulobacterales bacterium. GTDB lineage: Bacteria > Pseudomonadota > Alphaproteobacteria > Caulobacterales > Maricaulaceae > Litorimonas. Next base: position 367,631 of record CALLIK010000004.1, read on the forward strand.
CCGTAATGAAGTACCCCACAAGGCTGAGTTGGAGTAATATTTTGCGACCAAAGCGATCTGAAAGCGGACCAAATAAGAGTTGAGGGAAGCCAAAGCCCAAGATGAAGGCAAAGATGATCTTTTGCTGATCATTCTCTTTTTCGATGACATAGTGGTCGCCAATAATTTCGAGGGCGGGCAACATGACATCAATGGCAAGCGCCTGAAGGCCAAAAATGGCCGCCATCATGGCAATGAATTCCCACCTAGAGATTGGCATGTTCGGAATGTTGGTTTTAGGTGGAGTCATCGGGCTCACGCGAGTTTCTATTTTCGCGCTATGCGCCTGCCTTTACAAACAGGCAAGCTAAGAAAAGTCATATGACAGAGTGACGCAATCGAAGCATTAGTCCCAAATTTTGGCAATTTGCTCAAAGGTCTTTTTTTCTAACGCATGCTTTGGAACTGTGGCTGTCTCGGCAGGGTGTCCGACAACCAAAAGAACCAAAGGCTTTTCCGTTGAAGGGCGCTCGCAAATGTCGCGAAGGAAATTCATGGGCGCAGGCGTGTGTGTTAATGTGGCTAGTCCTGCGGAATGTAATGTCGTGATCAACATGCCCATCGCAATCCCGACGCTTTCCGTGACGTAGTAATGTTTTTCTCCCTCAGGGCCTTTTTTCTGCGCGAAGATAGCAATCAACCAAGGCGCCGTTTCGAGGAAGGGTTTTGAGGCATCGGTCCCCAATGGCGTCAACGCGTCTAACCATTCGTCCGAGGCGCGACCCCCGTAAAAGGCACGTTCTTCTTCTTCGGCAGCTATACGTATGCGGCGTTTCATATCAGGATTAGAGATAGCTGCGAAGTGCCAAGGTTGTTGATTGGCCCCATTGGGCGCAGTCGCAGCGGCTTTGATCGCCATTTCAATAACGTCTTTTGGAACGGCTTTGTCAGAAAAATCCCGTATTGTGCGCCGCGTTAGAAGCATCTCAAGCGTGGCTTTTGACTTCTCGCTCATCTCTGCGTCAGAGACAGGTGCATAACCCGTTAGAGGGATGTGGTCATCGCTCACAATTCCGTCCAATCTAAAATGACCTTACCGGCTTTACGCGTTTCCATTAGATCAAAGGCTTTCTGCCAATCGCGTGCGGGGAAACGATGTGTGACCATTTCTGTCATGTCTAATCCGCTGTCTAGCAAAGCAAGCATTTTGTACCATGTTTCGTACATCTGCCTACCATAAATGCCTTTAACTGTCAGTGCTTTACCGACAATTTTGGAGAGGTCGACGGGATAGGGCACTGCGGGAATACCTAACATAGCGATATTGCCGCCCATGAGCATGGTATCGAGCATTTGCTCAAAGGCAGGCTTCGCGCCGCTCATTTCCATGCCCACGTCAAACCCTTCGGTCATACCAATTTCATCCATAACGACGCGGAGGTCTTCATTCATGGTATTGACGACACGTGTGCGGGACGTCAGTTTCTTCGCGAAGTTTAGACGCCAGTCTTCAATGTCCGTCAAAACAATACGCCTCGCGCCTGCACGTTCGGCAACCGCAGCAGCCATAATACCGATAGGGCCTGCGCCCGTAATCAGAACATCCTCACCAACCAAATCAAAGGCAAGCGCCGTATGAACTGCGTTACCTAGCGGGTCCATAATTGCCGCAATATCTAGGGGGATATTGTCTGGCAGAGGGATCACGTTGAATTCGGGCAGCGCCAAATATTCAGCAAAAGCGCCCGGCAGATTGACGCCAATGCCTTTTGTGTCTGGGTCCAGATGAAATTTGCCTGCTCTTGCATTCCGAGAGCGGCGTCCCACGACATGCCCCTCACCCGTAACGCGATCACCCACGCTCACGCGTTTCACAGTTGACCCAATAGCTGCAACGGTACCGCCATATTCGTGACCCACGACCATAGGGACAGGCACATTATTTTGCGCCCATTCATCCCACCCATAGATATGCATATCTGTGCCGCAAATCGCCGTTCGCTCAATACGGATTAGGACTTCGTCTGGTGCAATCTCTGGAACAGGGACGTCCTGCATCCATAAGCCTTTTTCAGATTTGGCTTTAACGAGGGCTTTCATCATTTTTGTCATGTGATCACACCTAACTCACGGCCGACCTTTGTAAACGCAGCAATCGCCGTTTCAATATGTTCGGGCGTGTGCGCCGCGCTCATCTGCGTTCGAATGCGCGCTTGTCCTTTTGGAACAACAGGGAAGAAAAAGCCGATTACATAGACACCTTCATCCATAAGCTTCGTCGCCATATTTTGCGCGAGGTTCGCATGACCGAGCATAACTGGAATAATTGAATGTTCCCCCGGTTTTAACGTAAAGCCTGCGGCTTCCATACCCGCTCTAAACTGTTTGGCATTCGCATTGATCCGCTCACGTAAATGATGCCCCTCTTTCGCGAGTTCTATCGCTTTGAGGCTTGCGCCTACAATTGGTGGGGCCAAGCTATTTGAGAACAGGTAGGGGCGTGAGCGTTGACGCAGTAAATCGACAACAGATTTACGCGCACAGGTGAAACCACCCATCGCGCCACCTAGGGCTTTGCCCAAAGTTCCCGTCAAAATGTCGACACGGCCTTCAACGCCGCAATGTTCTGGCGAACCGCGACCGCCTGCCCCGACAAACCCCGTTGCGTGGCAATCATCCACCATCAGCAGGGCGTCATATTTATCCTTAAGGTCGCAAATTCCAGCCAGATTAGCGATGGTGCCATCCATAGAAAACACACCATCCGTCGCGATCATAATACGTCGCGCGCCTGCGGCCTTTGCCTCTTTCAACTTCTCTTCGAGATCAGCCATGTCATTATTGACGTAACGAAAGCGTTTGGCCTTACACAGACGAATGCCGTCAATGATCGACGCATGGTTCAGAGCGTCAGAGATGATCGCATCTTCAGGGCCCAAGAGCGGTTCAAACACACCGCCATTGGCATCAAAACACGCCGCATATAGAATGCTATCTTCAAAGCCGAGCCAGTCAGCCAAAGCCATTTCAAGCTCGCGATGTTGACCTTGCGTACCGCAGATAAAACGGACCGAGGCCATGCCAAAACCATAAGTATCCAAAGCTTGCTTTGCAGCCGACACAAGCGCGGGACTATCGGCGAGGCCAAGGTAGTTATTGGCACAGAAGTTCAGAACGCTTTTACCGTCCACCTGAATCGTGGCGTCTTGCTCGCCCGAGATAAGGCGTTCGGTTTTATAAAGACCCTCGCGCTTTATATCTTCGAGTGTCTGGGCAATGTCGTCGTAAAATACGCTGGACATAATGTTCTCCGTGCTTTTTTTCCGTCATGCCTCTAAGTTGCTGTAACGTCACGCACTATAAAATCGACTTTGCGCATTTTTAATCTGAAGGGCGTATTATGACCGACATAATTTGCCCCATGTCTGACCTTCTCACAGATATACGTGGATGTACGGCCTGCGCTAGTAGTGTTCCGCCTTTGCCTGTGACACCGAACCCAATCATCCAAGCTACAGCCCAATCTAAAATCAGGATCATCGGCCAAGCCCCAGGTGCGCTCGCCCATGCAAGCTCCCTACCCTTTACTGACCCGTCAGGTGTGAGGCTGCGAGAGTGGTTGGGCGTTGATGAGGCCACCTTTTACACGCCAGACAATTTTGCGATTACCCCAATGGGTTTTTGTTTCCCTGGTCAAGACAACCAAGGCGGAGACTTACCGCCACGCAAAGAATGTGCGGTCCTGTGGCAAGACAAGCTCGATGCGGCCCTTCCGAATGTCGAGTTAACCCTCGTCGTCGGGATGTATGCGGTAAAATGGCATTTGGACGATCACGGTTATCGAAACCTGACCGAGACAGTCAAACATTGGAAAGTCTTCGGCCCCACGTTAATGCCTTTGCCACATCCAAGTTGGCGCAATAATGGTTGGATCAAACGTCACGACTGGTTCGCCGAAGAACTCGCGACTTTAAAATCCCGGGTGGCTGACATCTTGGCTTGAGACGACACGGAACCGACCTTTGGTTTTTTGTCCCTTCTTATCAATCGCCGTTAATTCATAAAACCCAGGCGCAGAGGGCTTGAACCTAAACCCGTCACGCGTTTTGTGAATGGGATCAGAGCCCACATAGAGCCGCACGTCACTTGCTTCGGTTTGAACAACAAGATCAATGCCTTCGGACGCTGCACCAAATACGGATACCGCAATCTCAATGTCGTCCATTGGGAATAAGATAACGGGCGCAAATTCTTCGGCGGACTTTAATCGGTCCTGTGTCTGTTGCGGACGATTTACGCGGACGACTTGATCTCCAACCGCGAGACCATCTGCAATTTTAAACAAGAGCGGCGCAGCTGCAGCGCGGCCCGTAACCCCAGGCCTTGGCCCTCCATCGGGTCGTCCAATCCAGACAATAATTACGTAGTCACCAGATACAGCAGCAGCCCAGCTATCTCTAAAACCATATGATGTGCCCGTCTTGTAAGCCACGTCAGGCACATCACGCCCCAAATGCATTGGCATCACACCTGCGGGTCTGGGCGCGTCGGCCATAACGCGACGGAGCGCCTTGGCTGTGTCAGCTTGTAAAAGTTCAAACGTGGGTTGCGGCATCTCATCGGCTAAGGTCCATTTCAATGGCCCCGCCAGTCCATCATTCGCGATGGCAGTATAGAGCATTGCAAGGTCAGTTGCGCGGAGGCCCGTTCCGCCCAAAGCCAATGCGAGACCTGCATCTGAGCCATTTTCATTCGGACCGGATTGCGAAGGCGAAGCGCCCGAAGCTCGCAGTGCAGCATCAAGGCGGCGACCTCCAACATGATCAAGAACACCAACGGCGGGTATGTTCAAACTATGTTGCAGGGCTTGGGCTACTGTAACGTCCCCATAGTAACGTCTGTCAAAATTCTCAGGGCGATAACTGCCAAATCGACTCGGCGCATCGCGAAGCCGCGTGTCGGGTCCGATAATGCCGTCATCCATACCCAAGCCATAAACAAAGGGTTTTAGTGTTGATCCCGGTGATCTCACCGCAGCCGTCATATCCAACCATCCGCCATCATGATCGCGCCGACCAATGGCGGCATGGGCGCGAACTTCGCGGGTCTTAGCGTGAACAACGATTGCCGATGCGTTGACGGGGTGCGGGAGTTTCTCAACTGTGGCGGCCAACTGGTTTTCGATATTCGTTTGAAGATGTGGATCTAATGCGCTGCGCGTGACTGAGCCCGTCGCCGCCAATTTGCGGGCCGTCAACCAAGCGCGCTGTGGTAGTTTTTCCTTTTTCGAAGGAATAGATACGGTATCAGCATTTATATACTCATTAGCCGTGATCAGTTCCGCTGACGCCAAACGTTTCAAAATGCGCCTTCGCCCTATTTTTGCGGCCTGTGCATTTCGGTCTGGCCGTCTGGCTTCAGGCGCTTGAGGCAAAGCAATCAAGAGAGCGATTTCATCTGGAGCGAGAAACCGTGGTGACTTGCCAAAGTAAATACGGCTCGCGGCATCAATACCTTCAATATTTCCGCCGTAACTTACGCGGGTCAAATATTGTTCGAGTATCTCTTGCTTAGTATAATGAAGTTCAAACCGTAGTGCCTCAAAGCTTTCGATAGCTTTCGATTTGAACGTTCGCGGACGCGGTTTGTATTGACGGACAAGCTGCATAGTCAGTGTTGATGCGCCAGATGAAGCTACACCGCTTTGCTTCCACGTCTTTAACGCGCGCAAAATGGCGGCGCCGTCCACACCCGAATGCGAATAAAACCGCTTGTCCTCAATCTCAATCAAAGCCTCGACAAAGGCAGGATCAACAACATCCAAATCGGTCTTGATGCGCCAACGACCATTTTCGACAGTTCGCACATTTAGCCACGTTCCGTTGCGATCCGCCAACACGGGTGATGTCGTGTTGAGGTCAGCGTTTGAAACAGGCGCTTGCGCGAACCACAGGCCCATCGCAGCCGTAGCTGCAAGCGTCATATAACCGAGGCGGCGTCGCAGCTTAAAAATCTCCGCTTGGGGAAATTTCTAATTGCCCATACTCAGATGTGCCGACACGTGCAGGACGATACATGTCCTCGACAACGGCCCCAGGGAAGGTAAATGTACCTGCAGTCACCGCGCGGACAACATAGGCCGCCTTAAAGACATTACCCTTTCGGTCGTAACGAGATCGTCGACCCGAGGCGATAAATCTGTCATCTCGAGCTTCTTGCATATCGAATTTGGACAGCTCGCCGAGGAAACCATACGCCCCTTCACTTCCTGTATCTGCTGGGGTTAGAACAGTTTCAATTTCCAATCCTGCCGGCAATAAATCCGCGAGTACAACCATTCGATTAGATCTGTAGGTTGATTTAGCTGTGACGAGAATAATAGCACGATCACCGCGTTTGATCTCTGTGGAAATGGCTTTACCTTTCATGGTGTAGAGATGTTTTTCTACGGTAAAGCCACTGGATATGGCTTCAGGTGCCTGGGTCGGCGTGGAGGTTACGTCGATTGTGATATAGGCACGCGCGTCGCCCGTGTTTTCTATTGAAGGCTTACTCGCAATGTCGGTTCCGAGTAAATTCGCGGCGCCTTTTTCAAGAGACAGGTTTTTGGTCTTTACGCTAACGTCGCCTTCACCAGAGCTAAGTTGCGCCATAGCTCTAATGATATAACTTTTTTCCTGAGTGTTGGTCCTGGATGGCTCAAGTTCTGCCAAACCTAAAAGAATTTTCTCAGACACTTCGGCATCTAAGTTATTGCCGCCAATCGCTAAGAGAGCCGCGGCATTGCGCTCTGGCGAACTATAGTAGTTATAATGCTCTGTTTTAACGTCCAAACTGTCAGCGGCCCGTTTGAAGACAGCTTTTGCTGAGGCTTCGTCTCCTATTTTAGCCAACGCCGCGCCTAGATAAGCCAGAGAAATTGGGTCAGATATCCGATCCCCAAATGTTTTGTTGAGATAGCGAATACCAGAGGTATCTGCCTCACCCGCTAATGCGACGACATAATGCGCGTAAGCCGCCCGATTTGCACGCGCAACTTCGGCTTTTTTTTGCGAGTCAGAGTTAGGGAAATATAGATTCAGAGAAGAATGATTTTCCATACGAGAGAGTATTTTTGCCGCATTTATGGCTGACAACATGCTCTGTTCGTTGACGTCATATCCATTGCGGTCTGCCTCTATGAAGAACTCAGTGACATAAAGTTGGAGCCAAGGTCTTAAAGCTCTATCGCCCTGACGCCAGAGACCAAACTCTCCGGTCATATCCTGACGTGAGGATAGTTTCGCAATCGCGTCCTGAATACGGGTGCTCAGAACTTTGTCCGATGTACCCTTAAACCCTCCGAGTGATTTCACGAACACAAGCGGCATTGCCTTACTGACGGTTTGCTCCGTACATCCATAAGGGTAACGGTTCAGTGACGCGAGATATGGCGCAACAGAAAGCCCAGGAAGGCGTGCCACGCTCAGGTCAATATCCGCGCCTGTAACACTGTAGCCGTCCATAAGGTCAGCCTTCAACGTATAGCTTTCGCCAGGTTCGATAGCTTTAATCGTGCGGTTCGTGATGGGCCTATAAGGGGACCGGACTTCAATTGGGTAGTCAGACTGAACCTTATAATCTTTGGGTCCAGTGATTGACGTTTTCAAATTATAAATCCCGACATCATCGGCATTCAAGGTGACACCCGTTTGGTCCCGCGTTCCTGGCGGAAGGTCAAACACAGACTCGATTGTTTTCAGCAACCCAACACCTTCAATAGATGTTCGGTAAACACCAGACGCTCCATCTATATTATCAAGCGCGAAGGTTGATACGGCTTGATCTCCAGGCGCGAGGAAACGCGGCAAGCCTAAATTAGCAGGAACAGCGTCCCTCACCTTTAAGGATGTCGACGCACTGCCGATTGACGACTTTGTCCAAGCCGTCGCCATAAGGCGCAGCTCTCCATTAAAGTCAGGTAGATCAAGCGTGATCACAGCTCGTCCATTTTTCACATCAACAGAGCCTTCAAATAATGCGACAGTTTTGGTTGGAACAACAGAGAGTCCTGCGCCGCCAATCCCGTCACCGCCGCTTCGGGTTTTTCCATCGGCTAAGAACGGATTCAGGATGCGGCTGTAATCATCACGAATATCGAGCGCGAAAGCCTTCTTAGAAAAGAACGCATCAGAGGCATCGGGGGATTTAAAATTGGTCAGAGCTAAGATGCCCTCATCTACTGCGGCCAAACTCACCCACGCTTTTTCTCTCGCGCCGACGCCCGACAATTCGATTGGGACCTCCACTTGAGTTCGCGGTGACACGCGATCGGGTGTGTCGATTTTCAAATCAAGTGTTTGAGAAGAACGATCTAAAGCAATGTGAGTAAGACCAACGGCGCGTTTCACGCCTTTGCGTTTTTCAACATCAAGCGGCGTATAGAGAGTTACCATCGCATAGACGTCATGGCCCCAAGATGGATCATAAGGAATACGAACGGAGGACGCGCCTTCTGGGACATCAACGGTGCGAATGGAGCGAACCGTATGGTCGGCAATCACAATATCTCCTCGGCCCGCATAAGGTGCACTCAAGTTTAAAGTCACAGCGCCGCCCGGTTTTGTTGGCAAGTCTGTTGCGCCAACTAAGATACGGTCTGGCGCATCACTGTCGCTATCACCCCAATTCGACCACCCCACACCAAAGCGATAAGAAGCGGTTTCACCAGTACTTGTTTTCACGTCCAAACGGTATCGACCCCAATTCAATGATCTTGACCAAACACTTAATGCTTCGGAGCCAATTGCCATTTCACCGCGATCAACAACTGTATCTGTTGACTGGGTTCGGTACTGCCAACGATTGCGGGCGCGATACCAATTATAATCACGTCGTTCTTCATTTAGCGTCCAAGTGACCTGAGTAGAGATACGTTCACCCTCTGCATCAAGTGCTAGGAGTTCAATCTCAGCGGGTTTCAAACGAGACGCGCGTTCTCCAAATCGAGACTTAAAGCCTACATAGGTGTCTTGTCCGCGAATGGGGATGAAGATATTTTCTCTAACATATCGTCCGCCTGGTTCCGCGACGCCCGCAATGAATGATGCGCGCAATGGGTGAGAGGATTCTGCGTCGGATGCAGACAGCTTCACTTTGACAACGGCTTTACCCTCGTCATCTGTTTGCGGAACTTTCAGATCAATAACACGCTCACGGAAATCTTCTTTACTGTCACCGAAGTCAAACTCTGCAAAGTCTTTGAACGGATTTGGATCTCTTTGAATTCTAAATTCAGATTCTGTCTCAAGGTTTGACCCTGGCGCGCCATAGTAAAACTGCGCATCAAGTGTAATTTCGCGCACTTCATCAGGGTGTAGAGTCGCTTGCTCTTCGGGACTAAGTGATAGCTTTAGTCTCTGCGGAACAAAGTCCTCCACCGAAATCGTTTCGTTGATTTTGGCATCTGTACCTTCAACAGACAGTTCAATGTCCCATTTACCGCGCGCGGCTTGAGATGGCAGATCAATGGATGTCACATATCCACCTGCATCCTCATCATCGAGCAAACGCGTTAGCTCTTCTACGCCGTCAGGTCGTAAAAGCTTTAGCGACAAGACACGGCCCTCTATCGCATGTGCATAGGAATCGCGGAGCAACGCGGTTAAGTGAACGGTCTGCCCAGGGCGATAAATACCACGGTCAGTAAATGCATAGAGGTCGTAAGGCCCCGTAACATCACGGCCCTGAACATCCATCACGGAGAGGTCGAGCGGAGCGCGTGACAGATCAAGCACAGCATAATCACCGTCTTCCCCATAAGCCATAATCATACGCGGTTTGAGCGGGCCAACACCTTCTAAGATCGCATTTTCAAAAACGGCGCGCCCTTGGCCATCTGTAATGACTTCTGCCAATTGTTCATTGTTACTGGCGACAAGGTCCAATCGCACGCCAGATTTTAAGCGAGCATCTTTAATAGAGCGCACAGCCACATGAAGCGCGTCTGTTCCGCGATAACTCGACAGCGCAAGGTCGGTTGAAATAAGCCAGCGAATAGCTTGGGCGCTGCGGCGACGGGAGGTCCCTTCGACGACATGCTCAGCAATAAGAATATAAGCGCCGGGCCCCTGCTCCGTTATCTTGTCTTGTAAATCAAATGGCGTTTCGACGATGGCGTTGCGGTTTTCTAACACGTCGAGATCACCTGACCAGACTTCAACACGACTAGAACTGGCCTCATATGTACGTATATATTGACCGGCCGTACCGCCTTCGCCCTTGTTCGGCGAGTGTTGAGACAGAATTCGGTCGTTAACGCGAAACAATTTCAAGGAAAGTTGATCGACATTCACAGTCTTTAAAACAACCCGCGCGCCTTTTGTTTCAGGGAGAATAATACCTTCGCCTGAAAACCCGACAAAGGCAGGCTTATCTTCGAAGGTAAATATGACACGTTTGTTTGTCTGTAATGCGTTGCCCTCGTCAGACACGAGTCCTTTAAGGACGTCGGCACTGTAGCTTTGCCCATAGGCTAAACCCAAAATGCAAATTTTATTGGCCTTAGCATCAAGAGAGAATGGCGTCTTAGGCGTAATTCGGATGAAGGGTTTAAGTTGGGACTCTCTCGTCTCGACGAAATCTGAATCAAAAGACAAACAGGCCTGTACGTCCCCATTCTGATCTTGAGTTTCCATTGAGAGGTAATGTAATGGATCGATAGTTGGTTCTTTGGGGGTTGGGTCGACAACGTCCACGATTGGAGGTTCAACACGCCTTGGAGCCTGCGGCATTCGTGAATCCTTAGATATTTTAGGTATCGCCGCGATAGGGTCGTCAATGACCACATCTACGAGTTGGGAACGCGCTGTAGTGTTATCACGAGCATTATGCGCGTCTGGAAATAGATGATACCCGACGACCCCCGCAAATATAAAGAGAAGAGCGCCCGCTAAAAACTTCACTACAGATATGTTCATTTCGGACCCCGACCTTTTCTTCTGTAAACTGAATATAGATGATTCGTGTCTAGATTAGGGCTAATCTTTGGCTTTAAATCGTTTGCTTTATGGTGACCCAGTCAAGTTCATAACAATAGGTTAACCTTTAATTTTCAGCTTTAGTTGACCCAGTTTCCTTACGTCGATGAAATACACCAATGTTAGCACAGTGGGGACCAGGTGGATGATCCTGATCAAAATGGGAAAAACTTTGGGAAATTAATAAAATGTCTTTTAAAAAACTTGCTTTAACGGGCGGTGTTGCCGCTTCTTTGATGGCGTCTACGGCCTATGCATCCGTAATCGATCGTCCTTTCTTTCAAGTCTTAGGTGTCGTGGTCGTCTGGGGTGCAGATGACGCTGCATCTGCAGCACCTGTCGTCTCCGATTTCGTCTTACTGACCCCCGCATCTGGCAGCGCTGGCGCAGACCTTATTGCAGGTAATGTAAGCACTGTTATTACAGGGTCTTTGACACCTGTTGCAGGCGGCTCAACTGCGGCCACATCAACGATTGACCCTATTACAGGCGAAACAAGCACAGCGACTTACGCAGACGCAGCGGGTGCTGGTGCAGGACTTCTTGATGCAACAGATACATTGTCTGCTTTCGGTATTGATGGAAATACAGATGTACAAGCTTTGACAGCTTCACACACAAGCAGCTTCTTTGTCGCATCTAACGCTGCATTCGACATCTACGCTGTTGCTGGAAACCTAACTAAGACGGGTGACTTCTCTGCGGACGCAGACATCGGTCTTGAAGACATTACACTGTCTATGTCGCTACAAGCTGGTGCAGCTCAAACTGTCGGTACGCTAAATTATGGCGCTAACTCACAGGTACCAGGTACATTTGATAATGGCCTCGATGTTGGTGAAACACTCGATAACCTAACGACGGCTGTTGCTGGCGCAAATGGCTTGAAAGTCTTTGATGGTACGCAGCGTACTGCGGCTACTCCAGGGTCGTTGGCTGACCAGTCTGTTCGTTTCGACAACGTCTACGACTTCGGTGGACCAAACGGGTATGACCTTTCAATGGGTTCAGGTACAATTTCTGCCGACGTAACTTACACAATCTTCGTCCCATAGGCGACGAATAGACTTCATATAGACAAGCGTTTTCACGCACGCTTTGTTTCAATGATTGGCCGCTCCCTCGGGAGTGGCCTTTTCTTTGCGTCCTATTCAGACCGTAAACGTCGCATATCGTCTTTATACTCCCATCGGATGATTTCATCCAAAACGAGTGAGATACGGTATTCTAGTTTTTCGACGGCCACTTCACGTGCGCCTGGACGGCAATCATCACCAATCAGTGTTTCAGCGCCATCGCATAAAGTCGCAAGTTCCATTGCCCCTACGGCTCTGGCGGACCCTTTCAGGGAATGCGCGACACTTGACCAAACCACATCATCCGAATCCGCGCGCAGCCCACGGCCCCACATTTCAACTTGGTTCCTAAATAGGCCAAAGACTTCCCGAGTAAGATCGGGATCCCCGTCTACATATTGGTTCAAATGGTCGAAATCAATTTCAGGTGAATCAGTCATTACTGTAGATACTAGACATCCGCGACGCATATGTTAGCGGTTTTTATGGATTATTTTTCTCAGACAAATATTGGCGAATCACGGTGGTGGTCATGGGTCGGAGTGACGTGGTTGGCATTTGTCGGATGGGTAATTTTTCAAACTATCTTACTGTTTCCATTTCCAATCATCGCAAATTTTACAGATCCGCCTTTATTTGAAAGTCTAATGCAGGCTTTTACTGAGTCTGCTGCAACTGAAACATCGCCGGAACTCGGAATTTATTCGTTATTATTCGGCTTGTCTGCAACGCTAGCTGCTATGGTCGGTTTAGCACTTAACGGTAGAGCCAGAGTCATGACTATGATGTTCACACTCATGGCTATCGTCGGTTTTATCATTACATCACGACTGGCATCACAAGGGTCTGAAAGTTCGTTGATAATGGATGTTATTGGCCAAATTATGGGCGCATCACCTCTAGCCTTCGGACTTTTCCTGCTGACCTTTCCAACGGGATTGATTGTTCTCTATGTCTGCCAGAAACACGTACATAAGCGCACGATCACCTCGCTTCATACAGCCGCGAGTAGCTTTAGGTTACCTCGGGTTTTCGAAGGCTTCCTTTTGACATGGTTGGTTCTCGGTGTCTTTACATTCGTAGCGAATGCACTTGGCATCATTGAGGTAAAGTATATTTTCGCGGGTGGGACGTTCTGGATTTACGCCCTCGTCTCCCTTCTCTTCATTCCACTTCAATCAGCAACAGAAGAAATCGTGTTTCGCGGTTACTTCAACCAAGGCCTTACACATGTATTAAAAAACAAGTGGTTAGCGTTCGCGATTACGTCACTAGCTTTCATGGCCTTGCATCTTTCAAACCCTGAAGCCCTCCAAGGCTCAGCCTCTGGTACACTACCTATCGTGATGAGCGGCTATTTCTTCTTTGGCTTTGCGATGTGTTTGATTGTCTGGCTTGACGATGGCTTAGAGACTGCAATCGGAATCCACGCGGGTAATAACTGTTTTGCTGCGATTATCATGAATTATGAAAATTCAGTCCTGCCAACGCCTTCAGTTTTCTTGACGGGTACCGACCCGGTCAAAGACTCTATATCAACGGTTCTCGTACTCGGAACCCTCGTTGCGGTTATATGGTGGCGTCGCGGCGGGCCAAAACGTGACGACCCTGACTTGTCAAACGACAAACCATCCATTGCGGACGCATAGGGCTTGAAAACCACGGTTCGGCAAGACCTTTTTCGATTGCAGACTTTACAATATTGGGATCAATGGGTTCACCAAATTGATCAAATAACGCCAATCGACTGTCAGCTCGATTAAGGCCTCCTGACAGCCACGCATTTAGTTCCGCATCTGAAAAACGTGCAGCCGCACGCGATCGATTGATCGTTACCATTATAAAACCCAGCCCATTCACATTGCCGGAGACAATAAAAAATACGATCTTCGCCGCTTTCCCCGTACACAAGGCTCTGATAGGGCAAAGTATGAAATATCCCGTTAAACGAAAACATTTTAACGAGGATGCAGAGGATTGACGTGTCAGATATAACTAAGAAAATTTTCTCTATTGAACCGGTTGATGCGGTTAAAGATGTGGAACCTAAGAGCCCAGACATCATTAAACCGGTCAGTAGGCCATCTCTGAGATTGACGGCTGTTGCGCCGAAAGAGGATATTGCCACCGAGAAAGTTCCCGATTTTGTGACGCGAGAGGAGATCAAGCCCTTAACCCGGTCACCCGCTCCTGTTTGGGAAGAGGCTGAAACCAGGTCTAAAGGTTGGGTTTTTTGGTCAATTATAGGATTCAGTATCCTATACATCGCAGCAATTGGTTTGTTTTTTGGCATGCCCTTACTAAATATTGCGCCAAATTTACTTACAATAACGGGCCTTGTTCTCCTGCTGATCCTACCCATTGTGCTCCTAATAGTGCTGGGCACAGCCCTTCGAAACCTAGGTCGGCTAAGTCAACAGACCCTAAGGTACGCACAAGCTGCAGAAATTCTTGTCACACCAGAAACAGAGGCGCTAGGACGCGCGACAACACTGGCAGGAGCGATCCAAACTGAAATTTCAAAATTCAATCAACAACTCGAAACGACTGTAGGCGCCTTAAAAAAGGTTGAAACCTCTGTCTCTCTTGAGAGCCAAGCTCTCGACGCTGCGGGGTTGCAACTATCTAGTCGCTCCGAAGATGTAGGACGCAACCTAACTTTACAAAGACAAGCCCTCGAAAGCATATCTGGGACATTTGATGCCCGCATGGGAACATTATCAGCTCAAATTACTGAGACGAGCAAAGAATTAGAAAATGTCTGCGTCGAAGCAGAAACCCGTCTGTCAAAGGCTGGCGGAAGCTTGATGGAAACAACCGCTCAAACTGAGACCCATATTACTGCAAGTACGAAACAAATTACTGAGGAAATTGCTGCATTAGGTGAAGTAAACAGCAAAATCGAAACAACTTCAGAGACCATGAGTTCAGATTTAGTAAAATCAGCGGAAAAGCTTCAAAAGCTTCAAACAAAACTGGATGAGCGCGCAGAAGCACTAGAAATGCTAAGCACAGGTACAGTAAGTCAGATTACAAACCTTCAAACAACACTCGACCATGGCAATCAAATGCTGTCTGATTTTCAATCGGCGGCTGATCTAAGGGAGTCTGAAATGACACACCTTTATGATCGCTTGTCTCTTCAACTTAAAAAATCTGAAGACGACACCCTTGCGTCTCAAGGACAAACCGCACGTGTCGTTGAGGCCAATCTTTCGCAAATGCGTCGAGATTTTGGACAAATGGAAACGGACCTAAAAACCCTTCAGGTTAAGCTAAATAATCTTAGAGAACATGCGGACGAATTACCTGCGCCCGAAGTCAAACCTTCCCGGTTAAATCTTACTCCGTTATCGTCTGATTTCCCACCTGTAGAACCTCCCCGTCAAGCCGTTAAACGTGAGCCACTAGGTCTAAGGCATACACCCTTCGACCTTGATGCTGATATGGAGCTTGAAATACCAGCTGACGAAATCGCTGACATTATTCCTGAGGTTAACCCAGACGTTATTTCACGGCCAGGACAACCGGTTTCGTCAAAAAAGGGATTTGGTCGCAGAAATGACAAAGAATCTAGCGGATGGAAGTGGCGCGATATGTTGGGCGGATTAGAGAAGCCAGGATCTGTCCCTGGAGCGGCAAACCTTACATCACCTCAGACTGCAGACTCTACATCAATCAATATAGTTGAACGCCTCAACGCCTTAAAGTTATCACCGTCAGCTTTTGTTGATGAAGGTACAGTCATTGACGCAACACAAGCTAGAATTAACGCGGGCGCGGCAGGTCTTGCTTCAGTCGTGGTCGAACGTTTGCCAGATGCCGTTGCGCATCTGAAGGGCCACATGTCTGTGAACATGAGCCTCGCAAACGAGGTCAAACACTTCGCTGACAGTTTTGCCACTACAATCGCGAGCACCCCGCCTACAGCTCCAGCCCTGAGGGCGGCTTTAGGTTCACCTGACGGAAGAGCGTACCTTCTGTGTGAAGCCGCTCTAAAGGGGTAAAACACTGCCTCAACTAAGCGGTAACACATCCCCTTCATCGCTATCGCCTTGCCCTTACTCAACTGTCGGCTTATGCCCGCGACATGACAGATACTGATGGCACATGGGAGACCCGCACAGCGGAAAATGGCGACGACGGACAGCGTTTAGATAAATGGCTGTCTAGCTGGACTGAATTGTCCCGTACGCGTATTCGCGCCCTCGTAGAAGGCGGACACGTTCGAGCGAATGGAGACATCGTCCTCAAAGTCACGTCAAAAGTACGTCCTGAGATCGAATATGCCGTGCGCGTCCCGCCGCCTGTGGATGACACGCCTCTACCTGAAGACATTCCACTCGATATATTATTTGAAGATGACCACCTCATTGTCTTGAATAAACGATCTGGAATGACAGTTCATCCCGCTCCAGGCTCTCGCAATGCGACGCTTGTGAATGCATTGCTTTTTCATTGCGCAGATACCCTCTCGGGCATTGGCGGCGTTATGCGCCCCGGTATTGTGCATCGCCTAGATAAAGACACCTCAGGCGTTATGATCGCCGCAAAATCAGACAAGGCACATCAAGGACTCTCAAAGCAATTCGCCAAACATTCCATCGACCGCATTTATACATGCTTTGTCCGAGGCGTTCCTAAGCCTCGTTCAGGGCAAATCGCGTCTCGACTTGCGCGGTCTCCCAATGACAGAAAGAAACAGTCTGTTGTTCGCGGAACATTTGACGACATTGATGCCTCAGAGGTTGGGCGCCATGCCGTCACCCATTATAAATTCATCAAAGGGTTCGGACAGGCTCAACATGCGAGCATTGGCACCCCAAAAGTAAGTCAGCTGGATTGTCAGCTTGAGACGGGCCGAACGCATCAAATTCGCGTTCATCTAACACATATCGGCTGTCCTCTGCTAGGTGACCCGCTTTACGGCAAACAACGTGCCTATGCGTCATCAAATCATCCTGCTGAAGAAGCCGTAAGGATCGCCGTTGCAGCGTTCAAACGACAAGCTCTACATGCTCGACATCTTGGTTTCATACATCCTGTCACCAAGGAACATATGAGCTTTGACGCGCCCTTACCGCCTGACATGCAGCACCTCTTAGACGTGTTCACTGACCTACCGATCACATAGTTGTTAAAAAGAGTTCAGACCCAAACCTTTTAAACCTGTTATATATTCCCCATATTAGTCCGCTGAGGGAGCTTTTTCTAATGACCAAAACTAAAAACAAGACGCTGACAACAAAGACATCAGCAAGAGATGCCACTTACACTGGTAATATGAAGTTGTCCGTGGCGCTCTCTCCAGAACAAGGCCTGAACTCCTACCTTCAAGAAATCCGCAAATTCCCAATGTTGGAAAAAAACGAAGAATTCCGCCTCGCGAAACGTTGGGTCGAAGATGGTGATACAGCTGCAGCAGAGAAAATGGTGACATCACATCTGCGCCTCGTCGCTAAAATCGCGATGGGCTACCGCGGATATGGCCTTCCCATTGGCGAAGTCATTTCCGAAGGTAACGTTGGCCTCATGCAAGCCGTCAAGAAATTTGACCCTGATAAGGGCTTCCGCGTTTCGACATATGCAATGTGGTGGATTCGTGCCGCTATCCAAGAATATGTTCTACGCTCTTGGTCCCTCGTCAAAATGGGGACAACTGCGGCTCAGAAAAAACTCTTTTTCAACCTACGCCGAATGAAGGGCGAAATGAAAGCCTTAGAAGAAGGCGACCTCCGTCCAGAACATCTAACAAAAATCGCGACAGATCTTGGCGTGAAGGAATCGGAAGTCACATCCATGAATCGGCGCATGTCTGGCGGCGGCGATAGCTCCCTCAATGTGACCATCGGCGGCGATGATGGATCCGCGCAATGGCAAGATTGGTTGACGGACGAGTCTGAATCTCAAGAGGAAACCCTCGGGCACAGCCAAGAGCATGAGGCACGCATGGCCCTCCTTCAGGATGCTATGTCAGATCTTAACGAGCGTGAACGAGACATCATTTCAAAGCGCCGTTTAGCTGAGAAGCCAATGACACTAGAAGACTTAGCTAAAATCTACAAAGTTTCACGAGAGCGTATCCGCCAGATCGACGCGCGTGCCTTTGAGAAACTCCAAGCCGCTATGGTCGCTGCTGCAGCAGCTGGCCCGGGATTGTTAGAAAACTAGACCTTACACTGCACGTAATGGCCACACAGGCCATGACAATTTAATGCGTGATTAAATTGTAAAGTCAGAAGCTACGGAAAATTAACCGAGACGAAAGCCTTTTTTGGCACCCTGATAAGACGATAACACGACTAATCTGGGATAATCATATGTTTCGCTCTCGAACGCTTTTGGCTTTGGCCTGTAGTTCTGCCCTAATTGCAGCCATATCATACTCGCCCTTAGCGAAAGCTTTTGGCGTAGGCGTTCAGCCTTCAACAGTAGAAATGACGATAAAGCCCGGTGACCGACAGCGGCAAATTGTTACGGTCGGGAATGTTCACAAAACTAAGACCATTAGCCTGACTATGGGTTTGGCCGATTGGTCCCTAGATGAAAACGGCAAACTGATTTTAGACGCGCCAGGTGACACAACTCGGTCTGCGGCCGAATGGGTTCGTTTTTCGCCTGCTGCCGTTACCTTAAAACCAGAAACATCTCAGGATATTACGGTCGAGATCGATGCGCCTTATAAAATCAAAGAAAAGGGAGATCATCGTTTTGCTCTTCTAGCAACGACCATGTTGCCAGAGCTTGATGATCGCGGCGAAGTCTCTGGTGTTTGGAACCGGTATCAGCTGGCCTCACTCTTCTATCTTACGCTTACGCCCTCCAAAAGCCTCCCTGAGGTCACAAGTGTGGCTTTGAGTTCTACTGAGCCTGGGCTTGTAACTATGCAGATCAAGAATGATGGCGATGCTCATGCCCGATTGCAGGGCACAGCCGTTTTGAAGGACAACGAAGGCGAGGTCTTAGCAGAAACACCTCTAAACGCTGTCATACTTGATGGCGGCAAACGTACCTATAACATCACCCTTAAAGACATGGCTGAATTAGACACAGGTGACTACACGATCGATTTTGATCTCAACAATACATTTGCGCCGCAGAATAAGTTTAGAGCTACAAATGTTCCTGTTGATTCACTGAATTATGTCGCGAAGTAAGATAATATTATTGGCGGGGGTTGCCCTCGTCTCTATTGCCTCAAACGCACAAGCTAGTTTTTTGGATACAGACTTCTGGTGCCGCACATATGGTTGTGCGGTAGTCCATGACGGCCAAAATTACGACATCTACGATAACTATCTATTTTCCACGAGTTCATGTTGCGTAGCTGTTGGAGGGCAAATGATAGGTTTTTACCTGAGAGCAGACAACACGAATATAACAGGAGAGATAGGTGGGAGTGGCTCAAATGGCCCAAACTCAGACCAGAGCTTCATGTTGGGTATATCCCAAGACGGTGAGAACATTAGTCTATCTGGAAATGATGATGGCGACGGATATCTCGATGCAAGTGATACATTTGGCGCATTTTCACTTAACCCGAACACAGATATCCTTCTAGATGGCCCTGGAAAATCTTACTCGCACAGCTTCTTTATATCGTCCCGTAATTCTGAATTTAGCCTTAGAGCCTTGGCTTCAATTGCCACTGTGACAGGCGATTTCTCTAGTACCATCCAACTCGGCGACATCAAATTGACTCCTAGCATTTCAGCGTCAGGTAATGACGGTGGATTTCAATATGGCGCAAGCGCGAATACGGCGAATATCATGATTGTAAGCGGTGTGGATGACCTTGGCGACCTCACAGGTATTCCTACGCAAATTATGAATTTTGGTCGAGCAGAAGGCATTCGCAACGGTAATGGCGACATTAATGAGCAAGCCATCCGACTCGACTTCCTCTACGAAATGCCAAACTATGATCTCTCAATGGGTATTGGCAGTTTGAACGTAGATGTTGCGTTTGATTTCTACCGCGAGAATTAGGCTAACCGAACTCATGAGGTTCTTCAGTTTTGCCATCGTGTAAGACTTTTGGTTTTACAAACGCAGTGAATATTGCTGCCATGCCAAGTATAGCTATTGCCATAGATACAGCATCTCTTTCAATCATTCGAAAATACATCACGCCGCCGATTACAGCGGCAAAAACACCCACACAAATACTTGTCCAAAACTTACGGTCATAAACACAGTAAGTTTTGCCAGAAGCAAGTTTGCCCTTAAGGTCATCAGATAGAGCCATCACAAAGACTTTTGGTGTGAATGCAAAGTATAGCAAAAACAAAGCTACTACCCCAAAAAAACTAGGGTCAAAAAAGTAAGCGTAAGTGATACAAAGTACGCCTACGAAGACGCAGGAGAGTGACCCAATCAAGAATGCTTTTCTCAAAGCGTTGAAGGTATAATCGTCACGCTCTCACCGCAACCACAGGCATCTGTCTGGTTCGGGTTACGGAATGTGAATTTGGACGACAAGATGTCGACTTCATAATCGACGACTGATCCTAAAAGAAACAGCACTGCCTTCGCATCCACGACAATTTGCACGTCTTTGTCTTCTATGACCTCGTCGAATTTCTCGGGTTCAGCTACATAGTCCATGATGTATTCCATGCCTGCGCAGCCGCCATTTTTAACGCCAACGCGCAAATAACCTTCGCCGCGTTCCGCTAGAATTTCACTGACGCGTTTCGCCGCTTCGTCCGTCAAAGTCACAAGTTTTGGACGTGGACGGCGGGCGCGTTTTGTTGGTGTTGTGATCGTGTCGGTCATAACATGTTCAATTCTAAGCGCGCTTCGTCGCTCATACGGTCTGGAGTCCAAGGCGGTTCAAACGTCATGCCAACTTCGACGCGGCGAACGCCTGCCACAACTTCACAAGCTTCTTGCACCCAGACAGGCATTTCGCCCGCAACGGGACAGCCTGGCGCGGTGAGCGTCATTGTGATTTTCAGTAACCGGTCATCTTCCAGTTCCACTTTATAAATCAGGCCTAACTCATAGATATCAGTAGGTATTTCTGGATCATATACGGATTTCAACTGACCAATAACATCCGTCGTGATGCGTTCAATCTCTTCATCGGTCGGCTTGGTAATCGGCGCGCCAGACACATCAAGCATATCACGCTTAGACGCAGCAACAGGTGCGGGCGCCTCTTTGTGGCTCTCAAGTCCCGGAATTTGTGAATTCGCGAGGGCTTCGGCTTCTCGTTGTCGATCTGTCATCGTGGTGTCCATGGCTTAGATATAGGTCTTGTAGATCAAGATAGAAAGAGCGCAGCTTTGCGCACCGCTTCAACAAAGCGGTCAGCCTCGTCTAATGTGTTGTAAATTCCGAAACTCGCGCGGGCTGTCGAGTGAATGCCGAAACGGGCCATCAAGGGCTGCGTACAGTGTTGCCCTGCTCGAACTGCAACGCCGTATTTGTCCATAATCTGCGCGACATCATGCGCGTGCGCGCCTTCGAGCGTGAAGGAAAGAACAGGGCCTTTGTTAGCTGTCGTGCCAACAATACGAACGGAATTCATGTCGGTCAAACCATCTCGCGCGGCATGATAGAGCGCCATTTCGTGCTGACGTATATCTTCGCTCGAATACTGGCCAACCCAATCAATCGCAGCCCCAAGGCCAATCGCTTCTAGGATAGGCGGTGTGCCGGCTTCAAATTTATACGGCGCGTCATTATAGGTCACGCGATCTTCGAACACGTCTTCGATCATCTCGCCGCCGCCATTAAACGGCTGCATCTTATCAAGGATATCTGACGTCCCATAAAGCGCGCCAATCGCGGTTGGACCGTAGAGCTTATGCCCCGTCATACAGAATAGATCGATACCGAGATCTTGCACATCAATATCCATATGAACCGCAGCTTGTGTGCCGTCTGCAATGAAAATTGCGCCAGCAGCATGTGCCCAAGCGGCCATGTCTTTGATCGGGTTAACCGTCCCGAGGACGTTGGACATATGCACGATAGACACGATCTTGGTCTTCTCGCCCAACATAGATTTATAGACGTCTAGGTCGAGTGCGCCCTCGTCTGTGACGGGTACAAATTTTAGGACCGCGCCGTATCGTTCGCGTAGGAAATGCCACGGCACGATGTTGGAGTGATGCTCCATCTGCGAGATGATGATTTCATCGCCCGGCTCGATCATATGCGCGAGGCCATAAGCGCAAAGATTCAAGGCTTCGGTTGCGCCGCGTGTGAAGACGATGTTCTTGTCGGACGGTGCGCCGAGGAAGCTTGCGACCTTGCCACGTGCAGCCTCAAAAGCCTCAGTCGTCTCATTTGCCATCGTATGCAGGCCGCGATGCACATTCGCATAGGCACGCTCTGTCTGCGACTTCATCGCGTCCATAACGGCTGTTGGCTTTTGCGCCGATGCAGCATTGTCGAGATAGGCGAGCGGATAGCCGTTTATCTCACGTGCGAGGACGGGGAATTGGGCGCGAATGGATTGAACGTCAAAAGTCATCTTAGGCCAAACAAGTTTAAAACTAACGTCAGAATAAAGACTAAGAGCAACGTGTAACCTAGACTCCTAACAAGCGCTAAAGTCTTTCTATCGCCATTTCGGCGAGACCTTATTTGAAGGCCAAAAAAGAGAATTAGACCAAAAGCTAAAATTAAATAATCAGTATTCATGACCGCGCTAACCACCCACGCAGCTTATCCAACAAACTCTCACGCATAACCTCATCCTCAAGCGTATCGAATACACTCGCGAGGAAAGCTTCCGTTAAGAGCGCTTTAGCTTCTGCCAAAGGAATGCCGCGTTGACGCATATAGAACAACGCGCTGTCATCTAATGCGCCAATCGTATTGCCATGCGCGCAAGCCACATCATCCGCGTAGATTTCCAACTCAGGCTTTGACCGAATCTCGGATAAATCAGACAGCATGATCGCATCATGACGCATCTCTGCATCAGTCTGTTGCGCAGGACGGCGAACGTGGAATTTACCTTGGAAGACACCGCGAGATTTATCAGCGGTAACACCTTTGACGGCTTGGCGAATATGCCCATCAGGACAGGCCAAATCGATATAGCTCGTCATGTCGCAATGACGTTTCCCGTCGAGGAGGTAGGCCGCATTGATGGTCGCTTTCACGGCCTCGCCCATGCCTGCCAAACGTGTTTCGAGGCGTGTGAGTTTTCCGCCGAACGCCAATGTGTGCTGACGTAATTCAGACTTCGCCCACGCCGTGACATTCGTTGTCGCGATACGGACGCAATCGTCTGGGTCAGTTTGGACAATCACGCGATCAAGAACCGCGCCTTCGCCAAGTTTGATGTTCAGATGCGAGTTACAGAAGCTCCCCGCCTGCCCATCATAATGCTCCACGAGAGAGGCGCGTGCGCCCTTGCCGAGCGTGAGCGTAATCTGGGCATGACCCTGCGTGAGGCCTTCGATTTGAATAACCTCATCGGGCGTAAAGCCTGCGGGAACATTGATATCCCAGCTCTGGCCCGCAAATTCAGTCGCGAGTTTTGAGAGTGGCACATCATTGGCCGCCGTCGTTAAGGCGGTTTGTACAACCGTCACGCCAGTGGGCACAAAGACTTGCACAGGCGAAGCCGTTTCTGAGCCGCGTGTGTCGTCAGAGACGGCGCGGCTGACATCTGACCATTTCCAGGCCTCGTCGCGTCGTGTGGGAAGCTTATGTGGCATATGCGTCATACCCTTCGCTCTCGAGTTTCTTTGCGAAGTCTGCGTCGCCACTGGCCGCGATTCCACCTTTGGCAAGGACGTGAACGCTGTCAGGTACGATATAATCAAGCAGACGTTGGTAATGAGTGATGATCAGCATACCGCGATCAGGGCTACGGAGTTTGTTCACACCATCAGCCACAATCCGAAGCGCATCTACATCAAGGCCAGAATCTGTCTCGTCCATCACGATCAAGTTCGGCTCGAGCATCATCATCTGGAAGATTTCCATACGTTTCTTCTCGCCGCCAGAGAACCCAACATTCAGCGGACGTTTTAGCATTTCAGGTTTCATCTTAAGCTCGGCTGCCAGTGCGCGAGCTTTCTTGAGGAACTCAGGCGCTTTCATTTCCTCTTCACCGCGTGCGCGGCGTTGCGCGTTCAACGCGGTTTTGAGAAATGTCATGGTCGGAACGCCAGGGATTTCCAGCGGATATTGGAACGACAAAAAGACACCCGCCGCCGCGCGTTCTTCAGGCTCCATATCCAGAAGGTCTTTACCGTCCAATGTGACGGTGCCGTCTGTGACTTCATATCCATCACGCCCCGTCAGGACATAAGACAACGTCGATTTACCTGCCCCATTCGGACCCATAATCGCATGAACTTCACCCTTAGGCACATCAAGCGAAAGTCCCGTCAGAATAGGTTTCTGTCCCTCATCAACGGACACGTGGAGGTTATTGATTTTTAACATTACTTTTCCCAAACCAATTGGTCTTTTGAATATTTTACTATGACTTCGATTTCGCCGATGATTGCCGCGTTAAACGCTTCAAGTTCTTCGGCTGGAACCCAAATTTCTTCGTGCATCTTGGCACCAACAACTTCAGGCTTGTATTTCTTTGCTGTCTCAACAGTGACCGCGAACCGAGTGACATACCCAATTTTGTCATCGTTCAATTTCGAATTCCAATCCTTAGCAATCTGGCGAGCATAAGCCTCGTTAAGAACGGGGTAGAAAATTGGCTGATCAGGCAAACGCGGTGGGTAGGCCTTAAATCCGCTATCCTCAATCAATTTAAGTTCAGCAGAACCAACTGGGCGGAACATGATTACAGTTTCTCCCATCACACCCACTCCCCAACAAGAGTGCGATAAAGTGAGTTGCAAAGATCATCACATCTAAGCATCTTTCTTTTTCCTTTTCGCAAGGATTTCCGCGCGGTCCTCATCAGAGGCGTTCAGCCAGACCAGTTGATCGATTTTATCGACGGCAAGTGAAATCATCCATAAAACTACAGCATAGAATAAAATTCCAATCGCGCCCCAAAGTACCTCATCAGCCATATATGATAGATTTAAGGCAACGGAGTCTCCGTCCGAAACAGCACCATTAAGAGCATAAGTATCTACTGCTTCAAGGGCCATTGAGCCAATCCACATAATGACACTCAATGTTGTCGCTAAAATTGCGACCCACTTCATAAGCTTAGGCAGCCACCATTTTGGTCGATCAGAGAGTTTATAAATCATCACACCCACTCCCCAACGGGCGCGTCATAGACCGCGTCTACGTCTGCATCGCCATTGTTCTTCACGCCCTGAGGTTCGATCAGGAAGATGTGGCATTCCTCAGTTGCGCGAGGTCTGTGGCGCACGCCTTTAGGCACAACGATGCATTCCCCAGCTTTGACGGGAACGCTTTCGCCCCCTTCAAAGTCTAGAATAAACTCGCCTTTCCAGCAGAAGAACATCTCGTCCTCGCCCGCATGGGCGTGGAACGGATATTCGCCTTTGATCTTGGCGAGTTTGAAATCCTGCCCGTTCAGCTCGGCAACGATCTTTGGTCGCCAGTGTTCGCTGAACTTCGAGAACTTCTCATCGATGTTGATAGGGGCTGTCATTAGCCTTTAAATGCCGTCACTTCGATTTCGATCTTGCCTTTTGGGTCGACCATATCAGCAATAACCATTGTCGCAGCAGGTAGGATTTTGTCAAAATGCGCTTTGATGATCGGCAGAACTTCGTTGACATATTTACGGTCAGAGACTGTGTACTGAACGCGGACTGTGTGGCCCAGTTCAAATCCTGCAGCGTCGAGCGCTTGGCGGATGTTCGTGAACGTGTTCATCGCCTGCTGTGCTGCGCTTTCAGGGAGTTCTTGTTTCTTATAATCATAACCCATTGTGCCAGACACAAAACACCAGTCGCCTTGCACGACCGCGCGAGACATAGCGTAATTCAGCTCGCCTTCGGAGATTTGAATGAATTGACGTGTTGCTTTTTTAGTAGCCATTGGAAATTTCCCTTATGGGCAGAGGTTGGTCTGCCATTCCGTTGTGTTTTCACCGCGATAGCATTTGATACGCATACCGTAAGCGGCGAGTGATTGATTGAATTTGTCTGCGCCGCCCGTTCCAGAGAACACGACATAGACTTCTTCGGCTTTTACAGAATCATCCTGCAAGCCTGAGCTTGCAAATATCATGACAGACCCATCATCCCGCTCGAAGGTTGATGAGGTTGTGTTGACGATATGACCACCTTTGGTTGGCGCGAAATATAGACGTATCTTGTCGATTGAGTCCAAACGGCTCTCACCCATCTTGAGGTCGAAGGCCCGTGCGAGGTCTTGGGAATAGTCGTTGAAGTCGATATCCTCAATAGACCCAGCGGGTAAGTTTCGCGTTGCTGGCGGCGTGGGTACATCAACGTTCACCGAAGGGGCTTGCACAGTTTCAGAGGCTTGCTGACATGCAGTCAGCATCACGAGTGCAGGTATGAAGAACAGACCGCGCATTACCCAACGCTACCCTCTAGGCTAATTGCGACAAGCTTCTGCGCTTCGACCGCGAATTCCATTGGTAGGTTTTGTAGGACATCACGGCAGAACCCATTGACGAGCAACGCGACTGCGTCTTCTTCGGATAGTCCGCGTTGGCGGCAATAGAATAGTTGATCATCGGAGAGTTTCGATGTTGTCGCTTCATGCTCAAATTGTGCACTCGGCGTGTTGCTCTCAATGTACGGAACAGTATGCGCGCCGCATTGATCACCGATTAGAAGCGAGTCACATTGCGTGAAATTCCGCGCGCCTGTCGCTTTCTTGTGTGCACTAACGAGGCCGCGATAGGTCGAGTTCGATTTACCCGCGCTGATGCCTTTAGAGATCACGCGTGATTTCGTGTTTTTACCCAAATGGATCATTTTTGTGCCTGTGTCGGCTTGCTGATGACCATTTGTGATCGCGATGGAGTAGAACTCACCTTGGGAGTTATCACCGCGCAGG
The DNA here is from genome assembly GCA_938009235.1 of uncultured Caulobacterales bacterium. GTDB lineage: Bacteria > Pseudomonadota > Alphaproteobacteria > Caulobacterales > Maricaulaceae > Litorimonas. Next base: position 394,659 of record CALLIK010000004.1, read on the forward strand.
ATGCAACTTGGGTATTTCCACGTGACGGCAGACCCAGTTTCAACTTGTGTCCAACTCACCTTGGCGTTCACGCCGCGGCAATCCGCACGTTTCGTGACGAAGTTATAAACGCCGCCTTTGCCGTCTTTATCACCCGGCCACCAGTTTTGAACCGTTGAGTATTTCACTTCGGCGTCGTCATGGACGATGATCTCAACAATAGCGGCATGAAGTTGGTTCTCGTCGCGCATCGGAGCCGTACAGCCCTCGAGGTAAGACACATAAGAGCCTTTGTCTGCGATGATCAGTGTCCGTTCAAACTGCCCTGTACCTTGGGCGTTCATGCGGAAATATGTCGATAACTCCATTGGGCAGCGCACACCCGGCGGGATGTAGACGAATGATCCGTCAGAGAAGACAGCATTGTTGAGCGTCGCGTAATAATTGTCCGTCACAGGTACAACGGAACCCATATATTTACGCACGAGTTCTGGATGCTCTTTAACGGCCTCAGAGAAGCTACAGAAGATCACGCCATGTTTGGCAAGTTCTGCCTTGAATGTTGTCACGACTGAAACCGAGTCGAATACTGCATCAACGGCCACGCGCGGCGCACCTTTAACGCCAGCAAGAACTTCTTGCTCTTTCAATGAGATACCGAGCTTTTTGTAGATTTCAAGAATTTCAGGATCAACTTCGTCGAGCGAGTTGAGTTCCTTCTTCTTCACGGGAGACGCATAATAATACATGTCTTGGAAATCGATCTTTGGATAATCAACCATCGCCCATTCAGGCTCTTCGAGCGTCAACCAACGCGCATAAGCCTCAAGACGCCAATCTAGAAGCCATTGCGGTTCGTCTTTCTTGGCTGAGATGAAACGAACGATATCCTCATTCAGGCCTTTCGGCGCGAACTCTTGTTCAATATCGGAGTCGAAGCCGTATTTGTACTTATCCGCTTCAAGCGAGCGTACGCCTTCGACGGTTTCGTCGTCGATACTGTCTTTGACATTGACCTGTTCATTCATAGTGATGCTCATGTTCTAAACTTGCTTCATGCGAAGCGGAGCTGTTGTTTCGGCAACAGCAGACTTATTACGTATGCGCGACCATACATGGAGGAATTTTTCTGCATCTTCCGCAGTATGTTTGTGACCGAAGCTGACACGAATGGCGCCCTTTGGTGCTTTATCAGCCAAACCCATAGCGGTTATCGCGCGGCTTGCGCCGACTTTGCCCGATGAGCATGCTGTGCCTGTGCTGACCGAAACACCATTTAAATCCAGCGACATCATCAATGTCATAGAACTCGCGTCTGGTACGGCGAAAAAGGACGTATTTGGTAAGCGTTCAGCCGCCTCACCGAAAATCGTAAGCTCTGGCTCAAGCTCTTTAAGTCCCGCTTCGAGATGATCTCGCGCGTCAGACGTTAAGGCTTCAAGATTGATATGACTCATTGCGGCCCCAAACCCTGATATACCAAGAGCATTTAGAGTGCCTGCGCGGCGATTACGTTCTTGCCCGCCGCCTTGAATAAGCGATGTGAAGGGTGCGTCTGCAGACACATAGAGCGCGCCAACACCTTGCGGCCCGCCCACTTTATGAGCTGACACGACCAGATAGTCTGGCTGTGCAACCATAGGAATTTTCCCGAAGGCTTGGACCGCGTCCACTAAAATCAATCCGCCAGCTGCATGGGTTAGCTCAACCGCAGTCTCTATGTCTTGGATGACGCCCGTCTCGCTATTGGCGGCCACGAGTGACACAAATGGACGACCTTGAGCTCTATCCCATGTTTCTAAACGTGACTTCAGCCAACCTAAATCAGTGCGACCATGGGAGTCAGCAGGGATGAACTCGACTGTTTCACCAAATGTTTCCGCAGCCTTAATCGTAGCAGGATGATCCATGGCAGATATCAAAAGGGTTCGACATCCCGCTTGAACCGCAGAATAGATCGCCATGTTATCAGCTTCAGTACCGCTACCCGTGAAGATCAAATCTTGCGAGCAGACACACATTTCTAAGGCCACGGCTTCTCTGGCGCGTTCGATCACGCCGCGCATGGCTTGACCGTCGCGGTGAAGCGCAGAGGCATTACCGCCCATTGCGATACATGCCCCAATGGCCACCTGAACATTCGGACGAATTGGCGAAGACGCATTATGATCGAGATACAAACGGGTCATTCCGCTGCCTCAGTCATTGGTAATCGCCCATCAACAACGTCTTGCACACTGATCGACATCAGAAAGTCTTCGATATGGTTTTCCAACGCGCCCCACAGGTCATGCGTGAGACATCTGTCAGAACGGCCTGTGCAGGTAATTTTGGTTTCAGGACTACACCCGTGCGCCTTTGGCGCCGCATCAACCGCGTGTATAATTCCATCAAGCGAGATTTGCGAGGCAGGTTTAGACAATTTGTATCCGCCCTGTGCGCCGCGAACTGATTCCACGATACCTGCGCGTCTCAGTTTCCCGAAGAGTTGCTCCAGAAAAGTCACTGAAATCGCCTGACGCGACCCTATAGATGTGAGTGACTCGCACGCGTTTTCACCCTGTGCAGCCAAATCAGCCACAGCCATAACAGCATAACGTCCCTTTGCGGTCAGTTTCACGGTAGGTGTTCAACTCCAAATCGGCACTAAAGTGCAGGTTTTGTTGGCTTTTTGTTTATACCCTTGATAGAGGCGCGCACGAAATCCAACTCATCAAGCGGGACCTATGTATCCCGACTGATTTAGTCAAGATTGAATTACCGCAAATTTGCGTGACAATCTAGACCCATATTAAAAGGCTGCTCTTATGCCAGAAGTCATTTTTAACGGCCCTGAAGGTCGTCTTGAAGGCCGTTATCACCCGTCTGATGACCCGCAAGCGCCATGTGCGCTCATCCTTCCACCTCATCCAAAGGCTGGCGGACATATGGATCACCGCATCCCTGTTGCGATGTATGAGCAATATAAGCGCCGTGGATTCTCTGTTCTACGTTTTAACTTCCGCGGCGTTGGCCGTTCCATTGGCGTTTACGACAATGGCCAAGGCGAGCTTCAAGATGCGGCTTACGCACTTGATTACATGCAGAGCTTCAACCAAAACGCACCCTTTAGCTGGGTTTCTGGCTACAGCTTTGGCGCTTGGATTGGGATGCAGTTGTTGATGCGTCGCCCTGAAATCGCTGGCTTCATTTCCATGAGCCTTCCGACCAACACATATGATTTCGCATTCTTAGCCCCATGCCCAGCCTCTGGCCTCGTGACATATGGTAGTGAAGACCCAATCGTCCCTGCGGATGACGTCGATCGTGTTGTGTCTAAAATTCGCGTCCAAAAAGGTCATGAGATCGATACGGTTCGTATTGAAGGCGCAGATCACTTCTACACCAATCACCTCGAGCCAGCTATGGAAGTAATCGAAGACTATCTCGACGATACACTCGACCCACGCTACTCGCCGCCGCGCGAACCAAAACTCATCGAAGGCTAATCCTTCGGATAAGCAATACGCCCGCCCGTCATTGGGGCGGGTACGCCAGTTGTTTTCGGGAAACTGATTGGCAGCCCTTTTAGAGTACGAACGGCGAGGTAGGCGAAAGCCTGAGCCTCCAACATATCCCCATTCCAACCGAAGGCTTCAGCGCAGACGACTTGCGCATCCGTGTGCAATTCCAACATTGCCATGATGGTTGGATTTCTTCGGCCTCCCCCACAAACGACTACACGTTCTACACTGGCAAGCCCAAGGTCACGAGCAATAGACTGCGCGCAAAAAGCTGCGAGTGTAGCGGCGCCGTCTTTCAGTGAAACCCCATCCAAATCTGCCAGAACATCAAAATCATATCGGTCCGCGCTGCGCGGGACAGGACGCGCGAAGAAATCTCGCTGATGCCATTTTACAATCAACGCATGGTCCACCTCCCCCATCAATGACAGACAGCCATCCTTATCGAAATCACCAGCCCCATTGGCGGACACCCAGTTATCCAACGGCCCATTACCCGGACCGCAATCCGTCGCCCACTGAAGAACACCATCCTCAATCAATGTTACATTCGACACTCCGCCAATATTCAAAACAGCGACTTTGCCTTCTAACTTCGAATAGCGACATAAGGCTTCATGATAAATCGGTGCAAGCGGTGCACCCTGCCCACCTGAGGCCACATCGTCAGACCTGAAATCATAGACAACAGGTATGTTCAGTTGATCAGCCAGCACTTGTCCACGTCCCAGCTGAAGTGTTTGGCCTCGCGCTCCATCCAGTGGAGGGTGATGCAAAATTGTCTGCCCATGATATCCAACTACATCAGCAGATAAGGTATTAATCGCCTCGATATGGACGCGATCGACTAACGCTTCTGCGTCTACGAAGCTATTAGGTACAGCGCCAGCAAACCGCCATTCAAGCGCATCCTGCGTCGCGGCCTGCAATGCGGTCTTTTCATTCGCTGTAAAAGATCGTTCACGACTTTCACCAAACCCGAATATATCAACGCCATCGGTCTCTATGACAGCCGCATCCACGCCGTCTAGAGAGGTCCCGCTCATCAGGCCCAATGCAATGTATCTGTCTTTGTTCATAGGATAGGCTTTGACACGACTCTCATGCTCGTTAGAAGCCAAAATTATGACCAATTACGCTTCTACATTTATGCAAACCCTCGTCGGCCGAGGATTTCTCTACCAATGCACAGATGAAGCGGGTTTGGATAAGCTTGCGACGACAGAGGATTTGACCGGATACATCGGCTTTGATTGCACTGCGCCAAGCCTTCACGTTGGTTCCCTCGTTCAGATCATGATGCTACGTCACCTTCAACAGAGCGGCGGAACACCAATCGTTTTGCTCGGCGGGGGCACGACTAAAATTGGCGACCCATCTGGTAAGGACAAGTCTCGGCAAATGCTGACACAAGAAAAGATCGATTCCAACAAAGAAGGCATCCGCCGTGTATTCGCACAGTTCCTGTCTTTTGAAGGTAAAAATGCCGCCATCATGGTCGACAATGACGATTGGTTGTCAAAATTAGGGTACTTAGAATTCCTTCGCTTGGTAGGCCCGCAATTTACCATCAACCGTATGGTCACAATGGAAACAGTCAAACGCCGCCTCGAGAACGAGCAGCCTATGACCTTCCTTGAGTTCAACTACCCACTTCTTCAAAGCTATGACTTCGTTGAGCTCTTCCGTCGTCATGGATGTCGTCTTCAACTTGGCGGGTCAGACCAATGGGGTAATATAACAACAGGTGTAGACCTCACTCGTAGAATGGAAGGCGGTGAATGTTATGGCTTTACCACACCGCTGATCACCACGGCGTCTGGCGGAAAAATGGGCAAGACAGCAGATGGCGCCGTTTGGCTGAATGGCGATCCATCTTTTGGCGCAGACTTCACACGCAGTCCCTATGAGTACTGGCAGTTCTGGAGAAACACAGAAGATGCTGATGTAGGCAAGTTCTTGCGTCTCTTTACGGATAAGTCAGAGTCTGAAGTTGCGGGTTTAGAAGCCTTAGAAGGCGCTGACATTAACACAGCTAAGATTGCGCTTGCTAATGCCGCTACCACCCTCTTGCATGGACAAGAGGCAGCTAAAGCTGCCGAAGCCACTGCACAACAAACATTTGTTTCAGGTCAAACCGCGTCGGGTCTTCCTTCGGTAGATGTCACCTTAGCGGAGATAGACGGAATGGGCATTTTGGTGGCGGCAACGATGGTTAGTCTTGCAGGCTCAAATGGAGAAGCCCGCCGCCACATCAAGCAAGGCGCTTTAAAGCTTAATGATGTAAAAGTTGAAACACACGAGCTTACGCTCAAAGGGTCGGATATTGTAGATGGTGTGGTGAAGATATCCGTTGGGAAAAAGAAGCATGCCCTCCTCAAAGTAACGGACGCCTAAGGCTCTGGAACATCTTCAACTTGACGCTTAGGTGCGACCTCTTCAATTTTTTGCCTTAAATCCTCATCTACCTTTGATCGGTCTCGTTTGAAAATTCGACGTAAAAAGCCCGGTGTTAACGCTGATAGTGGATTCACGGCAATCTTAGTTTGTTCAAAAGGCCCACTCACTGTGTAGGTCAAAGCGAATAATCCTCCGTCTTTTTCTTGTACAAAAATATCCCCTAAAATCGGGATGTCACCCAATATAGAATTGGCAGTATAAGAAGGTACGATTGTCCCATCAAAATCTAGCACTCTTAATTTCAGGTCAATGTCTCCGTCACCCGTCATACCTAGGGCTGGTCCATAAAGGCGTGCATCACGAATCGCGATCTCATCGCCCAATATTGTGAACGGGATTTTGAAACGGTCAAACTGCATACTTCCTCCCGACAGAGTGTCGGCCAACCCAGTTAAGGATGCTAACGAGAGAAGTTGAGCCATAGCAGGCGCCTTTACCATCCGAAAATTACGCATTTGGGCTTCACCAACGAATGCACCTATTTCACCCGCAGGAGGGAGTACAGCTTTTAGGCGCAGCTCACCACCAGATGTAGTCTCCAGCCCTAGAAAGGCAAAAATAGCGTCAGAAGCATTGGGAACAACGGCGTCCATTTGCCTAGTAAAGTCTGGCTTTGTGAGGATTTCTATATTCAAAGGCTTGCCATCAACCGAAGCTTCAAGGCGGGCACCTTCAACAACTACCCCCGTGTGGGAGAAGAACATCTCTGCATTAGTAACGATATAATCTGGATCCAGAACAAGAGTTTCAATTGAACCCTGCAATTTAAGTGGAACATCAAGGGTGGTTTCTCTGTCTTCGAAAAGATCTTGAGTCCATGGGCTCACATTAAGTAAACGCCCTTTTAAATCCACATTTAACTGTCCACGAATACGGTCTGGGAGTATTTCTAACGTGCTATCGATAAGGCCTTCAATACGCAATTCATCTAGATTGAGTAACTTGAGCCTATAGTCAGATTCAAGCTCAATACGGCCTTTAACTGAAACCCCTTCACTGGATAGGTCAGTTACATCAATGACGAAGCCATCATTGTTATCAATTTTCATGTCTCCAACTAACTGAGCGGGAACTCCTATTGGTTTCGACCAAATGCGTTCCAGAGACAGCGCGGTCTCAGTCAGGTCCACATCAAGAGTAGCCGTTGATACATCCACTCCACGTCCCTCTGCATCGATAGTAACTTCAGCCACGCCGTCAAACCATCCTCGGGACGCGACGCCAATTCCATCTAGTTCTGCGGCAGTGATAGGGCCAGATATTCGATATTTGGCAAGTGGGGCATTGGCACCGAAGGTCTCCGACCACTTCATGTCTGCACGCCAAGGTCCTATATCGACAGGGCCAGACAAGAGCATTTGATTTCGATTTACGTCAAGTTTGAAATCACCATTATCGACATCGAATCGACCTAAGGCGAATGGAGCCTTTGCATTCTTAAAGTCACCGTTGATTTGGTAGGTTATACGCTCGGGCGGAAAATCCACCAACAACGGACGTGTCACACGCAGGTCAATATTTCCGCTACCTGCCATAAGTTGGGGGTCTATCCCGTAACGTGTTGCAATGTTTAGAGGTGCATTATCTGCAATCTTAATCAGGTCTACAATATCTCCAGTGCCTTTTGCTGTGACAATCAAGTCACCTCCACGTGGGATTAACTGCGGAATTTCAACATGGCCACCGAGCAAAGTTACCCCCTCAAGACGTCCACCATTCCAATCCAACCCCAACATATTTCCACTAATGAAGCCTTCACCGCTCACATCAGTTGCGTCTGGCATCGTGGAAACGTAATTCACGCGTACATCTCTGCCGCCAAAACGTACCTTCAGACGATCTGCTGTAAGACGGCGGTCCTTAAAGAAAGCTTCATCAAAACTCACATCGGTTTCAAACTTATCAATATTCCCATCTAATATAGATCGCTCAAGCCAATTACGGGCACCGACTATGAGATCAACAGGCCAAAGCGTGATGAAATCTTGAGGGTGTATTGAACCAAACGACATGCGGGTTTTTAGCTGTAGGTCTTTCACGCTATTATCATCATACAACGCCATCTGCCCGCTGAATTGATGAACGGTATCGAAAAATGTCACCTCGCCCTTACGAATATTGAGTACGCGGCTATCGACATCTGCCTGACCACGAAGGTTCAAGCGGTCCAATTTGAATGGTTTTATAAAAGTTGGCGTTATATCAAATTCTACGTCCCCAAAGGCTAAGTCAAAAACAGGTGAACTATTGTCATCACCGTCACTCAAATTCCCAAGTTCAGTCAAAAACCCCGAACTTTTGAAAGAGAGTTTAGGTGACCTGAGCTGCAAATTCTCAATTTTCATGCGCTCTGCGCCAGGGTCCAACGTACCGACTGCCTTTAACTCATTGATTATATGCACAGATGCGGGGATGTTCTTGAAATTTGTAAATTGTCCATCAGCAACGCCCAAATCGACATAAGCGGATTGAAGGCCTTCAGATTTAGAAAAATCGATATTAGCACTAAGGTTCACGGGGGCAGCAAGACCCCGAAGGGCAGAAAACCGTCCCTTAACAGGCCCAATTTGATCAAGGCGTGCACCTTTAATATCTGTCTTTAATTTCAATTCACTAAGATCTGTTTGCGCGATTGTTTCTAAAGTAAACGGTGCAGACTCCTTAAACTGCTTCACGCCTCCATTCGCAGATAAGGTAAAGACGCCATTGCCGGAAAAAGAAGCTCGTAATAAATCAATATCCGTTAAAAGATTTATTCCAGATACATTATTTACATAATGGACCTTAGCATTTTCGATTTGAATGAGTTCAAAGTCCTGTAACGGAATTTTAGTGTCAATTTTGGCAGCTACATTGCTACGATATACAGGTCCAACTCGACCAACAGCATCAGGAGGACCAAGACCAATGGTAATGATACCCTCTTCGTCCTCAATATAGCTTATAACTCCGCCTTTAACTTGGGCACTTACAACACTTGGGTTAAAAACATCACCTTTCTTGATGGCAAAAGTTGTCGTAATTAAATCGAACGACTCCAATATTTCATCATTCTCATTTAAAATCGAAGCCTTTTCCAAGGTCATGACGATATGATTGTCAACGGGGAGCCAAGCTAAGTCTAAACGTTCAAATTCAGCACCTTTTCCATCAAAGGCATCCGCAAACCAAATTTTTATATTTGGCCGCAGTACTGTCAGCTCTGTTGATTGACGACCTAAAACTGACGAGGCAGTCCAAGCTAATATAATGCCCAAACCCAATAACACCGCAGTTAGCTCACCCAATAGGCGGTACATGCGGTAAATCATTGCAGAAATAACTAGTCTTGCCTGTGTTCCACCCTTTGAATACCAAACATCACGCAAGCCTTTTGACTGCAGCGTAGTTATCTCGTGGGAAGTGTTTTTTGAAGAACTCATAATCTTCCCATCAAGTATAGGCATGCTGCGTATAAATCCATAAGAAGCTCATTAACTTCCAGAGAGACTTAAGCATATGCCTGTAAATTTAACGCACTTAGAAGCCGGTAACACGGGCCCTGATTTCTCGATTCCAACAAGCGGTATAGAGAAAACGGTTAAACTTGGAGATTACCGTGGACGGTACCTGATTTTATATTTCTATCCGAAAGATGCGACGCCCGGCTGCACAACAGAAGCCATAGAATTTACAGCACAGAAGCAAGCCTTTGAAGCTCTAGATGCAGACATACTTGGCGTGTCTCGTGATACAGTTGAAAAACACAACAAGTTCATTGCCAAACAAGAACTAGGTATCCTTTTGGGAGCCGACATAGACGGCAAAGTCACAGAAGACTATGGCGTATGGGTTAAGAAAAACATGTATGGAAAGACTTACATGGGAATTCAGCGCGCAACGTTCCTAATTGGGCCTGACGGAAACATCGTAAAAGTCTGGCCAAAGGTCAGAGTTAAAGGACATGTTGATGATGTCCTACAGTCACTGCGTGATCACAAGGCGTAAAATGAGTGCCTTGCAATCGGCTCGAAACGTCCTCTTAACACGCGACCCAAGGGCAAAAGCGGCCTGCGCAAGACAGATGCAGACCGATTGGTTGAAGACACACGACATCGGTGAGTGTGAAGGTGCCTTACCCAGTCAACCTGCTCGTCCTGATAAACCAAGCCTAGTCTCCCCCATGGACGTCCCTAGACGCCGTCTTGGATCACCAGCAGGTCGAGCCACTCTTTTACATGCTGTCGCGCATATTGAGCTTAACGCCATTGACCTTGCCGCAGATATGATCGCTCGTTTTACGCTGCACCCTATGGTTCATGCCTCAGATCGTGACGCCTTCGTGTCCGACTGGTCAAAGGTTTGCGATGATGAGGCGCGTCACTTTCTGATGTTAGCAGATAGGCTAGAGCAGTTAGGCGTGTCATACGGAGACCATCTTGCCCACAATGGACTTTGGGAAGCCGCACAGTCTACGTGTGACAACTTTCCGGCACGTGTAGCCATTGCGCCACTTGTTCTTGAGGCGCGAGGATTGGATGTAACACCAAATATGATAAAACGCTTAATCAGCGCTGGCGACGCCAAAAGCGCGGATATTCTAAAAATCATTTATGAAGAAGAGATAAGCCACGTTGGGATAGGAGCACATTGGTTCAAATATTTGGCTGCTCATCAAGACAAAAGCCCCGAATCTTATTTCCACGACCTCGTCCGAACTCACTTCAAAGGACAGATAAAGTCCCCATTTAATGAGAGCGCCCGCACCTTAGCAGGGCTTTCAAAGCTCTATTATGAGCCACTTGTGACGAATTAACCCTATTTTATGTAAAAAACAGGTTCGCAATAAAGAAATTAAGTCTAAATTAACCGTAAACTCCCTCAAACGCACTTGCACACTGTTGTGAGGCTGTCATTAATGGGCCTAAGGCATGATAAAAACCGGGGAACTATGATTAACGACTTAGTTGGCGACCTACGTTCATTCGTATTGCGTCATTTTCCAGAACGTCAAATCTATCTTCGCTCAGGTGGAGAGGTTAAGTACTACGTGCTCTCAACTCGCCTTCAGCTTGCCGTAGTTTCTACAATTACCATCATGGCACTTTGGTGCTTGTACACAATGATTAACCTACTTGTGGGTCACAACCCACTTCGGACATCAAGTCAGCAGATGCGCGTTGAGAAGGCTAATTATGAACGCATGATTGCAAACTCAAAGGCAAAAGAAGAAAATTCACGACTTATGTTGGCGGAACAACGTAAGAATTTTGAGACTATGGCTCGTGAAATTCAGCAGAAACATCAAACACTATCGCAGATGATTGGAAATCAAACAGCGTCGTTCTCCACACCGGGTACTTCCAACGTTAAATACGTACCAAATAAAGTGCTAATGTCACCTATGACGAGAGACGCGACTCCACGAAAATCCCGTAGAGGCATTATCAAAGAAGCTTCGCTTTCTACAGGTCTTGCTATAGACAATTCCCTACATGCGCTTGGCGACACGCAAGATGCTTACCTGATCTCAGCTGAGTTAGAGACACTCAACAAAATTGAACGCAACCGCGCACTAATACAATCAACAGATATGGATGTAGAAACGGTCTTGTCCGAATCGCCATTTGGAAAAGGCGGACCATTTATTTCGATGGATGGAATAACTACGAATGAAACTGGATTCGTATCAAGAGTTGCCGCCATTCAAGCGCGTACTGCAGAATCGGATGCATTAAATACGGCTGTCCAAGCTTTACCTTTGGGGCACCCAGTAAAGGGTGATACATACAGAACGTCAACCTTCGGATTACGTCACGACCCCTTTACAAAACGACCTACGATGCATCACGGGCTCGACTTCGGCGGGCAACGTCTTACTCCTATATTAGCGACGGCTGCAGGTGTAGTGACACGTTCAGGGCGTAATGGCACTTACGGTAAATTTGTTGAAATCGATCACGGGCACGGTTTTAAAACGAGATATGGTCACTTGCATAAGACGTTTGTAAAACGCGGCCAAAAAGTGGATAAGGGCATCAAAATTGGAGGCATGGGATCAACTGGGCGGAGCACCGCAACCCATCTCCACTACGAAATACATTTCCAAGGACGGGCCTATGACCCGAACAAGTTTCTGAAAGCTGGCCTTTATGTTCAATAAAACAAACAATCCAACAAGCACTGCATCAACACCTAGTAAGGCTCCGGCCGCGTCATCTGCGCCCCGCACTTCTTCTGGTTCTGCTCCATCTATTTTAGGTCGTGACATTGTTATAACGGGCGACATTACGACAGATGGAGACGTTCAAATTGATGGACGTTTAGATGGCAACATCATTGCAGGTAACATTACAATTGGTGAGCAAGGCGCTGTAAACGGTAAAATAGTTGGGCAAAATGTTCATATTCGGGGTAAAGTGACAGGTACAGTCGAAAGTCTGGTAGTTGAATTATCAGAGACCGCAAATGTTCAGGCTGACCTCATACAAGATCAGCTTACCATAGCAAACGGCGCGTTCTTTGATGGAAAATGCTCGCGTAAAACTACAAGCCCTACGTCAACGAAAGCTGCTAAAAAATCAGCTTAAAAAAAAAACTGACTATATTTTTAAAAGCCGCTCTTTGAAGCGGCTTTTTTTATATGCCCTCAAAGCCCTCGGGACGGATCAAAACTGGACTTCCGAGAAAACCCACGCGGCGCCATACGTCCCGCTTGAGCCCGCTTTCCTTCTAATAATGTCCAATCAGGAACATCATTTCGGCGCATAGATGTATCTAAGAAAGTCAGGCCAGTTTCCGAATTGAAAGTTGTGATATCAGCCAATCCACCGTCTTTAAACTTCTGTAAACGCACACCTTTACCACGTGACATTACTGGAAGTTCATCGATAGCAAAGATCAATATTTTTCTATTGTCACCAATAGTAGCGATCTTGTCGCCATTGACCTGAATGACCCGTACAGCCTCAGAATCGCCCTTAACGTTCAGTGTCTTACGACCACCTTTTGTACTCGCTATAATGTCGGCTTCAGACACTCTGAAACCATAACCATCATTACTCGCAACAAGTAGCTGCCGTTCTGGATCATGCACAAACATTCCAATTGGGTCGTGGTCGTTCTCTAAATCAACAAGAAGGCGAATAGGTTCTCCATTCCCCCTCCCACCAGGTAGCTTGTCAGCAGTTAGCGTATAGAATTTACCATTTGTTGCAAAGACAATGATCTTATCAGTCGTTTCCGCTTGTACAGAAAACCCTAACTGGTCGCCTTCTTTGAATTTAACAGAAGAAAGATCATCCATCTTTCCTTTCAACACACGTATCCAGCCCTTCTCAGACATGACGACAGTTATCGGTTCTTTCGTAATAAATGCTGTCGCAAGGTCAACGTTAATTTCTGGAGCTATATCAAACGTTGTGCGCCGCTTACCGATGTCTGTTTTTGGTCCATAGGCATCACGTATATCACGGACCTGCGATGCAATAGTATCCCACTGAAGACTATCTGTTGAGACTAACTTATCGAGCCCATCTCGTTCAGCTGAGAGCTTATCATGCTCTGTCTGGAGTTCAATTTCTTGGAGTTTATTCAAGGCTCGCAAACGCATATTCAAAATAGCATCTGCTTGACGTTCTGTCAGATTGAAGGCTTTCATGAGCTCTTGTTTAGGGTGATCTTCAAACCGAATAATACGAATAACTTCATCAATATTAAGGAAGGCAATCATGTACCCATCGAGAACCTCTATCCGGTCAGCGATTTTAGCCAGACGTTGTTTGGAGCGCCTCAAAAGCACAACGCGGCGGTGATCTAGCCAAGATTGAATGACCTCACGAAGATCCATCACACGCGGCGTACGCGTCGCATCAAGGACATTCATATTCAAGCTGACCCGGCTCTCAAGTTCTGAAATCTTGAATAGACTCTCCATTAGAAGCGCAGGATCAATATTCTTACTCCGAGGCTCCAGTACAATGCGAATATCTTCAGCGCTTTCATCTCTGACATCGATAAGGCCTGGAGATTTTTTCAATTCAATAACTTCAGCCAATTTTTCAATCAGGCGTGATTTTTGTACCTGATATGGAATTTCTGTGATGATTATTTGGTATTGTCCGCGGCCAGTGTCCTCAACACTCCACCTAGCACGAACCTTAAATCCGCCTCGGCCAGTTCTATAACTCTCAAGCATTGATTCTTGTGGCTCTACAATTATGCCGCCCGTAGGAAGGTCTGGTCCAAGAATAAAGTTCATCAAAGTCTCGACCCGAGCATTCGGAGTTTTGATAAGGTGCAGCGCTGCGCTGCAAATCTCGGCAGCATTATGCGGAGGAATAGATGTCGCCATACCAACAGCAATCCCTTGAGAGCCATTCGCCAATAAGTTAGGGAAGCCAGCAGGCAGAACCAGAGGCTCTTCGTCTTCTTCATTATAGGTGGGTACAAAGTCGACTGCGTCTTCTTCTAAGCCCGCAAGAAGAGCTACGCCTGCCGATGTCATCTTAGCTTCCGTATATCGCATAGCCGCAGGGCTATCTCCATCGATATTACCAAAGTTCCCCTGCCCGTCGACTAAGGGATAACGCGATGCGAATGATTGTGAGAGTTTCACAAGCGCATCATAAATCGATGCGTCACCATGAGGGTGATATTGCCCCATAACGTCACCAACAATTCTGGCGGATTTCTTGTGAGAATTTTCGGGGCTAAGCTTCAACTGCCGCATCGCAAAAAGAATGCGTCTATGAACAGGTTTCAGTCCATCACGTACATCAGGCAAAGCCCGTTGCGTAATTGTAGACAAGGCATAGGCAAGATAACGTGACGACAAAGCCGTATCGAAATGCTCTTCAATAATAGCGTTTTGCGGAACGCCGTTATCACCGCTTTTAGGTTTTTTAGTTTTGGGGGTCTTCGCCATGGAACGGACGCGCCTTTCGAATCACTTGAACTACGTTACCAAAACAACGGGTCGCATGCGTAGAAAACCGCATATTTATTGGGGATTAGCGACAAAACCTTTTGCCAATAGCCTATCCATCATAACACGGCGTGCCTCGGGCAGGGTTCGGTTGACCTCCCATTGAACGCGAGTCTCCAAAAAGTAACCCGTTAAACGCAAGCCTGCAGAGATATCTTCTGGAGTTGCTTGTCCCTCGCCTCTCATAAAACCAGGCAGTCTCAGCATTTTATCACCATATGGCAGTGCAGATTCAGTACAAACGGCACGTCCAGACCTTGGCGATACATGTGTTAAGTTCTCTGTGGTTCCAGTCGCAGCGCAGGTGGAGAGATCTAAACCATAGCCAAGAGCGGCGAGGAGCCCTGCTTCCCACCGAACATAAAGCGCCGGCCAAACCTCAGGATTATCAAGCTGAGAGACTACAATAGAAAATACGTCATGTAGTGCTGGGTACGCTTCTCTTTCGGGCAAGAGTTCTCGCGTCATAACGCAAAGTGCATTCAGACCTGCAAGACTAAGCCGGTCATCCATCAATTCAGCTGAGCGGCTGTCTATAGCTTCTAGGGTGTAATACCCGAGATGCTCTTCTAAACGCCCATGCCAATCTACTGTGACCCGATTACCTGGTTGTAGTACAGGACGTAACCTTCGCCCTGTTCCGCCTCTAACAAGTCCAGGGTGTCTGCCTTTTTCACGCGTAAAAACCTCGATTATCGCCGAGGTTTCTCCATGTTTCCGACTGCTAAGAACATACCCTTCGGCGGACCAATCCATAGATTATACGTCGAACTCCAACCCCATTCCCGTATAACGGGCCTGATCGTCTTTCCACTTGTCACGCACCTTAACGAACAAGAATAGATGAACCTTGCGTCCCAACCAGTCTTGCATATCGCGTCGCGCGGCTGCGCCGATATCTTTGATCGTTTTCCCGCCCTTGCCTAAAACGATAGGTTTTTGAGAGTTGCGGCGAACATAGATAACTTGCTCAATTCGAACGTCGCCGCTTTTAAGTTCTTTCCACGCCTCTGTTTCGACCATGCTCATATATGGCAACTCATCATGAAGTCGTAGGAAGAGCTTCTCTCGCGTAATTTCCGCAGCCATCAGACGTGAAGGAATATCTGCCGCTTGGTCAGTGGGATAAAGGAATGGCCCCTCAGGCATGGCGTTTGCGAGTGCAGATGAAAGCTTATCAATACCGTCGCCATTCGTAGCGGACGTCATGAATATCTGAGAATAGACCTCCATTTCATTGAATTCAGCAATCAGAGGCAGGACAATATCATGCGCAATTTCATCAATCTTATTCAAAACTAAATAGGCAGTCGCGCGTCTTTTCTTCAAGCCACTAGCCACGTTTTTAGTATCGTCTACCGAAAGTCGGTCTTGCGCACCGCCAGTTCCATTTTGTTGACGCACCCAGGCAGGCGCATCCACAACATGGACAATCAAATTACTATCATCCGCACCGGTCCAAGCGGCATGCACCATAGATTTAGCTAGGCGGTCAGACTCGTTCGGAGAGAAAATACCGGGCGTATCAACAATGACCACTTGAGAGTCTTGCTGATCTTCAGTCTTCAGCATCGCAATAGCACGAATTTGAAAGCGTGTCGTTTGAACCTTATGGGTAACGATCGAGACTTTCTCTCCAACCAAGGCATTAGTTAGAGTAGATTTACCTGCGTTTGGAGCGCCAACAATTGCGGCGAAACCTGCTCGAGTCATGATGGCCATCCTTCTAGGAGATGTGCGGCGGCGAAGCGTTCAGCATCACGTTTTGATTTTCCCGTGCCTTGCGCACTCCCGATACCATCCACACTAACTTGGATGACAAATAGAGGGCGATGGTCAGGACCACTTCGTTCTTTAATTTCGTATTTTGGTAGAGTTTGTCCCACCACCATTGCGCGTTCTTGCAATTCAGTCTTTGGGTCTTTGGCGGATTTCCGAACGACTTCAGCCAATATAGGTTGCCAAAATCTATCATAGAATTTCTTAGCTTCAACATAGCCCCCATCAAGATAAATAGCAGCAATAAGAGCTTCGCAGCCATCGCCGAGAATTGATGTTTTCTCTCGACCCCCTTGACGGTCCTCGGATGAGGATAAGAGCAGCGCGTCGCCCAAAATAACTTCCCTTGCGACTTGGGCGCAGGTTTCCTTGCGCACCAATGCGTTCAAGCGCCGTGCAAGTGTGCCTTCAGCTTCAGATGAATAATGGTAGAGCGCTGCCGCTGTCATCAAACCTAAAACACGGTCTCCAAGAAACTCTAGACGTTCATTATCTGGAGCCGAGCGTTGGCCGTCTCCGTAAGAGCTATGCGTCATCGCTCGAACAAGTAAATCCGTATCCGTAAATGAGTAACCGATACGATCTTCAAGACCTCGCAAACGCGGGTAACGACCTTCTCCAACTAAGCTCATTTGATATCCTTAAACCAACGATCACTGCGCATGTTGGACCACGTCCAAGGTTTAAATATCACAAAATCATCATTCACAGACAGTAAAACGATTTCAGCCTTCCCGATAATGTTCTCTTTAGGCACCATGCCTACGCCGCCCTCATCAAAGGTTAAGCGACTGTCTAAAGAGTCATCACGGTTATCGCCCATCATGAAGTAGTAACCGGATGGGACAGGAAATGGTTTAGTATTGTCAAGGCGGTCGCCCTTCTGCAAGTTTAATACTTGATGTACGTTTCCGTTCGAGAACGTTTCAAGCTGCAACTCTCCAGTCCGAGCATTGCTATATTGATGTGTTCCGTCAATTTCGATTCCAACAGGTTTCCCATTGATATGCAATAATCCGTTCTTCATCTGAATTTGATCGCCCGGCAGTCCTATGACCCGCTTGATAAAATCTTTATCGTAACCTGCTGGACGAAAAACAATAACGTCACCACGCTCCAACTCTCGTTCAAATATACGACCTTTTCTTACAGGAAATGGAAATGGCGTCGCGGCATGACGACCGTAACCAACGCTATATTTAGACGTGATAATATAATCGCCTTTGACCAAACCAGGCACCATAGAGCCCGAAGGAATATGGAATGGTTGAAATACAAAGGTCCTTAAAACGAAAGCAATTCCCAAAGCCCACAATATAGTAGAAATTGTTTCTCGAAAGCCGCCCTTAGCATCAGATTCGTCAGTATCCATTGTTTCAATTACCTTGCTCATGACGCCTGTCTAACGCTTGGGGCAGCTTCGGCAATCGCAAATGCAGTCGCATATGGATAATCATCAGAAAGAGAGACGTGTAAATTCAACACATGGCCAGACGGACAGAGCGAAACAGACCGGGCAAGAGCATCTCCGAGTAAACTAACCACGGGGCGACCCGATGGATCATTCTGAATGGATACGGATAACCAGCTCAAACTTCCTGTATCAGGTCCAGAAAGAGCCTTGGCGACAGCCTCTTTCGCAGCAAAGCGTTTAGCATAGCTCATGCCGGGACGGGCTTGAGCCTCGCAATAGCCCTGCTCTTCAGCCGTAAAAGTTTTGTTGAGAAACCGCTTTCCGAACTTATCTATAGATTGTTCAATTCTGCGAATATCGCAAATATCGGTTCCCACACCTAAAATCATGACTCGCGACTATCCATGACAATACGGCGCATCTCGCTAATGGCGGGATCAAGGCCGAGGAATATAGCTTCACCAATTATAAAGTGACCGATATTTAGCTCCATACATTCTGGAATATCTGCGATGCGAGACACATTTTCATAGGTGAGCCCGTGACCAAAATGAACCTCTAGACCAAGCGATGCAGCCAGTTTCGCAGATTGCGTGAACGCTTCAACATAGGCATCCGCTTTTATCTCATCCCCGTCATCCAGTGCATGCGCATAAGCTCCAGTGTGGAACTCAACGACGTCTGCACCAGATCTAGCGGCGGCTTGAATTTGAGGCTCTACCGCCTCAATGAAAAGCGAAACACGCGATCCATTGTCTTTCAATGCTCTAACGATGGGCGCTATTGTATTATGTCCAGCGGCGACATCTAAGCCGCCTTCAGTCGTCCGTTCTTCTCGGCGCTCGGGTACAATGCAAACGGCTTTAGGTTTGAGCTCTAAAGCAATTTTAAGCATCTCAGTCGTAGCTGCCATTTCCATATTCAATGGAATGTTTTCACTTTCACAAAGCAATTGCAAACGCACCATATCTTCGTCACGCATATGGCGCCGATCTTCACGCAGATGAGCCGTGATCCCGTCTGCGCCAGCTTGTATAGCGGCGTAAGCTCCCGCGATTGGGTCTGGATGATCTCCACCACGCGCATTACGGATAGTCGCGATATGGTCTATATTTATACCAAGTCGCGGCAGAGACTTCATGAGAGTCCTCGGCTGCCTGGTTTAATGGCAGGAATATCTACAAGTTCAGCCGGCAAATCATTCGGGTCATAATCAGGGAAGCGTTTGGCGGCCAAACTCACAAGTGGCACACCAATATCTGCTTCACCATTCGAGCGATCAAAAATGCACGCTCCTGCAATGATATTAGCGCCTGTTTCAGCCGTGATCGCAGCGATACATTCACGCGAAGACAACCCTGTCGTGACGATATCTTCTACCATGAGTACTCGTGCACCTGGCTTAATTGTAAACCCACGGCGTAGCGTGAACTTTCCGTCCACGCGTTCGACGAACAACGAGTCGATACCCATGTGCCGAGCTGTTTCATATCCTGGAATAACACCGCCCATTGCAGGTGCAATAATAACATCAGGTTGAATATCCAGCGTGGCATTCACCTTCTCAGCTAAGGCCTTACAGACCTTTTCCGTTAAACGCGGATTTTGAAATATCAGTGCCTTTTGAAGGAAAACTGAACTCCTTCTGCCTGAAGACAGGATGAAGTGTCCCTCAAGTAAAGCTCCCGCTTCACGAAAAACATCTAGAACATCATCAGTATTCATGGATCAAGCTTTCAGGTGATTAGGTAGCGCACGGCTACGGTTGACT
This sequence comes from uncultured Caulobacterales bacterium, assembly GCA_938009235.1. Taxonomy (GTDB): domain Bacteria; phylum Pseudomonadota; class Alphaproteobacteria; order Caulobacterales; family Maricaulaceae; genus Litorimonas. The sequence goes on from CALLIK010000004.1 coordinate 414,530, forward strand.
TTGACTACATATGCAGAGGCACGCAATGCAGCAATAATAGACATCAGGTGACGGTTATCCCTAACTTCAATATCTATAATCATATCGAAAAAAGTTGGGCTTCGTATAACTGTTTTAATATTCATAAGATTGCCATTTGAATCCCCAATAATCTTAGTCACATCCGCAAGTGCGCCCGGAATATGCTGCACTGTCAAAACCATTCTACCCGTCGACGCGGTTTGGTTAGCCGCCCGACGCCACCCAAGATCAATCCAGCTTTCAAGAGAATCCTCTTTAGCCGCAAGTTCGTCGCAATCTATAGTGTGAATGTCGATGCCGCGTCCTGCTTCTTGTAAACCTATTATCCGGTCGCCAAGTATAGGTGAACAACAGGGGGCAAGGTGTAAACCATGCCCTGGGTTCAAGCCATCGCCTTTAACGTAAAGACCAACACTGTCATCATCAATCAGGTCAAAATCTTGAACGTCGCCTTCTTCTTGAACGTCAGCACGTCCAGGAAAAACGGCTTCGACAAATTGATTCATAGACAGCTCGCCTCGCCCTAAAGTCTCGAACAATGTGTCTTCATCTGAAATCTTTAAGCGTTTCAAAGAATCCGTCAGCACAACATCATCTATAGATATGCCATTACGCCTGAAGGCGTGTAGAGCCAATGTTTCTCCGATACGACGAAACTCTTCAGACTCACCCGTACGCGTTAAACGTCTTAATGCCTGTCTGGCTCTCCCCGTAACGGCTATACTTTCCCAACCAATTTGGGGTTCAGGTGCGCCGCCGCGAATAACCTTTATGACATCACCATTTTCGAGCTGTGTTCGAAGCGGCACATCACGTCCATTTACGATGGCCCCAATGCAAGTGTCACCAACTTTAGTATGTACGGCATAGGCAAAATCGATTGGAGATGCACCGCGTGGCAATGCAATCAAATCACCTTTGGGCGTAAAGGTAAAAACTTGATCCGTGAACATTTCTAATTTCACATTGTCTAAGAATTCATCAGCATCACCACTGTGTTCCATCATCTCTACAAGAGGGCGGATACGGCGCAATGGATCGCCCCCTGAAGCATTGGCTCTAACTGGGTCGTAGGCATAGCTTTCATCTTTATACGCCCAATGCGCCGCTACACCGCGAATGGCAACATCCTCCATCCTTTCGGTCCGTATTTGAACCTCTACACGGCGGTTTTCAGATGTCTGAATTGTCGTATGTAAAGATTGATAACCGTTGGGCTTTGGTACGGAAATAAAATCACGAAAGCGAGCAGGCATCGCCCGGAACTCTCCGTGAAGTATGCCTAATACCTGATAACAAGTTTCCCTATTTTTGACGATTACACGAAAGGCATAAATATCAGCAACATCATCAAAGCTAATATTTTGACGTTGGAGCTTTCTCCAAATCGCATAAGCGCGCTTTTCACGCCCATAAACACGAACGCCCTCGACACCAGCTTTGCTTAATGTGTCCTTCAACGCTGTAAACACCTGACTGATGGCCTCATCTTGTGACGTACGCCAAACAACAAGGCGCTTTTCAATACTTTCAAAAGCGGCTGGATTAATATGACAAAATGATAAATCTTCAAGTTCCGAGCAAATTTTATCCACGCCGATACGTCTGGCTAATGGCGCAAATATTTCTAGCGTTTCGCGAGCGATCCGCTCACGAGAACTCTGCTTTGGATGATGCTCAAGGGTTCGCATATTATGCAAACGATCGCAGATCTTTACGAGTAAAACTCGAACGTCCTTAGATACCGCCAAAATGAATTTTTGAAAATTCTCGGCTTGGGCGCTTTCGCGAGATAGGTTTGGACGAGACATCTCGACCTGGCCTAGTTTCGTTACACCGTCCACCAACTCAGCGATCTCAGGCGTAAACTCCTGCGCGAGTTCTTCTACTGTCGCATCTGTATCTTCCAAAACATCATGTAAAAGCGCTGTGCATATTGTTGCTACATCAAGATGCAAAGACGCGACAATGCCAGCAACCTCAATTGGGTGCGCGTAATATGGGTCACCAGAATGTCGGAGTTGTTTCCCATGCGCCTGCACGGAGTAAACATAGGCTTTGTTTAACAGTGCTTCATCTGCAGATGGGTCGTATTTTTTTACAAGCTCAACCAGCTCATACTGACGCAAAAAGCGCAATGGCTTTTTGGCGGGGGATATTTCAACAGTCATATTCACTATAAAATCTATAGGCCTAGCCGCCACAAACAACCAACAAAAAAGCCGCCTCAAAGGGCGGCAATTTCATCATATTTTAGTGCGATCTAAAAGCGCGAAGAACTATCGTTGTCGCGATCACCTTGAAGGGCACGCAAGACATCTGCCTCGGACATTTCAGCTTTTGGTTCAGCGTCGCCATGACCAAGCGCCAATACAGGCGCGTCTTCTTGCTCATCAGGTAGATCATCGTCTTGAATAACGCGCTGCAAGCCGACAACAAGTGACTCACGAAGGTCGTTCAACACAAGTGTTTCCTCTGCAAGTTCTCTCAATGAAACAACTGGGGTTTTATCGTTGTCGCGCTCAATCGTAAGCGGTGAACCCGCAGCAATATTACGTGAACGATGTGATGCAAGAAGCACAAGATCGAAACGGTTAGGTACTTTTTCGATGCAGTCTTCTACGGTAACGCGTGCCATGTTCACTCCAATACAAAAAGGCCGTTACGAGACGACCTAAGTTCTGGAGGCGCTTCTAATCACAAATATCAATTCAATCAACCGTAATTACCACTGTCCGACATAGCGCGTCGCTCGTATCTCAACATCAGGCAAAGCTTCCACATATTGCAGCCATTTTTCGTCTATTTCACACGCCGGTATCATTACAAAGCCCCGATCTAGCATACGAGGGTGTGGCAAAGTCAGAGCCTCCGTATCGCGGGTCACCTGACCAAAGATCAAAAGGTCCAAGTCAAGTGTACGCGCCGCATTTGCAACGGTTCTTTTACGGCCAAGGGCGGTTTCTATTGCGAGCATCTGCCTCAAAAGCGCTTCAGGCTCACCGTCGAAATAGCCAGCCACGACAGCGTTCAGGTAATCGGGTGTATCAGATCCTGCAGGCCATGCAGGAGATTGCCAAAGGCCTGATTTTTGCCGCAGGCTAAACCCACTTTCGCAAAGCATAACTAAAGCGAGTTGAAAGTTAACTTTAGGGTTGGATAGATTTCCACCAAATGCGATAAGACACTCAGACATATTTTTAAACTATTTCTACACAGAGTTTCATTGAATGGCCTTTTATCCAGATGAGCGTATAGCGATCTTCGTTGACGGCGCAAACTTCCACTCTACTAGCAAGTCTTTAGATTTTGACATTGATTACAAGCGCATGCTTGAGCTTTTTAAGGGAAAAGGCCGTCTGATCTGTGCGAATTACTACACTGCGCTTCTTGAAAACGCTGATTTTTCACCGATAAGGCCTTTAATCGACTGGCTCGATTACAATGGCTACAACGTCATTACAAAGCCTGCAAAAACCTACATAGACCGCGAAGGTCGTAGCCGCACGAAGGGCAACATGGACATTGAAATGGTCGTGGACATGCTTGGAATGGCGGAACATGTAGACCACATGATACTCTGCACTGGCGATGGCGACTTCCGCGCCGCAGTGAAAGCGGTTCAAAGCCAAGGCACACGGGTTTCCGTTGTCTCGTCAATGAAAACGCGGCCCGCTATGCTATCTGATGATTTACGCCGACAAGCCAATGCCGTCATAGAAGTCGCAGACATGGAAAACCTAATCGGGCGCCCTCGCCGTGAATATGCGGACCATGATGATGACTGATGTAAACGCCCCATATAGCTGCCAAAAGTGCCCACGACTCGCAGGTTTTCTGGATGAACAACGCATAGCTCTTCCTGATTATTTTAACGGGCCTGTGCCAAACTTTTACGCACCTGATCCAAAATTACTAATTGTTGGTCTCGCGCCAGGGCTGCACGGCGCAAATCAGACAGGGCGTCCATTCACAGGTGATGCTGCGGGAGATCTTCTATATATGGCCTTAGATAAGTTCGGCTTTTCCACAGGGTCATACGACAAACATGCGGATGACGGCCTCAAGCTCAAAGACGCAATGATTACCAATGTCGTCCGTTGCGTGCCGCCACAAAACAAGCCTGTTGCAGCAGAAATCAACATGTGTCGAGATAGCTACCACGCACCTCAGCTTGAAGCCCTACCAAAACTCAAGGTTATGCTATGCCTTGGAAAGATTAGTCATGACAGTACTCTGCGCGCATTAGGCATGAGATTGGCGACTTATAAATTTGGTCACGGCACTGAATATGAAGACCCTGTAGGGCGCACAATTCTGTCTAGCTATCATTGCTCTCGATATAATACGAATACCAAGCGCCTGACCGAAAAGATGTTCTTCGACATTTTCGCGCGCGCACGTGAGCTGTGCGACGCTTAGCCTTTTTCGCGCATCAATCGCGCTTTTTGCTTCTGCCAATCGCGTTTCTTTTCAGTGTCGCGTTTGTCATAATTCTGCTTACCAGTAGCCGTTGCGAGAAGAAGCTTAGCTATTCCCTTCTCGTTAAAGTACATTTTTAACGCTACAATTGTGCGGCCCTTACGCTGCGTATCACCTAGCAATTGGTTTATTTGCTTGCGTTTAAGTAAAAGCTTCCGTGGCCGCGTCGGTAAATGATTAAACTGACTGGCCGGAGCGTAGATCGGGATATTGGCATTGATCAACCATGCTTCGTTGTTTTCAACGGCAACGTAACTCTCGGCGATATTAGCTTGGCCTAACCTCAGTGCTTTCACCTCAGTACCAACAAGAAGCATTCCAGCTTCTACCGTATCCTCTACGGCATAGTCGTAACGCGCCTTGCGGTTTTCCGCTAGTGTGGTGTCCGTTGACCCAGCCTTCTTCTTTCGACCACCCGCCTTACTCGACATATCAGTACTTTACGCCAGCCTGAGCCATAGCTGCTCGCACGATCTCTTTGGTCGACTCACGACATTCGGTTATTGGCAAACGCACATTTGGCTCCATTTTCCCCATCAGCGACAAGGCATATTTTGCAGGGCCAGGACTTGGGTCAACGAAAAGGTCTTTATGAAGTCTATCTAAGACAGCATTGATAGCTCTCGCCTCAACATAATTTCCCGCCAAAAGAGCATTATGGAAATTCGCATAAGCTTCTGGAGCAATATTTGATCCGACTGAAATCGTGCCGCTACCGCCATGAGCGCTGTGCCCTAGTGTAGTTGGGTCATCACCTGAAAGCTGAATAAAGTCTTCGCCACACCTTACAGTGAGTCCAGCAACGCGTGAAATATCACCCGTTGCATCTTTGCATCCGATCACAGTTGGGAGCTTTGACAAACGCTCCATCGTGTCTTGTTCAATGTCCACAACACTTCTGCCTGGAATGTTGTATACAACGATGGGTATATCGACTGCTTCAGATATCGCTTTAAAATGCTGAAAAATGCCTTCTTGTGAAGGCTTGTTGTAATAAGGTGTAACAACAAGAGCCGCATCAGCTCCCATAGCTTTCGCATGTTGAGCGTATTTTATTGATACGCGAGTCTCATTCGACCCAGCACCTGCGATAACAGGCACCCGATCATTTGCAACTTCGGACGTCAAACGAATAACCCGTTGATGTTCTTCATCAGTTAAAGTCGCGCTTTCTCCCGTTGTTCCGCACGGCACTAGTCCATGCGTTCCTGACGCGATTTGCCATTCGACAAAATCCTGAAACGCCTGTTCATCTATTCGATCATCCTTGAACGGCGTCACGAGAGCTGTAATCGACCCTTTTATCATGTTTGTCTTTCGTTATGCGGTTATATAGGCCCGTATCATTTGTGGCCTGATAGCGTCGATGTGGACTTGGATTCAAGATATCGTTTCGAGCAGTTACACTACTTGATGGAAGAAAGTATATGTGGGTTAACGGTGAGACTGAAACGAGGCTTAAATTTGGCCTAAAATCGACCATTATTTCATTTTTCTGTGTTTTGTTTACGGCGACTGCGGCCTTTGCTGTGACACCTACGCCTCGTCTGAAGCCAACCCCTCCGCCTATGTCAGCGTTTCTAAGCGAATCTGATGCAAAAATATTCCGTAAGGGCTTAAGTGCTTCCAAGGCTCAACGCTGGACTGACCTGAACAAAGCCACTCTTTCGGTCAGCGACCCCGTTGCCAAAGACACACTGAGATGGCTCAGAGCCACGAGGGACAGAAATGCGCCCATAGACACCCTGACATATGTTCATAAAAATATGACAGACTGGCCACGTATGACGACCGTCCGCGCTGAGGCGGAACGAAGAATGTACGATAAGAACTGGACGACGCAGCAGGTGTTCAACTGGTTTGTTGGCACGGAGCCTGTCTCAGGTGAAGGTCGCGCAGCGCTTGCGCACGCCTATTTCGATCGCGGTGATGATGTCAGCGGCGAAAAATATATGCGTTTAGCGTGGCGTGAAAGTAAACTTACACGCGACCGTCAGAAAAAAATGTTCGCTCAGAATAGGAAAAAACTCACCAAGAGCGATCATGCCGCACGTGCAGACCACCTTATTTGGTCTGGATCACGACATTACGACAAAGCCCGCGCCCTTCTTTCTCATATGAGCAAAGACGACAGAGCCGTAATGAACGCTCGCATGAAGTTAAACAGAAATGCCTCTGGAATGGATGCGGCCCTAAGGCTCGTCCCAGAAAACAAGTTAACTGACCCAGGTCTTCTCTATGAGCGCGCGCGTTGGAGAAGAAAGAGAAAAACCAAGACCTACGCCCTCCCTGTTTACATGACCGCTAGGACGGCCCCTACATCGGACCTTGGGAAAAAAGCCGTCTGGCGCGAGAAAAAGATAATGGCCTATTGGGCTATATCAGAAAAAAAAATGAAAGAGGCTTATCAGCTTAGTTTGCACCATGGCTTTGAGCGTGGAACTGAATTCGCAGAAGCTGAGTTTTTAGCTGGCTGGTTGGCGTTAACTGAAATGCATGAGCCTGACCGTGCTCTACGGCATTTCACACGCCTTCGCGATGGTGTCGGCTCCCCTATCTCGCTCTCCCGCGCGCATTACTGGGTCGGAAGAGCTCATGAAGCTCAACAGGATGGTCAACAGATCGAGCATTACCGCCAGGCCGCTCAGTACCCGAATACATACTATGGAATGCTAGCGGGATTAGAGGCTGAAGGCGCAGAGCATCGTGTGGCTTTGCCGCCAGAGTTTATTGCCGCTCAAGCCAAGGCAGAGTTTGCAATCGATAACCGTGTCCGCGCGTTGCATCTTTTGGGTGAAGCCGGTGAACAGACTTATTTTTCTCAGATAGCTTTCTACTTAGACGACCAAGTTGATAGTCTTTCCAAGCTCTCTCTTATCTCGGAGCTAGCTGCAGATTATGGATTCATGCGTCCTTCACTTAGGGCGGCTAAACAATCAGGACGGTTCCAGTCTATGCTTACGGAAAGCGGTTATCCAACGGTGAGTGCTATTGATGCCTTACCAAAGAACAAGTTTGAACACCCATTTGTTTACGCCATAGCACGTCAAGAAAGTGAATTTGCTACGAATGCCGTCAGTTCCGCGAAAGCCTTCGGTATGATGCAAATGATCAACTCAACAGCAAAAGCGACGGCGCGCAAACATCGCATTCCTTATGACGTCAACAAATTGGCATCAGATGGAGATTACGCTGCAAAAATGGGCGCACTACATTTAAACGACCTTTTGGATCGATGGGATGGGTCCTATATTTTGGCCGCAGTGAGTTACAACGCTGGACCACACCGAGCCAAACAATGGATTAAAAAATACGGCGATCCTCGTAGCGGCGAAATTGACGCTATCGATTGGGTTGAAAAAATTCCGTTTTCCGAGACTCGTAATTACGTGATGCGCGTCATGGAGAACATGCAGGTTTACCGCGCAAGGCTAAATAACGATAATATTAAGAACCAGCTTGAACGCGATTTACGAACTGGCCAACAAGCTTATTAAGGCCGCACGGTTTATGTTGAGAACATGAATGAAATATCAATCTTCAGACAGGGCTTTCCCGACAACACGGCTTATGCAAAGCAAGCTCAACTCTAGTTTCAGGACGACATCTTTGGCCATTCCACTTCCATCAACTGATATCCCTACAGATATTCAAACTATGCGTGGGTTGATTGAGGCCCGTCTTTCGGAAGTTGTTCCATCTGTCACGACATGGCCTGCCCGCCTGCACGAAGCTCAACGACACGCCCTACTTTCACCTGGAAAACGCTTTCGGCCTTTGCTTTGTATATTTATCGCAAAGGGTGGTGGCATACGAGATACGGTAGAGCTTGATGCCGCTATATCGACAGGGTGTGTCGCAGAAATGGTTCATGCAGCATCCCTAATTTTAGACGATCTTCCCTGCATGGATGATGCCGACCTGCGCCGTAACCAGCCTACAACTCATATTGCATTTGATGAGAGTACAGCAATTTTATCTGCAACGGCTTTACTCAACAGGGCTTTCGGCGTTCTTTCACGTTTGGATCAAGTTAGCGCAGAGCGGCGCATCGAAATGATTGACCTTCTGTCTTATGCAGTTGGGTCAAAAGGGTTGATTGCAGGACAGATGGCAGACCTTGCAAATGTCGACAAAGGCACAACGATTGCTGAAATTGAACGCTTAAATACGCTAAAAACAGGTGCTCTATTTGACTTTAGTGTTGAATCTGCTGCGATTTTGTCTGGAATGCGAGCCTCACAACGCGCTGCACTTAAAGATTTTTCTTATCATTTAGGCTTGGCGTTCCAACTTTTCGATGACGTTAAAGACGTTGTCATGAGTGACACTCAAGCGGAAAAATCCGTAAACCGCGACGTAGGGAAAGCAACGATTTTAGCTATAGCAGGCTCAGCAGCCTCTAAAGATAAACTGCGTGATTATTTAGACAGTGCTACCGCGGCTTTACAACGTGCGGAGTTATCTAATTTAGAGAGTCTCACCGCCATTTTGGACAATCAATTTGCCTTCCTCCGCACCTAAAATAGAGCCACGTAAATTGGTCTTACAGGCTAAAAATATATCCGTTATGTATGGGAAACATAAGGCTCTAGACAACCTAAGCTTAGACATAAGTTCGGGAGAGCTAGTTGGCGTCATTGGACCTAATGGAGCAGGTAAAACGAGCTTCATCAAAGCTTTGTGCGGAAGAGTTGACGTGAAAGGCCAGCTAGTCATAGGTAACACTAATCTTCAACAAGGCACAGATCGCAAGCGTCATATTTCGCTCGTGCCGCAAGACATCGGGCTCTACTCACACCTAACGGCAAGAGAAAATTTATCAGTCATTGGGCGTTTAGTCGGATTGAAAGATAAACTCGCCATAACAGAGGCCTTAGAGGCTGTGGAAATGACGCCGCATGCGAAAACACGCATATCCGAAATGTCTGGTGGCATGAAACGGCGCATCAATGTTGCAGCTGCCATAATGTCAGATCCTGAACTTATTATTTTTGACGAACCGACAGCCGGAGTTGATGCACCCGCACGCGATACGGTTCACCGACTAGCCCGAAAATTAGCAAATCAGGGAAAAGCCGTAATCCTGATCACCCACGAATTAGAACAAGCCGAAGCCCTTTGCGATAAGGTTCTTGTCCTGTGCAAAGGTGAACGACTGGCCTACGAAGCCCCTTCTCGCTTACTCGAACGCAGTTTTAAATCCCAACGCGAGGTTATGGTCCGTTATGCAACGCCGCCCGCCTCTGAAGCTCTGACTGCCATGAGCCCGTTTTCTTTCGAACAAGGCGAGCTACCAACAATATGGGTCGCAATGACAGATGCGAATGAAGTTAGTTTTGTCTCGGCCTTCCTGACGTCCCTCAAGGGACAAGATGACCTTGTTCGGGAAATCAGCGTTCGCAGGCCTGGCCTTACGGCGCTGATGCACCGCATAGAAAAAACAGGTAAACTTGCCGCGTGATTAGAGCCATCTTTAAAATAATGTGGCTGCGGCTCTGGCGCGATAAAGGCGCTTTAATCCTAGCGTTTGTCTTGCCTGGATTCATCTTCGCTGTTTTTGCGGCTATATTCTCTAATGCATCAGGCGGAAACCTCGATCTACGGGTCGCACTCGCCAATATATCCGAGGTAGAAACGACAATATCATTCCAAGACCAACTAATCGAAACAGGTGTTATATCTGTTACCTATGAAGCGTCTTGGGGGAGCGAGGATGTCATAAAGCGTGTCAGGCTTGGGCAAGAAGACGTAGGCATTATTCTGTCTGGGGACATTTCAGACCCCTCAATACCTTCCATCAAAATCATTGAAGACCCTAGCCGAAAAGTTGCTGCAACAGTCCTAAAGGGTCAATTGCGCCAAATGCTAGTGACAAATGCAGGCCTAAAAGGTGCAGACCTTTTTGAGACCACCTCAGCTCTAAAGGCCGATACGGCTAAAACTCTAGAAGACCCAACCGTCACCTATTATATAGGGGCAACCGCTATTCTCTTCTTACTTTTTTCTGCGATGCAAGGCGCTGCGATTTCGATTGATGAGCGCCGCAGCGGGATCAGTGATCGTTTGATGGTCGGTCCTGTGGGGGCAATGAATATTTTATCAGGAAAATTTGTCTTTCTATCTTCGATTGGGTTCATACAAGCGGCCATAATATGTGCTGTTGCGCAGATATTTTTTGATGTTCCAATTGTACAGCACATTAGCCCAGTTACATTAGCTTGCTTAGGCACAGCCGTTCTCTCATCTGGCCTCGCGTTGTTAATTGCATCCCTTTGCAGTACCCAAACCCAAATGCATACCGTCAGCACATTCACGGTCCTTCTGCTATCATCGATAGGTGGGTCAATGGTTCCAAGATTTATGATGCCAGCATGGTTACAAAGATTAGGTATAGGGACGCCCAATTATTGGTCGATAGAAGCATTCTATGGCGTTTTGGCACGGGGACAATCCGTCATTGATCTGCTACATGTCTGGATAGTGTTATTTGGCGGTGGAGGCATTTGCCTCTTACTGGCAGCTTTTATGTCACACAAATTAATGAGGGTTTAGGTGCAATCCACCACAACTGAACATACGGCGTTAAATATGGGTCCTATATATGGCGGCCTAATCGTGGTTGCTTGGGTTTTCGTACATGTCTTTAGCGTTTTTTTCCACTACCTCTCAGCGCCTATTTGGCAAACGGTTGCCCTTATAGCCCTTCAATGTTGGCTATATACGGGCATGTTTATTGTTGCCCATGACACGATGCATGGATCTTTTCTGCCAAATCATGAACGATTAAATAATGCCATCGGAAGCGCTATAATGTTTGTCTACGCGGGCTTTAATTGGCGCTCCATGCGATCTGCTCACCATGCTCATCATGACAATTCTGGTACAGCCAATGATCCTGATTTCAATAAGCAGAACCCATATGCATTTTGGCCATGGTATTTTAAATTCTTCACAACCTATTTTCGGTGGCGGCAAATCATAGTCTTAGTTGGCTTTACGGCTTTATACCTCTTGCTCGGCGCGAGTTATCTCAACACTATTGTGATGTGGGCTATTCCTGCAATTATGTCATCAGTTCAACTTTTTTACTTTGGCACCTATCTAACGCACAGACATTTAGACGCATTTCCAGACCACCACAATGCCAGAACAATTAACTTCAATCGTTTCCTGTCTTTGATATCCTGTTTTCATTTCGGGTATCATCACGAGCATCACCTTTTCCCACATGAGCCTTGGTGGAGACTACCGTATTGTAAGCGGGAGACATAAAGATGACTGTCTTAATAAACCTCAGCATAGTCATCGCATCTGTAATCGGGATGGAGCTCTTCGCGTGGGCCGTACACAAGTACATAATGCATGGTCCGGGGTGGGGTTGGCATGAAAGCCATCATACAGATTCAAACGGGATATTTGAAAAAAACGATCTCTACGGAGTTGTCTTTAGCTTCATAGCGGCGGGCTTTTTCGTAGTCGGGTCTTTGCGATATAATTGGCTTTGGAACGTTGGTCTCGGCTTGACCCTTTATGGCGCTCTATATGCTGTGGTTCATGACGGCCTAGTACATCGACGCCTTCCCTTTCCGCGTAAAACACGTGGCACATATCTGAAACGCCTTGTCCAAGCGCACCGCCTTCATCATGCCGCACATACAAAGACAGGCTGTGTGAGCTTTGGCTTCATTTGGGCCGAAGATGTTCGCAAATTAAAAGCCCAATTAAAGGTCAATATGGCTGAAACAGACCAATCCCTTCAATCTGACCCAACGGAGTAGTTCAGATGTCGAAAGGCTTTGGGCCTAATGATTTAGTTAACTGCTATCGGCGCGGCGTCTTTCCAATGGCGGACAGCCGCGAAGACGATTTCTTTTATTTAGTAGAACCAAAAGAACGCGGCATCCTACCACTTGATAAGCTTCACATATCACGTTCAATGCAAAAATTTCGACGAAAGACAGACTTAAAGGTTACGTTCAACACGGACTTTTCATCTGTTATTCAAGCCTGTGCGGATGAACGGGACGACACTTGGATTAGCTTTGGTATAGAAAGCCTCTATACACTTCTTCACAGGCGCGGCGAAGCCCATAGTGTAGAGGTTTGGGACGCCGATGTCCTTGTCGGTGGCTTATACGGCGTAACGCAAGGCGGCGCGTTTTTTGGTGAAAGCATGTTCTCCCGTCGGACGAATGCGTCCAAAATTGCGCTGATACATCTTGTTGAACATTTAAATGATAAAAACTTTAGCCTTCTCGACACACAATTTCTGACAGAACATCTCGCCTCACTTGGGGCTATTGAGATCCCTCAATCTGAATATCTAGAAAAATTATTGTCAGCCTTAGAAATTGACGCCTGTTTCGATTGACCTCTTACCTTAGAATGCGCAGAACAATTAAATGAAAAACTTACTCCCCCTTATCCTCCCTCTAACGGCTTTAGCTGCGTGCCAAGCAAAAGAGGATACAGCTTCAGATACTGATAAATCCGAAGTGGCCTTTGCGAGCACATACGCACCTCAAGCCTCACCTGATATGTTGCTCAAAAATGCAAAGATCATTGATGGCGTTAGCAACGAAATACGTGAGGGTGACATCCTTATCTCTGAAGGCAGAATAAGCTACGTTGGATCTGGCAGCATACCAGAGGGAATAAAACAGATAGATGTAGACGGTCGTTTTGTGACCCCGGGAATCATCGACATTCATTCCCATCTGGGAAACTATCCATCACCTGGTGTGCAAGCCAATGGCGACGGTAATGAAGTCACAAGCCCAATCACATCCGAAGTTTTTGCGGAACATGGCGTTTGGCCACAAGACCCAGGCTTTGATGAAGCCCTGCAAGGTGGCGTAACAACCCTGCACATTCTACCCGGCTCTGCAAACCTGTTTGGTGGACGTGGCGTCACCTTACGCAATATGCCGTCACATACGGTTCAAGGCATGAAATTTCCTAATGCACCTTACACTTTGAAAATGGCCTGCGGAGAGAACCCTAAACGTGTCTACGGCAGTAAAGGTGGCCCAGGCTCGCGAATGGGCAATGTTGCGGGTTATCGCAAAAATTGGATTAAAGCAGCGGCCTATAAGGTAAAACGAGATAAAGGCGGTGATTATGATCGCGACCTTCAACTTGAAACGCTTGCTGATGTTTTAGACGGAAAAATTCTAGTTCAAATGCATTGTTACCGTGCGGATGAGATGATTCAAATTCTCGATATCGCCAAAGAATTTGACTACAAAGTTACCACTTTCCATCACGCCGTTGAAGCCTACAAAATTGGCCCTGAACTTGCCGCAAGTGATACATGTGCTGCGATGTGGGCCGATTGGGGCGCGTTCAAAATGGAAAGCTTTGATTACATCAATGAAAACGTTCCCTTTGTCCATGCAGCAGGTGCCTGCGCGATGATTCATTCCGATGACCCAAACAATGTCCAACGACTCAACCAAGAAGTCGCAAAGACTTGGGCTGACGGAAACCGCGCAGGATTAAACATTTCAAAAGCTGAAGCCTGGAAGTGGTTATCGACTAACCCAGCTAAAGCCCTAGGTATATTGGAAGAAACGGGAACATTGGAAGAAGGCAAGCGGGCAGACATCGTAATTTGGGACGGTGATCCCTTCTCCACATACGGTCGCCCAAGTACAGTCATGCTTGATGGTGCCATTCTGTTTGATCGAAAAACTGGACTTAAACCAATGAGCGATTTTCGTTTAGGCTATAGCGATCTATCAGGAGACTTGAAATGAGAGCACTTCTAATCACATCCGCTTTGGTTTTTGTTGCGCCTTCTGCCTTTGCTCAAACACTATTCCTCGACAATGCCACAGTTGTGGATGCGAATGGCGCGCAAAGCCAAATGGACATTATCCTTAAGGATGGAAATATTAGGCAACGCGGCGCAGAAATACCCGCTCCGGCAGGCGCAGATACCGTCACAGGCGCTTGGGTCACACCTGGGCTTTTTGCTTCCATGTCATCCTTAGGTCTCACCGATATTGGATCGACAGGTCCTGGCAATGATGTCTCATCAGAGACGTCTAAGACAAATGTCTCGGAGCGCGCTGTAGACAGCTTCAATCCACGCTCAATACATATTCCAAATGTTCGCCAAAGCGGCGTCACCCACGCTCTAGTAGCTCCCCGAAGCGGTGGTAATAGCATTTTCGCAGGCACAGGCGCGATTGTGTCTTTGACGGGCGAATTCGACTCCGTCTTAAAGTCAGACGCCTTTGTTATGGTAGACTTAGGTGAAACAGGAACGATACGTGCCGGCGGCTCTCGAGCGGCGGCCATGGCGCAACTTCGAGCAGCGATTTATGATGCTGATGGTTTTTTCAAAAGATATGCGAACGATCCAACGGGCGGCGATGTTTTATCCCGTCAAGACGCGTTAGCGTTCAATCGAGCCACACGTGGAGACATTCCGATGGTTGTGCGGGTTAATCGTGCAGCAGACATCATGCGCCTAATCGACATAAAACAAACATCCAAATCCTTAGACATAATCATTGTCGGCGCCGCGGAAGCTTGGGAAGTCGCGGACGCGCTTGCTAAGAACAACATTCGCGTCATTATTGATCCATTAGAAAATTTACCTAGCGCATTCGAAAGCGTTGGAGCCAGACTGGATAATGTGGCCTTCCTTGAAAAAGCCGGTGTTGATTACGCCATTGCAAATTTGAGTTCGCTAGGCGTGACAAAGCCAGCAGCTTTAGCTCAACATGCGGGTAATGCCGTTGTTCATGGTTTGACGTGGTCACAAGCGTTCTCAGCCATCAGCTCAACCCCCTCTTCTTGGTTTGGAGTTGACGATTCGACGACTGTAGTTTGGGATGGAGATCCCTTAGAGATCACCTCGGCGTCTATCAGCATGTCCATTGATGGAGAATCGCAAGCCATGACATCGCGGCAAAAGGCGCTAAGGGACCGATATAACCCCACAAACCCTGATAAACGACAGCTAAAGTATAGGTAACGCGGACCACGCTTGACCTGTGTGCCCTTCTCCCTATGTTGCGGCAAATTCATAAAGGCCCCTGGACCGTCCACGCGCCAACGACCGAAAAGCCATTTAGCTTGACCGACAATAACACACCTGAAGAAATCGATGCCGACGCAGAGGTCAATGTGACCTTTACGGAGCTTGGGCTTGATCCAAAAATTCTCAAGGCGCTTGGGGATTTGGGGTACGTAAAACCGACACCCATCCAAGCCAAAGCCATTCCAGCAGCATTGATGCAGCGTGATGTTCTTGGGATTGCACAAACGGGTACGGGTAAAACCGGGGCTTTCACACTTCCAACAATGCACAAGCTTGCAAAAGGCCGAGCGCGCGCACGTATGCCGCGATGCGTAATTGTTTGCCCAACACGCGAACTTGCAGCTCAGGTCGCAAAAGATGTTGAAGCTTACGGCAAATATCTCAAACTTGAGATGGCTCTTTTGATTGGTGGTGTGTCTTTCGCTGAACAAGATCGTAAACTAATGAAGGGCGTGGACATTCTAATTGCCACACCTGGCCGTCTAATCGATCAGTTCGAACGCGGTAAAATTCTCATGACAGGCGTTCAAACACTCATCGTGGACGAAGCTGACCGTATGCTCGATATGGGTTTCATTCCTGATATCGAAAAAATATTCGATATGACGCCATTTACGCGTCAGGTTTTGTTCTTCTCTGCTACAATGCCGAGTGAGATTAAGCGTCTTGTCGATCAGTTCTTGCATCAGCCTCTTAGCATTCAAATTGCCCGCAAAAACATGACGGCAAAAACTGTGACTCAGCGTATCGTTCGTATGCCGTCCTCCGACCCAAAACAAAAACGTACAGCTCTTCGATATATGATCGAAAAAGAGAATGTCGATAATGGTATTATCTTTTGCAACCGCAAAAAAGACGTCGATATTGTTGCCAAATCACTCAATGTTCACGGACATGACGCCGCTCCTATCCATGGTGATCTAGCGCAAAGCTTACGCACAGAAACACTTAATCGATTCCGTAATGGTGAGATCAAATATCTCGTTGCCTCTGATGTCGCAGCACGCGGCTTGGACGTCCCAACAGTTAGTCATGTTTTCAACTATGATGTTCCAAATCATTCAGAAGACTATGTGCATAGGATTGGCCGTACGGGCCGAGCCGGACGTAAAGGCGACGCTATTATGTTCGTCGCACGTCTCGATGAGAAAAATTACAATGAAATCCTAGATCTAATCCAAGTTAAATCTATCGAGGAAATATCCATTCCTGGAATTGAAGACTTCCCTAAAGATGGCGGCAAAGCCCGTAAAGGCCGCGGCAATGTCCGCGGTAAAGGACGTCGCGATAATAAACGCGGTGGTCGCAATCACGGACAACGTAATGATGGTACTTATCACGAGAACAGCGTTTCAACGGAAAAAGTAAAGAAGGTGGCTGCACCTACCCCTTCCGCGAAGCCAGCACCGAAAACTGATAAGTCAGAGACGCGCAAGCCTGCTGAAAAGCGCCGCCCTGCTCCGCGCCGTAGAGCTGCGCCTGGACGTGACAAACCTAAACCAGAAACTGTGACTAAGGTTAGCGTAGAAGAAACACCTTCAGCACCAAAACGAGAACGCAATTCCTCGCGCCGTAGAGCTGCTCCAGGTCGTTCAAAACCAAAGCCAAGTGACGTAGATCAGGACGTCAGAGCAGAAACCCCAAAAACAGAAGCAAAACAACCTGAGAAATCACAAAGTAAACCGCGTTCTAACCGTGGCGGCCGTGGACGTAATTCCGAAGGCAATAAGCCGAACAAGCCAAAGGGTGATAATACGTCTAACAACCCTAAAGCTGATTCATCAAATAAGAAAAAGCCATCAAAAGGTAAAACGCCATTCGGTGACGATGTTCCAAATTTCTTGAAGTTTTAACGCTTGAAACTTTAGTTAGTCGTCTTTTTCACACGAGTGACTAAGTCGTCTAATGACGTATAGATCGTCTCTAACACATCGTCAGTTTCTTGCGTCAAACAATGTCCAGTACCTGCTGGAGCAACTGACAAACAGTTGCTCAAACGCGTCTCACAAACCTCTTTGTTGATGCCCGTAACAACAAAATCGTCCAACTCAGCATGGATCATGGTCACAGGCAATTTAATCGCCTCTGGATAGCCAGCTTGTAATACGAAATTACTGCTTCCGTAAAATTCACGTCCCCAATTAAACGTCACACCGCCAACACGCTGTTCAGGTCGAAGTGTAAAAATAGCATCACGCATAGGCAGACGCTTGGGTGAAGACGAACAATGCTCAATACCTACACGCAATAAATCCTCTTCGTTTGCAGGTTTCCAATCCGTTTCACCAGGCAGATAACGTCTATCTATACCGAGAACATCTCCAATTTTCAAAAGACGTTGAGCTTCATCGAACGTCATATCACCACCCTTGGGGCGTAAAGCTGGTGCAAGGAGTAGTAAGCCATCGATAAGGTCGGAATGCTCTCCACCGATGCGAAAGGCTACATGGCCACCAAATGACATTCCCATCAAAATAACGGGACGTCCTTCAGGCAATTCAAGCGTCTCCAGAAACAAAGCTAAGTCGTTCGAATAGACTTTAAAGTTATCGACTAGTAATTTTTCTGGTTGATAAGGACGGAAACGCTCCGATCCACCTTGTCCACGAAGATCAAAACCAACGACATGATAACCACGTGCCGCAATCTCACCGACTTGCTCACCATACATATCCATTGTCGCCGTATAGCCAGGAATCATGACAATCGTGGCTTGCGCCGCGTTAGTATTTCCAGTTTGGCCAAACCTCATCTTTACCCCGTCTTCACTGGGAAACATTCCCCATTCCCAGTCATCAGGCATATCGGGAATATTAAAGACGTCTACTTGCGCCTTATATGTTGGACTCACGTCATAAGGCTCATAGGCGCTCTCAGGCCAAGCGAAGAACGCGATAACAATAAGAAGACACAAACCAAGAAAAACGAATAAAATTTGTTTCATGATTCAATTGTCTTATATGCATAAGTAGAATGCCAAGCAGTATGACGTGTAAATCCTCCATGCCACTTAGCAAGCTGTGGGGCCGCGTCCCTCCAATCAAAATGGTTGGCACGGTAACCTGCATAATCCAACGCGCAGACAATGGCCAAATTGCCATAGGTCCAATCGTCACCTAACCAAGGGCTTATGTCTTCTAATTTAGAAACAGCGTTTCGAATAGATTGATCATACCGACGCACCATCTGATCCCAATGAAGTTCAACGGGACGATAGGTTTCGCAATGATAATTATACACAGCGTCTGACAAACCGTCACCAAGCGCATGCTGCCAAAGTTGAATGTAGCGAGCGTGACCGCTTTGCGGCAAGAGAGGTACGTCTCTGAGGCTATCAAGGTACTCACAAATAACGACGCTATCGAATAAAAATTGACCGGGTTGCCATTCTAAAGTTGGAATTTTACCCAAAGGGCTATCACCCGTAATGTATCCATTCGCGCCATCTTGGGTTGGAGCGATCTCCTCTAAATCAATATTTGACAAACGTGCAAGGATCATCGCCTTACGAGCATAAGGAGATATTGGTGAACAAATTAATTTCATGAACTCCCTTAGCCTTATAGTACCCAAAAAAAAAGACGGGCTATCGGAAATTCCGACAACCCGCCAAGTTTATGGTGGAGCGACCCCAGACATAATATCCGGAGGCAACCCACTGGTAAAAGGTTTAAGCCGTGGAACAGGCACGTATTGAGTTGGATTAGGTACTGGCACTTGCGCAGTTTGTTTGTCTTGATCCACAGATGTATCAATATCTTCGATAGTAACAGTACCTGTCCGATACTTAAGCGGAGCGCTTTGGCCGGCATCTGGATCAAGCGCCTCAACAGTCACAAATTTAGGAGGTGTACCACGTGTCACAATCAGGTTTTGACGTGCCATAAGATCCGCCTCTAGATCCAGTTCAACAGTATAGAACGGGCCGCCCAAAATATCCGCAGCCTTCAGCGGCATAACCTCCACAGTGTACTTACCTTGTGCCAGGTCATCGAATGCATATTGACCGAAACTTGTCGTCAGCACCTCAATGTCAAGGTCACTTTCATCTGATGACAAACGAAGCTTAACGCCTTCAACACGTGTTTCGCCACGATCATATTCACCATTCCCGTTGTCATCCTCGAAAGTAAACCCACGAATTTGGCCACGTTGAACAACAGCCAGTGGAATATCTGTAATTTGACCATCAGCAATGGTAACACGTGTCGTGATATCAGAGGCTAAGTCGTACCCAATTGGGAGGCTTCTCGCGTCAATCTGAATTTCATAAAGGCCCTCACGCACATTCTGGATCGTGAAATAGCCATCCGCACCAGCCCGTAAGGCCATAGGTGTACTCTTCACCCGAACAATTACACGCGGAATACCAGGTTCCGCAGCCTGACGAACACCGTCGCGATTTTTATCAAGGAAAACTTGGCCCTTTAATATCCCACGACCATCTTTTGATGTCTTAATCGCTCGTTTTGCATTAAAGTTAAAATTGCCGTCAAGTTGAAGACCTAAACGTTGATCGCCACGTAGATTGTTTCTATATGCTAGTCCTAGTGACATGTTCTTGCCAATATTGAGACGACGCGCCGCAGAAACTGTCAAAAATCTATCGCTATTAGCCTCACCACTCGTTGAAAGATTTTGTAAAATACCAAGGCTAGCCGAAACAATATTTTTCTTACCTAAGACTTCACCAGAATTGAAACCTGCATTTATGCCACCCCGTGCAGTCCAGTCGTCACCATCCCACACACCGCTTAAACTTGGCCCGACCATTAAAGAGGCTTCTTTTGGCAAGTTGATACCGAAACCAGTACGACTAACTGTAACCGAGGCCGATTGCCTCATTTCATCATCCGAACGAATAGCGTGTCCATATTGCGCACGTAGCGTAACATCATTAAATTGCTTGAACATTTGAATGGAAGTACTCGTTCCATTGATTTTTTCTGTATTACCGTCAGTGTCTTTTGACTTCGTTTTAAAGGTTGTCACTGAACCAGACAGATTAACACCCGTCTCACCCAAACTCGTACTAATAGCTGATGAGACAGACATTTGTTCAGATTGCTCTTCCCCGTATTTAAGCACTCCAACTTTTTGATATGACGTCGAAATAGAGCCCGCTGGATTAATGAAAATGCCAAAATTGCGTCGAGGAAAATAAGCTAAACCCGCTCGCACATCAAACTCGTCTGAACCCAGACGACGAATATCTGGAGGCGATTCTACATCATCAAAATTTGTATCAGGATCAATTGTCTGTGCGATTTCTTCAGCTTGTTCCTCAGCATTCAAGTTCGAGCGTGAAAATTCTGCGCCAGTATAACCAGCACTCACATTTAAACGTACATTTTCGCTAAGATCACGACGCACATCTCCATCAATCTGCAAATCAATAGCGCTTTCACGCGTAGGTCCATTGAACACACCTACGCCTGCATCAGCATTCCATTGCCATTTTTTGCCTTCTTCACGGCCCAGGCGTCCAGAAATAACTTCCAAAACGGCACGTTGATCATTGGTTATGGCTTCATCTGCGACAGCTAACCCTGCCTCCCAGCCTTTGACATTGGCGTAACGCACACCAGCCACAAACCCTGAATGTTCATTACGGGATTGGCCTTTAGAAATTGCCGTGACACCTGTTACAGGCGAGCCTGCGGCGAAGGCCCATCGACCTGTTTCGGTCTGGTGACGTCCAGAAACACCTAGAATACGTCGTGTATTAACGGGGTCCAATTCACGCAAGTTTGCTGAGTAATCCCCAATCGAGCCTGTGAGGCCACTGGAATGTGCGAAGTCTACAGATAACCAATTAGGCCGCATTTCTTTTTCATTAGACGGTAAATCAGAGAGCTCATACCGTAATCGACCATTCATGCGGCCTTTATATGCCTCAAACTCAACGCTAACGCCCGTATCAGGAGAGACACGAAAGCGTAGCGACTCTGGTGTGAAAGGAGCATCTTTAACCACATCATCAATTGACGCAGTAGGAGAGATGGATCCCGACAAACGATCATCAAGGCGAATATCGATACGGTCAGTACCGCCTTCCACATCAATGTTCGTACCTGTTAGGGCCTCGATTGCAGACACAGGCAAAAGCAAAGTCGCCTGATCAATATATGCGATATCCTTAGAGAGACCCACAGGCTTGCCATTTGTGCTCACTAACCCAGTAGAGAGGTTCATTGAAATTGTGACACTGTCTTGAACGCGGCGAATTTCTACCACTGATCCATTATCAGTTAATTGAACAGAATTACCAAGCGCCTCCGCAATTGGGCGAAGCGGAAGCAAGAGAACTGGACCCACAGCTTTAGGTTCAGGCTCAACCGCGCCCAAGGGGATATCGTCAACAAAAATATCAAACCCCGTTGCAACTCTTAGGCGTGGATCAAGCTTAAATTTAAACTCATTGTTATCAGCATCAAATTTTCCGGCCGTACCCGCCAGAACTGCGATCGCATTTGGCGTTAAAATGAAATGGTCAGGTTCAACTTCACCAAAATGTTCAAGCTTACCAAGGGTTTGTCCATCAGCCTTAACGATACCCGTATCCGTATATAACTCCATGACGACATTGTCTTGGCTCCGCCGTACAATGAGAGCCTTTGAGACATCGTCATATTCGACATCATTCCCAAGGTATTGGAATATCGGCATTGCATTTACATAGAGGTGCCCCTCAGCCGTGCGGTGAACTTCAGTGCTCTCCAACGTTTCACCATCAAGCTTAACAATGATCGTACTATCAACCTCGGCAATAATCTTTGTATTGATTGTTTTGATCTTATCAGGTGTCTCTGCTTTAATGGATACCTTGCTATCAGGAATCGTAACGGCAGCGGTAGTAGTAATTTCTGAGGATGGAATGACCTCTTCAGCGAACGCATTGGCAGGCGAAAACATCAAGAAAACAGATATAATGAACTGTTTTAAAACAGTTTTATATGAATTTAATCGCCCTAACACTCCGGCAACTCCATTCGGGCGCGGCAGTCGAACTGTGTTTGGCAAGCGTCATTACGCTTAACTAAAACAGGCGACCATCCACTCCGAACGGAGCTGAAGACGGAAACAGTAGGAGGGGTAGACGCCAAGTCAAAGCGGAACTGCTGACGCAGTTGGACTTGGCGTGAACCGAGTACGACATCTTCGACCATGGGTCGAGACATCAGGATTTCAGACGTGGAAGACGGGTCTATGGGGATATCTCTGCGGCATTCGCCAACAATCCACCACGCCCGTTTGTTACGCGTCTCGACCAAGAAGGCAGTATCACCCTCAAGGATTTCAAGCATGACTGCGCCAGACGCCTCGTTTTCCGAGGTCGTAGCGTCTGCAACACTTAGCCCAAAGGCCAAGATCAGCAGTGATATGAGTACAATAACTCTCATCAATCAGTCGGTTTTACCATTCACACCATAATCGCGATCTATTTGCCGCTTATGAAGTAAGTGTACCAAATGATGGTTTAGATGCAGTATATGCCGCATTCAGTGAAAGCACAGAAAACCACAGCTTTAATGGGTCAAAAGTTAACCGCTAACGGTTTTATTCCCATTCAATGGTCCCAGGAGGTTTTGACGTAACATCATAAACAACACGGTTTACGCCGCGAACTTCGTTAATGATGCGCGTGGCCGTTTCACCCAAAAATTCATGGCTGTAAGGATAATAATCAGCCGTCATGCCATCCGTTGAAGTCACCGCACGTAGCGCAAGGACAAAGTCATAGGTTCTTTGGTCACCCATGACACCTACGGTTTGAACGGGCAAAAGCACTGCGAAAGCTTGCCATATATCATTGTAAAGGCCGTGTTTTTTGATTTGATCAAGATAAACGGCATCAGCTTCACGCAAAATCTCAAGCCGCGACCTGGTGATCTCGCCAGGACAGCGAATTGCTAGACCTGGCCCAGGGAATGGATGACGTTCCACAAAATCACTATGTAGACCCAGTTCTCGGCCCAAGGCCCTCACCTCATCCTTGAATAGTTCACGAAGCGGCTCAACAAGTTTAAGGTCCATACGCGCTGGCAAACCACCAACATTATGATGGGACTTAATTGTGACGGACGGGCCGCCGTCAAAGGATACAGATTCTATGACATCTGGGTAAAGTGTACCCTGTGCGAGGAACTTGGCCCCACCGATTTTCTTGGCTTCAACTTCAAAAATATCAATGAAAGTACCGCCAATAATTTTTCGTTTCTTTTCAGGGTCTTTGACCCCTTCAAGTAATGTTAAAAATTGGTCGCCAGCATCCACATGGATCAAGTTGATATCATAGTGATCACGGAACAAAGCCGTAACTTGATCACTCTCGCCCTTACGCATCATGCCCGTATCCACATAAACACACGTCAACTGGTCACCGATAGCCTCATGGATGAGAACAGCCGCTACAGAGCTATCTACGCCGCCAGATAGGCCACAGATCACTTGTCCATCACCCACTTGATCTTTAATCGCCTGAATCATTTCGCCCTTAAACGACGCCATCGTCCAATCGCCTTGAAATCCCGCGATTCCATGTGTGAAATTACGAAGAATCTTGGCGCCATTTGGCGTGTGAACGACCTCGGGATGGAACTGCACACCATAATAACGACGCGCTTCATCAGCAATCGCCGCATACGGAGCATTAGGAGAAACACCAATAACTTCAAAGCCTTCCGGCAAAGCGCTCACACGATCACCATGACTCATCCAAACTTCTTCACGGTCTTCAAGACCATCAAAGAGCGGGCTAGTTCCAGACGTATCGACAAATGCACGTCCAAACTCTTGCTCATCTGACGCTTCTACTGAACCACCTAATTGCGCGCACATTGTTTGCTGCCCGTAACAAATTCCAAGGACAGGAACGCCGTGTGTCCAAACAGCCTCATCTGCGCGAGGGGTACCTGTGCCTGTTACAGAGCTAGGGCCACCAGATAAGATGATCGCCTTAGGAGAGAAGGTTTCAATGAATGCGGCATCAACTTTGTTGAAAGGATGAACTTCGGAGTACACACCACTTTCCCGCACACGACGAGCAATCAGTTTCGTAACCTGTGACCCAAAATCAATAATTAGCAGTTTTTCATGTGCTTTTACAATATCTTGGTTTGAGGTGCTCATGCAGTTTTCTCCATCACGGCAAAGAAAAAGCCATCTGTATTTGTAGAGGCTGGGGTCAATGTCAGCGTACATCCGTCAGCAGACCAAGGCTTTGGTGCATCAACACCAAAACGGTCTTCCCAGACCTCGCCAGCCGAAAGCAATTCAAAGCCCTCTGTGCGCTCTAGAAACGCGTAGACTTGCGCTTCGTTTTCCGCAGCGAGTACCGAACATGTTACATAGAAAAGCAAGCCGCCGGGTTTGACGAAATTTTTAGCTTCATCGAGAACTTTGACTTGCTCCTGCATACGGCGTCCAAGTGCATCTTCGGTTAAGCGCCATTTTGCGTCTGGCTTACGACGCCATGTCCCAACACCTGTACAGGGCGCATCCACAAGAACGCGATCCATGCTGCCTCTTAGATTATTCAAACTTTTCGCTGGTGGCTGCACAACTTTAACAATCGTGGCCCCTGCGCGAACGGATCGCTCGTAAGTCGGTGCAAGCCGGCGTTTATCAATGTCAAAAGCGTGAAGCGCTCCTTCATTGTTCATGTCAGCAGCCAGTGCGAGGGACTTACCACCCCCGCCTGCACAATAATCCAAAATCTTTTCACCAGGTTTTGCTGCGACAAGCATACTAACGATCTGTGAGCCTTCATCCTGAATTTCCAACTTGCCCGTCAAAAAATCAGGGTCGGATTGAATATTGGGGTGGCGGCCTGAGCCTTTTACAGGTTGGAAGCGCATACCAACGGGTGAGATATCAGTTTTTGTCGCCGCAGACGGCGTGAGGTCATCACGTGTGCCTTTGATTAAATTTGCACGAACGTCCATAGGCGGACGATGCGTAAGCGCCTCACCCTCTTCAACGGCGCTCTCATCAAAGTTCGTCTCAAAGGCAGGCCAAAGCCAATCTGGAACATCCGCTCTGATCCAATCAGGTGCCGTCTCAAGTTTGATTTGACCGCGTAGCTTAAGAATTTGGTCTTCTGTCAAAGGCGCACCGAAATGTGTATCACCCTCTGTTTGTTCTAGGATTTCATCAACAGTGATACCGCCAGAAAACACGGCGGCGCCAAGAGCAAGTGACCTTGGGCTCATATTATCCATACGAAACGCAATTGACGATTTACGACGCAATGCATCCAGCACAATATTGCCAATCGCGGAACGATCTTTCGAACCGGCAAAGCGATGAGACTTACCCCAATCACGAAGCGCCATAGTTACAGGCGTGCGTCTCTCGACGACATCTTCTAAAACTTCAGCCGCAGCCTGTATTCTTCCACCAAGTCTCATTGAGACATTCCAATCAAGCTACTCAGGGCGTTCAAAAACATCGCACCCGAGAAAAATAGATGAGCCGTGTTCATTTGAACTAGGTCGGCATCGAATAATTTGGCGCTTCGCGTGCAATGTGCACATCGTGAACGTGACTTTCGCGCAGACCCGCACCTGTAATTCTCACGAACTCAGCGTTCTTATGAAGGTCTTTGATCGTCGCAGATCCAGTGTACCCCATTGTGGCTCGAATGCCGCCAAGAAGCTGATGAAGAATAGGTCCAACAGGGCCTTTAAATGCGATACGACCCTCAATCCCTTCAGGGACAAGTTTCATTGTATCGCCCTCATCCTTTTGGAAATAGCGATCAGCAGAGCCACGCGCCATAGCCGAAACAGATCCCATTCCACGATAAGACTTGTAACTGCGACCTTGATATAAAAAGACTTCACCGGGTGTTTCTTCTGCGCCAGCTAAGAGCGAACCAACCATCGCGCATTCAGCGCCAGCCGCTAAAGCTTTCGCCATATCACCTGAATATTTGATACCGCCATCCGCAATAACGGGAACGCCTGCTTTATGCGCAGCCTTACAAGCATCCATAATGGCGGTTAACTGCGGCACAC
The DNA here is from genome assembly GCA_938009235.1 of uncultured Caulobacterales bacterium. Taxonomy (GTDB): domain Bacteria; phylum Pseudomonadota; class Alphaproteobacteria; order Caulobacterales; family Maricaulaceae; genus Litorimonas. The sequence continues at coordinate 441,110 of CALLIK010000004.1, forward strand.
CTACGCCCGCGACGATACGCGTTGTGCAAATAGAACCCGGGCCAATACCAACTTTAATCGCGTCAGCACCTGCTTCGATCAATGCGATTGCCGCGGCTTCAGTTGCAATATTACCAGCTATGATTTGTGCGTTAGGATAATCCGTTTTCAAGCGCTTCACTTGAGCGATAACTTTAGATGAGTGACCATGTGCCGTATCAATGACAATCGCATCAGCACCCGCAGAAATCAGGGCAATCGCACGATCATATCCCGCATCACCAACAGTTGAGGCAGCTGCCACGCGGAGGCGTCCTTTAGAATCCTTACAAGCATTCGGATGGTTTTCAGCTTTATCCATATCCTTGACAGTAATCAGGCCAACACAGCGGTATTCGTCATCAACAACAATCAACCGTTCAATACGATGAGTATGTAGCAAAGCGCGCGCTTCTGCTTCTGTGGCCCCAACCTTTACCGTGACTAGATCACGCGTCATAAGGTCTTCGACCTTCTCAGCAGGGTTCGTTGCAAAACGAACATCTCGATTTGTAACGATGCCGACTAATTTGTTGGAGATTTCGACAACAGGGATACCAGAAATATTATGATGCTGGCCTAAAGCGCGAAGTTCTTTCAGAGTTGCATCGGGACCGATTGTAATCGGATTAACCACCATCCCAGATTCAAATCGTTTTACTTTGCGAACTTCTTCGGCCTGCTCTTCAATCGACAAATTACGGTGAATCACACCGATGCCACCAGTCTGCGCCATTGCAATGGCGAGCGGCGCTTCGGTCACAGTATCCATAGCGGCCGAAACCAACGGTACATTAATGCTTATCTTGCGCGTAAGCCGCGTCTTTAAGGACGCGTCAGCGGGTAATATGTCAGATGCCTTTGGTTGCAAAAGGACATCATCGAAGGTTAATCCCTCTCGAATCTCCATTGGAGTCTCCATCTCATTTGCAAGCGGCGATTATCAGCAATGTTTAACGGGGGCAAAGGGTTTCCTAAGCATACAGCCTCTCAAAGCACACAAACCGCAGTTAAGGCTCACGACTCTGCAAATTCATCGCAACTAGGTAGACTTCAGGGCTGCCTTTACGCGAACTTTCAGGTTTTGCGTGCTGAACCTTCTGAAAATTACGTTTCAAACGATCAAGCAGAACCTTCTCGGCCCCGCCTTGAAAGACCTTCGTAACAAAATGCCCTCCTGGCCGTAACGTTTCCATCGCAAATTCAGCGGCGGCCTCGACCAGAGACACCGTCTTCAGATGATCCGTTTGACGATGCCCCGTCGTATTTGCAGCAAGGTCAGACACAACAATATCCGGCGCAGCTCCCAATAGAGCTTTAATACGCCGCGGCGCACTATCGTCCATGAAATCAAACTCGATCAAATCAGCACCCGCAACAGGATCAACAGGTAGAATATCAATCCCAACAACACGGTCTGCTCCGCGTTTCATAGCGATTTGAACCCAGCCCCCTGGCGCACAACCCAAATCAACAACAAGTGACCCTGGTTTCAGGAGACCAAACTTATCATCCAGCTCTTCAAGCTTGAACGCAGCTCGCGAGCGATAGCCTTTTTCTTTTGCTTTTCGCACATAGGGATCATTAAGCTGACGCTCGAGCCAAAGCTTAGACGAAATTTTACGTCCGCTCGCTGTTTTAACTTTTGTGTGTAACAGACGCGTCGCATCATCTTGCTCAGGTTTAGACGTAACGCGAGAACGCTTTCGGCCTTCAGTTTTAGAGCCCGACATTTTGCCCTTATTAGCTCGAGGCCTATGACTTGGTGGTTTACGCGCCATCTGATGGCTCCGATTTTTGAGTGATGTCAGAATAAGCGGTGTCAGAAGTGATATCTTCGGACGCCTCTTTTTTCTCGGGAGTCTCTACCTTTGGAACAGTTCGCCCCTTTTGCATGAGACCTATTAGCATGCCTTCACGCAAACCACGATCCGCAACTCTAATCATCTTAGACGGCCACAGTTCGCATAAAACATCTATAATTGCGCACCCAGCTACCAATAAGTTCGCGCGATCTTGACCGATACAAGGTTCTTGTGCGCGCTCATCAAAGGTACGCGACCCCATATCTCTAGCCACAGCTACGGCGTCCGCAGAACGAAGCCAGAGGCCATCTACTTTTGCGCGTTGGTAGTAAGGTAACTTCAAATGTATCCCAGCCAAAGAGGTGATCGTTCCAGAAGTACCTATTAAATGCCCACGCCCTTGCTGAAAGACATTCGTAAAACGGGTTTCACACCCCTGCTCTTTAATAGACTCGCGCACGAGCGTACAAAGCTGTTCATACCAGAGAGCTTTGTCTTCAATTTCTGGCACACGCTCAGACAAAGTCACAACCCCTATAGGAAGTGAGGCCCACGCACTGATCGGTGGGCGGTGCAATCGGTGCTGAGACTTTTCATCACGTAATTTTCTCACATCGACCCAAGACAACTCAGTTGAACCGCCTCCAATATCAATGACAAGTGCAACATCTTTAGTGTCGTCAACAAGGTTCAAACACCCCATAACAGCCAACCGGCTTTCAACACGCGGGCTGATAACCTCGAGCGTTAAACCTGTTTCTTCTTTGACCCGTTTAAGAAAAACATCGCCATTACTCGCGCGGCGACAAGCTGCCGTTGCAACACATCTCCAGCGTTTTACGCGTTTTGCCTGCATTTTAGACGCACAAACAGCCATCGCTTCTACGGCCGCATCCATGCTCTCTTCACTAAGACGTCCTGTAGAGGCTAAGCCCTGCCCCAAACGAACCACACGGCTATAGCTATCTACGATACGAAAACTGTCACCTGAATCGCGTGCAATCAAAAGTCGACAATTGTTTGTTCCAAGATCAATAGCTGCGTAGTTTGGAGATTGCCGTCCCTTAGGACGGTTTCCACCACCACGTTTATGTCTTGGCCGCCTCCGAGTGCCACGCTCAGTTGGCGTAGGTTTATCGGAGCCGGAGTCTTGCACATCCGGCATATTGGTCTCTCTTTAGCCAAAGGGTCGCGATTATCGCGCGCGCGCACGGCTTATTCTCCTCCTTGCTAGGGCAAAGAGGCCCTATCCGTAAAGACTTAAATTATGAGGGTATTAGTGAATGTCGATATGATCAGAGAATTGAGCCCAATCAGGCTCAGGTTGCAGGGCAATCATAGCGTCATGTTGAGAAAAATAAAGGCGACCGCTTAACGTTTCCAGAAAATCAGATCTATACATTCGCTCCCGAACAACAGACTGCATATCTGACAAATGAAGTTTAATTTCCAGCCCTTTAAGGCGTCGGTTAATTTCCTCCAAACTAGATAATGCGCTCGCATCAATATGGTTGACGCCCGTACACATCAAAACCAAATCAGTGACCTTTGGATTTTCTGATATTACAGACGCCACTCGGTCTTCTAGGAAACGCGCATTCGCATAATATAGACCTTCATCTATGCGCAGAGTTTTTACAGCCTCATCCGTTTCAACATTAAACCTGTCAGCATCACGGTAATGCTCGGTTCCGGGAAAACGTCCGACCAGCGGCATATGAGGTGTCAAACTCTGACGAACATGAAGAACCATCGCCAAAACGACACCCGCCAAAACGCCCCATTGAACCCCCAATACCAAAACGGAGATAAAGGTCGCAAGCGCAGTAATTCCATCTGTTCGAGAATAAGTCCATGTTCGCCAAATACTGCCAAAATCCAATAAATTAAGACAGGCCACTATAATGAGGCCCGCTAACACGGATAATGGCAAGTTTTGCAGGATAGGCGTCAAGAAGAGAGCCGTCATCGCCATAAAGCCAGCCACCAACAACCCAACCATAGGCGTCTTCCCGCCTGCTGTGAAGTTTACAGCTGACCGAGACATTGACCCGTTGATTGGGTAGCCACCTGTTATGCCTGCGACAGCATTCGCCGCGCCAAGGCCGAGTAATTCACGATTAGAGTCTACGCGTCCCCTACGGCGCGCCGCAAGCTCTTGAGCCGTCGATGTACTGTCTACAAATGCAACAACCGCAATCACCACTGCTGGGACAAGTAAGTTTTCATAGGCGGGTGCCGTCAACACGGGAACACTAAACGGTGGCAAACCCGCTGGTACGGAACCCACAATCGCCAGTCCATACTCACCACCAAAATCAAAAACAGTACAGAGTGTTACGAAAGCTGCGATTATAACGATGGGTGCCATGCGTGATATAAGTTTAGCAATCTTTGCCCTCACCCCTGACTTCACCAGTATCAACGGCAGAACCTTTCGCACCAAAACGAAAAGCGCCATTGCCACACCACCAGTCAAAAGTGCGAGAGCGTTAATTTCAGATATCTGACTAATAATATCTGTGATCATGCCAAAAGCGGTCTGTGACTGCACTTCAACGCCTAAGACGTGCTTGGCTTGACTGAATATGATCAACAGAGCAGCACCAGTTATGTAGGCGGAAACGACTGGACGAGAGACAAAGTTCATCACAAACCCTGCTTTAAACAAGCCTGCAACGAGCAACATGCCTCCCGTCATTAAGGCCAATGCAGCTGCACTCACAATACGGGTACCTTCGGGCAGGGTCGCAATGGTCGCCGCGGTCATCAATGAAATCACCGCCGTGGGGCCGACATTCAGATAGTTTGATGACCCAAAGAAAGCATAGGCCACAAGCGGAAAAATTGAGGCATAAATACCGAGCTGAGGCGGTAATCCCGCCAAAAGTGCATATGCGAGACATTGCGGAACCAAGAGGATCGTAACAACGACTGCCGCTAGAAGGTCGTCCGTGAAAACAGTCAGCTTATACGCCGTCAGCCAACCATATTGCTCACTTATCGCACGCTTCAGGCCCATTTCTTAGCCTTCAGTGCGAAAACAGCGACATATGGAGGCCCGTAGATCACTCTGCGTTTTGTTCTGTATATTGCGTCAGAGGTCCTCGAAGTTGCTCGAGGTTGATACCAATCTCTGCGATTGAATCTAAAACGCCATCCACGCCCATCTTGTCAACATGAGCAAATGCCCAAAGCGCGGCTGAGCGCATCCCTGATGCACAAAAGGCAACGATAGGCCTCGGCAGCGTTTTATACGCCGAGACTGACGCTTCAATGAGCTGCGGCGAGAGACCACCCGACATTGGCAGATGAATGTAATCAACGCCGAAAGTCTGGGCTGATGTTTCGAGCTCTTCTGAGAGAGGTTGAATCGGCGCTTCCATGTCAGGGCGATTATTCACAAAACTCATCACGCCTTGTTCAGCGAGCGCTTGCATCTGCGCAGCCAATAATTGGCCCGTGATAAATACATCTCCAGGAAGCTCTTTCATGGCTCTAACCGACCATAGATTTAGCAAGATCAAATACAGCGTCAGTTGTGATACCGAAGTGTTTGAAAAGGTCAGCCCCAGGCGCGGATGCACCGAAGCTGCTCATACCAACAAATCCGCCTTCACGGCCAATCAAGCCATCCCAACCTTGTCGAATGCCAGCTTCAACAGCAATCTTAGGTAAGTCCTTGCCGATCACCGAGCGGATATATTGTTCGTCTTGCTCTAGGAACAAATCCATACATGGAATTGAGACAACCCGAGCCGAAACGCCGTCTGCTTCAAGGCGATCAGAGGCTTCTACAGCCAAATGCACTTCAGAGCCCGTTGCGAGGAGAACGATATCATCCGCCCCTTTACCTGCACGGAGTATATATCCGCCGCGTTCTGACATGTTTTTAGACGCATCATTACGAAGGCCAGGAACGCCTTGGCGCGTGAGGGCCATAATCGCTGGCGCTGTTTTGTTCTGCAATGCAATTTCATAGCACTCGGCCACTTCAACAGCGTCGGCTGGACGATATGTGTAGCAGTTCGGAATCGCGCGTAGGCTTGCAAGATGTTCAACAGGTTGATGTGTTGGACCATCTTCGCCGACTCCAATAGAATCATGTGTTGCGACATATATTGTACGCACACCCATCAAAGCAGCCAAACGAACAGACGGACGGCAATAATCCATAAACACCATAAATAGACCTGAGTACGGTATAACACCGCCGTGCAGTGCCATGCCGTTCATGGCAGCGCCCATTCCATGCTCACGAATACCCCAATTCATGTAGCGCCCACCATAGGACCCCGCTTGAATTTCGACAGAGGTCGCAGGCGTCTTCGTCTTATTAGAACCTTCCAGATCAGCGGAACCAGACATCATATCGGTCAGAAGTTCAGTCAACGGCGCCAGAGCTTTACCAGAAGATGCACGGGTCGCCATAGATGGCATTTCCACCGCTAGTGTATTTTTATAAGCCTGATAGTCCTCAAGCCATCCCGCATTTAGCTCACCCGCCATGGCGCGCTTGAAATCGTCTCCATTTGCATCTGCAGCCAAACGAGTGCTCCAGTCTGCATGCGCATCTGCGCCCGCACGCGCTGGTTTAGCCCAATCATCATAAACATGTTGTGGAATTTCAAAGGGTGCATGTGCCCAACCACGGGCTTCGCGTGTTCCTGCGATTTCTTCATCACCCAGAGGTGCGCCATGTGCCTTGTTCAAACCCGCTTTAGTCGGCGCGCCCTTGCCGATTGTTGTCTTACACGCAATCAGCGTTGGCTTGTCGGACACCTTTGCTTGTCTAAGCGCATCCGCGACAGCATCACGATCATGACCATCAATGGCAATTGTGTTCCAATTTGACGCTTTAAAGCGAGCAATTTGATCTGTTGAACTTGAGAGTGAAACAGGACCGTCGATGGTGATGTTATTATCGTCCCACATCACGATGAGACGGTTCAGGCCCAAATGACCTGCCAAGCCAATCGCTTCTTGGCTGATGCCTTCCATCAAACACCCGTCGCCTGCGATTACATATGTGTGGTGATTGACGAGATCGTCGCCATAGCGTGCATTTAGATGACGTTCGGCAAGAGCGAACCCAACAGCGTTAGAGATACCCTGCCCCAAAGGTCCTGTTGTGGTTTCAACGCCAGGGACATGGCCGTATTCGGGATGGCCCGCTGTAATCGCGCCCAACTGACGGAAGTCTTTGATCTGGTCCATCGTCACAGCTTCGTAGCCCGTGAGATGCAACAAACTATAGATCAACATTGACCCATGACCCGCCGACAGGATGAAACGATCACGGTCCGCCCAGTCTGGGGCTTTCGGATCAAACTTTAGGAATTGAGAAAACAGAACAGTCGCAGCATCAGCCATTCCCATCGGCATTCCAGGATGCCCAGAATTTGCTCGTTGAACCGCATCCATGGAAAGTGCCGCAATGGCGTTGGACATATCGCGGTGCTGATCCGCAGTGAAAGTCAGGTCTGTCATAATAGGTCCGGCGTGTTGGGGGCGACGACTCGCTTGATAAAGTTAACCGAATCTTTGCCACAAAGCTTTCGCCACCTCTACCCAACCGATTCGGCTGTCCACAAATTCCGTAAGGATAAATGCAGTAAAAAGCCCCATATCGACGTTTTACCGCAACCGCAGATCGGAACTGAGTGCACAGTATCGCGAGAAAAGGTGAATAGCTGTGGATTTTGGCTATGCGCTGCGGCAAACGGTCATCATCCTTTGATGCGAGAAATACCATGATGAAAGCCCGTAACGTCCTCGACTTGATCGGCAACACACCTTTGCTCTATCTTCAGGATGCCTCCAAAATGACAGGCTGCGATATTTACGGGAAAGCTGAATTTCTAAATCCTGGTCAATCCGTAAAAGACCGGGCAGCTCTTTCCATCATTCGCGCCGCTGAAAAATCAGGCGCGTTGAAGCCAGGTGGTATCGTCGTCGAAGGCACAGCAGGTAACACAGGTATTGGCCTCGCGATGGTCTGTTCTGCTTTGGGCTACCGCTGCAAAATCGTGATGCCTCGCACTCAAAGCCAAGAGAAAAAAGACTCTGTCAAACTCCTCGGAGCTGAATTGATCGAAGTCGATGCCAAACCATACTCCGACCCTGGCAACTACATTCACGTATCCGAACGACTAGCGAAAGACCTCAACGAGAAAGATCCAAATTGCGCGATTTGGGCGAACCAATTCGACAACACGTCAAATCGTGACGCGCATATTAAATCAACAGGTCCAGAAATTTGGGAACAAACAGAAGGCAAAGTGGACGGCTTCATCTGCGCTGTTGGTTCGGGTGGAACAATTGGCGGTATTTCCATGTACCTCAAATCAAAGAACCCTCACGTTCAAATTGGCTTGGCAGACCCACATGGATCGAAAATGTTTTCTTATTATGAAAACGGAGAATTAAAGAGCGAAGGCAACTCTATCACCGAGGGCATTGGACAAGGCCGCATAACTGCGAACCTACAAGATGTTAAAATCGATCGCCAATACCGCATTTCAGATACAGAAGCCTTACAAGTCATCTTTGAGCTCAACCAACTCGAAGGCATCTGCCTTGGCGGTTCATCAGGAATCAACGTTGCAGGCGCCATTCAAATGGCGAGAGACATGGGACCAGGCCATACAATCGTGACGATCCTTTGCGATTACGGGCAACGTTATCAGTCTAAAGTCTACAATCCTGAATTCCTACGCGAGCGCGGTTTACCTGTACCAAGTTGGCTTTGCTAACCACATGAAAAACGACCTCGAAAGAGACACGAAGTTCACTCATATGGGCCGTCCGCCTGCGGGATTAGGTACGCCTGTGAGTCATTCGGTTACGCGGGCCTCCACTCTTTTGTTTGAAAAGGCCGAAGATCTCTACCGTAGCGACGTTAGAGGGTACGGACGCCACGGTGCCGCTGTTCATGATGCGTTGGCCGAGCTGTTTACTGAATTGGAACAAGGCGTTGGCACACTTCTGTATTCATCTGGACTAGCGGCTCTTACAGGCCCTGTTTTGTCTATTGTCAAACCAGGGGATCACATTCTCCTAACTGACTCGACCTATGGCCCGACCCGTCATTTCTGTTTGACCTTCCTCGCTAGACTGGGCGTCGAAACAACCTTTTACGACCCGAGAATTGGGAGCGGAATTTCTGATCTTATTCAAGATAATACCTCTCTCATATTACTAGAAAGCCCGGGCTCGCTCACATTTGAAATCCAAGATATTCCCGCCATTGCCAAGGCTGCGAGAGCCAAAGGTGTCACGACACTGATCGACAACACATGGTCAGCAGGCATTTCACTATCTCCGCTGCCTATGGGCGTAGACATCAGCATTCACGCCGCCACGAAATATTTCGGCGGACATAGTGACATCATGTATGGCGCAGCAATATTTGCAGACGAAGCGCACTTCAAACGGGCCCAAATGACAGCCAAGCAGTTGGGTAATGCAAGCTCCCCTGATGACGCTTATCAAATTCTGCGAGGCTTCCGCACAGTCCTCCCGCGTTTCCGCCAACAAGAAGCGACATCCCTCGCTCTAGCAGAGTGGTTGATGACGCGAGATGAAATCCAACAGGTGCTTCATCCTGCAGTATCAGATCATCCTGATCATGCCCTTTGGCAACGGGACTTTACAGGCGGAGGGTGTATTTTCTCTGTTGTACTCAAACCTACTTCAGAAGCTGATGTCCTACGCTTCATCAACAATCTGAACCTCTTCGGTATTGGGTACTCTTATGGCGGGTTTGAAAGTCTCGCGATCCACTGTGACCCACAACTCCGTCGTAGTTGCGCCGCCACTTTAGCTGGCCCTTTAGTTCGCTTTGCCTGTGGGCTTGAAGCCATGGTTGATTTAAAAAATGATATAGAACAATCCCTTGTGTCTATTTACTAAAGTTATGCGCCTATTTGCATTTGGTGTATTGCTGTGGGCAACCATAGCCCTTGGATCCTGCGCGCCTGCGCGTACAATATTAAAGCAAGCAGACCTGTCGCCTAACCAATCCGCCCCTGCCAAGTTGAGTGACCCTGTTAGCAGCTTCAACAGTTTAGAAACCGCCATCTACGGCCCTTTTACGCCTCCCACGACTTTCACATTGTCTCAATCAAACACCTTATCGACGGATTGGCTAAATGGGAAAGCCTCCGTTGAGAAACGCATTTACACCGTCTCTCACGGGCAAACACCGGTACCTCTCGAGGTCATTGTTGTCATGCCCATAGGTAAACCTGATGCTCCGCTGATACTGTCACAGAATTTTTCATCAAACCGCTCCGTCATTGCTGTAGATAAAGACTCAGTTCTGCCTGGAGAACCTAAGGAAATGGGGCCTTTAGGGTTCGTTTTTACATACTTCTTTGGTCGATATATTGTTGAGCCGCCATTGGAAGATATCATAGATCGAGGCTATGGGTTTGCCGCCATGTATCCACCCGACTATCTTCCTGATCGTGCAGAAGCAGGCACAGCGCAACTCAACACTATGTTCACAGAAACACCTACTAGACCAGGTGCCCTTACAGTTTGGGCGTCCTTAAGCGCGGCACTCGCGCAAGATCTGAAACTTCAAAACTCAAAACGTCCTATCATCGCGTATGGTCACTCCAGATATGGGAAAGTCGCCCTTCTCGCGACTTCTAACAGCGTTTCAATTGACGGTGTTATCGCTCATCAATCTGGTACTGGTGGCGCTTCACTGATGCGCGACAAGACCGGAGAAAGTATCAAGGACGTGCTTAGAAAATATCCGCACTGGTTGACGCCAGCAGCTGCGGATTATGCTGAGAACCCGCGCACACTTCCCAGTGATGCGCACGCCCTACTCGTCTCTATTGCGCCTAAACCTATTCTATTGGGCAATGCTCGCCGAGATACATGGTCAGACCCTGAAGGTGCCTTTCGCGCAGCACAATGGGCAGCTGCAAATACACAGCAGACCTTCACGGCTAAGCGTCTGGATGACTTCAGACCCGCTGATGACATTGTATTTTGGATTCGTCCCGGTACACATGGCGTCGTCAAGGAAGACTGGCCCGCTTTCCTCGCGTTCCTAGATGCACATTTCAAATAAGAGAAAGTGGCGGACCCAGTAGGACTCGAACCTACAACCTGCCGCTTAGAAGGCGGCTGCTCTATCCAGTTGAGCTATAGGTCCTAAATTAGACGTTTAATGCGTCCAAGGTAGTTTACGGAAATAGTCGAAGTTCTCTGCGTAAGAGCGTGAAATACGTTTACGCTTTGGTCGGTCAACAATACGGTGCGGAATACTATTCGCCTTCGCATAGGCAACAGCGTCTTCCATGGTGTTGAATTTCATCTTTAACTGATCACGCGTATCTACATTACGTGCATTCCCCGTCAGAGGGTCAATCACGCTTGGTTGCGTAGATTGGTACTCAAGACACCACGCATCAAGGTTGGCGCGACCAGATGTCATTGCAGACGGTTCAGGTTTGTAGATTTTAGCAAACATGTAGAGGCGATAGCGCCGTACTCAGCAACCGTCAATCCAGCTATTGATCAGATGTTCTTATGAAAGGCAGAATTAAGCATAGATTTTACATCTGACAGGCTCGAGGGACGCGTTGGCATTGACGAAGACTTAGCTTGAAGCCGCTGACGGACTTGCGAGGCCAAAGCATTTGGTGGCTGCGGCGAAGCGACTCGACTTGTCTGAGCGGCTGGCGCAGGAGCTCTTTGAGATATCCTTTGTGCTGGAGGAGCACTTTGAGGCACATTATTAGAGGCGGCCGCACTCACATACTCAGTTTGTACAGGCGCTGCTTCAGGCTCTAATGCAGCCTGCTTCCCCCCCGGATTGAAACTCCGAGTACGCCAACGCTCAAATACTTGTCCCATAAATTCTGGAGTTGCCATATCTTTCTTCCAAAGCTCAGTAAACTGAGCACTTGAACTATGTGGACGATATTGTGCTGGTAGATTATTAAGGACGATGCGCATCGGTAGGTTAACCGATTCGCCGAAAACCATTGTTTCTGCAGTTCCCAATGAAGGCAAGAACGCCAGCAATTCTGCCGCACCATCCGGTACAGCGGCTCGCACGAAATTTTGATCCAACTCGTTTGAGAGACGCATAGAGAAAATCGTTGAACACTGAGACAATGTTGACGGCTCTAGCTCTGATGGTCGCTGAGATACAATCGCGAGCGATACACCATATTTGCGACCTTCTTTCGCAATTTTGGAAATAATACGACGCGTTGAGTTAAATCCTAAACCTTGGTCGCGAGGAATGTATCTATGCGCCTCTTCGCAAACCAATAAGATAGGTAGTTTCCGTTCAGACCAAGTTGCCAGTTCAAAGGCAAGACGGCTTACGACAGACACCACAATGTTTAAGGCTTCTGAAGGAATGCCAGAGAAATCGAGACAAGAAATTGGTTTCCCATTTACAGGTAAGCGAAAAATACGGCCAACGATCTCTTCGATAGGACGAGGGGAAGCCTGGTTTTTAAACACAAATTGATAGCGCGGGTCTGCAATTAATGATGCGATTCGGCGTTTCAAACGTTTGTAAGGCGCAAGGTTATTAGAATTTTCCAATTTGCCCATATCGTGATTAATGAGCTTGGCGACATCCCGAATTCTATAAGGGACAGGACTATCTAAGGAAATATGAGTGGCGCGCTGTAAATCAGATTCAAGATCATCGAATTTAACCTGGCTACTTATTTCACCCGATTGAAGAGAACGGTCATAGAGGCGCTTTGCCTTCAATAAGACGTCATGAAGAATATCAGTTTCTTCACGGGCATGATCTTCAATTTCAGAACATAGAAGTTCGCATGTTTCGACAAAATCAAACATCCAAAGCGGTAAGTCCAAAGAATCCTGATCAATGACTTCCGCACGATTACCAAAACTGCGTGAATATTCATTATGTGGGTCAAATAACACCACATGAGCCATCGGGTTCTCTTGCAAAATCGCCTGTAAAACTAATGCAACCGTACAGGACTTACCTGAACCAGTTGACCCTAGAATCGCGAAATGTTTGGACAACAAATCATCAACACGAACCTGCGCGATGATAGAACTATCCTGCTGAAGCCGGCCGACCTCAATACAGGCCTCATCTTCACGGTTAAAAATGAGCGTAAGCTCTGCCGGAGACATGTTATAAACCGCCTCACCTAAAACTGGAAAAGATCGGACCCCACGAAAAAATTTAGTTTCTCGCGTTGTTTCATTCGTCGAAATTTCGCCCATGATATTAAGCTGCGCAAGACAGCCATCGGACACGCCCTCAGAATCCTCAGATCCAATTTTCAATGAACCCACCATTGCCACAACAATAGAGCGGCTGGTCACAATCTTTAGAAACGTTCCAATTTGAGCTAATTGAAGTTGATTATTACGAATAACAGACTTGTTAACTGAGATTACGGCTGTGGATGACCCCACGTTGCGAATCCGCCCAATTTCCACGAGTTTAAATGCGTCTGGACGCTTCATTGGTGTCACACTATTAGTCTGGCTAGTCGAAGTCATACGAAAAATCCCCAATATACATACGCTCTTTACCATAAATGACTTATCAAAGCCTTACTTGGCCACGCAGAAACAAGCGAAAAGGCTTGCAGTCCCTCTCCTGTTTTCGGGCAACACCAATATGCGTATATTTGATATTTAGGACAGCCCGCAGGATTGGCACTCGTTACGGAGCACTCGTGAGGAAAGAGTTGTAAACTAAATCCAACTCCTCCGGCAGAGTTTCTCTGACGGCGATCAAATTTTACATCCTGTCATTGCACGCAATGCAGTTCACACCCTCAGCTCACTCGGCATGAGGAATAATCACATATAAATAAGCTCCGCATTTCAGTACAGTTGGCACCTTCTGTTTTACAACAAATTGCATGTCCGCAAGATCACTTGCCCATCACTAGTCCGAAAGAACCCGTTTCTCACGCCACAGAGCTTGATTACGAAGCGTCATCTCTACAATTTAGTCTAGAGACCTAAATACAATAATACAGCGCGGCAAAAGCGCGAAACAACAATAACGCCCTCATTTAGCCGTGAGGCCCCGAGGGGTATTTTGTCTAATTCAGAGAGGATGGGAAAAAACCGTGGTCGGGGCGGCAAGATTCGAACTTGCGACCCTCTGTTCCCAAAACAGATGCGCTACCAGGCTGCGCTACGCCCCGACGACGGTGGAGCGCTAAGTAGCGCGATCGGTGTAAAAGGCAAGTGAAGAGTTGAAGGAATTTCAGTAAAAAGCTGAACTTTCTCAGTTGCCGAAGAATGGATGCTTAATCGTATCACCAGGACGGATGCCGCGAGCCTTAGCTTCGCCACCTTTAAGCTCCACAACGCTCGCTATAACGGCCTCAGAAGACGCGCTACGCAATGTATAGGGAGCATGTGAGTGTTCGATCTTTAGAATCTTACCGTTTGAGCGCACAAAAAGAATATCGAGAGGGATAGAGGTGTTTTTCATCCAAATCGTTGCGACTTTTGGTTCTTCAAACTCAAAGATCATACCCGAATCAGATTCCATAGATTCGCGAAACATCATGCCTCGTGCTTGTTGGTCATAAGTTTTGGCCTCATCGACCATAAATTCATGCGTCCCATCCTCCGTCACAATGCTCAAAGGCTTGGGTTCACCAAAATTGACATTGTCATTTTTGGAAATCTGACCAAAGGCAGGCGCTGCCAAAAGCGTGAGTGTAAGGGATAGTGTAATAAGACGTTTCATAAGAACAGACATACAGCCCGTAAGGCCATGATGTAAATTACAAATAAGAATGAGATACAGCGGATCCGCGCAGCATTTGCGCGTTAAACCTGAATGGCAGTCCCTAGGGGAATTGAACCCCTCTTTCCAGGTTGAAAACCTGGCGTCCTAACCGATAGACGAAGGGACCGCATCATTCAGTGAGCCGCGATATATAGACGGTTTTCTCGGCTTGCAAGCGACTTTTATATGAAATTTCAGTTTAAACAGCTGCTAGATCAGACAAATGAAAATCAATGCGAGTTCGACCCTGCCAAACATTGGGTTTCAACTGCCCCAAAGCATGAAAACGTTGGGTTCCAGCTGTCAATAAGGCCTCATCCAAACCCGATTCGCCTGCACGGAAACAAATACCCGACAGTGTCACACCACCCGCATCCGTCACAGAAAAGCGAACATGGTCCCCTTTGGTGCGTTTAGCGAAGGTCACGGTCACATCGGAAAACGCGAAAACGGGCTGAGGGTTGCCTGCACCATAAGGGCCAACGGCGTCAATAACCCGCATCAACTCATCATTTACGGCGGAACCGCTGAGAACATAATCCACTTTCGTCGAATCATTTTTCAACGCTTCTTCCACATCCGCCGACAATCGCTCTGAAATAAAGGCCCTAAACGGCTCAACCTGATCTGGATCAGCGGTCAATCCACCTGCCATAGCGTGCCCTCCACCTGAAATAAGTAAACCCGCTTCTTTTGCCGCCGCGATGGCGCTTCCCAGATCAACGCCAGAAATCGACCGCCCTGAGCCTTTCGCAACAGCGGGAACGGACTCGCGGTCAACCCCAATCACAATTGCAGGCTTACGGAATCGGTCTTTGAGGCGTCCCGCTACAATCCCAATGATGCCTGGGTGCCAGCCCTCCATGGCGACAACGATCACAGGCTGAGAGGCTTGGGACTGCGCAGCTTCGAGGGCTTCAGACAAAATGCGGTCCTGCATCTGTCGACGCTGGGCGTTCACGCGATCCAGTTCAGCCGCATGCGCATAAGCTTCTTGTGAATCCTCAGTCGAGAGCAAACGTGCGCCCATCTCGGCCTGTCCGATTCGTCCGCCCGCATTAATACGCGGCCCCAGTACAAAACCTGCATGATAGGTTGTGTAAGGCGGCTCGGCACTTGCGACATCTGCCAAAGCCTGCACGCCAATATTTTTGTTTAAGGAGAGAACCTTTAAACCTTGCCGCACGATGGCGCGGTTCACGCCGCGCAGAGGCACAACATCACAAATAGTACCTAATGCCGTCAAACCAAGAAGGCTCTTGAGGTCAACATCATTATCGAGACCGCGCTTACGGGCTTCACGTTGAAGCGCAACAAGCAACATGAAAGTCACGCCTGCCGCGGCCATATGCCCTTGCCCTGACTTATCATCTTGGCGGTTAGGGTTCACGAGCGCTAACGCAGGCGGTGGTGCCTTTCCCATTAAATGGTGATCAACGACGATCACAGCCATACCGATTTTATCCGCATGCTCCAAAGCCTCTTGAGCCGCAGCGCCGCAGTCCAATGTCAAGACAAGGTCTACGCCTTCGGACTTCAATTGATCAAAGGCCGCTTTAGACGGGCCATAGCCTTCTTTCACTCTGTCAGGTACATAGAGGCCAAAGGTATAGTTCAAGCCCCTGCCCCATCGAATGAGCTGAGCCGCTGAGGTTCCGCCATCAACGTCATAATCTGAGAACAGTGTTATGCGCTTCGCATCCGCAATATGATCAAGAATGAGCCCCGCCGCCTTGTCTGCATCCTGTAGGGATGAAGGGTCTGGCAAGCTGTTGAGCAGTGTTGGCGACAGAAACACCTCTGTTTCCTCAGCCGTAACATCGCGGCCATGCAACAAGGCCGCCTGCATAAGCGGCAAATCTGTTGCTGATGCAAACGCCTCTAGTGTGGAAGGATCATGTCTATACGTCCACTGACGCGAACGGAGTGACGACGTAACATTAAGACAGAGCCTAGAATTCATGTGATCGGCCCTTACTCATTTTATCAGTTATGTCTCGCGCCACCGAGAGGAAGTCAGATCGTCTATTTCGCAGCGCCTGCGGCAGTAGACTGCAAGAGTGTTTTAATGCTTCTGGCAGCTTGTCGAATGCGTTGCTCATTTTCAACCAAAGCCATGCGAACATAGCCTTCACCGCTTTCACCAAACCCGACACCTGGAGACACAGCAACGCCAGCCTCTCGCATGAGAACTTTAGAAAACTCGACAGAGCCAAGGTGTGCAAATTGAGGTGGCAACGGCGCCCATGCAAACATGGACGCATCAGGGGACGGAATATCCCACCCAGCACGGCCAAAGCTCTCAACCAGAACGTCACGGCGATTACGATAAATTTTACGCGCGTCTTCCACACAATCCTGCGGACCATCAAGCGCAGCGCAGGCTGCGACTTGGATGGGCGTAAACGCGCCATAATCCAAATAAGACTTTACGCGTGTTAGCGCCGCAATCAAACGGCGGTTCCCAACAGCAAAGCCCATGCGCCACCCCGCCATAGAATAAGTCTTGGATAATGAAATTGTTTCAATCGCCATAATGTCTTCAGGGTCAACAAATTCAAAAATAGACGGTGGGGCCTCGCCAAAGTAGATCTCTGAATAGGCCAAATCCGACAACACTATAATTTCGTGAGTTTTCGCAATCGCGACAATTTCTTCGTAGAAAGCTCGGTCCGCAGTTTCGCCAGTTGGATTAGATGGGAAACAAACGACGATAGCCAAGGGCGGCTTATCCGCCTTAGCAAGCGCCTCTTTCACGCCCGCGAGATACTCTTCAGCCGTAATTGCTGGAATGCCTTGAATGACAGCCCCTGCAATAACGAACCCATAAGCATGCAACGGATAGGACGGATCTGGCGCATAGATAACATCACCCGGCGCCGTAATTGCTTGCGCTAGGTTGGCGAAACCCTCTTTGGATCCGATGGTCGCAATAGCTTGGTCTTCAGGGTCAATATCGACGTTAAACCGGCGGGCGTAATAACGAGAACAAGCCTGCCGCAAACCCTTGATACCGCGTGAAGCAGAATAGCCAGTCACGCCGGGTTTCTGAACCGTTTCGATAAGTTTATCGATAACATGTTGGGGTGTCGGTAGATCGGGATTGCCGAAGCCGAAGTCAATAATATCATGACCATCGGCTCGAAGCTGCGCTTTGAGCTTATTCACCTCTGCAAACACATAGGGCGGAAGCCGTTTAATTCGATAGAATTCGTCAGTAGAAATGTCTGGGTTTGTTTGCATGAGAGCGGGTAGTCCTATCGCCTTAGTTCAACGCCTTAACGTCTTGGCTCATAATCTGGAAAGCCCTCAACTGGGCCACTTATTGGATCGTCTTTTTTATAGGCATGCACTTTAGCTTTCAGCGCATCAAACTCCGCCTTAGACTCGGCTGCGGTAGGACCAGGCTCGAGATCAAACCCTGCCTCTTTTGCCCGCAAATTCTGAAGGACTTTCGCGTCTCTGTCCCATTGTGCCGCCGACCGAATATCATCAGGTTCCGAAGGTGCGTCCTTCACCTTGGGGTAATCCTTGGCAATATTAGCAGCATCTTCGCTAAATTCTGGAGACTTCAAAAGATCAATTTTCGGCATTTTGACAGTATTACACGCACTCAAGCTAAGGGCGACAATTGATACAAGTATGACTCGGTGAATTTGCAAGTATTTAACCATGAGTTGCTTATGCGACAAAGACGCCCAAACGTCATCCTAATAATAGTACAGGTTTAAGGAAAAACACCGACGCCTTTAAGGCCTAATGTCTCATCCCACCCCTGCGTCAGATTATAATTTTGTATAGCTTGACCAGAAGACCCCTTGGTCAAGTTATCAATAACAGAGACAATGACCGCCGACCCAGTCGCGCGATCCGCAAATATTCCAATCTGGCAATGATTACTACCACGAACATGACGTGTTTGCGGGACCTGCCCTTCAGTCAAGACATGAACAAAGGGCTCATCCGTATAGCGCTCCACATAAGCCTCTCGTAAATTAGAGATCGATGTATCGTCAGTCAGCTCAACATGGCAGGTCGCAATCATACCGCGGTTCATAGGAATAAGATGCGGCGTAAACCGAACTGTACTTACTTTACCTGCAAAATCGGCAATCGCCTGATCCATCTCTGGCGCGTGGCGATGATTTCCAATTCCGTAGGCCTGCGCGCCATCCGCCGTCTCGGAATAGGCAAAGTTCAATGTCGCCTTACGCCCCGCGCCTGTAACACCTGTTTTGGCGTCTATAATAATACGATCAGGGTCGATCAGGCCTGCTTCCAATGCAGGCAAGACAGCCAACATAGAACAAGTTGGGTAGCATCCTGGACAAGCAACAAGTTTTGCACCTAGTAATTTATCACGGGAATACTCCGCGAGGCCATAAACTCGTTCAGACAAAAGCTCTGTGAATTCATGAGGTCGTCCATAAGTCTTCGCGTAAAGTTCTGGGTCGGCCAAACGAAAATCGGCTGATAAGTCGATAACGGTTTCCACGCGGTCATGTATTTTAGCAATAGTTTCTTGGCTGGCCCCATGCGGGAGACACGCAAAGACAACATCAATCAAATCCCAATCAACCTCATCCGCTGTCACAAGAGGCGGCAGGTCCTGTCCTTCAAAATTTCGAAACACATCAGAATAGACTTCCCCCGCGCGGCTATAAGCCGTCAAAGCCTTCAACTTAAGCATAGGATGACCGAGGATTAGACGAACGGCTTCCGCGCCAGTATATCCAGAGGCTCCAAGTACAGCTGCGTGTTTCATTTTACTATTCTCACAAAAAAAGGCGCCTCGGTTACCCGAAGCGCCTGAATACATAGACCAAAAAGGTCTGTAATCGCTTAACGCTTAGAGAACTGGAAGCTCTTACGCGCCTTCGCACGACCGTACTTCTTACGTTCAACAACACGCGAGTCACGTGTGATAAATCCAGCGGCCTTCAATGGCCCGCGTAGAATTGGCTCATAATATGTCAGAGCTTTTGTGATGCCGTGACGAACCGCACCAGCTTGACCGGACAAACCGCCGCCTTTGACAGTCGCCATGACGTCATAGGAATCGACACGATCAGAAACTTGGAAAGCCTGCGCAATGATAAGGCGTAGAACTGGACGTGCAAAATACACTTCCACGTCACGGCCATTAATTGTGATTTTGCCGTTACCAGGCTTAATCCAAACGCGAGCAATTGAGTTCTTACGTTTACCAGTCGCATAAGCGCGGCCAAGATCATCAATTTTAGGGTCAGGCAATGTAGCCGGATCGATAACTTTGACGTCACCCGTAGTCGCGCCAACAGCAGTGCCGTCAACAACGTTTTTCAAGTCCGCGAGGGACTGTGCTGTATTTTCTTCAGCCATGTTCTTAACCTCGTTTCACGTTTTTAGGGCTCAACGATTTAAAATCGATAGCTTCTGGCGTCTGGGCTGTATGCTCATGTTCTGCACCTGCATAAACGCGAAGGTTAGAAAGTTGCTTACGAGCCAATGGGCTTTCCTTAGGCAACATACGTTGCACAGCTTTGCGCATAACCCGGTCTGGGAAACGGCCGTCTAGGATTTTGCCTGCTGTTGTCTCTTTCAATCCACCAGGGTGACCCGTGTGACGGTAATAGACTTTATTAGCGCGCTTTTTACCAGTTAGGTGAACCTTACCAGCATTGATGATGATGACATTGTCGCCGCAATCCATATGTGGCGTGTAGTCGGGGCGATGCTTTCCGCGTAGGCGCATGGCAACAAAAGAAGCCAAGCGACCGACGACTGCATTTTCCGCATCGATGAGAATCCATTTTTTCTCAATCTCAGCGGTTTTCAGAAACTTCGTCGTTTTCATGATAAACCTTAAAAATTGTACGGCCTAATATAGACCGAACTGTGATGGCGCTACCTACGCAAGGTGTAGATCATCGTCAACAGGCTAAATCAAACACCCTCATGAAAATATGTATATAAAACAGTAGCTTAAAATATAGGTATTATTTTACCGTATATCTAGACCGCCAAACCACGCCCATCGCAGCAAGGAACACCAGAATTGAAGAAAATTGGTGCAAAAGAGACAAGTTCAAAGGTGCAACAGACAGTAAAGTCCATACTCCGAGACCGACCTGCCATATCAAAAGTCCAAAGAAGACACCAAGCGCAGGTCTAATGCGCGTATCCTTACGCAAGCTCCACCCCACCCAAAGCGCGACACCTAATAGGATATAGGCCAATGTACGGTGGTTGAATTGAATGGCGGCAGGGTTTTCAAAGATATTCCGCCACAACGGGGATTGTATAGCATAACCTTGGGGCACGAAATCACCGTCCATCAGCGGCCACTCATTATATGTGTGCCCTGAATGTGTACCCGCCATAAAGGCACCACCAATGATTTGCGTATAGACTAAGCCTGCGAGCACAAGCGTGCGCCCTCGTCCGAATAATGCTGGCGCGGTGTCCCATCCACTACGTTGGCGTTTATATAACCAGAACAACACGCCCAAAATGATGAAAGCCACGCCTAGATGAGTCGCCAGTCTATATTGGCTGACATTGACCATGCCTTCTTGTAGGCCACTATGAACCATCCACCACCCAATCGCGCCTTGAAGGCCAATCAATAGTGCTATGCCGAAGAATTTACGGCGGTTGCCTTTAGCGAATCTTCCTCGTGCTAAGAAAAAAAACAGAGGCAACGTATATGCGAGGCCAATAAAACGCCCAAGTTGACGATGCCCCCACTCCCAGAAATAGATAAATTTAAACCCAGCCAAATCCATATCTGGATGTTCAGCTTCAAACTCTGGTATCAACTTATATTTTTCGAATTCCGCGAACCACGCCTCTGTCGAGAGCGGCGGTAACGCCCCGCGAATTGGCGCCCACTCAGTAATAGACAGGCCTGAATTCGTAAGGCGTGTCGTGCCGCCAACAACAATCATGGTAGCCACTAAGGCCATCATGAAAAGGAGCCAATACTCCACGGATTTAGAACTCATCTCAGTCATAAGATATCTATAGCGCGCCATGTTTTAAAGTCGACGCGGCAAATCGAACAAATCTATAAATACAGATATGTATAATTATAATACCCACAACCAATGCATAAGAGGCCCATCAGGACACCTCAAAGACTTAAGACGCTTGACCATCCTTGCGAAAGGCGGACCAGCGAGATTTTAAGTTTTGTAAATCATCCAGCGCAGTCCTGATGGCTTGCTGATCTGATTTTGACGGACCCGGCTGCACAACGGGGGTGGGTACAGGTGGTACGATTTGCGTAGGCTTGCGCGAAATTGGGGCGGTAGCGGTGGTAGGAACAGTCTTAAACGTCAGAGGTTTTCGGGATGATTTACGAGCTGGCTTATCCGCAGACTTAATCCGCTTTGGCAAAAGGTCTGTTTCAGCAACAGGCTTTTCCTTAGAGGCTTTCTCAACTGAACGCCCAAGTTCTATGATCCGAGTTGTACCCTTTTTCTGAATCAATTTCTGCACATCTTTGATCGGATGTTTTTCATCATGAAGGAGCTTTTTTATACCACGTAGAAACTCAATATCATCAGGCCGATAGAAACGGCGTCCACCCCCGCGTTTAATCGGTTTCATTTGCGAGAATTTTGATTCCCAGAAGCGCAGGACATGCGGCTGCAAACCCAGTTCATCGCCGGCTTCACTTATCGTTCTAAACGCACGTGTTGTTTTTGCTTGGCTCATTCTTAATGCTTTATCTCGCTTACCGAATCAATCGGTGCGAGTCGCATATCATGATTTGTCTAGTAATGCCGAATCGACGCGTTCGCGAAGAACCTGAGACGGTTTAAAGACCAGAACGCGACGCGGCGTAATCGGGACTTCTTCGCCCGTTTTCGGGTTTCTACCTATGCGTTCTTTTTTGTCACGTAATGAAAATGTTCCGAAACCAGCTAGCTTTACGTGCTCACCTTTTTCAAGTGCATCACCAATATGATCGATGACAGACTCAACAAGTGTCGAGCTTTCAGACCTAGAAAGGCCAATTTCACGGTACACTGCTTCGGCAAGGTCTTGCCGTGTAACCGTTTGAGAGTTTACTGTCGTGGTTGCCATAGAAACTATTAAGCAAATCTAAGCTACTGAAAGCAAGGTAAACTTAGTAAAAGCATGAGTTTTCGCCTGATTAATACCGTAGAAGCGCCGCGCCCCATGTAAATCCTCCACCAAAAGCTTCGATCATCACTAAATCACCCCTTTTGATACGACCATCCTTAACCGCGCAATCCATTGCCAGAGGCACAGACGCCGCAGATGTGTTGGCATGATACGCCACAGTTGAGATCACTTGCTCAGGCCGTAACTTTAGGCGCTTTGCCACGGCTGTTAAAATACGCTG
The DNA here is from genome assembly GCA_938009235.1 of uncultured Caulobacterales bacterium. Lineage (GTDB taxonomy): Bacteria > Pseudomonadota > Alphaproteobacteria > Caulobacterales > Maricaulaceae > Litorimonas. The sequence continues at coordinate 464,076 of CALLIK010000004.1, forward strand.
ATTCGCCTGATGCGGAACAAACCAGTCAATATCTGCGACAGCCACGCCTGCCTGCTCTGCGCAATCACGTATGACTTGAGCGATATCAGTGACAGCATGCTTGAAGACCTGATTACCCAACATGCGTAAATGACCAACGGTTTGCGTTCGAGATGGCCCCCCATCCACATAGAGCATGTCCCGATGCCGACCATCTGATCGAATAAAGGTTTGCAGAACACCCGCTTCTTCTGCCTCGACGCCTTCCAAGACCACAGCCCCAGCACCGTCTCCAAAGAGAACGCAGGTTCCGCGATCTGTCCAATCTAAGATTCGGGAAAATGTTTCGGCCCCAATCAGTAAAATACGTTTTGCCCCGCCAGAGCGTATGAGTGAGTTTGCCACGTGCATACCGTAGATAAAGCCTGAACAGACGGCCTGAACATCGAAAGCGGCACCATGGTGCATTTCCAATTTCTCTTGGATAATCGTGGCTGTAGATGGGAACGTCAGATCAGGTGTCGACGTTGCGACGATAATAAGGTCTATATCCGCAGCACTAATGCCTGCATCGTCTAATGCCCGCTTAGCGGCCTCATACCCCAAATCCGAAGTATATTGACCCTCAGACGCGATATGACGTTGCCGAATACCTGTGCGTTCTTGGATCCATTCATCTGACGTTTCGACCCGTTTGGACAGATCTTCATTCGTCATGATATCTGCTGGAAGAAAACTACCTATTCCTCGAATTACAGCTCTCATGAAATAAATCCGATATTATCATCTTCATCGTGAAGCGCATCAAGGCGCGCATCAATCGCATTTTGGAAATCGCTCTCTGCCAAGCCCATCGCAATATTCAACGCCGTGGCATATCCGATTGCATCCGTTCCGCCGTGGCTTTTAACAACAACGCCATTCAACCCCAGAAAAACACCGCCATTAGCACGCCTAGGGTCCATTTTTTTCTTGAGCTTACGCAATGCAACCAAGTTAAGACCTGTTGTAAATTTCGACCATAAATTATCACTCAAAGCCTCGGAAAAAAACGAACTAATGAGCTTGGCTGTGCCTTCAGCCGTTTTCAAAGCAATATTACCCGTGAACCCATCTGTCACAACAACATCAACAGAGCCTTTGGATATGTCGTTGCCTTCAACGAAACCTATATAGTTCAAACCTAGCTGCGACTCAGCAAGACGGCTGTGAGCCGCCTTAATGACTGCATTACCTTTGCCTTCTTCCGTACCCACATTGAGCAATCCAACTGATGGGTTAGATTTGCCATAGATCGCACGGTAATATGCCTCCCCTAAAATTGCGAATTCTGTCAATTGCGCCGCATCACATTCAACATTCGCACCTACATCAAGGACAACGGTCATATTTCCTTCAAGGTTTGGCCAACTCGCAGCAATCGCTGGACGTTGCACACCCTTTTTAGTCCGCAATTGAAGCTTAGACATCGCCATAAGCGCGCCCGTATTACCCGCTGACACGGCTATGCTAGCTTGGCCGCCTTTGACCGAGGCTATTGCGTTCCACATACTGGAACCCTTGCCTTTGCGTAGCGCTTGAGAGGGCTTGTCATCCATGGCTATTGTTTTTTCCGTATGGAAAACTTCAGACCGCTCTCTCGTACGAGGTGCGTTATCCAAAAGCGGTGCCAATGCCTCGGCGTCACCATGCAATAGAAAACGCGCAGTACGTCCTGCGCCTTCGTGAGTCAGGAAGTATTCAATACCGTTGATGACGATGTCAGGCGCATTATCGCCCCCCATCGCATCGATTGAAATAGTTAATCCGTCAAGCATGCCATGATCCTATAAGAAAGACGGCTATAATCACCGCAACGCACGAAGCCTAGTCACAAACTGGTATTAGGCGTTAAGTCTTGGAAAATCGAACTCTGTTAGCGCAATTTCGCCTAAAGACTTTGTGACAAGGCTTTGATCGAATCGATCCAGATAGGAAGCTATATTGGCCACAAAGGGGGACGTCGCGCACCCTGCTCCATTGTCTGGCTCAGCCTTTACAAGCGTAGAAGCAAAAACTTGTTCAACCGCAGAGGCGCGGGTGTCAGAATTCAAAGCCTCCGCATAGCGTTTCACACGATCATAAAAGAGAGAGATCATAGGCTGAATACGCTTCTTTACACTGGCATCAGAGAGGGCTTCTTCGCGTAGGGCTATCTCAAAGTCATCCTTCATTTCATCGAACAAAGCCTGCCCCAAACGCTCACCGTTTTGTCCAAACCGATTCAAATTTGAAAGAACCGCCGCGATGTGAAGGGTCAGTACATCAATTCGGCCATCGTAATTATCAGTAAAACGAGATTCGCCATAAAAATCAGGGCCTCGCGATTGGGCCATAAGCTTGCCATAAATACGGCGTGCATCGATTGTTACGGCATTGTCACGCCTGAACAAGGTGTTCAAAAATCCCATAAGTCTTTGCCTTTTCAAGGGAGGTTGCCTGTTTAAGGCGTAATTTAACTAAGCCTGACCAAATGTTCACGCAGTTCTAGACTTGTCCTATATATGACTGAGGTCTAGGACTATCACAACTAGAGACTCCACGGGCCACCCCCTATGAACACGTCGACAAAAATTTCCATCCTATTAAGTGCAGCTTTGCTCACAACGGCTTGCAATCCGATTCTACGAACGCATGGTTATGTTCCGACCTCGGAAAAGCCTCAAGCTGTTAATCCTGATACAGATACAAAGTCCTCTGTCCTCTCACGATTGGGTAACCCATCCGTGAAATCGACCTTTGATGAAGAAATAGAGGACGATGTTTGGTACTATGTCACATCAGTTCGCCAACGGTATGCTTACCTTCGTCCACAAATCGAAGATCGCACGGTCACGGCCATTCATTTCAACCCAGATGGACAAGTTACCAAAGTCGCTGAATACGGTATGGAAGATGGCATTCCAGTTAATTACGTAGATAGAAAAACACCAACACGAGGGCGTGAACTTTCAGCGCTAGAGCAAGTTTTTGGTACAATCGGCCGTCTACCTACAGATCGCCTAACAGGTCAAACTACGGGCGGACAAAATGGCGGTGGGCCATAGTTTATTCGTAGGTTCAGATATGCCTATATCCAGTTTTTGGCCACAAAATAATTTGCCCTTCGACATCAACGCAAACAACGCTTGAGCCTGTTTTATCAGGTCGTGACGTAACAGATCCTACACACGTAAGCTTTAGTTTACGATCTCTCGCGGCATCAAAAATGGCTTGCCTGTTTTTTGGGTCTGCTGTGAAGACAACTCCGTAATCATCACCAAAACTAGCGAGCGCTTGCCGCGAAGCAATTGGGTTATTTTGCGCATCGGCCCACCCCTCCGCGCCCATTGAAAACGGAAGCGCGTCAAAATTGAGCATCGCGCAACCGTTTTTTCTACCAGAATCCATAATATGCGCGACATCAGCCATAAGTCCGTCAGAGATATCTGCCGCCGCCGTCGCATAATCTTGAAGGATACGTTGAAAACTCACCGCTGGCTCTGGTCTCCAATAGGCCGCCTCAAAGGCAAATAGGTCAGCCCCACTTGGGGACGGTAAAATCGGGTTATTCGTAGCCAGTCGACACCCCAACATCGCGTCTCCTAAAACACCACTGACCCAAATATCATCACCAATTGATGCGCCTGTACGCTGTACCATTTGCCCACTCGGAACATCCCCAACCAAAGTTATTGAGAATACAGCATGAGATGAGGTCGCAGTTGTATCGCCGCCCCACAACGTACAACCGAATTCAGCCTGAGTTGTTTCCAATCCCTTGGCAAAGGCGGGCAACCATTTTTCCATTTTATCTGAGGGTAGCGTGACGGAGAGGAAATAGCCCCTAGGTGATCCGCCTTTGGCTGCGATGTCGGACAAATTTGTTCTCAAGAGGCGCTCGGCAACATCCGCGCCATACATCCCCGTTGGGAAATGAACACCTTCGACGAAGGTATCCAGTGTTATGACAAGGTCCCGATTTTCGGGAGGTGTATATAGCGCAGTATCGTCTTTTAGCCGCAGGCCTTCTGGTCCCGCCAATGGGGTAAAACAATGTTTAATCAGTTCGAATTCATCCATCTTCAGAGGTAAGGCTGTCCTCAGATGTAGGTTCTGGAGACACCTCTGGTTCCGATTTGGCGACAGATTCCGCGTCAGGCGCGATATGCGAGGCTGTCAAACCAAACTCTGCTGCGCGAGCTTTCTTTGCAATTTTATCCAACACGCCATTGACCATTCCAGGTTCTTTACCAGAAAAGAAGTCACTCGCGATGGCCATATACTCATTGATAATCACGAGCGCAGGGACATCTGGGCGGCGTAGAATTTCATACGTCGCAGACCTCAAAAGCGCGCGAAGTGTAGCGTCTAAACGGCGCAGAGGCCATTTTTCGGAAAGGTGTAAAGAAATCGCCTCATCAATATCGGCTTGGTTTGTCACGCAACCTTTCATGATGTCTACAAAATAGCTTTCGTCGGCATGCACCATGCCTGGCTCATCGTTATAGCCAAAGCGGTGATCAAGAAATTCTTTTACGACCTGCGCATCTGTCGTGCCTGAGACATCCATCTGGTAAAGGGCTTGAACAGCACTAACGCGTGAGACGCGGCGAAGTTTTGGGTTAGCACCACTCATGATTTGTTCAATTCTGCGCGTAGTTGAATCATTCGAACACAAGCTGCCGCAGCAAACCCGCCTTTATCTTTTTGATCTGGCTTAGAACGCGCAATCGCTTGCGCTTCGTCTTCTACAGTGATGATCCCATTCCCAATTGCAAGCTGATGATTGACCGCGAGGTCCATCAAAGCGCGAGCCGACTCTCCACAAACGTAATCATAATGTGTTGTTTCACCGCGAATGACGCAGCCCAAGGCAACATATCCATCATATCCAGCTTTCGCTTTTTCAGCATATGAGATGACGTGCGGAATTTCGAGTGCGCCAGGAACGTTCACTTTAACAATTTCGGCGTCTGCCGCTTGCAGCTTGGCGAGTGCGCCTTGCAGTAAGTCTTCAGAAATGGACTCGTAATATCGAGCTTCAATGACAAGGATTTTCATGGCGCTAGGCCCTTGTGTTATTCAGGGGGGTGATGCCTACTAGTTCTAGGTCATAGGCTTCGAGGCCGATAATTTTTGGCATGACATTCGTGATCAATCGCATTTTGGTAACCCCCTGATGTGACAGGATTTGCGCACCTACGCCATATTCTCGGATCGTCTGCTGTTGGCGATCTTGGGAAGGTTGGCGCGCGCCGAGGCGTTCCAGCAAGGTATCAATTGAGCCTTCGCGGATCAGCACAAGGACGCTGTGGCCATCGTTCTCTGCAAGTTGTTTCATCGCATCCCAGATTAGACCAGAGCGCGGGCTATCTTCAGACAGGATATCACCTGCGAAGTCGATTTTATGAACACGGATCAGACTTTCTTCGCCAAGCTTTGCTTTACCCTTAGATAAGGCAACATGTTCCTTGTTATCGAGGAAATTGCGGTAGACGTGAATTTCGAACTCATCACCATTTTGACTACGGAAGTCACTGGTCGCGACGTGACGAACAAAATGGTCTTTCTGTAGGCGATAGGCCACGAGATCTTCAATCGTCCCGATATTCATATCGTGCAGTTTGGCAAATTTCACGAGATCAGGAAGGCGCGCCATTGTGCCGTCTTCATTCATGATTTCGCAAATTACAGCGGACGCGCTCAATCCAGCCATCCGTGAAATATCGACAGAGGCTTCAGTGTGCCCCGTCCGAACCAAGACGCCACCGTCTTTGGCAATCAATGGAAACATATGACCCGGCGTAACAATATCGTCCGCACGGCTTTCGGCTGCAATCGCAACCTTGATCGTCAGCGCTCGATCAGCGGCACTAATGCCTGTCGTGACGCCTTCACGCGCCTCGATGGATTGCGTGAAAGCTGTTTCAAACCGTGAGCCATTGTTTTTATTCTGCGGTTCCAGACCAAGCGCTTCTGCGCGAGAGGCCTCGATTGACAAACAAATGAGACCACGCCCATGTGTTGCCATAAAATTCACGGCTTCCGCTGTCGCGAATTCAGCAGGGATAATCAGATCGCCCTCGTTCTCGCGGTCCTCGGCATCGACAAGAATATACATCTTACCATTACGCGCATCCTCAATAATTTGTTCAGGCGTCGCGAGGTCGTAGACGTCTTCGGATGTAGCAGTGTTTAGGTCGGTCAAAATAGTGTTCCTATGGCGCTTACGCGCTGGGGGCCTTCATATGACCCAAGTACCGCGCGACATAGCGGGCGATGAGGTCAATTTCCAGATTTACTTCATCATTGGGCTGCAATCCACCCAGTGTTGTCGCAGTTGCGGTATGCGGAATGATATTCACCGAAAATGTAGAGCCCGAGACTGTGTTCACCGTCAGCGATACGCCTTCGATCGTTATGGAGCCTTTTGGCGCGATTCCAAAGGCAATGGCGTCTGGTGCCGTGAAGTCCAATTTGATCGAGCCTGCGATTTCAGATCGGCCTGTCAGTGTCCCGACGCCGTCAACATGACCTGTTACCAGATGACCGCCTAGCTCATCTGCGCCTGTTAATGCGCGTTCAAGGTTGATTTTTTGACCGACCTTCCAGTCGCTCATGGTCGTTTTATCGAGACTCTCATCAGACACCTCAAAGGCGTACCAGCCGCCCGAATCTGTTTGGCCTTTTTCGATGACAGTCATGCACGCGCCCGCATGGGAGATGGACGCGCCTATATCGATGGTGGAGGTGTCATAGGCGCATTCGACTTCCATGCGCGTATCGCCCCCCCAAACACTTTTAGAATGCCCGCCCGTATCGCGGGTTATCGCGCGAACCGTTCCAATATCGGTAATAATCCCAGTAAACATCAATCCGCCTTCACATAGACTTCGTGGAGGTCATGCCCGACCTCATTTATCTTCATACGGTGCAAACGCACAGCTTGGTCCATTTTAGTGAGACTAAGAGCACCCACGCAATCTCTTCCATCGCCGCCCAGTAGAACAGGCGCACGATACCAATGGAGTGTATCAAAAAGCCCTGCGCGAACAAAACTCGCGATGAGCGTGCCACCGCCCTCAACGAGTAGGTTTCGTATTCCGCACTCACCCATGATCGAAACGGCCTCGTTCAAACTCAATCCGTTTTCATCCGTGATGGGATGAACCACCACACCGCGCGCACGTAAAGATTCAGCTTTAGCCTCACTGCCAGTTCGCGTAAAAACCCATGTGGGCGTGTCATTGGCCGTCGTGACGAGATACGAATCCAAATCCAATCGCAATGTGCTGTCGAAAACAATCCGTATTGGGTTGGATGTACCGGGTACACGTGTGGTGAGTCTGGGGTTGTCAATTTCGGCTGTATTCGCCCCAACGGCTATCGCATCATTATCAGCCCGCAAATACCGCCCGTGCGCCCGAGCCGCTTCTGAGGTCACCCATTGCGAGTCACCATTCGCCAGCGCGATTTTCCCGTCGAGGGACGTTGCCAATTTGAGGGTTATTTTAGGACGCAAACCTATTCATCCTCATCAGAAGAGAGTTTCTCTTCTTGAATGAACGCGCCGAAGTCTTCGGTCTCTTTAAAGTCTTTATAAACAGAGGCGTAGCGGACATAGGCAATCTTATCCAAATTGGACAGACCTTCCATGACAAGCTCGCCGATACGGTCCGATTCAATCTCGGCTGATCCACCCGCTTCAAGTTGCCTCACAACACCAGAGATCATTTGCTCAATACGTTCAGGCTCAACAGGACGTTTCTGAAGCGCAATCATAACAGAGCGCGCGAGCTTATCTCGGTCAAATGGGGTACGGCGGCCCGATTTTTTGATGACCATTAGGTCGCGAAGCTGAACGCGTTCAAATGTTGTAAAGCGCCCCGCGCAACTGCCGCATTGACGGCGACGGCGCACAGCAGAGTTATCCTCGGCTTGGCGAGAATCTTTGACCTGTGTGTCTTCGGATGAACAGAATGGGCAACGCATTATGAGGATATAGGGGGTTACGCAGGAAAGGCCAATTAAATCAGTCCCGAACAGATGGTTTCGTCCCTATGCCTCCAATACGAGCGCAGCTTCCCAGCCGTCATGATCGCCGGAAAAGGAAACTGCTAATTCACGGATAACCGACAAGCGTTCGCCAATATCGCTAGCGATCAAGGTTCCGTCATGATGGGCGCGGACAACAAAGCCCGTATCACCCTCATCCGCAGCGGGTTGACCCAGAGCCACATCATGAAAACCTGCCGCGAGGATAGCCTTCGCGAAGCCGCGAGCCTCGTCTTCATCCGTAAAGTAGGTGTAATGAATCACGTCGCGAATGGCAGTCTTATCATCGCCATGCGCAGAGAGCGCATTCAGCGTTTCAAAATCCATAGGTTCAAGCAGGGCCATATTTTTTCGTCCCATTACCTGTTGGCCCAAAAACCAAATTAATCCTGCGTCTTTTTACGATTGAGAACGAGATTCCACATGAACACCGAATAGGCAATGACCAAGCAAATGACTAAGGCCATGCCATAGTCAATTAGGTCAATCCCTTCAATTGCGAACACCGCGATTGAAGAAATCACAACAGCAAACAAGCCAACTAACCCTGCAACGCGCAGGGCTTTTTTAACTTCATGTGGTTGATAGGCCAGCCTGCTAATTACTCAGCATAAATTGGGAAACGGGACGTTAGCGCCACAACGCGGTCTTTTACGCTAGCTTCGACCTCAGGATTACCTTCTGGGTTAGCGGCTAGGCCATCTAGCACTTCGACCATCAATTGACCGATTTCGCGGAATTCCGCAGGGCCAAAGCCGCGCGTTGTGCCCGCTGGGGAGCCAACACGAATGCCGGATGTGATCGTGAACTTCTCTTTGTCGAACGGAATGCCGTTCTTGTTACACGTGATGTAAGCCCGTCCGAGTGCGGCTTCGGCTGCATTGCCCTTCACGCCTTTTGGCGAGAGATCAATCAGCGCCAAATGCGTATCCGTACCGCCAGACACAACCGCATAACCGCCTTCAACCATTGCGGCCGCCATAGCTTGGCAATTGTCGATAACGCGTTGAGAATAGGCTTTAAATTCAGGCTTGAGCGCGTCCGCGAATGCGACAGCTTTACCTGCGATGACGTGCATCAGAGGTCCGCCTTGCAGACCTGGGAAGATCGCCGAGTTGAACTTACGCGCAAGCTTCTTGTCATCCGTGAGGATCATGCCGCCGCGCGGTCCGCGCAATGTCTTATGCGTTGTTGTCGTCGCCACATGAGCATGTGGGAATGGGGATGGATGCGTGCCGCCCGCGACGAGACCAGCAATATGCGCCATATCAACATGAAGATACGCGCCAACCATGTCAGCAATCTCGCGGAAGCGTTTGAAATCAATCTGTCTTGGGTAAGCAGAGCCGCCGCAGATGATGAGCTTCGGCTTATGCTCTTTCGCTAGGGCTTCGACATTATCATAATCGATCAAATGCGTATCTTCGAGCACACCGTAAGTGATGGCATTGAACCATTTACCTGACATATTTGGCGGAGCGCCATGCGTCAGATGTCCGCCAGATGCGAGGTCCATTCCAAGGATCGTGTCGCCCGGTTGGAGCAGCGCAAGGAAGACTCCTTGGTTGGCTTGGGAGCCAGAGTTCGGCTGCACATTCGCATAGCCAACGTTGAAGAGTTTACACGCGCGATCAATCGCGAGGTTTTCAGCCACATCAACGTGCTCGCACCCGCCATAATAGCGTTTGCCTGGATAACCTTCGGCATATTTATTCGTGAGGACGGAGCCTTGCGCTTCGAGAACAGCTTTCGAGACAATATTCTCGGACGCGATCAACTCGATCTCATGCTGCTGGCGATGTAACTCGTCTTGCATGCTCGCATAAAGCTCAGGATCGCGATCCTTGAGGCTCTGTGTGAAATAGTTGCTCAAATGGGCAACACCTTGGTCATTAGCAGCGGCGGTCATGGGATTCTCCGTGGTCGATACGGGGTGAGTTAAAGAATTCAGGTATTTTAATCAAACGAGACTGTGCGCTCGCCTGTGGGTTAAGCCACTTTTTCGCGCTTCAATCCATATTCTTCCCACACCACTTCCAGAGCCACCATCAGCTCTTCCATCATGAGGTCATCATGAAATGGGCTTGGTGTGAAGCGGAGGCGTTCTGTGCCGCGCGGGACCGTTGGGTAGTTAATCGCCTGAGCGTAAATCCCGTAATCCTCAATCAGAGTGTCGGAAATCGCCTGACACTTCACGGGGTCGCCAACCATCAGCGGCACAATATGTGTCTCGCCGTCGATGAAGTTATAGCCGCCTTCGCGCAAACGAACCTTCAACGCATTAGCCCGTTCTTGATGCTGGACGCGCTTTTCAGGTGTTTGCTTCAAGACTTTCACAGAGCGCAATGCGCCCGCAGCCGTGGACGGCGGAATGGAGGTCGTGAAGATAAAGCCAGACGCCATGGAGCGCACAGCATCAATCACAATGGAATCCGCAGCGATATAGCCGCCGACCATGCCGTAAGCTTTGGCGAGCGTGCCTTGGATAATGTCGATTCGGTCCATCAACCCGCGTTCTTCGGCGACGCCGCCGCCTTGTGGGCCGTACATGCCGACCGCGTGGACTTCGTCAATATAGGTCAGCGCGCCATATTTATCGGCCAAGTCGCAAATCTGTTCAATCGGCGCGATATCCGCATCCATTGAGTAGACCGACTCGAAAGCGATCAATTTAGGCTGGTCCGCAGGAATTTCTTTTAGCTTGGCTTCGAGGTCCGCCAGATCATTATGCTTGAATATCTTCTTCTCACAGCGCGCGCGCTGGATGCCTGAAATCATGGACGCGTGGTTCATCTCGTCAGAGAGAATGACCAGACCCGGGAGGATTTTGCTCATGACGCCGAGTGTCGCCTCATTCGCAACATAGCCTGATGTCAGCACAAGCGCGGCAGTTTTCCCATGCAGGCTAGCAAGCTCTTGCTCCAACTGAACGTGATAGCGCGTCGTACCAGAGATATTTCGCGTTCCGCCGGACCCTGTGCCTGCTGCATCAACAGCAGACTTTACGGCCTCAACGACGCAAGGATTTTGCCCCATGCCAAGGTAATCATTCGAGCACCAAACGGTGATGTCTTGTTGGGTGTTGTCGTCCTTAAACCATGTCGCGCGCGGGAAGGCTCCGGCCTTACGGCGAATGTCACGGAAGATGCGATATCGCCCTTCTTCGCGAACGTTATCAACGGCAGCTTCGAATGCAGCGCGATAATTGACAGTCTTGCGTTTCATGTCTCGGTCCTATGCGGCCCAGTGAAGCCGTGGTTTCTTAAGGCTCTATAAACATATGAGCCGCGTTTTCCAATGACAAAAGGGCGTCTGTCGTCTATGCCGCAATGATTATAGTTAAAGGACTGAAATGGCTGTTTTTCCGCAGATGAGACTACGCCGCTTGCGCCGGACGGATTGGATGCGCCGTATGGTCGCGGAAACGCGTTTGGACGTGTCGGATTTAGTCCTGACGACCATTGTGTCAGATGCAGGACCTGACCGCGTTGACATCCCCAGCTTGCCGGGCGTGCAGCGTTTATCCATCAAAGCCTTAGTAGAACAGGCCCAACAAGCCGCGGACCTAGGCATCCCCGCCCTCGCCCTCTTCCCCAACATTTCCCAGAATCAAAAATCTGAGGACGCCGCTGAGGCTGCCAATCCGAAAGGTCTGGTCCCTGAAGCTGTGCGCGCGATTAAGAAAGCTGTTCCGAATATCGGGGTCATCGTAGATGTCGCCCTCGACCCCTACACCAGCCACGGCCATGACGGGTTGATGGAGGGTGAAACCATTTTGAACGACCCTACGGTCGCAATGCTTTCGAAAGTCGGCGCTATGCTGGCGGAAGCTGGCGCGGATATAGTCGCCCCAAGTGATATGATGGATGGCCGCATTGAGGCCGTGCGTCAGGGTTTGGATGATGCGGGCCATACGGATGTCGCCATTCTGTCCTATGCCGCGAAATTCGCCTCAGGCTTTTACGGCCCCTACCGTGACGCGATTGGCACATCTGCGGCGCTGAAAGGTGACAAACGGACCTATCAAATGAACCCCGCTAACATTGACGTGGCCCTGCGCGAAGTTGAGATGGACCTCGCTGAAGGCGCAGACATGGTCATGGTCAAACCTGGCATGCCGTATCTGGACGTGATTGCAGCGATCAAAGCCGAGTTTGCACGCCCTACTTTTGCGTTCCAAGTGTCAGGCGAATACGCGATGATGAAAGCCGCAGGCGCAAATGGCTGGCTCGATTATGACCGCATCATGATGGAAAGCTTGATGTCGTTCAAACGCGCAGGCTGTGACGGGATTTTGACTTATGCTGCGATAGAGGTGGCGGAGCAGTTGAATAAGTCAGGCTAAAGCCTTGATATATATAGTTTAGTTACACCGACGTAGGCCGCAAGCCTACCCGGCGCCTATTCCGTGAAGGTGGCACATCAATGCGGCGCCAGCATTAGAGCGCGACTTTCACGGAATGGGCACCGGGCAAGCCATGTCGAAACTAGAGTTTCAACGGGCTTGCGACGGTGTGACTGTTATTGTTGATTTAATTATTTCGTCTTCGTTTCGCTTCTCTCTCAATTTCTAAATCATAAAGGGATGTTCGTATGGGTCGTCAGGCTCTATGCGAATGCGAGTTGCGGTTGCGAATGCTATCGAGCCATCCCAACTTATTGTCAGAAAGCCCCACACGACGACGCCTTTTTGCGCTACCGGCCTAGCTGGATAGTCTGGACCCAATAAGCTCTCGATAGACCACCCAGAACGACGGGCATTACCCCGCCGCGCCCAATGACAAGCGCCGCTTTTCACCGATCAGGTCAATGTGCACATGACCGCCCGTTGTGAAAAGACAAGTTAAGTTATGGGGGACAAAACCCAAGGTGCGGATGCATCTCTTTGAGTTTTTCATAAGGGATTGAAAAGATACGGTATTGTGTCCCGAGAATGGGCCGAGAAACGAGGACGGAGTTTGTAAAGCGGGCTTAATCACCAAAGCGGACACTAGCCCAGTGTCTTACTTGGAGCGATTTTAAGCCGCTGGCGGAATTTCCTACTTAGGCTCTGAATGAGTAAAACATCGAGCGCTAGATTAAAAATTATTCATTTTTTTCAAAAAACATTGAAGCAGGAAAAATATTTATTAAATTACGTTTTGGGAAGTGATGACTAGCTTGTTTCCTGAGCTTAAGGGAAGACTTAATAGTCTTACTTTCCATACGAAAACTACGCATCTTGCGTGCTTATTAACATGGAGAAACGTTATGATAAACGGTCTTAAAAAATCACTTGTCCTTTCTGCAGCTATTGCTGCACCTCTGTTCATATCGGCACCCGCTATGGGAAATACCGGATCATCTGAGTTCAACCAACAGGCAGTAAACCAATTCACTTCATCGGTTAGAGATACGCTTTCCACTTTCGACTTTTTAGAACGAGGTGACTTTACATCGGCAAAGTCTAATCTCGATCAGGCTTTAAGACGCCTTGAAAGTGCTATCGCTAAAGACCCTACGCTTGGGTTTTCTCAGAAATCTGGAACGGCTTTCCTTAATGATTTAAAAATGGTGAAAGCCAAAATGAGTTCAGGAGATAGGAATCAAGTAAAAACTGAGTTGAGCAACGTGCTTCGTAACGCAGGCGTTATCACAAGCTAATAACTAATTAGTTGTTTAGTTAACCAAAGTGCAGGGGCTTCTAGCCCCTGTTAACCTGAATTTCTAATTTCCACGAGCGGCTTATTTTGGGCGCTTTAGGACACTGGAGTGGCGTTTCACTCCAATGCGATGCTACCGATAAATGTGATTTCACGGCATGGGCCAATTCTTAGTTTCGTTGGCCAATCGGGTTCCTTGCATCGATGTGACTGCTGATTAAGACTTCGCTTTCAACCGCGCGAGCAAACTACTCGTGTCCCAGCGCTCTCCGCCCATGTCCTGCACATCGGCGTAATATCCGTCGACCAATTCCGTCACAGGCATATCGAGATTGAGCGCTTTAGCTGTGTTGAGAACGATGCCCAAATCCTTGCGCATCCAATCCACCGCAAAGCCAAATTCATATTCGCCCTTCGCCATTGTCGAGGCGCGATTATCCATTTGCCAGCTTTGCGCTGCGCCCTTGCCGATAGCGCCGACGACTTCGTCCATATCCAGACCTGCGGCTTGCGCGAAATTCACGGCTTCTGAGAGCCCCTGCAACATGCCCGCGATGCAAATTTGATTGACCATTTTCGTGAGTTGCCCTGCGCCAACAGGCCCCATCAGCTTTACGGCTTTGGCGTAGGCGTCAATAATCGGACGAGCCGCCTCAAAATGCGCAGGATCGCCCCCGCACATAACCGTCAATTGGCCATTCGCCGCGCCAGCTTCGCCGCCAGAAATTGGAGCGTCAATAAAGCCAAGTCCTGCATCACTGCACATGACACCGACTTGCTTTGCGCAGCCATCAGAGGCCGTTGTATGATCGACAAGGACAGCCCCCGTTTTCATAGCAGGCACCGCACGGCCAGCGACGTCGAAAACATCGGCATCGCGGCCCACACACATCATAACAAAATCTGCGCCTGAAACTGCCGATTCTACACTGGCGCAAGCACGGCCACTGTATATCGCGTCCCATCGCTTCGTGACGGCTTCCGTACGGTTCCAGACGGAAACCTCATGCCCAGCCGCAACCAAATGCCCAGCCATTGGATAACCCATCACACCCAAACCTAAAAAAGCGACCTTACTCATGGAAATTCCTCACTAAAATCTTGTCTTAACCGTTCCTATGCCGTTGAAAGAGTAAATGGCAACAAGACTCACTTCAAAATTATGATTGCATTGCCTGAAATTTGGCAAATGTGGTCTGTCTTCGGCATTGTTGCCGTGGGCGTATTCTTTTATGTGCGCGAAATGTTCACGATTGAAGTCATTAGCGTTGGGATTATTCTCTCGCTCATGGTGTTTTTCCACCTCTTTGGTGCGGCGGGCAGCCTTCAAAATGGGCAATTACTCTCTGGTTTTGCGGCACCTGCCCTTGTAACCATCATGGCGCTATTGGTCGTAGGCCAAGGGATGTTCCAAACGGGCGCACTTGAAGGCCCCATACTCAAAATCAACACCTCACTGGACCGCTCTCCACGTCTAACGCTTTTGATCGTTTTCGCGGTAGCATTTGCGGTCTCCATGTTCATGAACAACACGCCAGTCGTTGTCATGTTCATCCCAGTCATGGCCGCTATGGCGACGCGTTTGGGAAAGAAGGCGTCACGGTACATGATGCCGCTTTCGTTCATTTCGATACTCGCAGGTATGACGACACTCATTGGGTCCTCAACCAACTTGCTCGTCAATGACGTCCTTATCCGTACGACCGACTATGAGCTCTCCTTCTTTAGCCAATTCCTACCGGGCATGACATTGGCCATCATCGGCGCAGCCTATATCATTATCATGGCCCCAATTTTACTGCCTGAACGTGAAGGCCTTGAAACAGAAATCACGGCCACTGGACATCAATATATCGCGCAAATCCGCCTCGCGCCCAACCATCCTTTAATCGGAGCTATGCCCGTTGCAGGTCTCTTCCCAACGCTTCGAGATGTTACCGTTCGCATGGTGCAACGCGGAGAGCGCTCTATGCTTCCGCCTTTTGAAGACCCGCTAGAAGACGGCGATGTTCTTATTGTTGCAGCCACAAGAAAGAGCCTGTCAAAACTCTTATCCTCACAACCTGAGTATCTTCGCGGTATGTTGAACATTGGAGGCTTTGAGGCCGAAGCTGACACAGCCGAACCTATCGTCATTTCAGAAGCGGTCATCGCCCCAGGCTCCCGTATGATTGGCCGAAGCATTGAACAAATCGGGTTTCGTCGACAAACGGATACACTCGTTCTGGGCGTACAGCGCCGCTCCCGTATGATCCGAAAGCGTATGTTGGAGATCAGATTAGAGGCTGGCGATGTACTGCTTTTATTTGGCTATGATAGCGACATGCGAGCCCTGCGGAATGATCGAGACCTTCTGTTGCTAGATTGGTCTATGGTTGAGCTCCCTGACATCCGTAAATCACTCATAGCGCGCATCATCTTTATCGCCACGATTGCCTTTGCCGCGACCTCTATTCTACCGATTGAAATCGCAGCCTTAGGCGGCGCATTAGCGATGATCGGAACGGGATGTCTTAATGTCAGACAAGCCGTACGTGCCCTTGATATGCGTATATTCCTGCTCATTGGTGCAGCTTTCGCGATGGGCTTATCCTTGGAGCAAACAGGCGGCGCTGCCTATATCGGTGAGTTAATCATCAGAATATTCCTGCCATATGGCGACCAAATATTGATTGGTGCTGTCTTCATTGTCATCGCCTTTTTCACCAATGTCATTAGCAATAGCGCCGCAGCACTCTTGTTCTCGCCAATCGCCCTAGAGATCAGCTCGCAAACAGGCATTGATCCGATTGCAATGGTTCTGACAGTTATATTCGCTGCAAATTGCTGCTTCGCCACACCCATTGCCTATCAAACCAATTTGCTCGTTTTGGGGCCTGGTCATTATAAGTTCGGTGACTTCATCCGCTTTGGTGGTCCGCTCATCCTGGTGCTTTGGATATCCTTCACGCTGCTTGCGCCCGTCTTTTTCCAGCTCTAACACACAGACCTATGAGCCACCCGTTCGATCCAAACCAATTACAGTTTTACCTCACGGTTCCTTCCCCCTGCCCGTATTTGCCAGATCGAATGGAACGGAAGCTATTCACACAACTTGATCCTCTCGACGGACCGCACCTCAATAACTACCTCACGCACGCAGGATTCAGGCGATCACAAAATGTTATCTATCGCCCTGCCTGCGAAACTTGCCGTGAATGCCGTAGTCTTCGCGTTGACGTTCAAAAATTCCAAGCGGGTAAAAGCTTCAAAAGAACATTAAAGAAAAACGCCGACCTCCTGATTGAAATCAAATACGCCGCCGCAACAGATGAGCAGTTTGATCTCCTTAAACGCTACCTCAATGACCGCCATATCGGCGGCGGCATGACGAATATGGATTTCTCACGCTATGAAATGATGGTCGAGGAATGCGCGTCTGAAACTGAGATCACAGAATTTCGCACGCCTGAAGGCAAATTGATTGCGGTGACACTGGTCGACCACCTCACGGATGGTATGTCGCTCGTCTATAGTTTCTTTGATCCTGACTTCGCGCACCGATCACTCGGGAACTTCATGGTGCTGATGCATCTGCAAATGTGCCAAGATCAAAATATGCCATATCTCTATCTTGGCTACTGGGTGCCAGACAGTCAGAAAATGTCTTATAAAGCACGGTTCCAGCCCTGCGAAACCCTGACGCATGTTGGGTGGAAACTTCTTTCGCCTGCATCTGATGGGGACAGCAAATGACGGTTAAGCGTAGAGATATCGTAGCTGGCGCAGCGGCCCTCGCAACAGGCGCGGGTATTGTCGGAGCCTTACGGCCTAAAAAACCTGGAACGAACACATCTAAACGTAGCGATACGCTCGCCTCGCCAAACCTGTCTCAAAACCGCAAGCAATTCATGATGGCGACGAGTTGGCCAAAGGATTTCCCAGGGCTCGGCCAGATGCCAAACCGCTTTGCCAAAGCCATGCATCAAATGAGTGAGGGCCGAATTGAGGTCAAAGTTTTCGCTGCGGGCGAACTAGTCGGAGCCACGGAATGTTTTGATGCCACCAGTACCGGCGCGGCGCACATGTATCATGCCGCCGAATATTACTGGCAAGGCAAGTCACCGGGGTTCTCATTTTTTACCGCCATTCCGATGGGCATGACCGCTGCCGAAATCATGGGCTGGGTTGAATTTGGCGGCGGGCAAAAACTCTGGGATGAGCTGTCCGCAAAATTTAACATCAAAGCATTTCAAGCTGGGAACACAGGTCACCAAACAGGTGGATGGTTCCGCAAGAAAATGGAAACGTTAGAGGACTTCAAAGGGTTGCGTATGCGGATGCCCGGATTGGGCGGTGAAGTCCTTCGACAACTTGGCGGAACAGCCGTCACGCTTCCTGGAGGTGAAATTTATCAAGCCCTTCAGTCTGGCAGTATTGACGCGACCGAATGGGTCGGACCTTGGAATGATCTCGCACTCGGGTTTTACCGTGAAGCGCCCTATTATTACGCTCCGGGATTTCATGAACCTGGCGCGTCGCTCTCTATGGGTATAAATCTAGATGTCTGGAACGGCCTGACGCCATCCGAACAACACATGATCCGATTTGCTTGCAAGGCGGCCAATGATTCTTCCATCGGAGAATATACATTTAAAAACGCCCAAGCCTTAGAGACGTTGAAAACAAAATATGGGATTGAGCCGCAATTTTTCAGTACAGGAATTCTGAAACGTGTTGGTGAAATCGCCGATACTGTCGTAGATGATTTTGCGAATTCTGACCCGTTGACCCGCCGCATTGCTGACAGCTATTTCAAAACGCGCAACCAAATGCGCTATTGGACACAAATGTCGGATGGCCGTTTCATCGCGGCCCGCGAAGCTGCGCTCGGGAAGTAAGGCTATGCTAGGGAGCCTCATTCAAGCCATAGGCTGGGCGTTTCTACCTGCCCTCGTCTGGCCGATTATCCATCTTCTTTTTAGCCGCAATGCGCGCGTAACAGAATTTAGCGCAGCTTTGATTTCGCTAATAGACGCCATAATTTACCGTTCAGGTGAAGCCACAAAATGGTTACTGCCTGTCCTCGTGCTCTCTGTCGCTGCCTCTGTCTTTGCGCTCTCAATATTTGGAGTTACGACGACAAAATGGCTAGAGTCCGCCAAATACTTCCAAGCTTTGATTATCATGCTCGGCGGGGCCGCGACATTGCTCGCAAGTCAACATGTTCGGGTTGATATTTTCCACACCCACATGAGCGACAAAGCCAAAGCGCGCGTGGACCTCTTTGGCTACTACCTCTTGCTCGTGCCCGTCTGTATTCTTTTGATATGGAACGCGCAGAGCTTTGTCGCCATTGCGTGGACGATCCGAGAAGGCTCTAGCGAAGCCAATGGCATACGCGGTGTTTATATTCTAAAAACGCTCATTCCGATTTTTGCACTTTCGATGTTGGTGCAAGGTCTCGCCATTTCAACGCGGGCGGCCATGTGTCTTGCGGGGCAAACCAGACCCCCTCGCCCCCATAACATCCCAGCCTTCTTTCGCTCAGCCTCAGAAGACTCGTCATGAGCGGCGCTGAAATTCTCGCCGCGTTGATGTTTCTATCCGTGTGCGGCGCGCTGATGACAGGTTACAATGTGGCCTTCACATTGGCAGGTACATCGCTCTTTTTCGCGGGAATTGGCGTTCTCACAGGCACATTTGATCCCGTCTACCTTCTTTCAATGCCCGGCAGAATTTACCCGCTGATCACGCGCGATATTCTTATGTCTGTTCCCCTCTTTGTTTTCATGGGGGTGATGTTAGAGAAATCCCGAATAGCCGAAGACCTCTTGGATAATATGGGAACCCTCTTTGGTCCTATGCGGGGCGGGCTTGGTATATCCGTTATTTTTGTGGGCGCATTGCTAGCCGCGAGTACAGGGATTGTCGGCGCGACGGTTGTTACGATGGGCCTACTGTCACTGCCGACGATGTTGAACAAGGGCTACGCGCCCTCACTCGCCTCAGCTTCAATCGCAGCGTCAGGCACATTGGGCCAGATCATCCCGCCTTCAATCGTTCTCGTCATTTTGGCAGACCAAATTTCTAATGCGTTCCAAGAAGCCCAGAGAAGCCATGGTTTAGTGACAGACAAAATCGTCTCCGTCGGCGATTTGTTTGCAGGCGCGCTCCTACCGGGGTTCATTTTAGTTGGCGCCTATGCGCTCTATATTTTCGTAGTTGCGGTCATTCGCCCTGCAGATGCCCCCGCGCAAGATTGGCCCGAGGGCGTGAATGCGAAAGCCCTACTTTGGCAATCATTCATATCTATGTTGCCACCAATTTTCCTAATCATAGCCGTGCTTGGCTCTATCCTCTCAGGATATGCGACGCCCACACGCGGCGCAGCCTTAGGCGCATTGGGTGCAATTTTACTGGCGTGCTATAAGGTTAAAGTCACGACGCGGTGGGGACGTATCGCCCGAACATTCGCCTTTGCGTCAGCGGCGGCTTTACTCGGACTAGTCGCCTTAGACCTAACGGGTGTCGATCTACGTCTCTCGCAAAGTGAGTGGTCGAGCGTAGAGCGTATGGCCGTCACACTCGGCGGCATCCTTGCTGTTGTCGGCGGCGCAGGCGCTCTCATTGCAACGCTCCGCTTAGGGCGCATTGGCGTCTTGGGTGATGTCTCTCGATCTACTTTGCACATCACAGCTATGGTCTTCGTCATTCTCATCGGCGCAACAATTTTTAGTCTCGTCTTTCGCGGATTTGGCGGCGATGAAATGGTGGCGCAGATATTAGACAATGCACCAGGCGGTCCTACGGGCGCCTTTATTCTCGTCATGGTGATGATGTTTATCCTCGGGTTCTTCCTCGACTTTATTGAAATCACCTTTGTAATCGTGCCTCTAGTTGCTCCGCCATTACTCGCCACAGGAATGGACCCTGTTTGGTTAGGCATTGTGATGGCGCTAAATTTACAAACCAGTTTCCTGACACCGCCTTTCGGTTTTGCGCTGTTTTACTTACGCGGCGTTGCGCCGCCAGAGGTCACAACGACAGCTCTATATCGAGGTGTTTTACCTTTTATTGGCATCCAAATTGCGGTCATCGCCCTTGTAATACTGTTCCCGCAATTGGTCACAGGCATACCCGCTAGCCTTCAGGGTTAAGCCTTCGAAGCCAAACGATTAACAACGAGTCCTTGCGCTCATAGGGGTTTCCCCCCTATTTAAAGGTTAGATAACAATTGGAAACCCTATGACCATCCTCCTGATCATCCTCGGCATCATCGTGTTGCTCGCATTTATCGTCATCGGTATTTACAACCGCCTCGTTGCCTTACGCCAGACAACAAACCAAGCTTGGTCCGACATCGAAGTTCAACTCAAACAACGTCAGGACCTCGTCCCGCAACTCGTCAGCACAGTCAAAGGCTATGCTAAACATGAAAAAGGGACGTTCAAAGAAGTCGTAGAAGCCCGCGCCGCCGCCATGGGCGCAACAAGCGTGAAAGGCCAAGCCCAAGCTGAAGGCATGCTATCAGCAGCCCTTGGTAAACTCTTCGCCCTCGCAGAAGCCTATCCAGACCTCAAAGCCAATACAAACTTTCTACAGCTTCAAGACCAACTCGCGGATGTCGAAAATAAGATCGCAGCCGCCCGTCGTTTCTATAACAATGCTGTCCAAGAATATAACACAGGCCGCGAACAATTCCCTGCTGTCATTCTAGCTGGATCATTTGGTTTCCGTGAACGTGAGTTCTTCGAAGCGCCTGAAGGCCGCGAAGCTTTACAAACCGCGCCTGAGATTAATTTTGACTAGGTCTCGATTGTTATGCTCAAAGCCTATGGCCTAAAGACACATATTTGGAATAATAACCTACGCAGCACATTACTGTTAGTCGCGTTTCCACTTCTGCTGTTGCTCCTCGCCTATGGTATCGTCATTGTATTTTTTGGGGTCACAAATAACGGCGATATAGAGAGCGGGTTGCGGGCCGCAGCGAGGTCTATGCCAGTAGCCATTCCCACCACCTTGGGTCTTGCGGGTGGATGGTTTAGCATTGCCTTTTTTGGGCATCAAAAAATAATCAGTAACTCAGTTAAGTCACGCGCGCTGACAATCTCCGAAGAACCTCGCGCCTATAAGATGCTTGAAGAGCTGTGCATTAGTCGTGGCCAAACTATGCCGCGCCTCAATGTGATAGAGACACAGCAGATGAATGCGTTCGCGTCAGGCATTCGCGACAAGAACTATCAGATCACCCTCACCCGCGGCTTGATGAATAACTTAGACGACGCAGAACTAAATGCCGTCATCGCGCATGAGCTCTCGCATATACGTCACAAAGATGTCCGCATGTTGATCATTGCTATCATCTTTGTTGGCATTTTCGCCTTTGTCGGGGAAAGCGTTGTGCGCGGGCTTTTCCGTACGAACCTTAGTCGCACTAATAATCACAGACGCAGCGGCGGTGGGAATTCAGGTGCCTTGATTTTTTTTGGTTTTGCAATCATCGCAATTTCCTATTTCTTCGCAATGCTCATCCGCTTCACCCTCAGCCGAAAACGCGAATATATGGCGGATGCAGGCGCGGTTGAGTTAACCAAAGACCCTGATGCAATGATCAGAGCGCTAGAGAAAATCTCTGGCCGTGCACAGCTTCAAGACGTTCCCGATGAAATTCGCGAAATGTCATTGCATAATCCAAAGGTTGGTTTGGCAGGCGCTTTTGCGACCCATCCTCCAATTGAAAAACGTATCGATGCGATTGTTCAATATGGCGGCGGTCGACGCGGAACCCAAAGCGCGCCAAAGTCTCGCATGGCGGAATCCATGAAATCAAATACCTCAAAGACGGATCAATCTAACAAACCAAGGCTCACCCCTTGGCTCGGTTAGGCTAGCATTACCTATAACGTCCTGTTACTCTTGCCGCTAAACGATAAATAACAATAATACGGCTCAGGGTACAATTATGACATTTAAACTCAAGGCACTCTTAGCGTCTGCCGCCATTGGCTTGGCTCTCACGGCTTGTTCCGCTGCAGATACCGCCAAAATTAATCTCCCCGAAGGCGTTACTCTTGTTGAGACAGTTGGCCCTGCCAAAGGCGACCAAGTCGTCATTCCATTCACGAAATACAAATTAGACAATGGTCTAACGGTTGTTCTCCACGAAGATAAATCTGACCCTATTGCCCATGTGGATGTAACCTATCACGTTGGGTCTGGACGCGAAGACATTGGACGGTCTGGCTTTGCGCATTTCTTTGAACATATGCTTTTCCAAGGATCAGAAAATGTGAAGGACGAAGAGCATTTCAAATTCATCAGTGAAGCTGGTGGTACATTGAATGGCTCCACGAATGGTGACCGTACTAATTATTACGAAACCGTCCCCGCCAATCAACTTGAGAAAATGCTCTGGCTGGAATCTGACCGCATGGGATTTTTCCTGAATGGCCCTGCCGTCAAACCAGAGGCGTTTGAAGTCCAACGTGAAACCGTAAAAAATGAACGGGGTCAAAATTATGATAACCGCCCATATGGTTTGAGGTTCGAACGCATTTCCGAAGCCATCTATCCAGAAGGACACCCTTACAGCTGGCCTACAATTGGGTCCTTAGAAGACTTAGATCGCGCAAACCTAGATGATTTGAAGACATTTTTCTTAGATTGGTACGGCCCAAATAATGCGACCATCACAATTGGCGGCGACATCGATAAGTTACAAACACTCGAATGGGTAAAAACTTATTTTGGGACAATCCCAGCAGGCCCCGAGATCGGAAAACCCGCCAAGGATGCTGTTACCTTGGACGCTGACCGCTACATCTCGCTCGAAGACAATGTGCAGCTTCCAGAACTCAACATGGTCTGGCCAACAGTCTATGCCAATCATCCAGATGAAGCGCCATTGGATGTCCTTCAGGATATTATCGGCGGCGGGCAAACCTCCCTTCTTTATAAAAACCTACAAAAGCCCGGCCTAGCCGTCGCCGCCGTCAACTTTCATCGTTGCGGAGAGATCAGTTGCACCTTCCATATATTAGTTCGCCCAAACCCCGCAAAGGTCAGTGGATTGACAGAAATTGAAACGATCGTGCGAGATAGCCTAACGGAATTTGAAACACGCGGTGTCAAAGATGACGACCTTACGCGTGTGAAATCCTCAATCGTCAGTAACCTAATTTACGGCCTTGAGTCTGTTTCAGGTAAGATGTCACAACTCGCCGCCTATGAGACCTATCGCGATAATCCAAATGGGATCGGCGACGATATCGCCCGTTACGAGAACGTGACCAAGGCAGATGTGATGCGCGTCTATAACCAATATATAAAAAACAAACCCTCTGTCATTATGTCCATCGTTCCCAAAGGCAGCCCTCAAATGGTCGCCAAACCCGATAATTGGAAACCGTCAGAGCGCACGCTTCCGCTCGTCAGTAAGACAGCCGAAGCTTTCTCTTGGACGCGGCCAGTAGATCCGGAAGGCCTTGATCGCTCTCAAAAGCCACCTGCAGGCGATAAGAACCCAGCCATCAAAGTCCCGCAAACCTACTCGTTTCAAACGGGCGATGGCATCGAAGTTCTGGGCGCACGTAATACCGAAGTGCCGACAACTACTATCAGCTTGCGAATTAAAGCAGGTCAAAGCCACGAGACACTCGATAAACTTGGATTAGCCAGTTTCACAGCGGGCCTACTTAACGAAGCCACAACGGAACGAACTGTAGAAGAAATTTCTAACGAGTTGGAAAAACTTGGCTCCTCTGTCTCATTCAGCGCGGGCGATACGTTCTCAACAATGAGCCTCCGTACACTGACAAAAAACTTAGATGCAACTGTCGCGATTGCGATGGAAAAATTACTTAGCCCTAAATTTGATCCTGCTGACTTTGACCGAGACAAGGCAAATATTTTGCAAGGCATCAAGGCAGGTAAAAAAGAAGCGCGTTCAACCGCATCCAACCTGTTCAACAAAATGATGTATGGTGCAGATAACCCAACATCATACGCCACATCAGGCACAGAAGAGACTGTCGCAAATATCACGCTAGACGACGTCAAAGCCTTCTATACTGCGCATTACTCGCCAAAGATTGCCTCTGTTGTCGCTGTCAGTGATTTGAACGAAGCCGCGATGAAACACGCCCTCGCCCCGCTCAGTGATTGGGCAGGTGAAGACGTTGCTGCGGTTGAGATGAAACCGTTCCCAGAGCTAGCAAGCGGAACATTGTTCTTCGTCGACAAACCAGGTGCCGCGCAAAGCGAAATCCGCATTGGCAAACGCGCACTGCCGTATGATGCGACGGGTGAATATTATAAATCTACCGTCATGAACTACCCATTAGGCGGTGCATTCAACAGCCGGATCAATCTCAACCTACGTGAAGACAAAGGTTATACTTACGGCGCGCGATCTTTCTTCAGCGGTAATGAAAATGGTGGTTGGTATCGTGCCGGCGCAGGCGTTCGTGCCGACGCAACGGCCAAATCAATTATCGAGTTCGTGAATGAGATAAAAAGCTATCAAGCAAATGGCGTGACAGCTGACGAACTTGCCTTTACGAAATCCTCATTAGGGCAGTCAGATGCGCGGGCCTATGAAACACCGCGTCAAAAGCTTGGCTTCCTCTCCCGCATGGCAACCTATGGCCTCAAAGCAGATCATGTTGATACGCAGGCTGATATCCTCAAGGCTATGACGAAAGCCGACGTGGACGCCCTCGCGGGGAAACACCTAAACTTAGACGACATGATCATGATCGTCATCGGTGATAAAGCCGCCGTCTATAACGACGTTGCGGCGCTCGGCTATAAGATGGTTGAAATCGATACGGACGGCAATCCGAAGTAAGTTTAGCTAACAACACGAATAAATAAAGCCCGGCCTAGTTGTCGGGCTTTATTTTACGGTCATGACATACAAGAACTCAAAGTGCGGCAATAAACCGGTCCACCTCAGCGTCTGGCGTTGCCCATGATGTACATAGCCTAAGAACAGAATGATCCGTCCCATGCGGTTCCCAAATGTAGAACCTAAAATCGGCGTCGAGTTTTTCAACTAGAGCATTGGGAAATATCGGAAACACCTGATTAGTCTCTGTTTCACTGGCAAGTGAATGCCCTGCTACAACAATCGCGTTGGAGAGCTTTGCAGCTAAGGTATTAGCGCGCCGCCCTGAGGCGAAGAATAAATCATCCTCAAACAAAGCCTGAAACTGAATCCCTAACAGTCGCCCTTTGGCCAGCAATGCGCCACGTTGTTTGATATGAAATTTGAAATCTTGCGCAAATTCAGGGCGATTTATGACGATGGCTTCACCAATCAATGCACCCGCCTTTGTGCCGCCAATCCAAAACACATCCGTCAGACGCGCAATGTCCGCTAGCGTCACGTCGTTCGCATTGGACGTAAGCGCCGCGCCTAAACGTGCCCCGTCCAGAAAGAAAATTAGATCATGTTCTCGGCATATCGCAGACAACGCTTCAAGCTCTGCTTTGCTATAAATACGGCCTGTCTCTGTTGCGTCGGAAATATAGACCAACCGCGGCTTCGCCATATGTGGGACATGCGCATTTTCGGCCAAGGTCTTCAAGATATCATCAGGCGTGAGTTTCCCATCTGGCTTATCCACGGTGATAATTTTATGGCCCGTCGCTTCAATCGCGCCTGTCTCGCGCGAGGCGATATGTCCAGTGGCCGCAGAAATAACGGCTTCGTGCGGGCGTAATAGACTAGCGATAATGATGAGGTTCGCAAGCGTACCGCCCGACACAAAGAAAATATCAGCGGGTTGATCGCCGAGTTGCGCCTGAATCAACGCGCGGGCTTGGTTGGAATACTCGTCCTCACCATAGGCGGTTTGTTGCGATAAATTTGTCGCAGCCAAAGCCGCCAAAATACGAGGGTGGCAGCCCTCGCTATAATCATCTAAAAAGCTAAATTTTTCCATGCGCATCAGTATGCGTAAAAAAAGAGAGCCGCAATCTATTCCGAACGATCAGAATAAGAAGCTAAGCTCTCAATAGATTCAAACGCAAGCGCGTGAGAAAGGTTTTACTTTAGACCCTGGTACGCTTTCGCATATTCAAAAGCTCTCGCCTCGTCGCCTTGCTTCTGATTGATACGCGCTAAATAGTAATTGGCCTCACTGTTTAAACCATTGGCCCGAAGAACGGCCTTAAATGCGTATTCAGCTTTATCCAGACTACCTTTTTCAAAATGCCTAACGCCAGTCTTGTAATAGAAAGACGCAGTATCGCTAGCATTCCCAATTGTAGATGAGTGAGCAGAGGCAAAATTAGTCGGCCTATCAGTTCCGTAGAAATTCGAGACCCCGTTACCCTGTCGTCCGTAAGAGGACGAAGAGTGCGCTGTATTGGTCGAAGTAGACCCTGCATAATTACTCGAATTAGCGAAACTCGCTGAAGAAAAACTAAGCGTGAGGGCCGCTCCTAAAATCGTAGCGGATAGAAAAGATACAGGCTTATTCATAAACATCTCCAATTTACAACTATAACGTTTTGTATCACGCATTAAGCTATCGCGCAAATTGCAACTATATACTCTAATCCAATACGCCCTTTACAGTCGGACCAAATGGCGAATTGCCTAGAACCGCGATCTGCATTTGCGCAGAGACTTTGTTGATGGCTTCTTGTGGGCGCGCAACAGGATGCAAAGCAATTCGCAACGGGCGCGTGCCTTTTGGCAGCGCGATAGCGCCAGCAATGGCATGAGGAATATCCATAGGGTCAGCCTCCCCGCCGCCGCCAGCTTCGCGTTTACCCATACCGTCGGTGAAATGCGAATAAGACGTCAGTATGTCTTCACTCAAACGGGCTTTAAGGGCAGCGGATGGCGCGTTCTGATTAGACCAAATTTTCGTTGGATATCCGCCCGGCTGGATGATGGTCACTTCGATACCAAATGGCGCGACTTCATAGGCCATTTGCTCACTAAGAGCTTCGAGCGCGAATTTCGTCGGTGAATATTGCCCAAACCCAGGAATAACCACGCGGCCTAGCTGCGAGGTCACATTGAAAATATGACCGTTGCCATTGGCACGCATAGATGGGAGCGCCGCTTTAATCATCCGCTGCACCCCAAAGACATTCGTATCAAAAATGAGGTTTGTGGCCTCCATGTCTTGCGCTTCAATGGGCCCTGCAATCGATATGCCTGCATTATTGATCAATACGTCAAGCTTGCCCCCTGCCGCCTTGAGTGCCGCTGCAACGCCTGACTGGACTTGATCATCTTTGGTTACGTCAATCTCTAGGAC
Organism: uncultured Caulobacterales bacterium; assembly: GCA_938009235.1. Lineage (GTDB taxonomy): Bacteria > Pseudomonadota > Alphaproteobacteria > Caulobacterales > Maricaulaceae > Litorimonas. The sequence goes on from CALLIK010000004.1 coordinate 492,037, forward strand.
AGTGATGTCTAGCTGATCAGATTTTGCGAGAGCTTCGAGGTCTGTCGCTTCGGGCCTAGGCAAATTCCGCATTGTCGCGAACACCTTGGCACCTAAACGTGCGTAATGTTCTGCGCCAAGGCGTCCAAAACCAGACGAAGACCCTGTGATCAATATAGACACACCAGTTAGGTCGATGGTGTCAGTAGCCGTAGCCTCTGGCGCTTTTGCACACGCAGAGACATAGACCGCAGCGGTGATAGACGCTCCGAGCATGAGGCTACGGCGATTAAGTTTGAATGTGTCTGACATGATGGCGGCTCCTGTAATATCCGCAGAAGGTATCAGGTCAACAGCGTCTTGTCCTCAAGCAAAATTGGGGAACGGTCAGTCGTAGGTGTTGAGTTAGAGGTCAAAACATATTCAAGGAATGACGACCCAACATCGAAGGCCGTACAAACAACATGCGGGTTTACGTGCTAATCAAACGTCCACAATGGCTGCATTTAGGGAATTAAACGAGCGGCTTAGAACGCCCAGTGTAAGCCGCTGGCGGGGTGCTTCGTCAAAACAAATTAGCCTCGACAAGTCTATTTCACGGAACTACGAAGGAGAAGAATAGACGCTTAAATCAAGTCACTTAAAGCAGTAGGACATATGATGTTTGGCAAACGACTCTTCCCAGTTTTAGGTTGTGTCCTAGGACTTTCGGGCTGCGCAACTGGCTTTGACAGTCCATCAAAATCTGAACCTCATGCGACATTGCGTATGGAAAGGAGTCTAACGACTATGCAGGAGCCGGACGTCTCGGTTTACCAGGGCGAAGAGATTATTCTCCAGTTCTATTGGCAGGATGATGGGAACAATTGCGAAGGCCGAAAAATTCTTAGTAATCTAGGACCGTTTTCGTCAAAAAAGGAAGTCAGGTTAGCGCCGAATAGACCTATACGGTTTCTAGCAAGAAATGCATATGGTTTAGACGTCAATGCCGTGAGGATATCTCAAATCACTGGGAAATATTCAGATAGCTATTCTTGCTCTGCATATGGTGAATTTATTCCAGATGAAGGCAGGTTCTACGTTGTAAAACTCACGGACCGCAAAGACGGTAAATGCGAGTTGAGTATTGATGAAACTTCTAACTCTACTATCCGTGGGCTGACAATAGATAATAATGTCTGCCCTACATCCCCATCAGATTAGCGTTAAGAGTTAGTAGGTTAGAGACCAAAATGGAAACCGTGGTTTCTTTTGATTTACTTCTAAAGGCGCGTTCGTAAAACTCGCTGAGGGTTAGGCGATCAAGCTCTTCGCATTTGTGAGTAAGGTCAACCGAAAGACTTACAAGCCGAGCGGTTTAAAATCGCCCAAAGTAAGCCACTGAGCTAATGTCAGCTTTAGGTATAAGGTTATCATTTTGCGTGTGACTTAAAATCGTTCAAGCGAAGTCGTTGGGCAAACGACATTTCAGCCTGAAACCGAATAACCCCCGCTTTAGAAATTAAACTCTCTTTCGTTTTCAACGCGGTATAAGAAAAGCACAGAGATTAATCCCCGCATTCAAAAGCTGTGTCATTCTCAGGGCGTTCTTTCGAACATGGGACAGGTAGGAGCTCACCTTGTGCAATTCATTTACAATGAAATGCACGCACTGGTTCGAAGGACGATGGGGTTGAGCGTTGGGTGGTGAGACATCCGAGTGTGCCGGGCCTTTTGAAGTGAGAGCCGACTACTAGGTCTAATGGCCAAACTGTAGGGACAGATGGGCCGCTTCATCAAAAACCGTCGCCGCAACGTTATGACTTGCGTAAAACACTTTTTCTATTTCGGTATTCCGTCGTGGGTACTGACGTTGCGGGCCGTCCCGCCTAAAATAGATGATCAAAGCCGCGCCCCAGATGGGCGGCAAGCGATGACCTATGAGCGTATCTCAAAGGTCTTGTTACGCGACGTGACGCCGCGAATTAAAACACAGGAGGATTTCGAGACACCGAGCGCTTTGCTCAAGAGTTTGATGACGGCTTTATTCGCCTTGCCATCTTCGGGGATTGTCGTGACGTAAACACGTACGCCCTCGTCCGAGACTTTAATTTCATTTCGCGACGCATTTGGCGAAACGCGGACGGCCAATTGGCCGTCCATTATGTGATCAGAAAGCGTTACGCGATCTTCTCTATGACTTGGATTACGGATTACTTAGATTTTGGATTACGGGGCAATTTTTGGTTCGCCAATAATTCAGCGATCTGAACCGTGTTCAGCGCCGCACCCTTACGGAGGTTATCAGAGACAACCCACATATTCAGCGTATTGTCCTGCGTGCTGTCTTCGCGAATACGAGACACGAATGTCGCAAATTCACCGACACATTCAACTGGCGTCACATAGCCGCCGTCTTCGCGTTTATCGACAACCATCAGGCCTGGGCTTTCGCGTAACAATTCACGCGCATCATCCGCAGTGAGTTCATTTTCAAACTCGATGTTCAAGCTTTCAGCATGACCAACAAATGTAGGAACACGAACGCAGGTCGCCGTAACTTTGATTGACGGATCCAGAATGCGCTTTGTTTCTGCATTCATCTTCCACTCTTCTTTCGTGTCGCCACTGTCTAGGAAGACATCGATATGCGGGATCACGTTAAAGGCAATTTGCTTAGGGAAGTTGATCGGTTGGAAATTGTCGTTCGAATAGATGCCTTTGGTCTGCAACCAAAGCTCGTCCATGTTCTTCTTCCCGCCGCCTGAAACGGATTGATAGGTCGACACTACAACGCGTTTGATTTTCGCGCGGTCATGTAATGGTTTCAGCGCAACAACCATTTGAATGGTGGAGCAGTTAGGATTGGCAATGATGCCCTTTTTGAAATTCATGACTTCGTGAGCGTTCACTTCTGGAACGATCAACGGAACATCAGGGTCCATGCGCCAAGCTGAGGAATTATCGATGACAATCGCGCCAGCGGCAGCAATTTTAGGGGACCATTTTTTTGACACTTCGCCGCCCGCACTCATCAACGCAATGTCGACAGTGGTGAAATCAAACATGTCCAGATCTTCGCATCGTAGATCATCATCGCCATAACTGACGATCCGGCCTTTGGATTTACGGCTGGCGACTGCGTGTACAATTTCAATATCCAAGTCGCACTCGGACAAAATCGTGAGCATTTCTGTCCCGACGTTACCTGTGGCACCCACGACGGCGATACGATAGCCCATGATGATCTCCATTGATCGATTTAGAAAAGCGTGCGGGCCATACGCGACCAAAAGACGAATCGCAAGATGTAATAGCGTGTTAATACACTAGGGGGGAATTTAACGTCGCGCGCGCATCCGCAACCCAACGGCCAAAGCGATAAAACCGACAAAGGCAAAGCCTGAGACTTCAAGCTTGCTTGCGCCAAACAACCACGGTGACGTCCACCCCTTCATGCTGCCGACACCTTCGGGTACGCCGTTCATCATGATCGCGCCCAAAAGAATAGCCAGCAGAGCGAAAACGCCCATGAGCATGAACATGCCATTGTAAAACCGTTGATCAGAGGCGCGCTGAATAGCTTTACGCTCTTGAACACGTTGATAGCGCGAGGCGCGGCGGAGGCGTTTTTTAGGGTCCGACATGAACTAAGCCTAACATGGCATTTCGACGAATCCATGCTAAGGTGCAGTTATGAGATATATTGCCCGCCCACTCATTGCAGTCTTTTGCCTATTATTGCCGCTGACTACACAAGCGCAATCTGGTGATCTCGATGAATTTTACCCTGATGTAGACTACGCCTCCCCGCTCTCAGAAGCTGCGTTAAGTTCAGTGTTCAAAGGCAAAACCCATCAAGGCAGTTACAATTTTTTGAACAACAACATCACGACGTTTGCCTTTGAGGAAACGACGGCAGCGAATGGCCTCATCAGGCACGTTCAACAAGGTAAAGTCGACACAGGTCAATGGACCTTGGACGAAGACACAATCTGCTACGATTATGACGATCCAAATTTACGCCAAGCCTGTTTCAGAATTTATAAGCGCGGAAACTGTTATTATCATTATCAAGTCAGCGCAGAAGGCCGAGCCCGCTTCGGGTTCACGGCCAGAACTATCATTGCGGGCGACACAGCAAATTGCGAGCCATCCCTTGTTTAACCGATCCCAATTTAATCAGCTCATATCAAAAAGTGTTTTGGCCTACGCGCTTTTGGTTTTGCCCCTTGGGGCAGCCGCGCAAACACAAGATACGGATATTAGGCCAAACGCCAACCAATTAACCTCGCAGGACATCAAAACCGTTTTCACGGGCACGACAATGGACGGGGCCTATAGTTTTGGCAGGAATGGCCGCGCCCAATCTTTCTACACGGAAACACATCATCCAAACGGGACACTCAACTACACTGAAGGTGATGACGTTCAGTCAGGACGTTGGTTCGTTAAGCGCGACACAGTTTGCTTCATGTATCCATCCAACCAACTCGCAGGGGGTTGCTTTCGCGTCTATCAAGTCAAAAATTGCTATTATTTCTATTCAACCACACGGCCGCAAACAGGCACGGAGTTAGGGCAGGATTATTGGACGGCACGCTCAGTAAAAATGGGCGAAAGACCACGATGCGAAAAAGCGATTAGTTAAGGCCCATCATTGTCCGCCCGAATGAAGCTGGAATGCGCGTTCAGTTGCGACTCATCTAGATCAAGCTAAAGAGAAGGATATTGTTGACTTAGGCGTCTTGTAAGCGACCTTTCTTTTGTTAAGTATCATTCTATGCGTATCGAAACACATTCCCTTGGAACTCAACAGCGCCCCCCAATCGGCTTAGCCCTTGGCGGTGGTGTAGCGCGCGGCTGGGCTCATATCGGCGCCATGCGTGCGTTGATGGAAGCGGGAATCAAACCTGACATTATTGCTGGCACTTCAATTGGTGCAATAGTTGGAGCCGCCTATCTTTCGGGAAAATTAGACGTCTTAGAGAAATGGGCGCTCTCACTAAACCAGCGCAAAGTCATGGGATATATGGACATTAAATGGGGTGGATCGGGCCTCATGAAAGGCGACAGATTAGCGCGTGTGTTAAATCACTATATGGGTGATGTGAACATCGAAGACCTCGATAAAAAATTTGCGGCTGTAACCTGTGATCTGCGTACTGGGTATGAAGTTTGGTTGCAACGCGGCCCAATCGTTCCTGCCATCCGAGCATCCTACGCCCTTCCCGGCGCGTTTGAACCCGTGAAAATCGATGGCCGTTTTATGATTGATGGCGCGTTAGTGAACCCAGTCCCTGTTTCGACGTGCCGCGCTTTAGGGGCACATATGGTGATCGCCATAAGCCTGAACGGTGACGCCTTCGGTCCAATGGGCAGCAGTCACGAAGTCGACCTTGAGGGCGATAATGAAGGTGAATCAGATCCATTTGGAATGGCAAGCCAAAGCCTGAACAAATTACGTCCAGACCGCCTACTTCTCAAATCTATGATCGGCGGCGTTACACCCGGCAAGAGTCCAAAAATTGGATCGGTAATGATGGGAACATTAAACATCGTCATGGATCGAATTTCTAGATCGCGTTTGGCGGGCGACCCACCAGATGTATTCGTCGCGCCAAGGATCGGACATATAGGCATGTTAGAGTTCACAAAAGCAGAAGAACTAATCGAACGCGGCTATGCGGCCATGCAACACGAAATTCCGTTGATTCGATCTGTTATTGACGTGTTGTCGCAAATGCCCTCAGCGGTGGCCCTTGATGACAAAAAGAAGTCATAGCATAAGTTATCTGAGCAACTGTGATGACCAAATCTTCCCGTTCTGGTCTGATCCTGTTAACTCTACTCTCTCATGAGGCGAAAGCTGTCGCGAATCCTTAATATAGGTGAAAGACAGACTGCATGAGACAATTGCAATATTTCACTGGTGCCAATGATAATTCTCCAAATTGGCGAACTACAGCTACTGCGTTTAGCCCCGCCCCAGATACGACGGCCAACATTCCAGTGAAGCAACAGGACTTTAGCCTCGAACAAATTTTATGGCTTATTCCAATGACGGCTTTTGTTGCAGGCATAGTGGCATGGTGGATACAGCTTCCAAGTGCGGTCCTTATGTTGCCATCCGTTGGAATAGGCCTCGCTCTTTTCCTAACCGCTGTCTTGGCTAGAGAATCTTATGAAGCTCAGAACTTGAGCATTCTTGCTACCGTAGGAGCCTTCGCAACCAGTATTTTTGCTGCGGCCTCTCAATCTGGTATATTGCTCTACACAACAGACATCTCCGTGCTAGTATCAATACTCTCAATTGGTCTGGCTTGGACGTTCAAATCACGTCCGGCCCTGATGTTAAGCGGGTTTGCAGGCCTGTTATGGTTGGCGAGTTTAAATCCAGACATCAGCACTTCACTTGGATTGGGTACACCTACAGCACAAAGTTGGCTTTCGCTTTTTCCAGTCATAATATTAGCACAAGGACTTCTCGCCACACACTTACGATCTTACAGCACCTTAATCGTCACGATTATTGCGAGTTATGCTTTCATAGCGAGTGTTGGTGCGAGCCTCCCTCTCATGGCATTGGTCGGTCTCTTTTTTGCCATTGCAGCAGCCCATCACCGCCTAGGTAAGGCGTGGGCGGATCAAGATATATTTGGCTCGCATTTACATAGTATAATGGGATGGGTCGCCGCTGTAGGCGCGGCGTTCTACCTTCAATCAGTTTGGTTGAATTTGGAAACAGGTCAAGCCGAAGCGCTTTGGACACCACTTCAAGGGTGGTGGATTGCCTTGGGCCTAGCGACTTTAGCGCTCTTCATTTCCTCGATCATTCGCTACAAACATGCTCAAATTACACTTTTTGGAATTTTTCTAGTGAGCGCAGCTGCTTTAATTCTGCCTATCGCCTCCGTTCGCCCTGATGTGATTTACTTCACATTCGATACAGTCCCAGGTTTGCCTGCACATCCTGGCTTTGGGTATGTCATCGGGGCCACCATTATGGCCAGTGGTGTCGCTTGGCTCGTCAACGGGCTTCGCAGGGCTAGAACAGTAGACATGGTTTTAGGTGCTGCGGTTGTTGGCATACAAGGCCTGATCTTATTCAATCCAGATTGGATTAACCTAGACCTTGGGATTGTTTTCGCGTTGTCACTCATCTGCGCATTGTCTGTTAGCGGACTAATAGCTGGCGCGACCCTCAATCACAGTCGCCCCGCTCAACGACGCGCTTAATCCCTATCACAATGGCACGAATCAAGGCTATCAAGGGACATGACACCTAACTCTGGACAGCCTCACACCCCAGCTCCTGCTGAACGCCAATGGTATATTCAAGTAGATGAGCAAGCCTACGGACCATTCGATGACAATACTCTGTGGCAGTATATGCAAGAAGGCCGAGTCAGCCCGCAATCTCTAATAAGTCAGGGGCCACACAAAAAATTTCAGCCTGTATCTGCCGATGCAGCTCTTATGAGTTGGTTCGCACAAATCCCTCAAGCTGCACCCATGCAACAAGAACCAGAGCACATGGAAACGGCCTTTATGATCATGGGTGAAATCAGGTCAGGCAAAGGTATGGAATTCATGCAAAGCTTACAGAACCTTGGCCCCACGCAACGCCTTGGCACATCTGTTTGGCTTCTCAGAGCGCGCACCAACGCGCAAACTTTAATGAACACTCTCAGTCAACCGCTTGGCTCGGAAGACAGATTATTTGTCTTGGATAGCTTTGCCAATGAAACAGCTTGGTTCAACCTTTCGCCAGAGATGGATACTCAAATTGCGAATCTTTGGAACATCCAAACGGGTTAATCGACGCGTTCAAGTCCATCGCGAAACCGTTTTGCATTGACGACATAAACTTGCGCGCCCATTTTAAGCTTGGCGGCTTGCTCAGATGACAAGGTCTTCACAACCTTGCCTGGAGACCCCATAACAACAGAGTTGTCGGGAATGACTTTACCTTCGGTGACAAGAGCATGCGCACCGATGAGGCAGTTCTCGCCAATAACAGCTCCGTTCAGAACTGTGGCTCCAATGCCTATCAAACTTCCATTTCCAATCGTGCATCCGTGAATCATAGCAAGATGCCCAATTGTGACATCTTCACCTATTATCAGAGGAGAGCCTGGGTCTGAATGGCAAACAGAACCATCTTGAACATTTGACCGAGCGCCAATGTGAATGGGTTCATTATCGCCTCTCACGGTAGCAGAGAACCACACGGAGCTATTTTCAGCCATCACTACATTGCCCATAACAGCCGCATTTTCGGCGACCCAAGCGCTTTCATGCCGTTCTGGTGTGTTATCATCTAAACGGTAGACAGCCATTAAGCGTCGTCCAAATCCTGCTGCAATATAGAAATATTCAAATCGTAAGAGATATCCTCTTTATCCTCATCATCAATATAAAGGAGACCTAAGATTTCATCATTCAGGTAAACTTCAACGCTGTCTTGAACCTTGCGTGGTTTAAGGGTGAGACCTTCTGAACCGAAACGTTTACGAAGATAGCTTTGAACTTGAGAAGTTTGTTGAGGGGTCATAATTTGATCCTAAAGAGTTTGATCCATGGTGTCCGCAGGATTCCCACAACAGGGCCCCCCGACTGGTTTAGCAGGAACACCCGCCACTGTGCAATTTTCTCCGACAGGCTTAAGAACGACAGACCCTGCCGCAATTTTCGCCCCATCGCCGATTTCAATATTTCCAAGTACAGATGCGTTTGCACCAATCAAAACACGGTCACCAATCTTAGGGTGACGGTCTTCTTCAGCTTTACCCGTTCCGCCCAGCGTCACGCCCTGCAGAATAGAGCAATCATCACCAATCACAGCCGTTTGTCCCATGACAAAACCCGTCGCGTGATCAAGCATCACACCACACCCAATTTTAGCGGCAGGATTAATGTCCACGCCAAACAATTCGGAGCTACGGTTCTGTAAATGAAATGCAATCAAATCACGGCCTTCTCCCAACAAGGCATGCGCCATGCGGTGGGTTTGGATCGCCATGAAGCCCTTGAAGTAGAGAAAACATTGAAGGTAAGTTTTGCAAGCCGGGTCACGTTCGCGAACAGCTTCGAGATCTCGCGCCACGCAAGCAATAACAGATGGATCGCTTTCAATGGCTTCACTAAGGACTTTGCGCATCTTCAAGGCCGAAAAATCTGACGTCGCGAGCTTCTCAGACAAATGATTGACCAACGCTCCGCCTAAATTCTTTTGATCCAGAATTGTGGCATGCAAGAGTGAAGACATCGCGACTTCGCGTACGGCGTAAGCCGCCGCTTCTTCTTGCAAAACCGTCCAGACGCAAACGTCTTTTGGGTCAGTACAGTCTTCCAAATGGTTTGCGGCTATCAGGCTCGGCATAGCAAGCGTCCTTAACTCAGTTTGAATGCAATCTAGGTGCGCGAGTCGTCAAACCCAAGTAAAAAGGCACAAAAAACCCAATTACATTTTTGTTACTACCCTCGTCCGCGATAAGGTGGGACACCTTGGTCAGGAATCCAGAGACCTTCGGGAGCCTGTCCAAACTGATAAAAAACATCAATTGGAATACCACCGCGCGGATACCAATACCCACCTATCCTGAGCCATTTAGGGCTAATTTCTTTGACCAGACGCTGAGCAATGCCCGTCGTACAAGCCTCATGAAAATCACCGTGATTTCGGAAACTGCCTAAGAACATTTTAAAGGCTTTGCTTTCGACAATCCATTCGTTCGGGCAATAATCGACGACGAGGTGCGCAAAATCAGGTTGTCCTGTCACAGGGCAAATAGATGTGAACTCTGGCGCAACAAGACGCACCATATAAGGCTCATCGCACGGGTTTTTAACACGTTCGAGAACAGCCTCATCGGGATGTTGAGGAAGGCCCTGCTGTTGGCCTAATTGATCTAGTTTTGAATAGCGATCTGACATGATGGCCAATTAAACCGATGCACCCCTTTCTGCAACCCGCTTTTATGTCTCATACCAGTTACTGATGACTAGGTGGCATAGAACCGGGCAGATTAGGGCCTAAATATACCTACAAGCCCATGCGGCCAAAACATGCGCCACATATTCGGCATCCGCAGAATTGCGTAAAAGTAAATGGTCCGCTCCGTCCAAACTCACAAAGCTCTTAGGATGTTTAGCGTGTCTGTAGATATGGGACGCATTATCAATGCCAACCACTTTATCTTGCGGAGAATGAAAAATCAGAAGACCTCGCTCCAAATTACTGATTTCCAATGCAATATCATGATTTTCTATATCTTCGAGAAACTGCTCTTTAATGACAAAGGGACGCCCGCCGAGAAGGACCTTAGCCTCGCCCTCTTCCTCAATTTCTTCCAATTGATCCGCGAATTGATGAACAATGTGGGTTGTATCGCAAGGACTACCAATCGTCGCGACAGCTTTAACCTGCGGGATTTCATCTGCGACTTTCAAGGCCGCTGTACCACCGAAGCTGTGACCAATCAAAATGCACGGCGGACCATAATTTTCCGTCATAAATTTGGCGGCCTGACGGATGTCTTCGCAATTAGAGCTAAAGTTTGTATCAGAAAAATCGCCTCCGCTCTCACCCAAACCAGTAAAATCAAAGCGTAACATCCCGTATCCATCTTCAACGAGACTGCGAGAGATCGTACGAATTGGTTTTAAATCCTTACCTATAGAAAATCCATGTGCAAACAGGACCCATGATTTAACGACACCGTCTTCTGGGCTGTCAATTTTCGCAGATAACGTATCGCCAAACGCGCCTTTGAATGTAACTTTTTCGCTTGGCATTATAACTCACTTCGCCTCGATGACCGAGAATATATCTAATGACGTCGTTATAGTCTAAGACCCGCTAAATGAAAATTACAATAATAGCGACTCTTACGAATCGTTCTGTCCAAGCTCGTTCAGGGTGCACGTTTCGTGATTTCTATGATTATCAGAGCATATATGTATCTGTGGAATAGCACAGACATAAAAATCATATTTGCATTATAATGACCACCTCTGAGACAGACGTAGACATTAAGGCCGCCTGACGGGTCGTAGCATTTAACACCGAATGCATCCAACCCACTAAAAAGTGTTGCACCACGCGCAAGCTTTGATATGGCGTGCATTCCGCTGCGGGCGTGGTGGAATTGGTAGACACGCAAGACTTAAAATCTTGTTCCAGTAATGGAGTGCGGGTTCGATTCCCGCCGCCCGCACCACCTCTCAATCCAAATCCATTAAACCGTCAAGAGATTCAAACTGTAAGGCGCACTAATCCCCTGCCAAACTCTGGACTAGGCTGGACAGTCACGGACCATGCAGGACAGGATTGAAAAAAAAGGATTTTTTAGGCTCTCACTGCCGATTGACCCAAAAAGGTCGACGCGCGAATGCTCTGCCAAAAAAGAGGCAAACGAACGAAAGCGCTGCCACACCCAAAATGACGGAAACCGCAGCCCTACTGGGTTTAACGTAGATTCGAGCGCCACAGTTCAAAGGCGAAGTGGGACGAAATCAGAAAAACGTCCCAGTTTATGAAGCAATTGTTTTTAAAGGGTTTTATTTTACATCGTCAAAATTAAGTGGGACGCGATTATATCGTCAATTCGTCAATGCAATAGTCGATGATGGCGTCGAAATAGTCGTCGCTTTCGTTCAAATCCAGCTTTGCTGACGAACGCCCGCAGTCCACGATTTTCCCTGCGCGTCTGTCAAGTTCACGCCCGCCATCCTTAATAAGCAAATCGTAATCATCGGGAGACAAGTTTTCGTTGTCATCTATATAACGTGCGCCAGCAATGCCAATAAGGACTGGGTATGAAGCGCCCATCCAATTTTCATATGTTCTAACATGCACGTCAGGCTCAACAGGTGGCCGTGGGATAAGAAGCATCACAACAGCCAAAGCAATGAACCCCCATACAAAATACATCCATTTTTGCGGACGTTTAGGGTTCGTGGTATTGTCATTCATCATCTTAAGTGACCTTTAAAGGGCGTTTCCTACCCAGCGAACTTGGCCTAAAATCGTAAATTGAACAGCTTCTAAGTCATCGATGGCTTGCGAAGGATAGGCTGGATTGTCAGATAGAAGCAACAGCCCGCCCAGCATCTGTGTTTGCACCCGTTTAATAAACAACGCATCATCCATTCGGAAAGCATAGATGCCATCATTCCTGATGCTTCTAATACTGTGGTCGACCAGGACCAGCGCGCGATCCTGAATGGTTGGTTCCATAGAATCGCCACGCGCCTGAACCACAGATAGGTTTTCGTTCGCTGTTCCAATATGTGAAGCCAGCCAGTCTGTGCGAAAAGCCAGCGCCTGCATTTCACGGTCGCCGGTTATTGTACCGTTACCCGCCGACAGCTCGACATCGAAGCGTCGAACAAATGTGAATAGTGATGATGGGTTCGCCCCGCCTTGGCTGTGAACACCAGTTGCCAGCCAGCCCATCGACACCCCTGCGGTGCAGGTGAGTTTATAGGCAGAATCAAATGGAATGCGCGACTTACCTGTCTTCCAGTTGTTCATTGTGTCCCGCGAAGCGTTAACAAGCGCCGCCGCTTTTGTTGGCCCCCCTACCGCATCGATCAAAGCTCCCATGCGCAGCGCAAGCGTTTCGCCGTGAAGTTCGAGGGGTTGTTTAATATCAATCACAAAAATCCCCTTAGAGACGAATTTATTCTTTGACAGACGAATAAATTCGACTTATGGATAACGAACGCTAAATTATGCGACGCATATATTCGGTATTCTAAGTGAGGTTTTTTCATGTCTAAGAGTTCAGTTGGTTGGGATAAGTTCGCAATAAAAGCCGAAGTTCATCGCAGGGGCGCATCACTAACTGACTTAGGCCTGAAGAATGGCTTGGCAAAAAGTTCATGTCGTTCAGCACTGATTATTCCTGTTCCTGCTGCGAACCGTGCCATCGCCAAATTCATTGGACAGACAGTTCATGACTTATGGCCTGACTGGTATCGTGAAGACGGGACCAGAATTCTAGGTACGGGTTCTCGACCTTCTCGAACGAAGAGTCAAATCGAACAAGACGCGGCGTAGCGTCATGACCACAAAAGATATTATAGATGGCGTGGCGTTCTTCGCCCTTTTGATAGTTCTCTACTGTGGCTGGGTTGTCCTTTGCGCGGCTAACGGACCGCTTGTCTGATGCCGCTTTCGATTTCCACAAAGAACTGGATGATAGCCCCATATCAGATGGATATGGATGCCCTGAAGGATGTTGCCAAAAAAGAGGCATCCGCCATCATCGATGGTCTGCGTAATGATGCCGAAATCCGATTTTTTCTAGCCATACTTGTAGCCGCTGAATTCGATATATTCGGAAAAGAGGCTGCGAAATGATCGCGGCGCAGGCATATTACACGGCGCAGGAACTGGCTGATTTAAGCCTTCCTGGAATGCCGACAACAAAGCGCCGTATCAATGAAAAGGCGAACCGCGAAAACTGGGAATTCCAGAAGCGTGAAGGCCGTGGCGGCGGGCGTGAATATCCACTGGCTGCACTGCCACAGGCTGTGCGCATTTTCATCGCCCAGACAAGCAATCTTAAAGCCGCTTCAGTGGCGCTTAAGGATGAACGCGAAGCCTCCGTTTCAATGGACCAGCTGCGCGATGCCCGCGCCTATATTCTGCAAGACATCGAACGCTTCGCGCTGAACGCTGCGCTGTCGTTAAACCGTGCCACAAATGTCTATGCTGACATGTATAAAGCCCGCGACATTTCAGTCCCTGACTGGGTTTGGCAATCAGTCCCGAAATTCTCGCCCAGAACCGTTCGCGGATGGTTTAAAAAGTTCAATGACCTTGGCGTCGATGCGCTGTCTGATGGCCCGCGCGGACCGCAAGGCCAGTCACTGTTTGACCAGGACCGGAACCTTCAGGCATTCATCATCGCCCAGGTCACTGCGCGCCCTCATATTAAGGCGACAGTTCTGCTAAAAGGCATCAAAGCCAGCGACCATGATTTCGCGCACACCCCATCGCTGCGCTATCTTCAGCAATATATTTTGCAGTGGAAAAAAGACAACGCCCGCACACTTCTGGCTGTGTCGAATCCGGATGCCTACCGTTCAAAATATGAACCTGCATTCGGCAGCCGCAGTGCGCACCTAACCCGCGTCAATCAACTGTGGGAAGTCGACGGCACAATCGCTGACCTGATGTGCAAATCGCCATCCGGCGAAAACATCAGATATTCACTGACTGGAATGATCGATGTCTATTCACGCCGGACGAAAGTTCTAGTGTCTCGACAGCCATCTGCGGTCGCAGTCGGATTGCTTATTCGAAAGTGCATTCTGGACTGGGGAATTCCTGAAGTTCTGAAGGCAGACAACGGCAAAGATTACACTGCGCAATATGTGAACCGCATCAAAGATGATCTGGGCTTCGCAATCAATTATTGCACACCGTTTCGCCCGATGGAAAAGCCGCACATCGAACGGTTTTTCGGAACCATGACGCGCGATTTCTTTGAAATCCTGCCAGGCTATGTCGGACATGATGTGAATGACCGCAAAGCTATCGAGTCCCGCAAGGCATTCGGTGAACGCTTTGGCGGCGCGCAGACTTTTAAAGTGGTCATAAACGGCGGCGAACTTCAGCATCTTATCGATGAATGGATTGATAATGACTACGATGTCCGCACCCATAGCAGCATCAAGACCACGCCATTTCTGAAAGCCCAGGAAGGCGGCCTGCCGCTTCGCATTGCGGATGAACGCGCACTTGATTTGCTGATGGCATCATCACCTGGAAAAGACGGCATCAGAGTCGTTCAGAAGTCTGGCATTTCAGTGAACGCGCGCACCTATATCGCGGCGGAACTTGGCGGCATTATCGGTGAACATGTTCATGTGAAATTTGACCCTGAAGATGAAGCGAAAATCGTTGTCTATTCAGGCGACCGCCGCACATTCATCTGTGTTGCTGAAGACCCTACAATGTCCGACCTGGACCGCCAGGCTATCGCGAAGCGCGCGAAGCAGGCGCAACATCAGGAAAACAAAGTCTTCAAAGCTGAAATGGCTGCTGCACATGATGCGCACAATCCAGACAATCTGGCTGCGTCGATCCTAGCAGACAAAGCTGAACAGAAGGGCAAAAGCAAAGTCCTTCCATTCCAGCCAGCACCACAGACACCACAGACACCTGCGTTCGTTCGCGAACGCAAGGCAGCTGCGTCAATGGGAACCCCCGCCCCGTTGCCGCAGCCAGTCATCACTGAAGAAATCCGCGAAAACGCCCAGCGTGAATTCGCGATTATCGATGCCAAAACCGCAGCCCCCGCCGTCATCTGGCTGGACCGCGAAGATGGCAGCCAGCGTCCAGCTTTTGAAGATGACTTCAAGTTCATCGCCTGGATGCAGGAACAGCCGGAAATCCATCCGGAAGATGTCTCTGACCTTCGAGATTATCTTACAAATGGAACAGGCCGAATGGATGGCGACACAAAACGGCAGCTGGCCTTCAGAGGCACAGACGCTTTCGTAACTCAACTTTTCAAGGATATGGACCAATGAAAAAGATTTTTTGCCGTGATGTCGGCAATGCCCAGATGTTTCTGGATGGCATTCAACAACTAAAAGAACGCGGCGCTGTCGAAGCCAGTTGGATGTTAGTTCAGGCAGAGCCAGGACAAGGCAAATCAAACACGATGGAATGGTATTCTGTCCAGAATGACGCACCGCTGGTCCGTTGCAAGGCTGGCTGGTCAGTGCCTTGGGCGCTGCGCGACATCGCCCTGGCTTTGGAACTGGAGCCAAAGCATTCAGCAAAAGCGAACTTCGACCTTATCCTATCCGAACTGGTCATGCGTGAAACCATCCTGATGATCGATGAAGTTAATCACGCTGCGAAAACACTGAAGGTTTTGGAAACGCTGCGCGATCTGACAGACATGTCCCAGACGATGCTGATTGCTGCTGGTCATAAAGGCACAGCCATGACTCTGAAGGCGCACAAACAGATTTACAGCCGCATCACAAAATTTGTGGAATTCAGCGGAGCCAATGAAGACGACATCAAAGCAGTTTACACCGCGATGTCAGATGTCCCTGTCAGTGATTGCGCCGTCACAGAAATTCTACGCCAGACTGGCGGGCATTATCGGGAAGTCATGAACACGATTGTTCGCATCGAACAAATGGGCCGCCGATTGAAAGGCAAGCCAGTCACGGCTGAAATCATCGGTGAAAAGCGATTAACAAATGACGGCCAAGTTCGCGGGCTGCGAGTCGTCAAATGAGCGGCGAACACTCACTGACCCAGACCCAAGTTCTTAAGGAACTAGTAAGGCGTGTTCATGCTGGCGAAAAAACGTCGACAAAATCAGAACTATGCGAAACCTTTGACCGGTCGACTGGTGTTGTTGGCCGTGCACTGGGGAATCTGATTTATCGCAAACTAGCGCGATCCGTTTCGATGTCTTCATATGTGCCGACAGCTGCTGGAATGCGATTGATCGCTGCAGGCAAAACCGTCAATTCAGGACCGCGTCCAGGAAAGCAGCAAGCCCCGCGCAAATGCGGCAAAGAAGACAGCCTGCGCGCCCGTCTGTGGCGCGCCATAATCACCCTTAAGAAATTCACAGTGTCTGATGTCATTCAGCGCGCGGCGCGTGACACAGACGCAAACCCTGCACCTGCTGCGCGCCGGTATGTGAACTATCTGGTGAACGCTGGTTATCTTGTCGAACTGCCACGGCGCAGCAACAGCGGCGCATATCCAAAACAGGGCGAAAAAATCTTCTGGCTTAAAGACAGCGCTGGCCGTCTGCCGCCGCGTGTTCGCAAATCGCCGGATGGCATCCCTGGAATGTTTGACCCGAACGACAAAACTTATCGCCCATTTCCAACATCTGAAGAAGGGAAAGCCGCATGACCCGAACTGCAAAAACAATGCGCGAAAAGCTGACCGCAGCCTGGGGAGAATACCCAGCGTCATGGCTGGTAGCACTCGCTGAAGCTGCTGATGAACGCGGTACAAAATCTGTCGCGGAGTCCATCGGATATTCGCCCAGCCTAATCAGCGCCGTGGTGAACGGGTCCTACAATGGAAAACTTCTGCACGTCGAAAAGGCTGTCCGTGAAGCACTGATGCGCGGCATAGTTGGCTGCCCTGTTCTGGGCGAAATCAACGGCGAAAAATGTGCCTTAATTCAGCGCCGGAAATTGGCAGCAACAAACCCCGCATCCATCCGGCTGTTCAAAGCCTGCCGCAACGGCTGTCCGAATTCTAGCGTGAGGGCAGCGTCATGAAACCAGCTGTCTTAAACTTAAACCGCGCTTTCGATAATTTGGAAGCCTTGGAAAAACTCTGCGGAAGCATCCAGCGCCGTATTGATAACGGCATGGACCTCACACCTGAATGGTTAAGTGGAGCCGTTGGCCTAATCAAAGGGAGTTCAATGGCTGCAAAAACAATTGTCAGTGACGAAGCTGCGATCATGGCGGGGCTGATTTCGCGGGAGACTATCGCGAAAATTGAACAAGGCATCGCAATCCCATTGGAGCCTGGCGAAAAAATGCAGGTCCAAAGCCAGGACGGCAATGTCGTCCGCATCGGTCCTTCAAAATCTTATCAGAAAACAGGGGGCGATTGTGCCTGAAGTAAAAGAAAAACTTGTATCCGTTCAGAATTCAGAAGGCCTTGTGCATCCTGATAGCTGGACTGTCGTTCTATATCTTGAAGACAATGGCGAGTTTCGCCGTGTGGTCGAAAATGAACATGAAACGCTGACTGCGATTGTCTCTGAAGAAGGCGGATTATTTACCTTCACGGCGGGTCCAACATCTTCAGTTGCTTCTGAATCCGCTGCGCGTGGCATTTTGTTCAATCGCGGTTCTTCCGTGGAATGCCTGAAGTCCATAGCGGCGCGCTTCCTGGTCCTGATGTCTCGCCTGAGAACATCCAACAAACAAACAATCCCTGAAAACCAAACAGACGAAGGAGTCTAGACTATGGCCCGTAAAGCCAAAACTATCACGGTCATCGCACCGGAAACAATGGCGCAAGCCGACCAATATCTGCGCGACATTGGCGTGCTTAACATCGAATTAAGAGACATCGACACTGATCTTCGTGAAGCGACAGCAAAGCTGAAACAGGAAGCGGAAGACCAGGCCGCGCCTATTCGCGCAGATGTCGAAAGCAAATGGCTGGGACTTCAAAGCTGGGCGCAGGCTAATCGGACCCGCATGACAAATGGTACAAAAACCATTGTCCTGCCATCAGGTTCGATTTCCTGGCGCATCCAACCGCCAAAGGTAACGCTGAAAGGCGTCGCTGATATTGTTGCACTTCTGGCAAAATCCCCAAAATGGAAGAAGTTTCTGCGCATCACAGCGGCTGTCGACAAAGAGGCTATGCTGAAGGACAAGGTCGAAGCCGCCAAAATTGCTGGCGTCAAAATCGGCAGCGAAGGCGAAGCCATCGATTACCAAGTCGATGAAACAAAGCTGGCCGCCTAGTTCATGCAGCCGTTTCCCAAACCACAGCGCCCTGAAGATGGCTTCTGGAAAACCCAGGAAGCATCCATGCGTGAAGCAGCGAAAGAAGAATATATTCGCCTGCTTCACATCGCGCGGAAAATTGGGAAACTGCGTGTTGTTGAAATTGCCAGACCTGGCTTCGCAACTTTTTACGATGTCCAATATGGGTCGCGTGTTTGCGACCCAAAGCGTCCAGCCATCAAATTCGAAACGATGTCTGTGATGCCCTTTTTAAAAAAGAAGCACGCGGATGCTTTCCGTGACTTCGCACTATCTGACCGCGAAATTCCGCAACCACCATCAAAAATGAAAAGAGAACGCCATGATGTCTGATTCAGACCGCGCTGACCAAATGGGCCAAGCGACCCGCGAAAAACTAAGACAGTTCATCGGAAGGATTGAACGCCTGGAAGGTGAAAAGGAAGAACTTGCTTCTGACATCCGCGATGTTTTTTCTGAAATGAAGACATTCGGACTGGACGTGAAGGTCATGCGCAAGGTGCTGTCGATGCGCAAGCAAGACGCAAATGAGCGCGCAGAACAAGAAGCGATGATCGACCTTTATTTCGAGACAGCAGAGGGCGTCTAAGCCGCACCACAATTCACAATAAACAAGGATATGGAAACTATGTTTAAACCAAACTTACCGCGTGATGACGAACCGTTTTTCACACTACTGGGCCGCGATGATGTCGCGCCTCATTTTGCCCGCGCTTATGGATATTATCTGCAAGGCCATGTGACATTGGCACAGCAAGAGTTAGCGCAAATCGGCGTTGTCATGTCGACCGCTGAAACCCTTCCAGCAAATCATTCGAAGGTCCGGTCCTGCTTTGACATGGCAGACGAAATGGCTGCCTATAACCGTAAGCTGGCCTTGGGTACTATTAAGGTAACCAAATAAGTCATGGCCCGCACTAGCCAAAACCGTTCGCCCGCTGTGATGCAGCAGCGATCCGAACCTGATGACAGTCTGGATTTCTTTCCGACACCGCCCTGGGGAACTCGCGCCTTATGCGAATACCTGGCGCGGCAATGGAACTTGGAAAACCAAACTGTCTGGGAACCGGCTTGCGGTGAAGGCGATATGGCGCAGCCACTGGAAGAATTCTTTAAAGCCGTCATTGCCAGCGATGTCTTTGACTATGGGTTCGGAATGGTTTTCGACTTTCTGCTGACCCAAATGCTGAAGCCTGAATTCCTGAACGAACAGCCGGATGGAATGGTCGACTGGGTCATATCGAACCCGCCATTCAGACTGGCTGAAGACTTTGTTAAAGAGGCCTTAGAACACGTCCGCGTAGGTGTGGCGATGTTAGTGCGATCCGCATTTCTGGAAAGCATCGACCGTCATGAAGACCTGTTCATGAAATATCGCCCCTATGTCATCCTTCAGTTTTCCGAACGCCTTCCGATGGTCAAAGGTCGTCTGGATAAAAAGGCATCAACTGCCACAGCATATTCATGGATTGTCTGGACAAAACGCGGCCTGTCAGAAGGCAGCAATTCCAGATGCGAACTGGAATGGATTCCGCCCTGCCGCAGAACTTTAGAACGCCCAGACGATTATCCTGCGCACCCAGATGATGCCCCGCCTCCGATGCCTTTGTTCGAAAAGGAAGCGGACTAACAATGACCGACACCCGCGAACTTTTCAGCATCGACACAGACCCTGATGTCATGGCTGCGCGGGATGAATGGAAACGCAAACACGCCGCCAACAAGACAGCCAAACCAGGCCGCAAACTGGTCAGCCTTGGCAAATTACAAATGGCAACTGAACAGCTGCTGCGCACAGAAATGGCAGCCAGCAAGAGACTTAAAAAAGGAAATGGATATGTCCACAAAACACGAAATTGAAGTAAGTCTGAACGATGCCGAAATTCGATATGATATTCTGAAGCAGAGCATCGATGCGCTGGGTTCATCAAAACACATGAAGTCACGTCGCTTGTCTGAAGACGCGCGCAAAGAAGTTGACCTGATTAAAGACCTAAAAGCCCAGCTGAAGATGATGTCATGAGTCTTCATAATCAAACTGTTGGTAAAAGTGATGAATGGTTCACGCCTAAATATATATTCGATGCGTTAGGTTGTTCGTTTGATTTAGATGTGGCGGCTCCACCTCCTGAGCAACGCGAATATATTTCAACCCCAGCTGTGCATTTTATACATGAGTTAAGTTTGCTGCACATATGGGAAGGTTTTGTTTGGATGAACCCGCCTTTCGGTGCTGTAAACGGGTTAGTGCCTTGGCTGAATAGATTTTTCGATCATGGAAATGGAATTGCCCTTACGCCAGACACGACTTCTGCAAAGTGGTGGCAGGGCGCATCGCAAAAAGCTGATGCTGTCTGTCATCTCAAGGGCCGCGTTAAATTCATAAAGCCAGACGGGACTAGGGGCGACCAACCAGCCTTTGGCACAACTTTGTTTGCTGTAGGACAAAGAGCGGTAGACGCTTTTTCTGCGCTTCCTCCATCATTTGGATCTGTTCATTATCGTAGGCAGAATGGAACACTGGATTCTATCGGTGAACAATCATGAGCGCCGCACTTAGAATGCTTCACGCGGAACGCCGGAAGAACAACATCAGCGAAGACATCTTCCGTGCGATCCTGATGGGCCAGACGAACAGCGAAAGTTCAAAAGGCATCAGCTGGGAAAATGCGAAACGCTGCGTCACCGAAATGCAGAAGCATAATCCAAATGCTGCCCCTGCGCCCAAAGACCCAAACTTCCGCAAGGCGTCTACCGACCCGCTTGTTCGCAAGGTTTATAAAATCTGGGCTATCCTGCGCCGTGCTGGCGTTGTGAATGAACGGTTCCCTGATGGCTTCGTGAAGAAGATGACGGAATGTGACCGCGCGGATTTCTGCACACCGGCGCAATGCAATGTCGTCATCGAAGCGCTGAAGCAATGGGGCGTCCGTGAAGGCGTCGAAGGCATATCGGTCAAACAGCGCTGATGTCTGAAACCTTCGACAATCTTCCGGACGTATTGCAACGCATCGCCGATTGCGCTGGGCTGGGCGTTGCCCTGTCTTTAGCCAAATCACGCGGCGGTGTTCGCATTAACATTCCCAAAAATGTCGAAGGGTCAGACCTTGCCAATATCGTGGGGCTGGACGCTGCACAAAAAATCGTTAAAGAGCTGGGCCACGGTCAGTGCCTGGTCCCATGCGGCCCTGTCGCTGGCGAACGCGGACGGCGCGAAGTTGCCAGACGCATCTTGAAGGATGGCGGAACCGCTGTTCAGGCCGCCCTGTCTGCTGACATTTCAGAGCGGACAGCCTGGCGCGTTAAGGCGCACTTAAAGCAGGAAGACGCGACAGGCCTGCCACTATTTCAAAATGAGACAAAGAATAACGCATAAAGCTGACAACTAACAGCGCTGCTGTTTTGTCATGCGCCGCCTAAACCTTGGGTCGATCCAAGCAGTTTAAGGCAAGCGAATATGTTAGAATTTTCGAATGACGGTCTGTCCGTTCTGAAGACCCTGGAAGGTCTACGTCTGGAAACCTATGAAGATGCAGCGGGCATTCCAACAATCGGATATGGTCACGTCCTGCGCCCTGGCGACAAACACAAAATTTCAAAACTAGAAGCAGCCCTGATGCTGAAGACTGACACGCTGCGCTTCGCGCGGGCCGTCTGGTCAGACTGTGAAGAAGCCGGTCGCATTCCGACCCAGGCGCAATTTGACGCGATGGTCTGCCTGGCTTTCAACATCGGTCAAACTGGATTTCTTCGATCATCAATTCTGCGCCGGTTCATAAACCATGATGATGCTGGCGCGGCCAGTGCCTTCCTACTTTGGAACAAGGTTCGCAAAAAAAACCCAGAAACAGGCCGCCGCGAATTGCGCCCATCCCGAACATTGGATGCGCGCCGGACAGCTGAATCGCGAATGTTCCTTCTGGGGTATTATGACCAGACGCCATATGACCCGCTCGATGACAATGGGACAATCGCTGAACTGAAGATTTCCAGAAACCGGTCGAACGCTGATGACAACATCGGCGCTGGCGAAAGTGAAATCCGACCGACGCTGAAATCCAGCCGGACCATCAAACAAACCACAGTCGGCAGTGTCAGCGCTGGCGTGACCGGAACAGCCGCGACAGCAGCTGGCGTGAAGGCTGTTGCTGACCAGGTCGCACTGTCATCAGAGTCCGTGAAGAAAGCTGTCGAAGTTACCGGTGAAGCCGCGACCGCAGCTGGCGAAACCATCACTGCGGTCAGTGCACTGCCCGTGGTTCTGTCTGCCGTCATGGCGGTCGGTTCATTTATTGCAATCATATCTTTTGTCCTGGTGCGCCGTGCGCGCAAGGATGATTGGCGGCGGGGAAGACGCTAATGGCTTGGCCTGCTTGGATCGCGGCCCCCATAGCCCGCTGGGCGTCACGCCTCGCCGCACCCTTTATCATTGGCGGAGCCATTGCGATGGCCCTGCTTGGAATTCGTAGGTCTGCGCGCAAGCAGGGCCAAAAAGAAGAAAGTCTGAAGAACCGTGCTGATGCGGCTGAAGCAGCAGCACTGGAAGGAAAAGAAAATGCAGAACGTCTTCAGGACATGTCGGATGCAAGGGCTGATGGCCCCCATCGCCGCGATGATATTATTGAACGCTTGCGCAACGGCGACACCTGACCCGATTGTCATTAAGGAACCCATTTGCGGGACCGTCGAAAACTGGTCTGCTGAAGACCAGGACCGCGCCGCTGATGAACTTCTGGAACTGCTACCGGCTGACAGCCCAGTGACCTGGGCGATGGGTTCATTCATCCGAATGCGTGATGAAGCGCGCGCCTGCCGGAAGACGGAGTCGACATCGTGACAGAACAGTTCGCAGGGATCGACTGGAAGGCGCTGGGCGTCATCGTCACCATCTTGTTCGCATGGACAGGGATGCTGGTGAAAATCATCGCATACCTGCTTAAGCGCAATTTAAGCGGATATGATGAACAGCTGAAGACGCTGACAAAAGCCCTGGAAGACGAAGGCCGGAAACGCAGTGAAGGTGAAGCCCGCGCATCAAAGAGATATGAAAAGCTGGACGGCGACTTCAGGCGCTTTCTGGCGGACCTTCCGAAACAATATGTTCAGCGCGAAGACTGGATTCGAACATGGACCGCTGTGGATGCAAAAATGGACAGCATCTGGCGGGCACTCATGGAACTAAACAAGGGACAACCAAAATGAAAACACATCTTCAAGACGCACACCGCCGCAACATGCGCTGGTATATCCTTTCAATCGCAGATGCTGGCCGGACACTTGGCGTGTCTGAAACCACAACGCTGCGCGCGCTGACTGATGCAAAGCTATCGCCAACGCCTTCAGAAGTTCGTGATGAAGCGACCTATCTGGAACGCAAAGGCCTTCTCGAAATCGACAAAGATGACCAGCTGTGGAACTTCACCATCACAGCGCCAGGCATCGACATCGTGAACTATGATGAAAAATGTCCGAAAGCTATTGGCCGCCCGCAAAAGCACTGGGATTAGTCCGTGCCAACACCCAGTAAAATCGACACGCTTCTGGATGATACCCAGCGCGCAGAACTGAACGCCAAAATTAAGGCAAACGGTTTTGGCGATTATCGTGGGCTGGCGCAAGAGCTTCAGGACATGGGCTTTGAAATCAGCAAGTCTGCTGTTCACAGTCATGGACAACGTCTTCAAAAGCAGGTCGAAAAAATCAGGGCCGCTGCTGAAGGCGCAGATTATTTAAGAACATTATATCCGGATGATGACGGCGCGATGACGGATGCCACGCTTCGCATCATTCAGGCTGAATTGTTCAACTACATTCAAGACCTAGAACTTACGCCTGGTTCAATCCCGCCAGAAAAACTTGCGCGCCTGGTTAAAGACTTGGCCCTTGCCAGCATAAGCCAGAAGAAACTGCAAAATGAAATGCGCAAAGACATGCAGGAACGCGCGAACGCTGCCGTGGAAAATGGCGAATGGCAACGTGATGCAATGGAAGAAGCCAAGCGGATTATGGGCTTCGAATAATGAGTGTCAGCACCCAGGCTTTGAAGAAAGGAAGTTTAGGCACAGTCATCACATGGCTGCCTTATCAGCTGACATGGCTGAAGGATAAGTCACGCTTTAAAATCGGCAAGATGACACGCCAGGGCGGCAAATCGTTTTGTTCTGCTGGTGAAATTGTCGAAGACTGCATCGATCATGAAATCGAAGGGAAGAAAACACACTGGGTCGTGCTGTCCCGTGGTGAACGCCAGGCTGTCGAGTATATGCAGAAGAACTGCATTCCAATGGTTAAGGCTTATTATAAGCTGTTTGCAGCTGCGCTTAAGAACGCCCCAGCCCCGCCTCTGAAGGAAGTCGAATATACCTTCGACCGTGAAATGCCAGACGGAAGCATTCTGCCGGTTAAATACAAAGCGCATGAAATCACATTACCAAACGGCAGCAGAATCACTGCGCTGCCCGCAAACCCAGATACTGCACGCGGCTTTTCTGCGAACGTGCTGCTGGATGAATTTGCTTTCCATGCAGACAGTCGCGCCATCTGGACTGCGCTGTTCCCTTGTATAACACGCGGGTACAAAATCCGCGTTATTTCTACGCCGAACGGAAAGAATAATAAATTTTATGAACTGATGACCGAGACAGACGGCGTCTGGTCGAAGCATATTGTGACGATACATGATGCCATTGCGATGGGTTTGGATGTCGACGCTGATGAACTGAAGGCAGGCTTGGGCGATGATGATGCCTGGGACCAGGAATATGAACTGAAGTGGGCAGATGGCGCAGGCGCTGTCATTCCCTGGGATGATATTGTTTCATGCGAAATGGAAGGCGCAGGCGATCCTAAAGGGTTCACTGGCCAGACCATATATGTTGGCAATGACATCGCAGGCCAAGGCGGTGACTTATGGGTCGCCATCGTCACTGAAGATGTGAATGACACACTGGTCGTTCGCGAAATCTTGACCGAGCGGAAGGCGACATTCGCCAAACAAGACGAGCTAATGGACAAGCTGGAACTCAGATATAAGTTCCGAAAACTTGCGATGGATGAAACGGGCATGGGCGCAAAACCTGTCGAAGATGCTGTGGGTCGCTATGGCGCAAGCCGTGTCATCGGGGTTCATTTCACACAACAAAACAAACAGGATATGGTGCAGCTGTTACAGAAGAAGTTCCAGGACAAGCGCATAGGTTTGCCAGTCGGTGACAAGCTGCTGCGCGCAGACCTTCATTCCGTGAAGAAGTCGAAGAACCCTGGCGGCAGCGCATCATATAAAGCGCCAACTGGCGGCGAGTCACATGGTGACCGCTTCTGGGCATTGGCTTTGGCTATCTATGCGGCCAGCGGAACGCTTGTCGAATATGCTTACCACAGCGCGGGCAAAAACGCTGACCCAAAGGGAGCAAGCAAACAGCGACGAGTCCGCACATCATCAGGATTATCAAACATCAAGGGAGCCTATTAGATGGCCCAGCTATTAGGACCAGACGGCACGCCAATTAAGAAACCCAGCAAGGGCGCAATCAAACGCCGCTATGTCGACAGCGGCGCAAGCCGAACACTGTGGAACGCGGCCAGCGGACCTTTGACGCCCTGGTCCCTTTCGCGGATGTTACGCGAACATGCTGAAGGCACTCTGGACGGCTTCCTGACTTTCGCTGAAGACGCTGAAGAAAAGAACGAACATTATGGCGCTGTGCTGGGAACCCGAAAGCGCGCGGTCGAAGGCGTGGACTTCACCATCAAACCTGCTGGCGATAGTGAGCAAGACAAAGACATCGCGAAATTTGTTGCGGGAATAATCGATGCGCCAAACTTTCCAGATTTGGTCGAAGATATGCTGGACGCGCTGGGCAAGGCCTTCAGTGTTTCGGAAATCATCTGGCACACTGAAGCGGACCGCTGGACGCCAGTGAATTACATCCACATCGACCCGCGTTCATTCCAGGTCGACAAAGATGACCCACGCCAGCTGCGCCTGCGGTCGCGTGAAAACCGTGACGGCATCGAACTGGCCCCATATAAATTCATCACGCATTGGTCGAAGCTGAAATCAGGCAAGCCTCATCGCGCAGCCCTGGCGCGCTTTGTTGCCTGGACCTATCTGTTCCAAAACTTCACCCTGAAGGACTGGGTCGGATATGTGGAAACCTACGGCCAGCCTGTTCGGGTCGGACGCTATGGCAAAGAAGCGACCGATGAAGACATCGCCACATTAATCAGCGCCCTGCAAAATATCGGGTCGGATGCGGCGGCGGCCATTCCAGATTCGATGAAGATGGAATTCATCAAGAATGCTGGAAGCGGCGGCGGCGGCCAGGCTTTCAAAGAACTGGCTGCATATTGTGATGGCCGCATCAGCAAGGCCGTGCTGGGTCAGACAATGACCACAGACAATGGGTCCAGCAATGCCCAGGCAAAGGTCCATGATGATGTGCGTACAGACATCAAACGTGCGGATGCGCGCAAGCTATGCAAGACGATTAACTTGCACCTTATCCGTCCAGCGATTGATCTGAACTTCGGACCGCAAAAATCATATCCTTCTGTCCAGGCCATTGTTCTGGACCCTGAAGACCTGAAGGAATTGCGCAGCGCGATTAAAGACTTCGCGGATATGGGCGCACAAATCCCGCAAACATTCATCCATCAAAGATGGGGCATTCCAAAGGCCGCCGATGGCGAAGCCGTACTGGAACCAAAGAAGAAACAAACAGCCGCCGTTGCCGCGCCAGTCCGCACTGCGCGCAGCGTTGCGCACGGCCTGGCTTTGGCGCGGGCCAATGGCGGTCCCCAGGCTGAAGGTCTGATGGATGAAATCTTGAACGATGGCCTGGATGGATGGGAGCCTGTCATGTCACCGCTTGTCGATCCTGTCCGCGTGGCGATGGCTGGTGCAACTAACTATGAAGACGCGGCTGAACGTCTGGCCGCTGCCTATCCTAAGATGGCCGCATCAGAGTTAGCCCAAACTGTTCGTGATGCGATGGCAACATCGCGCGCGGTCGGCGATGCGATTGATTAGGATGACGCCATGACTGGAAAACCATTATTCATCCCGCTGAAGACCGAATATTTCGAAGCATTTAAGAGCGGCTTAAAGCAATATGAATTGCGAAAGTATGGCGCGCGCTGGAATGAAAACACATGCCGCGTGGGCCGCTGCGCTACTCTGTCAAAAGGGTATGGCAAACATGAACGACTGACCCGCGAAGTCACCGCCTTCGAACGCAAGAGCGTTTCCGAATTGTCTGACAAAGACCGCGCAGATTTCATCGCCTGTTATGGCGAAGCCGAAACGGATGTCGCGGTCATCTGGGTTCCGGCCCTTTAAGATGGAAGGCTTTGAATATTCACCGGCCCCGCCCCAGGCGGTTCTGGATTATCTTAAATTAAAGGGGCTTAAGCCTGCCTTTAGTTGGCAAGATGTGATGCGCGAAGAACACAGCTTTGGGTTCACGGTTGCCAAAGCAACCCAGCTGAATGTCCTAACAACGATTCAGGATAGTTTGGTGAAGGCTGAAGCGGCGGGCATCCCTTTCGCAGCCTGGGCAAGAGACTTAGAACCACAGCTGAAGACACTGGGCTGGTGGGGTGATGGGGATGCCGTCGACCAGCTAACTGGTGAAACACGTCCTGCGCGCCTGGGTTCACCGCGCCGCCTGAAGACAATCCACTGGGCGAACACCCGTACTGCGCGCGCCGCAGGACAATGGGAACGCATCCAAAGAACGAAGGATGCTTTGCCTTTCTTGCTTTATCAACTGGGACCGTCTGAAAATCACCGCCCGCTTCATGAAGATAAAGAAGGCCTTATCCTTCGCGCCGATGACAGCTTCTGGGAAGTCTGGCTGCCGCCAAATGGCTGGGGCTGCAAATGTCATGTGCGGCAGATTTCAGCAGCTGAAGCGCAGCGCCGTGGATTTGTCGACGCGCCTGCGCCGGTTATCCCAGAACAGGAGTTCGTCAACAGCCGAACCAATGAAGTCACAACAGTTCCGCAAGGCATCGACCCAGGCTGGAACACAAACCCAGGATTTAATCGCGCCCAGAACGTTCGCAAGTTTTTGGCGGATGACTTTAACGCTTCGCCTTTGAACCTGGCGCGCATCGCGGTCGCCGACTATACGCGCGACTCCGAATTTAAAGCGATGATGTTAGGGCAGCGCCCAGACCAGTTTGCAATTCCGATTGCGCGGCTTCCTGAAGATATTGCTGCGACCTTTGGGACATCAACGCAGACTGTGATTGTCAGCAGCAAAACTTTGTCGACCCACAACGCCATCGCCAATGTTAAAAAATATCCGCCGCCAGAAGAATGGGCAGTCATCATCGACCGCCTGGCGACAAACAATGCTGAAATATATCTTCAGGATGGCGGCAAATCCCTACATGTGTTTTTCGATCATGTGGGCGTTATTGAAACCAGCGCGCGTCAATATCGTAGTGTCATCACCCGCACAGTAGATGGCGACGAAATCTTCCTGTCCACGTTTCATCCCTGGGGAGAACGCAAGCCTAAGCGTGGAAGACGGATAAAGTGAAAAGGTCCAGGCGGGTCGGATGCCCCGCGCAGCTCAAGGCTGGTTTTCCGGATGGCTCTGGACGGGCGTTAGATAGCCGTTTTACCTTAATGAAGCAAGAATTTTTGCAGAAAGCTGCAAATAGCACCCTGACAACGGCCCTGACCAGAAGTTTAAGGCCTCTTAAGCGGCTCTAGGGCGGTTTTTACAAAAATTACGCATCATCATTGCACCCTGACAATTTGTGGGCCATTGTGGGTCATTCTCGCAGACATCACCTTTTTGAAGAATTCTGCATTAAGCTGACAACTAACAGCGCTGCTATCCCTTAACCGCCCGCTAGGTTCTGGGAATGACAAAACCCGCCCCTAAAACATTCAACAGAACGACTGAACGTGTCTTGCCGCAAGGCGTTCACATTGCAGCGTCTGCGTCCTTCATTTCTGAAGCCGTTGTCCCTGAAGACGATAGCGCGACAACCTGGAACATGCTGCTTCCAGCTGGTGAGGTTATCGAATGTCGTGATGGGCGCGTCTATCAGAACCCAAACCCACAAGCGATTGTCGACGCCTACAATGCCGACACTATCGAAATCATGATCGACACAAATCATGACAGCGTTTGGATGGGATGGGACCCAGCAGCACATGGCTGGGTTAAGAAGATGGAGCTGCGCGAAGGCGCTATCTGGGGCGAAGTCGAATGGACAGACAACGGCGTCGAAGTCTTATCCCGCAAACATTATCGCTATCTATCCCCTGCATTTTTAGAGCGTCCCGAAGGCACAATTACCGCCATCGTTTCGCTTGGATTGGTCAATCAACCCGCCATGACCATGCCCGCCGTTGCGCGGTCCGAAACCCCTGGCGACCCAAAAATCCAAAACACTAAAACGAAGGAGTCCATTGTGGATGAAGAACAGATTGCGCAACTGCGCAAAGCCTATGGCCTGGCGGATGATGCCAGCGTTGCAGACGTTATCGCAGCAAGCCTCGCTGCTGCGCCTGCGCCTGCTGATGATGCAAACGCAGAAGCCGCTGCTGCCTCTGCTGCTGCGGCAGAAGCTGAAGCTGCTGGGACAGACACTGGCGCTGAAGGCGCTGCTGCTACTGGAACAGATAACGCACCGGACCTGACACAGTTTGTTCCGCGCGCAGATTATGACCTAGTCGCTGCCGAACGTGATGCCCTTAAAGGTGACGCTGATGCAGCGCCAGCTGAAGCGGACATCGAAGCTGCTGTCGACGGCGCAATCGCCACGGCGCGCATCGCGCCAGCATCCCGCGCCCATTACATTGGAATGTGCAGCACTCAAAAAGGCTTCGATAGTTTCAAAGCCTTCGCGAAGACCGGTCCAAAGGTCGTGGCGACATCTGCTGATGCTTCCCTGAACACACCTGCGACAGCGGGTTCACAACTTTCATCGGCTGAAATTGCGGTCTGCCGGTCAATGGGCATCAGCCAGGAAAAATTTATCGCAAACAAAAAAGCAAAGGGAGCCTAGACCCAAATGGCACTTACGAAAAAACGTGAAATCGTCACACGCGAACTGGGCGGCGTATCGCATCCCCTCGCAGCGAATGCAAAAATCTTTGAAGGCGGCCTTGTCGTTTTGAATGCCGCAGGTTTTGCCTTGGCTGGCATTGAAGGCGAAGGCTTAACATCTGTCGGTCGTGCAAACACATCCGCAGATAATACGGGCGGCCCAGATGGCGGCACAGCGGTCACAGCCCGCATCGATTATGCGTGTCGCTATGACAATGACTCAGTCGCGCCGGTTACTCGCACCAGCATCATGTCCGCCTGTTACATCAAAGATGACGTGACTGTGTCGTCTGATGACACTGGGCGCAGCGCTGCTGGAACTGTTGTGGATGTCGACGCTGATGGCGTCTGGATCGCATTCATTTAATCCCTGAAAATTTAAGAAAAGAGAATTCCAATGGACCCAATGGTAATCACACCCGAAATTCTTGAAGCTGTCCGTGGCGGCCTTCAAACTCAATTCCAAGATGTCTTTGACGGCGTCGAAACAATGTGGCCTGACTTGGCAACAGAAGTTCCGTCGACAACTGGCGGTAACAACTACGACTGGTTAAGCGACATTCCAGGCATCCGCGAATGGATTGGCGACCGTCAAATCCGCCGCCTGTCTGAACAGGGCTATCGCATCGAAAACAAATTGTTCGAAGGCACAATCGGTGTGAAACGCACCCATGTCGAAGACGGCAATATGGGTTCCTATAATGTCCGCACATCACAACTAGCTGACCGTGCTGCGAGACATCCAGACAAATTAATCTTCACCCTTATCCCGAACGGATTCAACACGCGCTGCTTCGACGGTCAAAATTTCTTCGACCATGAACATCCAGTCGGACGCGATGGCAAAGAAGCCAACGTGTCGAACATGCAGGATGGCAATGGCTCGACCTGGTATTTGCTCGACACATCCGCGCCGCTGAAACCATTCATCTGGCAGAAGCGCACGAATGTCGAATTCACATCTGTCGATGCTGAAGGCAACGCATCAGCCAATGTCGTGTTTATGAAAGACGAATATCTGTTCGGCACACGTCATCGCGGAAACGCTGGTTTCGGAATGTGGCAACTGGCCTATGCGTCAAAAGCCCCGCTGACTGCCGAGAACGTCGCCCGCGCCCGTGAAATCATGGAAGGTTATGTCGACAATGAAGGCGAAGAACTTGGCGTGTCGCCGAATGTTCTTCTGGTCGGACGTTCGAACCGCGTTGCTGGTGACAAGATTGTGAACGCGAAGGAAGTGCCGGTCGTGCAGGCTGATGACTCCATCGTCAAAGAACACAACCCATTGCAGGGCGCGTTCAAACTCATGGTCGCACCGCGTCTAAAATAGGAGGCTGACATGGGTAAACTAACCATCATTGCATCCGTGTCCGGTTCTTATCGGCGCGGCGGCCTGGACCTTTCCAGCGGCAGAACAGTCGTGATCGATGAAAAGGAAGTCAGCAAACAACAGCTGAAGTCTTTGAAAGCGGACAAGCGCGTCACTGTCACTGAAGCCAAAGCTGGCGACAAATCAAAAGTCACGGCGGATGAACGGCGGATCGCGAAGGAATTGAAGGATGCCAAAGCGGAAGCTGCTGGTCCTTTAAAGACAGCGAAAGACGCGGTTAAGGCCGCAGGACAAGCAGGCGGGAAGAACAAATCTGAAGAGCAAAAGGCAGCACTTGCCAAAGCTAAAGAAGATTTATCGACGGCCCAGTCTGTCCATGATGACGCTGTGAATGAAGCTGAAACGACTGCTGCGGATGACCGCAAGCAGCTGGGACTGTGAGTACGTAGCACAGCCCACACCTAGTCACCCAGGGGACGGGGGGACGGCGGGCCAGGTTTTCCATATTCGCCTGGTCCGCCAATTAATCCCGAAGGGGGAAGATGACGCGCCCCGCACTAACTGGCTGATGGCCTTGGCCTTTGGGCGGCATCATCAGTCCCGTCATCCAAGCAGGTGAAAGGCCTGCACAATAAAAGTTGAAAGGAAATATTATGACCGAGCGCCACACATGCCACGCAAAAATTCTTGCAGATTCTATCAGCTTTCCAGACCCTGATGGGGAAGGAACTGTCACCGCTGTCAAAGGCGAAATCCGCGTGATGATCCGCGATGATGCGAAAGCCTTTGAAGTTGAAGGCACTGTCAAAATTCTGTCCGATGAAGAAGCTAAAGCGGCTGGCCTAGTTTAATGTACGCAACCCGTTCAGACATCACAGAAAAATATGGCGCTGATGCGCTCTATCCTGCTGCGGATGCGGACGGGACCATTGATGATGCCAAAATTTCCAAGGCTTTGAAGGCTGCGTCATCTGTTATCGATAGTTATATAGGCATCCGTCATCGCCTACCGCTTCCACAGGCGTCCAAACGATTGACAGACATCTGCATCGACATTGCGGTTTATGAAATGTCACCTGGCGCTGACACGCTAACGGACGAAATAAAATCTCGAAACAAAGCGGCTATCGCCTGGCTGAAGGACGTGTCCGCAGGCCGCGCATCGCTTGGACTTCCAACACCTGCTGGCAAAACATCTGCCCGTCCAGTGGTTACCACAGGCAGCACGAAACTGTTTTCCCGTCAATCCATGCGTGACCTTTAATGGCTGGCGTTGCCCTACAATATGATGTTTCCCAGCTGGATGTCGCAGCATCAGTTCTGAATGGCATTTCTGGTTTAATTGAACCGGCTGCTATCACGAACACCGTGGCCGCGATTGTGGAGTCACAGACCCGCCGCCGCATCCAGGATGAAAAGACTGCACCGGACGGAACGCCCTGGGCTGCATGGTCACCAGGCTATGCAGAAACCCGCCATTCCGGACAAAGCCTTCTGCAAGGTGAAGGCGATCTACTCGACACAATTTTCGGCGAACAGCGCGGTGATGAAGCCGTGGTCGGTTCGCCATTAGTTTATGCCGCGATCCAGCAGCATGGCGGTGCAGATGTCGGCAAGCCCGAACTTACTGCCCGCCCGTTTCTTGGCGTGTCTGATGACAACGCCCGCGAAATCGAAGACGTGGTCATCACATATCTGGAAGGGCTGCGGTTATGAGCGCCCTTGTAAACATGCAGGCCAAAGTCGTGGCGACCATCGCGGCGCTGATGCCAAAGCTGAAGGAATGCAAACCGCATCCTGGGCGGTTCACCCGTGAAGAACTTGAAAAGTTCCGTGTGAAGTCGCCATCTGTTCATGTTGCTGTTCCATCAATTAGAAATCCCAGTTCTTCTGGCGGCGTTCTACAATGCAGCGTGAAAACTGTTTTGGTTTTGACTGCGAAGAATACGGTCGATGAAAACGACAAGGCGTTCAGCCGGTCGGAATCAGCCATGAACATGGTCGCGGCCATTTTGCTGGCGCTGCCGACCGCGACACTGGGCGCAGGCATTGGCGCGTGTGAAGATATTGCCGCAGATAATCTTTACGGCAGCGGCGATGACAAACAAGGCGTGGCGATGTGGGCAATCCACTGGAACAACACGGTCACGCTTTCATCCCCTGTCGAAGAAGGTGTTCTGCCTTCAGAATTATATCTGGGCTTCGCACCTGAAATCGGGACCGGCCATGAAGATGACTATGTCCGGATAGCTGGGGGCGATGATGATGTCTGATGATTTAGAATTCCGCATGTCCGAACTGGAACGCCGCTTTGAAGATGTGATCCGTCACGGCAGCATAGTCGAAGCAGATTATGAAGCAGGCAAAGTGACAGTCGCCTTCAGTGACGAACTGACATCTGGCTGGCTGCCCTGGTTCACAACGCGCGCTGCTGGCGGTGAAGTGACCTGGTCTGCGCCTGAAGTTGGCGAACGTGTCACAGTGCTGTCACCGAATGGAGACATTCACCAGGGCCGCGTGATGCCTGCTGTCTACAGTGACCAGTCACCAGCGCCATCAGTGAACCCTGATGTCAGCACGGCTGCGCATAAAGACGGCGGACATTTCACATATGATCGCAAGAAACACGCCTATGTTCTTCAGCCGCACACGGATGGTTCCATTCGCCTGCTTGTCGGAACAACTGAAATCAACATCGATAAGACCACAATTCTGGTGAAGGCTGATGAAGCCGTCGATGTCGTTGCCCAGACTGTCACCATCACGGCTGATGCTGTGAACCTGGGCGGCGCGGGCGGCAAGAAAGTCGCCCGCATCGGTGATGCAGTAAATCCACAAACCATGAAAATCATAGAAGGTTCCAATGTCACAAAATCCATCTGAATCCAAAGTCGTTAAAAAGCCAGCAGACAAGACCCAGGATGTGAATGCACCTGTCGTTCGTGTCGGCGATGCACTTGTCCGCAAAGGCGAAACTGTCACTGGAAATCCTGCGCGCACAAAATATCTGGGCGGGCATCTGGGCAAAGCGAAGCGTCCTGCTGCGCCGACAGAACCGGTCAAAGAAGCGTCCAAGTCTAAAGGCGGGACTGCTTAAGCATGACTGGAATGAGTCGACATAACGGTTCGCCGATTGGGTCCATGACCCATCTGAAGCAAAGCATTCAGGACATCCTGACGACACCGCTGGGAACGCGCGTGGGCCGCCGTGAATATGGCAGCCGTCTTCCGGACCTGGTCGACTTGCCGATGACGGCTGGCCTGAAAGTCGACATCGCTGCGGCATCAGCTGAAGCCCTGGACCGATGGGAACCGCGTTTCACATTGTCCCGTGTTTATGTCGCTGCTGCAAATGCGGCCGGAAAAATCCAACTGGGAATTGAAGGCAGCTATTTAGGCCAGCCGGTCACAGTCGAAGGGGTTCTAGTGTGAGCGCATTCACGAAAATAAATCTGGCGAAATTGCCGCCAGCCGTAGTCATCCAGGAAGTCGATTTCGAAGCTGTTCTGGCTGACCTTAAGGCTGACTTTGTCGACCGCTATGAAGACGCAGCAGCTGTCATCGATCTTGAAAGCGCGCCAGTCGTTAAGCTGCTGGAAGTTGCCGCCTATCGTGAAACAATTTTATTGAACCGCATCAATCAGGCTGCGAAGTCTGTGATGCTTGCGACCGCCACTGGTGCAGACCTGGACAACTTGGCGGCCATCGTGCCTATGGCGCGGCTGGACGGCGAAACAGACACAGCCTTTGCATCGCGCATCCAACTTGCGCCGGAAGGGTTTTCGACAGCAGGACCGCGCGGCGGTTATGAGTTCCACGCGAAAAGTGTCAGCGCTGACATCACTGATGTTTATGTGGGCGAACCTGCGCCTGGCGTGGTCGATGTCTATATTCTAACATCGGACGCGGCGGTTCCTGCGCAGCTTCTGACTGATGTTAATGACACCTTAAGCGGTGATGAAGTCCGCCCGCTGACAGATAATGTGACAGTGCAGTCATTCACATCGGTCGAATATGCCGTCGATGCCCAGCTGCTTATGGCTGAAGGTCCAGACAGCGCGACCGTTGTTGCGGCTGCCCTATCATCGCTTCAGACCTATCAGCAAACCCGCCGCAGTTTTGGTCGTGATGTCACCCGTGCCGGCTTAATTTCCGCGCTTGTTGTGGAAGGCGTTGAAAATGTGAACTTAGTCAGCCCAGCTGCTGATGTTCTGGTCGACGCCAATGAAGTCGCAATCGCGACCGTTGTGTCAGTATTGGATGCAGCCAATGTTTAAGACCCTGCTTCCACCGAATGCGACATTACTGGAACTGGCGACTGAAGCCAGCATGGCAATCGCGTTCGATCATGACATTGACATCGACAAACTTTGGTCCGCTGAAAATTGCCCGATTGACTTACTGCCTTATCTTGCCTGGGCGCTTTCTGTCGACACATGGAACGCTGACTGGCCTGAACATGTGAAGCGCCAAGTCGTTGCGTCCAGCGTTTATGTTCATCGGTTCAAAGGCACACCTGCTGGCATTAAGGCTGCCTTAAAAGCGCTGGACCTTGGCATCACTATTTCTGAATGGTTTGACCACGGCGGCGATCCTTACACATTCAAAGCGGATGTGATGGTCACCACGCGCGGACTGACTGACCGTGAATTCCAGGACATCATCGATGTCATCGCATCCACAAAGAATGCGCGCAGTCATCTGTCACAGCTTCGCGTCTATTTGACCACAGCCGCTGACACAGTCCTGGCATCCGCGACAGTCACTGGCGAACGCATCGATGTTCAGCCTTGGATTGCGACCGTGCCTGTCTCTGTTCCAGTCTATCAATTCGCCGCCGCAATTCAGCTGGCGGAAACCATCACAACGGGAGAAAACCTTGTCTGATTTCTACACCCTTTTAACCGCTGCCGGACTTGCCGCTGTCACGAATGCCGCCCTTACAGGTTCATCTGTGAACATCACGCATATGGCGGTCGGAGATGGCGAAGGCCTGCCGGTGCAATCCCGCACAGCCTTGCGTAAGGAAGTTTGGCGCGGCGCGCTGACCCGCATTGCGCAATCTGGAAATGACAGAACCGTTCTGGAATGCGAAACCCGCATCCCGCCTGAAGCTGGCGGCTGGACGGTCCGTGAAGTTGGCTTGTTTAATGAAGACGGAACCCTGATTGCCATTGGCAATCTGCCAGACAGTTTCAAACCGGTTCTGGAAAGTGGCAGCGCCAAAGACATGCAAATCCGCATGTATATTCAACATTCAAATGCAGACACGGTCACTCTGAAAGTCGACCCAGCCATCGTCATGGCATCCCAGTCATTTGTCTATCAGCTGATTGCTGAACAATCCCTTCGCAGTAGCACGGCAATGATGGTCGCGCTGACTGAACAACAACACCGCAACAATCTAACAGGAGCATAATATGTCGGACCAGGACATCATCGATCTAGGCAAACAAATCACCGCATTCGGTGCAGCCCAGCAAACTAAAATAGACCAGCTGGACGCAGCAAAGGATTCCGCGAACAGCGCAGCTGCCGCAGCCTTGGCTGTTCAAGATGTTGGTCGTAGAACCCGCATTTATGTTGACCCTATAAACGGCAATGACACAAATGATGGCGCACTTGTTGCGCGGTCTGTCAAAACATGGGCAGGGGCTTGCGCTCTACTGCGCGCAGGGTTTGCTGCTGAATTTTTTATCTCTTCTGATTTGGACGTGGACGAAAGCATCACCCTTAATGCGCCCCCATCCGGCATATTGTTTCGCGGTGTAAACGGCGGTGAAAAATATATCATTAAAGACGCGACCAATCATGCGACCTATCCAGGCGGATTAAATTGCGCTGGCGATCTTGTTGTTCAAACTTTTGAAGCTGATTTTGTGATGGCCCACAGCCGCGATGTCATTAGTCCAATCAATGTTGCAGGCCATCTTGTTGCCCGTTGTAACACGACAGCCATTAGCCGCACAGGGACGGGTTCACCTCTCTTCGACAGCAGTTCTGCACATTATGAAGTGGTCAACACGGTCATTGATTTATCTGCCAGTGGTCACGTCATTGCTGGCGTTACTTCAGGCGCCGACCCGAATGCGTTGAACGGAATTTCTGCAAACTTCACACAAGCATAGGGAAGAAAAACCATGAATGAATTTATCTTTATCAAGGGCATTCGCTTTAATCGCGCGTCCGTAGACGGCATGTTCGGAAGCGACTCTGAAAAGGTCTGGAATGATGGCCGTGCTGAAGTCATCGCCGCAGAAGCGAAGGCTGCTGTTCGCACCGCAATTAGAAAACAAGTTGGGGACACAGAAACCATCTTAGGAACCACAGCTGATGTCACGCAGCTAAATGCTGCCGCCATTTTGGCTTTCATCGCCTCGATTAAAACAGGGGATAGCTTTGCCAAATTCCGCACGACATTCATGGGAACAATCGAAAGCCTAGTCCCGCCAACAGAAGGCGCGGATGTCTACACACAGGCACAAGGATTTTTGCAAGGTGTTCAGTCCGGCGACATCATATTGACCGCCGCGCTGAAAGGTTTGCCTGAAGTCATTGCAGACATGGCCGGTCGTTCAACCGGCGTTGCAACTATCTTGGCACAGGCGAAAGCTGGCGTGAAGTAAGATGTCCAGCTTCACCCGCGCATCACTATTCATGCCGATTGTCACCGGTCCGAATTCTGGCAACTGGCTTTCCGGTCAGTCGTTTCAGTTCTTCGAACAGGCGGACAAGACTGGGCCATCGATAGACATTGATCTGCGGGATGAAAGCAATGGCGCGGACATTCCGCCAGCCTGGGCTGTCTTCATTCTGGTCACTCTGAATGCCTGCCTGTTGTTCAGCTTGCGTGATGCCGTTCTGATGGGCTTGGCTTTGGCCGCGTTCATCGCCTGGCTTCTGCCTAAAATTCACGCTGAATATATTGGTGCGGTTTTCGTTCACGATATTGGCCTGAAGAAATTCCGGCACATATT
Organism: uncultured Caulobacterales bacterium; assembly: GCA_938009235.1. Lineage (GTDB taxonomy): Bacteria > Pseudomonadota > Alphaproteobacteria > Caulobacterales > Maricaulaceae > Litorimonas. The sequence continues at coordinate 530,898 of CALLIK010000004.1, forward strand.
TTCACGCCGCCGCATCGACAAAATGTTCCTGGCCGCAATGCGTCTGGAACGCTGGGCGCTAACTGCGCGCCCATCAAACTTCAAAGCCCTAACCATCTGGATGTTTCGTGATGTCCCGCACTGGTTCTGGCGACTTGTTCGACCCTTCCTAATCTTTGGCGGGGTCAGCGCCTGGGGCGTTCTTAAAGAGCGTCAAAACTATTTTAAACCTGTTCCAGCGAAAGGAAAAAATTATGTCTGAACAGTTCTTACACGGGGTCCAAGTGGTCGAAATTCTCGACGGCTCGCGTCCTATTCAAACAGTCCGGTCCAGCGTCATTGGCATCATCGGCACAGCGCCTGATGCAGATGTCGCGCAGTTCCCGCTGAACACACCTATCGCTTTGACAGGTCCGCGCGCTGCGGCTGACATCGGCGCGACCGGCACACTTAAGGATGGCTTAGATGCTATCTATGACCAGGCCGGAACGCTTGTCGTTTTGATTCGGGTCGATGAAGGTGCTGATGAAGCTGCCACGCTTGTCAATATTGTCGGCGATGCGGCAACTTTCACCGGCGTTCACGGCTTCATGGCTGCGCAAAGCCAGGTTAAATTGTCGCCACGTCTTATCGTCGCGCCAGGCTTCACCCACCAGCGTCCAGGCGGACAGGCGAACCCTGTTGTCGCAGAACTTAAGGGCATGGCCCAGAAGCTGCGCGCTGTTGTCTTTGCTGATGCGCCTAGCACCACAGACGCTGATGCCATCACGGCAGCCGGTGAAGCGGGATCTGATCGCATCTATGTTGTCGACCCATTCTGCATGGCCTTCAGCACAGAAGCTGCGGAAAATATCGCGCAGCCATCATCCGCGCGTTTCGCTGGTGTTCAGGCCCGTGTCGATAATGACCTGGGCTTCTGGTACTCGCTGTCAAACAAAGTCATCAACGGCATCACTGGCATCGCGCGGCCTATCGGGTTCAACATGTCCGACCCTAGCACCCAGTCAAATGTTCTGAATGAAGGCAAGGTCGGCACAATCATCTTCAAAGATGGATTCCGCACCTGGGGCAATCGCGGAACTGGTGCTGAACCTTTGACGGCATTCCTATGTGTTCGCCGGACAATGGACATCATCGAAGACAGCATCGAAGACGCCTTTCTATGGGCCGTCGACAAGCCATTTTCTGCGCAGCTGCTGCTGGACATCGAAGACACCATCAATGCCTATCTGCGCCGCCTGACTGCTTTGGGCGCAACGCTTGGCGGTGAAGTTTGGATCGACAAAGACTTGAACACAGCTGCCACACTTAAGGCTGGCAAATTGTTCATCGATGCAGACATCGAACCGCCTGCGCCAGCAGAACACATCACCATCCGCATCCATCGCAATGACGGTTACTACACCGAACTTGTCAACAGCATCGCGGCTTAATTTAGGTTTAAGAAAGGACTAAACATGTCTCAACTACCACACTCACTTGTCGACTTCACTGCCTTTGTCGACGGCGTAGGCCGCGCAGGCAAAGTAACAGAAGGCGCAGGCCCAAAAGTCGCCTTGCTTGTCGAAGAATATATCGGAGGCGGAATGGGCGGCAGCGTCGACATTCCGATGGGCGCTGTCGAAAAAATGGAAACCACTATTTCCATGAATGGCGTCGAAGCGGATTATTACCGCCACATCGGCAAGACCATCGGCATGACCTATCGCGGTGCGACCAATGATGGAGAGTCTACACAAGCCGTCATTCATCAAATGCGTGGCCTCATGCGTGAAGCGGATGGCGATGCGATGAAACGCAAAGACAAGGGAATGGTGAAGAACACCATGACTGTCGAATATTACAAGCTGACCATCGGAAATGATGTCGTGTTGGAAATCGACGTGATGGGCAAACGCTTCATTGTCGACGGCAATGACATCTGGGCTGAACAGCGCGCTGCGCTGGGATTGTAGGGAAACGTCATGACAATCAAGAACATGAACACAATCATCACGCTGGGATATGCGGTGGAACATGGCGGCGTAACGGTCACAAAATTGACCATGCGCCGTCCCATCACAAATGATGAAATCCGCAAATCACAGCGTAAAAATTCAGGGCTGACAGACCAGGAAGTCCAGACGCAAATGTTCGCAGACATGTGCGGCGTTGAATTCGACATGATGTGTAAAACTGATCTGACTGACCAGCAAAAACTGGTGGAAGCATATGAAGGTTTTTTTCCAAAGCAGGCCAACCCCGCGAAAGCATCCCTGGACCAGCCGAATTAAGACGCGCCGTTCTGGCCCTGTCTTCACGGGCGGGGTCACCAGCGGAATGGCTGGAAATGGATTTGTTTGAATTCCTAAAATACTGGGACGAAGCTGTTCTGCTTTGGCCTGCAAAAGAAACCTAAACACTTAAGAGGTCGCAGCCGCGAAACCCTAGATGAAAAGCCTGGCATTAAAAATCGTTATCGGTGCTGCGCTCGCTTCAGGGTTTGCTGCGACCACGCAAAAAGGCGGCGCACTGGTCACCAGTATGTCCAGCCAAATTGCGAAGACAGAGCAAAGCTTGTCGCGCGTCGATGGATTCCGAAAATTAAAGACAGGCATCCGCCAGGCCGAAGGCGCGTGGAAGTCCGCACAGACCCGCGTGAATAAACTGGCCGCCGAAATACAGAAGACAGATAAACCAACGAAAGAAATGACCCGCAATTTCGCCGCTGCAAAGCGCGAAGCGGCAGCGGCAAAAACAACTTACACCCGCCAGTCACAATCCCTTCAGGCCTTGCGCAACGATATGACCGCAGCGGGGCAATCGACACGCGGCCTGGTTACCCAGAACCGCGAACTGTCGCGAACCTATGAGCGATTAAACGCCCAGCAAGTTCGCCTGTCAGCGCTAACGACAGCGCGTGATAAGAACCTGGAACGTCGGTCGGAGTTGCGCGGCAAGATGGTCGGCGCAGCTGTGCTGGCTGCCACTGTCGCTGCGCCGGTTAAGATGGCCCAGGACTTTGAAAGTTCGATGGCGGATGTGAAGAAGGTTGTGACCTTTGAGACACCGCAGCAGTTCAAAGAAATGCGCTCTGACATTCTGAAGATGTCGACACAGCTGCCGATGGCCGCCACTGGCATCACAGAAATTTATGCAGCGGCAGGCCGTGCAGGTATTGCCCGCAATGAACTTCAAGGTTTCGCTAAAGACGCCATCAAGATGTCGATTGCGTTTGACATGACCGCTGAAGAAGCGGGCAGCGCGATGACGGGTTTCCGGACGATCTTTAAACTGCCGCAGGCTGAAGTTGTTCGCCTTGGCGACGCCATCAACTTTCTTGATAATAATATGGATGCGACGGCTGGCGGCATCACGCGCATCATGCAGCGCTCTGGCGCGATGGCGAAAGTCTTTGGTCTAACAGCTGAAGAAAATGCGGCCCTTGCTGCGACGTTTCTGGAACTGAAGGTTCCTGTCGAAGTGGCAGGAACGGGCATGAATGCCATGTTCAACAGATTGGCGAATGCTGAAGGGCAGACGGATAAGTTCAAAGACGGCCTAGACAAAATCGGATTCAGCGCAAGCCAGATGAAGGCGATGATTGAAACAGATGCCAAGGGAGCGCTGGTTGAATTCTTGGACGCAGTGGATGGGTCTGATGACCAGTTGGCGTTGCTGTCTGATATGTTCGGCATGGAATATGGCGATGACATGGTTCGCCTTGTCAGCGGTTTGGATGGTTTGAAAAAAGCCTTTGGTCTGGTTGCGGATGAACAGGGTCACCTGAATTCCATGAGCGAAGAATATGAAGCCCGCGCTGCGACTTCAGCGAATAATACGATTATATTCCGCGCCCAGGTCAGTCGTCTGGCCGTGAATTTAGGAACTGTCCTGCTGCCTGCTGTGAATGCGGTGATGGCTGGACTGGGATTTGTGACGGACATCGTGGCTGGCGCGGCTGAACGCTTCCCATTGCTGACCACAGTGATCGTGGGCGGCGCTGCGGCGCTGGCTGTGTTGCATGTCACGACATTGGCCTATGCCTATGCGAAGACCTTTATGACGGCGGCCATCATTGGTGCAAAAATCCAGCTGGTGACACTTCGCGGCTGGGTCATCGCGACAAACCTGTCCATGCGGTCGCTGAATGTGACGTCATTGGTCACGGCTGGACGGTTCCGCCTGTTGGCGGCTGGCGGTATGATTAAGGCCTTTGCAGGCAGTCTTTTGACATTGGCGCGCCTTGCCATCCCTGCTGTCATCACTGGAATGCGGGCGCTGACCCTCGCCATGCTGTTCAATCCTATCGGCTTAATCATCACAGGAATCGCCCTCGGCGCAGCGCTTATCATCAAATTCTGGAAGCCCATTTCTGGGTTCTTCAAATCGATGTGGCGCAAAGTGTCTGGAGCGGTGGCCGCTGCATTCAATGGTCTGAAGACTGTCTTTAGATGGTCGCCGCTGGGCTTGCTTACACGCGGCATTGGCGCAGGCGCACGGTTTATCGGCAATGTTTTCAAATCGCCATTCGGCGCGGTTAAAGGCCTCTGGTCTGGATTTAAGAAGGTCATGTCCTGGTCACCTGTCGGTTTGGTCACACGCGGCTGGGGCTCTCTGCCTGCTGTTTATAAGTCCCTGTTCGCCAAGGTGAAGAACATTGCGAAGCTGGCGATGGATGGTTTGAAGAACTTCCTGCTTGGCCCCATCAAACTGGTCGAAGGCCTTTGGAACAAACTGAAAGGTTTGGGCCGCAAGTCAAAAGACGCTGCTGTTCAAGTTGTTGAACCGCTTAAGCCAGCCTTAAGGGCGGGCGCGGCGACAGCGGCTGTGGCAGGTTCAGCCTTCATTGCGCCGTCTGCCTTTGCCGCTGACACCGCCACATCTAGTTCGCCATCACCGCAGGCTGTGGCGCGCGCAGTGATCCAGCCGTCCTCTGACCCTGTGCGCCGTGCGGCCATTTCCGCGCCATCTGCGCCGGTTAAATCTGGCGACATCCATTTGCATTTGACCTTCAGCGGTCCGGTTTACGGCGATGCGGATGCTTTGGCACAACATCTGCGCCCTGCTTTGGAGCGGATGCTAAGAGAAGCGAAGGACGCGAACCTGCATGACTGATGTGATGATGTCCCTGGGCGGTTTTAAGTTTGGTATTGCGACCGCTGCCTATGAAGAAATGAGCAAACAGCACAGCTGGCGCTGGGCGCAACAGGATCGCGTGGGGCGCAAGCCAGCGCAGCAGGCCATCGGTCCAGATGCGTCGACTTTATCCATCAAAGGCCGTGTGTTTCCGCACTGGAATGGCGGCCTGTCACAGATGATCGATTTGAAGGCGCTGGGCGATGAAATGAAGCCGCTGCTGATGGTCGACGGAACTGGCCGCATCTGGGGCAAATGGGTCATCACAAAGATGGCTGAAACCCAGAAGCATTTGAATGAACTGGGCCAGCCGCGCCGCCAGGATTTCACGCTGGACCTAAAGGAATATGGACCCGATGCCTAGCACTATCACAACAGACATCACTGAATATGTGACCATCGAGGGCGATGTCCTGGATGCCGTCATCTTCCGAATATACGGCCAAGGGCCGGACGCATTAAGCGTTGTTATGGGCGCGAACCCGCACATCCGGTCTATGCCTGTTCATTTGTCTGTCGGCACTCGCCTTCATCTGCCATCATTGCCTGAAGCAGTTCCAGCCGCGCGCGTCCGGCTCTGGGATTAGTCGTGAAGCCGATTTTTTCCATATCCGTCGACCAGTCCGACATCACAGCGAAAGTCGCTGACCGGCTGCTGAACTTGCGCATCACTGATGAAGCTGGAATGAAGTCTGACACGGCCAGTCTGACCATCGACAATCGGGCAAATGCTGTCGAGGTTCCACGGCGCGGCGTCATTATGAAAATCGCGCTGGGATATGACAAAACTGGCCTGGTCCAGATGGGCGCATATACTGTCGATGAAGTCAGCAGTGAAGGCCCAGTTCGGACGTTGACCATCAGCGCGAAAGCGGCAGACATGCAGGCGGGTCTAAAGGTCCGAAAAACCCGCGCCTGGGTTAACATCACGCTGGGCGAACTTGTTGAAACCATCGCGGGTGAACATGATCTTCAGCCCCAGGTCACAGACGCGCTGGCTGCCATCGACATCGCGCCTGTCCCTTATAAGCAGCTGGACCAGACGAATGAATCCGATTTGCACCTGCTGACCCGTCTGGCGACACAATATGACGCCATCGCAAAGCCTGCGAATGGGTTTCTGCTGTTTGTTTCCAAGGGCGAAGCCAAGGCCGCCAGCGGGCAAGAATTATCAGCTGTCACGCTGACTGAAAGCGACGTGAAAACATTCCGCGCACGGGCTGCGGATCGCGGCAAATATGCTGCGGTGAAGGCTTACTATCTGGACGCTGAAACACAGCAGCGGGTTCCGGTCACATCAGGCGATGGCACACCTGTTTTCAGCCTGCGCCGGACCTACCCAGATGCGGCCCAGGCTGAAGGTGCTGCGGCATCAAAACTGGCCGCATTAAAGCGCGGAACTGCGACACTATCCCTGACCCTAGAAGGCCGCCCAGACATCACGGCGGAAACGCCGCTGACATTCGTGTCTGATGATGAATTGGCAAATGGTGAATGGGTCGTGACACGCGCTGAACATGAACTGTCTGGCCGTGCTGGCGGCGGTTTGACAACGCGCATCGATGCCGAAATTCCAAAGGAGAGAACCTAATGACTGAACCCATTTTAAGTCCTGCATATCGCTATGGCGCGCTAGTCACGGCCATCTATGACGCAGACACCATCATCTGTGACATAGACACCTTCGCGCACATGTGGAAAAAAGACGAAATCATCCGTCTTTACGGCATCAATGCGCAGGAAATTAAGCGGTCCAAATCCAAGGGCATCGACAGTGATGATGTCCAGGTCGGATATGACCAGCGCGATGTCCTAATCGAAGCACTGGGACTCGACCCAGAAAACTATCCGCGCAAGGTAAAATACCACGAAGTCGCTACATCCATAATCGAAGCGCTGGACATCGATGGCGACGGCGAACCTGATGATTTTGACTATCGCGTTTTACCGTCCCCAGTCTGGGTCGTCATCGAAACTGTGATGGACACATCAGGCAAGTTTGGTCGCCTTTTAGGCATCATCCACAAAGACGGTCAAAACCTGAATGAAACCCTGCGCGACATCATCGGCGGCGTCGAATTTTATGATGGTAAAATCCACCCATCAGACACGCCCATCGTACCGCCAAAAAGGAAGGCTTAAGACCATGACAGAACGCACTCAAATTGAACTCACACTTATCCTTTTTGTCGTCACTGAAAAGGCCGTCATGGTTGGTCGTGAAGACACAGATGAACTTGACGAAATCTGGCTTCCGAAACGGGCCATCGACTTTGAATCTGGTTACATCCCAGAAGCCGGTGATGAAGACGTAGTCGTCCTGATGCCTGAAGCCTTAGCCGTGAAAAAAGGACTGCTTTAAAATGCGGTTTGAACCCATTCCAGAAGCCCGCGAAATCACTTGGGTTTGCCCAGGCGCACCCTTCATTTTCGATGTGGATGCCGTTGTGGATGCTGTCCCTGATGGCATTGCATTTGGTGTGGGCATTGCTGAAGAATTTAAGCGCATTTTCGTGATGTTCGATAGTGGGACGGAACCCCGTTTGGATGCCATTATCATCGATGACGGCGTGAAGTTATCGGTGGAAATCCCTGCGGATGTTACGGCAGGTTTTAAGGGCCGCGACAAGCTGATTTGGGTCGTTTACGAACTGCGCGATGGCAAGCCCTTTCCGCTGCTGAAGGGTCCGATACGTCTGGACGGGGGCGATCTGTTTGCAGGGTTTGGCGCATGAAATTCCGTTTAAACAATACGCACCCGATGTTCGCCTGGCGCATCAACGGGCTAGACGCGGTGGAAATCATCCCTGCGGGGCAGCTTTCACGCGCGCCGCCCATCACCGTGCCAGCCGCGCCAGCCCTGTCTGCCGCTGCTATTATTGGCATAATCGATGACAGGTTGACTGAAGATAATGACCGCGATGATGCGGCTTATGAAGAAAAAACACCAAACTTACTTAACATCTACCGGAGTGCAAAACTATGATACAGAATTCAAACTTAGCCTTATTGGCGTCAGAAATGGGCGCTGATATTAAAGGCGCTAATGACAACATTGCGCTATTTGGCGCATTGTTAAACGCCAATGCGGGCGACCTTAATGGTCTATCAACTACCGCAAAAAACACGGTCGTCGCTGCGATCAATGAAGTGTTAGGCATCGCAAATTCCGCCGCATCGTCTGGATATTCGGATGTCAAAGCCGATGCGCGCATTCAGCAGGCGAAAGGCAGCCTAGCAACGGGCGCAGCAGATAAGTGGGTTTCCACAGCTGATGCGATTGCCGAATTTGCCAATATAAAAGCCCAGGCTGTCATGGCTGCCGTGGATCAAATCACAGGCGGCGCAGGTGCAGCTTTCGACACATTATTGAAAATCCAAACCGATTTGGACGGCGACCAAACTGTCCTCGATAACTTGTTAGCAGCTGTAAATAAGCGCGTTGCGGTCGATCAAACCCAATCCTTCACGGCTGCTGAAAAGCTAAAAGGCTGCGAAAATTTGGGCATCGGTGACCCAGCCACAGACTTCCTGGGCGCATATCAAACTGCGCGTGATGCGGTCTAGTCATGACAAGTTTTTCCGACATTAAGGCTGCTTTGGTCGCAATCGGGAACGATATGAAAACCGCTCTCGCCAGTTCTGGCGGGGGTGGAACTTCGATTGCTCAAGTGAGAAATACCGACACAAGCACGAATATCAATGGTGCGTCCTGGGGTGACAGGCCCGTTAATGGCATCACAGACTTTATGGATGCTGATTTTTCCCTTGGGACCAATGGCATTATTTGCAACTTTTCGGGCCGTGTGAAAGCCACGGCGCATATTGGCTACACGACAATAGGTGCGCGTGTGAGCGTGAATGTCGGCATTGCTGTTGCGGGCGTGGATCAACCCGTCAAAGGTAAGAGCGGATATGTCAGAGCGGCAAGTGGTCACAATGAAGCGACTGGAACAGCGCAGCAATACATCACTGTATTATCTGGCGATGAAGTAACATTGCGCACATTTGGGGAAGCTGTTGGAACGGCAACAGTCATGGACAACGGCGGCTGCATATTGCTGTTAGAGCGGCAGTAGGGTTCAACGGCTAGGGGCCGCTGTAAGGCATACACATGGCTTGTTCAGCTTGAGCCACACACCATAGCAACGTTTGACACGGGCGATGTGCGGCCATATGGCGGCCATATAGGAAGGCTTTAAAGCGTGCTTAAACCCCCGACATTCACCACATTCTTGGCACCGCATTTTTTCGCGCTACACCCTGCGGGGCTGAAGGGAAAAGGGAAAAGCACCCTGGCGGGGCTTTCCTTCGTTTTTGGCAGCGCTTACGCGCGCCCTACACAAACTAACGAATCTATCAACGCCTCTATCTCGAGACGAACGACATTCAACTGTCCTTCGTCCAAACCTCGGGCCACAAAATTGATGCCGCGATGACCGTCCTTGAACCAAGGGTAACTCCCGATAGACACGTCAGGATGAGCCCCTGCAATTGTGCTCAAGCCTGCAGCCACGTCGCCCTCACCAACATTCGTCGTCGCGACAGATATTTGATGAACCTCGTCTCCGCCCTCAATGCGGTGCGCTATATCCGCCAACATACCCTTCATAATGCGGGGTACGCCTGCCAAAGTGAAAACATTACGGGTCTGAAACCCTGGCGCTTTACTGACAGGGTTCGCAATCAAAGATGCGCCATCAGGTATGCGCGCCATGCGTCGCCGCGCGGCGTTAAAGTCTCGTCCTTCGTAAAGGGGGCGTAGAATGGCCAACGCGTCTTCGCGTTCCGATATGCCCAGATCAAATGCGCGTGCTATGCAGTCCGCAGTAATGTCATCATGTGTCGGACCAATACCGCCAGTCGTGAAGACATAATCATAACGATCAGAAAATGTACGAACTGTCGATGTAATCGTCTCAGCGTCATCGGACAGTATTCTAGCCTCGCTAACTTGAACGCCTAGCGGTGCTAGAAATGTTGCGATTGTCGCGAGATTCGTATCTTGCGTTCGGCCTGACAATAGCTCGTCCCCTATCAATAGGATGCCCGCTGTGACGGTTGTGGATTTAGGTGTTTTCGTATCTGTCATAATTGCTCGGTTACAGCCCTACATTTCTGGTGGCAACCACGCAAAGAGCGCCCTATATTGGGAGCATGAATTATATTGATGCAGCAGACGCCCCCGAGATTCGTGACGGAGCCATTAAAATCCACGGCCCTGCTGGGTTTGAAGGCATGCGTAAAGCAGGACTGCTCGCGGCGCGTTGCCTCGATATGTTGGCCCCGATGGTCGAACCAGGCGTCACAACAGCGGAACTTGACCGCGCGGCTCTAGATTTCATTCTAGATCACGGCGCCGTTCCAGCCTGCCTCGGTTATCGCGGCTACCAACATACAGTTTGCACATCGGTCAATCATGTTGTTTGCCACGGCATTCCAAATGACAAACCTCTTAAAGATGGCGACGTCGTCAACATCGACGTTACTGCTATTGTCGACGGTTGGCACGGTGATACGTCTCGGATGTACCCTGTAGGAACACCAAACCGCCGCGCAGAACGCCTGACGCAGATCACATATGACGCCCTTATGTTGGGTATCGCAGCCGTCAAACCTGGTGCAACAACAGGCGACATTGGCTACGCGATCCAAAAATTCGCGGAAGCAGAACGTTGTTCAATTGTAACTGACTTCTGTGGACATGGCCTAGGCAAGCTTTTCCATGATAGTCCGAATATCCTGCATTATGGCCGACCCGGCGAAGGCGAAGTTCTACGCGAAGGTATGTTCTTCACCATCGAACCTATGATCAATTTAGGGCGTCCTGAGGTCAAAATTTTGTCTGACGGCTGGACTGCGGTGACACGTGATCGCAAGTTAACTGCACAATTCGAGCACTCTTTAGGCGTGACAGCGACTGGCAGCGAAATTTTCACAACGTCCCCTGCTGGATTGCATCGCCCGCCTTATCTCTGAGACATCCAAAGCCAAACCGCATTATGCGGACCATCGCGACCGCCTACGCGCACGTTTTCGCAAAGCGGGAGCTGTCGCGTTGCAAGAATATGAGCTGCTCGAGCTTTTCCTTTTTAACTCAATTCCGCGCCGCGACGTAAAACCCATCGCTAAAGAGCTACTCTCCAAATTCGGTAATCTAGGCGAAGTTTGCGCTGCGCCTGTACACCGCCTAGTCGAAGTTAAAGGCGTCGGAGAGAAAACAGCTCTCGATCTGCAACTCCTTCACGCGATCAGCGCGCATGTAGGTCGCGAAAGCGTATTAGGTCGGCCAATCTTATCTAGCTGGTCTGCACTTCTCGATTATTGCCGTACGGCCATGCAATATGAACCTGTTGAACAATTCCGCGTGCTGTTTCTCGATAGGAAGAACAGACTTATTGCGGATGAAGTCCTTGGTAGAGGTACAATAGACCGCGCGCCAGTTTATCCTCGAGAGATCGTGAAACGTGGCTTAGCCCTAGAAGCCACGGCCATTATATTGGCGCATAATCACCCCAGCGGTGATTCCACGCCGAGCCAAGCCGACATCGATATGACATTCATGATTATAGAGACTTGCAACGCTATTGGCATTTCTGTGCACGATCACCTCGTTATTGGTCGCGAAAGCATAGCAAGTTTCAAAATGTTAGGCCTGATGTGACTTGACCCCCTGCGTCTTTACGTTTCTTGTGAAAGAAAAATTAGGGAAATGTGATGCAAGATTCTGAACTACCTAAACCCAAAAAAGGCTATAGGACAGTCGTCCTCCTTCTCTTAACCCTTGTTTACGGGTTCAACTTCATTGACCGCCAGATCGTTGGCATCCTTGCCCCATTTATTCAAGCGGACCTCGGCTTAACCAATACGCAGTTGGGCCTTCTGATCGGCCTAGCCTTCGCGGCCTTTTATACGATTATGGGTATTCCACTGGCTTATCTGGCTGACCGAATGAACCGTGTCACATTGCTATCTATGGCACTTGCGGTCTGGAGCGGTTTTACTGCACTCACTGGCTTCTCACAAAACTTCCTACACATCGCATTAGCTCGTATCGGCGTTGGCGTTGGCGAAGCTGGCGGTAGCCCGCCTTCCCATTCTATGATCTCGGACTTTTACGGAAAAGAAGAACGTGCAGGTGCGCTAGGTGTTTACTCACTCGGGATTCCACTCGGAATCATGTCCGCATACTTCTTTACGGCAGTGTTACTCGGCGCAGATGCTACACAAGTGAATTGGCGTCGTATTTTTGTCATTCTAGGTGCGACAGGTGTCGCCCTTGCCATATTGGTTCGAATAGTCATTCGAGAACCTAAGCGCGGTGCAATGGAAACGAGTGCCAAGTTACCGTCTGGCTACATCTCTATTCCTGACGCATTAAAGCAAGCCAACCTGTTACCACGAATTTTCCTATTCGGCGGCCTTTCCTGCTTAGTGGTTATAGCCTGGATCTCAGGTAAGATGCATTGGTTGGGCGTTGTTTTGGCGCTACCTTTGTTTCTCACTATGTTCCTTCTAAGTATTCAGCCTGGCGTAATGAAAATCCTATCTATCAAAACATGGTGGTGGATGTGCCTAGGTATCGCCACCGCGAGTTTTGCGAGTTACGCAATTTCTGGCTTTCAAACAAAGTACCTTCGCTTGCTGGACCCTGAGTTCAGTTTTCAAACCATCATTATTTGGATCGGTATTATCAACGGCACATTTTATGTCGCGGGAACCTATTTCGGTGCAAAGTTTGTCGACTGGAAAGCCAAAACCGACATTCGCGCCTATGGAACAATACCCGCAATCTCTATCGCAATCGTACTGCCACTCGCTATCGCGGCTTTTTGGGTTCCAACAATCGTCATGCATCTAGCTATCGGCGCAATGCTACAGTTATTTCTGGGTGTCTACCTAGGACCAAGTTTTGCGATTGCTCAGACACTTGCTCCGATTAACCTACGAGCCATGTCGACAGCCTTGTTCTTTTTCGTACTGAACATGATTGCCCTTGGCGGCGGGCCTACATTTGCAGGCATGATGATTGATGTCTTTTTAGGTCAAGGGCATAGTGATTTAATCGCAACTCGCTACGCTATGACCTGTACATTCGTTGGGTTTTTACTGTCAGTTGGGTTTTACCTTCTTGTCCGCCGCACAATTGCAAAAGATTGGGCAGCAGCTGAATCGCAAAACACTATCACCTGATGACTTGACCTGACGCGCCGCCTGATGTCCAAGGCGGCGCATATATATAAGGTGAGTCTGAAATGATTGAACGTTACGCCCGCTCCGAAATGAAAGCCATTTGGTCCGCTGCCTCGAAGTATCGGATTTGGTTCGAAATAGAAGCCCATGGCTGCGACGCACTCGCTGAGCTTGGTGTTATCCCGAAATCAGCGGCAGAGAACATTTGGGAACGCGGTGGATCCGCAGAGTTCGACGTAGCAAAAATTGACGAGATCGAGCGTGAGGTCAAACATGACGTCATCGCTTTCCTAACGCATCTAGCTAGTTTTATTGGTGACGACGCCCGTTTCGTACATCAGGGTTTCACATCATCTGATATACTAGACACAACTTTGTCTGTTCAGCTTGCACGCGCCACCGACTTGTTACTTGTTGGTATGGACCGCGTACTCGCCGCTTTGGAAAAACGCGCCAAGGAACATAAGAACACAATCACAATCGGGCGTAGCCACGCCATTCACGCCGAACCTACGACATTTGGTGTTAAACTTGCCCGCTTCCATGCGGAGATGTCACGTGGACGCACACGCCTTGTAGCAGCCCGCGCTGAAATCGCTGTTTGCGCCATTTCAGGCGCCATCGGGACATTCGCTAATATAGACCCAATGGTTGAAGCGCATGTCGCTGAGAAAATGGGACTAGATATTGAACCTGTCTCGTCTCAGATCATTCCGCGTGATCGCCACGCTGCTTATTTCGCGACACTAGGCGTCATCGCATCCTCGATTGAAAATGTTGCAGTCGAAATCCGACATCTACAGCGAACTGAAGTCCTCGAAGCCGAAGAGTTTTTCTCTAAAGGCCAAAAAGGCAGCTCCGCGATGCCCCATAAGCGCAACCCTGTTCTTACAGAGAACCTGACAGGTCTCGCACGCCTCGTGCGTATGGCAGTCGTACCCGCCATGGAAAACGTCGCCCTCTGGCATGAGCGGGATATTTCACACAGCTCAGTTGAACGCGGGATCGGACCTGACAGCACGGCCCATCTCGACTTTGCTCTACATCGCTTGGCTGGTGTGATCGAAAACCTCGTCGTCTACCCAGAGAAGATGAAAGATAATATGGACCGTCTAGGCGGGCTACATAACTCTCAACGCTTCCTTCTGGCTTTGACACAGGCGGGCGAGCAGCGCGAAAGCGCCTATCGTTTAGTCCAACGCAACGCGATGCAGGTCTGGGAACTATTCCGTACACAAGGTAATGCTGGTGACGGAGCTTTCTTAAACTTACTTCTCGCTGACAAAGATGTATGTGCCCTACTCTCTGAACAGCAAATTCGGGATATGTTTGATGATGCTTATCATTTGAAACATGTCGACACGATTTTCCAACGGGTGTTTGGATAACTGCCATTAAGGCTAATTTTAATTAACAAGCCTAACGTCTTTGCAATATTCCCGTAATACTGGTGTTAAATAAGTCTTAAATTCGCATTCTTATTGTATACAAATTTAAGACAACTGCATCTTTTTCAACTTTTATTGAAATATAATATTGTTGAATTTCAATAGCTTAACACAATACTCAACAAACACAGCAACGTTTCTAAACGTCTGACTAACGCATAATTTGGAAGATGTTTACCAATGCTCGTTACACCTTGGTTCACAACAAAGTAACTTTTGTAAACCCTAGATACTAATCGAGACCAAGGATCAAAGTCATGAAACTCATCTCAACTGTTTTGGCAGCTGTTTTATTTACAACTTCCTTTGCTGCGCCAGCATTCGCTGCGTCACCGGACGTTTATGTAGTTAACTTCCGTAATGCTGACGACAATAACTCCATGCGTTTGGACAGCCAGTTGGCATCAGCTGTAGCTATCTCTGGCGTCAATGCTGAAGAAGTAGTCATCGACACATCTACAGCTGCAAAATGGGAAAAAGGAGCTCACGAAGCTTTTGACCGCGACATCGTACCTGTATTCAATCAGTGGGTTGGTCTGCCAGGTTTCGCAGCGATTGTAGATGCGAATTCAAAAAAAGTTATCGGCTGCGTGAATTCTACATTCTCTGCAGATGAAATGGCTGACAAAATCCGTCAAATGGCTGCAACATCATCAGGATCTGCCTACATGAGCCGTGCGTCAATTTCTTCAAAGACGACACGTTGCCCAGCAGCGCACAATGTTGATTCAGGAAAATAACCTCCTGTAAATAACGAACTCTCATACGCCCGGAACCCTTGGTTTCGGGCTTTTCTCATTTTACACCATTCCTCAAGCTCACCAAAATGTGACCACCATTGTCAGGTTGCATTCAAGATAAGCTGATAAGAGCAAGCACATGAAACATTTTTTAAAATCTTCGTTAGCCGCCATCGCTCTTATTGCGGGAATGGCAAGTGCCGGAAATGCCTACCAGGGCCAGAATCCTGATATATATGTTGTTATGTTCCGCGCAGATTACTGCGCACCCTGCAAAGTTGTAGAACCAGCTTTAAATCAAGCCCTTCGTAATATTGCAGACACACGTATAGAATATGTCCACCTTGATATCGGCGCTGGAAATGGGGAACGAAACGCCCATCAGGTCTTTGATCGAGGGATTGTTCAGCAATATAACATGTGGCTAGGCGTGACTGGCTTCGCGGCCATAGTTGATGCTGACACTAAGAAAACGCTCGGATGCCTGAACATGTCTTATGACACGCATTCTATGGCAATGCATATCCGAAACCTACAGTCAGCAGCGCAACGAAATCAGCCGAGCTTTGATTTAACATGCCCGGCTGCTAATCTTCCTGTTTAGGTAAGCTATCTTGTTGTTTTTTAAGTGCCGTAAACGTCTTTACGGGCCGCTTTTAACTCCATAGCCATACGATCACGGATCGCATCATCTGTGATCGCACAATTCGAAGCGGTAAGATCACCGCGGAGCTTACGGAATACGTCATCATCTCCAGCTTCTTCCATGTCAGCCATAATGACCTCAAGCGCATATTTGTCAGATTCAGACTCTGGTTTACCCATCAAACCTGCAGCCCAATGACCTAGGGCCTTGTTGCGTTTAGCTTCAGCTTTAAATTCTTTAGCAGCATCTAAGACAAATTTAGTCTCTTGAGCGTTACTGCGGTCATCGAAAGTACTCATATCAGCTCATCCTAGTGTTCTGGCTAGTGGTTAGGTTATTTCTTAATCTCACATATGGTCGCCCCCTCTCCGCTTCAAGCTGGAAAATCCTCAAAATCTACATCTGACTGCATTGTCGCGAGGCAGTTCAGGGTCTAAGGGGTACACATTAAGGGCGAGGCTGACTCGTACCTCTATGTCGGAGCCGCACATGAGCCGCCGCAAACAAATTTATGAAGGCAAAGCCAAGATCCTCTATGAGGGCCCTGAACCGGGTACGCTTGTGCAATACTTCAAAGATGACGCCACAGCCTTCAATGCTCAAAAAAAGGCTATACTTGACGGTAAAGGCGTATTGAACAACCGTATCAGCGAATATGTCATGCTACGTCTCGAAGAGATTGGCATTCCAACGCATTTCATCAAACGCCTTAATATGCGCGAACAGTTGATCAAAAAAGTTGAGATCATACCCCTTGAAGTGATTTGCCGGAATGTCGCTGCCGGTACTATGGCCAAGCGTTTGGGCCTCGAAGAAGGCACAAAACTGCCAAGATCTGTTGTTGAATTCTGTTTAAAGCGGGATGATTTAGGCGACCCATTGGTCGCAGAAGAACATATCCACACATTTGGATGGGCTAGTCACGCCGAAGTCGACGAGATGATCGCAATGACACTACGCATTAATGATTACCTCCGCGGTATGTTTGGTGGAATAGGAATTAACCTGATTGACTTCAAAATCGAATTTGGGCGTTTAGATATCACAATGGAGAATGGTACAGTCGCACATCAAGTCATCCTAGCCGATGAAATCAGCCCTGATAGCTGTCGTCTTTGGGATCGCGAAACAGATCGCAAGATGGACAAAGATCGCTTCCGCCGTGACTTAGGCGGCGTGACTGAAGCCTATACTGAAGTCGCAACGCGCCTCGGAATACTTAAAGAAACTCAAAATAAGGGCGCGCCGAACCTCTCGGTTGTGTCCAACGACGATTAAGGAATAGATCAATGAAAGCGCTCGTCTATGTCGGTCTTAAGCCCGGCGTCCTAGATCCTCAGGGTCGGACCATTGCTCGCTCGTTAAACGACCTAGGCTTTGCCGAAGTCGAAAGCGCCCTACAAGGCAAAGTGATCGAACTAGAACTTTCTGGAAACGATATTGTAGCAGCGGAAGCTAGAGTTACGTCCATGTGTGAAAAACTATTAGCTAATACGGTTATCGAAAACTACCGTATCGAAATGCGCGCGGAATAGACCGTGCAAACAGCTGTTATTCGCTTTCCCGCTTCTAATTGTGATCGGGACGCCCTCGTCGCTTTAGAAAAAGTCACTGGCCGTAAGCCCCTTGTCATTTGGCATCGCGAGACAGAACTACCAGCAGGCGTTGGTTTTGTCGTCCTGCCAGGTGGTTTCTCTTATGGTGACTACCTCCGCAGCGGTGCTATCGCCTCTCGGTCTCCAATTGTGCAAGACATCAAAGCCAAGTCAGAGCGCGGCTTAGCTGTTGCTGGGTTCTGCAATGGATTTCAGGTGCTAACAGAAGCAGGAATGCTGCCTGGTGCCTTGATGAGAAACAAAAATTTGAAATTTGTATGTCGCCCAGAGCGCCTCGTCGTCGCTAATGCGAATACACGATTTACCTCGAAATATGAAGCCAAGTCAGAAGTCGTTTTTCCCGTCGCCCATCATGACGGCAGCTATTACGCTGACAAGGAAACGATTGGACGCGTAGAAAAAGAAGGCCGCGTGGTCTTCCGTTACACTGACAATCCAAACGGCTCTGTAAATGATATCGCTGGCATCGTGAATGAAGGCGGCAATGTTTTTGGCATGATGCCTCATCCTGAACGCGCAATTGACCCCCTACATGGTGGAACTGATGGGCTAGGCCTATTTAAATCCATCTTGGAGACACTTTAAGATGGCTCGTAAAAAGTCTGAAATTACACCGGAAATTGTTGCCGAACACGGCCTCTCCGAAAGTGAATATGATATAATATTGGATCGCTTAGGTCGCGAACCTAACATAAACGAACTTGGCATATTCTCCGTTATGTGGTCCGAGCATTGTTCATACAAGTCATCACGTCGCCATCTTGGAAAATTCCTAACCACAGGTGACCGAGTCATCCAAGGCCCTGGAGAGAATGCAGGCGTGATTGATATTGATGACGGCGACGCCATTATTTTCAAAATGGAAAGTCACAATCATCCCTCTTACATCGAGCCTTACCAAGGTGCGGCTACGGGCGTTGGAGGCATTATGCGTGACGTCTTTACGATGGGAGCACGGCCAATCGCACTCTTAAACGCATTGAGATTTGGTGAACCTACTCATCCGAAAACTCGCTCTCTTGTAAGCGGTGTTGTTGCTGGCATTGGTGGGTACGGAAACTGCGTCGGCGTTCCGACTGTTGGCGGAGAGACGAATTTTCACAAAGGTTACAACGGCAATATACTCGTCAATGCTATGTGCGTTGGTTTGGCACGCGCTGATAACGTATTTTATTCTGCCGCTAAAGGTGTCGGAAATCCGATCTTTTATGTTGGCTCAAAGACAGGCCGCGACGGAATTCATGGCGCGACAATGGCCTCAGCAGAATTCGATGATGACAGTGACGAAAAACGCCCAACCGTCCAGGTCGGTGACCCTTTCACTGAGAAACTCCTTATTGAAGCTTGTCTCGAACTTATGGCAACGGACGCGATTATTGCGATCCAAGATATGGGAGCCGCAGGGCTGACTTCTTCCTCTATAGAAATGGCTGACAAAGGCGGCGTAGGCATTGAGCTTAACCTAGACCATGTCCCGCAACGTGAGCCAAACATGACGGCCTACGAAATGATGTTGTCAGAAAGCCAAGAGCGTATGCTCATGGTCATCCAACCTGGTAAAGAACAACTCGCCTTCGATGTATTCGAAAAATGGGAACTCGACGTTGCCAAAATTGGTATAACAACGGATACTGGACGTCTTGTCCTTAAGCACAAAAAGAAAAAAGTCTGCGATATCCCAATTTCACCACTTGCCGATGACGCTCCAAATTATGACCGTCCACATGTAAAAACAAAAAAACGCCCCGTCATCATGGCCAGTGACGTTCACGAAACACAAGACTATGACGATGCTCTACTCCGTATCATGCGTTCACCAAACATAGCGTCAAAGCGTTGGATTTGGGAACAATATGATCGCCACGTAATGTCAGACACAGTCGATAGCTCTCAGAGCGGCGGTGATGCAGCCATAGTTCGAATCCACGGCTCCAACAAAGCCGTCGCGATCACAACAGACTGTACACCGCGATATGTCGAGGCTGACCCTTACGAAGGCGGTAAGCAATGCGTTGCTGAAACTTGGCGTAACTTAACATGTGTCGGGGCAGACCCTATTGCGATCACAGATTGTCTGAATTTCGGGAACCCTGAACGTCCTGAAATCATGGGTCAGCTTGTCGGCGCTATCGACGGTATGAATGAAGCGTGTCACGCATTTGACTACCCTGTCGTGTCAGGTAACGTTTCACTTTATAATGAAACGAATGGCAAAGCCATTCCACCTACGCCTGCCGTTGGTGGTGTTGGCCTCATACCTGATCTTAGTAAATTCTCGACACTAAACGGAGCTAAATCTGGAGACACTCTGATATTAATTGGGGAAACCACAGGTTGGTTAGGGTGTTCAGTCTATCTAGCGGAAATTCTATCGCGTGAAGATGGCGCTCCTCCACCTGTTGATCTATCCGCTGAAAAATTAAACGGTGATTATGTGCGTAAGCTTATTCGCAGCCGCCGCGTAACCGCCGTACATGACCTATCAGATGGCGGACTAGCTGTAACGGCTTGCGAGATGGCATTTACGAGTGGTCAAGGCATGACATTGTCCGCGCCAGCGAACGGCCCGCGTCACGGTTGGTTGTTTGGTGAAGACCAAGCGCGTTATCTTCTGTCTGTAGATGCTAACTCAGTGAATCCAATCCTCGCCACAGCCAAAGCTAAAGGCATTGTAGCACAAGTTGTTGGTACTGTGGGTGGAGACAGATTAACCGCAAATGGTGCATTTGACCTCCCAATCTCAGAAATCCGAGAAGCAAATGAAGGCTGGCTTCCTGCATTGATGTCTGGAGACACATAAAGTGGCGATGAAAGAAGACGATATCGTAGCCATGATCAAGGCTGCGCTACCGGATGCCACTATCGAAATGACGGACCTAGCCGGCGACAATGATCATTGGAAAGCCGTAGTCATCAGTTCTGCATTTGCAGGGAAGTCCCGCGTCGCCCAGCATCAAATGGTCTACGCGGCATTACAAGGCAATATGGGCGGCGTGTTACACGCCCTCGCCTTAGAAACGCGCGTAGCTCAAGTCGGTTAATCGCGTATTCTGGTACGGAACAAAATATTAAAGCACTCGCAAAAGTGTTTAGGTTTGAAACCTTGATTATGCAAAAGCCCCCCCCATTTGCAAAATGACCCAAGAGACAACGGAGATCGACATGTCTGCTAAAGAAAAAATTCAAAAAACAGTCAATGAGAATGATGTTGTCCTTTACATGAAAGGCACGCCAGTCTTTCCACAATGTGGATTTTCATCAACAGTTGTACAAGTTTTTGACTACTTAGGTGTCAATTATGCCAGCGTGAACGTGCTTGAAGACATGGAAATCCGTCAGGGCATCAAAGACGTAAATAATTGGCCAACCATTCCTCAGGTCTTCGTTAAAGGCGAGTTTATTGGAGGTTGCGATATTGTTCGTGAAATGTTTGAGAATGGTGAGCTTAAAGCTCTTCTCGAAGAAAACAGCATCAAGGTATCAACTTAATCAAATATTAACAACAATGGTTAGGGTAAAAAAAAACAATATTTGATAGTACGTTGGTATATAAGAACCTCCACCTGTGAAACCTGTTTATGGCCTTAAGTCGACTGAGTGTAAAACAACACCGATCAAATTCGAACTTGGCTAGAGGTCACTTTGGCACTCAAAGTAAATCTAAAATAGGTTATGCACGTGCCGTGTTTACAGCTTGTTCCATATTAATTGGGGCGGTCATGTATTACATAGCCCTGCATTATGTCCCTGCCCTTTCCAACCCAAGGGACGTTCTAAAGTTCGCAACTGAGTCAAAGTCATTGCCTCCAAAACAGGCCGAATTTGATTTTGAAGAATCTAGACCTATGGGAAATAGGTTAAACGTATTCTATAAATTATTCACACTTGATCGTGCATATATGCGTGCAGGAGAAACGATTGAAATCAGATACGACCTTCCTGAACAGACAACCGTAAATCTTGATATTTTGCAGTGCCGTAGGGTTTGGGCAATCGAAATTTTTAAATGCACACCCTTGAACCAATTTGGTACTAAAAAGGGGCCTGGAAGAGGAATGGCTGAGTTCAAACTAGATACAGGCGGGTTTTATCACTTCAGACATGAAGTTAGTAATTTAAAAGCGGGCGATTCCTACCACCTACTTTGGCAACGTGGCTAAGCTACAGTCACACAATAAATGAAATTGAACTCTAATAATAATCTCACTTTATTAGATGTATATAACAAGACTATTGCAATTAGGGCTTTAGCGTTGAGCTCTTGAACAACAGAGAGACCAGTGGGGTTAAGTAGAAGCAGATGTGCCTTTTACGTACCATTTTCACAGCAGCATGATTCACTTTAAAATCCTCCAATGCCGTCCCTCTTGTATTATTAAAATACTCAACTGCCGTATTTCAGAAAATTCAACACACGAACAAAAACCGAAGCGGTTTAGAAACCTTCTTCTTGCAGCAAGGCGGATTTTATCATTTCCGACAAAAAGTATCAGGTATCACTAATGGTGAGCCTCATCACTTTAGATCGAACGCTTTGTTAAGCTAATAAAAAACCCGCCTCGGCAAGCCGGGCGGGTTTCCAAAATCGGTATAGTAGAGCTCTCTAACGAGAGTAGAATTCCACTGTAAGGTTTGGCTCCATTTGAACCGGATAAGGCACTTCGTCGTATGACGGTGTACGAGCGAATGTCGCCTGCATAGCCTTTGGATCAACAGAAATATAATCTGGTGTTTCGCGTTCTGAAGACTCAAGAGCTTCAAGAACAAGAGCCATTGTGCGTGACTTTTCACGAACTTCAATAACGTCACCTTCTTTACAGCGATATGAAGGGATATTCACCTTGATACCATTAACAAGAATATGGCCGTGATTGACGAACTGACGCGCAGCAAAAACAGTTGGTACAAATTTGGAACGATAAACAACCGCATCCAAACGACGCTCTAGCAAACCAATTAGGTTCTCAGATGCATCGCCCTTCATACGTGTAGCTTGGTCGTATGTTTTACGGAACTGTTTCTCTGTGATGTTGCCGTAGTAGCCTTTAAGCTTCTGCTTCGCGCGCAACTGTGTACCGAAATCGCTGAGTTTACCGCGACGGTTTTGGCCATGTTGTCCTGGAGGATATGCACGCTTGTTGACTGGTGACTTTGGACGGCCCCAGATATTCTCGCCCATACGGCGATCAATCTTATACTTAGCTGAATGACGCTTAGACATGTGCGTCCTTTCTAATTTGACGTGGCCCGGCTCACCTCACCTATGAGGTAGCGATCTCGACGGCGGCACCACACCTTCCCGTAATGGCGGCTAGATAGCGGATTGAGCCTGCAAGTCAAGCCATCCTTCAGGCCACCGATTTCAGTTGGCAGACCCATGGAATGGTGACATGGGCGCATATGGCAAATGTACACCAACAGACCGACTCAAGCGACGGAAACGCAGGACTTATCTCTGGTTTTGCCGCCTATGCTATGTGGGGCCTATTTCCAATCTATTTTGTCGCGATGCGGCATGTCCCGGCCCTTGAATTACTGGCCTATCGTATTGTGTGGTCCTTACCATTTGGCCTGCTCATTCTTTTGTTCCGCAAGCAAATCAGAGACACGCTTCGCTCGCTCGCCAAACCTAAAACGGTGATCTTGCTCGCGATAGCTGCGGTCGCGCTTGCTGCGAACTGGGGCGTCTATATTTGGGCCATTCAACAAGAACAAATCTTCCAAGGCAGCCTTGGTTATTACATCAATCCGCTTCTTTATGTTCTGGTCGCCGTTGTGTTCTTCAAGGAGAAGCTCACGCCTCTGCAAGGCCTCGCGATTGCCTTTGCCTGTATTGGCGTTGCTATTCTGACCCTCAAAGGCGGAGTCTTCCCTGGCATTTCCTTGATACTCGCCATGACCTTCACAACCTATGGCGTCCTGCGCAAACAAATCGACGTTGGCGCTATGCCCGGATTATTTATCGAAGTCCTCGTTCTCATTCTACCCGCAGCCGCGGTGCTTTGGTTTATCGCTTCAAACGACAACCTCTCTTGGGGGGCTTATGGGCCTAAAACTGACCTGCTGATAGTCTTGGCAGGTCCGCTGACCATTTTGCCGTTACTGGCTTTCACCTTCGCGGCGCGGCGCATTCGGCTCTCAATACTTGGCATTTTACAATATATCGGCCCAACAATGCAATTCGGGTGCGCGCTATATTTCGGTGAAGCCTTCACAGCGGCTCACGCGTGGTGCTTCGGCTTTATTTGGGTAGGTGTGGCGATATTCGCCTTCGACGCTGTCAGGAAAAGCCGCAGGCCCGTTAAGGCTGCTTCCCTGACATAAAGTCACCAAACAGAGCGCCGCCCGGGCTTCCGATGAATACGCCAAGTAGGTAAATCGCAAATAAGATCAACAGCTGCCCCAGAAACAAATATACGCCGTCCATTAACATATTTTGATCGGGAGCTTGAGGCGTGCCTTTAAGTAGCTTTCGCCGCGCAGAGGCAAAGATCAACGTCGACAACAACGCAATGATAAAGACGAACCAAACGCGGATACCGAAATAGCCCGCAACACCGCCAAGTAAAAGTAATAGATATCCAATATATTTCATACTCCGCTCCCTGACTGAAATGCGCTTAAGAGTAAAGCGCCCACGCGGCTTCGTATGCAGCCCATCTGGGGGTCTACCGATTACTATTTTTAAAGCAGGACAGCCCGCGTGGTTGATACTCGCGACGGAGTACCGAAATAAAAAAGTTATGTTTTACGCGAAGATCGACCACGCGGCTGTGACGTTTTACGCAAAGGCCTCATAATTGGCTCCCGCTACACCACTTATGCCGTCATGCTTTTTTGGCATGTCGAACACAGCAGTTCATGCGGTCAGGCTCCAATGCGTAAGATAACGAGCGAAGTTGTCACACCAGTCTCGTTTCACACACAGCCTTCCGAACCAGTAAGTGACGTCTCACCTGTCCAATGTCCGAAAGAACGCTCTTAGAATGACACAGGTTTTCATACCGTGGACGCATCTCTTGAAATTTTATCTAGTGAATTGAAAACGCAAGAGAGTTCAAATCTAAAAACAGGGATCATTCTATTTACGATGAATTATTTGGCCTGAAGCGCACATTAGGCGAGCGGCTTAAAACCGCACCCAAAATAAGACACTCGTGTTTGTAAAGTATGTTCTAGATTTCGGCTGACCATGTTCTGTGATTAATGCTTATTCTTGATGGAAACATATAATTAGCTCCTTTGAATTATACTGAACCCAATTTATTGGCAAGGATATGGGTAAGCATGCATCAGTTTGACGAACGTCACCCCGCCTTCGATGGTTTTAGCTCATTCTATTTTCAAGTTATTGGCCCGCGACTTCGCAATGAGGAAGCGGCTCGAAAGGCAGCCGTTAAAAAGTCGCTCTTGATAACGCCTTTCGCCCTCATTGCAGCGGTATTGATTGTGACAATTTACTATAAATATGGGTCGCCATCATGGGGACAGCTATTTCTCGTCGGTTTTTTTGCTTTTGGGCTTGCATTGGGTGCGTCTGCACATCCTTTTGAGCGTGTTATTGCGGCGACAAGATATAGCCTGATCGGGGGATTTTGTAGATTTAAGAGGTGGTCATCTCGGGGAAATGGGTCTTTTAACGGAGATGCAAAGCGATTGTTGGAATTAGAGTTAGTCCCAGCTTACCAATCTGCCTCTTTTGGGGATTTAGTTGTCGGTGAGAGCCATGGTGTCAGTTTTTCATTCTGCCGCGCGGAGCTAAGTAAATCCGATATTATCAAAAATGATCCCTACCCGTGGAATTCTACCTTTACAGGTCAATGTATCGCCATCGGGTTTAACCGCCAGTTTAAAGGCCGCACCGCCGTCTTCCCTGACAAAGGCTTATTAAATCGAAGGAAAAGAGGCAGTATGAAACGCGTGCGTCTCGTCGATCCTATTTTTGAGAAGAAATATGAGGTCTATGGAACAGATCAAGTCGAAGCCAGATATCTTCTATCGCCTGACTTTATGCAGCGCTTAGTAGATTTAGAGCATTCTTTTAAAGGCAAGTCTCTTCGATTTGGGTTCATTGACAACCAGCTCTTGATTGCCATTGAAACTCGCATGCAGTTGGGAGTGGGGTCAATGTTTCGGCCGCTGGATGACCCAAAAAGAATGCAGCGTATTCTAGATGTCATGGGAGCCATATATGGCGTCATTGATGGTATCACCAAGCCGCAAGAACCCATATTGGTGAACCCACATTCAACTGCGGCCTAAACTGAGTGTCTTAAAATCGCTCCATAACAGCCGCTCACCTACGAGGCTTGAACCGCGCGAAATAGGACGCTTGCATGTCTGATATTATCAGTCATTAAGGCTCAGTGATTTCAGGATAAAAGTCAGAGCATTTAAATGGCATATTCTCGTCGAATAATTATTTTGATATGGCTTAGTTTTTTTGTCTTTGGCGTTCTTGAAGCTATTCTACCTGCCCAAGCTAATGGGTTAAGTTTCATCCATGGCTTTATGCTAATCGTAGGCGCGGTATTCTGGTGCGCTTATCACGCGGAAGAAAATGAAATAAAAATCCCCAGAGGTTCGATACTTCTTAGTGTCTTATTACCGATTATTGGAATTCCATACTATTTGCTTAGAGGCTATGGCTTTAAAAGCGGTGGACTGAAGCTTCTCCAGTTTTTCGGGTTTATGATAATAGCCATGTTATTATACTTC
The DNA here is from genome assembly GCA_938009235.1 of uncultured Caulobacterales bacterium. Taxonomy (GTDB): domain Bacteria; phylum Pseudomonadota; class Alphaproteobacteria; order Caulobacterales; family Maricaulaceae; genus Litorimonas. The sequence goes on from CALLIK010000004.1 coordinate 557,356, forward strand.
ATTCCACTGGAGCTTATCGAAGCCCTGTTTCGCTAGATATTATCCTCGTGAAGTCAGCTGAGACATTTGGTATCCGCTCGCTGAGTAATTCAACGCCATCAGAAATGGAATAGCTTTTTCCAAAGGCAATCTATGGCAGCTGAGCGTCCTAAAATCGCCTCATGTAAGCCACTGGCTGAGGCCTCTTTCGGGATTATCAATCTACATTCCTAGCGCCATTGCCCTACCCCGAATGAGTACGCCCGAATCATTCATTTAAGCGGAGCTTAGATGCGGCATATCTTGGAAAGCTCTCTAGAATACTGAAAACAAGTGCTAGTTTAGGGCTCTAAACAGGGACAGACTTAAACCACCCCTACTTCGCTTTGTCATGTTCGATCCAGATCAAGCTATCGGTATCATACCCTAACGCTTTGGATTGGGTCAGAAAAGAGCTTCTGACGGTTTCAGAAATTGTCGGGGTTCGAGATAAGAGCCATAAGTAATTATCTTTGCCGCCACTCACATAGGCATATGTATAATTCGCCTTATCCAAATCGAAGATAATGTAATCTCCGTAAAATGGACCAAAGAATGAAACCTTCAAATGCCCTGTCGTTTCATTGCCCGCGAATTTCGCTTTACCTACGGCGTCTTCAAACTCGCCTTTACTGTCCTTATACCCGCGGTTTTCGACTTTGATTTTACCATCATCGCGTATGCTGTAATTTGCTGTCACATTAGAAAGCCCGCGTTCAAACGAATGGTCCATACGGGCCACTTCATACCACGTCCCCAAATAGCGATCCGTTTCAAAACTAGACACAGGGACCGCATTCACTGGATTTCCAGCGCAGGCCGTCAGCGTAAATACTGAGAATAAAACACTATAGAATAATTTCATCTTTGGCTTTCTTGCTATAAATCAGTTTGACGGAAATGCGTGTATAACGATTAAACTCATCATGCCGCCCGAATTCACTCGAATGCAAGTTAACTCAAATCAATCACCAATGGCGAATAGTCGCAGTGAGTTACGCCCTATGGCCGCCTCAGGTTCACCAACTCAAGCTTCGCCCGTTCCTGATTGACCGCATTCCAAGCTTGAGGGTCATGCGCGAGGGTTCGCACCAGTTTTCCTGTTGAAATACCGAGAGCTTTCGCCGCCTCGCCCACAGCCCAATCATTATGCGCGAGCACATCAAACACATGCGCGATGAACCCCGCATAGCGGCGGTCTTTCTTGCCGAGCTTCCATGACCCGCCCCAACGCTCAGAGGCTCGGCCGGGCGCAATCGGCATACGTGTTTCAATCGCGAGGGCCGTCCGCAAACGCTTGAGTGCTTCGGACCGATTTCGATGTTGAGAACGGTGGTCCGCACAAGAGGCCACAATTTTTCCGTCAGGCGCCGTTATACGAACAGCGGAATCTGTCGTGTTACGATGTTGCCCACCGGGACCAGAGGCGCGGTAGGTTTCCTGACGGCACTGCCGCAGCAAGGCCTCATCCTCCAACTCCAAAAGATCGTTACGCGTGGGCATTAGGGTCCGCGCGCCTTCCCTCGGCCTTTGGCTAAGGCTTTTATAATCCCGCGAAAGGTTCGCACTTCCTGTTGGCTCATTTGCGCGCGGGTCAACGGTGCGCGGATATTTTGCTGCATCAAATGTTTCTTAGCGGCGGGGAAGAAGAAGCCTGCTTCATCTAGTTCCTCTTCCATATGATCGAATAAGCGCGTGAGGTCTTCACGCGGGGCCACGTCACTGCGTACGCCTTCAAAGTAATCTGGGACGTCCATGCCCTCGCCCTCAAAGTTACTCTGGGCCCAGAGGAAAGCAAACACATTCACGGCTTGTGCGAGGTTCAACGATTGGAACGCAGGGTTCACAGGATAGGTCAGGATCGCATCGGCCATAACAACATCAGCATTCGTCAGGCCAGCTTTCTCAGGGCCAAAGAGTATGCCGACACCGCTGCTAACTTTGGCGCGCATTTCGCGGCCCACAACATTTGTACCGACGACTGGGATTTCAAGCTCACGCCGCCGCGCTGTCGCCGCTAAAACATAGGATAAATCCGCAACCGCCTCTTCGACAGTCTCAAACAATTTCGCAGTTTCGATCAGCTCAACCGCCCCTGCGGCCATCGCATCTGCGGCTGGGTTCGGCCACCCATCACGCGGTGCGACAAGTCGCAGCTCTGTCAGCCCAAAATTCAACATCCCTCGACACGCCGCGCCAATGTTCTCGCCCAACTGCGGCCGCACGAGAATAACAGCAGGCTGCGGTGCGTCCTCACGCTCTATCACGCGTCCCAACTGGTCCTTGATGGCTTTACCCATGAATATCGGCTTTCGTTTCTCTATGCTCGGTGTTATCGAGACATCAACACTTTCGTCCGTCCGCTTAATGAGGAAAACATGGCCAAAATCAAGGTATCAAACCCCGTCGTCGATATGAATGGCGACGAGATGACCCGCATTATCTGGGACATGATCAAGGATCGCCTGATCCATCCTTATCTCGACATCGACTTGCTCGACTATGACCTGTCCATCCAATCGCGCGACGCGACAGATGATAAGATCACCGTCGATGCGGCCAATGCGATCAAAAAGCATAATGTTGGTATCAAATGCGCGACCATCACGCCCGATGAGCAACGCGTCGAAGAATTCGACCTCAAAGAAATGTGGCGCTCCCCGAACGGCACAATCCGCAACATCCTTGGCGGCGTTGTTTTCCGCGAGCCAATCATCTGTAGCAACGTTCCTCGCCTCGTGCCGGGTTGGACGCAGCCTATCGTGATCGGCCGTCACGCTTTCGGTGATCAGTACAAAGCCACAGACTTCCTCGTCCCCTCCGCAGGTAAGCTGACGATGACGTGGGAAGGCAATAACGGCGAGAAGATCGAACGCGAAGTATTTGATTTCCCTGAAGCGGGTGTTGCAATGGGTATGTATAACCTCGACGCATCCATCCGTGATTTCGCGCGCGCCGTCTTCAATTACGGAACACAACGCAAATGGCCTGTTTACCTGTCGACTAAAAATACGATCCTCAAGAAATATGACGGACGTTTCAAAGACATCTTCCAAGAAGTCTACGACACGGAGTTCGCTGAAAAGTTCGCAGAATTCGGCGGCGAGTATCAGCATCGCTTGATCGACGATATGGTCGCAGCGGCCATGAAATGGTCCGGCGGATATATCTGGGCCTGTAAGAACTATGACGGCGACGTACAGTCCGACACAGTCGCGCAGGGCTTTGGTTCCCTCGGCCTCATGACATCCTTCCTTCTGACCCCAGATGGAAAAACAATGGAAGCCGAAGCGGCTCACGGTACGGTTACGCGCCATTATCGCAACCACCAGAAGGGTGAAGCGACATCGACAAACTCAACCGCCTCTATCTTCGCTTGGACACGCGGCCTCGCGCATCGTGCCAAATTGGATGACAACGAGAAGCTAGCGCGATTCGCAACAGGTCTAGAGAAAACTGTCATCGAAACCGTCGAAGGCGGCCAAATGACAAAAGACCTCGCCCTGCTCGTTGGCGATCAACAAGGCTGGCTCACGACACAAGGCTACCTCGAAGCGATCGCAGAGAACTTCGAACGGAAGATGACTTAGGCCATTTCCCCACACTGATTTGAAAGCCCGTCACTTTGGCGGGCTTTTTTATGCTCACTAGAAACTCTCGCGAACGTTACTGGTTGTTGAAAATCAAGCGCCTTAACGGGCGAGCATGAAACATTTACTCCCCACAACAATTTTACTCGCCCTGATCTCAGCGCCTGCTTTCGCACAAGACTCAACCGTAGAGGCAACCTCAACTCGCGGCACAGGATATGTCGGCGCTTCACTTGCCTTACTCTCGGAATACCCAGGATCAGCAGATGAAGACCTGCTCGCTCTACCCTATCTCAGCTTTGAAGATGTAAAAGGTTTTGATCTGTTCGGACCTACCCTGTCTTACCGCGCCATTGAGACGGGTACAGGAGAAGGCTTTGGCAAATGGTCCCTACGAGCCGGACCGAGCATTCGGTTCCAAGATGGACGCGATTCTGATGACAGTATCAATCTGACTGGTTTCGAAGACGTTGGAAGCAGCCTTCCAATCGGCGGATATATACGCAGTACACTTGGACCTGTCGGCCTGAGATTGGATGTAGGGCAAGACGTGATCGGCGGACATGGCGGGCTCACGGCCGATGCTTCAATCGGAACATTTTACCGCACTGGAAACTTCGCAATACAACCCGCGCTCACCGTTAGCTGGGCCGATAATAAGCATAATGATAGCTTCTTCAGTGTCACAGATGACCAATCCGCATCGTCTGGATTGGCGCGTTTTGATGCGGGCTCAGGTATCTATAGTTACTCGGCCAGCGTTGTGAGTTGGGTGGAAATTCAAGACAAATATGCGGTCAGCCTTACGGCCTCTTATCGTTGGTACACAGAGGATGCCAAGGAAAGCCCAATTTTGAATGCCTCAGACGGGTCAGACGCAGGCGTATTTGCCGCGCTCAGTGTGTTACGGAAATTTGATACGACTAAGTGGTAAGCGGTTTTCCAAGGGGCCGTGAAACTCAATGCTTTCTCAAACTCAGTAGAACTAACAAATACTGAGGGGTGCGATATGGAGTGTTTTTTGTGTATCCGGATCATAAGCGTAAAGATCAATGGAAAGAAATGAGTCACTAACAAGTAACAACGGTCGATCCTTAGAGAGATGTTCTAGCAATTCGCTTTTGCTAAAACTAGATTTTTCTAAAAACCTATCGACTTCATACACTAACACATCACATTTGGACTTTGAATCGCCCAATTTCTGACCTTGGAAATTCTGCAAACCGCAGGCATCAGCCCCCTTTATCATATTTATAACGTCATCAGACGACTTCACTTCAGTGCCATAAAAGTTAAAGCTTTCACCCTTAAGTGTATCAATTGTTATACTAGACGCTCCACGTGCGTGATAACCGCAATCTAGAGCTTCCTCGTATAACGGTCCGCCTTCACGGAAATATTCTCCTGATTGTTCAAATATTATTGAACCATTTTCACGAAATATGGTCATCTGTGTTTCAGGCTCTTCACCTTTGGCGCTTTCTACCAAGGTTCTCACAAGAACCGTTTCATTGGCTGCGCCCCAATGAACTGTTTGCTCCTCAACGAAAGCACAAGCGCCATAACTTAGAACTTCGTTGGCAAAAGCCTGCTCGGTCAGAGACAGCACTGCAACAAATAAAAATGATGTAAGTTTTCTCATCACGTTTCTCATATAATCTACATTGAGATTAGAGCATGGCACGATTTAACTAATTTTAGCCCCAACAAAGCCTTTAATAAAAAGTAAAAAACTGGGGTGAGAACAACCCCTTAAAAAACCTATTTTAGACGGTTCGAACCGTGCAAGTAGATCAGATTACTCGGACCTTACAACGCTGGCGCACCCGCCGTGTTTTACGTTCTGACGGATAAATTAGAACAATCCGTCAGAACAAAACTTATACTCAAAAGAAAATGATCGCCCTATTAAATAGGACCACCTTAAAAGCTAACCAATAATAGCATTGAGCGTTGCTGATGGGCGCATGACCATGGATGTTAGGCCAGCGTCAGAATTGTAATATCCGCCCAAATCAACCGCATTGCCCTCGCCCGCTTGCAACTCTTTCAAGATCATAGCTTCGTTCTCAACGAGCTTTTTAGTTATCGCAGCGAAGTGCGCTTTTAGGTTTTTGTCGTCATGCTGAAGAGAGATCGCCTCAGCCCAATAACGTGCAAACCAGTAGTGTGATGACCGGTTATCATTATCGCCGACTTTGCGTCCCGGAGAGTGACCTTCGACAAGTAAAGCTTCTGTGGCGCTCTCAACTGCCGCGCCAAGGATCGCCGCTTTTGGGCGGCCCTTCGTGGCGAGGAAATTAAAGCTTTCACCCAATGCGCAGAACTCGCCAAGGCTGTCCCAACGCAGATGGTTTTCCTCTACGAGCTGCTCAACATGTTTTGGCGCTGATCCGCCTGCGCCCGTTTCAAACAATCCGCCGCCATTCATAAGTTTAACAATGGAGAGCATCTTGGCCGATGTACCAAGTTCCAAAATTGGGAAAAGGTCAGTCAGGTAATCCCGCAGAACATTGCCCGTTATGGTGACAACATCATTGCCCTTAGTCATTTCCTCGAGCGTGTAACGCGTGGCTTCACGCGGCGCGAGGATTGGGATGTCTTTCTGTGCCGCAGCTAATGCTGGCTTAATGTATTTAATAAGCTCCGCATCATGCGCGCGGTTTGCATCTAGCCAGAATGCGCCCAACCCTGTCGCATCAAAGCGTTCAACACCCAATTTGATCCAATCTAAGATCGGCGCTTTTTTAGCCGTACAAGAGCGCCAGATATCGCCGGTTTCGACGTCATGGCTAATAATGGTTTCGCCGCCATCTAGGACGATAGAGATCGTGCCATCAGAGCCCGCTGTGAAAGTCGTTGGATGAGAGCCATATTCTTCGGCTTTTTGCGCCATGAGGCCGACATTGGAAACTGCGCCGCAGGTCGTGACATCAAGCTTTCCGTTTTCTTTGAAGAAGTCGACGGACTCCTGATAGATCGGCGCGTAGCAATTATCTGGGATACAGCACTTTGTATTCGCGGCCTTGCCGTCTGGACCCCAGCCAATGCCGCCTGCTTTAATCACAGCCGGCATAGAGGCATCGATGATCACATCGGATGACACATGAAGGTTGGTAATGCCCTTATCGGAATTGACCATATAGAGCGGCGGTTTTGCTGCGAGGGTTGATTTCAAATCAGCTTGCATTTCAGCGTTACCCGCGATCAACTTCTCAAGCGCGCCAATACCAGAGTTTGGATTGAAGTTGAGTGACTTGCCATGTTTGGCGAGGAAGTCTTCAAGATAGACCGAGACGAAATGTCCGAAGATGATCGGGTCAGAGACCTTCATCATTGTCGCTTTGAGATGAACAGAGAACAGAACGCCAGGTTCCATGGAAGCGACTTCTGCTTTGATATAGGCGCGCAACGCTTTGACGGACATATATGTGCCATCAACGATTGTGCCGTCTTCATAAGACAAGCCGTCTTTCAGAACTGTCTGTTTGCCTTTGCCATCCGTGAAGAGAATTTTCGCGCCGCCCGCTTGGGCCGCAGAAATCGTGACAGACTTTTCATTCGCGAAGAAATCATCACCTGGCATAGCGACAACCGTGGTTTTGTTATCAGCCGTCCATTCACCCATACGATGCGGGTTGAGCTTAGCATAGGCTTTGACGGCTTTGGCAGAACGGCGATCAGAATTACCTTCACGCAAAACAGGGTTCACGGCCGAGCCTTTGATGCCATCATATTTGGCGCGCACAGCTTTATCAGCCGTTGTTTTTGGCGCTTTAGGATAGTCTGGGATTGGATAGCCTTGAGATTGAAGCTCTTTAATCGCGTCCTGCAACTGCGGGATCGAAGCCGACACATTTGGCAATTTAATGACGTTTGCATCAGGCGTTTTAACGAGCTTTCCGAGCTCAGCCAAATCATCCGACACGCGCTGTGCATCTGATAGAAGATCAGGGAACAAAGACAAAACCCGACCCGCCAATGAAATGTCGCGGGTTTCAATTTTGATGTCTGCGGCGTTGGCAAAAGCCGTAATGATTGGCAGCAAAGAATTACGAGCCAACTCGGGCGCCTCATCAACGATTGTGTAGATTATGTCAGCTGTAGTCTTTTTCATGTCGCTCGATCTTTCTGGCGGTTCAAAGTAATATCGTCATTTCGTAAACTACGTCATATTCGGACGAAGTCAGAAGAGTACCCAAGAGACACCTTCTGTATAGAAACGGTTGAGTCTTTCAAATTATAATGAGGATATATCGTCTAGACTTAACATAGATATAAGAGAACTCCGCCGCCACGGTGGGCTTTCTTGTCCCATATACTTGTTCCATATTCCTGTGTTATCAACGCTTATGAATTACGCCCCTGCACTCATTCTCTCCGCTCTCGTCTTCGGCATTGCTCCTAACGCATTTTCACAAGACGAGAAGACAGACAATCCGACCTATATTGATGTGGGCGCAACAGTTCTCATACGGCCTAGTTATGTCGGTTCTAAGCAAATCGAGACCAGTCTCGTGCCATATATTGGATTAGATAATTTCTACGGTATTAATTTAATTGGCCCTAATTTGACGGCTGAATTCATTGATATTGGAACAGGGAAAGGACCAGGAAAATGGTCACTAAGCGCAGGACCACGTGTGACTGTCGACTTTGGACGCGACAGCGATGACAGCCCAACTTTAGAAGGCCTAGACGATGTAGACACGAGCCTAATGGTTGGAGGCTATGTGCGATCAACCCTTAGCGTCATCGGTTTTGATCTATCGGCGGGTCAAGATGTCATTGATGGACATAATGGCTTCGTTGCAGATGCCTCGATCGGAACGCGTTACCCTGGGGATGGGTGGTACATCCAACCGATTGTAACATTGAGCTGGGCAGATGAGAATTACACTCAAGCCGTTTACGGTATCACATCGACACAAGCGCAAAGCTCTGCCCTTGGTCTTTTCGAAACATCTAGCGGTTTCCATCAAGCCTCCGCCACCGTAATTAGCGGCTTTGAGATTAATGATAATTGGAATGCGACAGCTGTGCTCAGCTACCGTGAAGCCCTAGGCGATTATCGTAACAGTCCGATCCTTCAAGCCGTAGACGGTAAGGCGTCTGGCTTTTTCACGGCTTTATCAATCTCGCGTCGCTTCAAGCTCTAATATGTCGAGCGCAACTTTAATTACGCATTAAGACCACAGTCTTAATTCACTGAAATTGAACAAATTTTATAATAAAAATACCTAAAATTTATAGCCATCGCATGAAGACTTAGCCGTCTGTTACTTCGATCCAGACACCAAGTTCATTTCCTGATGGGTCTTGGAAATGAAACCTTCGACCACCCGGAAAACTATAGGTTGGCGTTGAAATTGTTCCGCCTGCTTTTACAATAGAAGCCTGCGTTGATTCCAGATCGTCAGAATAGAGAATAACCAACGCGCCTGCGGGACGCGGCGAAATATACTCACGGCTCTCGTCGAAACCACCTTCGATCCCTGCCCCATGGAATGCAGCATAACCGGGCCCATAATCCGTGAACGTCCATCCGAAAACAGCCGCATAAAACGCCTTCATATCCGCCAGAGAGACCGCAGGCAGTTCGATATAATGAATTGTATGGTGACGTTCAGACATTAGAGGCCCCTTCCTTAAAGCGTGCGAGACTTACCCGCTTCGGCCATATCCAATTGGAGCGGCATTAACTCAGTAGACGTTACCTTCGTGCGAGGTTTCTCGAATAGCGTCAATGTTCCGTCAATTACGGCTAGCATTTTCCCGCCTGGTGCGAGTTGGTCCAAAACATCCTCGGGTTCCGCCCGCAACGCATAGCCCATAACAATACGATTAAAGGGCGCTTGGCCCGGCCAACCATACCGCCCATCGCCGTGACGCGTGACGACATTATGAATATCGAGGTGATGGAACCGCGCATCAGCGTCGCGGATCAGTGTGCGATACCGCTCAACCGTATAAATACGCGCCGCCATATGAGACAAAATAGCCGCGAGATATCCACTCCCTAGACCAGGCGTGAGAACCTTATGGTCGGGCTCCACATCTAACAGTTGCACCATCAAAGCCGCCGTCATTGGTGGCGGTAAGGTTTGCCCGCAACCTATTGGAATATTTACACTATCATAGGCAACCGCGTGCTTACCTTCAGGCACAAAGTGTCGCCGCGGGGCGAGTTCAATCGCGCGCAAGACAGCATTGGAAGATATACCTCGGCCACGCAGCCGCATAATCATATCAATTAAGCCGGGATCAATGCTCACAGATCAATACTCATGACGCCAATATTCATGATGTAAGATGTGTCAGACTCGGCTCATGAGTCAAATCCGTATGCAGCGGCGTGACGCTAATATACCCATCATAGATCGCGCGGAGGTCTGTTCCCTGCGGCGGGTTTGACTTTTTCGCCCCATAGGTCAGCCAGAAATAATCCCCGCCACGTGGATGATCACGACGATCTACGCCTGTCATCTGAAAGTCACGGTGGCCTTGGCGTGTATATTGTAGGCCTTTGACTGCGTCAGGCGCTGTATCAGGGAAGTTCACATTGGGGACGACATTTTTCGCCCACCCTTGCTGTAGCAATGTTTGGATTGTCGACGCGCCATGCGCCAAGGCCGTTTCCCACGGCAGGCTCTGTGCGGCCTGAAACCCGCGTGCAAGAGACAGCGCGATAGACGGCACACCCATTTGCATCCCCTGCAACGCGCCGGCGACTGTGCCTGAAAATGTTACGTCTTCGGCGAGGTTCTGCCCTCGATTGACGCCAGATAGAATAAGATCAGGCGGCGCATCTGGCATCAATGCTTTCAGCGCGACAATGATGGAATCCGTCGGTGTTCCCGTAACCGAATAAATACGGTCATCCTGCTTTTTCAAACGAACAGGATTATGCAAAGACACACCGCGTGAGGCCGCAGATTGTTCCGTATCTGGCGCACAAGTCCAGACATCATCTGAAATCTGAAGCGCAATTTCGCGCAAGACAGAAATCCCGCGCGCATTTACACCGTCATCATTGGTGAGGAGTATTTTCACCCGATTGTCTCGAGCCCGCCCATATATGGCACGAGGGCTTTAGGCACAGTGATCGTGCCGTCTGCGTTCTGATAGTTCTCAAGCACTGCCACCAATGTGCGGCCCACAGCCAAACCAGAGCCGTTCAATGTGTGAACGAAGCGGTTGTCTTTCGGTGCATGTTTATAACGTGCATTCATACGGCGGGCTTGGAAGTCACCACAATTCGAAATCGAACTGATCTCGCGATATGTGTCTTGGCTCGGGAGCCACACTTCGATGTCGAACGACTTACGCGCGCCAAACCCAAGATCGCCTGTGCAGAGCTCAACAACGCGGTATGGCAATTCAAGCTTTTGCAGAACCAACTCCGCACAGCGTAAAATATTCAAATGCTCGGCTTCGCTATCCTCAGGCTTACAAATCGTGACCAATTCAACCTTGTTGAACTGATGCTGACGGATCATGCCTTTGGTGTCGCGACCCGCAGACCCCGCCTCAGAGCGAAAGCATGGCGTGTGAGCAGTTAGGCGAATTGGTAGGTTTTCACCCTCAATGATAGATTCGCGAACTGTGTTCGTGAGGGAAACTTCTGCAGTTGGGATGAGAAAGAAAGACTCTTGTGTTTCGGCAACCGCATATGTTTCATTTATGAGGTCGAGCAGGTTTTTGTCAGGGTTCAAACCCAATTGCGAAGAAGTAGCATTAAGGCCTGATAGTGCATTATTACTTAGCTTAGTTCTTTCGCCTTCGCTCATACCTAAATACAGGTCCTCCATGAACTTGGGCAACTGACCTGTACCGAAAAGCGCATCCTGACGTACAATCAAAGGAGGGCTAGTTTCCTCAAATCCCTCAGCCGTTTGCATATCCAACATCAACGCAGCCAAAGCGCGGTCCATACGGCTGAGTGCGCCGCGTAGAACGACGAAACGTGAACCGCTCATTTTGGCGGCAGTTTCGAAATCCATCAGGCCAAGATCAGTACCGAGGTCGTCATGGGCTTTGACATCAAAATCGAACGTCTTAGGCGTGCCCCATTTGGACAGCTCGACATTATCGTCTTCGTCTTCCCCATCAGGGACATTTTCAAACGGTACATTCGGGAGGCTAGCGAGGAGGTTATCTAGCTGCCCCTTCTCGCTCTCAACCTGTGCGCCCATGGCGGCAATGACGTTCTTCGCGCCAGAGACTTCGGTCTTGAGACGTTCGGCTTCTTCTTTGTCGCCCTTGCCCATCGCTGCGCCAATTTGCTTGGACGCTTTGTTCCGCGCCGCTTCAGCCTCTTGAACGACCTGCATCGCCTTGCGGATCAGCTTGTCTTGATCGAGGATTTTCTTGGAGAGCGGCTCGAGTCCGCGCTTCGCCCAGAGGGTATCAAAGGCCTCTGGATTGTCACGAATAGCTTTAAGGTCGAACATGTCGGAATCCATCGAATAAAGGGTGGTTTGCGCCGCTATAGCAGACCACTCGCTTTGGTAAAGCGCGGCCTATAGATTGAAATGATCAGATTGAGGCTGATCGGCATTGTGCACGCCCTGAAACAGGGCCATATTGCGATATGCTGACTCATCTACTCATTATGCGACACGCCAAAGCGTCTTGGCCAGATAACAATACGAGCGACCATGATCGACCGCTACACGTGAGTGGACAACGCGACGCCACCGCTGTGGGGGCTGCGCTTACGGCCCGCGGTGTTGCACCTGAGGTAATTTGGAGCTCTGATGCCAAACGCACACGCGAGACAGCCATGTATTTAATAAGAGCAATCCCTGGTGCGCAGACAATCAATTATTCGCCTGAGTTCTATCACGCAGGTGTCGAGACAGTTTTGCGCGTTTGCGGCAAGCTTATTGAACCAGACGGCTCACTAATGTTGTTAGGTCATAATCCAGGGTGGGCAGAGCTTCACAGCTATTTCACGGGCCAACCCCATCACTTCCCGCCTGGAGCCTGTTCGGTCTTAACGCGCACCCCAGAAGGCCAAAGCGACTGGCTCGATCCTGCGGCATGGTCATTCACGGATATGATTCTACCGCGCGAACTAAAAGCATGAGTAAAGCGGTTTTCAAGGGCGTGTGGCGTCTGGCGAGAGCCTTGCTCTTCTATCCCGCGGCATTAGGAATAATGATCTGGCTAACGGTCACACAGCAACATTGGTTATGGGGACTCTGCGTGATCATCGCGGTCTTGGTTTTAGACCCTATCTATAGGCTAATATTCAAGTCAATTTTGAGCTGGCGACCTGCCGATCGATAGTCAAAAACTCAATTTTACCGTAAGAGATAATTCACCATAGGGTTGTGTTTGTGAAAATAATTCGTGACAAAATACAACCCTTGATGTATATATTTTCTTGTCGGTGATGAACACATCCCAAACTCACCATCGTCGACACGGTCGCCCTACCCCACGTTAGCGGCCAAAAACAGGTGGGCTGGTCATTGTCTTCTTCTCATCCCGGCGAAGACAGCGACCAGCCGCCAAATTGGGGTTACCCAAATTTACCCAGAACGCTCAAAAACGTATCTTCTTTACGAAGTATCCAGAGTAAAGCCATAGCTGCCGCTGACGGAATTGCGGCTAAAAACAACTGGTTAAACCCTGAAGCGCCCCACATGTAAGATGGAAACGCAACAATAATCGCGCCTGCGTGCAAAACAAAAACTAAGCCGTAGCTATATGTCTTTTTGAAACCAACTAAGACAGCCAACAAAAGCAACAACCACAAAGCTCCAATCACAGGCGCCGTTGATTCGTTAATACCCTCAACGTGATAGTATTTTTTAGCAATTTTACTGGCCTGCTCTGGATTCGTGAACCGCATGACCTGCCAAGGCAGAAGAAAATAGACAATCGACAGCCGTGTTAAAAGCAACGCGGGTTTCAGAAATTTAGTTTCAGACATAGATATTCCTCTCTCAATGAATAAGTCTCACCATTAACAGACGAAACCCTTGAGTGGGATTCACAAAAGCGAGAGTCTTAAGCTGTATCACCGCGCAAACGCGCCTTAGCTTTTTCAGCTCCTAGTAAGACCAACATATCGTCCATTGACGGACCATGTTGCTGCCCTGTTAGCGCCAAACGCAATGGCATGAACAATCCCTTGCCTTTACGTCCTGTCTCAGTTTTCAAATGCGTGATCAAAGCAGACCATGTCTCTGGCAGCACTGTGTCCGGCAAAAACTCGGCAGCCGTTTTACAGAAATCACCATCTTCATCAGCAATTTCGCCCGACATTGGTTTCAGGACAATGTCTGCCCACGAATCAACATCTGAAATTTTCTCGATATTCGCGCGAACAATGTTCCAGAACGCAGCATCACCAGGCACACGGTCTGCCACGTCTTCATAGGCGGTTTCGTGAAGGAGCTTGGCGTTCAAAGCGATCAAGTCTTTCTCATCGAAACGAGCGGGAGCGCGGCCAATCTTAGTGAAAGAGAATTCAGAAGCCAGAGCTTCAAGACTATGACGAATTTCAACAGCGTCTGATGTTCCGATTTTCGCGAGGAGCGACGCAATCGACATAGGTTCAATGCCTTGCTCGCGCAGTTCCAACATCGACAAAGACCCAATACGCTTAGACAAAGACTTACCATCTGCGCCGACAAGTAATGGCGTATGCGCGAATGTCGGTAGATGTGTCGAAAGCGCCTGAAAGACTTCAATCTGCGCCGCAGAGTTCGTCACATGATCTTCACCGCGAATAACATGCGTAATCTCGGCCTCTATATCATCGACAACACTCGGCAGCGTGTAGAGATATGATCCATCACCGCGAATAAGGACAGGGTCAGAGAGTGACGAGACATCAATTTTTTGCTCCCCGCGCACCATATCCGTCCATGTAACAACACCGCCAGAGAGCTTGAAACGCCAATGCGGCGTGCGCCCTTCGGCTTCATACGCGGTCTTTTGCTCATCTGTAAGATCTAGAGCCGCGCGGTTATAAACAGGCGGCTTACCGGCAACGCGCAGAAGTTTACGCTGACGGTCTAGCTCGTCCGATGTTTCATAACACGGGTAGAGCAATCCTGCGGCGCGTAGCTTATCTGCGGCTTCGTCATACATACCGAAACGCTCGGATTGCTTGAACGTCTTACCCCATGTGACGCCCAACCAAGACAGATCATCTTTGATGCCTTGCTCATATTCAGCCGTAGATCGCGCCACATCTGTGTCATCGATACGTAGAATGAACATGCCCTCTTCCGCTTTCGCGAATAGGACATTCATCAAGGCGGTGCGGACATTCCCAACATGCAAACGTCCCGTAGGAGACGGCGCAAATCGTACAATAGGTTTGGCCATTAAATTTCACCTTCAGGAATTTTGTCGCGATAACGATTTGTAATCGGATAGCGGCGGTCGCGTCCGAAATTCTTTGTGCCGATTTTCACACCCGGAGGCGCTTGTCTGCGTTTATATTCAGCGATGTAGAGCAAGTTTTGAATCCGTTTCACATCGGCTTCGCTATGACCGCGCGTGAGAATATCTTCAATCGGCAATTCCAGTTCGATCAAGCACAACAACAGATCATCCAACACGTCATATTCAGGCAGACTATCGCTGTCTTTTTGATCATCGCGCAGCTCCGCTGACGGCGGTTTTGTGATGATACGCGTTGGGATGGGCGCATCAGCCCCGAGCAAATCCTCAGGCGTGTTTTCATTGCGCCAATTCGCAAGAGCAAAAACTTCGGTTTTATAGACGTCTTTGAGCGGATTATATCCGCCGCACATATCGCCATATAGCGTGGCATATCCCACGGCCATTTCCGACTTATTCCCTGTCGTCACCAACATCGGTCCAAATTTATTAGACAGCGCCATAAGCGTCAGCGCGCGAGAGCGGGATTGAATATTCTCTTCGGCTGTTGATGGCTCTAGGTCGGTAAAGAATGGCGTCAGCATTTCATCAAAGGCGTCAATCGCAGGCTTAATCGCGATGGAATCGTAACGGCACCCGAGGCGCTCACAGCATTGCTCTGCATCCGTCAGGGAATCGCCCGACGTATATTTCGTCGGCATCATCACGGCCCAAACGCGATCAGGACCGAGCGCATCAACGGCAATGGTTGCCGCCATGGCGCTATCAATGCCGCCGCTCATACCGAGAATGATCTGCTTAAAGCCGTTCTTATTGACGTAATCGCCAAGGCCAAGGCACATCGCGCGCCAATCGGCTTCATGGCCAGAAAGCTGAACTTCGCGTTTGGCCTCTAGGCAGGTCCAAACGTCGTCAATCTTCTCCCATGTCGCGAGATCATAATCATCGACGAAGCTTTTCAGAGATTGAACAATCGAGCCATCCGCCGCCATAGAGAATGAAGACCCGTCAAAAACAAGCTCGTCCTGTCCGCCCACCTGATTGACATAAATCAACGGCAGGCCTTCGGTAATAACCTTCTCGCCCAATGCAGCCGTGCGTTCCGTCAATGCGGTTCGCCGCCAAGGTGACCCATTCGGAGAGATCATAATCTCTGCACCTGCGTCTTTCAGGTGGTCCGCGACCGTGTCTTGCCACAGGTCTTCGCAGATCGGAAGACCGATAGAGATACCTTTGAAATCAATAGGCTGTGGCAGATGTCCTTGCGTGAAAACACGGGCTTCATCAAACACGCCATAGTTCGGCAAATGATGCTTAAACCTTACATCCGAAATCGCGCCATCCCGCATGAATAGCGCCGCATTATACAGTTCGCCATCATCCAACCACGGCGCGGAAAACACGATTGCGGGGCCGTCTTTGGTCTGGGTCGCCAAACGCTCGCAAGCCGTTCGGCAATCTGTGACTGCGGAAGGGCGCAGAACCAAATCTTCTGGCGCGTAGCCGATGATGAAGAGTTCAGAGAACACAACAATATCTGCGCCGTCTGCCTTGGCTTTGGCGTAATGAGTCTGCGCTTTCTCCAAGTTTCCGGCGATATCGCCGACAACTGGATTAGCTTGAATGGAAGCGATTTTGAGGCGGTGTGTCATATGCCTAGCGCTCTACTCTGCCCCTCCCGATTTGGCAAATCGTCTCTTAGATTGAACGTTATGAAAGGTTAGTTGGCAGAGTTGTTCTCCATGTTCGCGAGGTAACAGAGAGGTCAGAATAACGCTTTACGATATTAGGGTGGAGTAACTTTATTATTGCTCTCAATCGACAATCACTAAAGGCTTGAGTTCATCATGTACCATGCCTTTAAGCCTTAACTGCTCCGCCAAACTGCGAAACGCATCAATATTCATATTCATGCTGTGCTGACCATTGCTTTGCGCGACCGTGAATTCCCGGTCGGCTGCGTTCTTGGCAATGACGATGTTCATGGCAGGGTTCACATATATATATTGGCCATAAATCCCGATTGCGAAGAAGTCGCCCTTGCTTGGCCCCTCTTGCGGCATTGGCACCCACCATTGATAGCCATAGCCAGACCCGCGCACAGGGTGAATATTTGGCGCATGGTTGATCGTTGAGTCTTTCACCCAAGCCTCTGGTACGATCTGCTCGCCCTTCCACCCGCCGCCTTGAAGGAATAACTGACCGAATTTGGCGTAATCCCGCGTGCGTAGGTTCAACCCGCCCAAAGCGAAGGCAACATCTTCGCCGTCCGTGAGATAGAAAGGAGCTTTGCCCATCCCGAGCTTTGCGCCGTAAGTTTCTTCCCACATCTGATGAAGGCTTTTGCCTGTGACTTCACGCAGAGCCATTGCCGCGACATGTGTATCAATAGAGACATATTGCCAGACCGTCCCTGGTTCATACTGGCGCTCCGTCAGCTCAGTCGTATATTCATCCATCGACCCGCCAAGACCCAATACCTTTCCCATGTCGTTGATGTCTGAATTGGGGTCCATGTAGTTCTCGTCGAACTTCACGCCGCTGGCCATGTTCAGAATGTTGGCAACCGTAGCGCCCTCATAGGCTGTGCTTTTGAGCCGTGGCAGATAGGTCTCAATAGGTTGAGAAATATCCATCAGCCCGTCTTCAACCGCCTGACCATAGAGCGCCGACATAAATGACTTCGCTACGGACCAACTGATACGGAGGTCATCGGGGCCAGTATCTTTGTAATAACTTTCGTGGATCAACGTGCCGTCGCGAATGATAACGAGCGCCGTTGTGTCGAGTTCTTCGAGAACATCCGTCAACGCAACCTCTTGGCCCGCAACAGTTACAGTTTCAGGCAAAGGTTGAATATCTTCATCCCATGGCTGCGGATCGCCAATGCTCAGGTCATGATGCAGGAATGCGTCGTCCATATTCGAGAAA
This sequence comes from uncultured Caulobacterales bacterium, assembly GCA_938009235.1. GTDB lineage: Bacteria > Pseudomonadota > Alphaproteobacteria > Caulobacterales > Maricaulaceae > Litorimonas. Next base: position 575,262 of record CALLIK010000004.1, read on the forward strand.
TTCGCGACAATCTTATCTGCATCAAACAGTGTGTTGATTGTCATGAGGCGTTTGATCGTCGTCCAATTCAGCGCGATTAACAAAAGTCCAAGCGCAGGCAGACCAATTCCAAACCACTTTAAAATACGCATCACACATCCCCATCTATTTGTGTTGCAACCTGCACTGCGATTGCACCGTCCTTAGCCCCAACCAGAACAGGCGTTCCGTCTAGGATGGCGCACACGAACACATCTGTCGCGGCACCTAAGCTGTCTTGTGCCCTTGGATCTGCCGCGAAGTCTACATTCAAATCAAACGGCGTGTCATGCACGAGGGTTTTCGCGTTGAAGTCGATATGCACACTGCCCGACGGGTATGTGAGAGTCATATGGCGCTCCCCCGTCTCTACCACGCGGCTCGCGAAGAGATCAGCCCGTGCATCGCCATAGTATAGCGCAGCATGACTTTCATCCGATGTTTCAGATTTCACGCAGCGAGTGCGCCCCTTAACGGTGTCAGGCGCTCGGCCAAATAGAGCCGTGCACAGATCAATGTCATGGGTCATTAAATCCATTGTCACCGAAGCATCGGTGCCGCGGGAGGAGTAAGGGTTAGAGCGGACAGCTTTAATCGCGAGAGGGTGTTCCTCCACGACGTCTAAACCGATGGCACGAAGGACCATGCGTTCTTGATGCCCAATCTGAACGATGAGGTTATTTTCTGCCGCGAGCCGCACAATCGTCTCGCTTTGCGCCGCCGTCGTTGCGAGAGGCTTTTCAATAAGACAATGACAGCCTGCTTCCAATGCAAGTCTGGCAACATCTCCATGGAAGCTCGCGGGACAGGCAATGACAACCGCATCGCTTTCGGCCAACAGTGCCTCAAGCGAATGAGCCTTTATCTCATGCTTATACGCCATGTTTGCGGCGTTATCGTCATTAAGGTCATAGACCCCGACAAACTTTACCCGCGCATGTTCGGACAGCTTATTGGCATGATACCCAGCGAAGACACCCGCACCGACCAGACCAATTTTCAAATGTTTAAACATTGAGCCTTAACGCCGCTTGAGAGATGATTTGCAAGTGAAAATATTAGAATCACTTTTCGCATTATTCCCTATGACTCGGGCATGCATGGACGACTTCCAGTTGAAACTGAGCCGATATAATAACGTAAACACCCCCCAAATCATCAAAAACATCAAAAACATCAGTAAACATGTAGTTTTTAATGACAAATTAGCCGCAATCCTTAGCATTCCTAACAGCTCCGGCATCAACGCTGGTCGCTTCATCACGAGGGAGATTCACGATGAACAAGAAAGAACTTATCGGCGCACTTGCTACTCAGGCTAACTGCTCACACACCGAAGCTGGCGACATGCTCAATGCATTTTGCGAAGTTGTTACGAATGAAATGAAGCAAGGCGACGGCGCAAAAGTCATCATCCCTGGTTTTGGTCAATTTGTAGCCAAACATCGCGAATCCCGCGAAATGCGCAATCCATCAACGGGCCAAATGATGATGTCAAAAGCGAAAACATCTGCTTCATTCAAAGCCGCAGCAGCTCTTAAAGATCTTTAAGACTTAAACATCTTATTCCAGACTTTAAGCCGTCCCTTTGCAGGGGCGGCTTTTTTATTAGGTTTAACAACTACCCTGCGAGGCGCACGCCCTCATCTTTACGGTAGCGGCCTAATTCTTCAGAAATCAGAAATGCCAACTCAAGGGCTTGATCTGCATTCAAACGAGGGTCGCAATGTGTGTGATAACGCGAGGACAAATCTTCTTCGCGAACAGCGCGTGCCGACCCGCCCAAACATTCCGTTACATTTTGTCCTGTCATTTCGAAATGTACACCACCCGGCCAACAGCCTTCGGAATGTAGCACCTGCATAAACTGACTAACTTCGGTCATGATGTAATCGAATGGTCGCGTTTTATAGCCACTATCGGTTTTGATCGTATTGCCGTGCATCGGATCACAAGACCAGACAACTTGACGCCCCGCCTTTTTAATTGCCCGCGCCAAAGTTGGCAGACCTTTGGCAACCTTGTCGTGGCCATAACGCGCGATAAGCGTTATCTTACCCGCTTCATTATCTGGGTTCAGGACATCGAGCAAACGCATCAGCTCATCTGGCTCCAAGCCCTCCCCGATCTTCATCGCAATTGGGTTTTCAATCCCGCGCATAAATTCGACATGAGCATGATCTAGCTGACGTGTACGATTACCAATCCACAGCATATGTGCGGAGGTATCGTACCAACGACCTGTCGTGCTATCGATCCGCGTCATGGCTTCTTCATAACCAAGCAGCAGACCTTCATGGGACGTATAGTAATTCGTAGACGACATTTGCGGCGTAGATTCAGGTGTCACGCCGCAAGCTTCCATAAAGTCCAAAGCGTCTTCAATTTTCTCGCAAAGTTCTTTGTATTTTTTAGTCTGCTCAGACTCATCAACAAAACCCAATGTCCACTTATGGATATTACGCAGGTTCGCATAACCACCCGTCGCGAAGGCTCGCAGCAGGTTCATCGTCGCAGCCGATTGGCCATAGGCTTTCAGTAAACGTTGAGGATCAGGTGCACGCGAAACAGGATCAAAGGCCATGCCATTGATATTATCTCCGCGATAAGACGGAAGCTCAACGCCGTCACGTATTTCGACAGCCGAGCTACGCGGCTTACCAAATTGGCCTGCAATACGACCAACTTTAACGACGGGTTGGCCCGCGCCATATGTTAGCACAACGGCCATTTGCATCATAACACGGAATGTATCGCGCAGGTTATCAGGGTGAAACTCCTTGAAGCTCTCGGCGCAATCGCCGCCCTGCAGCAAAAAAGCTTTACCATTGGCAACATCTGCTAACTTTGCCTTCAAACGGCGCGCCTCACCCGCAAAAACAAGCGGTGGATAGCCCTTAAGGGTTGCCTCAACATCGTTGAGTTCAGCCACATCCGGATAATCGCTCGGGATATGTTTGGCAGGTTTATTGCGCCAGCTAGACGGCGTCCATTTCGTCATGATTGTCTTCCTATGCGCAAGATATTTGCGTCAACACGCTACTGTCATAGCGTGTTAAGACAAATTTTCCTAGCATTGGATGATGCGAGATCGCAAAAATATAGGTAAAAATAAAATAAGTCGTCAGGCAAGCGTAAAATCATAGGACACTCCCTTAAAATAAGTGATGACTTTCAAAATTACGTTTTCAAGGCTACGCCAATCCAATCTTCACAACTTTAAGTTCTGTTAATTATAATAACTAAGCTTAGCTAAACATATTGGGTCTAGTCTCCAGTCGATTAGAAATATTTATGTGGAAATATTTATTATGCATAGACTGTCCTTAAAAGAAAAACTTTCTAGGGTTTACGTGTTAAGGTCTGTAAAAAGATACCTGGCCGACACAAGTGGATCAACAGCCATCGAGTATAGCCTTATTGGCGCTTTAATAAGCTTAATGGCTATTTCAGGTGCGTCCGCCCTCGGTGGTAGCGTGAATGAACAATTTACAGACATCGCTAAATTACTATCAGGTGAACTAAGCCCTGCTGAAATTCCGAGTGCGAACATCGTCGGTTAATCATGCTTGAGGTTGGGAGAAAACAGTTTTTAGTTACGATAGCAATTACTTTACTATTGTCACTCGCAACTATTTTCAGTCACCCTATGGAGAAGTTTGATCGCGTCTGGTCAGATATAATTTTAACTTCTGAAAAAACACCTGTTGATCAAAAATATTTGATTGTCGACATCACGGCTCAAGATATACGTCAGTCAGACGGAGCGCATTTACCCAGAGGCCAACTGGCTCAAACACTTACATGTCTGAATGAAGCGGGTGCTGAGCGTGTGTTAATTGACTTAACCTTGTCTGAAGCTCTGTCTTCAAAAAACGATTCATCCCTCCTTAAAGCAATGTCAAACTTCGGACCACAAAGGCTCGCTCTACCCCAAGGCGGTGCAGAAAAATTTAGCGCCCATGCAACCTTAGTTGATCTAGGCCTATTAACTGACCCTGATGGTTGGACGAGAGCTGTTCGAACCTCACAGAATAGTTCCGGGTATAATCCTGCGGCATGGTTGGCCACGGGCCAGCTCTCTAAAGAGAAGGTCAACATTGATTTACGCTATGCCCCCTCCACGCTTGAACGTGTAAGCTTAGGGGCTATTCTGGCCGGATATGACAAAGATATATCTGGTTACAATGTCATTATTAGTCGAGATCCATCGATTGCCTCAAGCCGGGTTCAACTTCCGCTTGGCAATGGCCCTGATCGCTCGGCACTCATCGCGCTTGGAGGCCTTTCTGTGTCAACGGGCTATCAAGGCTCAGTTAAAAAATCTTGGCTAGCAGCCCTCTCCATAGCTTTGATACTTATGGTTTTGGGTCTAATTTCTGCTACGCTTTTAAAAAATAAACGCCTGCTGTTGATGCTTGGACTTGCGATGACCATCACGGTTGTTGGATTGAACATTTTCATGATGAGAATATGGGGCGGCCAAGGTTATCCAATCATGCAATATATTTGCTTCCTGATTGGTATCACTGTCACAATTGCCTACAGGTTACGTCTCTTTCAAATGGTTTCAGGGTTTCTAAAAGGCGATCTTAGCCCAGAAGAAGCTTGGGCGTGGCGAGCTCATGAGGATAGTAAATTCCCTGTCATCCTTCTGAACGCGATGGGTAATGTACGCCGTATGAATCCCGCTGCAGAAGAGATCAAAGCTTGGCTTGGCGAAGACTCTGAAAACACAGGTCAACTTGAATTCAAAACAGGCGCGAAGGAAATATCTTTGGTCGGACAAAATGGTCTTGGCCGTAAGTTTGAATTGGAATGGCCTCATAGCGCTGTTGCTATTATCCTCATGAAAGATGTCACAGAGGCAACGCTCAAGTTTGACAATCTTCAGAAATCACAAACTGAGGCGATTGAACGGGCTGATACCTATGAGCAGAAAAAGAATCAAGCCGAGGCCGCGAGTCAGCAGAAAACCGATTTTCTAGCCAATATGAGTCATGAATTACGGACGCCTCTTAATGCCATTAATGGGTTTGCTGATATAATGGACCGTGAGGTTTTTGGTCCACTAGGCGATGCTCGCTACAAAGAATTCACCAGTAATATTTTGTTTTCTGGTGAGCATTTACTCTCCCTTATCAACGACATACTTGACTTATCTAAGATTGAGGCAGGTGAGATGAAACTAAATATTGAACAAGTCGAGGTGGGTGGTTTAATTTCTCAAGCCTTACGTATTGTGAATGCGCGTGCGCAAAATGGACACCTCAGATTGATTTATGAAAATACAAATCTGCCACAGATAAACGCAGATTCACGTGCCATTAAACAAATCCTACTGAACCTTCTAACGAATGCCATAAAATTCACACCTGAAGGTGGCGTAGTCAAAGTGAGCGCAGAAGCGCACCCTACCGCACTGGTTCTGCGTGTCTCAGATAGCGGCATAGGCATTCCGCAAGAAGATATTAAACGTCTCGCACAACCATTTCAGCAAGTTGATAATGAGAAGTCTAAAACCATGGAAGGTACAGGACTAGGCCTATCGCTTTCCAAATCCCTCGTCGAATTACACGGCGGCACTTTCACGATTGAGAGTATGGTCGGAAAAGGTACAATGATCACCTTCACGATACCTCATGCTCAAATCGAACAGCCAGCTGAAATTCCTGCAGCCAAGCTATATATGTCCGCCCCCGTGCCAAGAGGTCCCGTGACACCGCCAACATTCTTGAAAGCCTCATAATCAGAAATTGGCAATATGCCTCTCATTATTAGGTCCCATAAGCCAAACTAGTCATGTGAAAGTTCACTGTTTTTAATAAAAATAGATAATCAGGCAAACGAAAACGCTCACAGCCGCTCTCCCGTCTTTTGGGGCGACTGCCTAAATGCGTAGTCTCTAAAAATTAGGACTGCCCGCAATGTCGGCCCCCACGACGGAATACCGAATAGTTTAGTTTTGTTTTACGCAAGTGATAACACTGCGGCGATGGTTGTAGATGTGACGGTTAGTATTTCCCGCAGTCTGACCTGCCGACGTAAAGTTAAAACAAAAAGGTTTTAACAGAACCGGTTTAAGATCAGGCGGTCAACGCTCACCACATCATGGCCCGGCACAGTCCAACCTGTCAAAGTCAGATGCTCAACCCCACCGTCTCCCGAACCAGTAAGCGACGTCTCACCTGTCCCATGTCCGAAAGAACAATATAAGTATGTCACAGCTTCTGAGTGCGGGGATCATGTTTTTTGAAAGTGCAGTTCAATGAGGGATCGCAGCAGTTGGAAACGTGGACGGATCACAAATAAGGGTTAAGTCATGACCGTTATAGCCCAAAGACTTAAATTGCTTAGAGGCTTACTTGGAGCGATTTTAAGACGCTCATTTTGGTTATATGGGAAATTTAAGATCTATTTTATTGGAAATGATGGCAGGTTGCCAATCTTTGCTTTTATTGTTTCCGTCGAGGACAAACACTTGCGCACAAATGGGTTGGGTACCTGGCGTGTCATGGGTTTTAAACATTTGGACCTCATATAGAATGGACCCATTTGACCGTCGCTCTATGATTTTCGAGTATGACGAGCTATTAATTTTTATATAGTCGCGCGCACTATAAGTGTGACCTACTTCATAACGGTCTTTGGAATTACAGTGAAAATAATCAAGGCCGATAAAGCCATCTTTGTTAGTGCTTTGGCTCCACGGAATTTCCTGATTGCTTTCAAATTGTAATATATAGCCGGGTTCGTCAAAACTCTCACTAAAGTCCCCGTCAATTATTGCGTTTTGAACTGTTCCTTTATCCAGAGATATAAATGTGATTTGTACAATTTGCGGCGGTTCTGGGACTGTAGCACAGGCTGAAAATATAAAAACTATTAGGAAAGAGATTAAAGCGCGCATTGAGCAGACCTAGTGCAAAATGTAAACAGGAGTCAATTTCATGCAATATTGTCACTATTTAAAAATGCGTCAGTAGCCTTATTTGGGTGCGGTTTCAATCGGTCATCGCAACACATTGGCCAAATCGCTCGGCCGGTGTTTCATATTCGAGGGTCTTTCTGGGACGCTCGTTAAGGGATCTTGCTACCGCATTCAACTTGGCTTGGCTATGGACAGATAGAT
>CALLIK010000005.1 GCA_938009235.1 uncultured Caulobacterales bacterium
ATCTATCTGTCCATAGCCAAGCCAAGTTGAATGCGGTAGCAAGATCCCTTAACGAGCGTCCCAGAAAGACCCTCGAATATGAAACACCGGCCGAGCGATTTGGCCAATGTGTTGCGATGACCGATTGAAACCGCACCCAAAATAGGACACTCGTCATCTGATCTACTCTCGTCGGACATTCGGCATTACCACTCAAAGGACAAAGCCTCATCAATTCCGACAGCGGTTTGAAACTGAGCGATTTCTTCCATACCTACCGAATTTGCAAAAAAGTAACCGCATCCTTGCCCAACGAAAAAGGACTGTCCAAATGAGATAGAAGCCAAGCGTTCACTATCTTGCCAAAAGACTACTTGATAACGCCCAACAGGGACTCCCACCAAATCCGCAACCCAATTATTCTTAAGCGATTTTAAAGAGCCAAATACGTTCTCAATACTCTCCTTATCTTGTAATCGAACCAACTCAACACCATCGGTGTTTGAGGGACTTTTCCCCTTGGGGTCATGCACGCTGATACTAGTAATATTTTGTACATTTATGGTTTGAAAGTGCATTTGCTGACCAGTGTCGCCTTTAAAACCACTACACCCAGTAATTAATAATGCGAAAAACAGTGTAGAAATTAGTAAAATCGGTTTAGATGTCATTGGTAAGTATTAGTTACTTGACTGAAACAACGCAACTCCAATGTCCGCTCCCCAACCCATAGCTACCAAAAACTCAGTGTCCTTTAATCGCCCAAAGTTAAGACACTCGCAGAGTCAGTACGAGATGGCATGCCTGAACATTCCCAAAAGGAACATAAAGCCACATAGAATGGTGCCTTCAGTCAAAAGCAGTGAAGCTATTCGCATTACCCAGTTTCATCCAATGACAAGCGTCACTTACCTCTGGTCAGATCAATGCGCACATGACCGCGCGTTGAAAGAAGACAAGTAAAGAATTACTCAGAATCTGATATGGGTTCTGATGTCTCTTAGACGATACTATTTACAATAGATTGATCGTAATAGCCCACATTAAAGCAATTTGAATTCTGTCCTGTGGTTGGATGACATACAATCTTGCAGCCCTTCGCATCATAAGCGGCTTGGGCAACACTGTTAATCATGGCGTAACTAGAGAGGCTCAGTCCTAAAACACGCAAGGCAACTTACAGTAAGCTCATAAACCAAAAATAAAACACACCAATATTTACGCTTAAATGAGACTTTTCTGATTAATTGAAAACATGCTCTCGAAGATCATTTTATGCCTTGCTGCCTTGTTATGTATGACACTGCCTCATTTCGCACACGCTCAAATCTCGAGTCCCTCGGACCTTTCGAACTTAGTATTTTGGGTCGATGGTCAAGATATAAATGGCACAGGCATTCAACCCGCAGATGGTAGTGTTGTCACAACCTGGGTTGATAAAAGTACAGGTGGGAACAATTTAACGACGGCAGCAGGAACCGTCACCTATGAAGCCACTGGCTTTGACGGTATTAATCCCGGCCTACGCTTCCCATTAATAGCACGTATGGCGGCCGCAAAGCCTTTCGCAAGTGATTACCAAAATGAGATGACTGTATTTTTTGTAAATGCAAACGTTACAGCGACGACTAATTTTTCAGTCAATCTAAACGGTACGAATACTGGAAACAACTCAACCAATGGTCGATTTAGTTTCCATACACCGTGGGGCACTACGGGTCTTGTCTATTTCGATGGCGGCGGCTGTTGCGGATCTACGCGGCTATCAGGGGCTTCCCCAAATGCGCTCACCGAGACGACGCTTTATACTGGCCTAAATGACGAACCGGGAAATCAACAATTATTCCGTATAGATGGTCAGGTGTTTAAAGGTGATACGACTGGACTGAACGCCAATGTGAGCGGAGGTATACATATTGGTGATACTCCGAATGCTCAACAATATGACGGTCGTTTTGCTGAAATGTTGATTTATGACAGGGCTTTAAGCCTGACAGAAATCCGAGATGTCGAGTGCTTGTTGATGTCAAAATGGAAACCGTCAGATCTCCCTTCGGACTGCACGCCGAGTATAGCGGCCAAGAAAACCGTTGAGCCTTGGAACCCAACAGGCTTGACGCCTTATTCATTACCCGGAAACGACGTCACATATACGATTGAAATAACGCATGAAAACGGCCCAGATCTAGATTCCGAAACTGTATTTTTAGTCGACAGTCTTGCCTCAGAAACTATTTTCTACAATGGCGATGTCGATGACACGGGCCCAGAGGTGAACCCGGTAGGGTTTTCAAACAACGGATCCGGACTCACCTTCGACTATGCAACAGATGTAGGCTATTCAGACTCAGCTACAAAACCGACGGATATGTCCCTGTGTAATTATGTGCCCTCAGTCGGCTATGACGCAGCCGTCAATCATGTTTGTATAAAGCCAACAGGAACATTCAACTCTGGAACACCCGCTCCATCCTTCGCAATTTTCTTTCGCACACAGATCAAGTAGATTTTAGTTTCTAAAACCCTACCTCGCCAATTCCATCTGACAACCACAATCGCAGTCATTTGATGGCTCCGCCCTTGCTTTGCGTTGACGTGAACGTTAACTGCCACGCATCTTTGAATAGGCACTGTTCGGGCACGATACCTTCCCTTGCGAGCCTAATTCGTGTTTAAGAGAGTCGAATATACCCTGACGCAGAGGCGTCGGCGCGCATCGTAAGAGGAAACACCATGACCGAAGCCTATATCTATGACGCTGTGCGCACGCCGCGCGGCAAAGGAAAGTCCGACGGCAGCCTGCATGAAGTCACGCCTGTTGAGCTAGCGGCGCAAGTTCTGGCCGCTGTTCGCGACCGTAACAACATCGATTCCGCTGAAGTTGAAGACATTGCCTTTGGCTGTGTGTCCCCTGTCGGCGAACAAGGCGCGGTCATCACGCGCTCGGCTATCCTTCAAGCCGGCTATGCGCAGACAACATCAGGCATTCAGGTCAACCGCTTCTGTGGTTCAGGTCTCGAAGCTGCCAACATCGCAGCGGCCAAAGTTATGGCCGGCGAATGCGACATGACTATCGGCGGCGGCGTCGAGCACATGTCCCGCGTCCCAATGGGCAGCGATGGCGGCGCTATGGCAACTGACCCAGCCGTCGCAATCGCGAACTACTTCGTACCGCAAGGCGTATCCGCAGATTTGATTGCAACGAAATACGGCTTCTCCCGCGACGATCTCGACGCCTATGCCGTTGAGTCGCACAAACGTGCGAGCCAAGCTTGGAAAGAAGGCCGCTTCGCTAAATCCATCGTCCCAGTTAAAGACATCTTGGGCCTCACAATTTTGGACCACGACGAAACAATCCGTCCAAATACGAACATGCAGTCACTTGGCGCGCTGAACCCAGCTTTCGCCATGATGGGCGAGAACTTCGGTTTCGATAATGTCGCTCAGCAAAAATACCCAGGCGTTGAGAAAATCAAACATGTTCATCATGCGGGTAACTCCTCTGGTATCGTGGACGGCGCTGCGGCGATCTTGATCGGGAACAAAGAAACTGGCGAGCGTTTAGGCCTTAAGCCGCGCGCACGTATCCGTTCTATGGCGTCTATCGGCTCCGAGCCGACAATCATGCTGACGGGTCCAGAGTTTGCAGCACAAAAAGCGTTAAAACGCGCAGGCATGAGCGTCTCTGACATTGACATCTATGAGTTGAACGAAGCCTTCGCAGCGGTTGTTCTACGCTTCATGCAAGCCATGAACATCGATCACGGCGATATCAACGTCAACGGCGGCGCAATTGCGATGGGTCATCCTTTGGGAGCCACAGGCGCAATGATCCTCGGCACTATGGTCGACGAGCTTGAGCGCGCAGACAAAGAGACGTCCCTCGTGACGCTCTGCATCGGCGGCGGCATGGGCACTGCTACAATCATTGAACGCGTCTAAGATAGATAAGGCACGGAAAAGAACATGACTAAATATAACAATTTCAAACTCGACACGGATTCAGATGGCATCGTTACGATGACAATTGACGTCCCAAACCAAACAATGAACGTTTGGACGCCAGACTTCATAAATGAATTCGATACATTCATCGACGACTTCAATTCCAATGAGTCCATGAAAGGACTCATTGTTACTTCAGGTAAAGCCAATGCGTTCCTCGCGGGCGCTGATCTGAACATGATGAGCGAAAACAATGCTGCCGGTAAAGCGCTGACTATGGAAGCGTTTGAAGAGAGCATGAAGCTAACTAAAGCTTTACGTAAAATGGAAAACGGTGGCTGGACCACACGTCAGATTCAGCGTGAAGGCAAAAAAGCTAAACCAGCTGCCGCAGCTATCGAAGGCCTCGCCCTCGGCGGCGGTCTGGAAATCTGTCTCGCAACGCATCAGCGTTTCGTAGCTGACAATCCAAAAATCAAACTCGGCCTACCAGAAGTCCTCGTCGGTCTTCTTCCGGGCGCAGGCGGAACACAGCGCACAATGCGTCTCATGGGTCTGCAACCTGCAGCCATGATGTGTACGCAAGGCAAGGGTCTCGACCCAAAGAAAGCTAAAGCACAAGGCCTCGTCCATGAGGTTGTCGAAGTTGGCGGAACAGCCGCAGCGGCAAAAGCTTGGGTCAAAGCTAATATCGAAAAAGGCGTTGTCGCGCCTTGGGATGTTAAAGGCTTTAAAATTCCGGGCGGCGGCGGTGCCATGAACCCGAAATCTGTTCAGTTCTTCATGGCGTCCGGCGCGATGGCTCTGCAACAAACAAAGGGCAACTATCCAGCCGTCGAAGCCATCCTGTCTTGTCTCTATGAAGGCTCTATTGTCCCGATTGACACAGCGCTTCGCATTGAGAGCAAATACATCACTAAATTGTTGATGGGCGCGACGTCCAAAAACATGATCCGCACTTTGTTCCTAAACAAGAACGCGGCTGACAAAGGCGCTGGCCGTCCAGAAGGCATTCCAAAGCAAGACATCAAAAAAGTTGGCGTCTTGGGCTGTGGCCTCATGGGTGCAGGTATCGCGCATGTTACAGCCAAAGCTGGGATGCAAGTCATCTCGCTCGACCGAAATATGGAAGAAGCGCAGAAATCCATCGCTTACTCGAAGAAAATCCTCGATAAGAAAATCAAACGTGGCCGCATGACGCAAGAGAAAGCAGATGCCTTCCTAGCGCTCATCACGCCAACGGATGATTACAACATGCTCAAGGATGTAGACCTCATCATCGAAGCTGTGTTCGAGCGTCCAGACGTCAAAGCTGACGTTATCAAGAAGACAGAAGCTGTGATAGGTAAAGACGTTGTCTTTGCGACAAACACATCAACGCTTCCGATTGGTGGATTGGCGAAACACTCGTCCCGCCCAGAACAATATATCGGTATGCATTTCTTCTCACCCGTAGACAAAATGCCATTGTTGGAAATCATCCCACATGACGGAACAGGCGATCTCGCTCTGGCTGTTGCGCTCGATTACAACAAGAAAATCCGCAAGACGCCGATCATCGTCAAAGACGTGCGCGGCTTCTTCACCAACCAAGTCTTCCCGCCTTACATCAACGAAGCGGCTTTGATGGTTGTCGAAGGTGTCTCTTTGTCCCTTATCGAAAACTGTGCTGCTAACCTTGGCTTGCCAATCGGTCCGCTCGCTGTCTCTGATGATACGACATTGAAACTTGGGTATGACATCATGACGTCAACCCAAGAAGAAATGGGCGACAAATATGTGCCAACTGGCGCAGAAGAGTTCATCACGAATATGGTCACCAAGTGGGACCGCGGTGGACGTCGTCTCGGCGCTGGTTTCTACAACTATGATGAAAACGGTAAACGCCTCGACCTCTGGAAAGGCATGACGGATCACTACCCGCTGCTCGAAGAGCAACCTGCCCCAGAGGAAGTTATGCAACGTTTGCTCTACTCACTCGTCGCACCATCAGCCCGCACCTTCTCTGAAGGCGTTGTATCTGATCCGCAAAGCGCAGACCTCGGCGCGATCTTCGGTCTAGGCTTCCCACCATACACGGGCGGTCCATTGTCCTACATCGACACCATCGGTATGGATGCTTACATCGCGACATCCGACATGCTCGCGCAACGTCATGGCGCTCGCTTCTCGCCGCCACAAAGCTTCCGCGATATGGCAGCCAAAGGCGAAACACTTTACGCTGACAGCACACCGTCCGCACAGCGCAGCTACACACGTAGCGCATTGAACCGGATGCTCGAAGTTGAAGTCGTAAAGATCGCAAACGCAATGGGCATCGCCGCCAGCGTAGACGATCTAAAAGCCGACACAGTCAGCAAAGTCTTAGCCGCGCAAGAGAGCAAAAAAGCCGCGTAAACTTAGACTAATATTGAAACAAAAAAGCCCCGTGAGCGAAAGCTTGCGGGGCTTTTTTTGTCGCGTCGAGATTAACGCAGCACGCTGCTCCACAAAGAAATGTAAGAAATCCCATCTTGGACCGACTACCTTATCTATAGCGCATAATTAAATGCGTCATTTAAGGGTTTGATGTGGTTGAGACGAAACTAACACAAGACGAACGCTACCGTGTGGCTGCCGACGAATTCGGGGATGCCATTGGCCGCCTTGCTTATGCGTATGAGCGCGACGCGGATAAGCGGGATGACTTAATCCAGAATATCCACATGGAACTCTGGCGGAGCTTTAAGCTCTTTGATTGCCGTGCCAGTCTTCGGACATGGGTGTACCGCATCGCGCATAATACGGGCGCGAGTTATGTGCATCGACAGATGCGTCACTCCAGTAAACCCTACCTCAACATAGACGACATGACGGACCTCTCGGACGCCGTTGATTACGAAGCGGCCTTTGCACGCATTGACCAAGTCGATCAGTTGATGGCGTTGATACAGCGGCTCAAGCCCTCAGATCGGCAAGTCATCACGCTCTATTTGGAAGGGTTAAACGCTTCTGAAATCGGAGATATTATCGGCGGTTCTAGCGGGGCCGTCGCGACGCAAACCCACCGTATCAAATCTAAATTGTCAAAATTATTCAAAACCAAAACTAGTAATAAAGGAAACAAACATGTCAGCTCATGAAGATAAAATCAAAAACCTGTGGCAGAATTTACCCACCAGCGGGACCATCTACACACCCGCGCAACTCAATCAACGTGCGTCTAGATTTCAAGCCAAAATCAAACGCCGTAATCTAATTGAATACGTCAGCTGGGCTGTTTTGTTTGCGTTGACCGCCTATGTTAACCTGCAAAACCCAAGCTGGGGAAATGGGATTTTAAGCGGGCTGACCGTGTTGGGCGCAATCATTGCAATAACGAACTACCGCCGCCTCGCCCACGGTAAGTCCGGCTCCGCACACCCATCAAATGACAGCCTCATAAAACACATGCGCACAGAACTAACACTTCAACGCGATGCTGCGGCAACACAATGGCGTTGGTACGGCCTACCCTTTGCACCTGCTATAATCTTCCTGACGATTTACCGATGGTCGGAAACGAGTTCAAATTTCGCAGTCCTTACGGATGATCGCATTTCTATTTTGTTAGGCCTAGGCACTGTTGTGACTATCTTCGCGGCCATCACATTTTGGTACTGGCTCCAAGCCGCGAAGTACCAGCGCCAACTCGATGATCTGAATCGCTATACGTCTTAATTGAGCCTCAAACACCTCGCAGGCCTCTACACTCAAAGCCTTAGCGAACGGACTTGTAAGCCCAAGTTCACGCGTTAAGGTCGTGTTTAATAACGTATAAGATTGAGTGAGGGAAAATATGAGACCTGTTTTGTTTATGACAACGGCCCTTTTGGTAGCCGCCTGCCAACCTGCAACTCCAGATGAAATTGAGCGCAAGGACATTAAAACGCTCTCTGTAACGGGTGTTGGCGAAGTTGAAGTCATGCCAGACCAATTCGTAATTTCTGGCGCGGTCATTAAACAGGCCGATACATCCAAGGCGTCGATGAATGCCCTCGCAGATATCGTCAACGCAGTCCAAGCCTCTGCCAAGGATGAAGCCAAACTCATCAGCCGCGAGTTTAGTTTCGCATCGGTCAATACTACGGGCGTCAAAGCGCCTGAATGTTTGCTGTTCAATCAAGAGGCTGACCGCACCAATGCCACGCTGCGGACAGGCGAGAAGCGGATTACAAAACGGGTCTGCAAGGATATCTCCCAGCAAGCCTCCATCAGTTTCACTTTCACAGCAGGCCCGCCAGATTTGGCAGGCGCATTACTGTCTGACTTCTCAGAAAACGGCGCAATTCGCCTGACCCTTGATGGTTATAAAATCAAAGACATCGACGAGATTGAACTTAAAGCGGGCGAGCGGGCGATCTCTAATGCGCGTGAAAAAGCGGACCGCTTGGCGGCTGCGGGGGGCGCGAAAATCATCGGCGTTGTTGATTTGAACTCATACCAAGCGACCTATAATCAACGCAGAGCCAGCCCGCCGCGTATCAACACATCTGGAGCGGGCGAGTCCTCGCAACTCGTCGAGGGAGGTGATCCTGTCGCCGTTACGGATATGAACCTAGAAGCCGGCATGCAGATCGTATCTGCAGGCGTGCAGTTGGAGTTTATCTATGAGTAAATTTCTCTTACTTGGCGCGGCGCTCACCTGCGTAGCTGCCTTAGCGGCCTGTTCACCCAATCAACCCTCCATCGATTTGGGCGACCTCGAAGACTATGCCGATTTCCTTGAAGACCAAGGCGATATTATGCCGCCAATCCCTTTCAAGGCTGAACCCTTGTCAGTTACGGCGACGGGCAAAGTCCGCGCAACGCCCGATATTGCGGTCATCACCGCGACGATCAGCGCCGAGGATGTGAATGAATCCAAAGCCGTCAACGCGATGTCTGAGATTATCAATGCGGTTCAGTCTTCGCTGTCCGCGCAAGACGTCGAGACAGGGTTCACGGGCATCAACTCGCGCCGTGAATTTGACCAAAAATGCCGCAACGCAAATCTAGTCGCGTCACAACGACACTCTCAAATCCAAGGTGATTATTGGTTTAACCGCAGATTAGACCAACGCGGAGACACCGAAACCAAACGCCGTGCAGACATACCGCGCGTGGCGCAAACTGTGTGCAATGCACAATCCATCAAAGTGACCACTAATATGGTCATTCGGATTCAACCCGCCGACGCAGCAGGCGACGCCTTGCGCGCCCTCGCGGATGCAGGCGCAGAAAATGCGAGGCTCTTCGGCTATGACTTTACGGATTACGACAGTCTCTATCAGGACGCCGCCGCGAAAGCCGTGAAAATGGCTCGTAATAAAGCGGAGACAATCGCGAGCCTGTCAGGCGCAACGCTAGGTGAAATTGAAACCTTCATGGTTGGTACACCGTCGCGAACAGGACGCTTTGGACCGCAACCCAATGTCATACGCCCCGCTCGGCCCTATCAGGGTCAAAGTGGGTCTGCCGTCGACAGGCAAGTGAGAAAGAACTCCAAAAGGCAATATGGAACAAAACCGCCTCCGCCTTCGATGGTTCGCGCTGCACCTGCGCCTGAAGTTGAATATTCACCCATGATGATGGAGGATCAGATTATGGCGACAGGCAGTAGACAAGCCGCAGGAGGCGGGGGTTATACCTCAGGCGAAGCCCTCACTGAAACGATCGTCGTTCAAGAAGCCTCCACTGAATTAATGGTAATCCCAGCGACGTATGAAACGGTCTACGAAAACGGGGTTGCCCGCCGCGTCGTTAAAACGCCTGCGAGCACTGTCGAGCGTTCAATTCCAGCCGTGACAAAAACAATCCAGCGCAGAAGCTCTACAACCAATGCTTTATCCATGAGCTTGCTCTCTGGACCTCAAACGATCGAAGTCACGGCGAACCTGTCATACGCCTATGACACACCGCTCGACGGTAAGGTCATAGTGGAGCCAGAAAACTAGGCGCGCGGCGTTAGCGGTTAAGCCTTCTTAGCCCAGCGCCCGCGATCATCTTGTTGGTAATAAGCGAGGCTCGCGCCCTTGCCTTTCAGCGTTTTCCAACGCCCGCGTTCGCGGGATATGTCGTCTTGCGAACGGCCATTGATCATGACCATGACACGTGCTGCGCCTGCCATATCTGCAATGTCTGCGCCGTCGATCAAGAACACCGCATCAAAGCCCTCTGCACTCTCGCGTGTCGCGCTCAGGAGGATAGGCTGAAGCTCGGCTTGAGGTTCATCATCACGGCCATGCGGCAGAAACACATCTTCACGAAAGGTCCAGAGAAGCTCATCCATTTGAGCGAGCTTAGACTCTGGCAATTTCACCAACGCCCGCCAGCCTTTTTGAAGCGTCTTTTCCAACAGTCCAGGGACGACGCCTTCCAGCGTCGAAGCCTCTAAATGGTAAAACCAATAGTCGGTAGGCGTAGCGTCAGCCACTTATCCCTCGTGGTTATCGGCGATCCAACGGTTGAGAAGACGTACGCCGAACCCTGTTCCGAAGGTTGGGTTACGGGGGTCTTTGCTGCCATTGACCATGCCTGTGCCCGCGATGTCCAAATGCGCCCAAGGCGTATCTTTACCAACAAAGCGTTTTAGGAATTGCGCCGCCGTAATCGACCCCGCAGCACGTCCGCCAATGTTCTTCATATCCGCATTCGGGCTGTTGAGGAGTTTGTCGTATTTATCCGACAGCGGCAAACGCCACGGCAGATCAGTGGAAGTATCGCCCGCAGCCGTAAGCTGCTTCGCAAGCTCATCATCTGGTGTGAACATGCCGCAATACTCAGAGCCCAAAGCCACGATGATAGCGCCCGTAAGGGTCGCCAAGTCGATCATCGCCGCAGGCTTATATTTCGTCACAGCATAATGCAGCGCATCCGCAAGCACGAGGCGACCTTCTGCATCTGTATTCTGAACTTCGATGGTTTGACCAGACATAGAGACGACAATGTCGCCCGGAAGCTGTGCTTTGCCATCTGGCATATTTTCAACAAGGCCAACAATGCCCACGACATTCGCTTTAGCTTTCCGTGTCGCAAGTGCGCACATGGTCCCGACAACCGCCGCAGAGCCGCCCATATCACCCTTCATGTCCCACATATTCGCGCCAGGCTTAAGGCTGATGCCGCCCGTGTCGAATGTCACGCCTTTACCGACGAGACACGCAGGCGCATCGCCAGCTTTGCCGCCATTCCATTTCATAATGACCAATTGGCTATCGCGTTCTGACCCAAGGCCGACACCCAAGAGCGCGTGCATACCGAGTTTATTCATTTCGGCCTCGCCGAGAACTTCAATCTCTAGGCCCAAGTCAGCCAATCCTTTTATGCGCTCTGCATAGGCAACAGGATAAATCTCATTTGGCGGCGCATTCACGAGATCACGGGCCAACACGACGCCATCGCCAGCAGGTCCGTAGTAATTCTCATAGGCGTCTTTTGCCGCGCTAGGGTCGTCGCTCACAACGGTGATGGATTGCAGTGCAGGTTTCTTGGATTTCGTCGCTTTGGATTTATGCTTGTCCCAAATATAAGCGGCCAAGCGCGCGCCAAGCGCGGCACGTGCGGCGTCATCTGCCGTCGCATCTGTCCCCTCAAGATGAATCATTAGCTCTGTCTCGCCGCTACCGCGAAGCGATTTTGCCACAGTTGCAGCTGCAATTTCGTAATCAAAAATGTCTTTGTCGCCACGCCCCGTCATGAAGACGCGCGCACCTGTTTCCACGTAAGTTTGGAAACCGTCACCCGCTTTACCGTGGAAACTCGCGCTTTTGGCCGCAGCTTTCATCACCGCGCCATCATAGGCATGATCTACGCCGCTCGCAGAGATTACGAGTGCAGACCCTGATTTAGCTGCACCAGACTTAGAAAAACTGACATTCATGAATTCGCCTCAACCATTGTTTCTTCCTCTGGTAAACGAAGCCTGCTGGTATTAGAAGGGGGACAAACCATTATGAGCGCGATTTTGCGCCGCATGAGGAACGCCAGCGCATTCCATGAAATTGCTTCAGCGCTATATCTTTACTCAGGCCCTTTCACCTGCGGTCCTGTCCTTGTCTGCGCTCGCCTTGCTCGCGGTTCTGACGCAATCCCTGCAGACACTCGATTTGATTGTTGAAAACCGCCAAAGCGCGACGACATTTTTCTACATCACAATCCTCGCGCTGCCTCAGCTGATTGGGATCATCATGCCTTTTGCGGTCTTTATGGCTGCGATTTACGCCCTGAACCGAATGACGAATGATTCTGAACTCATCGTCGCGAAAGCGACGGGCGTCTCGCCTTGGGCCATAGCGACGCCTGTTTTAAGGTTAGGCGTCTACGCCTTAGTCTTGCACATGATCATCAACCTGTTGCTTCAACCCCTTTCTTTCCGCGAAATGAGGTCAGAGATACTGAAAGTGAAAACAGATATTGCAAGCCAGATGGTGCAAGCTGGGCATTTCGTCACTCCAGCGCCAGATTTAACCGTCTATGTTCGCGAAATTTTGCCCGAAGGTGAGCTCATTGACGTACTAATTCATGATGGACGCGACCCAGAGACAAAATCGACACACACAGCCAAAACAGGACGCTTGATAAAGGCGGAAAGCTCGACCTCTTTGATGCTCTATAATGGGTCCGTTCAAACCCCTTTGGATAACGGCGGCTTAGACGTCATTGATTTTGAAACTTATCAACTCGACCTGTCTGATGTTGTGGCTTTGGATAATGTTCTGCGCTTAAAATCATCAGATAAATTCTTGCATGAATTACTTCGTCCTGACCCTCGGGATTACATAACGCCTAAGTCACGAAAGGTAATGGCAGCTGAAGGACATGCGCGAATAGCGACGCCGCTTTGGAATATAGCCCTTGTGCTCATTGCCCTCGCCTTCATCCTAAGAGGGCAACATTCGAAGCTTGGTAATAGCCGGAAAATTGCGGTTTGCGCTGTAACAGGTTTCACTATCAGACTAACTGGTTTTGCGCTCGCGTCTTCTGCGGAGAGCGATGCAGCCCTTAACGCCGTCCAATATGCTTTACCTCTCTTGGTTATACTGCTCTGCATTGCCTATATTTTAAATCGAAAACGCATTCGCTTTGGCCGCAAGAAACGAGAAAACTCCTATCGTAAAGCTAAAGTTATCATAGATATGTCCTCATGACGGGCGCGCGTTTAAGCCGTTATATCGCGGGACGCATGTTACGCGGAATCGGTCTCGCGTTCCTAATAGTTACAGCGATAATTACGCTTGTTGATTATGTTGAAGGCTCTCGTAACATTGGTTCAGACGCAGACTTATCCTCGCTTCAAATGCTTGGGCTAACGACCTTGAAAATCCCAATGCTGATTGAACAAACGATTCCATTTGTTGTTCTATTCGGGGTGATGGGGGCGCTCACGGGCATGAACCGACGCTCTGAACTAACTGTCATGCGCGCCGCAGGTCTCTCGGCGTGGCAATTTTTACGACCAGCCGTCATAGTGGCTGCCCTCATTGGGGCTTTGTGGTCAACCGTGGTCAATCCACTTTCCTCGCGTATGATGGGGCAATATGAAACACGTTCATCTGCACTCTTGGGTTCAGTTCAAACCAGTAAAATTTGGCTACGTGAAGGCTCAAATTCAGCGCAACGTGTCATCCAAGCGAACAGTCTAGATATTGCGAAAAAGCAGTTAGAGGGTGCCACATTTTTTGAAATGCAGATCACGCAAGACGGTTCAACAAAATTTGAACGACGGTTTGATACGGCAAAGGCTACGCTCCTGACTCCTGGATATTGGACCCTAGTGGACGTTATAGAAAATGCGCCAGGTGAAGACACAAAGCGTATGGCTCTTATCACGCTTCCTACAAATATCGCAGTAGAGGACCTTCGTAAGCAATCTGGACAACGCACCAATCCGCCCTTCTGGTCAATCCGAGATGAGATTGACGCGAATGAAAAAGCAGGCTTCTCTGCGCGAACTCTTCGCTTACAGTTTCACAAACTACTGGCGCTGCCGTTTCTTCTCGTCGCGATGACATTCATCGCAGCAGGCGTTTCGATGCATTTGGTCAGAGGCGGCGGCACTTTGCGCCTTATGGTTACAGGAGCGTTGCTTGGGTTTGTTGTCTTTTTTGCGGATAGCGTCATCACGGCCTTTGGCGAGGTTTCCATATTACCTGTAGGTTTAGCCGCTTGGACAGTGCCTGTGCTTGTCTTACTTCTAGGAATCAGCCATTTAGCCCGTATTGAGGACGGCTGAAGCCTGACAGGAGTTTAATGCTTTTTTGCGTTACAGTGTCCTAAACTTGCGGCAATAGATACTTGGGTTATAACGACCTTGAACTGAGAAGAAGACGACACCTATGCGCTTTTTGAAGATGACTGCTATCGCCACAGCCCTGCTCGCAACAGCAGCGCCAACATATGCGCAAAATGCCCCTCACGGCATTGCGGCTGTCGTGAATTCTGACATCGTCACTATTCATGATTTACGTCAGCGCGTTTTGTTCATGATGGCAACTACGGGTGCGGAGGCTGATGAAGCCAGCATCAAGCGCCTACAAACTCAAGCGCTGCGAAATTTGGTAGATGAACATCTGCAAATGCAAGAAGCTGCAAAATATGACCAGTCCATCTCGGATGAAGAAGTAAATACCTCAGTTGCACGCCTTCTGTCGCGCAACGGTGCGGACCCGAACGAACTCGTCACCAGTCTAGCGGGTGCAGGCGTTTCAATTGAGACCTTAAGAGATCAAATCCGGTCAGAAATTGCATGGCAGCGTATCGTGAACGGCCTATACGGTTCGCGTATTCGTATTTCCGATGCTCAAATTGATGAAACACTGAACCAAGTTACGGCGAATGCGTCCAAACCTAATTATCATGTCGCAGAAATATATATTGAAGCTACACCAGACATTGGCGGCATGGACGGAGCCTTAGAAGGCGCCAAGGCCATGATCTCTCAAATTAAAGGCGGCGCACCTTTCCCGCTATTGGCTCAACAATTTTCATCTGCGGCCTCTTCCGCTAAAGGCGGAGATGTTGGCTGGGTTCGCGAAGGTGAACTTCGTCCCGAAATTGACACGGCTATCCGCCAGATGGAAGTTGGAAGTGTCTCAAATCCAATTCAAGTTCCGGGTGGCATATATGTTGTCGCATTGGTCGAAAAGAAAATTTCCCAAGCTGACACGCTCTACAAATTGAAACAGGTCACGGTTGAAGGCGAACCAGAAGCCGCAAAAGCGCGACTAATTTCTATTCGCGGAGACCTAACAGGCTGCGACACATTGGAATCTGATGTTGAGTCCATGGACAATATTCTCACAGTCGACATGGGTGAACTTAAATCATCTGACCTGAATGAAGCCATTGTTACCATCTTGGAGAAAACTGACGTCGGGGAATTATCTGACCCGGTTGATCGTCCAGATGGTGCCACGTCCATTATGGTTTGTAAGCGCGAGACCACGGGTTCTGACATCCCAACACGAGATCAAATTGAAGACCGCCTACTCGATCAACAAATGGCTCAAGCGTCGAAACGTGCCCTTCGCGATTTACGTCGTGAAGCCACGCTCGTTGTGAGATAAATCAACCTTCATGCGCCCATTTGCGCTCAGCATGGGCGACCCATCAGGGATTGGCCCTGAGATTACGATCAAAGCTTGGGAGGCCCTACGCGGGCATCCTGAGTACACATTTGCTATCATTGCGCCGCCCGCTCTATTCTCGGGCTCATCTCACCGTGTCATAGATACGATAGAGCAATCGCTGGCTGTTTTCGCTGACGCTCTACCGATCATCTCAATCAACGGTTTGCAATCACAATCAGGCGCGCCAGATGCGGCACATGCCCCCGCGATCATCCGCAGTATAGAACTCGCTGTTGAACTTTGCCTTAGCAGTCAATGTGACGCCCTAATCACAAACCCAATTGCAAAACATATCCTCTATGAATCTGGTTTTCGCTATCCAGGTCATACGGAGTTTTTGGGGCATCTTAGCCAAGATCATGACGCCCCCTATGCGTCTGGACCCGTTATGATGCTAGCCGCGCAGAATTTACGCGTTGGCCTTGCCACAGTCCATATGCCTTTAAAGTCAGCAGCCGAAGCCCTTTCAATTGATATCATCCTAGACACTGCGCGTGTCATGTTGGGCGCATTAAAAACAGATTTCGGCATTGACGCCCCGCGCCTCGCTCTGACTGGGCTCAACCCACACGCCGGTGAAGACGGCGCATTGGGACGCGAGGAAATTGAAATCATCAACCCTGCCGCAGAAATTTTACGTGCAGAGGGTCATAACGTCACCAATGCTCAACCTGCAGACACCTTGTTCCATGCAGAAGCCAGACAAGGCTATGACGCAGTCCTCGCCATGTATCACGATCAAGGCTTGATCCCTGTAAAAACATTGGATTTCCACGGCGGCGTCAATATTACATTAGGCCTCCCTTTTATTAGAACAAGTCCGGACCACGGAACCGCTTTCAACATTGCAGGACAAGGCATTGCTCGTCCCGACAGCTTGATCGCCGCCATCCGTAAAGCCCGAGACATTGCAGGACATCGTCATGAGCCTTAACGACCTACCTAGCCTGTCAGAGACGATTAAAACCTACGACCTTGGAGCCAATAAAAAGCTAGGTCAGCATTTCCTTCTAGATATGAATCTAACGGATAAAATCGCACGGCTTGCAGAACCTTTAGAAGGCTATTCAGTAGCTGAAATCGGTCCAGGTCCCGGGGGACTTACACGTGCGCTTCTGTTGCGCGGGGCTGAGAAACTCGTCGCAATTGAGATGGATGAACGTTTCATCTCTGCGCTCGCAGAGATTGGCGATAAAGCTGAGGGCCGCCTGGAAATAGCCCAAGGCGATGCCTTGAGATATAATATCGCGGCGAACCTGAAAGCACCCCGTAAAATCGTGGCGAACCTGCCCTATAATGTCGGCACAAAGATGCTCATTGATTGGGTTACGGCCTCGCCTTTATTCTGGGAGCAACTTGTGTTGATGTTTCAGTTGGAAGTCGCCGAACGCGTCGTAGCACAGCCTAGCACCGCGCATTATGGTCGTTTAGCTGTCCTCTGCCAGTCAGTCGCCGATTGCCGCCTTGCCTTTGAAGTCCCCGCTCGCGCCTTTACCCCGCCACCAAAAGTGGACAGCGCAGTCGTTGTGCTAGAGCCGTTGGAAACACCTTTTGCCGATTTAAAAACCTTGGGTCGTGTGACGCAATCGGCCTTTGGACAGCGCCGAAAAATGCTGCGTAGAAGCCTGCGGAGCCTAGCGGAGCAAAACAACCTTGTTCTGGAAGACTGGTTAGCTGGCGCGGAAGTAGATCCACAAGCAAGACCAGAGACATTGCCTGTCAAAGCCTTCCAAAGGTTGGCTCAGGCCCTTAAAGCGTCTGTTGGATAAATTTTCGCGAATCCTCAGATGTGAAGCCTAAAGCTACGCCCACATCCATTAAACGGCGGATCGTCGCTCTGTCACGATTATCCGTATCGCGAGCTAGACCGCAGAGGTCACTAAATAAAGTTAGTCCCATTCGGTTAGAACCATTCACACTACGCCAATAGCGATGAATAATAAGACTTACTTTCTCTCTCCCGCGAATTCCTGCTGCAAGCTTGTGGAAAGCTTTTTGCTTGCGTCCAGTTCCCAATCGTAAGATTGTTTCCAAACGTGACAACATGAGTGCATCCCGCGCCTCAAATGCAAAAAAGCACAAGCGTATCAAAGTTTCGGTTCTAAGATCTAAATCAGTGCTCAGGTATTCTGTAGACACCCCTACTAAAGTTGCAGGAACAACTTTTTTCCTACGAGTACTTTCATAGGACCTCTGGCCAATACCTGCTTCTGGCGTAGGCGCAGATTGAGGATGAAAACGAACCCAGAGGTAATGTCCATGACCTTCGACCAAAAGCTGCACACATAGCGCAAGACCTGCGCCGAGTAAGAACCAAGGTAAATGGACAAAAACACTCCCTAAAGCCAGCCCAAGCAGAACTCCAAAAAATCTAACGTTTTGCCCGTGATACATTGCGACTAATGTGACGAGAGCTGCGACATAAACTAAAGCGCGTATGAGAATACGGTCTCCGCGCGAACCATCCGCCATCAACCCACACAGAGTCGATGTGATCGCAAACCCCAAAATTATAGCGAAGCCAACTTCAATCATTACGCCAACTTACGACGCAATCGTTTTTTTTCGGATTAAGTTAGGCTTTACCCGCCATTTACCAAAGATTTGACAAAGCCACCTAGCCACATTTGACGTCGTCGTCGCAAGCGTTCTGCATCAACAATCGTTTGCAGTTCTCTTGACGCTGTATCGATGTTTTCATTGACAATAACATAGTCGTATTCTGGCCAATGACTGATCTCATTTTCGGATTTACTCATCCGCTTTGCGATGACTTCGGGCGAATCTTGAGCACGGGTTTTAAGGCGCTGCTCTAATTCCCGCATATTTGGCGGTAGGATAAAAATTTTTACAAGGTCATTTGCAGCGACTTGATTCAACTGCTGCGCGCCTTGCCAATCTATATCAAAAATGACGTCATGTCCTCTGGTCAACGCTTTTTCAACGGGGCCACGCGGCGTGCCATAATAATTATCAAATACACGAGCGTTCTCTAGAAACTCACCCTGCTCTTCCCACTCAGCAAACTTACCCTTGGTCACAAAGAAATAGTCCACGCCCTCTTTTTCGCCGGGCCTAGGTGTTCGTGTCGTCGCCGAAACACTCATTTCCATATTTGGGTTATCCGCCAAAAGCCTACGTGTTAGAGTCGTTTTCCCGGCGCCGCTTGGTGAAGACAGAACAACCATCAGTCCGCGTGTGTCCTGCTTCAATGCCTCTAAAGCGCTCATCTCAGGCCTCTTTGCCGCTGTATTTTTCGCCACTTAGCAACATTTCTCTCATGCCCCGCTAGCGTCTTCGCAAATGCATGGCCTCCAGTTCCATCCGCTACAAAAAATAATGCGTCGGTTTCTGCAGGGTTTAGTACGGCCCGAATGGCGTCCGCGCCTGGATTGCAAATAGGGCTCTTGGGCAGAGCCGGAATTTGGTAAGTATTCCAATCCGTTTTACGATCAATCTCTGATCTGCGAATACGGCGACCCAACGGCTCGCCCTGCGTGATGCCATATATAATTGTTGGGTCAGATTGCAATTTCATGCCCTTACGCAAACGGTTGGTGAATACACCCGCAACCATCGTTCGTTCCATTCCAATGCCTGTTTCTTTCTCGACGACAGACGCCAAAACAATGGCCTCTTGTCGAGTTTTGACCGGAATAGTACGGTCACGTTTATCCCATTCTTCGTCAAGAAGTTGGATCTGCGCTAATCTCATTTTCTCAAGCAGTTGCGACTGAGACATTCCACGCGGCGTTAAATATGTTTCAGGTAAAATAGTGCCTTCAGCAGGGACAGTAGGATTGTCATCTATAAGCGTTTCGACACGATCCAAAGACCTAACAATCATGTTCGATGTCAATCCTTCAGCAGCTGTTACAGGGTAGAGAATGGCCTTACCATTCGCGAGCCCGTCATAGACGGCCGACATAGACAGGTTTTTGGAAAGGTAAAATTCGCCTGCTTTGAAGTTTCCTTCATTTCCACGAAGTTTTGTGACAACTTTGAAAGTAAATGCGCTCTTTATAAACTCGTTTGTTTCAAGACGTTTCGCAATAGAGTTCAAGCCTTCGCCTCTAGGAATTGAAAAAGAAACTTGTTCAGAAGCTCCATCTAGTCCCCGCTCATATTTGTAATTAATTGCGGCATATCCTGCGAGACCCAGAGCTCCAAAAAATGTCACCATTGCTGTTAAGGCAATAAGAGTCAGGGCACGCTTATCCCGTTTCCGAAGGCTGGGTTTAGCAAAATCCTTATTTGGTTTGGACACGCCCTATTATTCCGTTTCAACAAAAATCAAAGCCGCATTTGTCCCGCCAAATCCAAAAGAATTAGATAGGACCGCTTTACCTTCAAAAGGCTTGGCTTCGTGAGGCACTAAATCAATTTTAGTTTCAATATTTGGCGTATCTAGGTTCAATGTTGGCGGTGCAATTTTGTCACGTAGAGCCAAGATGGAGAAAATCGCCTCGATTGCACCCGCAGCGCCTAGCAAATGCCCCGTTGCCGATTTAGTCGAAGACATTTTCACCGCTGATACATGATCACCTAGTAAACGCTCAACGGCACGAATTTCCATCTCATCCCCCATTGGCGTTGAGGTACCATGTGCATTAACATAGCCAATATCCGAAGGTTCAAGACCCGATTTTTTTAGAGCCATTTTCATGGCGCGGTAACCGCCTTCACCATCAGGGGCGGGACTTGTAATATGGTAAGCATCACCAGACAAACCATAACCAACGAGTTCCGCCAAAATATTCGCGCCACGGGCTTTGGCACTATCATAGTCTTCTAGCACAACAACACCGGCACCCTCACCCATCAGAAAACCATCACGGCCTTCATCATAGGGACGCGATGCTTTCTCAGGCGTATCATTATAATTAGTTGTCATGGCTCGACAGGCCACAAAACTCGCGATCCCGAGGCGCGTGATGGAGGCTTCGCCGCCACCTGCGACCATCATGTCAGCATCGCCGCATGCAATAATTCGCGCAGCATCACCAATCGCATGCGCACCAGTGGCACACGCCGTCGCAATGGCGCTATTGGGTCCCTTTAGACCATGCCGAATAGAAACCTGCCCTGACGGAAGGTTAATTAGCATAGAGGGTACAATAAATGGGGACAAACGACGCGGGCCACGCTCATTCAATAGCAGAGATGCATCATAGGTCGTTTTCAATCCACCAATACCCGAACCTAGGATAACACCTGCACGTTCGGCCTGATCAGTCGTCTCAGCTTTCCAGCCAGAGTGTTTGATCGCTTCATCAGCTGCAGCAATGGAATAAAGTATAAAGTCGTCAATGCGCTTCCGATCTCGGGCGCTCATGACGGAGTCAGGGTCGAAAGTCCCAGACAGTTCGGGGTTGCCGCCAGCGCGACCATCAACCCGAGGAATGACAGCAGCGACCTTGCACGCAAGATCGCTGACATCGAAATGTTCAATATGTGAGGCGCCAGATTTTCCAGCGAGTAAGTTTCCCCAGGCTACGGACGCGCCGCAACCAACGGGTGATACAAGACCTAAGCCTGTGACAACAACCCGTCTCATCCTAAGGAAGACCTAGGCTGTTTTTTCAGAGATGAATTTGACGGCATCGCCGACAGTCTGGATGTGCTCTGCAGCATCATCTGGAATTTCGATATCGAATTCTTCTTCAAAAGCCATCACTAGCTCAACAGTATCGAGCGAGTCAGCGCCCAAATCATCAATGAAGTGAGCGTTATCGGTCACTTTTGCTTCTTCAGCGTCTAGATGCTCAACAACCATCTTCTTCACGCGCTCGAGTACGTCTGACATATGTATTCCTTTAGTCATTGCCGGATAATCAGTTTCCAGCGGTTACTAGCGAGAGATGGGGCAATCTGCCCCGAATTCAACCCTGCGCTCTGTCAAGAGGGCGACCTAGCATAGCGATTAGGACATGCCTAGAGGTTTAAAAGAGCTGATACAAACTTGTGCTGCTCGCCAAAATTACAGTTAAATCATAGTCATACCACCATTAATGTGGAGGGTTTGACCTGTCACATAGGCGGCTTCATCTGATGCCAAATAAAGCGCGCCTGCAGCAATATCGCGGCCTTCACCTAACTTCGCAGCAGGGATTCGGGTAAGAGTCGCCTCTTTTTGAGCTTCATTGAGGGCATCCGTCATCGGAGAGCGAATAAACCCAGGGGCAATGCAGTTTACTGTAATACCTCGAGACGCTACTTCTTGCGCTAAGGATTTCGAAAACCCGATCATACCAGCCTTAGACGCCGCATAATTGGTTTGTCCCGGATTGCCCGTAACACCAACAATTGACGTTATACCAATAATTCGACCCGATCGCGCTTTCATCATAGGACGCAGACACGCCTTGGTGAGACGAAAATAGCTCTCTAAATTGATCCGAATAACATCATCAAAATCAGCCTGCTTCATCCGCATCAATAATCCATCACGAGTGATGCCTGCATTTGCGATGAGGATATCAAGCGGACCTCCTAATGCCTCTGCGGCTTGCTTTGGGAGTGCGTCGACAGCCTCTCCGTCTGAAAGATTACAGGGCGTGATCGACACACGTTCGCCCAATTCAGCGGCAAGCGACTCGAGCTTTTCGGCGCGAGTTCCCGATAAAGCGACATGTGCGCCTTGTTTATGAAGCAAACGAGCGATCTCTCCGCCCAAGCCACCTGTCGCGCCTGTTACAAGTGCACGTTTTCCTGTCAGATCGAACATGACCTATCCTTTAATGAGTGTCGCGAAAGCCTCGAGAGCCTCCGGTGTGTCTAATTGATTGCCATTTAGGCCTTTAACAATGCGGCGCAACATGACGGTTAAAACCTTGCCGCACCCTGGCTCTGCGAATGTATCGATATTGCCGCCACCCTCTTCACTCGGGCTGGCCATCCATTCAATAGTTTCGCGCCAACGCACGCGACCTGTAACTTGTTTAACAAGGTCTAGTCGAAGATCATCAGGATCGGTCACTGGTCGAGCTTGTATATTGTTCACAACAGGTACGAGTGGCGGCAACATGGCGTATTTAGCCAAGGCAACCTCCATAGCGTTCGCGGCGTGTTTCATCATGTCGCAATGAAAAGGTGCCGAGACATTTAGCATCATAGCTTTTTTCACGCCTGCATCACGCGCGGCTTGGGCCGCTGCCTCAACAGCGGCTTTTTCACCTGAGAGTACAATCTGGCCTGTGGCGTTATCATTGGCAATTTGAACAATCCCAACGCCAGACGCCGCAGCACATGCGGCCTCTGCATCTTCGATACTTGCCCCCAAAAGCGCGGCCATTGCACCCGCGCCGACAGGAACGGCCTCCTGCATTGCCTTGCCGCGAATGCGTAATAATTTTGCTGTGTCTGAAATCGATATAGACGCCGCAGCAGCAAGAGCCGAATACTCTCCCAGGCTATGGCCCGCGACGAATGCCGCGTCTGTCACCTTCACGCCAAACTCAGCATCCAAAGCGCGCATCGCCGCCAAAGAGCATGCCATAAGCGCAGGTTGAGTATTCTCAGTGAGTGTTAAATCTTCAGGCGTACCTGACCACATCAAATCTGAAAGTTTCTGATCCAATGCGGAATCAACTTCTTCGAAAACGGCCCTTGCCGAAGGGAAAGCTTCAGCCAAAGCTTGGCCCATCCCTATGAATTGGCTGCCTTGTCCGGGAAAGATAAATGCAAACGACATAATTTGTCCTTGTTAAGCGTTTCGCCTCTCAGGCTAGGGCTTCTTGTGATAAGGTCAATCACGTTTGAGACCTATTTTAAGCTCTATTTTAAGCTCTATTTTCCAAACACAGTATGAGTGCAGATCAAGAGTCTTAGGACGCACAGCGTTAAAAGCTCGTTAACCATGATTAAATAGCGCATGGTGGCGCTGAATAATCGATTCGAGGCTAGATGGGTATGGCGTTTTTTCGCAAAAAACAGAATGTTGTTAAAGGTGACTCTCTTGAGAGTGCCAAGGCGGTAAACATAGAGAACCAAGCGAAGTGGGACAAACTAGAGCAATTAATCAGCTCTAAAGCTGGCAGCCCCAGCCTGAACACTCATGCGATTGAGGACAAGTCAGAGTTAAGCTCTAATGCCACGAGCTCAGATTCCCCTGATACTAAACCAGATACCTTTGATGCTAAGAAAGCTGAATTTGGTGGCCACGACCTTCGGACGTCAGATTCAGCTGCATTTGCATCTGAACTGAAAGTCGATCTTCCAAACGACTCCAACTACGTTGATGT
The DNA here is from genome assembly GCA_938009235.1 of uncultured Caulobacterales bacterium. Lineage (GTDB taxonomy): Bacteria > Pseudomonadota > Alphaproteobacteria > Caulobacterales > Maricaulaceae > Litorimonas. Next base: position 23,795 of record CALLIK010000005.1, read on the forward strand.
CACTCCTGAGCCAGCGATAATGGCGCCTGTGACGGCTATGACAGCCTCAGCAAGTATCCCCAAGACACGTGAGGGCGAAGCGAACGCAACAACTCAATTCTCGGATAGCTCATTTACACCTCCCCCTCCGGCCCTCTCTCGTCCAGATCGCGCTGACATAGGTGCCATGAGATTAGATGTGGCCCGCATATCGGCTGACATCCAAAGCGGAGAAGAACTTTACAGACGCGCGCAACAACGCATTGAAAATTTAACAAGTTTCGTTGAACGGGCCGAAGTTGATTTTTCCGTACTTAATCGGGTCGAACCTGAAAACCGCCGCCTGAAAGCGCGCAATCGCACACTGGAACGTGAAATTAGCTCAAACACGCAAAAAATCGAAGTCCTTCGCACAGACCTCAAAGATAGAGAGCATCGCCTTACTGAAAAATCACGCATTTACGAAGTTACTCTCGGCAAGTTATCCGTTGTACAGAAGTCCCTCCAAGAATATGAGCGTGCCCTAAATACTACGCGTGAAGGCGCTGACCGCAACGCACTAAACTCCGAACGCCTTCAAACGTCCCTCGATGTTGAACGCCGCGAAAACGAAGTTTTACGCGAACGCATGACTGATGTCGTCAGTGAAATGGACAACAAACAAACAGCCTTCATCGAAGCCAAAAAAATGGCAGATAGCCTGGCTCAGGATTGCGCAGACTTCCGCCATCAAGCAGAAACAGCTGAAACAGATAACGCCGACCTTCGTAAAGCACTGGCTACGTCCCAAACTCAGAACAATGCCATGAAGTCAGAGCTGATGAGCCTTCATGAAGATATTCGCACCTTCAAAACTCAATCCGAATTCACGATTATCACGCGCGAAGACGAGGCTACAGCCTTGCAGCAACAAGTTGATCAACTCAGCAAACAGCTTAACATCAAGGATGAGATCATTCGAAGCGCAGCTCGTGACGTCCAAGAGCTGCGCAAAATTCGCACCGCCCAAGATCTTGAACGGGAGCGACTTGAAGCGACGATCCAAAGACAGTCTTTCCAGTTGGACGAGGCTAGCACAGACCTATTACAGACAAAACAAGATGTGTCTGACTTTGATCGACGCTACCGCGATGTAGCAACAGCGCTCTCTGTTTCACAAGCGCGCCGCATGTCAAATAATCCTGCAGATACGCCAGACATCGCACCGGACATTCAACCCCACAAATCTGATGACCTCGATACACTATCGACAAAAGATTTTGAAGACCGTATCGCGGACTTCCGCCTCGGTTTGCGCGACGACATCTCTTAGACGGTAACCTGCGTTTAGCTTCGAGAAAGGATCGCACTTTCTACTTGCGATACGCCGTAGCATTCTCTATGTGCGCGACTTCACTGGCTAACGGTGGAGTTCGGGCTATTCCGGTTTGCTCCATCCATCAGATGATTGCCCCACCTTCTCGGGTTCATCTGCCGTTATCCCAAAGTCTGAAGGACTATTGAATGTCTCTTTATGAGCATGTCGTCATTACACGACCTGACGTCTCTTCAACAGCCGTTGAAGAATTCGTCCAAAACCTAGCGACAAAGATCGAAAATATGGGCGGCACTGTCGAAGGCGCCGAATATTGGGGTCTACGCAACCTAGCTTACCGCATGAATAAAAACCGTAAAGCGCATTATTCACTGTTGAAAGTCAATGCACACTCTGACGTGATCCACGAAATTGAGCGTACTCACCGTATTAGCGAAGATATCCTACGTTACATGTCTATCCGCGTTGACGAGTTTAACGAAGACCCGTCCCCTATCCTCAAAAAACGCGAAGAGCGTAAACGTAGAGATCGGAACTAGATCATGGCTGCTAAAGATAGAATCAAGATTGAGAATCTACCTTCACGTTCTGGCTTCCGCCGTCGTCGTAAGGTTTGTCCATTCTCTGGCGATAACGGCATCAAGATCGATTATAAAGATCCAAAGATGTTGCAACGCTACATGTCTGAAAAAGGCAAAATCGCGCCAGCTCGTATTACGGCTGTCACACATAAGAAACAACGTGAGCTGGCCAAAGCCATCAAACGTGCACGCTTCTTGGGCCTTCTGCCCTACGAAGTGAAGTAAGGAGAACGACCATGGAAGTGATCCTACTTGAGCGTATCGAAAAGCTCGGAAATATGGGCGACGTTGTAAACGTCAAACCTGGTTTCGGCCGTAACTTCTTGCTTCCGCAAGAAAAAGCCCTTCGTGCAACAAAAGCTAACCTCGCTCGTTTTGAAGCTGAGCGTGAGTATCTTGAGCAACGCAATGCTGAGAACCGCGACGCGGCCACTACAGATGGCGCAAAGCTAAACGGAGCGTCCGTAACGCTAATCCGCAAGGCTGGCGATACAGGCAACCTTTATGGTTCCGTATCTGCACGCGACATTGCTGAACATCTCGAAGACAAAGGCGTTAAGCGCAACATGATCGTGTTAGAAAACCCGATCAAAACGCTTGGCCTGCATGATGTGAACGTCAAACTTCATCCTGAAGTTATCGTTAGCATTCAAGTCAACGTAGCGCGTTCTGAAGACGAAGCTGAACGTCAAGCTAAAGGTGAAGACGTTGTTGCGGCTGCACTTGCTGAAGAAAAAGCGGATACAGAAGAAGCGAACCGCGAGCGGTCTGCAAATGCTGTGTCAATGTTTGAAGGCGATGAGCCTGATGACGTTCGCGGCGGCGGCCAAGAAATGGGCGAAGCGCCTGCTGCAGAAGCGGCTCCTGCTGCGACTGAAGAAAGCGCTTAATCGCACCTTTCAAGTAATTCAGTCCTAAAAATTTTACCCCGCCTTGTGCCTTTCACAAAAAGTGAACCGCACGAGGCGGGGTTTTTTATTTGCTTAAGCGCTAGCTCAATTCAGCTTACAAGATCGAGTAATGCTTGAAAAGAAATACTCATTAACATTCATGACAACCCACATGCGGCAAAATTCACCCCGCGTGACTTGTACCATTGAGCCGCCGCGCTGTTATGGTTACGACCAAAATTGATGACAGTCGAAATCGGACATATCGCCCTTATCCTCGCGCTTTGCGTGGCTGTGTTTCAATCCGTGATTCCGCTCATCGGTGCGCAAACGAATAACTCGCGCATGATGGAATTTGGCGACCGCGCTGCCGTTGGGCAATTCCTACTACTGGCGTTTGCCTTTGTCTGCCTGACGCTTGTGTTCGTGGCCTCAGATTTTTCAGTCAAATTGGCCGCATTGCACAGCCATTCGGACAAACCTTTACTTTATAAAATCAGCGGCGTCTGGGGCAACCATGAAGGCTCAATCCTGCTATGGATTTTGATGATGGCAGGTTATGGGGCCTTCGTTCCCGTCTTAGGTAAAGCTCTTCCGCCGGGATTGAAAGCGCGCGCGGTTGCCGTACAAGCGATGCTCGGCGTTGGGTTTCTGGCCTTTATTTTATTTACGTCCAATCCGTTCGAACGGCTCAACCCAATCCCAATGAATGGCAACGGCTTGAACCCCGTCCTGCAAGACCCCGGCCTCGCCTTTCATCCGCCCTTTCTTTACCTCGGCTATGTCGGGTTTTCCCTCCCTTTCAGCTTCGCAGTTGCCGCACTTTTAGAAGGCCGCGTCGATGCTGTTTGGGCCAAATGGTTACGCCCGTGGGTATTAATCGCGTGGAGCTTCCTCACCATCGGAATCGCGCTTGGCAGTTTCTGGGCCTATTACGAACTCGGTTGGGGCGGTTGGTGGATGTGGGACCCCGTCGAGAATGTCAGCTTCATGCCATGGTTAGCCGGGACAGCGCTGCTCCATTCCATCATGGTTTTAGGTACGCGTCATAGCATGGCGAGCTGGACAGTCTTGCTCGCGATCACGACCTTTGCGCTCTCACTCATCGGAACCTTTGTCGTGCGCTCTGGCGTTCTCGTCAGTGTGCATGCCTTTGCGGTAGACCCAGAACGCGGCGTTTTCTTGCTGGCTCTTCTCGGTCTTGCAACAGGCGGAGCTCTGACGCTTTACGCTATGCGCAGTCATACTCTACGCGACACGTCGCCCTTGTCTGCAACCTCAAGAGATGGCGCATTGGTTCTGAATAACCTGCTATTGATCACAGCATTAGCCACAGTCTTTTTGGGCACGTTCTATCCTATTTTTATCGACGCTATGGATGGCGCAAAAATTAGTGTGGGTGCGCCCTATTTCGAACTCACCTTTGCCCCCATCATGTGTCTTTTGATTTTGTTCATGGGAATTGGCCCCATGTTGAAATGGCGCAACGACAGCCTCAAACGTCTGCGTCGTCCGACCCTCATCTCACTGCTCGCATTCGGTGTTATCTTTGCCCTCACCGCCTTGTTTGGTAAATCAATCCTCGGTGCCATCGTTCTTGGACTCTCCGCATGGCTCGCGGTTGGAACTTGCATCGCGCTCGGACGCAAAACCAAATGGAGCCTCAAAGGCGTCCGCGCGCAACCCGCCGCGACATGGGGTTTCGTTGGCGCTCATTTGGGCATGGCTATATTCACAGCCGCCGCAACGAGCATGAGCGTCTGGGCCGAGACAGATATAGGGACCTTGAAACCTGGAGAGTCATTGACCCTCAGCGGCTACACTTACACACTGCAAGACGTTACGGGCGGTAAACGCGATAATTACGATTACTTCGGCGGAGATATTCGTGTCACAAAAGCGGGCCGCAACATTGCGACACTCTCAACGGAACGCCGCTATTTCCCCGTCAGAAATCAAATCACGACGGAAGCGGGACTGCGTCTCTCACTCGGTCAAACCTTATTCGCGAGCATAGGCGAAGGCGACCCAGAAGGCGGCTTTGTGGTTCAGGTCTATCGTCACCCATTTGTCGTCTGGATATGGCTCAGCGCACTTCTTATGGCGCTCTCAGGCTTTGTCTCATTGGCAGACCGTCGTTTGCATTTACCTAAACGTGAACCAATAGAATGAACCTACGCGGCCTAATACCTCTGACGGCGTTTGCGGCGCTCATTGGCTTTTTAGCCTTTAGTCTCACACGCGATCCGCGTATTTTGCCGTCAGAATTAATCGAGAAACCCTTCCCTGCCTTTGAGTTACCAGACCTAGCCGATACGCAAACCTTCGACATTTCATTACTCGAAGGCCGTGTCAGTCTCGTGAATGTTTTCGGCTCGTGGTGCGCGGCTTGCGTAGTCGAACACCCTCAACTTATGGCGCTTAAAAATACGCTCGACCTACAGCTCGTCGGCATTGATTGGCGTGACAATCGTCAATCCGCGAACCGATGGCTCGTCAAACATGGCAACCCATTCGACGCGATTATCTTTGACGGAAACTCCCGCCTGATTGTGCCGCTCGGTGTCACTGGCGCTCCAGAGACTTTCATCGTCGATCGAAACGGCCTAATCCGTTACAAACATGTGGGCGTTATAACGCCTGAGGTTTGGACCAAAACACTTCGGCCTCTCGTCGAAAGTTTACAGGTTGCGTCGTTACAAGCTGCGTCGTTACAAGCTGCGCCGTTATGATGCGTTGGGTCTTACCGATACTCATGTGGGCAGTCCTGACCGCATCCCCCGCTTTTGCGCAAAACTCTGTTGACGAACAGCGCGCCCGCGACATCGGAACGCAGCTGCGCTGTGTTGTCTGTCAAAACCAATCCATCGAAGAATCCGACGCTGAATTGGCCGGCGACATGCGCCGCGTTGTGCGGGACTACATCGCAGACGGCGCCAGTGACCAAGAGGTCATTGCCTATATGCGAGATAATTACGGTGACTATGTTCTGTTGAAACCCCCTGTCCAAGCCAACACCTATGTCCTTTGGTTTTTACCCGCGCTGCTTATTCTGTTGAGCCTTCTATGGTTCCTTGGCCGCGCCCGACGGAAACGCCCCACGGCACCCGCCCCGACGACCTTGACGCCCGAAGATAAAACTTTGCTCAATGAGCTCATGCGAGACGAGACATGATCTGGATTTTAGGATTAGCCTTAGCTCTCGTCGTCAGCGTCTATTTGGTTGCGCCTTTTTTGGCTCGTGATGTCACCGTCAAACCGTCAGATGAAATCACGGCTTACCGCGAAGAACTCCGCGCCTTAGAGCAAAACGAACATCCCGCCAAAGCAGAAATCGCGCGCCTGCAAACGCGCCTCTTAAAAGCCGCAAAATCAGAGGCTCCGCAATCAGGGACCCGTTCAACCGCCCTGCCCGTTTTGATTAGCCTTGCCGTGGTCGGGTGCAGCCTCGGTCTCTATGCCAAATTGGGCTCTCCGAATTTTCAACCGCAAACAACTCAGCGTCCTCCGCAACAACAAGCAGGATCAGATGCGGTCGACTTCAACGCACTTCTACCCCGCTTCGAGGCGCAACTCGCCGAAACCCCAGACGATGCAAAAGGCTGGTATCTCTATGGCCGCACATTGATGCTCGCAGGGCAACCAACGGCGGGATTGCGCGCCTACTCGCGGGCAATGGAACTCTCGGATGATCCCGACATTCGCAAAGAATACGAAGCTGCCAAAACCTTCGCGACGCAAGCCCAAAGGGGCCCAAGCGCAGAGGATATTGCCGCCATGCAAAACCTCTCTGAAACCGACCGCAACGCCGCAATTAAGAATATGGTCGAAACCCTACGTGCACGTTTGGAGGAAACTCCAAATAATCCCGAAGGCTGGGAACGCCTGCTTCGGTCTCGTAAGGTATTGGGGCAAACCGAATTAGCCCGCGAAGATATCGCGGCCCTACGCCGCGCCTTACCCGAACAAGCTGACAGCATAATTTCAAACGCAGGTTGGGCTGAATAGGCACACACGGAACGGCGACACCTCACCCTCTCCCAAGCGAAAATTGCGACTGCCCATCATCCTTGTCTGGAAGGGTCAGCAAAATAGACATTCTAAATAATTAGGACTGTCCGCGTGGCGGCACTCGCGATGGCTGCCAGAGTTTTATATGTTGTGTTTACGCAGATGCCGTGAATTAGGGTGCTAATCTAATCCAACGGCCACGCGGCAGCGGTTTTTGATGAAGCGGCCCATCTGTCCCTACAGTTTGGCCATTAGACCTCGTAGTCGGCTCTCACTTCAAAAGGCCCGGCACACTCGGATGTCTCACCACCCAACGCTCAACCCCACCGTCTCTCGGTACCAGAAGGTGAGCTCCTACCTGTCCCGTGTCCGAAAGAACGCATTCATCATGCCACAGGTTTTGAGGGTGCGGATCATGTTTTTTAAAAGCGCGGTTTTATGGGGGTTATGGGTGGTTTAGAACAGGGACGGGATGAAATGAAACAAAAATTTTACACCCAAAAATCAAATTTCAAACCTCGTAAAAGCACCGAGTGAAACGCGTGACTAAAGACATGAGAGTGGTATGGTAATCGCGACTCTTACGATTAGAAAAAGAACGATGATGAAATTTAAGACCCCTCTCTTGGCCATAGCCGCACTCTCATTACTATCCGCCTGCCAAGATGGCGGAGTTGAGACTGGCAGTGCCCCACAAAACAGTCTCACCACGTCTCAGCTGCCAATATGGGTTAGTCAAATAGACAGCGACACAATGATCGGCACTCCTAAAATCGTGGATTGCACGCTATCTGGCGGCGCTAAAACAGAGTGCGTATCGTTCACGCTAAAACCGCAGCCAGCCTCTTTTGAAATTGGACCTTGGTGTCCACGCAATATTTCAGATGGACCTGACGCGTCGGGTATCTGGCTGAATGACGGTAAAGTGTATGATGCGGATGGCCAATTCATACAAAATCTCGCCAGTTTTTACGGGGATGATAATTGGCAGTTATTCGATCCTGCAACGGGCAAAATAAATGTCACAGATACGCAGCTGTCATGTGAAGCAGCTGCACGTCCCGATGTTGACCCCGCCTATCAAAACCATTGCGTTGAATGTCAAATATCATATCTGCCAGACGGCACGAGCCTGACTTATGTTATCCCTCTGACGCCAGAACTCGCGCCAAACATCTCATCGCGTGTCGACCATGGAGGCGTAGGTGTCACATTTAGCGGTGCCAGACTTGACGCATCCGCGCCCTTAGAGGCCATTTTATCCGCCTATACGATTGCTGCCTTTGATGATTGCGGCGGGCATATTAACCCCAATGTTGGATATCACATTCACGCTGTCACAGAAGCCGACTGCTTAATTAACGTAAAATCTGAGTCCGACCACGCTCCGCAAATTGGAGTCGCCATGGATGGCTACGCGCTTCACCGCCGTTTCAATTCCGACGGTCAAGACCCTGCGGATTTAGATGTGTGCCGCGGTCACGCTACCGAAAGCCTTGCGTATCATTATCATGCAAATGACCCAGGTGCGAATGCTATACTGCCGTGTCATACGGGCCAGACTGGATGTGCGTTAGATGAAGACGGTGTTTGTGATGCGTCCGCGAGTGTTCGGCGCGGACCGCCTCCTGGCGCGGGTGGTGGTCGTCCGCCAAGACCTGAAGGCAGAAGGCCTTAAAGATAACATCTGCGAGCGGCATGAACATTTAAAATAAGCCGCTCGCAAATACACCCTCCAATTACCATCTGGAGGGTCACCAGCCTTTACGGAACAGAACCCACTCCCGCCTCCAGCTGATAAAATTTTACCCTCGAGCTGACTTTGAATATTAGCCGATTGCAGGCACATAAAGTCGGTAAGCTCGAAAAATTCGACCTGTCTGAGATGTCAGGGACGAGTCGAGTGTCAAATTACGTCCAGATTACTTAGTCGCGGAAGCGCCCTTTTAAACTTAATAAAATGTCTCAACTTGTAACAGCTTTGATACAAATTGCGGATACTTAATTATCTCATGCCCGATAGATTGACAAAATGCTGGATAGTCAGCCAAGCCGCGTATAGGTATTTTTAATGACGCACATCTTAGTGGTCGATGACCAGCCAGACATCAGAGATGCATTATGCGAACATTTAGAGCTAAATGGCTTTACGGCAACACCTGCTGCGGACGCTAAGCAAGCACGAGACCTTCTCGATGCCCTCAGCATTGATATTGTGGTTCTGGATATCATGATGCCCGGAGAGAGTGGCTTAAGCTTGTGCCGCCACCTTTCAGAAAATTCAGATACGCCCATCATCCTTCTGACGGCTTTAGCGGATGATACAGACCGTATTGTCGGATTGGAAATTGGGGCGGATGACTATGTCACCAAGCCTTTTAATCCTCGGGAATTGATCGCCCGAATTAGATCAGTGCTGCGGCGCTCTGGTTCAAAGTCAGCAGGTCGGGATGTAAGAAACATCACATTTGGGACATGGCGCTTAAATGCCGAAACGGCAGAACTGTTTGGGGAAGACAATGTCATCATCACATTAAGTACTGGCGAGTTAAAACTTCTCATGGCCTTTATAGAACAGGCGGGACAGACGCTCTCGCGCGATGATTTGTTTAACCTCACGAAGGGCCGAGACGGGCTAGCTTTTGAACGTAGCCTAGACAACATGATATCACGTTTGCGGAGAAAAATTGAACCAGACCCCTCTAATCCAGTTCACATCAAAACCGTTTGGGGTAACGGATATAAATTTATAGCTGACAGACAATAATCATGCGTCGCTTACTCCCACAAACGCTTGTTGGTCAATTGGTCACCCTACTCGCAATCGTTTTGATCATCGCGCAAGCCGTAAATTTGGCATTGCTAGTTGGGTCTCAACGCCTTCAGGAACGTTCGATGGCCTATCAAAGCGCCATTGAGCATAGTGTCCGAATGATCAGTAAATTACCTGAAGATTTACCTCAAAAACTGCCTTATGAGTTAAAGGCAGAACGCGGCGGGCCTCTGGGCGCATTTTTTATATCCAATGTAAACCGAGCGGCAACTCGTGATAATGTCAAATCCCTGACGCGCTATAACAATAAGTTTGTGGCCCAATTACAAAATGTTGGAATTACCCCACTGCAAACGTCTGTAACCTTTTCAATGGACGGACCAGTACTTCCAAATGGACTGCCCAAAGGGGTGGTCCCGCAAGGTAATCCAAAAAATGGGTTCCCTCCGCCACATGGACCTCGTGGACGTCACCCTGAACATGACGGATTGTACCGCCCTGATCTGCCACCGTCATTTACCCCAGGCGGCGTAAATCCACAAGGACCGCTGCTGGGTCAAAATAACCCCAAACAAATTCAAGAAATCCTCTTATCTGCTGAACTACAAGAGGGCATCTGGTTTAACGCTATGATGCCTCATGCTGCGACTGAATCTTTCACAAGTCGAATTCTTTTGGCGACGGGTCTCTTGCTTGGCTTGGCTCTGATCGCAGCATGGTTCTTTGCTCGCCGGATTTCACGCCCCATCTCAGAGTTTGCCCGTGCAGCGAACCGCTTAGGCCGCGGGGAAGGCCATCAATTACTGCCTGAAAGTGGTCCATCTGATATTCGCGCGGCCGCGCAAGCCTTTAACACAATGCAAACCCGCTTAACGCGCACCCTCGAAACTCAACGAAATATGCTTCGTGCTGTTGGTCATGACTTAAGGACGCCGTTGACGTCCCTTCGCATTCGCGCGGAGATGATTCCTGAAAACACGGGTCGGGAGAAATTTATTTCTACCCTGAATGACATGACCGTCATGACTGAAGAGATACTAAATTGGGCAAAGGATACCTCAGGCCTAGAGGAAATCGCACTGGTGGATTTGGAAACATTTTTGTCTAGCCTTGTAGACGGTTATCAAGATGAGGGTCGCGATGTGACGCTGCAAGAGTTCTCATCGAGGCCCCTCTCCATTAGAAGAACCTCCATCAAACGCGCTCTACAAAACCTTATCAATAATGCGCTGCAATACGGCCACACTGCAAACCTTTCGGTTGAGACGACGAAGAGTCACGTCATGATACATATTGATGATACGGGGCTAGGTATTCCTGAAGGAAGTCTTGAAGAGGTGCGTCAACCCTTTGCGCGTCTTGAAACCTCTCGCAATAAAGAGACAGGCGGCACGGGTTTAGGGCTCTCTATAGTCGAGACGATTGTCCAAACGCATGGCGGCAAGCTGACATTATCCAATCGCAAGCCAACTGGACTACGCGCGACACTTAACCTTCCAATCTAAGGTTAAACTGAGCGTGAATTGTATCTCAATTGATACAGGTTCGTACAAATTGAAGCTCAATTATTTCAAGTAAGTTGATAGAAAGAAGAGGTCGATAAGAAAAGGAAACACATGCAAATCCTTCGTAAGCTGGATCTCGAACTAAGTCCCTCCCCTGGTATAGTTCGTGTTATGAGCGGTGCTTTCCTTCTCTTATCGGCAGCTTATGCCTTTGCGGCAGAGACGCCTGCGGTGCAAAAGGGCGAGCGCCGTGGACCTCCGCCTCTTATGATAGGTGGCACACCCCCTCAAGAAGCCTTGGAGGCTTGCCTCGGGATGATCGAGGCAAACACATGTAACATGAAAACACCGCACGGTGAAAAGCCTGGAACATGCGGCATACCTAAAGGAACCGAAGTTTTAGCTTGCATGCCCGAGGGCATGGCAGCTGGTGGTCAAGGCCGTCGTGAGGTCTCTCAAAATACATCCTCGAAGCGTCCTAACCGTCCACGCTTTCGCAAACACGCGGTTACCCAAACCAATGGAATAGATGCGCTTGAACCTGCAAGTGTACCTCCTATTGCAGACAGCCAATTTACATCGCAAATTGAAGGCGATCGAAGAATAATTACTTCAAACTCGATTTCAGAGCATATGACTGGCGCGTTTCCTAATGCCAATAACCCAAATGCCATTACTGAATTTGCACTCAAAGCGAGCCTTCCCGCAAACCCTGTAAAGACCCAAAAGGCCACGCGGGTAAAAGTACCTGGCTATGCCTTTAACGGCGTTAGCTTTGACCCAGGCGCGGGAGAGTTTTACCAAGGCGACCCCTCTTTAGGATGGCAATATGAACCTCTGTCTGGAGCCGTGAACTTAGGCCTTGATGAAAATCATGCCCATGTTCAACCAACAGGAAAATATCATTACCATGGCTTGCCAACAGGATTATTAAAAGAATTTGGCACGAGGCCCGATGCGCACTCCCCGCAAATTGGTTGGGCGGTAGACGGGTTTCCAATTTATGCGCTTTACGGATTTGTAGACATAAATGGCGACGGTGGCGTGACTGAATTGAAATCAAGCTATCGCCTTAAATCTGGTGCGCGTCCAACAGGCGAGCGTCAACCCGGTGGCACTTATGACGGAACCTTTACGGCTGATTATGAATATGTGGCTGATCTTGGTGATTTGGACGAATGTAATGGCCGCATGACAATTACGCCAGATTTCCCAAACGGAACTTATGCCTATTATTTAACAGATAGCTTCCCAGTTGTTCCGCGCTGCGTGATGGGTACGCCCGAACGCCGCTCTCGACCAGAGCGGCGCTAAATCCAGAAATAATTGAAACAATTACCTCATGATATCACTTAGGACGAATGCCATGACTAAACACATTCAACCACCCTCGCGGTTGCTGTTTACTGCGGCCCTCATCGGCAGCCTAAGCCTCAGCGCTTGCGCAACAAAATCAAACCAAAAAGCCCAGCCCTCTGATAGACAGAGCCAAGAAAAAGGGCAGAGAAAAAATCAGGGAAAAGGACAGGCACCTAAACGATCATCTGGTACATTTGTTAAGCCTATCGGTCTTCTTTTTTCAGGCATGGATAGTAACAATGACGCTATCGTTACAAAGTCTGAACTGGCCGCTGGTATTCAAACAGAATGGTCAGGTTTTGAGCGCAATCCAAGTCTCATAGATTTTTCATTTTGGAGCATCGCAAAACTTGGCTCTACAGATTCTTATCCAACATTTATGATGTTTGACAAAAACTTTAATAGTCTCGTTTCAGGGGAAGAGTTCTCAGAGCGACTAGATACAGAATTTACGAAATTAGATATAAATAAAGACGGGCAACTTGAACGCTCTGAAATGCTTGTTGCTTTTGCTGCACCAGAGGGTGAAGAAAAACCTAAAGGTGGTAAAAGCGATAAAGGGGGTAAGGGCGGTAAAGGCGGCGGGCCACCTCAACGTTGAGTGTAACACGCTTGATACACTTTAGGACACTTTAACGCTCCAATTAGGGGCACCTATGTGATAATGTGCGTGAGTTATCTCTCAAACAAGGTGGAACCAATATGTCCGTTCGCAATAACCTATCGATGTTAGCCCTCTCTGCGGCCTTGGCCGCCTGCGGCGGCAATTCAGCGACATCAGTTACTACTACTACGCCAACGACAAACTCGGCTCCAGTTGTTAGCGCTGGCTCTGACCAAACAGTAAACGAAAGCGTGACAGTCACCTTGTCAGCAACGTCATCTGATGCGGACGGCGATACACTCACCCTTACTTGGTCTCAAACGTCAGGCACTACAGTTGCCTTAAGCAGCACAAGCACGTCGAGCCCGACATTTACGGCGCCTAACACCTCCACAGATGAAACACTTGTGTTCCAAGTGACGGCAGATGATGGCACGACCACCACGACTGACGAAGTCTCAATTTTCATCACTGACATTGCCCTACCAACCTATGCCGCATCGTTTGATGTTGACTCATTAGTAGAGGCACCATCCCTCGTCAGTTGTACTTTATCCGACGGCGCTGCGTCGACATGTATGTCTGTAACTCTGAAATCATCACCTCAAAACTTCAATGTTGGACCTTGGTGTCCGCGTAACATCAGCGATGATGCGAGCGCAGGCGGTATTTGGCTTGAAAACGGAACAGATTATGAAGTCGACGGCGCATTCATTTCTAACCTAAATACATTCTATAATGATAATACATGGCAGATGTATGACACGGCGACGGGTGACATCACTTACACGAAGACACAAACGGAATGTTCCGAAGCGGCAAACCCAGCTGTGGGTGCAGAGTATGAAAATTACTGTGTTGAATGTCAGGTTTCCTTTATCGATGAAGACCTTACAAACACATATCTCATTCCAATTTCTCCGGTTAATGCGTCCCGCTCTGCGGATGTCGGACGAGGAAGCGTAGGCGTAGGTTTCAGCGGCATCATATTTGATGCCTCTGCACCAGTGGACGCTATTCTTAGCGCTTACACATTGGCACCGTTTGATGACTGCGGCGGCCATATCAATTTAGGCACTGGCTATCATGTGCATGCTGTAACCGAGGCAGGGTGTTATGAAACAATCGACAACACGACCGGTCATGCCGCGCAAATCGGTGTGGCGATGGACGGTTACCCGCTCTACGAACGCCTAAACGGCACGGTTGAGCCGACAGATCTAGACAGCTGTCGCGGCCATGATACGGATCAGGACCTTGGCATAGATGGATATCATTATCATGCGAATGAACCTGGCGCGAACGCAATTATTGGGTGTCACACGGGTCAAACTGCAAACTAGATATTATATTACCCCATAATATAATAAAACAAACGTCACTCCCTTATGGGGGGTGGCGTTTTACGTTCTAAACCATCCATCCCCGTTCTTACTATCCGCGCGCCTTACAGGACATAACGGCATTCAAGCTCACGTGCATCTCTCCTCACTATTCAACTTATGAAATTGACTAGAACGCAGATGTTGATTTGCCGATTTAACACCCTCATCCATTCGACCACACTGAGACAAAGTTTCAAAAATTGGCGGGATAGTTGTCTGCCACGCTCCCATCACACCCTCCATTTGCGTAGTCATGAGGCTTATTTACAATTACGTTACACAGTCCCTCAGACGACCACTTTGCACGGCTATATTTCCAGATAAAGTTAACCTGAAACCAAGGCTTAACCCCTGAATCAAATACGGGCAGCCATCTCCTTCAAAGAAATGACTGCCCGCAATATTTTAGGCTTTAAAGGCGTTTAGACGTCTACTGGAAGCGATACTTAAACCGTGCGCCGACAGAGCGCGGAGGAAGCACGTTCGTTCTGAAACGGCGAACATTCGCGCCTTCAATTGTTTGATTGCTGAGCGGCGTATTTGATGCACTCGTCTCAGAGAAGTCATTCAACAAGTTGTCTACATAGCCCGTCATTGACCAGTTATCGGCATTATAGCCAATCGCAGCATTCGCGCGGCCATAACTCGGCAAGGTATAACTACTCGCACGTGCGCCCGTGAAGGAGAGCACATCGCTTTGCCAAGAGTAACCTGCGTTAACAATGATGTTGGCGCCATTGCCCAATGGATGCGCGTAATCAGCAAATACAGAGTATTGAGTTTTCGGCGAGCCAGGCAAACGATCACCATCTTGGCCAGCTTCAATACTCGTCCCAAACCCTGGAGGCGTGAGTGTTTGAATGAGGCCAGGCACATCCGCGCTTAGCTCTGCATCTGTGTAGCTAAAGTTACCACGCAAATTTAAGTTGTCAGTCAAGCGCCAGTTACCATCGAGCTCAAAGCCTTTCGATGTTGCAGTTTCAGCATTCACTGTAATCGCAGTGCCTGCATTAATGGAAACTGTGTTCACCTGTGGCGAATCCCAATCAACAAAGAACACCGCACCGTTCAAGCGCAATGCTCCATCTAACCAAGTTGTTTTCACACCCAGTTCGTAGTTGTTTGTCGTGTCAGGCTCGAATGAACGCTCATCCAAAACAGCTATATCTTCTGGGTCTGCACTGAATTGCTGACCTGGGGAGAAGAGGCATAAACCTTGGTTGGCGTCTTGGTACGCCGTATCCGTACAGTCTTGTCCACCGTTGCTGGCACCAACACGAAAACCTTGGCTGAACGTGGCATAGGCCATGTTACCATTATCCAATGTGTAAGATGTATTGACCTTGAATAGCTCACCGCTTTTTGACTGGTTAAGCTCAAGAGTAAGTTGGGATTCGATATCCTCTAAAGGATAAGCTTGGAACCCATCGACACCACCGAAGATATAATCAGCAACAGGGAAATCAGTCGAGTTGGCCGTTTCATAATCATACTCATAGACACGCGCACCAAAGGTCACATCCCATGCGTTAGTAATATCGAATCCAACTTCACCGAAGATAGCTTTTTCTTCTAGGCGTGTTCTGTCTGCTTCGAAATACTCCAAATCGCCAGATGTCGGCAGTTCTAGACCGAAGTCTTCAACGTAACCCGGTGTAAACTCTGATGACAAAGCGTTGTAAGAGTTCTTGTTATAGAATGCGCCAACGATCCAGTTCAGGCGGCTATCACCCTTGGATACAAGACGAAGCTCTTGGTTGAATGTCTCTGTTTCTTCATCTTCGAATGTAAAGGCCGTGAACGTCGGGAACAATTCATAAGAATATTCTAGAGAGATCAGCAGATCAGTCTGATCACGCTGACCATTCTCTTTTACATTACCAATGCCCGTAGCCGATGTTAGTTCAGCAAAACCAAGGTCTGCGGTGACTTCCAAGGCAAGGAGGCTGCTATCGCGCTCACTTGGCTCCGCAACGCGTGCGCCAAACTCATACTCTTCAGACGGAATAGTGGTTGTACGGTAAGACGTCGTGTTCCGTCCGCCATACTCGCCATTTTGGAAGTAATAAGTCAATGTCGCATCAAGCGCGTCAGTTGGCGCCCAACGTGCGGCGATCCGGCCAGAGAATACGTCTTCAGTGTTTGCATCATCAATCGCGCGGAAATTGCTGCCCGGGTTAGCGAAATCAACTGGGTCTGGATTGGAAACGCCAGGTTCCGCAACGACATATGGATAATCAATGAAACCTTTGTCCGCAACATTGTCCAATGAGCCACGAATGGCGAAAGTATCTGAAACAGGTACGTTAAAAGTAAAGCCAACATCAGTGCTGATGCCATCGCCAGATTTGTAGCTGTAAGCATCTGCGCGAACTTCGAAGAGCTCTTTATCAAATTCAGGTTTGTTAGGGATGTAACGAATGGCTCCGCCTAGTGTCCCTGCACCGTAAAGCGTACCTTGTGGCCCAAGCAGGACTTCAACGCGTTTCAAATCATTTAGGCGAAGATCAACATAAAGTGGGATTTCACCAATATATGTTGCAACGGTTCCACCGCCGTTTTCTTGTCCGAAACTGTTTTGCACAGGTTCGGCGTTAAGCCCGCGAACCACAATGCGGTTACCATCGCGCCCGCCTTGATCAGAGATATTGATGCCTGGTACAAAAGCCGCAAGTTCGGACACATCATCAAAGCCTTGCTGTTCGATTTGTGCGCCGCCGATAGCAGCAATATTGACAGGGATGTCCTGAACGGATTCAGATCGACGCGTTGCCGTTACAATGATTTCGTCCTCGGCCAATTGCGCATGCGCAGGCGTGGACATGAGGGCTATACCTGACGGCAAGGCCAGCAAACTAACGGAGAGTTTGAGGTGCTGGCGAAGTGTTTTCTGAGCGGACATAGAGTTCCCTTGATCTGGATGCAGCGTATTTTCATTACTGTAAGGTAATTTAGAGAAAATCGGGTTTCGAATATATTAAAATTTTCCAATTTTATCACGTTTTGCTGGGTCGAGACAAAATTCAATTTTGCAGTTGGTTTTACCTAAATCTCTACGCCCCTTACACATCTAGACTTTATGAAGTTGAAAGAACCGCGTAAGCACTGCTCATGAGCGACCTCACTGTCAAAACTGGATTGCGCCGACTTGCGGTCAAACAATATGCCGAGGTCCACGCAGACGCCATCTCCGCACTTAAAACTCAAATAAATAACCCTGTTCCCTATTTCCTTTTAGGTGTCGTCGCATTTGATCATCAGAATTTCGTGAAGGCCTTAGAGCTATTTTCAAAGGCCCACACGCTTGATCCCGCTGAAAGCTACTACCCCGCCTATCAAGCGATGACCCTCTCGACCTTAAGGCGCTCGAATGAAGCTCGCGTGGCTGTAGATGTCGCAGCGCAACGCGTTGGCAATGATGCGCATCTGCAGGACATGATCGGCGTGATCTATAGTCGCTGTGGATTTCATGAAAACGCTGTCGCCCATTTCAAATCAGCCGTGAAGCTAAACACCAAACACCCGAATTATGTCTTCAACCTCGCGGCGTCTCTCCAATTTTTAGGAGATTTTGAGGCGGCTGAAACAGCCTATAATCAAGTGCTTTCTCTTACGCCTGACCACCACCGCGCGTGGTCGTCTATTGTCTCGCTGAAGAAGCAAACTTCAGAGTGCAATTACCTCTCGACGCTCAAAGCTTTATTTCAGGCCCCAAACATCTCGACGGATGCGAAACTGCATTTAGGTCACGCCATTGCGAAAACGCTCGAAGATTTGGGACAGCATGAGGATAGCCTTGCGTGGTTACTTCGGGCTAAGGCTGATAAGCGCGCCGAGTTCCCATTTGATCTACCCCGCGCAAAGGCACTTTTCCAAGCCACGCGAGATACATCTGAACAGCGTCGCAACGAGGCTGAATTTGAACAAGAGACAGTTCCCATTTTTGTTGTCGGACTACCGCGCACAGGCACGACACTCGTCGACAGAATTTTATCTTCTCATAGCCAAGTGAAATCCGCAGGCGAGCTAAATGCATTCGCAGAGCGAATTAAAAAAGGTTCGAAGGCCGACACCCCATTTGTCCTTGATGCAGAAACGCTTCTGGCGGCAAGTAAGATTGACCTCGAGACTGCTGGGCAAGACTACTTGCAACAGACCGAAGCTCTCGCGGGCGGCGCGCCATATATGGTCGATAAAATGCCGTTGAACTTTTTCTACGCAGCCTTGATGGCGAAGGCCTTCCCAAAGGTCAAAATCATCGTACTTCGGCGCGGCGCAATGGATAGTTGTCTGTCCAATTTTCGACAACTATTTTCGACCCAATTTTCTTATTACAATTACACCTTCGACCTCGAAGACACAGCGGCCTTCTACCGCATGTTCGATGACCTCATGGCGCATTGGCGAGATATCTTGCCCGCAGATCGTTTCATGGAAGTACGATACGAAGACATCGTCCACGATCAAGAAAACCAAACTCGCGCACTCTTAGATTTCTGCGATCTTCCGTGGGAAGACGCCTGCCTGCGGTTCCATGAAAACACAGCGGCGGTGTCCACCGCTAGCTCCGTACAAGTGCGGCAACCGCTTTACAGAGGCTCCATTGATCGATGGAAAAAATACGGCGGCAAGCTAGACGCCCTTAAAGCCGCCCTCGGCGATCTCGCAGGCTAAAGTTCCTCTAGCGGCACATAGTCTAGATCAAACCCAAAGCAGCGTGGTTCCACGACTTTCAACGCGGCAGGCGTGCGGTAAAAATCAGGACACCCCACAGCGAAAACTGCGACTCGATGTCCATAACGTAGGCGTTCCGCATTGATCGGCGTGCCTGTTTCATAATCCACAATCACGATCAAATCGGGCACACTTGCAATAACTTTCTCTCCAATGGCCGCGAGAAGATATTCGTTTTTAATGCTAATTTTTAGAGGTTCACCCGCCCCGTCAAACCGTTCGATCATAGCTTCACCTACGTCATAACCGCCAACAATACGCGTAGCCTTGTCGATTACTTTACCTTGGAAAACGAGTTGGCATTGTCCATAAATCGAAGGTTCAAAAACCTTTTGTAATGGCGCGAGTAACCCTTCGGCCTGCCCTCTATTTTCTCGCAATGTACGGCCCAGTTCGATTGAAAAACTCAACGTCCCGGGAATAACAGACCGCTTTAATTCAGCACCTGTCATAGCGTGTTCAGCCGTTGTAATCATTCCACCTGCGGCCATTGCAAAACTGCGAATATGGCGCTCATAAACTTCCGTCGTATCCGTCTGAAACGTCGCTTGGTTGCCTGCATAATCTAGCGCCAAAGCAGGTGTCGGTTTCACGCCTGCAATTGCGTAGGACATCATCTGCGCTTCTGGTAATGCGCGCCCCATGCCGTCACCATCAACGACTGGAATACCCTTCACAGCGGCCGCGACGAGCGGAATGAGAGAGTTCCCTCCCCCAATTTCAAAAGAGGCAACCGCGTCAACTTTACGTCCGACATGCGCTTCAAAAGCATCAATTGTTCTGGCGGCTTCGTCAACGGAGGGGAGCAATTCAAGACTCACAGTCGGCGCGCCAACATTGCCAATCGGAACAACAAACGCATCATCCGCCAACGCATCGGGCGAAATCATCTCTACCGCCCCATATGTTTTAATAGCCTGCTGCGTAATCAAAAGTGGGACATGCGGATCACCCCCACCGCCCGTAGCAAGAAACACAGACCCTAGTGCCAAATCATCAAGGTCGCCTAAGTCGATCTTTTTCATCGCGCCAACTCTCCGATAACTTTGACCCGAACGCGCGTTGCGCCTTCATCCATATAGGGGATAGCCGTTTCCTCAATATCAACGGCGCGAACGGTCGCAGGATCAGCGCCTGCCTTTACAGCCCGTTCTGTCGCCGCGCGCGTGACCGAAGCGATCGATTCATCACGTGGGGTTTCCCGATAAGACAACATACGTTCCGCCTCCCCGCCAACCTGCGCAATGGCTGCGCCAATGGCATTAGCAACGTCAGCATTTTCAGGACGATGAAGGTTTGAAGCGGCTTTCAGCCCATCCGTGACAAGCACCGCGCCGCCGCCAACTAGAATAACGGGCATTTCTTTACCGCCGGGTTTCATCATCTCAATATTATCATTTAGCATTTTATGGAGCGTCGCCTTGGCCTGCGTCACAACAGCTGCGTCCAAATACGCCACCTTTGATCTATCGCCAATATCTGCGTGACCACCAGCAACCAAGATATCTGTAGTCGTCAGGGTTTTCCCGCCAAAGACAAGACCTTCCGTGACTAATTTATGACCGACAGATTTGGGACCAATCTTCGTCCCATCATCCGAGACCAAACTACCGCCACCCAAACCAATCGCGAGAATATCAGGCATTCTAAAGTTCGTTCGAATACCGCCGATATTCACAACCACATTCGACTCGCGCGGAAACCCGTTTTGGATAACGCCAATATCCGAAGTCGTGCCGCCAATATCGACAACAATCGCGTTCTCTAAGCCTGTCAATTTATACGCACCGCGCAATGAATTTGTTGGGCCAGACGCAAAGGTCAACGCAGGATAAGCGCGAACAAATTCGGCATTCATCAACGTACCGTCATTCTGGCTGATAAAGGCGGGACAGTTCAGTCCACGTTGGGACAAGGCCCCGAGAAACGAGCTGACCACTTTATCAGCGAATGGCAGCAGGGTCGTATTCATGATGGCAGCGTTCTCTCGCTCCATTAGGCCTAATCGCCCAAAGCTATGAGACAACGTTATATTCGCATCAGGCACCGCCGCTCGAATTTTCGCGGCAACCTGTGTTTCGGGGGCGCTATTCATCGGGGAAAAAGCCGAGGCGATGGCTATATTCTTGATTCCCTTGCGCTTGATATCTGCGACAGCGGCATTGACCTCATCATCTCTCATCTCCGCAATTGGCCAACCATTGTAGAGATAGCCGCCATGAAGCACATAAAGCTCTGCGCCAATCGCGTCGATCATGTCCTGCGGCCAATCCACCATCGGCGGCATCCCGCGTCCCGACGGCAGACCGATACGGATAACCGCAACCTGAGACAATTCCCGACGCTCAATGATTGCATTCGTGAATTGCGTTGTGCCGATCATCACTGTCTGGATTGCGGATTGATCCACGGCGGATTGTTTTAGGATCTCATCCAATGCGGCTTTAACGCCCGATATAACGTCAGAAGACGTCAACGCCTTCGTTGCCGCGATGACTTTGTCCCCGTCTAATATGACCGCATCCGTATGGGTGCCGCCAACATCAATGCCTATTCTCATACCGAAGTCGCCTGTTTCGTTTCGCGCTCGTTCCAAGCCAGTGCAATGTAGATAACACCTGACAAGATGACTGCGTCCATGGCCGCAATTTTAGTGAGCGTTGGAATAAGGCCTTCTGAGGCCAAAACCGCGACAACTGCGCCGACAGCCCAGGCTGCGAAGCCCTTCCAATTCAAAGTTTTATTATCATCCAATGTTTCGATTTTGTAGATGCCAGGCCGAATTAGCAGAGCGTCGATCATCAATACCCCTGCAACAGGAATGAAGATAACTGAGAGCCAGAACAAGAAGGTGATGAAGCTGTCGAGGATATTCATCAACGCCGCCGCCACTCCAATCACGCCGAGCGCAATTGTCAAAAAGACGGTTTTTAATTTCGGAAACGTCGCCTTCATCCCAAGTACAGCACTGTAAAGGTTTAGCGAGTTGAGAACCCAACTGCCCGCAATCACGATAATAAATGCGCCAATCCCCAAATTGAGGTCCAACATAATTTCAAGAACATCGTCTTTACCTGATGTTGCGCCAGCAAGCGCAGCTGCCCCCATAACCACCGTCTGGACGATGAAATAGGAAATAACGGCTGTATAGATCGCGCCGCTCCAATGTTTCACAAAACGGGTAATATCTGGCAGGATGATTGCGCCAATTATGATCGCGCCAACAATCGCAGAGATCCCCTCACCTACCGTCAGAGTTTCAACCTTTTCCACGGCGAAAACTTCAGACAAAGTCTGAGTGGAGAGCGCGAATTTCGCGAGCAAGACCGTAACGACAACCAAAACAGGGACAAGCAAGCTCGCCAAAATATTGATGGCTTTAAACCCGATCAATGTTGTGAGCGTCATGCAGAAGCTTGCAAATATAGCGAGGCCCACAGGCGGCAGTTCAACGCCCCAAACGTCGCGGCCCAAACCTGCAACCGCATCCATGAAGAGGTTTATGTTCACACCGAACCACCCCAATAGAGATATTGCGAAAGCAATATTGACAAAACTCGCGCCGTGATCCCCAAATGCAACACGCACCAAGAGATATGAACTCATGCGGGTCTTGGCTCCAATCACGCCCATCACTGCGCCAATGATAACGATGATGACTGACCCCCAAAGAAGCGCCCAAACCGTATTCATCGGACTCAATCCAGCGCCGACTTCTAGTCCTGTCACAAATGTTGGCAACGAAAACGCGACCATTGCTCCAACCGCCGCGACACGAGGCCAAGGCACCAACTGGCTGTCACTAATTGTAACGGCTGCAAATTCGCTATTCTCGTCCACAAGCTTCCCCTTTTATGTGACACTAACTATATTCAAACAGAATTATCCGTCGAATATAACTATATATACGCGGTACAATTTCGTCATTGTAGGTCAATCGAAATTCACTTTATAATAAATGCAAAGTGAGGACCACATGGCCGCGAAGAAAAAGAACCTGAAGCTCGACGCGATCAACAAAATGATCCTATCGATCACGCACCTCAATTCGGATATTTCCAACCAAGAATTAGCGGAAAAAGTGGGGCTCTCTCCGAGTGCTTGTTTCCAACGCATGAAGGCCCTCAAAGAAGCAGGGTACTTTGTTAGCTTTCATACTGACCTAGACTTGGACAGAATGGTTGAAAACGTTTTGGCCTATGTCGAATTTACACTCGAGAATAACAGCACTGCCGCGCGCCGAAAGTTTGAAGCCGCTATTGAGGTAATACCTGAATTCATGGACTGCTTGCGGATAACGGGTGATGTCGACTACATCTGCTTTACATGTTGCTCAAACACGCAGGCGCTCAACACATTGATAGACGAAGTTAGTGGCCGCGAAGACCTAGGTATAAAAATTGTCAAAACACGTATCATCCTAGAGCGCGCAAAATGGTATCTCGGATATCCACTAGAAAAACTTAAATGGATTGATGAGTCTTGAGGTTAGGTGTCGAGCTTTTCCTACTTTCTGAAGATAGTCATTAATTTTATTGAAAAGCTTGAGACCTTGTCATTCAATCCACAAACACAACGCTTTGTGATTTCAGACAAATCATTTGTTTGATCAAAAAAATAAACTCTTAGCCTACGATCCAATCAATTTCGGAAACGGAATATCTAGAGCTTGAAGACGCAAAGCCGAGTTCTTGGCCTTGCGTAGTGTTTTGAAGTTCCCTGCTTTAACTTTTCTCAAAAGTTGCAATTGAATGGAGGCCACAGTGTCCATCGTGACGCATGTAGAGACCTCTAGATTATTTTGAGCGTAATCCTGCGCGCGCGCCGGTGTCTCTAGACTTTCCTTGATGGACTCCTCTAGGGCAGCTTGGTTAAGCGGTTCGAAATTAAACCCCTTAAGTCCTTCACGTTCCGTCACATCAATAAAATCACCCATCATTGGATAGGCGGCGGGAGTGCCGTAGATCGCAGCCTGATGCAGAACACCAGAACTTCCCGTCGTGCTATCATAGTCAAAAATGGCGAGTTTGGCTTGCGTGAAGAATGAGGCGACCTCCTGTTCCGCGACGTAGCCATGAAACACTACATTTGCGTCTGCCTCATGGTCATTTGCCAAAGCCTTTAGATACCCTGGCGTCGCAGGATGATCGCTTCCGCCAATAACTAACTTTATTTTCTGCGTTGATGACAGCTCAGCATTCAAATTCTGAATAGCGCCAATTGTACGTTCGAGGCGTTTATAAGTCCCAAATTTCCCCATCGTCACAATCGTTCTAGGGCGGTGGACAAGCTCAGTTATTTGGGCGTTGGCGGCTTGCGGAAAAGAGCCATGCGGCACCATGAATGCGTTCTTGGCCTTATATTTCTCATTCAAAATATCCCAAAAACTATCCAATGTCACGGTCATGAAACCCGTCATCAACATTGTCTTCGTCACAAAGTAACTCGCAGCACTGACCAGTTTTTGTCGTAACGGACTTTTGGCAAGATTGGTTTTGCTAAGGTCCACGGCTTCAACAAGGTTGTGCATGATCACGCCCGAAGGCACCGATAGTTTCTGCGAAATTGCAGGCGCGAGTAAGCCAAGGGCCGCCGGAATTTCACTGTCCCCGAAGGATGCCGTTTGAAGATTATATAGAGCGCCCTCAGCATCAGACGCTTTGATGGCGCGTAAGATATGAAACCCTGCAAGCGGGCTATTGAACTGCCAAATCCGCTGTACCTCTACCTTCGGGCCAAGATCCAATTCTGGCAGTACGCCGTCATATTTATCAGCGATAACGATAATTTTTTTAACATCCTGTCTGGCGGCGAAGGCATTCACAAGATGAAAACCGTATTCGTTCAAAGAGCCTGCGCTGGGAGGGAAGGCCGTAACAATTGCGATCGTTTTCATGGGAGTCTCCTAGACTGACTAATTTTTTGTGTGAGTTGCGCTGCGCGCTTTACGGCGTGTGCCTCAAGAATATTTTTCGCGGGGCGAGCGGACCCATCTTCGCGGATGAGACCAAAATGTTGCTGTTGGGCCTTGCGCCAAGGCCTGCGCCCAACGACGTCACTGCCGACATGATCGAAGTCGTTCAGCGTCCAAACGAATATACCGTCGACCTCTAAAGCTTGATCAAGTTGACGTTCCAGACGGGATGCCTGTTTGGCTTCTGCTGAGCGTGTTGTTCTAAATGGAGTCCAAATCGTGGAGCCCAGCTCCGTTATCATCACGGGCTTTTCATCAACTCTGGCTTTGATTTCGTTCAAACGTTCGGCAAATCCCGTTGGATTTCCGTATTCATGATAGGTCACGAAATCGACGACATCTTTCAGGCCCATCGCGGACGTTGGTTGCGACCATCCAACCGTCACAGCGAGATCGGGGTAGGTCACTTGTATATGGCGCGTCATGACCGTCAACCAGCCCTCGACAAGGCCCTGCCCCCATCCTTCAAAATCCAAGTCGGCTTGGTTTTTTATATCAACACCTAGGATCGCGGGGTGATCGGACACGTCCGCTAGCACCTGATCAATATGGTCAACGTCTTGCTGAAGATTGGACAGCGTATAATCTGGACGAAGATCAAAGAGTGTCACGAGCACCATTATGTCTTCCGCAGCGCAGAGATCTAAAAATATACGAAATTTCGAATTTGCGTCTTCTTGTGTCGTCTTGTAATCGAAATATGCGTGGTTCAGGAAGACACGCACTGAATTCGCCTTCATATTTTTAATTACGCGAAGGTCAGATTTAATTTCTGCCACAGGGAACTTTGTCCAAAAATCTTTCCAAGACGCCGAAGCCGGGTAGTAATTCACTCCAACGAAGCCTTTAGAAAATTTCGATGCAAACCGCCCGTTACGGTTTTCTACAATTAGCGGCTCATTATTTATGACTTCAGATGTCTTTTGCACCCAACCGGCTTGGGTCTGATAAAATCTGAATAACCGGGTCTCATTTGCGATTTCACCAATGGCAATCACGCCCTCCTGGCGGTCCAGATCATACTTTACCCGCAAACTCGTCTCTTTCACATTCGTGACACGTAAGTCTCTGTTCGTGTGGGCCTCGCTAAACTCTCGACCTAGACGCACGGTAATTTTGCAAGATGTAGCAGTGTCCGCACAAGACGCCTCTTTCGCGGCAACCAAGGCTTGCCCAGTTACGGGCGTTGTCGGCCTAGCGGTCCAATTTGGCTGCTCAACACGCCTAACAATGGACACAAGCTCCTTACGATCTTGAGAGGGAAGATCGTCAGCATCGTCAGCCCATTCCGCATCCAGCACGTTAGCGGGGGCGGTAAGGTGCTCATGCAAATAGTCACTCGACCCCATCGGCGACTCTATGAGGCTAGACAAGATACCTGCGAACACAACGCCAGACAACAAAATGGCAAGGGCTATTGGGACTCGTTTTTTCATATAAAAGGAAGAAACCGTGATATCTAAGCGCTCCCATTGTTACATAACGCCGAAACATCAGAAGATATAACGTCCGTGTTTTTTAGGGTGGCCCTAATTCTTAGGGGCGACTTAAATTTAGCGGGGCAGCGGCTCGCAAAAATGATACGACTGTTTGAAAGTTGTATGTTTTCTGAGCTTTTGACGCCGTGTTGATCAATCCAATCCAACGAGACTAGCGTTTGATCTGAAACTGCATTGCCAAAGTCATCCGTTATTACATCAGATCGAATATCGATCGATTGCGAATGATGAGAGCGTTTTGTTACAAGGTCAAATACAGCAGGTTGCCCCACGCTAACCATGACGGATGCGGCCTTAGAAACAACACCGTCAACCCGCGCCACAAAATCCATCATACCTGAATTAGACTGGGCATTTATATCAAAAGATACCAGTCCGTCTGTTGCGGTATCCGTTAAGGTCGTTTCAGTCCCATCTACTAAATAGGTCAATTCAACATCTTTGTTATGCGCGCTAATCCCACCGCTCTCCGTGACTTCTACAGTCACATGGATGACTTGCCCTGGCGTGACTGTTTGCGGTCCAGCATATGTCTGAACCATATCAGTTGGCATGTGCGCCCATGCTTGCGCGTGCACAAAAACTGGAAAAACTCCAACCGTCGCGATGAATGACAAGAGGCAATACAGGGCTTTCATACGTTGGGTCATAGATCTTTTCTTTGCGAAGTTACCTATGAGGGGTTGCAATGGACATGCCGTAGAAAACGCCTTGTTTTCGCGCTTAATCGCGCAAAATTGCAAAATTAGATTTGCGAAATGCAAATGTCTTTTCTGATTTGCAAAGGAAACATGCCCAATCCCCTTAAAAATAGCGGCCCAGAATTTGCGTGGGTATCTTCGAAATATTGGAGATGAAAATGACCGAATACGCGACATCACATCACGACACCGCCTTAACTAATACCGTATCGAAGCCTGTGGTTTGGACTCATAATAGAACGTCTATTATCATTCCATGTTATAATGAGGCCGACCGATTACACCTCGAAGTCTTTCTTAACTTCGCAAGGCAGAACCCAAAAATTTCATTCGTATTTGTAGATGATGGTTCGAAAGACTTGACCATTAGCTTGCTCTGCGGCGCAATGGCGGCATTACCCAGTCAGGTGGATGTTTTAACAATGGCGAGAAATGCAGGTAAAGCCGAAGCGGTACGGCACGGCCTTAAATTCGCAGCCAAACGCGGTGACAAGTATATAGCGTTTCTGGACGCCGATCTTGCGACCCCTTTGAACGCGATTAATGACTTCATTTCTGTCGCCGATAGATTGGATAACATTGACGTTGTCTTTGGGTCACGTGCTGGCGGCCTTGGTCGGCGTGTTTACCGTGACATCCACCGCAAAATGATTTCCCTCGTTTGCGCATCAATGGGACGATTAGCGACAGGTTTGGCGCTCAAGGATACACAATGCGGCGCGAAATTATTCCGGAACACGGAACTCCTCAACAACTGTCTCGAAACCCCTTTCACAGCTGGATGGCTTTTCGATGTTGAGCTTTTTCTTAGAATTTCAAACCCCAACAAACGAAAACGGGAAAACTTCTTTGAATACCCCGTTCTAGAATGGACGGAAATCCCAGGATCAAACATCAAATTTTCAGACGTCATTAAGGGCGGCTTTAAAATGACATCGCTCATTTTCAATCAATGGAAAATTCGAGCACGTTATCGGAAGAGACGAAGCCTGCCGGAACCATCGCTAACGCAACATCTTCGCTCTGGGGATACTTTAAACACGCAAAGCATTCGTTCAATGGAAGCTATCATTTCAGATGAAAAACATCTCATCACTTTAGATTTCTCCAAGGTAAAGACCTTAGGACCTTCTGTTTTCACAACACTTACAGAAGTCTGCGAAAGCTTGATAGCGCGCGGTAAAGACGTGTCTATTTTCTTACCTGATAATACTGACGTGTTGTCAGCTGCGCGTCGGTCCTCCATCACAGCCCTTTTTAACTGTACAATCAAAACGAGCCTTCCAAGCCACTTTGCGGACAACGCACGCTTTTCATTAACGGAGGCGTAAATGTCTCGTTCACTCAAACATCCCCTTCAAACCTCTTTTCATGCCCTACGCTCAAATGCCCTCGTCGGGCCTGCGGCGGTCCTGTTCATTTCTGCAAACATAGCAAATGTTGCGAATTTGGCTTTCAACATGGTGTTTGCGCGGGTGATGGGCCCTGCGGCCTTTGCCGACCTGACGCTACTCCTGACGCTCAAACTTGGAGTTTTGTCATTCTTAGGCGCTCTCCAATTCGCATTTGCGGAAATGGCCGCGAAGGAAAAAGACATAACACTTAGTCATCGACGTGCACAGAGTCTGTCATGGCAAAGTCTCAAATTTTCTATTCCTGCGATGTTTATTATCATGGCTTTGGCAAATTATGTTTCGACGGCGTTAAACTTCTCATCCCCAGCCGCGCTGTGTATCTTGGCACTCGCGGTTCCTTTCTTTCTTCCGATGGTAATTTATCGGGGCCTCACACAGGGACTTATTGATTTACCTAAGATCATACTCTCCATTCAATCCGAATGGATAATCCGCCTCTTCGGGAGTTTGATACTATGGAAAATGGAGTTCGGGTTAACA
This sequence comes from uncultured Caulobacterales bacterium, assembly GCA_938009235.1. Classification (GTDB taxonomy): domain Bacteria; phylum Pseudomonadota; class Alphaproteobacteria; order Caulobacterales; family Maricaulaceae; genus Litorimonas. The sequence continues at coordinate 53,000 of CALLIK010000005.1, forward strand.
GGCATTGCCGTCGCCGTTGGTTTGTCGATTTTCGCAGGGTTTATTTTCTCGACGCGTAAAGATGATTGGAACCGGCCTCAACCTCAGAGGAAAGCTACTGTTGATGGGCAAACAAAAGCTCTTGGCATCGCAGTCATGCCATATCTGATTTTACAGATTGCCCAAGTTTTGGTTCTCGATAGCGACATCATCCTTGCGAAGGTCAATTTCTCTGCTGAAACAGCGGGTCTCGTTGCGGGATTACTCCTCATTCAACGCGTGTTTTTCTTCGCATTTTTATCTTGCTCAACCATCCTTCAGCCCTTTGTCGCCAAACAGCAAGACACCGACAGGTCGCCCAAGGAACTTCTGATGCTTCTGGGCGCAATCGCGATAATAACTGCGCTCGCGCTTGTCATTATCCTGCCGAATTCAGACCTAATTGTTCGCATTATGTTAGGCGATGAATATGCGGCGTTATCATCAATTGTTTGGATCAGCGCGCTGACAGGGGCTGTCTTCATAGGTAGTCACCTCTGCGCAATCTATCAAATTGCGAAAGGGAAGTCATTTGCCGCGATGGTCGTCTTGTTCTTTGGTATCATTCAACTGCTTTCGCTCTTCGCAGTTAATCACTTCTTACCTGACATAGGGCTACAAGCCTACTTCAGCTTTAAGTTGATGATTCAAGTGGCCTGTACGGCAATCTTATTGGGAGGCATTCTAATGCCGCTAAACAGAGACAAACAGACGACGTAATATGACAGCAAGGTCGTGGACATATCTAGCGATCTTACTGGCTCTCATGTTTCATGGGGCGCTGTTGCCATTCACCTATGGGCAAACCTACGATTCCTATATTCATATGTTTTTTGGGAATCACTATCTAACGTCTTGGTTCGACCCTTGGGAAACACGCTGGTATACAGGCTTCACAGTTACAGCCTACCCGCCCGGAAGCCATCAAGCGCTAGGTATTCTAATGCGCTTTATGGACATGCGCATAGCGTTCATCATACTGCAACTCTTAGCTATCGGCCTTTTGATTGTTGGCGTGTTTCGTTTCAGCCGCCTTTGGGTGAATGATAAGGCTGCGTCTTATGCCGCCATGCTATGCGCTTTTTCGACAAGTATTTCGGAAACGCTGCATATCTTTGGGCAGTTACCGACACTGCTCTCAATCGCATTATTTTTGAACGCAATCCCTCATATTTCAAGTTGGATTGAACGCGGACGGAAACGCGACTTTGTCTTGGGTCTTTTCCTAACAGCCGCGACAACGTCAGTTCACCATGTCACGCCTTTGTTTGGAACTGTGTTCTTTGTGGCGCCGATTGGACTCGCCGCATTCTTAGCCAATTTAAAAATGCGCGAACCTTCAAGGCCTAAGGGCAAAATCGCCTATTTAAAATGGGCCTCCCCCGCATTGATCCGCGGCCTGATCATGGGACTGGGGATGTTGACTTTAATCATCACTATCGTCTTCCCTTATTGGCATTGGTCCATAACAGATCCGATCACGCAGGTCAGCATCCCTCATGGTAGCCGAGAAAATTTCATCGCTAAACCAAACTTGGGATTGATGTTTTTTGTTATCCCTTGGGGCATGTTGATTACTGTTGTGCCCTATGTCGTTCTAAAATCAGCCCGCACAGCCTTATGGCCATTAGGTCTCTCCGTCCTTATCGCGCTATTTTTAGGAACAGGCGGAACAACACCATTTCCGCGCATTTTGTTAGGCCCCGCATTTGAAATTTTGACGTTAGACCGCTTCACCTTCTGGGCTTCAATTTTAATATTACCCTTCGCGGGATTGGCCGTTCAAAGCCTATGGGAAGGCAGAGCGAAGATACTAATCAACCACGCCTTTGGCTCTTTTTTGAGTCGCGCTTTTCTCGTCTTAACGCTCGTGAGTTATGTTGGTCTCGCCGTCGGCACTGCCCTGCTGCCTACATTCCGCCCAACGCAGCCTGACTTCATTGATCCTGCCCCCATAGTTAAATTCATGGACGAAGACCGTCATTCAGATTGGCGGTATCTGACACTCGGGTTTGGAGATCAATTCGCCTATCATAGCGCTCTCATCAACGCCGAGTCAGTTGACGGAAATTATCATTCAGCGAGACGTCTGCCGAGCTTGATGAACTACTCGGTCGAACGGTTGGAAAATTCGAAATATATGGGCGTGCCTGGTTTGGCATCCCTCAATCAATTTCTTACCAATGCTGAAAAATTTCATTTGAAATATGTATTCTCGAATGACGAATTCTACGATCCAGTTCTGCACTATACGGGCTGGAACCAAGTCACGCGCCTAAACAATGGTATTCGCGTTTGGGAGAAACCAGACATCTCGCCGTTACCTGCCGTTAGGCCGCGCCGAGATTTACCTCGCTACCAAAAAATCATGTGGGGCACATTGCCGATTGGGTCATTGATCCTTGGCTTCCTGACTTTGATAGGACTTGCATTACGGCAAAAACTGATCTCGTCTGAAGCATCGCCTTTCCTGAGGGCCCCTCCTTCGCCAATGATGATAATCCAAGCTCCTCAATCTAGCTCAACACTGGCCATAGATATGATCTCCGCACCACCGAGACGAACGCAAGGTTGGAGACCTTCAAGACGTATGACATGGATGGCCAGAGCCTTACCAGTAACCTCAGTGTGCCTATGTGTTTTTGTATTAGCCACGTCCATAAAAACTCAAAACACGCCGCTACAACCCGCAACCGTTGTTGAGACCTTCTATCAACATTTGGACTTCCGCGAGACAGAGCAAGCATTCTCATTAATCGCGGCAAACCCCGAGATGGACTATGGGCAATTCCTAAGACTACAAAAACTCACAGGTGGCCTTGTCCCCTCTTTCGGGAAACTCACCTCCGTGACCTTGGAAAATATAGAAACAAAAGAGGCCGGCACAGTCCGAGTACAATCAGACCTTACATACCTCACATCCGTCGGAATACGGCAAGTCATGTCCGACATGACCTTAGTGACGTCAGATGCGGGAACTTGGAAAATCCAGTACAGCCCACCACAAAAGACCTACACGCCTAATCTCGCGACGCGTAGCAACGCTCCGCTGTTCCGCGACCTAACTGGGCAAAAATCCGTTTCCCCGGCAGACCCGGTCCAACGGCTAGCCCGGCCTGAGATCGAACTTATGGCGGCTGAGGTCATCAAAGAGGACGGGCGTTTATTCGTCATAGGCCGCATCAAAAACCTGTCTGAATTCCCCGCCTGCACAAAAGTCATGGGTCAAACGACGGTCAACGAAACCCCAACAGACTTTCAACAACATGCAGGACGGCTCGGGTCACATCGGCTTCTACCTGGGGAAAGTTCTGCTTTCCGCGTGGATTTTGAAGGGTATCTGAAGATACAGGATCAGCCTTTGACTGCAGCCTATAACCCTCATGAGTTCAGCCTACCCGAGTTTGAGACGGTTCCAACAGATGTAGGTCTGTCGATTTCCACAACTGTCTGTACACCTGCCTATTATAAATCACTGACATTTACAGAGATGTCAGTGTCTGAGACCACACGGGGAAAGTCCTTAAATTTGACAGTCACCAATTCAGGGGCTGAGATTGTCAGTACGCTTCAACTCAAACTTTCATATGTCGATGCGGATAATCACTTGATGTGGGTGGAGCCTTATTACATGCAAAACAATCTCATCCCCGGGGAGGTTCGCACAATCCAAGTTCCTCTCTCAGATAAGCTAGGCACGCAGGTTGCCTCCGCCAATCGCCTACAGATCAATGGCCAAACACGCGACATAAATGCCAACTCGGTGTGGCCCACAGGCGTTAAACTGACAAACAGCGATACCCGCGTTATGATAGATTACGACGCGATGCTTTATCGCCCACTCGACTAGCTTACTCTGGCATTCTAGCGGTTAAGGCACTCAAATTTGCATAATGCGAACTGCGATATGCAAATTGCTAAAATTCTGCGAAATTTACACCTAGTTAACCATCTAACCGCTTGTTTTTATTGAGGCAGAAAGTGGTCTCTCGATTGCAATGACTTATCTGTAAAACGGAGTCATCAGATGACAATTGAGTGCAAAAACATAAGTTTCAAAACGGCCCTTATTGGGTTCGGGCTTATCAGCAGCCTGACATTGGGTGGATGTTCAACTGCGGCAGTGAAATATGATTCGACCAATGTTGGTGGCTACACTGATAGCACTCTACGTCCCCAAGCGGCTCCACTCGAAATCGATACCCCACTCAACATCGATCAGGTGCGCACCCGCACGCTGGCTCACAACTCCGAATATGCGCGCTCCCAAACGCAATTACTAGAAACTGTCCGCAAAGCCGGTATGCGCGGAAAAGACTTCCTACCGCAGGCTTATGCCAACAGCTATGGCACATGGCGAAGTAATGCGAGCGCCTCCGTTGGCAAGAAAGTCGACGATACATCAGGCACGATGCCGAAAGACTTCTATACGGCCCAAGATCAAGCTTCTGCAAATTCAAGCTTCACAACAAGTTGGGACTTATTAGAAATTGGGCTCAGCGGATTTAAAGCGAACCGCCGCTCTATCAACGCTTATAGTCAAGGCGAGCAAAACCAATATCTCTGTAACAAAATGATGGTTGATGTTGAAAACGCCTATTGGCGCGCGGTAGCCTTTGAACAAGCTGAAAAAAAATCCGCTTGGCTAAAAAGCCGCGTGACATATGCGCTCGATCTATCGCAGCAACGCGCTGATCAAAATCCAGAGACTAAGCTTCAGGAACTTATGTTCCAACGCGAACTCATCGATATCAACAGATGGTATCAATCGCTTTACCGCTCCCTCATCTCAGCCAAACCTGAACTCGCGCGCTTGATGAATCTTCCGGCTGGCACAAATTTCGATCTTCAATCGACGCGCCTGCCTTCCGACCTTGGCGCGTTGGGAAAAGAAGACGCCTTGGGTCTTATCACCACGGCCTATCAAAACCGTCCAGAAATTCGTCAAGCTCTCTACAAGACCGACTTGACGAAATTAAAAAATAAGGAAGACCTGTGGCGGCACCTGCCAGCGATGCGGTTTTTCCTCGGTGCGAACCACAACACGAACAGCTTCGTTCTCAATCAAGATTTCAGCTCTGCGGGTCTTAACCTAAGTTGGGATCTTTTACGACTTGGCCAAATCGGTCAAACAAAACGTAACGGAAAAATCGCACTCGCAGAAGAGCAGCGACAAACTGAAATACTCGCCAGTGCCATCATGGCTCAAGTTATGATCGCTCGAGAGCAAATGCACAAATTAGAGTATGATTTAACCCTCGCGTGGAAGGCCTTATCTATTCAAGGGCAAATCACTGACGACTTAATCGCTGATGTTAAATCTGGAGAAAAACCAGAAACATATCTCGTCAAAGAAGAGCTGATGCGGGAGTTATCTTTTATCCGTGAGCAAATGTCCCGTGCTGAACTACATACGGCCAAAGCTCGTTTGGAACAAAGCATCGGTATCGTACCGACCTGTCAAACACCGTCTCAATTGCAAGCCAGCATTTCGACACCGACTGCGCTTTAGTCGTTAGGGTAATACGATGCTTTTCACCGATCCAGTCTTCCTAACGAAGTTCCTTCCGCTGGTCCTCCTCGGGTTCTTCGCGACATTGTTTTCAAAGACGCGTTGGCACAGCCAAGTGTTACTGATTGGCGCGAGCCTTGTTTTCTACAGCTGGTTCAAATCTGAATATTTGATTCTTTTGGTCGGGTCGATGGCCGTCAATTACATCCTCGCTAAACATATTTTAGCGCAGCCAGGCACAACGAAATCGAAACGCATTTTGGTTGTTGGCATCGTAGCCAACCTACTTCTGTTGGGTGTCTATAAATACCTAGGTTTCCTAACTGTAAACTTTAACGCCCTGCTCGATGTGGGTCTACCAAACCCTAAATTGCTCCTACCGCTTGCGATTTCATTCTTCACCTTCCAGCAAATATCCTATCTGTGTGATAGCCACGCTGGGAAGATGGATGCCGCGTCGCATAACCCTTTAGAATACGCCCTCTTCGTCACATTTTTCCCGCAGCTCATTGCAGGTCCTATTGTCCATCACGCGGAAATGATGCCGCAGTTCCGTAAGATCATCACACCAAGTGAGCGGGCTATAATGTTTTGCGAAGGCCTTTGTCTCTTCGCATTGGGTTTGTTTAAAAAACTAGCCATCGCCGACTCCATCGCGCCCTATGCCAATCAAGTTTTTACTTCCGTCGACAGCGGCGCAGTCGTCACAAGCGTTACCGCATGGGGCGGCGCGCTTACCTATACATTCCAAATCTATTTTGACTTTTCAGGCTATTCAGACATGGCGATTGGCCTTGGACTTCTATTCGCAATTCGTCTGCCTTGGAATTTCAATTCGCCATATAAATCCGAAAACATGTCTGACTTCTGGCGCCGCTGGCACATGACTCTCAGCCGTTGGTTACGTGATTATCTCTACATTCCTCTTGGCGGGAACCGTCACGGCAAACTACGCCAATATATCAACAACTTTGCAACAATGGTCCTCGGCGGGTTGTGGCATGGCGCACATTGGAACTTCCTCATTTGGGGTGCACTGCATGGTTTCTACCTAATTGTGAATCAATTCGTTCGTGCCATCGCCAAATTTTTTGGAGTGTTGGATATTGTCGAAACAGCAAAATCCATCCGGATCAGTTCATGGGCGATTACATTTTTGGCCGCTGTAGTCGCTTGGGTTTTCTTCCGCGCAACGACAACATCTGGCGCAATTTCTATGACACTTAGTATGTTTGGATTTGTGGCTGACGGCGCAGTTCATATGCCTGCAAATTTACAGACAACCCTCTGGGTGACGTTGGCAGCCTTCGCCGCATTTCTCTTACCCAACACCAAAGAGATATCAGAGTTGTTTGAGACGAACCTCCTGAAACGCTCGTCCGCGCTAGTCAGTGCCTTAGGTATAACATCTGGACTGGCGGCATCTGCGGCTTTCCTAGCCTCTCTGAGCTTGACGCAGTCCCCCTTCCTTTACTTCAACTTTTAGTACGGAATTTTGGAGTTTTTTATGACCCATTCAACGAACAACGACACAAACGTTTCGGCCGAATGCAATGCAACAGCCCCGCTGTTTAAGCATTTAGGTAAATTCGCAGCCTGTATGGTTGGCACCACGACCCTCTGCCTTGGCGCTTACTTTGCGACAGTCGACAACCTCGTAGAAAAGTCAGAAGTGCCAGGAACCTATAAGTCCTTCTTGCTGAAAGATGTCCCCGGCCCGCGTATTATTTTTGAGTCTGGGTCTAACTCTCACCATGCTATCGACACAAAAACCGTCGGAACAGCGCTAGGCATGACTGCGATCAATATCGCCGACAATGCGGGTTATTCTCTAGAAGATAAAGTCACGCGCCTAGAGACCTATACTCGGGCTGGAGACGTGGTCGTTCTTCCGTTGGAGTGGAGCTTTTATAGTCGCGAGAAACTAACCGACGCCTATGTCGAATCCATATTTTCTGAGAACCGCGATTACTATCGATCAATGCCGCCACTCAAGCGCCTACAACGTGCGTTAAGTTTACCCCCAGAGACAGTCATTTCGGAGCTACGCCAATCGGTTTCACGTCCAGCCAAAGAAACAGAATCTCCCGCACATCAATTATTCAGCACAGCCATTACCCTGCCATCAGGGCATTTCGTTAGAGAGGCATCGATCGGCCCTGGAGTAGGGGTCGCAGATCAAAGTTGTGACGACTATATTTTAGGAAAGCCTGACGTGCGGAAGACGTTGAAGCTCGGGAAAAATGTAAAACCTGCCCTTGCAAGACTAAAAAAACTCAAAGCTCGCGGTGTTGATATCCATTTCGCTTGGCCCGTTTTGGCCGGTGAAGGCTGCATGAGCGACCCTGCTTTTGTTAAAGGTTTTCGTAGCGAAATCGAAACTGCCGTTAATAAGGCGGGGTTTGAATTTTTGGGAACGCCAAGCCAGAGTCTTTACGGTCAAAATTTTCAGGACGACACGCCGTATCACTTAATTTCTGCAGGCACAGACCTGCATACTGCGCAAATGATCAGGTTTCTAAAGGCCCAAGGCCATGATACAGATGGGAAACCTCTCGATCTCAAAACATTTGCGCGCCATCGCTTATTAGAATTGGAATTAGCGGAAGCCACCTCCGTAAAACAACCTGCCCTACCCGTCGGACATGCCATTCGAATGGACGACCCTGACTTTCGTAGCCATGTGCACTTCAGTGCAGGTTGGTGGGTATTCGAACCTTATGGTCGTTGGATGCGAGATAACCGCGCTATGTTCCAAGTAACCCTGCCAGACAGCCTCCCAGTGGACGCGATGTTGGAGATAAAAGGGATTACAAGATCTAGGCGTCAAGACCGCGTAAATATCTCTATTGACGGGCACCTAATTGCATCATCTTTATTTAGAGAGAACGCACCATTACAAATTCCCGTCGCAGACCTACCACGCGGTAAAGCCCTCTCAATTTTCATTGATTTGCCTGACGCAGGCGTTGCTCGTAGTCCCTTAGATGAAGGCGAAAGTGAAGACGCCCGTTCAATGACATTACTTTTTCAGAGTCTAGAACTTACATCTTTGACAGACCTAAAGGGGACCCAGTTATCGGTCTCTAAAGATAGCTCTATTGAAATAGAAACTGTCGCAGTTTCGCCCCTACCAACACCAACAGCTCTGTCTGAAGTCTCAATACCGCCCGTAGCCCTTAAGCGAACACCCTATAACCTAGAGATAGATACTCCAAAATCATCAATAGAATATGGTGCGGGCTGGTGGTCACAGGAAACCGAGGGCCGCTGGATGCGTAATGAGACTGCAAGTTTCGACCTAAGGGTACCTCAGAGTGATCAAAGTTCAGACGGCTATATTCTTCGGCTCGTGGGAGATTTTTTCTTAAATAAACCTCAACCCGTCGATATCATGATTAACGAAGAAATGGTTGGCTCAGCCACTGTAGACGCGTCGGGAATTATTTCTATTCCTTTCGCCTCATCAAAGGTTTCTGAGTCTGTCAAAGTGACTGTAAACCTTACAGAGGCGAACCTAATTAGCCCAAAGGCTATGGGCTTATCCTCAGACGAGCGTACGCTGACTTACTTTTTAAAGTCAGCAGAACTACAGCCCATTTAACCGACAAGACTGTCGTAGGTTTGAATCTCTAAATCGGACTTGATCCATGTTCGCTGTTTTCGATAAATTGTCGAAGGACTAATATCTAAAATAAGAGAGGCTTTTGGGACGCTCCCTCCGCACTGCGCAATCACCGACTCAATAACGTGTTGTTCAATGCGTCTCATTGTTTGATTGATATCGATAGGAACTGTTTTTTTCATCGATTGAAGCGGAGTGACTTTGGGGCGCTCCCCCACCAATCCGATCAGCTGATAGTCATCAACATCGCTTGATTGGGGCGCGGGTTTGAATGACAACATGTCAGGTTCGAGTTCTATCCCGTCATGTATAACTACCGCTTTTCGTATTGTATTTTGTAATTCTCTGACATTACCCGGCCAATAGTAATCGAGGAGAACTTTTTTTGCTGCAGGCGAAATCCCTACAAATTTCCGTCCCTCCTCTGCGGCATAAGATTTAAGGAAACTATTTGCGAGCAAAATTACATCTAGCCCCCGACTCGAGAGAGGGGGTAACTCAATCGATAAAACATCAAGACGATAGAATAAATCTTCGCGAAACCGATTTTCATTTACTTCTATGACAGGGTCCCGATTGGTCGCACAGACAATCCGAACATCAACGGTTTCGGTCCAATCACTGCCTACTCGTTTAACTTGCCCCGTTTGCAAAAATCGTAAAAGTTTGGCTTGGAGATTTATATCCATTTCGCAAATTTCATCGAGAAATAGTGTTCCGCCAACCGCTTGGCTAATCGCCCCCTTTCGCATTTCATGCGCGCCCGTGAAGGCACCTTTGACATGCCCAAATATTTCTGACTCTATCAAATGTTCTGGCAAGGCGGCGCAGTTCAAAGCGATGAACGGCGCTTTACGGCGATAGCTAACTTTATGGATGGCCTGAGCCGTCACTTCTTTACCAGTACCTGACGCTCCAGTTATAAACACGGTTGCATTTGAGTCGGCAACATTTTGGATCATTTTATAGACGGCACGCATTGGGGCAGATTCACCCACAAAACCCGGAGGTCTAGTCGTTCCGCTTAGCGTTTCAATTTTACGGTCATTTATCTTCAAGCATCTTTTTTCGATCGCATTTTGGACAGCCGTCAACAGTTTTTCCGCTGGAAAGGGTTTGATTAAAAAATCATCAGCCCCCGCTCGCATCGCCTCTACGGCCGTATTTACTGACCCATTATCAGTTATAGTAATGAAGCTGATTTCATGCGCAGTTTTATTCATTTCCAGAATGATGTCCAAGCCATTCATATCAGGTAGCCGAAGATCAAGTATGACGGTGTGAATATTACCTGTTCTCAACTCTGCTAGGGCGCGTTCCCCTGTTTGACAAAATTGAGATTTAATTCCGTTTTTTTCTAAATTCAGTTGGTACATTATAGCCATCGACAAAGTACTCTCAACGATCAGAACGTCATGTACTATGCTTTGTTCAACCATCTTATTCCCTGCATGTAGAAGGGCACTCGAGCGTGAAAAGAGAGGCCTTTTCCTTAGAAACAAATGTTCAGATGCTACGGAATGCAGTACAAGATCAATGTACGACTTAAGGCTGTATAATCGTAGTGTGATTAGATTAGGTTAACAGCTAAGATGAAACTCAAAAAGATGAGAACTATTCTTGGTGATCTTTACGACTATGTTTGGGGCAATATTGCGCATCAGAACTTCAGCCACAGTGACATAATTTGACATACGTCTTAGGTAACGGAGATAGCCCACTCCGTTTTGCGGGTAAAAAGATGAAGTTTAAACGCCTGTGACCTGTAAGCGAATCTCAGGCACCCAAAGTAAGTCATACTCGGAGGTAATTAACCCACCAAGCTGGAGGGTTTTTTCAACGCGTTGCCTTCTTTGATCCAAACTTCTTTTTTTCGATATATCGTAGACGGACTAAGTTGCAATATCTGCGAAGCTTTCGGAATACTGCCGTTACAGGAGGTAATCACGGCCTCAATGATAGTTTGTTCAATGATCATCATCGGCTGATGAATATCTATCGTGACCGTTGTTTTCAGCGATTGCTGAGGCGTGACAACAGACGTCTCACCAGCAAGCCCGACGAGTTGATAATTATCTCGTTGCGGAGTTACAGAAGCTGTATTCAACGAGAACATATGTGGTTCAAGCTCAACGCCATCATACACAACTGCTGCCTTACGGATTGCATTTTGAAGTTCGCGGATATTTCCTGGCCAGTGATAATCCAACATCAAGGTTTGGGCGTCTGGTGAAATTGAAGTGAAATGCTTGCCTTCCTCGGCCGCATAGGTTTTCAAAAAACTTTCCGCCAGCAAGATAACATCTTTGCCGCGGTGCGACAGCGGAGGCAGTTCGATAGACAGAACATCAAGACGGTAAAAGAGGTCTTCACGGAAACGTTTTTCCACAACCTCAACCATTGGGTTGCGGTTAGTGGCGCAGACAATCCGAACATCTACATCTTCCGACCAATCACTACCCACACGTTTGACTTGGCCCGTTTGCAAAAATCGAAGAATCTTAGCCTGGAGGTTGATATCCATCTCGCAGATTTCATCTAAAAATAGTGTCCCACCATTGGCTTGGCTAGCCGCGCCTTTTCTAGCTTCATGTGCGCCAGTGAATGCACCTTTTACATGACCGAAAATTTCAGACTCAATCAAATTCTCGGGTAAAGCTGCACAATTCAAAGCAATAAAGGGCGCATCACGACGATGACTAACTTTATGAATTGCCTGAGCCGTAACTTCTTTACCCGTACCAGATTCCCCAGTGATAAATACGGCGGCGTTAGAGTTCGCGATATTTTCAATCATCTTATAGACAGCAAGCATAGGTCCAGACTCGCCGATAAAGCCAGGAACAGGGGGTGTCTTCAAACCTGTTTTTAACAGCTGAAGAGTAGTCTTCAAATGCGTACGTTCGAGTGCATTTTTTACAGTTGTGAGCAGCTTCTCAGTTGGAAAAGGCTTTATCAAAAAGTCATATGCGCCTGCCCGCATCGCATCTACAGCGGTATTCACGGAGCCATTCGCCGTGATAACAATGAAAGTAATATTATGATCCGTCCCATCCATCTCTTGGATGATATCCAAACCATTCATGTCAGGTAGTTGCAGATCAAGTAGAACTGTTTCAACATTGCCCTTCCGCAGTTCGGTCAATGCTAGTGAGCCAGATTGACAAATTTTTGAGCTAATGCCAGATTTTTTGAGATGCTGTTGATACATTAACGCCATGGATAATGTGTCTTCTACGATCAACACTTCTCGTGTTGCGTTTGCTCCAACCATCTTACCACCTATGCCGCCTCTTCATTATCTCCGAAAAGAACGTCTAAATTAAGCAAGGATACTTCGGCTAATTTTATAGCTCTCGACCCATGCTCTACCATCTCTGCGAGAGTATCAGGAAAGCAATGAGAATTTGTTAATGCAGCCACATCAGACAATTCACCAAGCCCATAAAGCCCTGCAAGGCCTTTTAATGTATGACTTGAAAACTTAGCGGCCTCCACGTCCTTCTGTGCAACGGCATTACGAAGTGACTTAGTAACCTCCTTTAAATCTATTTTGAATTGCCCTTTGATCATCAACAGATCCTCAGGGTCCAACCCGTCAGTTAATCCACCAGACAATTTCATTACAGGTTGCACTGTCGTCATATCTATCTTTTCCGAAGCTTCGCTACATTGGGTCGCAATCGCATTTATGAGGTCTTTGGTATCAAATGGCTTGAGAACAACCTGATTTACACCATAGGATTTCAACTTTTCAGCCTCATGCATTTCGCCCATCGCGGTCAATGCAATCACGGGAATATCAGCATTTATCAATGTGCTCGCACGCAAGCGCTGAACGAGTTCTTTACCGCCCATTTCTGGCATAAATATATCCGTCAAAAGAAGGTCAAACTCTTGGATTTCAAGAATCGCCAGAGCCTCAACACCATTTTCGGCCTGCGTTATAATCGCGCCACGTTTCTCTAGGATGCGGCTAACAACCATTCGATTTGTTGGGTTATCTTCCGCCAATAAAATTTGCGTGCCGTTGATGTCCGCTGGCGCAGACTCTGAAACGTCTTGTTGAACAGGAGCCGACACTTGTTTCAGAGGCACTTTAACCCAAAAACGAGACCCTTGACCAACCTCACTGTCTACACCAATCTCTCCACGCATCATGCGAGTCAAAACTTTGCAAATTGTGAGACCTAGCCCTGTGCCTTCCGAGGCCCGCGTGTCGACATCATCGACCATGTAAAATTCATCAAAAAGTTGCCCTAACTTGTCTGCTCTAATGCCCGCCCCAGTATCTTTTACTTCGCACACTAGCTCCCAAGTTTTGTCTTTCGCCTCAAGCGTCTTGATGATCAGTTCAATCTGTCCGTCATGCGTATATTTGATTGCGTTGCTAACAAAGTTCATCAAAATCTGTCGGATACGCCCCAAATCCCCAGATAAGTAGATTTTTTCCGCGGCCTTATCATTCACAATCAGGTCAATTTTTTTCTCTTTCGCGTACATCGCAAAGAGCCTGTAGACATCATCAAACACATCTGGCGCATAGAAAGCCTCATCTAAAACTTTGACTGAGCCAGAAGAAATTCTAGCGTAATCCAATACATCATTGATGATACGTAAAAGTGATTTCGATGTTTTTTCGGCGGTTTCAATGAGTTGTTTTTGATCGACTGTTAGGTCCGTATCGCCCAAGATATCGAAAATCCCGAGAACCGCATTAAACGGCGTTCTGATTTCATGACTCATCGCAGAAATGAATTGTGTCTTTGCTCTGTTCGCAAGCTCGGCGGCTTCTTTAGCATCCAAGAGCGCTTTCTCTGCGGCTTTTGCGGCCGAGATGTCTCGGATATATGCAATGAAGATATCACCTGAAGAACTGCGACTTCTAGAGATAGCGAGCTCGGACATAAACTCTTCACCGTTCGCGCGAAGGGCTTCAATTTCGATCCGTTGACCTAAAATATTAGCCTTACCTGTATCCCGCATTCTCTCCATGCCAGCATTATGGGCCCCGCGGTACCTCTCAGGCACGATAAGGGTTGCCATATTTTTCCCAAGAATATTGTCTTTCTTGAACCCAAATATGCGTTCTGCTGACTTACTGAAATCAACGACTAGGCCCTCGGCATTGATAATGATGATCCCATCCAGCGAGGCCGAGACGGTCGCGGATAATTGTTCAGCCTGAAGGGCTATCTCAAGTTTTGCCGAAGTTGCTTTAGTTTCCAACTTAAGTGCAAAACGGCGCAGAGCATACCCCAGTAAAAAAGAGGGCGTCGCTACAGACGCAATTATCAGTAAAATATTCATAAGCTGAAACACCCTTTGTAAAGGCATTATCTGATCTTGGTTAAAGTTCAGTTATTCCCGCTTAAATTGCATCAAGTTCCGGTCAGGAAGTTAAACCTACCTAATGACGCCATCTCCTGTCCTGCCATTAGTATAGCAAGATGTTAGGCAAATCACTTAGGTGGTCTGAGGAACGAAGAGGTTTGATAAAGCTTACCTATGCATTCCAGTGGCTTAAGCCATTTGCAGTGTCTGGAAAGTGGTGCGGCCGAGAAGACTCGAACTTCCACGGGTGTTACCCCACAGCGACCTCAACGCTGCGCGTCTACCAATTCCGCCACGGCCGCACATTAAGGTTGGCGGTCTATAGGGGCGAAGACTCGACTTGTGAAGCCTAAAATGCGGACGAATTTCATCCTATTTTTTTTGCGCTTTTTCGCCTATGGTTACTTCAACACTTTTTTGGAGTCGTCTGATGAAAACTCTTATACTGATCCCTGCCCTTTGCGGCTTTCTAGCGCTTGCGGCTTGCAGTGATGCGCCCGTCTCATCGGATAGCCCTGAAGTAGCAAAAGCCAAAGCCGAGCAAGTCCAAGCCGAAGTTTCCAAAGTTCTAGACTTAAAAAACGTAGGTGATTTAATAGATTATTCTGCGAAAGAAACCAAAGGTATGATTTCAATTTTGGAGTCTGTCACGGATGGCCCCACGGCTGAAGCCGCAGTCACCAAAGTCCGTGACGCCATTCCCCATCTGAATGCGGCGGCCAAAGCGTTTCAAACACAAGACATGTCAGACATGAAAGTCAGCATGGCCATGTTGAAGAAGATGCCAGACCTACTTAAAACGCAAGGCCAACTCATGACCGAAGTAAAACGCATTGCTGAAATTCCAGAGGCTCGCGCTGTTCTGGAAACTGAATTCGACAAATTGGACATCTTTAAATAACCGCGTCTATATTCAGTCCTGATTCTGTTGAATGGGAGATCGCGTCAGAGCGTGTCCCCTATGCGCTTGCTCATGAGCGTATGAAAGCCCGTGCGGCCACCATCGCAGCTGGCGACGCAGCCGAGTTAATTTGGCTGCTCGAACATCCGCCACTTTATACGGCGGGTACATCCGCTAATCCTGCCGACCTAGTCGCGCCTGATCGCTTTGAGGTCCACAAAATTGGCCGAGGCGGGCAATATACCTATCATGGCCCCGGACAGCGTGTGGGCTACGCTATGCTCGACCTACGTAAGCGTGGACGAGATGTGTCAGCCTTTGTGCGTGGCTTAGAGCAATGGATCATTGACGCTCTTGCGGAACTTGACGTGACGGCAGAACGGCGCTGCGGACGCGTGGGTGTTTGGGTTACAAGAGAAAATGCGCAAGGCGTAGTCGTCGAGGAAAAAATCGCCGCCATTGGCGTGCGCCTCAAAAAATGGGTTAGCTTTCACGGGATCAGTATTAATCTGAACCCTGACCTCACGCATTTTGAGGGCATTGTTCCCTGCGGCATCCGTGAACATGGCGTGGCGAGTTTAAGTTCGCTAGGCCGCGACGTATCTATGCAAGACTTAGATGCTGCGCTGAAATCTAGTTTCGAAGCGATATTCAGCCCTACCCATTAAACCCGTGATCTCGCCTAGAGAGATATCTCAAATTTCAGACACAAAAAAAGCCCGCCTCGTGAAGTTCACAAGGCGGGCTTCAATGAATAACTATCTAAACACCTAAGAAAAAGTGTCAGCCGTGGATCCATAAGGTCCGAATGTATTATCATGCTGATCTTGCTTCGTCATCGCATTCACAACAAATGCCGTCGCAGGATACACGATAAGGTTTGCGAGTGCTGAAGGAATGATCGATTTCTGAGTGAACGATTCTAATGCTTCTACATCACCAGACATAGCCAGAGAAATAACATCCATAAAGTTAAGTCCGAACACCGTGAAAATAACAACTGTAATAATAATGGAAACCACAATCGAAATTATAAAGTAGACAATCGACATCCAGCCAGATTTTCCACCATCATGAGCCCGTTTAATGGAGAGCGCAAAAAAGCAATATAATACGACAAACCCAATAATCCCAAGCACACCTAGTGCGGGTGAAATCATTGGTAAAAGCTGTAAAATTGAGGACACCACGGCGAGTACAACCATGCCCTTCATGTATAGACTAGGACTAATACGGCCCGACGGTGAAAATAGTAAATTTCCCATTAAAACTCTCCCAATTGTTGTTTAACGATATGGATCGCGTAAACATTACAAAAAATCAAGAGAAATCGAATATTATTTTGAGAGGGGCGCGCCGTATTGATTGGTCTTCTCATCTGCTTTCGCCACGCCAAGCCAGAGCGTAAATGCGACCAACAGGCCCGTTACGACAACCTGCAATACAGGAACACCCTGTGCCTGACGCGGTCCGAATTCCCTGTTCAATTTATCTCTAAGTTCCTCTGTCAGGGGGCCATTAGAGCTATATTCACTGAAAGCTGCAAGATAGTCAGCTCCGTCATAGGCCAACATGACCACAATCATCGCGCCGAGAATCGCGCATAACAGACCTGTCACAGGCCAAAGCGTGCGGCCCATATCATGCAAGCGTTTACCGTAAACACTGTATATGATTTGAAGAATAACAAAGGGGAATGCCAGAACCGCAAAAAAACCTGTCATAGAGCCTCCAAGAGCATTTATGATTAGGCCGTAGACAGTAAAAATAACGACCAGACCTATAAGGCCAATCGCATAGTCACGGCGACCAATTCGGCCAGCAGGGGAAAACAGAAGTTTGAGCAGGTTACGCATAACTGCGCTTTACCGCCTTGCGCGTTCACCGCAAGGCCTTGTCGCGCAAGGCCTTGCAAAACTATCAAAATGCCGCACCAAAATACGACACCCATGAAAACCTAAGCCAATGTGGTCTCGATGAGGTTGCCATGTTCCAGCATTTTGTGAACGGGGCACTTGTTCGCAATTTCGATCAATCGACCGCGCGCGACCTCGTCTAAATCGCCCGTCACAGTCAACACACGCGAGAAGACAGTTTGCAGGACGTTATCTTCAGTCTTGCGTTGGCTGTGAGTGACTTTGACGGAGATATTATCAATCTCCCAATTCTTACGCCCTGCATACATGCGCAAGGTAATGGCCGTACAACTGCCCAAAGACGCGCAGAGATATTCAAATGGAGATGGGCCTAGATCGGCACTGCCAAAGTTCAGCGGCTCATCCGCATAAAGTTTGTGACGTCCATTATCGACATCCAATGTGTATTTTCCGCCGGGGCGTTCGGTAACTGTAACGGGTGATGCCATTATAAGACCTCCAAAATACCGCCCAATGCTATCGTTTCATCACGCAAGGCGGCTGTTATATCTGCTTGCAGCTCATCCTCACCCCAAAGTTCAATTTGATACTCTGCATCTACGCGAGAGAGGGTGAAGGCTTTGTCTGCGCTCAGCGCGTCTTTCAAAACGGCCAGTGCCAAAATGACAGAGCCATAGACAGCAATCAAATGAACAAAAAGTGTGAGGCGTATATCGTCCAAACCGCCTGCAAAGGCTTCGACAGCTTTGAGGCTTTTTTCTGGTTGCGCGATAACTTGGAGGGTTTGCGTCGTGTCCAGATCAACGCCCTGCTCCGCGGCCCACTCTCGCCACTCATCCCATGATGCAGATTGACGCTCCATCAGGATACGAGGCTCAGGGGCGCGGTAGCTGATAAGGTCAGTTTGTGCGTAACGCCGCGCTTCGTCCGCTAACTCATCGCGGCGAGTTGGCGTTTGCTCTATCGCGACGTTAAACAACCGCGTTATCGGCATGACGCTCGGGTCTATGCGTTCGGCTTGGGCGTCCCATTCTGCCGCAACACGTTCAGCTATGGTTTTATTCGGAAAGCTAAGGCGCAATTTCCCCGGCGTTTTGATTTGCATATCATCCAGCAAAACACGCCAATCTGCGCCCTCGCCTTCAACGGTAACAGCCTTGTAGAAACGTTTACTCAGTCTTTTAGCCATTACGCAGGCACCGCATCAAATGGGAGTGTTAGGCGCGTGTCCGAGCCTTTGAAAGGCACTGTGCCGTGCCACATGTAGGATGGAAACAGAACAAGCCGCCCGGCTTTCGGCTGCACATAATGCTCTGCGGTTTGATTAACGGCCAAGTTTGGTTCGCCAAATTTAATCCAACCTTCTTTATTTGTGTCAGTCATGGTTTTCGGCAAATCGACATAATAAGCGGAACTCAACCACCCCATCGGATGCACATGATTCACGTGATGCCCATTCCCCTTCAACTTCACTGACCATGCGCCTTGAATACGGTACTCACCGCGATTTCGTCTGCGCAAAGGGTGGTTTGGATTGTGCCCTATGGTTTTCATATAATCGCGAATTGGCGCATCAACTGCGTCAAAGAAACCGCTTAAAACAGGATCGTCAATCAAGGATAAATCGAGTTCCGTTTGCGTCCCCAAACGTAAGGACTGATTGATGGGCGCTTTTTTATAGGTATGTAACTTATTTAACTTTTTCTTGAGCGCTTTATTGAAATCTAAAATCGTGTCGTATCCAGTTGGCGGGGCAATATCATAGACACGCACATAGTTTTTATAATCATATAAATACGTGTGATCACGGTCTGTTTGCCTCAACAATGCAGCTAACAAAGCTAAAAGAAATTGACTGTTCGGCGCTTGATTTAACGCAGCTTGCAATGCGGCTTGAGCTTGGGAAAACCGCCCTGCAACAATTGCGGCCTGCGTAAACCCTGATAATGCCCCAAAGTCGCCAGGCCGTAAGGTTAGAGCTCGAATATAAATTTCACAGCTTTCACCCGCTCGGCCTTCCAAGCGGGCAACGTCTGCAGCTTCACATAAAACCTTCGAATTTTCAGGGTGAGCTTGCAGTAAATTTTCAAGTTTAGAGTTAGCTTCATCACCTTGATCTAATTTTCTAAGCAATCGAATGGCTTGAAGACCGACAGGTGGATTTGGGTGTTTGGCAGAGGTTTCGATGTGCGAGAGTGACGCCTTCCGCTTCCCTCGCATTTCAAAACAATTCACGACAAGGTTTAAGGCCTTGGGATATAATTGCGATTCAACCGAAAGCGCAGAAAAGGCAGCATCCATTTTCTTCAACTGCCCTAATGCCGCAAAACATTTCACACGAAGAAATAAAACGCGGTCCTGATACGCCTGATCCTCTATGGCGTTCAGCGTAATCAAAGCCTCATCATAACGACCTAAGTCAGTGAGGGCTTGCCCGCGTGCCAGATCACCTGTCGTGCCAAAATCATAGCCTTCTTTTAAAACAGCCAAAACGCGCTTTGGTTGCTCAGATGTCGTGAGAAGGTGCAGACGATTAATTTGCGCGCGATCGAAACTGGGGTCAAGTTTCAACGCTTTTTCATACATCTCTTCCGCGGCCGCCCATTCGCCAGAGGCGTTCAAAACACGCCCAAATATATTGGCTATCTCAGCCGTCATCATCGGCGCGCGAGCTATAGCGGTGTCTATACGTTGGTGAGCCGTCACTGTTTGATTAAGCGCGAGCGCCGTCAATGCGCCCAGCTTTAAGGCATCTATCTCATCGGGCCATTTATTTAAGGCCTCACGGGCACCATTTTCTGCCTCAACATAGGCTCCAGTTTTATACAGGTCATATAGGGATTGAAGGGTCTGATTTAAGTCGCTCACATCAATCCTTCCCAGTCGACCTCATCATTTTTCGGATCAAACCCAAGCGTATTGAATGCGTTTTTCATATGCGGCGGTAGCTCAGCTGTGAATTTGAGCGGAGACTTACCTTCGCGAGGCAGTTCCAGTGACCGTGCATGAAGATGGAGTCTATGCGCCAAACTACCTGGCATTGGACGGTCCGTAAAATAACGTGGATCACCAGCAATAGGCGCGCCGAGCAACTGCATGTGCAAACGTAGTTGATGGGTCCGCCCTGTTAGCGGCATCATACAGACCCAAGCGGCTTTTTGCCCTGCCTGACTACGGACGTCATAGAGGGTCCGCGCATGTTTCGCGCCCGCATGTCCGTGGCGTACAGCCATCATGACTTCTTTACCTTCGTTGACATTCCCGAAGCGGTTATCAAGGCGGCCTTTCGCCATATAGCCTTTGATCTCGCCAGAGATTGGACGCGGCACGCCGTTCGTAATGCCCCAGTAGATTTTCTCGGCGCGGCGGCTTTGGAACGCGCGGCCTGCCCATTTGGCAGCGGCAGCGTTTTTCGCAATGACCAGGACACCAGACGTGTCGCGGTCAAGACGATGGACCAAGCGGCATCCCTCGCCCAAGGCGGGCAACATACCATCCACATGGCGCGTTGTTTTTGTTCCGCCCTGCACAGCCAAGCCTGCGGGCTTGTTGATCGCGATGAGATCATCATCTTCATAGATAACCAGCGAGCGAATAAGGTCTGCATCCGCGTCAGGAATAGGCGGTGGGCCTTCCATATCCGAAGGGTCTGGCAGTGGCGGTACGCGCACAATTTGTCCGCCTTCGATACGCACATTGCCTTTGGCGCGTTTGCCATCAAGGCGGATCTCGCCTTTACGGAGAAGCTTCTCGACTTTGCCGTGAGGGATATGTGGGAACTGGCGTTTAAACCAACGATCTAGCCGTCCGCCTGCATCATGATCTGGAACCGTAATTTTCTGAACGCCGCTCATGCCGCACCTCGCATTAAAAACAAGCCGAGTGCTACGGCGAGGATAGATAATATAACGGACGCGCCGACATAGCCAAGGAAAGGCCCATAGGCCTTTGCTTGGATCATGTTCATCGCGTCCAATGAAAATGCAGAGAATGTTGTGAAGCCGCCAAGAACGCCGACACCTGCAAATAAACGGATTGTCTCAGTATTCTGCGCGCCGTCTCGCATCAGCCAGCCAACAAGCAATCCCATCAGCAAGCCACCGAAAACATTCGCCAGTAATGTGCCCAATGGAAAGCCAGGCCCAAACAGGCGAAGCACAGCCAAGCCAAGGCCGTGTCGTGCGCTAGCGCCGAGCGCGCCGCCGAGGGCAACTGTTAAGAAGGACGTCATATGCGCCTCCTAGACGTGGGTTGCCCTTAGGCCAACAAAAAAGCGGAGCCCTAAAGCCCCGCTCTGCAGTCTTTATATCATTAGCCTGATGGCTGATGTGGCCTTAAGGCTGACACACATACATGAAGTTACCACAGCGCTTCATGAAGTGAACATCTGTTCCATTAGCAGAGCGCACTTTGAACGCGTCGAAATGAGACGCATCTTTCATGTTCATCGAAGAGAACTGCAACGCATGATCAGAGCCAAATGCAAGGAGGCCAGATGATCCGTTGGTAAGCGTGTCATTACTAAACATAGACGCATCCATATTATTGAATGAACCATGACCAAGAGATTTGGCCACAAGGTCCAAGAACAAACGGTCTTCACGGTCAGTATCATAAGCCGCTTTCAGCTTCCGATAGAACCCATCAGGCGTCAAAGTCATAGAATCCCCGAATTGCGGGTTCGTTCCAAGACGGGTCACATTTACCGGCGTCATGTTGTTGACGTCGAAAAGAGGATTTGATGAAGGTCCGCAAATCCGTCCAGATATAGACGGTGCGGTCATCTTAGCAGCTAAAGCAACCTTGGGAGCCGCAGCTTTGATAGGACATGCACCCTTATCAACAGCCATAGACCCATCCCAACACGCGACATTTTTAGCGGGTGGTTGAACAGGACACGCAGCATCCGATATTGCGAAACTGCTATCCCAACATGTAACCTTGGTTGGGCAAGCCGCATCATCTTTAGCTTTAGTTCCATTCCAACAGGCTACCATAGCGGCAGGTACGGCCGTTTCTTGTACCGTGACGGGAGGAACAGCTTTCGTGACTTTCTCGCCGCCTACACAGGCTTTGAACAAGAAGAACATTGCAAGCAAAGCGAGTAGAGCCAAGAGCAACCATTTCAGCCATCCCCAAATTCCGCCGCCAGAAGCAGTCGCCGCAGGAACGGCAGCAGCAGCGGCCATGACAGGTGCGGCAACAACAGGGGCTTTAGCGATAGGCGCAGCCGCGATCGGAGCCGCTGCAACAGGCTTAGGCGCAGGTTTAGGCACTATGGCCGCAGCCGCCACAGCCGCAACCGCAATCGGAGCCGCCACAATAGCTGCAGCTTTAACAGGAACCGTCCCCTTAGCTTTAACAGGGGCCGCCTTTTTCGGTGTCACTTTCGTCACTTGCACTTTACCTTTTGGCAAAGCTTTCGCGGCAGCCACACTTGCAACAGCGGCGGCAGCAATAGGTGCAGCAGTTTTGGCCTTAGGTTTAGGCGCAGGTTTCGGCGTTGATTTTGGCTTCGGTTTAACCACAGCAGCAGCAACAGGTATTGCAGCGGCCTTAACCACTGGCTTACTTGCGGCAGACTTAGTGCTTGTGACCGGCGCACGGCGACGTGTTCCAATTAAATAAGCAGCACCCGCCGCCGCCGCCGCAGCAGAACCATACCCAACAGAGCGTGCAATTTCTTTATTATTACCTGCGCGCAATTTAAACCCAGGTTTTCCTTCAGCGCCTTCGCCGTAAACATAGCGTTTTTCTAATTTCATATTCGTTTGAACAGACTCTAATCCATTATCGCGAGCCGCGACTGTTGGATAACCTTCTGAAATAAGAGCCAGTTTCTCATTTTCAGAATAGGTGAAATAATATTCTCCATTATCACCTTTGAATCGCTGGAAACCATTCTTCCGCGCTTTTATGTTCTGCCTATAATAGGCGACAGGCATATACTCATCTTCATTAGACTTTAAGCGTGGTGCCTGAACTGGCTTTGCTTTCGGTTTAGGCTGAGCCTTGGCCTTAGCGGGAGCCTTAGCTGGAGGCTTGGCTTTAGTTACAGGCCGTTTCGCAGCCGCCGCTTTTTTCCTAGCCGGTGATGGCGTCTTCGCCGCAGGAGTCATCGAAGCCGCGTTTGCGTTACCCGTCGTGGCTCCAGTCGTTCCGCCAGATAAGCGTCCCGTCACGCGTGAGGCTGCCGCCTGTGAATTATAATCTGGGCTGATCGCGATTTCTTGGCTATTACCAGCTCGCAAAGAGAACCCATGTTTTCCGCCAGGACGGTCTTCAAATCTAAAGCGCTTTGAAATTTTCTCATTCTTTTTAACGGATTCAATTCCGTTATCGCGGCCTGCCTTACTTGTATAAGCTTGGCTCAACATCGCGATTTCGCCCTCAGAATAACGACAGAAGAAATGCTCGTCGCCAACTTGGAATTTCGAAAATCCAGATTGTTTTACCTGCGTATTATCCGCGTAAAATTTAATCGGTTTATATTCGTCTACGTCACGTCCAGCCATAATTTCACCCTCACTTGAAAAGCCCATAAAGCATGTAAGTGGCGTAATTAAACTGTAATGTAAATGTCTGGGGCTTTAACGCACAAAGCTGTTCATAAAGCTGTCAGATAACTTTATTCTTGTGGAGGCAAATATCGTATTGGCAACACGCCAATCCGGCCATCCCGATCCACTTGAACATCCCAGACTGCATCAACTGACTCGGAGAAAAGAATGGACTCCAACTGCCGCGTTGAGGTGATTGGGGAATCGTTGACCTCAAGAATAAGGTCGCCAGGACGAAGGCGGTTGTAATTGGCCGCAGACCCGCGCCTAACTTTCAAAACCATAACGCCAGTTAAATACGGATCGAAACCCAATTCTTCACCTAAGGCGGGACTCATGTTGACTATGACTGCGCCGTTGAAAGGGTGAACGCCTTCCAAATCTCGCTCATCACGCTTGGGCGTTTCTTGGGGCGTATCTACACGGACATTCGTCGTTCGCGTTTTACCGTCACGAACATAGTCGATAGATGTCGTTTCATTTCTACGCAGGGTCGCCAACTTAAAGCGTAGCCCACTATCATCATTAATATCGGCTCCAGCGACAGACAGGATAACGTCTCCCTTATCCAATCCAGCCTTATCCGCAGGTCCACCTTTGAGGATTTCGTTGATGACTGCGCCGCGAGCACGATCAAGTCCAAGGGCCGCCGCCATTGTGGCATCAACGCCATTTGTACGTGCGCCAATCCAAGGCCGTACAATACGCCCTTCAGACAAGGCTGAATCAATTGCGCGCTCAACCAGTTCGGACGGGATCGCAAAGCCAATGCCATTTGATCCACCCGACCGCGAAAAAATCGCCGTATTAACGCCAATCAATTCCCCATTGAGATTCACAAGTGCACCGCCGGAGTTACCAGGATTCACAGCCGCGTCCGTTTGGATCGCGCTTGAAATATCAGACACATTCGTTCGCCCCAACGCAGAGATAATTCCCGACGTTACAGTCTGGCCCACACCAAATGGATTCCCGATCGCAAGTACAATGTCGCCAATTTCAGGTTCGCTATCCGCGCCAACACGCAATGTAGGCATTAACTCGCCCTCTGTATCAATCCGAAGAATTGCGAGGTCTGTTTCCTCGTCTTGCGCGACAACCTTGGCTTCAAATTCGCGGCGATCACTTAGCACGACTTTCAATTCATCCGCGCCCTTTACAACATGCGCGTTGGTCACGATAATGCCGTTACTTCGGACAATTACGCCAGAACCAAGCGAACTTTCGACACGATCACGCGGGGCGCGCTGCATACCAAACATCTGATCAAAGAACGAAGACCGTGCACGGGTTTTGACTGTTCTGGACGTGAAGACATTGACCACGGCAGGCGCAGTTTGTTTTACGACGGGGGAATAGGACAGTTGAACTTGAGACTGTGATGACGGAACGACACGCGTGACGTCTGCGGGGACCTGCTGCGCATGCGCGATTGCAGGACCACCCAATAATGCGGTGCCAAGAAGATAGGGGAGCCAGTTTTTCATAGTGTGGATATAAGAGCATCCTCCCCCATGTTCAAAGGGTAGGCGCAGATTCTTGACCTCTTTTAATTTGAGGCAATAAAAAACCCGAACCAAGGTCCGGGCTTTCAAATCATAATGGTGTGGAGACAGTTTCTGACCTAATTGTTAAGGCCTGCCGCATGTGGCATGCCATTAAATATTGGATCGATATAAGTTGAGCGTCCGCCGCCTTCCCAGTTCGAGACGTTCTTGATGCAGAAACGTACTATCTCTGGAGCTTGCCCATTACGCTTTAATCTCTTTTCCGCTCGCTCAAATGCGCGAATTTCTGACATTGTTGAAGACGGGCCATTCGCGCAGTCTTGTATGATGTTGCTTGCCGTCGTGTTTGGCACTTGAGTGAATTCGGCGCGGTTATAGGCACGGTAATTTACGCTGACGTAATTGCCTGAGAGATATTTCACAAATACCATACGGCGATATTCTGGATTATCACTTGGGCCTGATTCAATCAGTAATGTCGGGCTGACATCTGCGGATTGCGCAGCGGCTGGCAACGAAAGGCCAAGTGTAAGGGCAGCTGCTAGGACAGTTTTAGCGATTAATTTCATAAGAGACTCCCACGGTTTCTATTTTCAAAGCCCTCATACGCAAGAATCGGGCCGAATTGTGGTAAAAATGTCTTAATGCGCATTAACCTATTCTGAATTTAAGCCGACCTTACGGTTTATTCATCCACAGAGTCTGAGCTTTACCCATCAAACGCAGCAACTGCGGCGGCATCACGTGGAGTGATATCGCCTTTAGCTTGGAAATATTTCCAACTGCGGTCACATTTGTTCCACCCGTCTGCGGATTTCAGGTCAGTGACGAGCATGTCGTCGCTATCAATGGACAGCTGACACTTTGACACGATGAGGTAATCTGCCAACACATCAGATGGATTTGCAGGGTCTGCGTAATCCGTGTCGTCAGTCAAACCCAACACGGCCATTTCAGAGCTCAGGCGTGTCTTGCTTGCGCGGACACTGGCTTCGAGGGAGGACTTGATAGATCCGTCACGGCGGAGGACTTCGATAGATTCGAAGGCTTCGTCGCGGAAGGCTTGGATGCCCGTGATAGCCGTCGCAATCTCGGCGTTTGTCCACTCATCTGGTGCGGCATAGAATGTTTCCAAATGCACAGAGCCGTCCTCGGATGGGAAGCGGGCTTGCCAGACTTCTTCCATCGTGAAGCACATGATCGGCGCGAGCCATGTTGTCAGGCGCAGGAAGATTTCATTCATGACCGTACGGCAAGCGCGGCGGCGCGTGCTGTTCAGCGGATCACAATAGAGCGCGTCTTTGCGAATATCGAAATAGAAGGACGACAGATCGCCCGTACAAAAATTAAACAGCGTACTGAAAATGCGCTTATGGTCATGATCCGCGACCCAACCTTTATGCTGCTCTGTCAGTTCAGACAGGCGATGCAACGCCCATTTCTCTAGCGCAGGCATCTCATCATAAGGCACAGCCTCCGCGTCAGAATATCCGTCCAATGCGCCAATCATATAGCGCAATGTGTTGCGGAGCTTACGATACGCATCGACATTGGTTTTGATGATCTCATCCCCAATTTTCAAATCATTCGTTGTGTCGGATGAAGCCACCCACAGACGCAAGATTTCCGCGCCATATTGTTTGTTGATGTCTTCGGGGCTGACGGCATTGCCGAGGGATTTACCCATCTTCATACCTTTTTTATCAACCACAAACCCGTCCGTCATGACGGCTTTATAAGGTGCTTCGCCGTAGACTGCGCAGCTCTCGAGGAGGCTCGATTGGAACCACCCGCGATGTTGGTCTGAGCCTTCGAGATATAAATCAGCGCGGTCAGGTAGATCATCGCGTGTCTTCAAACAGAACGCATGGGTACAGCCCGAGTCGAACCATACGTCGAGAATATCTGTGACCTTCTCCCACTGACTCGCGTCTTCACCGAGAAAGACAGACGCATCCGTATCGAACCATCCATCCACGCCGTCTTTGCGAACAGCGGCCAAGATACGCGCATCAATCACGTCCGCATCGGCGCGGTCTGTATGTAATGAGCCGTCTTTGTGGACCATGAGCGTGATCGGCACGCCCCATGCGCGTTGGCGAGAGATCAACCAATCAGGGCGATCTGCGACCATCGTGGAGAGGCGGTTCTTGGCGCGTGGCGGCCAGAATTTCGTGTCTTCAATCGCAGCCATCGCTTTGCCGCGCAGATCATCTTTGGACATAGAGATAAACCACTGCGGCGTCGCGCGGCGAATAACGGGCGCTTTGGAGCGCCAGCTATGGGCATCACGCAAGGTCAAGACACCGCGCGCAAGCAAGTTCCCGCACTCGACGAGCGCCTTGAGGACTTCACCATTAGCTTTGCCATCTTGGCCGCGTTTTTTGCCAGAGGTGCGGATAACATCCAAACCTTCGAAACGCGCAGGCATGATGTCGGTGTAACAGCCTTTATCGTCGAGCGTCATTGGGACGACCGGGTCGATACCCATGCCTTCGAGTTTCATCTGGTTGGACGTCCAAACGATATAATCATCCTCACCATGCGACGGCGCAGTATGGACAAAGCCCGTACCTGCATCAGCGGTTACGTGAGAACCTTCTAGGAGCGGGACTGGGAAGTCATATTTACCTTCGGAGTCGGAGATGTTCTTGAGGGGGTGATTGAGCGTTAGCCCCTCGGGATTAACATCAGCCAACCGTTTTGCTGACTTAATAAGTCCTGCTTTGGAAACCGTTTCCCAGAGATCATCAGCTACCATAAGTTTGTCGCCAGGTTTTGACCAAGGCTCAAATTCACTCTCTTCCATTTCGGTGACTTCGTAGAGGCCGTAATTGATTTTAGCCGAATAGCTTACAGCCCGATTAGCTGGGATGGTCCACGGCGTCGTCGTCCAAATAACCAATGACGCGCCGACCAAAGCCTTATCGGCCTCTCGATCCCTAATGAAACCTTCTAATTTTGCAGAGTCTGAATGTTTCTTTTCTGCGTATTTTACGGCTGTGTCGTAATCTTCGGCGTCTAGCGTCCAGACAGGGAATTTCACATAAATCGCCGTTGCGCGGCGGTCTGCATATTCAACCTCGGCCTCAGCCAAAGCCGTTTGCTCAACAGGGCTCCACATGATGGGTTTTGACCCGCGATAGAGCTGACCTGTGCGGGCGATCTTTAACAGCTCGGCGCAGATGTTGGCTTCGGATTCGGGACGCATCGTCAGATATGGGTTATCCCAATCACCGATTACGCCAAGGCGTTTGAACTCAGCCTTTTGGATGCCCACCCACTCGGCAGCATATTCACGGCAACGCGCGCGAAACTCGCTCGGCGGGACGTCGTCTTTGCTGCGGCCTTTAGAGCGGAATTCTTCTTCGACTTTCCATTCAATCGGAAGTCCATGACAATCCCAACCCGGTACATAATTCGCGTCGTGACCCGCCATTTGCTGGCTGCGGTTGATGATGTCTTTGTGAACCTTGTTCAGCGCGGTTCCCATATGGATATGGCCGTTGGCATAGGGAGGTCCGTCATGCAGCGTCCATTGACCTGCATCATTCGCGGCGGCGCGTTGTGATTTATACAGATCAATACGGTTCCAACGCTCTAGCCATTTGGGCTCGGCCTTTGGCAATCCCGCGCGCATTGGGAAATCAGTTTTGGGCAAGAACAATGTCTCGCGGTAATCGCGAGCTGTATCGTTTGAATCTGTCATGAGTGTCTCGTGTAAGAGAGGAAATTTGAAGGCGAAATGGAGCGTGTCCCGGACGGAGACCCTATATAAATAGGGTTTGGCCGACCGGGCCCATAATTCGTATTCGTAAGGCCTTCATATGCATGAATCGGCGTTAGCAGCTGCGCGTGTGTAGGTCTATGATTTCATGCGGCGGGATTAGTGGGGTGTTCACGCCCTCTACTCACTCCCCTCTTTTCCGTCACCCTCGGGCATGACCCGAGGGTCCATGTTAAACTTTCATAATGGGTCCTCGGCTCAAGGCCGAGGATGACGAGTGGTGAAAAATAGGCCTTATTACTGAGCTTCAAAACTCCGTCCACCCTTTAGAAAAACCAAACCCCTTTGTTTTCAACCCCTTACAACAAAACACCAGAGATACATCCACGGCCTCAAAACCTATGGCATGATGGACGGGTTCTTTCGGACACAGGACAGGGTAGCGCTCTCTATCTGGTTCGAGAGGCGGTGGGGTTGAGCATTTGGTGGTGAGACATCGAACTGTGCCGGGCCTTTTGAAGTGAGAGCCGACTAGTAGGTCTAATGGCCAAACTCTAGGGACGGATGGGCCGCTTTATCAAAAACCGTCGCCGCAACGTTATGACTTGCGTAAAACACTTTTTCTATTTCGGTATTCCGTCGTGGGTACTGACGTTGCGGGCAGTCCTGCCTAACATAGACGATCAAAGCCGCGCCCATGTTGCAACAAAAGTTTCAACGGGGGCGGCATACCTTTTCCCCTGCCCGCTAATATCTCGAAGGTTCGCTCGGCGGGCGATTGGCGTCGTCAATGATGCGCCGTTTGATCTGCGCCAGAGTAAACCCCATTGTGCGTTTGCGAAATAAGATCGGGTCAACCGCCGACAACTCATAGCGATAGGCGGCTTCGTGTTTTTTCATCAGGTCTTTATGCAGTGACCTAATCATCACCATGTGCCCGCCGCGTACCAGTACAAAGTAAAAGGCAAAGAACCCGACAATCGCCGCCGCGTGATCACGAAAGCGCGCGACTTCCGATGGAGACCCATCCGACGCCAAAGAAAAAATATAGAGCAACCCCATGAGGACCAACATCGACGGCAGGACAATCCGCAGCGCCCAAATGCGCAAACACAGATGATTTCTGATCAAGGTTTCAGGCGTCATACCCCTCCCTACGCCTGCGGATAACAAATGTGTATGAGGCAATTTGGCTTGACGCTTGGGGCATGGCCTGAAAAGAGCCGCGAAACATTCGACTTCGCCTATTATATGGAGGCTCTCATGGGTTTCAAATGCGGTATCGTTGGTTTGCCAAATGTCGGCAAGTCCACACTCTTCAATGCGCTGACTAAAACAGCCAATGCTCAAGCGGCGAACTATCCGTTCTGTACGATTGAACCGAACGTCGGTGATGTGGCTGTGCCAGAGCATCGCCTCGATACAATCGCGAAGATTGGCGGTTCTGCGTCGATCATTCCTGCGCGTATGAACTTCGTCGATATTGCGGGCCTCGTCAAAGGCGCGTCGCAAGGCGAAGGCATGGGTAACCAATTCCTCGCCAACATCCGCGAAACAGACGCCATCGTCTATGTGCTACGGTGTTTCGAAGATGATGACATCACCCACGTTGAAGGCCGCATTGATCCAATGTCGGATTATGAGACGATTGAAACAGAGCTGATGCTGTCCGATTTGGAAAGCCTCGAAAAGCGCAAGCCGGGACTTGAGAAGAAAATCAAGCAGAACGACAAAGACGCGCTTGTCACGATCCGCCTGATTGAAATGGCAATTGCGGTTCTTGAAGACGGTAAGCCTGCGCGGACACTCGAGATTGACGAAGACGACGCCAAAGCGTGGCGCATGTTGCAGTTGCTCACATCCAAACCTGTTCTCTATGTCGCCAATGTCGATGAAGAAAGCGCCGCAACGGGCAATGATTTCTCTGCCAAAGTAATTGCACATGCCGAATCCGAAGGCGCGCAAGCCGTGATTATTTCTGCGCAAATCGAGTCTGAAATGGCCGTTTTGGAAGATGAAGAGCAAGCTGAATATCTAGACGCGATTGGCCTAAAAGAGCCAGGTCTCAACCGCCTCATCCGCTCTGGGTTTACATTGCTAGGATTGAAAACCTATTTCACCGTTGGACCAAAAGAAGCCCGCGCTTGGACATTCCAAGAGGGCTGGACTGCGCCTAAATGTGCGGGCGTT
Source organism: uncultured Caulobacterales bacterium (assembly GCA_938009235.1). Taxonomy (GTDB): domain Bacteria; phylum Pseudomonadota; class Alphaproteobacteria; order Caulobacterales; family Maricaulaceae; genus Litorimonas. Next base: position 84,252 of record CALLIK010000005.1, read on the forward strand.
ATTCATGGTGACTTTGAAAAAGGTTTCATCCGCGCCGAAACAACCGCCTATGACGATTACGTCGAAAATGGCGGCGAAACGGGCGCGAAAGACGCAGGTAAAGTGCGCCAAGAAGGCAAAGAATATCTCGTCAAAGACGGCGACATTATGTTGTTCAAATTTAACGTATAAAGGCTTTAGTGCCCGGGAAACGCGATCAGTGATTTAACGGGCACATTCATTTTTGCGAGGCGATCTGCACCGCCTAAGTCTGGTAGATCAATAACGAAACTCGCGCCGACAATTTCGCATTCTGTTCGGCGCAATAATTTTACCGCGGCCTCGGCTGTCCCGCCCGTCGCGATTAAATCATCAATGACTAAAACGCGCTGATTTTTACTCACAGCGTCCGCATGAATTTGCAGCGTGTCTGTCCCATATTCGAGATCATAGTCTTGCTCATAGGTCTCAAACGGCAATTTCCCTGCTTTGCGGACAGGCACAAATCCAACGCCCAAGGCCAGCGCGACTGCCGTTCCAAAAATAAACCCGCGCGCATCAATGCCTGCGACAACATCAACATTTGCGTCGTGATAAGGCGCAGCCAAGTCACGAATAGATTGCGCTAAGGCGTCTGGATGCGACAGCAACGTCGTAATGTCTCGATACAAAATACCTGCTTTGGGGAAATCAGGTATCGTTCGAATGTGTGATTTTAGGTCTAAAGGTTCAGGCATTTACAGCGTCCGTTTCTGCCATAATATGTGTCTCTGAAAAAGCGAGAGCTTCCCATTCCAAGAAATGCGGATCAATCATGAGTTCCGAAATATAAACATCGGATCGCGTAGAGCGCGGTAAGCCATAACTCTCAAATCGCGTCGCAATTGGCAGATAAAAGGCGTCCGCAATTGTCCACTCATTAAACAGAAACGGTCCGTCATGACGCCCCAAAAGATCGTCCCACATGTCAGAAATTTCTGCGGCTTCGACAAGACAATCAGCAGGCATCACGCCCTGCGTACGGCGGCGTAAATTCATGGGGGCTTCGCGGCGGATGGCTTCGAACCCTGTGTGCATCTTCGCGACAATGGCCTTAGCTTCGGCCCAAAGCACCTCGTCCTTTGGCCAAAGGTTGGGAATAGCTTTGGCGCAAAATTCAGAAATCGCGAGGCTGTCAGGAATGACCTTTCCATTGACGTCGAGCACAGGCACCGTCCCAGCGTCACTGACTTTCAACAAGGCATCCTTGTACCCTGGCGTGTCCAAATCAATCATTACAGATTGAAACGGTAGCTCCGTTTTGCGCAACACTTGCCACGCCCGTAATGACCATGAGGAGTAATTATAATTGCCAATATAAAGCGTAAGGTTCGACATCTAGTAACCCATCAATTTAAGAGCCGCGAGAAGCTGCAGCTTTTGCGTTGTGAATCCAGATCGAACCCAAAGGGCCTCCAGCGCTTTCAAAGCTTTCCCCATTCCGGGGCCTTTCGTGACGCCTGCCTTGGCCAAATCCTTACCCGTGACGGGAAATGTTGGACGTTCCCAGTTCAACGCCAAATCTGCGAGCACCATCCAACGCGAGGATTGGATCGGGTCTGTCTCGCCCGCAGCCCGCAATCTCGCGCGGTCCAGAATGACCTGTTTCCCTGATCGATAGATCGCGGCGAAACGGTCTCGTTCGGGCATATCAGTTGAAAGTTGAGCATCATCATCGGCCCACCCTCGCAAGCGCGCAGTCTCGGCTTTACTCATCTTCAATCGCTTCGCTAGAAGCGCCATTTGCAAGGGCTCCCGCGCACTCATCGCCATGAGGCGTAGCAATGGGTCGGGCGTAATATTTGCACTCGCTTCCAACTCGACCATAGCTTCAAGTCCCCCAACATTACTGGCTTCGCGCAAGATCGTCTCGAGCACGCCATGTGTCAGCATGATGTGACAAACGCGAACAGGTTTGGGCGCGGAAAGCAGCTTCTTCGTTTCCATCCAAATGCGTTCAACAGAGAGTTGCTTGAGACCCGACTGATGTTCACGGCACGCCGTCAGTGACGCGGCATCGACTTTTTCTTGCCCGCCATACCACGCCAGAAATCGGAAAAAGCGGAGGATGCGTAAATAGTCTTCTTGAACACGTTGAGCGGCATCGCCGACAAATCGGAATTTCCGGGAGTTAATATCAGCCAAGCCTTGCTCTGTCGGGTCATATACAATGCCGTCCCAATCGGCATAAAGTGCATTGATCGTCAGGTCGCGACGCTGCGCGTCTTCCGCCCAATCTGTCGTGAAAGACACGACTGCACGGCGACCATCTGTTTCAACATCGCGGCGAAGGCTGGTGATTTCATACGGCTGCCCATCGATCACGGCAGTAACTGTGCCATGCTCAATACCTGTCGGGATATTGCGAATATTAGCTTCATTTAGAGCGGTAACAACGGCTTTAGGTTCGAGTTGGCACGCTAAGTCGATATCACCAACGGCCTCGCCCCAAAGTCCATTGCGAACGCATCCGCCTACAAAACGCAGACTGCCTTTTGGCAAAGCCTCAAAGAGCAATTTAATCGCGTCGCTGCGCATCCACGGGAACTGTTTCGGATTCAATGTCATGAGGGCGTCATACCTTACAGACCGAGCGCGTCCATCCTAAGAATGACAGTTTGAAATAGATAGCCAATGTTTCTTCCTATTAAACCTTTGCCTCAAACCCGCGCCTCCAGAGACCATACAACGTCATCGCCGTCATACCCCAGATATTCCGATGTCGCCCATTTGGTTCATCATACGGCATATCGAAGAGGACATGATCCTTGCCGTCAAAAAACACCTCTCTACGGATATGGTTTGCAGGGTTCATTAAATACGCCAGCGGAACTTCGAACACACTTTCCACTTCTCTTGGGTCGGGCGTAATGACCGCGTCGGGTGCAACGATGCCGATAAAGGGCGTAATTCGAAAGTCGCTGACGGCATTGAAACTAGGCAATCGGCCTATGAGGTCGATGTGTGCGCTTGCGACACCAATCTCTTCTTCGGTTTCCCGCAAAGCCGTCTGTGCAATGGTCTCGCCCCCTTCAGCCTTACCACCAGGGAATGCGATTTGTCCCGCGTGCGACGGCATAGTTTCAGGTCGTTGGGTCAAAATAATATGCCATTCGGAGCGCATGACGAGCGGCACCAAAACCGCGGCGATACGCTGACCGTCGCGTTTCACTTCATCGGTTCCATCGGTGATGGAGAGCGGAAGCAGTGCAGCACGGACCTTTGGAAGCATGTCCTCAGACATCGTGAGACCCAACAGGTCCAAGCGCATAGAAAACTCCGCCGCCCCAAACGCCCAATTGGGGACCATCAGACGTCTCGCGCTCAACGGCCAATTCGACTAACTCATAGAACACGGCACGTGATAAGACAGCTTCGAGGCGGCCCCACACCGTCACATAGGGATCAGGCTCTCCTGTTGTTGTGTCTGTCTCAATCCGCAACGGCGTGTCTTTGCCAACCTCAACGACTTCATCCAAATTCGTCGTGAAGAATAACCTCTGCGCCTCGCCCTCGCCCTTCGCATCCAATCTGACTGCGACAAAATGCGCGCGTTCCACGGTGATTGAGAGCTTTTCGGCAGGTGTCACAAGATAAGTCACGCCATCTGCGTCCTTGCGAAGCACTGAAGCGAACAGATCGACCATGCCTCTGCGGGTGATTCGCGAGCCTTCATGCCACCAAGATCCGTCTGTTTTGATCACAATATCGATCTCACCGCATGATTCAGGGTGCCAACGCTCCACTGGACGGCGGTCATCAGACGTATCCGCTAGGGCCTCCATCAAATCTGCGAGAGAAAACTGCGTGTTACCGCCATTTAAGGTGTTTGGGGTGGACAATGGTTTTATCAGCTTTCATGCGGGGTATTAAACGAGTCCCGATCACTATTCACAGGCCACCAATTCGATGCAAGACATTACCGCCACAATTGAAAAAGCCGCTGGAACTGCCAGCGACAAGCTCCGCACAGCCCGAAGTAACATCGGCGAGGTCGTATATGGCCAAGATCATGTCGTTGAATTGGCCATTGCAGCGATTCTCTCAGGCGGTCATGCATTACTCGTCGGCGTCCCTGGATTGGCCAAATCACTCTTGGTTGAAACCCTCGGCACAGTTCTAGGTCTAGACGACACTCGCGTACAATTTACACCCGACCTCATGCCTGGCGACATTATTGGCTCTGAGGTTCTGGAAGAAACAGCCAAAGGCAAACGTGAGTTTCGCTTCATTCCTGGCCCTGTGTTCACACAATTGCTCATGGCGGATGAAATCAACCGCGCCAGCCCGCGTACACAATCCGCGCTTCTTCAAGCCATGCAGGAGAAAACTGTGACGGTGGCGGGCGTGCATCATAAGCTACCTAAACCTTTTCATGTTCTAGCGACGCAAAACCCAATTGAGCAAGAAGGTACTTACCCGCTTCCCGAAGCGCAGCTTGACCGTTTCTTGCTACGGATTGATGTCGACTTCCCAACGCTACAAACAGAACGTGATATTCTTGTCCGTACAACAGGCGCAGATGATACCGTTGCGAAAAAAGCGATCACGCCAAAGCAGCTGATGGATATGCAAGCCTTGGTGCGCAAACTTCCTGTCGGCGAAAATGTTTTGAACGCGATATTGTCCCTCGTCCGAAATGCGCGGCCTGAACAAAGTGAAATTGAAGCCGTTCGAGATCATGTCAGCTGGGGCCCTGGCCCGCGTGCTGGTCAAGCTCTCATGTTGGCAACACGCGCAAAGGCTTTAATTGATGGACGCTTAGCGCCGTCAATTGATGATGTGCTTGAACTCGCGCAGCCTGTTCTAAAGCATCGTATGTCTCTGAACTTCGCGGCCCGCGCCGATGGACAAACCGTAGAAGGCGTGATCGAAACATTGAAAGACCGTATTCGCTAGAATGGTCCGTCTCTCCCGACATCGCGACATCAGAACTCAGGCGCTGTCCCTCTCGCAGGGTTATCCTGCACTCTTGGCTGAAGCTGAACGTGTCTCGTCTATTGTCGCGTCAGGTGAACATGGCCGTCGACGTGCAGGACAAGGCGAGACATTCTGGCAATACCGCAATTACCAAACAACAGATGCCGCTAGTCAGATTGATTGGCGTCGCTCTGCACGCGGTGATCAGATTTTCGTTCGCGACAATGAATGGGAAGCTGCGAACTCCGTTTATCTCTGGCCTGATACGCGCGCAGGTATGAATTGGGGGAGCGATAAATCTCTCCCCACCAAAGCCGACAGAGGCCGCGTCTTGAGCCTCGCTATCGCGAACCTGTTAATGAAGGCAGGCGAACGCTGTGCTCTCGTTGGATTGCAAGACCGCGCACGATCAGGCCGTGTTGGCTATGAGCGCCTCGCCGAAACGATGATGCGCGGCGGAATAGATGAAAGTGCATTGGAGGCTGATATTCCAGCGCACTCACGTTTCATCATCGCCTCTGATTTTTTAGAGCCCGTAGATCTGTGGCGTAAACGCCTGTCGCGGCTTTCGGGACGGCCCGTAACTGGCATATTGTTGCAAATCATAGATCCTGCAGAAGAGAGCTTTCCCTTCAAGGGGCGGTTGAATATGCAAGCGCCAAGTGGAGGCCGCAAGTTCTTACTGGGTCGCGCAGAAACCGCGCGTGAAGAGTATCAAAAGCGTTTAGCAGAACATAACAAACGCATTGCCAATACGGCGGCTCGCTTGGGGTGGACTCTCATTCGCCACCGTACAGATGATCCTGCCACAACGGCGCTAAACGCCTTGTACCAAAACTTAAGCGGCCAGACGTGAGTATTGCAGGCCTCACATTTCTAGCCCCCGTTGTTCTACTCGGCCTGCTCTGCCTCCCCATCGTCTGGTGGGTATTGCGTATTAGTCCACCGCGCCCGCGTGAGCAGATGTTTCCGCCATTACGAATTTTGGAAGGCGTCAACGCCGAGGAAGAAACGCCCGCAGGTACGCCGCTGTGGTTGTTGCTGTTTAGATTGTTGATGGTGTCACTCGTGGCTGTCGCCCTTGCGCAACCCATCTTTCAATCGACCAAAAGCCAAACGCAAAGACGTGCCGCTATTTTCATTGATCAAAATGTGTTCTCCGCTCCAAATTGGGACGAGATGATTGATGAAGCCGAACGGGTTGCCAGAACCGCTCAGCGTAATAATTTAAATGTTAGCCTCATTCCGTCAAACCAAGACGCGCTTGGGTTCCTTCCTGCCAGAGAAGCCTTAGAAACGCTGAAGACACTGCAACCCGTCAACTTCGTCGGGGCGCAATCGCAGCCTGATGAAGCCCTCTATGAAAACGCAGACATTTACGTTTTGTCCTCAGGCCTCACGACCGAAGAGAGCCAAAACATTCTAGAAGGTGCCGTCGTGTTTACGCCAGATGTCCAAGCTACTCTGTTGCCGGGCGATGTTCGCGAAACAGCTCAAGGCTTTGATGTGGATTGGTATCGCCCGTCCGATACAACGCCCTTAGTCCACACGATTGACGCATTAGGCGCAGGCGGCGGCGTCATTGCCTCACAGCCGTTGCGGTTCTCTCTTGGCGCTGATCTCGCGACGGTGAGCTTTGTGTTGCCTGCGCAACTTCGCTCACGTGTCGCGCGGTTGCGCGTATCAGGCGTTCGGTCTGCGGCCTCATTGAAACTTCTCGACGATAGTTTTGGCCGTCCGCTTGTCGGCTTACTCCGCGCCAATGCAGATACCTCTAGCCCGCTACTGACTGAGCCCTTTTATACCAAACAAGCTCTGCTACCCTTCGCGGATGTATTCGAGGGCGATCAAGACACACTCCTCGACTTACAACCTTCCATCTTGGTTATGCCCGATAGTCAACGCAGTGATGACGACACCATTCGCAAATTTGTCGAAGAGGGTGGCATTCTCATTCGTTTCGCAGGACCACGATTAGCGAACCGCCAAGATGGTTTACTCCCCGTCAGTTTACGCAATGGCGACAGAGCCATTGGCGGTGCTCTCGCATGGGAATCGCCTCAAAAATTAGCCAATTTCTCTGCGGATTCACCTTTTGCAGGTCTCGCTATTCCTGAGGATGTAACAGTTTCCAAACAAGTCATGGCTGAACCTGGCATTGAAACGGACGTCCGCACGTGGGCGCGGCTAGAAGATGGCAGTCCGATTGTAACGAGTGCGCCGTTGGGACAAGGCAGGATCATCCTGTTCCACGTCACCGCTGGCCCAAGTTGGTCTAATCTCGCGATTTCAGGACTTTATGTTGATATGTTGCAACGGCTACTTCCACTCGCAAAGGGCCGCGCAATCGAAGCCTCGGAATCTGCGGCTGATTGGCAGCTAGACCGTGAAGTTGACCCTTTTGGCCGTTTGCAAAACCCGCCTCCAGGATTGCCCGCTATTGGAAATTCAAACTTCGCAACAACCGCCGCGTCACGCGCAGCACCGCCCGGCACATATCGCCAAGGTACACGCACGCAAGCCCTCCCCGTTATTCGCGACCCCGCATCCGTGAAAGATATTACCTTGCCAAATAATATCCAGACACAGTCCTATGGCCAAACGTCAGAAAGTTCTTTGATGGGACGCTTACTAGGCATCGCGCTCTTAGCCTTGGCGCTCGACGCGCTATTTGCCCTCATGGCCTCTGGCCGCCTGTCATATTTGCGCCTGTCGCGAGCCGCAGCGGTCGTGCCGTTTTTGGTAGCTGGACTTGTTTTATCCCCTGATGTGTTCGCTCAAGACGAGGATCGCATAGCCGAAGCCGCAACAGGGCTTCACCTCGCCTATATCGAAACAGGGGACGTTAGACGTGACGAGTTATCTCGGACGGCGTTGGAAGGTCTCAAAGAACAGCTAGAAGGCCGAACGACGATTGAGCCTGTTGGCGTGCATGGCATCAGCCCTGACGTTGAAGGGTTAGAGATGTATCCCTTCATATACTGGCCCATCCGCCGCGATACGCCCGCTTTGACACCTGCCGAGCGTTTGAAAATCAATGCTTACATGGCGTCGAGCGGAACGATTGTTTTCGATACGGGTGATGAAGGGGATCGCGTCTTACGCGCAGGACAGCCTCATCCGGGTTTGAAACGCGTGACCGAAGGCTTGGACATACCTCGATTAGTTGAAGCCCCCGAAGATCATGTTTTGACAAAGTCGTTCTACCTCTTGCAGGTCTTTCCTGGACGTTGGGCGAATGGCCCCATTTACGTCCAAGCGGGCGATACAGGTTCGGATGGCCGCGACGGTGTCTCCCCTGTGATAATTGGCTCAAATGACTGGGCCGCAGGCTGGGCCGTAACAGCCGACGACGGCGCCGTTGTCGAGTTGGAAAAAGACATTCCACGTCAACGCGAGATGGCTATGCGGTTTGGTGTAAATATCGCGATGTATGCGCTCTCTGGGAATTATAAAGCCGACCAAGTTCATGCTGCCGCTCTCGTCGAACGTTTAGGTCAAGGCAAAGTGCCTTTGCCTGGTGAAGACGACACGAAAACTGACCCCGAAAAAGGTCGAAGATAATGGAAAACCTGTTCGAAAACTTAGCCCTTGATCCCCTACTCCCGTTACCCTGGATCTACGGACTGGCCGCACTCGTCTTTATCGCGGCCCTTGCAGCGGGTGCTGGACGTTTAAAAAGTCAATTCACGCGCCTCACAGCAGGCTTATTCTTGCTCATCGGCGTTCTGAATCCGCAAATAGTTGAAGAAGATCGCGAGACATTACCTGATACGGTAATCGTCATAGAAGACCGAAGTGACAGTATGTCTTTTGGTGCCCGTAATGAAACGCGAGACTTAGCTTCAGAAGCCCTAAAGGCAAAGTTCCGCGCAGATGGTGATTTAGATATAATCTCCATCTCAGTCGCCCAAGACAATGACGGTACATTACTCAGCGCGGCGCTAACGGATGCACTAGCGTCAGCCCCCACAGACCGTTTAGCTGGCGTCGTCGCCCTAACCGATGGCCGCGCACATGATATCACCGAGGCTGTATCGGACTATTTGCCCGAAGGTGTTCCATTCCACAGCCTTATCATTGGTGAACCCACGGCGCGGGATCGCCGTATTCTGACAACTAAAGCACCCAAATTCGGAGTTGTCGGTGAACAAGCTGAATTTGAAATTCTCGTGGAAGACCCAGGATTTGAAGGTCAACGCGCACGGATAGAATTAAAGCTCAATGGAACCGTGAAAGCACGCTTTCCAATCACGATTGGTCGCCCCCTATCTGTACCACTAGAAATCGAGCGACGCGGTAGCAACACAGTCGAACTTGCAGTTCAAAGTGTTCCAGACGAACTGACACTTAACAACAATCTATTTGTCTCTGAAATACAGGGTGTACGTGATCGCCTCCGCGTTCTCTTAATTACAGGCGAACCTCACAGTGGGGGTCGAGCTTGGCGAAATCTCCTAAAGTCAGATCCTGCATTGGATCTCGTACAATTCACAATTCTAACAAGCCGAAGCAAATATACGAATGCAACAGAGGGTGAATTGTCATTGATTCAGTTCCCGACCCAGCAACTGTTTGAAAAACGTTTAGATGAATTCGATTTGATTATCTTTGATCAATATGAACGCCGTTCCATATCCAGACGCAAAGGTAGATCACAACCAACGATCCGACCGCAATATTTCCAAAACATCGCACGCTATGTTGAAGATGGCGGCGCACTCCTCTTAGCCACTGGTCCTGCTTTCGCCACGCAAGCCAGTCTTTACCGCACACCACTCGTTAGTGTTCTACCCGCACGGCCGACAGGTGAAATATTGACGGGCTCATATAAGCCTGAATTGAACTCTAAAGGCCGACGCCATCCTATTACGGCTGACTTTTCTGGCGCTGATGATCAAACATGGGGGCCTTGGTATCGCGTTATCGACAATGATCCCATCGGCGGCGATGTCCTCATTGATGGACCTGACGGCGTCCCTCTATTCGTCATTGATAAGGTGAAGGAAGGCCGCGTTGCCATGTTGATGAGCGACCAAGCGTGGTTGTGGGCAAAGGGCCATAATGGAGGCGGGCCATATCGTGAAATGCTAAGACGGACTGCGCATTGGTTGATGGGTGAACCAGAATTGGATGCCGAAACCTTATCTGCTGTCAGAGACGGAGATAACCTCGTCATCACGCGGCGTTCGTTGGAAGACGTTGATAAACCCGTTAACATTACCGCGCCTGATAGCACCAAGAGCCGTGTCTCATTAGATCGCATCTCTGAAGGCCTATATCGCGCGACGATCCCTCTCACGGGGCAAGGCGCATATCGTCTTTCGAATGATGGCATTTCAACAATAACAGCCATCGGTGCACTCAATCCGAAGGAATACGACAATCTGCTTCCAACCACTGAAGTCCTAGCGCCCCTAGTTAAAGCCACTGGAGGCTTTATAAAATCAATTGGGTTAGACGCAACCGCCATACCAGACATACGCCGTAATCGCCCAGGCCGCAGCACAGCAGGCACTGACTGGATGGGGCTTACCCAGCATAATGCCTACTCAGTCACGCAAAGTCGTCGAACACCCCTGGCTCCAGGAATTTTCTTATTCGGCCTATTTTTTCTGTTCTTAATTTGGGCCTGGAGGCGTGAAGGCAAATAATTTCATGCGTTTTCATGCGTTTTCATGCCTTGTTCAGAGCCTTCTGATATGTGACTAAAACGAGAATGAAAAAGGCAGCCTTCAAAATGCGAAATACTAAACTCATCGGCGCAGTAACACTTGCAGCTTTCGTGCTATCAGGATGCGGCGTGCATAAGGTTGTAACGACCCCTGTAAAAGGCGCGTATCAGGCGACAAAGTTCGTAGGTAAGACAGCTGTTGGCGGAACAAAAATGGTTGGAAAAGGTCTCTGGGCCACGGGCAAAGGTGTGTATTATATTGGTTCAGTACCAGTAAAAGTTACAAATGCAGCATTAAATACCACGGCTAAAGTTTTGACGATAACAACCCAAACCGTCAATTTAGCAGGCAGTGTTGTCAGTGTATCACGCAACATAAATGCAGCGCGCTTGGATGCAGAATTAGCGGGTTTGAAGTCGGCAAAGAACATTTTGTCCGTTTTCGTCGACGTCGCTAGATAAGCCTTAAGTAACGCTCCATGGCGGCTTGATGAAGAAAACGTGAAGCGTGAGCCTTTGGCAAAACCACTAATTTGTGTTATGCACCTTTGAACAAGGAGTAACACATGCGTAAATTATTAGCCTGTTTCACAACAGCCGCCCTACTTGTTACCCCTGCCTTTGCAGAAGCCCGTGGCTTTAAATCCAACCTCGGCACAGCCATCACAGGTCCTCTAAAAATTGAAGTCGTAGTATCTGAGGACTTAGCTTACCGCGCCAATAACCTGCCGAAAAAACTCTCTCATAGAGGTTCAGGTTCAAGGTTAAACAGCGCCTTTTCTAATAATGGGAAATATGGTGATCGTGCGATAGCGTTTCTCATTGATGACATTCAGGACGAACTCGTTCGAGATTTTGCTAAACGAAATATTGCCTTATCTGACAGCGCGCCAACATTGCTCCGCGTGACAATTGAGATGGCCAAACCCAATAGACCCACATTCAACCAACTCAGCGAAGATCCATCTCTCTCATTCAAAAGCTTTGGAGCCGGCGGAGCGGAGCTATCTGTTGAAATTATTGCAGCCAATGGAGATATTTTAGGTGATGCAACTTATGATAATTATGAAACACTGGATCAATTTACTATTCAGACTGGAGGCACATGGTATGATGCTAGCCGAACGTTCTCAAAGTTCTCGAACCGTCTGAGCAAGAAAATTGCCACTATTGAGAAGAACGAGTCTTAGGGCACGCCAATCGTTTTATGGGTCTGGACTGACAGACGCCATATAGGATTTTGAAGACAGTATTGAAAGGCGGCGTCTGAATGCGTCGCATTTTTTTGTGCGCCTAAATAACTATCATCTCTGGGCTGAAGACAGAAATGGTCAAAATTCAGATGAGTGAAATCCGACGGCTTATTTTCATCTTGCGGATAAACAAGCTTCAACTCATGCCCTGTTATTTGAACAAGCTTCGTGGCAGCTTTCGGGGACACGCAAATCCAGTCAATATTGTCCGGTGCGAGAATTGTCCCATTCGTTTCGACTGCAATTTTAAAGCCACGCTCATGCAGTGCCACGATTAAGGCGTCATCAAGCTGCAAGAGCGGTTCCCCACCTGTGCAAACAACCCAACGCTCGCCTTCGCCTTGCCAAAGAGACAGCACTTTTTCTGCCAGCTCGGTCACCGAAAACTTACCGCCGTTCACGCCATCAGTTTTGACAAAATCAGTATCACAGAACTTACAAACGGCCTCGGCACGGTCACGTTCAAGGCCACTCCAGAGGTTACAACCAGCAAACCGCAAGAAGACGGCGACGGTGCCTGCTCTTACGCCCTCACCCTGTACGGTTAGGAAAATCTCTTTAACAGCATAGCTCATTTTTGTTGATCCACATATTCCGCCCAGCCTTTTGAGCGTAACTCACAAGCAGGACACTCACCGCAACCATAGCCCCAACTATGTAACTCGCTATGTACACCTTTGTAACACGTATGACTCTTGGCGCGCACGATTTCCACAAGCGTTTCACCTCCGAGCGTTTCAGCTAAATCCCACGCGCCAGCTTTCGACAAGAACATGAGCGGCGTGTGTAAGGAATAGTCGCGATCAAGTCCGAGTGAAATCGCTTTCATTTGAGTATCAAGTGTCTCCTTACGGCAATCAGGATAACCAGAAAAATCTGCTTCACACATACCGGCAACCAGATGAGAAAACCCACGCCTCCAGCCAAGAGCTGCCGCGTAATTGAGGAAGATCAGATTTCGTCCGGGAACAAAGGTTGTTGGGAGGCCGTTTTCATGCACACCAATTTCAACATCTCGCGTCAGCGACGTTTCACTAATTTGTCCCAAGCCTGCAAGATTGATCACATGGTCCTCGCCAAGACGGTCAGCCCAATCGGGAAACGATGAACGGATAGACTCACGCATGTCTAAACGGCATTCCATCTCAATATCGTGGCGTTGGCCGTACTCAAACCCAATCGTCTCGACACGGTCAAATGTTTCGAGCGCCCATGCCAAGCATGTACCCGAGTCCTGACCGCCCGAAAATAGGACACCTGCCGTTTGTGAAATTGTCTTCATAGGCGGGCGCATAGCTGATTGATGTTTGTGCGCCAAGCGCCGCGTTCACGAAAGACACCAGCGCAATCAACCTATCGGCATAAAGATTGCATTGTGCCCTACATGAAAACTTACACCAAATTACGTACAATGCTCAAAGGTAAGAAGCGATATCTTATGATGGCTGTCGTTTGCGCAGAGCTCGTCAGTTTGCCCGCAGCGGCTCAAATCTTAAGCAAGGTCTCGTTTGAAATCGGTCCGATCGTGACAGCAGTAGAAATCCCAACATCAGAGCCAGGGCTTTCCCGGTTTCTCGTTGCCTCAAATTCAGCATTTGGTGTAGAGGCCCGCGACGTTGTCGGGAACGTAACTGTCGCAGTTAAAGTAAGTGGCACAATGAATGGCGTAACCCGATTTGGAGATGCAGCACAATTACCCGGGTTCAAGTCATCCTGTAGTCAAACAACCGGTTTTGCATCATCCATTTACATTGCAGACAGACAAACAGCTGCGCGCGAAGCTACTCTTCCAGAACAGGCTGTCGTTTTTGAATTCCGCTACGCGGCAGACGCGCGACCAACATTTGACTTCATAGCTGGCACTGAAGCCGTTAGCGCACCGTCTTTTTGCTCAGAGACAACAACTTAGCCTGCTATTTCGGCCAAAAACGCCTCGCCAAATCGTTCGCATTTGCTAGGCCCAACCCCGCTTACGGCTAACATTTCATCGCCTGATTGAGGTTTTTTAGACACCATATCAATCAAGGTTGCATCAGAAAATACGACAAAGGCTGGCTTGCCTAGCTGCTTTGCAAAATCCATCCGCAGCGCCTTTAGCCGAGACAATAGGTCGGTATCTTCGGCATTCATATCCAGTGTATAACGGTCTGCCGCACGAATAACCTTTTTCGATGTGGGACGTTTTACGGCTGGGTCTTTACACATAAATGTGGCGCTTGAATTCAACACAAGCTTTGCCTTTGGAAGAAGCTCTAAGCGTCCATAAGCTTCCATATTCACGTTCAAATAGCGCAAGGCAACAGCCTGTCGGAGCAACCCTTGAAACCAAGGCTTTGGCTGTTTGGACGTTCCAAAGACAGGTAAGTCTTGATGTCCGAACTGTAGGATACGGGCGGTTTCATCTCCTCTTGCAACAGCCACAACATGCGTTGCGCCAAAGCGTTGCCCTGTTTGCTCAACAGCGCCGAATAATGCCTTCGCCGCCTCTGTTGCATCTATCAGTACAGGTGGATTTTGGCATACGTCGCAATTTCCACAAGGATTTGAACTCTCCCCGAAATATGACATCAATATCTGTCGACGACACTTCGCAGCTTCGCAATATCCCAATAAAGCGTCCAATCTACGGTGCTCTCGCATCTGATGTTCGGAATCAGATCCATCCTCAGAAATAAACTGACGCCGCATACGAATATCATCTAGCGCATAGATCATACCCGTCTCTGACGGCGCACCGTCGCGCCCTGCCCGGCCAATTTCTTGGTAATACGCCTCTAAAGAACTCGGCAGGTTCATATGGTAGACAAACCTCACGTTGGATTTGTCGATGCCCATACCAAAGGCAATCGTCGCAACAATGATAACGGCAGGTTCTGCCAAAAACCGTTCTTGGTTTTCGAAGCGAGTCTCAGAGGATAAGCCTGCATGATAAGGCAGTGCAGTGTAGCCCGCGTCACAAAGTGTTTTCGCGAACTTTTCTGTGTTCTTTCGTGAGAGGCAATAAACAATCCCGCACTGCCCTTTTTGGGTTTCCATCCAATCGAGGAGTTGGGTCGTTCGGTTCGAGAGCGGTGCAACAGTCAGGCTTAGGTTGGGTCTATCGAAACCGTGTACAATGATTTCGCCGTTACCCTTAAACAGTTGCTCAGCAATATCTTTTCGTGTGGCTTCATCGGCGGTCGCCGTAAACGCCGCCATGCGCGCATTCGGGAAGAGGTCTTTTAACTGCCCCAACTGTGCATATTCAGGACGGAACGCAGGCCCCCACTTAGACACACAATGCGCTTCGTCTACGACAAAAAGCGCAGGGTTAAGCGCCCGCATCGCAGAGAGCATGCGAGGTTGCATCAAGCGTTCTGGGGACAAGTACAGAAGCTTCGCCTCGCCGCGCGTGATCATTTTCCATTGTTCCACATTTTCTTCACGGGATTGCCCCGAGTGGATAGAAGCAACAGCCACACCATTCGCCCTCAACCCAGCCGCTTGGTTGTCCATGAGCGCAACAAGAGGCGAGATCACCACTGTAGGGCTATCCAGCAACTGACTAGGCACTTGGTAACAAATCGACTTACCTGCGCCCGTGGGCATGACGGCAAGGACATTTCGTCCCTCTACAATATAGTCTACGATTTCAGCTTGGCCTGGGCGAAAGGCATTGTGACCAAACTGGTCGGATAGAATATCGAGAGGGGTGCGCATTCACCGCGTGTGGCGCGGTTTGCAGATCGGTGCAAGTGACACAGTATTCAACGCAAACAGTCTTTTACACCTGCGTCACAAAATGCGATAGCGCGCCCGCTATGGCAAACACTTCTACAGACCCCTCACGCAGTTCCGGCGCAGCCTTCACGGCCAAAGTCGATCAAGACAAAGCTGGACGCAGCAAAGCCCGATCCCTTCGGCCACTGGTGAAGCTATGGCCCTTTATACGGCGTTACCCTGTTCAACTTTTTGCCTTTTTAGTCTTCTTGGTTTTGTCTGCCTTTGGTAGCTTGGCGATGCCATGGATTTTCAAACTCATTATTGACTGCGGGTTTGGTGAAGCGGCGACGAAAGCCTCAATTTGCGTATTTATAGACACGGACAGCGGCGGCTCTCTTAATCAATATTTTTTATACGCTGGAATATTTGGCATCCTCTTTGCCATCAGTGGAGCCTTAAGATTCTTCTTCATCACGCGTCTGGGTCAACGCGTCATAGCCGATGTGCGCAAGGCTGTGTTTGATCGATTAACTTACCTTTCGCCCACGTATTTCGAACGCGTGCGAACCGGCGAAGTTCTCTCTCGGCTCACCACAGATACAACTCTAGTTGAAACCGTAATTACTGGCTCAGTAAGTTTCGCCCTAAGGTCCATGGCCACAATTTCGGGATCTATAATTATGATGTTTTTCCTATCTTGGAAACTCGCCATCATGGTTCTCGCCATAGCCCCCGCCATGATCCTACCGCTTGTTCTAACAGGTAAGAAAATTAAGAAACATTCGCGAGAGAGCCAAGACAACCTTGCAAATGCATCGGCTCGTGCCAGCGAAGCCTTGAGCGGCATTCAGACTGTCCAAGCCTATACCCAAGAAGCCCGAGAACGAGAAAAGTTTGGTGATGACGTCGAAGCCAGCTTCACCTCACAGCAAAAACGCATCGTGATTCAAGCAGGCTTAACGGCCTTAATGATGTCTATCGCTTTGACGGGTATTATCGCCATTCTAAATTTTGGAGCTCAAGAGGTTTTGAATGGCCGTATGACGGGTGGATCTATTGTTGCCTTTGTCTTTCTTGCTTTTCTTGCCATTGGCGGCGCGAGTTCCATGACCGAAACTTTCACTAACCTCCTGCGGGCCGCAGGTGCCGCGGACCGTCTTGTTGAAATATTAGATGAAACACCCATCATTACAGCGCCTGAAAACCCTAGGTCACTAGGTGTCGTTCATGGGCGTATAGATTTTGAAGATGTGGATTTCACATATCCAACACGTCCAAACCAACGCGCTTTAGAGAACCTAACTCTGAACATCGAAGCGGGTGAAACGATCGCCTTGGTTGGGCCAAGCGGCGCAGGTAAATCCACTGTCTTTCAGTTGCTCTTGCGATTTTACGACGTTCAAAACGGCAACATAAAGTTAGACGATGTCGACATCAAAGCGCTCGACCCTGAAGTTCTTCGATCCCAAATTGCAGTCGTTCAACAAAGCGCGCCTTTATTCTCTGGAACTCCATATGAAAACATCGCTTACGGACGCTCCGGAGCCACACGCGAAGATGTAATGGCGGCTGCAAAAGCAGCCTATGCGCATGAGTTCATATCCGCCCTGCCTGATGGGTATGATACGGATTTAGGCGAGCAAGGGACAACCCTTTCGGGTGGTCAACGACAAAGGATTGCGATTGCCCGTGCCGTACTGCGCAACGCGCCTGTACTACTTCTTGATGAAGCGACTTCCGCTCTAGATTCAGAATCAGAACAAGCCGTCCAAAAAGCTTTTGAAGACGCCTCTAAAGACCGAACGACACTCGTTATCGCGCATCGCCTGTCTACGGTTCTAAAAGCCAACCGTATCGTGGTCTTAAATGAAGGCCGGATTGTCGAAGTTGGAACGCATGCTGAACTCGTATCAAAAGGCGGGCTGTATGCGCGGCTTGCGAAAATCCAATTCGATCAAGGCGCAGGATTATCGGGCTAGTTTTTTAAACGAAAATGAATTTCATTTCGTTTTAGGGGCCCTGGAACCCAAGGCGCATCATACCCTGCGTATTCTGGCGCTCCCACAGCATCGAGAGCGTGTTCAGACACATAAACGCGCAATTTAGCCTCATGTTTCGCAATATTCTCAGTCGAATTATTGCCGTTATATTGAATGCTAACGGTTCGGTACGGCACAGTTTTAAAAATACGAATGTCAGGATCAGTCGGCACAGGTAACGTCGTCATCGAATATTCACTCGGCATCATGAAGTTAACCGTCCATCGGCCTTCTGGGTCCATTGTGCGAACCACAGGTGATGTCATGTCAATTTTCTCGGGCTTTGACACGACAGGTGATGTCATCGCGACTGTGTCTCGGGACACATTGTCGCCAAAGATAAAACTCGCAAGTTTTCTAAATCCAAGACTATTTACCTGACGTCGATCACCGGCTACCGTAACCTCAGCCAAAATCATGGATGGGTAAACTCTAATTTCGAAAGCCTTATCTGATTTAACAACTGTATAATCAGGTGTCTCAGTCGCCGATGCAGACCCTGTCATAACGAAACCTCCAACACACGTTACAAGGATCGTCGAAAGAATAATTACAAGAATTTTGTTCATGGCGAGACACCCCTTTGGAAGTATCTACGTCTGAGTTTAAAGAAGAGACTGCGTTTTTAAGGCCGTGGCTTTAGCCTTAATTTGGAGCGTCGAGAACCATTGCGGCCGCGCCATAGAGCGGTACAAAGTCTGCACGTATCAAGCGCACAGGGATGTCTTTCACATACCAGCTTCCAGGTCCTCGATTTTTAAATCGTGATACAAAATCTGACGCTGCAATAAACGGAGCAATATGCCGTGACACGCCACCCCCAATAACAACACCGCCTGACGCACCTTGCGTGACCGCAGCATTCCCAGCGAAACCGCCTAGCATTGAACAGAATTGGATAACCGTTTTACGGGCCGTAGACGACGCATCAAGTTCAGCCATTGCCACGATTTCAGGCGCTGAGAGTGCATTTGACGGCGTGTCCATAACTGCGCAAATTGCAGTATGTAGCCGGACTAAACCTGGACCAGAGAGCAATGTTTCAGCAGATACGAAAGGTAATCGAGAGGACCAATAGCGTAGGGCTTCACGTTCCAAATCATTACCAGGAGCAAAGGCCGTATGCCCCCCTTCTGTAGATATAATCCGCAAGGGATTCCCTGGTAGGATACAGGATAGGCCCATACCTGTTCCTGGCCCCAAGACAGAGACAGGCTTATTATAATTAACTTTACCCGGGATAAGAACATCAAATCCGTCATCCGGTATAACTGTTGCGCCATTTGCCATCGCGACAAAATCATTCAAAATTAGAGCAACATCTAAATCAAACGCCTCTCGCAATTCGTCCTCTGAAACAATCCAATTGATGTTCGTCATTCGAATTTCATCATCGAATTTTGGACCTGCAAATGCGAAAGCTCCACGTTTAGCCTGAATATCATATTTATCGAGATAGCTAGCGACCACATCATTAAAGTGATCATAGTCCGCCACTGCGTAGCGCTCAGAATGATGTAACTCAATATTTCCTAACGTAGTACGTTGAGCCAGAGCAAGTCTACAATTCGTACCGCCTACGTCTCCGACTAATGTTAAATCATTTGAAAGTTCTACAGGCCGTATGTCCGATGTTGGCATCAACTGAACCATGGCATATCACCGAGTGTGGACGCGCCACTTTCTGCGTCCGTGGCGATTGCACGCTGTGCGGCGAACATGTTCATTCCCAGTGCCGCGAGTTGAGGTTGAGGTGGTTGGACAGCGGCGCTTCGTGTCGACAAATCAACATTAAGTACTTCCACGCTATTATTGGCAGGATCCAAACGAATGATATCGCCCGTTTCTACGCGAGAAATGGCGCCGCCCATTAACGCTTCGGGATGAAGGTGGATTGCCGCAGGAACCTTGCCTGAGGCACCTGACATACGGCCATCTGTGACCATCGCAACTTTGAAACCCTTATCTTGCTGAAGACCCAATATAGGGGTCAACTTATGAAGCTCTGGCATCCCGTTCGCTCTTGGCCCTTGGAAGCGCAAGACAACAACAAAGTCTCGCTCCAACTCACCCGCTTTATGCATCGAGATAAGATCGTTCTGATCGTCAATCACGATTGCAGGGGCTTCGACTTTCCTATTTTCAGGCTTAACAGCCGAAATTTTCATAACAGCACGGCCTAAGTTGCCTTTCAATACGGCCAACCCACCATCACTTTGAATAGGTGTGGCGACTTTTGTAAGAATTTCAGCATCAAGGCTCTCCGTAGGCCCATTACGCCAAATCACGCTATCGATCTCAAGATGCATGTTCTTGATAGGCTCTTGAGTATAAGCGTGAAGGCCGTTTCCTCCTGCGATCGTCGTAACATCGCCCTGCAAGAGGCCTGAGCTTAAAAGCTCACCGATCAAAAACGCCATGCCACCTGCCGCATGGAAATGGTTTACATCCATGATTCCGTTCGGGTAAATTTTGCAAATCAATGGCACCACAGCACTAATCGCTGCATAGTCATCCCAATTGATAATGATACCAGCGGCGCGTGCGATTGCGGCCATATGGATAGTTAGGTTCGTAGACCCGCCTGTCGCCATGAGACCGACAAGACCATTTACAATACTCTTTTCTGAAATCACATTACACGCAGGCGTAAAGGCCGCATCTTTACCTTGAGCCATATTCGTGATCTGTGTCGCACGCCTTACGGCTTGAGATGTAAGCGCATCACGCAGCGGCGTATTTGGATGAATAAAGCTCGAACCAGGCAGTTGCATACCCATAACTTCCATGAGCATTTGGTTCGTATTGGCAGTGCCATAAAAGGTGCATGTGCCAGGCGCATGATAACTGCCCGCTTCCACAGCTAAGAGCTCTTCACGAGTCGCTTTCCCCGCGGCATAAGCTTGCCGAACACGCGCTTTTTCAGGGTTAGGAATACCAGATGGCATAGGACCCGCAGGTACAAAAATCTGAGGAATCCAGCCAAATCTTAGTGCTGCAATCATAAGCCCAGGAACGATTTTATCACAAACGCCAAGGTGAAGCGCTGCATCGAACATGTCGTGCGATAAAGCAATGGCCGCCCCTTGGGCGATGTTATCACGAGAGAATAGCGAAAGCTCCATCCCTTCCCGGCCTTGGGTGACGCCATCACACATCGCTGGAACACCGCCTGCAACTTGTGCCGTTGCGCCATTACGGCGTGCCGCATGACGGATAAGATCTGGGAATTTTTCGAAAGGGGCATGCGCAGACAGCATATCATTATACGCCGTCACGATACCTATATTAGGCCACTTCGCACCTAACAGTTCAGTTTTCTCCATCACCGCACAGCCCGCTGAAGCATGTGCAATGTTTCCTTCAGACAACCGTCGTCTACGTGGTCCTTCTCGCATTTGCGCTTCGCACGCAGCTAGATAGCCTTCACGGCTTTTCTTGGATCGCGCAGTAATGCGACCCGTTACATCTTGGATAACAGAATGGATCATGAAGAGGGGCTCGTAAAAACATGAAGTTTAGCACCTGCCTGCAGTAAAGCCTTCACAGGTGCATCGTCTAAGGGTTTGTCATGAACGGCATCGAATACAGCTCTTTTTTCTGCAGTCGGGATAAACAAAATAATAGAATGCGCATCTAGAACTGCCTTTAGCGTCAATGAAATGCGGCTCAAATGCTCACCCGCAACAGGGCAACCACTGGCATCGATTTCACAAAGCACGTTCTGGTTATCAAGCGAAAGCGCAGTATCCAAGCCGCCAGAATTTGGGAACCATGAGGCTGTATGAGCATCTCCGCCCATACCCATAACGCAAACATCAAATGGCTTGGTCAGTGTGGTAAACCGCGCCTCGGCAGTCGCCAATCCTGCCCGAACCGTTGTGTGATTAGTTTTTAAACCAAAAAATTGAGCTGCGGAGGCTTTATTCTGGAGAAGATTATTTCGAATGAAATCTTCATTAGACCCGACTTGACCTGGTTTAACCCATCGCTCATCTACTAGGCTAATCGTAACTTTAGACCAGTCCAATACAGCTTTTGAAAGCAAAGTATAAACTGGTTTTGGCGAACTTCCTCCACTAACCATTAGGCTCGCATGATCACGCGTTTCGATCGCCTGCTTCAAGAGCGCAGCAATAGCCTCTGCCGCTTTCGCAACCACATCTCCGCGATCTACAATGATAGGTCCATTAGACATTAGTTTTCCGCCCAAGCATCACCGTGTTGCGCGAGCATTTTAATCGCGTTTTCCGGGCCATCTGATCCCGCAGGATAGTAACTGACACTTTGCCCAACGTCTTCCCAAGCTTGGAGAATGCCATCACACCACCGCCATGCCGCTTCAACTTCGTCGCGGCGCATAAAGAGGGAAAGGTTGCCCCTGACGACATCCATGAGCAAGCGCTCATAAGCATCAGGATAGCGAACCGTAAAGCTATCCGCATAAGACAAGTTAAGCGGTAATGACTTCAAACGAAGTCCGCCCGCACCGGGTTCTTTAATCTCCATCCAAAGATTCACAGCTTCATTCGGCTGAAGGCGAATGACAAGCTTGTTAGGGCTCACTTTGATATCTGGACCAAATATTGAATGTGGAACAGGTTTGAACTGGATAATGATTTCTGACCGGCGCGCTTTCATGCGCTTACCTGTTCGAATATAAACTGGAACACCTGACCAACGCCAATTATTCACTTCAGCCTTAATGGCGATGTAGGTCTCCGCGTCACTTTCTTCAACATCTACATCCGTCAAATAATCAGGAACGGCTCGGCCTTCAACTTTACCTTTAACATACTGCCCCCTGACAGTTTTCTCCTGAACATTTGAAGCATCAATCGGAGACAGCGCCCGCAAAACTTTAATTTTTTCAAGCCGAAGGTCATTTGCATCTGTAGATCCTGGAGGCTCCATCATCGTCAAACAAAGCAATTGCAAAAGATGGTTTTGAACCATGTCGCGAAGCGCGCCAGATTTGTCGTAATAGGCACCACGTCCGCCTGCGCCAATATCCTCCGCCACTGTAATTTCAATATGCTCGATAGAGTTACTATCCCACAGAGGTTCAAGCAAAACATTGCCAAATCTAAGAACCAAAAGGTTTTGAACCGTTTCTTTCCCGAGGAAGTGATCAATGCGGTAAATTCGTTTTTCTGAAAAAACTTTACCAACAGCTTCGTTAATCTCATCTGCCGATTTAAAATCGTGGCCTAATGGTTTCTCTAGTACAACGCGGCTCTTTTTATGCGCTAGTCCTGCCTTTTTTAAACCCTGACAAATATCAGAAAACAACGCAGGTGGCATAGCCAAATAGAAAACACGAATAAGTGTTTCTGTGGCATCCAGTTTTTTACCTAACTCCTCCCAATGAATGTCTTTGGTCACATCAACAGGAGCGTAGTCAATCAGCTCACAAAATTCTTGCCACTTCACTTCAGAGAAACTCTCTCCCCCAATAAACTCAAGATAAGCGGCCTTGATAAGAATCAAGTATTCATCGCGGCTCAACTCGGAACGTGACGCCGCCAAAATACGGGATTGCGGCGGAATTTGTCCATCACAAAACCTATGATAAAGAGACGGAATAAGTTTACGGCGAGCAAGATCACCAGTCCCGCCAAAAACAACGATCTCAAATGGATCAACAGGAACAAATGTAGACCCTGTCTCTACCGTTGCATCATTTTTACTCACATCAAAACTTTCATTAAGGTCGGCTGAATTTAAATTATATCGCTCTACCATTCCACCTGGGTATAGATAAAAACAAGTGCAATAAGTCAGCCATTACGCCTAATTTCAACAGACCTATTTGCATCTTAAATATACCCATGAATGACAGCGCTGTCAATTGGATTCCCTGGTTCAAAAAATTAATTTTCAACTGATTAATATCTAAGCTATCGCAGAAACAGAAGCACGTATCATAATTTCAAAATCAAGAAATTGACTAATTTGGGTCTGATCATTAGAAGACTGGGTTAATTGCTTGGCCGCTTGATATCCCATTTTATAGATTGGTTGCCTGACTGTCGTCAAAGCGGGCGAGACAATACGCGCTATAGGCGTATCATCAAAACCGCAGACTGAAAGGTCACAAGGAACGTCAAAGCCCATTTGTCCAGCAACAGACACGACTGCAGCTGCCATATCGTCATTAGATGCAAAAATCGCGGTAGGCCTAACTCCATCGGGCAGTTCAAGTAAAATTCTCGAGGCTATAACCCCAGATTCAAAAGAGAAATCGCCTTGAACAACAAAAGTACTTGAAACTTTCAACCCCGCCTCGCTTATTGCACTAACATATCCCGCATAGCGCAAGTCAGTCGCGGCATGGTTAACGTGCCCCTTGATAAAACCAATACGTTCATGCCCTTGTTTGAGCAGGTGCTGCGTCATTTGAAAAGCCGCCGTCTCGTCATCCATTCCAACAAAAGGCTGTTCGCCTTTTTTTTTGGGAGCCACACGAACGCAATCTATACGTAAGTCATCGAGAGTCTGTAAAACAGCCTGACTATCACAAAGAGGCGGCGTCAAAATCACTCCATCGACAGGCAACTTCTCGAGCACTGAGAGCATAGCATCCGCTTTTTCTTCTCGGGAAATAGCTTTTTCAAGATAAAGGGGCTCAACGACAAGATGATATCCAGCCTCACGACACGCATCAATTGCACCGCGTTGTATATGTGAAATGTAGTTGATCGAAGGATTATCATAAATGAGCGCAATCAAATAAGATTTAGACGTCGCCAAACCTCGCGCAGCAAG
Organism: uncultured Caulobacterales bacterium; assembly: GCA_938009235.1. Taxonomy (GTDB): domain Bacteria; phylum Pseudomonadota; class Alphaproteobacteria; order Caulobacterales; family Maricaulaceae; genus Litorimonas. The sequence continues at coordinate 108,626 of CALLIK010000005.1, forward strand.
ATTTGGTGAGTACCTTAGCTCACGGGCTATGGCCTTAACATGTACCCGTGTTTTATCGGCTACATTTGGCTCATTATTGAGTACACGAGATACGGTTTTCATTGAAACGCCCGCCTTCTTGGCGACGTCGGTAATTGTAGCCTTCATGTCCGAAACCTCCACTAAAAACGGTTGTTTTATTCTGTCGTAAACAGGGTCGCATTAAACCATCACCCAGATATCTTATGTCGTGTTTACTTTCTAGTGCAAGACAAGCCTTACTGTATCATCAAGTCAATCAGTTTGCTTTTCCCGTTTCTAGTTTGAAACAAAACGGCATCCAAGAGGGGAAGGTAGCTATGATAAACTGCAAACCGACATCCTGCGCGCAAGACATGACTCAATAAGAACAAATGTAATAAAAAAGTCGCACTATGTTGCGGTCAAATATTGCGCAGCAAAGTTAGCTAACTAAAGTCCCAAAAGGGACAGAAGCAACACAACGATGGCAATCAATAGCTGTTTGGCGATTGTGATCATGCTATATACTTAGTCCCGTAAAGGTTGATTATCCAGTCTTTTATTAGAAAACCGCGAGTTAAAAGCTGAGAGGTGATCAAAGTTCTCTCTCAAGGCAAACAAACCAGAATCCAACTTAAAAAATTGAGCCCATCTATTAAATTCACAGCTCTATTTTATATAATAAAACCAATCAGAATGAAGACGGCTACACCCGCAACAACAGCTGTGACAGTCTGACGTCGATAGGCTTTTGCCATGAGTCCAACTAAAATCCCGCCGAAGACAACCAATAGCAAGAGTAAGGCGACTAGCTTTTGATAGCTCTTGAACAGTTGTGGACCATGCCCTTTGTGAAGCTCCATCATAGACCTTACAAAGTTTGGTTTAATCCGGGTTGCGGTTAAACCTTTATCGCTTTGCTTAAATTCCAAATAAGTTCGTGACGTCGGACGTAGTTGAATGAGCGAACCTCGGTTCTTCACATATTCAAAATCATGTTTTATTTTTGCATTCGACAGCAATTGGCGAACATCCGCATCAAGCGTATCACTCTTAAAGTCCAGCGACGCAGTTTCGGGCAAAGACACACGTTCGGTTGACGCGTTGCCTTTGATGTCCATGAGGTAAAGGCCACCAGAAATCGCGTGAAGCGCAAAGGCTGGCGCCATCAATCCCGCTGTCCAAAGATGAGCGAGGACCATATATTTACGTAATTTTGGTGACATGATTACAATCTCTTCGATTTCATATTTAATCCCAAGAACAGGAATACGGATGGATTGGCAAGCTCTAATCTGAAAAACCAGACAATCGCCAGCTCCCACTCTTTCCACCATCTTTCTCTAGCAAACGTATCCCAATGATCTCCATCGCTTTATCAGAGGCTTTCAGCATATCGTAAATGGTGAGACACGCCACGGAAACGGCGGTTAAAGCCTCCATCTCCACACCCGTCACGCCATTGATTTTCGTCTCCGCGCTTACCCGCAGCCCTGGAAGTTTATCATCCGCCTCGATACGCACCTTCACTTTGGAAAGCGGCAATGGGTGACACAGCGGGATTAAGTCAGCGGTACGTTTGGCGCCCATAATACCCGCGAGTTCAGCCGTAATTTCAACGCTGCCTTTCGGGTTCGTGCCGGATCGCAACAATACGAAAGTCTTTGATGACATACGCACAGCACCTTCGGCCAAAGCGCGCCGCGCCGTAATGGCCTTGCCTGAAACGTCAACCATTGACGCGCGTCCTTCGTCATCAAGATGTGTGAGTTTGGTCATTCAGATAGCCTCGGAATAAGGTCGACAAGAGAACAAGGGCGATAGCGACTATCTAAAGCCTCGCAAATGATTTGGTCCCATGCATCGGTAACGCCCCCCGTTGAACCGGGTAAGCAAAAGACGAATGTTGTATCAATCAAACCTGCGCAGGCTCGTGACTGGAGGGTGGACAGGCCAACGCTTTCAAAACTAATGATGTGAAATAAAATAGAAAACCCATCGAGTGTTTTATCGAATAATGGCGTCACAGCTTCGACGGTCACGTCCCTGCCCGTCAAGCCTGTACCGCCAGTTGTGATAATCGCTTCAACCTCAGAGGTTTTCGCCCATTCAACGACCTGTGATTCTATAGCAGCCTTTTCGTCTTTTACGCGGGCTCGGGCCACGAGCTTATGACTCGCAGACAATATGCGAGACGCTAAAACATCACCGCTACGGTCATCCTCGGCTGTGCGCGAGTCCGATACGGTCAGAACCGCTATGTTCAGCGGACGAAAGAATAAGGTGTCATCAATTCCGGGCATGAGTCCACCGCTTGAGGTCTTCTTCATCTTGCGCGCGAGGCTCTACCCATTTGGTTTGCCCTGCCCGCGTTTCTTGTTTCCAGAAAGGAGCGTTTGATTTCAACTTATCCATTAGGAAGTCACACGCCTCAAATGCGTCGCGGCGGTGTGCAGAGGCCGTCGCGACAAATACAATAGAGTCTCCAGTGACCATGCGCCCAACCCTGTGCACGATCAGACATTTCTCCAAATCCCAACGAAGCTTGGCCTGTTCGACAAATTCACCAATTTGGGCTTCGGTAAAGCCAGGGTAATGGGAGAGCGTAAGACTTTCAGTTCCGTCATCATCCCGGACAAGTCCTGTGAACGAGACAATCGCGCCAGACTTCGAAACTTGCTCTCGGAAACCCGTAAGTTCTGAGGCGGGGTCAAACGCAGTTTCAACGATACGTATCATCCGCCCGACAACGCCGACATATATGCGATTTCATCTTCATTACTGACGCATGTCTCGGCCATGGAGACTAACATATTCACTGAAATACGGGTATCGTGTAGAGCTGCAAGCGCGGCGAAACCGTCAATCTCTGCAGACAAATAAGCCGTCAGCGACGCTTTATCCGTCACGCTAGCAGGTAAATCGACTTCCATGCGCTGCGCGAGGTCCGAAAAACGTCCGAAGAAGAGAATAACAGCCACCTCGCTCACCCACCTGTCATAGACATGTGACGCGCAACGGCGGGACCTTGCCCTAGAGCATCAATGCGAAAATCATGTGCCTTTGGTTTTCGCCCAATCGCTTCCAGCAAAGCCGCGTCCAAATCCCCGCCGCTACGTACGACAGCGCGCAAATCTGCATCTTCGTTCTGCCCCAAACAGAGGAACAACTTTCCAGTGCATGTTAGCCTGACCCGATTACACCCGCCGCAAAAGTTATTCGAGAGCGGCGTAATGAACCCTAATCTGCCGCCAGTTTCTTTAACGCGCCAATAGTCTGAAGGTCCGCCCGTACGATATGTGTCTCGGGTTAATGTCCAATCTTTGGACAGCTCCGACTGTACGCCCAATAGAGGCACATATTGATTGAATCTATCTTCTTCAATTTCGCCCATTGGCATCGCCTCGATTAACGTGACATCGATATCGCGTGCATGGGCCCAACGGATCATTGAAGGCAGTTCGTTCAAATTATCCCGCTTCAAGACAACCACATTAAGTTTTATTTTAAGTCCATGAGATTGAGCTGCCGTGATACCGTCTAAGACTGGGTTCAGACGCCCACCGCGTGTGATGCGAGTAAATGTGTCAGGGTCCAAACTATCCAAAGATACGTTGATCCGCTTCACGCCAAATTTGGCCAGTAACTCAGCGTGCTTTACGAGTTGCGTTCCATTTGTTGTGAGCGTCAATTCATCCAAACCGTGACCTAGATATCCAGACATCCGCTCCATTATATCCATGATATTACGGCGAACGAGAGGTTCCCCTCCCGTGATGCGAATTTTACTCACACCTCGCGTAATAAAGGCCTGCGCAACTTGCTCTAGTTCCGACGCATCCAACAAGTCGGATTTAGGTAAAAATGTCATCTTTTCGGACATACAATATGTGCATCGAAGATCGCAACGGTCCGTCACGGATAGACGTAAATATGTAATTTTTCTACCAAAGGGATCAACTAGACCATGAGTATGGGCATTGGTTTTGTCTAACATTACTAAGGCCCTCCCGATTGACGTATATTTATAATTTCTACGACCCTAGCCAAATCCTCTGGCGTGTCCACGTCGAGTGCCTCTTCTACATCAATTGAAACAGTAGCGGGATTTAATTGATCAAATATCGCACGTGCTCCAAGCTTTGAATTCGTCTTAAAAATTAAGTCAATTGCGAGAGCATTAAAATAAGCCGGCGGCATTCGCTTACCTTGACACAAACTCACACAAGATTGTTTCTGGCTATTTTCATGCAACAAGCTTATAATGTTAGCCTGCGTCACAAGGGGCATATCTCCCAATACGATTACGACGTCATCCCACACACTCGCCCGTGCGGCCTTTACTCCCAAACGAAGTGCATGGCCTTGCCCCTCATCAGAATTAGTATTTATCACCCAGTGTAAATCATCTTCTTGCGCCTGCTGCGACACAACAAAAATTTGCCCAAACTCAACTTGCCTAACAGTCGCTAGAACAGTCTCCAAAACCGTCAACCCATTTAAGTTCGCAGCAAGTTTATCCTCTACTCCAAACCGTTTCGAATTACCGCTCGCCAAAACAATGCAGGCTACATCCTTCGCGATCATATCAGGCTCTCAGCCTGCGCGACCTGCACAATTTCTGCCAAAATAGACAACGCCAAAGATCGCGCATTTCGCTGCGCAGGGATCAATCCTATTGGCGCATGAATACGAGCAATCTGCATTTGTGTCACATCCATCGAAAGCAGTGTTTGTTTCCGTAAATCATGCGTCTTCTCACTCCCCATAGCGCCCACATAAAATGCAGAACCACAGAGCGCTTGTTTCAAAATCGCAGGCTCCCAATCATGGTCATGGAAAAGGACAACCACCGCTGTCCACGCATCATCAGTGACAGGCAGCGGTCTTAAAGGATCACGCAAATGATCTACGTCGATAGCTAAATCAGCATCAGGAGACTGAAGGAAAACCTCATATCCGCTAGCTTCAACAAGCTCTGCCAAGGCCACACAAGCCGTGCCGCGCCCCGCAATCCGAACCTGTAAACGGGGTGCCATATTTACGCTTAGGTCACCTAAAACTAACCGTGTTTCTTGTCGCGCCTCTAAACTCAGCAGAGCCGCTGACACGTCATTTGGGTCCAAAGTTTGAACCAAGGCAACTTCAATTCTACCGCCGCAAGGCAACGCAATGTCACGAAAGGGAGACCCTTCGCCATAAACTAATTCACCAGAATGGTCGCTGCGTGCACGGGCCACAATATCGGCATCCACACATCCATTAGAAACATAGCCCGCAACCTCATCTTCAGTAACAGCCATCAACGCGCCGCGCGCACGTAATGTTCCGCCAGTTACGGCAGTCACAACGACTAACGCTGCATCGGGATGTGCAGCGCAAAAACGCAAGACGTCAAGTGGATGATCATAAGTTGGTTTCACTCTCCTAAGATATGCGCAGAGGCTCTTAAGGCAATGCTTTATACAAGTCGTTGATTAGAATAGAGATCGAGGCGTGATCTCAATGTTTCAAACCCTAGCGCAAACGCACAATCTCTTCTTAGTCGGTGAGACAACCTAATGGTGAAACTCGCCATTATCACGACTCTATTTGGACTGACGGCGCTTCTCTATGCAAGTGTCGGCTTCGGCGGCGGCTCGACCTATACGGCGTTACTCATGGCGGGCGGGGCTGATTACCGGATTGTACCCTTGGTCGCACTCACATGTAACATTCTCGTCGTGTCAGGAAATAGCTTGAGATATGCACACCAAAGGCTGATCCGTTGGAACAAGCTCTGGCCCCTGCTGACCCTATCCGTGCCTGCCGCGTGGTTAGGCGGGCGATGGGTCGTTTCTGAGACGCTTTTCATCGGACTGCTCTGGATAGCCCTCCTGCTCGCGGGATTACGGCTGTTACTCGCTAAGCCCGCGATTGACACAGTTGACGATCACCCTATCGCGATTTGGCAGAGCGCAGGCATAGGCGCGTGCATTGGGTTTTATTCTGGACTGGTCGGCATAGGCGGCGGAATATTCCTAGCGCCCATTTTACATGCGATGCGGTGGGGTAACGCGAAAGCCATCGCGACGGCCTGCAGTCTCTTTATCCTCGTCAATTCTGTGGCAGGCTTTGCCGGTCAATGGACAAAATTGGCTTCGCTGGAATACCTGCCTGACGCCCTCACCTATTGGCCCGTTTTACCTGCCGTTGTGGCAGGCGGATTTATTGGCAATCGGTTCGGCGTTTTCAACCTCTCGCAAATGCTCATCAAGCGCTTAACGGCCCTGCTCATACTAAGCGTCGCCATACGACTCGCGGTTCAATGGGTTGGGTTGGTAACTTAGGCCCAAACGAATAGGTTCGCTGCCCATCTGGGGGTTTGCCGCCCAATAGAATGGTAGGACGGCCCGCGTGGTGATATTCGCGATGGAGTACCAAATAAATTGTTTTGTTTTAAGCAAATACCGTGAACTGGTTTGTAAGACCAATCCACCCACGCGGCGATGGTTGTAGATGCAACGGTTCGGGGGCCCGCAGTCTGACGTCCCAAGGCTCTTGGAGGGCATTACCTCCTACTCCCCAGTAACATAAGGCGGTCAACGCTCATCACATCAAGGCCAGGCACAATCTTTGGTCTCACCCAAAGATGCTCAACCCCACCGTCTCTCGACACCAGCAGATGAGCTCTACCTGTCCCGTGTCCTAAAGAACCTGCACATCATGCCAAAGGTTTTGAAGGTACGGATTATGTTTTTTAAACTGCGAGTTTATGGTGTTTTAAATTTCTACTGTGGGTGTGAAATCACTCTGAAGTCATCTACAAAACCGTCAGCACTGCCTGAAGGCGCGCCCTCAAACTCGAGCGCGATATCGTCTACCCATAATTCCGTATCGGATTGCGTGCCACCTAACGCCAGAACATCGTTCACAGTATAGGTCACAAATAATGTCAAATCAGTTTGGCTGCCTGAATTAAATGTGAAGCTGTCGAGTAAGAAGTCATCTAAAGCAGATTCCTCTGCGCCCGCCGCCTCCAACTCCGCATAGTCGAGTAATTTACTGGCGAGTACAGTTGTTGTGCCGCCTTCGTAAACGCCAATGGTTGCCGTGACATCGGTTCTGTCTCTCTTATACAACACATAGGCAGATAGCGTGTAATCTGTATTCGGCGTAATGCCCGTGAGCTCTTGCGTGACGCCCATGCCGCCTGTTTCTCCGCTCCCGTCATTCAATCTGAACTTCAGAGCGCCGTCAGCACCGCTAGCCGAGTTTCCGGTAGATTGAACCTGACCCAGCGTGCCGCTCTGTTCTATGACGGTCCAATCTGCATCAGACGTGTTGCCCGTAAAGTCAGTAAAGTCAGCCCCGCCAATTGCAACGGAATTACTGACGGCGTCATCTAACTCAGCGAAAATTGTAACCGACGTATTTGAGCCAGAATTAAAGCCATGAGAACTAAAGCGGTAATCGGAATTATTACTATCCGTGCCTGTTTCTGCTCCGCCAACATCTACGCCTAATTTAACAGGTCCCTTCGCGAAAGCAGACAGCGTGTAGTTCGTATTTGCGGCAACCGTTAAACTTTGGCTGACGCGCGCATCCGCGTGATCAACTTTGGCCGAACTTTTGCGCGAGAAATATTCGCCGTCCGCGGCGGTGATGACAGCCGGGCTGGTGAATGACCAGCCGCTTGTCCCTGCGTCAAAACCTGCGTTCGCAACTGCAACGCGGCCAATCGCGCCTGTATTTCTGCCAGGTCGGTAACCGATAGGACCTACGTCATCAAACGTTAGCACACCCGTTGCAGCTGCGCTTGTAAGCACTTCGTCGGAGCCGCTAAGCGTGCTGCCGCTACGGGCTTGTCCATCCATATCATCGGTCACAGCTGAAAATGCGCCAATGCTGACAGCAACATCGGCATTAAGAACGACACCGCTGGCTGGGTCAGGGCGTGATACGCCAAGTGCATCTTTGATGAGTGCTGGGTCTGTTTCCAAAAATCCGTCTACGCTTGTCAAAGCGGCCGTATCGGAAAATTCCACCCCATCCACATAGTTACCGGCAAATGTGGAACCCGCAGGCATACCTTCATCCGCTTGGGTGATGATTGGCCCAACAGCATCGTCGATGATGTTATTTACGAAGAACACATTCTCAGGGTTCGTTGACTGATTGCCGCCATTTACGTTCAAACTATTGACGCTATCCACAATAGAATTGTTAGCGATCAGAACATTAGTTACATCTTGATAGCCATTAGTCGTCGATCCATCGGAGTTGTGAATCACGATACCACCGTGAAAACGCGTATTCAGATAGCGCGCACCTTCAATGTAATTATTCACAACGCGGTGACCATCATCGATAATGCGAATGCCGCCCGCAAAAGGATGGCCATCGCCTAAGATAAAGTTATTTGAAATCGTAGCGGATGAACCGTGACGTGTTGTAAGCGACCCATAACTGTCGCGGATTGTATTGTTTGAAATTCGGTTATTGCCAGATTTATTCGAGATGACTTCGGCTTCGCCTTCAATGCGTTCGAAATAATTATACTCGACAACGGAGTCAGAATTTAACGCGTGAGCCTCACTTGTACCCAAGCGGATGGCTTCGAAATCATTATCCGTATTCTCGGCGTAAGCTTTTCCATCTCTAGGCGCACGATTGCCGAAATAGTTATGATCGATGCTGGTGCGGTTAATCGCAACATCGGCAAGAACTGTTCCGTCTGCGATTTCACGGTTTATAACCAACAAGGCGCCGACATTCGTTTTCCCAGAAAACCAGCTATGATCTACTCGGTTATCTTGGCCGTAAATATTGAGCCATTTGCCACTATCCGCATTGACGTTATCTAAATCGATTATAGCAACTTCTGTAATTCGACAATTATTACAGAATTCACCACTGCCATTCCGTGTTTGTAGAAAGTCACTACTTGCGCTCTGGCCATCTTTAAAGACGAGCCCTTGGAGTACAGCGTATTCACCAGACATACGCACAGACACGTCGCCGCCGATCACCGCGCCACCAGCATTTTCTGCCGCAACTGTAATTGGCAGGGCTTCGGTGCCAGCGCCGCCAAAGTCGAGTTCTAATCCTGAATAAGTCCCATCCGCCAAGCATAATGTTGTGCCTGCGCTAATCGTCCGCGTTGCTGCATTTTCTAGGGATGACGTTGACGTATAAACTGTATCGCAATTAATGGCGGGAACCGTATCCTTTTCGCCGAGTGCGCCGCGCGGAAAATTACCGCCTGCTTGCGCGACAGGTGCAGCCGGTACGGCGACGGTTGCCGCTGATGTCGCGGCCTCGCTAAATCCATCATCATCCGTGTAGGAAATGATGACACGCAGCATTGCGCCCGCTTGAGTGTCTGTGATTTCAAATGTGGAGGCCGTCGCGCCAGCTATATCCGCGCTGTCCGCCTGCCACTGATAAGTAGGCGTGCTGCCTGTTATTCCGTTTGCGTCCGCAAAGGAGGCCGTAAGCGTTTGCCCAATTTCAACAGTTCCAGAAACACTAGCCGCTCCTGTAGAGTTGCTGGCGGGAGCCGCTGCAACACTGCCTGTCGTTGAAGAGGTTACATCCTCAGCAAATCCGTCCGCGTCCGTATAAGTGACATTCAAACTAAGAGTGCTGCCGACATCCGCGACGACAGGCGCATAAGCGCTTGAAGTTGCCCCTGAGATATCACTTCCTGCCCGAAGCCATTGGTAAACGAAAACACTACCCGCTGTACCATTTCCATCCGACACAGCACTCGTCAGAGTTTCTCCGACTTGAACTGTCCCCGAGACACTTACTGAACCAGAAACATTTGTTGGAGCTGACGGGGTAGTGGTTCCCGACGAATTAGATGAACTACTGGTGCCACCCCCGCAAGCGGCCAATGCCAAAACCGCGGGAGCCAATATGAGTAACTTAGCTTTCGTCTCAATCTTGAACATGATGTCTTTCCCGATACTATGTCTGTCATGACGCCTGCTGCGAATTTTAGATTTTACAGTCTAATCATATAAGACAGGAGCCTTGAGGTTTTATATCTATGTATAGTTGCGATACGCAATCTTAACCCTACACAATCGCTAGCTAAGATGAAAAATCGAGTCAAGCGTACTATTCTAATGTTTTAAAAAACGATTTCAGACGCCACGGGTGAATTTAGCCCACTTTAATCTCAGTGCACCTCACCAACCTCTGGATAATGACTCGTTGACGCGTGTTAATACTTGGCCACCAGGTAACAACCTTACACCCCAAAACGAAGTTAATAAAAGTAACTCCAAGCAGCTTATTTTGGGCAATTTAAGTCTCTCATCTAATGCTGGTTACCGACTTAAGGCATAACACAATTTTTTAGAACGCACTCTGCATCTGCCAACAGCGCAGGATCGAGGTTCACGCCTTTAGTCAGAGATATTTTTCCAAACATGAAATCACGCGGGGCGTTGACGGCATCTACAGCAAGGAAGCGATCCCCTTTAAAGTAATAAGCCGCAAAGCTGCGTCCTTGTTCAATATTCCCGCGAATAACCACGGCGTCATATCCTGTTGAAAGCCCTGCGATTTGTAGCTTCAGGTCAAATTGATCCGACCAGAACCACGGCAGGCTATTATAGGATTTTGGCTTACTCGTGATATGCGCGGCAACGGTCTTGCCTTGCTCTGTGGCATTGGGCACAGATTCCAGTCTGATATGCGTGTCGTAAAGTCCATTATAATGCCACGTAACATCCCCCGCGGCATAAATGTCTGGATCAGAGGTTTGACAAAATTCGTTCACCTCTATGCCGTTCCCAACCGTCAGCCCTGCCTCGGCGGCCAGCTCAACATTCGGAATAACCCCGATGCCAATGATCACCATATCAGCCGCGAGGTTTTGCTCGCACCCTGTTACGACGTTCAAGCCTGTCTCCGTTTTTTGGATGGCAGAGGCGCTCACATTTTCTAAAATTTTCACACCTTCCTCGATGTGAACCCGTTTATAGAATGTTGAAAGTTGCGGAGCGGTGACGCGTTGCAAGATGCGCGGCATGGCCTCTAGCACTGTGACTGCAAGCCCTTGCTTGCGTAAGGAGGCAGCCGTCTCAAGACCGATATAACCGCCGCCAATAATCACAGCGGTCTTCGCGGTTTCGACCTTTTTTTTAATCGCGAGAACATCTGCTGTATCGCGAAGGTAGTAGACATTTTCCAAACCCTCACCCGGAACAGGCAAGCGCCGAATACGCGCGCCCATCGTCAGGATCAATTTGTCATAATGTAGAGTTTCGCCAGCCTCCGTTTGAACGGTCTTGTTAGTTCGGTCTATTGCGGTCACTCGAACACCAAGCTTCATTTCAATATTAGCGGCCGCGTAAGACTCCGCGGGACGTATGAGGATTTCGTCTATCGCCTTTTGCCCTGACAAGAAATCTTTGGACAAGGGCGGACGATGATACGGCAGGACGGCCTCGTCTCCGATAACGGTTATAGTCCCCTCCCAACCCGCTTGTCGCAGGCTAACACTGGTTTGCGCCGCCGCATGGGACGCGCCAATAATGATCACGGACTTAGATTTTGGCATGAACGGGCAATATCTCTTATGTTAGTGCATGAGCCCCAAATAGGGCCAAAGAACAGACATCTACCTACAACAAAGCGGCCTGCGGCGTAAACCAAGCAGATTTAATGGGCCGTTAAGTCGTTTTAACGACAAGGAAAGCAATAAATCGGTAGACATTTCACAAAGGCACTAAACTCCATCCACGCTCAAATTAAAAAATTGTTGTGAAACAATAGTTTAATTGAGGTGATGGCGGAGACGAAGGGATTCGAACCCTCGATGGGCTTATGACCCATACTCCCTTAGCAGGGGAGCGCCTTCGACCACTCGGCCACGTCTCCGAGCGGGGAACTAGCGATTCCTCATCGCTCTCGCAAGCCCTAATCGACCCCATTGCAGTAGTTCTCTAATTTCACTCTTTTTTAACCACGTTTGGAACGAAAATACTCTCACCTTATAGTTAAAAGTGCCTCATCGCTGTGAGCTACACCGCGAAATCTGCAGTCTCGTTTACGAGATATTTGCATCAACTGTGTATGTAGCTCAAAAAAATAGGTGGGTTGAATGCCAATAGAGAACAAAAAGAGTGCGGTTAAACCGCCACATCCTCAACAGTCCGAGCCTGATCGCAGTTCCGTACGTCAAGCTGATGAAAAACGAGGATCCTCGGATTCGCGCCTTGATGCCTATGTGCAAAAGGTTCGTCCTGAAACAGCCTCTACACCAAAGGTGGATCGCCGCCGCAAACGCCTGACAACTGCGGATATTAAGGTCCCAAAGCAGCAAACCAATGTAAACGCGCTGCGGTTTGGCTTCCGTGCTTTAGATTTACTTCTGGTTTGCTCGATTATCGCGGTTGGCATTTGGAACGGTTACGATGGCATCAATAATCGCGGCGTTATCGCCCCTGTTTCCGCCTCTATTTTAGGGTCCGTTATTTTTATTGCGGCGTTGTTTTTCTCGAGTGCCTATCGTTTCAATGCAGCCGAAACACTCAAGTCTCACATCAAAACAGTTACCCTTGCGAGTTTCGCAGCCTTAGGCGTTTGGTTGACGGTTGCCCTGATCATTCGCCCTGAAACGTTCTTGCCTGATGCACTTGCCAAGGCTGGCCTTGGTGCAATTGCACTCCTAGCGATCTTGCACACACTTTATCATCTCCAAGTTCGCCGCTTGCATACACGCGGTGCCCTAGCGCCAACGATCATCATGCTGGGTGCAACTGAAAGTGCACGTCGTATTATCGAAGAAAATGCAAAATCAAAAGAACTCAACATTTTGGGTATCTTTGATGATCGTTTAGCGCGCGCGCCGCACAATATTCATGGCGTACCCGTAGTGGGAGCCGTCGAGGACCTCTTAGACTGGGACGCGCTACCATATGTGAACCGTATTGTCGTGACGTTACCGTCTATGGCGAACAAGCGGAAACAGGATTTCGTAGACCGCGTGAGACTATTACCAAACCGTATCGCCTTTGTTGTCGACGAGTTTGAAACACTCAACCACGTTCAACAAAGAGTGTCTGAAATTGCAGAAATTAGCCTGCGCGATGTAACAGGAAGTCCAAAATCTGGACGCCACACTGCGGTCAAGCGTTTGATGGATATTGGTATTTCTGCGACAGCTCTTATCTTAGGCGCACCGCTTTTGGCCGCCATTGCGGTCTACATTCGCCTCGACAGTCCTGGTCCAGCTCTATTCAAACAACCGCGTCATGGTTTCAACAACCGTGTCTTCAATGTCTATAAATTCCGCTCCATGCGTAATGACAAAGCAGATTTAAAAGCCGAGCAACAAACCGTTGTGGGCGACGCTCGTGTCACTAAAATTGGTCGCATCATCCGCAAGACATCTTTGGATGAATTGCCGCAGTTGATCAATGTTTTGAAGGGTGAAATGTCTCTCGTCGGGCCGCGTCCACATGCCGTCGGCATGAAAACCGAAGGCAAAGCGAGTATCGATCTCGTTTCCGAATATGCGCATCGCCACAAGGTGAAGCCAGGCATGACAGGCTGGGCGCAAATTAACGGATCACGAGGTCCTATGCACTCTGGCGACGAAGTTGCAGAACGCGTTCGTTTAGATGTCGAATATATCGAACAAGCCAATGTTTTCTGGGATGTCTGGATCATGTTAAAAACCCTCCCTTGCCTTCTGGGCGACCGTAGTAACGTCAGGTAGTCACAATGATGGGTAAATCTATACTTGCTTATTTGCCAGTTAATCTGGCGAACATGCTCACGGCTTTCGGTACAATCGCAATCCTGACTCGCTTGCTAGAGCCAGCAGAGTTCGGTCTCTATGCGGTTGCGGTGATTACCATGCAATTTGTCCATATGGGACTGTTCACTTGGGTTGAGGCCGCGATGGCGCGTTTCCAAGCCCGAGCAGAAAGAGAAGGAGACGTCGCGTCTCATCTCAAAACGCTATATCGCGTTGGGTTATTAATCGGTATCATCGGATTTTCAATTCTGATGGCTATCTTGTCTGCTTTCCCCATTGGTCCTGGTTTACTGTTGGTTCTCACCTTTGCGCTGGCCTCAACATCTATGCAGATCATCTTTAATTTGGGTATGGAAGCCCATAGAGCGGCGCATCGTATTAAACGATATTCAATCACCTATTCGACACAAACCTTAGTTAGTTTTACACTAGGTGTGTTGTTTATTATGTTTACGCCACTTCGTGCTTCGGCTCCATTTGTAGGCATAATTTGCGGCCTTATCATCGTCGGTAGCGTAGACGTTCTCTTTATGTGGCGACAGATGCGTGGCGGAGAGTTCCAAACTGAAAAAGTGAAAACATATTTCGCCTATGGCGCTCCATTATGTATCGGATTATTGCTCTCTTATGCTCTTAATTCCGCCGATATATATTTAATCACAGGCATCATGGGGGCTGCGTCTGCGGGTGAATATAATGCGGGCTACAACCTCGCAAACCGTAGTTTAGAAGTTCTATTCGTCTGGGTAGCTATGGCTGTAACACCCGCGGCAATAACCGCAATGGAAGACGACGGGACAGAAAAATCAATCGAAATCATGAAGGGCTATGGCGCAACTCTGCTGTGGATAGCAGTACCTGCCGCAATGGGTATTGCCCTTGTTTCCAAGGACGCCGGTTTTATTCTAGGTGAAGGTGTCCGCAGCGGCGCTGTCACAGTCATGCCATGGATCGCCTTAGCAGGCCTCATCAATGGTTTAATGACCTATTATGTCCATCGGGCCTTTATGCTCTCTGGGCAGACAAAAAAATATGTTTGGGCACTTGTTCTGCCTGTCATTTTGAACATTGGGCTAAACCTCATTCTCATTCCAAAATACGAGTTAATGGGCGCTGTTTGGGCCACGATTGTGTCTTACGCTCTCGCGATAACGATTGCGACTATCCTTGCACGTCGTGACTACCCACTACCGCTGCCGTATCGTGCCGCTTTTGAGATTGCGGGCTGTAGTGCTCTGATGGCGATCGCCGTCTTGTTGTTGCCTTTGAATAACATGACCCCAGGCTTCTTTACATTAGTCTTAAAAGCCACAGTCGGCATTCTTGTTTATATTTTAGCCTGCTTGGCCGTAAATGCTGCCAACTGCCGTGTCTTTATCCGTGACTTACGAGAACGCTTTGGCAAATCCCCTTTAGCGGAGGCCGCAGAATGACTTTAAAGATGTCAGATAGCGCCGCATATGAAGCGGCCACACCTACCTTATCCGTTCTCGTTCCGTTTTTCAGAGACGATTGCGCTGCACTTATACAAGCTTTGGATGCCGAACTCACAGACCAAGTTGTAGAAATTCTCGTGTATGACGATGGAACAGGTGACTCAGAACTTACGCAAAAAACTGCGGCTACAGTGACACAGGCAAAGCGCCCGGTCAGACTCATTACGAATTCGGAAAACCAAGGACGCTCAGGTGCACGTAACGGGTTGTTTCAAGCCGCTCGTGCCGAGTGGGTCTTATTTCTAGATGCTGACATGCTACCGTCCCATTCAGATTTTCTACAGAATTATTTAACTCTTATTTCTGAGTCTAACGCCGAGATCATTTTCGGTGGATTTGAAGTTGAAGCATCATCAGAAGATGCCGATAGAGATTTACATCGCGCATTGTCAGAAGTGTCTGACTGCCTGACACTCAGCGAACGTCAAGCGGCGGGTCCGCAATATGTGGCGTCTTCTAATTTATGTGTGCATCGTGATGTATTGATTGCGCAACCTTTCGACTCAAACTTTGAAGGCTGGGGTTGGGAAGACAGTGAATGGGCTGCGCGAGTCGCTAAACATTTCACGCTCATCCATGCCGATAATTCGGCCATTCATTTGGGGTTAGAAACAACCGATACCCTGCTGAAGCGTTTTGCCACGTCTGGTACGAATTACCTTCGCTTCACTGAAGCGCATCCTGACCTTGCAACGAATCTAGCCCTCTATAAAATATCCAAAAAACTAGGCCGCGTCCCAGCTCAATCGCTCATGCGGCCCCTCCTAAAGACTTGCGTCAAAATGCATGCCATGCCCATGAAAGTGCGATTGGCCGCATTGAAGCTTTGGCGGGCGTCTCATTATGCTGCGGCTCTCTCATGAACGCCATTCGTCAAATTTCGACACGTCGACTATCGCGCTTTGTCCAAAAGTCGATCCTACCGACTCCAAGTGAGACGATCATCACCTTTGGGTTTGATGACTGTCCCCTTTCCGTGGTTGAGACAGCCTTGCCTATGCTTGAAGCCGAAGACTGGAGAGCCACGATCTATGTGGCCTGCGGACTATGCGAGACAACAAACCACTTAGGCTTACACATGAGCCTAGATGATGTTGTTGAGGTTCATAAACGTGGTCATGAAATAGCCGATCACACATTTTCGCATCTAAATGCGATGGGTGTAGACGCAGAAACCTATATGGCTGACATCAACCTAAATCTACAAACATTGAGAGCGCTTGGCTTGCCACCAACTCGCCATTTCGCCTATCCATATGGAGAGGTATCACCCTCTATCAAAAAAGCCCTCCGCAACAGGTTTGAAACCTTGCGTGGTGTTATCTCACCAAATAATCAAACTCAAGATGCCAACTTATTGAATGCGGTCAGACTGTATGACGACAAAACAATTGAGAGCGCACTCATGCATATTGAAACAGCGAATAATACACCGCAATGGCTACATTTTTTCACGCATGACGTTCGTGAAAACCCTAGTGAATATGGATGCACACCAGAGAATTTCCAACGTGTTGTTGAAGCTGTAAAAGCATCTGGGTTGAAGGTCATGACTGTTGATCAAGCCTATAGGCATATCGAAGAAGAAGGGAGCCACCTATGAGCTGGCAAGACACCACAATATCAATTGTGATCCCGACTTATAAACGACCAGACGCCCTCATTCGGCTTCTTAAAAGCATAGATGGATCTTTAGTCAAAGGCTTCAATGTTGAAATTGTCGTTGCAGACAATGATCCACTCGCCAGTGCACACGACGTCATGACCCAGTTCAAGTCCAAGAGCTTGTCACCGATCACGCATATTCATGTCCCTGAACCAGGTGTTTCAAATGCACGTAATGGCGCACTGAAAGCCGCTAAGGGACGGTATATTCTCTTTATTGATGATGACATGGAGGCTGACCAAGAGTGGGCTCAAACATTATTCCTTGGCGCTAAAAAATTCGATGCGACGCTTGCATTCGGTCCAGCCGTTGCAGTGATGCCAGAGGAAGGCAACGCTCTTTTTGATTACATGCAACCGCTATTCTGCCGCGTACGCGACTATGACACAGGGTTGATCAATGAAGGCATTGCAACAGGGAACTGCTTCTTGGATCGCGGCAAAGAGCCTTTACCCACACCTGTATTTGACCCTGCCCTCAATCAAAGCGGCGGTGAAGACGATGCCCTGTTTACCCATATGATGGATCAGGGCGCTAAAGTTGCATGGATCAAAGCCGCGACAACACTTGAACATGTACCCGCCAGTCGCGCGACATTGTCTTATGTTTGGCGTCGTAATTTTGCATGGGGGCAAGGCCCGTCTCAACATGAGGCGGATAAAGGCCTCAAAGGCTTACCAGGCATTTTAAAGTGGATGGTCATAGGGATAGCGCAAACCTGCATATATACGCCCATATGGGCTTTCACAAAGCTTATGGGTCGCACCAAATCAGTGCATTATCTTGGACGCCTTGCGCAGGGTGTCGGTAAAATCGTTTGGGCTCAACGTCTCTCGCCTAAACTCTATGGTGTCTAAAATAGGCCGTGAGGCCTATTAATTGTTTAGCGGCGATGGATTCCCATGCGCGCGACAAAGGGGACAGAGCCCGGACGCCAGTAAGGTTTCTCACGCGCCCACAACTTTGAAGTCGTTGCAACAAATAAAACCCAAGAGAGATCATTTTGTTGAAGTATCGTCGATTCTGATAGAGAAAAAGTAATGAAGAAGAATGTGCTTAAGATAACCCAATAGGTTTCTACTCCGCCATGTTTAATGCGCGACAATGCCATCATCACTGTCATTGTGAGCAAAAGTCCAAACAGAAAAATAATCACGAATCCCGCTGATAACCAAGCGTCGAACCACCCATTATGAGCCGTAGGGACTGGCCACTGAAGAATTTCCCTTATCTGATAACTCGGCCCTAAAGGGTCCATCCAAAAAACGCCATATCCATAGCCCAACCAAAACTTCTGACTGACGGCTTCCATCAAGAGCACCCAAATATCGGTCCGTCCCGTCAAAGTCGGGTCCTTACC
This sequence comes from uncultured Caulobacterales bacterium, assembly GCA_938009235.1. Classification (GTDB taxonomy): domain Bacteria; phylum Pseudomonadota; class Alphaproteobacteria; order Caulobacterales; family Maricaulaceae; genus Litorimonas. The sequence continues at coordinate 126,910 of CALLIK010000005.1, forward strand.
GATCAGACCTAGGGCCCAAGCAGGGTCGATCATTAAAACAGCAACAATGATGGTGATGATTGCAATAAAGGTGAACATCACAATGATGCGCAAAAATGGGAACCGGCGAAAAATACGCAACGTGATAAACAATCCCAAGCAAGCAAGAGTCGACAGTAACGCCGTTTTTGAAGTCGACAGCACCACCAAAGCAAAACAAATCAAACCAACAGGTCCCCAAAGCCATCTTAATTTTGGCTTCATCGCAAAGGCGCAAATAACGACCGCGAAGCACTTTGTCATCATGCCACCCAAGTAGTTCTTTTCCACCCAAGGACCACGCCATGCACCCGCATGAATGTCCTGCATAATACCGCGCTGTGGATTTATAAGAACAAGAACGATCGTAATAATACAAAGCAGCAATGCGACATACGCAATATGCTGAACCATCTCATTCCAATCATACCGCGCAGCAAAAGCTAACCCCGTGAAGGTTGTCATCGTCAGAGCGATCGCGCGGCGAAGACTAATACCTGGATCAATCGACCAGATCATACTTAATCCGCACCACAGCACGCACAAAATAATAAGGGGGTTAAATGACGCCAGTCGTATAATGTACGGCAGACGCAAAAGACAAACTGCTAAAACCAAACCATAAGCGAAAAACCATAAGCTCCGAGCAAAAGCACCACCTTCACCAGATTCTTGAACGGCTGTATCTGCAAAGGTCAATCCGATTATTGCGCCCGAATAAAATGCAAGGACAAATATCCAAATAAAGGATTCGCCCCATTTTAGAAGCTGCGCAAGAGCGTGATTACGCTGTTGCAGTTGTGTTTGTGTAAAATCAGTGACGACCATAATTCGGAGATGAGGTTATTCGCTTAATAACGCGTTAACCTCATTCTTTAACAGCTCGAATTATGTCGCCGGAGGAGGTAAAGGGCTACCATATTCATCAAATTGCAAATTATCATTAAGCATACCCGCTTGCGCGCTGCCTGATAAGTAAGGGTTACTTGATGTATTATGCACTGCAGGCTCAGCATATGTAGACGTCGTAGAGGTCTCATACTCCAGTTGCGTTTTAACGGGTGCATGATCAGCAGTCGCTCCGAATGGAGACGCATGCTGTACAGCATTTACTCCACCAGACTGATCATATTGAACATAAGCAGACGGATCATACCCTGTCGCAGGCGCGTATCTAGCACCTGACGCTGCTGCCATACCAGCTTGAGCATAAACTTGTGGCTGAAATGATGGATACGCGACTTCCTGCGGCTGATAAGTCTCAGTGGGTTGCGCATATGTTGCGGGCTGTTGCTCATAAGGGTTCTCGTAGGCAGGAGAATCTGGCTTATAACTAGGTACAAGCTCGGGAATAGTTCTACGAGACGGGGTCGGCAATTCAGGTTCCAGATCATCCATATATGAATCTTCCCTCGGACGGCGAACCTCATTTGGATTTTCGTATAACCTTGGATCGAGAAAGACACGGATCAACGCAAAGAAACCGATAGTAATCAGCCACCCAATTGACCCTAGAGCCAACATAACCAGTCTCGTATTACTGCCTTTGTTGGCATATTGAGCTCTAGAAATAATCGTCACATTTTCGGCATCGGCTTCGGCTTGCGCTGAATCGATAAGCGCCTCTTGCTCTTTTGCATTATAAGATGTCAGGCGTGCATTGAGGGTTTCACGCTCACGCAGCAAATTCTGATACTCAGGCGTGAGCGAAGTCAGTTTACGAATCTTTGCATCTGCCAAATTCAATTGACGCTGCTGAGTGAACTCACGTTCACGCATAGAGTCAGCTGTTGCAGCCAAGCTATTACGCTGTGTAGTTAAACCTTGGTGCGTTGGGTTCGGGCCGACACGGCGTCCACCAGTCGCTTTACCGCCATAAGACTGTTGAAGCGAACGCAACTCATTCAATTCCGTCTGCTTTTGACGCACAGGATCAGACGTAGGCAGGTATTTCGCCATTAATTGACGTAACTCCAATTCGGCTTGTGACACACGTTGTGCTGCACGGTCATCACGATAAAGATCTATCGTTTCTGGCGTAACCCGTAATCGATTTTCAACCTCGGCCAGTGCAGCTTCAGTTTCTGCAACAGAGGCGCGTGTTTCATTCAAACTAGACTTTAAATTTTCCGTTCTCTGACGAAGACCGCCCTGCTCTGAGTCAAAATCAGCAACGTTATTTTTTTTCAAAAACCGTGCAATGGCGCGTTCGTTTGAATTCAATTGCTCTTCAGTCGCTTCGCGGCGTTCCGTAATCAATTCAGTGGAGCCTTCGACAAAAACCTGACGACGGAATGAAAGGTATGCATCAATAAAGGCATTCGTTGCCTGAACAGCAATTTCAGGGTTTTCATGCTTATACAAAACATCGATCATTGAGGATTTAGGACGAGGCATAACAACGTAGCTAGAATCTACAGTTTTACGAATTTCCATGACAGCATCCTGACGTTCTTGTTCGGAGCTAGCATTTCTCATCTTAGCAAAGCCGTCTTTATCAAACAGGTCTTGAGCTTGACGGTTTGGCGTCAACTCACCAATTACTTGCTCAATAATTTTATTGTTCTTCATCAAACCGGCTTCGGTCAGAGTGATGGTATCAATTGTTGTCATGAGGCCGCCGCCACTCGCTGCGCCAGCAATAGGGTTGTAGACATGCTCTTCCCCCAACTGGACCATAACCCGAGCGTCGCCTGTATATACACGTTTCAAATCTCGGGTGAGGTAGAACATTACCACAACCCCTATTGCGGCCAATGGAATCAACCAAATCATCTGGCGCAGGATAGACTTGAACATCTCTCCTAGACGAATGTTGGGAACGCCATTGGCGTAATCACCAACAGTCAAGTCCCCTACACGCGACTCTCCTTGAGATGCGCTGATTGGTTCAAAATTTCTACGACCGTGTTTGGCCATGTGCGAATCCCCTAGAATCGGTTCGCGTTAACCATGTCCTCCTAAATTTTAACAATTCCTTATCCATTCTTGTTAACACTTAAAAAAACTCACTTTGCCCCGAAAAAGGCTGTGTAAAATGCACAAATATAAAAAAATCGCCCTATTAACCGCATCTTTTGTGGCTTTAGCACTCATTAGTACGCCGACTCACGCGCAGTCCCGTTACCAGCAAGGTCATGCGGTTGCGCCTAGTTATGAACAAAACGGCTACTTCCAAAATGCCCAACCGAAGAAATATAAAAACTTTTGGCACAAATTACGTGGTCAAAAACACATAGAGTATCAGAATCAGGCCCCCGCTGGCATGTTTCAACAATGGATCAACTATGAGCCTGAATATACGCTGGCACCAGGCGATCAGCTAGACATCGTCGTGTCCTCTGCTCCAGAGCTTTCACGCACATTAACTGTAGGACCAGATGGCCGCGTTGTTATGCCAATGAGCCGCCCGATTATGGCGGCAGGTCGTACATTTGGTCAGATTCAAGCCGCACTCATGTCAGAACTAAGTCAACAGCTTCGGGATCCAACCCTTGCCGTGACCCCACGCTCATATGCGCCTGAACAAATATATGTTGGCGGCCAAGTGGGTCAACCAGGCACTTACACAATTCCTGGCCGCATTGGCGCATTAGAAGGCATTCTGATGGCAGGCGGCCTTCGCTCAAGCGCGCGATCTCGTGACGTAGCGATTCTACGTCGTGCGCCCAATGGCGGTATGATGATGCGTAGCGTCAACATTCGCGGCGGCATCATGAACATCCGCGAATATAATGATAATATTCAATTACGCCGTGGTGACATCATCTACGTCCCACAATCTACTATAGGCGAGATTGGGACATTCATGGAGAATTTCCGCCGGACTTGGCCTGTAGACTTCAGCCTATCCTATCAGTTAGGCGGGGCCAATCGCGGCGGCACGACAGTGATCTCCCCATAAAATTGGAACTAGCGGGTTAAGCCGCTAGGATTTCACGGTTTTCAACTAACCATCCACGTGCAGCGCGTTGCGCGAGCGTGAGGTCTGTTGCCGTCATTTCCATTTTCAACTCTTCGCGATATGATTTGGCAGGTGCACTGCCCATCATTGCCGCGAGGCTAAACCATTTGTGCGCTTCAACGAAGTCAGGTGCACGTGATTCAAGCCCTGTCGAATAAATCAGCCCAAGACGGAACATATCTTCCGCACCAGCCACAACATCTATTGCCTCTTCCGCTTCGCGGACCTCCAACTCTGTAAAAGCCATAATCTTCTCCCCCAGTTTTTGTTCACCTTACCCTTCGGGCCATTCCCGAGGCTGCCTTGGCTTGAACGCGTTGGGCGCGCTTCTCTTCGGCATGAAACAATGTGGTCAGGTCAAGATAAACATAGAGTTAAATAAAAACATGGTTAAACTACGTTTACTTGAGTTAAACTTGATAAATACGTATTAATATTCAAGTTTAACTTGGTGAATACGGAGTTAAAATGAAGTATAATCAAGAAAAAGGCATGAACCCCATATAGGATTCACGCCGAAGTAACATATTGGTCCTCGAAAATTATTTCGAAGAAAATGTGAGAAAACTAGCTATAAAACGTTGTGACCTCGTCCAAAGACGCACGATCCGCATAGAGATTGTTGACCTTTGCCGACGCATCACCAAAGCCAATCGCCATACCTACCATCACTTCATCTGTCTCTGGGATGTCCAGATACTTGTGGCAAACAGACGTCCAGTTGCGCCACCACCCTTGCGGCGCGGTATGTAAGCCGGCTTCACGGGCTAGAAGCATCAAAGATTGAATGTAGATGCCAATATCCATATGCTGCGGCGCACCAAGGCGCTTATCGCCTGTAATGATGATCCCAACAGGGGCCTCAAAGAATTTAGCGTTCTGCGCGAACCACACAAGACGTTCCATCTTATTCTCACGCGGGATTTCGAGCTTGGCGTACATATCTTCGCCCAACTTATAGCGCCAAGACCGTAGCGGTTCCCAGAGCGGTTGCGGATAGGCAGGATGCGTTGGCTCTTCGGTTTTACCCGCAAGCGTGATCTCGACGGCGTCTTTTTTAAAGTTCGCTAGCGTCTCCCCTGTCATGACGTGGATTTTCCACGGCTGTAGGTTTCCGCCAGACGGACTACGGAGGGCTTGTGTCAACAGGCCCTTCAACATAGCCTCAGGCACAGGCGTATCGAGGAATTGACGGCATGTGATGCGCGTATCCAATGCACCGGACACAGTCGCGCTCTTATCAGTATTTAGGCTCATTGATTTATTCCTCTACTCTTCATCCAGACCAGAAAGACATAATCAAGAATCCCAGCGGCCGCACCCGCCAAAAGTGAAAGCCCAATCGGCTTTCCTGAACGATGCAACAAAACCGTCAAGCCAATCGCGATCATCAAACCGCCAAATGCGGGTCCAGATTGAATTTTCATCTTACGGCACCTGTCTATTCATCAACCATGTCAAAACCACGAAATCCATAATCGCAAGCAAGCAGGCAATCACAACCGCCAAGACAAGCGGGACGCTCATCATAAATGTCAGCGCATATATAACGATGAGGAAAATGAAAATCGGCCCCACAATGCGAAGAAAACGCCAAACGCTTTTCTGTTGATCACTCATTTAAGGTTCCCTCACCGCAAACTTCAATCGTCTTCTAAAAGTCGATTTCCGAACTCTGGGTCTTTTTCGATATTATCCAAGAGCTTGATGATTTGTCTCTTGAGAGACTCTTTAAACTTCAAAAGAGAGGCTTCATCAGAATCGAACTTGGCACTCAGGCGAGCGCTTCGATCTCTCGCCATCACCTCACCTAAATCCAGAAGCGAGGCTTGCCATGCGGCATTCGTTCTTAAGGACGGCGTGAAAAAACCAGTCTGCTCACGGAATAAGGTGCCAACTATGGCGTCTAGACGCAAAGAGTGTTCAGTCCAAGCCCAAGGTAATGGGCCAGACCCAATCTTGTCCCGAAAGAGCTCACTGTTTGGCGTAAGACCACTTTCAGTCGCGCGCTCAAAAGCGGTGAAATTTTCATCAAAGCTCCGCATGTTCTCATATTTCTGTACAGAGTAAAGATAGGATTTTCCACACGGTCCATTTGAAAGTACAAATGGGATATTCTCTTCATGCACTGACTTGATGGAATTGGGCGTCGAATGGCAAAGACGTCGTGGGGCGAGTCCCCTGACGTATTCACCCGTCTCCTCATCGCGTATCATCATGTACCCCATCTCGGGCTTGCAAAATCTATCCGCTAATTGCGGCGTAGACATTGCAACGCGTGTAGTTTCGCCAAACTTACCTGTGAACGACTCGAGGTTTAAATCCCCTCTAAAATAGTAAAACCGATTAGGCCTCCATCCAACAACGACCTCACCTTGCGGCAACTCCCCTCTTTTGACGTCATGCACATCAAAAGTAAGTTCTAGATAACTAGACTTAGGGGATATATCTTTCAGACTGCCTTCGAATATCACATCTGCAAAGGCGATATGCCCCCTAGTAAGTTGTGAGACACCCTGACAAGCCTCAGCGATCTGCGGCATCAAAAGCGCCAATGAGGCGGCCATAAGGGTGCTGAAAACAGGTTTCATGAACCCAGAGTAGCAGAATAGCGGCTTTTACCTAAGCAAAAACCTCAGAGAGGACTAAAGCCCCAGCTTCTCGCGCAAAATCTTGTTCACCGCTTGTGGGTTGGCTTTGCCTTGGCTGGCTTTCATGACTTGTCCGACGAAGAAGCCGAGGAGTTTTGGGTTCTCTTTGGCTTTTTCAGCTTGGCCAGCGTTATCGGCGATGACTTTGTCGACCATCGCTTCAATCGTGCCCATGTCAGTGACCTGTTTCAACCCGTCACGTTCGATGATTTCGTCCGCTGTGCCTTCGCCCGCAAACATCTTTTCAAAGACGCCTTTGGCAATCTTGCCAGAAATCGTGTCGTCCAGAATACGGTCAATGAGGCAGCCGAGCGCGTCCGCAGAGACAAGGCTGTCTTCCAACTCAAGGCCAGACTTATTCAGCGCGCCGAAAAACTCGACCATTGTCCAGTTTGACGCGATCTTTGGATCACGGCCTTTTGCCACGACTTCGTAGAAATCAGCCTTCGTCTTATCCGATGTTAGGATACGCGCATCATATTCTGGCAATCCGTAATCGCTCATAAAGCGCGCTTTGCGCACATCTGGCATTTCTGGAAGGTTCGCTTTGATTTTATCAACGAAGCTTTGCTCTAGCTTGATCGGGAGTAAATCTGGGTCTGGGAAATAGCGGTAATCATGCGCGTCTTCTTTGGAGCGCATCGTCCGTGTTTCGCCTTTGACGCTATCGAACAGGCGTGTTTCCTGATCGATTTCGCCGCCCGCTTCGATGATGTCGATATGACGACGCGCTTCGAAGTTAATAGCCTGACGGATGAAGCGCATCGAGTTGACGTTTTTGATTTCACATCGCGTGCCAAGCTCGCCGCCTGGACGACGCACAGAGACGTTCACATCGGCGCGAAGGTTGCCCTTCTCCATATCGCCATCACATGTGCCTAACGCGCGCACGATACCGCGTAGCTTCTCGACATAGGCTGAGGCTTCTTCGGGGGTGCGCATATCTGGCTTGGACACGATTTCCATCAGGGCCACGCCGCAACGGTTCAGATCAACATACGTTTCATCTGGCGAGAGATCATGGACGGATTTACCCGCGTCTTGCTCCAAATGCAGACGCTCGATGCCAACCGTGACAGGTTCACCAACATTGCCGTCACCGTCGATAGGCAGAATTTCAATCTCGCCCTCACCCACAATTGGATGCTCGAATTGTGAAATTTGGTAGCCTTGCGGGAGGTCAACATAGAAGTAATTCTTGCGATCAAAACGCGAGAACAGATTGATCTTGGCGTTGAGGCCATAGCCCGTCTTCACGGCTTGCTCGATGCAAAACTCATTCACGACAGGCAACATACCCGGCATACCCGCATCGACAAGCGACACCTGCGTATTCGGCGCAGAGCCATATCCCGTGGCCGAGCCAGAGAAGAGTTTGGACTTGGACGCCACTTGTGCGTGGACCTCGAGCCCAATGATAATTTCCCAAGGACCCGTATCCGTTACGATCCAGTCTTTTTCGTCAGCGACGCGTGGTGCTATGAACATGATTAAACCCACCACTTTTCTGGTTTAGCTTTGAACCCTGCCGCGTCTTCCAACGCAGCGGCAGCTTTGAATACAGTGGCTTCGTCCATCGCGCGGCCGATAATTTGTAGGCCTAGCGGTAAGCCGTTCTTGTCCAATCCCGCAGGGACGGAAATTCCTGGCAAGCCCGCGAGGTTTGTTGTGACCGTGAAGATGTCATTTAGATACATCTGCACAGGATCGCTGACCTTGCGGCCTACAGCGAAAGCTGCGCTTGGCGCGGTTGGCGTTAGGATGGCGTCGCAGGTTTCCCATGCGTTTTCGAAATCTTGGACAATCCGCGTGCGGACTTTTTGTGCGCGCAGATAATAGGCGTCGTAATAACCTGCAGACAGAACATATGTCCCGATCATGATACGGCGGCGGACTTCGTCGCCAAAGCCTTCGGTGCGAGTGAGCTCATAAGTCTCGGTCAGGTCTTTACCATCAACGCGCAGGCCATAACGCATACCATCATAACGCGCCAAATTACTTGAGGCTTCAGCAGGGGCCACAACGTAATAGGCAGGTAGCGCATATTTCGTATGCGGCAATGTAATCGGCACGATTTCCGCGCCCGCAGCCTTCATCCATTCAATGCCCTGATCCCAGAGCGCCTGAATATCAGCAGGCATGCCGTCGATGGCATATTCTTTTGGGATACCAATGCGCATCCCTTTGACGGACTGACCGCAGGACGCGGACCAATCGGGAACGTCCGCATTGATAGAGGTCGAATCTTTCGCGTCATATCCTGCCATGCTTTCGAGCAAGATCGCGCTGTCTTTGACAGTCTTGGCAATCGGGCCTGCTTGGTCGAGCGAGCTTGCGAAGGCGACTGTGCCCCAACGCGAGCAACGGCCATATGTAGGCTTGATGCCGACTGTGCCTGTGAAGGACGCAGGTTGGCGAATGGAGCCGCCCGTATCGGTTGCGGTTGCGCCCAAGCAAAGGTCAGCCGCGACAGCAGAGGCAGAGCCACCAGACGAGCCGCCCGGTACGAGGTCTTCGTCTTTACGCCACGGGTTGATGACGGGACCAAATGCAGAGGTCTCATTTGAGCTCCCCATCGCAAATTCGTCTAGGTTAAGCTTCCCGAGCATGACCATGCCGTCGGCTTTCATATTCGCCGAAACCGTGGATTCATATGTCGGGGTGAAATCGCCGAGGATTTTTGATCCTGCCGTTGTCTTCACGCCTTCGGTGCAGAACAAATCTTTGATACCCAGTGGCGCGCCTTCAAGCTTGCCGACTGTGCCTGATGCGCGGCGTGCGTCAGAGGCTTTCGCCTGCTCCAGCGCCAGATCGTGCGTGTCGGTGATGAATGCATTCAGCTTTGTGCTGGCTTTGCAGGCATCGATATGCGCTTGCGTTAGCTCGACGGATGAAAACTCACCCTTGGCCATTCCGTCCAGCGCACCGGACAATGTCATTTTTGTTAGGTCAGTCATGATCTACTCAACACTACGTGGGACAACAAAGAAGCCGTCATCGGACTTCGGGGCATTTTTTAGGACGTCATCGCGCTTGCCGCCATCGGAGACATTATCGGCGCGCAAAGGCGCAGCCATATCCACGGCAGATGTCATCGGCTCTACGCCCTCAACATCGACTTCAGCGAGCTGTTCAATCCAGCCCAGAATACCGTTCAAATCTTCGGCAATCGGCTCAAGGCGATCCGCCTCAACATGTAGCCGTGACAGCTTTGCAATCTTCTTGACGTCTTTTGCGGTGACGCCGTTTTTGGGCTTACTTTTTTCTTGGGCCATGTCTCAGTCCTTAATCTAGACTTGCGCGGTTAGCAGGCACAAAAATCTGGTGCAAGACATTGTAAGCCGCATTGTGGCTTTGAATGTCTTGTATCGCAGTTCAGCCCGCTTTAGGGCGCAAAGGCAGAGCGTGCGGCAATGGGCCGTGCGATCAATGCAGTTTCAACCGGTTTGCACACGATGACTCTTCCTCTCCCTCCCAGCGCCCCTAAATTTGGCGGCAAGCTCTCGCGTTTCTTTGGGCGCGTACTTTTACGCACCGTCGGCATGAAACTCGGCGGGACAGTACCTGACGTGCCAAAAGCCATCATCCTTGGCGCGCCGCACACATCCAACTGGGATTTGATTTTGGCGATGGGTATGAAATACGCGCTAGGCCTCAACTATAGTTGGATGATGAAGAAGGAAGCGTTCTTCTTCCCCTTGGGCGGCATGTTCAAAGCGATGGGCGGCATCCCGATTGACCGTAAAGCTGCCAAAGACGTGGTTGGCCAAATGAGCGATTGGTTTGATGCCAATGAGAAAGCCTGGATCGGCATTACACCCGAAGGTACACGTACAAAGGTGAGCTCGTATAAAAAAGGCTACCTCCGCATTGCCTATGCGACGGGCGTTCCGATTTTTGTTGTGGGTGTGAACTCTGAGACCAAGACGCTCATTTTCGATCAATTCATTGACCTGACAGGGGAAATTGAGGTTGATAACAAACGGGTTCGGGATTTCGTGCGTAGTCACCACACAGGGATAAAACCTGAAAACAGCTAAGGCTGGCCCAGCGCCCGCCTGTATCGGGAGGCCAAATGAAGTATGACAATGAATTTGTAGGCCCCAATGTGCCGCGTATGGGCAATGCTCTCACGCGTTTCATCGGCGATATGATCCTAAAGGCGATGGGCTGGAAACTGATCGGGGCTTTACCTGATGTCAAAAAAGCCATCATCATAGGCGGACCGCACACATCAAATTGGGACTTATTCCTCGCGATGGGGTCCATGATGTCTATTGGCCTGAAGTTTTCTTGGATGATGAAAAAGGAAGCCTTCTTCTGGCCTCTAGGCGGATTATGGAAAGCGCTTGGCGGTATTCCAATTGAGCGTAAAGCCAAAACGGACGTCATGAGGCAGGTCAAAAACTGGTTTGATGACAGCGACGCGGTCTGGCTGGGCCTGACCCCCGAAGGCACACGATCAAAAGTCGACGCCTATAAAACAGGGTATTTGCGGATAGCCAAAGCCGTAGATGCACCGCTTTTCATCGTTGGTATTGATAGCGTGAACAAACAGGTCGTGTTGGACCGCCTTTGGTACCCCAAAGGTGACATCGCAGCAGAAAATGCAGCCATCAAAATTTATGTCGACACGCATTACAAAGGCATTCGAGACGACACAGCCTAGCGCAGCCCAAACGCTTCAATCGGTCAAATTTGTGCACGTAATATGCAAAAGCCTGTCTTTCAAACTGCGACAAACTGGCTATGACCCTTTTTCATCAAAGGGCCGGGGTCATGAAATACGATAATCCACATATGTCATCGCATAGCCCTCGAATGGGTAATTGCGTGTCACGCGGGCTTGGCTCATTTGTCTTAAAGCTCACGGGGTGGAAGCTGAAAGGCACAATGCCAGATGTTGACAAGTTCATCATTCTCGGGGTTCCACATACGTCGAACTGGGACGCGATTAGCGCTTCTCTCGCGATGCTTGCCAGTGGTTTCAAATATACGTTCCTCATCAAGAAAGACTGGTTTTTCTGGCCGATGGGACCTTTCTTTCGATCTATTGGCGGCTACCCTGTTGACCGCGGGCGCGGCGGCAAAGCCGTTGTCGAGCAATTAACGCAATACATCAAAGAGACAGATAAAGTGTGCATCGGGTTTCCACCTGAAGGCACACGTTCGAAGGTCGCTAAATATAAGACTGGGTTTTTGCGCGTCGCTTATTCCGCTGATGTTCCCGTCTTCATCTGCGCTTTTGATGGGCAAAACAAACATGTGGTGCTCGATCGCCTCTTCCCCCTCACAGGAGATATGGATACCGATTCAAAAGCCATTAAAGCCTATGTTGATGAAACTTGGGTCGGCGTTCATCCAGACCGCCAATAATGACCCCCCACCTGAACGCCCCCTGAACACCCCAGAACACATTAATTGTTAACTCTATTCGCAAGCTTAAAATTTACCCTTTTAAGGCACAACGTAAGAATGATAAATACACTTAAAAGTATAATTCGTAAGTTTAAAAGTAACGAAGCCGGTGCAACCGCCATTGAATATGGCCTTTGCGCGGCGTTAATTGCTGTTGGAATGATTTCTGGTGCAAAAAACATTGCGACATCGATAGATGCGCAATTCGCCTGCACGAGTGTTAGACTTGCGAATACACATCAAACTAATGCCAAAGTGCGATACAAGAGGTGCATTAGAAGACGAACTTAATAAATTACAAATGTTAAGTCTCAAAAATTGAGTTAT
>CALLIK010000006.1 GCA_938009235.1 uncultured Caulobacterales bacterium
CGCCGCGTTTCCAGCGATCCCATATCTCCGAACGCTGCTCTGTTGAATAATATATACGTCGTCTCATCTGCTCACTCCAGTTTAGTAAAATACTAAAGTGTTGCGACGACCGATTGAAACCGCACCCAAAATAAGCCGCTCAAATAATAAGGCTTCGGTTAAAGTTATGCTTGTGTTGATTCTATGGAATCCAAATTGAAATCAGGCCTAATTACGATCGTGCAACAGGGTCTTTCCAGCTCGTAATTCGGATACAAAAAAATATTTTTGATCATCAAAATATTTTTGATCATCAAAATATTTCTGAGCATGGAGACTAGGTATGATCCATTCACCATTATATATTTCAAATTTTTCGGGAAATATCTTCACTGGGTAGACACTTGTTTTAAAAGTCCTGTTATTACGACTGACTTCCAATAGGTACGCCTCTCTCGAGTTATGATGAGTTGGGGCCAGGATAATAAGTGTAGTATTTCCGTCCGTCATCACATCAATTGGATTAGTAAAATCGTCATCACGAATGACCTCGTAACCCCCATTTTTATCTATCCAGAACAGAACCCCGCCCCACTCGCCATATCCTGAAGCTATTAACCAGCCGTCAGCGTATTCGACATAAGCTGCTACATCATATAATTTCATCTTCGCTTCAGGAATGCCGCCAATTATTTTCAGCTCTGCGGGGTCTACGTTGAATTTTAAAGCTAATAGAGATTCGGTTAGAGCCGACGGGAGATCGTCATACCGATGAGAGTTTTCCGGCATCATTACGACCTTGTACACGGTGTCTTTTGTGGACAGGTCGGGACCATTTTCCTTACAGGCTGTGAGCATGCAAAGGATTATCAAGCTAAGAATTATCGACCAGACGCGCATCAGAATTAAGTTGACTGAATTTGTATCAAAATGGAAGCTTATTTCCGAATTGTGTAAAGTGTTATTAGTTTCACTCTATGGAAGTTCTAGTTTGCCCACGAATTAATAAATCCGAGCGACTAAAAATCGCCTCAAATATGCCGTTGAGTTAAGGTTCGAACTTAGGGATATTCTTTCAGTCTTCAGCGGCCTTATCCAAACTCTTATCTTTTGGAGGCGTCAAATATTTCCACGCACAGGCGTAGTCGAGATTTTTGTTTGAAGCCAAAAACACGTATTCAGAAAACTCTTCAATCACGCCCTCTTTATTTTTGACGAGGCCGTAGTTTTCGCCCGATAAATTTACCTGACGGGTTGAGGGCGTTTCAATTATTTTGGTGTCGACGCCTGAGCCGTCTTTTCGACAGACCGCTACGGCGCGTCTATCTGTCATATAGAGCGTGAACGTACGCCGCTTCATTCCGGGTTTAATCCAGCTACAATTCGGCGCGGCGGTTATTTGGGCATAGGCATCTGCGTAGCCATCGCGCAGTTGGATCGGGGTTTCTGAGGGGTGGTCTCTATCATCAAAAAACCGCCTCGCGCCCATGCCGTCTTCTAGAACTTGCGTAGGTCTGGCCGTTTCAACATTTTGCCCTGTTTCAACCCAGCCGTAGGTTTGAGAATTTAGCGTACGCCGCACTCTTGCACTGCACATGGAAGGGAATTCGCGGAGAAGTACGTTTTTGGGAATAGTGACGTCATCTATCATATGTGCGGGTTGGTAAAAGTAACCCTCAGAAGACTGGCACACATAAGGGTCCCCCTTTTTTGAAACCGTTCTATATTGCGGCTCAAACAAAACGGCCCGCCGCCCAGTTTTATCTGGAGGGCAGACCTCTTGTATTTTTGGGGTATTATTTGCTGTAACCGCGCTCGCCATGAAAGGCAGAGATAGCGCGGCCAGACAGCCTCTTGTTATAAAGAGACTAAACCTCATTCAGCCAAGCTAGCGCGCAGGGAGTCTTCTTGCGGCATTCCGATGGCATGGAAGCCTCCGTCGACATGATGCGTTTCGCCCGTACAGGACAGGCCGAGGTCGGACAGCAGGTAAAGCGCTGCGCCTGCGACGCCTTTGGAGTCTGTGTTGTCCTGCATGGCGCTGGCGGCCTTGTTAAAGCGGAACATGTGACGGCCAGAGCCGATACCCGCCGCGGCCAATGTTTTGATCGGGCCAGCGGAGATGGCGTTGACGCGGATACCGCGCGGGCCAAGGTCTGCGGCCATGTAACGCGTACACGCTTCGAGTGCGGCTTTGGCGACGCCCATGACGTTATAATTCGGGATGACGCGTTCCGAGCCGAGATAGGTCAGCGTGATCATCGCGCCGTCGTCATTCATAATGGCGCTAGCGCGGCGGCCTGCGTCAACAAAACTATAGGCCGAAATGTCGAGCGCAGATTTGAAGCCTTCGCGCGTGGTTTGATCAATGAATGATCCTGCAAGTTGGTCTTTACCTGCAAAGGCAATCGCGTGGACGAGGAAGTCAATCTTACCCCATTTGGATTCTAGGGCCGCGAAGGTTGCGTCCATGTGTTCGTCATTCGTGACATCGCAGTCGAGGAATGTGTCAGAGCCGAGGCTTTCGCCCAGAGGTTTGACGCGGCGCAGGAGTTTGTCGCCTTGGTAGGTGAAGGCAATTTCTGCGCCTTGAGCGGCGAGTTGTTGAGCAATTGCCCACGCGATTGAGTTCTTATTCGCGACGCCCATAATGAGGCCGCGTTTGCCTGCCATGAGGGTTCCAGTTGGGAAGGATTGGTCTGCCATGCGATTACTCTTTTCTACTCGGTTTTAGTCGTGGGCTGAATATCAGTGATAAAGATAGGCAGTCTGGGGGCTTAACACCAGTGCCGATGTGCTGTGCGCATAAAAAAGGCGCGTTCACATCTGTGGCCAGAGGTGAACGCGCCACAAATGAAAACGGCGCGGTCAATTCTGAAGTTTCAGACATGACCGCGCCGATATATTAGGCGTAGGACTTTGGTAGCACGTGTTAGACTTTCGCGAAAATCACGCTGCCATTTGTGCCGCCAAAGCCGAAACTATTGGACATGGCCGTGTTGATGTCAGTCTCAACCATATCATAGGCTATGTTGATCGCAGGAATTTCCGGATCGCGTGTCCCAACATTGATCGAAGGGGCGACAAAGCCGCCATCCATCATTAAGAGTGTATAGATCGCTTCTTGTACGCCCGCCGCGCCGAGGCTGTGGCCTGTGAGGCATTTCGTGGCGGAGATATAAGGCCCGTCTAATCCGAACACGCGCTCTATTGCATTTGTTTCCGCGATATCGCCAACGGGTGTGCTGGTCGCATGTGGGTTGATGTAATCGACTGTTTCCAAATTCGCGCTTTCTAACGCTAGGCGCATGGCGCGTTCAGCGCCTTCGCCAGATGGAGCAACCATGTCATAACCATCCGATGTCGCAGCATAGCCAACGACTTCAGCGTAAATTTTTGCGCCGCGCGCTTTGGCGTGCTCATATTCTTCGAGAACCAACATGCCTGCACCGCCTGCGATGACAAAACCGTCGCGGTCCGTGTCGAATGCGCGGCTAGCTTGTTTAGGCGTGTCATTATACTTGCTGCTCATCGCGCCCATCGCGTCAAAGAGAGAGGACATGGTCCACTCGAGTTCTTCGCCGCCGCCCGCAAACATGATGTCTTGCTTGCCCCATTGGATTTGCTCCACGGAGGCACCGATACAATGCAAAGACGTTGTGCAAGCTGAGGTGATCGTAAAGTTCACGCCGCGAATTTTGAAATGTGTCGCGAGCGTTGCAGAGACGGTCGAGGACATCGCCTTTGGTACCGCGAATGGCCCGATACGCTTTGGGCTGTTGTTTTTACGCGTGACGTCTGCGGAACGTACAATTTCGAGTGAAGATGGGCCGCCAGAACCAGCAATAATGCCTGTGCGTTCATGGGAAACTTGGTCTTCATTCAGGCCAGCATCTTCAATCGCATTCGTCATAGCAACGGCAGCCCAACCGGCGGCATCGCCCATAAAGCGGTAGGAACGTTTGGATATGATCTCTTTATAATCGCAAACAGGACGACCAGAAATTTGGCTACGGAAGCCAAGTTCAGTCATTTTTTCGTCTCGTGCAATGCCCGAGTTTCCTGCTTTCAGGTTAGCTGCGACAGTGTCCGCATCATTGCCGATGCAAGATACAATGCCCAGTCCAGTAACAACAACACGCCGCATGATTATGCCTCTTTCTCTGCAGTTTCAGTCGGGGGAACGAATAGTCCGACACGTAGGTCTTTGGCTTGATAGATGAGTTCATCGTCAGCATACATTCTGCCATCGGCAATGCCTAGAACAAGCTTACGGCGGATCGCACGTTTAATGTCGATCTCGTAGCGTACTTTCTTGACGTCTGGTGTGACTTGGCCAGTAAATTTGACCTCGCCGACGCCCAATGCGCGTCCGCGACCTTGACCACCGCTCCAACCGAGCCAGAAGCCGACGAGCTGCCACATGGCATCTAGGCCCAAGCAACCTGGCATCACTGGATCACCTTTGAAGTGACATTCAAAGAACCAAAGGTCTGGATTAATGTCGAGTTCGGCGCGGACTTGGCCTTTGCCATATCCGCCGCCATCAACGTCCATGACTGAAATGCGATCAAGCATCAACATTGGAGGCAAAGGCAGTTTTGCATTGCCTGGCCCAAAGAGGGATTTCTCACCACTGACGATCAAGTCGTCATAAGTATATGAAGGTTGGATTTTAATCATGAATCAAAGGCCCGTGTAACGTCCGATGTTCATAAGGGCTTAGGCCCGTCAAGGCAAAGCGAAATGGGCTTTAACCTGCAGGTTGTACTTCGTACCTCGAAATCATGGAAATCGCGGGTTCCCACTCAGGGCGAAGGACAAGGGCGGCTTTCAAATCCTTATACGCGCCGCGGTAGTTTTCTTTGCGGTCCAGAATGATCGCGCGGTTGAATAGAGCTTCTGGGCGTTTTGTACTATCTGCGTCAGCTAAGGCTGTATTTAACGCGATTAGCGCATCGTCCAATTTGTCCTGTCTAATCAAAGAGGCCGCGAAGTTGATATGGGCCTCTGTTAGGTTCGGCATAATGTCCAGAGCTGCTTTATAATCAGCAGACGCACGAACCTGATCTCCGCGCCGCATGTAGAGTACTCCGCGATTCACATAGGTCGCGGCTTCATCTTTGTTCGTGTTGAATTGTTTGAGGGCATTGGAGCAGGTTTGCAGCGTAGAGCGCGACCCCTGATTTCCCGTCAATGTGTGCTGATAGCAAATCGCGGCATCCCCTTCGCCTTGGACGACGAGCTGGGCCTGCGCAGTTTGCGCGAAAGCTGTGACTGAAAGGGCGAGGATGACGGTGCGAAGGTGTTTCATGTGTTTCTCATAACACACTCAAAGATGTTTCCCTAATCACGTTATTGAAGCCTCATTCAATGAGGCCAAGCTCTCGCAGTGTCGACAAGACACCGACGGCGCGATCAACATGATACGTTGTGATACCCACCGCTCGGGCGCCCTCTACATTTGCAAGCGTGTCGTCAAAGAACCAGACGTCCTCTGCGGCAACGCCCATACGCTCTAGCGGCAAAGTATAACTCGCCGCGTCAGGCTTAGCTTCATAAATTTCGTGAGAGGCAAAGGCGTGATGGAATGTGCCGCTGGTGCTGAACATCGTGTTCAAATGCGCCCAATGCAGCGGGTTGGTGTTGGACAAGCAGGCTGTCGTGAACTGTGTTTTCAATTCGGCCAAGGCGTCCAATGTCCCAGTGTAAGGTTCATGTACCCAGCTATTCCACAGCGCGGGAATATCCGTGTCGGGCAGATCGAAAATACGACCAAGCTCTGCGGTGAACGCATCCGCGCTCGCATGACCACGTTCGAATTTGCAGAAAATTTCGCTGTCATCAAAACGGTCAGACACTTCGGCGCGGGTGATGCCATTGGACGCCGCCAAAGCCTCCATCCCAACCCAAGGCACAATAACCCCGCCAAGGTCGAAGAGGAGGACTTTGGGTTTATGAGGCATCAATTACCTGTTGCGGCATTTAAACGCGGCGGGCGTAAAGTGGAGTTTCTTTTTGGAGGTTTTTTGATGCTCAGGAATTGCGAATAATTTGTAAGGGATATTTCCTTTTAGAGTTTCGCCTGCCTCAATTTTGTGAGTCCCGCAGCCTTTTGGGCAATACCCTAAATTACTATCGAAAATTGGATATGTGTCTGATGCGATTTCAATATATAGTATATCGGCAGCATAGTGGAGTTCGCCAATGTTATTGGGCCAGTTTTCTACGCTAATGCAGACTGCTTTCGCGGTGGTGTTCTGCATTGAGATATCAAATTTTTGTTCTTCAGCATTGTCTTGGACAACCACGGGGAAGTGCTGAGGTTTAGGAGACGTTGTTTTGCATCCACATAAAGTGAAGCCGAGAATAGAGAGTATAATTAAGTGTGTTTTCATTTCCAAACTCACGGCCATTTCACAACGGGCGGCATGCTGCTCAAAATCGTTTTCACATTCCCGCCTGTCTTCAAACCAAATGTAGTGCCGCGATCCCAGAGGAGGTTGAACTCCACATAGCGTCCTCGCGTAATGAGTTGTTCTTCGCGTTCGTCTTCGGTCCACGGCTCATGCATGCGGCCTCGCACAATATCGGCGTAAGATTTGATGAAGTGTCGCCCGACGTCTTGGGTGAAGGCAAAGTCTGCGTCCCACCCCCCTTTTTCGGCACCACTGTTCAGGCGATCATAGAATATCCCGCCTGTGCCGCGGGGTTCGTCGCGATGTTTCAGGTGGAAATACTCATCGCACCAGTTTTTATATTTGTCATAATCCGCGACGTCGTGTGCATCACAGGCAGCTTTCATGCCTTTGTGAAAAGCTTGCGTGTCAGGCGCATCTTGGCTGCGATCTACATCTAATGTTGGCGTTAAATCGCCGCCGCCGCCGAACCAGTCTTTCGTGGTCACGATATAGCGCGTATTCATATGTACGGCAGGTACACGGGGATTTCGAAGATGCGCAATTAACGATACGCCCGCCGCCCAAAAGCTTGGGTCTTCATCTGCACCGGGAACGCGCGCGGCCATCTCTGGCGTGAACTCGCCTTTGACGACACTGATGTGCACGCCGCATTTTTCGAACAGGCGTCCGCGCAACATACCGCCTGTGCCGCCGCCGCCATTTTGTACTTTGCGTTGCCAATCTTCATAGACAAATGTGCCAGGTTCGCCGGGATAGAGATCGCTCGGGGCTTCGCGTTCTAACGCTTCAAACTCAGCGCAGATCGTGTCGCGTAGGCTTTTGAACCATGCGGCTGCGGTTTGTTTTTTATGGGCAAAGGGGTCGGTCATGTCTTTACTCGGTCCAACCTGTGTCGGTCATAAGATAAGTCGAAAAACTTGCGAGCCAATGACTGCCAGAATAATGCTCGGCACTGACGGCGGCGACGCCTAGGTCGGCATGGATTTTCGCAGCGGCAACAAGGCTCGCTTTGCGGGCATCGTCTTCGGGCAACGCGCGGGCGACATTATAGAGGTTCCACGCCCGAGACGAATTTACGCCGTCCAAATGCACAAGCTTGCCGTCACTCGCGTCTTTCACAATCGCAGGGGCAAGCCAGTCAGCAGACCCATCTGTCGGGATGCTCGGCAGGAACGCATCTAGCCAGTTGGCGAAATCTTCAGGGCCCATAAAGCGGCGCATTAAGTCCGCTTCCATGAAGCAGGGCGAGAGGAAGTCTTCGCCTGATGGCTCATAGGCGAGTGGACAGTTTTTGTCATCTATATGGAAGCCGCGCGCGCGGGATTCGATCAAGTTTGAAAATTCTGTATCGCCTGCCGTCACGGCCCAATCGTGCATGAGGCCAAGCGCAAACGCGCTCTGGTTATGTGTGCCGAGGCGAATGGGGTAGGCGAGTTTCGGTAGCCACGCTTTTGTGGCGCTGACAATATCGGCCTCTAATGGCTCAAGCGCCGCCAACCATTGCTTGGCTTTAGGGTCATCATATTGACGAAGCTCTGCCGTGAGTTGCAACACCCACGCCCACCCATAAGGACGTTCCCAAGATCCACGTGCTGCACGGCGGAAATTGTCAAGCTCGCCCGCGACATTTTCTGGCGTGATATTGGCGTCTAATTTGGCGATGGCCTCATCGCGCCACGCGGCGTCTTGCGGACCAACATGCAGCAGGCGCACAAGCAGCCAATGTCCATGCACTGCGCTGTGCCAATCAAAACAACCATAGAAGACAGGGAACAGCTCTTTGGGTGTTCCAATCTCTTCGGCCGTATCTGTTGTGCGCGAAATTTTGTTTGGAAACTCTTTGCCAACGCAATCCATCGCAAGGCGAGAAAACCGAGTGGCCAATTCAGGTTGAATGTCCGTCGGGTAGCTCAAGGCAACCGTTGATGTTGGTGAAGGGGCGTCGGCCTGTGAACAGGCCACAAGTATAGAGGCGGACAGAAGGAGGGCAGGTAGGACAATATATTTCATAATCTGGACCTAAGGCAAAGTCTGGGTCTGCCGCAAGGCTTCGAATAAAGTCACGGCAACTGAATTGGAGAGATTGAGGGACCTTGCGCCTTCCATCATCGGTATAACTACGCGGGCATCAACGCTGTCGTGGACTTCATCAGGAACGCCAGAACCCTCTGCGCCAAAAATCAACGTATCGCCCGGCTTGAACGTGAACGCGGACATAGAGGTCGCGCCTTTGGTTGTCAGCAAAACGCGGCGTGCTGTTGTTGGCTGCGCGAGATATTCATCCCACCCGAGCGCGGTTTGCAGCCCGCCCGCAACTTTGTAATCCATCGCGGCGCGGCGCATGCGTTTATCGCCGAGGGGAAACCCGCAAGGTTCGATGAGCGTCAGGCCTGCACCGAAACACGCGCAGGATCGCATGACGGCCCCGACATTTCCGGCGATTTCGGGTTGGTAGAGAACGACGTTGAGGGGTGTAGACATGACGCGCCCTTAGCCCCCGCGCATTTGAATTGCAAAAATGAAGCTTTCGGAAGTCGGGGATATGTTGTTAGAGGTCTTTAAAATGATCGTTCTGTCCGAGGAGGGGAGGCCTCTAACTGCAATCCATCCCTAAATTGCGTCGGATTGCCGCGAAAACTCGCTGGCAATCCGCATTATATAAGTCTAAACACCGCCCCGATTATGAACGTGCCTTATTGAGGCTAACAAGGAGTGGACGCCCGCATGTCCGACAACCAACCCGACGACGGTTCAAAACGCGATTTTATCTTTTTGGCTACAGGCGCTGTAGCTGCCGCTGGCGGTGCGTCTCTTGCGTGGCCGCTCGTAGCACAAATGGGTAAGGCTGCTGATACACTCGCAGCTGGCTCAATCGAAATCGATTTATCCAAAATTGCCGAAGGCCAACAGCTCAAGATGCTATGGCGCGGTAAGCCTGTCTTTGTACGTCACCGTACGGCAGCTGAGATTGAGGTTGCTGAAGCTGTTGAGCTTACTGAGCTTAAAGATCCAGAAGCTGACGTTGATCGTTTGATTGCAGGCCCGAGTGGCGCTGTTAATCAGAAGTACCTCGTGATGGTGGGTGTCTGTACGCACTTCGGGTGTGTTCCAGTGGGTGAAGCTGGCGATTTCGAAGGCTGGTACTGCCCATGTCACGGATCACATTACGATACGTCGGGACGCATCCGTAAAGGGCCCGCACCGAAGAACATGGTGATCCCACCTTATGAATATATTTCCGATAACGTTATCAAGGTAGGATAAGACTATGTCCGGACATCCTTCGACTTACGAACCTAAATACGCCGCAGCTAAATGGATGGATCAGCGTTTGCCGATCATCCGTATGGGCGCAGACTTCATGACGTTCCCGTCTCCGCGTAACCTGAACTATTGGTACACATTTGGCGGCATCTTGGCGCTTTGCCTCGTTGTTCAAATTCTATCAGGCGTGATTTTGGCGATGCATTATGTTGCAGACGTCGACAAAGCCTTTGCTTCTGTTCAACGTATTCGCCGTGACGTTCCATTTGGTTGGTTACTACAATCCATGCATGCCGTCGGCGCGTCGATGTTCTTCCTCGCCGTCTATATGCATATGTTCCGTGGTCTTTATTATGGGTCTTACAAAGCCCCACGCGAAGTCATCTGGATTTTGGGCTGTGCGATCTATCTTGCGATGATGGCAACGGCGTTCTTGGGCTATACATTGCCTTGGGGTCAAATGTCTTTCTGGGGTGCGACCGTGATTACAGGCTTCTTTGGCGCGGTTCCCGTTGTCGGTGAAAGCCTGCAACAGTGGCTCTTGGGTGGGTATTCCGTCGATAATGCGACGCTGAACCGCTTCTTTGCTCTACATTACTTACTTCCATTCGTCATTGCGGCCCTTGTTGGTTTGCATGTTTGGGCTTTGCATCACGTTGGGCAAAACAACCCAATCGGTATTTCTGCGAAGACAAAAGAAGATACATTGTCTTTCCATCCGTTCTACACGGTTAAAGATGCATTCGCGATTGCCGTGTTCTTCGTTATCTTTGCGATCTTCCTCTTCTATCTCCCAGACGCTCTGGGACATGCGGATAACTATATCGAAGCTGACCCAATGAAAACACCACCGCATATTGTGCCTGAATGGTATTTCCTACCGTTCTACGCGATCTTGCGGGCTGTACCGTCGAAACTGTTCGGTATTTTGTTGATGCTAGGCGCGATTGTTGTGCTCTTTGTCTTGCCTTGGCTCGATACGCATAAGGTTCGCTCCATGCGCTTCCGTCCAATCGCGAAATGGTTCTTCATCATTTTCATCGTTATGTGCTTTATACTTGGCTGGTGTGGCGCGGGAACACCGTCCGACGTAGCTATTCCTATCGGTAAGGGCATGACGTTCTATGTGTTGTCTCAAATCGCTACGGTTTACTACTTCGCCTATTTCCTCATAATTTTGCCAGTTCTTGGTTTGGTTGAGAAGCCACTCAAACGACCTGACTCGATTACAAAAGCCGTTCTCGGTGAGCAGAAAAGTGATGCGGATTTGGCTTCGGCCTAATCCTCGCGGCACATTAGATTTACTGGAGAGCGTAGACATGGCGTTCATGAAATTAAAAACACTCATTATTGGTAGCGTCGTCGCGGCGGCCTCTGTTGCGGGACTTGCATTTGCAGCCGGCGGTGGCGGCACTGGCGATTACCATATGGAGCATAAGGACTGGTCGTTTAACGGCGCGTTCGGTAAATATGACCGCGCAGCCGCGCAACGTGGATACCAAGTGTACCGCGAAGTTTGCTCATCTTGCCATCAGTTGAAATTCCTCGCGTTCCGTCATCTCGGCGACAAGGGCGCACCTTTCTATCTTGAGGATTTCCCAAACCCGAACGACAATCCATATGTGAAAAACTTCGCAGCGGATTGGAATGTCGAAGATATTGATTCTGATAATGGCGACACGATTGAACGCCCTGGTATCCCAGCGGATTACTTCCCGCCAATCTTTCCGAATGATGCCGCTGCACGCGCATCAAATGGTGGCGCGCTGCCACCTGAATTGTCCGTTATAGCTAAAGCTCGTACGAACGGTCCAGATTACATCTATAATTTGATGCTCGCCTACAGCGCGCACAAACCAGATGATGTCGAATTGACACCTGGTTTGTACTACAACCCAGTGATGGATGGCGGTAAAATTGCGATGGCTGCTCCACTGTCCGATGGACTTGTTGAGTATGAAGCCATCGAAGTTGAAGACCACGGTAAGATCAAAACAATTCCTGCGCCCGAAGCGACTGTTGAGCAAATGTCGTCCGACTTGGTTCAATTTCTCGCATG
The DNA here is from genome assembly GCA_938009235.1 of uncultured Caulobacterales bacterium. Classification (GTDB taxonomy): domain Bacteria; phylum Pseudomonadota; class Alphaproteobacteria; order Caulobacterales; family Maricaulaceae; genus Litorimonas. The sequence continues at coordinate 11,725 of CALLIK010000006.1, forward strand.
GTCCGCTGATCCTAAAATGGAACAACGTAAGAGCACAGGTTTGATGACGATCATCTATCTGCTGATCCTCTCGCTCCTTCTCTTCTTGTCCTACAAGCGCGTTTGGCGGAATGTGAAGCATTAGGGCCTCACTCTTTCTTGATTGAAGAACCCAGTCTGAGGCTGGGTTTTTTATTGTCCTGCGTTCTAAGGTGAGCGAAAAGCGAGCTACGGAGACAATTATGACCAATTCAAAAAACTCACAATGGACACTTGGCGTTCTTGGTGGTTCAGGCCTCTATGATCTGGAAGGGCTTGAGAACCCTGAATGGGTGTCAATTGATACGCCTTGGGGCGCGCCGTCTGACGATATTCTTTTCGCTGAGATGAATGGCGTGCGGCTGCGGTTCTTGCCGCGTCATGGTCGGGGTCATGCGCTTGCGCCGTCTGATGTGAATTACCGCGCCAATATTGATGCGTTAAAACGTGCAGGCTGTACGGATCTATTGTCGATCTCCGCCGTGGGCAGTTTACAGGCAGACTACGCGCCGGGTGATTTCGTCATGGTCAATCAATTCATTGACCGCACATTCGCGCGCGAAAAAAGCTTCTTTGGCGAAGGTTGTGTGGCCCATGTCAGTGTTGCTGATCCTGTCTGTGTGCGGCTATCTGGTCTGGCTGGTGACGCGGCTATTCGTGCGGGCGTAAAGGTCCACCGTCCTGATGCAGGGGCGTTAATGACCTATCTCGCAATGGAAGGGCCGCAATTCTCAACCAAAGCGGAAAGCCATATGTATCGTCAATGGGGGTGCGATGTGATTGGTATGACAAATATGCCAGAAGCCAAACTCGCGCGCGAAGCCGAGCTGCCTTATGCGACAATAGCGATGGTGACAGACTTTGACTGTTGGCACGAAGGCCACGGCAATGTGGATGTCGCGAGTGTGATTGCGGTGATGCAGAAGAACTCTGCGATGGCGCAAACAGCTATTCTGGATTTGATTGAAACGCTCGCAAAGATACCGCGCACGGCCTGTCCATCAGGCATTGATACCAATCTCGATGTTGCGGTTATTACGCCTCCGCAGGCGCGAGATCCAAAACGTATGGCGATGTTGGATGCTGTGGCGAAACGCTATTTAGCGCAGGGTTAAAGATTAAGGGCGGGAGGCACCCCAGAGCAAGTTTTGTCTAGCCCACCCTTTTAACCCGTTTTCGGCCTTCACTTCACACCATCCATCACGGCACTCTTCTAGACGTAGAAGGGCGCGATTATCTGTGCGGGCTACTTCGCGTCCGCGCGCATCAGGCTTAGACCGTAATGTGACTTGGCGTGTCGCGAGAACAGTGCGTGATCCAGATAATGCTGGTTTGTGAACCCATGCTTCATCACCCGATATATCGCGAACTTTACGCCACATTTCTGTTTCAGCAACGATCAGTAAGGGCAGGTCGCGCCGTTGATATTGCCACGCAACGGGATGGTCACGGCTTGGGCCTGTGCGTCCGTTTACTTTAGAAAATTTCAAGCTCACAAACCGCGGTACATTAAAGCCCGACGGGGTGCGATCCGCACTGACGCGGTAAAGATCTGCAGTCGTTGCGGCGGGTATAGGCTCAACAACGCGTTTCACACCATCTTGTGCAAAGGCTGGACCTGCGAGTGTGAGGCTGAACAGAAGGGGGAGAATAATTGTGCGCATAGACTTAGATGTGCCCTTGATTTGGTTAAGCAATGCCTAATTCGTGACAACGTCTGCATTGCAATTCCGCACCGCTCAGTCCAACAGTGGTTTATGAAATCAAAGCCTAAGGTCGTTGTCACTCGCCGTCTCCCACAGGAGGTCGAAGCGCGTATGTCGGATATGTTTGAGACCGTCCTACGTTCAGACGATACGCCGATGACGCAAAATGAGTTGGCAGCTGCTATCGCGGATTGCGATATCTTTGTACCAACCGTCACAGACCGCATAGATGCAGATGTGATTGCAAAAGCCTCGCCACATCTGCGTTTAATTGCAAATTTTGGTGCAGGAACAGATCATATTGATGTGGCTTGTGCGCACGCGAAAGGTATCAGCGTTTCTAACACGCCGGGAGTTCTGACGGAAGATACGGCTGATCTGGCGATGGCTCTGATCTTGGCCGTCTCGCGCCGCCTCGTCGAAGGAGACCGCCATCTGCGCGCAGGTGACTTTAAAGGCTGGGCCCCGACCCATATGCTAGGCCATCGTGTTCGTGGCGGGAAATTAGGGATCATCGGTATGGGCCGTATTGGGCAAGCCTTGGCACGCCGCGCACATGCCTTTGGCCTAGATGTGCATTATCATAACCGCAGACGTATTCCCAAAGCCATAGAAGATGAGTTGGGCGCGACGTGGCATGAAAATCTAGATGCGATGTTGAGCGATATGAATTTCGTGTCTATTCATTGTCCTTCCACGCCTGACACACACCATATGATCAACGCAGAGCGCATCGCTATTATGAGGCCTGACAGTTATATCGTGAACACGGCACGAGGCGAGATTATTGACGAAGCCGCTTTGGCCGCCGCCATCCGTAATGGGACGATTTCTGGCGCAGGCCTTGATGTTTACGAAGCCGAGCCGAAACCTCATCCTGATTTACTCGATCTTCCTAATGTCATCCTCGCCCCGCATATTGGGTCCGCAACTCATCAAAGCCGCCGCGAAATGGGCGAAGTTGTTTTGATCAATATACGGGCAATGATGGATCATCATGCGTGTCCAAACCGCGTCCTGCCACCCGGCGCGAGTTTCCAGACTGTTTCATAGCCACTAGTACCGTGCTCTAACTATGTCCGCGCAGGCGTTAAAAGTGTAGCGTAGCATTACAATTCGCCCCTTGGGCGCAAGCGATTGCGAAAACGAAAGGTTAATGAAAGGTTAATTCCTACAGGAGTAACCTTTATGACCCGCACAACAATTTTCATCGCCAGCCTTATCGCCGCATTGGCGTTTCCTGCCATCGCATCTGCATCTTGCGGTACAAGCGAGGGTAGCTTTACAGTTACATGCGAAAAAGGCGTCAAAGTCTTTCGGCATAATTCACTGTCTGCCAGACCGCGTGGTTTGTCTGCGTCACGGTTAAAAGCAAAAGCAATAGAAGCACGTCAAGACGCTGATAAGGCACGTTTAGAATCCAAGGACCGTTATAATCTTCGGAAACTAGCTCTACAAGAACGGGCGCTTGATATTAAAGAACGTCAGCTTGAGGTTTCCCAACGTAGTACGCGTCGCCGATTTGCCTATAGCATTGCCCGCCCTATTCGGGTCAAAAGCACGCATGCAAAATAATTTACTGACAGGTCGAGCAATTCGGATCGCGCGCGAGACGGATGGTTCGACCTTCACTGTTTAGGGCATCAAAGACGTAAAGACGCCCATCTAAAACATCCCCCGCGCCCGTGATTTGTTTAATGGCCTCCATGGCCATCATCGATCCGCCCATTCCCGCCATCGCCCCTAAGACGCCATGCGTTGAGCAATCTTGTTCGATGTCAGGCGCTTCGTGGACAAAGCAGCGATAGCAAGGCGAGTCTACGCCAACGTTAAACACACCTAATTGTAAATCAAAACGACCCAAGGCCCCTGACACCAGTGGAATGCCAAGCGTTCGCGAGGCAGCATTAATTGCAAAACGCGCCGCAAAACTATCAGTACCGTCCAAGATAACATCATGCCCACGGAGCAACGCCTTCGCATTGTCAGGCGTTAGGCGAATGGGTTGCCGCGTGACATGGCAATCAGGATTCAAGTCCTCCAACGTATCACCCATGATTTGGGCTTTCCCCATGCCGATGTCGGTATGGATGAATTGGACTTGGCGTTGTAGGTTTGAAGCCTCGACCACATCATCATCGATGATGGTGACGCGGCCTACGCCTGCTGCCGCCAAATATAGGCCTGCAGGACCGCCCAATCCGCCTGCACCCACAATAGCGACATTCGCGGACAGCAGAGCATTTTGCCCAGGTCCGCCAATCTCGCGTAAGGTGAGGTGCCGCGCGTAACGCGAAATTTGGGAGGCGTTGAGCGCCATGTGTTAGTCGCTCTTTCCGCGAATCTCTGGCGTGTAGTCATTATCAAACAAAGGCGTGGAGAGGTAACGTTCTGCAAAACTTGGAATGATCGCAACGATACGCTTGCCGCGCATATTAGGCCGCGCGCCGACAATCATAGCTGCCGCTACGGCCGCGCCAGATGAAATACCAATCGGCACACCGTCTTCGGCGGCGACATGTTTGGCCGTCCCGAATGCGGCTTCGCTCTCGATTGTTACAACGTCGTCGATGAGGTCAGTGTCGAGATTTTCAGGAATGAAACCTGCGCCAATGCCTTGAATTTTATGCGGGCCTTTTTCGCCCGTTGAGATCATAGGGCTACCGACAGGTTCGACAGCGATGATTTGGCAGTCAGGGTTTTTCTCTTTTAAGAAACGCCCTGCACCAGACAAGGTTCCGCCTGTGCCGACACCTGCGATGAAGGCATCAACTTTGCCGTCGCAATCCGCCCAAATTTCTGGACCTGTTGTGTCGTAATGGATTTGCGGATTGGCAGGATTGTCAAACTGTCCCGGCATGACAGCGCCAGGTGTTTCGGCAACGATATCTGCAGCGACTTTCATCGCGAGTGGAATGCCGCCAGACGCTTCGGTGAGGACAAGCTCTGCGCCTAGTTGACGCATCATTTTACGGCGTTCGACACTCATCTGTTCTGGCATGACCAAGATGGCTTTGTAGCCCTTAGCTGCGGCCGCGAATGCAATGGCAATACCTGTGTTGCCAGATGTAGATTCAACAATCGTTCCGCCAGCTTTCAACGTTCCGTCGCGTTCCATCGCTTCGATCATGGCAATCCCGATACGGTCTTTGACTGACGCGATGGGATTGAAAAACTCTAGTTTGAAGCATAAATCCGCAGGCAAGCCTTCGGTGATACGCGGAAAACGAACAAGCGGCGTTCCGCCCATCGTTTGCATGATATTGTCATAGATACGACCACGAGGTTGGGCAGACATAAGGCTCTCCTGAGTACGGCTTTGGCGTTAAGCATTACGCGACTATTGTGCTTAGGAAAAGCCGTCATAAGCTGTCGGACTAGAGACCTTTAATTTTAGCGAATTACCAGTTCCGCATTATGTCCCGCACTAAACGTCCAGATGGCGTCAGGTCGCGCTCTGTCCATCCTCCATGTGAGGACGCGCCGGGCTTGAACAATGAAGCGCCTTCCGCCTTGTCGCTGACGGACCAGTTCAAATGGCTTAATCCATGACGCCGCGCAAAGCGCATCCATTCGTGCGTGGAGGCCACGTCCACACTTCCGTCGCCAGTATAGGTCACGGTGCCCCATTCCGAGAGGATCAACGGCAAGCCTTTGTTAATTGCATATTCGGCCCTATGGCGAAGTTCGCCCCTATGTGTCGCCGCGTAAAAATGTAGCGCGTAGAGGATGTTGGAATGGCCTCGAATTGGGTTATCGGCAGCCTTATCGACGTGCTGATCCCAACTAGGCGTTCCAACAATAATCAGGTTGTCAGGATCAACTCTGCGGATTGCCGCTATGACTGTTTCTGCATAGGGTTTGACGGTTCTGTCCCAGTCTGTCGTATCTAACGGTTCATTATAAATTTCATATATAAGGTTAGGTGTGTGGCCATAGGATTGCGCAAGACGTGTGAAAAATTCTACGGCCTCGGCTGTATTGCGTTCGGCTTGATGGGAATGCCAATCGACAATCACATAGAGCCCATTGGCAATTGCGGCGTCGACAACAGTTTTAACGCGGGCTGAGTTTCCGCGTTTATCTTGTAAAAAACTGCCGTCATTTTGCGCGCCTAGTGCAACGCGGACTATGCCTGCGTTCCAATCTTTGGCGAATGTTTCGACCGCGCCAGCCGTATAGAAACGATCTTGTCCCCACCCTGTATTGGACCAAAAAAAACTTGGTCCCGCGAGGGATGTAATCTGCCCGCGCTGATCTCTGATATGCGGACCGACAACAGAGAGTTGTCCGTGTTGTGAAACTGGAGTGATGCGGTTTGAAGCGAAAGGTCCTGCTGTCGTTGAGGCGCTACCGAACATCATCACGGCGATAAGTGCGAGAATGGTTTTGAAGATGTGTGTCATTCTTTACCTCTAGATATGGCATCTAAAAGATATGCCTGCCGCTCTTATAACGGACGTGGATGTATCTAGAATGAGTGCAAAAAACATACCACTGTAGAGGTCATGTGGAGGCGTTATTGCGCTAGGCGGTTTTCAAGAGTTTGTGCACGCTTCTTGTCGTGAAGTTTAATGGACCGCCAAGTTTTATAAGTTGGGTGTGCAAGCATATCTTCGCGACTAAGGGCCTTTGTGACTTGTGGGACCATCTTTTCGGACGCGATATTTACCGTCATGGATTTACCATCCATCGTATATGTAGATATTTCCGTGATGCCGCAGGACTGACAATTGACCCAAAGTAAATATCCATCCTGGGTCACGAAATAATTATAGGACATTGCATAAGTAGGAGCCGTTGGCTCAGGCGGATATTTAAAAGCGATCTTTCGCTCTAGGCCACGTTCTAATTCATCCAACATATCAACTGTCGACACTTCATTGAAACTGTCTCCCCAGTCTATCCGAAGGTCGTTAAAGTCTGGCGGTAATATTTGCACATGTCCAATTTTAGTCGACTTTATCGCTAATTTTTGAAGTGGGTAGACGCCTAACTTGGCGTGATATTCTTCAATCAGAGCTGTCCAATATTCTAGATGGTCCAGCCGAAGGTGGTCGATATCTTCTTGCAGTCGTATTTCATCCGTTAGGTAAGGACGACCACAAGTCGCCAGAAATGGCAGGGTTAAACTAATACATGCAATGCGGAGTAACTTCATTTTGTTCCCGTTGACCCAAATCCACCTTCGCCGCGAGCTGTATCGTCTAGGGTTTCGACTTGTACGAAATCAGGCTGCGTGATTGGGGCGATGACCATTTGCGCGATGCGTTCGCCGCGCGTGATCGTGAAGGCGTCTGTGCCGTGATTGATGAGCAAGACTTTGACTTCGCCCCGATAATCCGCATCAATTGTGCCGGGCGTATTGAGGCATGTAATACCATGCTTATAGGCCAAACCAGAGCGCGGACGAATTTGCGCTTCGTAACCCGCAGGCAGTGCCATGGCGAAACCTGTTGGAACTAAGGCCCGCGCGCCGGGCGCAAGGATCATAGGCTCAGTCTCAGGTACGGCGGCGCGAAGGTCTGCCCCTGCGGCTAAGGCCGTTTCGAAATGCGGAAGCGCGAGATCGCCGAAATGATCGAGGGCTTTAATTTGTACAGTCAGAGTCATTCTTGAATCTCAATTTCATGTGTGGCTTGGTTATTTATATCTTGAGTCTCTGAGCCTAGGTCAAATATTTCTACGTCATAGGTTTCAGGAGTGCCTATGACGGGGGCATCTATACCCGTCACTACGGCGGTATTTTCAAAGTTGCCTTCAATGTCAGATGTGAGATCGGTAGTATCAAGACTGGCTTGTTTTGGTGCAATTGTAGCTAGCCCAAGGTCAGAAAAACTTGCGAGACGCTCATCCAAAGTGGATTGAGAGTCAGACGACAGGGCTTGGCCTTTATAAACATGACCAAGGGTTCCGTCTTTCCAATACATTGTCAGGCTGTCCGTGTCTGGACTGTCGAAATCTTGGGAAATGATAAAGGGAATACCTGTTGCGACGAGAGGGTAATCGACCTCACTAGGGATAACGCTCTGGCGTTTGCACATTAGCGCCCGAATAGGGAGTTCGCCGATATGTGTCATATGGCCGTCTTCTTCATCATAAATAGAGGTGATGTAATCAACGGCAGGACCATAAGAAGCCACTTGCGCTTCGCCTTCCACATCTGCGCCCTCAATAACTTGAAGGAGCAAAATTTCGCAAAAGGCGACATTATCCGCGAGGGCTGATGTCGAAACAGCGGCGGCGAGGAGGACGGCTAAAACTCTACGCATCTTTAAAAACCTCTCCAATACGACCCGCCAATTGACGGGCGATAGCGCGTTTATCTACACGCGCCCAAGTCTCTTCGGTGTCTTGCGTGATCAATGTGACGGCATTATCTGCGCCGCCCATCACATCACCAGACACATCATTGGCGACAATCCAATCACAATCTTTGCGCAGGCGCTTAGATTTGGCCAGTTCAACCACATCATGCGTTTGTGCCGCGAAGCCAATACAAAGCGTGGGGCGCGAAGCCGAGCCGCAAATGCTCGACAGAATATCTGGGTTTTCTACCATCTCTAACGGAGGAACATCGCCCTTTGGTTTAGGCACTTTCTTGTCTTGAGGTTTCGCAGGCCGCCAATCGGCAACGGCCGCAACAGAGATAAATATATCAGACGGCAGTGCAGCCTCGACAGCGGCAAGCATATCGAGCGCGCTTTCGATACGGACTGTGCTGACGCCTAGCGGAACGGGTAGGGACGTTGGCCCTGTTACCAATGTTACCTCTGCGCCTTGATCAACCAAAGCTTGCGCAATCGCGTAACCTTGACGGCCAGACGAATGGTTTGAAATATAGCGCACAGGGTCAATCGCTTCGCGGGTCGGTCCTGCGGTGACGATCGCCTTGCGGCCCGCCAATGGTTTCTCGGCGCGTAATCCGTCCAAAGACATATCGCCCATCAACGCGCCTTGTACGGCATCGGCAATCGCGTCGGGTTCGCTCATGCGGCCCGGTCCATATTCACCGCAGGCCATATCGCCGACATCGGGTCCAATGAACAGCGCGCCATCATTGCGTAATGTCTGCACATTGCGCTGCGTTGCGGCGGCTTCCCACATTCGCACATTCATGGCGGGCGCATAGAGAACGCGCGTGTCGGTCGCGAGGAGCGTTGTCGTCGCTAGATCATCCGCAACGCCATGCGCGGCGCGGCTCATGAGGTTCGCAGTAGCAGGCGCAACGATAATCATATCGGCAGAACGAGACAACTCGATGTGGCCCATCTCGGCTTCTCCTTCGACTGTGGGTGTCATATCCCAGAGGTCAGTGAAAACGGTCTTGCCAGATAAAGCGCCCGCAGATAGCGGCGTCACAAATTCTTCCCCGCCCTTGGTCAAGATTACCTGCGTCTCAATATCACGCCGCGCAAGTTCGCGGATGAGGAGCAAGGATTTATAAGCAGCAATACCGCCGCCAATGATGAGCAGGACTTTGTGGGTCATAGTAGAATACTTTTATGGACGAAATCCGTCCATGGCAAAGCCTAATGGGAGTCGTTGACTGTTGGACGGACGTTGGTGTGGCGTGAAATTTATACCTTTGGAGGGAACTTAGATGGCTTCCAAAAGGATCATGGCGCACCCCAGCCACACAGTTAGGGCGAGAGGTGTATATCCAGCAATCAACATCCAAGTTGTCCATCGGTAGGTGCCGTTTTTGGCAACTACATCGGGCTTTTCAGAATTATATTTATTTACCTGTAGAGCCACCGGAACAAGAATGAAAACTGATAGAGCCGAAATAATCGAAAGCCACTCAGGTAGGGTTGGAATTCGCATGAGAGCGCGATCAAGCACCGAAGCTGCGAAGAACATTATAGCCAAAGGAATGCTGAGTACTGAAAACCAAGGATAGCGATGTTTTGGGTCACCCTCATTTGCGATGCGTTGAAATAATGAGAAGTTCATAATGTTAGCAAAGAAAGTTCTCGGAATTGTCCAAATGTCTTCCTTCTGAACCGTTTTGATCCAAAGCCAATTTTTGTAAATCCAATATAGTTGGAAATGACCTATTGTGATGAAGGATAGTAAAATGAATTTCGGTAGAGGCACTGGATGAAAAACGAGCTCTTCTCGCCATTCAAGATCATGATTTCGGGCAAATGCTGCGGCAATAATTGCGGCAATAATGCCAATCACAAAAAATAAGGCGACGAATATCTGTTCCCATTGGGTGTCTGATATATCGTCCCATTTACTCGGGGTAATATTATCCATTATCGTGAGGCCGAAATCATCCCGTGTTTCATTTACAAAGCCCAATACTTCGGCGGCATCATCTGCTGCGATGAAGTCTTGTTTGGCTTCATAGGTGTAAACCTCTTTATAGAGTTGATCCTTGAACGTGTTGACTTCACGGTAATCGAAAGCTTCAGTTTCATACGGTAAATCCGCATCATCAAATGCGTAACTTTCGCTTACCTTAAAGGCTAAGGTTTGACGATGTTTTGCTGGATAAGGAATGGCATAGGGAGCTGTTCGCGCGGCGCCACTGAAAACGGGAAAGTACGCTCGTAATTCATATGGAGTAGCCCAGATAGTTTTCTCGTTATCATCTTCATTCATTTCCCACCCATCAACAATACGGTAATAGGCTTTGATGGTGAAAACTGCATTTTCTTCATCTATCTCCACCTCAGTTGGTTTTTCAATTTTTATGGATGGGTAGAAATCTGAATAGTATTCAAAAAAACTCTTTTCGACATCCGCAAGACCGTCGTTTAGGTACCAGTCATAGTTGGAATCTGCATTTTCGCCGTAATATCGGGCCGTCAACGTGTATAGAACATCGTCTGTGTGCGTCACTAAATCGAATTCGTCATAGAAATCTTCGCGCCATTCATATGAGGTTTGGGGCAAGTCAATAATTTCAGAGGCTTGCTCTCGTAATCGTAAACCTTTTTGAAAACTACCTTGATCAAGCTTGTCGAGTGTTCCTAGCTGTTTACCGCGCGTGGCGTCTAAAACGTAGCCTTTCCCGTCAATATTTGCTCTGACGAGGACATGGTCAAAGGCCCAATGATTTGGTTGCCCAATTAAAAATCCTGCACGTTCTTTGGAGTGAACCAGTACTGGATCAGCTTCAATTTTGAGAGCTTTTAAAATTGACAACAGGAGCAGGGTCACATCCTTACAATCCCCAAATCGGCGATCAAACACTAAGGCTGGAGGACGAGGTTCATATCCGCCTATGCCCATTTCCAATCCAAGGTAACGAATATTTTCTTGGACATAATTTAGCGCACGACGCGCTTTTTCTTTAGGGTCAGAGGTGCCTTGTAGAATACCATCAACGACCGCCTGAATTTGAGGGTCGAGTGTGTCTGAAACACTGTAAAATGGGGCGAAATGGTTCCCGACGTCAGACCAATTTCCGTAACTCGATATTTCTAAAGCGGGATAGTCGTAATGCCATGAGGGGCTATTATCGTTGCTAGACAGGTCATCAAGATCGCGAAAGTTAGATGTGAAAATCGTCTGTCCGTTTTTATTTGTTTTAATCGCGTTTGTCGCCTCATGATGTAGTTTTGTATGAATAGGCATGTCGCTATCTATAGTGACCCGCTGATATAGGTGTTGTACTGGGGAACTATAGGCTTGCCAATTTCTTACGAAATAGCCGTCCCCATAGGCTGGGTTTTTTCCATAGGATGTATAGGCGTAATCAAGTTGATCTCCGACCTTTAATCCTTTTATGGCGAGACTGAATTGTAAGGTGCCATCAAATAGAAGTTTGTCCCTATCTGTCTCTGTTCGAAACAGCTCCCCGTCCGTGAGTTTTAATACATTGCGGGTTTCATCTGAATTTGTAACGCGGATATGATGAAATTTTATTTTCTTATAGATTGGATCAAAACTTACAGTGACCGTGCCCTTGTCCTCTACAGCACTAGCGTTTTGTAAGGCTAAGACATTCCGTCGATACGTTCGTCGATCAGAGACCGAAACGCGAGTTTGAGTGCTAGCAAGTTTATAAGAAAGCTTTTGATCTGCAGATAGCGCGAAGTCTTCCTGCATGATCGTTTGAACCTCTACCCACGCTTCAGCTGGAGCGATAGAAATATAATCATCTATATTTTGTGCGTTGGCGTGTGACCCTACGGATAATATAAAGCAAAATGCTACGAATTTTAATATAGATACCCCAAAACTTCGGCGCATATGTCTCCCCAGCACTCAACTCTTTATTGCACTTTAGGAGTGAGGAAACATAACGCAAATGGTTTTATGATCTTTGAACAGGCGTCGTGATCTACCTGCACTTCGCCGCGCCAAGGATAGGGCCGACACCTTCATCTATGCTTTGAAGCAGAACGGCACAGGTTTCACCTTTTCCAACGGACGGTAGTTTATAGTCCGTTGACTTCTGACCCGTTTGGCCGAGGATTTTAGCCTCCAAAACGATGTTTTTCCCCGCGAGCTTACGGCCTTTATTTTCGCCGCCTTTTACATCGGTTTCATGTTGTTTCAGCAAGCGCACAAATAAGATATCGACATTGGCTTGGCTCGCGCCAATTTTCACGTGGCCGTCTTCAATTTGAACAGGGACTGATAATTTTGGAGCTTTATCCAACAGAGTGTTGACGGCTTGGCGGCGTTTGCCATTAAGAGAGGTAGCCCTGCGATGACAGCTATCGTGAGAGCCAGAATTGAATATGGGGAAACGGGTTTCATGATAAGTCCTATGTAGTCTTATCGCTCCAGTTTCAGTCCGTTTAGTAACATGCAAATATCATTGTTGTGATTGGGGTCGTGATGTATTTTTATTGAATAGAGGCCTTCTAAGGAAGAAATCACTCATCCGTGCAAACATGATGCAGGAGAAATTCCTCGGTTTCTTCCAATGAATATCCAGATTTTTCACCAATATAAAAATACTGTAAGAAAGGCTGTTTCGACATGTCTCTGCATCCGTTTATGGGAACAACATTTATAGCACCAGGCGTTACATAATTTGGCCAACGACCTTTAGCGATTATGTCTTCCGTCAAGACTCTTTCTGCTGTGCGGCTGGAACTAATGGTTATCACTTCAACCTTATCGTCAAGAAGAGCTTTACCCAAATTGCAAGTCGGGCAGTCGGAAAAATATTGATATTTCCTCCCCTTGCATGGCACGCGTTCAACTTTTTTGCAGCTAGTTCTAATAAGATCAAAAGAAGCAATCTTACGGGCTTTCGTTAAAAGCTGTGTTGCCGGAGTGACGTCTAGGTCTGTTAGAAAGAAAGTTTCATTATCGACTGAGTAGTGACGGAAACTGACGTCGCCAAATGTCTTATCCCCTTCAGAATATAGGTCCTTAATCGCCTGCGCGACTTCGGGGTCTTTAGAAATGTCATAGATGTAAACGGGGCCTTCGGGGGTGCTGCGTAGTTTTGTGGCTTTGCCTGATGTTGTAAAATTATTGGCTTGTTTTTAAGTGATGCCGCCAAGTTCAGAGAACGAGGATTCCGAGGTTGAGACTTCAGAGGCTAGGTCCAGTTCACGGGTTTCGTCAACATTCGCGCAAGCCATGAGCAGCGTCGCTATGCAACAAAATAAACTAGCCGTGATTTTGAACTTCATGGTTGAGGCTAAGAAGTGTGAAGCCATGTGTCAAATATGGGTAATCATCAACACTCCCTCAAAACTGCCCAACCATCCAACTCGCGGCTAGCGCAATCGCGGCGCCAATTCCTGCATAGGCCATCGGCAGCAGGGCATCGCGCTTTCGCGACTTTGGTTGCGTGCGGCGGTCTGTCGATAGATCGATGTCTCCGTCGGCCCACGCTTTAGCAAGCTTGGCGATGTTGTCCGTGGCATCAGGTAGGATGCTAAGGGTACGGCGTGTTTTGCCTAAGCCCGTTAGGAAGTCATTGAGGTAGCGTTCTGGCCCGACTTCGCGGCGAACGGCTTTTGTGACGATAGGACGGGAGGCTTCCCACATATCAAATGCAGGGTCGAGGCGGCGCGCTACGCCTTCGGCCTGCATCATGGTCTTCTGCATGAGGATGAGTTGCGGTTGTAGCTCCATGTCGAAAATTTCGGTGATCTCGAGCAGCTGCATCAACACTTTGGCCATAGACACATCCTCGGCATTTTTACCGAAGATAGGCTCCCCTACGGCGCGGAGGGCACTGGCAAATTCTTCGACGCTGTGATGGGACGGCACATAGCCAATGTCGAAATGGACTTGCGCAATTTTATAATAATCGCGTTGTAAAAACCCAAAGAGCGTATCGATCTCAAAGCGGATTTCGTCCTCGCCCAAACGCCCCAAAATACCGAAGTCGAGCAACACGAGTTGTCCGTCCGCATCCATGATCAGATTGCCTTCGTGCATATCCGCGTGGAAGACGCCATATTCAAATGTGGAGGCGAGGAAGGACTGAATAACTTGGGTCGCGAGTGCGCGTCTTTCCGATAGAGGTAGCTCTAGGATGGCGTCCGCAGACAGCGCGGTTCCGTCAATCCATTCACTGACCAAAACGTCTTTACCAACCAAGTCCCAATGCAGGCCTGGGACGCGAAATAGACCCGTGTCTTCGGCGACTTCCGCCAGCTCGCTTTGGGAGGCGGCTTCAAGGCGTAGGTCAAGTTCGAGCATCACTGCGCGGCGCGCTTCTTTGACAAAATCTTTTGGACGCAAGCGGCGCAATGACGGCACGGCCCCATGTGCCAACTTGGCGACAAGCGCGATGGTGTTCATGTCATTCGTCATGCGTTTCAGGATATTGGGACGCAGGACTTTGACGGCGACGATTTCGCCCGTGTGCAGCACGCCCTTATGGACTTGTGCAACAGACGCGGCGGCGACAGGTTCCGACAGCGATGCCAAATGTTTGGACCACGGCGCGCCCCATTCTGCGGCCATCATCTTTTCGGCGGTTTTCATCGGGAAGGGCGGAACTTTATCTTTTAAAACCGACAAACCGCGCGCAAATTCAGAGTCAAACATATCGCCGCGTGTCGCGAGGACTTGGCCGAATTTAATATAGGCAGGGCCGAGGTCTTGCAGGGCGCGCGCAAACCGCTCGCCTGCATTGCCTTTGCGGTTTCCGACTGAAAATATACGGCTGAATGCGCCGACAAACCTGACAGGCCACGGCACGAGGCTCGCATATTCGGAAGGGACCAACGCATCATGGCGTATCAGAACCCAAGCTGTGCGGAATAAGCGGAAAATTGTCGCTAAGCGTTTAAACATGAGCGGCTTATAGATAGGCTCGCCGCGCGGGTATAGCTGCGATTTTGCAGAACAAATATACGGGCTGTAATTTTCCAGCAGGTTTAATGATATCACAACTGTTTTATGTCTACATTAAGGTCACCTAAGGTAGAATTAAAGTGAGAGCTTGAAAATGAAATTGAAAACAAATTTTAATAAAAGCTCGGAGCTGTGTAGAAAATATTCTTCCAACAGCAAAGGAAACGTTTCCATTATTTTCGCCATAGTTATCGGCGCATTGATCATCGGTATTGGTGTGGCCGTCGATATGAGTCGTATTGTAAGGCTGAAAAGTCAGTCCCAAAATAGTTTGGATTCAGCTGTTCTCGCAGCGGCCAATCATTATCAAGACAACGGTTTACAAGGCATGGAAACTGTAGCGAGCGAATTTTACGAGTCCAACCTTATTTCTTATACAACGGAAGCTAGCATCACACAGGTTAGTTTCTCATTTGATGCAGCCACTAACCGTGTGACGGGCACAGCAGATGTGACAATTCCTTCAACGTTCATGGCTTTTATTGGTTATCAAGAATTCTCAGTGAATACTTTGGCCATTGTAGGTGTCGCTGAGCCAGAATTAATTGACTTGGCTATCATGCTTGATGTGAGTGGCTCGATGGTAGGGTCAAAACTTGCGGGTCTGAAGGGTGCCGTGACGATTGTCCTTGATGCTCTTGTCGATAAGAATGTTACGGGGTCTGACACTTCAAATGTTCGCGTTGCTTTTGCGCCCTTTTCATCTTCAGTTAATGCAGGTGTATATGCAACTAACCTTATCTCAGGTTTTAGTAACACGAACTGTGTAGGCGATAGAGTGGGGGCTGCTGCCTTCACAAACGCTGCGCCTTCACAGGATTTTTTCGATGTTGATGGGCAGTATGCTATTTCAAATGATGAAAATTCTGGTGTTTATAGAGAGTCTTACTTCAGTCCGAGTGGTAATGGGGGCAATGCAAGCTTGGATGAATTGGATTCATCTACACTTTGTCCTGACGCGGAAATTTTACCTCTCAGCGGAGATTACACAGTTCTAAAAAATAAACTTAATGGATATCAGGCCTCTGGACTTACGGGCGGACATTTGGGTATGGCTTGGGCTTGGTACTTAGTTTCTGATGAGTGGGCTGGATTTTGGCCACAGGATAGCCGCCCTGAGCCAGCCTCTCAGAAAACTGTGATTTTGATGACGGATGGTCAGTATAATACATATTTCAATGCTGCCAACGGTCTGCCGAATGATCAAGGTGAAGAGATATGCAATAATATGAAAGCTGCCGACGTAACAATCTATTCAATCAGCTTTGACACACAGGGCGATTCTGAAGATCTTTTGAAACGTTGCGCAAGCGTAGCTGGGAACTTTTACGATACTACGACGATCGCAGAGTTAACGGCTGCATTTGAAGATATAGCCAATAAGCTAAAAAATTCGAGTATGAGTCTTCTACGATAAGAGGACTTAGTCGTCACTTAAAGGCGGCCTTCAATATCTAGTGATTAGTTTGCGTCTTTGTTCATAGCAGAGACGCATTCGATCATTTTAGCCATAGTGATTTGCAGACTAGGCTTGAAATTAATCTAAGCTAAAAGCTCACGATTACGGTTTCAAAGTATTGTGATTTCGGTCCATAAATTCTCTAAAGGCTATGAGGCCAGTGTCCATGTTGTCGCGGCCAAAGCCGATACGAAAACGGTCTACGGGTGTCTCCATGAGGTCTGAGGCGTAAATAGACGCCGGCAACAGTAACACGCCGTTGTCCTGAACGAGGTTTTCGCAGAAGGCTTCAACGCCGCCGCATCCTTTGAATTTCGGATAGCCGATGCAGCTGCCGTCTGGATGTTCCCAGTCAAATATATCGGGATAGTCCCCAAAAAATGCGTCGAGCTTTTTGACATTATTGCGCGTGAGCGTGCGGGTTCTCGCGAGGAGTTTATCTTTGACGCTGAGCGCGATGACCGCGAGACGTTCACTGGGCGCAGAGTTACAGATCGAGAGATAATGTTTGTACCGCTCTAGACGGGCTAAAACCTCTTTATCTTGCGTGGCAATCCATCCAATACGCAGACCCGGCAGGCCATAGGCTTTGGACATCACGTTCAACG
Organism: uncultured Caulobacterales bacterium; assembly: GCA_938009235.1. Lineage (GTDB taxonomy): Bacteria > Pseudomonadota > Alphaproteobacteria > Caulobacterales > Maricaulaceae > Litorimonas. The sequence continues at coordinate 28,809 of CALLIK010000006.1, forward strand.
ACAGACCTTTTTCATAGACGTCTGCGGCCTGATCCAATCGCTTAGCTTCGTCCAATTCAATCCCGCGATACACTTCGTCGCTAAATAAATAAAGACCATGCTTGCGGCAGATATCAATGAGCGCGGCGTAGTCGGCGTGAGGCAACAGGTGGCCCGTTGGGTTATTTGGAAAGCAAACGGATATGAGCTTTGTATTGGGTCGTATGGCTTTACGAATATCGTCTAGATCCAAATGCCAATGGTTATTGGGGTCAAGCGCAATGCCAGTAACGGCGCAAATTTCGAGCGGGATGGTTTCTGCAGCTTGATAATTTGGCACAACGACAATGGCATGATCGTCAGGTCTTAGAAGCACCCGCATAGCTGCATAGACACCTTCTTCTGCACCAGAGAAACACAAGATGTTCTCAGGCGACATATTATCATACGTCTTAGAAATAGCCTGCCGTAAATCAGGCGCGCCCCATGTTTCGGTATACCCCAAATGAAGACTCGAGAGGTGATCTAGCGGTAGCCCCGCCAGTCTCAACAGTCCCCCCATAGACAGGCTTTGCGCATCCGACGCCGTCATATGATGGGCCGCGCTAAACTCCCATTTGGAAAAATATGTTTCTAGTGCAAAATTGCGCATCTGCGTCTCCAGTCAAGACGCCTTGTCTGGGATAATTTTATAAGTGTCTAGATGAATTTTAATGACGACTCTGGCTGACTGCGGACGTTTATCCAGCGGCTATATAATTCCTCATCTCACGCGCTTCGTGTTCTACATCGGCCATCTTGCGTTTGACGATATCTCCAATCGAGATCAGGCCTTTTATGGCATCGCCATCAAGAACAGGGACGTGGCGAATATGAGAATTTGTCATAATTTCCATCACGTCATCGACACTTGCGGAAGGCCCCACTGAAAGTACATTTTTTGTCATGGACTTGGTGACGCATTCGTCGCGAAAACCGGTTTCTTGCAATAGAGAACGGCGAACAATATCTCGCTCGGATAAAATACCCGCTAGTTTTCCATTGTCTTCAGTAATGAGAACCACGCCGATGTTTTTCTCATTGAGTATCGCGATAGCCTCGCGAAGTTTTGCCGTTTTGGGCACGGAAAAAACCGTGCGACCTTTATTGTCTAATATATTTTGAACACCCATATATCCTCCTAAAAGTTGTAATTACCACACCTAAACGTGCGTGTCCAAAGTAGGATGAATTTTACGAGCGGCCAGCAGGAATTTTGCTACCTTGAAAGATCGAATGATCCGCCTTTTTGAGATTTAACTCCCTTATGGTTTCAGGCATTTACAAGGAAAATAGAGAGATGCGTCCCCGCACTCAAAAGCTGTGGCATTCTACACAGGTTCTTTCGGACACGGGACAGGTAGAGCTCATCTGCCGTATCGAGAGACGGTGGGGTTGAGCGTTGGGTGGTGAGACATCGAATTGTGCCGGGCCTTTTGAAGTGAGAGCCGACAGGTGCATTTTTTGTTTCCAAAAATTGCACGAACTAGGTCTAATGGCCAAACTGTAGGGACAGATGGGCCGCTTCGTCAAAAACCGCTGCCGCGTGACGTCAGTTGCGTAAACAAAACATATAAAACTCTGGCAGCCAACGCGGCTGCCGTCACGCGGACAGTCCTAATTATTAGAGACTTCGCATTTTGGCAGTCGCCCCAAACGACAGGGAGCGGCTGCGAGCGTATACGCGTGCCGATATACCGCGCAGCTAATCAAGCCCGCTCAACTAATCAATAAGCGCGTAGCTCAAATTGACGCTAACACTCAGAGTTTGATCGCCTGCACTGATAGGCGTCACAGCACCTGAAGACATTTCCATACGTGAGCTATAGCCCATAGCAGGGCGCGGGTTCATGCCGCCTCCGCTTTCATTCATGGACAGTAGCGGACCGAGTTTGACACCTGCTGCGGCTGCCATGTTTTTGGCTTTCTCGCGAGCCTCACGAATGGCGTCTTCACGGGCTTTTTCTAACGCAGATTTTGGATCTTTGACGGTGAAGGTCACTTGGTTGATATTGTTGACGCCCGCGCGGACCAACGCATCCAACATCGGGCCAACTTGCTCAAGATCATCCGATTTTACCGTCACGGTGTTACGGGCTTCATAGCCTTTAATTGTCGGCTTGTTACGGTCACGGCGATCATATTGCGGTTGCAGCGAGAGTTGACTGGTCGTGATATCAGACTTGGGTATTTTGGCCGTTTCCAATTCGTCATAGACCGCCGTCATCAATGTCGCGTTCGCCATCATGGCTTCGCGCGCAGTCTTGCCTTGCTGCACAACACCTGCGCTCACGGTGGCGCGATCAGGTGCTACATCGGCGTGGCCTGTTGCGGAGACATTCAGGCTCGATTGGGGGGCGTTGCTCGACGTAATATAAGTGGGTCCACCAGGGTTACAGGCGGTCATTAAAACTGCGGATGAAAAAAGGGCAGATGCCAGAAGTGCAGAACGGAGCATAGCGGGGCCTTTCAAAATTGAAGGGCAAACCTATTCGGATGAACCTTGCGTGGCAAGACAGTACAGGCGACAGTCATTTTATGGACATTAGCGGTAAGACAGTTTTCATCACAGGTACGACCCGAGGTATTGGGCAAGGCTTAGCTGTGGCGTTCGCCAAAGCAGGCTGCCACGTGATCGGGTGTGACCTCGGACCACAAACTGAAACAGCAGAATTAGTCGGGGCGAATTACATCGAACTCATTGGCGATATCGCAACGCCAGAGGAGGCGAAAACCGTTGTTGAGGCCGCGATTGAAACAGGGTTTGATATCTTGATAAATAATGCGGGCATCGCGACATCAGGCACATTTGTAGATGCAGATTTCGCGCGATGGAAACGTACGATAGATGTAAACCTCATCGGGTTGATGGCGGTCACGCATGCGGCCCTTCCGCATTTGAGAGGCAAAGAAGAAGCTCATATCGTCAATCTGTCGTCTATTGCGGGCGTGTGGGGGTCTGCGGGAATGGCGGCCTATTGCGCATCTAAACATGGCGTCACAGGATTTACGCGTAGTCTTGAATACGAACTCCTAGAGACCAATATCGGGATCAGTTCAATTCACCCCTCAATGGCGCGAACGCGGATGATTGATAATGTTCCGAATATGAAATTTACGCCCCTGATTGATATTGATGATGCCGTCAAAGGCGTGATGCGTGCGGTGAAGTTAAATAAGCCGCAGGTCTTTATTCCGGGCCGTATGCGGTGGTTAGTCGACGTTCTGCCGCGCATATTACCTAACTTTTCTAGACGCCTTATGCTGACGGATAAAAATTCTACCAGTTGGCAGCGGGCTAATAAGGGTGTCCCTGAAATATGAGTTGGCAGGCAGAATTAGATGAGCTCGCGAAACGCCGCGAGATGGCCGCGCAAATGGGCGGCGCGGATAAGCTCGAACGGCAAAAGGCGCGCGGCAAATTAAACGCGCGCGAACGTCTGGAAGGCTTGCTCGATTTTGACGGGTTCGACGAAATTGGCGGCTTGGCAGGCAAGGGCCGCTATGAAGCGGACGGCACATTCATCGACTCTGCGGCGTCGAATTTCATCTTTGGACGCGGCAAAATAAATGGCCGCACAGTCGTCGCAACGGCGGATGATTTCACAGTTCGGGGCGGTGCATCTGACGCTGCGATCTACCGCAAATTTATCGTCGCCGAACAAATGGCGCATGAGCTACGCTTACCCATCATTCGCATGATTGACGGGACGGGCGGCGGCGGGTCCGTGAAATCATTGGAGACGATGGGCCATACATATGTGCCGATGGTGCCGGGCTGGGACCATGTTGTGAAAAATCTGGAAACAGTCCCTGTCGTCGCATTGGCGCTTGGCCCCACGGCAGGCCTCGGCGCGGCGAGGGCTGTGGCCTCGCATTATTCCGTCATGGTCAAAGGTCTCTCGCAAATCTTCACCGCAGGCCCCGCAGTCGTCGCGGCCTTGGGCGAACAACATGACAAAGAAAGCTTGGGCGGTTCGGCGATCCATACCCGCAATGGCGTCATTGATGACGAAGCCGTAGATGAAGCCGATGCCTTCGCCCGCGCTCGCGCATTCCTGTCTTATCTGCCCGATTACGCAGGTGCGCCGCTGAAACGGGTGAAACCAAAAGACTCGCCGACACGCCGCGAAGAGACACTTTTGTCGATTGTTCCGCGGGATAAAACCAAGGCGTATAATATGCGCAAGGTCCTCGATGCGCTGTTTGATAAAGGCAGCGTCTTTGAGATGGGGCAGCAGTGGGGCCGCGCCGCGATTACGGGTTTTGCGCGTTTGGACGGATGGCCCGTTGCGGTCCTCGCGAATGACCCGATGTTCCTTGGGGGGAGTTGGACGGCGGACACAGCGGAGAAGGCGAAACGCTTTGTGGAGACGGCGGAATTGTTCGGTCTGCCCGTCGTGAACCTTGTCGATAATCCTGGTTTTATGATCGGGCTAGAGGCCGAAAAAACCGCCACGATACGGCGCGGGGTTGAGGCCATGAATGCTGTTTATAAAACCTCTGTGCCGTGGGCGTCTGTCATCATCCGCAAAGCTTACGGCGTTGCGGGCGCGGCGATGTCTAATGCCGAACGGTTCCCCTACCGCGTGGCATGGCCTAGCGGGGATTGGGGCAGCTTGCCGATCGATGGCGGCGTGGAGGTGGCGTACCGCTCGGAACTCGAAGCCGCAGATGATCCAAAAGCCGAACTCGCAAAAATCAAAGCCCGCCTCGCCAATGTAAGCTCGCCCTTCCGAACGGCAGAAGCGTTTGGCGTGGAGAATATAATCGACCCAAGAGAGACGCGGAAATGGTTGTGTGAGTTTGTGAATTTGGTGATGCGTTAGGAATCGGCTGCAGTTTTTTCTAACCAATATTCTATTTTTGTTTTTATTGTATCGTTATCATTACGAAGTGTGGGAGTTTGCATAATCAACCCAATTCTTATCAGTTCGCGTTTCGTGAGGTTTTCAAATGGCTTTGCAAATAAGTCTTTTGAAAGCGCTTCAACGCCATATTGACCCTTTCCAACATAGGCATTGGCGAGGAAATAAGTGCGTAATTGATGATGTGTATAATCCCTCTCAAGTCGACAAGAAATAAAGGCGCGTTCAAGGTGGCTACGACTTTTAATAAAGTCCCTTGTTATAAAATTAGACACATGAGTTTTTTTGAAAAATATACTGCACGGTTTGTAGGTCTTTTGATCCCAACCTTGAATTCGTAGAATTAAGTTTTGATTGTTCGAGGATGGACCGGAGGGGTTAATTTTTTCAAGTTTTATGTAATTCTCTGAAAGCTTAATATGTGACCCAGCTTCGCTCCAGTTCTTCGAGCCCCATATTACAAATAACCCAATGAGGACTAACGTAAGGGACATGATTATTTTGAGCACTCGTTTCACGATTAAGTCTTTAACTGAATTTATGTCGAAATTACGTCTTCGCAAGCGAACTAAACCAAACCCTTATCGGTCCCGCAGACCTTATCCCAAAACCTAAAATACAAACCGTAATTGCCTTTGAATTTTGTATGGTGGAGATTGTGGTGGCTGGCCGTTATTATGTGGCGGCCCCACCAGCCTTTAACCCAACTGTCGGGATAAACTTCCCATCCCGCGTGATTGAACACGGCGTTGATGGTCATGAGCATTAGCACGAACAGCGCGACGCCAACATGCAGCGGGAGGACGAGCGCGAGAATGGGTAGCAACCACGCGGAGCTTATCGCTTCAATCGGGTCGAATGAGAAACTCGCCCACGGCGTAGGCTGCACGCTGCGGTGATGACCTTCATGGGTAAGTTTGAAAAGTTTGCGGTGGTGCATGATGCGGTGCGTGAAATAGAACCATGTGTCCTGCACGAACAAATAGATCAGCGCGGAGATTGGAATGTAAAGCCAACCTGAAACATCAGTTGGCATCGCGATATAAAGCGCAGACCCGCCCGCTTTCCAAACCTCGATGACGAGCGCGGCGGGGAGGGCGTAGATAAAGGCGCTAATGGTCGAGAGTTTAATCTCATTGCGAATAGTTTCGGGTGTCGGGTCGCGGCGCGAAAGACGGCGGGCTTTCTTGGGTGTGCGTTTCCACAGCGCCCAATGGATCGGCCATACAATCGCGAAATAGCGCGCAATGATAATCGCGGTGAAGGCGAGGTAAGTCGCGAGCGATTGCCAGAGCGGGATAGGCGCGAGATTGAATATGTCCCCAAATGTCATGGCTAGGCCGTATGCGCGTTGAACCAGTCCGTAAATGCGGCTTTTTCACTGTCGCTCATATGGAGGCCCAATTTACTGCGACGCCATAAAATGTCGTCGGAAGATGTGGCCCATTCGTGATTGATGAGATATTTGGCTTCTAGCTCATATAGCCCTGCGCCGAAATGCTGTCCCAGTTCTGGCTGAGATGTGCCGTCGCCCAAGAGGAGCGTGATGCGCGTGCCGTAAGCATGGCAGAGACGCCGCAGCAGATCCGTATTCATCGCGCGGTAACGCTTGTGCATATCGGTAAAGAACAGCTCGAAGTCGGCATTGATTAAATCGCCGCCAGGCAGAAGCGCGGTCTCTGTCCAATCGCCCGTTTTGTAGTCGTAATACTCTTTGAGCTGATCCATGGCATGTTCGCCAAGCTTCCGGGAGGTCGTAATTTTTCCGCCGTAAACGGATAGGAAAGGGGCGCCTTTCGCATATTCCTCAACGTTCAACTTATAGTCTCGCGTGACTGCTGACGCATCAACGGCTTTGTCATCATAAAGCGGACGCACGCCCGCATAATCCCAGACAACATCGGCGGGCGTAATGTCATTTTCGAAATATTCACTGGCCGCGTCGCAGAGATATTCAATCTCTTCTTGGCTGATTTTTACAGGTCCGTCCGCGAGATCATATGGCTTATCCGTTGTCCCGATCAGCGTGTAATTATGCTCATAGGGGATCGCGAAAATGACGCGGTTATCTGCATTTTGGAAGAGATAGGCATGGTCGCCGTCAAAGAGTTTCTTGGTGACAATATGGCTGCCCGTAACGAGGCGTAGGGATTGCTCATTTTTGGTCGTTTTGATTTTCCCAAGAACGGCATCGACCCAAGGGCCAGCAGCATTGACGACGCCTGTGGTTGTAACGGTTTCGGTCTTGCCGTTTTGTTTGATCTCAGCCGTATAACCTTCACCTGTGGGCTTCACAGTTAAGACTTCGGTGCGGGTGCGGATATCTGCACCGCGATTGGCCGCGTCGAGGGCATAGAGCACAACAAGGCGTGCGTCTTCTACCCAGCAATCTGAATATTCAAACCCAGTTTTAAAGCGCGATTCCAAAACGCCCTTATGCGGGGCTTTGTCGAGTTTCAGAGATTTTGACCCCGGGAGTAATTCTCGCCCGCCAATGTGGTCGTATAGGAATAGACCTGTGCGGAGCATCCAAGCAGGACGCAGCCCTTTGTCATATGGCAGCACAAAGCGCATCGGCCAGATAATATGGGGCGCAGCGCGGAGCATGACTTCGCGTTCCTTTAGGGCATGACGCACGAGGTTGAACTCGTAATATTCCAAATAGCGCAGGCCGCCGTGAATCAATTTCGTCGAGGCCGAACTGGTGTGATTTGCGAGATCATCGCGCTCGCACAGGAGTACAGAGAGGCCGCGCCCTGCTGCATCTCGCGCAATCGCAGTTCCGTTAATGCCGCCGCCGATAATCAAAAGGTCATAATTCATAGCGCATCCTTAGCGGCATTCTTTGTGCGTCGCTATAAATATCAGGACCGGAACATTGCGCCGTCACAGTTTTCATTGCATCTAGGCCGCATGAACACAGTTATTTTCTCAATCGACCAAGGCACAACGTCGTCTCGGACACTTGTTTTTTCGACAGACGGAAAAATTCTCTTTACCGCTCAAGAAGCCTTTCCGCAGATTTATCCCCAAGACGGCTGGGTAGAACATGACCCCGAAGCGATTTGGTCGACTGTGCTGTCCACGCTAAAGCAAGCGCAGACTTACGCAGCAGAGAACGATCTTAATGTCGCAGCGATTGGCATTACCAACCAACGCGAGACGACTTTGGTGTGGGATCGAAAAACGGGCGAACCGATATATAATGCGATTGTTTGGCAGGATCGTCGTACTGCCGAGCATTGCCGGAGCCTCGCCGCGAAAATGCCTGCCGAGGATTTGCAAGTTAAGACTGGACTGCTGCATGATCCTTACTTTTCTGCGTCGAAAATGGCTTGGATTTTGGACCATGTTGAGGGCGCACGCGCGAAAGCCAAGCGCGGTGAGTTGTGTTTCGGGACCGTCGATAGCTTCCTGATCTGGCGTCTCACGCAGGGCGTATCTCATGTGACTGATGCGACGAATGCGAGCCGTACCAATGTCTTCGATATTCATACCCAAGCGTGGGATGATGAGCTGCTCTCGCTCTTTGATGTGCCACGCGCAGGTCTTCCGACAGTTCTCGACTCTGCGGGTGATTTTGGAACCTGTACGATACTCGATACTGATATTCCGATCACTGGCGTTGCAGGTGATCAGCAAGCGGCTGCGATTGGGCAAGCGTGTTTCGCGGCTGGGGATATCAAATCCACCTATGGGACAGGCTGTTTCGTTATTCTGAACACGGGCGAAGAGGCGATCACGTCGAAAAACCGCCTCCTCACAACTGTCGCTTATCGCTTGAACGGTAAGACCACATATGCGCTGGAAGGCTCTATCTTTATGGCGGGCGCGTCCGTTCAATGGCTGCGTGACGAGATGAAGTTCGTTGAGGATGCGCGCGAAACCGAAGCCGTTTGCGAACGCTTGGACAACACAGGTGGCGTGTATCTCGTGCCGGCCTTTACAGGACTAGGCGCGCCGCATTGGGCCCCTGATGCGCGCGGAGCTATCTTCGGCATGACCCGCGATACGGGACGAGATCACGTCGTTCGCGCGACGGTCGAATCTGTGGTCTATCAGACGTACGATTTGTTTGAAGCTATGGCCAAAGACGGCGTAGAGCCGACAGCCTTGCGTGTTGATGGTGGAATGGCGGCCAATAGTTGGATGTGTGGCTACCTTTCCGACATTTTGGACATGCCGGTTTTGCGCCCGCAAGTACTAGAAACGACAGCGCTAGGCGCGGCTTATCTCGCGGGTCTGGGGGCTGGTCTTTATACGAGTTTGGATGATGTCGCGGGGCAGTGGGCGGCAGAACGTGAATTTACCCCAACTTTAGATGCAAAGACACGTGAAACCCGTCTTGCGGATTGGTCCAAATATGTGCAGAAGCTCCTTTCCTAAATGACCGCTTCGGCGGCATTTGCCTTTTAACCGTTCGCGGTTTGAGGGGGGTTAGCTCAATTGGTTAGAGCCGTCCGCTCATAACGGATTGGTTGGGGGTTCGAGTCCCTCACCCCCTACCATTCTATACCCCATCATGATCCCAAGGTTTCCTCCGTTAACTCTCGTGTAAATGATGGGTATGTGCCCCTCAGGCGCTCGCTGCGTAACCTGACAAAGCCTTTACAAGTTCGCTTTAGCGTTTTACTTCCACAACAACTCAGCAATTATTCACTTTCATGTCGGTATCCGCTTTCATGATAAGATCGAATATATTGAAAATAGGAACGATGTAATGTCACAAAAAGAACTCGAAAATTTCAAGAATTTCGAACAATTCGCGCAGAAGGCTTCTAAGCTTGAAACTCAGTTTACCTATGACTTTATGGGTACGAAAAGTGACATGAAGTTCAATGCTGCCAAGGGCGGTACAGGCGGGAAGCAACTCCCACCACCGAATGGAATGGTTGAGTTCAACAGCTTGTTATGGGCCGTCGAAACGTCAGGAAAAAAATTCACTGTTGCTGAAATGGGCGCGGGTTTTGGTATTTGGGCGTTACGCGGCGCCTCTGCTGCAAGGAATATAGGCAAGAAATTCGAAATCATCGCCGTAGAAGGCGAGATTACGCATTATGAGTGGCTCATTGAACATTGCACAAATAATGACATTAAGCCGAAAGATCATGAATTGCTTCATGGCGTCGTCGGGGCGCAAGATGGGTTCTGCCTATTCCCATTGGCCAGTAAACCGGACACGCAGTGGGGCTTAAGAGCTCTAAATGTAAGCGAAGCGGAAATTGAAAATATTGAGGCCAGCAATAGGTTGATGCTCAATGCTAACGGTACATATTCGTTAAAGAAACATCCGCAATTAGAGTATGCGAGCGCGAAGTCCTATTCTGTCGAGAAGCTGATCAAAAAACATAAGATTGTTGATTTCATGCATTTTGATATTCAGGGCAGCGAACTTGATGCGATTACTGCAAATATAGACTCCATAAATAAAAAAGTCAGAATGATGTATATCGCAACGCATTCAACAGCCATCGAAGATGGGATGCGCGTTTTGCTTGCCGATCATGGCTGGACGAAATGGTTTGATGAGCCACAAAAAATGAGACCAAATGGTTACATGGGTGATGGCGAACAAATTTGGCATAATCCTCGCCTAGCCTAATAGTGCATAGGCTCATACTGAACGGGTCTAAAACCCAGTATCAAAATTCCTATCCAGTCTCTCATGAGGCTGGATTATTTTTTTGTGGTGTCTGCTTTGTGTAATTGAATTTTTTTCATCACCTCAGCCCCTAAAACTCGAGCGCCAACCAAACTAAGATGGTTCCCGTCACGATAGAACAACTTGTCTTTCCACATTCGTCTACACGTAGGCTCTCCGTTTTTACAAAACACTGGATTTGCATCCACATAGATACCGTCATGGGTGGCAGCTATCGTCTTGAGAAACTCCGCAACTTCAGCCGTGCGGTCGTAGGACTGTTCTTGTGAATATCCATTACACAGCTTCATTGCCGTTTCGAGTGTCCGAAATAAGGGCCGTGATAAGCATTTAACGACATCGACCCCAGGATTGGGAACGGGACCTACGATCACGGGTGTAGCCCCCGTTTTTTGGATAGCAATTAATGCGTCTTCGATAGACCTTCGGAAGGTATTTTGTGCGCCCTCAACAGAATTATCGAAAGATGTGTCAGAAGGCGTCAGATAAATGCGTAGGTCCGTTTCATCTTGCGCCGTGACGTGCGTCGTCCAGTAAAGTGCAAACCGAGCATGTAGAATGACATAGTTTGGGTTTTCGCTAAGAAGTGCTTCGTAATCCTTATTTCTATTGCCTCGTGGTTCACCGTTATTTCGGAAATGATCCGCGCCCAAGAAAGGCCCCATTCCGCCTCGTGAAAACGCTATTCCCGTTACTTTGCTTTCCCGAAAAGGATTGACTAATCCTGCAGCTAAGACATTCGAGTGGCTGTCGCCAATCACCGCAATGTCTACCTGCTTCCCCTGTTCTCCAAATATGCAAACTCCGGCTTGACCATTTTTGGCCGTCCGTCTGTCGCAATTAGGATTGGGTCTTTGTTGAGAGGCGGTCGTTATTGTCCGCAGCTCAAGCGACAAGCGTTTATCCCAACCCTTTTGCGCCCAGCCATGACTGGTGACGACGACAAGGCAGGATATTATTGTCATGAAAGCGGCTGGAACCGCTAATCTTTCAAGGCGGGTCTCTGTTGTCCAAGGTTTACGGAACCGCGTTTCCACAAAGTGATAGGAAAGACTGGAGAGAGTAAGCGTGAGCGCTAAAGCGAGAGCGATTGTAGCTGCGGACATTTCATAATCAGTATAGTATTTAATATATACGATGATTGGCCAGTGCCACAAATACAGCGAGTAGGATATTTTTCCGAGATAAACGCTGACAGGGTTAGTCAGTAAAAGACTAGATACAGCGTTTAAAGGTGTGCCGATAACCAACAAAGTCCCAAGAACAACGGGCAAATATTGGAGTGCATAATTGTTGAATTTTTCGTGGTAAATGAATCCAAATATTATCAGCGCAAGACCAACAATACTTAATATCCCGATGCTAGATTTACGGGTCTGAATATTTGTTGCAATCAAAGCGAGCATGGCTCCAAGCCCAAACTCCCACACGCGAAACGGCATGAGATAAAAAACAGCATCAGGGGAGTTGGTCACCAAGAAATATGAAGTGAAAAAACTAGCCGCAGATATGATTGCAATACAGGCAACCCGTCCCTTTGATTTGAAAAATTTATGACTGAAAATTAAGAGGACAGGCCAAAAAAGATAGAACTGTTCTTCAACGCTGAGTGACCAAAAATGCAAGAATGGTTTGTTTGCGCTTGAAAGGTCAAAGTAGCCTGCGGACAGCCAATGGTGAATATTCACAACAGATATTGAGGCGTATAATCCTGATTGTGAGCCCGCTTCCAGATGTTCCGGTGACAGTAAGAGCGCGCCAAAAAACAATGTGGTCGCTATGACCAAGAACATGGTCGGAAGTAACCGGCGGGCTCTCCGAATATAAAAATTAATGAATGAGAATGTGCTCGTGTCTTGAGACTTTTGGATCATTTTTGTGATCAAATATCCGCTTAATACAAAAAAGACATCGACGCCAAGATATCCACCGCTGAAGTTATTCAAGCCCAAGTGAAAGAACAGCACGCCAATGACGGCTATGGCGCGTAAGCCATCAAGTTCAGGGCGATAGTCTGTGGAAGTCATATGAAAATAGAAGCTGAAATCAGCGTCCTCTAAACGGTGGTTAATTTTGGTTAGCTAGATACGTGCCGTGTTTGCTTGCGTACGGGATTCATTATTCTGACTCGTTCATCCATGTATTTTTATACCACGTCGCGAACTTATCGATTCCGTCTTGTAGAGATGTTTCTGCATTGAACCCAAAGTCCCGCAATGCAGAGGTGGCATCAGCAAAGGTATGACTGACGTCACCCATTTGTTTTGGGAGGATTTGTTTTTCAGCAACAATCTCAAATGAATTTTCTACGGCCGTGACAAGCTCCATGAGGGTATTTGGATTGCTGTTTCCTAAGTTATAAATCGCGTGTCCGTCAGTCGGCGGCGTGTGTACGATCACGGGAAGGACGTTGGCGATGTCATCAATAAATGTGAAGTCGCGCCGCATTTCGTCTGGCGCAAAAAGTTGAATAGGTTCTCCGCGAGACATTTTTTCTGCGAAGATAAAATACGCCATATCTGGACGTCCCCATGGACCGTAAACGGTAAAGAACCGTAAGCCCGTTTGAGGGATTCCGTAGAGTGCGCTGTAACTTTGCGCGAGCATTTCACCGCCAATTTTGGTTGCGGCATAAAGGGAGGCCGGTTTGCGAACGATGTCCGTTTCTCGAAAGGGTCCACCTTCGCGGTCGCCGTAAACAGAGCTACTACTGGCATATATGAGATGCTCCAGTGTCGATGTGTGCCGTGCCAGCTCTAAGATGTTTAAGTGACCTACGAGGTTAGTGTCGACATAAGCGCGCGGGTTTTCCAAACTATATCTAACGCCAGCTTGTGCTGCCAAATGAAGAATATGCGTTACCGTCTCGCCGCTCACAGCTTTTTCAAGCGATGCAGGATCGCTTATGTTGGCTTTTTCAAACCTAAAATTTACTGACTTCGAGAGAACCTCGAGCCGTGCGTATTTGAGCTTGGGCGTGTAGTAATCGTTGATATTGTCAATTCCGATGACATTAAAACCAGCGTCTATGAGCTTACGAGAAGCGTGAAACCCAACGAACCCTGCGGCGCCTGTAACGAGAATGGTTTTGGTCATGGTCTTCCGATTAATACTCAGGTTCATAGGTGTGAAAGACCTGATTATATAGGGCTATGGATAGGTAAGTTAGCCAATAAAGTCGACTTAAAACTCTTGTTGTGCGCATGGCGGTTAAAGGATGTGCGGTTCGCAGATTAGCGTTTAGCCTTCCGTGACTTATTATTTTGGGTATCGTCTTTGACGTGAGAAAGCCCTTTGTTCTGTTGACTTCGATAATGCTAACCGCGTGTTATGAAATTTGATTTAGAAAAAATGCGACGTGATACGCCGTCATGCACCTCAATTTTGCATTTCAACAATGCTGGCGCCTCTCTAATGCCTAAGCCTGTTTATACGGTCATGTGTGATTACTTGGCTCTTGAGCAATCTATGGGGGGGTATGAGGCTGCCACTAAATCTGCACAGGCGATTGATAGCTTTTATACAGCGTTCGCAAATTTGCTAAATGCTGACCTTGATGAAATTGCCTATTGCGAGAACGCTACTCGGGCTTGGGATATTGCGGTAAATGCAATTCCATTTGAGGTAGGCGACCGCGTTTTAGTACACGAAACTGAGTATTCCTCCAATTATCTAGGCTTGCTTAGATTGTCTCAAATCAAAGGCATAAAGATTGATATAATGCCAACTGACGCGAAGGGAGCGATAAATTTTAAGGCGCTAACCGATATCGTCGATGCTAAGACGAAAGCGATTTTTTTAACCCATATTCCGTCACAGAGCGGAGCGATAAACCCGGTGAATGAAGTTGGTGAATTCGCGCGTCAGCATGGACTTATATATGTTCTGGATGCCTGCCAATCGGTTGGGCAAATGCCTGTCGATGTTAAAGCGATTGGGTGTGATATTTTATGCGGTACGGGACGTAAGTTTTTGCGTGGCCCTCGCGGGACAGGTTTTTTATACGTCAAGAAAAGCAGGCTAACTAATATGCATCCTCCTTTTGTGGATTTGCAGGCAGCTGAATGGACATCCACACATAGCTATACATTACGAGATGACGCGAAACGCTTTGAGGGATGGGAGCGGTTTATGGCAGGACAGATAGCGCTCGCTGAGGCGGCTCGCTATGCCATGGATATTGGGCTTAATGTAATCCAAGAGCGTATTGCTCTTGTGTCTGAAAGCCTGCGTACGCAATTACAGAACATTGATGGGGTTACATTACGTGAACGGGGCGAAGGGAAACAGTCAGGGATTGTGACGTTCGAACTCAAGGGACGTGACGCTTCGGATATTGTTCTTTTACTACGAGCCAAAAATATCAATGTATCTGCGGCGAGAGTTGAACATGCAAGGTTAGACCTAGAGGGGCGCGGCATTGTGGCACTTGTTCGTGCTTCAGTTCATTATTACAATACTCAAGATGAGATCGAACGGTTTTGTACAGCCATTCGAAATCTACGGGAGTGTTCATCCCGTATGTAAGTCTGTAATGGTAAGGCGATTTATACTGTGAGGACATCCGAGCAGATAGAGTGAAAAGAAAAAATGACACCACAAAATATGACCTCTGGTGTTTATGATGAAATTTATTTTATTACGAAAACGCTCAACCTAAAAACAGGAGCGGTTGAGGTCAAACGCCAGGAAATTTTAGAGTATTTTCACAAAACATTTTCATTATATGAAAGCTTGTTCGACTGCCTAAATGGTGATGCCGCGTTCTATGCTCGCGCCAATAACCTCCGGCACCCCCTGATTTTCTATTATGGGCATACGGCTGTTTTCTTTATGAATAAGCTCAATGTTGCGGGATTGATAAATACCCGTATTGACCCCGTTATTGAATCCACATTGGCGGTGGGTGTAGACGAAATGTCTTGGGATGATTTGAATGATAAAAACTATGATTGGCCGACGCCTGCCACGGTAAAGGCTTATCGGGATAAAGTCCGCGACAGAGTTGATGGTTTTATCCGTAATTGTAGTTTCTCTATGCCGATAGACCAAAACAGTCCGCTCTGGATTATCATGATGAGTATTGAGCACGAACGTATCCATTTGGAAACAAGCACCGTGTTGATCCGCGAGTTACCATTGAACATGGTGAAATCTCACCCTTTATGGAGGGCTATCTGTAATGAGAGCGGGTCTGCACCAGAGAATGAACTGATAAATGTAGACGGGGGCCTGATGCAATTGGGGAAACCCAATGACGACCCTTTCTATGGGTGGGACAATGAATATGGGGCGATGAACGCGGAAGTGCCTTCATTTAAAGCGTCTAAATATCTTGTTTCTAATTCTGAGTATCTAAGCTTTGTGGACAACGGCGGCTACACAACAGAGAAATATTGGAGCCCTGAGGGTTGGGCGTGGATAGCCTATCAAAAGCCTGAGCATCCAAAGTTCTGGGTAAAGTCTGACGACACATATCAATATCGTACAATGTTAGACGTGATTGAGATGCCTTGGAATTGGCCTGTCGATATTAATTACCTTGAAGCCAAAGCTTTTTGTAATTGGAAAAGCGAACAAATGGATGCTCATATACGGATGCCAACCGAAGCCGAATGGCATCAGTTAAGAACGCTGGTAAAGACCGATCAGCCAGATTGGGAAAATGCGCCAGGGAATATAAATTTAGAGTTTGTAACGTCATCTTGCCCTGTTGATAGACATGAATTTTCAGGTGGTTTTTTCGATGTGATCGGCAATGTGTGGCAATGGACGGAAACGCCTATTGATGGGTATGATGGGTTTAAAGTGCATGAAGCGTATGATGATTTTTCTACGCCAACATTTGATGGCAAGCATAACCTTATCAAAGGCGGGAGCTGGGCTTCGACCGGTAACATCGCTTTAGAGAAATCACGATACGCGTTCCGTCGACATTTTCATCAGCATTCAGGTTTGCGTTATGTCGAAAGTGAACCTTTGCCTGCTCCAAGCCTTAATCGCTATGAGATGGATGGTCTCGTCACGAAGGATATTGAATTCCAGTACGGACAAGAACAGTTAGGCGTTGCTAACTTCCCCGTTGCTTGCGTAAATGCTGTAGCGGAATATTTAGAGGATCACAAAACCCTGCGCGCCCTTGATATCGGATGCGGGACGGGGCGTGCATCCTTTGAACTCGCTAAATGCTTTAAGCATGTAGACGCCGTTGATATTTCCGTTCGCCTCATTGAACCGCCTGTAAATTTACAAAAAACAGGCGCGCAGCGCTATGTTGTACCCGATGAAGGGGAGCTTGTTTCATACCGCGAAGTTAAACTGTCTGACTTTGAGGCATATGATTTTGTGAAAAACAAAGTGACGTTCCTTCAAGGTGACGCGTGTAACCTTGCAGACAAATTTAAAGATTATGATCTCGTCTTTGCAAGTAACTTAATTGATAATTTGTATGATCCTGAAAAATTCTTACGTGCTATTCAGGACAGAATTCGATCTGGTGGGCTGCTTGTGATTATATCGCCTTATCATTGGACTGAAGAACATACTGCGCGCGACAAATGGCTGGGTGGGTTTAAAGCGCATACAGGCGAGACCTATAAGACGCTTGAAGGTATAACGGATATTTTAACGGCCGAATTTGAAAGCGTTGACGTTCCACGCGAGATACCATTTGTCATTCGCGAAACAGCACGTAAATTTACGCATAGCGTTTCCGAGATGAGTGTGTGGAAAAAGAGGTAGGCTTTCACAATGAGTTTTAAAGACAGCCTAACCTCGTTCAAATTTCTATCTGAGTTATATCAAGCAGATGAGCCTGATGCTGTTCTCATGACGGAATATCCGTCTTCAAACAGTCGTGAAACACAATTTCAAAATAGAACACAATATATTATCCACGACCCGTATCCCGCGCCACCGATTGGTCTTTTAAAAACATTGGGTCCGCATCACCTTATGTATGGGTGGGGGAATAAAGTTCCTGTCACATCTGAAATAGAACCTCCGCGTGAGTTGGTTGATCACTGGGAAAAAATGTTTGGCGAAGCGGGGCGTCCTGACTGGCAAGGACTTGACAGTGAGCAAATATATATCACGTCATTTCCATTTGAGGCGATAGAAGCGTCCCGGCAAGTGATTGAACCTTCCGCACTTTATCATCTGCATTCCAAGGAAGCGATTGTAGAGATTCCTTGCTCGCAAGCTGAGGTGTATAAAGACGTTCAATTTCCGTGCCTCATAAAGCTGAGCCATGGCTATGCTGGCTTAGGTAATTTCTTTGTTCGGAATGAAGCTGATTTAAAAAAGGCGCAAAGCCAGATCAATGAACAATGGCCTGATGCGCCACGTGTTATCAATCAACTACTTAGTGATATTGTTGGTGATTACGGCGTTCAATTTTACCTCAACAAACAGGGTGAGCTAACTTGGCTCGGTTTCACAGAACAAGTCTTTAGTGCCGCAGGAAAATGGAGTGGAGGTGTTTTTAACGCTGACATTCAAGATGAGTTCTATGATGAATTTTTAAGAGTGGCTCAGCCGGTTGCTAAATACCTTCATCAGCGTGGGTATTTTGGCGTTGTTGGAATCGATATCCTGCAAAACAAAAAAAATGAATTTTTCTTGGTTGATCTCAATCCACGACTAACGGGGATCACGCCTTTCTTGGTCGCGTCTAGGCTCTTTATAGATGAGGGGTATTCTCACGGAATTTATGCTGCGAGTGTTGAATTGTCAGGTACGTTGAGTGACATTCTTAGGCGTGTCGAGGCTGTAGCTGACACCCGTATTCTAATTCTTGGTGCCTATCAGGCTCCTGAATCTCATATAACTAAATGCCATATCTCTATTAGTGGAAAGAGTCTGCGCGATTGTGAAAAGCAGTTATCAGATTTAAAACTCAAGCACTGATGAAGATGTGCTTGAGTCTTTATGTTCGTACCTTAGCGTAAGGCTTGAAAGTTGTCGCTAAGACGACAAACCCCTTTAGAGGTTTGGGCTGATTTAGAAATTTCTTTCATAGGGTTCGACATCCACAACAGAACCTGCCGCCATCGTGTCTACTTTAAATGTTACATAATCTGCATGTTGCGAACTGACGGCAAGTTTCGTCTTTTTGAGTGCAATACCTAGAATAGATTTGCTCAATCGGTTGATTGGAGATTGTTTCGTCCAACTCGGTGACACGCCAAATTTTTCACGTAAAGTCGCATTTGCGATCATGGCCGCATTTTTCAACGCGCTTTCTTTCGAAGAAAACTCGGTCGTTACAGATACACAAAACCCATGATTATCTACCCGATGCGGAGCACTCAAAGGCCATGAGACAGCTTGTCCTTCGGCTAGGTCAATAAAGGTAGCATCTTCATCGAATGATGGGTCATAGGGTAGGTCATCTTCAAGCATATTCGTGACGGCTTGCTCGTATGACTCATCTGAGATAAATTTTTCTTCGATGGGATAGAAAAATATGCGTTTAGGTCCTCTTACGTGCCAAAGGATAGTTTCAGTTTTATCAAAATGATACGGGGTTTTTGCGACAGGTGATGTGATTAAAATTCCACCGTTCGCATTGAAAGGCTTCTTACCCGTATTTTTGGCGATACCACTGTACATTTGGTCCAGAACTAATGAATATTCAGGATGAACGTTCATGGCCTTACGGAGGTTAATCCACACTTTTCCTGTTTTAGCCGCTTGGAATAGTTCCTCTGCTGTAGAGTCCCTAAAGTCTCCCGTCCGAAGTTTATTTGGATAGCGAGTATCGCTGGCCGGTCCCATCGTACAAACATCCGTGAGCTCATCAGGGTGCTTTTCTATCAGCTTAATTAAAGCGCTGTCCGTAAAGAGGCCAGTTGAGGCTAGGTCATGAGAAAAAGTAAACACACTTTTCCTAAAACTCGCACTCATCTTTTTAGTCCAGTTGGTTATAATTGTCATGTTTTGGAACTCCATCTAGCTTTCATGGAGCTCCTTGCAAGAGTGATGCCAAATGGATGTATCAAAGTTATCACAACCGAGTAAAATTAACGCTTATGGGTCATATTTAGACTTGGGCTGCAGGGCTTGGCTCTCTTCGTAACTTGGTAATTGACCCTGCACCACCAAAGCCCTTTTAACTGGAATAAGATGATTGGCTACTTTGATAACATCGTCATGAACACGTCCATCGCGGTTTGACGCGATTGCTTTGAAGAGCGTGCATTACGCATCACTGCTGCCAGACTATCTATTTCGTTACTCATGCCAGCGCCCCTTGACCTAATTCATTATCTTTTGAAGTCATTGTTTTAACCTGCACTTGATCTCGTTCATCCTCCAAGCCACCGTACCTTAAACTATGCCCAGAACCTCTGCGGCTTCGGCGAAAGTCTTCTGCTCGCCCAGTGTCGGAGCGTAAGTCCTGGGGTAAAGTTCCGAGTGCCTGTTGCAGCCATGAGAGATGTTATTCCGTGTCCGCAGTATTCTTGAGCGAGAGGCGGATCTTCGCAGGGCACCTTTCGCGGCATTTAATACGATACAGTGCAGCCAGCTTGTGACTTTAGATTCACCTCGCCAATTTCGTAGCTTACCGGGCAGGGATGCCCATATTTCCTGCGTGATGTCTTCTACATCGCTTTGATTACGCACAACGCTTCGCTATCCTGTTTTTGTCTAATCTTACCTATAAGACGTATCTCACTGAGCAATCCTTGGAAATATTTTAAATTTTCTTCAGTTTATCGGTTTTTACTGTTTTGCGGATACGGCCAAAACGTCCCAGCAGGCACCCATGGTGTGATAATCAGTTTTGCCTAGAGGTGATTTTCTGTTGTCGATGACAGACCCGTTACGGTTTCTAACGCGGAACCATGCACCATGTTCATGGTCGACTAAATGGGTCCAACTCCATCGCCATATACGGCGGTAATCCATGAGGTAGGTTTCCTCGCCAGTCGCTTTGTAGAGCCTCCAAGCCGTCGCAAAGGCTTCAGATTGGACCCAGAAATACTTTTCGCTCGCGCAATAACGTCCATCAGGGGCCACGCCATAAACAATGCCGCCAAATTCATCATCCCATCCCGTTGCCATAGCTTTGGAATATAGGCTTTGGGCTTTAGTGATCCATTTGTCGTTAGGGCGTTCGCCGTTCAAAATAAGGAGGAGCTTACTCCATTCTAACTGATGACCGGGTTGGAAGCCCCAAGGTTTGTACCGATCATTGGGGAGGTCAATATTGAATTCCATGTCGACGTTCCAGTCGGTATCGTAATGCTCCCAAATCTGTCCGTCTGATTGAGCTGCGAGATCAAAAGCGAAACGGTTTGCCAGCTGCTCGGCGCGATCAAGAAAACGAATATCTACTGTCGCTTGCCACGCGGCGAGCAGGGCTTCGCACATATGCATATTCGCGTTCTGACCACGATAGGGCGAGAGGGTCTCAAGCGTGTCATCACGTTCATCACTATATGCGCCTGACGTCTCGTCCCAAAAATGGGCCTCCATAAAGTCGAATGTTTCGTTCAATGTTTGCAACGCGGTTGAGATACCAATTTGGTGGCAGGCTGCGGCCGCTAAAAGAACGAAGGCGTGACCATAGGCCATGACGCGCGTGTCCGTGACGACAGACTTTTCGAGTAACCACGCATAGTGACCATTGGGTTGTTTATGCACGCGCGTGAGAAAGTTCAGCCCCCATTGCGCCCAGTCCAGATGTTTAGGCTCGCCATAAAGACGGTAGGCCGTTGCGTAATTAAGGACATATCTTGCGGAGCCGACAAGTTGCCGACTGTCAGGGTCAAAGCAGGTCCCATCGTCCAAGAAACATCCGTAGAAACCGCCGTCATCGGAGAACACACGCGAGTCATAAAATTTGAGTGTGGCCGTGATGTGTTGCTCTAAAAAATCAGGGCGTTCGAAAACGGAGTCGTCTTGGATATTCATGGATGTTCCCCGAGTGACTATCAGGCTTTAGATTGCACAAGTTCCGCAAAACGCGATTGGACACCAGTAAAGCCCATATATGCGATTAAGAGAGAGAAGAGCAAGATGGCAACTAGGATCAGATTGGATGCCACCCCATTTTTATGCTTTCCCATCAATTTAGTCTGATTGGTGAGGTAAAAAATGCAGAGCACTGTTGCTGGAAGAATGATGGCGCCAAAGGCTTGTGAAACAAGCATGACCAATACGGGTCTGGCCCCTATCAAAGGCACAACCAGTCCCAGCAGAGAAATGAGGAACACCATAATTCGGAAATGCCCGAGCGTCATATCCCGCTCTGTTTCTCTGTAATCACAGATCAACCACGGCAGCATGAGCACATTGGGGAATTGTGAAGACACACCAGCCGAAATAATGCCAATGGCAAATATTGATGTCGCAAAAGACCCTGCAAGTGGTTCAAGGAGAGTAATCATTTGGGACGCTTCTGTGAGTTGTTTGCCTGCGACATGTAAAGTTCCAGCAGCAGCAGCCATGATGGCTGCGCTAATCATGAACATTAACCCTACGGAGACGAGCGCATCATTACGCTGGGTTTTCTCATCTTTAAGCGTCCAGCCAGCTTCTTTCACTAGCGTTGTACGGATGATAAAAAGTCCCGAGAAGACTGTCGTTCCCACCATAGAGGCGATGACGAGCAAAGATCCTTTTTTTGCATTTGCATCCACCTCAGGAATGCTCGGAACCAAGCCTTTAAGAATATCGACGGGGGGCGGCATCATGATAAAGAAATTTATCAAAAAACAAGCCGACATGAGCGCGACAATGACGGCAAGGGCGCGTTCAAAGAAATGCGTTTTACCGTTCCAGAAAATAAAGAAGACCAGCGCAGAGAAGGTGGCTGCAAAATAAATTGGCGCAATGCCGCCATCCACCATCGTCTTTGACCATTCATAACATATGTCTGCCACGATACCCATCACGCCCATAACACTACCTGCGACACCGAACGTCAATGCAGCGATAAAGTAGATGCCAACCCCAGGGTGAATATGTTTTTTAAAAGCCTGAAGGGCTGTTTCGCCAGTGACCAAAGTGTAGCGACCATAAAGGTTGATCATGAAATACGTACACAGACAGGATGCGACGAGTGTCCAAAGGAGGGTCATCCCATAATCGGCCCCAGCCTTGGCCATAGCGGTGACGCTACCCGTGCCTAGGTTGAAACCGAGAAGGAATATTCCAGGAAGAAAGAGCGCGAGACCGCGAGAGAATTTTTGACGGAAGCTAAGTGTGGAGATTTTATCTGGATTGGCTGCGTCTGTCATATCTCTGCCTCAAAGCCTGCGCAGGAAACTGTGGTCACGCCTGCATTATTTGAAGACGCTAGAGTGAACGCAGAACTATGTCCATTGTGCATACAAATCACCCAGGTTCAACTTGGGCGTTCCTAATGCCAGCATGAGAGTGGTTTGAACGTGACATTTCTCGTAAGGTCACTTACCTCAATTCCGCCCTTACTCACATGGATGCATTGATACTAATATGAGCCTGTTATCCGCCAATAACTTACCTGAAGGCATTCGAACTTTCGAATATGATCGGGACACCGTGACATCTGGCATCGTTCACTTTGGTATTGGTAATTTTCATCGCGCACACCAAGCCGTGTATTGCGATGATTTGTTGAATCAGGGTGCGACAAAATGGGGTATAACAGGGGTGTCATTGCGGTCGTCTTCGATGAAGGACGCACTGGAGCCACAAGATTACCTCTACACACTTGCGACATTAGGGCAGACGACAGAGTACCGCATCATCGGGTCCATCAAACATGTTTTAGTCGCACCAGACGCGCCAAATGAGGTGATTGATTTGATCGCCAAAACTTCAACCCAACTTGTTAGCTCGACCATTACCGAGAAGGGGTATTGTCTGACCTCAGGCAAGGTGGATTTTGATCACCCTGATTTACAGTTAGAGTTAGCTTCTTTGGACGCACCGAAAACAATATACGGATTTCTGGCGTGTGGACTTATTCAACGCGCTCAAGACGATAGCGCGCGCGCAAAGCTTACAATCATGTGCTGCGATAATATTTCAAAGGGTGGAGAGCTTCTGAAAGCTGGTGTCAGTCGTCTGTTACTTCAGCATAGTCCGATCACCCTCGAGTGGGCGCAAACTCATGTAGGATTTATCTCATCAATGGTTGACCGCGTTTGCCCGGCTACTGATGACGCATTGCGAACATCAGTACGCTGCGACACGGGGCGAGACGATGCCTGGCCTGTTTCGGCAGAGCCATTTACGCAGTGGATTATTGAAGATGGTTTCGTGGGTGAGCGTCCGAACTTCAACCAAGTCGGTGCTGTCTTCGTCGATGACATTGCTCCGTTTGAGCAGATGAAATTACGTTACCTAAATGCCGCGCATACTATGGCGTCGACCTTGGGGTATTTGAGCGGCGATACATTCGTTCACGAAGCACTACTGCGGCCTGAGGTTTTAGACTTTATGCGCCAGGCCTTGCGGCAAAATGTACTGCCTCATGCTGCAGTTCCGAGCGGTTATAATGGGTCCGACTATATCGAAGAGGTGATTAAGAGGTTCCAGAATGGAAATCTGCCATATGCCAATCTACAAGTTGGAACGGACAGTTCTCAGAAGATTCAACAGCGATGGTTTCCGACGATAAACATCGCGGTGGCCGCAAGTGCGAACATCCCATATTTTGAATTCTGCCTCGGGGCGTGGGTTGTTTTCATTCACATTGCGCTCGAAAATGACGTCTTGAATGATCCAAAATTGGAGCAATTCACGCAAGTTGAAACTGATGATATGAACCAACGCGTCTTGTCCTATTTGACGATTGCATCGGCGAATGATTTTTCCTTTTTCAATCAGCCTGAATTCCTGCAGGCCGTGACACAACATGCGGAAACCATTCGTGCGAATGGCGTAGCATCAACCTTGACGGAATTTCTCGTCTTGCAAACTCAGAAAGAGCCAAATCATGCGTGAGTCTTGGAGGTGGTTTGGCACGGATGACCCTGTCAGCTTGAATGAAATTCGCCAGACAGGTGCGACTGATATTGTCAGCGCGTTACATGCTGTGCCTGCGGGCGAAGTTTGGACAATGGAGGCTATTCAAGACTATAAAAACCTTATCGAAAACACGCCTGAAAATATGAGGTCTTTGCGCTGGACTGTGGTGGAGAGTATTCCTGTGCATGAAGATATCAAATTAGGAAAACCTGGCTGCGAGAAGTATATTGAGGCTTGGGCGACGTCGATGGTGAATTTGGCGCGATGTGGTGTGAAAACCATCTGTTATAATTTCATGCCTGTCATCGATTGGACACGGACAGATTTGAAGTTTCAACTGCCGAGCGGGGCCTATGCGCTACGTTTCGATCAGGATAAATTTGCGGCCTTTGATTTATATATTTTGAAGCGCGAAAATGCCGAAGCGGATTACTCATCCAAAGAGTTAGAGACAGCGAAAGCGGTCTTTGTAAATATGAGCGCCGCGGAGAAATCACAGCTCACAAATAACATCATTGCAGGCCTTCCAGGTAAAATGACGGATAGCTATAGTCTGGAGAGTTTCAGGGAGCAGCTTGCGCAGTATCAAGCGATTAGCAGCGAACAGCTTCGCGCAAACCTGCTTCGCTTCTTGGAAGTCGTTTTGCCGCTCGCGGAAGAACAGGATGTAAAACTTGCGATTCATCCAGATGATCCGCCGCGCGACATGTTCGGTCTGCCGCGTATTATTTGCACAGCAGACGATTTGAATATGTTGTTTGACCTCGCGCCGAGTCCTGCAAATGGAATTACTTTATGTGTCGGCACCTATGGAAGTCGTCCTGATAATGATTTGCCGCAAATGGCAAAGGACTTTGGGTCGCGTATCCACTTCTCTCATCTTCGTGGCGTTAGTCGTGACGCTAATGAGCAACGCTCTTTTTACGAAGCTAATCACCTAGATAGTGATATTGATATGGTGAGTGTCATTCGGAACCTGCTTCTTGAAGAGAAAAAACGTCGTCAATCGGGCGATGAGGGTGCAGAGATATTTATCCGCCCAGATCACGGCCATCAGATGATGGGTGATATCGGTAAGGCCAATAACCCTGGTTATTCTGGCGTGGGTCGATTGAAGGGATTAGCCGAAGTCCGCGGCGTTATTCACGCCTTATCTGCGGATCTCTAACTCTCATTGTTAAAGGTCTTCAGTGTCGAGAGGCAGGCCTTTATAAATGACGCAGGTTTTACTTTGTGTTCTGATAGAGGGCTCAAACTTTGACACGCATTGATATACCCTCCTGATTTTCAGAGTTCAGATGCTCAATCTGTGGCAAGAATAACACAGTTCAAATATTTACGCACATTGGTAGGACCAATTACCTTAAAACGGTTCATTTAAATGGTTGACGTTTGCGTTATCGTGGGTCCAATACTAACCGAAAATCAATGTTACCGACTAAATTTGCAAACCAAGGGGATAGACTAATGTCTAACGATTTCACCACACGCGCGACTCCATCGCGTTTTTACACTGGGATTAAGCGCAGTTTTGGCGCGTCAACGTCCATTTTAGTCCTAAGTCTGATGGCTCAACCTGCTTTTGCGCAAAGCTCTGATGTTGAAGATGAAGTCATTGCTGTTGGTACACGTCAGGTCATTCAAGACACGATCGCGTTGAAGCGTGAAAGCACGCAGATCGTTGACGGTTTTACGGCTGACGAAATTGGCGATATTCCAGCTCTTTCAATTGGTGAAGCTTTGGAAAATATCACAGGCGTCGCGTCGCATCGCGAAAATGGCGGAGCTACTGAAGTTTCCATTCGTGGTCTTGGGCCGTTTTTGTCTTCAACTGTCGTAAATGGCCGCGCCGCAACAAATGGCTCTGGCGACAGATCAGTTAATTTCTCTCAGTTCCCATCTGAGTTGGTCAACAAATTGGCTGTTTTTAAAACGCAAGACGCTAGCCAGATTGAAGGCGGCGTTGCCGGTCAAATCCAAATCGAGACAGTTAAGCCACTGGATTTTGGTAAAAAGCGTATTCAGTTTGAAGTTAAGGGTAATGTAAACCCTGATCAATTGAAGCAAGATGATACTGAAGCGGGTGACATTGGTTACCGTCTTACAGGCAGCTATATTGATCAGTTCGAGCTTGGTGGCGGTGATGTGGGTTTCTCAATCGGTGTTCAGACAAGTGATATTTCACAGCCAGAAGCAGAAGCGCGTCAAACAAGCTCTACAAGTTCTTCACGTCCAGCTTGTTTGATTACAGATGGTCTCTCTCAATTTACAGATCAGACAAATGGCGGTACTTTCACTGGGTTCTCTAATGACCCAGAGACAACAGATCGTGGTGATGATGATTGTGATGATTTCAATGATCGCCGTAACTCCGAAAACCTTGATACAAGAGGGTCTGATGTAGAAGGTGTTGATACAACGATAACGGATAATGGCACGAGTGTTGATGGCTCTACGCCATTCGTCTTTGCGCCATCCCAGCGTCACTATCGTCAAAATGATACGCGTGATCAACGCGATGCGATTTTTGGTGCGATACAGTGGGCGCCTAGCGATCGCTTGGACATCAATTTGGACGGGCAGTGGTCTGAACGTTTGCAGACTGAGCAGCGTAGTGATCTTACGTTCAATGGCGGTCGTCGTAATGATACCAGCTTAGGTGCGGATGGCTTGGAATTCGATACAACTTTGGACTCACTTCAAGCAACGGATAGTGGAGCAATCCTCTTTGCTGCGACTGACGGTAACATTGAAGTTCAAGGCGGTGATTTCGAACGTAAGGAAACTTACCTAGGTCTCGGCGCTAATGTCGAATATGAAATTTCTGATCGCCTAATCGTTGAAGCAGATTATGGATTTTCCGAAACGAAGCGTGTCGAAAGCAATCGCGAGTTCCGCATTCAGTCAGATCTGTCACCTGTCATTACGTATGACAACACGGATGGCAGTGTCCCATTGTATGGTCTTTATGGTGATGACGCATTTGATGTGAATGACCCGACCAATTATGTGGATCGTCTTCGCGTTCGCATTGATAATGATGTTGATCGTACAAATACGATTAATTCAGCGAAATTTGACACAACTTATGAGTTAGATGGAAAGTTCTTTAAGGATATCAAAGCTGGTATCCGTTGGGCTGACCAAGACTATGTTGATCTAGGTGGAGCTGGCGGCGTTGATTCCGGTGATCCATTGAGTGCAGATCAAGGTCGTTTCTCTTTTGAGATCGAAAATGATGGTGAGCTGACAGTTAACGGTCAGGAAGTTATCGATGATAGCGACGATGATCTCTACGATACGGCTGAATTTGCAAACTTCCAGTCCAACCTTGTAAACGTTATCGCGTCGACGCGGGACGCCTGTTACAACGAATTTGTTGAAGGGGATTCTTTCCTAAGCAGCGTGCGTAGCGGCGATCTTATTACGACTTATGATGACAATGGAGACGTTGCTTCTTCTACCAACTCTTGGGCGCAATTTGATGCGGGCTGTGTTGCGGATACTGCTGTGGCTTCATTGAATTCGCTTTTGGGCGATATTAATTCGTTCTTGACGAATGCTGATGCCAGCGAAAATTCTTTTGCGGAGGCTTTGAACGCTTTCTCAAGTACTGGCCCTACGCTTGCGGATGAGAGCTTGGATGTCATTGATGTCCAGGAAGTGACAAAGTCTCTGTACTTTATGACGAATTACGAAACGACTCTTGATGGTACTTTGCCTATCTCAGGAAACATTGGTGTTCGCATTGTCGATACCGATGTAAAGGCAACTGGCTACAGAGCTGCCTTGAATGTTGACACGGCTGATGATGGTGAATTGACGCTATCTTTCGGAGATCTAGAGCGAGTTACCGCTGAGCATTCTTACACTCGGGTTTTACCTAGTGTGAACCTGATTATGGAAGTTGCGGATGACAAGGTTGTTCGTCTCGGTGCTTTCCGTGCGATGTCTCGTGCTGACCCTGCTGATATGGGCTTCAGTCGGACAATTTCATCTAATTCCGGTGATGGTGATGAGGCTATTACAACACTTGATGGATTGATTGGAACTGTTAGTGCGAACGGTAACCCTGAAATCGATCCTCTAATGTCTTGGAACTATGATGCCAGTTTTGAGTGGTATCCAAATGCAGACACGATCCTAGCGCTTGGCGGGTACTATAAGTCCTTTCAGGGTGGGTTCGAAAACATTCGTCAGAATGAGACATATAGTGTGAATGGAGAGGACATCACACGCGATGTTTCTGTATCGCAGGTGAGTGATGATGAGAGTGCTCTCTTCGGTATCGAGCTAACGGCTTCACATGCCTTTACTTACCTTCCTGGTATTTTGAGCGGCCTTGGTGCAAAAGTTAGCTATAACTACGTGACGTCTGACTTTGAATTTGAAGACAGTCGCTACGGAGATGTTTACGAGCGTCAATTGGATGGTACGGTTATTCAAACAAATGAGGGCATTATTGCTCCTGCTGGTTTGCCGGGTCTCTCTGAGAATACTATGTCCGCGCAAGTCTATTATGATATAGGTGCTCTCGACCTGTCTGTGCGCTACAAGTATCGTGATAACTACTTCCAGCCATTTACATCTGATGGAACACGTCTTCGCTACATCGGTGAAGTTGGTGTATGGGAAGCACGAGCAGCCTATAAGCTGAATGACAACTTCCGCCTATCAGCTGAAATCATTAACATTGGCAGCGAAACTAAAGATCAATACGCTTATGTTGAAGATGATCTCTACGAAGTGAATGATTACGGTCCACGGATCTTCTTCGGTCTTCGTGGTCGCTTCTAAGAGCCACGTATAATTCTAAAAGGTCGTCATTTTGGCGGCCTTTTTTTATGGACCGATTACAAAAAGACAGCGATGTCATTTTAAATTGGTATGGACATATGAGTCAGGGCCCTCATAACAGCTAATAAGCATATTGGGCATGGCGGGGCTTGGGTTATGACGGAAAAAAGACTGTATCATACTGTTGCGAATAAGCTGTTGGAGCTCATCGACTCGGGTGTCTTTCCGCCTGGTTCGCGTTTGCCTGGAGAGCGTGATTTGGCAAAGCGCTTTGGCGTGAGTCGAGTGTCTATCCGTGAGGCAGGCATTGCGCTTCAGGCTCAGGGCCGCGTAGAGATCAAAGTTGGCTCTGGCGTCTATGTTCTCGATCGCTCTAATTTGCCCGTATATGGCTTACCTAAAGTTGGTCCTTTTGAGCTAACTGAGGCGCGTGCGCTTTATGAGGGTGAAGCTGCAGCGCTGGCTGCTTCCATGATCACGGATGAGGATTTAGCCAGCCTAGAGCGTTTAATTGATATTATGACAGGGAAAGTTGAGGATGAGCTTAGTCCTGATGAAGCTGATGCTGAATTTCATCTAACTATTGCCCGCGCAACCAATAATCATGCAATTTTATTTGTTGTCGACAGTCTCTGGCGTATGCGGAAGGAGGCTTCGCAGCTGCAAGAGGTTTACAAAACTGTGTGTTCCAAGGATTCGAGCCACAGAGAGGATGAACATGTGTTGATTTTGGAAGCCCTTAAGCGAAGGGACTCTTCTGCGGCAAGATTTGCTATGCGGGCGCATTTTACACGCATGACTGAGGCGCTTTTAGTGGAGTCAGAGGCGCAGGCCCTTCGAGAGGTTCAGCGCAAGGCGTCAGAAAGCCGGTCCCGCTATACTTTATCACAACAAATCGAGTAGAGTGTCATGGAGATTATACCAATTGTTGAAATTGGTTGTAATAATTGGTTGACATCACCCTGTTTTGTGGGGCTAAACTAAATCGATGAAGGTCATGCAAATAAATCTCATATAAGAGTTTTTGTTGGTCTGAATTTATAGGGGATCAATATGCACAAGCCTGGACATCAACTAGATATACGTACTGTGTTCAAACCAATCGCTTGGACGGCGTTTTTGCTTTTATCTGGCGCTGTCGTTGCTTGCGCCCCGGCGGCTTCTGAAAAACTCCCAGCCAGCACTGCTGCTGATATCCCTGCAAACACGAATACATCTGATACGGCTGTAGGTGAACGTTATTTGGTGTCCACTCAGGATGAATACGCAGATGCTGTTAAGTCTCTGGTGCCAGGTGATACGCTTGTACTCGCCGATGGTGAGTGGAAAGACTTTGAGATCCTCTTTACGGGTGAAGGCAGCGAAGACGCGCCAATTCATCTCGCCGCAGAAACGCCGGGTAAAGTATTCCTTACAGGGCAATCTAACCTTCGCATCGCCGGTGAATGGCTGGACGTGTCTGGTCTCGTTTTCACTGAAGGTTTCACGCCGACGCGCGAGGTTATTTCATTCCGCCGCACAAAAGGCGATTTAGCCAACAACTCTCGCGTCCATAATGTCGTCATTGATGATTATAACCCGACAGAGCGCACATCTGCTGATTTCTGGGTCATGATCTACGGTAAGAATAATCGGTTCGATCACAACACTTTGGTGAACAAACGAAATCGCGGCGTAACAATGGCCGTCCGAATGGACACCGAAGAGAGCCGAAAGAACAACCACCGCATTGACCATAACTATTTTGGACCGCGCCCAATCTTGGGGTCGAATGGCGGTGAGACCTTGCGTATCGGGACGAGCCATTATTCACGCAGTGAGAGTTTAACGCTCATTGAGAACAATTACTTTGACCGTTGTGATGGCGAAGTCGAAATCATCTCATCGAAATCCGGTGGCAATATCATCCGGAACAATACGTTTTACAAATCACGTGGAACGCTAACGCTACGTCATGGGAATGACAGTCTTGTTGAGCGCAATGTTTTCCTTGGCGAAGGCGAGGACCACACTGGCGGTTTCCGTGTTATCAATGCACGCCAAACCGTCCGCGATAATTACATGGAGGGCATAACTGGCTCACGTTTCGGCGGCGCATTGGTTGTCATGAACGGCGTGCCGAACGGCCCAATCAATAGATACGACCCCGTCATTTCTTCTGTCATCACGAATAACTCACTTATCAATAGTGATAATATTCAACTTGGCGCGGGCAGTGATGCTGAACGCAGCGCTCCGCCGACCGATACGCGTATGGAAAATAACCTCGTCGTGCATGAGCAGGGCCGTAACAGCATGACTGTCTATGATGATATGTCAGGTATCGCGTTTAAGGATAACGTCAGCAATGTAGCACTGGAGCCGTTGGAAGATAAATTCGATATTCAGGACGTGAAAGTAAAGCGCGCCAAAAATGGCCTGCTTTACCCAACTGGAGATATTAAAGCCGGCGCGCCAAGAGATCTTGTCGTGACCCAGCTGTCGGACACTGGCGCATCCTTTTACCCTAAGGCAGGTGTCGCGACTGTTTTCGGATCCGGAAAAACCCACAACATAAAACCCGGTGAAGGAAATCTCGCCAAACTCGTAGCTGAAGCTCAAGATGGCGATACGATCCGTTTGCTGGCTGGGACACACACAGCAGACCGCGTCATCACGATCACAAATACACTTAAGTTTGAAGGTGTAGGCGGCGCGACGCTTTTGTATGAACGCGATGCACTGTTTGAAATTAAGGACGGTGGTAGTTTGCGCATAGAAGGACTGACAATTTCTGGGGCTGATACGCCTGACAGTGCCGGCAATGTTGTTATCCGCACTGGCCCATATTCTATGTTGAAAAATTATCGATTGGAAATCGCGGATACGGTCTTTGAAGACCTTGACGTCAATCATTCCTTCGACGTGATTTCAGCGGCCAAAGGGACCTTTGCTAATCATATTACATTAGAACGCGTGAAGGTTTCCGACGCGACAGGTCATGTTTTGAGGCTTGACCGCGAAACAGATGATAACGGAATTTACGGCTCCGAGTATTTGACGATTTCTGACTCAGAATTTTCAAACATTGGCGGTAAAGTTGCGGATGTTTACCGCGGCGGCACGGACGAGAGTACATTTGGCCCGCACGTCACCGTCACAAACTCCAGCTTTGATAATATTGGCGGGAATAAGCGCAATAAGACAGGTGGCAGTTTCCGTTTGCACGGCGTGCAAGTCACGCTCCTTGAAGGCAACTTATTCAAAAATTCAAAGCCAGTTATCATCGATCACACAGTCGGTGAACCAAAGACGCGTTTATTGAATAATGATTTTGGAGGCTCTGCAGCGCCGCGTATCATTGAATTAAATAGCGACGAAAAAGATACGGCTATTCTGTCTGGTAATAAAGGCATTTCAAAATGATGAGAACGGCTACACTCGCTGCGGCGATCATGGGTCTTGCGGCCTGCGCTCCGCAAGCCAATCAGACTGCGCCGTCAAATGCAGTGCAGGGCTCTGGCTTCGATCAGACACTCGCGGCAGCGCAAGCGAAGATAAACGCCGCGATGGCTGCGCCTTTGACTGTGCCCGTTCCAAAAGATCCGGGCGGGGGCTATACCCACGAAACCCACAAAGCGAATGGGTTTATGCTCTATGATGTTGGACAGCTCTACAAACTGACCGGTGATAAGAAATATGCAGAGTTCGCAGGGCAAGCCATCCTGGACTATGCAGACGTTTATCCAAGTTGGGGTCTCCATCCAGCGGCGAAAGAACAATCCCCAGGACGTATGTTCTGGCAGAACTTAAATGAAAGCATGTTTCTGCTGAATATCTCTCAAACCTATGATGCCATAAAAGATACGCTCGCAGACGAACAGCGAGAGAAAATTGAAACGGACTTGCTCCGAAATATGGCTGACTTCTTATCCGTAGGCGCGCCAGAAACATTCAATAAGGTCCATAATCATGGGACATGGGCAACAGCGGCCGTTGGCCTAACTGGCTATGCGATTGGTGATGATGAGTATGTTGAACAGGCTTTGTTGGGTTTAGATAAATCCGGAGATGCGGGCTTCATTAAGCAAATGGATGTTCTGTTTTCCCCTGATGGGTATTACAATGAGGGACCATATTACCACCGTTTCGCACTCAAGCCATTTATTATATTCGCACAAGCCGTGCAGAAAAATAATCCAGAACGTAAGATTTTTGAAAAACGTGACGGCATCCTAAAAACAGCGACATACTCTTTAGTTCATCAGAGTTACGGCGGTCTGTTCTTCCCGATCAATGATGCCATCAAAGAAAAAGGCATTCGGACAGATGAACTTTTGAACGCTGTAGCCATTGTGTATGACCTAACGGGCGATACGGGATTGCTCTCAATTGCCGCCGAACAGGACACTTTTGTTCTGACACCGGAAAGCCGAAAATTAGCACGGGATTTAGCCGCAGGTAAGGCGACGCCATTTGAATATAAATCCATGCGGCTTGGTGACGGGCAACAAGGCACCGAAGGCGCACTTGATATTTTGCGGGCTTCTGCGGATCCAAAGGGATTGGCTGTTGTCGCAAAGAATACATCCCAAGGTCTTGGACATGGGCATTTCGATAAAATGGGCTTGATTGTCTATGATGCTGGCTATGAAATATTGCGAGATTATGGCGCAGCGCGTTTCTTGAATATTGAAGCCAAATATGGCGGACATTATCTGCCTGAAAACAACAGTTACGCAAAACAAACCGTCGCGCATAATGCGCTCGTCGTAGACGAGACGAGCCATTTCAATGGCAGTGTGGCACTTGGCAATCAACATGCTCCTACGCTCGGTAGTTTCGTCAATGAAGACGGTTTGAAGATTACATCAGCAGAAATTTCGACAGCCTATAAGGATGTCAGAATTGGCCGTACGGTTGCTATGATCGAAGATGCGGCTTTCTCTGGACCTGTCATTATTGATCTCATGGAAGCGCATGCAGACGGCACGCATACGTATGATTTGCCGTTCCATTATAATGGTCATTTGATTGAAACGAATTTCAAGGTTCAAGCCGATCCTTTAACCCGTGCTCCGCTCGGTGATAAGAATGGCTATCAGTATCTTTGGAATGTTGCAGAGGCCAAGCCAGTTGATGGTTTGTCGCAAGTGACATGGTTGCTCGATAGAAAATTCTATAGTGTCTCTTCCGCTGTTCCTGCGGGCACGAAAGTTGTGTTTACGCAAATTGGTGCGAATGATCCGAATTTCAATTTGAAACCTGAGCCTGGATTTATGCTCCGCGCGAAAACGAATGATGGCGTATCTTTTGTGTCAGTCATCGAACCGCATGGGGATTATAACCCAACTGTCGAATATACGATTGGCAGCCATAGCGCGGTGAAATCTGTTTCGCATTTTGAGGCGGGCCGGGATGAGCTTGTCGTCATTGAGACGAAAGATGGCCAAACGGTCGCACTTGGTCTCGCGGGTGATGAAAATCCATCCTTGACGCACAGTG
Source organism: uncultured Caulobacterales bacterium (assembly GCA_938009235.1). Taxonomy (GTDB): domain Bacteria; phylum Pseudomonadota; class Alphaproteobacteria; order Caulobacterales; family Maricaulaceae; genus Litorimonas. The sequence goes on from CALLIK010000006.1 coordinate 63,603, forward strand.
TTGATGTGAACGGAAAGACGATGAGTTGGACTGGGGCTTACAAGCTCTTTAATTCTGAAGCGCATCTTGCGGCTCAAGAATAATGAAGTACATAGTCATGGATTATAAGAAAAATAAAAAAGGGGAAGTGTAATGAAAGTTGCAAATGACACGACAGACGGAGGAGGCAAAAAACGCTTCTTATCGGGAAAACTTCGTTGGGCCGTTGTTGGCCTGGTCGCACTCGCTACCGTAATCAATTACATTGACCGCCAAACACTAAGCGTGCTCTGGCCAACAGAGATCGCACCAGAGTTGTTCCCTGATATGGATGCAGATGGGCATAAAAGTATATATGCGACAATCTCAATTGTCTTCGTCTTTGCCTACGCTTTTGGCCAAGCAATTTTCGGTAAAATATTTGACCGTGTCGGAACCCGTTTAGGTTTCGTCTTATCTATTGGTGTTTGGTCACTCGCGACTATCGCACATGCATTTGCACGCGGTGTAATGTCGTTCAGTATTGCACGTGCGGTTTTGGGTGTCTCAGAGGCTGGTAACTGGCCGGGCGCTGCGAAGGCAAATGCCGAGTGGTTTCCTGTCAATGAACGTGCGCTTGCGCAGGGCATTTTCAACTCGGGCGCTGCCATCGGCGGTATTATCTCTATCCCACTAATCGGTTACTTGGCTATTTTCTTCAGCTGGAAGCTAATTTTTATTGCTGTTGGTGTGTTGGGTCTGCTCTGGCTTATTCCTTGGTTGGTCATTGTGAAGGCTCCGCCAAAGTATCATTCTTGGATTTCTGATGACGAGCGCGCTTATATTCTAACGGGTCAACCGAATGAAGATTTGAATGATGACGGCAATATTGATGGTGGATATAATCCAAGCACTGCAGAGCTCTTATCTCGAAAGCAAAGCTGGGGCGTGATTATTGCCTCTGCAGCAATTGACCCAATTTGGTGGTTGTTCATTGTTTGGATTCCAACCTATTTATTTGAAGTCCATGGCTTTAATATGAAGGATTTAGTTGCTAGCGGTTGGGTGCCATATGTCGGTGCAATGTTCGGCGCTTGGTTCGGTGGGCTTTTGGCTCAGAACCGAATTGAAGCTGGATGGACTGTTAATAAAACACGTAAGTTCACGATTACGCTGGGCTGTTTAATTATGTTGCCTTGCCTTCTTGCATTGGCAGTGGCCGCTACACCAGGTTTGGCCCTAACATTGATGTTCTTAATCCTGTTTGGTTTCCAAACCGCCATTGGTAATGTTCAAACTTTGCCGAGTGACTTTTATGGTGCGGGCACTGTCGGTACGCTGGCTGGCTTCGCAGGAATGGCTGCGAAATTCGCAGGTGCAGGCATCATCGCTTTGGTTCCAATCATGACCGTAGGTGGGAATTATTTCTCAATCTTCGTACTTGGTGCGGCTATGGCATTGACAGCAATCGCGGCAGTTTGGTTATTGTGCGGACACATTGCACCACTTAAGCCTCGCTCAGCGAAGTAAAAATCAACAACACGAAAAATCTAAAACTGAAAGACTACATTATGACTGATCTATCTGGTAAAATTGCAATCGTTACGGGCGGAACTCGTGACATTGGCCGTGCGTGTTCAATTCAATTGGCTGAAGCTGGTGCCAAGGTTGTTGTGAACTATCACAGCAACAAAGCGGCTGGCGAAGAAACAATGGCTGCGATTAAAGCGGCTGGCGGAGAAGCTATCCTCGTCAAAGGCGACATGACTAAAAAGGCTGACGTCGATGCGTTGGTGGCTGAATCTGTCAAAGCCTTTGGCAAAGAAATTCATATCCTTGTCAACAATGTTGGCGGCTTGGTTGCACGTAAGAAGCTTGCTGAAATGGATGAAGAGTTCTTGAACACGGTCGTAAGCCTGAACATGAATTCAACATTCCTAGCGACGCAGGCTGTTGTTCCACACATGACTGCGGGTAGCTCAATCGTAAACTTGGCATCCTTGGCTGGACGCGACGGCGGCGGCGGCGGTTCTGCTGCATATGCACTTGCTAAAGGTGCTGTGATTACATTCTCTCGTGCAATGGCTAAAGAGCTTGGACCACAAGGCATTCGTTGTAATGCACTATGCCCAGGCATGATCGATACAACATTCCATGACACATTCACGCCAGACGCTGTGCGTACACATGTTGAAAACACGGTTCCACTTCGTCGTCAGGGTAAATCTGAAGACTGTGCGGATATGGTTGTCTTCCTTGCCTCTGATAAATCTAGCTACGTCACGGGTGCGAATATCGACATCAATGGCGGCATGTTCTTCTCATAGGCGACACTGATGTCTGATACACTTATCTCAACCTTGCGGAACGCACCTGTCGTTCCGCTTGTTCAGTCGGATGACCCAAAGACAGCTCTGAAAGTATCAGAAGCTTTAATCGCGGGTGGATTGAACGTGCTTGAAGTTGTCTTGCGCACAGATGCTGCGCTTGATTGCCTTGAGGCCATCGCAAAAGAGTTCCCTGAGGCCCATGTAGGCGCAGGGACTGTTTTGAGTGCGGCTCAAAGCCAAGAAGTCATTCGACGCGGCGCGACATTTATCGTGGCTCCGGGACTAGATCCTGCGTCTGTGAAGGTTGCAAATGAAGCTGGTCTTCCGATCTTACCCGGTATTTCTACAGCAACTGAATTGACGACAGCTTGGAACATGGGTCTGCGGACTGTGAAACTATTTCCTGCCGCCCTTTCAGGTGGTCCGAAAATGATCAAAGCACTTTCATCCGTTTTCCGTGACGTTGAATTTATGCCGACTGGCGGCGTGAGCGCAGCTAACTTGCCAGACTATTTGGCGGTTCCATCTGTACTCGCCTGTGGCGGCTCTTGGCTTACGCCAAAAGCAGCAATCGACGCTGGCGACTTCGGCGCTATCACCACACTCGCAAAAGAGGCCTTGAGCATTGCAGCTCAAGCTCGCAATTAAGAGAATAAATAATGACTGACTTTCTATCATTTGGCGAAATTATGCTTCGCTTGCGGACCAACGGCTATGAGCGCTTTTTCCAAAGCCCAGCTTTCGAAGCTACTTTCGGCGGCGGCGAAGCTAACGTGGCTGTTTCCCTGTGTAACTACGGATTAGATGCAGGTTTCATTTCTGCTTTGCCTGACAATGACATCGGCCAAAGCGCCATTAACTCGCTCCGCGCTTTGGGCGTAAATACAGAACATGTTCGCCGCTCTGGTGACCGTGTTGGTATCTACTACCTCGAAACAGGTGCAAATCAACGTGCGTCTAAAGTAATTTATGACCGCGCGGCGTCATCCATCTGCCAAGCTAAAGTCGGTGACTTTGATTGGCCGACAATCTTCAAAGGCACAAAGTGGTTGCACATCACGGGTATTACCCCAGCTTTGTCCCAAGACTCAGCTGACCTCAGCCTTGAGTGCGTCAAGGAAGCGCAAAAAGCGGGCGTCATCACGTCATGCGATTTCAACTTCCGTGGCAAGCTTTGGAACTACGGCAAGACCGCGCCTGAAGTTATGCAAGACCTCGTCAAGCATATCGATGTTGGTATCGCCAATGAAGAAGATTGCCAGAAGTCTCTCGGCATTTCTGTCGACGTTGATGTTGAAAGCGGCTCCGGCCATTTGGACCTCAGCAAATATGAAGAACTGTCCCAGAAAGTTCTCGATATTTATCCGGGCATGTCGACAATCGCAATTACACTTCGCGCGGCTGTTAACGCCAATATCAATGGCTGGTCTGCGTGTATGCGTGACCGCAAAAACGGATTCTTGTCTTCCAAGAAGTATGAGCTAACTGACATCGTTGACCGTGTTGGCGGCGGCGACAGTTTTGCCTCTGCCTTTATCGCGGGCATGAACTTGTATGAAGACCGTCAGCAAAGCCTCGAATTTGCTGTTGCCGGGTCTGCGTTGAAGCATTCCGTCTTGGGTGATTTCAACCGCGTAAACCGTACAGAAGTTGAAGCTCTTATGGGCGGCGACGGATCTGGACGCGTACAAAGATAAGGTTTCGAATGCGCCGCAAGCTTATCCTTTCGATGAGTGCAAATGCAGCGTCTGCTGCAACGGCGCATAGCCTTTAAGACTTCCGCCACCCTTTGAGACTTCAGGTCTCTCAGGGTGGTATTTTTTTGCATAGGACTCTCACAATGACCTCTAAGTTTGACCCAACTGAAATTTCTGATCTTATCGTAAAGGCGCGTTTGGCGTGCACTTATGAGGGCGCATATTCTGGACATGTGCCTGAAACATCTGATCAGGCTTATGCCGCTCAAATTGCGGCTATCGCTAAATGGCCATCGCCTTTAGTGGGTTTCAAAGTCGGAGGTCTGCCGCCTCAGTTCCGCGAGCAATATACAGCGAATTGGATGGTGGGACCGATATTCCAAGATCAAACTTACACGGTTTCAAAAGGTGACCACATAGATGTCACCGCCTTTGCCTGTGGCTTTGGCGCCTATGAAGCCGAGCTTGTTTTTGAGGTCGAGAATTTGGATAAGCTTCCGCCCGTCGTTGAAACGCCTGAAGCGGCATTGGCCTTCGTTAAATCCATTTACCTCGGAGTTGAAATTGCAGGCTCTCCTAATCCGAAATTAACGACGCTCGGCCCGGGCTATGCGATTGCTGATTTTGGCGGAAATGCAGGCTTGGCCCTCGGCCCGAAACTGCCGCTATCCAGCTTAGACGCGCTAGCTGCGATGGAGGTGACTGTTCACATCGACGATGTGGAAACGGGCCGCGCATCGCCTACGCTCGCAGAGCAGGGCGCACTGGGGGCTCTACGTTACGCGCTGAACCATATGTCTACCCATCGCGGCGCAATGGCGCTCCCTGAAACGGTTTTGATCTCTAGTGGTGCGATTACGGGCGTTCACCCCGCTGGCGTTGGATCGACGGCCAAGGTGCAATTTGGCGATATCACGTCCTTCGCCCTGACAATGACAGAACGGAAACCTAGCGCTTAATACCGCCACTCGTTCTATCTCCCGTATCCCCACATAAGGGCGTGAAATATGGCAAGGCTCTTTTAGGCAGGCTCCATTCTAATTGACGCAACTTCACCTGATCTAATCGGAGTTTGACCTGAAGAGGGTGACGCCGAAGCTCAAGGCGGGTTTGGGGGTCCGTATGTGTACGTCGCGGCATCGGTGACTCTCGCGCAAGGGGGAGTGGTGGCTGCCTGTCGAGAGGTCAGCAAGAATAGTCGGGACAGCCCGCGTGGTCGATATCCGCGACGGAATACCGAATGAAAAAGTTTGTTTTACGCGAAGATTGGCCACGCGGCAGTGGTTTATAATGTAACGGTTGGGGGTCCCGCAGTCCGACCTGCCGACGTCAAGTCAAAGCCGTAAGGCTTTCACGAGACCGGTTTAAGATCAGGCGGTCAACACTCATTACAAAAGGTCCGGCACACTCGGATGTCTCACCACCCAACGCTCAACCCCACCGTCTCTCGAACCAGCCCATGCAAAATGCACAGGGCGTATTTTGTTGTCAGCAAACTACGCCAAGCGAGGCCCCGCCTGTCCCATGTCCGAAAGAACGCCCTTAGAATGACACAGCTTTTGAATGCGCGGATCATTCTCATGAGGTTTTATCTAGCGACTTGAAAACGCAAGAGACTTAAAATTCATAAGGGAGGATCATTCGCCTGAATGACGGCTTAGGGGGCAAAGCGGACGTTAGACGAGTGGCTTAAAACGTCCAAAATATGCCGCCAGCTCAATTCCGCTAACCCTCGGAAGAGAATGCCTCGAATATTTTTAGTCCGGCAAGTAAGCATAGACAAAGCACTGTTGCATCGTAGAATGCTAAGATGCGTTATATTCCTTTTTTGATTTCATCTCTTTTCCTTCTTGGATGCCAACCAGCCAAATCCAATATGGATGCCATTTATACAAATGGCTCTATCTGGACGGGGGTTGAGGAAGCCATTGATGCTACGGTTTTTGCGATTAAGGATGGGGAAGTTCAGTTCATTGGAACGGAATTGCCAAAACATATGCAAAGCGACAAGAATATTGATCTGGCGGGGCAGTTTGTCATGTCAGGTTTTATGGATAATCATGTGCACTTTATGGAGGGGGGAGCCGCTCTTGCCAGTGTCGATTTACGTGATGCTAAAACACCAGAAGAGTTTACAAAGCGCATTGTAGATTATGCCTACAACCGTCCTGCGGAACGTTGGGTTCTCAATGGAAATTGGGACCATACCCAATGGGGCGGTGAACTCCCTCATAAAGATTGGATAGATGCGAGTACAGGTGACACGCCCGTCTATGTCATTCGAATTGATGGCCATATGGCGTTGGTCAATTCTGCGGCATTGAAAGCGGCCCAAATTTCCAGAAACACGCCTGACCCTGAAGGCGGTGTAATCATGCGCGACGAGTCGGGGGAGCCGACAGGTATTTTAAAAGGCAATGCGCTTAACCTCATTTTGACAGTCATTCCTGCGCCGTCGAATGATGAGTTAATGGAGCAATTCTCATTGGCCCAAGATCATGCACTTAGCCTTGGTCTTACCAAGGTTCACGCAGTGACAGCCTATCCATCCGAAACAACCATGCTCGATATTTTTCAAATGGCGAATGACCGTGGCCTCATGACAATTCGTGCGCAAGTATCAACACCAATTGAGACTTGGCAGGATATGAAACAGGAGGTCTTAGACGGTGGTCGTGGAGATGCGTTATTAAAATGGGGTGGAATTAAAGGGTTTATAGACGGTTCTCTCGGGGCAAGGACAGCATGGATGTATGCCCCATACGAAGACGACCCTGAAAATACAGGCCTGCCGTTAAACGCCCCTGAAACACTCTCTAATTGGATGGAGGAAGCAGACGAAGCAGGTTTGGAATTATCTATTCATGCCTTGGGTGATCGCGGGATTGATACAGTCGCTTCGAAAATGAAAGAAATAGCGGGTAATGATATTCGTGATCGCCGTTATCGTATTGAACATTTCCAGCATCCTACATCTGAAGCAATCACTACCTTAGCTGAAACAGGAATTATCGCTTCAATGCAGCCATATCATGCCATTGATGATGGACGATGGGCCGAAGGCCGTATTGGCAAAGAACGCCTTAAAACGACCTATGCCTTTCGATCTATATTAGAGGCGGGCGGCATTTTGACATTTGGGTCCGATTGGCCTGTGGCTCCATTATCCCCGATTGAGGGTGTCTACGCGGCGGTGACCCGTCAAACACTTGACGGCGCTAACCCTAACGGATGGGTCCCTGAGCAAAAGATTTCGCCTGAGCAAGCTTTGACGGCCTATACTGCTACAAATGCTTACGCTTTTAGAGAAGAGGGCGTGGCTGGCACACTCGAAGTCGGGAAGCGTGCCGACTTCGTTATTCTGTCATCAGACCCGCGCAATATTGCTCCAGAAGACATCAGGAATATAGAGGTAATGAGGACGGTGATTGGCGGGACTTTGGTTTATCAAAGGCCGTAATTTAAATAGACAGTTAACGCCTTTTACTGCCAAAACGAACATCCCGCGAGAGGCTTAAAATCGTTCCAAGTAAGACACTGGGCTAATGACCGCAATGGGGATGTTTTGACCTAAATTTCGAACATCTCATTCAACCTTGTTTACTCGCAAAGCTGAGAGGTCTTGACTATGCTGAGGGTGCAAATTGACGCTCGCGTCGCTCTGTGGCTCCACTGCTTCACATCACCCTAAAACCGCTCTCATACAGCCCCAACAGCCCTTACGTCTTGCCTTTCGCGCGGACGGCCTTATCGGGACGCACATGTTAGCTATTTCCGATCTCGATTATGCTGTTCAGGGACGCCCCCTGTTTCGTAAAGCCAGCGCCTTTATTGCGGCGGGCTGGAAGGTCGGGCTGATTGGACGTAATGGGACAGGGAAATCGACCCTGCTACGGTTGATCCGTGAAGAGGTTGAAGAGGCATCGAATGATGCGTCTATCCGTATCAACAAAGGCGCACGTCTTGGGTGGGTTGCGCAGGAAGTCGAAGCCAATGACGACACCATTATGGATGTTGTTTTGGCCGCCGATATAGAACGCGCCCGTTTGATGAAAGCCTCCGAGACGGAAACTGATCCTGATCTATTGGGCGAGATTTATGAGCGCCTGACCGATATGGATGCGTGGAACGCCGATACACGCGCCGCGATTGTTCTGTCGGGTCTGGGCTTTAAAGCGGCAGATTTTCACCGCGCGACAAAAGAGTTTTCAGGTGGGTGGCGGATGCGCGCCGCGATTGCAGGCGTGCTCGTCAGTGAGCCAGATGTGTTGCTGCTCGATGAGCCGACAAACTATCTCGATCTCGAAGGCGCGGCGTGGCTGGAAGGCTACATCAAGAAATATCCGCACACTGTCATCATGGTGAGCCATGATCGCGAAATGCTGAACCGCTCTGTGACACATACATTGGCGCTAGAGCATCAAGAGCTGATGATCACGACGGGCGGGTATGATGATTGGATGAAGCTCCGCGCCATGAAGTCTGCGCAGCTCACCGCGCAAAAAGTCAAACAAGATAAAGACAAAGAACATCTCCAAGCCTTTGTGGATCGTTTTAAAGCCAAAGCATCCAAAGCGCGTCAGGCGCAGTCTCGCGTGAAGATGCTAGAGAAGATGCAAGACATTGCGATCCCGATTGCGGAACGCACAACGCCGTTTCATTTCCCGCCGCCAAAAGGCAAACTTGCGCCGCCAATGCTAGAGCTAGAAAATGCTGATCTTGGCTATGGTGATGATGCGAAAATTCTGAGTAATGTTTCACTGCGTTTGGACCCAGATGATCGCGTTGCGATTGTGGGTGCGAACGGGCAGGGCAAGACGACGCTTGTTAAATCTATCGCTCAACGTTTGCCATTGATGACGGGGAACCGCAAAGCGTCTTCGAGTTTGAAGATCGGCTATTTCTCGCAGGATCAACTCGATGAGCTGACCGAAGGTGAAACCGTCCTTGATCATGTCGCCAATGCTTTGCCAAAGGGCACAGCCTCTAGCCAAGCCCGAAGCAAAGCCGCGCAGATGGGTTTCTCTCACGAGAAGGTCGAAACGAATGTTGAGAAGCTTTCAGGCGGCGAGAAAGTGCGTTTGTTGCTCGGTCTTATGTCCATCGAAAAGCCGCATGTACTTATCCTCGATGAGCCAACATCTCATTTGGATATCGATAGCCGCGAAGCTTTGATCTATGCGCTGAATGACTTCCCTGGCGCTGTGCTGCTCATTACGCATGATGTTTACCTCGCTGAAGCCACCGCTGATCAACTTTGGTTGGTCGATAAAGGCAGAGCGAAACGTTATGACGGCGATCTACGGGATTATAAGAAGTTGGTGATGCAGGCGGATCGCGCTTAGCGATCTGAGGCTTTTATTTTAACAGACTTAGAGTCTGTGCTTTTAGGGTCTTCAAAGTCGCTTTAGGTGCGCCTGATTTAATAATCACGCGACCGCCAAAATAAAGCGTCCATATGAGGTCCACTTTGTCTGCGGCCTTGGTGTCTTTTAGGGCCTGCCTAAATCCAGATTTCATGTGGTCCATACTTTGAAGGACGACCGTTTCAGTCTGTTTGTTGAACGGGGCTTGATCGACGGCGGCATTACATAAAAGGCAACCCCAACGCCCCTTTTTGGTTTGGGCCGCCTCGACCAAATTTTGCATCAAGGCGTCGATACGCTGCTCGCCTGTCATATTTTCATTGGACAACATGGCGACTGCGTCACGCACATTCCCTTTATCATAACGGCTTAACGCCTCAAGATAGAGTGACCTTTTATCGCCAAAGGCGGAATACAGACTGCCTTTTTGAAGGCCTGTAGCCGCCATTATATTGGCGTAAGATGTACCTTCGTAGCCATGTTCCCAAAACACGTCCCGCAAAGCCTCTAAGACTGTATCATTATCGAATTCACGGGGACGTGCCATTTTAGGGCCTTAATTAAATTTCTGTCGACTTGATCAAGGTCGACCTAATTTTGTGTAAGCTGAGCAATGCCAAGCGGCACTGAGAACTTTTCACACCAGACATAAACTTCAGAGAATTGTCCAGGCGTAAAACCGGCGGGGAGTTGATAGATTTGAGGTCCAGACTTGTGTTGCAGCGCGCCGACTTTGTTCGCGGCGAGATAAGTCTCGCCATTACCTAAGGCAACAATGGGGTCAGGCGCGCCGTCTAGAAAGAAGTCGGCAGCAAAATTCAATTGATAACCCGTTGCGGTTTTCTCTAGTGAAACTTGACCTGATGTAACGTGATCGGAACGGCCTGAAAACGTGCCTTGCGAAAGTAACTGGACAGTGCTGGTAACGGTTTCAACGGCAGCTGTAGGCGCTTTAACATGGCTGCTATCAGTTTCCGCATTGCCACAAGCACTTAATGTGAGGGCGATAACAGTGGTTCCGAGAAGCGTAAGAATAGAAGTTTTATTTAACATTGCTGTAGTCCTTTGTTATTAACTGAGTGGTCAATAATGAGTTAAAAAATAAGAGGCATCTCTGCCGTGAGTGGGAGTTAGTAATTATAAACCCATTGGTCAAGAATATAGCTATCACATAGTTGTGAGGTGATATGTCAAGTCAAAACGAGGCTGTCTTTGGGCTTTGAGTTTATACCGCGAAGTTATGTTAGCCGAACTGGCTCACCTTCACTCTACCTCGTAAACCGCTTTATCCTTCCGCCGCACATAACGTTTCCAAACGCCATTATACGGATGGACAACATCTGTCTTGCCGTCTGAGTCCATCAGAGGGTGTTCGGCGTTGTGCCAGCCGAAAATCCCATTTTCTAGATTACTAACTTGCGTTGCTCCGTTTTCAATCAGGTCGCTTTGCAGACGTGCGGCGAAGCCTGAGGACCTGCGTCCGACGGAGCAATAGACGATGACGGGACGGCCTGTGGTGTCTCCAATTTTGGAGAGGGCAGTTTGCGTATCTGCATCAGGATTAATTTGTATCGCGCCCGCAAGGTGGCTAACGGCGAACTCATCAGGCTCTCGAATGTCTAGCAGGATTGGGTTCTCTAATTTTGATAATTGCTCAGGCGAAATATGCGTGACGCTCGGGAGGTCCGAGACGATACCTTCGTGAATATCTTTTAGTCCCATATCCCCAGCAGCGCAGGCTGAGAGCAGCGTCGCCATAATGACGCTTAACCGTTTCATCCTCAGCCGTTTCATCCTGCGGTGGCGGCTTGTTTCTTCAGCGCATTCATTTCGTCACGGAGTTTTGCGGCGACTTCGAACTCTAAGTTCTCTGCGGCTTCGAACATGCGTGTCTCAAGGTTCGCCATGGCGGCTTGCATATTGCCGCCCATATATGGCTCTGCGCTTTCAGCCATTTCCAGGGTGCGCTTCGCGACCTTTTTGCGGCCCGATGGTGTGTAGCTATTGGCTTCGTCTTTGATCTTCTGGCTGGCTGCGCTGTCGCCAACAATATCTGCGACGCCGCGTAGGACGGACGTCGGGGTGATGCCGTGTTTTGTGTTATGCGCTTCTTGGCGGGCGCGGCGGCGTTTCGTTTCGTCCATCGCGCGTTCCATCGAGCCTGTAATTCTATCGGCATAAAGTACGACAGAGGCTTCGCTGTTTCGCGCGGCGCGGCCAATGGTTTGCACGAGTGCGGTTTCGGAACGCAGGAAGCCTTCTTTGTCCGCATCCAAAATTCCGACGAAAGCACATTCAGGAATATCCAAACCCTCACGCAGCAAGTTAATCCCGATCAGCACGTCAAATGTCCCTAGACGCAAATCGCGGATAATTTCGATCCGTTCCAGTGTATCGACATCACTGTGCATATAGCGAACCTTGATGCCTTGGTTGGTCATATATTCCGTTAAATCTTCGGACATCTTCTTTGTCAGAGTTGTAACGAGCGATCGATAGCCGCGGGCCGCAACTTTTTTAACTTCATCCACAACGTCATCAACTTGATTATGCGTTTTGCCTGAGACAGGTCGCACTTCGACGGGCGGATCGAGTAGACCCGTAGGTCGAATGACTTGCTCTACGAACACGCCGCCTGTTTGCTCCATTTCCCAATTGGCTGGCGTCGCGGACACATGCACCGTCTGGGGGCGCATGGCATTCCATTCTTCGAATTTCAGTGGGCGGTTATCCACGCAGGACGGCAGGCGGAAGCCATGGTTGGCAAGCGTCGATTTGCGGTTCATGTCGCCTTTGCTCATCGCGCCAATCTGCGGGATTGAGACATGACTCTCATCCATAAAGAGGAGTGCATTTTCAGGCAGGTATTCGAAGAGCGTTGGCGGTGGCTCGCCGGGTGCGCGGCCCGTGAGATAGCGTGAGTAGTTTTCAATGCCGTTACAAAATCCAGATGCGGCCATCATCTCTAAATCGAATTCTGTGCGTTGCGCGATGCGTTGCGCTTCGACGAGTTTGCCTTCACTCTCAAATAATTTCAGCGTCTGTTTTAATTCCGCTTTGATGCCCTTGATCGCAGATTGAACAGTTGGGCGCGGCGTTACGTGATGTGAGTTCGCATAGACGCGGACATTAGTTTTTTCTGCGGTAGAACGTCCCGTTAGTGGATCGAATTCTGTGATGCTCTCGATCTCATCGCCAAAAAATTCAACGCGCCACGCTGTATCGTCATAATGTGCGGGGAACAATTCGATGGTGTCGCCGCGTACGCGGAAGCTACCGCGTTGGAAGGCGAGGTCATTACGAATGTATTGTAGCTCCACGAGCTGCTGCATGAGGTCACGCGTTTCGATTTTCTGGCCTTGCGCTAAGTCGATTGTCATCGCGGAATAGGTCTCAACCGACCCGATACCGTAAATGCAGGAGACTGACGCGACGATAATGCAATCATCACGCTCTAGGATCGCTCGTGTGGCCGCGTGGCGCATTCTATCGATTTGTTCGTTCACTGAGCTGTCTTTCTCAATGAATGTGTCAGTGCGCGCCACATAGGCTTCTGGTTGATAGTAATCATAGTAGCTGACGAAATATTCGACGGCATTATCGGGGAAGAAACTTTTGAATTCAGAATAGAGCTGCGCCGCGAGTGTCTTATTCGGCGCCATGATAAGGGCAGGGCGCTGGGTTTGCTCGATGATCTTAGCCATCGTGAAGGTTTTACCGGAGCCTGTGACACCCAGCAGGACTTGATCGCGCTCGATTGAATTTACGCCTGCAACCAGTTCAGGGATCGCTTTGACTTGATCGCCCTTGGGCTCAAACTCACTGACAAGGCGGAAAGGTCGCCCGCCGTCGATCTTCTCTGGGCGTTCAGGACGATGTGGTTGCCACATGGACATATTCGGATCGGAGGCAGATGCGGGGGATGGCGAAGATGGCTTTGGCATAGACCTAAGATAAGCCTTTAGGCGCGATAGACAAGGCTAAGTCTCTCGTGTGAGAGGGTTCAAATGTGTTGGAGATTGCTTCAGTCGTTCACAATCTAAGGGTATATATAAACCTTTTGTTAAGGCCGAACTCTCACGCGCCCTTAAAACCTCATCGTGTAATCAGTCATCAGGGCCGCGAATCTAAAACCGTGATTTGTGTAATGTGAGTGTTTTAGATGAGTTAATGGGATTTAATGATGAACAGTAAAATGATGAAATTATTAACGAAGTATCGAGATGAACAGGATGGCAGTATCGCGATCATGTCAGCGATCTGCATGCTGTTCTTAATTTTAACGGTTGGCTTATCGTTAGACTATTCTCGTCTCTCGCAAGCTTCTGCACGTCTAAAGGCAACAAGTGACTTTGCCGCTCTCGCTGCGGCCAAAGAATCCGATCTCACACTCGAAGAACGCAAACAAATTTTCGAAGACGTCATGACCGCGAGCCTTGAATATAGTAGCGGGTTAGATGGCCTTGAATATAACATGAATGTGGTTGAGGATGATTTTACAGTCACCTTAAATGTGACCTCGACCTCAGAAACGGAATTGTTTTTTTACGACAACCTCAACGAGGACGTTGCTGTTACAGTCAGTAGTGAAGTTCAAGTCGGCAAAGAAGGCGTTGAAGTTTCCTTAGTCTTAGACATTTCTTCCTCAATGAGTGGTCAGAGAGTTATTGAATTGCAAGAAGCTGCAAGACGTTTTGTGGACACTTTGCTTGATGATGACCAACTTGAAGGCCGTGTGTCGATTGCGCTGGTGCCTTATGGCGGAACGGTTAAATTGCCAGCTGAATTAGAGCACATGTTAAATCCGCCTGAGACCACAGATAATTGGGTGGATGGAACGTGGAATGGATGTTTGTCTTTGCCGCTTGATGGAACGCAGTCTGCACTTACACCTGAAGATGTTTACGATTACCTCCCTGACTTTACCTCTTATAGTAGGAGAGACCCTTGGTGTCCTGCCGAAGGCAATGAACTTGTAGGTTTGACTGATGATAAAGACCGCCTGAACGCAACAATTGATAGTTTCTCTCTGTCTGCTGGTACAGGTAGTGATGTGGGTGTGATGTGGGGACATGCAGTTTTGAACCCTGCTTGGCGCGGTGAGATTGATGATGTTCATGAAGATCTTCCTCGTGATTTCTCAGATAAAACTAAGAAAATCATGGTCCTTATGACCGATGGTGGCGTAACGGGTCAACGTCATCCGGGCGATTGGGAAATGGATGAAGCACATGAAACGCCTCCTTTTCACACGTCTACATCTAATGGGTATGGTGGGAATAGTGATTTTGTTCTGGCCTGTGACGCGGCTAAAGACGATGGGATCGAAATCTTCACTGTTGGTTTCTTGATGACTAAGTATTGGCAGATAACTCGTCTGGAAGCCTGTGCAACAATTGAAAGTAATCATACTATTGCGGATACTGGCGCTCTGGAAGATACATTCGAAAATCTAGCCAATTCAATATCGTCCCTACGGGTGAGCCGCTAAGGCCTTGTTTAGAAACAATTAACGCCTAATGATTTTGAAGCGGGCTGTAACGACTGCTTCGCTCTAATCTAGATACCCAGATATACCAGATATGGTGTGTCTGGGTATTTTTTTAACGAAAGCAGCAAAGATTCAGAGGCATAAAAACTCATTCGAACCGATGATGAAATATCGAGAAGGGGTTTGAGGTGCACCATTCGCTATAAAAAAGCCTTGGCGCAACAAAAAACCCCGCTTCGTGCAATTCGCGTTTCGCGAAATGCACCAGGCAGGGCTCTTTTTAAGACATGGGAGGATGTCCCGTATATTTAAGGTCAGCTTAAGCGGACATTTTCTCTTTGGCTGGATCACGGAGGACATAACCTCGGCCCCAGACAGTTTCGATGTAGTGTTCGCCCATTGTGGCGGCTGCGAGTTTCTTGCGAAGCTTACAGATAAATACGTCGATAATTTTGAGTTCTGGCTCGTCCATGCCGCCGTATAGGTGGTTCAGGAACATTTCTTTCGTGAGGGTCGTGCCCTTACGTAAGGAAAGAAGTTCAAGCATTTGGTATTCTTTGCCCGTCAAGTGAACGCGATGATCGCCAACTTCGACAGTTTTTGCGTCGAGGTTCACTTTGATGTCGCCTGTCGTGATGATGGACTGGCTGTGGCCTTTGGAACGGCGAACAACGGCGTGGATACGCGCGACAAGTTCGTCTTTATGGAAAGGCTTGGTCATGAAGTCATCAGCACCTGTGCCGAGACCGCGAACTTTGCTGTCGATATCATTTGTACCAGACAGGATGAACACAGGCGTGTTGACCTTGGCCATACGCAATGTCTTTAGAACGTCAAATCCAGGCATATCTGGCAAATTTAGGTCCAATAGGATAATATCATAGTCGTAGAGCTTGCCGAGATCGACACCCTCTTCGCCGAGGTCAGTTGTATAGACATTGAAGCCTTCAGACTTCAGCATCAGTTCGATGCCTTGTGCCGTGGCCATGTCGTCTTCGATTAGAAGAACTCGCATTTTTGTCCCCTCCCAGGCAATTCAACACCCCGTGCATGCACGAGACATAGTTAACAGACCTACTGAGTAGAGGCATTGCGTAAATCAAGTGTTAACAGGGGTGACACGGATTTAAGCTTGTAGCATTCGCCTATTTCAGAATCGGGTCCGTAATGAAATTCTTTACGCGCTCTACTGCCCTTCATTTCTGCTTAACCACGCTCTTTCATCAGACCGTAAACCTAATTGTGTAAGAGTACTCAAGAATGGCGAAGGGGCGGACATGGGGACAACTCCCAGACGACTCTTCGAACAAGAAATATATTGGTATTAGGTGATACCCAAAGGTGGAGAATAGTATGGCGCATTCCAGTGAACGAAATCTCGTGAAGACCCGATTCCAAATTGAAGACCTTCAAAAGCGTATTTCAGTTCTAAGCGCCACGCGTGAAGACTTGGAACGTCAAATTCGGAAGCTGAACGATAGTGTTCCTGAGGATGAGGTTGAAGCTAACGCGCACAAGGAAGGCTACGTTGCCTATGGTAGTTACGCGAAATCGGTGATTGCTCGCAAAGAAAACTTGCGGCGCACATTGGGCGATATTGGTGGACAAAGTGGTCAGCTCGCTGATCAATTGAAAGTGGCGCTTGATGCTCTGGATAGCTTTGAGAGAATTAAGGCTCGCCGCCTTGCAGATAAAGCTGAACGCGCCCTGGCGCGTAAGTCGGCTTAAGTCCCGATTTAAAATATAAGCTTTAAAGCGGTTCCCGGTGCTATTCTCGTTAAAGGAGAAATGCACGGGGGCCGTTTTTTTTTACTTAAATTTAGACTTAACTTTCATCGTCTTCGACCCACTCATATAGTTCACTAAATCCGGATGCTTCAGCAATTTGGTTCCAGTCCGTTTCAATTTCGTCCGCAGGTTGAACCCAAAAAAGCGTGGCCGCCACAGCCATAGCTGCAACGCCTCCCATTGCCCACCAAGGTCGACGAGATTGACTGTCATTCGCTGGCGCTGATGATTCCGCTGCAGCCAAAATTCGTATCGATAGATCTGCGCGCGGCGCAGGAGGCGCGTTATTGGAGAGCATATGATTAAGGTCGGTCATAGTGTGAGACTCGCTTTCTCATTCATCAGGTTGGATTTTAATTTTGAACGGGCCCGTGATAGAAGGCTTTCGTAGGCTTTTTCGCTGACACCTAAGGCGGATGCACCTTCGCTTTGGCTCGCATGTTGGTAATATGACAGTACCAACGCCGCACGTTGGCGTTCTGGCAAGGTCAAAATAGCAGCTTGAACGCGCTGTGCTATTTCTGATCGCACAAGACTAATATCAGCACTCGGCGTGAGGTCTGGACGGTCCGGCACAGCGTCAGAGTAAATTGGTTTTTTACGTCTTCGCTCGTCGATACATAATCGTGTCGCAACGCGGCGCAACCACGTCAGAATGGTCGCTCCGCCATCATTGCTCCAGCGCGGTGCAGCTTGCCAAAACCTAAGAAAGGTTTCCTGAGAAATATCTTCCGCTTGCGTTCGGTCGCCTGTCATGTGCCAAGCCAAAGCATGCACTCGATTTAGATGTCTGTCCATTAAGGCCGCCAAAGCAGCGGACTCTCCTGCCCGCAATGAGGGCAGGAGGTCGATATCAGGATCTTGTTTCATAAGGTTTGATGGCAGGGTTATTGCTCGCCTTGCATTTTACGTCTGCCTTTTTGACCTTTGCGTTTGCCGCCTTCGCCTTTGACTAAGACGCCGTCGCCATTTGCGTCCATGCGGACAAATAGCTGGTCAGATACGGCAATGTGCTCTTCGAGCGAAACGAAACCGTCTTCATTTGCATCAGGCTTTGGGCGATCTGCTCGACGTGATTTTTTGTCACCACGTTTTGCGTCTCGTCCTTTTTTGAATTCACCTTGCATGGCTGTGCGTTCAGTTTCGCTGAGTTGACCATCTAGGTTCGTGTCAAACTTTTCGAGTATTTCAGCGCGGCGTTCCGCTTTTCGAACGTCTTGTGCGTTTCTCTTTTCGTCCATTTCTGCGCGGGAAATACTGCCATCTTTGTCAGTATCTAAGCGTTCAAATTTACGACTTTCGCGCTTGTCGCGACGCGCTTGTTTCAAAGCTTTACGTTCGTCTTCGCTCAGTAAATTATCACCATTGGTGTCTGCGACTGTAAAGCGATCCACTGCGGTTTGCGTGAATTCAGCTCTTGTGACTTGGCCGTCTTGGTTCAAGTCGGCTTTTGGACTAGCTGCAATCAAAAGCGCCGCGCCTGAAGCCATCAATGCTGTGGTAAGTAGTGTGCGTTTCATTTTCGTCTCCTGTATGAAGGTCTTACACACTAACACACGGACGAAAGCAGTAAATCCTTCGCGAAAACTGAAAATTATTTTTGAGACATTGCCTTAGCGCGAGCTAGACTTCCGCAACATCTATTAGGCGACGACGGCTTGGCGTTCCACGTGATCTCGCATTTGCTCCAGGAGCCGCATTTCTATGTGCATGTCATCAATATGCCCGCCATAGGGCATAGGCGCCCCTAAATGCTCTCGGACTGTATCTGACAGCATCAATGCTGTTTCTACAGCATCACACCGATCTCCAGTCGAGAGAATGACGGGGTCGAAACCAGCATCACGACGACGGACAGCATCTACCATCCAGAACGCGCGCATAAAGCTGTCCCCTTGCGTATCATAAGTCATAATGGACACATCGGATGCCGCCCCTAGACGTACATGCGCAGGCGTACAGCCAGCCTCTGGTACGACGAATACCCAGTCGTAGGACAGTGATAATGCGGCTAGAAGACCTAATGCGTCCTCGAGGCTTTGTGAGCCAACTGCGCCAGCAGTGAAATGTTCATTCGATGTCACATAAAGGGCATCACGAGCCTGTGCTTCACCACGTGCCACGTCGTCCAAAGTTCGAGCATATACAATACCAGCGCTTTGAAGGAGTTTTCCGCCTATAGCATCCAAAACCAAAACAGTTTCGCCATAGCTTGCAGCTTCTCGACCTAGTTTCACCACGAGGTCAAAAGTCGCTTCAGCTTCGCCACTGGCAGTGTACAGACTTACCAACCGGCAAGCTGGTTCATAGCGATCTTTTTGAGCCCTAATGGGCGTATGTTTTAATCGAGTCATATCGCCCTTTCGCCTTCAAATAATATCAATTGGGTCTTTTCCCGTTCCACAATGTATAATCATTACGGGCTAAATATTGGCGAATAAGCTTGGTAAAATAAGAGTAACTTCACGATTATGATGGCTAAAAAACTGTGAATTTAAGCCTTTGAAATGTAGGTTCTGAACGTGAGTCTCAGGCAAAAAAAAACCGTCCGGGGGGATGGACGGTTTTTGAAATTGTAGTGTGAATTTAGTCTAGCGGTATTGTTGTACCCGAGTTGTCCGAAGCCCGGCAATGCCGTGGCTTTCGATAGAACGCTGCCAAGACATAAATTCTTCTGCCGTAAGGCTGTAGCGCTCTAGCGCTCCATCTAAGGTTAGTAGTCCGCCTCTTACGGCTGCGACGACTTCAGCTTTACGTCGGATGACCCACCGTACAGTATTAGGTTTCGGGAGATCAGCCAAAGTCAGAGGTGTGCCCTCTGGTCCAATGACCACATTCTCGCGCTTTATTTTGCGTTCTAGCATGTTTTGCCCATTCCTATGGTTCGCCCACTCTGAACCCGTTTTTGTTGTGTCATTCATGTAAGCGACAGGGTCTTAAAAACAGTTTAAGGAAATCTGGAAAAATCGTTTAGATACAATCGTTTACGAAGGTTAATGGAATCGGAATTATCGTTAACAGAGCCTTACTCGAATCGGCAGCGAATTGATTCTATTGAGTCTTTTCTTCCGTCTTGGTGCCGCACCTGTATCGACTTGAGACAGAACGCCCTCTATATGCGCCTATGAAAAAGATTCATTTTTTTGGATAAAATGTCAGAAACGTTGAAAATATCAAAAAACTCGCTTGGGTTTATGAAACCCGAGGTTGAAACTCGTGTTGTTGTCGCGATGAGTGGTGGTGTAGATAGCTCTGTTTGCGCGGCATTGCTCGCACGAGAGGGCTATGATGTCATCGGTGTGACGTTACAGCTCTATGATCATGGCGAAGCTATCAAGAAAGCGAAGTCATGTTGTGCAGGGCAAGATATCTATGATGCCAAGCGCGTTGCCGAAGATATGGGCTTCCCTCACTATGTCTTGGATTATGAATCCAACTTCCGTGAGCAAGTGATCGAGGATTTTGCAGATACCTATCTCAAGGGTGCAACGCCTATTCCATGTGTGCGGTGCAATCAGACTGTGAAGTTCAAAGATCTCTTACAGGTTGCCAAAGACCTTGGAGCTGATTGTATGGCGACGGGTCATTATATCAAACGTATCGAGGGAGAGAACGGAGCAGAATTGCATCGCGCTTATGATGGAGGCAAAGATCAGTCTTACTTCCTCTTTGCGACAACGCGCGCACAGTTGGATTTCCTACGCTTTCCGTTGGGGCATCTGGATAAGAGCGAGACACGTCGTTTAGCTGTCGAGTTAGGCCTCAACGTCGCAGCAAAACCAGACAGTCAGGATATCTGCTTTGTTCCAACGGGAAAATATACGGATGTCATTGAGAAAATCCGTCCTGAGGCAGCTAACCCTGGCGATATGGTACATCAAGATGGAACTGTCTTGGGGCGTCATCGTGGGATTATGTATTATACAATCGGCCAGCGCCGTGGATTGGGCCTTAAAGATGGATCGGGGTCAGACCCGCTGTTCGTTGTCGCGATTGATGCAGAGAAGCATCAAGTGATTGTGGGACCGCGTTCCGCGTTGGACCGTGATACGCTTTGGATGGATGATGTGAACTGGTTGGGTGAAGGCGAATTTGGTGCGCATCTGGACGGGACGAAAATTCGTGTAAAAGTGCGATCAACGCGTCCGCCTGCTGGGGCTCGCTTAGAATTACGCGGTAATCAGATGGTCGTCGTTCTGGATGAAGCCGATGTGGGGCTATCGCCGGGGCAAGCTTGCGTGTTTTATGAAGACCGTAACGACGCGGCGCGGACGCTGGGTGGCGGGTGGATTACGAAAACTGCCTAAATTATAAACGTCGTCAAATATCTCACGGCTCATTAACGAGTTCTCCATTAAATTATACTTTAAGTTGTTTTAATAACCAATTTAGGAGACACGCATGGCTATCATGAAAACAATCGAAGTCCTTAGCGAAAGCAGCAAGAGCTTTGAAAACGCCATCGAGCATGCCGTGGAGCGGACAAGTAAAACGGTCAAAAATATCCGATCCGCTTATGTGAATGAAATGTCTACTTCTATCAAGAGCAACAAAATTGACAAATATCGCGTGAATGTGAAGATCACTTTCGAAGTTGGCGATTAATCTTTCCAACTTCTGACTTGAAAACGAATGCGGAGCTGTCACTTAATAAGGGCAGCTCTTTTTTATGGACATACTCTCATGCTGGATTCTCTAAATTTCACTCCACGTGAAGTCATCGTCATTCTTGTGGCTTTCTCTATGGTCTTTGTATTGCTGCGTGTTTTCCGCCGCGACACGCTGGCTGACAAGAAGCGCCAAGACATTGAAATCAAGCGTGCAGCTTTGATCGCGAAACGTAAAGCTCAGGCTCAAGAGGCCGCGAAAGGCGGCGCTGAAGGGAAAGAATAATTCTTCTAGCGGTCATTACTGCACTATAGTATGGCTTGGCCGCTCAGACGACTGAGAGCTAGACTCGCTTAAAGTTGGGATCGTTTGACGTCACGAGCCGTCTATTTGACCGTGACGCCGTTGAAGTTTTATCAATTAAGCCAAAGCTGTTTCGAATACCGCCAACATCCGCGCCCACGCTTTATCGGCTGCGGTTTCATTATAGACTGCGCTGTCTGGTGGGCACCAACCGTGTTGCGTGCCTTCGTAGACTTCGATTTCCGCTTTATTCGCTGTTGCAGAGAAGGCGTTTTTTAAGACTGTCTTATTCTCTGTATCACGTGCGTCGTCATTGGCCGCAATCGCGATGAGGTAATCAGCGGTCATTGTCGGTATAAGTAAGTGTGGGCTATTAGGTTTGTCTGTGGCTAATCCACCGCCGTGGAATGATGCGCCTGCGCCAATGCGGTCTGGCAGGGTTGAGGCCGTTATCATCGTCATAGGGCCGCCCATGCAATAGCCTGTCGTCCCGATCTGGCGGGATGTATCCACGGCTGGCTGCGCGTCTAACCATGCGACAAAGGCTTTGGCATCTGTTCCGTTCGTGTCTTGGCTGAGTGCGCGTGCATAGGGCACGATTTTTTCGCGAATACCTGGGTCGCGGAACGTCTGCCCGACTTCAACTAAGGGGGCTTTGACTTGCCGGTAATAGGGATTGACGACGAGGGCGGCATAGCCATCAGCCGCTAGTCGTTTTGCCATCATTTTAAAAGCAGGGCGCAGGCCAACAATATCAGGCCATATGAGGACAGCCGCATGTGCGCCCGTGGTTGGATGTGCGAAATACGCATCAGCGGTCCCGTCTGGCGTGTCGATCATGACATCGGACTCGGTGATGCCTTCCGCGGCTTCACCTGGGGCGCAACCTGCAAAGGCGAGTGAAATGGCTGCTCCGCCTGCTAGTAGGTTGAAATCTCGTCGCGTTAGAAGTTTTTCGTAAAAGCCTTGGTTTTCTAGTTCGGTGATATCATCGCACATCAAATCTCTCCTCAGGTGGAGAGACTAGGCTATGACAAATACAATGTGTCTGGCAAGTGCGACTTAGTGCCCGCCGCCAAACACGCCTGTACGTACGCGGTAATCTGATGCGATTTCATATTCTGGATCATCATCTGAATCGATCATGAGCTGACCTGCGCGGTTCAGCAACTTGTGACAATCACGGGTTAAGTGACGCAGACGAATGGCTTTACCGGCTTGTGTATATTTGGCAGCAAGACCTTCAATGGCTTGAAGTGCGGATTGGTCAACAACACGAGAATTCGCAAAATCTACGATGACCTCATCTGGGTCATTCTTCACGTCGAATAATTCGTTGAATCCTTCAATGGAGCCAAAGAATAACGGGCCTTCAATTTTGTAGACTTTTGCTTCGCCTTCGCTCTCTGTGTTGGCGTCGATGCGGCGGGCCGCATTCCAAGCATAAGCTAGCGCCGAGACAATGACGCCGACGACAACGGCAACGGCAAGATCGTGATACACAGTGACGACAGTCACGAGTACAATGACGAGCGCGTCAATCAAAGGGATGCGCCGCATGATCGTCAGGGACTGCCATGCGAATGTGCCGATCACGACCATGAACATAACGCCGACCAACGCTGCGAGCGGGATCATGCCGATAAATTTTGAACCAAAGAGGATAAAGGCAAGGAGAAAGAGAGAGGCACTGATACCTGACAGGCGCGTACGGCCACCAGATTTCACGTTGATCATGGATTGCCCGATCATCGCGCAGCCGCCCATGCCGCCGAAGAAGCCTGTGACTGTATTCGCAAGACCTTGAGCGACACATTCTTTTGACGCGCCGCCGCGCTCTTCTTTAATCTCGCCGACGAGGTTCAGTGTCAGCAAGCTCTCAATGAGGCCAATCGCAGCAAGGATAAGGGCGTAAGGGAAAATGATCTGCAGCGTTTCCAGATTGAATGGAACCGCTGGGATGTGGACAGACGGCAAACCGCCTTTGATAGACGCAAGGTTACTGACGGTCTGAACATCAAGATTAAATCCGATGACAAGCGCGGTGACGATACCAATGCCGACAAGCGGAGCAGGTACGGCTTTCGTGACTTTAGGTGTAACCCAAATGAGAAACATCGTCAGGACGACAAGGCCGAGCATGAGTAGCATTGGCGTACCCGTCAGCCATGTGCCTTCTAATATATGGAAAGGGCCATAATGCTCACCCGGAATACGGACGGGCGGGGCAGACTGGAACTGCGAAAGCTGCGCCATGCCAATGACAATGGCGAGACCGTTTACAAAGCCAAGCATAACAGGATGCGGTACCAGTCTGATGAATTTTCCGAGCTTAAAAAGGCCTGCTCCAATTTGCATAATGCCCATTAATACAACTGTCGCGAACAAATACTCAACGCCGTGATCTGCCACAAGCGCAACCATAACCACAGCCAACGCACCCGTTGCGCCAGAAATCATGCCAGGGCGTCCGCCAATTAATGCGGTGATCAGCCCAACAATAAAGGCAGCATAGAGTCCAACAAGAGGCTCAACCCCTGCAACAAAGGCAAAGGCCACAGCTTCGGGAACCAACGCTAAGGCAACGGTCAATCCTGCGAGGAGTTCGACCTTGATGCGGTTAGGCGTAAAGGTCAGCTGCCCAGAGCGATTAGGCGCTGGAACAGAGATAGAGTTTGCGAAGGCCGCGAGTGTTGAACGGATCATGTATTTTTACCGAGTGATGGATTTTGCGCGGCTTAGGCCCGCAGTCCCATCAGGGCAAGCGTTCGGTCTGCTTTCTCTGCTTAGAGGTGTGAGGGCTTGCGGCTGTTTAGCGGTTTGAGGTCAGCCTTCTGGGCGAAGGGCGTAACCCGCCGAGCGCACAGTACGGATCGGGTCTTTACGGTCGATGATTTTCAAAGCTTTACGTAAGCGTCCAATATGAACGTCGACAGTTCTGACTTCAACATAGACGTCGTGCCCCCAAACTGCATCCAATAATTGTTCACGCGAGAACACTTGTTCAGGGCGGCGCATGAAATGTTCGAGTAAACGAAATTCCGTTGGACCTAAGTGAATGTCGCTCCCAGCGCGGGCAACACGATGTGTTTTTGTATAAATCTGCAAATCTCCGACACGGATTACGTCAGACAAGACATTTGACTGTGTTCGTCGAAGTAAGGCGCGGATGCGTGCGAATAATTCAGGTATGGAAAAGGGTTTAACCAGATAATCATCTGCCCCAAAGTCTAGCCCTGTCACGCGGTCATCTTCTTCCCCTCTGGCTGAGAGCATGATGATCGGCACTGTGGTTGTCGCGTCTTTGAGTCTGAGGCGGCGACAAACTTCAACGCCTGAAAGTTTAGGCAGCATCCAGTCCAAAAGGATCAGATCTGGCACACGCTCTTTCACCATCAGTAATGCCATGTCTCCATCTTCAGCCAAAGCCGTCTCAAAACCTTCACGTTGGAGGTTGTACTCCAATAAAGTTGAAATGGCAGTCTCGTCTTCGACGATGAGAACATAGGGTGTCATAAATATATCTACTTAATTTATGGAGTTGGGTTAGTGGCTGAGAATACAACCGAGAAGGATGTGCCTGACGGCGTGTTCTCATTGCGGTCTGCATGAGTTGTCTTAACAAACAATCCCGCGCGATTCCGCACAGCAATATGTTTGACGATGGCGAGGCCTAGTCCTGTTCCTTTTTCCTGAGCAGGAAGGTCGCCAGCAATTCTATAAAATCGTTCGCCAATTCTAGGTAAATGTTCGCGCGCCAGTCCTGGTCCTTCGTCAGAAATCACAACGCGCCAAACTGGAGACGAGGACGAAGATCGGTGAACAATGCAGCGAAATTCAGCATCATTAAGGGTTGGTTCTGGGAAGGCTTCGCCAGACCAGCTTGGCAAGTGCTCCAGAGTTATTCGCACGAATGAGCCTTTGGGGGAGAGTTTGATCGCATTCTCCATCAAGTTTAGAAATAGCTGTACGCATTCATCTGTTTTTCCTGATGTTGTTGCAGACGCAGTATCAGGAAGGGTGATGAGGAGTTGAATGTCTCTCGTTGCAGCGAGCAGGTTAAGGGCGTCTTGAGCGGCTACAATGGCTTTTCTGAGGTCAGCGGTTTCTGAGGGGGCAATATGTTCAATGCTTTCAATGCGCCGAAGCGAAAGTAGATCCGTCACAAGGCGTTCCATACGGTCTGCTTGCTCTGCCATAATGCCGAGGAATTTCTCGCGAGCTATGGGGTCGTCCTTGGCGTGGCCTCTTAGGGTCTCGATATACCCCTTTATGGAGGCAATTGGCGTTTTTAACTCGTGGCTAGCATTGGCTAGGAAGTCCGCGCGCAACTCTCTTTCTTTTTCTGCCAATGTGCGGTCCGCTAGAACGGCAAAGACAACAGCCTTGCCTGAACTGTCGGATTGAACGGAAATTGATTGAGAGAAATCAACGTCTAGATAAAGTTCAGCCGGGTGCGAAATATGTTCGGACAAGGTGGGCGGAATCTCGCCTTCAAAAATCTGATCCATGATTGGGTCGATGGGCGAGGCTGGTAAATATGCACTCAGAGGACGCCCAAGCATGTCAGGAGAGAGTAATTTTTGTGCTGCAGAATTAGCGTGAACGATTTTTGCATCTCGGTCCAAAATTGCAATGGCGCGAGGGAGGGCGTCTGCAATTTCTTCAAAAATTTTTCCCCTTAAAGCTTCTTCATTCTGTTCGATGGTTCCAGGTTGATTAGATCGAAGGACTCGAAAATAAAGCCACAAGACAGCGATTGTGAGACCGAATGCACATAAGGACAGCCAAAGAGACATCTTTGCTAAACTTGATAGGATTAACATGGCGGCACCTGCGATGCAGCCAGCCGTAAACCCATTTGGGGTTTTGGTATTTTTCTGCGGTGATGACGTCACGTGCGTTAATATTCCTAATACTGATAAATTGTCCAGATTTCGCCTATCTGAAGTCTAAGAGGTAAGACAAGTAAGAAACGAAGCTAGCTATATTTATGCAAGCCTTTCCTGTTTTCGAAACGTATACTTTATAACCTGTGCAGGTTTTCACGAGACATAGTCATTTTTAGGCTTACTTCTGCTGAATCTTATGTAAATTTATTATCGTTATTCAATAATTATTGATTGACTCTCGGTACATGAAACCTAGAAGCAATATATGCGAACTAAGTGCAAAATTCTGAACAAAATACGTTTCACGGCCTCAAGTGCTGCGGTTCTGGCTGTTTTGGGTGGGTGTGCCTCAATCAACCTAAAGCCTGACGCCACAGTTGTTGCACCGCAAGCCGAATTAAACGCTGAGGTTCCACCCCAACAGGATTGGGTTGTGCCGGCACCTGATGCATTGCCAACAACGGACTGGGTGCGTAATTTTCCTGATCCGATACTTATCTCTTTGGTGGATGAAGCTTTGCGGGAAAACACAGATATTGGTGTGGCTTATGCGCGCTTGAATGCGGCTGTTGCGCGAGAGAAAATAAGTCAAGCGGATCGTTTGCCGACGGTGTCCGGAAGTGGAGGGTTGTCGCGAACTGAGCGTGTGAATGAACTCATTTCTGATAGTACAGCTATTAGCCTTGGTGTGAACGCAAGCTGGGAGCCAAATTTGTGGGGTAGGATATCTGACCAAATTGGCGCGACAGAGCTTGAATCCGAGGCGTCCGCCAGTGATGTAGCTGGTGCGCGCTTGTCCATCACGGGGCAGGTGGTGCAAACGTGGTTTGGCTTAATTGAGGCGCGGCTTCTCGCGGGCTTGTCGGAACGCGACATTGATACACAGAGGCGATCGTTACGCCTAACGCAGCGCCGATTTGAATCTGGCGTGTCTGAAGGTACAGATGTGCGTCTTGCAAGGTCCGCTGTGGCGCAAGCCGAGGCGGTACAGGCCTCTCGGAAGCAACAACTTGCTGCTTTGTCTCGTCAATTAGAGGTTCTATTGAAGAGGTATCCTGCGGGTGCTTTAGAGGGGGCGGTTGATTTACCTGATTTGCCTTCGTTATCAGGTGCGGGAGCGCCCACTTATATTTTAACGCAACGTCCGGATTTGATTGCAGCGGAACGGCGTTTATCAGCGCAAGGTATTCAGATTGACCTTGCGCGTAAAGCGCTTCTTCCTAGTCTATCTCTTTCGGGATCTACCACGGCTGCGGGCACTGGGCTTGGTAGTTTTTTTGATATTGACGCTCTCGTGGCAAGCTTGGCTTCAAGCTTAACTGCGCCGATTTTCCAAGGTGGCCGCCTGCGTGCAAATATCGAGGTTCAGGAAGCTGTATTGACTCAACAGCTACAGTCCTATGTTGGGACTGTTCTGAATGCTTATCTGGACGTTGAAAATGCTTTGGATGCCGAAGATCGGTTGGAGGAGCGCGAAGTGGCGTTGCGCATCTCTGTTGAGGAAGCTTTAGGGGCTGAAGAGCGTCTTGAGCTTCGTTACACTGAAGGCCTTGCGACAATCCTACAGTTGCTGGATGCGCAAACGCGCCGTATATCCGCCGAAGGGCAGTTAATTTCTGCGCGGGCTGAACGCCTGCAAAACCGAGTGCGTCTACATGTTGCTTTGGGCGGTGGTGCCTATGGGGATGTGCCTCCAGATGCGTTACCTGCCTTTCTGAGAACTCAAAGATAATTCCATGGCTAATACTAATACATCCGACTACTCCATTGATAAGCCGCGAGGTGGAAGGCTACGCAAAACACTTATAATTGTTTTGCCTGTTTTATTGCTATTGGGTCTATTTATAGGTTTGGGTGCTGTCTTCACAACAAAGTCAGTACCTGACGGTGAGGCTAGTGCCGCTGTTCCAATTTTAAAGCTTTACCTCTTCCTAGCTGTCGTAATGATTGGATTAGCGATTTGGTTTGTTTTTGATAATCCGCCATCTTGGGTAAAGTATCTCCAAGGTATTGTGTCAGGGCTGCTCATAATCTTGGTGTTTGTGATGGTCGGATTGGTGGCGATCAATGTGCTCAAAAAACCGAAAGAAAAAAAGCGTAGCTTTAATACTTTGGCCGTGGTCGCAGATTATGCCAAGCTTGAGGATATTCAATTGGCTGTGCGGACGCAGGGTGAAGCGAGACCGCAGATCGAAATTGACCTTGTTCCCCAAGTTGGCGGATTGATCGTTTATGTGTCTCCTAATTTTGTTGAAGGCGGGATTTTCCGCAAAGGTGAAACCCTTCTTCGTGTTGAAGACGCCGATTTCAAAGTTGCTGTGATACGGGCTGAGGCGAATGTGGCTCAAGCTGAACAAGTCCTCGTGCGAGAGCAAGCCGAAGGCGAGATTGCGCGCCAAGACTATGAAGAACTTGGCCGCGGTGAACCTAGTCCATTGGCCTTACGGGAACCGCAAAAAGCTCAAGCGCGAGCCTCTTTGCAGGCTGCTAAGGCTGATCTTGAATCAACAAAATTAAATTTGTCACGGACATCTGTGAAAGCGCCTTTCTCTGGCCGCGTTCGGACTAAAGCGTCTGACATTGGCCAATTCGTGACGCCGGGAAGCCGTTTGGCTCGAGTTTTCTCTACAGATGTTGTCGAGGTTCGCTTGGCCCTCTCTGATGATCAGCTATCTAAGCTAGACTTACCTTTGGCTTTCTTTGCGAAAGATCGCGCGAGTGCGCCAAAAGTAGATTTAAGTGCACGGGTTGCTGGCAAAACACGCCATTGGAATGGCCGCATCATGCGAACAGATTCCACATATGACACGCAAACACGCGCGCTCTTCGCGATCGCCGAAGTCTTTGATCCTTATAATAAAGGTGCCTCTGAAGATGGTGTGCCACTCGCGCCGGGCTTGTTCGTTGATGCCGATATTGCGGGTAAGTCATTTGAGGGCGTCATTGTAATTCCGCGTGATGGCCTAAGGCCACAAGATGAAGTCTACATTGTTGATGATCAAGGTAAGGCTGAAGTTCGTAAGGTTACGGTTCTGGACACTAGCCCTGAACGCGCCCTTTTAACGGGCGGTGTTGAAGTTGGAGAGTTGGTGGTCTTGTCACCGATGGAAAGATCTCGAGTGGAGATGACTTTAAAGGTCCTAGACGTAAATAACCCTGAAACTGTTCTTGTGGACCCGCCTAAACCTGATTGGATGAAAAAAGAAAAATCTGAAGAGACTGAGGGCGATAAAGATAAAAAACGCCGCAGAGGCAAAAAGTCTAAAGAAGATGCTGAAACAGAAACTACCTCTGATGATCCTGACACTCAAGACCCAGCCTCTCAAGACCCAGAAGCTGCGGAGAAGTAAGCCATGAAATCTCTTATCGCATGGTTTGTTAAAAATCCCGTCGCGTCGAACCTGTTGATGGTTGCGATGTTTGTTGCGGGTATCTTTGGGTATTTAAATTTAGAGCGCGAATTTCTCCCGGGGGTCACGGCCAATGGCATGACGGTCAGTGTGAGCTGGAACGGCGCATCTCCACGCGATGTAAACGAACAAATTGTGACGCGCGTTGAAGAGGCCGTCGATGGTCTAGATGGTATTGATTACATCGAAGCGATTGCGCGCGAGGGTGGGGCGACAATAAGTATCCGAACGAAACTTGGCATTGATTACGAAAAAATGTTGGACCAAGTTAAGAGTAGGGTTGATGGGATACAAAATCTCCCACCTGACTCTTTTCGGCCGATTGTCACGCGTTGGGATGTTCCCGTCGATATCATGTACCTCGCGCTTTATGGTCAGGTTGACCGTTTAACCCTTCAGCGTGCTGGTAATGACCTTCGTTTGAAGTTGACGCAGTTGCCAGGACTGCAGCTCACAGAACAAGTGTCTAAAGTCTCTGAACAGGTGACGATAGAAATTTCTGAAGAGGCGCTGCTGCGTTATAATTTGACGTTTAACGAGATCAGCCAAGCGATCTCTGGCAGCTCCGTAAATCTTTCAGCAGGTACCGTCGAAACAACAGGTGGCAACCTTCAGCTACGTGCACGAAATCTTGCGGATACCCAAGCTGAGTTTGAGGCCATTATTGTCCGTCAAAGCTCTAATGGCGGAATTGTTCGTATTGGTGATGTTGCGAATGTTATTGACGGATTCGATGACGATAAGTTTTCGGCTTATTACCGTGGTCAGCCAGCAGCTATATTTCAAGTTATCTCGCCTGTGACGTCAAATATCACTGAAGCGGGTGTTAATATTCGAAAATTTGAAAAAGAAATTCAAGAAACTTTGCCTACTGGACTTACATTTAGTATTTGGACAGATGGCTCCGAAGTTTTTGACAGTCGGATGTCCCTCATTTCAGGTAATGCATTGTCTGGTATGGTTCTCGTTCTAATTGTCCTCATGCTATTCCTTCGTCCGAAGGTCGCGATTTGGGTGACGTTCGGTATCGCCGCCGCTTTTGCTGGGGCGCTAGCTGTCGCGCCAATGATTGGCATTACTCTAAATATGATTTCCCTCTTTGCGTTTTTGCTCGTGATCGGGATTGTCGTAGATGATGCAATTGTTGTGGGAGAAAGTATTCATTTCCACGTTGAGAACGGCATAGACGGCGAACGCGGCGCTGTGGCTGGCGCGAACATGGTTGTGAAGCCTGTTTATTTTGCGGTTATCACAACGATTATGATGTTTGTCCCGATGATGTTGTTGACGGGTCCTATCAGATCTATGTTTGAGCAAATCAGTTTTGTTGTCATTGCTGTTTTGATTTTTTCCCTGATCGAAGCCTTCTTTATTTTGCCGGCTCATTTACGGCACCTAAAGCCTGTTGATCCAAAAGAAGTGCGCGGCTTGATGAAATTTCAGCATAACCTCGCTGAAAGCCTCAATACATTTGCGCGGGTGGTGTTTCGCCCACTCGTCGCGACACTCTTGCACTTCCGATACATTACGGTTTCAGTCTTCGTTGGCTTGATGGCTATGGCGATTATGTTGTTGGCATCGGGTATCGCTCCGTCATCCTTCTTACCAGAAGTTGAAGGCGATATGATTTCGGTAAATATTCGCTTCCCAGAAGGCACAACTTTTGAACGTAAGGAACAAGTCCGTGAGCAATTAGAGGCAGGGATTGATCGCCTGAATGCTAATTCTAAAGAACTGTTCGGAACGGATGAAGGTATGATCGCTAATCCAGGAACATTTAATCAAGGACGTAGTGTTGAAGGCTATCTGGGTCTAATGGACAGCGACAAAAGGAATAATATTTCGACCCGAGAGGTCGCCGACAAATTAGAAGAATATGTAGGTCCAGTGAGTGATGCATATCGCGTTAATTACGGGTTTACAGAAGGTGGTTTCGGCGGCGGCGGTGGTCTCCGTTTTGCGGTTGGATCAACAGATGAAGATGATTTGCGCGCTGCAATTTTAGACTTGAAAGAAGAAATAGGGTCGTATCCAGGCGTAGTTGGCACTTGGGATAATATGGAAAGCTCAGCGTCCGAAATTCGTTTCAACATGAAACCAGGGGCAGAAAGCCTAGGTATAACGCTTCAAGATGTCACGCGTCAGGTACGTCAGGCATTCTTTGGCCAAGAAGTTCAACGGTTGCCACGTAATGGTGAAGATGTACGCGTGATGGTCAGATACCCGTTGGCGGCACGTGAAAGTATCGACAGCTTGAATGACCTGAGAATTCGAAGTGCAAATGGTGTGGAAGTTCCTCTGTATTCTGTTGCAGATGTGAGTTTCGCTGAAGGGGTTTCCCGTATTCAGCGTCGTGACCGGAAACAGGTGGCGTATACGGGCGCACGAATTCGAGGCAGCCAAGAGATAAAAGGTGAGATCAGTTCAGAGCTAGAGACTGACTTCTTTCCTCAATGGAAACTTAGGCATCCAAATGTCGAGAAAATTGAGGTTGGCGATGATGAAGTACAGACGACCTTTTTTAGAGAACTAAGGGTTAGTGGCATCGCAATCCTCTTTATGATGTATGGTTTGTTGGCGATTGCCTTTAAATCTTACTCGCAGCCTTTATTGATTATGGTTGCTATCCCATTCGCATTTATCGGAATGGTTTTCGGTAATTTGATCACGAATGTTCCATTTGGTATTATGAGCATGTTTGGGTTCTTCGCGGCTTCGGGTGTTGCGGTGAATGATAACTTAGTCTTGATCGATTATGTGAACAGACTCCGTGACAAAGGTGTCGGGGCTTACCAAGCTATGCTTGATGCTTGTGTTGCGCGTTTCAGACCAATCTTACTGACCTCGGTGACGACATTTATTGGTATTACGCCCATTTTATTCGAAAGTTCGACTCAGGCTCAATTCTTGAAGCCAATGGTTGTTGCGTTAGCCTTTGGAGTCTTGTTCGACTTCTTCCTAACCTTGATGTTAGTGCCAGCTTTGTACGGTATTGGTGTCGATATTTACCGAACATTTAAGGGCCTATGGACAGGCGTGAAGCAAGAACCGCTTGGCTCACAATATGACCCTGACATGATCTTAGCCTTAGAGGGCATGGATATTGAAGAAGATGTCGCCTCAATCGATGATGAAGCAGGTTAAGTTCCTGCACCTGCGGAATATAAGTATAATAATATAAGACAGTCTGGAGGCCAAATATGGCATTTAAATATACACTAGGCGCTAGCATAGCAGCGCTCGCACTTTCTTTGGCCGCCTGTAGTGATAGCGGCGTAAATACAAAAGTGGACGGCGCTGTTGAGGCTATAAAAGTTGAAGCTAAGGCTCCAGTCCGTGGTACATTTGGTGTTGAAACCAAAAACATGAACAAAGCCGTCGCCCCAGGTGATAACTTCTATGAATATGTAAACGGTGGCTGGTTGGAGACGATGGTAATTCCATCTGACCGCTCACGATATGGCGCCTTTAGCCTTCTGAGTGATCAGGCTGAAAAACGCGTACGTATGATTATTGAAACGGCAGCTAGTAAAACAAAGCCAAGTGCAGATGAAAAACGCATAGGTGATTTTTATAATGCCTATCTTAATACGAAAACAGTCGAAGAAAAAGGTTTGGCCCCGATAGAGGCTGATCTAACGCGCATCCGCGCAGCCAAAACGCATGACGATATACTGGCTCTGATGGCTGATACGAAGATGGGGCTGGATGCGCCTGTGTCTCCCTATGTCTATATCGACGCTAAGAAAAATGACGAATATATCGTTTATCTGACACAATCAGGTCTGTCGTTACCAAACCGCGATTATTATTTTGATGAGAGCGAAAAGGGTCAGGGCATTTTGACTGGCTATTATGAGCTTGCCTCGATCATGCTGAGCGAAGCGGGTGAGGACAATCCAGTCGAACGTGCCAAGACTGTTTTAGCGTTTGAAACCGCTTTGGCAGAGGGGCACTGGGACCGTGTTAAACAGCGTGATCGTGAACTCACGTATAATAAAATGAGCACAAAAGAATTGTCTGAAATGGCGCCCGGTGTTAATTGGGATATGATGCTAACAGCCTTGAATTTGGGCGGACAAGACACTGTCATCGTACGCGAAAAATCGGCGGTTGTTAATGCGGCGAAGGTGTTTGCGGAGACGCCTGTTTCCGTATTGAAAGATTATCTCATCGTAAGTTTGATGAACGGTCATTCGGCGTATTTGCCAGCGCGCATCGATACTGCGAACTTTAATTTTTACGGTAAGACATTGCGCGGTCAGGAAGAACAACGTCCTCGCTGGAAGCGCGCAGTATCTGCTGTAAACGGAACGCTCGGCGAAGTCGTTGGCAAGGTTTACGTTAAAGAACATTTTCCTGAAAGCTCCAAGAAACAGATGGGCGTTCTTGTTGAAAACCTGCGGGCTGCGTTCAAAGATGGTATCGATGGTTTGGAATGGATGGGCGATGACACTAAGGAACAAGCGCAATATAAACTCTCTAAATTTAATCCAAAAATTGGCTACCCAGATAAATGGGAAACTTATAAAGGTCTAAAGGTCGACAGTGATGACTTGATCGGGACCATTCAATCCGCACGCAAATGGTCATGGGAAGATAGCATTAGTCAGCTAGGTCAACCGATTGATCGCGGCGAATGGGGTATGACGCCACAAACTGTGAACGCTTATTATAACTCAATTTTGAATGAGATCGTGTTCCCAGCGGCAATTCTCGATGCGCCTTTCTTTGATCCAAACGCTGACGCGGCTGTGAATTATGGCGGTATTGGCGCTGTGATCGGCCATGAAATGGGTCATGGGTTTGATGATCAAGGCCGTAAATCTGATGGCGACGGCCTCCAACGTGATTGGTGGACCGAGTCTGACGCCGAAGCCTATGAGCTTCGCGCTAAATTATTGGCCGAACAATATAGTGAGTTTGAGCCACTACCAGGTGAAAACCTGAATGGTCGTCTTGGCCTCGGCGAAAACATTGGCGATTTAACGGGCGTCACAATGGCCTACAAAGCCTATAAACGCTCGCTCAATGGTAAAGAGGCTCCTATCATTGATGGTTATACTGGTGATCAACGTTTCTTCATGGCGTG
Source organism: uncultured Caulobacterales bacterium (assembly GCA_938009235.1). GTDB lineage: Bacteria > Pseudomonadota > Alphaproteobacteria > Caulobacterales > Maricaulaceae > Litorimonas. The sequence continues at coordinate 98,538 of CALLIK010000006.1, forward strand.
GGCGCAGGTTTGGGCGATTAAATGGACAGACAAAGCCTTGTCGGCTCAAATTAAAAACGGCCCTCATAGTCCTGGTGAATTCCGAGCTAATGGTATGGTTCGTAATTTCCAACCTTGGTATGATGCGTTTAATATTACATCAGATGACGCCATGTATATTGCGCCAGAAAATCGTGTAAAAATTTGGTAACTACAACCTGAATTTATAATATTTAGACCCGTTATGTTTTACATAATGGGTCTTTTTTTGCGCGCTTGCAGGACGTCCAGTTTTATCTATTCTCTGGTAGGAATGTTTGAATTTAGGAGGTCCGCCCAGTGTCTAAAGTTGGTACAGCACTCATTATTGGGGCAGGGGATGATACGGGGTCCGCTATTGCGAAAGCCTTCGCACGTGAAAATTTAACCGTCTGCGTCACGCGCCGGCTGCGCCATTTAGAAAAATTAGACACCCTCGTGAGAGATATTCAGGCAGAGGGTGGTCAAGCGCATGCCAAGCCTTGCGATGCACGCGACGAAGCTGCGATGATGACCTTGTTTGAAGAGGTGGAAGCCATTGGACCTCTGGAGGTTGTCGTGTTTAATATTGGCGCGAATGTACGCTTTGGCATCACGGATACAACAGAACGGGTTTTCCGTAAGGTTTGGAAAATGGCGTGTTTGTCTGGGTTTTTAACAGGCAGAGAAGCCGCCAAACATATGCGGCCACGCGGACGCGGTACGATTATTTTCACAGGCGCGACTGCGAGCCTTCGCGGGGCTGCAGGTTTCTCTGCGTTCTCTTCCGCCAAACATGGCCTGCGGGCTCTGGCCCAATCTATGGCGCGTGAATTAGGGCCTGAAGGTATTCACGTCGGACATACAGTGATTGACGGCATGATCGACTCTAACTTTATTCGCGAAATGGTTCCAGATGTAGACGACCGCCGCGAGCGGGATGCGATTTTAAATCCAGACCATATCGCGCAAGCGTATGTGGATTTGCACAAACAACCTCGAACGGCTTGGACGTTCGAGATGGACCTCAGACCTTATTGCGAGACTTGGTAATGACACAGACGATAGATTTTATTTTCGATTTCGGTAGCCCCAACGCTTATTTGGCGTGGAAGACCTTGCCTGAAATGGCTGCTGAAAAAGGCGTAAGCATCAATTATGTACCTTGCTTATTGGGCGGCATATTTAAGTCGACGAATAACCAACCACCAATGATGGCTTATGGGGCGGTGCGCGGTAAATTAGATTATGAGCGGGTCGAGATGAACCGCTTTATCTCTAAACATGGGCTTACGAAATTTCGTTTCAATCCTCATTTTCCTGTGAACACGCTTCTGCTGATGCGTGGGGCATGTGCTGTTGATGATCTAGGTGCTTACATAACGGCGGGCATGACAGCGATGTGGGAAGAGGGGGTGAATATGTCGGACCCTGAGGTGTTTGCATCTACGATGAACGCTGCAGGGTTGAATGGGTCTGAGATATTAGCCTCCACACAAGACCCGAGTGTGAAAGCGAAGTTGTTAGAAAATACAAACGCCGCGGTTGAACGCGGCGTCTTTGGTATCCCGAGTTATTTCATCGGAGATGATATGTGGTTTGGCAAAGACCGTATTCGAGACATGCTCGAGATGCTCTAGCCCTTTAACCTAATTATTCAGCCGCCTTGGCCACGTTAGAGGCCCAATACGCTTTGATCATATCTGCGGCTTTTTCCGCAATCATAATTGTTGGCGCATTCGTATTTCCAGACACGACTTGCGGCATGATCGACGCATCGATAACGCGCAGTCCGTCTAGGCCATGTACTTTGAGCTGGGGGTCGACCACTGACATTGGGTCCGCGGTTAATGACGGGCCCATTTTGCACGTTCCGACGGGATGATAGACTGTATCTGAGCGTGCTGTGATATCTGCGCGCAGGTCAGCTTCATCAACAGCATCTGATCCGTATAGAGCTTTTCCTCGTGCATCATCTAAAGCAGGTGACTGCATGATCTGCTGAGTCACGCGTGCGGCGCGGTATAGCTTCTCTACATCATCAGGATGCGTTAGGAACGCAGGGTCGATAGCCGGCGCGTCAGATGGATTGGCGGAGTTCAAGGTTACTGTACCGCGGCTCTTAGGGCGCAAGAGGCACACATGGGTCGAAAAGCCGTGTCCCCAATGTAGTTTCCGTCCGTGATCATCAACAATAGCCACGACGAAATGGAGTTGAACATCAGGCGAAGCCTCATTGCGATCAATGTAAAGGAACGCTCCGCTTTCAGCGAGGTTAGACGAGAGTAGTCCTGTGCCTTCCTTACGGTAGTTCGAAAACTCCTTGATCATGTTCAATGATCCACCCAGTGAAAATCCGACCGTCTCTTTTGATAGATTTCGCTTACCTTTATAGGCCGCAAGCCAATCAATGTGGTCTTGTAAGTTTTCACCTACGCCCGGCAATTCGTGGACTAGGTCAATACCATGTGGCGTCAGGTTTTTCTCGGCCCCAATCCCAGAGAGTAGTAAGAGTTGCGGGGAGCCAAATGCGCCGCATGAGACGATAACTTCGCGCTTTGCAGATATCTCGATAGACTGCTTTTTCTGGCGTAACTTTACACCTGTTGCGCGCCCATTTTCGACAAGAACCTTCTCAGCCATGACATTTGTCATGACGTGGAGGTTCGGCCGTTCCATCGCCGTTTCCAGATAGGCTTTAGCGGTTGACCAACGCACGCCCTTTTTGTGGGTTACATCATAATAGCCGAAGCCCTCTTGGGACGCGCCATTAAAGTCATCATTGGCTGGAATTTGTAAGGTCTTGCAGGCGTCCAAAAATTCTTCGTTCAGGGGTGAGCATTTACGGCTCTCAACGCGCAAAGGTCCGCCCGATCCATGAAAGTCATCTCCGCCTTTTTCGTGGTCTTCCGCTTTTTTGAAATAAGGAAGCACGTCATCATAAGACCAGCCTGAGTTCCCAAGTGACGCCCAATTATCATAATCCGCTTTGTGACCGCGAATATAAATCATAGCATTCGTACTGGATGACCCGCCCAGAGCTTTGCCGCGTGGTTGATAACCCTTGCGACCACCAAGGCCTTTCTGCGGAACAGTCTCGAAGGCCCAATTTCGTTTTTTGGTGATCATATTGACGATCGTTAAGCCTGGGGTCGAAATACTCCAATGCTTATGCGACGAGCCAGCTTCGATCAGGCAAACCGAAACATTTGGATCTTCAGAGAGACGTGCTGCGAGGGTGCAACCTGCACTACCTGCGCCTACGATGACAAAATCAAATACGGTTTCCATTAAAGAATCTTCTTCATCAGGCCGAGCATTTTACGCGATTTGTCGGTGTAGGGAGGGAATAGGTTCTTACCTTGGCTAAACTTCGATTGGATGAAGACACCTTTCATATGAGAGAAACTCTGAAAGCCTGCTTCGCCGTGATAGGCTCCCATGCCAGAAGGTCCAACACCGCCAAATGGGATGTCTTCTTGGACAACATGCCACGCCGTTTCATTGATGGATACGCCGCCAGAAATGGACTCGCGTAGAACTTTGTCACGCTTGGCTTTGTTTTCACCAAACCAATAAAGCGCAAGTGGACGTTCACCTTGCTGCACAGTTTTGAGTGCGTCATCCAATGTTTCTGAGGCGACAACTGGCAGCAGTGGTCCGAAAATTTCTTCCTGCATGATTTTCATATCAGGCGTGGTGCCTGTTACAACTGTTAGAGGTACGCGGCGTTCTTTGGCCAATTGTTGTTTGTCATCATCGCCAGCCGTTCGGATGGTCGCGCCTTTGTTTTCTGCATCTTCTAGCAAATCTTGAAGGCGCGCATAATGAGAGTCCGCAATGATGGTGGTGTAATCTGGATTGCCAGCTATCGTCGGATAAAACGCTTCTGCCTTAGCGATCATGGCATCAGAGAAAGCGTTGATCTTGGCTTCAGGCATCAAGACATAATCCGGCGCAACACAGGTTTGTCCTGCATTGAGAAGCTTGCCATTTGTAATACGCCCGATGGCCATATCCATTTTGACGCTGTCATCAATGATAACAGGTGATTTCCCGCCAAGCTCGAGCGTGACAGGGACGAGGTTTGCACCTGCGGCTTTGCCGACAATGCGGCCAACACTTGTGGACCCTGTGAAGACAAGGTGATCGAAGGTGAGGCCAGAGAAAGCAGAGGCCACATCAACGCCGCCGGTAGCGACATAGATTTCTTCGTCGGTGAATCCTTTAGCCAAAACCTCTTTCAGAAGCTGGCTCATGCGCGGCGTATATTCACTAGGTTTGATCATGGCACGGTTGCCAGCGCCTAAGGCACCAATTAACGGCATGACAGCGAGTTGAAGTGGGTAGTTCCACGGACTGATAATACCGATAACGCCGAGAGGCTGCGGGATAATGACATTTTTAGCGGGTTTATATTGCAAGGCCGTCGGTGCTTTGCGGGTCTTCATCCATTTTGGCGTATGTTTAATCGCATGGGAAATGCCGCCTTGGATGACGAGGAATTCAGCCATCAAGGTTTCTTCAACCGCGCGGTGACCAAAATCGTCACTGATGGCTTTAACGAATTCGGCTTCATGATTTTGAATTAAATCTCGAAGGGTTTTCAGCTTGGCCTTGCGTGAAGCCCAATCCGGATTTGGGTTGGCGTTAAATGCGGCGCGTTGCGCGTTCAGGACTGCGCTTAATTCGTCAGGCTTTGTAGTGCCTGTGTTGGCGGGCTTATCTGGATTGATACGGACCATGTTCGTTCCCCTAATTATATTTTTTATCACCTATATACTAAAAAGGGCGCGACCCGAAGGTCGCACCCTGAATTTGTTGCATGCTGTATCGACTAGAAGTTCTTGCGAACTGTCGCGCCGTACATACGTGGCTCTTGGATAAAGGCCGAACGAGACCCACTCCGGAAGACCGTGTTGAATGTGACGCCTCGTGTGCGTTCATTCGTCAAGTTAGTCGCCCAAAGCTCAAATGCGTAGGAATCGTCTGCATCTGTAACGCCGACACGTGCGTTCACTTTTGTGTTTGCCTCTTGTATGTCGAACGGATTGTCCTCTTGCGTTGCAAGTACAACAGCTTGCGTAGATGTCCGTCTATCGCTTTCATAACGTACTTGAGCATTTAGGAAGTAGTTCAGATTATCTGTAAGGCTACCTTCATAATTTGCACCAAGGATAGCTACAGCATCTGGAGCATTTGTAAGAGAGTTCCCACAGAGTGATGTGACGTTCAATGTTGTGTCATCACCAGCACAGTCATCTGGATAACTCGCATCCAGAAGTGTCAGTGCGCCATTGACAGTTAAGCCATCAATTGGACGTGCGACAGCTTCGATTTCAACACCTTTTGATTCCGCTTTAGGAACGTTGAAGGTTGTGAACTGTGCACCTGTGAACTCAAGAACTTGGAAGTTTTCGAAGTTTTCGATGAAAGCTGCGACATTCAATGTGAGCCTATTGTCCAATAGTTTAGACTTAAGGCCAATTTCATAGGCATCGACTTCTTCTGAAAGGAAGCTTGGGTCTGCGCCGCCAGAGGCCGCTGTAGAATCAAGATTGAACCCACCAGATTTATAGCCATGCGTGAAGCTAGCATATGTAGAAACCGATGGTACGATTTCATACCCGACTTTGGCCGTGTAAATTAGCTCGTCATCATTAAACGATTCGTCAAATGTACGTGGAAGCGGATAGACAGCGGAGGCTGCAAGGTCTGCAGGCGCCAAGAAGGCCAAGCAGCCCAAACCAAAGATGGTGCTCGTCAGCGCCGCAGGAACATTACCTGCACCGATTGAAGCCAGTGTGGCAGGGCAGATATCGTTATTGATATTGGATTGTGAAAAGCTACCTTGTTTGCTTTCATCCGAATAACGCAAACCTAGCGTTAGGGATAACTTATCCGTCACGTCGAAAATGTTATGCGTAAACACAGAGAAACTTTCACTGTCTTGAGCGTAGTTTTGAGTTATTGAAGTCCCTGCTGGATCGACACCTGTGAAGACAGTCAACGGGTTTGCACCTAATGCGCCAGCTGTAGGGCCATATAAGAGCGCACCCACAAGTTCGCCGTAATCTTCACCTAACTCAAAATTGACATTTTGTTTAATGTCTTCGGTTGAGTAATAGGCGCCAGCTAACCAGCTCAAACGATCATCGAATGCGCTACCTTGAAGGCGAAGTTCATGTGTCTCTGTTTCGATCGTCACAGGGCTATTTCTGACGTTAAACACGTCTAGTGCTGAGAAGTCAGAGTCATAATCTTCTGTCGCGGTATAATCTCGATATGAGCCTGTATAGACTAGGTCTATATTGTCGGTGAGTGGGTATTCCATTTCTAAGGTTAGACCTGTTTGATCACTACTTCCGCCTGGTTCGAAGGACGTAGCGGCGTCGAGATTATCGACAGCGTCTTGTGCTAGGCCCGTGTCGTCGTCATTAATTGCAACGTCTGAACCAATCATACCACCTCGAGCGCCAAGGCCTACGGCAGTAAATAATCCAGCGGTTTCGACAGGGGATTGTTGCACTTCAAGCGCTGCGCCTACAGGCGCATCGCTTTCAGAGTGATCAACGATGAAGCGGCCTTTAAAGCCATTCTCAATTTCCCACCCTAATTGTCCGCGAAGCATGAATTGATCGATACCATTGGATTCGCCAACTCTATTTCCGTCGCCGTCAAATAATTCGATATAGCCTTCTCGGTCACGATAAGCGCCTGTAACGCGCAAGGCCAACTGGTCTTCTACGAGTGGAACGTTGATCGCACCTTGGACGCTTTGGTGATTATAATTTCCGTATGTTGCGTTCACGAAGCCGCCAAATTCCGAAAGGTCAGGACGTTCGTTTACAATTTTGAGTGCACCGGCAGATGTGTTGCGTCCGAAGAGTGTGCCTTGTGGACCGCGAAGAACTTCAACACGCTCAACATCAACAAATTCACCAAGCGCGATACCTGGGCGTGACTGATATGCGCCATCAATGAAGACACCGACCGCAGATTCGAAACCAATGTTGTTGGATGTTGTACCAACGCCTCGAATACGAAGAACGACTGTTCCTGATGCGGTTTGTGCCTGAGAGGCGGCAAAGCTAGGAGCAACAATTGATAAATTTTGAACGTTAACGACGCCTTGTTTCTCCAAAACTTCCGGTGAGAGAACGGTGACGGCGATCGGCACATCCTGCAGAGCTTCTGGACGACGTGTCGCTGTTGAAACAATAACATCTTCTCCAAATGATTCATCACTTGATTGCGCGAACGCTGTAGATGCAGACATCAATGCTGTTGTTGACAATAGCGCAAGACCTGCGCTGGCTAGCTTATTCATATAACTCTCCCCGAGCGGATAAAATACATCCCGGATTTTTCCGGTGATGATTGAGTCATTGATTGCTGATTTTTTTAGAGTTGCAAGATGTCTTTACGGTAAAATAGCCCCATTGTTGCTAAAATGACACGCTTATTGGTGATAAAAGACTAATTTATACAGATTTTTTTAAAATGGCTGCAAGCATGTGACGTGTACGCCCACTAAAATCATCTTCACACGCCGCAATTTGAGAATAACGCCGACGTAATTTCCCTGGCGCATCTTTTAATCGGCCTACACCCCAACGTTCAGTCGCAGCATATATGCGAGATAAACGTCCCGCTGCACCTGTGAGGGGTACAAAACCAGACACAACATCACAAGATGCACTGGCGTAGTGACGCTTATAGCCGTCTAAGCCTTCGCCCATATCTATCCGTTTGTAACCCGTCTCTTCGGTCGCATTGATAAGACCTTCTAAGAGTTGAATGCCTGGACCATATTCTGACAGCTCATCATTATAGGCGACCATCCAACTGTGGAAAATTTTTCCATCTGAAAGCCCTAGGTCAATAGCGGCCAAACTGTCACCGAAATAGAGCGCATGCATATCGCAGCGTAAATCAGAGGTTTGTCCTCGCTCCCAAAGGTTTTGGATTAACGCTTGTGTCCACTCAGCAGACAGCACGTCATATTTACCTGTTTCAGAAAATTTCTTACGTTTCCACTCAATGAGAGTGCGATAAACATCAATATCACGTGAGAAAAGCTCAACCCTTGGCGTTCCAACGGCGTCTTCGGCTTTACGGGTACGGCGACGATTAGATTTTAAATGACGGCGATAAGATCCATCGCGCTCCGCCCGCCACGCGTCTGGCGTGATGTCTATATCAATCGCTGATGTCACGGACTTTGTAAGAATTTCGGGCGCGCGCAAGCGGCTAGGGTCTATTGCGCAACTATAATGGAAGGCGCCAACCCCTGCGTCGGCAAGCAGGTCATCATAAGTTAGAGTGTCATCACGCGTAATAATGCCGTGGTAATCGCTCATTGGAGCGCCGACTGGACGTGCAAAGCGTTGTCCTTGTATTGGTAAGAACGCAACAGGGGTGCCGTCTTCATCATATCGACATATAACGCTGACATCTGGCCGAAGTTCCGCAAGCAATTTCGTGTACTCTGGATGTAAATAAGGGGACTTTAGCGCCGTATTGTCTGCGCGTATTTGCGCCCAGGCGGCCCAATCTGTCTCGCTCATCTCGGAAATACGCAGTAACAAGTTGCGTGGTAATTTATGTTTAGCAGAATGTTTCACAGCATGCGTATAACGCACGAACGCTAAAGACGGATTAAAGCCATTGACGTTTGTCATGTTTTTATCTGATGAAGGTTTATGGCTGGACATTCGCATTCTCACCACGATCACGATCATCATCATGGCCACGGGGGGCATAGTCATGCGCCAAAGGTAGATGAGAACAACCGCTGGCGTGTCGGCATAGCAGCTCTGCTGACAGGTGTCTTTATGTTCGCCGAAATTGCGGGAGGCCTGATTTCTGGTTCGCTCGCGCTTTTGGCAGATGCGGGGCATATGTTCACGGATTTTGCAGCGCTTTCTATGGCGTGGGGCGCGTTTAAGATCGCACAGCGTCCTGCGAATTGGCGGCATACATTTGGCTATGATCGCTTTTCTATACTTGTCGCCTTTGTGAATGGTTTGACTTTATTCGGTGTAGCCGTTTGGATTGTCTGGGAGGCGTTCCATCGTTTCCAAGACCCAGGTGAAGTTCTCGCAGGCCCGATGCTCTGGGTCGCAATAGCTGGGTTGGTTATTAATGTGAGTGTCTTTGCCATTTTAATGGGTGCCGATCAGGAAAATTTGAATATTCGCGGGGCTGTCTTGCATGTGCTTGGAGATTTATTGGGGTCTGTTGCTGCGATTGCAGCGGCTCTGATTATTCTCACGACAGGTTGGATGTTAGCTGATCCGATCCTCTCTATATTGGTCGCGTTTTTGATCTTGCGGTCAGCTTGGGGGCTAGTGCGCGAATCCGGACACATCCTCCTTCAAGGCGCGCCTGACAGCCTTGATCGGCGTGAGATAGAAAAAGACTTACTCGCCAATGTGCCAAAATTACGCCGTGTCGATCATGTCCATGCTTGGGCTGTGACGCCTGAACGTCCAATCATTACACTTAATGCCTATATTGACCCAGCGGCGCGCGTCGAACCCGTCGCGCAAGCCATAAAAGCGCGTTTAGCGCAGCAGTTTCACATCGATCACGCCACAGTAGATGTGATGCGGGATAGCTAGTTGAGATCAAAGCCTTCACGAAAGTTTCGTATGAACTCTTTTTGATTTACCGTTGGCGCATTGTCCGCGCTTGAGACTTGAACTAACATATTTGCAAGATCGCGTGCGTTATCTTTTGAGACGAAGTCCCTCAGAACTTTGGACATTGGGGTGATGGATGTTTCGGGCAACACAATATCATGGGTCAAACTGTCCATTTGTCGGATCAATCCGTCCGCTTCATCGTTGGATAAATCCATATTCGCGGAGAGCTGAGCTTCGATGACTAACCTTGCACTGTCGTCAATACGGCGACTGTCGCCAGCTCGCGCTATCATGATCATCAGAACCGTTGCGGCTTCGCGAGGCGTCTCTATGAGGTCGAGCCCGCGCTTATTATAGGCTTTGCGAAATTTCCTCTGGCGCGGCATGTTTTTAACTTGAATGGCTGCGCCGTGAACCATGTTCGCCGCATCACCTATATTTTTACGATTAGCAGATAAGCGAATGGCCCAGTAAAGGGCGGTGCCAACGAGCGCGAAGAATCCGAGTACTATATGCATACTGCAGCTTTAGCGCGTAAATATTAAAAAAATCCAGTCAAATTTTTGTTCAACGGCAACTGCGTGTCGGGCCCATATCCAAATGGAAATGATCAGCGTGAGCAGCATTGTAATCAGGCGAGAGTGTGACTTGAAACAGGCCACATGCGGCGGTACGGGCTTCACGTAGAAAGTTGGCTTTCTTTCTCGCGCCGTTCCAATCGCTTACAATTTTGATCAAGCTTCCATCTTGTAGCTCAAAAGCTGTTACATCCCACGCATTTGCAAAGGCATGTTCAGACCACTTTCCAGACCCGTTCCCGCGCTGACGACGGCAAGAATATGTACCGAAATGATGAATTTTAGCGAGAGGTTGACCGAAGTGTTTGCGGGCCAAAATATCGACTTCGCGTTGCCAGAGATAGACTGCGATAGAGAGCGGGCATTGCATATTACTTTCACCGGGGGCGAAAAGTGTTTGCTCTGTACCGTAAACGACACGTGCAACATCCCACCCGCAAACATTTTTCCCAGCTCCGCTTGTGAGGCGTTTGGGGTCCGCAGGTATGGATTTGAAACCAAGGCTATCTCGGGCCAAATCCATACAAATATTAGAAGGCTTTAGATTGAGGGCAAAGAGCTGATTTTGTGTTGCAAAACCTAATGGACGTGAGGTGTCTAGCGATTTCCAGAAAAGATGTTGCGAGGGTATGAAACGATCGGCTGCCCAAACCCCACAGCCAATAATCACGGAGAATAGAAGCATCATGATATTTGGTAAAGTCCATGTGACACGTATTCGTTTTGGTTTCAGTCGGTCAAACATTCTGTCTTAATCGACCAAACAAACGACCTGTGCAACACGTCGGTCTCGACGTAATTTATCAGCGCCGACACCATACGACTCCAAAGACAGGGGTTCGATGCCTGTTCCAGGTTCTGTTATAAGTAAACGTAAATACCGGGGCGCGACTGAATATATACGGCCGCGACGGGGTGATTCTGCACTGACAACGCCAATGATTTCGCCGTCTTTATCTAGAACAGGGGAACCTGATAGCCCGCCCAATGATCCACTGAGGTTGCGTGATCGTCCCAGTTCCGACCACGCCAGAACAGCTTCATCATTAGTGTACCGTCCCCGAACTTTCATACGGTTACGTGCGATTAAACTTCCAACGACTTCGCCAGGTTTACCTTGAGGGTATCCAATAAAATAGCCAATTTCACCCACCTGTCTTTGATCTTCCAAGTCGGCAGGCAAGGGCTTACGCGTCCACTCAGACCGTAAGACTGCTAGGTCAGCATTCTCTAAAATTTGCGTTTCAACGGGGACGATTTTCCCCATCCCAATGCGTAATCCTACCTCATTGCAGCTATCTACGACATGACGTGCTGTTAGCCATAATCCATCTTTGTTGATGGCAAAGGCGGTTCCAGTCCCAGATTGACGCGGCGCTACATCGACTAAGACGATTTCATCACGCGGGGAATCTGACGGTAGCATAGGCCCAAGTTCAGGGTTTTCAGGCGAGTCAAGAATGACCACATCTTGTTCAACCCCATAGGCCGTATAAACAAAGGCGAACAAGACAGCGCCGTAAATGATCCAATCAGGAAAGCGCTTTCGCACTATGGCTCTGTATCCGCTGGGACGCCGCGCCATAAACTTAGCCTGCGATGGCGAAAGCGAGAATAAGGGAGCCTGCGATTTTGAATGACGCTAACACTAGCGCGGGGCCAACTTCACCTTGTTCAATGCGTTCAGACATACCACGAAACACAATATAATCCGTCACTCGGAATAAAAGGAGCTGCAATAGCAAAGAGAAAATCGCCCAGATCCCAACATCGAAGAGCGAGAACTTATTAATAAGGCAAGCGGCTACCGGCAGAGCCATACTAATTACGAGGGCTGAAAAGTGAATGGCTGCGGCTATATTGCCCTCTTGTACCAATTCAATTTCTTTGTGCGGAGTCAATCTAACATAAATGGCGATGGCCGACATGTAGATCACAGTGACCATGAGCAGATAGAAAATAAGATGCGGGAAGCCTGCTGCGAGGCTCTCAAATGCTGACTGCATTACGGGGTCCGTTCACTTTAATTATGCACCCGATACAAGCTCCACACCAAGCAAATATCTCAATTAGTTTGTCCAGCGTTTCGGACTTGGGTGCAAGGTGTTTGTCCCGTTTTTGTTAGTTTCATCTTATTTTTGCGACGCTTTTGTTTCTTTTCGTAAGGTCGATGCACGTTTCTTTTCGCTATCGCTTTTTAATTGCCCGCATGCCGCGAATATGTCTTGACCACGCGTTTTACGTATAGGGCTGGCGTAACCTGCAGCATTGACCATGTCAGAGAAAGACTTGATGGTTTCTGCGTCTGAACAGACGTAATCTGTACCCGGCCATGGGTTGAACGGGATGAGATTTACCTTGGCAGGAATACCGCGCAGGAGTTTGATCAACTGCTTTGCGTGCCAAGGCTGATCATTGATCCCTTTTAGCATGACATATTCAAATGTGATGCGACGCGAATTGGAAAGCCCGGGGTAATCGCGGCAAGCCTGCATCAACTCTTTGAGGGGGTATTTCTTATTAATAGGCATGATCTGCGAGCGAAGCTCATCATTCGCCGCATGAAGTGAAATCGCGAGTTGGGCTTTGGTGCGTGCACCCATAGGGACAATATCTGGGACCACGCCTGATGTGGACACTGTGATGCGACGGCGGCCAATGCCGAGGCCTTCGGGGTCACAAATTGTGTCCAGTGCATCCCCGACTTTTTCGGTGTTATAAAGCGGTTCACCCATGCCCATGAAAACAATATTTGTAAGTCGGCGGTTTTCTTGTGTCGTCGGCCATTCGCCTAAATCATCGCGCGCAATGATGACTTGCAGGACGATCTCGCGAGCTGTGAGGTTTCGCACCAAACGTTGCGTACCCGTATGGCAAAATGTGCAGGTTAATGTGCAGCCGACTTGCGAGCTAACGCAGAGCGCGCCAGTTTTCGACACGTCGGGAATAAAGACGCTTTCGACTTCTATGCCGGGGGCCATGCGGATGAGATATTTGCGTGTGCCGTCAACAGAGATCAGGCGCTCGACGATTTCTGGACGATCAAGTGTAAAGGCCGCTTCTAATTTTTCGCGCAAAGGCTTGGCGATATTCGTCATTTGATCAAAGGAGGTGACGCCGTAATTATAGATCCAATGGAACACCTGTTTCGTGCGCATACGTACTTTTTTTGGCGGTATTCCGATGCGCTCTAATTCGGTCGCAATATCATCGCGGCCCATGCCGACGAGATGCACTTTTGCATCCGTTAAGTCGGGGGCGATTGGGGCGTTGTCGATGAGCGTAGTTGAGGACATGGCGCGCCTCTATCATGCTGTTCTAAAAGCGCAAAGCCCGCATAAGCAGCGATGACTTCATAGCGCGAATCCGATAGGCGGATCATATGACAACCAATACGCCCGAATATTCCGTCAGCGAACTCGCAAACTCGCTCAAACGCACCGTCGAAGATACATATGGACATGTCCGTGTACGCGGCGAGTTGGGGCGTACGACGATTGCGAAATCAGGTCATTGTTATCTGGATATCAAAGACGACCGCGCGGTGATCAATTCCATCATTTGGAAGGGCGTCATGAATCGCCTGTCCATGCGTCCCGAAGAGGGCATGGAAGTCATCTGCGAAGGCAAGCTCTCAACTTATCCCGGTCGCTCGAACTATCAGTTGATTATCGACAAGATGGAACTCGCGGGTGCAGGCGCGTTGATGGCATTATTCGAGAAGCGCAAGAAAATGCTCGAGACTGAGGGCTTGTTCTCGCCAGACCGCAAAGTTGAATTGCCGTTCCTGCCAAAGACCATCGGTGTTGTGACATCTCCAACAGGGTCAGTTATTCGAGATATTTTGCACCGCATCACGGACCGTTTTCCTAGTCACGTGCTTGTCTGGCCAGTTCTGGTACAGGGCGACAAAGCCGCGGAACAAATCGCTGAAGCGATCAATGGCTTCAACACGGCGGATGGTTTCCCGCGTCCAGACGTTTTGATTGTCGCGCGCGGCGGTGGGTCGATGGAAGACCTCTGGTGCTTTAATGAAGAAGTTGTGGCGCGTGCCGCTGCCAATTCGAAAATTCCGCTGATCTCTGCCGTGGGACATGAAACTGATTGGACATTGATTGATTTTGTCGCGGATTACCGAGCACCTACGCCAACGGGCGCGGCCGAAGTCGCTGTGCCTGTGCGGGCCGATTGGGTGGAAACAGTTGAAGATTATGGTCTGCGCCTCTTGCGGGCGTTGCGCCGCACCACATCTGAACGCGCGACGACATTACGCGCCGCGCGCCTGCCGCGGATTGACGCGGTCTTGGCCCCTGCGCGGCAACGCTTGGATAGTGCGCGCGCGACATTGCCGCCTATTTCGCGATTGCTAGAGCCCAAGCAAAATCGCCTCACGCGCCAAGGCCAAGCCCTGCACTCTGCGATGCGCTTTACAAAACAACGTCAGCTTACGAAACTCTCTAGCCAATCCGAAACCCTAATCCGTCATGGCCGCAATGCTGAAACGGCGCTAAAACGTCAGTTGGAAACGCAATCCCGCCGCCTTGATCGCGCAGGAAAGCTACTCGACGCCTATTCCTATCAAGGCGTGTTGGATCGTGGCTATGCTTTGGTGAGGGACGCAGACGGCAAAGTCATTCGCTCTAAATCTGCAACGACATCAGGGCAGGGCGTAAGCTTGACCTTTACGGACGGCGATGTCGGGGCTGTCATTGCGGGCACCGCGAAGCCAACGCCAAAGCTTAAGCGCAAATCGGCAACACAGACGCCTGATAAAAAGCAGACGAGCCTGTTTTAATCCTACTGCTTTCAGCCTAAGTATGACGCATGACAGGTTTCTTTAAAAATCAGGGCGAAGCTAAAATACATTTTGGCGCGTCAGACTTCACAATCATGGAAACAGGTAGCTATATCCTGTGCGCCGTCACGGGCGATAAAATCCCGTTGGAAATGCTCCGTTATTGGAATGAAGATCGCCAAGAAGCCTATAAAGACGCCGCCGCCAGCCTCGAAGGTTTCAAACGCGCAGGCGCGATTTAGATGCGGGCGTTTCTCGCGACATTGGCGTTGGGCCTAGCGGCCTGTTCGGCTGAGCCCGAAGCTGAGGCACAGGTTGAAACAAATCTAGAAATTGAAGCATTACTTCAGGATGTTAAAGACTCTCCTCCTCCTATGCCGGAAAACCATCAAGTCTTGCGTGATAGAATGGTTGCGGAACAGGCGACATTGAAGGCTGATGCGCAGATAAACTCTGTAGATGAACTTCTTACTGAAATTCGCAAAGACTCAGAACGGGTTGGAAACAACGCACGCATTGCTGACCATTCCAATTGGAAAGCGATTGAATACCAACTCGACTGCCACGGTATCGCGAAACAAGGCGGCCTAGTCGTTTGCCAGACCACGCCGAACGCCAAGGTCGAAGTGGGTCGTTCTGAAAAAGATACTTACACGCAAACCGCAGATGCTAACGGTATTATCATTGTTGGTTTTGACCGTGATGAACCTGCGGCCTTTGTCCGTGTCGGCGAAGCGCGCGTGGATTTCGATATTAAGCCTCGTGAATATGACACATCCCGCATTGACGGATTACCGAAGAAATTCGTGAGCGAATATACAGCTGATCAACTCAAACAAATCCGAGCGGCGAGCGCGCTCAAGAAAATTGGCTTTGCATCAAAGGTTGACGAAGTTGGGTTTAAAAACGGCTTTATTTATCCTGTCACAACACACACCAAGACTACGAATTTCGGTGCGCAGCGTATCTTGAACGGTGACCCGAAACGTCCGCATTTCGGCGTCGACCTAGCTGCGCCTAAAGGCACGCCTATTCTTGCGCCTGCCGATGGTATCGTCAGCCTCGCGAGTGAAGAGATGTATTTCGAAGGCTCCTTGATTATGATTGATCACGGACAAGGCCTGATCTCATATTACCTGCATAATGAAGATGTGATGGTCGAAGAGGGCCAACGTGTCGTACAAGGTGAGCAAATCGGAACCGTGGGTTCGCGTGGACGTTCAACAGGACCGCATCTGTGCTGGCGTCTTAAATGGCGCGGACGCAACCTTGACCCAGAATTACTGACGGAGTGGCCGCATCGTGGTTAAACAACCAGACGACTGCCAGACTATGCTCGACGTTCGCGCAGGTGTGGACGCGCTTGACCGTGAACTCGTCCGCTTGCTCGTGACACGCCAAGGCTACATGCACGCCGCCGCACGTATTAAACCGAACCGCGATGCCGTCTATGACTCCCCGCGCATCGAAGACGTTGTGGCGAAAGTTTTGGTTGAGGCCAAAGACAAAGGCTTGTCCGCTGATATTGCGGAGCCTGTCTGGCGCAAACTCATCGAGCGCTGCATCGCGCATGAGTTTGGCGTCTATGACGATACGCGGACCTAGGCTTTAATCTACCGCTGGATAATACCAAACGCGGCGAATGAGGTTGCCCTTTAGTTGATAGACCGTGAGCGAGCTTTGCGATTTCGCTGTGCCGTCTTTGGCTTTCCAACTCGCAGTTTCCGTGACCGCCACATAGTTTCCATTGACGCTCCAATCCCGCAAAGTTCCTGTGACCTTTGTTGGGGATTTGAAATAGTCGGTCATGTTTTCAGCAAGCGCGTCGCGCCCTGAAACTTTGACTGAAATCTGTGACCCTGTGACGCTCAACCATTCAATGTCTGGGTGCTGTACCTTGCTCATGGCGGCAACATTGCCGAGATTAAACGCGCGCGCATGTTCCGCAACGATAGTCTTCGCGATATCCGACGTCGGCACTTCAGTTTGAACGCAGGCCGTCAAGAGACATATGATGAATAGGGAAATGGCTCTCATTTCTGTCTCCTATACAACGCTTTCGGCCAGCGACGGTGAACCCAAAACCACTGCGCAGGGTTTTCGCGAATGCGGTCTTCGGTAAAGGCGACAACGCGCTTCACGCCAGATAAAACATCCGCGTCACGCTGTCCTGTTTTCGACAGTTCAATTGGCGGATAAAATGTGACCGTAAAACGCGATTTATCTCGCGTCACGATCATAGGCAAAAGCGGATGCCCCGTTTTCAACGCGAGCCTCACCGCGCCAGGGGCGGTCATCGCAGGCTCTCCGAAAAACGGAACTTCTATGCCTGTGTTGAATTTTTGATCATTCAGAATAGCGATGCTTTCGCCTGACCGTAACGCTTCAAATAATTCCCGCCCGCCTGCATGACTGGACTTTTTGACGAGAAACTTGGTGCCGTAAGCTTCACGTTGTTTGCGAACGCGCGCATCGATGAGCGGGTTATTGATCTTGCGATATGTGATGCGAACCGTGTGATCCGATTGGGTTAAAACCGTCGCCATGATTTCCCAATTCGCAAAGTGACCCGAGATCAGAATGGCAGGTTGATTGGCTCTGAAATGTTCAAGGCCGACTATGGTAATACGAGAGTTTTTCTCAAACGGTTTAAGTCGATCCGTGACGGGGAACTCTGCGAATGTACGGCCCAAATTATCCCATTGCGCGCGGACCAACGCTTTAATTTCTGTGTCAGATTTTTCGGGAAATGCAGTCCGCAACCCCGTCTCAACGATATGCCGTTTCGAGCTCAGGGGCCCGATGAGTTTAACAACAGCCGCGCCTAAGCCAGAGACAAAGGCGAAAGGCAGACAGCGCATAATACCTGTGACGACATCATAGGCGAGGGCCTCAACGCGGTGACTAAAACTCACACTCATTTGGCGGCCTCGATAATAGGATGTAGCAAACGGCGGAGCGTCAGTTCATCTTCAAACACGACGGACACAGGCCAGACTTGTACGCCTTTACGGTAGCCCTTGGGCAGGCGAACATAATCTTTTTCCGTTGTGATGAGGCCCGCTTCCATTTCAGACGCGAGCACGAACAAGCTCTCAATATCTGCATCTTTATATTTATAATGATCTGCGAAACCTTCTGTTTCTACGACATTCGCGCCCGCACGTTTGAGGCTGTCGAAAAACTTAGCGGGACGTCCGATGCCTGCAAACGCATAAAGAGGGCCTTTGGGCGCAGCTATGCGCGGCGCGAGATAGGCGGGAATAACGACAGCGCCTTTGAGTTGCTCTCGCAAGGTTTTAGATATTTTATAGTCTGGTGTTGGTTTCATCAGAATAACGGCATCTGTGCGATCCAATGCTGCTGTCAAATTTTCGCGCAATGGCCCTGCTGGAAAGACGCATCCATTTCCGAAGCCAACCTCTGCGTCGACAACCAATAATGAGAGTGTTTTTGTCAGGCTTGGGTTTTGATGTCCGTCATCCATGATGATGACTTTTGCGCCGTTGACGACAGCGGTACGCGCGCCTTCGTCTCGGCCTGCGGCAACCCACACGGGACCGTAACGCCGCAGCAACAATGGTTCATCACCTACGTCTGCAGCCGTATGGTCAGGCTCGACGGCGGTGGGGCCTTTGTCTCGGCCGCCATAACCACGCGACAATCCATGCGCTTCCACGCCCAAACGCTGCATGGATTGTAGAAGATAAGAGACGACAGGGGTTTTCCCTGTTCCGCCCATCGTCGCATTCCCCACACAAATAATCGGGACGCCGGGGTCTAAAGGCTCAGTTGTTTCTAAACGATGCGCTGCGGCCTTGGCGTAAATCCAACCAAGTGGACGCAGCACTGTGCGCAGGGCGGTCTTGGCTTCGGGGCCAGATCTGTGATTCCAGAAGTCGGGCGCTTTCACGATGAGGCATCCTCATTCAAGAGGGTGTCTAGGGCTGAAGCCGTTTGGTCCAATACACTGTCGTTTTCTTGCGAGAGTGCGCGTGCGCGGGCGCGCATCTGTCCTGACGCTATGCCATCCCCGCATAATGCGATGACCGACTTTGCTAGAGATTTAGCATGTGTCACCCGCATGGCGGCGTTGGATTTGAGGAACTGCGCATAGATGTCTGTAAAGCTGGCAAAGTGCGGTCCTGTCAAGATTGGGACGCCTGCGCGGGCAGGCTCTAGGGGGTTATGCCCCGTGAGGCTTGGATGTAATGAGCCGCCGACAAAAGCGACCTTCGTAAGCTCGAGTGCCAATCCCATCTCGCCGAGTGTGTCCATGATATAGATAGAGGTTTCAACGGTCGGCGTTTCGTCTTTAGACCGCACTGCTATATGATGTTCTGCGCAGAGGGACGCGACTTCCCCGCCGCGTTCAGGATGACGCGGAACGCAGATCAAGAGTGCGTCTGGATGTGTGGTGCGTATGAGAGTGTGCGCCGCCAGAATTTCTGCCTCTTCAGCTTCATGCGTACTGGCCGCGAGCCAAATATGGCGCTCTCCGATAGCTGTTGTTAAACGCAACGCTTCATCTTTATCCCAAGTGAGGGCGGGGGCAGAGCTTTTCAAATTACCGATTTCATTGACTGTGTTTCCGCCTAAAAATGTGAGAGCATTATGCGTGAGCGTATCTGCGGGCAGGATGATGTCAAAGCTGCTAAAAATCTGCCGCGCAAATTTACGTTTATTGCGCCAGCGATCAATGGAGTCTTGATTCATTCGCGCATTTATCAACGCCATTTTTGCGCCACTGGATTTGGTTTGTAAAACAAGGTTAGGCCAAATTTCGCTCTCGGCCCAAATTGCCAAATCAGGTGTCCAGTGCTCCAAAAATCGCGACACAAATGTAGGTCCGTCCAAAGGTACCATTTGATGTATTGCACGCTCTGGCAATCTGTCCGCCATGACTTGCGCCGAT
This sequence comes from uncultured Caulobacterales bacterium, assembly GCA_938009235.1. Classification (GTDB taxonomy): domain Bacteria; phylum Pseudomonadota; class Alphaproteobacteria; order Caulobacterales; family Maricaulaceae; genus Litorimonas. The sequence continues at coordinate 118,473 of CALLIK010000006.1, forward strand.
GTCATGGTGCCGCTCGTGACGAGGATATTTAACGCGGGGTCATCCTTTAACATGCGCTGAATGAGGGGAAGCAACATAGAGGTCTCGCCGACACTCGCGCCATGCATCCAAATCAACGTGCCATCAGGGCGCGGCCGTGACGCGATACCTTTGCGTTCGTCGATGCGGGTGATGTCTTCTTTGCCCGACTTTAAACGGCGTTGAAGGATGAGACCCGCAAAGGGTTCGAGCCCGCGCATGAGCCCGCGATATACGCCTGCCCAGCTCATTGAGTTGTTACCGCGTCTGGCAAAATAGGCGTGTGTCCTAGCGCCGTGTCGGCTTCTGCGAGTAAATCATTCATGTCGGTTTCTATCGAGAGCCGTAAGGCGTCTAATTGGCTATCTGTCGTATCGGCAGGAATGCTCACAGGTGTTCCCCATATAATGAGTCCTGTCCCGAATAGCTTAGGCAAGATGAACCTATCCCAGCTATCTATTTCTTTGCGGCGCGCGACGGCAAAGGTGCAGGGCATAAGTGGCGCTCCCGTTGCACGCGCAAGGCGTAAGGGGCCGTCGCCTAAGCGTTGCCTTGGTCCGCGCGGTCCGTCGGGCGTGATCACAACGCAGCCGCCCGCTCTGATGGCAGTCATGGCTGCCGCGGCCGCAGCATCGCCGCCTTTTGATTTTTGTGAGGGGGCTTTTCCTGCTTTTTTGGCGCTACCGCGCAAAGCCGTGATACCTAGACTTTTGCACGCGGCAGATACAATATCGCCGTCACGAGATCGCGAAATCATGACATGTGGTTTTTGCAGATTTGTATCCCACGCAGAGATCAGCATCATGAATCGTGAATGCCATGTCAGGGCGATGATTCCTTTATCCTGACCAATGAGGTGCTCTACACGTTCAAAATTGCGTATTTCCCACCGCGTGGTCCGTTTAATCAGGCGCATATATTGCGCAACGGACCATCCGAGTGTGTTTTGAACTGCGGGGCGCCGCAAAAGACGTTTGAACACGTGAGGCCTCCCTGTTAGCCAACCAATATATGACTGACCTAAGCGACAAACCTCTAGACCTCAACATCCCGCGTGACAGGAAACAAGCTCGACGTGACCTTGTTTGGGGCGATCACGGGTTCTTGCGCACACGTTTTCCTAATCGGCATGATATGGGCGGGGACATGGTGCGTGAAAACCAGCCGTCACCCGAACGGATTGCCGTGCTTGCCGAGGAGGGGATTAAGACGATCCTGAACCTACGCGGTCCTAGTCCGAAAGGGTTTTACCTCTTGGAATGTGAAGCTTGCGAAGCGCATGGAATCGAGTTGATCGACTTTCGCGTTTATTCGCGGGATGTGCATACGGTTGAGAAAATCCGCGCAGCAAAGGACTTGTTCGAGGCGATCGAATATCCCGCGATGATGCATTGTAAATCAGGCGCAGACCGCACGGGTTTTATGGGCGTGTTGTACCGCCATTTCCATATGGGCGACACGATAGAACAGGCTCTGGCGAGTGAACTCACGCTCAAGAAACTTCACGTGAAGCAAGGCAAGACAGGGATGCTCGATTTCTTCTTTGCAGATTACCTTAAATATGCCGAGGACCATGACATCAGCTTTATGGACTGGGTCGAAACGATCTATGTACCCGCAGATGTGAAAGCACGCTTCATGGAACATTGGACGGGCAATCCGATTAGTGAGCTGCTACGGCGGGAGTAGGAAAAGCCAGAATTTAGAATTTTTGACTTTGCTAGTGTATCTTAAAAAAATCAGGAGGGTATTGGTATTATGGGCGATAAATTAGCTTTTCAGGAATTGAAAGATTGGTGCATTCGAGAGCGTGAAGACAACTTGAAGTCTATTGAACGATACGAAAGTGGTAACTTTAGAATGCGTGTACAGCAAGGTGGGAATGATTGGGTAGATATTTCTGCTCAACAAGAAGCCGATTGTCGTAGAACTGTTGCTGAGATGGACACACTAATATTAAAAATTGAAGCCGAACACGGGTTATAGTTCTCAACTTGGGAACTCATAATATGCAAGTTTAGCGGGTTAGCCCCGCATAAACGCCGCCACGCTTTCGTAGCTCTGCATCAGTTCCTGTTTCCACAACACGTCCGCCCTCGACGACACAAATTTTATCGGCATTGCGAATGGTCTCTAGCCTATGGGCGATGACGAGAGTTGTTCGGCCTTCGCTTAGACGCGTGAGCGCCGCTTGGACTTTGGATTCCGATTCCGTGTCGAGCGCAGAGGTGGCCTCATCTAACAGCAATATTGGCGCGTCGCGTAGGATCGCGCGGGCAATGGAGAGACGTTGCTTTTGTCCGCCCGAAAGACCTGCGCCGTCTTCGCCCAACACCGTGTGATATCCACCAGGTAAGCGCGTGATGAACCCGTGAGCGTCTGCCGCTTTTGCCGCGTGAATAATGGCATCTCGATCTGCGTCTAAATCACCAAGGGCGATATTCGCGGCGATGGAGGTGTTGAATAAAACCGCGTCTTGCGAGACGACAGCAATATGACGTCGGAGACTGGATTGCGTGATCTCTTTCACATTCTGCCCGTCAATTATCACTGCGCCGTCTTGGACATCATAGAGACGCGGGATGAGGTGCATGACCGTTGATTTACCACCGCCTGATGGACCGACAAGTGCGGTGGTTTGTCCTGCCTCTGCAGTGAGGGTGAAATCATTGAGGGCGGCCGTTCCGTCGGGATAAGTGAAATTTACATTGATAAGCTCTAGGCGGCCGTCTGTGACGTCTAGGTCAGAGGTAATGATAGCGTCTTCTAGGGTTGGCTGCGTATCAATCACGTCGAAGATACGTCCAACTGAACTGAGGCTTTCTTGGATGACATTGTTGAGGGTACCGAGCGCGCGAAGACGCGGCGCGAGAATTAATAGCCCGCCTAAGACGCTTGCAATTTTCCCGCCTGTTGCTGCGCCTGTTCCATATTGCCAGACGCCGAATATGACGACTACGGCGATGACTAAACCGCCGACGACTTCTAGGATTGGGTCAACCCGCGCTTGTTGCGTCACAAGCTTCAAATAGAGACGGATACGTTCGGAAAAACTGTGATCGAGGCGGGCTTGCTCATGCTCTTCAAGGCCATAGGTTTTGACGAGTTGCGCCGCGCCGAGGCTTTCTTTTAATTCCGCTGTCATGCGGCCGATATGCTCTTGGACCTCACGCGCATTGCCGCGCATCCGTTTGGAAATTTCAATGATGGGCCAAAGAGCCAGTCCGAAAATGACCATGAAAACCGAAAGCTGCCAGTTGAGTATCAACATGGCGGCGATGGTGAAAACTACAGTCAAAACATCTTTGACCAAATTGCCAAGCACCCGCACTAATCCGGCGGACACAACACTGACATCATTGGTGAATTTCGCAATTAACTCGCCAGACGCTTCGGATTGGCTATCTGCGAAATCGCGAGCCTGCGCCGCGCGCAACATTTGTGTCTGCATTTTGCCGACAGTGTTCAACGCGATGCTGTTGGTGAGGATGCGTTGGATGTAGCCGCCGATACCTACCGTAAAAGTCAAAGCTAATATGACAGGTAAGACGATGGCGGCGTAGCGTTTGGCTTGAGCGACGCTTTCGCCTGACGCAGCATTGGCATCTAATCCGTTGGCGGCGTCAATAATAAGGCTGATGAGATAGACATAGCCTGCCGTTGCGGCGGCAAAGAGAGTCATGAAAAAGACGGCTAATAAGAGCCGTCCTTTTTGAGGCCAAATGTAGTCACGCCACAGGCGTGCAATGCGAGCGCGGTCGGTCTGTTTAGTGTTGGACACGGCTCGCCGCTTGGGTCTTACCCAATAATGCCGTCCCCATCTGGATCGATGAGGTCATGGGCGTGAAGAATGAAGTAGCGCATGTGAGCGTTATCAACAGTCCGCTGCGCCGCAGATTTCCACGCTTTTTGAGCGTCGGCTTGATTGGCAAATGCCCCGACAAAATCAACGGCTTTAAGGTCTTTGAACTCAGTGCGGTTTGGATCAATCAGCTCACCACCGATAACGAGGTGAAGCAGTTGGACAGATTTCATTCCAGCAGTCTCTTTTTTACGATCAGACATTTGAGTCCCCAAAAATTTGTAATCTCGACCTTTAGTAAACTGCTCGAGATGTGGTTTCACCTTTGCCAATAACAAAGGGTGTAGTGTCGGGCCAGCACAAATGACGCCTAGCCCTGATGTGGTTTCAGTGTCGAAATGCGGGGTAGTCCCGCGAATGTCTGTAATGACTGCGCCGGCTTCTGTTGCGATGATGGCGGCTGCCGCGACATCCCAATCAGATTTAGGCGTAAAAGCGATGGTGGCATCGGCCTGCCCGCTGACGGCGAGGCAAATACGATACGCCATAGAGTTTGAGATACTGACAGTCATTTCAGGGAACTCTAAGCGCCGAAATTTCCGAGGGTAGCCAATCATTTTGATGCCCGCGATTTGCGCAGGGTCATTGGCCGTCAGTCGCGTTCCGTTCAAGAATGCGCCGCCGCCCAGATGTGCCTCATAAAGCTCATCTGTGAGGGGATTGAACACGACGCCCGCAATGGCGCGGCCTTTTTCAATGATCGCAACAGAGACAGCGAAATTTGGCGTGCGTTCGATAAAGGCGCGTGTGCCATCAATCGGATCGACCACGAAACTGCGCGGGCAAGCATGACGGGAATGATCGTCTTTGGTTTCTTCGGACAGCCAGCCATAGGTTGGGCGTGCGGCGCGCAATGTTTCGTCGAGGAAATTATTGACGGCTATATCGGCATCCGTGACGGGGGAGCTATCGGATTTGCTCCACGTCTTGGAATCATTGGCCTCAAAAGCCGCTTTGGCAATCGCGCCAGCCTGTCGGACGACTTTGTGCAAGAGCGCAAGATCCGCTTTGGGGTCGACGCAGCTAGGGTCGAGCGTGTTATGATCCGGCAAGGGTTAAGCCTTCGCAGAGGATGGACGGAGCATTCGTGGTACTGTCCATTTTTAAATCATTCGCAGGGATCATGGTTTTGAACATCTCGCGCAAGTTACCCGCAATCGTCACTTCGGAGACAGGGAAAGCGCGCAGTCCATTTTCGATTTTGTATCCTGATACACCAACGGAATAATCGCCCGTATTCGAGTTTAAACTTGGTCCAAACATTTCGGAAATCAAAAAGCCTTCACCGATTTCGGTCATGAGTTGCTGCGGTGATTTATCACCTGGCGCGAGCCATGTATTTGTCGCCGATACGCCAGGAGGTGAGCCAAGGCCGCGTGTTGCGTGACCGGTGGGCGCGACACCCAATTGGCGCGCGCTCGACATATTCAAAAGCCATGTTTTCAAAACGCCATTCTCGACGATATGTTGTTTTCTAACTTGCAAGCCTTCGCCGTCCCAAGGGCGAGACCCATCGCCACGTAATAAAAATGGGTCGTCGATAATTTGGATATGCGGGGCGAAAATAGCTTCATTTAAGTGATCTTTTAAGAACGACACGCCGCGCGTTATCGCGGGGCCAGATATCGCGCCCAAGAGACCTGCGATTAAACTGGCGGCGACGCGTTCGTCAAAGATGATGGGTAAACTCGCGGAGGGTATTTGGCGACTGCCAAGCCGCGCGACGGCGCGTTCGCCCGCGTGCCGTCCGATGGAGGCAGGGTCAGGTAGGCTGTTGAGGTAGCGCGCGCTTTCATAATCATAATCACGTTCCATCGCGCCGTCTTGGCTGGTGATGGCAGATACGGAGAGACCGTGGCGTGATGCCCGCCAACCATCGCAAAAGCCTTGCGATGTGGCATAGGCAAAGGCGCTGGTTGACCAACTTGCATTTGCGCCTTCGGCTTGGTCAACGCCTTTGATTGAGAGGGCTGCGGCTTCTAATTCATGTGCGCGTTGTTTGAGGGCGGCAGGGTCGATTTCTGCATCGTCCCAAACATCCAAGGCGGATGCACCGCCGCCTGCTGCAATTAAGTCTGTCTCTGGTAATCCGCAATATGGATCTTCTGGCGCAAGTTTGGCCATAGCCACGGCGCGTTCTGCGAGGGCCTGCATACTGGCCGTTGAGAGGTCAGATGATGAGACACAAGCTTGTCGTTTTCCAATTATAACGCGAAGGCCAATGTCTCGGCCTTCGCTGCTGTCGATGTCTTCAAGCTCATTTTCCCTCACGGCAATCCCAAGGCTTCGGCCATGCGTCGAAACGGCGTCCGCATGATCGGCACCTGCCGCTTTGGCCGCCTTTAAAAGGGCGTCCAATGTTGGGTATAGCGCCTCAGCGCGAATGGGCTCTGATGTCGACATAAATGTGAGCTAGGCTCCAGTAGAAGTGAAGATAAGGACAAGGAGATAAATCGCTTGGCCTAAGAATGTTATAAGTGTCAGGAGTGTACCGACAAGACGACCTTGCCCAAAGACGTTTGCCATGCCCATCGCGTGCAAGATGCGTCCGATCAAGAAGGCTGCGCCAAAGATGTGCAAGGCAATTGGGTGTGCGCTTAGCATAGCTAGACCTATGAGGCCGAGTAGCGCGAGCGGTGCATTTTCAGTGAAATTGCCATGTGCCCGAATGCGAGACAACATCAGCTCATCGCCGCCATCGCCCAAATTGATTTTCTTACCCAGACGGACTTGCCCGACGCGGTACATAAGAATTGGCGCTAAGATCATATTTAGCGCGATGTAGAGTGCTACGATTTGAAAGAGTGTCATGTGTTTCCCCAGTTGGTTTTTTTAGCTGTCTTGCGGTTCTAATTTTGCGGCATCAGCCAAGACTTTCCGATGCGTCTGAGGTGGCTGTGCGCCTGTTACAGCCATTTGCCCAGCATAAATAAATGTAGGAACGCCAGTCACGCCTAAACCTCGGAAAAAGAGGATTTCGTTTTGAATATCCACTTTGTCTTTGTCGCTGTTCAAAAGCTCTCTGACGAGCTCTGCGTCCATTCCGATTTTATCTGCGATTGCGCAGAGCACATCGACATCACCAATGTCTTCGCCATTTTCCATATAGGCGCGGAATAGGTTTTCAGCGCAGGCTGCGCCTAAGTCTTGGCCTTGCGCCCAGCGCATCAATCTGTGCGCCTTGAGTGTATTTGGACGGCGGGTAATGGCTTTGAAATCAAATGCGATGCCTGCGTCAGGGCCAGCGGCTTCGAGTTGTTCCTTCATCGCTGTAAAACGCGAGTCTGGTTTTTCGCCAAACTTTGCATTCATATATTCATGGTAATCTGCGCCATCTTCAGGGACAGATGCGTCTAGCATATAGGGCCTGAAGGCGAGGTTTGGACGCGGCTTTGTTTTATCAGCGGCTTCTAAGAATTGCTTGTAACCCAACCAACACCACGGGCAGACGAAATCAGAGATGATGTCGACTTCGACGGGTAAGTTGGAGGGTTTGGAAGTTTTACGTTTGGCCATCTCCCGTGCTTTACATTGGGGGGACTCGCAAGTCCAATGACCAACGCTTTTGATTTGGGGGAACCTTGGTGAACTGAAGCGACCTGCCTCTAATCGCTCTATTGTTTGTAATAGGCTTTGGCATTTGCGCAACGCTCTGCAAAATCAGAGGTCCCAAACAAGTTTTTCTCCATATGTTCTGCAACATTGATATCGTCTGCTGAGAATTTTCTGTCTCGTAGAGTTTGATAAAGCGGCTCTCGATCGCCCGTCGCGCCATAAAGAATTGCTGCCGCGCGATATTCCGTCAATGTAAGTTCATATTTCAAGACATGCGTGACGCAAAGGCAAGCGTCTTGCGTGCGTTTCATTTTTGGGTCTTGGCTGTTGCGACAGGCAAGGTTTAGCTTTTTGTCATCTTCAAAGGTTGCGGCATCGCGTGCGCGAGGTTGAGTTTGCGAGATAGCAGGTATTGTCTGTGCAAATGCCATGTTGCCGCTAGTGTCTGGCACCCCAAAGTTCAGTGCGCCCCATGAGAGCGTGCTGATTAAAACGGCCATTAATATACGTCTGTCTATCGCGAAGGGCCCCACAATTGCCTCTCTAATATTTGTGTTAAAATCTGTTAACCATGAATTAGGGCAGAAATTTGACAGAGCAATACGTGTCAGAGGCGAAAAAAGGGAGGCATGTGACTATTTAATCGGTGGTCGAACATTCTCGACGGATTGAGACAGGAACTTCATAACGGCGGCGGTTTCTGTCTCGTTCAGGCCCCGAGTAAGACGGGTGTTGAAGTCTCTGAAATCTTCCATGACGTTTTCTCGAACGCTCCAGCCTGTACTGGTCAGCTCAACAGTCCGTTGGCGTCGATCACCATAGGATTGTTTGCGCGTGATCAAACCGCTGGCCTCCATACGATCAACCAAGCCTGTCATTGCAGCATTGCGGCGGCCTGTGCCTTCTGACAATTCTGTTAGTGTGCAGCCATCATGATAACCGAGATAGACAAGGACAGCGGCTTGCGATCGGCCCACGCCTGATCCGTCTGCGAGTGCACGATCAGCGGCCTGCGCAAGTTGCAGATAGGTTCGGTCGAGGACGAAAAAGAAGCGCCGATCAACAGTGCGAGCAATAGCCATCATATTTTCCGTAATAGCGGTCATGAAATAGGTGTTTGGCCTAAATAGTGCGCAGATACAATAAAAGCACCCACGCAGCATGCACCCGAAAAGCCCAGAGTTTCAAAAAGCACAGTTTTTAATACGAGAAAACCTCCTGCACACTATGCACCCAAAAAGCACAGCTTTTTAAAAACAAGAAAACCTCCTGCACAATATGCAGGAGGCTCGATTTGAAGTTTGGGTCTCGCTGGGTCGCATTGCCCAGTTTCAAGATAGATATGTCTTTACCCGCATTCGATTTTTACGAGGTGCTGATTTAACAGCTTCGGGAAGACCCCTCAAAACAGATAAACAAATTGCACCTCCTCTCAAGAACGCGGCCCCACGATGGGACGGCTATTAGACTTAAGAGATGGAGCGCAATTCGTGTTTTGGCAAGTCCTAATTGATTGGGACTCTAGAAATGAACTTTATGTCTCAACAAAATCAAGCGCGACGCCGTTGTTGCAATAGCGCAGGCCTGTTGGCTTTGGGCCATCTTTAAAGACGTGGCCTTGATGACCGCCGCAGCGCGAACAGTGATATTCGGTGCGGGCCATAAAGAGTTTACGGTCAGATTTTGTGTCTACTGCGCCCTCGATTGGGGTGAAGAAGGACGGCCAACCTGTGCCTGACTCATATTTGGATTCTGATTTAAAGAGGGGCAGCGCGCAGCCTGCGCAGACATATGTCCCGACTTTTTTGTTATCATTGAACGGCGAGGAGCCTGGGCGTTCTGTGCCTTCTTTACGTAGCACGCGGAACTCTGCATCGGTGAGCTGTTCTTGCCATTCACGCTCGGACAGGTTTGCCCAATCTGTATTTGATGTTTTCGTCATCGTCTTACCTTCTGAAGCTTCAGCGGTTGAGGCTGTTTGCGAGCATGCGGCTAATGCAAGAGCGCCTGCGCCCATGGATAGTCTATAACTTAATTCGCGTCTGGTCAGCATGGAAAATCTCCGTTTCTGATCACTCTATAGGGTTTATACGGCTCAGAGGCTAAACACGATGTGCTCACGGTTGGGTGAGGGGGATTAATAAGCAACCTCAATGCTATGGATGAAGGCGCCCAAAATTATAACATTGGCTGTCAAAGTTAGGCCTGTGTAGAAACTAAATTTGAATTTTCTCAACGCCATCTCGGGAGATTGATGCCACCGCCCTGATGATTGGAAAAAAAGACAAAGCGCAAATGGAATAAGCGCGACTCCGGCCAAGATCGTAAAAACGATCAGGTTCCACATAAAGTAAACACCAATCGCCAGCGAAGCCAGTAGGTAACTTGCAACAAAACACATTCGCACCGCAAGCTTTACGTGCCCACCAAATTTCAAGGCTGTGCTCTTAACTCCAATAAGGGCATCCTCCTCCATGTCCTGACAAGCATAGACCGTATCATAGCCGACAGTCCAAAATGTAAGGGAAACGTAAAGCAGCATCGCTCGGAAATCCAAACCGCCCGTTTTAACCGCATAGGCGACCAAAACCGCCCAGTTAAATGTCAGACCGAGCCAGACTTGCGGGAACCATGTGATGCGCTTCATAAAGGGATAGGCTGCGACCAAAGGCAGCGCGAGGAGGGCAATCCCTTTGGCGAGTAGCGGCAAAGCTAACCACACCAAAAACCCAACGCTAATTTGCACAAATGTCCAACGCCATGCCTGCCGCGACGTGACAGTCCCCGCAGGCAGAGGCCGCAGCGCCGTACGCTCGACCTGTGCATCTAAATCCTGATCTACAATATCATTATAGGTGCATCCCGCGCCGCGCATCGCAATCGAACCAGTTAAGATCAGCGCCGCCCAGATCAAATCCGTCCACGCCAATCCATGACTTAATCCCGCAAAGGCCAGTCCAATCCAACCTGGCAGTGCGAGCAACCAATACCCCACAGGCCGATCCAGCCGCGAAAGCTGCAAATAGGGGCGTATGCCCAGCGGCGCGCGATTGACCCAATGGGTTTTTGCTGAATCTTTTACGGGTTGAATCATAGTATCTCGTCATTACCGCCCTTGTGGCGGTAATCCATCTCTCATACTCACTATTGCATGATGGATTGCCGCCACAAGGGCGGTAATGACGGAAAATATTATGCGCGAAAACTATACGCTTCCGAGATTACATGTGGCTGACGCTTTAACGGCGGGGGCGGAGATCGCTTTGCCGCGAGAGGCTGCGCATTACCTGACAAATGTGATCCGCAAATCCGTCGGCGATTCCGTCCGCGTCTTTAATGGCGAAGGCGGGGAATGGCGCGCAGAGATCGCGGCTGTCGGTAAGAAGTCTGCTATGCTCTCCGTGACGGAGAAATTACGCGAACCCACAGCCGTCCCCGATGTAACATTGCTCTTTGCGCCAGTGCGAAAACACCGCACCGCCTTTATGATTGAAAAAGGCACAGAGCTTGGCGTGCGGACATTTCAACCCGTCCTCACATCGCGCACGCAATTCCCGCGTTTGAATGTCGAGAAGGCGAGACTGCAAGCGGTTGAGGCCGCAGAGCAAACGGAACGCCTCGATGTGCCAGACATACTGGAGGCCAAACCGCTCTTGGATGTTCTGGCCGCATGGGACGACACGCCGATATTATTCGCGGATGAAGCGGGCGACGCTGGGGAGGCTCGAGACGTCTGCTCCAAACTCACCGCGCCGCTCGCAATTCTGATTGGACCTGAAGGCGGGTTCACGGATGCCGAACGCAAAGAACTCCGCGCGCTGCCCAATGTTCACCCCGTGACACTAGGACCAAGAATATTACGCGCAGATACGGCGACGGTTGCGCTGCTGAGTGTGTGGCAAAGCGTGAACGGGGATTGGTGAGGTGGAGTTTATTGAATCCATTTTATTCATGATTGCGGCCATAACCATATGTTGCGTCCTCTATTATTTAGTTCTGCGTTATCAACATGCGCGCAATGTTGATACATTCGAAAATTATGATCGAGAGTTGACGCAGCGGGATGAAGTATTTTTGACTCAGGCCGACGCTGAACTGGAAGCTAAAGCGAACGAGAAAACACCTCGATGGTATAGCATCTTTTTGATTACAGCATTTTTGCCTACAATGTTCTTATCTTGGGGTGTCATCTGCGGCAGTCTTTGGTCGCTTCAACGCCTCATTAATTTAACGCGGTCTGTGCCAGAAAATTCAATTTATCACACAGGTGGTGAATTGGCTTGGGCCTATGTTCCAGGCGTATTTGGTGGTATATTTCTCGCGGGCTTTGCGCTTTATGCTGTGTCTCTAAAGAAGCGTGAGGTTTCAAATTATGTAGCCCTACATTCCAACATGCATGGATTTGATGTTAAGTCCGTCAGGCAAGGGCTGCTTTTAAAATTAGAACATAATATTCGAATAGGGGCTCAAAAATCAGACCTGAAATTTTCCGCAGATGCATTGCTGAAAGACGTTAATGAAACCTATCGAGATATATGTCTAAAGTGGTTTTACGGGTCAATGATTGTAGTGTTATGTGTTGGGTTTTTTGATCTACGGTCGAAGACAGTTTTATTTCCAGACAGGATAGAGAGTACAGGGAAGTATTTCAGTATCAGTAAAAATAAATCTATGGAGTACGAAGATATTTCAGGGATTGAGTTGGATTGTTACTTTAGTGATGATCGGCCCACTGCGCATTTTGTCTTCATTTCCGATGACCAAACGCTAGCTTCGCTTAAGTTAGAAAAAGACAGCCTAAAACCCCTTACACGCGTGAATACAATCTTGCGTGATCAAGATAAGACGATGTTTAAACCTCGAATGAATAAAACAGGGCAAAGTCAATTGTTTTCGAGGTGCATTAAACGCCTTGGGGTGACTTTGGGCGAGCCAGACTTGGTTCGGGCTATTTTAAAGGTCGACCCTTAGTTTTCGCTCGCACGCGCGGTAATGAAATGGGATGAAATAGAATGATCCGCGTTTCTGTTTGAAAATTTGTATTAACTTACAGTTCCTTACAACAAAACCACAGAGATGCGTCCACGGTATGAAAACCTATGACATAGTGGACGGGTTCTTTCGGACACGGGACAGGTAGGAGCTCACCTGCCGTATCGAAGGACGGTGGGGTTGAGCGACTGCGTGTGAGAGCGT
>CALLIK010000007.1 GCA_938009235.1 uncultured Caulobacterales bacterium
ACGCTCTCACACGCAGTCGCTCAACCCCACCGTCCTTCGATACGGCAGGTGAGCTCCTACCTGTCCCGTGTCCGAAAGAACCCGTCCACTATGTCATAGGTTTTCATACCGTGGACGCATCTCTGTGGTTTTGTTGTAAGGGGTTGGAGTTGCGTGGAATTAAATTTTCATAAGCGGGAATCATTATGATTTCTTATCCCGCACACACACCTAAATTCACAACAATCGTCATCCTCTCCACACCCTTATCCCGTCATTGCAAGACCCCGTTCTTGCAATCCATCGGTAACCTACTTGTGGATCACAAGAACAGGTCTTGTGATGACGGTATTTGAATAGAGACACGCCGCGTCACCGTCCCGCTCTAAGACGCATCCCGCGGCGCAAAAAATCGATACACCCCAAACGCCAGAGCAGCTCCAACCATTTGCATCACTATAAAGAGTGGCGCGTCGAGGGGACGGATGCCTGCGAAGCTGTCCGTTAGGCTGCGGGCAATCGTAACGGCAGGGTTAGCGAAACTGGTGGAGGCCGTGAACCAATAGGCCGCCGTGATATAAAGCCCGACAGTCATGGGGACGGCTTTGGGTTTGAATTTCACCGCGAGGAAAATACAGAGCATCAAGCCAAATGTCGCGACGCCTTCGGAGAACCCTTGCGCCGCACCTGCCCGCACATTTTTAGAGACTTGTAATATCGCCGTGTCGAACATGGTGTGGGCGCTAAACACGCCAACTAACCCGCCCAATATTTGCGCGACGACATAGCCCAGCGCCTCACGCGTTGAGATCGCTTTGTCGAGCCAGAACCCGAACGTCACCGCAGGGTTGAAATGCGCGCCACCAATCGGGCCAAACATCGTGATCAACACATAGAGGATTGCGCCCGTTGGAATCGTATTCCCCAATAGAGCCACCGCAACATTTCCGCCCGAGAGTGTCTCTGCCATAATCCCAGAGCCCACGACTGTCGCGAGCAAGAACGCTGTCCCTAGCGCTTCAGAGGCCCAGCGTTGTGTCGCGTTAAATGTCAGCGGGCTACTCACAGCAGGCGACCTCATCCAGAACAGGGCGGCACAGCTCTGGGTTTCCGCCGCAGCACTCTTCCATCAAAAAGCCAAGCAACCCGCGTACACCTGTCATATTGGCACGGTACCTGACGGCGCGGCCTTCGCGGTCTGAACGGATTAAATTCGCGGTCTGCAATATCGCGAGGTTCGTCGAGGTCGTATTTTGTTTCGCGCCCAGATGTTCGCCGATTTCGCCCGAGAGCATCCCCGCCTCGCCTGCCTTAATCAGCAAACGAAATGCATCTAGCCGCGCGGCATTAGACAAGGCCGCAAAGGCAACGAGTGAAGCAGATTTATCCATATATCTGGATTTATAGATATATGAGAGTAACGCAAGCGCTAACACCTATCGCCTATCGCCTATCGCAGAGTCTTGAATGAGTCATATTGACGAAAGTGATTTAGCCTTCTATATCGCGCCCTCGCGAGCGGGTGACCCAACAATGAAACCCCGTGACCCACAAAGGTTGAGACCATGAAAAAAGACATACATCCACAATACCACATGATCAAAGTTCAGATGGTGGACGGTTCTACATACGATACACGTTCAACATATGGCAAAGAGGGCGACACACTCGTCCTCGACATCGATTCCGCAACGCATCCGGCTTGGACTGGTGGCGACGCTAAGTTGATGGATCGCGGCGGCCGCGTGTCCCGCTTTAAAGACAAATTTGCAGGTTTCGGCACTTAGTCGACCCTTCAATCCCAAAACGAGAAAAGGCTCCTTTGAAGGAGCCTTTTTTATGCCGTATTTTTGAGAGGCCTAACCTCTCAATTTAAGCGAGGTTTTAAGCTTGGCGTTTGAATGCAGCTTCAAGACGGCTGATTTGATCTGCAACCGTATTACCAGCTTGTGCCGCAATAGAGCCGTATAATGAACGATCCAAGCGCATGATACGCTCATAGAGCTGCTCAGAGCGTGCCAGAAGGTCGAGCAAACGTGCAGGCAACGCATAGGCATCTTTTGCGAGATCAGAAAAGCTCAAGGTTCCCTCAGGTTTTTCCTCAGGGACCAGACGATATTTATCCGCACGCGCTTCGAAGAGTTCCATTTCGCCTTCTTTAAGGGCGCGTTGCACGAGTAACCAACTCGCGACCTGCATGAGGCGTGTCGTAAGGCGCATAGACTGGCTTGCGTAAGTCAGCGCATCCGTACGGTCGAGTTTTTTCGAATCCTGACGACCAGGGCCATCCAAATAAGCGGCTGTTTCTTCGACCAAGTCCATACCTTCACGGAAGGTCTTTCCGAACAACTCAGATTGAGTGAACGCTAACAGGCGTTGTTCCGCCTGCGGAGTCAACGTGTCGGTGAGTGTAGATTGCGGTGTGGTCAAAAATGTAGCAGCCATCATGTTGTTCTCTTTGCGCAGTGTGTCTGGGGACGCCCTGTATTGCAAGGGCACTCTGGTAGATGGACCTGCAAGCCTCACGCCAAAATCAGGTGCGAGGGCCCTAGGCCTGTCGAATTACACTAAATTCAACTCTTTTGGGCGAAAACGGCGTGGGCCGCTTGAGCTTCGGCCTCTTTTTTCACTGTTTCGCTCTCCAGCCTCGCAATCTCAATTTGGTAAATTTTGATTCGCGCAGACAGTTCTGCAAGGGAGAGGCCATAAAGATCTTCACCCGGAGACGGGTTGATCGTCTTAGGTTGTGGCAATTCATCACCGAATACTGACATTTGAGACCCCCTTATGCTTACAAGCTTGCCCGCTTGAGACACTCTCTTGCCAAATGGACGTTAATCTATTATGTGCAGGGCACCAATAGTTGATCACAAGGTCAAAAATTGGTAAATACCACCCCGCCGAGCGGGGTTTTTTAATGCCTGCTATTTCGCTCAGACGTGGTAGGCATATGGTGGAGGATTAACCATGACACAGATTTTGATGCCCAAGGCAACCGCAGTTTGGCTGATTGACAATACCGGTATGACCTTCAAGCAGATTTCTGAGTTCTGCGACCTACATATTCTCGAAGTCGAAGGCATTGCTGATGGCGACGTTGCTGCGGGCATTCGCGGCGCAGACCCAATCGCAAATGGTCAAATCTCGCGCGAAGAAATCGAGAAGGCCGAAGCCAACCCGAATTACGCGATGAAGCCGAACACATTTGACTCAGACAAGCTTGAGCCGAAGACAAAGAAAAAAGGCCCGCGTTACACACCGCTCTCGCGTCGCCAAGATCGTCCAGACGCCATCGCATGGCTCGTTCGCTATCATGCTGAAATTACAGATGCGCAAATCTCCAAGCTGATCGGGACAACAAAACCGACCATCAAAGGTATTCGTGATCGAACACATTGGAAGATCAACACAATCAATCCGACTGACCCTGTCAGCCTTGGCCTCTGCTCCCAGATCGACCTTGATGCTGTTGTGAAAAAAGCCGCTGAGAAGCGCGCCAAAGCACAAGCCAAACTCGAAGCTGAAGGCGGCGCACCGCTAGAGCCGCTCGCAACACCGCAACCGCTAGAAATTGATAAGCCAAAAGTAGAGCACACGCTGGAAAGCCTGTTCAAGCCGAGCACCAATACTTAGGTTCAAACTAGACCGAATAATAAAAAAGCCCGCTCAGATGAGCGGGCTTTTTTATTGGAAGGGTATTAAACCTCTCGCAGAGGCTCACTGGCTCCATAAAGTTTAATCACTCAGCCACTCTAATCGTCAACAGACATCGTATAGTTCAACGCTAATCGTCCACCGTCGGCATAAATATGCTGACCAGTGATATAGCTGCTTTCCTCTGAAAGCAGGAAAGCCGCGACGGAGGCTATTTCATCTGGCAGTCCCGCGCGGCCCAATGGCGTGCGCTGCTTGATTTTCTTCATCGCGCCTGCATCGGAGACAACGCTCGCGAGCATATCCGTTTTGATCGACCCTGGGCCGATACCGTTCACGCGAATACCATAAGGCGCAAGCTCAATCGCCATTGCGCGGGTCATCTGGTGCATGCCGCCTTTGGAAATCGTGTAAGCGAGATAATCAGGGATCGCGACCGTATCGTTAATCGAGCTCATATTGACGATCGCATAGGGACGCTCTGTTAGGCGCGAGCGATCAGAGCGGTTCTCTATTTCGCTGACCATATGTTTCGCGACAGCTTTGGAGACAAGGAACGCACCGCGCAAATTTACCGCGAGGTTTCTATCAAAGTCTTCGATGCTCATATCCAATGCGCCGCCTTTAACGGCGATGCCTGCATTATTGATGAGCCCGTCAATACGGTCATAAGCGCCAAGCGTTTCCGCGATTAAATTATGAACCGACAAGGGATCAGCCACATCGCATTCCACAAAAATCGCGCGTTCAGTTCCCGCGGCTAGATCTTTACCTGCCGCCATACCCGCAGCCGTATCACGATCCGCGAGAACAACACGGTGGCCGTCTTCGACAAGGCGTTGCGCACAGGCAAAACCAATTCCGCGCGCTGCGCCAGTAATGATGAAAACACGATCAGACATAATGAAACCTCTAAATCTAAAACCAGAAAATCTACAAAAGCAGGGCAAAAGAAAACCCCCACTCGCTACCCCTGAAAGAGATAGCCAATAGAGGCCTCATAGACTTAGCTGTTTCCAGCTTCAACTCTTGTGAAATAAACGCTCAGTGCGCGTCAGAAAACTGAGAGAGTGTATCTTTGATGTGTAGTTTTTGTTTTTTGAGGCGAGAGACTCGCAAATTATCGGGGAGCGGGTTTCGAAGTTCGGCTTGGATTTTTCGTTCCAAATTGGTGTGTTTGCTTTGCAAGGTTTCCAAGTGTGCCGTTACTGCCATCCTAAGCTCCATATCTCTGTTGAATGAATCACCTATAGCACATCCTCTAAGGCGAAACCTAACAAAGAATTGCAACCTTAGGGATTTTCCATAATTTGGGTAACTGAAACATTAACGTCCAATGCCCTGCTGAATCAAAGTCGCGAGATTGATTGCGCCCCTGACACATCAAGGCTACACACCGCGCTATGGACGACTTTACGCCCGACATGCCAGACGAAACACAGACGGATGGCTTGTCGCCAGACGAACTTCAAACCATGCTTAAACGTCTAAGAACAGAGCATCGCGCGATCGACAATGAGCTCAAAGCCATCTCCGAAACAGGCGTCACCGATATGCTGAAAATGCGGCGTATGAAAAAGGTGAAATTGGCGATGAAAGACAGAATTTCTTTTTTGGAAAATCAAATCACGCCAGATATTATTGCTTAAACCCGAGGGCTTAAATTCGGGGGCTTAGATTTTAGCCTAACCCGCAAATGCAAAGCGGCGGTCCACGCGGCCTTCTAGGACCATCTCGGCCAAAAGCTCACCTGAACCCGCGCAAAGCGTCCAGCCCATATGGCCATGCCCCGTATTCACCCACAGACCCGGCAATGATGTCCCGCTGATATAAGGACGCCCCACAGGGCTCATAGGCCGTTCACCCGTCCATGTTGAAATCGGGTCATTCAAACGATTAAAGAGACCAGGTGCGATCTCGGTCCAGCGCGCAATCAAGACAGTAGGATCAGTTACACCCCAGCCGCCCGAAACCCGCAGGCGGTCCGCAAAAATTGTCAAAGCAGAACGGCTTTGCGCATCCATGATAGGACAGCTTGGCAAACCCTCCATGTCTTCAGGCAAGGCAAAATCTGCAGCAGCCCCACTCACGCGGTTCAAATTCAAACGCACATCTAATTTCGCGAGTATGTCAGGAGAGCCAACGCCCGCCGCAACAACCACATGCTGACTCGAGATAACCTGTCCCGCCGCTTTGATCGCAAAGCCATCATCGGTACGGCGAATATTCAGTCCTTCTGCATCATAGACAAACCGCGCGCCGCGCGCGGCTAGGTCATCAGCCAACGCAAACCCAAACGCCCGCGCATCGCCAGAGCTATCATCTGGGAAACGGCAGGCAGGCAGACCAAAGCTCTCTACGGGATGCATCACAATATCCGTTCGCACACCCATGTCCGTCTGTACGGCCTGAAATTGTCTAGCGGCCTCTATGGTCGGCTGGATTTGCAAACAGCCAGAAGCGCGTTTAGGCAAACCGAGTTGTTTTCGTCTGTCTAATAATAACGCGCGTGAGCGTACTGCCAAGGCTGTCGTAACCTGCGCCGCATCCTTGGCGGCTTTGGTTTCACGCGCATCAGGGGCCCAACTTCGGGACTGGCTGGGATGGATCATACCAGAGTTAGAAAAGCTTGTCCCTTCACAGGGGCCAGACCGCGCATCGACAAGCGTAACCTTAGCGCCGCGTGCAATAAGGACATCCGCTGTGCAGAGGCCAATCAGGCCCGCGCCAATTACAATGATATGTTGAGCCTCTTCCACGGTCCGCGCCTACACAATTGCATGAAAGGCGGAAAGGTAGAAAACTTGTCATGGCTGCAATTTCAAGCCTATCACTGCCTCACTGGTTTACAGGCGGAGAGAGTTAATGCGGATATCGTTCATACGGACACTTTTGGTCACACCGGTCGCGCTCTCACTCGTTGCTTGTAACAACCCCACTGAGGAGATTAGTGACGCGGCCTTGATCAAAACCAAACAAGGTTCAGTCCAAGGCGTAACGACTGACACAGCAGGTATATATAATTTCAAAGGTCTTCCATTTGCGGCCGCCCCGACGGGTGAGCTGCGCTGGGCCGCACCTGCCTCTGCCCCAACATGGACAGGCGTAAAGCGCGCCGATACATTTGGCGACCGCTGCATGCAGGTGGCCGATACAGAAGGCGGGTTTTTTGACCGACTGATCGAAGGTCATGGTTTAACCGCAATCAAGAACATCTTGATCAAACGTGTTGTCGCCGCGCAAGAGAGCGCCCCGATTAGCGAGGATTGTTTATATCTGAATGTCCGCACAGGTAATTTAACTGGCGAGACAAAACAGCCCGTTATGGTCTGGATTCATGGCGGCGGACATCAATTCGGATCTGGTGATTTCGCTTATTATCAAAACAACGGCCTTGTTGAAAAAGACGTCGTGCTTGTCACCATCAACTACCGTTTGGGCGCTTTCGGTTATATGGCGCATCCCGAGCTCTCCGCTGAAGACCCGAATGGCGTGTCGGGCAATTACGGCACATTGGACCAAATCGCGGCGCTAGACTGGGTGCGTGATAATATTGCCGAATATGGCGGCGATGCAAATAACGTCACAATTTTCGGCGAAAGCGCTGGCGCGTGGTCCGTCACGGAACTTATGGCCAGCCCGCTCGCGGCAGGTAAGTTCCATAAAGCCATCGCGCAAAGCGGCGCGTCTACATATCACCTCGGCCAAATGGACGGCGAAGGCCTCGGATGGCCTAGCGGATATGACATGGGCAAACAGGTTGCTAACGCAGTTGGCCTCACAAATCCAACCGCGGCGGAACTACGCGCGGTCCTGGCAGATGAGATCATGGCGAAGCTGCCAGAGAAGGCCGACGACGCTTTCCATCACATCCGCGACGGATATGTTTTTCCTAAAAATGTTGGCCATGCGTTCCGCGATGGTAGCATAAATTCTGTGCCGCTCATGACGGGATATAATTCCGATGAAGGCACGCTCTTTTTTTCCTGATGATGAGCAACCGTCTGTGTGGGAATCTAACATGCCACAGGGCGGAGAAGAGATGATTGCGGCGCTGGACACACATTATCCAGAGCAAGGCGAAACGCTCGCGGAGCTCTATGGTCTTCAGGATGACTTCATTGAAGGCGGAACCCAAATGATGGGCGATGATATTTTCGGTGTGAATGTGCGATATGCGGCACAAGCCAATGTGAAAGCAGGCTCGCCGACATATCTCTATTATTTCTCTCGCGTCCCGCCGTCCAAGACACAAACGCTCGGCGCGTTTCATGCCGCGGAAATTCCATTTGTTTTTGACAGCTCAGAACCTGTCTTGGGCCTCTCTGATGACGACGAAGTCCTGACCAGAATTATGGTCGACGCATGGACAAACTTCGCCAAGACAGGCAATCCAAATGGCGGCACTGTTCCAGATTGGGCGCAAGAGAGCGGCCAGAACTGGATGCACTTCTCCGCCAATACGGATTACCCCGTCGTCGCCGCAGAAACCGATATCCGCAAAGCCAAATTGGATGCGTTAGAGGTTGGATTGCGGATGAAGCTGCAAGCGTTAGATGCGGAACTCGCTACGGCGAATACTGCGGGAACAGCCACAGGAAGCTTGAACGACTAATGCCTCAGCTTGCGGCGCAGACGCGCCTTGTCATATTTGATTGCGATGGCGTGTTGGTGGACAGCGAGCTTATCGCGAACGCCGTCATGGCCGAGGCCTTGAGCGTGCAAGGCTGGTCGATGAGTGCAGAGGAGTCTGTCGCGCGGTTTAAAGGCGGACATATGCACCAAGTGCATGATGCGCTTGAAGCCCATTTAGGACGGACCGCATCGCGGGATTGGATCACAGATTTCGACCAAGCCTGTCTCGACACCCTCACCCAAGTGAAAGCCATAGACGGTATTTTAGATTTAGTTAAACGTGTGCAATCTGCGGGTTTAGGTATCTGCGTCGCCTCGCAAGGCCCACATGAAAAAATGGCTGTGACTCTAAAGGCTGCTGGACTGGCGCATAAATTTACAGACCGTATTTTTTCATCACGCGATGTGGCGCGGCCCAAACCTGCGCCAAATTTATTTCTCCACGCCGCGCAAAGCTGCGGCGTAGCGCCCGAAGACTGCGCCGTCATTGAAGATAGCGTGACAGGCGTAGCCGCTGCGAGAGCCGCAGGCATGACCGTGTTTTATTTAAATGCCGAAGGCGAGAGCCTTGAAGGGGCGACAACCATTCTTCACCCGTCTGAGCTAAATGTATTGGGCGCTTAGTCTTTAAAAACTGTCGTCGTTTGACGACGACGGTTCACGGTCAGCTGTGTCACATCAGGGCGAGAGTAATGTCCTGCAGGGTCAAAATTCTGCCGCTCGCGTCTGACGAACGCTGGGTCTAACTCGCAAAACCTAATCCCTGTTTCGCCGACCAAAGGCTCAAGCACCCAACTACCATCAGGGGCCGCAACGCAAGATCCGCCATTCGCAGGCATATCGCCGAGAGATGCGCGGATTTCATCTGCAAAAGGTGTATCATCCCGCACATCTTGCGGGCGCATAATCGCCGAGACTGAAACACAATAACTGCGGCCTTCTTTTGCCAAGACTGGCGTTAAGTCGCGTGTGTTCCTCTCGCTCCCAGGCCAGCCCATGACATGTAAATCTTCGCCTTGCCCATAGAGCGCCGCGCGCGTGAGCGGCATCCAATTTTCCCAACAGTTCAATCCGCCAACGGTGAACGCACCAAGGCGGTGCGTAACCAAGCCATGCCCATCACCCGGACTCCAGACTAAGCGTTCTTCATAGGTCGGTTGAAGTTTACGGTGAACAGATTGCACCGTCCCCGTCGCGTCGATGTAAACATAAGAACAATAAAGAGAATGCCCTGTTCGGTCGCGCGGACGTTCAATAACACCCAAATAGCACGCCATATTCGCGGCCTTTAATGCGGCGCAAACATCGTCCAAATGCCCATCTTCAAGTGTAACGGCTTGATCTGAGTAATGCGCGAAAATAGCTTTTTGTTTCGCATTGTCAAAATTCGCGCCGCCTGTTCCGTCTAGCCAAAATGGATAACCCGGAACGAAGCTCTCAGAAAAGACAATCAGGTTTGCCTGCGAGGCAGCGGCCGTTTCGATCGTTGCAATAACCTGCGCCAAACCATCTTTACGTGACAGCCAGACAGGAGCGAGTTGCGGGAGGGCGAGTTTTAAAATATGTGTCATGTCATTTCCTAACCCGCATTTGCGCGCATCACTAGTTAAACCACACGGCTCACTTCAATCACACTTCTGTAAAGTTTGAGGCCGAAGACTGGCGACACGTTCAAGCTCGCCTTCGACCTCCATGTTCAACTTCACAGTTGTAACATGCCACCCAACAGAACCAAGTTTGGCTAATTCATTCGTAGACAAATAACCGCGCACAGACTCGGTTAAATCTTTAAAACGAACACGTCCCGTTTCGCTCTCGTCGAGTGTGTTTAAAATTGCGCGGCGCACAGACTTATACTTCCACGTTGGAATATTTACGTGTCCTTCACGGCCCTGCGTTGGCGTGCGGCACGCCACTCGTTCCTCATCCATCTGTCGTTCCCCCAAGTTATATACACCCCTAACGCGAGTTAAGTGAAACACAAAATTTAAGCTATAAATTTTAGCCCTAAATCAAGTGAAAAACGTGAATTCCACTTTGCCGTAAGACCTTGGGCTGTTACGTGGTGAGCATGCAAAACTCATCATCACATCGTCCATTTTTCTTAACATCACGATTGGCTCTGCTCGCCAGCGCCGTACTCCTGACGGCCTGCGGCGGCGACATGCCAGTGGAAAAGGCCATCATAGGGGTTTGGGTTCAGGACACGCCCGTATCCATGTCGGCTGATCAGCTACAGACAACGACGTCTGACACAGTTTTACGCTTAAAGAAGACTGGCGAAACGCAGCTCTCTCGAGTTTTGAAATTACAAGCTAATGGCCTCCCACCTGAAGGCATAGACTTAGACATTGATCTGAGCGGGACATGGGAACAGAATGGCGACAAGCTTATTCAAACTGCAGACACCGTTATTATCCTGCCACGCACAGCTACCCCGCTGGCCTCGAAATGGGCAGATCAATTACAAAAACAAGCCGAAGGTGCCGCGCCCTCAATCAAAATTATTCTGGCCGCAGACAAGCAACAGCTCATTTTACAAGATACTGTCTCTGGCGCGACTGACATATATATACGAAAATAAAAGAGACCTAAGTTAGGGTCTTAACAGGCGACATCATAGTCAAACTTGAAAAGCGATAATATGGGACTCTATAGCCGACATATTCTGCCTCGTTGTTTGGACATGGCCTGCGGTATCGGACCTATTGATAAACAACGCGCAAAAATTGTCCCTCTCGCCAAGGGTCAGGTCGTAGAAATCGGCATTGGCTCAGGATTAAATTTGGCGCATTACGATTCAGCGCGTATCAGTGGAGTCATTGGCGTAGATCCCGATGACCATATATGGGCGCTAAGCTCCGAACGTCGAGCCGCTGTAGACTTCCCCGTAGAACGTATTGGCCTATCTGGCGAAGCTATAACACTCGACGATAATTGTGCAGATACGGTGGTTGTCACCTATAGCCTCTGCACCATTCCCGACCCCGTTGCGGCTCTGAAGGAAATGCGGCGCGTGTTACGGCCCGACGGCGAAATCCTTTTTTGTGAACACGGAAAAGCCGTAGACCCCAAAGTCTCAAAATGGCAAAATCGAATTGACCCTGTCTGGAAAAAACTGTCAGGAGGCTGCCATACAGGACGCGATATTCCCGCTCTATTTGATCAAGCAGGTCTTGAAATTCTGGATTTAAATGAGCGCTACATTCCAGGACCAAAGATTTTGGGGTATAATTACTGGGGACGCGCGCGCTAATTTTCAACTCTGCGCTCTTTACGGTCTGTTTTGTAGTTAGCCTTGCTTGTAGTGCAAAAGAATGATGCATACGCAACATAAAAACACTATAAAACGTGCATTTACAACATAAAGAGTGCAATATGCCAAATACTGACACCTATGAAGGCCGAATCGCGGCTATTCTAAAGGGCGAAATCAAAAGGGCAGGCCATACTTACGCCAGTCTAACGGAAAAACTGAATGAGATAGGGGTAGAAGAAAAAGAAGCCAACGTTCGCAACAAGATTGGACGCGGCAAGTTTAGCGCGGCGTTTATGATGCAATGCCTAGAAGCTATTGGAGTCCGCGACTTAAGGCTGTAACGTTATTGCATGAGAGGTTTCTTGATATTTGCCGCAGTATCGTTCTTGCTGCTCTTTGCTTTCGGTTACACCCCAAGCAGATACCATCAGCAGGCCGAGTGCGCAAAAGTAAGCCAAGCCGATGTACTCGATGCGGGCGTTCTTGCCTCTAGTGACCAAGGCTCCGTAGAGGCTAATCAGAAGGCCACAAAGGAATATCAAGATAAACGCGATTTTTCCACGGCCTGTAGTGATCTAGCAGCTCAATGGAACGTTGCTGACATTACTCGAAGAGCGTTTTGGATTGGCCTCATTGGAATGGGCTTTTTGGCCATGACTTTGAAATATACTAGAGACGCCTCTGATGCCGCCCGCGAAACCCTTAATGTAGCTCAAGACACCCTTGACGCTGCTGAAAAAAACAGCAGGCGGAGCCTCAGAGCCTATCTGGGTGTTCAGAATGTCATTATAATGGGCAAGGCTTCTCACCCTAGCAATACTAATGACACCTTCATTAAATTCGATATTGTCAACTCTGGTCAAACCCCCGCTTATGACGTGACTGTCACCATTAACGCAATTGGGATTAAAGCTGACGGTCTCAGGATTGAGAAGCTGTGCGAAAAAGGCCCTGTTTCCTGTGAGGGTTTTGCCCAAATCCACAAAGGCATCCCTGCCAAGGCGGAATACGAAGGGAGCGGTATCGAATTCGAAAAAATGATAAGGGAGGGCAGATTTGTAACCCCTGCGACAGTAGAGATTTTCATCACTGTTCGGTATTTCGACACGTTTTCTGTCGCTTTGAGAGATGGGGCTGTGAAGTTCACCGACACCTTCCCCTTTGCGCAACACCTGCCCACTGTAGGCAGTGAGATGTGGCCGATACAGCTCACCCAAAATAACAAGCAAATAACATAATTTTTTCAACATCACGCACCACCTTTCGGTGCGCCGTCTGCAAGCGACATCCACCACAGGTGCGGTTCCCCGCCGAATTGGTTGATAGAGGTCAGCACGTTAGCCGCCTCGGTTTCAGAATACCCAAGCTCTAGGATTTGCGCCCGTGTCGGGTAGCTTCGTCTGAATGCATACTTATGCATTATGTTTCTTCACATTTGAGGCCTTGCGCGGCATCTGCACCTTTGGTGCGTTTGCTACATAAGTCCTTAATTGTGAGCGAAAGACCGAAACAAATCGCGGGGCGCATTCTGTTTCGGTCCTAGCTTATTTTAGGCCTTATGATTGGTTTTAATCAGCGGTAAGTTCTTAAACTCACCTGACCGCTTTTGTTTCCCTGCCATCATCGCTTCCATCATTTCTGTCGGGATCAACATCGACATATTCCAAACCGCAATATTATCGAGCGCGTCCGCCGTTGTGTGGTCACGTGAATAGGTGATCGCGCGTTTACAGCCATAGACGGCCAAAGGCGGCTTTGAGGCAATCTCTCGGGCCGTCTCCATAACGGCGCTGAGCAGGGCTTCATGGTCAGCATAGACCTCATTAAACAGGCCTCGCGCTTTACATTCCTGCGCGCCCATTTTGCGGCCCGTATAAGCCAACTCACGGACAATACCCTCTGGCATATGATTGAGAATACGCGGGAACGTTCCAACGTCAGCTGTCATGCCAACATTGATTTCATAGATCGTGATGAAACTATCCTCAGTCCCATAGCGCATATCTGACGCCGTAATCAGATCAACGCCGCCGCCGTAGCAGCCGCCTTGAATGGCCGCGAGGACAGGAATGCGGCAGTCTTCCAACGCAGAGAGCGAGTCCTGCAGGCGCTTCACATTTTGATAGAAATACGCGCCATATTGCGGGTCGTTCTTATCGCCCGGTCCCGCAATATCAGTCTGGAACATGCCGATATCGATACCTGCACAAAAGACAGGGCCTGTTGACGACAAGACGATCACGCGGGCTTTTGAGTTTTCGTCAATATCGCGCACGATCTGCGGCAGCTCTGTCCAGAACTCAGCGATCATTGCATTGCGCTTTTCGGGGCGGTTCATTTTCAGATGCGCTACGCCGTCAGCGATTTCGACATCAAAACAAGTATAAGACATATGCGTCCCCTTTATAACGTAAAGAGATAGCCCTTATCGGGACCACTCTGCCCATTCAGAAGGGCTTTGTAATTTTCTAATACGGCTTCCATACCCTCAGCTTTTTCAACCGTGAGCCAATCTTTGGCGCTCTCGAGGAATGGCATCCAACGCGTTCCAAGATTTTCAGCAAACCCAGCTTGGCCCCAATCTCCAATCCGCTGCTTGGCGCGGTCTGGCGCAAAGAAAAAGGCGGTTGGCGTCGCGGTGCGTTTTGGCGGAGCCTTTGCAGCCTCTTGCCAATGCGAAATACCTACGCGGCAGATATAGGTCAGGTTCTCTTCGAAGTGGTCTTCTATCGTGCGGATAACGCCCATATTGCCTGACATATCGACAACCACAGTTTTAATATCTGGGTTCATATCTGTGATCGTATCATAGGTGAAAACGCGGTCGTAAAATTCAGTTCCCTCAACGAAGTCTTTGTTGCCTTCGGAGGTCAGGCCCACGACTGGGAGCGCGCCTCTGGCTTTCAAACAATAGGCCGTTCCGAGAGCTGTCTTTGATGAGGCAGATAGCAGGAGCACCTGCTCAGCGCCGAAAAAAGACTCGTCATCTAAAAAGTCATCAATCAAAAAACTCGTCGTAAAGAGAGGCCGCAACACAGGCTGTAAATCAACATGCGCGCCATAGCTCGGATCGGCGTCCGTGAAACTATAGCTGCTGTAAAGGCCGTGTAAGCCAGACCTATGTTCCGCAATATCCGTGAACCCATGCGCAGACAAACGACCGGGCTGCATGTCCATAGATTTCGCGATGGGGAAAAATCCGTACATCTTTGCGCCCGCTTCAATCCCAGGGAAACGTGACTCTCGCACAATCCCATATCCCCAAACAGGCATGCGGCCCTGAGTCTTATCTTGGGTCAAATCATAGGCGGTTGGGTTGAACACGGACCAATATCCAATTTGGTCACCCGTCACCATATACGTCACATTATTCGCTGTTAGCGCAAAGGGACCAATGTCGACACGAATTTGGCCGTCGGCTAAATCGCCTTCATCATAATTGACGACAGCCACATCTGCGAAATCAGTTTTGTTGACGAGTAAAGTTTGCATATCGGTTTTCTCTTGTTTCAAGACGCGTTTAATCAAATTCTAAATTAGGCAAACATATTACCACTATCGCAGGCGATCAGCAGTTGACCTTCAAGGCCCGCTTTTCGGTGCTTATGTATCTTCCGATAATCATCGGAGCTGACAGTTTCAAACATGGTCTTCGCATCGGGGTAACGGAAAATCGCAACAGAGTCCCATTCACCCTCGCCTTGACCAATCAACCACGTGCCCATTTTTCCGCCAAAGACAGAATGTGCGCCATCGATATTTTTTGAGGCTACAAGCTTCGCAAAGGCCTCGCCATATCGCGCATAGGCCGCCGTGCCAGATATATCTTCGCCGTCCTTATAAGTGGCCTTCGCTTTGAACTTTAAAAGGTTCAACATATAAACAGGCTGTCCCTCTGGGTGCTGCGCGAGGAAGGCTTTCACCTGCTCAGGTAGGGGATCAATCGCAAGCTCGCTCATTTTGAATCCTCATACCCAGGGTTTTGGATGATATTAGATTTTGATCGTGCGAGCCACTCTTGCGGTACAAAAAAGTCTGCGACCAAAGGCCCGTCATAGCCAGCGTGTTGATATTGCGCAAAATCGGTTTCGCCATTTTCCGCCAGAATAAATTCATCAATCACGAATTGACCCGTGAAACTTTTCGCATCCTTAGTGAGGACAGCATAGGCCGCGTCCGCCATGATCGCGGGCGTGCGGCTCATCTTAGCCATGCTATCGCCACCGAGCACATTGCGCACCGCCGCCGTATCAATGGACGTCATAGGCCAGAGAGAGTTTACTGCGACCTTACCGCGAAACTCTGCCGCCATACCCAAGGTGCACATCGACATGCCGTATTTCGCCATCGTGTAGGCCGTATGATGTTTGAACCATTTAGGGTTCATATCCAACGGTGGCGCAATCGACATAATGTGAGGGTTATCCGCCTTCAATAAATGCGGCAAACACGTCTGACTCACGAGATAGGTCCCGCGCGCGTTCACACCATTCATAAGGTCATAGCGTTTCATCGGCGTTGCCAAAGTCGGTGTCAGAGAAATGGCCGAGGCATTATTGATACAAATGTCGATACCGCCGAAACGCGCAACAGCGGCATCAACCGCAGCTTTGACCGCAGCTTCTTCGCGGATGTCGCACACGACGCCAAGGGCTTTACCGCCTGCCCCTTCAATCTCAGCCGCTGCCGTGTGGATCGTGCCTGCGAGTTTAGGGTGAGGTTTATCCGTCTTAGCGGCGATGACAACATTGGCGCCATCTTGCGCGCATCGTTTCGCGATAGCCAAGCCAATCCCGCGAGATCCGCCTGACATAAATATCGTCTTACCGCTTAAACTCATGGTGCCTCCAAATTGTATGCGTATTCATTTTCCACACTTGTTTAGTCTGGTGAATTACACGCGGCAAGCCATGTCCTGTGCAGGGTTAGCCATGTTATCTTGCATGAATAGCCTCTTAGAAAACGGGCTAAAAATTCGATTCGGATCAGAGATAAGTTTTACAAAAGGTTAAAACGAAACTTACCCTATATTAAATATAAACAGATATAAGTGCCTCTTACGCGATCTTCATTATTGTGAAATTTGGGACTAAATCATGCGCAATTCTGTCAAATACATTCCAGTTTTGTTACTCGGATCTATCCTCAGCGGATGTTCCATGGCGGGTACCGGCGATTTCATGGCCGATGAATATGAGCCGCTACAACGCCGTGAAATGCCGCATTTTTTCGGCATGCAAACGTCCGCTCCAGTAGTGAGTGAAGCTTACGCACCCAGCACACAAGCTTACGCACCAAGCACACAAGCTTACGCACCGAGCACACAGGCTTACGCGCCAAGCACACAAGCTTACGGACAGTCCGCTTATGAAGTTTCAACTCATCCTAAAGGACATCAAGGTCACTCCAAAAAAGGTTTGCGAAAATCTCATTTCTATGGCGAAATAGGCGCGACGAGATACGACACTGATAGCGAAGTCTTTGGAGCCATGGTGCGCATGGGCTATCAAACTGAATCTATCATTGGAGCTGAATTAGAAGGCACATTTGGTGTCGCCAGTGAGAAAAATGAGCATGGGAACATTCGAAGCTCTGTGAAAGTCAAAAATTCCGTCGCTGGGTTTAGCGTAGCGCGCCTGCCTTTATCTAAAACATTCAATGTCTTGGGTCGTGCTGGATATCACACCACTGAGCTTAGGCACAAAACCACTGACTCAACAACTAACTACTCTACCAGAGACACTCTCATAACAGATGGGGTCGCTTATGGTGTGGGCGCAGAATTTGCGGTCTCCCCTAAGACGTGGCTCCGCGCAGATTATACAATTTATGACTATGACGGAACAGAGGCAGATAGTGCCTCGCTGACAGTTGCCCGTAAATTCTAAACAATTTTCACCACTTCGTTAAAGTCAACGCCCTCCGCTTGCGGGGGGTGTTTTCGTTTTTAGAGATAGCTCTGTGGTAAGCTGTTCAAAATAATAAGGCCCCATATGACCTAGATCCATGCTTTGACAAAAGGTTAAGAGCTTCGTTACCCTATATTAACCATGATTGCCTAGGCGGTACATATTAGATTGATGCTACTACAACTTTGAGACTTAAACCATGCGCACGGCTATTAAATATTTTCCTGTCATATTACTCGGCTCTCTTCTTGGCGGATGCTCAATGGCTGGCACAGGTGATTATTTTGCTGATGAATATGTAGGGTTACAGCGTCAACAAATGCCAGATTATTACGGCGAGAGTGCCCCCTCTGCACCGTCAGGCTGTATGGCGCCGACGCCTTGCCAACAACAATCTTTTGGACAGCTACAAAATTTAGGACAGCCGGCCACACCAAACTCTCATGCATATGGAACATCAGTTCCAGGTTACGGACAGCAACAAGGTTACGGACAGCAACCAACCTACGGGCAGCCAGCCTACGGACAATCTGATTACGGCTACCCATCCTATGGCGCACAGCCTTATGCCAACGCATCTTATGGCCGCAATAACAGGGGTTTACGTCAATCCTATAAATATGGAGAATTTGGCGCGACTGTCTATGACGTTGATAGTGATTTATTTGGAGCCTTAGGACGCGTTGGATATCAATCCAAATCTGTTCTCGGCGCAGAACTAGAAGCCACCTTGGGGGCAACAAGTACGACAAGAGATACCGGAACACTTCACCAGTCACTAAAAGTCAAATACTCATTAGCTGGGTTTGGTGTCGCGCGCGTGCCTGTGTCAGAAAAAATCAATGTTTTAGCGCGTGCAGGGTATCACAAAACTGAACTTAGGCACGACTTCAGCGGAACTAATATTAAGGCAGGAACAAATATTTACTCAACCGATGGTCTCGCATTCGGTCTGGGCGCAGAATATGCTATGTCGCCTAGGACATCTCTCCGTGGGGATTACACGGTCCATGATTATGATGGCTCCTCGGTAGATTCATTCGCACTCGCAGTTTCCCGTAAGTTCTAAACACGCCGCATTTAGTGTCGCCGTTAATCTTCGACATTCATTTAAAACGAATGCCCTCGCGTTGCGGGGGCGTTTTTGTTTAAGCGTCCTGTTCCTGTTGTGACCACAGATGCGCATAGAGCCCTTTTTGTGTCAGAAGCTCATCATGTGTCCCGCGCTCACTGATACGACCCTTATCCATGACGAGGATTTGATCCGCGCCAATAATCGTCGAGAGACGATGCGCGATGACCAGAGTTGTTCTATTCGTCGCAATACGATCAAGCGCCGCTTGGATATCGCGTTCGGTAGCAGAATCTAGAGCGGAGGTCGCTTCGTCCAAAATCAAGATCGCAGGGTTTTTGAGCAAGGTCCGCGCAATCGCGACACGTTGTTTTTCTCCACCAGATAATTTTAATCCGCGTTCCCCAACCATCGTCTCATAACCTTTCGGTAGTGCAGAAATAAAGTCATGCACCTGTGCATCGCGTGCGGCCTGTTCTATCTCATGCTGCATCGCGCCTGGCTTGGCGTAGCCTATATTATAGCCAATCGTGTCATTAAACAGGACGGTATCTTGCGGAACAATTCCGAGGGCGCGGCGGATACTGGATTGCGTCAGCGATTGCAGGTCTTTGCCGTCAACTCGAACTGTCCCTGCTGCAATGTCATAAAAGCGAAAGAGGATCCGCGAGAGTGTCGATTTACCTGCGCCCGTCGGTCCAACAATCGCAACTGTCTGGCCGGGTTCAATTTCAAAACTAATGCCTTTTAAAATTTCACGATCTTTATCGTAATGAAAATGCACATCCTCGAATGTGACATGCCCCGTGACATGGCCAACATCGACGGCATCTGCCCTGTCTTCGATCTCTGGCTTGCGGTCCATCAGCGTAAACATATTTTCTAAATCGGTCAGCGCTTGTTTGATTTCACGATAAGCGAAGCCGAGAATATTTAGCGGGCGGTAAAGTTGCGACATGACCAAAACAACAGCCGTTATATCGCCGATGCTCATACCTTCATCGCGTAGCACGCCATTCGCTGCGAGTACGACCACGATCACCAAACCGAGGTTCATTAGGAAGCTCTGTCCGATATTCACCGTTGAGAGCGAGGTTCGAGAGCGAATGGCAGCGCGCATATATCCGCCCATCGCCACATCATAGCGATCAGTCTCAAAGGTTTCAGCGGAGAAATATTTCACCGTCTCATAATTCAGTAAGCTATCCACGGCTTTAGCGGCGGCTTCATTATCCTGTCGGTTCATCTCACGGCGGAATTTTAATCTCCACTCCGTTGTGATGACCGTAAAGGCCACATAGGTCACAACAATCACAATCGCGACAGCAGCAAAACGCCAATCGTAAACAGCGGCAAAGGCAACGCCAACGATGCCGAGCTGTAGGAATGTCGGACCAATATTGAACAGAAGGAACCGAAACAGGAAATCAATCGACTTCACACCGCGTTCAATGATGCGGTTCAGTTTCCCTGTTCGCTTTTCCAAATGATAGCGCAGAGATAATTTGTGCATATGTGCAAAAGTCGCGGTTGCCACGGCGCGTTGCGAGGATTGCGCGACGGGCGCAAAGATATATTCACGACCTTCAGAGAACAAAATCGACAGAAGCCGTAGACCGCCATAGCCCAAAATCAGCCCCACCATTAGAAGCGTCAACTGCGCCGTAAACCCTGCGTCGCTGGCTAGCTCGATACTGTCAATCGCGCGGCCCAAGAGGAACGGCGAACCAACGATCACAAATTGACTAGCAATCGTCAGCACCAACGCAATGACAGAGCGAACCTTAAAATTGACGTTCCCTTCAGGCCAGAGATAAGGCTTCAACCGCCCAAGCCCCAAGAGCTGTTTGAAAATGCCGCGCTCTATGGCGGTATCGGGGTCGGGAGCTGTATGATCTGGTGGCACAGCGCTTCATTTGGCCCGCGTTCACCTGATGTCAACCACACTGTGGTAAATCGTCCTCAGATTAAGTTTGAGAGTGGGTAGAGCCGTGAATAATTTAGACACAGAAAACGCTGATAAACATATTACACCAGCGGTGCCGCGTGGCGATAACCGCCGCCAAGAACAACGCCTGAACGAAGGTGATTGGCGCGTAAACCCACGCAGCTACGAATTTATAGGGGCGACATTTGACCCCCTAACGCCGATGCAAACTCTGGGACGTGCCAAATGGATGACTGTCGAGCACGGCTTTCGTTTCATTGTGACACCCAATGTTGACCATCTTGTCCGCGTGGCAAAAGAGCCTGAGGTTTTTAACCCGCTCTATGACGCCAGCTGGCTGTCGGTCTGCGACTCGCGTATTCTGGAACTCCTTGCGAAAGTCTCAGGTATCCCGCTCAAGGCTGTGCCGGGGTCGGACCTGACACAACAACTCTTTGATAATGTCATCACCGCAGAAGATGCAATTACCGTCATTGGCGCGGATGCAGACATTATTACGACGGTTAAAGCCCTCTACGGTTTAGATAAAGTCAATCACTACGAGCCGCCATTTGGTCTACGAAATAAGCCTGACGAAGTCGCGAAAACAGCAGCCTTTATCGCTGAAAATCCTGCACGCTACGTCTTTATTTGCGTGGGTAGCCCGCAACAAGAAATGATCGCCAAGGCCTGCCTAGAGCGCGGCGACTGCGTGGGCCTCGGCCTCTGCGTGGGCGCATCGCTCGAGTTCCTCTCAGGCCGCGTCAAACGCGCCCCGAAATGGATGCAGAAGATCAGAATGGAATGGCTCTACCGCCTTGCCAGTGAACCAAAGCGTTTATGGAAACGCTACCTCATCGAAGGTCCAAAGATTTTTTGGCTTTGGATTAAGT
Source organism: uncultured Caulobacterales bacterium (assembly GCA_938009235.1). GTDB lineage: Bacteria > Pseudomonadota > Alphaproteobacteria > Caulobacterales > Maricaulaceae > Litorimonas. Next base: position 21,329 of record CALLIK010000007.1, read on the forward strand.
GGAGCAAGGCGCGGAGTTAGGGTTGAATTCAATCGTTCAGCAGTTGCCGATGGTATTTTTGTAGGCGCTCAAAATGAGCCTCCATTGACCTAGCCACCTCTTTAGACTGTTTAACAACAAGAAAATGGTCAATAATGCGTGTGTAGTGTTCAGATTGTCGAGGAAGCCTTGCCTCTGGGCTGAGACGTTCCTTTAGATCATCGTCATCAATAACCTGTATTTTTTGAGTAGGTTTCGGAACGGGCATTAATAGATCGTTTTCAGGGGGAATTGACCCATTCATCAACTGCGACTTCGAATTAAAGTGATGAAACAAAGTCGATTCCAATGGAGAAATTAACGCCTTAGCGTCGACTGGGAATGCCCAAACATATGCTATCTCCCAAACGTCAAGCTGTCGGTTTGCGATGATATCGGATCTTGCTGATGTCAAATGACGCTGTACCCTCCCTCGAATACTGTCGATCGACTGACCAACGTAAATAGGCACATTATCTAAGTCTGCCAAAATGTAACAGCCTATAGACGTCGTTAGCTCCGCAACTGCCTTTTTTCTAAATTCAAAATGAGAAGAGATCATCGAGCCATACTGAAAAGGGGTTCAACATCAGATTTTGAGAACTGTTTCGAATTCAAGATATGTTCAAAAAGGCACTCTCTAAGGTGTTTGACTACCGGAACAGCGACCCCATCACCGGTAAGGTGCAAAGCCGAATTATTATTACGCGGTAATTTATAACTGTCTGGCAACCCCATAAGCCTTGCCGTCTCTCTAGGCGTGATCAATCTTGATCGAACGTCTAAACCATTCACATAAAGGATACTTTGCCTCGAAGACCCTCCATTAGGCGTCCTCAGGCAACCCGACACGCCATCAAACCGTACTTCGGCAAAAACTCTACGAGACTTCCCTGCTTGTCGTGTCCTCATAAACAGGCCTCCAACGACGGGTTTTCCTACATTTCCTGCAGCCTCCACCTTCTTTAAATTCACACCACTCATTTTCGCTAAAATGCTCGCAGTTTTTTCGTCGCTATTCCAAGGAGTTTCGTCAAAGGGTTCAAGGATATCTAATAGATCACTCTTCCGTCCACTGGGCTTGCTAATGTTAAACCATAACCAGTTACGCTGCAATTTATCATCAAGCTGTTCATACGAACGAATGAGTTGTGTCGAATGGCAATAGGGTAACGGTGTCGATGAAACCAAAGAAGGGTCAATAAAAACATCCTTCCTAATTCCGATTACAAATACTCTTTTTCGAGATTGTGGGACAAAATCTTTGGCATCAATTATTAATGCGCCTGCAAAATACCCGTTTCGATTAAACGCATTCAAAACCTCTGTAAAATCGTCCCCTCCGTTAGACGTCAGCATACCGCAAACGTTTTCAATCACGATGATTTTGGGTAAATCAATTTGCACTTTGGCTAAGTTTATTTTTTCCCAAAAAACGTGAAACATCCCTGATCTCTCAGAATTCAATCCCTTTCCTTTTCCAGCCAAAGAAAGGTCCTGACAAGGGAATGACGCCCAAGCCAAATCAGCAGAAGACGTCAAGTGAGCGGCGGTAACATCTTTAATATCACCAACAAACAGCTCACCATTGGCACCCCAGTTTTGCTGGTAAGCCAAAGCCTTTTTCCCATCAAAGTCATTAGCAAAGACACACTCCCAGCCTTTACCGAATGCTTGACGAACCATGCCGCCACCCGCAAAAAATTCTTGGAACGTATGGTTTGGGAAATTTTTCATGTTAGCATGTTCCTATAATGTTCACGCTCAACTGTAAAGAATCTCTTTTACATTTTGATATTGTTACTCTTTCATACTGAAGTGGCTTTTCACGACTCTACCAATGTAACTATTCAAGCCTTGACCAGCTGCAGCCAATTTCTGCATTTCATCTACATGACCTCACCTGGACGGGTGTTATCATAAAGATACATAGCTCCTGTTGTGAACATCTCACGAATATATCCTTGGCTTGATTCGTATGCACTAATGGCTGAATTGCCACCTAAGTTTGAATATGGTGTCATTGTGATTTCCTTTACAAAAGGAAGTTACTTTCTCGGAAACCGAACAAAATTCCACCCTCAGATCGTCGAGGACATCAACGTTCAAAGCCGTCTAGAACCCCCATAAAATCGAAGTTTCAAAAAATTTAATCCGCGCACGCCCATTCACCCCTATGTTTAAACTCGTTCCTCACATTGGGACAGGTAGGACGTCACCCCGTGCACTTTATCTACGATAAATTGCACCGCGTGTGAGGGCAGTGGGGTTGAGCATCTGACTTTGACAGGTTGGACTGTGCCGGGCCTTTTGTGATGAGTGTTGACCGCCTGATCTTAAACCGGGTCTGTTGAAACTTTACGGTTTTGGCTTTCCGTCGGCAGGTCTGACTGCGGGCCCCAATGTATTTCGCTTTAGCGAATTGCATGGACCGTTGCATCAACAACCGCTGCCGCAGTGTTATCACTTACGTAAAACACCTTACTTACTTCGGTATCCCGTCGCGGGTGCCGACACTGCGGGCCGTCCCATTCTTTCGGGCGCGCTGCGCCCTTTGGCAGGTTGCCGACCGCCTCGTTGATTTTTCCTTGGAAAATTCAACTGCCCAACCTGCGTTGGGGTATACAGGTTATTGCGGCCACTCGATTGGCAGTGAGCGTTGGCGTTTGGGTTATTCTCAGGTGTCATCGCGCCCGTAGCGAAGCGCAAATGCGAAACCTGACGCATATTAACTGCGGCCATCAATTTGCAAACGATAGGTCCTGCATCTTGAGTTTTCCCCAAGTGCGGGAGACAGATAGAGGGACTAAACGATCTGGTTGACGTGGCCCATTTTTCGGCCTTCGCGGGTCTCTGTTTTCCCATAGAGGTGCAGGCGCGTTCTGGGTGTTGCGGCGAAGTCTTCCCACGCTGTAATATCGGTGCCGATGAGGTTCGTCATCACGACGCTATGGCGCGGGACTGCATCGCCCAAAGGCCAGCCTGCGACGGCACGAATATGTTGTTCGAATTGATCGACGCAACCTGCGTCTTGGGTCCAATGACCCGAGTTATGGACGCGCGGCGCGATTTCGTTGACGACGAGACTGCCATCTTCCATCTGGAAAAACTCGACGCCCATGACTCCAACATAATCGAGTTGGTCGAGGATTTTTGCGGCTATCTTGGCCGCGCTACCGTCGTCTTGTTTCGCGGGCGCGGTGCTTGTGTGAAGGATGTGATTGCGGTGCACATTTTCGGTCAGCGGATAGGCGGCGATATGTCCTGTCAATCCGCGCGCGGCGACAATGGAGACTTCGCGCGTAAAAGGAATGAAGGCTTCGAGGATGCAAGCGGCAGGCGCGAGCGTGTCCCATGCATTTGCGATCTCTGCCTCTTCGCGGATAATGACTTGGCCTTTGCCGTCATATCCAAAGCGACGGGTCTTTAACACGCAAGGTAAGCCGAGGCGTTTCACGGCGCGTTTAAGGTCATAGACATTGCCGATGTCTTCGAAACTCGCGACTTCAACGCCGACTTGGTCGCGTAGGAATGATTTCTCGACGAGGCGGTCCTGACTAACGTCCAGTGCGCGCGCACCGGGGCGCAGCGGTGTGACGGATGAGGCCGCTTTGGCGGACATGGCGGGGACGTTCTCAAACTCATAGGTCACAGCATCGCAGGTTTGGGAAAAGGCAATGATGGCTTCGACGTCATCAAACTCGCCGACAGTGGCGCTCTGCGCTACGGTGGCTGCGGGGCAGTCTGCACTAGGGGAATAGATATTGATATTCAGGCCCAGACGTGATGCCGCCAAGGCCAACATGCGGCCAAGCTGTCCGCCGCCAAGAATACCGATTGTTGCGCCGGGAGCCAGAACCGTCTGTGCGCCGCGAGAGGAGTCTGTAGTCATAATTTTAGCCTTGTGGGTCTGTACCAACAGACGCGGTTTGTGCCGCACGCCATGTGCGTAAACGCTCTGCCAATGCAGTATCATTCAACGCGAGGATAGCCGCAGCCATTAGCCCCGCATTCTTCGCGCCCGCTTTGCCTATGGCCAATGTTCCAACGGGAATACCGCCTGGCATCTGCGCAATCGAGAGCAAGCTATCCATGCCAGAGAGCGCTGCGCTTTGGACGGGAACGCCTAGCACGGGGAGTTGCGTCATGGCTGCGCACATGCCCGGCAAATGCGCAGCGCCGCCTGCGCCTGCGATGATAACGTGGAAGCCTGCGGCCTCTGCGCCCTTGGAAAATTCAACAAGGCGGTCGGGTGTACGATGCGCCGAGATAACTTTTGCTTCATAGCCTACATCTAATGCGTCAAGCACAGCTGCCGAATGTTCCATCGTCGGCCAATCGCTAGTCGAGCCCATAATAATTGCAATTTTTGGTGAGGTCATTTTCTACACTCCCATACCTTCGGAAGCGGACTATAATACCTGCTCAACGGCTTGCGTCAAATGCCTATTGGCGATTTCTTAACGTCATAGGGGTAGAATTATTGTTTAAACCTGTTTCACGTCCTTTATAAGTATCCAAGCTATGAGTTCTCCCCGCCTGACACGGGCTTTACAAGACGCAGCCACGCCGCTTTATGAGCGTAGCGAAGGTGCGGATGCAGCTCTTATTCGGGCGAATGAAGACTTATCTGGACAAGTCGCACTTCTACGTTTGCGTATTCTGGAACTCGAACATGCCGCAGATACGGACCCATTGGTTCCTGTTTATAATCGCCGTGCTTTCATGCGTGAAATCTCTCGTGCGCAAAATGTTATGGCGCGCTATGATATGCTCTCGACTGTCGTATTTTTCGATTTAGATGGCTTTAAATCTATCAATGATCGATTTGGACATGGCGTTGGCGATGATCTATTGAAGCTCATTGGAGTTGTCCTTCAAGAAGGTGTTCGCGATTGTGATATGGTCGCGCGCATTGGTGGGGACGAATTTGGAATCCTGTTATTCAAGACAGATATAAAAGCCGCACGTGCCAAAGCCCAAGCTCTGGCCTGCCGTATTGCAGAGCAAAAAGTCGAAATGCCAACAGGCGATATTAGCGTGGGTGCGTCTTGGGGTGTCTCGCCTTGTGAGCCTGGAGACACCGTTGAACAAGTTCTCGACCGCGCCGACCGCGCCATGTTTATGTCAAAACGTACGCCTCGCCACTAGGCTTCAATTCGATGTGAACGGCAATATTTAAAAGCTAACGCCTTCACGATAGTCTCTTGCTCCTCGTCCGCCTATACGGCAGGGCCTTGGCATGACTTATATACTCTACGCCGCGCCGATTAGCTTGTTCTCTGGAAAAGCCAGAGCTTACCTGCGTTGGAAGGGCGTGGCTTTTGAAGAAATCGCCCCCTCTACGGAGATCATGAAGACCAAGCTGATGCCCGCAATTGGCTGGCCCGTCATTCCAGTGCTTGAGACCCCCGACGGGGCCTTCATCCAAGATACTGCGGATATTATATCGTATTTCGAAGCGAGTGAGACTGGCCCCTCTGTCTACCCCAACGGCCCCGTTCAACACTATGTCACCGAATTGCTCCATACATTCGCGGATCAATGGCTGACATTACCCGCTATGCATTACCGTTGGAATTATAATGAAGCGTGGGTGTTAGAAGAGTTTGGCAAATTGGCCATGCCAGATGCAGATCGAAAAATGCAGATCGAGATCGGAAATAAACGCGGTGCTATGTTCAAAGCTATGGTTCCAATGTTGGGCGTTACGCCAGACACAGCACAAGCTATTGAAGCGAGTTACCTTGGGTTCCTCGACGACTTTTCTGCTCATTTGGAACAGCATGATTTTATATTCGGCGGACAACCGAGCCTCGCGGATTTTGCCCTATATGGTCCACTCTATGCACATCTCTATCGCGACCCTGCGAGCAGCGAGATTATGCGCGCCCATGCTCCAAATGTCGCGCGTTGGGTTGAGCGTTTGCGCGACGGAAATTATGGCGACGGCGACTTAATTGCAGGGGACGTCATACCCGACACGCTGCTGCCGTTACTCGCGCGGCATAATGCGGAACATCTTCCCGTTCTGTCTGCGGTCAACGCACTGTTAGGCGAACAAGATAGTGATGACTTGCCGCGGGCATTGGGCATGGTTCCATTCACGCTCAAAGACGTGACAGGCCAAACACTCGCAAGGCCATTCTCATTATTCCGCTTGCAGGCCGCGCTGGACCAATATCAAACATTAGACACAGACCAAACCGCACACGCCAATCGCGTCTTAGAGGCGACCCAAGGCAGCGCCTTAAAGGGTTTTGTCATGGCAAAACGCTTGACGCGGCGGAACTATAAATTAGCTATCGCCTAAATAGCGAGGCGCCTACGTCCGAAAGATTGACCATGAAGCTCTATACTTTACCCGGCACGTCCGCCCTCGCCGCGAATATCGCGATCGCATGGGAAGACGCACCTATCGAAGTTATCTGTCTGGAACGGCCTCAACTCAAAGAAGAGACTTATCTGGCGGTCAATCCAGCGGGAACAGTCCCTGCTCTCGCATTTGACGACGGCGATGTGTTGACAGAGACCGTTGCCATTCTCACCTATATCGGCGCAGCCCATAGCGGCGAGGCACATGCTGCCTATACGCGGGACACGAAATTGGGCCGCAAGGAAGCCGAAGCGCTCGCATTTCTAAGCTCGGAAATTCATGCGGCTTTCAAAGTTCATTTCAAACCAAGCCTCTTTGCCAATGCACCAAAAACAGAAAAAGCCGCCCGACATAAAACCTATTGGCGTCTTGATAAGTTTTTCGAGCAATTAGATGCGAAAATCGCAGCGACGAAAGGCCCATGGCTCCTTAGCCAGAAATCCTACGCAGACGCCTATCTCTATATTATTGGACGATGGGTCGAAACAACGCCAATGGAATTGGAAGATTATCCCAACCTAATGGCACATCAACAGATTATGGAGACAGACGACAAAGTGCTGCTCGCGCTAGACCGCCAAGGCATGAAACCACGCCTGCATGTGGTGGAAGAAGAAGACGCGTTTTTAGACGACGATGAAGATCATGACGGGGAAGAGGAGTAAGCAAAGACGAAAGTCAAAACTCAAGCCCCACCATCTTCTTAAATACAGACTCCACAAATAAAAAAGCCCCCGCAATCAAACGGGGGCTTTTTTATTTCTATAAATCATCAATGCGAATTAAAGCGACTTGATGATGTCCTCGACCATCTTCTTCGCATCGGAGAGCAACATCATTGTGTTGTCACGATAGAAGAGGTCATTGTCGATACCTGCATAGCCGGGTGACAGTGAGCGTTTCACAAACAAAATTGTAGCCGCTTTATCGACATCCAAAATCGGCATGCCTGCGATTGGGCTTTGCGGATCAGTCTTGGCTGCTGGGTTGGTCACATCATTCGCGCCAATCACAAAGGCCACATCAGCATTCGCAAAGTCAGAGTTGATGTCTTCTAGTTCGAAGACTTCATCATAAGGCACGTTCGCTTCAGCTAGCAGTACGTTCATATGTCCCGGCATACGGCCCGCAACAGGATGAATCGCGTAGACCACATCGACGCCTTCTTCTTTGAGTGCGTCTGCCATTTCACGTGTGGCATGTTGCGCCTGTGCCACGGCCAAACCGTAACCCGGTACAATGATAACCTTAGACGCGTTCTTCATGATGAAGGCTGCATCCGCAGCAGAACCGCGTTTAACAGGGCGTTGTTCCTTATCGCCAGTATCAGCCGCCGCCGCGTCAGCGCCGAAGCCGCCGAGGATAACGGAAATGAAGCTACGGTTCATGGCTTTACACATGATGTAGGACAGGATCGCGCCAGAGGAGCCTACCAAAGCGCCCACAATAATCAAAGCCAAGTTGCCGAGCGTGAAGCCCAAAGCCGCAGCAGCCCAACCCGAGTAAGAGTTCAACATGGACACAACAACAGGCATATCTGCACCGCCAATTGGAATGATCAGCAAGAAGCCAATGATGAATGTAGCCGCCAAAAGCGCCCAGATAATCCAAGGTGTATTGCCGCCAGATTTCATCAACATGCCGATAAGAACGGCAATGCCGAGCGCCAAGACTATGTTGATTAAATGACGTGCAGGCAGCGTGATCGGAGACCCGCTCATATTTCCGTTCAATTTCGCAAAGGCGATAACCGAGCCAGAGAATGTAATCGCGCCAATCGCCATGCCCAAGCCAAGCTCGAGAAGCGAGCCTGCTTTGATACGACCTTCAGATAAAATTCCGAAATCATCAGGACTAAAGAAAGCTGCAACGGCCACAAGCACAGCGGCCATACCAACAAGGGAATGAAAGGCAGCCACGAGTTGCGGCATATCTGTCATCGGGATTTTCTTGGCTATGATCGCGCCAAATATACCGCCAATGGCAAGACCACCAAGAGACAAGAGTAAGGCAAAAGCGCTCATATCGGCCACAAGCAACGTCGTAATAATCGCTATTGCGATACCGACCATGCCGAATGTGTTACCACGTCGGGACGTTGCAGGAGAGGACAATCCGCGAAGCGCGAGAATGAAGAGAACAGCGGAAACCGTATATAGGACCGCTGCGAAATCAGCTGAAAGTGTTGGCATTTACTTAGCTCCCTCTTTTGGGGCTTTCTTTTTATACATAGCCAACATGCGTTGGGTGACGAGGAACCCGCCAAATATGTTTACAGAACACAAGGCAACAGCCGCAAAGCCCGTCCAAGTTGAGATACTTGATCCGCCTTTCACACCCGCGGCGACGGCAACGAGTGCGCCCACAATAATCACAGATGAAATCGCATTCGTCACAGCCATCAAAGGCGTATGTAACGCGGGGGTGACTGACCAAACTACATAATAGCCTACGAAAATCGCCATAACGAAAATCGCGAGTTGGAAAACGAGAGGCGAAACACCGCCTCCGCCTGCCATTATAAGCATGCTGATCATGATGTTAGCCTTTCGTGGACTACTTCGCCGTCTTTAGTCAGCGCGCAGCCTTTAATAATTTCATCGTCCCAATCAGGCGCGTAAGCACCGTCTTCTGCTGTGACGAGGGGGAGGAAGTTTTTGATATTACGTGCAAACATATTGGATGCATCTGCCGCCATGCGGGACGGCCAGTTTAAATGTCCGACGATGTGAACACCATTTGATGTGGTGACAATTTCGCCTGGCTTCGCGCCTTCGATATTGCCGCCACGCTCAACAGCCAGATCAATCAAGACAGAACCAGGACGCATCGTGTCCAACATGGCTTTGGTGACTAGAATTGGCGCCTTGCGGCCTGGGATCAACGCCGTAGTGATCACAATATCCTGTTTCGCGATATGCTTAGCTGTCAATTCAGCCTGTAGGGCTTGATATTCCGCAGACATTTGCTTGGCGTAACCGCCCGCAGTTTCAGCGGCTTTAAATTCTTCATTCTCAACGGCGATGAACTTCGCGCCGAGCGAAGCGACTTGTTCCTTCGTCGCAGGACGCACATCTGTTGCGGTTGTAACCGAGCCGAGACGGCGAGCCGTCGCAATGGCTTGGAGACCGGCAACACCCACGCCCATAATAAAGACTTTCGCTGGAGCGATTGTACCCGCAGCCGTCATCATCATTGGGAAAGCGCGGCCATAAATACCGCCCGCTTCAACAACAGAACGATAGCCAGACAGATTTGATTGACTAGACAAGACGTCCATTGATTGCGCACGCGAGATACGCGGAATGTAATCCAGAGCATAAGCCGTTACGCCCGCTTTGGCACAAGCCGCCGCATATTTCGGATTATCCGTTGGCGATAATACGCCCGTAATTCCTGAGCCTGATGTCATGGCTGCAACAATTTTTTCATTACCGCCGCTCACGGACATAACTAAGTCTGCCCCTTTAACGGCAGCTGTATTGGTCGCGGCGATGGTTGCGCCTGCGTCTTTATAGAGAGCGTCAGCAAAGTTGGCTTTGTCGCCAGCGCCTTTGGCAACAACAACACTGTGACCAGAGGTTACGTAACCTGCAACAGTATCAGGTGTCGCAGCGACACGGGCTTCTGCGCCACCTTTTTTTTGCGAGGTGACGTCATTAAGAACAGAAATTTTCACGGGGGATCAGCCTTTAAAAAAAAGTATTACGCTATCAGAGAGATGCCGAAGGATACGATTGCAGTGAAGATTGCTGCGCTAATAACGCTAACAAACCAGACACCTTTAAACTTCAAGATTGCACCCAAAGCAAAACCAAAAACAACGGTAGCGAACAGAGCCAAAACCCAGCTCATTCCAAGCGCAAAAACCAGAGTTGGCATGAGCACGACCAACGCAATTATAGTTGCGCCATATTTAGTCCCTCCCATGAATCCAGAAAATGTGCCCGCTTGCGCATCCACGACCATAGAACCATGAGAATAATCGGAGTGTCCGCCTGCCATTTTTGTCTGCCTTCGTTTTCAAGGGAATTCTGTTCGAACCCGCTATCACGCAGAAACTATACCTTCAAGCTATGCCGCCTCACTTAAATGGGGGGTATTTCAGTTCTAAACGCAAAATTTACCTGTGACAGCGCTGTCAATCACGTCATCGCAATTCATCCTTTCTTCACCATGAATTCAAACCCGAAATTCACCTCCTTCCGTCATGTTCTGGGAAACGAATGGGAGAGAGGGCTAACCGTCTCCCCAATTAACTAGGTGAACACTATGGGTAAGACTGTTCTGATCGTTGATGACGATCCGACACAACGCCGCCTTTTACAGGCTGTTGTCGAAAAATCAGGATTTTCCACCTTGCAGGCTGGAGACGGGGATGCTGCGTTAGAAATCGCGTTAGGTCCCGACCAAGATAATGTGCACGTTATGCTTCTTGATTTGGTCATGCCAGGTCGCGACGGTATGGATACGCTCGCAGAACTTGCGATCAAGCGTCCCGATCTTCCTGTCATTGTCCTCACGGGCAAAGGCTCAATAGATGCTGTCGTAAAAGCCATGAAAGCTGGCGCACGTGATTTTGTAGTAAAACCAGCTGCACCAGAACGTATCATCGTCTCCATTCGGAATGCGTTAGATATGAAAACATTGGTTGGAGAGGTCAAACGCCTGAAAAAAACAACTCAAGGCGGGCTGAGCTTTAAGGATCTTATCGGCAATGCATCCTCCATGCGGTCCGTTGTCGCAATGGGCGAACGTGGGGCCAAAGCCAATATCCCTATCCTGATCACAGGTGAATCTGGAGTAGGCAAAGAAGTCATCGCTCGCGCCATCCAAAGTGCTTCTGAGCGGTCAGACAAACCCTTTATCACGGTAAATTGCGGTGCGATCTCTGAGTCACTGGTTGAATCAATTTTATTCGGCCATGAAAAAGGCTCTTTCACAGGCGCTAACGCCAAGCACCTTGGTAAATTCCAAGAAGCCAATACAGGCACGCTTTTCTTAGACGAAGTCGGCGAATTGCCACTTGAAATGCAGGTCAAATTACTTCGCGTTCTACAAGAAGGTGAAGTGGACTCGATTGGGTCAAAGCGCACAGTCCCAGTCGACGTTAGAATTATCAGCGCGACAAACCGAGACCTAGCTGAAGCTGTTAAAGCCGGCACATTCCGTGAAGATCTATATTATCGTCTAAACGTCTTCCCAATTGCGGTTCCACCGCTGCGTGAGCGTCGCGAAGATGTGCCCGCACTTGTCGAACATTTCATGAAGCGAATTAATGCTCAGGAACGCATGACCGTGTCTGGGATCACCGCTGATACGCTTGAATTACTCAAAGCTCATGAGTGGAAAGGCAACGTTCGTCAGCTTGAAAACACAATTTTCCGCGCGATGATTTTGTCCGACGGACATAAATTACGTCCTCAAGACTTTCCGCAAATCTCTGGCCTAACGCCAGGCCTGTTGACTGTGCCAGAAATGGAAACAAGTCCGATTGAGAGCCTGGTCTCATTGGACAAAAATGCAGACCCAACATCATCTGATTCCGCGGTGTCTGTTCTAGATCGCGAAGGTCACTTGCGGACTTTGGAGGATATTGAACGCGATTTGATTGCGCTCGCGATCAGTAATTACTCGGGTCACATGTCCGAAGTTGCGCGCCGTTTGGGCATCGGGCGATCAACGCTTTATCGCAAAGTACGCGAACATGAACTGGACGTCGATGACGTTCGCACAGCTTAAAATACTAATAGTTTAAGGAAACTAATTCAATGAAACACCATACACTTCTTGGCGGGGCTGCTGCGCTCGCACTTATTATCGCTGTACCTGTCGCTGCGACGCATCAAAATATTGGTCTTCGTGGTGCCTTTACGGGACAAGTTGACATGCAACAAACTTACGTACCTGCAGCATCTTGGCAACAGCAGCGTCTTCAAGCGCAACTTAATGCGGCTCAAGGCTATCAGTATAATTATGCGCCAGCTTACGCTTCGACTTCAGGATATCAGACAAGTTACCAGAATGCGGCGCCGTCCTACGGATATGCAGCTGCACCAGATTATGTTCACGTTGAGCAAACTCAACCGCGAATTCAACAATATGCTGGTTTACGTGGCCTATCTGCACCTCGCAGTGTGGCATATGACCGTCAGGATGCGTCAACATTTGACCGCAATTACGACGTTGGCGGTATAACAGTGCGAACGAACGCTCTACATTCGCGGGACATGCTAGATTGGCAAGAAAACATAACGGGTAAAACTGTGACGCTTCTGGCGAACCGCGCCAATGGAACGCTCCAGCCAAACTCTGTCTATCTTGGCGGCGGTTTCAAAGGTGGTCTTAAATGGCAAACAACAGAGGTTGATGGGCAGTTCCCAATTTTGTCTCGTTTCCCATTCTTCTCAGACCGAACAGATGATACGGCAGGTGTTTTCGCCATTGATAATGCAGCTCTATCTTTCACGTCAACATTTGGCGATTGGACAACCATGTATTTGCAGACTGAATATTCCGAAACGGAATATGGTTCAGATCAAGACGAATTCCAACTTCGTAAAGCCTACGTCGTCTTTGGTAACTTAGAGAAGACACCCTTCTATGCTGCCTTTGGCCGCAAGACGATCGATTTCGGTAACTTCGATAGTTATAATGCTATCACGCACAATGAAGGCGCACATTACTTTAACGCCGTGAGTGATCAGCCTGTCTTGGAATTAGGCCTGTATTCAAACGGCTTTAAGGTCTCAGCCTCTGCCTTCTCTGGCGGACGTCAATTACGAGTTGGTTTGGCTGGCGAAGAAAATAATATTGGCAACTATGCCTTTAATGCAGAAAAAGAATTCCGCTTTGGTAAAAGTAAACGTCACGCCTTTACACTTGGTGGCGGTTATCTTCATGATTCAATCTATCGCGATAACTGGACTGCGCATACATTCCTAGGTCGCGAAACGGGCACCGCCCCTGCAAACTTCATCGAATATCGTAACAGTCTTGTGAATGGTTTTGCTGAATATAACTCGCCATTCTTTGATGCTATGGTTGAATATACAACAACACTGAAGCCTTGGGCTGCCGCGATTCCGCAATCAGCAGACGGCACACCGTTACCGCAATTCTTGATCGATCCAACTGGCTCTACAACAGACTTGTCTAACATTGATTTTGATGAAAATCTTTCAACCCTTGTCGCTCAGGCCCGTATTAAGCCTCGCGTTTTTGGTCGCCGCATGAACATTGCAGCTGTCGGTAGCTGGGGTAACATCAGTGATGACACGGGTAATACGACGGCCTTCGGCACAACAACCAGTTTTGAAAAAAACCAACAGCATGTCCTATCCGCTGAGTACCCAATAAATGACTACCTCGAATTTGGGGCAGAATATGTCTATAATAAAGGCTTCATTCCTTTCGTTGCCCCTCAATTGGTTTCGAATGATGAAACACAAGCTCACGCGGTAAATGTTGGCTTTAAAGCGCGGTTCTAATCCACGCTAAATCGTAGGGTAACCTGCAACAAATATGTGACGCAGTTTTCTGCTCAGCACTATCAAGGCCACGTGTTCGGCGGGAATGCGTGGCCTTTTTCTGTGTAATCTAAACACAATTCCAACCTGCAAGGGGGCATATTTGATGTGCCCTCAAAACTACCTTAGTCAAATGACAAAGCTATCATCATATACTGGCTGTTGCCGACATAAGGGTTCAAATGCAGGTGTTTACAGCACGAGATCAATTAAAACTCTTGGTAGGTGGCGTGGCCACCTCTTTATCGGCCTGCGGCGGTGGCGGAGGAAGCACACCCACCTAACCTCCTCCCCAGGAGTCTATGACAGACTCTGTTTCAGGTTTTGGCAATAATATCCCAGATCGTGCATTCTAGGAGCAAGTCGTTATGTGTCGAGAGTTGCTTAACGGATTTACACAGAGGCCAAGTTTAAAGTCTGTTTCGCTGTGAGGTGTTTCTGATGCAGAGTTTTGGCTGAACGATTGACCCATATTGGGCGCATGGATCTCCACATCTAGTCTTTTGCAACAAGCCGTAAGAAAGGTCGTTTTGCGCCAGATGGTTTTGGCTCAGAAGATTCAGACGCTGACCGTGTAGGGCTACGCGGTGTGTAATTTGGAATATAGGGCGCGGGCCGAACAGCCGGCTTAAGCGTCTCTTCTTTCACGTCAGACACATCTTTCAAGACAGGCTGCACGAGTACAGGGCGCGACGGGTTTATCGGCCTCGGTGCAGGCTCGTCCTCGATGAAATCATCTTCAATATTACGGACGCGCGGCGTAAATTTAGGTTTACGCTTAGATTTGAAGCCGCCTTTTTTTTCAGACTCGGTTTTCCAACGATCTGCCGTCCGCACATAATCTGCGTCAGGATCAGGTTCAACGCCCTCACCCGCAGCTTGCTTCGCCTTCAGCTCTTTGACCTTGCGGTTCATGCGCGCGACAACTTGTTTTTGAGCGATAGAAAGAGCATCGCCCGCACGGCCTTTTTCAAGATCGTTAAAGGCAGAGCCGTATTTGTCTAAGCGTTCTAAGACGCTCTCACCAAATTCATCTTCAAAATCGGAAATATGCCCCAGCTCGGTTAGCTTGGCATGCAGGCGCGCAACCTTGCGCTTTGCGTTGGCGGCAGAGCGCTCTCGCGCTCTCGCCATTTTATCGCGATAGGCCGTGTCCGCCTGCTCACGGGCAGACTGTTCTGCCTGCCATTGTTCCCGATCATAATCTGACATTTCATCGACTTAACACAATCGGAACGAAAAGGGAACAAATTTAAGTTCAGGCTTAAACGCCTTCAGTCGCTTCGAGGTAAAGCTCAAGCAAAGCTTCCATTTCGGCGCGCTCATTTGCGTCCTGTTTCCGCAAAGCGATAACCTTACGAATGACCTTCGTATCAAGACCAAATGTTTTCATCTCTCCGTAAACGTCACGAATATCAGACGCTAACTCGGCTTTTTCGGCTTCAAGGCGTTCAATACGCGCGATGAATTGGCGTAGTTTTTCACGCGTAGCTTGGCCCATTTGATCGGCGCGGTCGGAATCACTCATCATGGTCAAAACTCTTTATCGGACTAAATCTGGACTTAGGCACATAGACGTCGCGAAAGGATCACAACAGACCAGACTGCATGAAAAATTGTGTATGAAAACCAAACACAGGCGCGGTAAGATAACATAGCCGCATAAATTTTGGGTCGAACCGCGCCGTAATGCGTATATAAGGCACTACAATCCAATACGGATATTTAATCTGGAAAGCCCCCCATGCTCACCGTTCTTATCATCTTAACAGGCCTCGCCTTTCTTTGCGTCGTCGTCACTCTTGTCATGGGCACAATCGCCATGAGCCGAAAAAGCGAAGAGAGCCGTAAGAAGTCGAATGATTGGATGTGGCGCCGCATTTACGCGCAGGTCATCGCCATCGGATTATTAGTCCTCACCGTCTATGTCCGTAACAACGGAGCTTAGTTTCTTCTGATATGGTCAAACTCAATAAAATTTATACGCGCACAGGTGATGACGGATCGACAGGTTTAGTCGACGGTTCGCGACTCTCCAAAGACGCGATGCGTGTGCGCGCCTATGGCGACGTGGATGAAACCAACAGCGTGATCGGCCTTGTCCGCTTGCATCTGGAAAATGGTCAGCTCGACGCAATGCTATCACGCATTCAGAACGACCTGTTTGACCTTGGCGCTGATCTCGCGACGCCGCTGCCCGCCAAAGGTGACGCGGATAGTGAATATGCGCTGCGGATGGTGGCGGAACAAACCACGCGATTAGAAGCGGAACTTGATCTGTTGAATGCGGATTTAGAACCGCTCAACTCATTTGTCCTCCCAGGCGGGCATCCGCCAGCGGCCTATCTTCATCAAGCCCGCACTGTCTGCCGACGCGCAGAACGAGTCTGCGTGGCGTTAGCCGCCGAACAGCCCGTCAATGCACACGCCCTGAGTTATCTAAACCGTTTGTCAGACTTTTTGTTTGTGGCAAGCCGTTGGTGTAATGATCAAGGCGCAGCTGACGTAAAATGGGTGCCCGGCGCAAACCGGTAACCCGTTTTTAGGTTTTATTTTTGTGACGCCATCAATTCTTGACGGACTTTTAATGCGATATCTTGAGGCGTAGATCGCGCCGCAAAGAAATCAACGAATTGGCCATCAGCCCCCATGAAATAGATAATGTCCGAATGATCAATTGTGTAATCTGTTGATCCAGAGACAAGCTCGCCGCCATCTGTTGAGGCCTTTTGCGTATAAATTTTATACGCTGATTTCACCACGTCGATTTGCTCGAGCGTTCCAGTAAACCCGCGCAAGCCCGTCGGGAACGGATCGAAGGCAACATATTGCGCAAGTTTTTCTGGTGTGTCGCGTTCAGGGTCAACAGTTATGAGAACATAGCCAATGTCGTCGCCAGCGTCCTTTAGCAACGTTTGCGCTGCGCCAAGTTTCTGCAAAGCTGTCGGGCAGATGTCTGGACAATAGGCGAAGCCAAAATATACTAAATGAGGCTTCCCGAGGAGGTCGGCTTCAGACACAGTCTGTCCAGCGGTATCGATGAGCGTGAAAGGTCCACCGATGGCGGCGGTGCCCGCGCTTTTGATTTCACCCGAAACACCCGCGCGGTTAGAGTCTTCTGCCTGACAGGCCATCAAGCTCAAGGCAGCTAAACCCGTCATCAAAATATTTATCGTATTTCTCACGCCACTCTGCTCCATTTAAACATAATCAGGACAAACACCGTATAATTGAAAGGCTAGAATGTGAAAGTACTTAACACCGCAGTTTAAAATTTGGCCTGCAGTATATTATCCGATTGAGCCCACCTTAATTTCAGTCCTTTTCTCGATTTCATGCGTATTAATGCTGTATACTTAGAAAGACATAATGACCGAATACATTTTGCCTGATGATGCCTCGCTAATGATATTAGACGATGATGCTCCATTTCGTACGCGCCTAGCCCGCGCGCTCGAGCAACGAGGATTCGTTGTGGATACGGTTGAAACTATACAAGAGGCACAATCTAAAATCCGCACGAAGCCTCCTGCCTTCGCGGTCTTGGATATTCGCTTGAAAGACGGGAATGGGATGAATGTGATAGATTATTTACAAAACCATCGCAAAGATTCAAAAATCGTTATGCTTACAGGGTATGGGAATTTGGCCACCGCTGTGTCCTCGATAAAACGCGGCGCCAACGATTATCTCGCCAAACCTGCTGATGCCGATGATGTTTGCAAAGCGCTCCTATCAGAACGCGACCAATCCCCAGAGCCGCCTGAGAACCCGATGAGCGCCGATCGTGTGCGGTGGGAACATATTCAACGTGTGTATGAACTCTGCGACAGAAACGTCTCGGAAACGGCCCGACGTTTGACCATGCACCGCCGAACACTCCAAAGAATATTGGCAAAGCGCGCACCTAAATAGGTTGGAGAAATTATTCTTATTATCTGATGCTTTGCAACGGATAAAACTCAACGCCACCTCTACCCCACATGGAGGTGGCGTTGCCATTTTTATATATCCGTGACGGCATCCATGAACATGCCATATAATCGCGCACCAAAACTCTCGGATGAAGCTTTGGCTTCGCCCTCTATTTCAAGCGAAAAAACGGCCACAGTTTCAGCCAAATGTTTCAATAAGCCTTCAGGTAAAACCTCATAGGCCATACGCCAATTTTCGAAAGCTCTCTCCACAACTTCGCCTTTATGAAGCAATTCAATTTGGTCATGACGAGGATCAGATTGAATCGTTTCAAATAAAGTGTTCACACGATCTGGTAGCCCTTCCAAGATTTGAATATAACGTTCTCCGTCAAATAGAAGTAACCCTGTGATGCCCGCAGAAACATTATTTCGCTCTGATGTCTTCAAAATTGAAGAGACATCAACGGCAGTCTCTTCACGACTCGCAAGGCTGGTATATATAAGTTCTTGCAAGGCCATAATTGCGCTGTTTCCACTCTTAGGTGAGCAGACCAGTTCGACTGCTAATACCCTCTATACGTAATATCACACCTGATGGATTTTGACATGATGGATGTGTTCCCCCACACTCTTAAAAAAATGGGGAATTATAATGCAAAAAAAGTGGCTCGCCTGCACGGCTATCGCGATAACCTTGAACGCATGTCAGGGCGGCACAGACCCATCGCCCAAGAGCGCGGATAAGGCCAAAGACAGTGTCCAAATAACAAAACCAGCTGCGACACAGACCGCAGGCTATAATGCAAGTCGCAATGTCTACTTCGGCGACCTTCATATCCATACGAAGAACAGCTTCGATGCTTATATTTTCAATGTCCGTACAACGCCGGCAGATGTCTACCGCTTCGCCCTTGGAGAAACTGTAACGCATCCATCTGGTTTTGATATGACCCTACAAGGCCCGCCGCTCGATTTCGTCGCTGCAACGGATCATGGCGCCTATATGGGCATACTGCCCGCAATGGATAACCCAGACAGCCCGTTGTCGGACCTAGAACTCGCGAAGAAAATGTTCGGTACCACCGACCAAGACACCATCATTCGAAACTTTCAAACCGTGGGACAATCCGTCCGAAGCGGGATTCCTTTGCCGGGCATGTATGACCGCGACCTCGTTGACCGCACATGGCAAGATGCGACCTCTACGGCGGATAAATATTACCACCCAGGAAAGCTGACGACATTTTCGGCTTATGAGTTTACAGCGGTGACAACGCGATCAGATAGCGGCGGCACATTTGCAGGCGGGAACTTGCACCGCAATGTTGTCTTTAAAGACAAAGCTCCAGACCGTCTTTTCAGCGTGCTAGAATCTAATAACCCAGAAGACTTGTGGGATTGGATGGACGAAGAACGCGCAGAAGGCCGCGACGTTCTCGCCATTCCGCATAACTCCAATGTCTCAGACGGAAAGATGTTTGACCTCATTCAATATGACGGCGGCGAGATTGACGCGGATTACACCTCCCAACGCCTTCGCAATGAACCCATTGTAGAAATGACGCAGGTTAAGGGCACATCAGAAACGCATCCTGCGCTTTCCCCGAATGACGAGTTCGCAAATTTTGAAATTTATGAGCTGCTATTAGGCTCGCCAACAAAGAGTAAAATCAACGGCTCTTATATTCGCGAAGCTCTCGCGCGCGGTCTGGCGTTAGAAAAGGCCACAGGCACAAACCCGTATGAATTTGGTTTGATCGGCAGTTCCGACTCTCATGTTGTCGCGGGTGCCTATGACGAAAATGATTACTGGTCCAAAGTTGGCGTCGTTGACGGAACCGCCGCACAACGCGGCTCTGTGCCTCCCGGCGGCGAGAAAACCTGGGAAGGTGTCGACCGCGACGTGCATGCAGAGAACTGGTTCTCTAAATGGGGGGCCTCTGGTTACGCCGCCGTTTGGGCCGAAGAAAATACGCGTGAGTCTATTTTTGACGGCATGAAGCGGCGCGAAACTTACGCCACATCTGGACCTCGTATTCGCCTTCGTTTCTTTGGCGGTGATATGAATGTCGATATGCTCAACGCCGCAGACATGGTGGATCAAGCCTATAGCGCAGGCGTACCAATGGGTGGAAAACTGAGCCTCGATGGCGCGCCAAAATTTATGGCTTGGGCTGCACGTGATCCACGCGGTGCGCCGCTAGAGCGCCTCCAGATCGTAAAAAGCTGGCACACAGCGGCGGGACCGAAAGAAGCTATCTATGACATGGCCTGTTCCGATGGCGCAAAGCCAGATCAAGCCACGCATCGTTGTCCAGATAATGGCGCAAGCGTCGATCTCTCCACATGTACGCCAAGCACGGGTGAGGGTGATCCAGAGCTGAAAGCCGTCTGGACTGATCCTGATTATGAAGCGGGCGTCAGCGCCGCCTATTACGTTCGCGTATTGGAAAACCCAACCTGTCGTTGGTCCACATGGGATGCATTGAAAGCTGGCGTAGAACGTCATCCTGATCTACCTGCAACCCTTCGCGAACGAGCTTGGTCGTCCCCTATTTGGACGTCGGCCTCTAATTAAATCTAGGATTCACGACCAACGTCCTGAAATCAAAAAATGACATCAAAATACTGAAATCGCGCTGCGGTTTCAGAAACGGAGTTACCTTATAAATGCGTAAATTATTAAATGAGCCATTTGTTCATTTCGTGATTCTGGGTGGGGTGCTCTTCGCGGGGCATTCGCTCTGGCAGCGTCATGTCACAAAGGTAGATCGCACGATCTTCGTCAGCCCCGCAGAGATGGAACGACAGTCGCAGATTTTCGCGACTGAAAACCGCCGACAAGCGACAGATGCCGATATCGAAGCCTTGCTCTTTGCACATGTCGAAGAACAGGTTCTCATGCGCGAGGCGCAACGCTTAGGTCTAGATTCAGACGACACGATTATTCGCCGTCGCCTTGCCCAAAAAATGCGTTTCATGATTGATGATATTGGCGTGCCAGCTCTACCGCCGCGCGATGAGTTGCAAACTTGGTATGAGGCTAATTCTGACAAATTTATGCGTCCCGAAACGCGTAGTTTTGAACAAATTTACCTCTCCCCCAAGGGACGTAAAAGCACCGTTCTGTCCGATGCAGAAACGCTGCTGTCCACAGGCATTGATGCGGATTGGAAATCTCAAGGCGATGCTTTCATGGCGGGGCGTATTTTCGAAAAACTGGCTGAACCCGCCGTCAAACGAGAGTTCGGAACCCGCTTTTCAATAGACCTCTTTGCCCTTCCAGATACATCCGATTGGCAAGGCCCTTTAGGCTCAGCATTCGGCGTGCATCTTATCAGGTTAACGGATGTTACACCCGAAACATTACCGCCGTTCAAAACTATTCAGCCCGAAGTCGAAAGCCTTTGGCTCGAAGAGGCAAAACGCGCCGAGAATACGGAAGCCCTTAAAAAACTAATCCTCAAATATAAGGTCGAGGTCGGCGAATGAGCTTTCGTAGTGCCGCACGCCTCTTACTCGCCTGCCTGTTCTGGTGCATCGCGGCGACGACTCATGCGCATGAGGTTCGCCCCGCTTTTCTGCGCGCGACAGAAATCAGCGCAGAATCATTTCAGGTGGTTTGGAAACAGCCCATCATTGAAGGCCGTCGTTTAGATATAAAACCAACCTTCCCAGAAAATTGCACGCAAACAGACCCAAGCATGGATCGTAACGGCGATACAGTCACAGAACGCTTCACGGTCACCTGTGGTTTGCGCCAAGGTGAGCTTGCCTTTCCTGGTTTGGAAAACACGCTAACGGACATCTTTGTTCAAATTACATATCTCGAGGGCGACCCGCGCTCCGCGCTCGTTAAACCTGATGAGCCTGTACTCTCTTTAAGTGGCCCGAATGCCAGCCCTGCCAAAGACTATCTTGGCATTGGTGTCGAACATATCCTGCTGGGGTGGGATCATTTGTTATTTGTGATCGGGCTTGCCTTGCTCGTTGGGGGGCGAAAAGTGTGGGGCGTCGCGACGGCCTTCACCCTCGCCCATTCCATTACTTTGGCGGCGACAGCTTTGGGCGGAATAGTCTTGCCCTCGCGTCCCGTTGAAATCCTCATTGCAGGTTCAATCGTTTTGCTCGGCGTTGAGATCATGCACAAATCAAAAGGCCGCATGACCCTTGGCGCGCGCCGGCCTTATCTGATCGCCTTTGTGGTCGGCCTTATTCATGGGTTTGGATTCGCAGGTGCATTAGCAGAGATCGGCCTTCCGCAAGGCACAGAAATATTTGCGCTGTTCTTGTTTAACCTTGGCGTTGAATTAGGTCAGTTCGCTGTGATTTTGGCGGCACTTATCGCGCTATGGGGATTATCAAAGCTCGGGCGTAATTGGCGCAAAGGCGCGGAAACACTCGCCAGTTATGGCCTCGCAAGCATCGCCATGTTTTGGGTCTTCCAACGCATGGCGCCCTATTTGATGAGTGTTTGATAACAGTCATCGCAGGCTACAGGATTGGGCGCGGGCTTAATTTCAAATCTGTGTGGTAAATTTCGACGATGGTAGTGGGAGAGAGACTTGAACTCTCGACCTCAGGATTATGAGTCCTGCGCTCTAACCAGCTGAGCTACCCCACCGATCGTCGAATGAGCGGGCGTATAGGACACGTGCGCCGCACTGCCAAGCGTAAATATCGGTGAATATTGACGCCGCACCCCTAGATCACAAACATGCTCGTCGGATCTTCGATTCGCGCCCTCAAATCTTGCATCATTTTTGCAGCATCATACCCGTCAATCACGCGATGGTCGCAGGAAATCGAAAAGTTCATAACCTTGCACGCCACGATATCTTCGCCTTCAAAAACAAGTTTTTCGCGAATCTTGTTCGGACCGAAAATCGCAACTTCGGGACGATTGATCACGGGCGTTGTGACAATTCCGCCGAGCGGCCCTAAAGACGTCAATGTTGTCGTCGCATTGGTTAGGTCTTCGGGCGTGAGTTGGTTTGTACGCGCAGCCTCTGCCAAGCGTCCAATTTCGACAGCCAAGTTCCAGACTGATCTTTTCTGCGCAGCCTTGACTACGGGGACAATCAAGCCTCCGTCGGTCTGTGTCGCAATTCCCAAATTCAGGTCTTCAAACTGCGAAACATAACCACCTTCTTGTCCAGGCGAGCCGTCCATATAGCGGGCGTTGAATTGCGGCCAATCCACCAACGTCACAGACAGGGCGCGAATGATGAGCGGCAAGACGGTAAGCTTTGGCTTATCTTCGCTACGACGCGCATTCATACGTGCGCGCATCAGCTCTAGCGCCGTGACATCAATCTCTTCAACATAGGTGAAATGCGGGATGTGGCGCTTAGCGTCGCCCATACGGGTCGCAATGACACGCCGAAGCCCAATCACTTTTTGGCGGGTCTCGCCTTGCAAAAGAGGTATCTCCTGCGGCGGACTTGCCTTGGGGGGGGAGGCCGCAGGAGATTGTGTCATCTGGAGGGATAACACATCTGAAGGCGAGGCAGAGGCCTCGCTCGACAAGCTATGGATGAGAAACGCATCCAAATCTGAATGGGCGACCCGATGGCCTTCTGTTGGAATTTTGTCAAGTTGGATGTTCAACTGAGCTGCACGTTTACGCACAGCGGGTGAGGCTAAAACTTTACCGCCCGATAAGTTTCGCATTCTTTGAGTCTCAGGCTGACTCTCAGGTGTTTTCACCACAGGCATTACGATAGGGGCGGCAACAGGCTTAGGCGTTACAGGTTCAGGGACGACATCGCCCTCGCCTTCAATTTCTAATTCCACAAGGACCGCGCCAACGGCGAGCATATCGCCCTCTTCGCAGGCAATAGATTTAATCACGCCATCGACAGGCGACGTCAATTCAATCGTGGCCTTATCCGTCATGGCATCAGCAATCGGGTCTTCCTCAGACACGGTATCGCCAACCTTGACATGCCACGCCGTAATTTCGGCCTCGACCACGCCTTCGCCAATATCAGGCAGCTTATACAGGTGCACGCCCATCTAGGCCTCCATCACTTTTTGTATGGCATTGCCGACACGTTTCGGACCAGGGAAATACGCCCATTCCTGCGCATGCGGGTAAGGCGTATCCCAGCCTGTCACGCGTAAAATTGGAGCCTCTAGCGCATAGAAGCAGCGCTCTTGCACTTGGGCTGCGAGCTCTGCGCCAAAACCTGATGTGCGGGTTGCCTCATGCAAGATCACGCAACGCCCTGTTTTTTTCACAGAGGCCTCGATCATCTCAATGTCTAGGGGCAGCAGAGAGCGCAGGTCGATAATATCAGCCGAAACGCCCATATCTTGCGCGACTTTCTGCGCAACCCAAACCATTGTGCCATAGGCCAGAATGGTCACGTCAGACCCTTCGGTGAGCTTACGGGCTTTGCCAATTTCAACGCGGTAATGTCCCGACGGAACCTCGCCTAAGTCATGACCACGCCATGTTTTCGCGGGCGCATGGGGATCACCATCAAAAGGTCCATTATACAGACGCTTTGGCTCAAGGAAGAGGACAGGGTCATTGTCTTCAATCGCCGAAATCAGAAGCCCTTTCGCATCATATGGATTGGATGGAATGATCGTCTTTAGACCCGCGATATGTGTGAACAACGCTTCGGGGGATTGGCTATGCGTTGTCCCGCCATAAATACCGCCGCCAACAGGGGTGCGGATTGTAAGCGGGGCCGTGAAGTCACCGTTCGAGCGATAGCGCAGACGTGCAGCCTCTGACGCGATTTGATCATAGGCGGGGTAAATATAATCCGCGAATTGGATTTCTGCGACAGGCCGCAGCCCATTGGCCGCCATACCAATCGCGATGCCTACAATGCCGCCCTCAGAGATCGGTGTATCAAAACATCGGTGTAATCCGTGCTTTTCCTGCAAGCCAGCCGTGGCGCGAAAGACGCCGCCAAAATAGCCGACATCTTCACCAAAGACCAAGACATCGCTGTCTTGGCTCATCTTCACATCCATCGCATCACGGATGGCTTCGATCATGTTCATTTCTGGCATAGTCTACGCCTGCCCGTCTTCGACTTCGGCCGCGAACATACGTTTTTGCTCATCCAAATGCGGCAGAGGACGTTCATAGACTTGTTCAAACATCGTATAGTCGTTGACCTTCGTTTCGCTGGAAAGGCTGCCCATCGCTTCGGCGGATTTATAGGTCTCGCGAATTTCCAATTTGACCTCGGCCAACAAGGCTGTGTGACGGTCTTCGTCCCATTCACCAATATGGATGAGATGCGTTTTTAAGCGATCCAATGGATCACCAAATGGCCAAACTTCAGGTTCATTTTCAGGGCGATATTTACTTGGGTCATCAGAGGTAGAGTGACCCGATTTGCGATAGGTGAAATGCTCGATGAGGGTCGCGCCACCGCCGCCGCGCGCACGCTCAGCAGCCCATTTTGTCGCCGCATAAACGGCCAATATATCGTTGCCATCAACCCGCAGCGTCGCAAGGCCGTAACCCGTACCCCGCGCCGCAAAAGTCTCGCCTTCACCCGCCGCGATTCCTTGAAATGAGCTAATCGCCCATTGGTTATTCACGACATTAATGAGACAAGGCGCGCGATAGGTAGACGCAAAGTTTAGCGCATAATGGAAGTCACCTTCCGCCGTCGCGCCTTCGCCCGTAAAGACAGACGCAATTTCATCACTGTCCTTATAGGCATTCGCCATCGCCCATCCCACACCCTGAATTAGTTGCGTGCCGAGATTACCCGAAATCGAAAAGAACCCATGTTTCTTGAACGAATATAAAACGGGAATAGATTTTCCGTCCAACGGGTCTCCAGAATTAGAAAGACACTGGCACATCATTTCTTTGATCGACGCGCCGCGTTGAATAAGGATGCCTTGCTGACGATAGGTTGGGAATATCATATCGGTATCTCGCAGGGCCATCGCGTGACCAATACTGACGGCTTCTTCGCCCCTAGACTTCATATAGAAACTCATCTTGCCTTGGCGTTGCATGGTGAACATGCGCTCATCCATCGCGCGGGTTAAGGCGAGATCCCGCAAAGCTTGACGTAGGGCATCCGCCGAAATCTCTGGGGCCCAATCGCCTTCTGCTTCACCTGAAAACCGTAAGACACGAATAAGCGCGGTCGCATGCGGTGTCGTTTCATGCGCACCGCACAAAGGATCAGGACGTGGCGGTGTATGGGACACAGGTACAGCGATGTGAGAATAATCGGGCGTGTCCCCCGGACGAAAAGGTGGCTCCGGCACATAGAGCCGTGACGTATTTGACTTCGTCTGCTTCGCCATTTTGGCCTCAATCTAAGTTATAAGTTTGATACGGATAAACCGTTTCATCGCCTCACATGAATTTTACCAGTCATTTTTGCCTCGATAT
Organism: uncultured Caulobacterales bacterium; assembly: GCA_938009235.1. Lineage (GTDB taxonomy): Bacteria > Pseudomonadota > Alphaproteobacteria > Caulobacterales > Maricaulaceae > Litorimonas. The sequence goes on from CALLIK010000007.1 coordinate 47,555, forward strand.
ATCAATACAGTGAGATTTTCATTGAAGAATATAGCTATATCTGTAGTTATAAATTCCAATAAATCTTATTTTGGCGGAAAAAACCGCTATTTACGTAGAGAGATCGCGTCATGGTCGGTAAAGCGAACGAAAAATTAGACAATATTGATGCAAAAATTCTGCATCTCATTCAATCCGATGCCAGCCTCTCTGTCTCTGACATCTCAGATCAAGTTGGCTTATCCTCCTCGCCCTGTTGGCGCCGCATCAAGCGCATGGAAGAACTCGGCATTATCAAGAGCCGTGTAACTTTGCTTGACCGCAAAACCCTCGGGTTAGATTTCGAAGTCTTTGTGGCCGTTAAACTCGCCCTGCCCAATAGTGCAAATATGGAAAAATTCGAGCAATCCATCTCACGCATGCCAGAGGTCATACAATGCGCTGTCGTTACGGGCGCTGTCGATTTCATGTTGCGTGTCGTCACGACAGACATGCACGCCTATGAAAGCTTCTTGCGGGAAGTCTTGCTATCCATCGACCTTGTCTCTGATGTCCAAAGCCGCATTGTTTTGCGTCAAAGCAAAGAAACGACAGCGGTTCCATTGAACCTCATCAGCAATGCCGTTCCGCGCTATTAGCGTCACTCTTTGACTATAAAGACCTTTGATTTAGGGTCTCGCTATACACGCGCAAATCCAGCTGACATAAAGTTCCAAAACAAGCGCCGATAAAACTGGCGTGCTTAAGGGATACAGGCATGCAGATAAATATAGGTGAAACACTTAGCCGTCGAACACAACGTATGCCCAACCGCGAGGCCTTGGTCGAAACGGATAGCGGGCGGCGCTTCACCTATTCAGAGCTAAATGCTCGCACAAATCGACTTGCAAATGGATTGACAAAATTGGGCGTCAAAGCTGGGGACCGCGTTGCGATCCTGCTGATGAACAGTTCCGAATTTATCGAAACTTTTTTTTGCGGTCGGAAAAATAGGCGCGACACTCGTCACACTGAACTGGCGACTCACGTCGGATGAGTTAGAATTCATCCTCAAAGATAGCGGCAGCACTACGCTCGTTTTCGGACCAGAATTCGCGACTCAAGCCGCAGAAATCAAAACACGCGGCGAGAAAACGGACCTCTCTCATTACCTCCAACTGGGCGGAGAGACAGCCAGTTTTGCTACTGATTTTGAAACACTAACTCACGCGCAACCCGAGACAGAACCGACCTTGACAGGCCGAGGAGATGACCTTCTTTTCATCATGTATACCTCTGGGACGACAGGACTGCCAAAGGGCGTCATGCATAGTCACAATACTGTCTTTGCGGCGATGTCAAATATGTCGGCGACGAATGAAACAGGTCTCGACGAGACAACATTATTGTCGCTACCTTTGTTTCATGTAGGCGCACTCACGCCTGCGTTCCAAAGTATCTATAGCGCGGCGCGATTGGTGATCACACGTAGCTTTGATCCCGTCAAAAGTTGGGACATTATACAAGACGAAAAAATCACAAATACGCTTCTTGTCCCCGCCATGTTGCAAGCGATGAAAGCTGTCTTTGATCCTTCGAAACACGACGCCTCCTCTATGCGATCTATGGTCTCGGGCGCGGCGCCAGTCCCTGTCTCGATGATTGAAGACTTCGCCAAAATGGGCATTTCGATTAATCAAGTTTACGGCATGACAGAGACCTGCGGACCTGGCTGTTTGATTTTAGGCGAAGATGCCGCCGCACGGCCAGGCTCTACGGGCAAAGGCTATTTCTATACGGATGTTCGCATCACCGATGCCGATGGCAATGAATGTCCCGCAGGTGTCTCAGGCGAAGTCTGTATGCGCGCGCCCAATAATATGGTTGGCTATTGGAACAGACCCGAAGCCACAGCCGAAGCCATGCGCGATGGTTGGCTTTATTCGGGCGATGTCGGCGTGGCCGATGCAGACGGATTTATAACGATTGTCGACCGCCTAAAAGATATGCTGATTTCAGGTGGCGAGAATATCTATTCCGCAGAAATTGAGAACGTCCTCCTCAGCCATGCTGGCGTTGCGGATGTTGCCGTCATTGGCGTGCCCAGTACCAAATGGGGCGAGAGCGCCATGGCCGTGATCGTACGCGCGCCCAATGTTGACGTGACAGAGCAGGACCTAATCGACTTGACCAAAGCCAAACTCGCAGGGTTTAAATGCGTAAAGCTTGTTCGTTTTACAGGCGTCATTCCGCGTAATGCCTCAGGGAAAATTTTGAAGCGCAGTTTACGGGACATTTATTCCGATGTTCAGGCCCCAGAATAAACACTAAATAGACCCCAAATAGACGGTGAATAAACATCAGACTCTAAATGCAAAAAAGCCCAGTCGTGATGACTGGGCTTTTTTAATTCAATATGTGCCTTCAAACTACATGAGGCGTTTACGGCCTGTTGGTTGTGGGCCGAGGGCCTTAGTGTTGGAGCTTGCACCGCGACGACGTGACGGCTGATAGGCCACGCGGTTATGCGCGACACAATACGGCTCTTCTGGATCTGTCTTACGACCACAGAAACGGAAGTTGTCCTGACCTGGGTCGCCAATTGGCCACTTACACATGTGGTCCGTAATTGTCATAATCGTCGCATACTCACCATTCGACATGAGTTTCGCATCAATCGGTAACGGCGGAGGCGCTGGCGTGACAGTCAGAGCGCGAGGCGTACGCGGCGCAGAGGGCGCGCGCACCGTTTTCGTCTTGGCCTTGGCCGTAGTGGCTGGCCTTGCCCCCCGAGCCGCCGCTGTCTTAACCGCCGCAGCTTTACGTGCAGGCGAGGATGGCTTTGCGCGTCCAGACAAGCCCAAGCGATGAACTTTGCCGATCACAGCATTGCGGGTTACACCGCCCAATTGTTTCGCGATCTGAGATGCGGACAAGCCGTCTGCCCAGAGTTTCGTTAGTGTAGCGACGCGGTCTTCAGTCCAAGCCATGAGATCACCTTTTTTCTATCTGATGCGGCAACCCCTAAAGGGACTTTGCCGTATCTGCGTTATGTTCCGGCGGAAGCAATAATAGCCTCCTACACCACATATCGTAATCACCAGAGATTTTCCCACAAGATGAAGTGTCGGGTTCTCCACAGCAAATGACTGCAGCTGATTCGATTTGCTGTGGAGAAGTCTAACGACTGTGCCTCAAACGGCTAAAAATAAGCCTTTCGCTAAATCTTGCGGTTTCATCGGAAGGGGCATAAGCCCGCGGTATGTCTAAAGACCCTACATCAAACCTCGCTCTCGACGTGCACGCGCCGCAACACCGTACCTATGGTCGGATAAATTGGATGGGGCTGCGTACACTCTATAGTAAAGAGGTCCGCCGCTTCATGAAGGTCGCGCCGCAGACCATCCTTGCGCCGATCATTTCGAACCTTCTGTTCATGACGGTCTTCGTGCTCGCCTTTGCGCAGACACGCGGGATTGGCGAAGGGTCTGCCACGGATAATTTCGTCGTCTTCCTCGCGCCAGGCCTTGTGATGCTCGGCATCCTCAATAATGCTTCGGCCAATTCGTCGTCCTCTATAATGACGGGCAAGATGATGGGGTCGATCAATGATGTTTTGATGACGCCGCTCTCTTATATTGAACTTGCCCTCGGATATATTGGCGGCGCCGCGACGCGCGGGATATTGGTTGCCGTGGTCACAGCGATTGCCCTGTCGATATTCTTCACCCCGCTTTGGCCTGCGCAGCTTTGGGCGGTTCTGTATTTCGGGATCAGCGCCGCAGTCATGCTCGGGATGATCGGAGTTCTATCGGGTATTTGGGCCGAGAAATTTGACCAACTTGCCGTCGTCAATCAGTTCATTATTCTGCCGCTGTCTTATCTGTCGGGTACATTTTACAAGATCGAAATTCTGCCGCCGCTGTTCCAAAAGATCAGCCTCTGCAATCCACTGTTCTATCTGATCGACGGGTTCCGTTATGGCTTCCTTGGCGAAGCGGACGGAAGTGTCATGATCGGTGTGGCGCTTACGGCGGTCATTAACATCGCGCTTTTCATCACAGTCCTAAGCGTGTTGAAACGCGGGTGGCGGATTAAGAGCTAGACGCCTACGCATTTAACTTACCCAGAAGGAAACGATTATGTTCAGTCACCTTATGATCGGCGCGAATGATGTCGCCGCCTCTAAAACATTTTATGATGCCGCCCTCGGCGAGCTTGGCGTCAGAGCTGGCCGCGTCGACCCACATGGCCGCGCGATGTATATGCACGGCGATAATGTCTTCATGCTAACGCAGCCTATCAATGGCGAAGACGCCTCTGGTGCGAATGGCGGAACCATCGGTTTTGCAGCCTCAACCCCTGAAGACGCCGACGCGTTCCACAAAGCGGGCCTCGCCAATGGCGGCACTGCAATTGAAGACGCGCCCGGTTGGCGCGAAGGCACTGGCATGCGCCTCTATCTCGCCTATCTTTTGGACCCGTCTGGGAATAAAATCTGCTCTATGTGCATGGGTTAAATCCAGCCTCGGCTTAATATGTTTCTGGTCTAGCGGCGGCAGAAATGCTCGCCGCTTGATCAATCTAGGCGAAGGCCGTTTCGCAACACTTGGCGGTATGGGTGAAGGTCAGATTGTTTTGGATGGGTTGAATGCGTTTGAGCTGCGTTAGGTTGATTTTGACGAGCGGCTTAAAACGCCCAATGAAAGTCGCTGGTAATGTTTGTCGATACGGCGGTATCGGCCAAAATAGTAGACTCAATTATGCGCCCCAGAGTGCGAGGCGATTGGGGTCTCTGTGCCAAACCCACCAGCTATAGGCGACAAAGAGCAGCCCCAACATCAACATCCCGCCTCCAAGAACCTCTTCCTGAAATTGGCCGCTCACAAGTGTCGTGACACCTGAAACTATGGCGATGAGAACCAGTCCAAACCCTGCGAGGCGGTGGCTTTTCCGCCATGATAATTCGCTGCGAAGGTTCCAAGGTGTAGGAAACCCTGACAACATACTTTTCGAAGTAGTGACGTAGTTCCCGACAATGGCCAGAAAGACATGCAGACCCATGATAGGGACGAGCTTGCTTTGAAAAATCGAAAGAAATCCGACCGAGGGTATCAGATAATGGAGCTGAAAAATTATTCCCAAAATGGGCATACCCAGCAATATCGCCCAAAAACCGCGTTCGGGATGTTTCGGTTCTGGACCGCGCTGCGCCCCGATTAAGATAATAAGACAGCCTGCCGAAAACAACGGAATTACCCAATGTGGCAGGAAGTCTTCGGGCATTGGATTGAAAAATAGAAACAGGCTGATCAACCCACTGATCGCGATTAGAATGGCGGATCCTATGAAAAGGTGTTTCATGTCTTATCTCCTTTTGCGTTTGATTTTGCACTCGGGCCCAGCAGACCCGTAATTAATATCATGGCTTCTTCCGCCACGGTGGTATTGAGATGGTAATAAATGTGATTTCCGTCGCGGACAGAATAGATCAGATTTGAGTCTTTCAAGCTTTTGAAGTGTACCGACATAGTGGGTTTCGACACGTCATAAGCCTCCGCCAACTCGCCCGCAGACAGCGAGTTCTTGCGCAAACGTTTGATAATGTCCCGACGTATAGGATGCCCAATGGAATTGATGACGATTGCTAAATTCATGAACTCTATTTAGTTTACAAACTAATTAGAGTCAAGGCTAATCACGTGGAGTGGATATTCTTCAATAATCCAGAGCTTGTAACTAGCCGCTTTTAATGAGGTTGGTCGAGCGCCAACAAACGAGTGGCTTAAACTCGCTCCATTAAAGACACTGAGCTAACGCCCCTCACATGGGAATTGATCATGACTTCAACCTAATTTCTTGATCCATCCCTGTTCTAAACCACCCATAACCCCCATAAAACCGCGCTTACAAAAAACATGATCCCCGCACTCAAAACCTGTGTCATTCTAAGGACGTTCTTTCGGACACGGGACAGGTAGAGCTCATCTGCCGTATCGAGAGACGGTGGGGTTGAGCGACTTGGTGTGAGAGCTGAGTGTGTGCCGGGCCTTTTGAAGTGAGAGCCGACTACTAGGTCTAATGGCCAAACTGTAGGGACACATGGGCCGCTTCGTCAAAAACCGCTGCCGCGTGGTCGTTGGTAGGATTTACAACCCTGTCCACGTCATCTGCGTAAACAAAACATATTAAACTCTGGCAGCCATCGCGGGTGCCACCACGCGGACTGTCCCTTTTTCGAGGGCTAACGCCCTCTATTTGCAGGTTGCCGCCTGCCAACCCAACCTGCGTGTTGGGGGAAACCAATGGCCGTAGCCACAAGATGGGCTGTGAGCGTTCCCGCTTGTCTAAACCCTGCTTGTTTCGGGCGTGTTGACTTCATATATCTAAAGGGAGCCATGATGCTGTGATCCGAAAAGGAGTGAGTCTAGAATGAGAGCCTTTCGCATCTTTTCATTCACGTTACTCGCGCTCGGGCTCATCGCGATAATTTTGGTTGCCATTCCCTCCCGAAATTCTTTTCCCTTGGAGCCTAGAGATTACTCCCGAAGCATCAGTGCCGATATATCCACGGCCCAACCGCCTGCGTCGGTGATAGCGATTGACGGGCAAAAATTCCACTCGACCTACCATCAACCTTATTCTGAAACAGAAACTTACACGGGAGAGAACACAGAGGCCTTATGCAAAATTGAGAGTTTTGATCCTGCACTTACAGATGCGCCAACCCATCTAAAAAATAAAGAAACGTCCATAAATATCAAAACCCACATCCATTATGATGAGTCCAGTTGGGCTCAAAGCTTGGGATCATTCGGCGACGTTTACGCAGAAATGTTCAAAAAAAATGATGAAGTCTTCATCAAGACACAGACCAAAGCGTTTCTCGTGTCTGCAAAATCGAACTTCGGCGTTGAACTTATGTATTTGAATAATGAGGTCGTGTGTTACCCAACTGTCAATGCAATAAACTCGAAATATTATGGACCCATAACTAGCTTTCACCACTCATCTGAAGACCTTAATTTTGAGACACTCTTCATCAGAGGGCACATGGACCAAGGGTGCTTAACGCTGCTCGACAAACGCGGTGACCTGCACCTCGCGGTTTTCCCATCACGTCTTGATGCTGGACTCACCTACAGTCTCATTCGCAACAGCGACTATGTAAAATCAGAGGAAACAAGCATCGTATGGCTCGCCACCCCTCTCGCTGTACCCGCTGAAGGCGCTATAATTGACCTAAAAGACCCCGTTACGGAATGCGGCGGTGTCTCAAAAGCCATTCTTTTACGCGACACTCCCATTTGGGATTGGGGTGGGTTCGTATTCCCATCGCCCTAAGCCTGAAAAATAAGTTGCCACTTTAAATAAGCCTCATATGCTACAGACTTTCCCGATGCGTTGATGCCCTGCGCAGACCATCGGTTTTGACTTTAATACCAAGGACAGTTCACATGGCTGCCAACAACAATATTTATGATTGCTATCGCCCACCCGCTCAGGAATTTGTGCGCGGTGAAGGCCCGTATCTTTACACCGAAGACGGCGATCGATATCTCGATTTCATCGCTGGCATTGCCGTCGCAAGCTTTGGCCACGCGCATCCAAAATTAGTTGAAGCCCTCACGAGTCAAGCTGCGAACCTCTGGCATTTGTCCAACATGTTCCAAATTCCGGGGCAAGCGGAACTCGCGAAACGCTATTGCGATCAACTGGAGTGGGCTGACAAAATCTTCTTCACCAACTCTGGCGCGGAAGCCGTCGAATGCGCAATGAAAACGGCGCGCCGTTATCAATATGACAGCGGCCACCCAGAGCGCGTTGACATCATCAGCTTCAAGGGCGCGTTCCACGGACGGACAATGTCCACCGTCACCGCAGGCGGTAATCCAAAATATATGGAGGGTTTCGGTCCTGCCATACCTGGATTTATCAATCTAGAATTTGCCGATCATGACGCGTTGAAAGCTGCGATCAGCGAGACAACCGCTGCGATCCTCGTTGAGCCTGTTCAGGGCGAAGGCGGGCTACGTCCACTGCCGCCAGAATGCTTGCGCGGATTACGCGCGCTCTGTGATGAGCATGGCCTCATGTTGATCTATGATGAAGTCCAATGCGGCGCGGGCCGTACGGGTAAACTCTTCGCCCATCAGTGGGTTGAAGGTGGTCATCCAGACATCATGGCAGCGGCCAAAGGCATGGGCGGCGGATATCCGCTCGGGGCCTGTATCGCCAGCGCAGAAGCCGCACAATATATGGTGCCCGGCACGCATGGCTCGACCTATGGCGGTGGCCCAATGGCGATGGCTGTTGGCAATGCTGCGCTCGACTTGATGCTCGAAGACGGCTTCATGGACAATGTCGTTCAGGTGTCGAATTTCCTTAAGCAGCAATTCGAAGGCCTGAAGGATGAGTTCCCAGACATGATCGAAGAGCTACGCGGTAAGGGCCTGTTGATGGGCTTGAAGTTGAAAGTGCCAAATGCCGATATAAAGACGCGCGCCATGGCGCATGGTTTGTTGGTTGGGACTGCGGGCGACAATGTGCTCCGCATGGCACCGCCGCTCATCATCACAGAAGACCACGTCCGCGAAGCGATCGAGGTTTTGCGGACAGCCTTCACAGAGCTGAAGACCGCTTAATCAATAAATGAAATACTTAGCCTCTCCTTCGGGAGGGGCTAAACTCTATTCAGGTTTTACAAGCATGTCGGCGACGGTTTCGCCTTGCCAAAGAATTTCACTTGGCCCGCACAGATCAGCCCATTTCATGCGCAACGCCGCAAATTCAGCGCTCGGAACAACCTCTTGTGACGCCTCCATAACTTCACGCGACGGCCATTGCGCATAGGCGTAAAATGCGCCGTCATTGCCATAGTGCAGCCGAGAGCCAAGCGCGCCGCAATCATCACGGAAAAACGCCGTTACGCCTGACCAAACTTCGATAAATTGGCGACGCGTCTCGGAGTTATTCGAGAGCAGTGCGAAACGGTAGGAGACGCAGTACATTTAATTGAGTCTCTCTTCTTCATTATTTTCAAACATACAAACTTTGTTTTCAGGATCCCAATTTATGCCTTGAGATTCACAGTCCGAAGAACAAACACTATGGGTATAATCCCAAGCCCCACCAAGATCGAGACAACTATCAATTCGAACAACATCAGAAAAAAATAGAAAGAATAGAACGACAACAACAATGGAAATCACACCGAAAACAAAAAACCATTTCCACTTATTCATTGGTAATTACGCACACTTGATTGTTGAAATCATACTCATGCCCCGCATCAAGGCAGTTATCAACTTTGGCATTGGAGTAGAAATGTTGGAAGAATGATCCTGCAATCAAGACAATCATCAGCACCAAATAGAGGAGATTTTTTTGTTTGCGGTCACGGCTCATGATGCGGCTCTGTTTGGCTGTGTCGACACAGCTACATATGTGAGAACGAGAAAGGCGGTGTAGTCACCCATGCGCTGCCAAAACCCGCGAAAACTCGCTTGATGAGGCATGAGCATCATCACAAAGCCAATGGTCATCGCTGCGGCTGCGACAGCAAAACCGACACGCCAGATTGGATGAGATTTGAGATTAGCAGCCAAGAGCGCGAACCCTATTATGCTTAAAGGATATTGGACCAAACCCAAAAGATTGTGAACTGTCTGGCTCGCGCTTCCCACAATCGGACAGCCCGTGTCGCACGGAAAAACCGCCGCGCCGAAATAAGCGAATGGAAGCCCTAGGGCTAAACAGATCAGGCCCGCGCGAACACCCCCAGTGTGCGGCAAACGATGCCATAAGGCGATGATGACGAGGATACAGCTGATGCCGACCAGCGGGAAGGCCAAGGTATTCGTTAAGGCTTGGGTGGATGTGCCGTTTGCCCCTAGCTCACTCAGATAGTTAGCAAAGGAGGTATAATCACTGCGCGTGGTCCCCAAAATTTCTGGCAAAATTATGCCCGAGAACAAAAGCGTCAACGCCGCGATATAAACAAAGACAGACCGGCGGATCATCCTTGCTCCATTTGTGCGAGGCGAGAGGCTTGGTCTTCGGCGATCAATGTGTTGACAACATCAGAAAGCGCGTCGCCCGCAACAATCTTGTCGAGGTTATAAAGCGTCAGATTGATACGGTGATCTGTCACGCGGCCTTGCGGATAATTATACGTGCGAATGCGTTCAGAGCGGTCGCCGCTACCGATTTGTCCTGCGCGTTCTTCGGCACGGTCCGCATCGACGCGTTGCTTCTCCATATCGTAAAGCTTCATCTTGAGCAGGCGTTCCGCATTGGCGCGGTTCATATGCTGCGACTTCGCATCACACACAACCACAACGCCCGTAGGCACATGGGTCATACGCACAGCCGAGTCGGTCTTGTTAACATGCTGTCCACCTGCGCCAGACGCGCGCATTGTATCTACGCGCACATCGCCCATGGAAAATCCGATATCGATATCTTCAGGTTCAGGCAGCACCGCGACAGTCGCCGCGGAAGTATGGATGCGGCCTTGGGTTTCGGTGACAGGCACGCGTTGAACACGGTGAACACCAGATTCGAATTTCATCATGCCGTATGCACCTGCGCCAGAAATAGAGGCGACGATTTCCTTGTAGCCGCCCATGTCGGCCTCATTGGTTGTCTCGATTTCGACCTTCCAACCTTGAAGCTTGGCGTAGCGGTCATACATCGCGTAGAGATCACCTGCGAAAATCGCGGCTTCGTCTCCGCCCGTTCCTGCACGAATTTCAAGCACGATAGAGGCGTTGTCATCCTTGTCCTTCGGTAGCAGCAGAAGTGAGACTTCTTTCTCTAGCGCGGGTAAAGTTTCCTTGAGGGCCTGAATTTCTTCCTTCGCCATTGGGCCCATTTCGGGATCGTCCAACATAGCGGTCAGTTCTTCCATTTCGGCGCGGACATCCATCAGCTTTTTCACGCCTTCGGCGATCGGGCGAAGCTCGGCATAGTCCTTGCCGAGTTGGACGATTTCATTCGTATCACTCGTCGCACTCATGCGGGCTGTGATCTGGTCGAAGCGGTCAACGACTTGGGCGAGTTTTGTATCAGGGATATTCATGTACGCGACCTAGGTTAATCCAACGAGAGCGTCAAACCCGCAAACACCGTTCGTGGGCGTCCAGGGAAGAAACGTTCATTACCAAAGGCGAAATCCGCGCGATCCGCATATCGCGTATCAAAGACATTATCCATGCGCAGGGAAAGCTGGAGCGTCTCAGTGAGATCATAGCGCCCGCCGAGCGTGAAAATGTCGTGACCCTCATATTCATTCGTATTTCCAGGGTTGGTGAAATAATCACCCACATGGGTCCAACGCAAATAGCCGCCTGCGCGATCCCCGTCATACTCAAGTGCCAGATTGCCTAGCGTATCGGGCGCGCTGTCTACGCGGTCCCCATTCGCGATATTATTCGCGGCGCTGCCCACGTCTTCGGTAAAGTCGTATGTATGACGCGCCAATGTGCCTGCGCCACTCAGCGAAAACCCGCCCACTAAGTGAAAATCAAAACTCGCTTCAATGCCTTCATGACGGGTTTTGCCGTTGACGACATTAAATCCATTCGCATTGCGGAAAAAGAAATTATCCTTCCACATCGTGAAACCTGTAACTTCGAAAGTCCCGCGACCGAAGGCGTGACCACGAAGACCCACCTCTAAACTATCGAGTGTTTCCACATCAGCCGCGCCTGGCACTTGGTTCTGCTGCGCGGAATAGAGATCGGAGGTTTGCGGGGCGCGAGACCCGCGCGCCCCTCGAGCAAAAAATGTAGTTTGGCCAAGGTCATAGGTCAGGCCTAGTTTTGGCGTGAACGTGAAATAATCATCCGTCCGATCTGCCGCGCGAATAAAACGCCCTGATTGCCCGACATCAACTTGGTTGTCGTAATCATAGGACGTATATTCCCCGCGCGCGCCGAGATGGAGCGTGGCATTATTTCCAATTTCAAAGTCCTTGGTCGCGAAGCCCGCAAGCACAATTGCATCAACCTCATAGTCAAAATGCAAACCTTGGACAAAACTAAACGCCGATTCATTGTTTTGGAATTCATATTGAAAGCCAGATGTGTATTCGGCGTCAACACCTGCGCTCCACCTCTCACCATAAAACCCAGACTTCACGCCAAATGAGGTATGCCCATTTTTATCTAGCGCCTGTCCCGGAACGAAGTGGCGTAGAAACCGTTGCTGCGTACGACGGGCATAGGGCTGGAGGATGAGCGTTCCCAGATCAGTTTCCCTAACCGCTTTGATCTGCCCGCGCAGGGCTTGAGTGTCGCGAAAGGCTTCTGGATTTGCATTAGTTTCTATGATGTCGCGATCACGATAGGCATCATCACCTTGCAGAAACCCCGCCGTTTCCTGATTGAGGTTGTTCAGTGCGATAAGTGTAGAAATTTCCCAATCGCCAATATCAGTAAAGTGTTGCACCGCGAGTTTTTGCTGATCAAATCCACTGTCATCGCGAAAACCACTATCGTGGGAAAGGTCAGCTGAGACTTTTAAATTGTCAGTCACATTGGCCACACCAGTGACATTAGCAAAGCCCCGACTGCTGCCTTGGAGCTGAATGAATTGACCATCATAATTAGACGGATTGAGTACAACATTAATCAGGCCGTGCACCGCATTAGAACCATAATCAGCAGGGCCTGGGCCTTTAAAAACCTCAATACTGTCCGCGAGTTCAGTCGGCGCTTCGAGCAAGGCGTTCACATTCGCAAAGCCTGCCGCACGTAATGGCACGCCGTCCAATGTATAGAGGAAACTCCCCGCGCCCGCTCCGCCCGTCAGAACAGGCGAGCGAATTGCGGTCAAATGTTCCTGCCCCGACCCACGGTGGATATTCACCCCCGCGACTGTGTTCAAAAATTCGGAAGGGTGCGCGAGAGTAAGGCCCTCTGACCCAGTTGGTACAACCACGTCGATCGTTTCGGGTTGAAAAACCGTTCCAACCCGCACCCCTTTGGCGACAATAAGATCACCTACATAGAGGGGAACAGGTATAACGACATCCTCATCAGATACGTCCTGCGCCCATACGGACGGGGCCACGGCCAGCAATGCGACGCCCAATAACAAAATACATTTCATGAATTTACGACGCTTTAGGTTTTGTTTTGGGCTTTTTGCCGCTTGAGGATTTAGACAAAACTTCCAACGGAATATTCTGGCTGATAATATTCAAATCCCGTTGCGGGAATGGAATGGAAATACCCGCCTGCTCTAGCGCCTTATTGACCTCAGTATGAATAGCATGCGTCATTGGTACGCGATCATCAAAAGACTTCAAAAATACTCTAATTTCGAAATCTAGAGAGCTATCACCAAACCCCATAAATAGAACTTGTGGCTGCGGCGTCGACAAAATTTTCGAGAGGGACTTCACCGCGTTCAAGATAATCTCTCTCGCAGCATCCGTATCGGACCCGTAGGCAATGCCGACAGGCACCGTCAAACGCGTGACTGATGATGACAAGGTCCAGTTCGTCACACGTTCAGACACCAACGCCTCATTCGGGATTAAAATCTCAAGATTATCAAGATCCTTCAAGGTCGTCGCTCGAATTTGAATGCGGCTCACGGTTCCAGATTGATCGCCAATCGTCACATAATCACCAATACGAATTGGACGTTCAAACAAGATGATCAGGCCAGAGACAAAGTTCGCAATAATTTTCTGCAAACCGAAACCAATACCAACCGAGAGGCCTGTCGCAATCCATTTGAGTTGTGACCATTGGAGGCCAAGTTGATCAAAGCCGATAATAATACCTGCGCCAACAATAATATATCCCAAGATCGTCGTGACGGCATATCGCGTACCTGCATCAACACCGAGTTTACTGAGAACAAAAATCTCTAGAAAACCGGGTAAGTTCCGCGCCGCAATAAATGTCAAAACGATAATCGTCAGAGATTGAAAAACATCCCAAAGCGAGACCGCCACATTTTCTCCACCAACATCATACGTCCAAACTTCGAACCCATCGAAGATAGACAGAGCTGGCACAAGTGAAGACCAAATCATCCAAAGCAAACCTGCAAACGCAAGAAGAATGGCTGTCTGCAGTAATTTTGACGTCTGCCGCGTCATTGTCGACACATCAATTGTCTCAGTATCAATAGGCGGCGGCGGGGGTATATCTTCGCCGCGTTCTTCGGCAGCTTCTTTTCGGCGACGGGCTTCGAGTTCAATTTCACGTCGTCCCAATGCCTCACGATATTTAAGTTGGCGTTGAGCCACGACAATCGCGCGGCGAATAGTTCCGTGAGCCACATAGGTAAATAACACGATAGGGCCCGTCATAAACATCCGAAGATTCAGAGCATTGGCACTTTCATAATACCCCGTGAGAGCCAGCCCAATCATGACTAATGGCAAACCAATAACAATCAATGCAATGGGGGTTCGGAATCGTAAAAAGAGCGATTCAGACTCATCGGCAGCATAGAGTTCAGCCCGCTTGGCCCATAGAATACGTGCAGAAAACACGACTAATGAAAGACTAGTTAAAACAAACACAAAGACGGACAAGCCTTCAGCAATATTTTTATCTGGCATCCCGTATGTAATGGCTAGGACAGTAGAAAATGTGCCCATAACAGGCACAAACCATCGCAAATTCGAACTGATGGTCTGTCGCAACCCATCTGACACTTTGAAATGAGCATCAAACAGACCATTTCCATTATCCCAACGCACCCAAGCGCCGCAGACAAGAGCAAACAAGCTGAGGTAAAAGGCTCCATTAGCTAAACCTTGGATCAACCGATCTGGCCGTTCTGACATGTTATAAAGCACCCCAATCAGTAAAAACATGAGCGCCAAAGGCAGTGAGTTAAAAATGCCTGCCCCAATGACGGCTGGTGTATGCCAAACAGTATCTTCTTTCACGCGCCCAACCAAACCCGCACGCCGATTAACGTCAGCCTTCAAACGCGGGCGGAGCCGATAGATCACACCGATCGACATAAAGACGACCAAAACAAGTAGGAAATAAGATCGTCCCATCCGTACAAGTTCTGTTGTCGCTAGGTTTATGTTTTGCGGAGACAATAGCTTCAATACACCTCGACCAACTTTCTGAGGAAACTCAGAACCAATGGCAGGAACAGATCGCACCCAAAGCAGGTTTTCATCCAAGAGCGTTTGCAAGCTTTCAGTTTGTTCAAAAAGTGACTTTTGCGCCGTCAACAACTCTCGGACTTCAGTACTTTGACCACTCGCCTGCGCCGTGATTTGTTGGAGTAAATTACGACGTGTCTCTAAAATCTCATTTAAAGTGTTTTTTTCACCCGCTGTAAAATCAGGAAGGTCCAAGTTATCTCGGCGCGCAGACGCCAAAATCCCATCATAGTCCACGACACCATCAGGAAGATCGCGAAGACTTTCTTGCGCTATAAGACGTTGCCGCGTTGCGTCAGAGAACGCGTTCTGCGTCTTGCCCATATCGGCCCGAATTGAGGGAAGCGATTGCAGTTGATTTCCAATGCGCCGTAAAATCGCACCTTCTTCACGACCTAGGCGGCCTTGTTCGACGAGGCTAATCGCGCCGCTAAGGTCATTCTCGACATCAATGACACGCCCGCGAACCGACGCTGTTGATTGCGAGATTGCAGGGGCGCCAGCTGCGATTTTTACAATTTGCTCAGCTAGCCCAAGATTATAATCTGCATAGCTCGCAACAACAGGATGCCCGACTTGAGCAATAGTAGCTGTAGTTTCGACTGCATCACGCTCAACGCGGGCTTCATTGACACGCTTCTGCCCCGTAAGCGTACTCAGGCGCGCCACATCTAGACGTAAAATTTGCGCACGAATATCCGCGACAGCACGTCGTCGCGATAACAACTCTTGCCGTAAGGGTAGAGTTCCAGTTTCAAGATCTAAGGCTCGAATTTGATTGCGACGATACCAAATACTGGCACGGACTTCCGTACGGCGAGCCTGTGACAACGTCTCCAATTCTCCATCCCCAAAGGCATTCAGACGGGTTTGCAAATCCCCAAGTGCAGCACGGGCTTCCGATAATTCCTGTGGCGCAGCTTTCTGACGTATCGATAAGTTTTTGAGCGTTTCTTGTAGGCTTTGAAGTCGTATCTCAATTGTAGCCAAATCGGATTCTTTCGCGAGCAATTCCTTCTCAAGCCCAAACAGTGCATCAGCGCCGATCATTTGAACCTCAGGCTCAACATCTGCAGCCAATACGGCTTGTGCTTCTTTTATATCATCATCCAATTCCGCTTGAAGCCCTGCCGCATTCGCGACGGCCGTTTCGAATTGAGCGCGGCGTTCTGATTGTCGTGTCGCTTCCACCAAACGGTCTGTTGCCGTTTGTAAAGCAATCCGAATTTGATCTTTCTGTTCGTCAGATAACTCTGCTGTCACATCGAGCGCTTCAATGCGCGTTTCAAGCGTTTGAGCCGTAAAATCTGGAGCGGTAAAGGTTGATGGGTCCTGTGCCCTAGCGAGCGTAAAAGTCGCAAAACATATAAAAAAACCAAGACTGAAACGTAGAAAAACCATGTATGCGTTCAACGCGAAAGACCGTCCAAAGTAAAGCGTAGCGCAGACCTAATACAGCCAAGACACATTAAAAAACCACCAGACCCTGAGGATCTGGTGGTGAATGAGTCTAACGTATAAATTTTAAGCTATTTTCCGTCTTTGAGTTTCTGCATCAAATAGACATGCTGGAGCGCCAAGCGGTTCGCTGTTTCCTTCAAATTGGCGGCTGCGGAATGACCGCCATCTATGTTCTCATAGTAAAAGAAGTCATGACCTTGATCTTCCATACGCTTCGCAAATTTGCGCGCATGTCCGGGATGCACACGATCATCTTTCGTTGAAGTGATGAGGAAGACTTCGGGGTAATCTGCGTTTGCATCGAGATTATGATACGGTGAAATTTGACGAAGAAACTTGCCTTCAACCGCGTCTTCTGGATTGCCATACTCCCCCATCCATGACGCCCCAGCGAGGAGCATATGAAAACGCTGCATATCCAAAAGTGGCACTGCGATAATCGCAGCATTAAAGAGGTCAGGGCGCTGCGTCGTCATAACGCCAGTCAACAACCCGCCATTCGATCCGCCTTCAATACCCAAATGTTTGGGTGACGTTATTTTCTGCGCGATCAAGCTTTCAGCCACAGCAATAAAGTCATCATAAATCCGTTGACGATTAGTCTTTAGTCCAGCTTGATGCCACTTTGGACCATATTCACCGCCGCCTCGAATATTGGCCAACACGTAAACACCACCATTTTCTAACCACAACTTTCCGCGTGTCGCAGAATAAGAGGGGTTCAGTGAAATTTCAAAACCGCCATAGCCATAGAGCAATGTCGGATTCGTTCCGTCCATCTTCGTGTCCTTGGCGCGCACCACAAAATACGGGACTTTCGTTCCATCAGGGGATGACGCGAAGAACTGCTCACTGACCATATTCGACGCATCAAACCAATCTGGCAGCGACTTGGCTTTAGCTCTCTTCTCGGTCTTCGTGTTATAGGTCCATAGCGTGTCTGGGGTTAGGAAAGACTCGGAGCTCACAAAAGCTACATCTTCCTTGTCGTTCGTCGCTCCGATGGAGACAGTTCCATTGGCTGGAAAGTCGAGCTTTTCCGATGTCCACTTTTTCCCGTTCCAGTCAAAGGCATAAGCTGCGCTTTTTACATCGCGTGAAATCGACACGAGGAGTTTGGACTTCGTTCCGCCAACGGATCCCAATGAAGATTTTTCGTCAGGGCGGAACACCAATGCGATCTCATCAATCGCGCCATCTTTCATAAAGTCATGAATATCAAAACTGATCAAATCACCCGTTTTGAAGTCGCGCCAATCTTCATTCAATTGCACAAGAACTTGATCTTTAAACGCTCCATACATGTTAAGTTTTTCAGGTAACGGCAGACTGACAGTTTCACCCAAAGAGCCATCCGTATTTCGTTTTACCCAATCATAACGCGATGTGTAAAACGTCTTGGAGCGCGCATTCATGATTTCACGTGTGCCATCTTCAAGCTCAAACGTTCCTGCCCAATATCCAACATCAGCTTGCTCGCCGCGTCCAATTTCGACAGCTGCGGACAACGGTGTTCCGCGTGTCCAAAGCTTAGCTACCATCGGGTAGCCTGAGTCTGTCATCGTGCCGTCACCAAAATCAACGCCGACAACGACGGTGTTCTCGTCCACCCAATCAATCGTGCCTTTGGACTCTGGTGTCACAAAGCCGTCTTTGACGAATGATTTTGTCTTCGTATTAAACTCGCGGCGGACAACGGCATCTTTGCCCCCATCAGACAAGTTGACCATACAAAGTTCATTCGCAGGCGGCAGGCAACTATTGCCCTTATAGACCCAGTTTTTGCCTTCGTCCTTAGCGAGCTTATCAATATCGAGAACAGTCTCCCATATTGGGGCATCAGACAAATAGGAGTCCAAAGTCGACTCGCGCCAAATGCCGCGAACATGCGTGTCGTCCTGCCAGAAGTTATGCACTTCGCCATTGCGGTAAGAGACATAAGGAATTTTGTCTTTGGACTGCAAAATTTCCAAAGCGTCTGCATAAAAGGTCTGATAGCGCGCGTCGGCTTTTAACCCTTCCAGCGAGCGCGTATTCCACGCTTTAACTTGATCGAGGGCTTTTTCGCCTTCGACCTCTTCTAGCCAAAGGTGGTCTGCATCGGTCTGGCCGACAGTATCGTAAGAAATCATTTTATAAGGCCTTGGCGTTTTTGAAGGTGTTTCAGCTTTGTCGGAACTCGGAGCTGTCGTGCCTGCGTCAGAGCAAGCCAGTAAAAGCGCCGAAGCTCCCAAGAGTAAAGCGATTTTGGAAAATGCGGTTAAGGTCATATGTGCTATCCCTCATATCATGGCCCGTTTTGGGCTTTGTCTTGATAAAGCTGAGTTTCATGCAAAGGGCAAGTCAGCTCTTCCCTTCTATCAAGCATGCGCACTTGCCTATGAGGGCCGCACACATATATGAGCGCCTTATGAAATTCCTAATTATGAATGGTGCGGGCAACCGCTTTGGTGTGTTTGACGCCCGCGATGTCCCTGGCTTTCTGCTGAGTGATGCGCAGACGATTCAAATTGCGAAACCCGGTGGTAAAGTCATGGGCGAAAAAGGCGCGGACCAGATCGTTATCTTGCGCGCACCAAAATCTTCTGATGCAGACATATTCATGGAAATCCGAAACCAACAAGGCTTCGAAGTTGACGCCTGCGGGAATGCGACTCGTACAACTGCGTGGCTACATATGCGCGATGCTAAAACGGATAGCTGCGTTGTCGAAACCAATGACGGGCTTCTGTATTGCACCCGCGCAGGCGAATTTGAAATTGCTGTCGACATGGGACCACCGAAACTCGACTGGTCACAAATCCCACTTGAAGAACCGATGCACACCCATCATGTCGATGTGAAACTCGGCCCGATTGATGCGCCAATCCTGTCGAACCCTGGCGCGGTCAGTATGGGTAATCCGCATTGCGTCTTTTTTGTCGAGGATTTCGTAACGGTCAAACCTCACCTCGCGGGGCCAATGATTGAGTTTCATCCGCTGTTCCCGCAGCAAGTTAATGTTGGCTTTGCTAAGGTCGAAAGCAACAGCCGTATTCGCCTAAAAGTCTGGGAACGCGGCGTGGGTATGACCCTCGCCTGCGGGACGGGCGCTTGCGCCGCCGTTGTTGCGGCCCATCGCCAGAAACGCACAGGCCGTGACGTAACCGTCGAAGTCGACGGCGGAACGCTACACATTCATTGGCGCGAAAAAGATGACCACGTTATCATGACAGGCCCCGTTGAGTTGGAGAGCGAAGGCTCGATTTAACGCTGACGCTCAGTGTCTAAAGACGACCCCATAATATCGGCCTTGCTCGGGATACGGCCAAAGGCGATTTTCACGCCGTCATAACCACCGGGCAATTCCGCGGGCGCGCCAATTTTTAACACGACCTTGGCGTATTTTTGATTGAGCGCATCCATCGCCCGTACGGCGCGGTCTTGCGGCGTGTCATCACGCGGCCCTGAAAACAGATCACCCACGATATTATCCTCATGCACAATCCCCATCAGTGCGATGGAGACTTGGCCGACGCTTCGCACACGACCTTGGCGGATGAGCGCCCTGAAACTTTCATCGGCAATACGGTGCAAGGCGAAATCATCCCGCACCGCTGGGAACTCTCGCTGCACGCCAATGCGTTCACCTTGCAGCGTCCGCAGGCCCACACTCATACGTGTGCAGAAATACTGATCCGCTCGCAAACGCCGCGCGGCATGGGTGCATAAAATACGCAGACATTCATTGGCCTTTGCGGGCGAGCGCCATGTGCGGTCCAGCACGCGCGAATGTCCAAACATGCTACGTTTCGTGTCGGGCCGCTCTGTGTGTTCTCCGTGTAGTGCCCGCGACAGGCGCTCGCCTTCGACGCTGCACCAAATTTTGCGCACATGTTTCGGCGATAAGTTCAGCAGCTCTTGGGTTGTCGTCACCCCCGCGCGGCGCAAGCGCACAATCATGCCATTGCCGACACCCGGAATATCACTCAACGGCAGCTGCGCGATCTTCGCGGGCATATCGTCTGGATGCAGCACAACAAGACCGTCAGGCTTATTCATCTCGGCGGCAATTTTCGCGAGCAAGCCCGTCTGCGCAATCCCGAAACTCGCCGTCACGATTGGGCCAAGTTGTTCGCGGAGTTCTGCTTTTATTTTACCGACAAGCGCGACGGCCTCCGAGAGTTTCATCTTTTTCAGATCGATCGACATCTCATCGACGGACCACGCTTTCTCGATGGGAATGTATTTTTCAATCGCCTCTAAGATGGCCCAATGGCGGTATATATATTCGTCGTGCCGTGCGTGACGAAAGACAATGTCGGGACATAAAGCTTGAGCCTCGGCGCGCTTCATCCCCCGTTTCACGCCCATCGCCTTGGATTGATAACAACAGGCGATCACGCCAGAGGCATGCGACTTTAACGGCGTCACCGCGACGGGGGTGTTCCAGAGTTTAGGGTCATCCTGTTTCTCGACATGCGCAAAGAAACTATCGAAATCGAGAAACATCTTCCAATGCCGCTTTTCATCACGGGAGTTGGGCGTGTTCGCGGGGACTGTGTTAGGGGTTTGCATGATAGAACAAAAACAGAACAAATGTAACCTGTCGAGCCGAATAAACACCGCCCTTGTGGATAAGACTATATTCCTACTCACGTTTAGACACTTCGGGCACCTTGGACTCAGTAACCTCTTCGTGCAAAGAATTACTGACCTTAGGCGAACTTAAAATCGTTCGCTTAAAAATTTCTTGAAAGTTTGGAGTTTCTGTAATGGAAGAAAAGTCTTGGGATTACAGAGAGGCATATGGCTCTAAAGACCAATTACACGCAATAGGGGCGTTCATCACAGCGTGGAACAATGTAGAACTAGCAATGTTTCGAATGCTGTACACGCTACTCCAAATAACTCCAGAAAAATTTTCTCCAATTTTCAGCGATCAAAGTAACAGCGCAAGGTTAAAGTTATTACGATTGTTGGCATCTGAAAAAGAACACCCTGCTGTCTCAGAAAGGGTTGATACATTTTGCAAATTTGCAAATATCTGCGTGGGCAATCGAAACTTAATAGCGCACGCTATGATAAAAAATAAAGAAGGCAAAGTGATAGCCAATAAAATCGCATCGAGCACTCAACTTTATACAAAGTACGAGTTTTCGTTAGAGCAAATCCAAAATGCCGCTGATGAAACACGCGCAGTATATGGGTTTGGGATTAACTTGTATGGATTTATGAATTTTGGATTGCAAATTAAAGACATTAGTCAAGGAGCACAGAGAGTTCGAGCTGAAAGGCCTGGCACTGTAAAAGGAAATATAATCCTAAAGACAGTGTCAACACTGCCAGAAGCGCCCACTCAGCCAGCGGCCCTAACTCATCCTCCCCGTAAAAGTAATGAATTGAAAAGTAAAAAATCTCAAACATAACCTCTGTAACAACGACACTATTTTTATGTAAACTATGTTCAAACGCTTAAACACGCCTGCCCCCAAACCTTGACCCTCACCCCTATCTCCACCACATGCTGGCTATGGCTGATGCCCCTGACATAACTCCCGTAGAGGGCAGCGCGAAAGCGGCGACGAAAGTCATTACGCTTGGCTGTCGTTTGAACGCCTATGAGTCTGACGTCATGGCGCAGAATGCGCGCGATGTTGGCGACCGCGGCGCGGTGGTGATTAACACCTGCGCGGTAACAAATGACGCCGTCGCCGAGAGCCGCCGTCAGGTCCGTAAAGCCAAACGCGATAACCCCGACGCCCGCATCATCGTGACGGGCTGCGCGGCGCAGATAAACCCGACCATGTTTGCCGATATGGCCGAGGTCGATCAGGTCTTGGGTAATCATGAAAAAATGAGCCCATTGTCCTTTGGCCCCGACGCACCCACCGAGCGTATCCGCGTGAACGACATTATGAGCGTCCGCGAAACCGCGCCGCAATTCATGGGCACCGACAATGCTCTGCCATTGAAATCTCAAAACCGTAGCCGCGCCTTTCTGCAAGTCCAAAATGGCTGCGATCATCGCTGTACGTTTTGCATTATTCCCTATGGCCGTGGGAACTCGCGGTCTGTGCCTGCGGGCGAAATTGTTGGGTCAATTAAATCTCTCGTGCGGCAGGGCTATAATGAAGTTGTCTTGACGGGCGTTGATCTGTCGAGCTGGGGCGGAGACTTGCCCGGCACGCCGCCCTTGGGTGATCTCGTGCGGCGCATTTTGAAATTGGTACCAGAGCTGCCGAGACTTAGGTTGTCATCAATTGACCCAGCCGAAGTCGATGAGGTTCTGTTCACCCTACTGACGACGGATATGCGCATGAGTCCGTATTTGCATCTGTCCCTACAAGCGGGTGACGATATGATTTTGAAACGCATGAAGCGCCGTCATTCGCGCGCTGATGCGGTTGAGCTTTGCAAACGGCTGCGCGCGCTGCGGCCAGAATTTACATTTGGCGCAGACATCATTGCAGGCTTCCCGACGGAAGACGACGCGATGTTTGAGAACTCATTGAGCGTTGTCTCAGAAATCGGTATTCCGTGGCTGCATGTATTTCCTTTCTCTCCGCGTGAAGGCACGCCCGCCGCAAAAATACCGCCCGTCAATGGCGCCATTGTCAAAGCCCGCGCCAAACAATTACGCGACGCGGGAGCCGCTGAGAAAGCCGCGCATCTGCAAACGCGCATTGGCGATGAAGACGAGGCCTTATTTGAAGAAACAGGCTTAGGCCGCTTGCCCGATTTTTCGATGGTGAAGGTGGATAACCCTGCCCTTGATATAAAAAAAATGGCAGGTAGCTTAGCGCGGGTCCGTATTACGGGCGCGACTGACACCCAATTACTTGGGACCGTGATCTAATGGGAACCACGATCTAATGGCTGAAAAGAAAAAAAAGGGGTTTCTGTCGAAGCTTGGCTTTAAATCCAAGACCGACAAACTCGCCGTGGAAGCCGCAGAAAAAGCGGCGGCCCAGCAGCTTGTCGATGATAAAATGGCCGCAAAAATGGCGGCGATTAACGCGGCCGCCCTCGCCTCTGCACGCCACCAAGATGAAGGCTCACAAGGTCTCAGCGCCGAAGAAACGGCTGCACGTGAACTTGAAGAAAAGCGCCTGGCCGAAATCCAAGCGGCTCGGGATGTCGCCCGCGCCAAACAACTCGCTGAAGAAAATGCACGAAAAGCCCAAGACGCGGCTGACGAAAAGCTACGTAAAGACGCAGAAGCCGCGAGTCGCGCCGCAGCAGACGCTGCGCGCAAAGCTGAGGAGATAGCGCGTCTTGAAGCCCAAGCCACAGAGACAGCGCGTATTAAAGCCGAAGAAGACGCAGCCCTTTCAAAGGTCAAATCCGAAGCGGAAGCTACCGCTCTAAAGGCGAAACAAGACACCGAAGCGAAAGCCCGCGAAGGCGCACAAATCGCAGCAGAGGCCAGACGTAAAACCGAAGACGCCGAACGCCTTGAAGCCGAGCGTCTTGCCGAAGAAAAAGCCCAAACGTTACGTATCAAACAAGAAGCCGAAGAAGCAGACCGCCGCGCTGCGGTCGCCGAAGAACGCGCCGCACGCGACATCGCCGAACGCGAAGCTGCAAAAGCCGCCGACGCAAAACGTGCCGAAGACCGCGCTGCTGCTGGCTTACCCAAGATCAAACCAGAGCCTGAGCCTCTCGATGCGGGTGGTTTCATGGGCCGTATCAGTGCGGGCCTACGTAAATCTACCACGCGCATGTCCGACCAAGTCGGCGCGGCTTTCACTCAGCGCAAACTGGACGATGCCGCAATTGAAGAATTAGAAGACATTCTCGTCATGTCCGATTTGGGCTATGGCGTCGCCACCAAAGTCACGGACCGTCTACGCGAAGATAAATTCGACAAACAAGTCACAGACCTTGAAGTTAAAATTGCGCTCGCTGATGTAATTTCTGACATTTTGGTCCCGCTGGAGCGTCCCATCGTCTTCGGCATGGCCAAGCCTCAGATCATGCTCTTTGTTGGCGTGAACGGATCAGGTAAGACAACAACATTAGGCAAGATCGCAAACCAATATACCGCTCAAGGTAAAAAGGTTTTGATCGCGGCAGGTGATACTTTCCGCGCAGCGGCAGTCGAACAACTCACCGTTTGGGGCGACCGCGCAGGCGCACCCGTGATGAGCGGATCGCAAAACTCTGATGCCGCAGGACTTGTCTTTGACGCGATTAAACGCGCTCAGGATGAGGACGTCGATATATTGATGATTGATACAGCAGGTCGTTTGCAAAACCGAACTGAGCTGATGGAAGAACTCTCGAAGATCATTCGCGTCATTCGTAAACAAGACGCAACGGCTCCGCATCATTCTATTCTTGTTCTGGATGCGACTGTCGGCCAGAACGCGCTGATACAAACCGAGGCGTTCAAAGACACGGCTGATGTGACGGGCCTCATCATGACCAAGCTCGACGGTACGGCCAAAGGCGGCGTGCTCGTCGCATTGGCAGATAAATACGTACTGCCCATCCATCATATTGGAATTGGCGAAGGGATTGATGATCTCGAAAACTTCAGCGCGCCAGTCTTCGCCGCAGCCCTCTCGGGCGTTGCGGATGCGCTTGAGAGTTAAGCAAACACCTTAAAAAGTTGCTTCAAAACCAATCTTCATCCGCTTGACGCTGAAACAGATACCCTTCAAAAACACTTATAAATTGTTTTGGGAAATCAGCATGTTACACAAGCGCGCCTTAATCACGAGTACGCTCACATCGGTTTTTCTAATTAGCTGTGCAAGCGGACCAAAATACTCAAACCTACCTCGATCAGAGCTAGAGGTAGGTAAAGTCGTCAATGGGTCTGCCATTGCCTTTCAAGGTAAAGCGGCTGGGTGCGCCCAAATGACGCTCAGCTTAGCGCCCGAATTAGAACCTGGGAAATTTGGGAAAACGAAGAAGCTAGGCCTAGGTTGGACAAATATTGCTCTACCCACAAATTGGAGTTTTCATGGGAATGGTAAAACATTACATCGCTATGAACTTGCACCTGGCAAATACGCGGTCGCACATTTAGCCTGCACCAACAGCCAATCCGTAATGGACACCCCACCTGCACTTAAAGTAAAATATGGTAATTTTGAAGTCGTTGCTGGGAAGACGACTTACATTGGAAACATTCAAACGGGTGCCAACCAACGAACACGGCGTTTCAATTTTACAGTCATTGATGATTCAAATCAGGCGAAAATTGATTTTGCTAAAAAACACCCAAAACGCTCGGATGAATTCCAAATAGGCCTTATGACAACAAATGCGGCGATTGACGATACATTCAAAGAATTGCTGGATCAATTGATGAAGACAAAGGCTGCCAAAGCTGCGGCGACCAACTCACCCTAGAGTTGGCGCCATAAATATCAGTGGCTTCACCTTTATGACATTAGCCTAACGGCGCTTGCGGTGCGGTGCGCGGCGCTGATACGCGGGATTATGCTTTGTGCCGTAATAGCCTTTGGGAGGTAGTTCATGACTCGTTTCAGTGGACCCAGACGTTCCATAAGAGCCGCCTGTTTCATAGGAACCGCCTGTTTCGTAGGAATCATTGGTTCCATAAGAGCCATGACTTCCGCTATAGGCCTGTCCCGAATAAGGTGAGCCTGTGGTCGACGCCACATACCCGCCTGATGAGACTGAATTTGTATGCGCGTTGGCTCCGCTATAGGTTACGCCATCAATCGTGCCACCGTTAGAAAGGGCGCCAACGACTGTGCTTGAACCACTTCCTGGTTGGCATAAAACTCTGCGCCATTCATAGCTTTCAGGACTAATCAGAGTCTGCGTTGCAACAGAGCCATATTCCGCAGGCACATTGACTTCATAGACTTCCGCAGGTTGCACCAAATCATCAACAGTCACCGTTTGATATTCTGCTGGCACTGGAATTTCTTCGACGCCGCCAGGATTCTCAATGACTTGCTTAGAAAGAGTGCGATATTGCGGCGCAACAGGTGTTCTGATGACGCGAGACGGCGAACTCATTACGCGGCGCGTTGTCGTGACGGACGCAGCAGGCTCTTCGACCAGACACCAAATTTCGCATAAATCTCCGCAAGTATCACCATCAGATTGGGTGCTTGCATAGCTACCGCCTTGATAGCCTGAACTGCTACGCAAACGGCCATCAGCCGTCGAATGAATTGTGTACCCCTGTCGGCGAAGCTCGCTCGGATTTCCACGTTTCCATTTTAGATGCGGCGCGCTCGTTTGCAAATTTTCAGAAATTGTTGAAAATTGCGGCGGTGCAACAGAGAGGCGATCATGGCCCGGACGTGTCAGAATACGGTCTGTGACAGTGCGGTATGAAGGCTGTTGCACAACATAACGAATACTTGGTTCTTTGGTCATAACGTTTTCAGTACGGCGCTGGAATTGCGGTTCCGTAACGTCTAATTTGGCATAACCATCAGATGTGATGACCTGCTGTGAGCCTTGTAAGTATTGAGCCGCTATGTTGACCTGCGCATAACATTCACCCGGATTCGCTACGGGCGGCAATGCGGATGGAAAGGATGTTGGGCCATTTGCGAATGCAGTGCCAGCCGTCCCCATAACCAGTGCGAATGTGAATGGGGTCGTTAGTCGGCGCATGTTGGCCTCCATGTTAAATTTGAAGTCGTTTTCGAATTAAGTGAAAACCTATCAACGCGCAGGCTGCGCCAGATAAGTTGGCGAGTGTGTCTGCCAGTGAGCCTGTACGGCCAAGATCCATCATGTGTTGAGTGATCTCGATTGAAATTCCAAACACGGCGAGCCCTATGAAGAGCCATCCTGCCCACATCCGTAGCCATCCTAATCGCGCAAGTCCCGCGAGGACGCCATAGGCGCCAAAATGCAAAATTTTGTCCATATGCTGAACACCGCCCACGGAAAACGAAGGCCGCAAGCTCATATAGGCTACGGTCAGCACCGCGGCGAATGTCAGTAGTCGAAATATCCATCTCATGTTGACCGCCATAAGGTAGGACTACAGGCAAAGCGATGACCAAGGTAATGTCTTTTTGCGTCAATTTCACGTTTGATAATGTCCCACAACCAGTCACTTATGGTTAACACGACCTTAATGTGGCATGAATGTGGCTAAGACTGCATTGATTTTAAAGAGAACACAAAAAATGAATATCTTCACTGCGCTAAAGTCTGCTCTTGGCAAAACGCTCTGGACAGGCCAAAAGCAATTTTTCCCCTTTTAGGGGCAATGTGGAACAGGATTCTCCATGACAGTTTTAAATCCAAAAGACGTTGCAGAAGATTTATCTGGATGGACAGGCGGCGATGACTTCATCACCAAGGTCTTTCAATTCACAGATTTTGCGGAAGCTTTTGGCTTCATGACACGGATCGCAATCCTTGCCGAAAAAATGGATCATCATCCAGAATGGTATAATGTCTATAATCGGGTTGATGTAACCCTAACGACACATGACGCAGGCGGCGTAACTGAAAAAGACGTTACCTTAGCCAAGGCTATGGAACAGGCCGCACCATAATGCGTCGCGCGCTCCTTCTCTCGACTTTCAGCCCACTTTTGGCCTTAGGTATAGCTTGGCCGTTTCAAGCGAATAGCCAAGTTTTACCGCTCTGTTCGGGCGGCGAGGTCATCGAACTCGACGGCGCGTTTTCTTGCGAACAAACTGATACCTTAGCTTCGTTGATTGCAGATTTCGAAGCCTCAGAGCTAGACGGGGATATCTATCGCCGCGGGCAGGAGGGCGACATGGAAGCCCTGAAGCAATTGCCCGACATTTCTCCAGAAGCCAAATTGGCAGAGACTAAAAAAACAACTGATTTTTTAGCGCGTCATGCCTCACTTTCAAAACTGCCTCTCAATGACACTGAGCGTTTAAATCATAAATTATTAGGCTTCGTTCTGACTCAACGTCAACGCCTCGCCCCTTTCGATACGGCTCGCGTTCCGTTCACAAATGACAGTGGGTTTTTCAATGAATTAAGCTTTATCGTCCGCCGAACAGACTTTCGCACGATAGAAGACTATGAAGCATATGCGGCAAGATTAACGCGTCTGCCGCGCTATTTCGCGCAGGCTAAAAACAACATGCGCCGTGGGATAAAAACAAAGTTTACGGCCAGCTCAGAAATCCTCCCAGGCATTCAAAGTATGATTGATGCCATGGTCGACACATCTGTGCAGGAGCACCCTCTGTTTGCACCTTTCAAAGACATGCCTGATACGATTGCAGAAGCAGACCAAAAACGCTTGCAGGCGTTAGGCAAAGCCGCACTCGATTCCGCCGTCATCCCAGCTTATCGCGGTCTCTCAAAATTCATGCGAGATGAATACTCACCTGCAGCAAGAGCGACAGCAGGCCTTGGCGAGAGCGAAACTGAGCGTGAGTATTACCGCGCTTTGACCCGCTATTTCACAACACTAGATATTGGTCCTGACGAAGTTCACGCATTAGGACTCTCCGAAGTTGCCCGCATCCGCGGCGAGATGGATAAAATTATCGCAGAGGTCGCGTTCAAAGGTAGCTTTGCAGACTTCCTAGCATTCTTGCGAACAGACCCACAATTTTACGCGACGAGTCGCGAAGATTTACTGATGCGTGCGAGTTATATTGCCAAGCAGCTTGATGGTAAAATGCCAGAATATTTCGCGACACTCCCGCGATTATCTTACGGCGTGATCCCTGTTCCGCGAGAGATTGAAGAATCCTACACAACAGGCCGTTACTTTTCTGGAAACGCAGAACGTGGCCAAGCCGGGAATTATGTTGTGAATACGTATAATTTACCCAATCGTCCTTTGTATAATTTACCGGCTCTAACCGCGCATGAAGGTGTTCCAGGGCATCATATGCAAATCTCGATGGGACAAGAATTACAAGGTCTCCCTAAATTTCGGAAAAGCCTTTACCCTAGCGCTTTCGGTGAAGGGTGGGGTCTTTACGCAGAAAAATTGGCGGGCGAAATGGGCATATATAAAACGCCCTATGAAAAATTTGGTCAACTTTCCTATGAAATGTGGCGTGCTTGCCGTTTGGTTGTCGACACAGGATTACATTGGAAAGGCTGGACGCGAGAGCAAGCTGAGGCCTGTTTCTTAGACAACTCCGCACTTGCGCCGCATAATATTAAAACGGAAGTTCAACGCTATATTTCTTGGCCTGGACAGGCTTTGTCCTATAAAATCGGTGAGTTGAAAATATTGGAACTTCGCGCGAAAACAAAAGCAGCTTTAGGCGCAGACTTTGACATTCGCCGTTTTCATGATGCTGTCTTGTCTCGCGGCGGACTGCCACTGAGTGTTTTGGAATCACAGATTGATCAATTTATTTTCCAAGAACGGCGCCGTTTGAATAAAACCGATGTTGCGAAATCAACGACTGTCAACTCATCTGGACAATAAAAAAGCCCGCGAGTGAATTTCACTAGCGGGCCCTTGCCCCAACGTAAAGTCGGACGTTTAGAAGCGGTAACGACCACGTAATGTGAGTGGGATAGTCAGCTGTCCCTGATTATTATTCAGACCGCCTAGTCTGCTGCTCGTGCCTAAAGCGGATGTATCCGTTTTCAAGCCACTTTGATAACGAAGACCTGTCTCCAGACCGATTGTTGAATATTTCGTCAAAGGCGTTTCAACACCAACGAGACCCGCAGCCGTACCAACCCAGCTGTCTTTATACAAAGGCACCTCGACTGTAGTTACGTCTACGCCGTCTAGTTGCACGCCTGTCAGGCCGATATCATTCACTCTTGATACACCCGCGCGGCCCTCGACATATGGACGGAAGCTTTTCACGATAATGCTGTCTACAGGTTTGAAATACTGACGAAGACCGACTTCGCCTCCCCAAGCCTTATAATCTGTCAACGCGCCTGTAAGCTGTTCGCCGTCGACCGTACCCCAATTTTTAGAGCCGTCATTATCAGCTTGCGCATAATGGCCTAATACTGTGACCTTCGTGTTTGGTGCCAATGCATACGATCCGCCGAGTTCACCGCGAAAGCTAGAGCTATAGGCATCGCCGAATGAGATCGAGTTGTAGTCTGTGCCGTCTACATTGTGTGTACGGCTGGCTGTAATGATATTTTTCCCTGCTGGGAATGCAGTGCCTAGACCACCTTCAATGTTCCAACGCGACAAACAATTGCCAGAATGACATAGGCTTTTGGAAGCAGGTTTAGCTGCTTGCTGACCGTAATATCCAGTTTTCGCATTATATTGAGTGTTGTTCTTCTGGCCACCGAGACCAAGAAATGAGCAACCGGAAAGTGCGATTGCGGCTGTGCCGAGTATAAGTAGACGCATGGTTTTCACCCTTACTGTTCCGGATTGGCACAATTGCCAGAAAATCCGTTATCTTCAGGGGTAACTTTGCAATGCAGGGGCCAGTTCCCCTGAAACGTAAAAATGGAGATGAAAGACAAAGTTGAACAGTAGGATATGAAATACAAAAAAACCCGGCCACAAGGACCGGGTTTGATATTCAAATATTATGTGTCGTCTTAGAAGGAGAGGCGACCACGTAATTTAACAGGGATTGAGAGACGAGCTTCAGAATCTGCATTCGCATTCAATTTATCGCGCCAGCGTACTCCAGTTTCAACGCCAACTGCAGCGCGTGAACCCACAGCCATTTCAGCACCGACTAGACCAGCCGCCGTAGGGCTCCAGCCACTAGCGATGAATTCTTGCTCGTTAAAGAGTGTTCCATCATCAGAATGAACCTGCGTTAGATTGACAGCTTTGTTATATCCGACACCAGCCGTGGCACCGACATATGGACGGAAGCCAAGGTTCTTACCGACATACCGGCGTATGCCGCCTTCGATAGTATATTGCTCGAGGTCGCCAAACGTACCTTGAAGGTCACGCGCCGTTGAACCAGCATCCGGAACGAATACATCTGCAGTGGTACTGCTTACACCTGTTGGTGTAACGTAAGTACCTGATTGGAAAGATCCCGTCGAAACAACGTTACCTTCCTGCTTGGAGTATCCAGCCGAGGCGAGAAGTGTTGTATTACGGGAAAGATCGTAAGTTGCAGCTCCGCCGACTGTGTAACCTTCTTTGAAGGCATCAGCATATTCGATTGAGTCGAATGCGCCAGCTTCTCCGCCGCCACCATCAGAAGGGCCTCCGTCTTTTCCTGGCTTCAATACGCCGTCGAGAGCATATTCAGTTCCGCCAAATAATTCAAAGCCGAATGGCAATGATCCGCCACCACTACGAAGCTGTGGAGTCCCAAATGATTGAGCATAAGGCTGAATGTATGGTTGAGCATAAGGCTGAGCAACATAGATTGGTGCGCCTAGCACGTCTTGAACTTGAGCGCCCTGAACATATTGACCATTTGTCATTTGTGTTCCGGCTACGTTTTGACCGTAAGCCGCTTGGCCGTAGTCAACTGCGCCATATCCAGCAGTTCCGTAAGAGGAACCATAGACATCGCTGCCATATCCGCCGCCGATACCTTGAGCCGCAAGACCTGAGCCAATAGCTTGTCCGCCGTAACCGTAAGTTCCAGCTCCGTTAGCGCCTGTACCATATGCGTCTGAACCGTAACCCGCTCCAACAGGACCGTAACCTTGAGTACCAGCATAACCAGCACCTTGAGCGCCGTATCCCATACCCTGAGCACCAGCATAACTAGCACCTTGAGTTCCGTAGCCCATGCCTTGATCGCCGTATCCAGCACCGTAGCCAGCGTTTTGAGCGCCATAACCTACTGGGCCAGCACCGTAACCTGCGCCTTGAGCTCCAGATGCAACGCCGTATGAACCGCCAGCACATCCTGATGCTGCGCCGTAAGCGCCCTGTTGACCGTAAGCACCTTGAGCGCCATACATGCCTTGTTGGCCATATGACCCTGATTGACCAGTGGCACAATTTGTACCGTAGGCTCCGTTAGATGTTCCGTAGGCAGCATTGTTGCCGCCGGCACCAAGCCAAGAACAACCCGATAATAATACTGCTGATAGTGCGCAAACTGCTAGCCGCATATCGGCCTCCTTAAATTCGAACTTTCGTCCTTCTGTGAATACATTTAAACACAAGAGGTTTAAAAAACCGTTCCCACCCTGGAAACGAAGACTTAACGATTCAAAAGCTCTGTTTGACCAACATTTTCCACTAGAAGTTGAGAGAGCCACGAAGTGTGAGCGGGATAGAAACATTTATATCACCGTTAGATCCTTCAAAGGCATTACCCGATGAATCCGTGTAATCGGCATAATCCCGACCATCTTGGAAACGAAGACCTGATTCTAGAGCTAAAGCCCATGTTGGCGTGACCTGCCATTCAGCACCCACATTTAATTGGGCCTGAGCCAGCAACTGTGCGTCATATAAACGTACCGCGCCTGATGATGGAACTGTGAAGCCTTCAGTGTCTACAGTGCTGCCAGCTTCAAAGGCGTTCTGATAAGACTCTTGAGTTTGATTCAATGTTACGTCCACCGCATTCACATGAGAGATGCCTACAGACGCTCCAACGAATGGCGTAACCGTTTTATAGCCCTCAGACTTGACGACAGGTTTAAAGTAATGTCGCGCACCAACTTCTACATCAAAGCGCTTTAGATCAGAGAAGTCATATTCAAATGTTGCGATTTGTTGGTTTGGGATATAGCTTATCACAGTATTTGAGGCACCATCTGTCAAAAATTGACCTGGAATGACGTCGCCCGCCGCAGTGAGAGCAGGCGTGTATGGCTGCTCTATGACTTCTTTGTATAAAGTCGCGGAAACAGAACCTGCTGTGCCGGCATTGCCCGCGGCATAGGAATACCCGCCATTCGCGAAGACAGTTGTCTTATCATCAACGATATATTCGACACCGCCTTTCACATTTAAAGGCGTCAACCAAACATCATCAAACTCAAGCTGTGATTCCGTCGCACTTTCATAATGATGATCTGTACGTATATTTGCAGGTGAAATTTGATTGGCGTCAAGCAATGCATTCGCTGTATACGTCGTTGTTGTAATGTTTCCGCTTGCCTCTGTTCCAGTGTCAAAACTTTCATTGAAATCCTGCGGATTATATAATGAGTTAATTCTCAAATCCGGCCGTTTATCAAAATCAATTGCATTACCATTTGTGCTGCGTTCAGCACCTATAGAAAAAGAGGCACGGAGTTTTGGTTTGCGTTTTTTCGGACCTGATGTGTTAAGCGCTACGGCAGACGTTTTTTCGACGGCCGAACCATATGCGCCATCTGTATATTGTGGCTGTTGCGGGAACCCGCCACCGTAGGCCATTTGTCTACCCTGAGGAGCAACGGCTTGAGTGATCTGTTCTGGGCGACACCCTCTTGGCATAGCTTGTGCGCGAGAGGCGACTTGGCAACGGTTACCTAAATGAGCCTGCTGATTGCGTACGTCGTATTGGGCATACTGAGCAGGATTTTGATTCATATAGGGGGTATTATTATTATAGGGGTTATTATCAAAACCCAATTGACCGCCAATAAATGAGCAGCCTGAAAGAAGAACGGCCGACACTGTAGTCGACACTGTTAAAAATCCCAGACGCATATCGTCCCCTAACATCAAGACATGGGAGACGCGTGTCATTCCCATCATAGTTAACGCAGGAATGAAGTAGTATGCTTAACAAGCCGTTTAGGTCTGCGACTTTCGTAAGAAAAATTTGCTAAATAAGGCTATTTATAGCTTCCGGAGGCCGTCCGATAACCGCAAACTCCCCATTTGTAACCACAGGACGCTCTATCAAGATCGGATTCGCCGCCATTGCCCGTAGCAGTTCATCAGGGTTTTTGACGTCTTTTAGGCCCATGTCTTTATATATGCGCTCTCCACGACGCATCAAATCACGCGGATCATCAACGCCGAGTCGGCGTATCATAGCTTTGATTTCAGCAACATTTGGCACATCATCCAAATAATGACGTATCGTGACATCACCTGAGGCCGCCTCAAGGAGGGCCAAAGCCTGACGAGATTTTGCGCAGCGGGGATTATGCCAGATTATCAGCATGATGAGGTCATTAGCATGAAGAGGGGCCACTTCTTTGACGTGAAATATTGCGTTTGATCTCACTTAGCGTCAAAGTACGTGTGTGACCACGCCCATCCCAAAAGTCCTTATCATTAGCTCGACCGTTGCCAGCTCTCGTGTTGGCGCGAGTGCGGCTAGTTTTTGTTTGCAACGCTTAGGTATTGAGACCGTCGTCTTGCCAACAACCCTCATGGGACGGCACCCAGGATGGGGCGCGCCAGGTGGTGGCGCCGTCGCAACGCAACAACTGCGAGATATTTGGGAAGGCGTGAAAGCCCAAGACATTCACTTTGATGCCGTTCTGACAGGATATATGGGCGAGACCTCACATATCGACCTCTGTGCAGACATCATTAGCCACCTGCGTGTGAAAAACCCGAAGATCACAGTCGCCGTTGACCCTGTTATGGGAGACGGGCCAGCTGACGCCAAGAATATAAGCGACGGCCGACTCTATATACCCGAAGATCGCGCACTAGCGATGATCACGCGCCTTATCCCGCTTGCTGATTTTATCACGCCCAATTTATGGGAGCTTGGCTATATAGAAACGCGGCACGACGCCCTGCCCGCACGCTTGATCACATCCGTCCCTGACGGAGATCAAATCGGAGCCAGATGGGAAGATGACGAGACCACCCTAAGCGTCAGTCATTCCAAATTCGCATCCGTTCCGCATGGCGGCGGAGATAGCTTGGCCGCGCTCTTTCTCGGGCGTCGCCTCTTGGGTCAGACCCCGCGCCAAGCTTTAGCTGCCTCCGTGTCATCCGTTTATGAAATCATGCGCGCCGCTGACGCTCTAGACACAGGTGAGCTGCCTCTAGTTAGAATGCAGGCCTTTATAACTGACGCAGTACCCTTACATATAAAGTCATGACAGATTTTCCACTCCACGGCCTTTTGCCTTCCAAATTTTCAGCCCTCAACGATGTGATTGCGAATAATTTCGCCGAACATGACGAATTGGGGTTTCAGTTTTGCGTAAAACAACACGGCGAAACCCTCATTGATATTCGCGCAGGCTGGACGGACCGCCAAAAAACGGCAGAGGTCGCAGACGATACGCTCTTTGCCGTGTTCTCCTCAGGTAAAGCTATGGCGGCGCTCGTCATCGCGTGGCTCGTGGAAAATAACAAAATTGGATACAACCAACTGGTTGAGACAATTTGGCCTGAATTTGCACAAGCAGGCAAAGATGGTCTCACGGTGGGGCAACTCATGAGCCACCAAGCAGGGCTCTCAGGTATCACCAATCTCGAATGGGCAGCCAAAGACTGGTTCGACTGGGACAAAACAATTGCGCAGTTAGAACAGCAAGCCCCGATTTTTGAACCGGGTAGCGCGTCTGGCTATCACCCCGTGACCTATGGTTTCCTCGCGGGCGAAATTGCGCGCCGTGTCGATCCAGAGCAGCGGACCTTGGGCGCGATACTTCGCGAAGAGCTGTGTCAGCTTACAAGGGCTGACGTCTGGATTGGACTACCGCCATCAGAACATGATCGCTGCGCACAAATGCAAAAGCCCAAAGCCCTCGCTGAAATGGGCGACATCACAGACGCGACACGCTGGGCCTTTATGAAACCGTGGTCCTCACCCGGCGGCAAAGGTACAGCGGCGTGGCGCGAAGCCGAACTGGCAGGGTCCAATTGTCATGCCACCGCACGCGGCCTCGCGACCCTCATGCAAATCGGCGTAAATGGCCGGATCAAGGATAGCCACGTCGTGTCAGAAGATACCCTCGAAAGTTTTTCCGAATCCCGCATCAAAGGCCAAAACCTCGTCCTACCGTTCGAGCTAGATTTCGCGGCGGGCGTCATGCGGAATGATCCGAATTACTTCTACGGTCCAAACGCAGCCACATTAGGCCATAGTGGTTGGGGCGGATCTTGCGTCTTTGCGGATCCTGTTACAGGCCTTCACGGGGCCTATGCTATGAACCGACAACGCAACAGTCTCCTGGGCGATGTTCGTCCCCGCGCGTTAATCGACGCCGTTTACGCTTCACTATAAGGACCGTCCTATGAGCGCACTAATAGAAAGACTCTGGGAATTAGGTCCCACAATGGTCGGCAGCACGCCTCATGCCAATGAGATTGGCATGAAATTCGTCGCCATAGATAAAGGCCGCGCTACATTATCTTTGCCATACAACACGGCGCTTATTGGCGACCCGCGCTCTCGCGTGATAGCGGGAGGAGCCGTGACGACATTACTCGATCAAGCCTGCGGCCTCGCGGCTATGGCTGGGTTTGATAAATTAGGTCCCGTCGCCACCATGTCATTACGGATTGATTATCAACGTGCCGCCACACCAGGCGAAACAATCATTGCCGAAGCGGATTGCTATAAGACAACGCGCAACATCGCCTTTATTCGCGCCGTCGCACATGACGGTGATCCCGATGATCCCGTCGCAACCGCCCAAGCGGTGTTCATGGTCACAGGTCCACAAGTTGACATTACAGCCGCCGACATTTCAAACGCGATCACAAAAGGGAACGCGTCATGATGAAACGTAAAATTGACGACCTCATCGCCTCTATTCCCTATGCGAAAACGCTCGGCATCGAAGCCCGTCTCATGGGCGACGATCTCCTGCTCGTTCTGCCATATTTGCCGACGAATATTGGTAACCCTGCCATTCCCGCGTTACATGGCGGCGCTGTTGGTGGATTTATGGAAGTTTGCGCCATGGCGGAAATTCGCCGCCATAATCCTGACCTTCCCTTTGCCAAACCTGTTGGCGTGAACATCGACTATCTTCGCCGTGGTAAACCCATTGAGACATTTGCCCGCGCCGAGATCGTCAAAAAAGGACGCCGCGTTGCCAATGTCCGTGTCCGCGCCTGGCAGGAAAGTTTCGACAAACCTATCGCCGCCCTCAGTGGTCACTTTTTATTGCCAGTCGACAAATGAGTGCCGCTCAGGAGATTTGCAGCATTGCGCGCTGGAACGCGCTTTGCCAACGGTTTGACATTGCTGCTGACGGCGGAACCTATACGTCGCTGATTAAAGAACACGCAGATAAAACCCGCGCCTATCATACACTCGATCACATCGCGGCCTGCCTCCGCCACTTAGATACGGTGCGAGACATCACGGATCGCCCTGATGAAATCGAAATGGCGCTCTGGTTTCATGATGCCGTCTATCAGCCGTTTTCCAAAACGAATGAAGACGACAGCGCCGAATGGGCCGCAGATTGGTTACAAGATCGCGGCGCACCTAGAGATGTCTTCTGCCGTGTGGCGGATCTTATCTTAGCGACCAAAAGCCACAAAGCCCACGAAGACACAGACACGCAATTCATGCTCGATATTGATCTCTCAATCCTCGGCACGGACGCGGATACCTATGACGAGTTTGAATTAAATATCCGCCGCGAATATCGCCACGTCCCTGCTTTCATCTTTCGCAAAAAACGCAAAGCGATTTTGGAAGGTTTCCTGAAACGTGACCGCCTATATATGACAGGATATTTTCACGACAAATTCGAATCCAGCGCCCGCATAAATTTAATCCGTACCATTTCAGATTTGGATTAAAGCGAGGACCTCAACAACAACGCCAGTATTCATGTTCATAGGGTGAAAAAAATACATCTTTAAAACAACGACATTTGTGATAGCCTAAAATTGTTATGACACATGCACCTAAACACATCGCTTTGGCTGGAGATTCGATCTTCGATAATGATGGCTACGTCCCAAATGATCCGGGTGTGATTGAGCAGTTACGAAAGTCTATCCCAGACAACTGGTCTGCTTTGAAAATTGCCGTAGATGGTGACTGTATCAGACATGTTTACAGTCGCGTCGAAACTCTACCTACTCATCTCACCGACATGGTCTTAAGTATCGGTGGGAATGATGCACTTGGTTATTCTGACTTTCTGAATCAAGCTAAGTCAATTCAAGATATACCTGACCTCGTCGCAGGGCCTGCTGCCGAATTCAAAGAGAATTATAAAACGCTTCTAACACACCTGAATAGTTTAACCCCGAACCTACATGTCTGTGCAATATATACAGCCGTTCCTTTTGAAGACCCTGTCTGGCGTCAGCTTGTACCTCTGGCTCTCAAAATATTTAATCAGGTCATCAAAGAAGAAGCCGCAGCTCTTGGAATCGGCGTCATTGAAATTGATAAAGTCTGTACAAATGACGAAGATTATTCAAAGGCGTCACCTATTGAGCCTTCGGCTATTGGGGGTCAGAAAATTGTTGATGCTATTATACGGCATTTAAAAGCCTAAGAAAAAGTGTGTCCTTATTTTGGATGCACCAGTCCTCCTAAATGTAGCGTTCTAGAAAACTTAATCCCCGCTTATAGAAAAACGATCTCATTCATTTTCAACCCCTTACAACAAAATCACAGAGATGCATCCACGGTATCAAAACCTGTGTCATTCTAAGTCTGTTCTTTCGGACATTGGACAGGTGAGACGTCGCTTACTGGTTCCGAAGACGGTGGGGTTGAGCATCTGGCTTTGACAAGCTGGACTGTGCCGGGCCTTGATGTAATGAGCGTTGACCGCCTTATGTTACTTTGGAGTTGAGGGTAATGCCCCTCAGGAGCCTTGGGACGTGAGACTGCGGGACCCCGAACCGTTGCATCTACAACCATCGCCGCAGGATTATGATCTGCGTAAAACAAAACACTTCTACTTCGGTATCCGTCGCGGGTACTGATCCTGCGGGCAGTCCTGCCTAAATTGATATTCGGCAGTCACTCATGTTGAAACAGATGTTTCAACGGGGACTGCGGACCTATAAACTCGCGCTCATATAAGATGACATCCTTGCGGCTTAGACTTATGGCGACCTTATGATGTCCTCCTCCCATACCCTCACCCGCGCCCAAGTATTTCGCCAATCTTGGCCGATCATGTTAGCCAATGGTGCCGCGCCGATTGTTGGCATTGTCGACACATTGATGGTCGGGCGATTTGTTGGTACGCAGGCCCTCGCGGGGATTGGGTTGGGCGCGGTAATTTACAGCATCGCCTATTGGGGGTTTGGATTTCTGCGTATGTCGACGGCGGGCCTCGCGGCGCAAAGTGACGGCGCGGGAGCGGAGGCCGAAGTCCAAGCACATATCCTCCGCGCCATTCCATTGGGGCTCTTAATTGGTCTGCTGATCTTCGCCCTGCAAATTCCGCTACTCGCGGGGGCCTTCGTGATTTTCACGGGAACACCCGACATCGAAGCCAGCGCCCGCGCCTATATCGGGGCGCGTCTTTGGGGTCTGCCCGCAACGCTCGGCACCATTGCCCTGATGGGGTGGTTTGTCGGTATCAGCCGCGCAGGCTTGGCGCTGAGTTTGCAAATTGTCTTGAACATTGTGAACATCATTTTATCGCCGATTTTCGTGATCGTCCTTGGCGGCGGATTGGTCGGCGTTGGCCTCGCGAGTGCTGCCGCAGAATGGGCAGGCTTTGCGATGGGTCTGTTCCTGATGATCCGCGAAGTGAGGCGACGCGGCGGATGGCGCGCGGGGGCGTTCACACGTAAAGTTATTTTGGCGCGCGACGCGCTCTCCAAACTTGGCGTCGCGAATGGTAATATATTTATTCGGACAATGGCCCTGACGCTCGGCTTTAGTTTCTTTGGCAATGCCGCCGCAAGCGAAGGCGAAACATTTTTGGCGGGGTATCATGTGTTGATGCAATTCATCACGATGGCCGCGCTCGTGCTCGATGGATTTGCGCACACCGCCGAAGCCGTGACAGGCGCAGCCTATGGCGCAAAAGACAAGCCACGATTTGACCGCGCCGTTCGATTGACGAGTGAGTTCTCAGTCCTGTTTGCGGTGTTGATTAGTGCCGCCATATTCTTTGGCGGGCCGACGATCATACGCGTGCTAACAACTGACCCTGCGGTGATTGAAAGCGCGATGACATATCTGCCCTATTGTGCGCTCGCCCCGATTGCAGGGTTCGCTGCCTTTCAAATGGACGGCGTTTTCATTGGCACGACCCGCACCGCCGCCATGCGTAACGCCAGTATCGCCGCCGTCATTATATATCTCGCCGCGCATTACATGATCTATCCGATCCTCGGCGCAGCAGGTATTTGGGTCGCGTTCTTGATTTATTACGTCACCCGCGCGGTGACATTGGGGATAGCCTATCCGTCTATTCGAAAGCATATGGAACGAGAAAGTATATGAATGAAAAAGTTAAAGTTGTAGCTCAAGTGCTTGCCGATTTAATTAACAACGATATTCCACTGAGAGGTATGAATCGAAAATTATTAGACTCGATAGCTGGCTTGAAGATCGACCCAGAAATTAGTCTAACCAAAAGATCTTGTTATGTTAAATGGCTAAACAAGGCCGACCTTAGAAAGAAAAGCTATCGCGGCTACGTAAATCTCATTGATCAATCACCAACCGTGCGCGACATATATAATACCAATGGTGATGGTGCGCTTCCTAAAGGCTGTAATCTTATTTGTGACCATGTTGTACCAATAGCTGAAATCACAAACATGCTTTACGCAGAGAAAGGCTGCCTTACGGCAGCTCATGTCATGAAGTTACATGATAAATACTATCACCGTTGTATTTTAACGGATTTACAAAATTCAAAATTAGATAAGGCTGGGTATAAAAGTAAAATGCCCGAAGATTGGGACGGAAAAGACATTTATGCCCGATATAGAAAAGTAAAGTTCACTTGGGTGGAAGACTTCTAATTCAAATCCGCCCCAACCGCTTCGCCTATCGATTTAAAGCCGTCGGCTTTGGCGCGGGCTTCTACGTCGGCGCAAATGGCGGCGACGAGTTGCGGACCGTGATAGACGAGCGCGGAGTAGAGTTGGACAGCTTTCGCGCCTGCACGAATTTTGGCATAGGCTTGCGCGCCATTGCCAATGCCGCCAACGCCGATCAAATCGATGGAGCCATCGGCGGCATCTGCAAATTCGGCGAGAATGCGTGTGGATTTTTCAAACAAAGGCTGACCCGATAACCCGCCGCCTTCGGCGTTATGGACGCTCTGTAAACTCTCCGGACGGTCCAGCGTCGTATTGGAAACGATGATCGCGTTCATGCCATAGGTGCGGGCCTGTTCGACGATGCGGTCAATTTGCGTGACGTCTACATCTGGCGCGACTTTGAGGAAAATCGGAACACTTGGCGCGTCGCCTGTGAGGGTCGCGCGCGTTTCTGCGATACGGCCGAGCAGGTCTTCCATTTCATTTGCGCCTTGCAGCTCGCGCAAGCCCGGCGTGTTCGGCGAACTAATATTGATCGTGAAATAATCGGCATGACCCCACAGACGCGTTAACCCGAGAACATAATCACCGGGGCGATCGTCGCTGTCCTTATTCGCGCCAAGGTTCGCGCCAACTATTCCGCTATTACCTTTGCGCGCGATGAGGCGCTCGGAGAAATGCTCTAAGCCACGATTGTTAAATCCCATGCGGTTGATGACGGCTTCGTCTTCGACCAATCGAAACAAGCGAGGTTTTGGATTACCAACTTGCGGGCGCGGCGTGACCGTACCGCATTCTACAAAGCCAAAACCCGCGCCGAGCATGGCATCGGGAACATCGCA
The DNA here is from genome assembly GCA_938009235.1 of uncultured Caulobacterales bacterium. Taxonomy (GTDB): domain Bacteria; phylum Pseudomonadota; class Alphaproteobacteria; order Caulobacterales; family Maricaulaceae; genus Litorimonas. Next base: position 89,676 of record CALLIK010000007.1, read on the forward strand.
ATCCTTATCGAAGCCAGCCGCAAGGCCGACAGGGTTCGGTAGATCAAGGCCGCCAACATTTGTCTTCAAAAGGTCGGACGTAATGACGCCGCCCTTTGGACCTAATCCTGCGCGTAGTAATTTCACTGTCGTCACATGTGCACGTTCCGACGGCAGGCGGCGCAAAAGGGCGGTTCCAGTTTTGTATAAGAGGCTCATGATCTAGGTCGCATTCTAATTATTGGGCAAATCACCAGTTAGATTATCTGGCAGCGTATAGACGCCGTCTTCGGGCGAGACCAGAAAGACGTGCTGTACGGATGACATCGGCAAATCTGCGAATAGATGCGGAAATTCTGCCCCGCCGCGAGAGACTTCATATTTCAAGTCGCTTGAAACTTGGGCCGCCTCGATTTGTAGCACAGCCACTTCGGTTTGGTCCGCGTACCATTTATCCAAAGTCGCCTTCAGTTGGGGCGCGCAAGACAGGTGAATAAAGCCATCGGAGAGATCAACGGGCGAGCCTGTGAACATATGGCTCACTTGGAAGGTCTCCCATTGTTCGGGCGTCAGCACTTTATAAATTGATTGATCACGTTTCACTGTCGGCATCGTCTTAACCCTGATTACTTCTGATTCTGGCGCGCACATCTATAGGGCATTTTGGAGACCAAGGCGCACATAAAATGCGCATGACCCAAAACTGTAGCCTTCGATGCCTTGGGAGACTCGCTCTAATCTCAAGCTCCTGCACAGGACGAGTTAATACATTCAATAAAAGGGAACATCCACATGCGGGAATTGGTAAAAATCATAGGAGGCGCAGCTATATTCGCGGCGGTTCCCACTATAGGCTGGGCACAAGATGCGCCTACCTTAGAAAGCCTCGCGGCTAACGATGCATTTGTGTTCAACACGCTGCTCTTTTTGATCGGCGGGTTCCTTGTGATGTGGATGGCCGCAGGATTTGCGATGTTAGAAGCGGGCTTTGTTCGGACCAAAAACGTGTCCATGCAGTGCTTGAAGAACATAACGCTCTACTCTGTCGCTGGCCTAATGTTCTGGCTCGTCGGATATCAGCTTATGTATGGCGGTGGTGATTACTTTGGGAAATTCGCGATCATGAGTTTCGCGACTGAGGATGTTGCAACAGGCTATTCGTCTTATTCCGATTGGTTTTTCCAGATGGTCTTCTGCGCAACAACCGCCTCTATCGTTTCAGGCACAGTCGCAGAACGCATTAAATTTTGGCCTTTCTTTATCTTCGTTGTCGCACTTACAGGCTTTATCTACCCTATCGTTGGTAGTTGGGAATGGGGCGGCGGGTTCCTAGATTCAAAGTTCGCGTTCTCTGATTTTGCTGGCTCTACACTGGTTCATTCTACGGGCGGTTGGGCCGCATTGATGGGCGCGATTATTTTGGGCGCACGCAAAGGTAAATACGTCGACGGCAAAGTCATACCTATCCCTGGATCTAACATGACATTGGCCACGTTAGGTGTCTTCATTTTGTGGCTAGGGTGGTTCGGCTTTAACGGCGCATCACAACTCGCCATGGGAACCATCACAGATGCAGATTCGATTGCGAAAGTCTTTGTGAATACAAATATGGCTGCCGTCGGTGGTGTCCTTGTTGCTGTGGTCTATACGCAGCTTCGCTATGGCAAAATCGATCTCACGCTGGCCCTCAACGGCGCACTTGCAGGTCTTGTGGCTATTACGGCTGAACCGCTAACGCCTTCTGTTCCTGTCGCTTTGCTTATTGGCGGCGCGGGGTCATTACTCGCCTGTCTCGCTGTACCTCTTCTCGATAAATTGAAAATCGATGATGTCGTGGGCGCTATTCCTGTTCACTTGGTTGCAGGCATCTTCGGCACTATGGTCGTGCCTTTGACGAATGACGGCGCAACATTTGGCGGTCAATTCATTGGTGTCCTCGCAGTTGGTATCTTTGTCTCGCTTGTCTCCGCCATCATCTGGTTCGCCATGAAAGCGACGATCGGTATCCGCGTCAGCGAAGAGGACGAATATACCGGTCTCGACCAAGCTGAGCTCGGCGTCCCTGCTTATCCTGAATTTGTCTCAGGCTAAAACGTCCGCCAGACTCGGCTTCCCCTGGCTCGACGTCTGGCTGACACCTACCCGACCTGCGCACCAAAACTGTGCAGAGTCGGGTTTTTTTTGCCCTAAAAAGGGCGCGCATCACTTACGCACACAGATTGGCCGCGTCAGCACAGGCATAAGGCAACAGACAGCCTAACTCTCTCCTCACAGTAAAATTTGAGGGGAAGCCGAATGTCACGCATCTTTAAAACGGTAGGAGTCGCAACTGCGGCGGCTCTAATGCCATCACTCACCTTTGCCCAAGACGCAACAGCCAACTCTGGCGACACGGCTTGGATCTTAACCGCAACTGCTCTTGTCCTGTTAATGAGCTTGCCAGGTCTCGCCCTCTTTTATGGCGGCCTTGTCCGCGCAAAGAACTACTTATCCGTCCTCATGAAAGTCTATGCGATTGCCGCATTAGCTTCGATTATTTGGGTTGTCGCAGGGTACTCCATTGCCTTTGGCGGCGCGAATGAGTTCTGGGGCGGGTTAGACAATCTATTCCTCAAAAACTTGGGACGCGATGCTGTATCTGGAACAATTCCTGAAAGCGTGTTCTTGTCCTTTCAAATGACATTCGCGATCATCACACCTGCTCTGATCGTCGGCGCATTTGTTGAGCGTGTTAAATTTCTGCCTGTACTGATCTTCACGGCTCTTTGGTTGTTAGTTGTCTATGCGCCTGTCACGCATTGGATTTGGGGCGGCGGTTGGTTGTCCACATATGGCGGCGGCGTTGTCGACTTTGCTGGCGGTTTGGTTGTCCATGCAACGGCGGGTATCTCGGCGCTTGTTTATGTCTTCATGTTGGGCGCACGTAAGGGTTTCCCAAATGACCTAGCTGTCCCGCATCGCCCTGCGATTGTCATGATTGGTGCATCTATGCTTTGGGTCGGTTGGTTTGGATTCAATGGCGGCTCGCAGCTCGCAGCCGATGGCGGCGCAGGCATGGCGCTTCTTGTGACACATATATCAGCCTCAGTTGCGACCCTCGTTTGGGTGGGCATTGAAGCCATGACAAATAAGAAACCAACCTTGGTTGGCGCAGCGACAGGTACAATTGCTGGTCTCGCTACGGTCACACCAGCAGCTGGCGTTATCGGACCCGGCGGCGCATTACTCATCGGATTGGCAGGCGGTCTTGTTTGTTATTTCGCTGTCCACCTTATCCGCGTGAAATTGAAAATTGACGATAGCTTGGACGTGTTCGCTGTCCATGGCGTCGGCGGGATTTTGGGTATTCTAATACTTCCATTCCTATCCGCTGAATTCCTAGGCGGCACAGGCGACGGTGTCTTCACGACACAGTTGGTTGGTACACTTGTTGTTATCGCATGGTCGGCGATTGTTAGCTTTATCATCCTTCTAGGCTTGAAGCTCACACTCGGATTGCGCGTAACTGAAGAGCAAGAGTTTGAAGGTTTAGACGTCAGCCTTCACGGCGAAGCGGCTTATAACTAACCTCTCGCCAGAGCCAATCTTTCGGCTCTGGCACACTCGCTAATATTTGAGTCAGCCTTCGTACCCCCACTTGCGAAGGCTGACTTTTTTTGTTTGACCCGATAGGCATTTAGTCCTAGCCCGCCTTATGCTTTCTCACGCTGAAATTTGGGGCGCGCTCGACCGCCTCGCGACGAAACAATCCATCTCGCCCTCACGCTTGGCGCGCGATGCGGGTTTAGATGCGACCAGCTTCAATAAATCTAAACGGATCACCACATCAGGCAAACCTCGTTGGCCTTCAACAGAGTCGATCTCCAAAGTCCTACGAACCGTTGGGATGGATTTTGAAGACTTCGCCTGTATGGCCAAAAACAAGGGCGCGTCTGGACCTGCCATTCCAGTTATCGGCCTCGCGCAAGCGGGCGACGAAGGTTTTTTTGATGACGCAGGGTTTCCCTGTGGCGGCTCTTGGGAAGATGTTCGCATCCCTGGCGAGCTTGACGAAAATGTCTATGCGCTCGAAATTGCAGGCGATTCAATGGACCCTGTTTTACGCGCTGGCGATAAAGTCTTAGTGGCTCCAAATGCGAACGTTCGGCGCGGTGACCGCGTTGTCGTAAAAACACTCGCGGGTGAAGTTATGGCCAAAGAGCTTCGTAAGCTGACTGATACTGTAGTAGAACTAAGTTCACTAAATCCAGAATATGAGGACCGTATTCTCACGCGCAAAGATGTGCAGTGGATCGGACGCATTATCTGGGTATCGCAATAGTTTAGCCTACGTCTACTTGGGTGTCTTACCGTCCAGAAACAGGCCCACATACTCGCGTGCGGAGTCTCTATCATCTAACCGCGTAAGGGCTTCGCGCGCATACGCCTGTAAGGTTAGGCTCAAGTGATCTTGAGGTGTTAATCTTGCGATGTCTTGCAAAATTATCCGTGCATCGTCTGTCGTATCTAAATCCTTATCTTTGAGGGCGATCAGCGCAAAAGCGTAATTCACCCCGATCACGAGTTTCTGTGGCTGGTTCTTATACGCCGCCAGAAATAATTCCTGACCTTCTGTTATGTTCGCGCCAAACCACTTATTTCCATCCTCGCCCCCAGTCTTACGAACAATGGCGAGATGCCAAGCTCCAAGAATTGCATGCCCGCGAGGGTCGTCTGGAAAGTCTTCCCGATAGGTCTGTAAAATGGCTAAGGTTTTCTGCGGTAGTTTTTTCATCCATGCAGAAACGTCACCCGTTTCTCGCGTCACAAACCCGTCTGCAATCGCATATTGAAGGCGAGCATTCTGGTTCAAAGGATTCATCATTAAGCTGTCTTCAGCGAGTTTTCGAGCGCGTTTCGCTTGCTTTTTATTCTTCTCAACTTGCCCCAGCATGATTTCTGACAATAGAGCCTCAGCCGCTAGCGCATAGCCCTCTGATGTTTCCAAGGTTATAGCTTTAACATAGGCCGTCTTATAATCGCCCGCAGACAGATCATCTCGCAGGCTAGATTGGTTACCCGCTAAAGCCGTGACGCTCAGACTCAGCATTAGAACCACGACTAAGAACGATTTATAAAGAGGCATCATGTTCGCATCTTCACACAGTTAATAGGCTAACGTAACCAGTTACCTGATTAGCAAATGGTTACAGTTTGTTAGCCTAACTCACCGTTCAGTGCCGTCTCAATGAGATCAGATGTCGGATCGGGGCCATAAATCGCTACGAATGAGCCAAAGCGAGGGCCTTGGCTTTGACCAAGACAAACTTCGTAAATAGCCTTGAACCAATCGCGAAGATTTTCGAACGTATGGTCTTTGCCAACCGAGAAAATGAGTGTCTGCAAAGCTTCACCGTCTTGCGCATCTGCATCGTCAACCGTGCGTAAGCGCGCGACCAAGTCTTTTAGGGCTGCGCGTTCTTGATCCGTTGGAGCGCGATACGCCTTGTTCGGTTTCACAAAGTCTTCGTAATAGCGAACCGCATATTCCGTCATACGATCTAGGCCAGGATTGCTCTCTGGCGTCGCATCTGGCGCATATTTACGGATAAAGCCCCATAGAGTTTCTTTATCCGATGCGTTGGCTGCACTCACAAGGTTGAGCAATAATGCAAAGGTCAGAGGCGGGTCTTCCGCCGGCGGGTTTCCGTTATGAATATGCCACACAGGGTTCGCCGCACGTTGTTTCTCGTCCTGACGTCCATAGGCTGACAGGTGTTGATAATACTCATCAACCGCTTTCGGAATGACATCAAAATAGAGTTTTTTCGCAACGCGAGGCTTCGAGAAATTAAACAGCGAGAGGCTCTCTGGCGGCGCATACTTCAACCAGTCTTCGACTGAAATACCATTGCCCTTTGTCTTCGATATCTTCTCGCCTTTTTCATCGAGGAAAAGCTCATAGACATATTGAACAGGCTGATTGCCGCCAAGAATTTTACATATGCGTGAATAGAGTGGCGCATTATCCTGATGGTCTTTGCCGAACATTTCAAAATCGACACCCAAGGCGACCCAACGCATGCCAAAATCTGGCTTCCATTGAAGCTTCACATTGCCGCCTGTCACGGGAAGCGTAATTTCTGTGCCGTCTTCATCATCAAATGTAATCGTGCCCGCCTTCGCATCGATTGATTTCATTGGAACATAGAGAACGCGGCCAGTCGTTGGACTGATTGGCAAGAAAGGCGAGTATGTCGCGCGGCGCTCTTCACCCAGCGTTGGCAACATCACTTTCATAATATCGTCAAACTTTTCTAAAGCTTTCAGCAAATAGGCATCATAGGCCCCAGAGCGATACAGCTCTGTTGCAGACTTAAATTCATACTCGAACCCAAAGCCGTCCAAGAAGGCCCGTAGGCGCGCATTCATATTTTGGCCAAAGCTGTCATGTGTTCCGAATGGGTCGGGAACATCTGTCAGTGGCTTTTGTATATGTTGCTGCAAGTCGTCTGGGTTTGGAACAGTCCCTGGGATTTTACGCATGCCGTCCATGTCATCTGAGACACAAATCAGTCGTGTTTCGATCTTACCTTCGGTCAGCGCAATGAAAGCATTCCGTACCATTGTTGTTCGTACGACTTCTCCAAATGTTCCAATATGTGGTAGACCTGATGGGCCATATCCCGTTTCAAAAACGACAGGACGCCCTGCGCGGTCGATGCCGCGTTTCTTTTCAATATCAAGACGGCGTAAAATTGCGCGTGCCTGATCGAAGGGCCAAGCTTTAGAGGTCATATATGCATCAATGGTCATGACTGGCGGGTAGACCTTGAGCGCGACAGGGTCAAGATTTCAAGCGCGTTACAGCTCGGTTTACCTTTGTTAAGAATTTACCACTTAAAGTCTGTTTTATGCGTTTCGTCGTTCACATCAAAGCCGCCCTCTTTCTTATGGCCTTGGCGACACCTAAGATTGCGATGGCCCAAACAAATGTCATGGTCTTGGACACCTTCATAGAAACTCACCGAATTTCCTCTGTTGGTTCCACTTGGGAGACGATTACATTAGCCAATGGCTACACTGCGCCAGTCGTGACGTGCACATATGTCCTCACATCCAATAGCAATCCTGATGCGCTTACCCGCGTGCGAAATGTTGGTCCTTCAAGTTTTGAAGTTCGTGGGCAGAGATTTGATGATTCTTCCATATTCTCTTCGTCAGATGTTCATTGCTTAGTCGTTGAGACAGGTGCGCACACGCTGTCTGATGGACATAAAATAGAAGCTAGAACCGTTTTTTCAGACGGCACCAGCGGAGGCTCAATAGGGTGGGATGAAGCCCCAACAGAGGATGTTACCACCTCAATAACCTCTGGGTTTTCTTCTATGGTTGTTTTTGGTCAGGTCATGACATTCACTGGGGCCAATGCGAGTGTATTTTGGACAAATACCTGCGGAAGCAGGACCACTCCGCCAACGCCTACAAATTTTTGTGTTGGCAAGCACTCAGGACGATCTAGTCTAACGCGCGCAGATGAAACATTAGGGTTTATTGTCACTGAACCGGGGACAGGAACGGTTAATGGCGTTAGTTACGCCTTTGACCTAGGTAGCGACACTGTCGCAGGAACTGGCAACAGCCCACCATATAATTATAGTGTGACAGGTGATTTTGATACAGCCGTTTTACAGCAAGCCGCTGAAGATGGGGGAGATGGAGCCTGGGCTGTCCTATATGGTAGCGACCCGCTTCCAAGTAATAGCATAGCACTCGCCGTAGAGGAAGAAACAGCAGCGGGCGATACGACTCGCAGGCATACGACTGAGGAAGTCTATTATGGTGCCTTTGACACGGCGCAAACTGCACTTTTTACAGCCTCTAAGACCTTTGCCATGTCTGCTGACAATGCGACAGTCTATGCCATTCCCGGGAGCGATGTCGTCTACACCATCACCCTCCAGAACACTGGCGATGGCCCAGCTGATTTAGACAGTGTTTTTCTGGTGGACAGTTTGCCTGAAGAAGTTGTGTTTTTTACGGGCGATATGGACGGCACTGGCCCCGCTACTGGCCCTGTACTTTTTGAAGCAGGCACAAGCAGATTGACCTTCACGGATGCAACAGACCTAAAATACTCAGACCTTGCTGCCCGTCCGACAGACTTGACACAATGTACATATACGCCGTCAGGAACTTATGATGCCAATGTGAGGCATATTTGTTTCGCGCCGAAAGGCTATGCGAGTCCAGGCACGCTATATACAGGGAATACGGCCAGTATTAGCTTTAGAGTGCAAATACCTTAGTCGTTTCAGATAGGTAACATTTATCTGTAAGAAGCGGGTTTAACGCTTCCATGTAAAGGAAAGCGCGGCAGCATCTTCCTTAAAGGTGAATTCTTCTGTCGAAGCTTCACGGCGCATATAGGACAAAGACACATCCGCATCACCGATACGGTAACCAAGTCCTGCTTGCGCATCTCCCACAAGGATACGGTCTTGTAGATGAAATTCACCAGACGTAATTTGTCGAATAGCGCCGGGAGAATAGCTTAGAGCTTCCGCATCTGCGCCAGCAAAGAAATACCATGTATTGTTTTCAAACCCAGCTCCACTGCGTAGGTCTTCACCAATTTCAATCACGGCCCCAACTGCAGTCGATGTAAATTCATCATCAAAACGCATAGACGCGCGGGGTGTTAGAGATAAATCAAGGCCTTTTCCAGACCGTACGCGAAATGTATCGGTTAACCCCATATCCATGCGATCCGCGCGATGTACACATGAATTCGATCCTGCCGCACACCCTGGTGCCGTTATATCCAATTTGAATAAAGTTGGACCGACTACATCGGTAGGTAACTCTAGTAGAGGTCCAGTTTCACTCATGAAACTTGAACTAGAAGGTAAGTTAAAGTTCAAACCTTCACTGAGCTCAATCGTTTGCAAACTCTCGAGCGAGTCTATGGCAGGGGAGCTTTGGGCGAATGTGACAGACGACAAAGACATGCACACAACAGCCATTGCAGCAACGGTAAAACCACGCTGAAAACATGCTAAATGTATGAGTCCCTTATGGGTCATAGTTTACGCCACACTCCTCTTTAATCCCACATCATCAGAGGATGAAGTGAGTCACTAACAGAATTTGGTCATTTGGCCAGAATAATTTGGCATTGTTCAGGCTCTAACTCGCCTTAATGCAACCATAAATTACAATTCTATAATTATATATTAAGAAACCCCGATGAACATTCAATGAAAAAGGGCCTCCACGGTTAATGGCGACCCTTATATTTACAATTTTTAGCTGCGCATCCGTATCAAAACAGGCGCAACCTCAATTAGACTTCAGATTATTGGCAGGCTAGGCATTCATCATAATCTGTTGGCGCAGCCGCCTCCATAGATTTCTCCATGTCAGTCTTAGCCTCTGATCCTGCAAAAGCAGCCCGTTGAATGGATTTCGAGCGGCAATAATACAGGGACTTCACGCCTTTTTCCCAAGCGCTCCAATGCAACATGTGCAAATCCCATTTATCAACATCACCCGGAAGGAAGATATTGAGCGATTGCGCCTGACAAATGAGCGGCGCACGGTCTGCAGCATGTTCGATGACCCAACGTTGATCAATTTCAAAAGCCGTGCGGAATGTCGCTTTTTCATGTTCGTTTAAACAAGCAAGATGCTGAATAGAGCCTTCGTTCTCAAGGATTGTCGCCCAAATACCATCGGTATTCTTACCTTTGGATTCCAACACAGCTTCGAGGTGCTTATTACGGACCGTAAACGAACCAGACAGCGTTTTATGCGTGTAGATATTCGCAGGAATAGGTTCAATTCCCGCAGATGTTCCGCCGCAAATGATGGAGATCGACGCGGTTGGCGCAACAGCCATCTTATGTGAGAAACGCTCCATAACATCCATGTCGGCAGCATCAGGACAGGGTCCGAGCTCTTCAGCCAACTTAATTGAGGCAGCATTTGCATCACCGCGAATTTTGGAAAAAAGACGCATATTCCAAGATTTCGCCATAGCGCTCTCAAATGGAATTTCCTTGCTCTGTAGCATGGAGTGAAAGCCCATAAGACCCAAACCGACAGACCGTTCACGCATGGCCGAGTATTTTGCATCAGCCATGTGGGCGGGTGCATCTTCAATGAAGCTCTGCAGGACATTATCGAGGAAACGCATGATGTCTTCGATGAAGCCTGGAATATCTTTCCACTCTTCGTAGGTCTCAGCATTCACAGAGGATAGACAGCACACCGCCGTACGTTGGCGATCATATTTATCACGCCCAGTCGCAAGCATGATCTCAGCACATAAATTCGATTGCTGCACTTTCAAACCTGCATCGCGTTGATGTTTTGCCAGCGATTTGTTCACAGTGTCAGAGAACACCATATACGGCTCACCCGTTGCGAGGCGCATTTCTAAAATTTTCTGCCACACTTTACGTGCATTTACGCTTTTGATGACTTCGCCCGTATGTGGACTCTTAAGGTCATATTCCGCGCCAGCTGCGACTGCTTCCATAAAGTCATCTGTGATATTCAGACCATGATGCAAGTTCAAAGACTTACGGTTGAAGTCACCTGATGGCTTACGAATCTCGAGGAACTCTTCGATTTCTGGATGATGGATATCAAGGTAAACAGCGGCAGACCCACGGCGTAAAGAGCCTTGAGAAATAGCCAGTGTGAGACTGTCCATCACGCGGATGAATGGGATGATCCCTGAAGTCTTGCCTGCACGGCCAATTTTTTCACCGATGGAGCGAACGTTGCCCCAATATGTACCAATACCGCCGCCGTTTGACGCGAGCCAGACGTTCTCATTCCAAACATTTACAATTGAGTCCAAGCTATCATCCACTGCATTTAGGAAGCAGGAAATAGGCAAACCACGAGCCGCGCCGCCATTAGACAGAACAGGCGTGGCGGGCATGAACCAAAGCTGACTCATGTAATCATACAGACGTTGCGCATGCGCTGTATCATCAGCATAGGCTTGTGCCACACGACCAAACATGTCCTGAAAGCTCTCATCAGGCAGCAGATAGCGATCAAGTAGCGTGCGCTTACCAAAATCGGTTAGCAGCTCATTACGCGCTTTTACTTGCTTAGGGCGATCAGGGCGCGGCTTGAACTCAAGCTCAGGCTCGCGAGCCACGACTGCATCGCTCATCGGAATACCAGATGGCGCATTCGGGTCGTCGAGGTCAGCAGCAAGTACGTCCATGTTTTGTGTATCCAATTGGTTGAGTTCCGCCGTCGCTTCAGTCGAGCGGAAGTCTTCGTTTGATTCTGTCATTATATCAGCCTTTTCACCAAACGGTTCCCACAAATCCATCCCCCACACGCTGATTTACGCGCATCCCTTCAGAGACAATATGTAAGGTGAACCGAACTGTTCCACTACATATAGTGTTGATTTGCCCCAAAGGGTCAACACCTAGTGTGTCACTTAAACACGGAAAAAGGTTACTAGAGTCTTAAGTCTTTGGATTTCCCACGTATTTTTCGATTCGTGCAAAGCTATCCACATTATGTCCACAGCATCGCATGTAGAGCGTTACACCACTGAAAAATAACAGTTAGCCACAGTCATCTGCCTTCATTTAAGAGGTGCTATAAATGATAAGGTCTCATAAATTCGGCAAACGCAGCTAAACTAACCCATTAAGTCGTGGAAACGTCGAGATTTCATAGAGCTACGGCGCAATAGGGACGAAACAGGTTGCCTCTCGGGTCAGGTTTCATTGACGAATAGAAATACTGTGCGGTATGGTTAGATAGGCTTTACTGCCACATGGGGTATGTCGACAACGTATGAAAATTCTACTCGTCACGGATGCTTGGCATCCTCAAGTCAATGGTGTCGTTAGGACACTTGACCAAACCGTGGCTCAATTACGTAAACGAGGGCATGACGTTGAAGTCATCGCGCCGTCAGATGGATATTTCACCATCCCACTACCCACATATCCCGACATTCGATTAGCGCCTTTCGCCTATAGAGACGTGAAACGCCGGATGATCTCCTTTGCACCAGAGGCTATTCATATTGCGACAGAGGGTCCTCTGGGCCAAATGGCGAAAGCCTTATGTGTCAAATGGGCGATGCCATTCACGACCAGCTATCACACTAAGTTCCCAGAATATGTAAAAGCCCGCATGCCCTTTATACCGATGAGTTGGACCTATCGATTTGTACGTGGGTTCCATAATGCAGGCGGCCGAACAATGGTCACAACAGACTCAATGGTAGAGTTTCTTTCTAAACGCGGATTTACAAAGCTAGCGCCTTGGGCCCGCGGGGTAGACACTGTTTTATTCAATCCTGATAAAAAATCAGCCCCAGAAAATCTATATGCAGACCTAGAGCGTCCCATTTGGATCAATGTCGGGCGCGTAGCCGTTGAGAAAAACCTCAAAGCTTTTCTGGATTTAGAATTGACTGGTACAAAAGTTGTGGTTGGAGATGGACCACAATTAGCCGAGCTCAAACGCACCTATCCTGACGCGGTGTTTACAGGCCCAAAGTTTGGGACTGAATTGGCCCGTCATTTCGCGGACGCAGATGTCTTCGTGTTCCCGTCGCGCACAGATACCTTCGGCTTGGTCATTATAGAAGCTATGGCCTCTGGCTTGCCCGTTGCCGCTTATCCTGTATCAGGCCCGATTGATATCATTCCAGGATCAAAGAGCGGGATCGTCGATGAAGACCTTCTGAAAGCCTGTCTTCAGGCTCAGAATCTGGACTCTAACGATGCAATTTCTCATTCAAAAGAATATAGTTGGACAGCCGTAAGCGACGTCTTCTACTCCCTCTTAACACCACAATATGCGCCTAGAAAAAGATGGCGCAGAGTTCGGCGTGCGAGCCGCATCGCATCCAATCCATTCCACTTGTTTAAAAAATTAATCCGAACGATCTCTCAAAATTTACGAGGACTTCGCAAATAAAACAGCGCCGAAGAGATAGACCCAGCTTAAATATTTTGAGTTTTGAAAAACTCATCCAGCTTGGCGAAGGCTTCATCCCGAAGGGAGTCCCGCTCTAAAAACAACTCATGTAGTGCACCTGGGATAACATTATATTCACAACCAGAGTTCCTAGCGAAGCGCTTCACACTGGCTGGATCTACAATTGGATCTGCGCCAGCACCCAGCATTAAGCCAGGCACTTTCAAGTTACGCGCGTTTCGATTAACATAGGCCATCGAATTGACCGCCGCGCGAATCCACCCATATGTTGGCTGCCCAACACGCAACCGAGGCGTCGTTTGAAAAAACGCAGCCCAACTCCGATAACGGGTTTTATCAGATGTCAATTTATTGCCTTGAAAAGGAATTGGGAGGCCGGACCGTTGGCGCTGGAACGGCAGGTTATGTTTATCAAAGCCTATACGTGCTAAAGCCACTATAGCGACACGCATCAAAGATGTTTCCAATTCAAACAACCCTAACATTGGCGCGCTACAGACAACAACATCAGGGTTTAGAGCACCAGAAATGATAGATTGCAGGACGATAGTTCCGCCCATCGAATGCCCCATGGCAATCAGCGGGCGAGGCAAAATAGCGGAAAACTGCTCTGCGACATAACCCAAATCATCCGCATAGTCTTGGAATGTTTCTACGTAGGACTTTAAATTATCCTCTAGCAGTCGGTCAGAAAGCCCTTGCCCTCTTGGGTCAATCATCAAGACGTTGAACCCGCGTTGAATCAGGTCCGCCGTGGTTTCGAAATATTTTTCGATAAATTCTGTTCGTCCCGGCGAGAACACAATCGACCCGCGCGGATTATCTGTCGCAGCACTCGCGAACATGACTCTTAGGCGGACACCATCTCGCTCTACGAAATAGGTCTTTAGCCGCGGTTCTAAAATCGCAGGCAAAGCTCTACCGCCCGGTAGGACGATTTCAGCTTCTTCAAAATTTGGAAGAATAGTAGCCATAAAAAGAGCGCGATCTCCCTTTAAGGAGGTCGCGCTAATTTAAATTTACATGTTCGAAAACAGGCTTTGCAAGCCCATTGCGACAGACATGTCGCCAGCAACTTTTAGTTTACCAGACATGAAAGCCATCATCGGATCCAAAGAGCCCGACGCCAAAGCCACGAAGTCTTCTTTCGTGACGCTGATCGTACAATCAGCTTCATTATCAGCAACTTCAGCTGTTGTGCCTGATGCGAAAACTTGTCCATCATCACCAAAGTCAAATTTAACAGATTTATCTAGACCGCCAGCCTTTGCGAGGGCTTCAGTCATTTTCGCTGCGATTTCAGCATTTTCCATGTCGATCTCCATAATGTCAGAGGATATTTTTCTCTGGATCATATATGGGGACGGTAAGTCCCCATGACTAGTGCTATTTTGGTTTACGGAACTTCAAAGTTGCACGATCCGATTCACCGATATTTTTGAACGCAGCTGCGTTAAAATCAGCTGCTTCCGCGCTGTCTGGTTTTGGTAAACGTGAGGCCGGCTGTAACGTCCAAACACCATAGGGATGATCTGCCGTATCAAGCGGATTTGCGTTGACTTCACTGGACTCAACAAATTCAAATCCCGCGCGCTCTGCCATATCTTTCATATAGCTTTCCTGCACGTAACCCGTTTTGCCTTTTGGGTTTTGAACGGCGGTCTCAGGTAAACGATGCTCAACAAGTCCAAAAATTCCACCCGGCTTCACAGCTGCATAAAAGCGATTAAATGCATCCTGAGTATAATCGCCGCCCATCCAGTTATGGACATTTCGGAACGTCAAAAGGACATCTAGTTGCTCTTGTCCTTCAGCTAAAATTGATCCGGTATCCTTAAGGAAAGACGCATATTCAATGTCTCCGTAAACATCCTTATCGCCATATGTATCTTGATACTTCGCAACGCGCTCATCGAGACGATCACTTACGCCAACCGGGTACAAAACAGCTACGTATTGACCACCATTGGAGGCGAGATAAGGTGCCGTTACATTTGTGTACCAACCCGGCCAAATTTCGCCAACTCGCTTGCCTGGACCAACTTCGAAAAACTCTAATGTTTCTTTAGGGTTACGGAATTTATCCCGAGCTGTTTCACCTGCACGGCGCGGGTGCGCTAATATTTCATCAAAGCTAACGGTTTTAACCTCAGCCTGAACCTCAGGTTCTGACGTCGATTTCGTCTCGCCACCAGAACAAGCCGTTAAAGCGGCCGCCGTAATAACTGCCATAAGAGGGGTATAAAAGCGCATGAAAAACTCCCGTTGAACGCATCGAATTGCGTGAATGGATAGAGAGAGATTCGCGAAAGTCTAATCAATTCCGCGTGGGTAAAAACAGCGACAGGCCTTGAACACTGAAATCAAAACCCCATTTTTATGACGCAAACGCCGATAATCGGGTTTGTTTCAATCTGGGTTGCCCTCTGGGGACCCGTTAGATCATCGCTTTTGAAAGGATGACACCATGAGACCTTATGATTTCTCCCCCCTATACCGTAGCTTTGTTGGCTTTGACAGAACGGCCAGCTTAATCGATGCCGCAGCGTCCCAAGCCGCACAATCAAACACGAGCTACCCGCCATATAACGTCGTGCGCTTATCCGAAGATAGCTTTCGCATTGAAATTGCCGTTGCAGGGTTCACATCAAATTCGTTGAATATTGAAACCCATAAAAACGTGTTGTCCATATCCAGTGAAAGCCCGCCAAAGGCCGAAAACGATACGGTTGAATATTTGCATCGCGGCATTGCTGAACGTGGATTCGAGAGACGTTTTCAGTTAGCGGATCATGTGCGTGTAAGCTCGGCTGATCTCTCAAACGGTCTGCTCACCATCGATTTACTGCGCGAAATACCTGAAGCTTTAAGGCCACAAAAAATCGCAATTAATGGTAAAATTCCAGTTCCTGACAAAAAATTAATTCAGTCAAAATCTGGAAAAACGAAAAAAGCGGCCTAAATCTAACTAACGTGGTTCGTCATCTAGAAGGCTCTCCCCCTGTCTTCAAGACCTAGTGATGACCACTTAGACGTCGCCTAGCTATCCCCTCCAGAGTTAGGCGACGTCAATTTTATATGTCACGGTTTAATAGTTCCAGAATTTCAGACCCATTCAAGCGCGGGCTTTCTCCAGTAGAAAATGACTTTAAAACAGCTGAAAGCACGGCCGCATTATGAGGCGCGCTCTGATCAACTTTTTCAGCTTGTCTAACAATTTCACCTTGCAAGTAATCAATCTCAGGCACGCGGCCCATTTCCAAATCATCCAACATAGATGAGCGTGCTTTTGCATCAATTTTCACTATCAACTGCATCACAAGCCCATAGGCCCAATTTGGTAACCGTAAGGTCTTTACCAAGGCGGACGGCGCACGCCCATTGAACGTTCCTACATTCACATCACTCGCATGAGCGACGCTCAACGCTTCTTGCACACAGATAGCCAGTGCGCGTCTATAGTCTCGCTGCATCAGGCCTTCGCGTAAGGTCCCGCCTGACAGAGTGTTGAGGCCATTGTTCAAGTTCACGATCATCTTGGCCCATTGGTCGCCTATGATTTCATCCGAAAGCCGTACCTCTTGACCAGAGATTCTAAAAGCTGTCACCAAAGGCTCCACCCGAGGGTCTCGCCCAACAACCAAAGACCCTGCTGTTCCGCAATGAAAAGCACCCGCTTCTGTAGGCGTCACGTTAAACGGTACGATCGCGGCGACGACTTGAGCCTGAGGTAAAGCCTCCCTCAAAGTTTCAGGATTGCGGATACCATTCTGAAAACTCACAACGCAGGCTTTAGGCGCATATTTCGCAATCTGCTTGGCCGCACTTTTGGTGTCTTGGCTCTTTACACACAGCGCCACTATATCTGCGCCGATTAAAGCCGCAGGGTCAGTGACAAATTCTATCTTTGGCAGATAGACCTCTTCTCGCTCAAAATGCGTAAGCCTCAGACCATTGTCAGCAACGGACTGCGCATAGCGACCTCTTCCGATCAAAACGACATTGGCTCCGCCCGAGGCTAAATACCCGCCTAGCCAACATCCGATAGAACCCGCGCCTAAAATTACAATTTTTATCATGGGATCACCATCGCGCGCGTGCACGGGATGTCAAACTTAATGCGCGTGATATACGACCTATCACCTTAGCAGGTACAAGACGCGCATAGTCTGTCATTGATTTTGACGCTTCCCATATATGCATGATGTCTTCAGAAACCATCCGAAGCAAAACTGGCATTAGGTTAAGAGGCGAAATTTATGACAGACGACACATCCTCCACATTGCACCACAGTCAAATGGGGTGGGCGAACATACGTAACAGCCTTCAACGCAGCGGCGAAACTTATTCTGCCGATATTCCGCCCAATTGGAAGCAAGGTCGTACGATGTATGGGGGCCTCACCGCGGCCCTTATGTTGGCGGCGACACATGATCATATTGACGAACTGCCGCCTTTGCGCTCTGCGTTGATCAATTTCGTTGGTCCCGTCAAAGAAAACCCAGTTCTGTCCGCGCAACTGGAACGGCGCGGGCGTAATGTCACCAATGTCAGCGCGGTGGCGCGAAATGGTGATCAAGCCGTGGGGCGCGCAGATTTCCTATTTGGCGCGGCCCGAAGCTCTGCAATAGATATTGACTTCCCTGCTCCTGACGCACCATCGCCAGACACGTGCGAGCCTTTCACGCCGCAGTCTTCACAAGATTTTGTTCCGTCTTTTTTCCATAATTTCGACACCCGCCTCATCGCGGGCGAGCGTCCTATGATGGGAGAGGAAGGCTATATTCGAACATGGTCTCGACATTTTGACCCTGCCGCCCGATCTGGCATTGAAGCCTTACTATGCCTCGCGGATGTCTTGCCGCCCGCCGCGATGCCGCTCATGCGGAAATTCGCGCCTGTGAGTTCAATGAGTTGGATCGTCAATGTACTGATGGACGAACCAAAAACCCAAGATGGTTGGTGGCACGTTGAATCAAAACTCACCGCAGCCAGAGGCGGGTATTCCAGTCAGGTCATGCGGGTTTGGAACACCAACGGAGAGCTCGTGATCGAAGGCCTGCAATCCATTGCGATATTTGACGGCTAGTCACCACAAGTCTCAATCATAGCGTTCCGTAGACCCTGTTTTCGTAGCCGCTTTCTGAACCTAAGGCTTTTAGTTGGAGTGCACTTCGTTTTAGTGTGAGTTCAATATTAGATATGAGGACAATATGCGCACTCAACTTTTGACATTGGCCGCTCTAACGGCGTTGACTGCTATGATTCCTATGCAAGCAAGTGCGGGTGATATTTTACGCTCAACGCCTGTCTCTAACTTCACATGGAGGACGACGGAATGCCAAAAACCAATTCAGAATATGTCGTCGGCCATATCGAAACAGCAAAGCCTGCAAGCCTATGCAAAATCTATAACCGCCTACCTCACCTGTATTCAACAAGAGGCTCAGCGGGATTTTCAGGTCGCCCAAACTCAAATGCAAGACGCAGTTGAAGCCGAGTTAAAAGCGGAAACTGACCGCATGGACGAAATGATCAAGCGCGCCTATTTGACAGCGCGCTAGCGTTTCAGGTGGACAGCTTAGCTATCCACCTCTGCGTCCAACGCGTTGGCGATAATAAAGTCACGGCGCGGCTCAACGACATCACCCATCAACTTTGTGAAGAGCTCATCCGTCGCACCAGCATCTTCAATTTTAACCTGCAAGAGTGACCGTGCATTGGCGTCCAATGTTGTTTCCCAAAGCTGATCCGGGTTCATCTCGCCTAGTCCCTTATAGCGTTGAATTTTGAAGCCTTTACGTCCGCCTTCGAAAATAACCTCCAAGAGCTGCGCAGGCCCCGACACATAAATCGGCTCACCTTCGCCGCGGCGGAAGGTAGCTGTTCCTGAATATGTTTCCTTTAGCGATGGTGCAAGTTTGCGCAGGCGACGCGCATCAGAGCTGTCACGGAAACCCGGGCGCATAATTACACTGTCTAAGACGCCGCGTACATCGCGTTCAAAGACAAGCGCGCCGTCATCATCATAACGTCCCGCCCATCCATCTTCGCCTTCGTCGGCAATCATATCGAGACGTTCCACAGCGAGCGGAATAAGGTCGACATGCTCTTCGACATCCAAGATGCCCGAAATGGCGATCTGCGCAATCGCACTATCTGGTGCGCGATGCTTCATGCGGTCTAGAATTTGCTGAACGGCCAAGGCTTCGTTGGCGATACGTTTCAAATCTTCACCCGCGATCACTTGCCCATCATCCAATGTCAGGGACGCATCTTTTGAGCCCGCATCAATAAGATACTCGTCGAGCTCTTCTTGGTCTTTAATATATTGCGTATTTTTACCGCGCTCGACTTTGTAAAGCGGCGGTTGCGCGATGTAGAGATATCCGCGTTCAATCAACTCTGGCATCTGGCGATAGAAAAATGTCAGCAGCAAGGTTCGAATATGTGCGCCATCGACATCGGCATCCGTCATGATGACAATTTTATGGTAACGCGCCTTATCCGCGCTGAAATCTTCGCGGCCAATACCCGTGCCCAGCGCCGTGATCAAAGTGCCGATTTCTTGCGACGATAACATACGATCAAAACGTGCGCGTTCGACGTTTAGGATTTTACCTTTGAGCGGCAAGATTGCTTGGTTGTGACGATCACGTGCTTGCTTCGCGGAGCCCCCCGCGGAGTCTCCTTCCACTATAAAAATTTCGGACAAAGCTGGATCGCGTTCTTGGCAATCGGCAAGCTTGCCTGGCAGCGAAGCGATATCCAGCGAGCTTTTCTTCCGCGTCAGATCACGCGCCTTACGCGCCGCTTCGCGCGCCATAGCAGCTTCGGCAATTTTCATGACGATCTGCTTGGCTTCAGACGGATGTTCTTCGAACCATTCTGCCAAAGCTTCATTCATTGCGCTTTCGACGACAGGGCGAACTTCGGAGCTGACGAGTTTATCTTTGGTTTGGGAAGAGAATTTCGGGTCTGGCACTTTGACAGACAACACGCAGGTCAAACCTTCACGTGCGTCATCGCCAGAGAGTTTCACCTTGTCATTCTTTTTCGCCATGCCTTGTGCATAGGTATTGATCGTCCGCGTGAGCGCGCCTCGGAAGCCTGCCAAATGGGTTCCGCCGTCGCGTTGCGGGATGTTGTTCGTGAAGCACTTCACGTTCTCATGGTAGCTATCATTCCACCACAATGCTGCATCAACAGTGATACCGTCTTTTTCAGTATGAACCTTAATCGGGACCTCTAGGACGGGAATTTTATTGGCGTCCAAATGCCGAACGAAGGCTTCGATGCCGCCTTCATAATAAAGCTCTGTCACGACTTTTTCTTCGGTACGCTCATCTGTCAGAATAATCATGACGCCAGAGTTCAAGAACGCGAGTTCCCGCAAACGGCGCTCTAGCGTATTGCGGTCAAAATCGACCATCGTGAAGGTTTCTTCTGACGGCAGGAAGCGGACCTTCGTGCCTGTCAGTGTTTTCGTTGTTCCGTCACGGCGGTTATCAATCGGCGCATCACCTACAATTTTGAGGGGCGCTACGGAATCACCATGCGAAAATTCCATGAAGTGTTCTTTGCCATCGCGCCAGATCGTCAGCTTCAATGAAACAGAGAGCGCGTTGACAACGGAGACACCCACACCATGAAGGCCGCCTGAAACTTTATAGGAGTTTTGATCAAATTTCCCGCCCGCATGGAGCTGGGTCATGATGACTTCTGCCGCAGAGATACCTTCTTCGGTATGGATCGCGACAGGGATGCCTCGTCCATTATCGCTTACGGAGACGCTACCATCAGAGTTAAGGACGACTTCGACACGATCCGCGTGTCCCGCGAGGCTTTCATCGATAGAGTTATCGACAACCTCATAGACCATATGGTGCAAACCAGAGCCGTCATCCGTGTCGCCAATATACATGCCGGGGCGTTTCCGCACGGCGTCCAAGCCCTTCAGGACTTTGATTGAATCGGCGCCATATTCAGGCGTAGTCGTTGCGGCTTCGGCCATTGATAGAATCCTGCGTGAATCGTTCGTGATTCGTACAGGATTCGGCGCGGCAATGTAAGGGACTTACACGCCGCGCCGTAAAGCAGGTGAGAGGCCGCCTTAGGCCCCTCAATCTAAAATCTACTTCATTGTGTAGACAACGCCAAAACGTGTGACTGTGTCAGTCTTCTCTGTACCCGTTGGTACATCTGTGTTGTGATCAAGGCGGAATGACGCGCGTGCAGCCAAGTTGCCTGCCAATGTCGCTGTGATGCCTGTTTCGTTCCAGAGATATGTGTTGCTGTCGCCCCAGATAACTTCGGAGTTGTTATAAACGGACACATTGTCGTTTACGTCGTATTTAGCTTTAGACGCGCCGCGGAGTGCGACTTCTTTTTCTGTCACGCCAAGCTGTGTTGTTTGCGAGCGATAGCCAACGCCGCCTTCAACGTCCCAGCCCAATGGCGCAGGTTCGATGAGTTTGTAACCAAGGCCTGTGCCGACGAAATAGCCTTCTTCATATGACCCAAATTTGTCGTTGAAGTAATCAGCATTACCATAAACATAAAGACGATCGGATAGATCGCGGTCAATTTGGTAACCAACAACAAAGCGTTGCTTGTTTGTGTCATCTGACACTTCGCCAAAATCAGCAGACGCTTTTACAGTATGACGCCATAGGCCAGATGTCTTCTGTAGGTTCAACGCCAAACCCAAATCAGTTGTGTCAGTGTTACCGCTTGTTTTCGAACCACTTAGGGATGCTTCACCTGTGAAGCCTGCAACCTGTGCAGACGCGGATGTTGCGAATGTAAGGCTTGTTGTCGCCAATACAGCGATCAGTGTTTTCGTCATCATAGTCATAATCCTAAATTCTCCGTGTTTGGATTTGGAAGGCCAATATTGCTATAAACCTGTATAAGTTATGAACAGGCTGATTAATCTTCGTTCAGAAACCGTTCACCATGTTTTGCGCTATGGAGGCGCAACTTTAAACTAACGGCTGGAGATTCCATAATGGACGCTATTATTACATTCTTAAATCCGGAGACATTGATACCGCTCGCCATACAGGTGTTAATCGCCTTAGCCATTTTGATCGTCGGCCTTTGGATCGCCAAGAAAGTTAAGAACCTCATCATCAAAGCGGGCACGAAAAGTCCACAGCTTGACGAGACACTCTTTAAGTTCTTCGGCAGCATCGCGCGTTATGTCATCATGGCATTTGTATTCATCGCAGTCCTAGGCCGCTTTGGCGTTGAGACGACATCTATCGTCGCAATGATGGGCGCAGCGTCTTTGGCTGTTGGTTTGGCGTTGCAAGGCGCAATGTCTAACATGGCCGCAGGCGTCATGCTTATGATCTTCCGTCCTTATAAAACGGGCGACTTTGTTGAGGTTGCAGGCGTATTCGGCAATGTCGAAGAAATCGAATTGTTCACAACGATCTTGCAGACGTTCGACAACCAACAGATCATTATCCCGAACGGTAAAATCTGGGGCGAGAAAATCGTAAACCATAGCCATCACCCAGTACGTGGTGTCGATATGAAGTTTAACATCGCCTATGAAGACAACATCGATACAGCCCGCGCAGTTATTGAAAAAGTGCTTGCGGCGCATCCACATGTTAAATCAGACCCAGCACCCTTCATCGAAGTTGAGTCATTGAGCGAACGCTCTGTTGAAATCCTTGTGCGTCCCTTCACGGATGGCGCAAATTATTTCGACGTCACTTACTCTCTGCCTGAGCAAATCAAAAAAGCGCTCGGCGCGGCAGGTATGGCCACACCATATCCGCAAACACGCATCATCATGTCTAAAGACTAATTTAGATATGATAATAGGTTTCCCTTCGGGGAAACCCCCAGGGTGGCCCATTGTTATGATGGGTCACCTTTTTTATTGCGGTTTTTTAGGTGTGAGAAGAAAACAAGCGTCAACGCTAACTACCAATCGAGTGGCAGCAATAACCTGTATACCCCAACGCGGGTTGGGCAGTTGAATTTTCCAAGGAAAAATCAACGAGGCGGCGCGCCAAATAAATGGGACGGCCCGCAGTGTCGGCACCCGCGACGGGACACCGAAGTAAGTAAGTTGTTTTACGCAAGTGATAACACTGCGGCAGCGGTTGTTGATGTGACGGTTGGGGGTCCCGCAGTCAGACCTGCCGACGGAAAGCCAAAACCGTAAAGTTTCAACAGACCCGGTTTAAGATCAGGCGGTCAACACTCATCACAAAAGGCCCGGCACAGTCCAACTTGTCTAGTGTAATAATACACAATCGGATGCTCAACCCCACTGCCCTCACACGAGTAGGTGACGTCCTACCTGTCCCAATGTGAGGAACGAGTTTAAACATAGGTGGAAATCGGAGGGCGTGGACGCGAAACGCCCAAAAAAGGTTCGGGGAACCTTTTTTAGTGTAGCGCCGAACAGCTAAGCTGTTCGGATATAATGATATTTTAGTGATGAGAAAATTTCACGGTAAAGGCCAATTTCGTCCCATAGCCGTGGACCGTTTTTTGAAACTGTGGTTTTTGGGGGGATTGGGGTAGTTTTGGGCATGGACGGGAACGTCTCTCAAAATTAAAATATATACAGACACATCATATAAGTTAATTAGCCTCTACTTTATAAGTGTTTTTTCGAATAAGAAACCTATGTATTGAGTCATACAGAACCTAATATAGATAAGGCCACGCCATGTTCAAACCAAAGTTCGTATCGATTGAAAGTGTTGAGAAGCAAACGAGTCGAAAACTCAGAAATTTGGCTGTCGACAAAAAAAGGGCCGCAATTCAAATTGGCGTGATAGATGACCAAAATTTGCCTGCTCGAGACAATTTATTAAATTACGGCTACAAAGTAATAGAGGTTGGGGACATTAACCGCATATCGGATATTCAAGACTATCAAATAGTCCTCTGCGATGTCATGGGAGTTGGAATGGCCTTTGACCCTAATGGCCAAGGCGCAGAGTTAATAAAACAAATCCGAAAGCAATACCCTAATATCTACATACTTGCTTACACAGGCAATTTAATGTCCAATCCACAAGCAGTCATAGCAAAAGAACGGGCAGATTCTTTTATCGATAAAGATGCAGATTTAGAAAAATGGTCTGAAATTTTGGATGAGTATATTGATAATGTTCTTGATCCTGTTGAGAACTGGAAGCGTACGCGAAAAAACCTTATTGAGATAGACACTCCAACTCTAGAAATAATTGAACTAGAGTCCGCGTACGCTAAAGACATATCTGCGAATGACAAAAGCTTCACAAACCTTAAAAAACGAATTGGGTCGGGCGGAACAAGTGGTGTAATAAAATCCATTATTGGAGGATTAATAACACAAGCCCTATTAGGTATGGCTGGGGTATAACGTGTATTCGATCCCTGTCATTAAGGTCGCTCCCGACGGCAGTGCTAGTTTTTTACAGGGGGCACTCCACCCTCTTCCTCCGGAATTAACAGGTCCACAACGAATAAATACTTACCTTCAATCCAGTAACGCAGGTTGGAGTAAAACCGTGTTCGGTTACGAAAGTTTCTCTACGTACAATGACAGAGGTGTAAAATATATATTCCCGGCAATTTACCTTTGTGATGGGCACAAGCCTTCAAAAAAGTTTATGGGGTATAAAGCTCAATTTAAGCGCTCGCAGATAGAATATTATGCTGCAGGAATCGTTCGTAGGGAAACCGAATTTCGAGTTGGAATGCAAAAGGAACTCAACTCATTTGTACATGATTTGCGGCGACTTTCTTCAACAATATACCATCAAGCGGTAGCAGCACAAAAAGTCATCCCTAACAGATATCCGCAAGCTCAAAGCTTGATCCAATCTGTTATTGCATCTCAAAGAATGTTGAAACTTAGAACGGATGTACTTGATCGTTCAGGAAGCCCTATCGCAGGCGAAGAAAATCAACATATTTTCGTTTATAAGAAAATTGATAAGGTTGCCAAATGCTTCAAACCTATGGCTGCAGAGCGTGGAATTAATGTCAATATATCTGGTTCTTCCCACTCAATGACATATGGGCCAGATGTTCTAGAAATAGTTTTCTATGTAATCATTGATAACGCCGTTAAATACTCACCGACCAATGGCGATATAAACATTAAAATTGATGAAACTGATGATAATATTTTAGTCCACATTGAATCGATAGGACCAACGGTTGAAGCATCCGAAGTAGAGAAAATATTCCAGAAGGGCTACCGTGGCGTTTCTGCCACAAGTTCAAATATAAATGGTTCTGGGCTTGGTTTGAGCTTGGCTTCGGATCTAATTGATAAATTTGAAGGCAAAATAAAATTTTCAAAAATACACGATGAGCCAAGCCTCATTAACGTAATGCACTCAAAACATTATTTTACTATCGAAGTACCCATCCGACAATCAATGCCCCGTCGTCAATATTAACCCAGCAGCCCGCTCTTCAACCGCAGCCACAATCTCATCGACCATCACGTCATTATCCGTCTTACCCGTTTTCTTGCCTGCGTGATACATCATGCCATAGCCTGCGCTGCCGCCTGTGAAGCCTATGTCTGTGAACATGGCTTCGCCGGGGCCGTTAACGACGCAGCCGATGATGGACAGCGTGATCGGGGCGGAGATATGCGCGAGGCGGTCTTCTAGGGTTTGCACGGTTTTAATGACGTCAAAGCCTTGGCGGGCGCAGCTGGGGCAGGAAATGATATTCACGCCGCGTGTGCGTATGCCGAGGGCTTTCAGCATATCAAAGCCGACTTTGATTTCTTCGACGGGCGGAGCCGAGAGCGACACGCGGATGGTATCGCCAATCCCCGCCCAGAGCAGGTTCCCCATCCCGATTGAGGATTTAACTGTGCCGATGCGCGTTCCGCCCGCTTCGGTCACGCCCAAATGCAGCGGCGCGTCTGTGGCCTCGGCCAGTTGGGTGTAGGCGGCGACGGTCATGAACAGGTCACTGGCTTTGACTGAGATTTTATAGTCATGGAAGCCTTCGTCATCCAGCATCCGCGCATGCATCAGCGCGCTTTCCACCATCGCGTCGGGGCAAGGCTCTCCGTATTTTTCGAGGAGGTCGCGTTCGAGTGATCCGCCGTTCACGCCGATACGGATAGAGCATCCATTGGCGCGGGCGGCGGCGACGACTTCTTTGACGCGGTGTTGCCCGCCAATATTGCCGGGGTTGATACGCAGGCACGCTGCGCCTTGGTCGGCGGCTTCGATCCCGCGTTTATAATGAAAGTGGATATCCGCCACGAGCGGGACTTGGACTTGGTCGACAATCGCGCGCAGGGCTGCGGAGCTATCGGGGTCGGGCACGGAGACACGGACGATATCTGCGCCGGCTTCTTGGAGGCCGAGGATTTGCTCGACTGTGGCGTCCACGTCATGCGTCAGCGTATTCGTCATGGATTGGACGGCAATCGGGGCGTCGCCGCCGACTTCGATGTTGCCGACTTTGATCTTGCGGGATTTACGTCGCTCGATCGTGCGCCAAGGCCGAATGGAATTGATGTCTGCCGGAGTGTTGTTTGTTGTGCCGCTCATGGGGGCGCTATACCGCGAGGATGTGGCAGTTCAAAGGCGTTATTGCGTTTCGTTTACGCGCGCGCCTGCATCGGTGAGTTTGACTTCATGAAGGCTGATGGTGTGGACATCACTCAGCGGCGGTAACTCACGCGACAGGATCAGATTGTCGACAGGGTGACCACGTTGGCCCAAGGGCGCCATTAAGACTGTCCCGTCATAAAGCTCAACCGCGCCTGCATCCCGCAAAGAGAGGCTGTAGCCGCCATCCGCTGGGCCTTGCCACGTTTCACCCGTGACAAAAATACGGCTGACAAGGGTTGTTCCCTGCGAGTCTGTGATCTTAACCCAAGTCGGGGCGCTCGTGCGCAATGTCAGCACGCCATCCTGCATGAGAGGCGCGGCGGGGATAACTGCGTCATAATCTGTCAACGCGGCGGCTTCGATTAAAGATGGCGATGCATTCGCATCCGTGTGCGTGGCGTACCATGTGCCGATCATCGCAAATACTGCAATGACAGAGATCGCCGAAACAAAGCCGCGTGGCAAACGTAATGTGCGGTTGAAGATAAAATGTGGCGCGTCGCGTAACGGGAGACCTGTCAGGGCAACATCTGCCTTGTAGTCTTTAACCGCAACATTTCCGTCCATGCCCAGCGCTTGGGCGTAGGTGCGAACAAAGCCGAGCGTATAGCCAATCGCTGGCAAGGCCGCTTCGTTCAAGCTCTCTATGGCCGTGATATAATCTTCACGGAGGTTCGTAGACGCCGACACATCAGCGATAGACAGCTCAAAACCTTCACGGCGCTTTTTCAAGCGCGTGCCGAAATGATCTGCTGATCTGTGATTTGTAACGTTAACGTGGGGCATTCAAGTGTTCTATAATGTAGCGCGCCTTGCTGTAGCATTAACGAAATAGTGTTTATGCGTCGAGTCATAATGGTACGAGCCTTATATTTATGTTTTTTTAGCGAAATCTATGTCCGAGCTGTCACGTGACACCGCGCATTCGCCCATTTATAGGGCGCACTATGGTTCGCTCAACGCTACAGTCTCTTCATCGTCATCGCGCCGCGCCGCTTGTGGCGTTGCTCATCTCGGGCGGGCTTTTGATTGGCGCGTGGATTTTCCAATATGGGTTCGGCTATATGCCCTGCACCATGTGTTACTGGCAGCGTCATGCGCACAAGGCCGTGTTGGGTCTCGCGGCGGCGTGGCTGATCTTGCGAGCGTTGGGCATAAAGGCGGAGGCTCTGCTACGTTGGGCCGTTGTCGCCGCGCTCCTCGTGAGCTTTGGTATTGCCGCCTGGCATGTCGGCGTGGAGTTTGGCTGGCTGGAAGGCCCAAAGACTTGCGCCAGCGGAGACGGCACAATCCCAACTGTTAATCTGGATGATCCGCTCGCCTTCCTTGACTCGAATATCCGTCCGCCCGCTTGCTCCGAAGCTGTTTGGCATTTCCTTGGCCTGTCTATGGCCGCGTGGAACGCGTTGATCTCCTTGATTTCCGCAGGCTGGATTGCCACATCTAAATCATCATGAAGAAAACTAATCCCCCTAAAACCAATCCAAGAATTGCCGAAATGCTCCGCGTTGATCATGCGGGCGAATATGGCGCCGTCGCGATCTACCGCGGACAGCAAGCCGTCTTCCGCAGAAACGCCAAGACCAAACCAATGGCCGCGCAACTGGCAGAGATGGAAGCCGAAGAACAGAAACATCTCGACGCATTTGATAGGCTCCTCGTCGAACGCAATGTCCGCCCCACCGCAATGACGCCGATCTGGAATGTCGCGGGCTATGGCCTTGGCGTTGTCACGGCGCTGATGGGCGAAAAAGCGGCGCACGCTTGCACAGAAGCCGTCGAGACTGTGATCGAAGAACATTACGCGGAACAGGCCGAAGCTTGCGCCACTGAAGAACCAGACCTCGCCGCGACCTTCCTTGAATTTCGCGAAGATGAATTGCACCACCGCGACACTGCCATCGCAGGCGGCGCACAAGACGCCCCCGCCTACCGCGCCCTCAGCTCGATCATCACAGCCGGCTGCCGCGCCGCGATTGCGGTCACCGCGAAGATTTAATTCGGTTGCTGGAAACTGTACCAATCAAATGGCGCACCTACACGTTCTAACTTGAACTCATTTTTTTCGTGTCGATACGGCACATACCCTCTACAAATATCATAGGGGCGGTAGCAATAAGTTAGTTTTTCAGTTCCATATCTCCCCATTTTGAGGTCATATTTAGAGAGCACGGCCTCAATAACTGGAGCGTGCTCAAGCTTAAAGTAATCCCACTCTTTCACTCTCATTAATCCAAGAATCTCATGATCAACTTTCATACCCCCTTCCAAAGTTGACCGATCAATTTTATCCAATTTATCATGCAGGAATACTTCTGTTGCTGCCTGATCGATAAAGACTTTCAGCGCCCGTTCTGTTTCAGGGAAAAATCTCAAATTATTCGAGATACCTACAATATGTTGAGCGCTTTGACTGTGTGTTTTTAATACGCCATCAAAGCGCTTAAGGTCAGGCCAAAGTTTCTTGAGGTCACCCTCGCAGACGTCACCGAGTTCAGATTGGAAAGACGAATTTTCTACGAGGAAGAAGTTGAGCTGATGTTTACCATTATGCCTAGAAATCCCAGAACTTGCGGCTAACATAATAGGACAATTCAGCGGAGGCGGCAGAGCTTCTATATCGGGCGTCATTTGCGCCTCAGTTTCAGGCACATGTTTACGCGTATGGTTTTCGACATCAGGTAGCGGCGCATTATTACACCCCGCCAGAGCCAAAACTAATACAATAAAACTAACTTTAAAGCCGTAGATCATGATGTTCCCAACACGAGGCAAGCTACACATATTTTCGTGGGTGTCGATTTTAACTTCAAATTACAGACAGCTTAAACCCTATTAATCCTTTTAGTGTACCTAAAGTGGCATGATCATGTTTCGGTATATCTATGTAGGCGCTTTATTGTGGCTCTCCACTCAGGCTACATGCGCCTATGCGTGGCGATTAGAATCAGGCGAAGTCACCACGAATGATACCAATGTAACAGCGTTGTTTACGACAGTGACCTTCCAAAATCCTTTCGACGTCACGCCGGTTGTCGTTGTGGTTGCGACGGATGAAGGCGACGAATCTGCGTCTTTGCGCATTCGCAATGTGACGACAACTGGGTTTCAAGTGACGCCTGTTGAGGCGCAAAATGATGACGGTCTCCATGAAAGCATGTCAATTCATTACGTCGCGATCGAACCTGGAGTACATTTGCTCATTGATGGCACTGAAATCGCGGCAGGCATCCATTCAACCGCGTCTGTGCAAAGTAAGTTTGCCACATCAGTATGGGATTCTGTTTCATTTGGAACGACATTGAGCGCTACCGCCAGTGTCGTGGCTTCCATACAAACAATGAATAGTGAGCCCCTCTTTGAACCCAACGCGCCCTCATCTCCATTTATGTCTGCCACGACCCGTCTGGGCACTACGATTGGCGCGGACATGTCACTTGACCGTGGGGAAGCAACAACAGGTACAGTTGTATCGGAAGACATCGGTTGGATTGCTTTTCCGTCTGGTACAAATGGCACGTTTTTGGATACGCTCAATACAAGCATTGGCTGGGATGCGCGTATCACAGCCGACACGATTGTTGGGACACTAAATGGCGGTTGCAACGATCATACGTTTTCAACGACGACTTGGTCCAATCCACATATTATAGGCACAAAGAATAAACGCGATGGCGGCGATGGCGGTTGGCTTCGGCGTTGCACTATCTCTGGGACCACTGTCGGACTCGTGATTGACGAAGATATTGCCAATGATACAGATCGAGCCCACACAAGTGAAGCCGCCGCGCTTCTGTCTTTTTCAGACTCCTTTCACGCGAGCTTTGACGGTAAAATTGTGGCTGATAAAACGGTCTCTATGGCACCGGGCACCTACTCTCTCCCTGGGGAAATCATTTCATATACAATCGCGGCGGAAAGCACTGGCCTACTTCCTATTGATGCAGATGCCGTGGTGCTTGTCGATAATCTACCTGCCGAACTCTCGCTACGGGTTGTCGACCTTGATGGCGCAGGCAGCGGCCCCATTACGTTTAATGACGGTAATCCCGCCAGTGGCCTAACCTATACATTTTCAGGACTTTCCAGCACGAGCGACGATTTAGATTTTTCAAATGATGGCGGCGCAAGTTTTACCTACACCCCAGTAGATAACGGCGCAGGCGTGGACCCAAATGTGACTCATATTCGCGTCAATCCAAAGGGCGTGTTTGCGGCAAGGTCTTCGGCAGGAAGCCCTGCTTTTGAAATTACATTTGACGCCCTGATTAAATAACGCGCCCCTCACTTACGGCTTGATACGCCGCCTCTGTCGAGTCACACACAGCCGCAACATATAATAAGGCGGCTCTTATGGACACATTTGCACACTCATTCGCCTTTTGGGTTTATGCACTCGCGACCTTTGCGACGCTCTTGATCGGGGTGGTTTATGCCACGCGGCGACAGGTTATGCCCTATCATCTGGAGGCGCTCGAAAGTTCATGGGACGAGATTGATCCGAAGTATCAACTTTTACTCAAAGCCCTTTTAAATGGCGGCGGGTATTATGGCCTGTCCGTTGGGTTATTCATGCTCGTTTTATTGCTCATCCCCTTTCGGGGTGGCGAGGCGTGGGCGGGCTACGCGATTGGGTTGATCGGCCTCGTCGGAACACTCCCTCTGGCCTATATCGTCTATACCGTAAAAACCCGAACAGCAGGCAACCCACCCCTCGGCGTGATGGTTGTGATTAATTTGCTTTTGGTCGTGGGCTTGGTGGCCTTCGCGATTGGGTCTTAGCCGCATAAAATCAGTAACTTGAACATACACTATCTACCTAAGGTGATATAATTACACTTACCTGTTTTTAACACTTAGGACTTTAAGATGCACCATGCGCAAAAGTAATTTCTTCGACCTTCAGAATTTTTTCGATAACCAGTTTAATGATAATCGCGTTGCTGCTTGTCACTTGGGTCGCAGTCGCAAGGCCTGTGGGGAAAATCAAATCACCAAACCCATTTTTACCATCAGATACACTCATCCAGACATTAGAAAATCACGTTAGAGTTCTGTCTGAAGACATACCAAGTCGAAATTGGGACAGGCCTGAAGACCTAGATAAAGCAGCCACTTATATTCGACAGCAATGGGAAAGCATAGGCCTCACCGTAGAGGAACAACTCTTTCAGGTGCGTGAAAACACTTACAGAAATGTGATTGTGAAATTCGAAAGCAAAACGAACAAACACAAAGAGAAAATCATCATCGGAGCGCATTATGATGTCGCCCACAATTACCCGGGAGCTGATGACAATGCCAGCGGCACAGCCGGTTTGATAGAACTTGCACGCATGTTAAAAGGCTTGTCGCTTGATAAAGATATCGAACTCGTAGCCTACTCATTGGAAGAGCCTCCAATGTTCGGCACCAACAACATGGGAAGCTTTTTTCATGCCGAACGTGAGAGTCTCAATAATTCAAAAATAGATCTCATGATATCGCTGGAAATGATTGGCTATTTTAGTGACGAACCCAAGAGCCAAGACTATCCTATTTCTGTTCTGGGACTATTCTATCCTGATAAAGGGAATTACATTGGCGTCGTTGACAAGTTATCTTCGCGTCGGGCCACTCAAGTCAAAAAAGTCATGAGAAAATCAACAAATCTCCCCGTCCATTCCATCAGTGGACCTACTGCCATTCAGGGTGTGAATTACTCTGACCATTTAAACTATTGGAATTTTGGATATGATGCCGTGATGATCACTGACACTTCATTTTATCGGAACAAAGCCTATCACACAAAAGAGGATACAGCAGATCGTTTGGATTATGAAAAAATGGCAAAAGTTGTAGGCGCGGTTGCTCAATATGTTGATAGACAAGCTGGCTCATCACCCTAACCGCACACTATCCTCCCCAAAGGGATTGAAAATTTTGGCGGTTGCTCACATCTTATAGGTAGATGTCTACCAACCCTACATTCACCCCCGCCTTTACATTGGCCGATCTGGACGCGCGGTCTCGGGATATTTTCCGTGATGTGGTTGAAGGCTATTTGGAATCTGGTTTGGCCGTTGGGTCCAAGACCCTTGCGTTGTCGGGCGGGCGGTCACTGTCGCCTGCGACGATCCGCTCTGTCATGGCTGAGCTGTCGCGCTATGGCTTGCTCACCAGCGCCCATGCGAGCGCGGGGCGTGTCCCGACCCAAGCGGGCCTACGGCTGTTCGTCGATGGATTATTAGAGATTGGCGACCTTGGCTCATCCGAGCGTAACACGCTCGCGGCGCAACTCTCCGCAGGCGGGCAAGACCCTGATGCGTTGATGCAAAGCGCGTCGGCGATGCTGGCGGGATTAACGGGCGGCGCAGGTTTGGTCCTCGCCCCGCAACTTGGCTCCCAAGAGCGCGCCTTGCGTCATGTCGAATTTGTCAATCTAGACGGCGATCAAGCTTTGGTCGTTTTGGTCCATGAAGATGGCGCGGTTGAAAACCGCATCATGGCCCGTCCCGCAGGCGTCCTCCCCAGCAGCCTAGAGCGTGCGGGCAATTTCCTCTCGGCGCGCCTCAAGGGTCGCCGCCTGTCCGAAGCCCGCGAAGACGTGCTATCCGAGATCGCCGCGGGTGAAGCCCAAATCGACGCGGCCGCCGCCGCATTGATAGAGCAAGGCCTCGCGCAGTGGTCAACGCAAGGCTCCGCGCCCGAAGACCGACAAAGTCGCAGCCTAATTGTCCGTGGACAGTCTCACTTACTTGACAATTTGGAGGCCCGAACCGATGTGGAGCGCATACGTCTGTTATTCGATGATTTGGAACGTAAGGAAGAGTTGATCGACCTGATGGACCGAACCGAAGATGCCGATGGCGTGAAGATTTTTATCGGCTCTGAGAACCCCTTGTTCTCATTGTCGGGATCGTCTGTTGTGATTGCGCCTTACCGTGATCGACAGTCGAACGTATTAGGAGCCTTGGGCGTGATTGGCCCAACACGATTGAATTATGCGCGGGTCATTCCGATGATGGATTATACCGCGCAATTACTGGGGCGTCTGCTACAACGCTAGGCGCGCAGTGATATTGAGTACCAAAGAAAGAGACGACCATGACAATGGCTGACAACACACCTTCTGATAAAGACGAATGGGACGACCTGATGGGTGAAATCGAGTCTGAGAAATCAGCCTCGAAACGCCGCGCGGCGGTTAATGCAGCTGCGGATGATATTCTGAAAGCTGACAAAAAATCCAATAAAGAGAACGCCGACCCCGAAGACAACGACGGCGACGACACAGATGCCGAGCCTGATTTAGGCGCGATGGCCGCGGCGCGTATCGAAGAGCTAGAGCTAGAGCTCGCCACGTTGAAAGACAAAGCCCTGCGCGCGATGGCCGACGCCGAAAACGTTAAACGCCGCGCCGAGAAAGAAGTCACGGCTGCGCGTATCTTTGGTATTGAGCGTTTCGCCAATGACGTGCTGGCCACGCATGACAACCTCTCCCGCGCTTTATTGACGCTCGAAGGCACTGACAAATCCACGCTTGGCGAGAATGCCAAGAACCTCGTTGAGGGCATCGAGCTAACCGAGAAAGACCTGATGGCTGTATTGGCACGTCATGGCGTGACTGCGGTTCCGGGTGTTGGCTCTAAGTTCGATCCAAATGTCCATCAAGCCGTTGCTAATATTCCTTCGCCAGAAGACAAAGGCAATGTCGCCACCGTCATGCAGACAGGCTTCAAAATCGGTGATCGTACATTGCGCGCCGCTATGGTCGCTGTATCCACGGGCAAGGCATAAGCCATCCCAGAACTCCCAGAGGTCGAAACGGTACGGCGCGGATTGGCGCCTGTGATGGAGGGCGCGGTATTTGACCGCGTCACCCTGAACCGTCCTAACCTTCGGTTTCCTTTCGGGGATGACTTTATCTCGCGCATTCAGGGACAGCGCCTCGTGCGCCTCACGCGCCGCGCAAAATTCCTCCAAGCCGAGTTGTCCTCGGGCGAACGCCTCTTTATGCATCTGGGTATGAGCGGGCGGTTCATCATTGAGGGCAATTCTAAACTCGCCGACTTCACGCACGAACACGCCGCCAACCCCAAACATCATCATGTGGTGTTCGAGATGGAAAACGGTGCGGTTATTACATTTAACGACCCGCGCCGTTTTGGATTCATGGAACTGGTCGGCGTGGGTGAACCTTACCGCCTCGATCACATCGGGCCAGAGCCATTGGGGAACAGCTTTAGCGGACCTGTTCTGCGCGAAGCCCTGAAGGGCAAGAAATCCAAAATCAAAGCCGCCCTCCTCGACCAACGTGTCGTCGCAGGATTGGGGAATATATATGTCTGCGAAGCGCTGTACCGCGCGGGTATCTCACCGCTGCGCGTCGCAGGCGGATTAAAAATCGCGGAAACCGACGATCTGGCGGGGCATATTAAAGAGGTCTTGAGCGCCGCGATTGAAGCGGGCGGAAGCTCGCTCAAGGATTTCAGTAATACAGACGGCAAGCTCGGCTATTTCCAACACAGCTTTGACGTCTATGGCCGCGAAGGCGAACCCTGCAAAAGCTGCGACGCGCCCATTCAACGCATTGTGCAAAGCGGACGGAGTTCGTTCTTCTGTGGGGTGTGTCAGGGGTGAAAAAAAATGATCCTGTGAATCGTTTTTTGTTGAACATTATACTGCAGTAAGCGACTGCTTATAATGCTTCTCAAATCGCAGCCAAAATTCTGAATAATATTCTGTATCAGGAAGCAATGAATCCATCCCTTCAGAACCGTCAATTTTTGACAAACCAGTCATAATATCAAATAATCTCCCTAACGATTCTTCAGACCAATCAGGTCCAGGACGATAGTAGAATTGTAGTTCTTTCGGAAAAACGAACACACCCAGCTCTGGAAAGTCTGCTTTCTGGTCTGACAAGGCACCATAAAACATTAAACAAAATGCTTCCACTTCATCTTTCGCGACTAACCTCGCTGGCTCTTCAACTGAGGTAAGAGAAACATCTTTCCCCAAGCGCGCGTCATGTAACATAAATGTTGAACTTATTGGCTTGGATATTGATCGCAAATATTCAAAGGCTTCGGAAACAGCTTCCTCTGTTTCGTAACAAATCGAAAAAAGATCGGGTAACGACCCATCTTCGATCTCAAATCGCTCTCGTAAATCATTCCATGCTTTTAACATAAAAAATGAATTGCATTTAGATGGACTACTCGCAAGTTACGTTGTTATTATATGAGGAAGCGCCTTACTAACCCTATAACCCGACTCCACACCCCATTTGCACTCTCTCGCGTCTCGCGCTATGTGGCCCGCGAACGAGAGAGCCTCCCCCCATGACTTATGATAATATTGAAGTGACACGTGACGGCGCAGTTGCGACGATCCAATTGGACCGCCCCAAAGCCCTGAACGCCCTAAACGTCGCGATGATGACAGAACTCGCCACGGCCTTGACCGCACTTGAAGCCGATGACGCCATTGGCTGCGTTATCCTCACAGGTAGCGACAAAGCCTTTGCTGCGGGCGCAGACATCAAAGAGATGATGCAGGACGAATATCTGGACCTGTATAAGAACGATCGCTTTGAGCAGTTCCATTGCGCAACAGAAAAATTCCGCAAACCGATCATTGCCGCAGTCTCTGGCTACGCGTTGGGCGGCGGCTGTGAGGTCGCTATGATGTGCGATATCATCATAGCAGCTGAAACTGCCAAATTCGGACAACCTGAAATCAACCTCGGCGTTATGCCTGGTATGGGCGGCACGCAACGTATGCTTCGCGCCGTTGGGAAGTCCAAAGCGATGGACCTGTGCCTCACAGGCCGCATGATGGACGCCGAAGAAGCCGAGCGCGCAGGCCTCGTGTCGCGTATCGTCCCGCTTGATAAGCTCATGGAGACAGCCAAAGAGGCCGCTGCCAAGATTGCAAGCCAAAGCCAACCTATCGCGATGATGACCAAAGAAACGATCAATGCAGGCTTTGAGATGGGCCTCACGCAAGGTATTCGCCTTGAACGCCGCACATTCATGTCCATGTTCACGACCCATGATCAAAAAGAAGGCATGGCCGCCTTTGCGGAGAAGCGAAAACCCCATTTTAAGAACCGATAAAGTCGCCGCCTCTCGGCCCACAAATTTGACAGACTGTATGCGTTGTCAAACATCCTATTGACGGGCGGGAAACCTGTCTGTATGTGGCCACCAAGAATTTTACAGGCCCGCGCAAGCGTCGCGGGCTTTGTGCATTGACCGATAAGCCCACGAGAATAGGGCTTCGCAGGATTTAGAAAGAGTAACACATGGCAAATACGTCCTCAGCCAAGAAGAACGTCCGTAAAATGGCCCGTAAGACAGCCGTTAACAAAGCGCGTCGTTCCGCCGTACGTACATTCCTTCGTCGCGTCGAAGAAGCGATCACAGCTGGCGATAAGACAGCCGCGACTGCAGCGCTTCAACTGGCTGAACCTGCTCTTATGCGCGCTGTAAGCCGTGGTGTTTTCCACAAGAATACAGCGAGCCGCAAAATTTCGCGCCTAAGCAAGCGCGTTAAAGCTATCGCTTAAGCCTTAGAGCTGCATAAATTTGAAAAGACCGGCCTGAGGGTCGGTTTTTTTATGTCTAAATCTTAGACGCGCACCAATTTGAGGGACTTTGAGAGAGTAAGGGAACGTCCTGTCAGGCCACGCCAGCCCTCTCAGGCTAATTTTGCGGCTCGATTCTGTACGTGGGCGCTTTCAAAATCGACCTTTGATTGGGCAGAATGCCGCAGGCTGTGAGTCAAGAAATTTCCTGATTTTTTTCCTCTATATATTTATACATTTTTTCAAAGAAAAAACGGTTGCGATTCAATGGTGTTTTTGAGTCAATAATAGAATCGCATCCGAATCGAAAATTCTCACATTGACGCTATCAAATTCGACTGGTTAATAAGGGTCAGTGATGTTTAACGCGGGGGCGTACAACCATCACTTAGGGGACGTCCTGAAGGACTTTGCGGTGACGCAAATACGTCAGGGCCTCAAATAGATTTAGGGTTTCAAGGGCTTGAACCGTTTTCAGGCCGCAGGTTTCGTGCGGCCTTGAAACGACTGCTTTGAGACAATTGAGTACGGATTGGGATTTCGCATGGGCAGGGTTGCAGATAATATGACGACAGCAAAGACACCCGACCTTTACACAGGTGAGCCGCCACTCCAGTCGGCTCATAATACGTGGAAGCAAGTTAAGACAGACCTGGCCTATGCCTTGGGTCCAAATGTGCATCGCTCATGGACGGGACGTCTACACATCACGCAAGCGGATGAGAGCGTTGTGACTTTATCTGCTCCGACCCGCTTTATTGCTTCTAAAATCGAAACACAATTTGCTGACACGGTTCGCCGTCTTTGGGACAAGCATGATCAAGTCGATCCACCGCGTCGTCTTATCTTTGCCGCGAACCCTGCCGCTGGACGGACCACGACAACACTGCCTGGAGTAAATTCTGCGCAGCTCCGCCCGTCACTTGTCACGGGTGCTACGGGTCAAGCGGCAGCGTCTGGCGCGAAGTCTGACGCTGGTTCTACCGTTGAGGTGAAAACCGAAGCTCCCTCTGCCAGCAGCGAAAGCCCGCGAGACAGATTTACATTTGATAATTTTGTTGTGGGCGCTTCAAATGAGCTCGCCATGGCCGTTGCACGCCAAGTCGCAAGCCAATGCGTGACCGACCGCACACCGCAATATAACCCGATCGTTATTCACGGCTCCAATGGGATGGGCAAAACTCATTTGCTCTATGCGATTGAGACCACGATTAAAGAGGCCACGCCAGAAAAGCGAATGCGGTTTATTTCGGCTGAAGATTTTGTCTCAACATTTGTCGCCAGTGTGCGCGGCCAAGGCCGTGACGGTATTGCGGCCTTTAAGGCCAGCCTCAGAGACGTGGACCTGCTCGTCATTGATGACGCGCATTTCATCGCAGACAAGCCGAGCAGCCAAGAAGAATTGCTTCACACGCTCGTTAGTCTCGTCGATAGCGGTAAACAAATTTTGATTGCCGCAGACCGTCATCCAGATAAAATTGAGAAAGCCTCAGAGCGCCTCAAGAGCTACATGTCATCTGGCCTCGTCTGTAAAATTGGCGCCGCGGATTATGAGCTACGCCTTCGTATTTTGGACCGTCTCATCGCGCGTCGCCGCGCAGGTGGACATATGGATCTGGCTATCCCGCAAAATGCGCGTGACCACTTAGCTGCCCGTATGAATGCAACACCGCGTGACCTCGAAGGCGCATTCAATCAAATCGTCGCTCAGAGTGAGTTCCTAGGCACTGCCATCACGCTTGAGAGCGTTCAGGAGACACTGTCTGACTCTCGCTACATGATGGGTCAACGTTTGACCGTAGACCGTATCCAGCGCGCTGTGTGTGAGGTTTTCTCTGTAACGCCGACGGATATGGTCAGCAAACGTCGCGCCCGTATCATCGCCCGTCCACGTCAAGTCGCCATGTATCTGTGCAAGAAGCTCACGAAGCGCTCCCTGCCCGATATTGGCCGTCGCTTTGGTGGACGTGATCACACGACAGTTATGCATGCCGTCAAACGCATCGATAGCCTGCGGGCCGACGATGCTAGCTTTAACGCGCAAATCGAAGCCGTAGAGACACTGCTTAAGTCTTAGGCTAAATCTCAACATTCAATTTTTAGAAGGCCCCGTTTCGGGGCCTTTTTTTATGTTAAGTGAGGTGGTTTGAACATCAGCTCTCTAGCGCCCCCATGCCTGATGGCGAGCTTGACCGAATACGGCCCAGACCTGCGAATGGTGAAGTCGTCAAAATTTCAAAATATGCGCAACTGAAAATGGTTAGCCCAGAAATTATAAAGCCTGACATCATTACTGATGCCAGGCTAATTACATACTGAAACGGGGCGCAGTTTGTCCAGTATGTAAAAAATTCGTCCCACAAGGCGAACTGTGAGACGTCTATACACTATCGACCTGAACTGAAAATGAATAACTGTTGCGCAACAGTTACTACTGCTATAGACCAGTAACTACAGGCATCACCATTTTAGATTGTGCGCCCTTACCACGGGCCTCAATCAAACCGAAGCTTGCAAGTGAAAATTCAAAAACGGGGGCGAATCATGAATAAAATCAATAATCCAGAGAACTCTCTCCCCCATCATTTACGTGGAGCCTTTCGCGGATTTGAAACGGCATTGGGCCGATATTTAAAGCCTTATAACTTACCCGTCTCGCAGTTTTATATTCTGCGCCTCCAATGGGACGCAAATGGGTACACTCAAAAAGATATCTCTGATCGTGCCTTTATGTCCGAAAGTGTCACATCACAGGTCATCAAAAAAATGGAACAACACGGCCTTCTGATACGCAGGGCAGATAAGACGGATGCTCGCACGCAAAATGTATTTATAACCTCAAAAGGCAAAGTGATGCGTGAAAAAATCATAGCCGACGGACTTTCTCTGTCGAAAGGTCACGGCCCTGACATCTCAAAAGAAGACATCATAACCACCGTCAA
Source organism: uncultured Caulobacterales bacterium (assembly GCA_938009235.1). Taxonomy (GTDB): domain Bacteria; phylum Pseudomonadota; class Alphaproteobacteria; order Caulobacterales; family Maricaulaceae; genus Litorimonas. The sequence goes on from CALLIK010000007.1 coordinate 129,756, forward strand.
AGTCCTTAAACAAATTAGACTCGCCTTTGCTGAGTTCAATCAGCATTGATGTAGTCCGCCTTCCGCAAGACCGCCCAAACCGTCTCCTGAAATACTTTAAGTCAAGACTATATCTCAACAACTTTTGGGGTGGGCGACAAACACTGTCTCGGCTATAAGACAATTATGTTTGAAACCGCCATATTCGTGAGCGCCTTTACGACGCTCTTCGTCATTATTGACCCGCCGGGCTGTGCGCCGATTTTTGCGACCCTGACAAAGGGAACGTCACGCGCGCATCAAAGACGGATGGCGTTCAAATCTGTTGGCATCGCGGCCTTTATCCTGATTGGCTTTGCCTATGTCGGGGAATGGCTCTTTGCGAAGTTAGGTATCAGCCTTGATGCGCTGCGTATCGCTGGCGGCATCATGCTCTTTATCATTGGCCTAAACATGGTGTTTGAAAAACGCACAGAGAAACGTGAAGACCGCGCAGAAGAAGCCCTGGAAGACAACGAAGATCCAGAAGATATTTCCGTCTTTCCAATGGGTATCCCGATGATCGCGGGCCCCGGCACAATGGCAACCTTATTGATCCTCATGAGCGATGCCCCAACGCGAGGCGGACAGCTTGCGATTTTAGCGGCCCTAGTGATCACACTAATCATTACACTGGTCACATTTCTAATCGCAGGCCCGATTGTCAAATTGATGGGCAAGAGCTTTACCGATGTCTTGACGCGGGTCTTAGGCGTGCTTCTGGCAACATTAGCCGCGCAGTTCATTTTGGACGGCGTCAAAGGCGCATTGTTTTAGAGGTAGATCGCCCAAGACTTACAGTCGCGTTCGCGTACCCACGCAAAAGGGATATCCATGTCATCACATCCTGATATTGCGCCGGACAAATGGTCTCATATTCTATCCGAACTTCGCGCCATCGAAGCTCGAGACAATGTTCGAATCATCTTCGCGGTGGAAAGCGGGAGCCGCGCATGGGGCTTTCCCTCTCCCGACAGTGATTACGATGTCAGGTTTGTCTATGCCCACCCGCAAGACTGGTATCTCAGCCTCACGCCTAGCCGCGACGTTATTGAAATTCCGCTTGAAGGGGATGATGACATTTCTGGGTGGGATATAAAGAAAGCCCTAGGCTTAGCGTTAAAACCAAATCCTGTTTTATTGGAATGGCTGTCTAGTTCTATTAAATATATTTGGAATGCTGAGGCCTGCTCAGCCCTACAAATGTTCAGCCGTCATATCGCTCATGGGACAGCCTGCCGACATCACTATATGCGTATGGCGACCTTACAGAGCGGCGACGGAGACGTGATAAAGCTTAAACGTTATGTCTACGCTCTGCGTGCCGCGATGGCTTTACGTTGGATTGATACGCACCACGAAGCACCGCCAATGAATTTTCAAACACTGATGGCGGGCGTTGAAATTCCAAAGGCGCTTAAGGTGGAAATTGATTCTTTGCTGATTAAAAAGCGCGACGCCGTTGAACTGGGGACAGGCTCTCGGATTGCGTCTATTGAGGCTTTCCTAAACGCCGAAATTTCTCGCGCAATGGATACGCCAAATGCAGATACCTCTGCTGGAGCCCAAGCTCAAAATCGGGTGCGAGGTGATGAACTCTTCAGGTCTCTGATAAGCCAGACTACCGCGAGCTAAAACAAGGCATAAAAAAACCGCCTCCCGAAGGAAGCGGTTTCTAATTTTGTTGGGCTGTGGAGCCTACTCTTCTGCAGCAGGTGCGTCTGCAGCAGGGGCTTCTTCAGCTGCTGGAGCTTCTTCAACAGCAGGTGCGTTCTTAGCATCTTCGATAGCTTGTTTCGCCGCTGCGTCAGCCGCTTTTTTAGCTTCTTTAGCCGCTTCTTTAGCTTCGACTTCTGCTGCTGCACGGGCTTCAGCTTTGTCTTTACGTTCTTCAACGCGCTCAAGAGCTTTCTCGCCTGGCTTACCTTTTTCAGGGTTATTACCGGCTTTCCATTCCCACATGCCAGCAGCTCCGAGGAAACGTGCAACGCGTTCTGTTGGACGCGCGCCTTTGTCTAGCCAAGCTTGGACTTTTTCGACGTCTAACTGGACGCGCATTTCGTGCTCTTTTGGAAGCATTGGGTTATATGCGCCAACTTGCTCGATGAAGCGGCCATCGCGTGGCGCGCGAACGTCAGCAGCGACGATGCGGTAGTAAGGACGTTTTTTTGCGCCGTGACGGGCGAGACGAAGTTTAACAGCCATGATGAAATTCCTTTGGTTGGCAGTTCTAAAATTAGGTTTGATAGTCGTAGTTTAGTTATTTCTTTTTCCCGAAAGGGAGACTTTTCCCAAGTCCAGGAAGCCCTCCGCCGCCGAGACCTGGAAGTTTTGGTCTACCCCCCAACCCTTTTCCAAGTCCGGGTAATTTCGGTAGTCCGGGCATATTTCCCATTTGTTTCTTAAGCGCCTCAAGTTGCGCAGGGTCCATTGCGGAAGGATCAGGCAGGCCGCCCATTCCCATGCCTTGGCCGCCCTTGGAGCCAGGCATCATGCCGCCTGGCATTTTCGGCATACCCGGCATTCCGCCGCCCATCCCTGGACCGCCCATGCCCTGCATAGCTTGCATCATACCTGCCATGCCGCCCTTGGACATTTTCTTCATCATGTCCGCCATTTGGCGATGCATTTTCAGCAGCTTGTTAACCTCTTGAACGCTCATGCCTGACCCCGCCGCGATACGCTTTTTACGGCTCGCTTTTAGAAGAGCTGGATTACGGCGTTCGTGCGGCGTCATCGAGGAGATGATCGCTTGTTGTTGTTTCAGGAGACGATCATCAACTCCGCCAGCGGCGTCGAGTTGTTTCTTCATCTTGCCCATGCCCGGCATGAGTTTCATGAGGCCGCCCATGCCGCCCATTTTTTCCATTTGGCCAAGTTGCTTACCAAGGTCTTCCAGATCGAACTGACCCTTGCGCATTTTCTCTGCGGCCAGCAGGGCTTCTTTTTCGTCAATAACTTGCGCGGCTTTTTCGACGAGGGAAACAATATCGCCCTGTCCCAAAATACGACCCGCAAGGCGTTCAGCATCAAAGGCTTCGAGGCCATCGAGCTTCTCGCCTGTCCCAAGGAATTTGATCGGAAGACCAGTAACCGCGCGCATAGAGAGCGCTGCGCCCCCGCGACCATCGCCATCAATACGCGTCAGAACCAAACCTGTCAGAGGTAGTCGTTCATTAAAGCGTTTGGCTGTTTCGACCGCATCTTGACCCGTCAAGCTATCTGCGACGAGGAGTGTTTCGATTGGGTTGGTCGCTTTGGCAATCGCCTCGACCTCATCCATCAACTCGGCATTGACCGTTGTACGGCCCGCCGTATCGAGGAAAACAATATCATATCCGCCTGTGGCACCTTCGGACATCGCACGTTTGGCAATTTGTAGCGCCGTTTCGCCTTTGACGATCGGTAGGAACCCAACGCCAGCTTGCTCGGCCAACATACCCAGTTGATCCATCGCAGCGGGGCGATTTGTATCGAGTGACGCGAAGAGAACTTTCTTCTTCAACGCGGTGCGAAGATAAAGACCAAGCTTACCCGTTGTCGTCGTTTTACCAGAGCCCTGCAAACCAGCCATAAGAATGGCAGCAGGCGCACGTCCAGAGAGGTTTAACTCATTCGCCTTTGCAGCTTCGGCTTTGTCAGCATCATCATCAGAGAGCGTGCCGCCGAGCATATCAATCAAGGCGTCATTGACGATCTTAACGACCATCTGGCCGGGCTTGATTGATTTGATGACTTTTTCGCCAACCGCTTCGCTGCGGACTTGTTCGACGAATTGTTTGACGACTGGAAGCGCAACATCGGCTTCTAGGAGGGCGATGCGGATTTCGCGCATAGCTTTATTGACGTCTGATTCCGATAGCGCGCCGCGCCCGGTCAAGCCGTCAAATACAGTACCTAGCTTATCACCTAAGGCCTCAAACAAGTCTTTTCATACCTTCCATCAGGACAACGCAAAATGCCGTGGCGAACGAAACTCGTCGACCACGGTACTCCGTCTGCATCCTGCACAGCGCGGAGCGCAGAGTTAATACTGCGCGAATAGGCGTGCCATTATGGACTTAGCCGTAGAGAGTCAAGCTATGATAGAGAGCGCGCGACCCAATCGTGAGGTATTATTCGGCAACCTCTGGAAGCGCCTGAGAGTCAACGTAGTTCTCAAGACGAACGGGTAACTGAGCGGTGAAAGTTGTCCCTTCACCCAACTGGCTTTCGATGTGAATTTGGCCACCCATACGTTTGATCAGGTCCTTAGTAATCGAAAGCCCCAAACCCGTACCCGTCGCGGTCGAAGAGAGGCGATTATCAACTTGTTCAAATCGATTGAAAATTCGGCTAATATCTGCCTCACCAATACCAACGCCAGTATCTCGGACGAAGAGACACATTTCAATTTGCCCCTCTTGGCCTTCAATCGAACGAGATTTTATTATCACGTCGACACGGCCTTCTGATGTAAATTTCACACCATTACCAATTAAGTTATTTGCGATCTGGCGTAGACGGGATTCATCGCTGATCACACGATGTGGCATGTCATCTGACCAATGCAGTTCCAACGACACCCCTTTATCAACCGCCGCAGGTCGGTTTAGCGCAACCAAAGACGTTAACATCGCCTTCAAGTCAAAAGGTGCGTAAGAGAAAATTGCCTTACCTGCATCCAATTTTGAAAGGTCCAAAACATCATTAATGATGGTCACAAGTCCGGTAGAACAGCCATTTATAATGTCGACATATTCGGCTTGGACAGGTGTCATGTCTGTTCGTTTCAGCAATCCTGCCATCCCGATGACCCCATTTAGTGGCGTCCTTAATTCATGAGACATATTCGCAAGGAAATTCGATTTTGCAAGATCAGCTTGTTTCGCTAGATAGATATTTTTTTCCAAAAGACTGAAGAGGTTTTGGGTGGAAACTGAAAATACGCTTAGCGCAGTCGACACAATAGATAATGCAATTGTGGCCTGAACCGCTCTTATAAAATTACTGGTCGTATACTCGCTAGGGTTCACCCCCAACGGCGGCGCAACGCTCATGGACAGGTGATAAAGAGTCCAGATCAAAACCGTAACAACCAAGGCATAACCGAGTACCATGCGCCATCCCGAAATAAAGCCGTTCACCACGGCCCCTCCCACTAACAAAGGCAGCATGGCCGAATTAATTCCAATTTCACTCGGGATTGATGTCCCAATGACCCCAACAATAAGTAAGCAAGAATAAAACCAAGCAAATGCTGTAAAGTTTTTGGTCCAACGAAGAAGGTGAGTTGCCACGATTAGGGCCCCGACCACACCTAGCGAAATCCAATGATCTAACATCCACTCGCCATAAGCATATGTCATAAATGCGATATTCAAGCCTTGCGAGAACACAATGACCCAACCGATTATATAGACGGCACGCGCGCGTAGAATATCAACGGAAGACATATTCTCGTCGATGCGTAAAAAGCGCTCATATGCAGATAAAATGTTGATTGCCGCTCCCACACGCTTTGATTGCGTACGTGATACACCCAAAAGCTTAGGAAACGGTTGAGATCGAAGCCACGGTAAAACGTTGGACAAATAATCGAAATTTTGTAAACACACGACAATCACATTTCACACTGAGGTTGCTATGATGTACAAAACACTTGCCCTAGCTTTAGTTTCAGCCTGCCTCGCCACAGGCTGTGTCACAATGGAAGCTGAACCCTTGCCGGAGAGCTTCAAAGGCACGGCCAAACTGATCGATGTTCCTAACTCAACCACTCTGAAAGCGGGACCCGTAGAGGTCGATGAATATTTCGCTCAAATGGAAATCAAATTGGGACGGTCGGCACGATTGGAAAATGATGTTTATTTGAGAAGTTCATTGATTTCCAAAGGCGCGAATATGGCCAAGGCGGGCGATACATTCTTAGCTCTGCCATTCTCAGGCCCTGGTTATAGCGACACATCGCAGTTTTCATGGTGTAAAGCTGGCGAAGCCAATGTGAATGCCTTTGAAAACTTCTTCACAGGCACAGCGACACCGATCTGCCTCTTCTGGTCCAATGGTATTCCGCGTATGGCCGTGGGCGGTTCAGGCAGCCGAATTTACCCGTCAGGTGGTACCTATGACGCGAATGTTTGGACAAATGTTCCGTCTTTAACGGAACTTGGGGAATCTGATATTGGCCCGCTGATTTTGGAAGTGAAGATCGACTCGGTCAGCAGCAAAGGTAAGATGAAGGTCGAGACCATGTTCCGCGACCCAGAAGGCGACCGATCCGTTTTGATCACCCGTAGATATGTACAAAAAGATGACGGCAGCTATGAAATTAATGTCTTCAACGGACGCTTACGCGCGCGCTTGGTCAGCGGCGAAGACAAAGACAAGCTTTACAGCCTAGAGGTCATTAAGTCCGTTATCCCGCCTGCTCAGTAACACTGAAGCTCTGACCTAAAGAACAAAAAAGGCCGCTCCATTGGAGCGGCCTTTTCTAATTCAGATGCGTCTAAATCTAATACGGCGATTAAACGCCGTGAATAGAGTTAGGCTTTAACAGTATGCGGCACTGATGCGTGCTTTTTCGCTGTATCGACAAGGGCTTTAAAAGCTTCTGGCTCATTGCCAGCCATGTCAGCCAGGACTTTACGGTCAAGCTTGATGTCAGCTTTGTTCAAGCCATCCATGAAACGACCATATGTCATTCCGTGTAGACGTGTAGCCGCGTTGATACGTTGGATCCACAAGGCGCGGAACTGACGCTTTTTCAGCTTACGACCGATGTAAGCATATTGACCCGCTTTTTCGACAGCTTGGTTCGCGATGCGGAATGTATTCTTCCGACGGCCGCGATAGCCTTTAGCGCGTTTTAGTATTTCTTTATGACGTGCGGACTTAGTTACGCCGCGTTTTACTCGTGCCATGATAATTCTCCGGTATTAGGTAGGTCGGCGGTTAGCCGTAGGGCATAAACTTTTTCTTGATCACTTTAGCATTGCAGTCCGCAAGAACTGTTGTGCCGCGTAGCTTACGAATTTGGTCGTTAGAACGCTTGATCATACCATGCTGTTTGCCAGCCTGGCCTGCTTTTACCTTACCGGATTTGGTAATCTTGAAGCGCTTTTTAGCGCTCGACTTCGTCTTCATCTTTGGCATTTCGGTCTCCGTTTTATGTGGGCCATCGGTCAACCTAAGTTGATAATGACCAGCCTTTCGAACGATCAGGCATGCCTATTAGCCTGATACGTTGCGTCACAACATTGGCTGTGAAGGCGGGCGTATAGTCCCGAACGGAGCTTTTGGCAACCCAAAGAGGGCATCTCTACTGACTCTCAAAAGGCGCACTCACACTAGACAGATAGCCAATGGACAAGCAAGCTACCAAAAGGGAGAGATCATATGAAACTCTATGCGATCATCAACGGCGTCTTTTACATACTTTACGGCTTATACGGGGTGTTTATGCCCGAGCATTTGGCCACAAATGTAATGGGCTGGACACCCGATCTCTTAGGTCTTCACCAGATCAGAGCCATGTGGATGTCCAGCGTTGGATTTGGTATCATTATCCTAATGATGTCCACCAAAGGGAACTTGGCCGTCCTAACCAAAGCGATTGTGTTCCTCACGCTCTGTTTCATGGTTGGGCGCATTCTAGGTTTAGTGATTGACGGCACAGGCCCAAATCAAACCTATGGCGAGATTGGCTTTGAGGTTTTCTGGTCTGGCTTAGGCCTGTTTTTGCTCTCAAGAGCCAAGCTTAAAACCACCAATTAAGGCGCAGACACCTTCGGCGCAGGTGTTGTGTGAAGCTCGAACGCCGTATGCAAAGCCCGCACCGCGAGTTCTGTATATTCACTGTCGATCAGAACTGAGATTTTGATTTCTGATGTCGCGATAACTTTCACATTTATATTTCGTTCGGCCAGCGCTTCGAACATAGTTTGCGCAACGCCCGTATGAGAGCGCATGCCAATTCCGACGACGGAGACTTTGGTCACGTCTGAATCCGATTTGATATCCTCAAATCCGATATGCTCCTGCGAGGCCTTTAGGGCCGCTAGAGCTTTGTCTAAATCGCGTTTGCCAACGGTGAATGTCAGGTTCGCAGAATTGTCAGACCGCGAGATACCTTGGACAATCATATCCACGATGACTTTGGCATCGCTCATGGCCCGGCAGACTTTCGCCACCATGCCAGGTGCATCTTTTAACTGTATCAATGTAATTTGGGCTTCGTCGCGCGAATAGGCGACGCCGCTGACGACGCGTTCTTCCATGGTTTCATCCTCGTGGCAGACCAGAGTTCCGGGGTTAAGATCACCGACTTCGGCCATGCTGGTCAGAACACGGATCGGCAGGTTATTATTCATGGCCAGTTCGACTGACCGTGTTTGTAGAACTTTTGCTCCAAGGGAGGCCAGCTCTAACATTTCTTCAAATGCGATGCGGTGAAGACGGCGCGCATCTTTCGCAATGCGCGGGTCCGTCGTGTAGATACCGTCGACGTCTGTGTAAATATCGCAACGATCAGCTTTCAGCGCAACGGCCATGGCAACAGCGGAGGTATCTGAACCGCCTCGACCTAAGGTCGAAATGCGGCCATCATCACTGATGCCTTGGAAGCCCGCGACAACGGCGACATTGCCCGCCGCCATAGACGGTCCAATCGCAGAGGATTCAATTTCGGCGATACGCGCCTTTGAATGCGCCATATCTGTGCGCAAAGGAATTTGCCATCCGAGCCAGCTGCGGGCTTTTAGCCCTCGGCGGCGCAGCGCGATTGATAGAAGACCAGAGGTAACTTGCTCGCCCGTCGCAACGATGGAGTCATATTCATCGTCAATATCGCCGCCAAGCGTTTCGCCCTTTAGAGGCGTATCCGCATCTAGTCCGTCGACGAGTGCGACCAAGCGGTTGGTTTCCCCGCTCATGGCAGAGACAACAACGGCGACTTCATTGCCGCCTTCGACTTCAGCGGCAACAAGGCTCGCAACATGACGAATGCGGTCTAAATTAGCGACGGATGTTCCGCCAAATTTCATGACAATGCGGGCCACGTACCGACTCCAGTCTCAGTTAATTTCAAAATGACGAAGGTCATCAGAAAGGTCGGCGGTCTCATATAGCCAGAGATGGCTCGGCGCAATCGAAAGGGCAAAGGATTTTGATTTTACATGGTGAAAGGTTATTTTATCCACAGACCTCATAATTCACTCCTGTTAGAGCGTCTTACGTATATAGACCACCTGCCTGCCGCCTTTGTTACGTTTTGCAAGTCTAAAAATATTGCAGTCTAAGAATATTGAAAGTCTAAGAATGGCCCATACTGATACTCAGCCTGAACGCCTCTCCAGTATCTCTGTCGATCCCGCAGAAATGGCGAGCTTCTCTCGTATGGCGGCGGATTGGTGGGACCCGACGGGTCCGTTCAAGCCTTTGCACATCATGAATGGCGCGAGATTGAATTTCATCAAGGAGACAGTCTGCGAGCATTTCGGCTTAGACCCAGACGCGGACCGCCCCCTAGAAGGCCTGCGAGTTCTGGATATTGGCTGCGGCGGCGGATTGCTATGTGAGCCTATGGTGCGGCTCGGCGCAACTGTTACGGGAGTGGACGCTCTGGAGCGTAGCCTGAAGACAGCCAAGACCCATGCAGAACAAGTTGGCATTGAGGTCGATTATCGTCACGGCACAATTGAGCAAATGGTCGAAGCCGGCGAGGCACCCTATGATGTCGTCCTGAATATGGAAGTCATTGAACATGTCGCCAACCCGCCAGAGTTCATGGGTGATTGCGGCGCGATGGTGCGGCCCGGCGGTTTAATGATGTGCTCCACGATCAATCGTACGCTCAAAGCCTTCGCCTTCGCCATTGTCGGTGCGGAGTATGTGCTGCGGTGGTTGCCGCGCGGAACGCATCAATATGCAAAATTGGTCAAGCCTGTCGAGATCACCCGATGGATGACGGAGGCAGGCCTCAACATGACAGAACAAATTGGAATGAGTTTGAACCCGCTCACCAATGCATGGAAACTCTCTGAGGATACATCGATCAACTATGTCACTGTAGGTATTAAAAACGCCTGATTTTATAGTTAATAAAACCTCAATAATTAGTTAATCAAACCCTAACGAAAGTAACTAAAACCTTAACTTATACACAGCCTTATTTCTATCAAATTTATATATAAAACAAGGATCTAAGAAGTTAATACACGTTAATCACATTAGATAGTTTTTAATGGAACGGATATATTCCAGTAAGAATACATCCTTCATGTTAGAGTCATATCAAATATGAAAGATACCCCCATGTCTTATATTGAAACAGCCTCTGTGGATATGTTCACAACTCTACGCTCCCGTCTTTTACGTGGTCAAACACTTCAAGATGTAAAAGCTATGCAGGCTTCTATCGCACGTTTCGGATTACTCTCTCCAATTGTTATCTCACGCGCTCAAGGCCGACTTATTGTTGTTGATGGGCGCAAACGCCTTGCGGCTATTAAGAGGTTAAGCTTTATGGGTCGCCTCCCGCGTTCGCTCGTCAATATTCCCTTTATTGAAGTTGATATAGCGCAGACTAAACAGTCCAAAACGCCAGCTTTAATGTCCAATCGTGAGCTTTACACGACAGTGACAGACATGTTCACAGCCCATCAGGACATTGACGCTATCGCGGCTGACTTGTTTTTACCCCGTGAATCAGTTCGCCAAGTCCTAACGCTCGCGCATCTTTCGCCACGTTTACGTCGCGCCTTCTTTGATAAAGTCATCGATTTCTCACGTGCAAAGGCGTTTGCAACGATGCCAAATCATAAGGCGCAAGAGTTAGTCTTTATGGCACTCGGCCCCTTTGCGGATGAAAACGAAATTTTGAACTTTGGCAAAACGCACAATACTCCAACAGCGCCCGCGCAACGCATTCGCATGATAGCGTAGCCAGCTTAGAGTTTTCTAACCTGCTTCTGGCTTTAATGGTCGGGCTAATAGTTCGGTCATTGCGCCACTGGGTGTAATATCCCCGCTTAAAACACGGTCAACAGCCTGACAAATCGGCATATCTATGCCGTGACGCGCAGCCAAACGCACCAAGGCTGGCGCTGTGGCAACGCCTTCCGTCACGGAATTACGCGACGCGAGTATGGCCTCAAGGCTCTCGCCTTTACCTAGTCGCATTCCACAGGACATATTCCGAGACTGCGTCGAGCTGCAGGTCAGGACTAAATCACCCAAACCGCAAAGTCCTGACAACGTTTCAACCCGCGCGCCCATCGCTGCGCCTAAGCGGTTCATTTCGGCAAAGCCTCGTGCAATCAACGCGGCGTGCGCACTTTGTCCAAGTCCCATCCCAAGCAACATTCCACAGGCAATCGCGAGCACATTTTTGACTGCGCCGCCGATTTCAGCACCGATCATATCATCCGTTGTGTAGGGGCGGAACGCCGCGCCACTAAGGAGTGGAGCCAATTTATTCGCCGCCGCTAAATCATCACCCGCCAATGTCACAGCCGTTGGCAAACCTTTGATGACATCCCGCGCAAAACTAGGGCCAGATAAGACAAAGCGCGACGCCTGCGGAACCGTTTCCGCTAAAACCTCATTCATGAAATCCAACGTCTTTATCTCGATGCCTTTGGAGCAGAGAACAATCGGCAAGCCGTCAGGAATGTGAGGCGCAAAGCCGATAAGTTGCGCGCGCGTATATTGGGCAGGAATAACAGATAGGCAGAGATCAGCCGTTGCAAAATCTGGCATCTCTGACGTCGCCGTAATCCCGTCATGTAAAGGCGAGTCTGGTAAATATTGCGCGTTCTCACCTGTCTCATTGATCGCCTTAGCTTGCGCAGCATTGCGCATCCAAAGCGTCACAGACTGTCCATTTGCCGCCAAGAGCTGCGCAAGCGCAGTGCCCCAAGAGCCAGCGCCTAAAACAATCGCATTCGGTTTTGACATCAATTCAACTTTGTTTTGGGTGGGTCAGGAACGAAGGCATCAGGAAGAGGGTGAGCCTCTATGCCTTCGTCTTTCAAGGCACTCGAATCCTCATCTGTGACAGAGCCATAAATGCCACGGGATGGTTTTTCACCGTAATGAATAGCGCGCGCTTCTTCTGCGAAATTCTCGCCGACATTATCGCAATTCTTGCTGACCTCTTCGCGGATTTTTGCGGCTACCATACTCATTGCCTTTTTTGCAGCTTTCTCAGAGCGAGCCTCAACCTTACGCGCCGTTTTCACAGCAGGCGCCATGATAGCCTTTTCGACTTTCGGTGTGTTGCACGCAGGGCAAGATAATAGGCCCGAGCCCGCTTGATCGTCATAGTCAGATGAAGACGAGAACCAGCCTTCGAACGTATGGCCGTGGTCACAGATCAGATCATAGCGGATCATAGGTCATCGCCGCGCCACGCAGGAACACGTGCGCGGGCACGCTCCACTTGGGCTTTGTCTATATCTGCAATCACATAGCCGGGTTTATCGTGATCGAGGGCCGCGACGATCTCACCCCACGGGCCGACAACCATCGAGTGGCCCCATGTCTTGCGCCCATCGGCATGATGACCGCCTTGCGCAGGGGCAATGATATAAGCGCCCGTTTCAATCGCGCGCGCCCGTAGCAGGGTTTCCCAATGGGCTTTACCTGTCGCCACAGTAAAAGCTGCAGGGGCAGTGATCGCGTCAACAGTCTCGCGGGCATAATGCCCATAGAGCGCAGGAAAGCGTAGATCATAACAAATGGATAGGCCGAGCTTTACCGTATCGACCTGCGACGTCACAGGCTGCGCGCCTGCCTCATATGTATCAGCTTCACGGTAATTTTCTGTCTTGGAAATCGACGCTTCAAACAAATGTATTTTATCATACTGCGCCGTAAGCGTTCCATCAGGTGCAAAGAGAAAAGAGCGGTTCGCAATTTTCCCGTCAGCGCGCAAAATCGCAAGAGACCCAATTAACAAATGCACCGATAGCTCTGCTGCCAGAGCCGCAAAGGCGGCTACGCCTGCATCAGTCTCTAAGGGACGGACGTCACGGCGTAGTGCCTCGGGATCTTTCTCGAGAAGATGCGTCATTTCAGGCGTGCAAATTAACTGCGCACCATCTGAGGTGGCGGCACGGATAAGCGCGGTGGCCGCCACAATGTTATCTGTGACGTCGACACCTGAACGCATCTGTATCGCAGCAACCTTCAAAATTTAGAGACCCAACATCGCGTCGAGTTTGCCTGATTTTTCAAGATCAAAGAGATCATCACATCCGCCAATATGCTTGCCATCAATAAAGGTTTGCGGGAACGTGTTGCGTCCAGAGCGTTCGTTCATTTCTTTACGCTTATCGCGGTCCATCGCAGCAGGAATGTCGATGACTTTCACGCCCTTCTTTTTAAGAAGCGCTTTTGCACGCACGCAGTAGGGACACATCGCTTTGGTGTACATTTCAATTTTTGGCATTTTTAATCTCTCGTGTTGAATACCCTATGTAGGCAATGCGGCGGCTTTTGCTACTCGCGCAAGACATAATCCGTCGACACGCGCCGCGCCAGCCTGTTTCAAGGCCCGCGCACAGGACTCTAGCGTTGCGCCCGTCGTCAACACATCATCAATCAAAATGACATTTCGGCCTTTGATTTTGTCTGGGTGACGCACAGCAAAGGCCCCTCTTACGTTCTCAGTTCGCGCCCTCGCATTGAATGCGCCTTGGCTTTCTGTGCGGCGCGTTCGGAACAAATAGTCAGGCGCAAACACAGCGGGTGTAATTTTGGAAAGAGCCCGCGCCAACAGCGTCGCTTGGTTATATCTACGGCGAATTAAACGGCTGGGGTGAAGCGGCACGGGGATAAGCATATCCGCATCGGGCAATAGCTCTCGCCCTGCCCTGCGCATCTGCGCGGCGAAACTCGCGAGACCTTCTGTTCGTCCGCCATGTTTGAACGACAGGATCAGCGCCCGTGAGCCATCATCATAGGCCATCGCCGCTCGCGCTCGGTCATAGGCAGGACGTTTCACCGTACAGCGTCCACAGAGCGAGCCGCCCTGAACCGCAAATTCAAACGGAAAGCCACAACCTTCGCACCACGGCGCATCGAGAAATGTTACATCTGCCCACATGCGCCGCGCAATAGGGTCTGCGTCCAAACCAAGCAGGGCTTGTGGCGGCAGGATCGTATCAATCACCGCGCCGCCCATATGCTTGGCCTTTTGACGGGTCTGCAGCGCGGTTATTTCTATGAGGCTGTCATCTTGCGCTTTTGGCATGAGAGTGAGAGTAGCGGAGCCATATGACGATGTCGCCCCAGAAAATATTTGATGCTGCCGCTTTGAACAAAGCCCGCACGCGAAGCCTGCGTCGTCAGGCTACGCGTGGTATATCGTTTTTATATAAACGCGCCGCCGAAGATGCGGCCTCGCGTTTGGAAGATATCAATCGGCAATTCACCCGCGCCGTGATGGTGGGCGGATTAGACGGACGCGAATTAATGACAGCATCATTACCCGATGACCGCATCCCGCAGGGTTTTGAACATGCCGTCAGCCCTGATCAGCTAGAAGGCTCATATGATTTCATTGTGTCCATACTAGAGCTGCAAAGCGATGACGCCATTCCAGAGACGTTGATGCGCTATCGCCAACACTTGAAACCAGACGGGTTATTATTGGTCGCGTTTTTGGGCGGCGATACGCTGACAGAATTGCGCCAGAGCCTATACGCAACGGATCAACATATCTTCGGCGGAGCGACGGCGCGCGTGTTTCCTATGGTCGATTACAGTCAAGCCGCGATGCTGTTGGGGCGCACAGGTTTAGCTTTGCCTGTCGTCGATACGGACCGCATCAATGTGGCCTATCGCCAGCTGTCTAGCCTCATCACGGATTTACGGGATTTGGGCCTGACGAATAGTTTAGCAGCCCGCGACACACGGCCACTGCTACGAGCTTGGTACGGCGCGTTGCATGCCAATTACGCGCAGCATTTTGCTCGCGAAGACGGCAAGGTCAAAGCCACGCTCGAAATCCTCTGGATGACGGGGTGGGCGCCGCATGCGAGCCAGCAGAAACCGCTCAAACCCGGCAGTGCGAAAATGCGGTTGTCCGATGCGCTGCAGACGAAAGAGACGAAACTCTAGGTCTTAGGACTTTGAAGGCGTCACGCCTGCTTCTCTTAACGCCGCCAATTTAGCCTCATCATAGCCCAAAGCTTCAAAGACCTCGTCCGCCGCGTCATTCGCGCCCGGAACCTGGAAGTCTGGATCAAGTTCACTGCCTGAGAAGACAGGCGCGGACCGTGGATGCACAAATGCGCCTTGTTTTCGCAATCCCCCTCGTGCCGCATTTTGTGGATGATCGGGCGCTTCGTCATAGGTCAAAACGGGCGTGACGCAGGCATCAGTTCCGTCAAAAATAACGGCCCAGTCATCTCGCGACTTTGAGGCGAAAACACCCTCGAGCAACGCATGTTGATCCGCAAATTTCGACGCATCATTCTGCCTGCCATAGGCTTCAGGTTCGACCTCCAACAGACGCAGCATCTCTGCAAAAAACTTTGGTTCCAACGGACCAACCGCCATGAACTTTTCATCTTGTGTCGCGTAACAGCGATAATAAGGCCGTGCCCCGTCCAAGAGATTGACGCCCCGTTCGGGTGTCCACTGACCCAAACCTGAGAGCATATGCAGAATGCTCATCATCGAGTTGGTGCCGTCAATAATCGCCGCATCGACAACGTCGCCTTCGCCCGTCCGTCCCGCGCGGATCAACGCCGCTAGAATACCATTCACCAGAAACAGTGACCCGCCCCCATAATCCCCAACCAAATTAAGCGGCGGAGACGGCGGCACACCTTTGCGGCCCATCGCGCCAAGTGCGCCTGTGATCGAAATATAATTAATGTCATGCCCAGCAACTTTCGCCCATGGCCCCGTCTGTCCCCACCCTGTCATGCGGCCATAAATCAGTTTTGGATTCACTGTATGGCAAGCCTCTGGCCCAAGACCCAAACGCTCAGTTACGCCGGGGCGAAGACCTTCAATTAAAACATCGGCCGTCTTGATGAGGTCCAGCACGATCTGCGCAGCGTCTGGTTTTCGCAGGTCTAACGTCAGCGGTTTTTTCCCGCGATTAGATAGATTCGGAATGCTGCCCATCGGTCCAGGACGGTTCACAAGAATGACCTCCGCGCCCATATCTGCGAGCAATTGCCCCGCATAAGGACCGGGGCCGATACCTGCGAGTTCAACTACGCGTATACCCTCAAGAGGTTTCGTCATGATTGGGACTCCGTTGACTGGGTGCAGCTGATATGTGCGTATTTTTGCGTGCGCGATATTGTGCGCGTGAACTTAGGCGTCATCGCCTGATTATCCGTTAGCTCGGACCATTCCAGCCCTAGCCGCGCCGCATAATGCAGAGCCGCGCGCGAGCAAACTTCAACCGCGCCTAACGACACCGCATGACCGCGTTTATCTTTGGGAATATCGTAATGCGGATGGCTCGCCTTGGGCGGGGTTTGGAACCACCGCCGCTCCATGCCAATACGCTCCGCCATAGAATGAAGCTCGTCCAAACTATCGGCGGTCATGTGGCACATGACATAACCGCGAAAGGGCAATTTAGCCGCATCAACATAAACACTCATAGCGCAAACCTAAGTGCAGCCGCGCAACGCAGCAAGCCACATAAGCTATGAGGCAACGATCAAAAACGAATACGTGGAGATGAAAGTGGGCCTTAGCTAGGCTCTTTAGTTCAACACCATCAGAGGCCTACGCAATCGCTGATCATTATTAACTTACAAGGCCAGACATATGTCTATTAAGAGGCGGCGTGCATCGCGCTGTCAGTTTCAATGATGTTCCATTTCTGCAGGATGTGAATGACAGATTTTATGGCCACTGGTTTTGAAATATATCCGTCCATTCCTGCGCTTAAGGCACGTTGCTTATCATCTTCCATAGCGTGCGCTGTTATGGCGATAATCGGCGTTGGAGGAAGGCCGTAGAGCTTCTCTCTGTCTCGTATTTTTTTAGTGGCTTGGTATCCGTTCAAAACGGGCATAGATATATCCATAAGAATGATTCTCGGCTTCAACGTTTCGAACGCTTCGAGTGCTAATTGACCATCATTTGCAAATTTATAACTCACGCCCAGGTCTTTCAAGACATACTCAGTGTAAAGGCGGTTAACTTCGTTATCTTCTGCAACCAAAACGTCAATTTTGGAGGCTGATGGAAAAAGTACATCGATAGTTTTTAAGGGTTTCAAAGTGGGTGTTTTATTTTCGGCAACATGCGGGGTGTTTTGTGATTTATCGGCAAGACGTTTCATGGTTTCGAAGAGGGTTTTGCTGTTAAACGGTTTGGTTAGATAAGCGTCTAAACCTTTCCCCAAAAGGGGCTGTGCCAGTGAACTTTCTAGTACTGAAGTCAACATAATGATCGGAATATCCTGAAAACCACCATGGGCATTGATCTTATCTATAAAGACCTGACCCGTTTCTTCGAGCATCTGATAATCAAGAATGATATAGTCAATTTTCAAGTTTTTCTTTACCGCCATTTCTAGCGCAAGCATGCCTTTTTTGACAGAGTGAACCGCCGCAGATTTGCATGTCCAATGAGAGAGCTGTTCTTTCAAAATATCGCAACCAAGAGGATTATCATCAATAATAAGAACCTTTGATCCAGCGAATGTATTCTCCATCGGAGTTGACACCATCTCTCCCGCTGCGACCTTAAGCGGAAGACGTATTTCAAAGCATGAACCCTTCCCGAGTTCACTTTTCAATGAGACATCACCGCCCATGAGCCGTATCAATTTCTGGGCGATGCTTAAACCTAAACCTGTGCCTTCATATTCCCGCGTCGTGCTGCCATCGGCTTGTTGGAATTTATTAAAAACATCATCAACATTAGAGGCCGCGATTCCTATGCCTGTATCCTTGATGGACATAACCAAGTTAACCACATCGCCAGAACGCGTCCCTTTTACGTCGATGAGTACATGGCCTTTATGTGTAAATTTTACAGCATTGCCAAATATGTTTGTAACGATTTGCCGAATACGCCCTATGTCCCCAACATAAGTCTCTTGTAGTCCGGGTTGCATATTGAACAGAAGTTCAACGCCCTTCTCAGCGGAGGCCATTGAGAGCAGTGCCATGACACTTTGGATGCTATCTCGGAGGTTAAATTTTGCATTTTTAAGTTCGACTTTACCCGCTTCAATCTTAGAGAAATCCAAAATATCATTGATGATAACTAAAAGGGCTTCACTTGATCGCTGTATCACTTTTACAAAATTATGATCTTTCCCACTCAAATCAGATTGCTCTAACAGTTGCGCCATGCCCATAATTCCGTTCATTGGCGTTCTAATCTCATGGCTCATATTAGCCAGAAATTCGGATTTACTTCTCTCAGCAGATTCGGCTTTTAACTGTGCTTTTTTAATGTCCGTAACGTCCGTAATAGTGATGATGTTACCGACGCGCTTTCTGTAATTTTGATGGCGTAAGATGTGCCTACCATCTTCAAGACTAAACTCCTGCTCATATGACAAGTCATTGCAAAACCGGGTTTTGTAAAACGCCTCAAACCAAACATCGAAATTAACGTCACCAATATCGATTTGTTTTGTTTTAATAAAATTAAACGTTAACTCTTTGACGTGCATTCCGACCTTTGTTTCGAAACCAAAGCTTCGACAATACTCTTGGTAAGCAGGATTAAAGAGCGTTATTAACCCGTCATCATCAATCACCAACAATCCATATTCTAAAACCTCAATTAGGTTTTCTTGTGCGCGTTTTGCATGTTGAAGGCTTTTTTGATTTGCCTTTAAATCTGTAATTTCGACGCCGATGCCTGTGATAGCCCTATCGCCAATCGGGTGATGTGTTAACTTCATCCACCGACCATTATTGGCCCTCATTTCGTTGGCTTTAGGGCTATTAAACGTATATTTGACGTAATCAGCCATGGATTTCAATTCATCCTCAGGCGAGTCAGGAAACACCGCTTTTGCAGCTTGGTACGCCGCTTTTTCTAGACCGACGCCTTTTGATAATTCTTTATGCAATTCCGGCCATAAATTTCGTGACGTATTATTCGCATAGATGACGTTAAAATTATTATCATATAGTGTCAGCGGCGAAGGTGAACTATCTATAGCTTCGCCCAGAAGCCTGAGGTGTTCTATGCTTAAGTTTTTACTGAGATGTGCATCCATAGATGATTCAATATCAATCAAACCTATAAATTCTATTACTGATTGAATTTTATTCAGCGCGACCCTTAAGACACTTAGACACTAGGTTTGACAAAGGCTGACGCTGTTAATTCATGAAAACTCTTCAAGCCTAGCAACACCACGCACCCTAGACGCCTGAGGCTACCAGAGAACTATAGATTTAAAATAGCACTGGTAAGATGGTGATTAATTTTACGCGACTAAAGACGTCGGAGAATTATGTTTTGGCTGTTGAAGTGTTGATAGGGACGCCACCGCCTTGACTGTAAGGTGAATTGTAAATGTGGACCCAACCCCCATGTCTGATGTTACAGATAAATTCCCCTGCATTGCCTCCGTTAATTTATGGGAGATAGCCAAGCCTAAACCTGTGCCCGCAATTGATTGGCTGAACGTGTTGTCTGCCTGTGTGAATTTCTCAAATATCATTTCAAGTTTATCAGGCTCAATGCCTATCCCTGTATCAGAGACACTTATTATGAGTTGGGTTTCCGAGTTTTGTGTGTGTCCTGAAACACTTAAAGTGACCTTGCCTTCTGATGTGAATTTCAAGGCATTCCCAATAAGATTCATAATGATCTGGCGAACACGACTTTTATCTAACAAAAATATTTCAGGTAAGTCCGACGCATATTCATAGCTAAGCTCTATGTTCGAGTCATAAATTTGTTGCTTCAACACTGATACCACATCTTGCAGAGTTTTGTTTAAATTTGTTGGTTTCAAATTCAGAACTAACTGACCAGATTCAATTTTTGAGAAATCTAAAATATCACTAATTAGAGCCAAGAGGATGGCTCCAGAGCCTTTTATAATTTCAAGGTACTGCTTTTGTTGCGACGATATCGTCGTTCGTTCCAGTAATTGGGCCATACCTAAAACACCATTCAATGGCGTTCTGATTTCGTGGCTCATATTGGCTAAAAAATGACCCTTTGCTTGGTTCGCAGCCTGGGCTTTCATTTCGCTTTTAATCAAGGTTTTTTGGCTCTTACGCATGTAGAATAAGAAATACCCCATGAAGCCCGCCACACTTATAAGCGAAAGTATGGTCACCAACATCATCTTGTTAATCGTTTTGTTTCGCTGAAATTTATTTTGCAATTGCGTCAGTTCTTGATGTGATTTGAAAGCACTAAATTCCAAATCATTGAGGATCGCACGCGTTGCCACAATGGTTTCTTGTCGAACATTCTCAAGGTCGAACATTTTTTTGTACCAAAAAATTGACGCCTCAGGACGGTTCAGAGTTTCCAACGTTAGGGCATAATCTTTATATAAATTTCGCCTCAAGCTCAGATTATTAACACCATCAACTAATTTTATGCCAGCCTCTAGCTCCCGTAGTGCTTTATTATAATTGCCTTGATGGTATTCTGAGCTTCCGATGAGACGATGGCTAACAGCTGCAAGGTAGTCCTCTCGAAGTGTTTTATTGGCCCTTCCAACCTCTATTCCCATTCGTCTTGCCTGCACATAGTCTGCGGTTAAAAGATAGGCCCGTCCGCGATTAGCTAGATTAAGAGCGCGGGTTTTTTTGAGTTTTGAAGGTATCAAATTTTGCGTTTCAGTAATTTCGGCCGCTTTATTTAAATATATGAGGGCATTTTCGCCGTCACCTAATTGATTGTAAAGATAAGCCATTTCGTTGATTGCAGAGGGCCGCCATTTTTGAATGTCACTGATTGACATATATTCTGGATTATTAAGCATCTGCAATACGAGTTCCAAAGCATGCTTATAATCCGAAATTTCTATAGATACCTCAACGAGTGACTTATCTAATATAAAGTTCAAATAGGCATCTGGATTTTTGTAAATACTGGCACGCAATTTCAATATGATTTTGTAAGCAATGCCTAAATTATCTGTTTTCGCCAAGGATTCGACGACCTGATACATTGTATCGCCATAGTGTTTCTCTGATGGATAAAACTCTCTTGGGGTTGAAGAATAAATATCGTTGGCCAATTCGGCTGCAGCCTCAAATTCACCAATCTTGGAGAGTACGTCCAATTTGAATAAATTCAGTTCAATGCTTAACATTTTTGGTGCGTCAGACTTAAGACTGTTATTAATTTCGTCAATTCTAACAACAAGCTCTGGTGACCGTTTAAGATGTGAAAGCTCAGATTTGATGCTTTTAATATCTAAAGCCATAGGCTGTTGAGTCGAAATATCGTAAGGTCCCCTTAGCGTGTTCGCAGAAGCTTGAGCGGCACCGAACGTCGAGGCTATAACAATCATGACTAAATGTAGTCGAAGCATTTTAAAGCCCTTTCGGGCCGCCCATCTACATTCAACACTTACAAGGTGCATTATCATATTCCCAGTTAGCCGTTACTAAGCCACAATATATACAACCTAAGATAAATAAAATTGAAGATTTAACATTAATAAGGCATTTGACTAAGAGGGCGATGCTCTCAACGCTATAACTCTTGGGTGTCTACTTTATAGACTGACACTGACTTACGCCTTTTCTAGACGGCATTATTCAGAACACCCTATACACACACTCAAAGTCAGTCGCTAAGCGAACGCTCCAGAAGTCATGAATACTTTAATACCTAAATCACCAACAGCGCATCAAAACGTGTTTTCTAAGGGGTAGAGAGGGTGTTGAGGAGGGTTTACCCCTCCTCCATTGGCCAGAATTCAAGCTTTGCAGTATCCAAATTAGTCTTCCTGGATACTATCCGCCTATCCGCCCCTGAACGCGAACAACAGTAGCTTTGCCTGAGTGCGCCCCTGAAATCCCGAAAGACCAGTTGTCATAGGTTGAACGGCGCGTTTGAAAGCCGCCACCGAAACCTGTTTCCGCGCCGCCGTAGCCATCATCATAAAGCGCCAACCCGCCAGCAATACTCCAGGTTTCATCCGTGCCCAGATAAAGATCAGGGATAGAGGCCATAGCGGCTGCTCCGTCACGTAAGTGATTGATAGCCTTGGTGTTCAGTCCAATCGCCGATTTGTTAGCGGCAATACCTGTGGCGTTCCCACCGATGATGCCAGACAACGCTAATATGTCCGATGCATTTGCTGTGATCTTACCAGCATTAACCGAAATTGACTCGCTGTTCTGAGTAATACTGGCGGCATTCGTCGTAATACCACCTTCCGCAGTTGTGACCCGGGTCTCAACATTTGTAATATCAGTTACATTTATTGCGATACCTGAAGCGTTGGCTGAGATACCAATTGTGTTGAGCCCAATGCCACTCACGTTAGTCGCGATACCTGACGTATTCGTTGCGATGTCAGTTACGTTAGTCGCAATACCTGACGTATTCGTAGCAATGTCAGACACGTTAGTTGCAATGCCTGATGTGTTCGTTGCAATGCCGCTCACGTTAGCCGCGATACCTGACGTGTTCGTTGCAATGCCGCTCACGTTAGTCGCGATACCTGATGTGTTCGTTGCGATGTCATTCACGTTAGTCGCGATACCTGACGTATTCGTTGCGATGTCAGTTACGTTAGTTGCAATGCCCGACGTGTTCGTAGCGATGTCAGACACGTTAGTCGCAATGCCCGACGTATTCGTAGCGATGCCGCTAACGTTAGTCGCGATACCTGACGTATTCGTAGCGATGTCAGACACGTTAGTTGCAATGCCAGTTGTGTTCGTAGCGATGTCACTCACGTTAGTCGCAATACCTGATGTGTTCGTAGCAATGCCGCTCACGTTAGCCGCGATACCTGACGTGTTCGTTGCAATGCCACTCACGTTAGTCGCAATACCTGACGTATTCGTCGCAATGTCAGTTACGTTAGTCGCAATACCTGATGTGTTAGTCGCAATATCAGTTACGTTAGTCGCGATACCTGACGTGTTCGTCGCAATATCAGTTACGTTAGTCGCAATGCCTGATGTGTTCGTAGCGATGTCGCTAACGTTAGTTGCAATACCTGACGTGTTCGTAGCAATGTCAGTTACGTTAGTTGCAATGCCCGACGTGTTCGTTGCGATGCCACTCACGTTAGTCGCGATGCCACTCACGTTAGTCGCGATGCCTGATGTGTTAGTCGCAATATCAGTTACGTTAGTCGCAATGCCTGATGTATTCGTAGCGATGTCGCTAACGTTAGTTGCAATACCTGACGTATTCGTAGCAATGTCAGTTACGTTAGTCGCGATACCTGACGTGTTCGTAGCGATGTCAGTTACGTTAGTCGCGATACCTGATGTGTTCGTTGCGATGCCACTCACGTTAGTCGCGATGCCTGACGTATTCGTAGCGATGTCACTCACGTTAGTCGCGATGCCTGACGTGTTCGTAGCAATGTCAGAAACGTTAGTCGCAATGCCAGTTGTGTTCGTAGCGATGTCACTCACGTTAGTCGCGATGCCTGATGTGTTCGTTGAAATGTCAGACACGTTAGTCGCAATACCTGACGTGTTCGTAGCAATGTCAGACGTGTTTTGATCGACTTCAGCTTGCAATGCACCACCATCCCAAGACAAATTACCTGCGGCATCTGTGGTCACAAAACCAACTTGGTCGGCCGTCGCAGCTTGCTCGGTAACGGCTCTAGCACCTGTAATAGCTTCCGAAGTTATAAAACTGGTGTCTAGGCCAATAGAAATTTGATTCGTTGTTGTTGTTTCAACGCTATTACCAAGGGCTATAGAGTCATCAAAAAGAGCTTCGGAACTATGGCCAAGAGCCGTACTTCGTGCTCCCTCAGCTAGAGTACTATAGCCTAGCGCTAAGGATTGAGCACCTTCGGCTTCGGCATATGTACCCAATGCGGTACTGCTCACTCCTGACGCCTGGGAACTGTATCCAACTGCTGAAGAGTTTGTCCCCGAAGCAATACTACTGCCACCAATTGCAGTGTCATATGTTCCTGACGCGAGGGCATTCGTACCAATAGCCGTCGCGTAATTAGCCGTCGCGTCAGAACTATACCCGAATACGGACGCACCGGTTGCCGTTGCCGTACTTCCATACCCAACAACGGATGAGTAACTATCCGAAGCCGTAGAAGCTCCGCCCAATACAGATGCGTGGGTTCCTGTGGCCTGGGCATTGAAACCGATCGCTGTAGAATACACACCTAAGGCATCAGCAGAATACCCCAAGGCCTGAGCCCCTGTCGCTCCAGCTTGGCTAGTGTACCCAATAGCCGTTGAGTAAGTGCCGCTGGCTATAGACGCTCCACCTAATGCGGTATCATATGCGCCTTCCGCTAAGGCGTTAGTACCAATGGCAGTAGAGAAATTGCCTAATGCGTCAGAACTATAGCCCAATACAGACGCGCCCGTTGCCGTTGCCGTACCTGCATATCCAACAACGGATGAGTAAGTACCCGAAGCCGTAGAAGCTCCCCCCAACACAGATGCGTAGTTTGCTGATGCTTGGGCGTTAAACCCTATTGCTGTTGCATATATACCAGTTGAATCAGCAGAATAACCCAAGGTATGAGCGCCCTGCGCTGTTGCTGTACTTCCAAATCCAATCGCCGATGAGGCCGTCCCTGATGCTGTAGTAGACCCGCCCAACGTGACTGCGTAATTGGCTGTAGCTTGGGCGTTTGTCCCAATCGCCGTCGAATAAGTACCGGTAGAATCGGCACTATGACCCAATGCAAAAGAACCTGTTTCCGTCGCTGTCGTTCCGTATCCAATAGCATATGCGTAAGTACCTGAAGCTTCAGCCACGCCACCAATTGCATAGGCATTAACGCCATCACTTACTGAGTTAACACCAATGGCTACGCCACTACTCTGAAGCGCATCAGCTCCATATCCCAAAGCTGTAGAATTCGTACCATAAGCTTGGGTTAATCTACCTATCGCTATAGTGCCTGAAGTTGTAGCACCTGTAGTAGCATCAACTAAGCCACTAGTACTGTCTAATCCAATAGCAATGTTTGCAGTGCCAAGCGCTTGAGCCTCAGACCCAATCGCAACACTTTGGTTGCCGACTGATTGAGCGCCCCATCCAATTGCGCTACTTCTGATGCCAGTAGAACTTGCATCATTTCCAATTGCGGTACTACTGTATCCTGTAGCGCTAGATCCAGAACCTATAGCCGTAGCATAGACTCCCGAGGCTGCAGCATCTCCACCCAGAGCCGTAGAATAGGTTCCCGAGGCTACAGAATCTGGCCCCACAGCCGTTGCATGCGAGCCGGAGGATGTAGCAGCATCACCAACTGCCACAGAATCGCTGCCTGCAGCTTCGGCATTTTCGCCACATTGAACAGACTCAGCAACCGTACCTTCCTGGCACTCGGCAGTTGTATTAGGAGCAGCATGTGCAATTGGCACAAAACAAAGGCTAACTGTAGAAACAGTACAGGCCAGTTTTTGCCTTAAACCCATATCTGGAAATTTAATATTTATCATGACAATTCACCTTCTTATTTCAAAGAATGAGAAGGTGAGCGTTTCTACCGCTCAATAATAAATGTCATGCGCCTAACACGTTCTCATTCGTAATTTTACGAAACCGCTTATAGTTGTGTGTGGTTTTTTTACGCCTTATAGACGTAGTTTAAATTTGGTAAATTCGCCATTAGGTGGAATTATTGACCGCAGATTTATCTAGGGTTCATATGATTTAAAAAGAAATTAATTCTATAATCGCAATAATTACCTGACTTCACGTCCACTTTTAGATCGTTTGCGGCATTAAACAATAAATTCAATCGAAGCATTTATACCCTTCTTCAAAATAAATTGGATTAGACAGTAAATTTGAAAACTAAGCCTAGGAAAACTTAATCATATAAGAGTCGCACAATGATGCAGTTCTCACTTACAGGCATGATGATTAGGCGCTCAATAAATAGGACTAAAATTCATAAGACTTTATCTTCAAGCCCATTAATGGAAGAAGGCATTATTAGTGACAACTTTGCTTAAGTCAGTATTTCAACGTCATCGACACATATCTGCAGAGGGCTAAATGCCTTAAAGATACCTCTAAATATGACGCTCGGTTAACGCTAGATTGGTGGATGCCTCTTTTGCTGAGAGACAACGTTACTCAGAAATACGTCCGCCCTGCTTCCAAATCGAAAACAGCCAAAATTCCTACGCTTGCGCGTATCAACTATATTATTGATATTATTAGGAAAATCTGGAGCGGGCGAAGAGATTCGAACCCTCGACCCTCACCTTGGCAAGGTGATGCTCTACCACTGAGCTACGCCCGCTCGTTAGATTACGTAGGCGATGGCTTCGAAGTGTGAGGCCATCGGTTGGTAGGCGCGCCGTATAGACTCAAACCAACCTGATAATCAAGCGTCTTGCCTGTGTTTTTTTCATATGCGAGGAACGCATCATTATGAATGCACAAATACCGCAGAAACACGCGCAAGAAGACCTGTTATTTCAACGGCTGGATCAGCTCGATATTGTCCATCACACCCAAGAACATCGGGCTATCTTTACGGTTGAAGACGGAATTGACTTAAAAGCAGGTATGATCGGCGGACATACGAAGAATCTGTTCCTAAAAGACAAGGCAGGGACATATGTTCTGATTAGCGCCCTCAGCAGCACCGTCATCCGCCTCAATCAGTTGCATAAGCGTATCGGGACCAAGCGGCTGTCCTTTGGCAAGCCTGAGGCGTTGAAAGAGCTGTTGGACGTTGTGCCAGGCTCTGTGACGGTGTTTTCCGTGTTGAATGACGCAACGGGCTCTGTGCGCTTGATCTTAGACAAAGCTCTCTTTGACCACGAGGACGTCTGGTTTCACCCCATGCGGAATACAGCCAGCACCCGCATCAAAAGCGAAGAGCTATTACGTTTTGCGCAAGACATCGATCACCCCGCAGAGGTGATAGATTTTAGTGGGGACCTCACATGAGTTTTGGCCTCACGGTTCTGGGGTCCATCAATCTGGACCTAATCGTGCAACTGCCCGACTTACCCAAGGCAGGCGAAACCGTGACGGGCGGGACGTATACAGCCCTGCCCGGCGGAAAAGGCGCGAATGTCGCTGTGGCTGCTCGGCGATTGGGCGCGGAGACAGAAATCGTAGCGGTTGTTGGCAATGATGACTACGCGGCGCAGGCGCTCGTGAATTTAGACGCAGAAGGCGTCTATCTGGATGCGGTCAAAACCGTCAAGACACATACGGGCCTCGCCTTCATCTCAGTCTCGGCGCAGGGCGAGAACCAAATTGCCGTTGCCAGCGGCGCAAATGCGGCCTTCACGCCAGAGCATTTGCCCAAGCTGTGTAGCGACGTGTTAATCACACAATTCGAAATCCCTGTTGCCGTGATCGAAGCTGCCCTCGATGGCTATGAAGGATATGTCGTGGTCAATGCGTCGCCCGTCCGCGATGATGTGGATGCGATCCTGAAACGGGCGGATCTGATTATTGTCAATGAAGGCGAAGCCGCGCGTTATGATCTATCAACACATAAAGGATTGATTGCCGTCACGCTTGGCTCTCGCGGCGCAGAACTCCGTCAAGACGGACAGGTCATAACCACCGCCAAGTCGCCGAACGTCGATGTCATAGATACGACGGGCGCAGGGGATGCTTTTGCAGCGGCGCTCACTGTCGCTTTGGCGGAAGGGCAATCCAAACAGGATGCGTTGGACTTTGCCTGCGCGGTGGGTGCGCTGACGACGACACGCCTCGGGACACAAACGGCCAGCCCGACACGGGCCGAGGTTGATACGTTTTTAAACCGCTAGAATTTCGGGTTTAGGTCAAAATACCGCTTCGGCATCGTGCCGCGTGCACGCAGCTCGTCCTCTGAACATCCCCTGAGTTCATGCGGGAAGACCGTCCACTGATCTGTCTCATGAATGTAAAAATCTGGCGTGCGACCCGTGAGGTTTCGCTTGGGTTTATAATATAGAGTTGCCACGCGAATATCCTGCGGCGTATTTTTACGGCAGCGCGCGCGGACTTCATTGATGATCGCATCGACGCTACGGCCACTGTCGAATATGTCGTCAATGATAAGGAGGCGGTCTTCGGCATTCACCACATCGACGACATGTTGAAGTCCCAACACTTCGACCTCTGGCAAGGTATCGTCGCCGTCGAAACTTTTGACACGCGCACCATAGCTTGAGGTGCGAATGGCGAAATGGTTGGTTGGGCAGTCCAATGTTTCCAAGACTTCCTGCACCGCGATTCCGACGGGCGCTCCGCCGCGCCAAACACCCAGAATAAAGGTAGGTTGAAAATCAGACTCGTGAATACGCAGCGCCAGCTCAAACGAGTCCTTCAACAGGTCTTCGGCGCTAACAAATGTTTTCTCAGACTGCGGAGCGGGGTTAGCCATAGGAAGCTCTCTGTGGGTGAAGGCATGTATGGGCGCGACATAGGCGAATGCAGGCTTCCCCTCAATTATTTTCCTACGCATAAGGCGTCATGGAAACACGTCCCCTGATTTTTGACTGCGACCCTGGCCAGGATGACGCGATCAGCCTGATGATGGCGCTGTCCCCACCGCGGGACGGACAGGCCGCATTAGACATTCGTGCGATCACTGTCACCGCAGGCAATACCACACTGAATAAATGCCAACGCAATGCCCGCATGATAGCGCAGATATGCGCCCAAAATGGGGGGTCGAAAAACATCCCCATATTCGCAGGCTGCGCATCGCCGCTTCACTATCCACTCGCGACAGCCGAGGAGGTTCACGGGATTGAAGGCTTGGATGGAATTGAAATATTTGAACCTGATGTACCCCTGCAAGACGAACACGCGGTTGATGCAATCATTAGGTTATGCCGTGAGTTAGATGAGGTTGTTTTGGTCCCCACTGGGCCCCTCACGAATATCGCGACTGCCCTCACCCGCGCACCTGATATTGCGTCGAAAATTTCAGAGCTCGTGCTGATGGGCGGCGCGCGGCGTGAAGCGGGCAACATCACGCCCTCCGCTGAGTTCAACATATATGTCGACCCCCATGCGGCAGAAATTGTGTTCAACGCCAATATTCCAAAAACGGTTTTTAGTCTGGACGTGACGCATATTGCGTTGATCCAAGACAGCCACGTCAACCGCATAGAAGCCCTGCAAACACCGCTCTCTGGAATACTGACCAAGATGCTGCGTAGCGGCTATGCGGAATATGACCGCGCCAAATTCGGAACCTCTGGAACGCCAATCCATGATGCGTGTACGGCGGCCTATTTATTTCGGCCTGAGCTGTTCGACTTTCGCAAAGTCAGTGTGCAGGTTGAAACGCAAAGCCCCATTTCGCGTGGCCATACTAGCGTCGATTTTTGGGGCATGACTGACAGGCAGAAAGATACACATTGGGCCATTGATGTTGATCAGGCTGAATTCTTCGATTTGATGATTAAGTGCATATCGGCGTACGCCAAAACTTGACTGCATCTAGCCATGAAGACTGAACTCTCGGCTTTGTGATATTACCTAAGTGCAGGAAGCGCCGCCTAGCTCTTGATTCTAATCCCGTGAGCCGCCACATATCGTGTCGAACCTGAATTCAAGAGATTTCCTATGACTGATACAGCCGCCGACATTGTAAAAGATGGATCCGATGCCGCCTTTATGACGGATGTCATCGAAGCCAGTAGCAACGTCCCTGTCATTGTTGATTTTTGGGCGCCTTGGTGCGGACCATGTAAACAACTTATGCCTCGGCTTGAGCGCGCCGTGAAAGCGGCAGGCGGCAAAGTCAAACTCGTCAAAATCAACACGCAAGAACACAATGGCGTGGCCACCCAACTTGGTGTGCGCTCCATTCCTGCTGTCTATGCGTTTAAAGACGGCCAACCTGTCGACGGATTTCAAGGCGCGCAACCAGACACAGCCCTGAATGAATTCATTGCCCGCCTGACGGGCGAAATTGACCCAAAAGAAGAAGCCAAAGTGTTAGTGGCACGTGCGCGTGATAGCTTAGCCGCAGGCGACCCTGGCGGAGCGGCGCAGGATTATGCGGGCGCATTGTCTTTGGATATTGAAAACGCTGCAGCACGCGCAGGCCTTGCGCGTCTGTACATTGATGGCGGAAATGAAGATGACGCAGCGCAGCTCCTTAATGATACACCAGAGGCCGTCCTAGAGGACCCAGAAATTGTCGCATTGAAGTCTCAATTTGACCTACGCCCTGAACCTGGCGCGCCAGATGAAACACTAGAATTCGCAGCCAAAGTCAAAGCCAACCCTGATGATCTGGACGCTCGGTTGGAACTGGCGAAAGCCTTAGTTGGCGCAGGCCGCAATGCGGATGCCGTAGATCACCTCATCTATTCCATTGGTAAAAACCGCGCACATGACGGCGAAGCCGCTCGTATGTTCTTGCTGACGGTCTTTGAAGCCGAAGGCACAGAATCTGAAATCTCACGCGATGGACGCAAGCGATTGTCATCCATTTTATATGCGTAAGGCTTAATTTTTAGGCCTTCTGAAACTTAGAACACGCAAACCACTCTATAAACCAACTCTCAGAAAAGTTTGTCGGAGTGGTGCAAAGGCCACGCTTATGCTTACGTTCGAATATTCGCCTGTGATACTTAGATATTGAGTTCCGACACATCTCTGTAATCGCCAAACTTCCCCTTGATGAAACAGTTGAAAGCAATCGCGCGGCGAGGTTCAGTCGAGGCATTTGGTTCAACAGCATGGTTGAAATCAGATGGAAAGAGTAACACTTCTTTTGACCTAGGCGTAATAATATTGGTTCTTGTATTATATAAATTAGCTTTGCCCGCTTCAGGGTTAATCTCAATCCGTTGGTACATAACATTTCTGTCAAAAATAATGCGCGATGCAGGTTCAGGTAACTCATCATAATAGAGAGAGCCCGATACGAAAGAATTAGAATGAGCGTGAGGATGCATGCCTACATTTGGGTTATTCACTAAGGACCAAGATTGCGTCACATAAAGTTTCTGAGAGATTCCTAAAACTTTAGTGGCATATAAATCCAAAGATTCTTGTATGACCGCTGCCACGCTCTTGAGTTCTGGTTGTTCAAAAATATACAGGTCTTCTGAAATAAAATTATTCTTGTTTCTAACCATTTTCAAATTTTTGATAAACTCGACCTGTTCTTTACTAATGGCGTGCCCAACATCCGCTCTGAAGTAGGGTGTCGCAAACAAAGGTTGAATATCATAATTTGTAATCGTCATCTTGAATATCCCCTAATCGTTGACTCATGTGTTTCAGATATTTCAGATCAAAAACCACGTGTGCTCTTAAACTCACCATAATCACAAACTTTGAAAAGTCTAAAGGCAAGTTTTACCAATTGGGACTATGACAGGATATAGATTCCATCGATTAGCCCGCTACAAAATATTTTCTCTCCAAAAAATCGTTGGCGCGGCGTATCTCCCAATTGACAGGAGCCGTTGGGTTTCCCACCTAAGGTCTATGAGCGCCCATTATAAATCTCTTGCCCGACGGACCAACCCAGAGTCTGCGGCCCTGTTCCCTTTAAATGGGACGGTCCTTCTGCCGGGATGTGATTTGCCTTTGAATATTTTCGAACCCCGCTACCTTAATATGATTGATGATGCGCTGAAGGCAGATCGATTGATTGGCATGGTGCAATCCCAAGGCGGCGGCTTAGCCGAGATAGGCGGCTTGGGCCGTATCTCTCAATTCTCGGAAACCGAGGATGGACGGTATCTTGTGGTCCTAAAAGGATTGAAGCGGTTCCGTTTGGGCGAAGAGCTGAAGGTGTCTACGCCTTACCGTCAAGCCAAGTTGATTTTTGACGGGTTTGAAATTGATGCCGACACACATGACGCCAAACAAACCTCCGAAGCCCTGTCCGAGTCTGGACGCGCGGACCGCGCAACGTTGACGATTGCCATGCGCGCGCTCGCGAAGGCGGTTAAGGTCGAGCTAGACTGGGACTCGTTGCAAGAAATTCCACTTCCGCTATTGATCAATCAAGCCGCAATGATTTCGCCGTTTCAGCCTGAAGACAAACAAAGCTTACTAGAGGCGCAAACCTCCGATGAGCGCAGACGGCTGCTTATCGGATTGATGCACCTCTACGCGGGGCAAATAAATGGCAACGGAGAGCAACCTACCCAATGACAAAATCTCAAGATAATACCTCTGCTAAAAACTCTGTTCCGAAACAAAGCAAGATCGATCCGAAAATGCTTGGTATTTTGGTCTGCCCAAAAACGCGCGGTCCCCTCATTCATGATACAGAGGCGCAAGAACTGATCTCTAAGAAGGCAAAGCTCGCCTATCCTATTCGCGACGGCGTCCCGATCTTGTTGGTCAATGAAGCGCGTTCCCTATGAGTGACCCAAGTCAAGCTAAGTCGGGCCAAGCTGAAACAAATGCCTTGGACGCAGCGACGTTTCGCCGCCTCCTGAAACATCTCGATGAAAACCGCGACGTTCAAAATATTGACCTGATGATCCTCGCGAATTTCTGCCGGAACTGCCTGTCAAAATGGTGGCTTGAAGAAGCCGATTCCAGAGGCCACAATGTGGACTTAGAGGCTGCGCGGCACCGTGTTTACGGCATGGATTACGCCGCGTGGAAAGCCAGCCAACCCGCAGCTACACCCGAACAAATCGCAGCCTACAACGCCCGCACGAAGGGGTGTTAAAGACCCTACTCCAACGCGGTCACGACCTTCGGCGGAAGGTGTTTGGAACTCACAGTGTTCAAAACCCGCAAATGACTGCCGCGTCGGCACCCTATACATACTACCTACCACCTACTGATTTTCTTGAAGCTGTTGGACCAGGAGATTCTGTAAAAGTGATAATTCAAAGCATTCCTGCAAGTCCTAAATATGACTCGGAGCGAATGTGGATTGAAGTGATAAAGCGTGAAGGCGACCAGATAGTTGGACTATTAGACAATCACCCCTTTGATATGCCGCAATTAAAAGCAGGCGACAGGGTTTCATTTCAAACGCGAGATATTATCGACATAAATTGGAACGATGAGGCTCTTGTCGAACGCGGACTCGAACGGGCTAATAAAAGGTCCTATTGGGAAAGATGTATGGTCGATAGCGTTGTTGTCAACGCAAACATAGCTGTTGATTACATCTATCGTGAACCACCAGACATGACTGAGGACGGCGATAAATACCCAGACAGCGGTTGGCGTATTCGCGGGAATTCCGACGCCATGACACAGGAACAATATGATGCTGAGGACTCCCAATATATCGCGTTAGGCGCTGTACTCAACGCGGATGATAGTTGGCTACATCTCATAGATGCACCCGTGGGATCTCGGTTTGTGAAAGATAGCTCTACTGGCAAGTTTATGCCCGTTCTCGACGATTGACTTGTAAAAAGAATATTCGCCACCCACATTCTATCTATGACCTATGACCCACATCACGATTACGCCGATGCCAGCCAGTGGCGCGGCACGACGATACTTTCTGTGCGCAAGAACGGTAAAGTTATTGTTGTTGGCGACGGACAAGTCAGCGCGGGTAATACCGTTATGAAATCTAGCGCACGCAAAGTGCGGACCTTGGCGGGCGGAAGCGTGTTGACTGGATTTGCAGGCGCGACGGCGGATGCCTTTGCTTTGCTTGAACGCCTAGAAGCCAAACTTGAAGCACATCCCACGCAACTCGCGCGGGCCTGTGTGGAACTCGCGAAAGACTGGCGCATGGATAAATATCTGCGGCAGTTGCAAGCCATGATGATTGTCGCGGATAAGTCCGAGACATTTGTTCTGACAGGGAATGGCGATGTCGTTCAACCTGACACATTCGAGTCTGGATCCTGCATCACGGCCATTGGCTCAGGCGGGAATTACGCCTTGTCTGCGGCGCTCGCGATGGATGAGTATGAGGCCGATGCGGAAGCGCTTGCGCGCAAAGCCATGGGCATTGCAGATCGTATTTGTGTCTTCACGAATAATAATCTTACGTTAGAATCTCTAGAGACTGATTAGACGAACCACGCTTTATTTGCGGAACTGCCTGTTTCCACTTTTAGGTTCGCTTCGTCCATTTGGCCTGCGGCTAAGGCGGTCAGGCTGCCCTCGTCCATATCTTGTAACTTCGCATAGAACCGCGTGCCGTCTTCCAATTTCCCGATAACGACAGCGCCAATGGGTAAACCCCGTTTATGTTGGACGATATATGTTTCCATCGTCGCGGCACCCGACGGTGTGGTCGTTTGCCCCGGCACGTGTTGCGCGGCGATCTGTTCGGCCATTGCGGCCTTATCCGCAAAGACATCACCCTCTGATCCAACCGTAGAATAAATACCAACAGCTTGCTTGCTCATCCATCCACCATTGCCATGCGCGAGACCAATTGAGCCTGGCGTGCGGCGGCACGCGTCGACCACTTCGCAAATCGCGTGCAGGACATAATTATTTCCCGGTCCGCCAAAAAACGGTAAGCCACCCGTCAACGTCATAGGCTTGTCTTTACGGCGCAGCTGCGTTGCGGCTTGATCTACAACGCAAGGAAAGCAGGAGTAGATATCTGCATGGTCGATATCGGACACGTTGATACCTGCGGCGTCTAATGCGCCTGCAATCACAACGTCCATCGCCATACTGCGCGAGAGGTCCTCGCGATCGAGCATCAAATTTTCTTCTGCCTGCGCGTGCCCCCGTAGATAGACCCATTTATCCTCTGGAACGCCGAGTGTCCGCGCATTGCCAACTGTTGTCATCACGACCGCAGCGCCTTGGTTCACGCCGTCTTTGGCGACCATGTTTTTCAAGTAAGGAGAAACTAATGCACGGTTGTTTGGCGATTGAGTTGCGACTTCTTCGGCTGTGAAGTTTTTCGCAAACATAGAATAAGGATTATCAAGCGCGACATCAGACATAGGCGCGATGAGCTTGGCCATATACTCGCGGTGCGCCTCTACACTTCGCCCCGCGCGCAAACGCCCGGCGGTTTCGATAAAGCCGTAATAGCTCATGGCGTCCATTAACCCATGCGCGAGTTCGGTTTGTGCAATCATCATGGGACCAGAGAATGGGCCTCGGTCATCCCAATCCCCATCTCTGTCATTGGCAGTCTTTTCAGCCCAATCAAGGGCTATGCCGCTGCGTTGTGCGGTGCGCATATTCGCGAGCGCTTCACCGCCTGCGATCACGGCCACACGAATGTCTCCCGACGTCAAGATTTGCGCAGCTTCTGCCACGAGCGTCTGCGGGGATTGCCCGCCAATAACATCATAGATCGCGTGTTTCGGCGTAGCGGCAATGCGGCGCGCGACCGCTCTTGGGAATTTATCGGGTGACCCAAAAGGACATGCATAGGCGGGGCTGCTGTCCGAAAACGTCCGCACACAAGCAAGCCAATCTACAGCGTCCCCAGACACGCCCGCATCCGCCATTGCCGCGCCCGCCGCGCGACCTGCCATCTCTGCGTGAGAGGCAGCTGTTGTCAGATCATCGGGCACAGCCTCCATCGCCTGTCCAATGCCGATAAGAATGGGGGTATTATCTTTCATTTATCGGGTGTGGCGAAAGGGACAGGGCATGGCAAGAGAGTTAGATGTATGGGCGAACGACATGATCGTTTGACCAATTTATATGTGTATCTTCACGCTAACTTAAGCGGCTTTACTTTATACGGCCATTCAATCCATCTTCTTCCATATTGATTAAGCATTTTTAATGGTAACAGAGCCTATAACATCACAACCTTGGGCAGACACTGTTGCTGCTCAGGATTTGTTTTCTGCTTTGAATCAAGTGGGAAATGGATTTGCAATCTATGATTCAAATTTAGAGCTTCTGTTCGCTAACAAAGCTGTTCGCAAATTTCTTCCACTTTTGTACAAAAGCCTCGATAATGGCGTGTCATTAAAAGACAGCTTAATGGTGCAAATTAATGAATTCTATCCTGATATCGATTCTAATGAAGTCGAGCAGCGCGCCGAAATTATTCTAAACGAAATTAGAAATGAGGGCTCATTGGAGGTTTTTGCTGCGGATGGCCGCAGAATTAATAGTCTCTACAAAAAATTAGACAGCGGACAATTTGTTCTCACGTGTACAGACATCACAGAGAGAGATCGGCAGCAGAAAGCTCTCGAAAAAGCGCGGCAGGATGCCGATGCTGCCAACATTGCCAAGAGTGATTTTTTGGCAAATATGTCTCATGAAATACGGACGCCTTTGGCGGGTGTATTCATGGCCACCCAAATCTTACAGCAACGCCTTCAAGCGACGAACCAGACCGATTTATGCGACCTTGCTGATGTTTTGGTTGGGAGTACGCATCACCTCAAAGCGATTATTAATGATGTCCTTGATCTCTCGAAAATTGAAGCGGGTGAAATTGAAATCGTTATAGCGGGCCACTCTTTACTTGAAATGCTACTCACGTTGAAGGCGTCTCAAGATTATGTCGCCTCAGACAAAGGCATAGAGCTTAAACTCGTCATAGATCCAAAACTACCAGATACTCTTCTCTATGACTGTGTCCACGTCAGGCAATGTGTCACGAATTTAATCAGTAACGCTCTCAAATTTACAGAATCAGGCAGCGTAACAATCGCAGTGATATATAACCCGCAATCAACAACAGTAACGATACATGTCGCTGATACAGGCATTGGTATTGCTCTGGATAAACAGGCTTATGTTTTTGATCACTTTGCTCAAGTCAAAGAAGATGTGCCAGTCTCCCATATGGGAACCGGCCTTGGCCTCGCGATCAGCCAAAAGCTCGCAAAGCTTATGGGCGGAGACATCAAGTTAACATCCGAATTAGGCAGAGGGTCAATTTTTACCCTCACCTTTATCGCTGAACCTGAAATCGCGACGCAGCAATACATCATATCTGCGGCTTAAGTCACACCCAAAATAGCTATAGGTTTCTAAACTAACCCCATTTTTAACCGCTTAATTACTACGTCCATTTTTACAACTTAAGGGTGTGCAATATACATTACAGCCAATATGGCTTATCATGTAAGACACACCAAACGCGCTTCGTATTCTGCTGCAGGACTGTTAGTCGCTGTTATTGCGGCAGAGGCTCTATATTCAAGCTCGGCATTTGCTACGCCAATTGGGCCCTTTTTTAAGCTTCAATCTACCGTCATCATCATTGGTGCGACTGAAGGTGAAAGCAAGGGCGGTGTTACCCCAGTTGTTCTTGATTTCAACCTGTTAACGCCAACTTCATCCAGCTTGACCTCGCCAGATAACATTAGTCTTGATCGATATGTTTTGAACGCAAACTCAGGCTTCAATGCTAGGTATGATTTTTTGGCAGGCACCACACGCCTGATCGTCGATAATGAAACGGCTAGAGAGGACTTCGGAATCCTAGGCAGCAGCGATATTTATTACCTTGAGGCCTCAGACACCCTCTCCGCTTTCAGTCCTGATAACGCGGCGGATATCAATGCTCGGGACTCACATAATGCCTCACGCTTTCTTGTCGTGTCGAATGCGCGTTTCGATATATATTCTCAAGCCAGCAACTTAACACGAACAGGTGATTTTGCCGTACTCGATTACGAGAACATCAGCTATCGCGCCCTAATAAAAACTAGCGGTGGATCAGGGACTGGGCGATGGGGCGACGCCGCGCAAAACCCAGCCGTCGGTGGTGGCGGTATTGATGACACTATAGATGACTTAAGCGACATGACCGTAGGGCCCATGCAACTCTTTGAGGGCGGACGCCGCACAGCCAAAACCACGGGATCATTGCTAGATCAGGCTGTTTCATTCAATATTCATTACGCGCTCAGCGACGTAGCCGACGCGAGCACAGCGCGTGGCCATGATTTCTCTATAGGCACCGGAACACTCGGAGCAGATGTCACCTACACGATCTATACGCCTTAAACCGTCGCGCTTGAACTCAAGCACCTGCAGAAAATCGAACGCGAGTTATTTTCATCCTACGTATCAAATAGCGAGCTTCATAAGAATATCCGTCTGCTGCTCATGCCCAAGTTTAAAACCATGTTGTGAAAATTCACACAGCCCTTGTCGTGTGTAAAACTCAATGGCCTTATCGTTTTGATCCCAAACACCAAGCCAAAGCCAATCCGACTGTCTCTCCTTGGCAAATTGAACAGAGAAATCAAACAAGGTTTGACCAATTTTCTGATTTTGAAAAGCCTTGAAAATATAAATACGTTCTATTTCAAGCGCATTTTCTAATACAGATTCAGTTTGCGCCTGTTCCACATTGAGTTTCAAATACCCCGCAAGATCGCCGTCTTGATAGACAAAAAAGAAAAATGACCCTTGGGTTTTAAATTCTTTTAGAATTTGTTCTTTTGTGAAAGCCTTAGCCGAGTACAAGTCTATGTTTTCAACCGTGTTGAGGTGGGCAAAAGATTCAAGAAATGTCGTCTCTATAATATCTCTCACTTGATCTAGCTGATCACATTTAGCCTTAAATATTTCAATATTCATGGCGTAAACATATCATCTGCCCCCGTTTTCCCAAGACTCATCTGAAAGACTCATTTAGATCTATCCAAACTCTATTGAGATCATGATCCACAGTTTTAGTCTGAAAATTTCATACAATTTCAGTACCCTATTAAAAATCAAAGAGAATGATCCCCGCATTGAAAAGCTGTGTCATTCTAAGGGCGTTCTTTCGAACATGGGACACGCGGGGCCTCGCTTGCCAGTTCGAGAGACGGTGGGGTTGAGCAGTTTGGTTTGAGAGCCAGACCTGTGCCGGGCCTTTTGAAGTGAGAGCCGACAGGTGCATTTTTTGTTTCCAAAAATTGCACGAACTAGGTCTAATGGCCAAACTGTAGGGACAGATGGGCCGCTTCTTCAAAAACCGCTGCCGCAGGATTATGATCTGCGTAAAACAAAACTATTCTACTTCGGTATCCGTCGCGGGTACTGATCCTGCGGGCAGTCCTAATTTATAGAGACTTCGCATTATGGCAGTCACTCAT
Organism: uncultured Caulobacterales bacterium; assembly: GCA_938009235.1. GTDB lineage: Bacteria > Pseudomonadota > Alphaproteobacteria > Caulobacterales > Maricaulaceae > Litorimonas. Next base: position 168,824 of record CALLIK010000007.1, read on the forward strand.
GTTGAAACAGACGTTTCAACGGGGGCTGTGAGGGCTTTTGCTTGCCTTAATATCAGTGATCATATGTCATGCACGCACCCCCTTGATTTTTTCGTCCACACGCATGATATAGCGGCCAATCCACTTTCGGATGTAGCAATAAGGTTTTCCATGATCCCGGGCCAAAATTTCAACGATCGCTTGAAAGAGCAAAAAGAGGCGAAACTCGCCATGCTTAAGCGCGCGAAAGAAAAGCAACTGGATCCGGCCGAGAAGGCACGCATCATGGAAGAGCGCAAAGCGCGTAACCTAGCGCGCGAATCTCGCGAAGCGGAACGCCGCGAAGAGCGTAAACAGCAAGAGGCCGCCGAAGCTGCTGAGAAGGCAGAAGAGGCACGTAAGAAGCTCCTCGCTGTTGAAGCACAGAAAAAAGCCAAAGAAGATTTGGTCAAAGCGCAAAAAGCGCGCCGCGATGCGAAATACGCTGCACGGAAAAGCAAGCGCCGCTAAACGCGCTTATCAGTTTGAATTTAGAAAACCGGCTCATTCCAAAGGGACGCCGGTTTTTTTATGCCTGATTGATAGGCGGGAGTGTATCGGCGGTTATAGCTTCCAGCCAGTATGCAGCGCGGCGATGCCTGTGCTGTAATCCTGATAATCGACTTGCGCGAAACCTGCCTCGCGGATCATTTGCGCAAAGGCCTCTTGGCGCGGGAACTTGCGGATGGATTCGACGAGATATTGATAGCTATCACGGTCACCCGTCAGGACCTGTCCAAGGCGCGGAATGACGGCGAAACTATAGGCATCGTAAAAGGCTTGGATGAATTTTGCAGGCGGGGTTGAGAACTCCAAAATACCGAGGCGTCCGCCCGGTTTCAAAACGCGGCGAAATTCACGCAGCGCCGCCATGCGGTCTGTGACATTGCGAATACCAAAGGAGATCGTCACGGCGTCAAATTGCGCGTCTTCAAATGGGAGGTATTCGGCGTTGCCGCAAATGCGCGTCATATCAAGGCCTTTGTCCTTTACTGGATCAATCCCCGCAAGGAGCATCTGCTCATTAATGTCCAAAACAACGGCGGTTGCAGGCGAGCCGCCACGGCGAAGTCGGGCCTGATCTGCCGCCGTAATAAAGCGCCGCGCAATACCGCCAGTGCCACCCGCGACATCAAGAAGGCGCTCACCCGGTTGCGGGTTTAAACGCGTGATCATCATGTTCTTCCACACACGGTGGATGCCGACACTCATCGCGTCATTCATTAAATCATAATTGGAGGCGACTGAATCGAAGACGCCTTTAACGCGTCCAATTTTTTCGGATTCTGGGATTGTCTCAAATCCAAAGTCGATCGTTTTTTCAGACATGGCCAAATCCTATTAGATGAGGCTTAACTCAAAGCCCTACTCAGCGACAACTTGGAGACCTGTATGCTGATGCACGCTTGGTGACAACATATTGTGGCCTGCGGATGTTGAACAATCCTGACAATCGTAATTGGACGCGCTGAGGCCTTGGAAAAACTCATCATCCTCTTTGAACGCGCCAACAAGATAATCAAACACGGCCCGAATGCGCATAGAGCGTTTCAAGTCCTGATGAGCCACTAGATAGAGGGATTCCATATGCACGATTTCAGGGAGTACGCGTACCAAGCCCAAGGCTTTGTAATTCACACCACAGAGCGGCAGAACGCCAATGCCGTAACCATGCGCCAGCGCCTGATCAAAGGCCCAAATGGAGTTCGTATTAAATGTAATCCGCTTTGGCTTGTGCAGCATCTTGCCATCTTCATCCATCAGCCAGAGCGCTTTGCCGTCCATGATCTGAGCAATAACGCCGTCATGCTCGACCAAGTCCTCGGGGCTCGTCGGGGCGCCACGGCGAGACAGATACGTGGACGAGGCAAAGAGGCCAAAGCCAACTTCTGCCACTTTGCGGCCAATCAAGGAGTTTTGCTCGCCTGGGCTGCGCCACCGCAGCGCAATGTCAGCTTCGCGTTGCGCCAGATTGAAACTCTGAAACCCAATGCCAATATCAATCAGAACGTCAGGATGATCGGCTCGAAATTTTTGCATAACGCCAGGGAGCCAACTCGTACCAATACCCTCCGTCGCAGAAAGACGGACAACACCAGACAAAGAATCCTCAAGCGTCGCAGAGGATCTATCAATCGCGGAGGCTTCGTCCTGCATGCGGCGAATATGATCTAACATCGACTGACCGAAATTTGTTGGGATTAACTGACCGCTCTCGCGTTTCAGCAATGGCGTTCCGAAATGATCCTCAAGTGCGCGAATACGGCGGCCAACTGTCGGTTGGCTCATACCTAGCGCGCGTCCAGCCGCGGTCAGGGAGCCGGCTTCAGCAACAGAGAGGAAAATAGGATAGTCAGACCAGTTTTTCATACATTATCGTATACAAGAGAGACTCTAAAAGTCAATTTCATTCGGATATGTTTGAAATAAGTCCGTCAGAGGTCAAATATCACGCATTTGAGGTCTTCAGGCGGCCCACAAGGTAAATATGGCCGCGAACGCTTCCGTCCGCGACCCAAATTTTACGCGCCGTGTTCAATGGCAAAAGTGAGGCCTGCATGTTTCTGCAAACGTGCCAATAAAGCGTCGCCCATCGCAGGCGCAGATGTCATAACACCGCCCGCGCCTTGAACGTCTTGCACAAGCGCAAGTGCAGCTTCAGTGATCATCTTAGATGTTGATCCATACCCAGGGTCTTTGTCGCCTTTGACAGACGAAATGACCCGCGTTCCATTGGGCGCATCACCAACAAACATAACATCGTATGAGCCTGTTTCACGTTCGTCTTTGGATGGACCTTCACCCGGTTTTGGCGGGTTATCGCCAAAGGGGTTGGTCTTGGTCATACCAATCGCGATCTGTTTTCCTTGCTCTCCAGGACCCGTCAGGACCATTTCGCCATATTGGAAATTCCGGCCATAACGATAGTCAAGCAAGGCATTAGAGCGGTGAACATTTTTTGTGTTGATGCTCGCCATGATAAATGGCGTCGCCCAACTACCCAAATCCGCTTCTTCCATTGGCTTATGAATTGGAGGCTGCTCTACGCCTGCTTCTGGCGACAGGGAGAACGGGTCTTTCAACCAGTTTAAAATCTCAGGCTGAACCTGCGCCCGTTTCATTGTTTCCATAAAGCTCGCCGCTGTTCCGCCAGAGAATGTGCCTTTCATTCCGCGCACTCGACATTTGATATTTTCACAGGCGCCGCCGTGATTGGCAATCGCATGAGCTTGATGGAAATAAACACCTAGATCAAATGGGATAGAATCAAAGCCGCAAGACAACACAATGCGTGCGCCGCTTTTCTTGGCCACGTCATCATACCGATCAATCATGTCTTTCATCCACGCGGGCTCGCCGCATAGATCGACATAGTCCGTTCCAAGTTCTGCGCAGGCCTTCAGTAAAGGTTCCCCATAAAGCTGATATGGGCCAACGGTTGTGATGATAGCTTTGGTCCGCGCCGCCATAGAGGCGAGGCTCGCCGTGTCTTCAGAATCGGCGGTCACGAGAGCGATGTCAGATGACACACCCATCTCGTCTCTCACGGCGGCCAGTTTTTCAGCATTTCGACCCGCCATCGCCCATTTCAAATCAGTGCTGCCATATTCCGCTTGGAGGTATTCAGCGACAAGACGCCCCGTAAAGCCGGAGGCGCCATAAATGATAACGTCAAATTCACGATCAGACATAAATATACTTTCTTCTAATAAGGTCTAAATTAACTACGGGACAACAGGGCCAGCAGAGTGTGCCACAATGCGATGCCAGAGAACGAGAACAGGTGCGCCAAGTTCCAACGCCATACCAAGGATCAAATCTGCAGGCGGCGGCCCCACTTGCAAATAACTATAAAGCCGCGCCACACCGCCTAAGAAAATCGCAAGGACAAGCATACGCAGAACAGTGCCGCGATTATCAAGATCGCCGAGGACATACCAAATCAGGAGGAACAGCGAAAAATAATAGGCGCTGAGATATCGGAACTGATTATCCAATCCCGCACTTACGGCGTCACCGCCATTCACAGAGACCGCTCCGCCAAAGACACCTGTTACCGCAAAATACAGCGGGATCAGGGACAATATCATTAAAACAATTTTCAAAGCCGTACGCATTAGTTCATCTCCGAGTAGGGTTGGTAAGCAAGATCAGTTTCATGAAGGCTCGTTACATAGAGAACGCCGTCATGGACAATAGCGCCAGTGGCATCATGGTAAGCGCCTTCAGGGTCTTGAAAGGTTCGTAAAACTGCGCCGTTCGCATCAAGCTGAACAATATGACCATAATGTTCAGCCTTTGGACGCATGGACGCAGGTAGGCGCATGGCAGTTTTTCGAGCATTGGGTTTCGGGGCATTTTTATCGAGCCATTCTGAGCGAGGCGAAATCAATCCCAAAAAATATGTCCGATTTGGCCCGGGATTTATATTGTCTGGAAACCCAGGCATATTCGCAACCCAATCTGTCATACGGCCCGTTTCAGGGTCGATTTTCAGGGTCCGATAACGGCCCGTTTCATTAACCAGAACACTTCCATCAGGATGCATCGCCACACCATTTGGAAAGACCAGACCATCGGCGATGACGCGCGTTTGTCGCGTGCGAAGATTATATGCCAACACACGACCTGTCCCGCGACTCTCCATGATTTCAAGCAGCGAGGCCGCCATCGTCGTCCCATTAGACTTGGCACCAAACTTTGTTGACGCATCTGAAAAATAGATCACGCCATTATTTGAAATATCCAGATCATCCGCATAGTCGATTGATGATCCATCGACTGTATCCGTGAGTGTCTTGAGCGTGCCGTTAGGCGTCATAGACAGCAGGCCTTTGTGCGCGTCTGCAATATAAATCATGCCGTCATGAGCTTCGATACCGAGAGGTACGCCGTCCGTATTTGCGACAATCGTGACAGTCTTTGTTGCTGGGTCAATGCGAGTGATGTCGCCCGTTTGTGACGTCGCATAGATCAGTCCATCCAAAATCGTAGCGTCTTCGGGACCAACACTGACGCCAACGGAGATACGCTCCAGATCTGCTAATTTTGTATTGGGCGCAAAGACACCCACATGACCTGCGTCTGCATCTGGCTGCCAGCTAACAGGATCAATCGAGACAGGTGCGAAGCCTAGGTAAAGTCCGCCCACGGCAAATAAGGCGGCAAAACTAAATCCTATTTTTTTGATCACGAACCCGCTCGGTTCATACGATTGGCAATCAAATCGCCCACGACTTCTGGATCAGATAAGGTCGACGTATCGCCCAAAGCGGCAAAACTATCCTCGGCGATTTTACGCAGAATGCGGCGCATGATTTTACCTGAACGAGTCTTGGGTAAACCCGGCGCGAATTGAATCAAATCAGGACTCGCAATTGGACCAATTTCTTTGCGTACATGTTTAACGAGATCAGCCCGTAGAGCGTCATCATCAGCACTGCCCGGAAGGGTCGTCACATAGGCATAAATGCCTTGGCCTTTAATGTCGTGCGGATAGCCAACAACAGCGGCTTCGGCAACGGACGGGTGTAACACGAGCGCACTTTCGACTTCTGCCGTTCCCATGCGGTGACCCGATACATTGATCACATCATCGACGCGGCCCGTAATCCAATAGAATCCATCTTCGTCGCGGCGGCAGCCATCGCCTGTGAAATAATTCCCAGGATAGGTCGAAAAATACGTCTCGGCGAAACGTTTATGGTCGCCATAAACCGTTCGCATTTGTCCAGGCCAACTGCCTTTGATAATCAAGTTACCTTCTGTCGCGCCAACAAGTTCTTTGCCGTCTGCATCGACAAGTGCAGGTTCAATCCCAAAGAACGGTGAGCTCGCACTGCCCGGCTTCATCGGCGTTGTTCCCGGCAAAGGAACAATCATCGCGCCGCCTGTTTCTGTTTGCCACCATGTATCCACAATCGGGCAGCGTGTTTCGCCAACGACGTTAAAATACCACTCCCACGCCTCAGGATTAATCGGCTCGCCCACGGTCCCTAGCAAACGCAAGCTGCTGCGGGAGGTCGCTTTAACGGGGCCATCCCCTTCGCGCATCAAAGCGCGGATGGCGGTTGGAGCTGTATAGAATAATGAGACTTGGTGCTTGTCGCAGACTTGCCAAAAACGCGAGGCATCAGGATAGGTCGGAACGCCTTCGAACATCAACGTCGTCGCGCCATTCGCCAGCGGGCCGTAAACAATATATGTATGTCCCGTGACCCAGCCCACATCGGCCGAACACCAATAGACGTCCTCTTCTTTCAAATCGAACACAGCTTCATGGGTCAATGACGCCCAGACTAAATAGCCGCCCGTTGTATGCAGAACGCCCTTTGGCGTCCCTGTCGATCCTGACGTGTAGAGAATGAAAAGAGGGTCTTCCGCATTCATCGGCTCTGGCGAACACTCATCCGCTACAGTCTTTACAGCTTCGTGAAGCCAAATATCGCGGGTTTCATCCCAGTGAATATCAGCGGCTGTTCGCTGAACGCATAACACGGTCTTCACAGGCTTGCCGCCTTTGGCCGCTATGTCACAAGCGGCATCACAGTTCCGCTTCAAGGGAACACGTTTGGTTCCGCGTAGACCTTCGTCGGCTGTAATTACAAAGCTGCTGTCGCAATCCATAATACGCCCCGCAAGCGCATCAGGAGAGAAGCCACCAAACACAACAGAATGCACAGCGCCAATTCGCGCGCAGGCTAACATAGCAAAAGCGGCCTCGGGGGTCATCGGCATATAAATTGTGATGCGGTCGCCTTTCTTGGCGCCATTAGCTTTCATCACATTTGCAAAACGGCAAACTTCGCGGTGAAGCTCGCGGTAGGTAAATGTCTTAGATTCGTCTGGACTATCACCTTCCCAAATAATCGCAGCCTTATCGCCGCGTGTAGCTAAATGGCGATCGAGGCAATTTTCGGTGACGTTCAAAACGCCGTCCGCATACCACTTCACATGAAGGTCATCTTTGGCCCAAGACACATCTTTGATCTGCGTTGGCGCGGTCATCCAATCCAAACGTTTCGCTTGCTCGGCCCAAAACCCTTCAGGGTCAGCAATAGAGCGTGCATATGTCTCTTTGTACTGCTCAGGCGAGAGGTTCGCGAGTGCAGCAAATTCAGACGGTACGGGATGAATAGTATCGGACATGCGGGCCTCTTGATGAATAAGCCCTATGGTTGCTTTGATACGCTTCGGGCGTCAAGGGGAGACATTAAATTGCACGGCGCTAGGTCCCATACAAAAATGTTGCCTGTAATGTTGTCTAGGTAGGAAAGCGTCGCCCGCGCGGTATGCGATCAGCCACTTCTGCGGCAAGATCGACATCCGCAGGCACTAAATCAAGACCACGTAATTTATCAGGCCAGAGCCAACGCGTGGCTTGGCCTTCTTTCGCACGCAGAAACCCATCCCATTGACGGCATAAATAGAGCGGCATCATGAGGTGGAAATCAGGATAAGCGAAACTAGCAAAGCTAAAAGGCTGTAGGCATGTCTCGCAGGGTTCAACGTTTAATTCTTCAAACAACTCGCGGCGCAAAGCTTGCTCAGGGGTTTCGCCAGCTTCGACCTTCCCGCCCGGAAACTCCCAACGACCTGCATGATCTTTACCCTCAGGGCGTTGCGCCATGAGAATACGGCCATCTGCATCAATCAACGCGCAGGCTGCGACAAGTAATGTTTTCGGTTTCATATCAGGAACGGTAGTCGGCATTGATGTCGATATAGCTATGCGTGAGATCGCAGGTGTAAACAGTGGCGGTGCCCTCGCCCAGACCTAGGTCCAACCGAATGACTATTTCGTCTTGTTTCATATAGGACGCGCCGTCTTCTTCTTTATAACTCGCGGCAGGTTGACCGCCCTCGGCCAAAACATGCGGCCCAATCCAGATCGAGAGCACATCACGGTCCGCAGGTTCACCAGCTTTGCCAACAGCCATAACGATACGGCCCCAATTCGCGTCTTCGCCTGCGATGGCGGTTTTTACGAGTGGTGAGTTTGCGACACTCATGCCAATGCGGTGAGCCGACACATCAGAGACGGCGCCGCTGACTTGGATAGTCACAAATTTAGAGATCCCCTCGCCGTCTTTGACGATTTGCTGCGAGAGATCGAACAACACATCATGCAAGGCGCGGCGGAAATCCGTGAGCGCCGCATCATTCGCATCGGATATTTTCACGTGCTCCGCTGCGCCGCTGGCGAGCAACAAAAGTGTATCAGATGTTGAGGTATCGCTATCCACTGTGATGGAATTAAATGTAGGGCCGACTTCTGCGGCTAATAGGGTTTGCAGAACCTCTTGTGGCAAATTTGCATCTGTCGCGACATAGGCTAACATCGTTGCCATATCAGGCGCGATCATACCGCTGCCCTTAGAAATGCCATTGATCGTGACAGTGGTGCCGCTAATTTTGGCCGTCGCAGTAGCGCCTTTGGGATGCGTGTCCGTTGTCATAATCGCGCGAGCAGCCGCTTCCCAGCCATCAGCGTCCAATTTCATTTTAGGGAATTGCTCCACCAATTTTGACGCGTCCAAGGCGACACCGATCACGCCCGTTGAAGCGAGCTGTATGGACGCAGCGTCAGCGCCAAACGCTTGAGCTGCACCTTTCGCAGTTTGCATGACCGCATCGCGTCCTGCCTGTCCCGCAAAGACATTGGCCGTACCTGAATTCACAACGACCAGACGCGGGCCGTCCGTCTGTTCGACTAACGCATTTCGCGACCAATCCACAGGCGCGCCCGGGCATTTGTTTTGCGTGAATACGCCTGCGACTTGTGTTCCCGGCTGACCGAGCAAAACCCAAAGGTCTGTACGGCCTTTATATTTTACGCCCGCTTCGGCGGTCGCCATCGTAAATCCAGCGAGTGGCGGGAGGGTTGGAAATTTCGCAGGTGCAAAGGGGCTGATTGTCATATCACTCATCGTTCAGTGGTTCCGTTTGTTCGTCTTCAGGAGTAGCAGGCGCAATGTTATCCGACACCACGACCTCAGCTCCATCGCGCAATTGTACCAACAAATCCTGAATCGCATCGAATGTCATGAAGTTGACGATCTTTGGTCGAAGCGTTTCAAAGTTTGGCTGTTTAGCCGCGCGGCGGTCTAGGATTTCGGCAATATGCCAGCCAAACTCGGACTTCACGGGTCCAATGAGATCCCCTTTTGACGCAGCAAACACGGGCTCAGTAAATCGACCATTCAACATATCTTGCGTGAAATACCCCAAGTCACCGCCACCCTCTGCGCTACCTGTGTCAATGGAGATGTCTTTAGCTAAAGCCGCAAAGTCACCCCCCTCTTGAATTTTTTTGAGTAGCGTCCTCGCAAAGACCTCGTCTGCCACCAGAATATGCCGCGCTCTGACTTCATCACCACGCGCGACAAGTTTTGACTGTTCCTCATACATACGGCGGATTGAGGTCTCGTTGACAACCTCTGCAATGTAGCGTTCGACCCGTATATTGCTGAGAATGCGTTCCCGCGCAGCGGCTAAACGAATTTTTGCGTCTCGCTCTGTGTTTAACCCTGTCGCTTCAGCATCAAGCGCCAAGAGCCGTTGATCGATCAACTCCTCCAAGACGTCGCGGTAGCGTGGGTCGGTTTTCGGTAAGCTCAGGCCTTCTTCTATTAGCCCCTGCTCTTGCGCAGCCAAATCAACATCCGTCGCAAAAACCTGCGTTCCAGACACCGTAGCCACCACAGTATCGCCGCCTGCCCTTGCTACACTTTCTAAGGCAGGGCGCTCTGCTGTCTCACTAGGCGCGCAAGATATTAACATAAAAGCAGTCAATAGGCTGTAAATTGGAGTTTTAATGGCCATATCCTTGTCTCTAGGCACCTTAGGCATGACAGCCACAAACAGCGTCTATCGTTGACTTAGCGCGGTGCCATACCTAAGTCGACACAAACCATAGTGAGGCTCACATAACACAGCCCACAACAGACTGATCAGGACCTCCAATGCTCGGCATCGCTAAGAAGATTTTCGGCACCGAAAACGACCGAAAATTGAAGAAATATCGCCCTCTGGTTGACAAAATCAATGGGTTAGAGCCTAAGTTTGAAGCCATGAGCGATGACGCGCTACGAGGCCAAACAGCCGTCTATCGCGATCGCATTAAAAATGGTGAGAGCCTAGACGATTTGCTACCTGAAGCTTTTGCGACAGTGCGTGAGGCGGCAAAACGTACATTAGGCCAACGTCATTACGACGTTCAGCTCATCGGCGGCATCACACTACATCGCGGCGAAATTGCTGAAATGCGCACAGGCGAAGGTAAAACGCTTGTGTCTACACTTGCAGCTTACTTGAACGCTCTCAGTGGCGAAGGCGTTCATCTCGTCACGGTTAACGACTACCTTGCCACCCGTGACAGCGAATGGATGGGACAGGTCTATACGTTCTTGGGCATGACAGTCGGCTGCATCAACAATCACGACGCTTACGGCCCAGGTCGCAAGGACGCCTATGATTGCGATATCACATACGGCACTAACAACGAATACGGCTTCGACTATCTTCGCGATAATATGAAGTATTCTATCGAAGAAATGTCACAACGCGGACATGCCTACGCGATTATTGATGAGATTGATTCAATCTTGATTGATGAGGCGCGGACCCCGCTCATTATCTCTGGGCCAACAGACGACAAATCAGACCTTTATCGTACCATCGACGCACTCATTCCTGAGATTGCGGAGGAAGGCTATGAAGTTGACGAAAAAGCGCGAACAGCGACATTTAACGAAAACGGTAATGAGCAGATTGAAAACATCCTCCGCGACAGAGGCTTGCTAGGCGGCGAAGGCCTCTATGATGTTGAAAACATCACAGTGGTTCATCACATCAACCAAGCCCTGAAAGCGCATAAGCTCTACACGGTCGACAAAGATTATCTCGTCAAAGAAGGCGAAGTTGTACTGATTGACGAATTCACAGGCCGTATGATGGATGGTCGTCGTCTCTCCGAAGGTTTGCACCAAGCAATTGAGGCTAAAGAAAACCTCGACATCAAACCAGAAAACCAGACGATGGCTTCGGTCACATTGCAGAATTATTTCCGCCTCTACAACAAACTCTCTGGCATGACAGGGACAGCCGAAACTGAAGCGTCAGAATTTGCTGATACTTACGGCCTTGAAGTTCTTATCATTCCAACCAACCGTCCGATCCAACGAATTGATGACCAAGACGTTTTATATCGCACAGAAAAAGAAAAATTCAGTGCCATTGTAGATGATATCGAAATCGCCGCCAAAAAAGGCCAACCTATGTTGGTCGGTACAGTCTCTATCGAAAAGTCAGAAGCCCTTTCCCGTTACCTTACGGACCGCGGCGTTGAGCATCGTGTCTTGAACGCACGCTATCACGAAGAAGAAGCCTCCATCGTCGCGCAAGCTGGCGTCCCAGGCGCCGTGACCATCGCGACAAATATGGCGGGCCGCGGTACAGATATCCAACTCGGCGGAAACCTAGACATGCGGCTTGAGCAAGAGCTCTCAGCAGATCTGTCGGATTTCGACCGTGAACAAAAAACAGAGGCCATCAAAGCCGAGATTGCTGATCTCAGAGTGAAATCTCTCGCAGCTGGCGGTCTCTACGTCTTAGGCACAGAGCGTCATGAATCTCGCCGCATTGATAACCAGCTTCGCGGCCGTACAGGTCGTCAGGGTGATCCAGGTCGTTCAAAATTTTACCTGTCGATGGAAGATGATCTACTCCGCATTTTTGGTGGTGAAAAACTGAAATCTATGATGACAAAGTTTGGCTGGGAAGAAGGCGAACAGATCGAAAACCGTTTCATGACGAAGTCCATTGAGACATCGCAAAAACGCGTCGAGACTCGAAACTTTGACCAACGTAAAAACTTGCTGAAATATGACGACGTCATGAATGATCAGCGTAAGACAATTTTTGAACAACGTATGGAATTCATGACAGATGAAGATGTTTCAGACGTTATTGAAGATTTCCGTCACCAATTGATTGAAGACCTGATTGAGAAACATGTCCCTAAGAAGGCCTATGCTGAGCAATGGGATATCGCCGGCCTAGATACATCTGTAAAAGACGCCATCCTGATGGAGCTACCACTCAAAGAGTGGGCCGCTGAAGAAGGCATTGCAGATGAAGAACTTAAAAAGCGTATCAGCGAAGCGTCGGACCAAGCGAGAGAGCAACTCACCACAGACCTAGATCCAAAGGATATGGCGCGCGTTGAGAAACAAATTCTCTTACAAGTCATCGACAAAAACTGGCGCGATCACCTTCAACAGTTGGACGCCCTGAAATCCGTCATCGGGATGCGAGTTTATGGCCAACGTGATCCGCTGAATGAATATAAGTCGGAAGCCTTCACCTTATTCGGTGGCTTGCTCACAAGCCTGCGTGAAGACGTCACAAAAGCGATGATGCGCACCTTGTTGAATGTCCAAATGCGCCGCCAAGAACAGGCTGTACCTGAAAACCAAGCGCAACTCGACCAAGCTCGTGCAGGACTAGCTAACATGCAGGCACAAACTGCCACGCCGCGTTCTCCGATGGAAATGGTAACGCAAGGCGGAGCCGCCGCAACGGCTTTACCAGACGGCGCTTTAGACGGCGTTTCCCGTAATAGCCCTTGCCCGTGTGGTTCAGGCCGCAAGGTCAAGCAATGTCATGGCAAAATCGCTTAAGTTAAAATACATCGAAACTGAGTGGCAAAAATGCCACTCACGTCCAAAAATCTAAAATTCCGGCAGATTAAAACTCACTGCCCCATGACGCATCATTTGAGTGCAATCGCCGCACCAATATGTGGCACACTGGCGCAATAGCTTCACTTCCGGCCACGCCCCTTTGCAATCGCGCCCCGATCAAGTGCAAACAAGCTTCATCAAATATTGTTACGTTCGCCATTGCAGGCGGAGAATATTCAAAGGGAATAACCATGAAGCACTTTACACTCGCCGCAGCCCTACTTTGCGCCACGGCGATAGCGCCAACAGCATTCGCGCAAGATTCAGATTTATCCGTTTCAACGGGTGTTGATTACGTAAGCCAATATGTTTTCCGTGGCGTCTCTTTAGCTGACGATGCTATTCAACCTTATGCAGAAGCGAGCATCGGCAACTTCACTGTTGGCGGTTGGGCCTCCACAGCGATTGGTGAAAACTCTGTTTTTGCTGGTGACGAGTTTGACCTCTATGCAGGATATTCTGTACCTTTAGATAGCTCCATCTCATTGGATCTAGGCGCAACTTATTATCACTACCCACAAGGTGGCGATTTCTTAGAAACAAAAGACGGTGGTGCTGGCACCTATGAAGTGTCTGCATCTGTTGGCCTTGGTGATGCCCCTCTCGCGCCGTCCATCTCCGCGTATTACGACCTTACACTTGAAGCTTTCACTGTAGAAGGTGGCGTCAGTCATTCCGTTGAAGTAGGTGAGAAGCAAAGCTTTGACCTTGGCCTCACGGTCGGCCTCGTCGATGGTGACGGTTTCTCATACGAATGGGCCTCAGCTAACGCTTCGCTTAGCCACGCACTTTCTGACGACGTAGGTGTCTATGTTGGTGCAAATTATGCGCTAAACTCAGAAGACGCATTGAACTTTGATAGCGCGCTTAACGGCGACCCAAAAGGTAGTCTGCTTTGGGTTGGAACAGGCATCTCAGCTGGCTTCTAGGTCCAACAACCTCAATTAAGAGATTACTAAACCCAGTCACCATGTGGCTGGGTTTTTTATTTAGCCAGCAGCGAGCGGCCGATATTTAAGAACTTCTCGCGGCGGGCTTTGATTAAAGCCTCTGGCGTCATACCGTCCAAAGCTTCCAGATTATTGAGTATCGCAGCGCCAACTGTTTTCATTGCCACATCTGGCGTGCGGTGCGCACCGCCGACGGGTTCTTTAATAATCTGATCAATCACGCCGAGACGTTTCAAATCTTGCGCCGTTATCTTCATAGCCTTAGCTGCATCTTTTGCACGATCTCGTGTACGCCACAAAATTGACGCGCACCCTTCTGGTGAAATCACAGAGTAAATCGAATGCTCTAACATCATGACCTTATCCGCAGTCGCAATCGCAACCGCGCCGCCAGATCCGCCCTCGCCCGTGATAACAGAGATGAAAGGAACCTTGAGAGATAAGCCGCGATCAATTGAACGTGCAATCGCTTCGGCTTGGCCGCGTTCTTCCGCGCCGCGCCCTGGGAATGCGCCCGCCGTATCAACAAAGCTAATGACTGGAAGACTGAAACGTTCAGCCAAATCCATCAAACGAACCGCTTTGCGGTAGCCTTCTGGGTTGGCCATGCCGAAATTATGCTTCAGTCGCGTTTCTGTATCTACGCCTTTTTCATGGCCCATAACGACAACAGAGCGCCCGCGTAATTTGGCGAGCCCGCCCAAGAGCGCATGATCATCACCAAATTTTCGATCTCCCGCCAAGGGCGTATATTCAGAGACAAGCGATTTGATATAGCAAGAATAATGCGGACGTGCAGGATGGCGCGCAACATGAGTCTTTTCCCATGGGCCAATCTTCGCATAAAGCGATTCCAGCTCCGCCGCAGCTTTGGCTTGTAGATCAGCAACGTCTTTGCCTTCGGCAGTGGCGGCTTCAATCTGGCTGTCCAATTCTGCAATTGGGCGTTCAAAATCAAGATAAGTGCGGGCCATAAATTTACCTGTAACGGTCCGTGAATAAGGTGTCGCACCATAGCGATGCGGCGGCGTGGGTAAAGAGCGGAGCGCTTAAACCGAATATGTCTTTGCGCTGATTTCATGCCCGTAGCGTTGAACGAATTTCCGCTTGATACGACGCTCCCAACTCGCACGAGGGCCAGGCAGTTCTGCTTCTGCGTCGAGAACGGCATCAGTAAACACCTTCGACGTCAGGAGTTTTGACCCATCCAGAATATCGGCGGCCCGAACGCCCGCGCAAAAATCCCATTCGCTACATAAATCATCAAGTAATATATTGATGTCATCCGCCAAGACGGGATGCATGCGTCTCTCAAAGCTCATTTGGCAATTTCCATGTCTAAAGTCCTACGCAGTCTTTTTGTTCAACGCAGACAGAGGATGATGATCTTCCACCAACTGCTGCATTTGCGCATCTAATACATGCGTATAAATCTGTGTCGTTGCAATGTCAGCATGCCCTAGCAGCGTCTGTACAGCACGTAAATCGGCCCCACGTTCTAAAAGATGCGTTGCAAATGCATGGCGTAATGTATGCGGCGACAAACGCGTTGGATCGAGCCCTGCGTCTCGCGCTAAACCCTTGAGGAGCTGCGCAAAGCGTTCCCGCGTCATGTGGCCTGATTTACCCGAACTCGGAAATAGAAACCCATCCGCGCGGTCTTTGGCTTCCGCTCTGGCTGGGAGGGTTTGCGCGCGCACTGGCAACCAATCCCGAATAGCGCGAACAGACGCCCCCGTTAGAGGCACAAGTCGTTCACGGTTGCCCTTGCCGCGTATCATTAAACACGGCGAGGCATCAGCGTGAATCACGCGAGAGGTCGCCACGAGTTTCAGAGACACCAGCTCACTGACGCGTAATCCTCCCGCATAAAGGATTTCGAGTTGGGTTCGCAGGCGTATGCCTTTAACGGATGTGTTCGCCTCAACCGCAGTAAAAAGCGCATCAATATCATCATGAGACAGAATTTTAGGCAGACCCCGACCTTGTTTCGGACCGCGTAAACTATGCGCAGGGTTATCTTCGCGAAGGCCGTCCATCTGTAGAAACAAGCAGAACTGTTTGAGTGAGGAGAGCTTACGCGCGGCTGTAGAGGGCGCGAGTCCATTCGTCGCCCACCGCGCTAATATCGCTTCGAGCGCGCCCGTCCTACAAGTCAGAATAGACGTCCCTGCTTTGGAGAGGCTTTCTTCCCAGCCTTCCAAATCACGGCCATATGCGGACAGCGTGTTTTCTGACGCGCCGCGTTCGGCGGCCATCATTTCTAAAAAGGCATCAATATAGCGTGCCGTCGTCACGGTGTTGTCGTTAAAGCTTCAAAGAAAACATCGGCTGCAATTTGGCCCGCGAATTTAGGCAAACCCGCTTGAGTCAATGCAGAGACAATTTTGGCTTTATCGGACGTATTCAAACCCGGACGCGCCAGAAGACTTGCAGCACGTAAGCTTGTCTCGGCGCGGGAGTTTGCCCGAACCGCCGCGTCCAACATCAAGAGTTTACCTTGCGGCAACGTCAATTGCGGGATGAAAGCCTCCGAAAGAGCATCAGCCGCTGCGTCAGACAACGTTGCACCTAATGCCAATGCAATTTGAGCATCCTTCACAGCTTGCGAGCGTTGCATTGGGGTCGACAGACGTCCTTCAATATCACGGCCCAAACTTTGACCCGAAAACCCGCCACCTAATGCGTCGGCAATCAGCGCGATTCTAGCTTGCTCTGAGCCTTGCGGCAGGGCCGTATATAATTGTTGTAAGCTTCCAATATCACGAGACATAACTGCGGCGCGCGTATAGCGCGGCAAGTTCGCGCTCATACGCTCAGTGGCAGACAAGGCTTGAATGAGAGGTGCTAATTTATTTAAAACCACGTTTTCTGACACGCCGGCCCGAACCGCTCTCGTGATAAAAGTGTCCAATGCCGCCGCATCGCCACTGCGGCCTAGAACGAATAACCGCCCTGTTGCGCGGGCACTAGGGTTCGTCATCGCAGCCTTAAGGTCGAGATCAGGCAAGGCCGCATCAAAACTTATAGTGCCCAAGACATTTTCAATTTGAGGCAAATCCGTTCCAGAAAAGCTTTTAAACAAAGCCGCTAAATCACTTGCGCGTCCCCCAACTGAGGCCTCTGATGTTTCTGTAGTTACCTCTGCGCGTGTCGCCATGAATGTAACCAGCGCATCAGCTTGGTCCTGCTGCGGCGCAGGTCCACTTCCCGCCAGCAAAGCATCCAGCTGTGCGTGATAGGCAGGATTATCATAGCCAGACGAGCGCAGCATATCGCGCGTCACATCGGCGGCGCTCATTTCACCGCGCAAAGCATGACAGGCCACGCGGAGCCGCGCCCATTCAGGTTTGGAACGATCTGTCGTGATCGTATCAGAAATTTCACAGCCGCGTTGCCAATCGCCTTTGGATAGGGCCAAATCGACTTGCGCTAATGGCGCACGTGCAAGCTCAGGGTTGCGGGCCAGAAAGCCGTCTAATGTTGCCGCATCACCAGAGCCGCCAGACTCAATTGCTAACACAGCTTGTAATCGTGCTGCCTCATAGGCTTGAGCGCCTTCAGCACCATTAGCCTGCGGTGGTACGCCGCCCGACAGCAAGACCGTCCGCACAATGTTGCGAATAATTGGATCTGTGTTCTTCAACGGGGCCGTCGACAATAATTGCGCTGCGCGTGACGCGCTTGTGCCTTGCCAAAGACCTGCATCCAAGGCGCCGTTTTTAAGCATCCCTGCGTCAAAGTCTTGCGCTGCGCCTAATGTCTCAGTTTCAATTTGAGCGGGACCAGACAGGCCATAATCTTGAACTTGCGCCATAACGGGAGCCGCCACCGCAAGCGAAAGGCACATTGCGACTAAACCAACACGGGCCAATAGAGTTGACTGTGCGTTCATAGCTGAGCGCTCACATCAATAGTACGAACATCAGTTGGGGCTTTGGAATCAGATGCGCCTGATAAAGCCCACATAAAAAGCCCGATAAGGACAACCACTGTAACGGCGGCATAAAATCCGGTCTTTTTCATATCTATTCTCTTCGCTTTACGTCCAAAGACGGCGTGTTTTACCCGTTGGCCCACTATGAAGGCACGTCATTTACACTCAGTTAACCACAACAAACTCAATCGTGACTCGTTATTGGTTGAGATATCAGTCGATTGTGACCATATTGCGGTCTAAGAAACGCAATCGCCAAGCTTAAACTTCAGTGTGACAACACCCACATCAAAGCTCCGCAGCGACATGCACACACAGAATATGAAAGCGCGCTCATGCCGCTGCAAATAGAAAAGCCCATTGCCCTCGTTGGTTTGATGGGCGTAGGTAAAACAACCGTCGGACGGCGGTTGGCGAAACGACTCGATCGTGGATTCGATGACAGTGATGATGCCATTGAGCTAGCGTCTGGTCGCTCAGTCGCAGGGTATTTCGAAGACCACGGAGAAGAGGCGTTTCGCGAGGGTGAGTTTCGCGTGGTTAAACGCCTGCTAGAGGTTGACCCTCCCCTGATCATCGCGACAGGCGGCGGTGCCTTTATTCATCCCGCCACACGTGAAATCCTGTTGAAGCAAGCCATTGTTGTTTGGTTAAAAGGTGATCTGGAAACATTAGTTGAACGCGTATCAAGAAATGATAATCGCCCACTTCTTCGCGGTGTCGACAAACGCGTGAAGATGCGAGAGTTAATGGAAGCACGTCATCCGATCTATGCGCAGGCACACATCAAAATGAAAATTGCACGCGGGCCGCATTTACGGACCGTAAATCGGGTTTTACGTGCCCTCAAAGCCTATGACCCTAAGCTTGCAAATGTTGCATCTGATATGAAATCCAACAGAACATCCAATCTAAAAACATGACACATTTAATGGCTGAAACGTTTACTGTTGCCCTTGCTGAACGCAGTTACAATATTGAAATCGGACCCGGCGTTCTGCAAACGCTTGGGGACCGCGTAAACGACATCGCGCCAAAGGCGCGCATCGCAGTCATTATGGACGCGACAGTGCAAGCCCTTCACGGGGTAGCCATAGAGAAGGCACTCTCGCAACACGACACGCATTTGATCGTTAGGCCGGAAGGCGAATCCCAGAAGTCATTAGTTAATCTGGAAGAGATTTTAGACAGCCTCTTCCAAGCCGAATTCAGTCGATCTGATATTGTCATCACCTTTGGCGGCGGCGTCATTGGTGATCTAGGCGGATTTGCAGCTTCAATTTACAAGCGCGGTATGCCGTTCATCCAAGTCCCCACAACCTTGCTCGCGCAAGTCGATAGTTCTGTCGGGGGTAAGACCGCCATTAACAATAAATATGGTAAAAATCTTGTTGGGGCCTTTTATCAACCGAAGCTCGTTCTGACAGATACAGATTTATTGAAGACGCTGCCTGTACGAGAATTAAAAGCTGGCTATGCTGAAATATTGAAATATGGCCTATTAGGGGACGCCGCTTTTTTCGACAAACTTGAGGCAGGATTAGGAGCTGACCTTTTGGCACTCAATGAAGCTGCCCTAATCGAAGCCATCCGTATATCCTGCGAAACCAAAGCCAACATTGTGGCGCAAGACGAGCGCGAAGGCGGCGTGCGAGCTTTGCTGAATCTTGGGCATACATTTGGTCATGCTTTAGAACTGCAAGCTGGATATGACGGTGACCTGCTACATGGCGAAGCCGTGAGCGTAGGTATGGAAATGGCCTTTCGTTTTGCCGTCGAACAAGGTCTTTGCCGCGCCTCGGATGCCGAACGTCTCTCCGCACATTTGACAGCAACCAACATGCCGCGCATTTCAGACATGGCGCATCTTATGACAGACCCGAATGCACTGTTGTCGCATATGGGCCAAGACAAGAAAAATGAGAGTGGGCATTTGACCCTGATTTTACCGCGTAAGATCGGCGATACATATATCGAAAAACGCGCCAACCGCGGCGCTGTTCTTCGCTTTTTAACGCAATTGAGGGATAAGGCTTAATGGCTGCGTTTCTAGACACACAAAATTTAATCTTGGCGGGCGTAATTTTCTGCCTGCTTTTCCTGTCGAGTTTTTTCTCCTCTAGCGAAACAGCCCTGACTGCTGCGTCGCGTGTGCGTATGCATGCCGCAGAGAAAGACGGCGATGTACGGGCCACAATCGTTCAGCGCCTGATGAATATGCGGGAACGTCTATTAGGTGGGATTTTACTTGGCAATAACCTCGTGAACATCCTCGCGTCTGTATTGACTACGACCTTGTTCACCAATGTATTCGGCGCGAGTGCGACAGCCTTGGCGGCGGCGACCGCTGTGATGACAGTCCTAATTTTAGTCTTCGCCGAAGTTCTTCCAAAGACTTATGCTATTTCGCAACCTGATAAATGGGCGCTGACGGTTGCGCGTCCGATCAATGTCATCGTGAAACTCCTCAGCCCTATCGTGTCCGTCGTGCAAATCATCGTCAATGGCGTACTCCGCATTTTCGGCGTCGATACAATCGCGAGTGCTTGGACGGCGGCGGATGATATTAAGGGCGCGGTTGATCTGCATCTTCAAGAAGGCGGCGTTGCTAAACGCGCGCGAGACCAAATCTATGGCGTTTTAGAAATTGGTGAACTCTCACTTGAAGAAGTCATGACGCATCGTCGTAATATCGCGATGATAGATGCAGACGCGCCGCCAGAGCAAATTGTTAAAGAGGCCATTGCGTGTGGTCATTCCCGCATTCCATTGTTTCGCGAAGACACGGATAATGTGATCGGTATCTTGCACATAAAAGACCTGCTCAAAGCCGTCACAAAATCCAATGGGTCTATGGACACTTTGGATATTAAAAAAATCGCGCGCGCACCGTGGTTTGTTCCAGAAACAACAAGTGCCGTAAAACAGCTTCGTGCGTTCCAGCAAAAGCGCGAGCATTTTGCACTCGTCGTTGATGAGTACGGCTCTCTGATGGGTGTTGTCTCCCTCGAAGATATTTTGGAAGAAATTGTTGGCGACATTCAAGACGAATATGACGAAGAATTAGAAGGCGTGAACCGCGCTAAAGACGGGAGTGCAATTGTGCGCGGGGATGTTGCCATTCGTGATCTCAACCGCGCGATGGATTGGAAACTGCCAGATGATGAAGGCCCAGTCACGATTGCAGGTCTTGTTATTCATGAGAGCCAAACAATTCCAAATACGGGTCAAGTCTTTGCCTATCACGGCTATCGGTTCGAAATTCTATCCAAGCAGCGCAATCAGATCAAAAGCCTACGCGTTGAAAAAACCTTCCAGCGCGACATGCGAGCTGAGCGGACCTAGTGACGCCCAAGATCAAGTGGACCTAATTGTCCACTACGGGCTTTCCCAGAAACAACCCAATTTACAAAATGCTCGCAATTACGCGTCAGCACACCATAGCGTTGCCCGACTTTACCTCGAGCGCGTACAACTATTTCTGACCCAGAGAGCGGGCATTGATGCTCAATCCTTCGGATCGGTTTTCCGCGCGCAAATTGCGTTTCTGACGTTTCCAACACCTGCCCATATCGGCGTGACGCATGGATTACTGTTCCATAGCCCGTCGCAATGCCCACATGACGAATGACGCCATAAACATCCGTTTCTAGTATTGTCCCCGCAGCGTGCAGGATGGCAACTTTCTCATAATCGTATCGGCTCATAGATTAAATATAGGGCCTTTATTCCAAAATACAAAATCACGTAGATGTTAGCGTAGTTTGAAACGATCTAAACGTGTCGCAGTGACTTAGCGTTATGCAGTTAGCACCGCCCTCACCTTCAAGCCTTAAACCGGCCAATTCTTTTGTAAGTTACTTATCATGAAGTCTGTGAATTTTGCGACGCGTATAGTTAGATGTTTCCCCGCCGGACGAATGAGATTTACATCAAAGCTTACGTTGGAATCGTCCTCCAAAATCGAAACAACTGTGCCTAGGTCTAAGTCTGCTTGAAATACAAATTTTGGAAAATACCCTATTCCAACACCCGCACATACAAGCCCGCGTAAGCTATTCGCACATGATGTTTGCACCATTCCCTTTGCTGGAAATACGTATCGAACCCCGTCCTTTAAAAAGTTCCAACCTGGAATTGATCCAAATATCAAACAATTATGGTCTTCCAAATCCTCTAATACCTTCGGTACGCCATGAGTTTCTAAATACTCAGGCGTTGCGCATACAACCATTTTCAATGATCCAATCTTTCGCATGAGTAGAGCACTATCTTTAATGTCACCCAGTCTAAACGCGACATCGACACCATCCGCGACCAGATCAACGGCTTGTTCTGTTAATTTAATGTCGAAAGACACATCAGGGTGCATCTTCATAAATTCAACAATCAAGGGCTGGAGTATAAGTGTTCCATAAAGGGTAGGAGCGGTCAGACGTATTAGGCCTGACATGCCTCGGCCCTTACCTCGCATATCATCTTCTAGGGTATTGATGTCCGAGAGGACGCGCGTGCACTGCTCATAGTAAGCTTGCCCAGCCGTAGTTAACAAAAAGGACCTAGAATCACGATTGACGAGTAACAAGCCAAGATAAGCCTCAAGGCTCGAAACAGCTTGGCTAACGGTTGATTTTGAGAGCGACAATATACGAGACGCACGCGTAAATTGACCCGCCTCAACGACCGACACGAAAATTTCCATGTGCCGTAATCGATCCATTTTACATTCTACTCTGTCTTAGGTTGTCACTCTGTTCGATTTTTTCGAACAGTATGTTTACCTTTATCTACCTTGTTCAAATTTATGCAATTGCTACTTTTACCGGCGGGCTCCCAAGTAGCTCGTAGTCCACTTCCATGCCGCCCCACATTGGTGAGGAAGTGGGCGCTTAAAATCACCCTTCCATCAATCCCCTGTACACCGAAGGCCTCGCGGGACTAATGCCTAAAGTGACGCATTCCAGTAAACACCATCGCGATGCCTGCTTCGTCGGCAGCAGCGATCACTTCGTCGTCACGGATTGATCCACCCGGTTGGATGATAGCCGTTGCACCCGCAGAGGCGGCGGCGAGCATACCGTCAGAGAATGGGAAGAACGCGTCCGAGGCACAAGCACAGCCTTGTGTTTTCGGTGTGTCCCATCCCGCTGCGGCTTGAGCGTCTTCGGCTTTACGTGCCGCGATACGCGCAGAGTCGATACGGCTCATTTGTCCTGCACCGATACCCGCCGTTGCCCCGTCTTTGACATAAATGATCGCATTGGATTTGACGTGTTTAGCGACCTTCCATGCCATGCGCAGGTCTGCCATTTCCGCATCTGTCGGCGCGCGTTTTGTGACGACTTTTAAGTCTGCATCCGCAACATATCCATTATCGCGGTCTTGGACCAAGATGCCGCCCGCGACATTGCGCTGCGTCAGGCTTGGTGCAGTCACATCTGGCAAAGCGCCCGCAACGAGCAGGCGAAGGTTTTTCTTTTTGCGGAAGACCGCAATCGCATCTTCGTCAGCGCTCGGAGCAATAACAACTTCGGTGAAAACTTTGACAATCTCTTTGGCCGTCTTAGCGTCGAGATTTCCGTTCAACGCGACAATGCCGCCAAAGGCTGAAACAGGATCACAGGCCAAGGCGTTCTTATAGGCCGTAATGAAATCATCTGCGACAGCCAAACCACACGGGTTAGCATGTTTGATAATTGCGACGGCAGGTTTGTCGCCTGCTTCAACGGAGCCAAATTCCGCAACAAGCTCATAGGCTGCGTCAGTGTCATTGATGTTGTTATATGACAGGGCTTTGCCCTGGAGTTGCTCTGCCGAAGATACGCCCGGGCGATTGGATCCATCAGAATAAAACGCCGCTGTTTGATGCGGGTTTTCGCCATAGCGAAGCTCTTGCTTCAAGCTGCCACCTTGGGCGCGGTACGCAGGCGTTTCTGTGATCTGGCTCGCGAACCAATTTGAGATCGCGGCATCATAGGCCGCCGAGCGTGCATATGTTTTCGCAGCAAGGCTTTGGCGTAGCGTGCCTGTTGTTTGGCCGTCATTCTTGTCCATATCGGCCAAGACTGCATCCACATCATCTGCGTCTGTACAGACAGCGACATGAGCATGGTTCTTTGCAGCAGCGCGGATCATCGCAGGTCCGCCAATGTCGATATTCTCGACGCACATCTCATAACTTCCGCCGCCCGCAACAGCCTGCTCAAACGGGTAGAGGTTGACGATCAGTAGATCGAGCGAGAGAATGCCGTGTTCGTGCATCGCATCTTTATGCGACGCTAAATCACGATCACCAAGCAATCCGCCATGCACCATCGGATGCAATGTCTTTACGCGGCCATCCATCATTTCAGGAAACTTAGTAAGTTCCGCGACGTCTTTGACGGGAATGCCTGCTGCTGCGATGGCGCGGTGCGTGCCGCCCGTAGAGACAAGTTTCACGCCGCGATCGTGCAAAGCTTGCGCCTGCCTAATCAAAGCGGATTTATCGGAAACGGAAATGAGGGCGCGGCGAACTGGCGCGAGACGTGCGGTATCAAAAGCCGGAAGATCAGGGTTTGGAGCGGGCATGACAAAAGTCCCTTTGACGCAAGAGTGTAAAGTTACATGTTTCTTATCATGATCCAGACAGGGTTTCTACGTCAGGTCGCTTGTGCTTGCGCTGTCATCCACATCATTCGCAACTAAATCGGCATCCGCTACATTTGCAACAATGGCCAATTCAGGCTCGTCCAACACATGCGCAGGATCATATCCTGGTACGAGTTGTGCAATCGTCTTCCGAATGGCGTCTCTATCGCGGGAGTTCAGGGCGCGGATGAGGCTCTCTACGCGGCGCAAAACTGACGTAGGGTCTAAAACACCGCCTTTATAAAGTTGGATACCTTCAATTTCTGTCGGTCCCAAATCCTCATCGTCATATGATAGTAATTCGGTTAGCTTCTCACCTGGGCGGAGGCCTGTATAGCTCACGGCAATATCAACATCAGGTACTTTGCCGCGCAGGCGGATCAGTTGTCTTGCGAGACGGCCAATATTTACGGGCTCGCCCATTTCCAGAACATAGATACAACCAGCCGAGTCATGACCATCATCAGCGTTCGAACGGCGCTGTAAACCCAAAGCCGCTGATTGAAGCACCAAGGCAGCAGCCTCTTCTAGCATCATAAAGTAACGCTCAACTTCGCGGTGGGTCACTGTGACAGGGCCACCCATAGCAATCTGTTCTTCGAACAAATTCACAACAGATCCATTAGAGGCCAAGACATTTCCGAACCTCACACAAGAGGCTTGTAAATTTGGCGTTATCGCTTGGCGTGACAAGGTCAGCATTTCAACAATACGTTTTGACGCGCCCATCATATTCACAGGGGCCACCGCTTTATCAGTTGAGATCAAAATAAAATGCTCAACATTGTAGACTGCGCACATATCCAAAACATTCGATGTCCCCATTACATTTGTACGCAACACTTCGAGTGGGTTTTTTTGGCCCAAAGGTACATGCTTTAGCGCCGCAGCATGTAAGACGATTTCAGGTTGGTTGACGGCAAAAACTTCGCGCATACGCGGCGCATTTCGCACATCTCCAATAAAAGTTTTCCAAGTTGCTGCGCCATCTTCGTCGCGAAACGCGTTGAGTTTTTTTTCTAATTCATAAAGATGAAACTCAGAATTATCGACCAATATCAAAGCCTCAGGATTCAATTGCGCGATTTGCCTTGAAAGCTCTGACCCAATTGACCCGCCTGCGCCCGTCACCAAAACGCGGCGTCCTGAAAAGAGGTCGCGTACAGGTGCTAAATCTAAAATACGCATATCTCGGCCAATTAAGTCTGCGGCTTCAAACGCGGACAGACCTTGGCCTTGATCCATAGAAAGGCGAGATAATGGCGCGCCAAGTTCTGACGCCATTTTAACTAGTTTAGCCGTAGCTCGACGATCAGGGTTCGGGTCAACCGCAATAATTTGTAGAGGCTTATCTTGTCGCCCAGATGTCTTTAAGTAAATTTCACGCAAGCTGTCTGGATCACCAAGCACAGGAACCGACCTAATCGTTCGGCCTTCATATTGGCCAGACGTTTCTATCAATCCAACTGGGTTGAAACCCAAATGCTGATTGTTTGCTTTGCCGCCCTTACGTGCACGTTCCATCAAATAATTATATAAATGAGGCGCTGGACCAACAAGCAAAGCATCTTGGCCATAAGTAGACCGCGCTCGAAACAACGCCCTAAAATCTCCATTTTGGATCAGCATGGCAATCAAGCGTGAGGCTATAATAAACCCGAAAAATAAAGCCGAGAAGTACATCGGCGCAGACCGAGGAAAATGCGCGCCACGATCAACAAATAAATAAAGTACTAATGGAACAAACATGGCGACGCCGAGAATACCAAAACTAATACGCTTGAAATCATGCAATGTCGTAAATCGCCAAATCGATCTATCTTGCCGTATGATCACCCAAACAACCAGTGTCGAAGCCGCCGCAATATAAGCGGCTTTATGATCTATGTTCCCTCGTATAGGCTCATTTAGGAAATCATATCTCCAGCGAATAGCCATCATCATAGACGCCAAAGCAAAGACAACATCTGTTCCGATCAGACCGAAACTACGCCACATTTTAAATCCAGAGGGGTCAGAGGCTTTCATGAGACTCTTCATCTGACATTGGCAACTCAGGCTCTTTTTGTGTCACGCTATTACGGCCATCCTTACTGGCAGGCTTAAGCTTTCGGAATGACCATCTTATGCGGTTTGATCGACTTTCGCCATCGCTATCACAATAGGCGCGCCCAAGAATAACAAGTTGCTGCGTTTTAACCGGCGTGGGGCCCACAGCCAAATATACGGAATCTTCGAGAGATACCTTGCCGCCATCCGTCCTAAATCTCCAACCTGCTTTTCCATTGACAACAATAAGCGCAGAAGATCGGTCTTGTGACAGGCTAACCTGCACAGACGGATGAAGATGAAAGCGAATGGCAAAACGCACTTGGTCACGGCGAGGCGGTATCGAGCCCATAGGTGTATACAGGCTGTCCTCACCGCGCACATCATGCCCATCACGCGGCATGAAAATTCTACGGCGATGAGACAAACCATACTCTTCTAAGTATCCCTCATGATGGCTTTCTATCCAAATGCCGCCGTCTTGCTCTTTACGTGTGACTTTCACAGGGCCCGCAACATGTTCCACAGCGTCGCCGATAACGCCGCGACGCCAATCACTCTTCAGTAAGCGGCCTGGCGAATGATTATCCAAAACAAGCGTCGAATGCGCTGCTGCCGATCGTACTGAGCGCGCCCACTCTGCGGGTTGCTCTGGGTTAAAACCACATGCCGTAATTATCGGGCCTTCTGGTGTTGATAGATCTAGCGCGAGCGGTGCCAAATGAGCGCTTGTGTCGAACGGGTGCGGCGGGGCTTCACCCGTATCCAATAACGCCACTGTGCCATGAGCCTCCAAACGTTGATATCCAGAATGTGGGCCATATCCAAAAGCTTTAGCATCACCCGGCGCCGCGCGGAGCAAATTAGAAATATCAACAGCCTTCATTTCGCCGCCGCCATTAAAGGGCGCTAACGCGCCGCCAGACCGTGAGAAAAATGCGACCATTGGCGCAAGGCGGTCAATTGCGCGGGACAATTCCCGTGAGCCTTCCAAACCCCGTTCTGCCAAGAGCGTGTCCAATATCAAAAGCTGCCTCAGCGCGATGGCTGTCACTTCAGGCGAACGACTGATATGTCCGCCATCAGGTAAAATTTGCAGCGGTAACTCAAGATCAAGCAGGGCTAAACCTCGCTCTAGAAACGTGTTCTTACCCTCGGCTAGTCTCGCGCCGCCCATCGCCAAGGCACACCCCGCCGTTAAGCGCGGCAATCCCACAGGTAACGTTTTAAGACTGCCCCGCAACGCGTTGAGCTGACTCAAGACACTCGTGCGGCGTCGATCTAGGGCCCCACTACTATCGCCGCGCCCCATATCTTGATCTTTCAAACCCGTCGCAGAGAGAGCAGGCGACCAAAGCGCTAACCAATTAAACAAACGATGTGCTAGGCGATCAGGTTCGAAAATAAAATCATTCCCACGGCTATAAGTATCAATCCATTCATCGACGAGCGTGCGGGCCTTAGCGTGATGCGCTTCGCTATCGACAGCGAGTAAATCATGCAGCCAATCAAAGCGGTGCAGCCAATTTGCAAAACCCCGTGATGGTGAGGCCGTCGTCCACGGACCCACATCAAGAAATTGCCCTGCAAATTGGAAATGCCCTGACAATAGTTCAGCGCCTTTGACAGCATCTCCATAGGTTAAACTGGGTTTTGCGGGATGAAACGGTCCGGGTGTACGCGTCGGTAATGCGCTTGAAGGACGTGACGGTAAGACACGTCTGACCTTTTGTCTTGCAAGGTCCAAGACAATGCGCGGCGTCGATAAACGCGCCCGTAGAGAAAAATGACCCAACTTACCCATGCGAGGGCCTAAGCCGCCTTACCTTTTGCAGGCTCACTGGCATCATCGCCTCTCAGAGCCGAAATGTTTTCAGCATATGTGCCAGCGCCTTTGAAGACAGCTGAACCTGCCACAAGCGCAGTTGCGCCCGCAGCAATACAAGCTTTGGCCGTGACAGGATTCACGCCGCCATCGACTTGCAGCAGAATATCTTGGCCGCCTTTAGCCACATGTGCATCAATCTTGGCGCGGACAGCCGCAATTTTCTCAATCTGGGAGTCGATGAAAGACTGTCCACCAAACCCCGGATTTACACTCATAATCATAATTTGATCACATAGGTCGATGACAGGATCGACCTGCTCAACGGGTGCGCCAGGGTTTAATACGATTCCAGCTTTCACGCCAGCTGCGCGGATCGATTGCAACGTACGGTGAAGATGAGGCCCTGCGTCTGGATGAACCGTTATATAATCGGCGCCTGCCTCAATAAACATTGGAACCAGAATATCCGTCGGCGAAATCATTAAATGAACGTCAAAAGGTTTATTCGTGTGAGGCCGTAGCGCCTTCACGACAGCGGGCCCAATCGTTAGGTTCGGTACATAGTGGCCGTCCATCACGTCGATATGAATCATGTCTGCACCCGCAGCATCAATGTCGCGGACAGCCTGCCCTAAGGCTGCAAAATCAGCGGACAAAATGGACGGAGAAATTAGAACTTTATTTGACATGATTGACACTTAGCGAAAACGCAGCAAACTCGCAAGCTTCGCGCAACATTGAATGCCAAATATGAAAAAGCCCGCTTCCAAAGGAAACGGGCCAATAATTTGTAGCTTTTAGCTAAGTTTACTTGCGAATTGGCAAGTAATCAGTGGAACCATATGTTCCGTCAGTGCCGTAGCCATAGCTGGATGTTGTCGCAGATGGCGTATCAGCCGTGTAAAGCTCAATTGAAGACCCAGCATAAGACGATGATCCGCCTTGCATACATGTGCCATCAGCCTGCGCTGTTGTACCAGATGGGCAGTTTACAGGCTCCATCGACATTGTTGACGATGAAGATGAGTAGCTAGAGTCTCCGCCATATGATGAAGATTCACCAGAGTAGGTAACCCCTGAACCAGAGTAGCTAGATCCAGAATAGCTTGTTGCTGGCGCCGAGTAAGTAGAACCAGACGAATAGCTAGAGCCAGACTGCATACATGTGCCATCAGATTGAGCTGTTGTTCCAGATGGGCAGTTTACAGGCTCCATCGACATTGTTGACGATGAGTAGCTTGATGTTGGCTCTGAGTAAGTCGAACCAGACGAATAACTAGATGCAGACTGCATACATGTACCGTCAGACTGCGCAGTTGTACCAGATGGACAGTTTGCAGGCTCCATTTGAGCTGTCTGTGTGTATGTTGACGCAGGCTGTGTGTAAGCAGGTTGCGCGTAAGTTTGTGCAGGCTGTGAATAGACGACAGCAGGTTGCGGCACATATACAGGTGCAGAATTATACATTGGTGCAGACTGATACGTTGGCGCAGCAACAATTGGCGCACCGTAGCGCGTGTTTGCAGCTTCAGTCATTGGCGCAGCAGGTACACAAGCTTGGCCACAGTTACGGCCGCTCTCATAATCATAGACACTGCCATAACGGCTCTGTGCATTTGCAGTTAGCGTCAACCCAGCAACGCCTAGTGTGGCGATCAATCCCGCCCGGATAAATTTTGTAGTGCTCATGATGAGCCTCCCATTTTGAAACATTCTGATGTCGTCTGCTGCAAATATTGGACCACATCGAAGTTAACGCCTCATTACTACGTCGAATCTAGCTTGTTTTTTAAGACGAACGCCGCAATGCTGCTATGAAAAAGCCATCCAATCCGCCTGATTTGGCAAGATCACAAGGCAATGTCCGAACAACACCCCCTTCAAAACGCTCTTGAGGCAGGTCCAGACCTGGCAATGTTGAGAGAGGAATAAGGCGGAAATCAGGCGTATTTTTCAAAAATTTCTCAATTCGCGGCATACCTTCATCAGGTTGAAGCGAGCAAACTGCATAAACCAATACACCCCCTGGAGCAGTTAGGGCCGCAGCTCTTGGCAAAAGCTTGTCCTGTAACCGGACCAAGTCCGCAACAGATTTAGGGTTTCGGTTATGTAGTACATCAGGATGACGACGGAATGTACCCGTCGCTGAACAGGGTGCATCCAAAAGAACGGCTGGAAAGGCTTCAGCCTCAAATGTCAACGCATCACTATGTATGACAGTGGCTTTCAACTGGGTCCGTTCAAGGTTTTCTTCTAATCGCTTCAAACGCCCAGAAGATTTGTCGATTGCAGTCACATCCATGCCTGCACTCGCAAGCTGTAGCGTCTTGCCGCCCGGTGCGGCACACATATCGAGCGCGCGGACGCCCTTTACATCCTCAAATTGACTCATAAGGACTTGCGCAGGCTGCGCCGCCGCCAAATCCTGTGCCCACCAAGAGCCTTCTTTAAAGCCTGGCAGAGATGTCACATCACCAATTGTGCTCAATCGTAAGGTTTGACGTCCAATAGGTGTCCCACCTGTAGCTTCAGCCATATCTTTACGGCCCAAACCTGCGTGCTCATGCGCGACACTTATATCAAGTACTGGGTCTTTAATGAGTTGAACGGCAATCTTCGTCATCGGGATTTTGCCATATGCTCGTTCCCACTCGCCTCTAATCCACCCTGGGATATTCGCCTTTGGCGGTGTCGCTGCGGCCGTATGGCGACCTTGTTCCACAACGCGGCGTAAAACAGCATTCGCGAAATTGGCAAAGCCGAGCGTCGCTTTACGTGACTTCAAGACATCAACGGACTCGCTTACAGCGGCATGTGGCGACACATCCATAAAGACGATCTGCGCAACGGCCGTTTGCAAGACGGCTTTCACAGGGGCCGTTGGGGCCTTATGAACCAGAGGCTTCAAGACAGCTTTGATCTGTCCTGAGCGGCGAAATACGGTCGCAGCGATGGCGCGCGCAAAGGCGCGGTCCCGCGCTTCCAAGCTGCTGTAATCTTCTGTGTCCGCCAAAGCGAGCTCAAGCGCCCGCCCATTTGCAGTGACATCCATAACGGCCAGCGCAGCACAGCGGCGCGCTTTGACGGAATCCGTCAGGTTTTTATCAACCAGTTGCTGGCGAGATTGGCGGGATGGATGTTCAGCATTTGTCATGAGGCGGCACTTAGGCTCATCGCTTCCATTGGTAAAGGGGGCATTGGTTTTGATCCCACCCGTGGCAAAATCGCAAATAGTAAAGACGAAACTGGTGAAATGACGGCAATGCCGACTAAAAAATTGATTCATATAGTAAACATTATGCAAACGCATGATTTACCGAATCTTATCGTCGACTGTGTATCAAACCAATTCATCAGGCCGCAATTTGCGGGTTTGACGGGATAGGAACGGCAAGGGTACTAGGTTTGCTATGAGCGAATCTGATACAAAAACTCCTGAAGTTCCTAAAAATGTCCTTAGCCCTGCTGCCAAGCGGGCTTTGGCTGAAGCAGCTGAACGGCGCAAATTGCGCGATGAAGCTGATGCCCGTGAACTCGAAAGTGGTGGCCCGAGCGGTGTCGAACCCACACGCTATGGCGATTGGGAACGAAAAGGAATTGCCTACGACTTTTAGGCTCTTTCTTTTATTCGGCACTGGATACTAATTTTTAGACCGGTGCAGGCATAGCCTCACCTTCATGCGGGAGTGGCGAATGCCGACCAAAATTATCTCAAAGGCCTTGATGGGCGTTCTGTCTGCAGCCGTTTTAGCTGCCCCTGCTTATGCTGGTGGAAATTGTGGTGCCAGTAATTGTGCCATGCCTGTTAATGTCATGCCAAGTTACACGCCGCAGTCCAGTGCAATGACTGTTCGCACTCAAAATCCAATGGGTCATCTTCGTTCCGTTAATTTTCAAAGTGGTCCAAACGTTTCAATTACACGCGTTCACGGCCTGGCGCCTTCAGCCAGCATCGCAGATGCTCCAACCGGTTTCACAAACGGATGTAATCCTACGAGCACAACATATTGCCGTAAAAACGCAGGACGTTCTGTAAATGTTGATTTCAACGCAGCCGTTGCGCCGGCCTCCAATGAGCCACGCGTCGTGGCTGTTGGCGGTGGCTATGATGAGTCCAAATTCACACCACGTATTTATGGCGATGCAACATTCGTCCCTGGAATCGCGCACATCCCGACATCAATTGTCGACCGTGACCCAGCACGTGCTCAGCAAGTCCTAGATACAGGTCGCGCTGTTCCGCAACCTGTTGTCGTTCCTGGAATGGGTCAAGTGCCACAAGCCGCATATCGTAATGCTCCAGCCCCTGTTATGCAGGCGCTACCGCGCATGCAGTATTCACTCGCCATGCAGTCAGCTCCTATGATGATGCCAATGAGGCAGGCTCCTATGATGCCAGCTCAAAACTTTGGTCAAGCTAGCGGCCCTGTTCTACAACAATCCGGCCCTATGGCAGGATCATATGGATCAAACGTCGGCTCTGATGGCACATATTGGGAAAAAGTATCTGGACCCACAACTATGGGCAATACAGTTGCAACATCAGTTATCTGCAAACGCCAGCTACCGACACGTACAGTTCATCCTGTTATCGGCGTACCTGTCCCAGTGCCAGTTCCAGTTGTTTGTGGCCCACAAGGTTACTCAGCTCAGACTGGTAACCAACAGCAACAGCAACAGAGCGGACGTTACGGTCAGTCCTCTCAAGGTCGTTGGGCTTACTAACTAGGCTAACTTAAATTACGCCCCTGATACTTGGGTATCGAATGTGGGGTTAAGCCTTGCCCCTTCTGGTAGGGAGGCGGCAGGGCTTTTTATTGCTTAATATGTATCGTTACGGAACCGATACATTTCGCGTGTCACGCGAATCCAATGTTCAAGCTGGCACACAACTTGCTAAGCTTAAACCACAAGCGCCTTTTGGTGCGTTGAAACGATATAGGTGGGAATATTATGTCACGAATTCTTAAAGGTGCAGCCGCAACTGTCGTCGCACTCTCATTTGCAAGTTTAGCCTCCGCTCACTGCGGTACCTCGACATATTGCGGACAATCTGCAGATCAGTCGACATTACCAGCACTTTCAAGCTGGTCTGGGCAATCCTCATACAACAGCAGCGACGTGTCCACGCGCTATACGCCTTCGGCACATCACGCACCCTCATCATCCATGAGCTCATACGAAGCTGATGCGAACTACGGCACAGGCTCTATTAGTGAGTCATATTCTTCTTACGAAACACCAAGCCATTCTAGCGCGTCATCTGTTCACGGACTTGGGCAGAATGAAGGCCTTCAAGCTACGGATTGCCCAACCACTGTTTTAGGCAACAGCGAAGAAGGTCAAGTCGTTGGATGTTACAACGTCGTGAAGTCTGTTCCAAAAACAACCTATTATCGTGTTGTACGTCCAGTGATCCACGTACCTGTCCCTGTCCCTGTCCCTGTCGCCGTTCCATACACATCTCCGTGCATGATGCCGATGCAGCCTCAATATTCTCAGTATAGAAATATGCAGCCACGCGGTCAGAACATGGGCTGTAACAGATAATAAAGGCGGCATTCACGCCCCTCATTAAATTAAAGAAGAACTCGCTCCATCCAGAGCGAGTTCTTTTATGCCTAGTTTTAAGGCGAAGCCTTTTCTTCTAGACGTCTCTTCTTTCTAGACGTCTGCCATCTCCGCTACGATTGCCAAAGCAGCGGCCCGTGGATCTGGAGCCTGCGTAATCGGGCGACCAATGACGAGGTGTGACGCACCAGATTTCAAAGCCGCAGACGGCGTTGCGATACGTTTCTGATCGCCCTTATCCGCACCTGCAGGCCGAACGCCCGGTGTCACCACGCAAAACCCATCAGGTACATTTGCGCGAATAGCTTCAGCTTCGAGCGGTGAAGACACAACGCCGTCAATGCCTGCCGCAATCGCTTGCTCGACCCGTCGCATGACGAGGTCTTCAGCTGTGTCGGCATAACCAATATCTAAAAGCGCCTGCCGATCGAGCGACGTCAAAACGGTCACGCCTAATATTTTAAGCGGCGCGTCTCCCCGTCCCACCACAGCAGAGCGCATAACATCAGGCCGCGCATGGACGGTCAAAAAATCAGCATTGAGGCCCGCGATAGACCGTGTGGCCTTTTCAACCGTCGCGCCAATGTCGTGAAATTTGAAATCGTAAAAGACATTTTTACCGAGAGCTTTGAGGCGTTGTCCAAAGTCTACGCCACCAATTGGTAAAAGTTGCAGCCCAATTTTATAGCTCTCCACCGCGTCGCCTAATTGCGCGACCATCGCCTCAGCCTCCGCCACACTCGGAAGGTCAAGCGCCACAAAGAGACGTGCGTCTGAATTAGAAGATTGCGACATTAGTCTGCCTTTCGATAACGGTTGGAGCTTGAATTCATCACGCGGCGGCCAAGCCACGGCATCCACCGATTCAGGCGCGCAAGGAAGCGGTTTATGCGGCCAGAGATAAAGACGGCTTTATCCGCCTCAAGCGCATCCGCAGCCAAGGCAGCGCAAACGTCGGCTTTCATGACCATATAATTCGGCAGGCTATTAATGCCTTCGCGTGTGCCGTTCACATCATGAAACTCTGTCAGAACGAACCCCGGGCAAAGCGCGGATACATGTACGCCAGTGCCTTGCATTTCAGCATTCAAGCTCTCGGAGAATTTAATCAAGTAAGATTTCACTGCTGAATAAAGCGTATGCCCTTTAGACCCTGGCATATGTCCCGCCAGTGACGCGACCTGCATCACGCGTCCAAACCCGCGCTCGACCATCGCTGGCAGCAGCGCGCGCGTAAGCTCAACAGGAACAACCGTCATGAGATGATTGAACTTACGATGGGCGTCCCACTCTGAGTTCAAAAATGTCCCGGAGTGACCATAGCCCGCATTATTAATGAGGCCATCAATTTGCGTCCCATTCAGCGCAACCATCAAATCGGTTACAGCTGTTTCGGAAAACAAATCTGCAACAACAACAAGGCTCTCTGCGCCATGTGCCGCTTTAAGGTCTGCCGCTAATGCGTGAAGGCGGTCTTCTCTGCGGGCGACAAGCACAAGGTTCCAGCCTCGCTGCGCATATTCACGCGCCAGTGCCGCCCCGAGCCCGGCTGACGCGCCCGTAATTAACATTGTGCGCTTCATTACATTCCCCTGTCCAAATTCTAATTTGACCTAGCCGCGTAAAACGCGTTCTAAAAGCCTCATGATGAAATCATTATACGTCCTTCCCCTACTTATTCTACCTGCATGTCTTCTCAGCGCCTGCATCACGACAGGCGGGCAGAGTACAAGTTTCGCCGGAGATAATTGCAAAGCTCTGAGCGAGCTTATGCGAGATCGTAATTTGAATGCGAGTGTGAGTGCAGAAGTTTCCTCCTCTGGCAGCTATCAGGAAAATGATAAAGATCACTTCACCTTACCGTGGGTAAAAGGTGGAACGAATAAAGATAAAGTCAGCAAAGAGCGCGCGGCTCTACGGAAGGCCTATAGCCAAAAGGATTGCGCCACCTAGGTTTATCACTCTATGTCGGACCTATGTCCGTATTTATACTTATCCTGATCCTTGTCGCCCTGCTCATAGTGGGTGTCGTTCTCATCTATAATGGCCTCGTTCAAAAACGCGCCCTCGTCAATAATGGGTGGTCAGATATTGATGTCCAGCTCAAGCGCCGCGCAGATTTAATTCCGCGCCTCGTGGATACTGTCAAAGGCTACGCCTCTCACGAAAAAAATCTTTTCATCGAAGTTATTACCGCCCGCAATTCAGCCCTCGCAGCGGGCGGTGATGTGCGTCAACGCGGTGACGCCGAAGGCCGCTTGTCTGGTCCAACGACACGCCTGCTCGCGTTGAAAGAAGCCTACCCTGATCTCAAATCCAATCAAAACTTTCTCGAGTTGCAACATGAACTAACTGAGACTGAAGACAAAATCGAAATGGCGCGACGGTTCTATAATGGCGCGGTTCGAGAAATGAATATTGCCGTGCAAAGCGTACCGTCTAATTTGGTCGCTGGTCCTTTTGGGTTTAACCAACAGCCCTTCTTTGAAATTGAACCCGTAGACGCCTTGGTGCCTGATGTGAGTTTTGACGCATGAGAGTTTCTATGCTTCGGGCAATACTGATTTCACTATTGGTCTGGTGTTTTTCTACCTCTCTCTTTAGCCAGAGTGCCTTTGCGCAAAACGTTTCAGGCGAAAGATTTGAACGCGCCGACATTACAGTCACAGTGGCAAAAGATGGTAGTCTCTCTATCCGCGAAGAACTTGATTACATCAAAGCCCGCGGAACCGATAAACGCGGGATATTTATTGAATTACCGAGCAAGGTCCGCGAAGGCGCGATTACATATAAGAGAGCCTATAAGCTGACACTTGCGACGCGAAATGGCGTAGCTGAAAATATCACCAACATGAGTGATAGCGGCACAATCATTTGGCGCTTAGGCCGTAGTGACATATTATTAAACGACACCCTTCAACGCTACGTCATCGAATATAATTCGGACGATTGGATTGTGCGCTATGATGATCTGGATGAAGTCCGCTGGAATGTCTGGGGCGAATATAGTCCCATGCCTGTGAAAAACCTGACGGGCCGAATTATACTTCCCGACGGCGCAACAGCTAAACAAGTTGCGGCTTATACAGGCCGCTTTGGTAGTAAAGACAACGACCTAACGCTCCGCGCCGAGGGCAATGTCATTCACTTTTCCGCCAACCGAACCTTGCAAGCGCGCGAAGGCGCAACGGTCGCAGTCGGCGTTGAAAAAGGTGTCTTTGATCCCTTATCCGCGAAAGAATTAAAAGCACGGTGGTGGAGAGCCAATGGCGCACTTCTAGCTATGGGCCTCATTAGCCCAGGCATATTGCTGTTCTATTTCTTCAATTGGTCCAAGGTTGGCCGTGACCCTGTCAAACCCCCTGTCTTTGCGCGTTATGAAGCGCCAGAGAATTATTCCGCGGCAGCAGCTCACAGGATTTCGATGAAGGCCCTCCACGGCGACACCGCCCTGATCGCGACCTTACTGGGTCTCGCCATTAAGGGGCGCTTGAAAATTGACGTTGCCAAAACAGAAACCGTTCTAACCCTTTTGTCGCGTTCAGATCACAAAGGGGACTTAAACCAAGAAGAGGTCGTTTTATTTAGCCAAATGTTCAAAAATAGAAACGAGGACATTATCCTGCGTAAGAAAACGCCCAACAACCAGTTTCATGCAGCCACAAATCAATTCGACGCGCATGTCAACAAAGCCTATTCAACCGCC
Source organism: uncultured Caulobacterales bacterium (assembly GCA_938009235.1). Taxonomy (GTDB): domain Bacteria; phylum Pseudomonadota; class Alphaproteobacteria; order Caulobacterales; family Maricaulaceae; genus Litorimonas. Next base: position 206,259 of record CALLIK010000007.1, read on the forward strand.
TATCGTAAAGTAAATTTTGGGTATGTGATAGCCGGCGTCGTGCTCACGATTGTTGGATTGATTGCTGTCATGTCAAATTTCCATACGCCTTCTACAGAACTTTTTTGGATATTGGTCGGCAGCGTCGTTTTAATCAATATCATTTTCATGTTCCTCATGCCTGCTCCAACCAAAAAGGGTGCGCAGATCACATCAGAAATTGAAGGCTTTAAACTCTATCTCGAAACGGCTGAGAAACTCCGCTTGAATGCTGCGGACATTGGGACAGACCAAGTCCCGCCCATGACAAAAGAGCGTTACGAGAGCTACCTTCCCTATGCTGTTGCATTAGGTGTGGAGAAGCCTTGGACGAAGCACTTTGAAAAAACCCTGCCTATTGACGCAAAAGACTATCGCCCACGACATTACAACCACTATCGCGGCGGGAGTTATGGATCACGGGGTATCGGCTCCATGCAGAAAGATATGATCAAAGCCCTATCCTCTGGGGTAGCATCGGCGCGCCCTGTGCAAACAAGCAGCAGCGGCGGCAGCTCATCTGGTCGTCGTTTTTCAGGCGGCGGTGGATTTTCGGGCGGTGGCGGCGGCGGTGGCGGGCGCGGAAGCTGGTAAATCAACCGAACCCTTTAGCTCCAACCCGTTTGCTTAAGCGCGTTGTCTCAATACCCGCAAACCATTTGTCTCGCGGAGATACTCCAACGCTTGCAATAGCTCAGCCTGCCGCACTGGCTTTGTCAGAAACAAATCGGCTCCAGCGTCCATACAGGCGGCATTCGTACTCGGCGCATTATCCGCCGTCAGAGCAATCACGGGTATATCTGCATTGGCGACATCTAAGTTACGTAAACGCTGCAACGTCTCTATGCCATCCAAGGGTGCCATGTGAACATCCATAATAGCGAGATCAAATGTGTCATGAGCTAAAAGCTCGAGGGCTTCTAATCCACCTGGAGCTTCAACACAGATGTGGCCTTTAATTTCCATCATCAAACGTAAAATATCCCGATTGGGCGCCATATCGTCAACGACCAGAATTCTATAACATCCGTCTGGAAGCGTGGGGGCATTTGATGTTTCTAAATGTGTTCCTTTTAAATCCCGTGTCGAACTATCATGTAAAGCGGGTCCAGATGCACGCGGCTGCATCAAATCAACCACAGGTGATGTTGCAACTAAAGGGCCCTTTAACGTCGCAGCGTTTGAAAACGGCGCTTCAATCGGAGGCTGAAGTGTCTCTTTAATCTCGGGCTTGCTGGCCTTAATGGCAGCGGCTTTAATAACAGCGGTTTGGGTGGGTACAGCAGTTTTGGTGGTTACAGGCGTGTCGATCACAACGTCCATCACAGGCTTTAACGCGACTGAAAGCCTAAATTCGGATCCACGTCCTTCACGACTGACAACAGTTAAATCTCCGCCCATCATGTCAGCCAGAGCGCTTGCGATAGCTAGACTTAACCCTGTGCCCATATGATTTCGTTTGCGGCTTGTGTCGGCTTGCATAAATGGTGTGAAGAGTCGCGATTGCACAAGCTCGGTCATGCCGCGTCCAGTGTCGGCAACAATAGCCGTTAAGCCAGAGACTGCGCCAACCGCATTGGTTTTCGCCGTGACATGTAAATGGACGCGTCCTGTATCCGTGAAACCAACGGCGTTAGACATCAGAACATCTATACATTGGATCAAACGGGTTTTATCGACATTATGACGCGTAATCGCAGGATCAATGAAGTAGGTAAATGTGAGGCCCTTCGCCTTCGCCTCATGTTCCCATTGTAAAGGAATCGTGACCAAGTCCTCCGCAACATTTGTATCTACAGGATTTAAGTCCATTTGCTCCGCATCTATGCGCGCCATATCCGTCAAGGATTCAACAACAGATAAGAGATCATTACCGCCCTTAAGAATGATGGAGGTTTTCTCGCGGATATCAGCATCGGCATGATAATTGGCTAAGTAATCCGAAATCCCAATAATCGCATTCAGCGGCGTTCGAAGCTCATGGGAAATCATTCCCAAAAATTCAGTTTTTAATTTCTCAGCAGACGCCGCTTGAAGCGTTTTAATTTCAAGCTCCTTGACCATCTTGCTACGGTATCGCGCAAAAAGGATGGCTGCGGCCATGGCAAGGGCCATGAATATCACAAGCGCCATGAGCAAACGGTTCAATTTACGTTGGCGATCAATCGTCATCGCCTGAAGCTCGGCTTCCCGTGCCGTAGCCGCTTCACGTTCGGCTTGGCGTTCACGTGAGTTTTCGAGATCAGCTAACATAGCTGTGGTATCGCGGGAATTATTATCGAGAAACTTTTGCGAAACAACATCAAGTTGACGACTATATAGCTGTGTTGCAAGTTGGGTATCTTCTGACTGCGCCAATAGAAAGGCCAGATAGAGACGATCACGGCTCGTTTCCTCAGTCAATAAGTGAGTGGGGTTTAGATTTATTTCTGCGTCCGCAGCCACAAGACGGGCTTCCGCAATACGGCCCAGTCCCGTTAAAGCAATCGCTTCATTAACATGTGCCTGACCTTGAATGAGCGGATGATCTGATTTCGATCGAGCTGTACGAGCGTAGCTCAACCCTGACTCAAAATCCCCGAGAGAATTCATGACTTGCGCAATACGATACTCAGACAAGCCAACGATACTAGATGTTCCAGATTTTTCTATTTCGAGGAGCTGCTCACTCAAATAAACTAGGGCAGCATGATCTCGGCTCATATTGTGTGAGAATATAAGGTTATTTATAAGGTCGATATCATTATTTGTATTTGGGTTATCTTTCGTCAATTTAAGGTATTCAAGCGATGTCAGAATCGCAAGGTCAGTGTTTCCTTGATAATTGTGAAGCTGAGCAATTGCCGCAGTAATGTTCTCTTTTGCGGCTATAACGAACAGATTACTGTCATCATCCTGCGGAATTAACGCAAGCGCAGACTGAGCCTTTTGCAAGGCCGCTTGGTTTTCTCTATCACTACCATGAAGCTGAGATAGGTGAGAGAGTGCTATATACCTTTCGAACCAACTCCCTGTCTGGGTATATTTTTCAACAGCGGCTTGGTGTTGCTCTGCCGTTGCTTGCGCTTCTAAGAGATTAGCATATTCAGAATACAGCTCGATGATGCTTGTAAGTGGAAAATTGTCATTACGCTCGTAAAACTTTTTTTCAAATGACTCAATTTGGGTTCTGATTTTTTCAGGGTTTCTCGAATAGATGGATTTTCGGATTTCATTTACTGCTTGTATGCTCTGCTTTGCGTTACGACTAGCATCGGTTTCAGGCTGCCCAACTCGCAATTTATCCGCGGCGACACTTAGTGTTCTTGATTTAACCTGTTCCACAATTTCGATAAGGCGTGGATCTACAGAAGTCTCATCGGAATAGGTCTGAGCTTGCGCCACAAGAGTCAGGGATGCCATGGCCAAAAATACAGCAAGGCCAGTCGCAAAGCGACGGATCATATGAAAGTGACGTATATTCAGCATAACTCCATAGAGATATGCCTGAAAGGTCTTAAAATTTAATGCAAAATATAAACTTACTGTAATAATTCTAAACAAAAAAAAACCCGCCTATCGGCGGGTTAGAAACTTAACAAATCTAAAATTTAGACTCTAAAAGTCGATAACGATGGGTCCGCCACCAACAACGACTTCGAGTTCTTCCATAGATAATTCACGCATATCTTTGTTCCTTGATAGGTTTAAAAAATATACAAAGGCCCACAAGCCCTCTGCAGTACAGTTCCCACACAGCTGCACCGACTATTAAAAGCTAGTTTCATGCCAAGATGCAAGCAAAATGTTTCAATTTGGTGCAAATTATAGTTAATACACCCTAAAATTGTTTCAGTTACAATTTCAAATAGTGATAAATGCGTTATTATCTGAATTTTACTACCTTGACTGACTCAAAAAATTTGAGCCATTTCTAGACGCCAAACTAGTCAATCTGAATAATGCGGTCACTCGCATCTAAAAATGCGGGACGATGTGCCACAATGATACGGGTGATTGGCAAGTCACGAATGATCTGAACGATAGCCCGCTCAGTCTCAACATCCAAATTCGCAGTGCCTTCATCGAGGAATAAGACCTTTGGGTCCTGATACAGCGCGCGAGCAAGTAAAACACGTTGTCGCTGTCCACCAGATAGCACTGACCCCATATCGCCGATTTGAAGTTGGTAATTCATCGGCAGAGCCGCAATTGTATCGTGGATTTGCGCCGCTATGGCCGCCTTATAGACGCGCTGCATATCGATCTGCGGATCAAAGAAGCTGATATTATCCGCCAAAGTCCCAGACAAGAGGCGATCATCCTGCATGACCACGCCAATCTGCGAGCGCCAATCCGCCATATCTAGCGCGGCGATGTCTTGGCCATCAATACGCAAACAGCCCTTCACGGGCGCATAGAGGCCGAGCATCAGTTTCATCAGCGTAGTCTTCCCGCCGCCTGACCGCCCGGTCAACGTCACCATCTCGCCAGCCGCAATATCCAAGTTAAAGTCCGTCACAACCCAAGGATCTGTTTCTGAATATCGGAAGCTGATAGTCTCAAGGGACACATTGCCCTTCAAATCGGTCAACTTACCGTCACCAGATTGATCCGCATCCGTTTCCTCAAAGATAATATCAGACAGGCGATCCAAATGCAGAGACAGCAAATTAAACTCGATACCCTTCTCTAGCAGCTGCACCACCGCATCTGTAAAATATTGACGATAGGCCAGAAATGCAACGAGCATCCCGAGCGTAAAGCCGCCCTCGCCTGTCGCCAAACCTTCGCCCAACATCAAACTACCCGCAGCCCAAACCACTACGACGATTTGCAAACCTGTCAGCAGCGTTTCGAAAAACTTCCGCGCGACAACCCAACGGCCATAGCCAACATTGGCGTTGATAAAGTCCGTATAGAGATTGCGCCACGCGGCTTCGCGTTCAGCTTCGCGTCCAAACATTTTGACAGTTGTGATCGCGCGGATACTTTCAATAACGTGTGAGTTCTCTAGCGCCTTGGCATAGATGCTTTCTTCCTGCGTCCTCCGCAGGTGCGGATAGATCAGATATGTCGCCAATATCAGACCCAAAACTGACACCAAAACAATCGCGCCCAAGAGCGGCGAATAAGCGAACATCACGAGCAACATCAGCGCCGCCATGACGCCGTCAATCAACACCGCAGGCACAGATTGCGTCAACGCCTCTTGGATCGGAACAGTGCTTCCCATGCGGCTGATAATATCGCCCACATGACGGCGTTCGAAATAACGTGTCGGCAGGCGCACTAAATGGCGGAACACATTCCCGACCATCTGCAAGCTCATCTGATTACCATAGACCAAAATCGCCCAACCCCGAACGGCTTCGGCTGCGGCGCGCACAATCACCAAACCACCAAACCCAATCGCGAGCGCAAACAACAGTGCGTGATCTCCGCGCGGCAGAACCGCATCCACGACCAGTTGTAAATAAAAGGGCGAGAGCAAAATGATCGCCTGCAAGATCACTGACAAAATAAGCGTCTGTATGACCGCCCGTTTCAACCCAACCAAACGCGACCACAATAATGAAATACGCGGTTTAATCCGCGCTTGCACAGCTTTGAAATCAGCGTGCGGCGTGAACTCCACCGCGATGCCTGTGAAATGATCGGAAAGCTGCGAGAGCTTCATTTTCCGCAAGCCAACACCTGGGTCAATAATTTCCGCTTGATCGCCCTTGATCGCTTTCAACACGACGTAATGATTGAGGTCCCAATGCAGCATCGCGGGCAACTGCAACTTCCGCAGATGATCCATATCCACCCGCAAGGGCCGTGACGAAAGCTGCAAACCATCGGCAATCGCAATGACGGATTTCAACGACGCGCCTGTCATCGAAACAAGATGCTTTTTACGCAGAACATTTAAATCAATATCATGCCCATGATAGCGCGAGATCATCGCGAGACAGGCCAGACCACACTCGCTCATTTCCGTTTGTAAAATAACGGGGAGTTTACCCTTAGCTCTCATCGCGCCCGCCATGCCCTAGGCTCCGAACAGCCAGTCGATCAGGCGCACCGCGCCCGCATCCGTCTCGACCTGAAAGTAAAACAAACCCGCCAAACAAATGGCAAGAAACACCACGAGCAGCGCCGTAATCATCCACGTCGCGGGCGGGGCCTGCAAGCGTACCTCTCCAAACAAAGCGCGGGATCGATGCGCAAGCGCTTCTTTACGATAGAGATCTGACATGACGCGGGGTTAGGGTGGGTTGGGGGGCGCGGTCAAGTGTGGGGTGAGTTGGGGGCGTATCCACAGTATCTTACTTAGAGGCATTGGAGTTTGCGACTTAAGGCTGTAAGTCTGCTTAATGCTTATGCGTTTTCTAATCTTAGTCACACTGTTCTTTTCAGCCTGCCAACAGAGTCAAAATGTCGCCTTAGAAAGCCCGCCTGTAGAAGCGATTCAAGGTCAAGAAAACGTAGCAGAACAACAGGCCCTGAATAATCGCGCTATAACCCCTAGTCCTGTCATTAGACTCGAGGACGTCGAAATTGCTGTTTGAAACCTCGTATCTGAGGAAAACAAGAAGCACCACGAATGGCACGACAATAACGAAAAAACTGATCTTAAGGCCCAAATAGGTATGGCTTTTTGGGCAAAATTTATGTTTTGGGCAAGTGCTGTAGCGGTAGTCATGACAGGGGTTGGGCTTTGCTTGATCAAGCAAACTCTAGTTTCCACTAAGATAGCTGCTAACTCTGTCGCAGACACCCTCGTCGAAGCCAAAAAAGCCACCACACAAGCGCAAAATACGGGCAGGCTTGAAATAGAAAAGTTTAATCGTGAGTCTGTTGCCTATTTGAATGTCTCCAATATCAGGGTCGACCAACGTGAAAATACTATTCGTGTCGATGTTACTAATTTTGGCAGATCCTTGATTCCAAAAATTACTGTATACAGCACTGTTGTGGCTGAGGAAAATGATGACGGTCCTTTTTACTCTGCTATTCCTAGCGCCAGAATTGTAGGACTTACCCCTAACGAAACTAGGAGAGACATTGAGATAAAGGTCCAACCCGCTCCAACCGCGCCACAACCATTTACTGTTACCGAAATATTGGGTTTGAGTGGCGTTTTTCATATATTTAGTATCTTCACATACAAAAGAAGTGTCGCCGAAAACGACCGTAATGGCCAAGTTCAATTCAGAGATGCTCCTGCAGCTATAGAGGTCTACCACTGGGGGAAAATCCCAAAGGAGAATGGTTTTGATGTCCAACTAAGAAGTTGGGAAGATATGACACAGGACCAAATAGATAGACACAATAACGAACGCCGCAATGAATCACGCATTTGGTAGCTTACTGATCAAAGCCCCCAATTCTGAAGACTGTTGGTACGTTTTTTCTACATAATTTCGCTTCTTTGCACAGTTTAAGGCTTCACACTGATGCTCGGTATGGCTCAAAGAAAAGTGCGCGCCGTTCATCCCGAAAACCCAATCCATCCCTCTTTTCAAATTTCAACTCTCTCATCATTTCAATGTGTTGATTAAAAAGCGCAAAGAAATATCCCCGCTTTCAAAAGCTGTGTCATTCTTAGGGCGTTCTTTCGGACACGGGACAGGTAGGAGCTCACCTTCTGGTACCGAGAGACGGTGGGGTTGAGCGGCTGCGTGTGAGAGCGTGGTGTGTGCCGGGCCTTTTGAAGTGAGAGCCGACTACTAGGTCTAATGGCCAAACTGTAGGGACAGATGGGCCGCTTCGTCAAAAACCGCTGCCGCGTGGCTTTGTGCATTTGTTTTCCAAACAATTGCACGGGGGCATCTGCGTAAACAAAACATATTAAACTCTGGCAGCCATCGCGGGTGCCACCACGCGGACTGTCCTAATTATTTAGACCGTCTACTTTGCTGACCCTCCCTGAAAGGATGATGGGCAGTTATGGCGGGCGCTTGCCTTACTATCGTACCCCCGCCCTGCGTTGCGCGCGTTCATCACGCGTTACAATACCGCCATGTATACATTGCGGCTTGCGCCTTTCTCGTAATCTGTGTTCAGTCTTCCCCGACCGCCACCATCCACCTCGGAGTCTCTCTTGCGCCTCGTGCCTGCCATTCTCATCGCCGCCGCTCTCTGCTGCGCATCTGCGGGGTCCGCGCAAGCGCAAGTCGATAAGCGCGCGCAATCCGTGATCAGTTATGATCCCACGCGTAAAGTCTTCACGATGGCGCCCGTCATCAAACAGGTCACGCCAGGCGTTGTCTCCATCTCGACAGTTTTATCGAAAGAGGCCGATGGGTCCATTGTTAAAGGTATCGGGTCAGGCGTCATCATTGACGCCAAAGCAGGCCTTATCCTGACGAATGATCATGTGATTTCTGATGCGGAAACCATCACTGTTATTTTGTCGAACAAGCGCAGATATGGCGCAACGGTTTTGGGGCAAGACAGCGAAACAGATTTGGCGCTATTGCGAATTGATGCGAAAAACCTGACGGCGCTTGACGTGTCTAAATCAGATGATGTGCAAGTTGGCGATTTGGTGATTGCCGTTGGGAACCCCTTTGGACTCTCTCACAGTGTCAGCACAGGCATTGTTTCCGCGATTGGCCGCGTCGATGATAACCCCGAAGGTTATTCGGATTTAATCCAAACCGACGCGTCAATTAACCCGGGCAATTCTGGCGGGGCGCTTGTCAATTCAGCCGGTGATTTAATCGGTATTAATTCCGCGATTGTTGCAAAAGACAAAGGCTCGTCTGGGATTGGGTTCGCCATTCCTGCGCATACATTCAGAGCTGTCGCGGAGCAGTTAGAAAAACACGGCGAAGTGTCTCGCGGGTCCTTAGGCATTGTGACCTCTCACGTGACACAAGACATGCAAGAGCAATTAAAACTGCCATCTTTGGATGGCGCGTTGATCGTTGAAATGACGGTTGGCGGCGCAGGGTCAGAGGGCGGGTTGCGCGTGAATGATATTATCACTTATTTCGGTGAGCGCTCTATCGGGAGCCCTTCTGAGCTACGCTATGCGATTGGACTCGTGAGACCAGATACAGGCGTGCTTGTGACCTATATCCGCGACGGCGTTTTATCTAATGGTGTAGTTGTTGTGCGGCCCGAAGGGTATTCTGTGGACGTGCCGAGTGAGCCCGACCCTGAAGTTAAAAACTAACGGGTCAAAACCGCATCGCAAATAGAAATCGCAACCGCCAGAACCTCTGCAATCCCGAGGCCCGTTGTATCAATCATATGCGCATCAACTGCAGGCTTTAGCGGAGCCGTAGCGCGAGTGCTGTCGCGGGTATCACGTTCGATTAATTGCGCGAGAACATCCTCGACGGTCAGGACTTCGCCATATCCTGTCAGTTCTGCATGGCGGCGTTTGGCGCGTTCTTCGGGACTGGCGGTCACATAGAGTTTCACATCGGCATCAGGGCAAATGACTGTGCCAATATCGCGGCCATCAAGGATGCCTCCGCTTGTTTTAGGATTGGCTGCAAACTCGCGTTGGAAATCAAATAGGGCCGTACGGACATCAGGATGGACAGAGACTTTGGACGCCGCCGCACCAATTGGGCCAGACTTCAAAATAGGATCAGACAGATCGTCTGCCGTGATTGCTTTGGCCGCGAGGGTTCCATCAACGCTGGAGGTCACATCACCGCCCGCGTCTAGCACGCGTTTCGCTGTCGCGCGGTAGAGCTTGCCCGTGTCGAGATATGGAAAGCCATAATGCGCCGCGAGGCCCTTGCCCAAGGTCCCTTTGCCCGAGGCAAATGTGCCGTCTATCGCAATGACAGTCATCAGGATTCGGCTGTCGAAATTTTAGCGCCGAGACCCGTCATAACATCAAAGAAACTCGGGAAGCTCGTCGCAATCATGGAGGCATCATCAATGCTCACAGGCGCATCTGCGACAAGGCCGAGGATCAGTGCGCTCATGGCGATACGGTGATCATGATGGGTCGTCACCAATCCGCCGCCCGCAACAGGACCGCCCGTCACGCGCATACCGTTTTCGAGTTCTTCGACGTTGACGCCATTGTTCTGTAGCAGATTTACGGTGGCTGTAATGCGGTCGCTCTCTTTGACGCGAAGCTCTCCGATATCGTCCATCGTTGTCGTTCCAGTGGCGACGGAGGCCGCAACGGCGAGAATGGGATATTCGTCAATCATCGAGGCCGCGCGCTCTGGCGGAACCGTGATGCCATGCAATTTAGAGGATTTAACGTGAATGTCGGCAATGACCTCGCCGCCCGATTTTCGGAAATTATCAGGCCGAACATGCCCGCCCATTTCCGTCAAACAATCGAACAGGCCTGTGCGCGTCGTATTCATCATAACGTTTTCAACAATGACGTCAGAGCCTGGCGTGATCAACGCCGCCACAATCAAGAACGCTGCCGACGACGGGTCGCCTGGCACGTTCACAGTTGTCGCTTGAAGCTGAACGGGGCCTTCGAGGCGAATGACGTCTGCGCCATTTTTCTTCGTCACATCGACCTTTGCGCCAAAGGCTCTGAGCATATTTTCCGTATGGTCGCGTGTTGGAATAGGCTCCGTCACGGTTGTCAGGCCCGCCGTATTCACAGCTGCGAGCAAGACTGCGGATTTAACTTGGGCCGACGCAACTGGCGGCGTGTAGGTCAGCGGGGTCAAATCACCATTGCTCTCGAGGATAACAGGCAACCGCCCGCCCTCTTGGGCTGTCGCCGCGGCACCCATATCGCGCAAGGGGTCGAGAATACGATTCATAGGGCGAGAGGACAGTGACGCATCACCTGTATATGTCGCGCGCAGCTTATATCCCGCGCAGGCGCCCATGATCAGGCGAACACCTGTGCCTGCATTCCCGCAGTCCAAATCGACGTCAGGTGTTTGCAAGCCTGCCTCGCCGCAACCGTCAATGCTGTAGGCTCCAGCGCCCGTTTTCGTGATTTTAGCGCCGAGAGCTTCCATCACAGAGGCCGTCGACATGATATCTGCGCCTTCTAATAGGCCTGTGACATGGGTTGTGCCTTTGGCCATTGCGCCAAAGATAATGGACCTATGACTAATCGATTTGTCCCCAGGGGCACGTACAGTGCCAGAAAGGGCTTGTGATATGGCGGATGAACTGCGCATGATGGCTTTGCGCCTCCATTGATTGTTGACTCAGATTGGTCAGTCGCTAAGACGCGCGGGTCTCGCAAATCTGCAATCAAACCGCAAGGCATTAGAAGGTGTCCCTCATGGCAAAAGTTGATATCGGTACAAAACGGGTCTGTCCCGAGTGCGAAGTTAAGTTTTACGACCTCACGCGCAACCCGGCAGTCTGCCCGATGTGTCAGAATAGTTTCGATCCGAGTGAGCTCGATCCAAACGCTGTTCTACCTACGGCACCGCTGAAACCACAAACATCTAAAGACGATGACGGCGATGATGATGTCGAAGATGCAGTTGAAGTTGACGAAGAAGATATCGACGAAGATGAAATCGCAGCGAAAGAGCTAGAGCTCGACGGCGATGATGCGGCGTTGATCTCTGGCGCAAGCGGCAGTGATGATGATGGCAAGTCATCTGACTATGACGGCTTCTCTACAGATGAAGACGAAGATCAAGACGCGGCCCTCGTGGCAGACGATGAAGACACGGGTCCGCCAGCTCCAATCGACGAAAACGCTGAAGAAGTTGAAATCTAAGACTACGCTGCGGACCGAGGTTCTTTGGTCCGCACAACACGCTTGCCACGCCCCGCGCTCGGCGTTAAACGGCGCGCTCATATCTGAATGGATATATTCGGGGCCTTAGCTCAGCTGGTAGAGCGCTTGCATGGCATGCAAGAGGTCAGGGGTTCGACTCCCCTAGGCTCCACCATTCCCCCCTTATTTCCAAAATTTAAGCGATCGTAATCTCGCGGATCTGCTTGAGCGTTTTCAGTAACTCGCCTGCGCCCGAGAGCGGCAGACAACTTGGGGCGTCACATAGCGCTGCATCTGGGTCCGTATGGAACTCTAGGAAGACACCGTCTGCCCCAGCGGCCACAGCAGATTTCGCAATCACGGGCACACCTTCGCGGCGACCACCTGTTGATGCGCCTGCCGTACGTGGATCAGCGCCCGGTAATTGGACTGCATGTGTCGCGTCAATCGTGACGGGAACGCCGAGATCATGCATCGCGCCAATGCCGAGCATATCCACCACAAGATTATTATACCCAAAGCTTGTCCCGCGCTCACAGAGGATGACATCTAGGTCTGGGGCCACTTCACCAATTTTAGAGACGATGTTTTTCGTATCCCAAGGCGCAAGGAATTGCGCTTTTTTGACATGCAGCACGCCGCCCGCAGCCTGTGTCGCTTCCGCCATCGCAACGACAAGGTCCGTCTGGCGACAGAGAAAGGCGGGCAGTTGAACGACTTCTGCGATTTCGGCTACGCGTGCCGCTTGGGCCACCGTATGAACATCGGTACAGATTGGAACATTCAACTCAGCCTTAACCTTAGCCAACATCTCGAGACCTTTATCCAGGCCTGGACCACGATAGGACGCGATTGAAGATCGATTGGCTTTGTCAAAGCTTGCTTTGAAAACATATGGTAAACCCAACTCGGCGCAGATGCGCTTGAGCTCCGTCCCGATTTCAAGCGCGAGACCTAGATCTTCGAGGACGTTCAACCCTGCGATAACCGCCAGAGGTTCGTGTCCGCCAATGGCCCAAGTCCCGTTGGAGAGTTTAACTGTCTTCATGGCAAGTCATCCATTTTCAAAATTTGGGTGGCATTGTTATTTTTTCAAGCGACGCCAAGTTAGACCTAAGCAAAGACAACCGTTGTACTGCCATTTAATAAAACGCGATCTTCGAGTAAATACGTCACCGCACGCGACAAGACGCGTTGCTCAATGCTTCGACCTTTGCGCACTAAATCAACAGGTCGATCAACATGAGACACTTGCTCAACATTTTGAGCAATAATGGGACCTTCATCCAAATCGGCCGTCACGAAATGCGCCGTCGCGCCAATCATTTTCACGCCCCGGGCATGGGCTTGGTGGTATGGCTTCGCGCCCTTAAACCCTGGCAGGAAACTATGATGGATATTCACACACCGCCCCGTCAGAAATTCCGCAAAGTCATTGGACAGGATTTGCATATAGCGTGCAAGCACAACGAGTTCTGTGTCTGTTTTCTCAATTAAATCTTTAATTTGGGCTTCTTGCTGCGGCTTGGTCGCCTTGGTGATGGGTAAATGATGATAAGGAATATCACCGAAATTTTTCAAATGCAGAGCTGTTTTAGGATGGTTAGACACAATGCCAACGACCTCCATGTCCAGCTCACCAATCCGTAGTCGATAGAGTAAATCCGCGAGGCAATGATCAAATTTAGACACCATCAACAACACACGTTTTTTATCCCGGCGGTCTGTGAGTTTCCACTTCAACCGAAACTCTTGGGCTAAGACGAAAACTTGGTCCGATAAATCATCGGGCAATGCGGCGGTTGACGCAAAACCAAAAACAACGCGCATGAAAAACGTATTATTCCCCGTGTCCTTGTGTTGTTGGGCGCTCAGAATATTGGCCCCGAGATTAAACAAAAACCCACTGACCTTGGCAACAATTCCGGGTTGGTCAGGGCAAGAAAACGTCAGGGTAAATATCGGTGTGTCCGTCATGGTCTATTGATCCGTCTTAGGCTTGGTTTGGACATAGAGATTTTTAGCTAGAAAATACACACTTAAACCCAAGGGTTCGGAGAGATGCGTGTGCCGCCCAATCGGTTCGTCGCGCCGCGATGACAAGATAAATAGAGCAGTTGAATCGGGTCATCGCCAGAGCTGACATGGTTCAACACATCAAACATCGCATCACGCCGCGCATCATCCGCATAGACAAGCGCATCATCGAGAATAACAGGCGCACTCGCCCCGCCTCGCGCCAATAAACGCGCGTAAGCCAGCCGCGTCAGGATCGCGAATTGTTCCTGCGTCCCGCCAGAGAGTTGAGAGATCGCCTCGCTGCGTCCATCGCGGTGAACCGTGTCCACGCCCAAACTATCGCCTAAGCCTGCACGTGCGCCTGGAATAACCATCGATAATAGAGGCTCTAATTCCGCCGCTACTGGCGCCGTATAGGCGGCGCGTAATCGCGCCTGTGTCTGTGTCAGCGTATCACGCAACAAAGCCCGCACATCTTTGGCGCGTGTGTGGCGTAGCAAGTTATCTTCATTTTTCTGCAAACTAGACTGCAATGCCGCCACCTTGGCATCTGCATCTTCGCCTTCAAATGCCGCATCACGCCGCGCCGTTAATCCAGCCGCTTCTGTTTTAAGCGCCTCCATGCGGCCACGTGATTGCAGGGCTGATTTTTCCAAACGAGTTAAACGCGCATTTAGCATTTCCAGCGGTTGCGCGGGGGCTTGCGTCGCCATCTCTACGGCCTTGGCTGTTGCGGCCCGTGTGTCCGCTTCGAATTGCAATTTCTCTGCTGCCAATTCATTCGCTTGCGTGGTTCGTTCGGACTCGGTGGCGGGGAGGTTTAAGCCCGTTATGCGCTCCCGTAATCTGGCCTGCTCACGATCCGCCTTTGCGAGTGTATCTTGCAGCTGTTCCAAACCTTCGTCCAACACCGTGAGTTTCGCGCGCATAGACCTGAGCTGATCCATGAAATCGGTTTCATCCCCTATCTCTATTTCTGCGCCTAAATCACTGATCTGGTCGGACAGGTTCTCGGCTTCGGATAGACCTGCTGCGAGGTCTGTCTCAAATGCTGCGCGGCCTTGCGGGGCCAAGCGGCCTATTTCCGTTGTCAGATGTTTCCGCTCCGCTTCCCATTCTTGTCGTTGGTCTGCTGCACGCGCCGCGTCCGCCACATCCGCCACATTAAAGCGAGTCAGTAAGGCCTCATATTCAGCACCAAGCCGCGCTTGCTCTTTTGACAATTCATGCAAGCGGCCATCATCACTTCGCAATTCACCGATGCCTTCGAAGCTCAAGACCGCGCTACCCGAAAGTTCAAACGCGCCGCTGTCAAGTGCAACGCCGTCCACGGTAACTTTGCCTTTTCCCGCAGGCTGCAAGTCCAAGAACAGCCGCGTAGACAAGGCCGAAATCTCAGCCTCAATCTGGCGTTTCTGATCAGCCGTTCGGCGTAGAGTTTCAACATCATTGCGGCGCACAAGCGGGAGTTCAGAAATAGCATCTGTAAGCTTGGAGGCCTCAGTTTCGATTTGATCCAACTGCTCCAAGAGATGTGTCAGCCGCGTGGTCTCTCGCCCAATCTCTTCAAGGCGTTGGGTCTGGCGCGCGAGCGTTTCCCGGCGAGATCGCACGCGGCCCGCTTCGGCCAGACGCAGGTCCAGTGCATTGACCTCTGTCCGTAGAATATCACGTGCTATGCGTTTCTCATCCCGCACTTTGATCGCGTTTTCATGACCCGCCATTATAGCCGTGAGTTTATCAGTCGCCGCATTAAAGACGACTAATTTTTCAATCTGCGCGGCTTGACGCTCACTCGCACGCTGCGCTGAGTCTTTCGCTTGATCGCGCTTGGATTCGATTAAGGCCAAGGCATTTCTATAACTTTGCGCCAAGGCGATGGCGTCTCGCGTCTCTTTGATTTGGACGTCCATATCCGTTTCAGTTGCGTCTGACTCCAGCCGCAAAATTTCAGATTGAATGCGTGCCAATTGCGTACCCGTCGCTTTGGTTAGGTCGCGCATACGCACCGCGTCAGCTAATTCAGTCTGTGTTATTTCAACGGCGGTTCTGGCCGCGTGAAGCGGACCCCCTTTTTTCAATACCCCCGTTTTGGTCAAATATGCGGCAAGCTCTATCTCGACCTTAGTTAGATAATCACGCGCTTTTTCGCCGCCTATCAGCGCGCCTAATTCACCTTCTAATCGAGACGCCACTTGGCCATCATCACTGACGCCGTCCATGGATTGTCCTTGCCGTACCCAGAGCAAACCCGAGGGGCCGCTGTCAAAGCGTTCTGCCCGCAGCAGCTCTGTCATTTTTTCTTCCGCGCCACGATCCGTCGCAAGAATTTCACCCGTCTCCGCATCCATCAGGAGCGCACTTTTCTTTTTCAAAAATCTCTTTTGTAGCCGATAAGAGCGCCCTTCACTGGTGAAGGTGATTTCGCCTTCAGGCGCTTCGTCTGATCCATCCGTGCGCAGCGCTTTGACCTGTTTATCCGCACTAGAGAACGGCTTGAATAGAACCGTTTCCAAAGCCTTTAGGATTGTCGATTTCCCGAACTCATTGGTTTCGCAAACCACGTTCAAGCCAGCCGACAAACCCTCAAGCGCGACACCCTCTGCGCCAAATGGACCGACGTGGCGAAACTTTAGGCTCGTTAATCTCATGCGCTTTCACCCGCATAGCGAAACAGAAGCCGTAACGCTTCAGAGGCAATCTGCCGATCATCGCGAGACAAGTCAGGATTTTCCGAACGCGTCATCAAAGCATCCGCCGCCTCGCGCACAGAGCCTTGCGCATCGAGAGCTTCTATATCTTCGGGGACAACCACGAGGCGTACATGTTCTTCACCCCGTAAATCTAAGGACGCCATTTCGCCTCTCATCTCTTCGACGAAGCGTTCAAACACGGGCCACTCTGCGGCGGTCATTGCGCCAGACACATCAAGCCGCGCATGGGTACGCCGAAGCGGTTGCCCCGAACCGAACCGCGTTCGAAGATCAGCCATCGAATCCTGAACCGCGTCTGGGTGCAAATCTATTTTTAAGATGGGCCAGTCATACTGCGCCGTTGGAATAACTTTGACCTGCGGCGAAGCTCCCGCCTCTAATGTCACAGCTAACACTTGCCCACGCGCGCCCGTTTTATGACGGTCAGGTTCTGGCGTTCCGGGATATTGAATTCGCGCCTGAATTTCGCGGCGTGCATGCCAATCGCCTAGCGCAAGATAATCCAGTCGCGCACTCTCGGCGCGGCTTGGCGGAATGATCTCTCGGTCCGTATCGCCTTCTGTGCCAAAGCCCTGAACCGAACCATGCGCCAATCCAATCCGTAGCGCCCCCTCTGGCGTTTGCGCGGTGTCCATCCAAGCCGTCAAATCTTGACCATGCTGTATTCTCGCCCAAGGCGCAGGCAGGATAAAGACGCCTGTTTCAATCTCAATCGGCGTAGCGTCTCGCAGCGTATGAACATTCTCAGGCTTCACCGCGTCTATGCGGTCCCATAATCCGTCAGGCCCATCAGGGTCATGATTACCCGGCAGCAGCCACCAGTGAATATCCTGCGCTTCGCCCATAATCGCCAAAGGCTGCCGCAGCGTAGAATGTGACGGAATCGCGCTGTCCCAGACATCACCCGCCACAAGCACATGGACCGCATCTTGCTCCCGCGCCACTCGCGCGATCTGTTCAATCACGGCCTGCCGCGCCAAACGTAATGCGCCTGCGGCTTCAGCAGAGAATTGCCCGAAGCTCTTCCCGAGCTGCCAATCAGCTGTATGGATGAAGGTGAATGCCATGCGCAACATGGACCGCGCCGCGCGCATTTAGTCAAGCGTTGGATGGTGTCGAGCCACTATAATTTTTACAAAATATGATATTTCTGATCACAAAATGATCTAAAATCTATCGCAAGAAAGCTGTCGAATAATGTTGGCTGCCTTATAAAGGGGCCTCATTCTGGTTCCCCGCGATATTGCAGAGAAGACAACGCCAGACTGAACGCGTGCATAGACCACGACGGCCTTAATACAGTTTTCAAAACCTATCTGTTTTCCCGCAAGACGCCACACTTCAAGTCGGCGGGCGCGCTGAACGATTACACTGTTAACGTGAAAGCGATAATAATGTAATCGGACGTCTCTTCTTTGGTTTTCTAAACGAGCCTAGCATGAGAGACGCAGACAGGCGGGAGCGCACACAGCCGCTCTCCCGTTGTTTGGGGCGACTGCCAAAATGCGTATTCCTATAATTAGGACTGTCCGCGTGACGGCAACCGCGATGGCTGCCAGAGTTTGATATGTTTTGTTTACGCAACTGACGTCACGCGGCGATGGTTGTAGATGTGACGGTTAGTATTTCCCGCAGTCTCACGATCAATGGCTCATGGGAGGACTTACTCCCAATTCCAAAGGTCAACGCAAGGCGGTCAACGCTCACCACATCAAGGCCCGGCACACGCCGCGTTCTCACACGCAGCCGCTCAACCCCACCGTCTCTCGGCACTAGCAGATGAGCTCTACCTGTCCCGTGTCCGAAAGAACGCGTTCATCATGCCATAGGTTTTCAATACGGGGATCATTCTTATGAAATTTCAATCAACGCATTGAAATCAAGAGAGAGTTAGAATTTGAAAAGAAGGACGGATTGAAATTTTGAAGATATGCGCGGGCCTTGGCGGTAGGAGGCAACCTTAGTTCAACCCTGCAAGAAGACGTAATATCCCCAAAGGAACATTAGGAATCCCAAAGCGTGTCGAACCCTACGATTAATAAGCCTAAGCAGACTGTCCATAACGCGCACGCGATAAAATCGGCGGCAGTATACCTTCCTCGTGACATACCGCTAATGCCTGTCACTAACGGCACTAAACTTCTAATGGGCGTCAAAAATCGTCCAATAAATATCGCAAACACACCATATTTAGTGATGCTTTGCTCGGCTTTCTTTAGCATGCGAGCACGCTTCATCGCGAACGAGGTATGGTGAAATCTAGGCCCCATAAAACGCCCTATATAGTACCCACTATGGTCACTGAGGATCGCACCCAAAAATGCCAATGGTAACATCTGTTCCAGAGTGGAAATTTGCTCCGCATACAAAATAGTACAAACCGACAACAATATTGCGCCAGATATAAACAAGCCAATACCGACAAAGGCTTCAAAAAAGGCAAGCAGTGGCACAACCAGCAGTGCATATTGCTGATGGTCGCGTAACCATTGAATAATATCGTGATCGATGGCGAATACCTTTCCGTAGCACTATTAAAAATCAGGCGGCGTCTGTATTTTATGATCCGCCACTTCCGATTTTTTTACCCAACCCTGCTTCAGGCATAGCCTTGTTTGGACGCAGCGCAATTATGAGGACTCCTCCAAGAGAAATTGCTGAGCCAAGAATAAGTTGAGGCGTAATGGCTTCATTTAAGAGTATGATACTTAAAACAACGCCCCAGATTGGGGTCATGAGTGTAAGTGGAGATAACAGGGAAATATCATACTTTTTTATAAGGTGATAAAAACCGCCATGACCGAAAATCGACACACCAACAATTGCGAAGGCCGTGGCGATCCAAACCCACCAACCTCCCGCAATATAACTATCCATCTGCCCACGTTCTAACAGGGCAGAGACGGCAAAAAGTGGCGCAAAAGAAAACAGGCCTATCCAAGCTTGGCTTTGTAAGGCTGAGATTGGGGACATGCGTTTCATCAAGATACCCCCCACAGCGCCAACAAAGGCCGCTGCGCCAATATAGAGCAAGCCAAAGGACACGGTAAAACTACCCGGGTCTACCGCGATGAGAAGAACCCCTGCAAAAGCGAGCATAATACCCAAGCCGCGCCGCCACCTAATCGTCTCACCCAAAAATGCCATGCTCATCAATGTCGCGAAAGGTACGCCCAATTGTCCAACGACAGCGGCGGCAGAAGCTTCCGCATTAGCCAAGCCTACAAAAAGCAACGCGAAATGTCCTGATCCAATAAAAAATGAAATCACGAATAACGTTTTTAAATCTTTGGGAATGGGCCGCAAAAAAGGAATAAGCAAAATCGCCACTCCCAAAAATCGGAGGGCTGCAAAAAAGAGAGGCGGCACCGCTGCATCAAACACAACCCAGCGCGTAATAACAATATTCAAGCCCCAGACAAAGCACACAGAGAAAAGAAGACTGAAATCACGAAAACCCATGAGAGCTGCTTAAGGTAATTTTCGGGCAAGTGCACGTATGGATTTATCCCCATTGCGGTATCAGCGAGAGGTTTATTTTGAGCGATTTTAAGACGCTCAGTTTAGTTTAAGACGATCTCCAATACCGCTTTCACTATAAGCTTGGGTAGTCTTTTCTCCAAATTGTTGGGTGGATTTCTGAAACTATTTTCTTCAATAGCCATATTTTCAAACTTTATAAACCACCCAACAAATTTATATATTTTAGCTCAGTATTTTTGCCTTCATCTCTTGGAATTCAGCATCACTTATGGTGCCATCATCGAGTAACTTTTTCGCTTCAGTGATATGTTGCAATATGCTGCCCCCTGAAGATGACTGGCTTGATGAGGGCGGATTGGAATCTTGTCCAGTATTTATGATTGTTCCACCAGACGCGGCACGAACTTCTTCAATTTCACGCACTCTTCTTTTTTCTTCCCAAGCCTGTTCTTCAGACTGTGACCTGCTGTACATCTCTGCGGCTTCTTTATCAGGAATCCCTTTAAGCTCTAACGTTCCCACATCATTCTTAAAGTGACGAAAACTCACATTTGAGCCACAAATTGACGGGAGGACATTTTGTGTTAATTTTGCGTCGCGAAGATCTTTCCACTGGATGTCTTGCATTACGAATCCGCCAAACACGCCTCTTTTTACAGCAATCACTCGACTGTTCGTAATGGTGAGAACATGCTTCCTATGCCACAAGGCAAAAATTCTATTTTGAATTGATGCTGTAACAACTTTTTCATCAACCATCAGTGTCGATTTTAATTTCTCCATCGCTTTAATCTCACGCTTTTTTGCACCGCCGAGCATAAAAAACATATACGCAGCAAAAAGAATAAGTCCTATGCCCATAGTGAAAATGATAAAGGCTAACCAGAAAATAACCCAAAAAATACCGTTGAAAATTCCACCCATTTTAGTTCTCTTATTTGGCTAAAGTTGTGATTTTTTAATCCTGACAAAAGCGACTAAGAATATACAATATGTTATCAAGTGTTCTTTTGTCGTATACCTTATTCTTTGAAATATTTTTACTTGTGTTATATCTAAAGGCAACCCTATGTAGCCTCACAAAGGAATCTAAAAGGGGATAAAAATGAGATTTGCAGGAAACGTAATCTGGTTTGTGCTAGGGGGCTGGTACACTGGTTTAGCATGGCTAATAGGCGCAGGAATATTCGCCTTAACAATCGTTGGTTTACCTTTGACCCGTGCTGCCCTCGAAATGGCGAAGATGTCAGCAGCACCATTTGGCAAAAGCGTTGTCCATGTTCGAGAACTTGACGGGAAATCTGTTAACGCAGCCACAGCAACTACTGGAACTATAGGCCTTGTTTTCAATATAATTTGGGCCTGTACTTTTGGGATAGTTTTATTCCTCATGTACCTACTAGCTGGCGTTCTATGTTGTTTAACAATTATTGGGATTCCGTTTGGCATAGCCTCATTCAAACTTGCTGGCATTTCTTTTTGGCCTGTAGGTCGCAGAGTCGTATCAAAAGAACTTGCCAATCACGCTCGCAAGCAAAACGCAGAAAAAAAGTTCGACCAAATGCAAGGTGGTTAGTACGTGAATGTTGATAAAACCCACAGCGAATTGAGTCGCTTACTTTTGGCGTTTTAAGTCACTGCGCTAATATCCACTCACCCATGAAAAAAAGCGGCCCCGAGGGACCACTTTAAAACTCTAAACCTGCTGGCGGCCCTACTCTTCTGCGAGCGTCGCAGCGGCGGCTTCTGACATTTCGAAATTGTGGAAGACGTCATTTACGTCATCCACATCTTCGAGCGCGTCTTGGAGTCTCATGACCTGAGCAGCAGCTTCTGGGTTGTCGATATCGTTTTGGCCTTTCCAGACCAAGTTGACAGATTTCGCATCGCCAAATTTTTCAGCTAATGCAGGAGCCACATTTCCGAGATCATCACGGGCTGTCCAAATTGTGTGGACAGGTTCGAACTCATCCCACTGATCTGTTGCGGGTTGATCGGTTTCGCAATCATCTGCGCCCGCATCAATCGCGGCTTCCATCATCGTGTCTTCATCTGTCACGTCGAGTGGATATTCAATCTTGCCGACTTGATCGAACATAAAGGAGACAGAGCCTGTCTCGCCCATATTGCCGCCGTTCTTCGAGAACGCTGTGCGGACCGCCATCGCTGTCCGGTTCTTATTGTCTGTTGACGCTTCGACGATAAAGCCGATGCCGCCGGGGCCGAAACCTTCGTAGCGGATATCTTCATAATCATCGCCTTCGCCGCCAGCGCCTTTATCAACGGCGCGCTGGATGTTGTCCTTTGGCATGGACTGGCCCTTGGCGTTGACGATAGCCAAACGCAGGCGCGGGTTCATGTCGGGGTCTGGACCGCCAATTTTGGATGCAATCGCGATGTCTTTCGCGAGCTTGGAGAATAGCTTGGAGCGCAGCTTATCCTGACGCCCTTTGCGATGTTGAATATTGGCCCATTTTGAATGACCTGCCATGGGAGACCTCTTTATCGTAATTTATTTAGAGAGGGCTTTAGCGATAGCAGCGGGTCGGGGCAACCGTGAGGATGCGCCAAGTTCTTTATGGGAGCGGCGTTAAATCTGTGATGCGGATATCCATGTCTTGCCCAAAGGCTGTGCCCATCGCCTTGCCGCGAATTGAGAACTGCATCTTCGACCCATAACGATGTCCATTTGGGGCGAGTTCGCACAGCTGCGAGACCTCCATTTTCTTGATCTTTGCCACGACCATGATAGTCATCGAACGCGTCATATTTACGCTGTAGGCTTTCGTGCCCACATCAGGTTTGGACACGGTGATCTGCCCGTCGATACGATCAAAGAGCTTCTTTCTCATTTTGCGCTCTTGTTTACTCGCCTCTTCTTCACTTTCCGATTGCATCAACAACTCGCTTAGTTTCCCTGAGTTAGGTTGCAAGACGGCCTCTGTGTCTGTCTCTGAGACAACGGTGAAGTCGGCCACATCGAAATCCGCGTCATCATCAATAGAGCCGCACCAAAACCCGTCGGCTATCTCGGCCATATCCATCTCTGGATCTTCGATCTGCTTAATGAAGTTTGTGAGAGCTTTGCTGTCTGGCGCTTCGGAAGATACAATTGTTGCGCGTGAGCCTGCGGGTTGCGTCGGGTCTATGCGTAGCACTGCCTCGCCGTTTCGGGTTTCGTCGCCCTCAATCTCCGCCAGAATGACGCTCATCGTATAGCTATAAGGGATCGTATCTGGCGCAGGGGTGCGAGGCATCTCTGCGCGGCTTTGCAATATCGACAGGATATCTTGGGCCTGCGCGATGGGACTGACAATGAGGGCCGCCGTGAATAGAGCGGAGGCAAGTGCGGTGGGGCGTACTGGATAATGTTTCATAGGCAACCGTAACGCCGCCTAGATATACCACAACTTACAGCTTCGTAAAGCGTCAGACATTAAACCCACTTTAAACTTGCGGAACCGCGCCTGCGAGTTGCCCGCCAATGCGGATCGGTTCGACGCGCGTCGCGAGGCCGTTGGCGCTTGTTTCGACATAGACACCGCAGAGCGTGCCGGGGCCACTGGCTGTCGTGAAACGCCCGCCGCGCATTTTCGTCGTGAAGCGGCGCAGAGGCTCTTCGATTTCCATGCCAATGACAGAGTTATAATCGCCGCACATGCCCGCGTCTGTTTGGTAGGCTGTGCCATTCGGCAAAATCCGCGCATCGCCCGTAGGAACATGTTGATGCGTCCCGACAACAAGGCTGGCGCGCCCATCACAGAAATAGCCCATCGCGTTTTTCTCTGATGTCGCTTCGGCATGGACGTCAACGAGAACCGCGTCAGCCACAGCGCCCAAAGGCGCGGCATCTAATTCGCGCTCAACCGCATGAAAGGCATTATCGAGGGGGTCCATGAAAACACTGCCGAGTACGTTGACGACCAACAATTGGAAGCCGTTAATCTCAAATAGGCCTGCGCCGCGTCCGGGTGTTGTGCCGCGTGGGTAGTTACACGGACGGATGATGCGGGGGTCATTGTCGATGATCGAAATGCCTTGCGCTTGGTCGAACGTATGGTTGCCCAGCGTCAAAACATCTGCGCCCGCATCGAATAGTTCTTCGGCAGTCGCGCGTGTAATCCCAAACCCGCCCGCCGCATTTTCCGCGTTGATGATAACGGCGTCGAGGCCAAGTTGGCCCTTGAGGCCCGGCAAGTGGCGCTTGACGGCTTCACGGCCTGAGCGTCCGACAACATCTCCGAAGAAGGCAATTTTCATCTGATCGTCCTGAATTCTTTTTCCGTCAAAATACCGTCCAGACGTTCATCATAGTCGTCCGTCGGTAGGTCGGCCACCTCTTGACCTGCATAGGCCACACCGCAAGCAAAAAGCTCAGATTGCAAACGTAAGCCTGCCCTAAGTTCGGCCAAGGTCCGATCATAATAGCCGCCCCCATACCCAAGGCGCTCACCGCCGCGCGTGAACGCAAGAAGCGGCACAAGAACACATGTCGGCGTCAATGGCTCGCCTTGCGCGGGATAGGACACGCCATAACGGTCTGTCTCCATCGCCGTGTCTGGAGTCCAGCGCCGAAAGATGAGTGGCACCGCTGGCGCGGTCACAACAGGCAATACGATCTGTCGCCCCTGTTCATGCAAATGATGCAGCAGCGGCCAAATATCAATTTCATCCCCGATCGGCGCAAAACCAGCGATGAGTGTGTGGGCGGGGTCATGCGGAAAGAGGTCCACCAATTTTTGCCCGACTTGCGGATCAAATAGCGCGGCGCGGGCTTCGCGCGCCATGCGGCGCATCGCGGGTTTATGTGTCGAGGTTTCTAGCATCTCGCGGGACTATACCGCGATGTCAGAACTTTAGCGAGTCACGAGAAATGTCGCGCATAAGCAAGAGAGATAAAGGCCCTAGACGCGTACATGGTTATCCACTTAAAGGTGTGAAATAAGTTTTTTAATCTAGGCGCCCCATGAAACTCTTTTACGTTCTCATCGCACTGTTCATGTCTTCGCCTGCCGCCTTTGCGGCTGACGCGATAGATTTAGCCTCTGGCTCTTGGGGTATTGACGTTTCGAATGTACCTGACGGCGTAGATGCCAAAGCTCTAGATGAATTTCGAGGCTGTCAAAAATCCCCCGTCATCATAACGGTGAACCGCGAAACCATGCGGTACAAAGCCGTTCATACAGGCGAAGATAACTTCGTCGGGGAAGGTCCCATTCTAACATCAGGTAAAAACTCTCTCAGCCTTCAATATGATGATGAAGACAGGCTTATGAAAAATGGAGAACCACATATTTGGCATATGTTTTTCATCTCGCCAGATAAGTTTTATTGGATTCTTGGCACAGGTATTCGCGCAGATCAGAGAGACGGCATTATAGAGACGGCGCGTGTACGATGCCAATTTGCGGGCGTTTAACGCGCATCGTAAATTTTGGAGTCAGTAATTACTCTGTCAGGTTTATTTTTCAGGAAGCGGCGTCATTTGTAAATTTTTCGCTTTATCGAACAGATCATAGCGAAGGTGATCAGGTGACAGTAGTTCGTCAGGGCCATCAAACAAACCAGAACAAAAATCATCAACTAGAAATCTATGCGCTATAAGATCGTTACCGCGCTCTAAGCCCAGACCAATAGTTGTCACAGTTGTGCATCCGGCTGGACTGCCTTGCCTGCTCGCCAATTTTTGAAAGTATCGATCTAAACCTGCGGCTTGCGCCACCGTAAGAGGCCGTGTTTCGCCTTTATACTCGACGGTATCAGACGTTAGCTTTAGATCACCAACGCTATCTTGAAAACAGCCCATCGATTTATAGGAAATTTCAAGTGTCGCTCCGTTCTGAAGGTTCACAACTGAAAACTCATCAATACTATGTATTTCAGATGCTAAAGGAGGGGTCGCTGAAGCGATTGACGCGTGAGAGACCACAACAGTCAAAGCCATCAAACCTATCGCGAGACGTTTAAACATGAGAGTCTCCAGCAAAGTGAAGCGGCGAAAAAATTGAAGTGACGGCAACCACGATGTCCGTGAATGCTTAAGAAGCCTCGTGAACCAATAGTTCAGGTGGGCGCCGGAATTATGCAGACCACGGTCTACACAGAGCCAGCTCCCTAAGGATAGATTAAGGTCCGGTGGATTAGTGCATTTCACGCAACCCGCAGCGACCGTCAGGCTTTATGTGGCGCGTGCAGGCCTAAGGCGCAAGGGCCAATGGCGTATTTCGTTTCCCCAAACTCAATTATGAAGACCTATGCTTAATTCAAAACAGCCCTATTGTTGGGCGGGCAGACTATGGGGTGTTAATGAATATCATTTAAGGTCATCAAAGATTGATATTCCAACCCGCTAACGGATACTGCATCCTATGACGTCTGCACGCATCACTGACCCGACACACAAAGTTTGGGACATTACTGGTAAAACTGTTCTCGTTCTCGGGGCGAAGGGCTTGGTTGGCTCCGCACTGATACGGCGACTGAGCCAAGACAACTGTAAGGTGTTTGCAGCCACACGCGCGGAAGCCGATTTTATAGATGCACGTTCAACCTTGGCGCTTTTCGAACGCGTAAAACCTGACGCCGTTATTTTGGCGGCCGCGAAAGTTGGCGGAATACTCGCTAACCGTGACAACCCTGTGTCATTCCTAGAGGATAACCTCCTCATCCAGCTCAACGCGCTTCGGGCCGCACATACCGTTGACGTTGATCGATTTCTATTGCTCGGGTCCTCTTGTATTTACCCCAAATTCGCAGCGCAACCCATCGCAGAAACGAGCCTTATGACGGGGCCACTCGAGCCTACGAATGACGCTTATGCCATCGCCAAGATCGCAGGCATTCGCCTTGTGGATGCCTACAGACAACAATATGGACGACGGTGGATTTCCGCTATGCCAACCAATCTTTATGGGCCGAATGACAATTTTGATCTCACAACGGGTCATGTTCTGCCCGCATTACTTCGCAAATTCCATGAAGCAAAAGCGGCAGGTGCGCCGTCTGTAGAGATATGGGGCTCTGGGACCGCGCGCCGCGAATTTATGCATGTTGACGATTGCGCAGATGCGCTCGTGTTTTGCTTGCAAACTTATGACGCGGCTGGCCCTGTGAATATTGGGTCAGGCGTGGACATTTCGATCAATGACCTTGCCCACATCATTCAGGATCGGGTTGGTTTCGAAGGCCCCCTCAAGCGAGACCTCTCCAAACCCGACGGGACACCCGCAAAGCTAATGGATAATTCACGCCTATTGGCGGCAGGCTGGCAGCCAAAAAGAGATCTTAAAACAGGAATTTCTCAGACATATGAATGGTATTTGAACAGCCTTGCTTCGACCTAAACGTCAGTTGCGACTTGTGCATATATCAGTAACAGGCTCTTAATAGGCTTTCTATATACGCCAACCACCTCACCATCGCCTCTAAACAATGATCGGCAGTTATGACACGTATTCCAAGCTCTGACCTCAAAGCTAACACCCTTGAGTTTGAAACCCTTCCTTTGGTCAAACCAACAGGGTTTCGCGAATATGATGCTCGCTGGTGGTTCGGACTTCCGAGCGAAGAGAAGCCGTCAGAACTGAATTTATACGGCGTTCAAGCGCTAGGCGAAGGCCTTGGAACGCTCATGCATGAACGTGACATCGACCCAAACATCGCAGTGGGCCATGACTTCCGCCACTATTCCTTGGGCATCAAAATGGCGCTTACGGTGGGCCTCATGAATGCAGGTATCAATGTACATGATATTGGTCTTGCTCTGTCGCCTATGGCGTATTTCGCGCAATTCCATCTGAACTGTGCTGGCGTTGCGATGGTCACGGCCTCGCATAACTCAAATGGGTGGACAGGCGTGAAAATGGGCATCCAAGCCCCGCTGACCTTTGGCCCTGATGAAATGGCCCGCTTGAAAGAGATTGTCCTTAAAGGCGAGACTGTCTCACGCCCAGGCGGATCTTATAAATATGTCGAAGGTGTCCGCGAAGCTTACATCGCGGATTTAACCAAAGACGTGAAACTCTCGCGCCCTATCCGCGTCGTTGCGGCCTGTGGTAACGGCACAGCGGGTGCATTTGCCGAAGAAACATTGCGACGTATTGGTGCAGACGTAGTCCCTGTCGAATGTGATCTCGACTGGAGTTTCCCAAATTATAACCCAAATCCAGAAGCCCTCGAAATGCTACACGCCATGCGCGATGCCTGTCTTGAGCATAAAGCAGAAGTCGCGCTCGGCTTTGATGGTGATGGCGATCGTTGCGGCGTTGTCGATAATACAGGCGAAGAAATTTTTGCAGACAAAGTCGGCGTCATGTTGGCCCGCGACCTCTCTGCCATTCACGAGAACGCGCAATTCGTTGTCGATGTGAAATCAACAGGCCTCTACCACACAGACCCCGTCTTGAAAGCCAATGGCGCGAAGACGGATTATTACAAAACGGGCCATAGCTATATCAAACGCCGTGTAAATGATTTGGACGCTTTGGTTGGGTTTGAGAAATCAGGCCATTACTTCTTTAACGCGCCGCTTGGACGCGGTTATGATGACGGCCTCGTATCTGCCATCGCGATCTTACAAATGCTTGACCGCAATGAAGGTAAAACACTGGCTGACCTCCGCGAAGCCCTGCCGAAAACATGGGGCTCACCTTCTATGAGTCCATATTGTGCGGATGAAGAGAAATACGGCGTCATGGAGAAAATTATCGCGGCCGTTCAAGCCGACGCAGATGCAGGCAAGCAAATCCTCGGACAAGACATTGTTGATGTGAATACAGTCAACGGCGTCCGCTTCACACTCGAAGACGGAACATGGGGATTGATGCGCGCTAGCTCGAATACGCCCAACCTTGTCGTTGTCGTAGAGAGTCCAACCTCAGAGGCGAATATGATTGGAATGTTCAGAGAAATTGAACGCCGTATCGCCCTTCATCCTGAAATTGGCGAGTTCGACCAAAAAATTTAGAGTTTTAGCTTAAAGGCTGCCTCACTCTTGAACTGTCCTTGTGGGATAATATTATGAAACGCATCACAAAAGCTATTCTTCCTGTCGCTGGATTTGGAACGCGGGTCCTGCCCGCGACCAAGGCTGTGCCTAAGGAAATGCTCACAATCGTTGATCGTCCTGCGCTACAATATGTCGTTGACGAAGCCGTTGAAGCGGGAATCGAGCATTTCATCTTTGTCACGGCCCGCGGCAAAGGCTCCATCGAAGACTATTTCGACAGCGCCTATGAGCTTGAAGACACACTGCAGCGTAAAGGCAAAACCGAAATTTACGACAGCCTAAAAGCTAAACAACCACTCGAAGGCACGATGAGTTTCATCCGTCAGCAGCAAGCCAAAGGTTTGGGCCACGCCGTGTGGTGTGCCCGCGATATTATCGGTGATGACCCGTTTGCGGTTCTTCTGCCAGACGTGTTGATTCAGTCCAAAACATCTTGCCTCGCACAAATGGTTGAGGCCTATCATGAAGTTGGCGGCAACATTATCGCCGTTGATGAAGTCCCAGAAGACCGCGTGTCTAGCTATGGCGTTATCAAACCCAAAGCGGGCGAAGACTTCAAATCTAAACGCATTGTGGCGATGGACGGCATGGTCGAAAAGCCTGCCGTCAATGAAGCGCCTTCGAACCTGAAAATCACAGGCCGTTATATCCTTCAACCTGAACTGATGGGTTTGCTCAAAGATCAAGCTGCAGGCGCTGGAGGTGAAATTCAGCTCACAGATGCCATGGCGCGCCTGATGACAACGCAAGATTTCCATGCCTTTGCCTATGAAGGGCAAGACTATGATTGCGGCTCTAAACTCGGATACTTCGAAGCCGTCATGGCTTATGCGCGCCGTCATCCCGAAATTGGAAAAGACGTGTGCAATATGATCAGCCAGTCCGCCTCGCAGGGTTAAGTTCAGCGTTAATTTGTCGATCTAGACTGAGGCACACACCCTAAAACTATGGCCCGCCTGCAGTAAGTCTTAGGCGGGCGGAAAACCTTAATTAGCCATTCAATTTAGCGGCTAAGGCTTCAATTCGTTTTGCCGCCTTAGTCAACGCTGTCGCGGCATCCGTTTGGCTCTTGGCGCTCGCGAGAGTCGCAGCATCGCGTTCTTGGCGGAGGCCCGCGGCGCGAATGTCGACGCGTTTGTCTACATTTTCGATTGTGTCTTCAACTTCATCCATCAAGGTAATGCCCGCCATTACAAGAAGACGCAGATCACCAATTTGGCCAAATTGATTGGCCATTTGTGAGACACGGTCATCGAGCTTTTGACCGAGACGCAACAAGCGTTCTTCCTCGCCGTCTTCGCATCCCATCGCATATTTGCGACCATTTATATCTAGACTGACTTTTCCCATATTATGCTCCAAGCGCCCCGCGCACGACAGTCATAACACGGTCCAGCTCTGCTTCACTATCGTGAGCCAGTATTGTAAATTCAGCTTCGCGTTTCGACAAGCGATCTTTAACCGCCTGAGCCTCTGTCGCCATATCATCAAGCTGCGCCGCAAGTTTTGTACGATCTGCGCGGAAGGCTTCATTATCCTTCATGCCAACCTCAAGCCTCTTCATGCGGGACAGCAAAGTGCCAATCCCGTTCTCAAGAGAATCAACCGCTTGATCTAAAGCGGCTTGTGCAGATGTTATGTCAGCGCTGTCATGCATTTAATTTTCCTGACTCGCAAAATCTTAGGATATTTTGCCTAGAGTGGCCTGCAAATTACAGAAGAACAAGTGGATTAAATTGACTTGTCTCATAAGCCTGCGCATGGATTACTGGCTTTTTCGAACCATAGGACTTGTACGAAAATGACGATTAAGATTGGTATCAACGGCTTTGGCCGCATTGGACGTCTCGTCGCGCGCGCACTCGCCGAATATGATATCAAAGATATTGAGTTAGTCGCGATCAACTCCCCTGGCGCAATAGAGACCTCAACTCACCTGCTTCGCTTTGACAGTGTGCATGGCCGTTTTGCCAATACAGTCGAAATGGGCGAGGATTACATTGATTATGGTCGTGGCAGTGTTGCCATGAGCCATCACCGCGACCCTGGTGCCGTAGATTGGGGCGGAATGGACGTCGACGTTGTGATGGAATGTACAGGTATTTTCCGCTCTAAAGAAACCGTTCAACCCCATATGAAAGCGGGCGCAAAATCAGTGCTCATCTCGGCTCCGGGCCAAGGTGTCGATAAAACCATCGTATACGGTGTGAACCATCACGATTTAACCGCAAACGACACAGTTGTCTCCTGCGCCTCCTGTACAACAAATTGCCTTGCACCTGTCGCAAAAGTGCTGATGGAAACTGTCGGTATTCGTCGCGGCTTCATGACTACGGTCCACAGTTACACGCAAGATCAACGTATTCTCGATAATAGCCATAAAGACCTTTACCGCGCGCGCGCAGCAGGGTTGAATATGATCCCAACCAGTACAGGCGCAGCCAAAGCCGTTGGCCTCGTCATTCCAGAACTTCTGGGTAGACTTTCAGGCTCAGCCGTCCGCGTCCCGACGGCCAATGTGTCGATGGTTGATCTGGCCTTCCAGCCAGAAATGAATACCACCGCAGAAGAAGTCAACGCAGTCATGCAAGAAGCCGCCGCAGGGCCGCTCAAAGGCGTTGTCTGTTATTCAACAGACCCACTCGTCAGTTCTGATCTGAACCATGATCCACATAGCTCAATTTTCGCATCACCCCTCACAAAGGTGCTTGATGGTGATTTAGTGAAAATTATTGCTTGGTATGATAATGAATGGGGCTTCGCGAATCGCATGATAGATGTGGCGCGCGAAATGGGTTCAAAATTGAAAGTAGCCGCATGAGTTTTAGACGCCTAGAAACAGTCGACCTTATTGGTAAAACAGCCATCGTACGTGTGGATTTCAACGTCCCACGTAACGCCGACGGTGACATTACAGATGACACGCGGATACAATCCGCCCTGCCAACCATTAAGCACCTACAAGCTAAGGGCGCGAAAACCGTGCTTCTCTCGCATTTTGGTCGTCCGAAAGGACAACACAATCCTGCGATGTCGCTCCAATTCATCGTCCCAGCCCTAGAAGCTGCACTTGGTAAAAAAGTCACCTTTATTGAAAAACCAAGCCCAACCCTCATCGCGGAGCTAGATCAGGACGCCATTGTCCTTGTCGAAAACACACGGTTTACTACCATGGAAACTGAAGGCCATCCTGACATGGCTAAGTTTCTAGCTAGCCTTGGCGATGTATTCATCATGGACGCGTTTTCAGCATCCCATCGTAAACATGCGAGTAGCGCCGTCATTGGTGAATATCTTCCCTCTTATGCGGGCCTCGCGATGGAACGCGAATTGGACCATTTAGCAGCTGCCTTAGATCATCCAAAAACGCCTGTTATGGCATTGGTTGGCGGCGCGAAGGTCAGTTCAAAAATTGACCTATTGGAAAACCTAGTATCCCGTCTTGATACGCTCGTCATTGGCGGCGGCATGGCCAATACTTTCTTATATGCACAAGGCTATGATGTTGGCGCATCCCTGTGCGAAAAAGACCTCCGCGACAAAGCTCTCGACATTCTCAAGGCCGCAGAAAACGCCAATTGCCGTATTGTGCTTCCGATTGATGTTGTTGTCGCGACAGAGTTCAAAGCTAATGCTGAGAGCCGCGTTTGCGCCTTAGATGCGGTTAAATCCAATGAGATGATTTTAGATGCGGGCCCTGAAACGGTGAGCGTGATTTTAGATGTTATGGACGCCTCTAAAACCTTAATCTGGAACGGACCTTTAGGCGCATTCGAAATGACGCCCTTTGATACCTCAACGGTTGAATGCGCAAAATATGCAGCCAAACTCTGCCGCAAGGACGCCATCACGGCGGTTGCAGGCGGTGGCGACACTGTTGCAGCGCTCGCACTAGCCGATGTTCTCGACGACTTTACCTTTATCTCTACAGCTGGCGGAGCTTTCCTAGAATGGATGGAAGGCAAACCTCTGCCCGGCGTAGATATTCTCAAAGCCTAATTAAAAAACTGAAATAACGACTGGAGTACAGACATGGATCTCGAAGCCCTAAATAAAATTGCCCTTAAAATGGTTGAGCCCGGCACAGGCATTCTCGCCGCCGACGAAAGCACTGGCACAATCGGTAAACGGTTTGCGTCAATCAACACAGAAAATACGGAAGACAACCGCCGCGATTGGCGTGAGATGTTATTCCGCTCGCAGCCTGCTATGCAAAAACATATCAGCGGCGTTATCTTATTTGATGAAACTTTGCGTCAATCCGCAGCTGACGGCACACCCTTCGTAAAATTGATCAATGATGCAGGCGCAATTCCAGGCATCAAAGTCGACAAAGGCATTACGCCGCTCGCGGGCCGCCCAGGCGAAACGATTACACAGGGCCTCGACGGTCTTCGCGAACGCCTTGCTGAATACTACGAGCTCGGTGCACGCTTTGCCAAATGGCGCGCAGTGATCGAAGTCTCTCATCCTGACGTCAAAGTTGGCAGAACACCAACAAATGGCGGCGCAAAAGCCAACAATCACGCCCTGGGTCGTTATGCTGCGCTTTGCCAAGAAGCGGGTATCGTTCCAATCGTAGAACCTGAAGTTCTTATGGGCGGACATCACTCTGTTGAGCGCTGCCACGAAGTCACAGAACGCGTTCTGAACTCTCTCTTCACTGAACTATATGAGCAAGGTGTTGCACTAGAAGGCATCGTCCTCAAACCAAATATGGTTGTCGCAGGTAAGCTCTGCGACGTGCAGCCATCGCGTGATGAAATCGCAGAACGTACAATCAAAGTGTTGAAAGACACTGTGCCATCTGCTGTTCCTGGCATCGCATTCCTCTCTGGTGGACAAGAAAATGAAGAAGCCACACAGAACTTGGATATGATGAATAAGCTCGGTGGGTTCCCATGGAAACTAACCTACTCATTCGGCCGCGCATTACAGCAATCTGCATTGTTCGCTTGGCAGGGTAAGGCTGAGAATTATGACGCCGCGCAAACGGCCTTTAACCATCGTGCCCGCATGAATGGTCTCGCCAGCACAGGTGAGTGGAGTGCAGAGCTCGACAATACAGTCGATGCTTAATTCCGGGGCTTAATTTTGCGGCTTAAACACTATTTATTTAGCGGCATCAGTATTTATGTTGATGCCGCTAAATTCGCCTAATTGATTATTGTACCGATGATCTCAATCAGAGAGTCGGTAACGGCCTCAACGACAGCCAGATCATCACCTTCCGCCATAACCCGAATGAGGGGTTCTGTGCCAGAGGCCCGAATTAACACGCGTCCCGACGTTCCCAATTTCAACTCAGCCGCTTTAACCGCAGATAGAAGCTCAGGATGGCCCATCGGACTTTGGCCTGTGAATCGAATGTTCTTTAGGATTTGCGGGACAGGTTCAAAAACGGACAGAACCTCACTCGCCTTTTTACCCTGACGTTTGATTTCAGCTAAAACCTGAAGCGCAGCCATCGTGCCATCTCCTGTCGGGCTATATTCAGTCATCAAAAGATGACCCGATTGTTCGCCGCCCAAATTATATCCGTCTTCACGCATACGCGCAGCAACATGACGATCGCCCACCGCTGTGCGGATGAGCGCCATGTCATGCGCCTCTAAATACCGCTCAAGACCTAGATTGGACATGACAGTTGCGACAAGGCCGGGCTTAGATAAACGCCCTTGCGCTTTCCAACTTGTCCCGATGAGGCCAAGCAATTGATCTCCGTCAATAATGCGACCTGTTTCATCACACATGATAAGGCGGTCCGCATCTCCGTCAAAAGCAACGCCAACATCTGCGCCATGCTCCAGAACCTTTTGAGACAAAAGACCCGTTGCTGTGGACCCGCACTCTGCGTTGATGTTTTTGCCAGAAGGCGAGACGCCAATTGAGATGACCTCATCTGCGCCAAGTTCCCAAAATGTAGCTGCGCCCGTTTCGAACGCCGCGCCATGTGCGCAGTCGACCACAATTTTCATGCCGTCCAATCGAACGCCTGCTGGGAAAGCTGACTTGCAAATCTCAAGATAGCGCGCTTGCAGGTCAGCCTGCGGATAAGTTCGGCCCAACGCCTCTGACGCAACGAGTGTTGGTTCACTGTCAGCAATCAACGTTTCAAGTTCCGCTTCCGCCTCGTCCGATAACTTACAGCCATCCGCGCCAAAGAACTTAATACCATTATCAGGAAAGCTATTATGTGACGCCGTGATCATAATGCCGAAATCAGCACGCAGGGTTTTTGTCATCAAAGATACGCCTGACGTCGGCAATATACCCGCCAATTTCACATCTACGCCAACGGACGTAAGGCCCGCAACCAAGGCCGCCTCGATCATATCTCCAGACATGCGCGTGTCTTTCCCGATCACAACGGACGGGCGAGACTCAGCGGATGGGTTGAAATACTGACCCGCGATTTGACCTAAGCGTAACACGCCCATCGGCGTCATTTTACCTGCATTAGCCAGGCCGCGCACACCATCTGTTCCAAAAAACTTTGTCATTTTATTCTCTTATGTCTAACGGGCCACGGAAATACAGGCATTCAAAAGAGGCATACGCCCACCTCATATTTTAGCCGTATTTCCTATCAATACTCACCTTGTGTTCGTAAAGTCTCAAGAGTTTACCTGTAGAGTGCTTACAGGAACGTAAAATATTCCAGTCGAGCTATGAATAAGGCAGACACATATGTGTGGTATTATCGGAATTGCAGGACGCGGAGTCGTCACAGCGCGCCTTTTGGACGGATTGAAACGTCTGGAATATCGCGGCTACGACAGCTCTGGCATTGCTGTGCTCACAGATGGAACCCTCGCGCGACGCCGCGCTAAGGGTAAAATCGTCGGTCTTGAAGCCCGTATTGATGAACTTCCTTTAGACGGCCAAATCGGCATTGCTCACACACGTTGGGCGACACATGGCGTTCCCAACAAAACAAATGCCCATCCGCATATGTCTGGCCGCGTCGCCGTCGTGCATAATGGCATCATCGAAAATTATGCGGAGCTTCGTAAGAGCTTGGCCGATGTGCGCACATTTGAGAGCGAGACAGACACAGAAGTCGTTGCGCATTTGGTAGATGTAGAACTCAGCAAGGGGCTATCCCCACGCGAAGCTTTTGCCGTGAGCCTAAAGAAGCTCAAAGGTGCCTATGCCTTTGGCTTGATCATTGATGGCAACCCAGACGAAATTTATTGCGCCCGCGCAGGCTCGCCTTTGGCGCTAGGGATTGGCGAAACTGAACATTATCTCGGCTCTGACGCGATGGCACTCGCGCAGTTAACGAGTGAATTGATCTATCTCGAAGAAGGCGATTGGGCGATTTTACGCCCTGATAGCTTCGAAATATTTGACGAAAATGACGCGCCAGTGACGCGCGAAACGACACTCATTAAAGGCGGCCCAGCCATCGCCGAAAAAGGTGAGTTCGCTCACTTCATGCTCAAAGAAGTCTATGAGCAACCTGAAACGGTTACTCGGACGCTCGTCGATTATTTGGATGACAACGGCCAAGCGAAGCTACCTGCCGACATAGATTTTAAAGACTTTGACCGCGTGATTATCATTGCTTGCGGCACAGCGTTCTATGCGGGCATGGTCGCAAAATATTGGCTCGAGCAAGTCGCAGGACTCGCCGTAGACATCGATGTCGCCTCTGAGTTCCGCTATCGTCGCCCTATCGTTGGCGAAAAATCACTCTTCATTGCGGTGTCACAATCAGGCGAAACGGCAGACACTTTGGCGGCTCTACGCTATTGCAAAGAGAACGGCCTAAAAACCGCCGCCCTCGTCAATGTTATGACTTCAACTATGGCGCGCGAGGCAGACATTGCTCTGCCAATCAACGCGGGTCCAGAAATCGGCGTGGCGTCAACCAAAGCCTATACATCACAGCTAACGGCCCTCGCCGCGCTGACGATTGCAGCGGCCTCTTCGCGCGGGACATTGACGAAAGACGAAGCTGTCCGCCTGACGGGTGAGCTTCTCACCTTGCCAAGCAAGATCATGGAAGCCCTAAAGTTAGATGCGCATATCAAAGGTATGGCAGCTGAGCTTGCGAAAGCCTCCTCGGCCTTCTTCCTTGGCCGTGGTAGCCAAGTTCCGATTGCCTTCGAAGGTGCGTTAAAACTCAAAGAAATTTCTTACATTCACGCCGAAGGCTATGCAGCGGGCGAATTGAAACATGGTCCCATCGCCCTGATCGAAGACGGTACGCCCGTGATTGTCCTCGCCCCGCATGATGAGTTGTTCGAGAAGACAATATCTAATTTGCAAGAAGTTGCCAGTCGCGGTGCACGTATCACGCTCATCACAGATGCAGCAGGCGCAAAAGCCGCCAGTGAAATGGCCGACGATATGATCGTTATCCCAGATAGTGATCCATTTGTTGCGCCAATCCTGACGACAATCGCAGTGCAGCTACTCGCCTATCACACGGCTGTACATCTTGGCACAGACGTAGATCAGCCAAGAAACCTCGCGAAATCAGTCACAGTTGAGTAACGCTTGAATGGGTTAGGGTTACCGCAGATTTTGGTGGTTGGTGTGGTCATGTGAGAAACAAAACCCCTCTTAATCACTTACATTTTTGCTAAGGGTAAATCTGCAGTCCGTTAATCACTAACTTACAGACGACTTACTTTAGCGATTTTAGGACGCCTAGTTTCACTCTCAATAGAGCTTGAGTCCGACTGAAGCCAAGCTGCGCTTGATGCAAAGCTAAAAGAAAGACCGAAACACGCCCACAACAACATAACCGATAATGATAGCTAGGACTTGTTGCCACACAGGCATCCATTCAAAATTATTATAATTAGGCGGTTATCCCCTAGGAGTACGTTAAATATGCTATTTTTACACGATAAATCCGCCAGATCGCGGATGATATTCCGAGCTAGAGCCGCATTGCCCGCAAAAAAGATTCAGCCCCTTCAGTTGAAGTACAGATTTTACGGATTTCTGGTAACATGCAGCACATATATGATGCGAAGGTTCGCCGTTTCGTGCATCCTCTTTTACAAGGTAAGTGATGCCGCCCGCTTCGGTTTCGTGCATCGCGTATCTTGCTTTCTCGGCTTCAAATGTGCGCAAGGACGCGATTTCTTTTTCGAGAGCGCCTTTAGCCTCAACAATCGCCGTCATCTCTTGTTGGCTGTCTAGGGCCATCTGTTGGGCGGATAGCAGGCTTTCTTGAACGCTATATATGGCTTCATTTAGTTTCACTCTGTCATCAATACTCTTGAGAGTTTTCACCGCTGATGCTGTGTAAGAAATTGCATCAAACAGGGCTTTGGTTTCAAATACTGGCATACTGGTTCCTCATATCTGATTTAAGCTTTCATGATTCTCTAAAATTGCATAGCCATTGACCCTCGCCTGTAAGCTGTAATAGGTTCTTAGGCGGAGGTGCTGTATGCAATTGACTGTCCCATTTGAGCTTGAATACTCGAACGACATTACATCTGTTGATGAGGTTATCAGGTCACTGCAGGCTCAGTCTGAGTTTATATCTGCGGGGTTGGCTATCCTGAACGAGGCCTATTCTGACTTAGCGCTGGACAATACCGTAATATCGATTCAAAGAATCGAGACCCACAGTAAGAAATTTGAGTTCGTATTACTCATGCTAGCGTCTTACCAAACCGACGTGCAGGATTTTATAGTCGGGCAATATGAAGGGGTTTTAGATATGAACATCCCTGAATTTTGGGAACCCGCTGTCAGTATAGCTACATTAGCGGGGATATATTTCGTTGCCCGTTTTGCATATGACAAGGTCACGGACCCGACAGAAAGCCCTCAAGGTCAACCGCTTATCAACAACAGCTTCAATACAACGGTTAATCTCCTCGGTGAACATCTTGGCAAG
Organism: uncultured Caulobacterales bacterium; assembly: GCA_938009235.1. GTDB lineage: Bacteria > Pseudomonadota > Alphaproteobacteria > Caulobacterales > Maricaulaceae > Litorimonas. Next base: position 245,030 of record CALLIK010000007.1, read on the forward strand.
TCTGAAAGCGATATTCACACGATAATTGCTGACGCGCTGCCAAAAACAAAGCGTCTAGCCTTAGCGCGTCAGGCCGCTAACCTTTTTCGTCCTGCTCGAAATCAGGGAGATGCCTCAATTCGAGTAGGTAAGGATCGTCGAATAGAGCAGAAGGAAATTAAGGAGTTCCCGACAGACACCGAGCTTAAAAAATTAGGTGAACCGAGTTCAATAACTGAGGTTGAAGCTGAGGTCGAAATCAGAGCCACAGACCGTGATAAAGGCGGTTCTGGATGGGCAGGCGTGATTCTAAATAATCCAAAGTACCCTAAGCGGCTGCCTATGGACTTATATCCAAATATCGACCCATCTGACTTAGCTGAACATTCAACTGTTCTGGCAGATATTGTGGTGGATGTTGACGTGTCTAGCGACGGCTCCATGAAGCCCAAGAAAATACATATGATTGAATTTCGAGGAGTCGTTGATGACAACGCTTAAGGCCGCTCAAAAAGACCCTGCAGCCCTTGAGGCTTTTATAGCTGAGAGAGAGCCGCTAGACGCCCCTAAGGGCGCTGTGAAGCGCTATATAGACGCTTCGGCTATCCCTTTGGGAAGCAGTAAAGCAAATCCGTCAGATGACTTTCTGGATGGTCGCGACGATTATACATAAATTCGACTTCACTTGCGTATCTGTGCAGGTGTTTAGCTGAAACCCAAATATGAGTACCTTTGATTGTCCGCTTTAGGTGCATGAAAAAGCCTTCTGCGGTGTTCGTAGTTTGCCTGTCCCAACCGACATACTGTTTTGCAGAGTGATCTACTGATTTGTGAGTGTAATTCATATCGACGCGCTTGAGTGCCTTGTAGGCGGCTAGTTCGTCAGTGTGGATTTCAGTGTTCGGAAGCACATGCTCCATGATGTGAGGCATGATAGCCATAGTGCCACGGTTCTCGATGACTTCTGTGACAACATCGCCATCATTTTCGAGCATTGCTAAGACAATCGCTTTGCCTACGCCGCCTTGTCCGCCACGTCTGTAACCGCCGATGAATGTTTCATCAATTTGAACCGTCTTACCTTCACCGCCGATAGGTGTGTCACCATCAACGTTAGCCATATGCTCGCGGATTTTATGACCGATGCGCCAAGCAGTCTTATACGTCACGCCTAGTTGGCGCTGTAGCTCTTTGCCAGACACGCCATTGCGGGACTTGGTGAATAGGAACATCGCGAAGAACCATAGCTGTAGAGGCGTCGTAGAGCCTTCATAGATGGTTCCAGCCATTGGATGGATGTGATGACCGCAAGATTGGCAGGAAAACGCTTTCACTTTTGACAGGCGATACCAGCCGCCAGACTTGTTGCACTTAGGGCAAGTGTGGGCGTCACCATAACGAACTTCAAAGAGATGCGCTAAACACGCATCATCATTGGGAAATTGCTTAAAAAAGTCTCTGACGGTCTGTTTCATGCCCATTGTATGGCATACTTATTCACGTACGTCTAGGGGATAACCGCCTATAATTACGCATAAAACACTCCTTTTCTATAAAAAGGCAGTGTCGTTTGGATTCAAATGTTATGCTAATAGTAAAGCAGTGTGCATGTAACTACATGCACCAATACGCTATTTTAGAAGGTTGAAGGCCATGAGTGTGGAAAATAGCACATTTTTTGATAAATACGGAAAATACATGATGGGGGCATTGTTGCTATACTTTGCCTATGGTTTCTACCTTACAGAAATACGAACAGACCCAGAAGTAAGAGAGAAGCGCCTCAATGAGTTGCGTAATTTAGAATACTCGCCCTCAATAGATTATGGTTGGGAATTAGGTGAAACCATGTACTATGAGGAGGGCGAAAATAATTGCTTCTATTATTATTCTGGGGATGTGGAAACAGGATGCAATGGTGGGTACGAGTTTGCCAGCGGGCATGACTCTAAATAATTTCATTATTGCAGCTCAATCTTCATGACAAACTGCACAGAGACGAGGATGCGTATAGCGTCGCGTTGTGATCCTGCATATATAGTGAGCATCGGCAGTCCGCGCCTTGCGCCCCACACCACAGAGTCTAAAGCTAAAACATGCAGTTCATTGACCTCCATACGCAACAAGCGCGGCTCAAGACTGAAATCGACGCTGGCATTGCCGCTGTTTTAAAAAGCGGTCAGTATATTTTAGGCCCGCAAGTCACAGAATTTGAAGGTAAATTAGCGCAATTTGCTGACGCTAAACATGCCGTCAGCTGCGCAAATGGAACGGACGCAATCCTCCTGCCATTAATGGCGTGGGGCATTGGGCCGGGCGACGCGGTTTTCTGTCCGTCCTTTACCTATTGCGCGACAGCCGAAGTTATCGCCCTTGTTGGCGCAACCCCTGTTTTTGTCGACGTTGAGCGCGGCACATATAATATGTGCGCGGAGAGCCTGAAGACGGCGATTTCCGACATCAAAGCGGACGGCACGCTTACCCCGAAAGCGGTCATTGTTGTCGACCTCTTTGGTCAATGCGCGAATTACGACGCGCTCTCCCCTGTCATCAGAGACGCAGGCTTGAAGTTCATTTCAGACGCCGCGCAAGGCTTTGGCTCTACACTCAACGGGAAACATCCCTTGGCGTGGGCCGATGTTGAAACGACTAGCTTTTTCCCCGCGAAACCGCTCGGCGCATATGGCGACGGCGGCGCAACGCTGACGAATGATGACTGGCTTGATGACGCGGTGCGGTCACTTCGGATGCACGGCAAAGGCATCGACAAATATGACAATATTCGCATTGGGTTGAACTCACGGCTCGACACGATGCAGGCCGCTATTCTCCTGCCCAAGCTCAGTATCTTTGCCGATGAAATTGAAACCCGTAACACCATCGCTGCGCGTTATTCAGACGGCTTGAAAAGCAACACGGTTCGTACGCCAGAGGTTCTGAACGGCGTAATCTCGACGTGGGCGCAATATACGATTGAGGTCGCGGACCCGACAGCTCTGGCGGACGCCCTAAAAGCGCAGGGTATCCCGACAGCTCGGTATTATCCGACACCCATCCACATGCAGACGGCCTATATGGATTATCCAATTTGCTCCGACGGATTGCCGAATACGATGGCCTGCAAAGAGCGCGTTATTAGCCTGCCGATGCACGCCTATCTTGGCGCGGACGATCAAACCCGCATTATAGAGAGCATAAAAGCCCTCTGAATTTCAGCCTTGTGGGATACATCCCACGATCCATTGACATTTGCACATCCAGACCATAAATAGCGGCGTGGGATACATCCCACACCGCAGATAAGGTCTATGATGAGCCTGATTGATACATTTCTATCTCGTGTAGACGCGTTGTCCGAACGTTCTGGGCAATCCGTATCAACCTTATCGCGCAAACTTTTCAATGATGGAAAAGGTATAACTCGCCTACGCCAAGGCGGACAAATGACCATCAAGACAATGGATGCAGCTATGAGTAAATTGGAAGATTTAGAATCCAAAGCCGAAGGCAAAGACGCCATGCGTATGACGCATTTGGATCGACTAGAAGCCGAGAGTATTCACATCATGCGCGAAGTCGCAAGTCAGTGTGAAAACCCAGTGATGCTTTATTCTGTCGGTAAAGACAGTTCAGTCATGCTGCACTTAGCAGAGAAAGCCTTCTATCCCTCACCGCCGCCGTTTCCATTACTACACGTTGATACAATGTGGAAATTTAAAGAGATGATCGAATTTCGCGACAGGCGCGCGAAAGAAGTCGGCATGGAACTCCACGTCCACATCAATCCAGACGGCATTGCGCAAGACATGAACCCGTTCACCTATGGCTCTGCTGTCCATACAGATGTCATGAAGACGCAAGGCCTCAAGCAAGCCCTCGACAAATACGGCTTCGATGCCGCCTTTGGCGGCGCACGTCGCGACGAAGAAAAATCTCGCGCCAAAGAACGCATTTTCTCATTCCGTAACGAAAGCCATCGTTGGGACGCGAAAAACCAGCGCCCAGAGCTTTGGGACATTTACAACGCACGCGTCCACAAAGGCGAAAGCATGCGGGTCTTCCCAATTTCAAACTGGACCGAGCTTGATATCTGGCAATATATCGAACGTGAGAAAATCCAAATTCCAGATCTTTATCTTTCCAAAAAACGTCCTGTCGTCAAAAAAGACGGCGTCTATTTCTTGGTGGATGATGACCGTATGCCTATTGGTCCAGATGAAGTCATCGAAGAAAAAATGGTCCGTTTCCGGACACTTGGTTGTTACCCGCTAACAGGCGCAGTTGAATCCGAAGCCGACACATTGCCTGACGTTATTCAGGAAATGCTGCTAACCACCACATCCGAACGCCAAGGCCGCGTTATCGATTCCGATGCGGGCGCGTCAATGGAACAGAAAAAAGAAGAGGGTTACTTCTAATGGCTCATCTTGATGATCTCATTGCAAAAGACATTCACGCCTATTTGCGTGCGCAAGAAAATAAGTCTTACCTTCGTTTCATTACCTGCGGTTCCGTTGATGACGGCAAATCTACGCTCATTGGACGCCTGCTGTATGATTCAAAACTGATCTATGAAGATCAACTCGCGAGTATAGAAAAAGATAGTAAGAAGTCGGGCACACAAGGCGATAAAATCGATCTTGCCCTCCTCGTGGATGGCCTTGCCGCAGAACGCGAACAAGGCATCACAATCGACGTGGCGTACCGTTTCTTCTCGACCGACAAACGAAAGTTCATTGTCGCAGATACACCGGGTCATGTTCAATATACACGAAACATGGCGACGGGCGCATCAACGGCTGATGTTGCCGTCTTGCTCATTGACGCTCGTTATGGCGTTCAGGAACAAACCCGCCGCCATGCTTTCATCGCATCTATCGTCGGCATCAAACATGTTGTCGTTGCCGTAAACAAAATGGACATCGTCGATTTTGATCAATCCGTTTACAATGCGATTGACGTTGAATTCCGCGAGTTTGCGAAAGACTTAGGCTTCCTCGATATCAGCTGTATTCCAATGTCCGCATTGGACGGTGATAATGTGATCAACCGATCCGAAAAAGCCGATTGGTATAATGGTCCAACATTACTTGGTTATTTGGAAACTGTGGACGTCGATAGCGCCACAATGGGCAATCCATTCCGCTTACCTGTTCAATGGGTAAACCGCCCGAACCTCGATTTCCGTGGTTACTCTGGTACAGTCGCCTCAGGCGTTGTTTCCGTTGGCGATGACATCATTGTTGTCCCATCAGGGAAACGCTCAAAGGTCAAAGAGATCGTCACGATGGACGGCAATCTTGAATTGGCGCGTGAAGACATGGCGATCACACTCACCCTAGAAGACGAGATCGATATTTCTCGCGGTGACATCATCTGTAAAACGGATGCCCCCGCAGAACAGGCCGATCAATTCCAAGCCCATATTATCTGGATGAGCGAAAACCGTCTTTTCCCAGGTCGTCAATATTTGATCAAAACGGCGAATAAAACCGTACCTGCCAGCATTAGTAAATTGAAGCATCGTATCGACATCAATGATTTTTCTGAAGTTGCAGCGAATACGCTCGAACTTAACGAAATTGGTGTCGCGACCTTATCAACGACGGCTCCGATTGCCTTTGATTCTTACAATGACAATCAAACAACTGGCGCATTCATTATCGTGGATAAGCAAACGAATGCGACGATGGGTGCAGGGATGCTCGACTTCGCATTACGCCGCGCAAAAAATGTTGTCTGGCAAGAACTCGACGTCAATAAAGCCGCACGTTCTAGTCAAAAAGGCCAGAAACCTGCGCTGCTTTGGTTCACAGGTCTTTCGGGATCAGGTAAATCAACAATCGCGAATTTGGTTGAAAAACGCCTCATGGATATGGGCCGTCATACCTATACGCTAGACGGTGACAATGTGCGTCATGGTATGAACCGTGATTTGAACTTCTCGAAAGCGGACCGGGTTGAAAACATCCGCCGTATCGGTGAAATGTCCAAATTAATGGTGGATGCAGGCCTTATCACGATCGCAAGTTTCATCTCTCCATATCGAGCTGAACGCGACATGGCTCGCGAACTTCTTGAAGCGGGAGAGTTCATTGAAATTCATGTGAACACACCTCTGGAAGTAGCAGAGTCTCGTGACGTGAAAGGGCTTTACGCTCGGGCACGCGCAGGAGAGATCAAGAATTTCACTGGCATCGACTCAGAATACCAAGCGCCAGAAAACCCAGAAATTGTTATCGACACAACGAAAATGAGTGCAGAAGCTGCTGCTGATTTCATCGTGGACTACCTGTCCGATAATGGCGTCTTTAACGTGGGTGAGGCGTAAAGCGTGGATTACGACGTTTTCAACGGAGACGCGGACGGCATTCTATCGCTCGTTCAACTTCGCCTACACGAGCCTCGCGATGCGACGCTCGTGACAGGACGAAAGCGTGATATTAAATTACTGGATCGCGTCCCCGCCAAAGAAGGCGACCGCGTTACAGTCTTGGATATTTCCATGAGATCTAATGTGTCGGACCTTTCGCGTATCTTGGATGACGGCGCGTCCGTTCAGTATTTTGATCACCACAATGCGGGTGAACAAATTGAACATCCAAATCTCGACGCGCATATCAATACGGCAAGCGAGATTTGCACAGCCGTGCTCGTAGACCGTCACTTAGACGGCGCACATCGAGCCTGGGCGATTGCAGGCTGTTATGGCGATAATTTCCCGCAAATGGCAGAACGTTTGGCGCAAGGCAGAGACTTACCTCTTTCCAATTTGAGAGAGCTTGGCGAAATGGTGAATTATAATGGATATGGCGGCTCCGAAGCCGACCTGCATTTCCATCCCGCTGATTTGTACCGAGAAATGGCGGGATTTCCGACGCCTATGGCATTTTTATCGTCGAAACCTGAAGTCATTCAAAAACTTACAGATGGGTATTATGATGATTTTGCGGTTGCGGATCAGGCTAAAGTTCTAATGTCAGAAACTGGTGCTGAAATTCGCATTTTACCTGCAGGTGCAGCCTCGCGACGCGTTTCAGGTATGTTCGGTAATAACTTGGCGCAGGATAATCCCGAACGTGCCCATGCTATTTTAACACAACAAGACGGAGGCTTCCTCGTCTCTATTCGCGCGCCTATATCGAAGCGGGCGGGAGCAGATACATTGGCCTTACAATTTGAAACTGGCGGCGGACGCGCGGCGGCGGCAGGTATTAATCACCTACCTGATTCAGATTTAGATCGTTTTGTTGAAGCTTTTCGCACAGCGTTTTAAACTTTCAAGGCGGTCACTATTGCCGCCTTTTACTTAAAAGAGCTTACCTATTTTAGGTGAACTCTAAGCGTTCTGTTGAGGCAAAGAACAAGGACGCCACCTCAGCATCTTCAATTGAAGCATCTGGAGAGAGCGCCAAAATCTTTCGAATAGTTTCTTTGCGTTGACCCAGTGCAGTCTCGAAGTCCGCTTCAATTTGGTCCCAGGTTCCGCGCAGGCGGAGATGTTGGATAAGGCTTTGATAGACATCAACGCGTCCCATGAGAAAATAACTCTCGTATAAAATCTTACTGGCGATTTTATCGTGAATATCTTGGTAAGCGAGTTGCCCCAGCATTTTTTCGACGGGCTTCACAATAAAATCAAGTTCTTCGCGAATAGTCGGCGTTATCAGGAAGATTTTCTTGATCTTCAAAAGCTCGCTCTCAATGCGGGCCACCGCCTCCTTTGGCGCTCCATTATTTGTAATGACAACAATGTCGATGTCAGACCCTTTAATGGGCACGCCAAGCTGACTGTGTTTACGCATCGTATGATGTGCCAAATAATAGGCAATATCCCCGGATAGAAAAACGACGCAATGATCTGTTATAACTTTTTGTAGCTCAGGGTCTAATTTCAAGAGAGCTTCGCGAGCCCAACTTAATTTTTCTAGGCTGATAGATCTAAAATTATTGGCTAAACGTGTTGAGGTTTCAACTTTCTCAACCATTTGCTCTGGTAGATAGACCAAACTAAATGTGAGGAAATCTCGCAAAATAGATGGGGAAAGGCGTAATTGGTTTCCACGGGTAATATCGTATCGGAGATAGTATCTGGCACAGTTCGAAATCCTAAAATTTGTAGAACCATGACACGCTCGCCAGACTTCAATTTCGTTGAGGTGTGGTAGTCGTAAAGAAAGCTCTCCGCCCGTCAAAGGACCTGTCTCTTTCAGAATTTCTGTAATTTCAGCTTCATGATTCACGGAATGGCTCACTGTAACGGTTTACACTGCTTTGACCCCACAGCGTCATACCACTAATCAGTTAATGGAAAGCCTTCAATATTCGTTAGATAGAACGCCGCTATGTATCGACCAAAGTTAAGAGGTATTGCCCGTAACCACTCTTCAAAAGCTTATTGGCTAAAACAGTCAGCTGGTCTTTATCGATCCACCCTTGTCGAAACGATATCGCTTCAGGACAACATATTTTACGTCCCTGACGTTCTTCAATTATATGAACAAATTGAGCCGCCTCTAACATCGAGCGGTGCGTGCCCGTATCTAACCAAGTCGTACCTTCATTCAAAAGTTCCACATTTAGGGTTCCCTTGTTCAAATAGATTTCGTTAAGGGCCGTGATTTCTAATTCACCGCGCGCTGAAGGCACAACATTTTTGGCGTAATCGCTAGCGTTATCATCATAAAAATACAGACCTGTAACCGCGTAATTAGACTTAGGGTTTTCAGGTTTCTCTTCTAAGGATTGCGCGACCATGTTTTCATCAAATCCAACAACACCGTAAGCGCGTGGGTTTTTAACATGATATCCAAAAATCGTAGCGCCAGACGTATTGGTGGCCGCACGTTTGAAGGCATTATCAAACCCTTCACCGAAGAAGAGGTTATCACCTAAGATTAAGGCTGATGGTGCCCCATCCAAAAAGTCTTCGCCAATAATCAAGGCTTGCGCGATACCGTCGGGGCTCGGCTGAATGGCGTATTGTATATTTATACCCCAAGCATGCCCGTCACCCAATAACCGCTCAAACGCTTCGCTGTCGTGTGACGTTGTAATCACCAAAATATCATTGATCCCCGCCGACATAAGAACCGACAATGGGTAATAGATCATAGGTTTATCAAAAACGGGCATCAGCTGTTTTGACACCGAAATTGTCGACGGATGGAGACGGGTACCTGACCCACCGGCCAAAATTATTCCCTTACGTTTTTTCATTCTGGCCACTTATTGGTGAGTGATGTTTGTCTTACTTTAAGCTGACACTCAAAACTTACCACTTAAAAACCAGTAGTGTCTTTGAAGTCACTCGCATGTTTAGTCATACATAAAGGGCGAGCTATCCCGTCTCTATCTAACCTGTTGAGCCAAATTATCGGCCTCAGCTGCCGCGCAGAATAAATGATAAAATGTACTAGTTGGCATGACAGTAGAAATGATTTCCCCCTCAGGGGATAATTTATCCGCCCAGCCGCCTTTAATCGGCACAGAAAGGTAATATTTGAACAAAGCGTTTATCGCATCCGTAGCCGCCGTAAACATATCGTCGGACCCCTCAACACTGGCCCGTGCAACTGACGCCTTGATGAGTTCAGTTTGAGGCCACGTCCGAAGCGTTGGACTATGTGGCGTGCCATCAATATTTACAGCATCACAGAGCAAGCCTAGTTTATCATTCCAACCGTATTTAATCGCATTATCATACAACGCTACGACATAGGTCGACACATCGCGTCCTGAGATGCGGGCGTAGCCCATTAAGATCCAGACCCATTCCATCATATGTCCAGGCTCCGTAGGTCCGCCATCGCCTTCAGGTGACCAATCGGGATTAAAGAACTCGAGCAAGACCCCTGTTGAGCGGTCAAAGAAATGCGCTTCAAATAACGCAAACATGTCATGCGCCAATGTCATATAAGCATCATCTTGCGTGGCATCATAAAGCGAGATGAAAGCTTCGAATAAATGCATATGTGGATTTTGACGACGTTGAGGGTTTTCAGGTTTTGGCATGGCCTCATACCATCCAGCGTTCTCTGCTTTGACGTTATCATTTAAATATCGCAGAGTTGATTGAACGACCGCTAAAGACTTTTCATCCTTAAAGGCGCGGTAGCGCCAGCCGCCCGATAAAAGGATGAAGGCCTGCGCATAGGTATCTCGCATATCATTGTGCATTTGACCGTCGCCCTCGACCAAATGTGCGCAACCTTTATCTGGACCAGCTATGAAATCGCCGCCAGCACTCCCTGCTCCAGTGGCAAAATCCCAGGCTTGATTACTGGCAGCATGAGCGTCATCAAACCAACCTAGATATGCGGCATGTGCATAGACATAAGCTTGACGGGCTTGAACCCGGACGCGGCGGACATGATCGTAGTCTGGAGTTCCATCCATCAGCAGATGTTCAGCGTATCCACCGTTCGGATCTTTTGCTTGTTCAGCCCAATATTTGAGAGCGATTTTACACCACTGCGAAAATTTATCACTAGCTTCAATAAAGCGTGTCTTAGACATGTTAGGTTTACTCCGACTTCAGCTTTCCTTTTAGCGGATGAACATAAACCTAATGTGAAAAGTGTCTCAAATTACCGAATGCTCACCTAACAAGTTAAAAGTTTGACGTACATAAAGGTCAAATAGCTACAATGCCTGAAATGGAGTTAAAGCAGGTTTGAACGCTCTTTGTCTTTTAAGACATTCACGATTTTCTTCACGTCCTGCGTGCTATCTTTATGTGTGATCAAGACGGCATCATCCATAGCAACAACAATAATATCTTTGACGCCTATGGTTGCCACAAAAGGCCCATCGCTGCGAACATAACAATTATCGCTGTCGATCATATGCACATCGCCAACAGAGGCAGATGTCTCGTCTGAACGACTAACTGCAAAGTCTCTAATTGCGGCCCAAGAGCCAATGTCATTCCAACCCGCACGTACGGGATCAACGACAGCTGCAAATGAGGTCTTTTCCATAATGGCGATGTCAATCGGTTCACTACGACACGCAGCAAAATGCGGCTCGCTGAGAAGGTGACAGATACCATCCTTTTTAGCGTGGTTCAGAGCCTTAACACTGTCTTCAAAAATATCGGCGGCGTGTTCCTCATAATCTTTCATGAGGCGCTTCACATCAAACAAGAAGATACCTGCATTCCAAGAATACTCACCAGTTTTCAGATAAGATGCAGCCGTAGCCTCATCTGGCTTTTCTTTGAAACCTTGGATTTTATAGACATCATCAGTAATTTTTTCGCCGCGGTGAATATAGCCAAAGCCCGTATCTGGTCCTGTTGGTTCAATGCCTAGTGTCATGAGATAGCCAGAGGCCGCGATAGATGTACCTTTTTCAATGGCGTGCCAAAATTTGGCGGGTTGTTCGATATGGTGATCGGCAGGCAGCAACAAAATCAAAGCGTCAGGGTCAAGACAATGCACGAACTCAGCCGCGATGGCGCCGACAGCCGCCGTATTACGGCCCATCGGCTCCAGAATAATGGCGGTTAAGTCTATATCGAGCTGATCCGCCTGCGCCTGAACCAGCGCCTCATGACCATTTGCACAAATAATAATAGGCGCAGCCACGTCATTATCGCCGCTATCGCGCATGCGCAAAAGCGTTTCTGCAAACATCGTGTTTTCCGCAACCATAGCATGATACTGCTTCGGTGATTTCTTACGAGACACAGGCCATAAACGCGTACCTGCACCACCGGACATAATAACTGGATAAATTTTTGTCATGAACGTCCCTTATTTTATATTTCGGGTAACTGTCTAACGTTTAAAAATCAAGACGACAATTAGAAGGCTGAAAGCCATTCATATTCTCCTCACTTATACGACCCTATGTATAATCAAGCGACTTGATGGAAAGAACTGAACTTCCCCATTTGCATCGTTAAATGTCGTTCTGAGTGTTATTTCATCCCCTGCCTGTAATTGAAGCAAAGAGCTGTCATTCACTGTCGTAATGTTTGCGTCGGCGGTAACCGCGCTCACGGGTTGCCCCATCGTTTCATTTTTAAATACACGCAATTTTACGATTGTTACATTAGATGAGACCGACCGAATCACGATCCCTACTTGAACGAAATAAATGCCGCTAACGGGTATGATGAAGGCGTTTTTAGAACTAACAAATCCACCATGTGAATCCAAACTTGCAGACAGATTGATTAAAGCATTTTCTGTGTAGTCTGTACTGGCACTTGCGACATTTGCGACAAAAACGGGCTTATCTGCAATGGAAAGAACATCGCTATTATTAATCTTAAGCGGATGGAACAGGTCAACCTTATCTTCCTCTAAACTGACCTTCATGGCCGTGTTAAATTTTATACCGTCAGCGGACATCTTAATAGCAAAGGCGTCCTCACCCATTAGTCCCAGCTCTACTTTTCCCTGATAATCAGTCTGAAAGACAACCGAGGCCGTGTGTGCAGTTGATTTCTTATTGATCAATTTACGAGCATCACCTGTTCCAGGCGTGACGTCGTCATGCGTCAGTAGCTCTGCATCTGACTTTACGGACAGACGGTTTATATTATCAGGCCCTGTATTCACGCCCAATTTAGTGACTGTGGTAACCGGCAAGTTAATCCAGTTTCCACCTGAGAACACGAGCATGCTTTGCTCTGATTCAACCCACACCTGAAACCCCTCCTGGGGGGTCGTGATATGCCACCCTTGGTCATAAAACGCTAAAGTATCAGCCTCCGCTGCAGTCCAATTCTGTCCCGTCGCATTGAAAGGTAAAATGTAAGCCTCTCCGTCCTTAGGGTTAATAGGCTCTACTTCAACATCACGAGCGGTAACGTTGATTTGTGTAAGGTGATCAAGTTTCTGGAAAGCCTCATTGACCGTAATGTTTTTCAAGGCCTGTGACGGTGCGAGGTATGAGACTTTAAGTCGGTTCGTTTGGGTCATTTTAAGTTTCTCGATGTGAATTCAATTGTTCTAAACCTTACATCCACATTCAAACACGCGGATCATTCTCTCAGAACAGAACTCTCGAACATCAAAGACCTCGTCTTTAGACCCATGGAATAGGCAGATAATCACGGTTGCCCACGCTCTATTGAGAGGGTATCTTAACGTGGATTTATAGAACGGGATGGCCATTTAGGTCATCGGAGTAAGGGCTCTTTAGACAGCTACATGTTATTTACATCACCCCTATTCCTGTTCATGTTTTTGCCGTGCTTTTTGCTGTGCTATTTTCTCTTTGGTCGCCGCAATATCATCATCCTTGCCTTCTCCCTCTTCTTCTATTTCTTTGGTGAAGGTTGGATTGTTACCCTTCTGCTGGGATCAGTCTTAGTCGCTTGGTTGCACGGCATTTGGGTCATAAAAAATGGACCGTCATTGAAAATAATGTGGGTAGCCACCGCACTGCAGCTCGGCACACTTTTCTATTTCAAGTACTCTGATTTCTTTATCAGAGATGTCCTCATGATCGGTGACGTCAATTGGACCTGGCCTGAAACGCTTCTCCCGATTGGTATATCGTTTTTCATCTTCCAAGGTCTGTCTTACTCTTTCGACATTCATCGCGGAAAACATAAACCCGCCAAAAGCTTTGTTGATGTGGCGACCTACGTGTCCATGTTCCCACAACTGATTGCCGGCCCAATTGTGCGCTATGGCACTGTCGCCAAACAGTTACAGAGCCGAACTATTCGAACCGGTAATCTAAACATCGGCATCTACATTTTTTGCATCGGCCTCGCGCAGAAAATGTTGATCGCGAATAAGCTCGCCGTCACAGCAGATGGCCTGTTCGGTATTGACCCTGCCCTGCTAACAACTGCTACAGCTTGGGCTGCCGCACTTTGCTACACGGGACAAATTTATTTCGACTTTGCTGGATATTCCAACATGGCGATCGGTCTGGGCTTTATGATGGGCTTTCGCTTTCCGAAGAACTTTAATCATCCCTATGTTGCCAAGAGCATCACTGATTTTTGGCGCCGTTGGCATATCTCCATGACGTCTTGGTTCCGCGACTATGTTTACTTCCCTCTGGGCGGTAACCGTAAAGGGAACTTTATGACCTATCGTAACTTGTTCCTCGTCTTCCTCGTCTCAGGACTATGGCATGGTGCGGCTTGGACCTTTGTTGCGTGGGGTATGTATCACGGCGCGTTCCTTGTCATAGAGCGCTTAGGCTTGAAGAACCTCTTGGCCAAGACTTGGGGGCCCATTGCTTGGTGTTATACATTCGCGATTGCCGTCTTTGGTTGGGTATTATTCCGCGCGGAGTCACTCCCGCAAGCCCTAGACGTCGCTAAAAAGATGATCATTCCAACGGGTGGGGATAATAGTTATTTCTTCTTATATAGCGGAATGGAAATATGGATTGCGATGGCTCTTGCGATTATCTTCGCATCAAATATTGTCGAGCGTCAGAGTCTAAAAGCGATGAGCGCATTGGGTCTACGCACGAAACGCAAAGCCACAACAGTGAAGATGGTTATTGCCCTAGGCCTCTTCTTGCTCTGCCTCGTCGAAGTCATGTCATCGACCTACAACCCATTTATCTACTTCAGGTTCTAGACCATGTTCAAAGCCAATAAATGGGTCATTCCCTATGTCGTTATTTTATCAGTGGTCCTCTTAATACCGGCCGTCACGATACCTTTGGTTGACCACGATGCTCGGCAAACATGGGAGAATCGAACTCTCACCCAGCTACCCGACCTCACTAAGGTTTTAACCACTCCAAAACCCGTATTCGGACAACTCGATGATTACGTGAATGATCATATTGGTGGCGGGTTCCAAGCCATTAAGGGCAGACGAAAATTCTATTTTGATACATTTGGCGCCACGAACGACATTTACATTGTCGGGAATGATCAAGGGTCTTATTTTCTAACGTCGCCATTCCGACAAAAAGATCGGAAGCAACCCTTCTCTTGGTGGGGAAACGCCTGTGTGCGAGCACAAAATCCTAACTACCTAAAATCTTATATCAAAATCTTTGAAAAGTCTGAGGCGGACCTATCAAAATATGGCGCGGAAGTGGTTTACGGAATGGTCCCAAGCAAGGCTGTCCTCTTGCAAGACCAACTGCCGAAATCGACGCCAGAAAAAATTAGAGCTGCCTGCGAAGAAATTTCCGCTGAGAATAATTGGGCCGTAAATTATTCAAAGCTCAATCCAGATATCAATTTCTTTTATCCTTACACAGCGTTCAAGGAGCGCGTTAGTGACCCCTTATTTTATCCAAATACGGCTTACCATTGGCAAGGTGAAAGCACTTGGGTGTTTGCAGAAAAACTAGCCGCTGAATATAATCTTGATGTCTCACCCGCTTGGGACAAAGGCCCCTGCAAGAACACCTCTGTAAAATGGGATATTGGCGGACTTATTGGTGTCGGCCAAGAAACCCCTGGATGTGATCGCGATTTAAGTTCGCTTGAAATCGAAATTGATGAAAAGTTTATGTATCCGCTCAACGCGCAAGCTAAGAAAGAGACGGTCAAAGTTGTGAAAATGACAAACCCTCACGCCGTAAATGACAAAACCGCGATTGTTTTTTCAAATAGTTTTGGGCCAGCCGTCAGACAACAAGTCGCAAGTCACTTCAAAACGACTTACCATTTACGTGCAGGCATTATCAACGGCGTCGATATGAAGGCCTTACTGAGTCAGTCTGATATATTGGACGTTGATTTCATAGTCGTGACAGTCGCTGATTTTCATTATCCAGGTATGTTACGACAGATAGACCCAAGTAAAAAATAGAGATCTACCTCTAATTTGGCAAAGCTAAGAAATCAAAATACCCATGATGTTCGAGAATTTCATCGACCTCACGCGGAGATAGTTTCGCTCTATTTTCGCCTTGGAAATCATACAGGCTATAATTCATATCAGAGAGAAGCGCCATGACATCAGTCGCGGTATGATCCGATGAATACTCCAACTTATCTTTATGAAATTCGATCATGAGCTTTGGTTGATGCCGTTTGAACGTCTCCGTTGCACCCCGCAGGACGAAAGGTTCTGACCCTTCAACATCCATCTTAACAAGGCCAATTTTTTGGGTTTCTTCAGAGAGTAGGCTGTCCAAGGGAGCCGCAGGAATTAGCGTATGTTTACAGTCTCCGAATGACTCGTGAACATTCTGATATTTTTCTTTTATGCGGTCATAGTTAGCAGACTTATGCTCGACAGGCATCTGCCGCACTTGCCCTCCACCAATATTCCCGCGTTCAATGTCTTCAAATTTCAATATCGATAGTTCAGGTGCCAAAGCCACATTGTAAATCGTTATGAGGTCACGATACGCCGAGTTCTGAACCGAGCCCATTAAACGTTTTGCTGTATTTGTATTCGCTTCGAATCCAATAACCTTTCCGATATCACCCATTTCAGGTCGCCAATCAGTTTGAATTTTTTGCGCGGCAATAAGTGTAAACCACCCAATATTCGCGCCAATGTCCAAGAAGGTTTCATTTGGCTTCAACGTGTCCAAAATTAACTTTTCATTCTGCGCTTCAAAGTCATCAAAGAGGAATATCTCCGATGACACACCCAAATCCCAGAGATTGATATATATCTCAAACCCGCGTTTGGATTTTACTAAAACATCCCTGAACGGTAGACGCTCAAACAAAAGTGCAAACAAAGCGCGCCGCGCTTCAGGATATTCGGAGAAATTTTTCCGCAGATTCAAAGTGTCTTTATGGAAATCCACTCCGGCCTCTAGAGATTCAGGACTGTCAGGCGCTCGACCCAATAACAGGTAATAGGCCGCCTCGACCAATTCTGGTGTAAGGACTTTATTGTTCAACGTTTGTCCCTCGTTCTCCATGGCTAAGCTGTAAACTCTTCAATGGGCTTTTGTACACCCTGCCCTGCGTCTAGCTCGATAATCGTATTGGCCCATTTCGCCATGCGGTTTCTATTATGACTCGCAATGACAACGATAAGGGCTGTTGTGAGGAGGTCATTTAGACGCTCATCAACCTTGGCTCTAAAATTTCTGTCGCCCGTTCCGATCCATTCGTCCAAGAGCAATATTTCTGGCTTGAAAGACGTTGCCGTAGAAAACATCAAACGCATAACCATACCCGAAGAGTACGTATGAACAGGCATATTGATATACTCGCCGAGTTCGGAAAATTCCGCGATTTCGGCGGCATGTTCTTTGATTTTCTCGCGGCTAATGCCCAACATCAAACCCTTGAGAATGATGTTCTCATATCCTGTGGACTCTCTTGAAATTCCGAGGTTTAGATTGAATAGGCCTGTAATGCGGCCCTCCACATTCAACTCGCCCGTTGTTGGCTTATACATACCGCCCAAGACACGGAGTAAGGTTGATTTTCCTGAGCCGTTACCGCCCAAGATGCCCAAGCGCGCACCTGGCTTTAAATCTAGATCAATCCCGTTTAACGCTCTAACGCCGCGGCCTTTTTTGCCCATGGGTATGATTTGGCCACCGACCTGAGCTACCGCGCCATTCTCAACATTGACCTTATGACGCCCCCGGGCGTTGGCGCCTACCATAGGGTAGACCAAGGTCATATTATTCGCTTTTATATAGGTCATAATTCAGAGCCAGAAGACAATTTTGCGACGGGAAAAAGCGAAAGTTGATAATGCAGCAATAACACCCGCAAGCGTAAAGCACCCAACAATTATCCAACTGTTCCAAGGGATAGTCCCCGTAAGAACAGGTATGCGTAAAATATCTAAATAATAAACAAACGGGTTATAGGCCATATATTTAGCAGCTGTTGGCCCCAAAACTTCAATTTCATAAATAATAGGTGTCAGGAAAAACATGATCTGCATAACGGTTGTTATCAAATGGGTGAAGTCACGAACACGCGCACATAGTGAGCCCAGAACCATAGACACCCAGAAGGCTGTCGTGAGATAGGTTATGAATACCAAAGGTATGGACACCCACGCCATGAGATAGGAGTCCATGAAATACCAACACGCTATCATAACGGGCGGCAACGTGCCTAACGCCAGCAGAGAGCTACGACAAACGGAGCGATATACGTGAACCGACATGGGGAGACTCTCGCCTTTGATCCAGTTCTCAGCACTAATGAATGTATTCGTGCCTTCGATGACAGACCCCAGAATAAAACGCCACGCTGCAAAGCCAACAGTAAGATAAACGGCAAACACGTTAAAGTCGGATTGGGAAATTTGACTAAAAATCGCGAGCTTGGCGCCCAAAAATAGAGTGAAGGCAAACATGATCCAGCCAACACCTAGCCAACTGCGCCGAAATCTTTGCTTCAGATCATTCCATGCCAATAATTGCCAAAAGTTGCGGTATTTCCAACCCTTTGCAATATCAGCTATAGCCGAGGTCAATGCAGACATATTTTATAAGGCCTTTCACCACCCAACAGTCATAACGCCTGATAACAAACGTTGATTATTAAAACTGCGACTCTATTTTTTTGTCTTCGCTAGTAAATCTTTGTAAAGCGTGGACACCTCAGCATTACGATCGCTCAGGGTTCTAATTTTCGCCTGTAGACCCGTAAAGTCATCTTTAAATTTACCGCGTAGCTCAGAATTTTTCTTCACGGCTTCAGCTTTCTCCGTCGATAGCGCTTTATTTCGATCACTGAGGTTTTTAATTTTTGCTTGTAGAGCTAAAAAGTCATCTTTAAATTTAGCGCGCAATTCCTCATTTTTCTTGAGGAGGTCCTTACTGTCACCTGATGAACGATTAACATTATTGATATAATAATGCGCACTCTTGGCCTCACGGTGGAGCTCATAAACGTCCTCTGCGACACCCTTTTTCTGACAGAGTGCCTTTACATCGCCAGCGCCATCAACTTCAGCCGCCCAAATTTCATCCAATTTATGGAAAAGCGGATTTGAGTCACGCCCTTCAGGTAAGCTGTCATCATAGTCAAAAAGTTCAAAATCTTTTGCATAAGCATCTCTGAACAATTCGAGGGTTTCTTTTCTGACATTCGCAAAAGGGTTAGGGCGCGGCTCTGTTGTGTTCGGCGAGGCATTAACAGTTTTCAATGCGATAGGCTCATCTGAAATGCGGTCAGATATAGAAGACCAACGCTCCGAGAGGTTTTCTAATTTGATGATCTCATCTACAATTACTTTGCCCTTATGATTTGTGACCCATTGATATTGCGGCAGGTAAAATTGGTCGACACTATATTTTATGAAATCTTCCATTGTCATATTTCGAGCCAGGACACTTTGTCCCTTGTTCGTGCGATAACGTAAAAAGAAATACCAACTGGCCAGTCGGTCCCAAGGGTTTCGTGAGACGGCAAATTTGAAATAAGGTTTGAATTTAGCCGCACCGAGGTACTCTTGCATATCGATCGCACGGAAATGATCTGGGGCTGAAAACTGACTTTCCAAAATCTGATTATTTTGGATCATTATGTCTTTGGTTTTTTTGGCATCAACCTCAATAGGCAAAATCCATCCAGACCGTTTACTTTCAGTCCGGTCGATAAAGGCTTTTGTAATCGCCGTCCCCGCACATTTGTGGACATGAATAAACATAACATTTTTGGATGGATTGTAGCAGGTGGTCATATTCGATTCTCTAGGCTAAACCGCCAAGCATTCCAAGTTTAGACCACACGTCTCGCACTCAGTCTATTCAATGCGAGAACGCTGATAGGCTATCATACGGCCAATCATATCTTCGAAGGATACAGTGGGCGTCCAGTTTAAACATGTATGAGCGCGCGTGGCATTACCTGCCTTTCCAAGCTCGTCTATCGGCCTGTAATATTCCGGATTGATACCAACCAATGCCCGGCCCGTCGCGCCATCCCGACATGTCATCTCTAAGCCCTCGCCCACCCATTGAGGCTCAAATCCGAGCTGTCTTGCGGCTGTGTCGAAGAAGTCTTTCACTGAGCATAAGACGCCCGATGCGAAGACATAGTCCTGAGGTATTTCGTGGTGAAGTGAAGCGACAATGCCGCGTGCGAAATCTTCCGCATGACTAAAATCACGCTCGGCTAGAACGTTCCCTAGTTCAAATGGCGCTAACTTCGGGTCCTTGGATAACAAGCACAGATTACGAATAATCTTGGCTGTAACAAAGCGGTCATCCCGCAATTCGCTTTCATGATTAAACAAAAGACCATTGACTATATACAGATCAAAACTCTCTCGGAAGACTTGAGCCATATTCATAGAAGCCAGCTTTGTCACTGCATAAGGGTTTTTGGCGGAACGGGGCGCATTCTCATCTAAAGGACCCTCTGAAGCCTTCAGGACTTCTGAACTCACAGCATTAAAAAACCGGCACTCTGGCGACACGTTTTTAATAGCTTCTAGCCAAGCTGTTGTTTGTACAACATTCGCCATAACAGTTTTTGTTGGCTGTTTGAGAGAGGAAGCAACTGAACTCTCAGCTGCCAAATGAAAAATATAATCAAATTTATGGGCGGCGATTTCGGTGATTTCGCTAAAATTAGTCGCATTCAATTTATGAAGGTGAATATCGTCTGTAATACCGAAATGCTGGAGACGCCAAGGCAGATTACCTAGAGACCGCGTGGTCCCATGAACCTCATAGCCGTGCTCCACGAGTTGCTTCGCGAGAAAGGAACCCGTTTGCCCTGTGATGCCTGTTATCAAAGCTTTTTGAGGCATATTGAGCTCCTAACGTTGAGTGGTAACGATTATTACCGCCAGTTTGTGTAGAGTTCAAATCACAGCGGAACTCAATAATAATTAAGTACTGCTTAGTCATGAATATTTGGAAAACTAATACATTTCCGTCGTCACTAAGTGTGAATTATTACAAATCCAAGACCCCAGTTAGGTATCAGCTTTCTTAGTCATCGAAAGGCGTGTTGTACTCGAAAGTCGGGATTCGTAAGCTTCAACCCCATAATTATCACGCCACCATTTAATAGATTGCTCGGCTAAAACCTGCCGTTTAGACATCTTTTGTCCCACAACATGTTTTAGTAAATTTGCAGCATGAGTGATCTTTGGCTCTGCCCAACGTCGCCCTTTTTTGTCATCATAAACATTGTGAGCATCTTTAGTGGGCGTAAGCTCATAATCCACGTGGTAAACACATGGACACTCACTCCATTCAGCAGGTGCGGACCAGCCTGTAATGATGGTAGAAATTCCATAAGATGCCGCTTCCGCAGCGACCAAGCCAAACCCTTCAGCTCGCGTGAGCGAGAGATAGCAATCACAAGATCGAATTAAATCGGTCATCTCATTTTCACTCAGAATGTCTTCAATAACTTCAATGTTTTCCGCATCGAATACAGCCTTGTCCTCGACGTTCAACTTGCCCGTAGCTTTGACAATCAATTTAACATTGGAGTTATCCCTAAAAGCCTCCAAAAAAGCTCTGACCGCGCCTTCAGGGTTTTTCCGACTTACACTCGACCTACTGTCGAAGGACGTTAAAATGAGGAACTCATGAGACAGCTTTAGCTTAACGCGCCAGTCTACAGATATAGGCGTACAAACTTGTGTAATTGGGTACCCCATATTGACGACAGGAACCGGGAGGTTTTGAAAGCTATCTTTAGAAAACTGACTTATGCTCCAAACCTCATCAAACAATTTTGCAATTGAGTTAAAAACGTCAGGAACTGTCTCAAGCTCCCAAGCCCAAACCCCAATCAATCGTCTATTTTTTACGTTTCTATGCCGCAATAGATGAAGCGCCTTAGGTACTT
Organism: uncultured Caulobacterales bacterium; assembly: GCA_938009235.1. Lineage (GTDB taxonomy): Bacteria > Pseudomonadota > Alphaproteobacteria > Caulobacterales > Maricaulaceae > Litorimonas. The sequence continues at coordinate 266,706 of CALLIK010000007.1, forward strand.
CTGTTGGATTCACGTGTAATATGATGGGACCCTTTCCATCATCTAAAGCCATTTCAGGCAAAGGAACTTTCGATAGGTCCGGCTGTATTACTGGGGATAGATCAAGGGTCGCGACGTCATACCCTAGCTCATTCAAGCCATGGCAAATGAGGCGTCCACCGCGCCCAATACCATTTGGTGACGAGAGTAAACCCGCCACCAAGACTCTACCACTTAGGTGAGAGAACTCACCAGAGCGTATATTACGAGCTTTGCGCGCGTAATAATAAAGTGCAGCACGACGTTTAATGCAGCCCCAAAAATTATCAGCAGTCATTAAATCCTGCCCTAGCTAGCTTACTTATGCGCAATCGCTTTTTCATATAAGCTAATAGCATGAGCCATATCGTATTCACGATCAGTATCAGGGTAATCCACCACACGATAACCGTGAACCATACGATCTTGTCGGTCTTCTGTCATACGCGGTATTTTTTGTGCGTATTCGATTGAGTTACCAATATCGCAAAATTCGAAATGCTTTCCGTGAAACTTCGACAATTCGACGAATTGTATGTTTCGGGACGCAAAAATTCTACGGCCAAGTTCAATTGCCTGCGCCATAGGACCAGAGGCTGTATGAGGTGAATTTATGTAAGGGAACAATACGGCATCACAAAGCATCATACCCAAAACTAAGTCATCATCTGACACAGCACCAAGAAAGTGAACACGTTCAGAAAGAGGCCGTCTCTTCTCAAATGTCTTATCCATCAGCTGCTTAGCTTCTTTGGAGGTTTTTCCAGACTTACCATCAAGTTTGGCGAGAAGCTTACTTTTCTCTATAGCCTTCTTCGCATTGCGCCCACGAATGGCCTTATCACGCTTTTTTAAGTGATCATAAATTTTACCTAAATATTCATCACGACGGCTTTCTATGCGCAAGGTGCTTTCATGCACCGATGAGAACATAAGAAGTTCGTAATTTGGCGGCAAATTATCAATCGCATCAATGGCCGTTTCAAATCCTTTATATCCAGAGAAAAACCCGAAGACACCCAGATAACGGGTCTCTTCACTTTTCTTTTCTGGCAAAACATTTTTCAGGTTTGACGTCGCAAATTTATCGAGAAACTTTTCTTTTCCTTCAACGGAAAGATACGTCAATGGCGTGGACATCACAGGCTGTTTAGACACCTTATTCCGTCCCTTTTCTGAAAACCTGTCACCGTTAAATATAGCATTCGCTAAATGTTCGTCGCGTCTCGTGTGAACAATATGAGAGATGGGTATTTTTTTTGATTGGATTGTTTTGAAGAGAAAGCTCCAACTCGCATTTAAAAGCGCTTCAGATCGCTTCAGTGCCAATATTTTGCGAAACTTACCCTTACTTAATAGCGCTAAGAATTCCGCACGAGACGTAGTTTTACGTCGCCCCAAATAATGCCATGTAATTGAAAGGCTCTTCGCGTTCTTAATAACAAGCTTAAATCTTTTCATCGCCGTCTCCATATCAGACGCGAATATACCCGGCTCAAATTGTATGTTGACGTGATCGAACTCTTTCACACGTTCTCCAAGATAGCGGCAATAATTGTCTGCTGCCTGCCTTTCGGCAGCATCTTTTGCATTACCAAGTATCATGCGGGGCGTTGGAAGGACCTCTACATCATAGTCTCTTTCAAGACCTTCTTTGATGCCCTTGGTGAAATGAGCGATTCCGCAAATTTCATTCCAAGTAGAGAGGATTGCTATCTTAGGCCGATTACTCATACTATATCTCTTATCCACCGCCCATATACGCACTCAGAGTTTCAAAGTCTTTTTGCGTCATTAGGTGCTTAAATTTTTCCAAATCATTTAACACCACTTTGAAAGAAATGTAACGATGTAAATTGGGGTTTTTCCTCAAATAGTCTATAGCCCCAGCGGCCTCACCGATTTGCATTTGGTAGCGTAAATAGGCTTTCACATACTCAGGTACCGGGCCTAACTCAGAAAGCGCAGTCTCATAGGCCTTAATACGTTTCCCATTAGACTTTCCTTGCGAGTTATTCACATTTTCAGCAATCTCAGGGATCGTTCCGAACGGGTCTTGTGCAACCAATGGCTTAGCAGAGGCTTTCTTTTTAAAGAAAGCAGACTTCTCTGGCGCGGGGTGTTGAAAATTTTCCACAACAGTCGCTGGAATTGTTCCCAAGTTCTCCATTTTATCGCAGATATCCGGACGCAATGGCGGCGGATCTTTTGCATAAATCACTTTAGGTGGACTCAAAACTTCAGGCTCCATGCCCAGTGCTTTGAAGCAATTAAGATAATCGTTTCTAATAGGCTTCACGGCCGCGCCCAATACCGCGGGATCGAATTGTCGATCCCAGCTCGCGGCATTTTTCATGAGAAGAGCCGCAATCTTAGACGGGAAATCTGGTCGATATTGTTGATATCGAATATTAGCCATTAGGAACGTCTTTGGAGGCAGCGAGTAAAGCTCCTTACCACTCCTGACCGTAAGGTATCGATCCGCATCATAATAAAGACGTGGGATAGAGGCGCCAGCCGCCGGGTTCACAGAAAAGTCTAACTTCCAATCCTGCGGTAAAGATAAGAAATCGAGCACGTCTTCATCTAATTTTGGACCTGTAGATTTAAACCCAAACCCTGAAACATTAGCTTTACCGAAAACTTTCACATAATCGCGAACTACAGGCGCGAGGGGATGAAAGTACTTCTTCAAAACTGCGGCAGAATGGAAACTATACGGCCCATGTCCATATAAGAAAAAATGCGTGCTAATATCATGCATATAATGCGAGTAAGCCCGCGATAAGGCCTCCCTCAGACAAAATATAATTTTGACGTCGTGACCCTTTAGGGCCTTTTTAATGACGGATGCTGTGTCGCTGCCCGGGAGGCCATATAATGGAGACGCATCCAGAAACACTTTGTCAGGGTCCTGCGTTTCAAATTGATCTAAATAGCCCTCAAGACTTGTCGCACTTCGGAAATAATCAACCTCTTTGCGCTTAGGAATATTGATAGGTGCCCCGCTTTTCGCGAGCTGCTCAAACAAAAAAGTTGTTCCTGATTTAGCAAAACCAGGAATGATGAGAAACTTCATAATGTGACTGTCTTTCCCAAATCAGGGGTAAAGGTTGCACTCTGAATATCGGAGATCAGGGCGAAATATCCAACGATAGGCGTTTAACAATAATTTCGACGTCATCCGCGTTAAGTTTTTCTCTCACGCGTTTTATCGTATTCGAAATTTGCGCCTTTTTTACAAATTGTTCTGCATGCGGCTGGACATCCAAAATACGGACGGCTTCAGCACTATTCCCGAGAGAAAGCTGCATATTAAGGTAGCTCGTCAAAAACGGCCCAATAGGTCCGAATTGTTCAATCGTACGACGGAGTTCTAATTTTCGCTCTGGCAAATTCCCCTTCGCCTTAAAGACGCGTTGAATTTTTTCAGCCTGCCCTGGCAGAGTGATGTCTTCGTCAGCAATCTCTTCGTTACCCGTTATGAAAGATTCACTCGCTTTTGAGGCTCTATATATTTCCGCCGTTAAGTCCTTAGCCGTATCTACAATCTCCAACTGATCCAAGATATGTTGAGCAATCGGCATTTCGCCCTTAAACGCAATCATGCCGTCCGTTTTAATTTTCTCTGACGACATACCTAAGGCTTTAAGAGAGAGGTCGTAGTCCTTTTGGATTTGCTTCCATGAAGACCCAAAGATCGATCGATCCAGCTCTTTCGTCCAATTCGCAGCATGCCCTAAAACCTTATTGGCTAAGTCTTCAGGGTAATTTTGATATAATTGTGAGAAGATAGTTGTGGCAACCAAAAGGGTTTTCGGTGGTAACTTATAAATCTTACCGTCCTGCGCAATCAAAGTTGGACGTTTTGGATCATATGCAAGGCGCGGCAATCCCCCACCTGGTGCGGGATTAATGTTGAGATCAAGTTTCCAATTTTTTTTCAAACCCAGCATTTTAAGAACGGGTGCAGGTAAATTATTCTTGGACTGCTTAAAGCTATATCCGTGCACATTGTCTTCGCCAAATGTGTTCTTAAGAACCTTCACGATGTCATGGTATGGGCGTACATATCGCCTAAAAGACCCCTCAGACAGAAATGAGTAATCCCCCATAACACTCGCCCAAAAATGGGTAGAGAGATCATGCCTGTAATGAGAAAACGCACGCGCAACAGGATCACGTAAACAGAAAACGACTTGCGCCTCTCGGTCCTTAAATATGGACTGACCATTCTCGGCAAATTCTTTATACGTATCGCCATATTGCGGCGTGGCGTCTAAATAGACTTTCTCCGGATCGGCATCCGGGAAGAAACGCATATAGCCATCCCAGTCATCCCCGATCGCGAGATATCCAATTTCTTTCGCTGGATAAAAATTGACCTTATCCGTCCGATTAACCAGTTGGTCCCACAAAAACGTTGTCCCTGACTTTGCCATGCCAGGAACAATCAAATGTTTTGATAAACTCATATTCAATCGGTCCAGAAAAGGTTAGCCAAAGGACTAACCTATCGCGTTGTAAAGTGGCTTGCCGGCACGAACGCGGGCGAGGTCTTGCTCAGCCATCATTGTTACGAGTTGAGCGAAGGAGACATCACGCTTCCACCCTAGTTCTTTTTCAGCCTTAGCGGGAGACCCGATCAATAGATCGACTTCACATGGACGGAAGAATTGCGGATTCACTTCAACGATAACTTTACCCGTTTTCTTATCGCGTAGTTTTTCATCAATCTCACTGCCTTCCCACTCAGCATCGAAGCCGATGGCTTGAGCTGCGCGCGTTACGAATTCGCGGACTTCATATGTTTCGCCCGTCGAGAGAACATATTCGTCAGCTTTGTCTTGCTGCAACATCAGGTGCATACCTTTGATATAGTCGCCGGCAAAACCCCAGTCGCGTTTTGCATCCATATTGCCAAGCTGAACAGCCGCCTCGCGGCCTTCCAATACTTCAGCCAATCCAATCGTAATCTTACGCGTGACAAACTCAGGTCCGCGAAGTGGGCTCTCATGGTTAAACAGGATACCGGAGCATGCATACATGTCGTATGATTCTCGATAATTTGTCGTCATCCAATGCGCCGCCAATTTGGCAACACCGTATGGCGAACGCGGATAGAAAGGTGTGTCTTCTTTTTGTGGCACAGCCTGCACTAAGCCAAACATTTCCGATGTTGAAGCTTGATAAAAACGAGCATCAGGCTTTTCAGTCCGAAGCGCTTCCAAAAGATAAACGACACCAAGAGCATCGACTTTCAAAGTATAAGCAGGTTGGTCAAATGACGTCCCCACAAAGCTCTGTGCTGCTAAATTATAGACTTCATCAGGCTGGTATTTACGGATGATGGCTGATGTGATGTGTGGATCAAGAAGATCATAAGCGACCAACTCAACTTTATCTACGAGCCCAAGCTCTTCTAGGCGCCATGTATTCGCAGCAGATGAACGGCGCACTCCGCCGATAACGCGATACCCATTATTAAGAAGATGCTCCGCTAGATAGGCGCCATCTTGACCTGTGATACCTGTTACAAATGCTGTTTTCATTATTTAGCTCCAACGCCCTGCAGACTAATTTCAAATTTAACGCGACCTATCCGCACAGTACATCAAAAGCAAGTGGTTAGCCTCGTTCTGGTCGAGCTGTATTCGCAGATATCTCGGAGGTGATGCGTGAGTTTCAGTTCACACCAACACCGTATGAAAATAAGGATATCTCAAATTTTTCCTAGTGGTATTAAAACTTGTTCACAGACCTGAACCTAAATTAAATGAGAAGGCACTTTCATACTAAACCACATGCACTTAGCGCCTTTTTTAACGTTTCCAAACTAATCAAATGTATGGGATCTTTTAAGCAGACACAAACAACACCTTACACAGACCAAAAACCTGGCACATCAGGACTACGTAAACGTGTTAGTGTTTTTCAGCAGGAAAACTATCTCGAAAACTTTGTTCAATCTGTTTTCTCTACACTGCCGCAACTCATAGGTGGCAAGATCGTTTTAGGTGGAGATGGGCGGTATCTAAACAATCACGCCATTCAAATCATCCTACGCATAGCCTCAGCAAATGGCGTTGCGGAAGTCCTGCTTGGACAAGACGGTATCCTGTCCACACCCGCATGTTCACACCTCATCAGGAAACATGGCTGCAATGGCGGGTTCGTCTTGTCTGCGAGCCATAATCCAGCTGGCGAAAATGGCGACTTTGGCATTAAGTTCAATGTAGAAAATGGTGGGCCTGCGGGGACTTCAATCACAGACGCAATCTTCGAATTCAGCAAGAGCATTTCATCTTACAAAATCAATGAAGGCCAAATTGATACGTCATTGATTGGGACGCAGAAATTGGAAGGCATGACAGTTACAGTCATAGATCCAGTTGCTGACTTTGCTGACCTAATGGAGTCCTTGTTTGACTTTAACGCCATTCGAAGCCTTCTGGCTAGCGGCTTCACTTTAGCTTTTGATGCTATGCACGCTGTGACGGGCCCTTATGCAAAAACTATTTTTGGTACACGCTTAGGCCTTCCACTTGAAAATTTGTTGAATGCCGTTCCTCTTCCAGATTTTGGTGGCGGTCATCCAGACCCAAACCCTGTTTACGCCAAATCATTGTTCGACCTTATGTATGGTCTTCAATCTCCTGATTTTGGGGCGGCGTCTGATGGTGACGGAGATAGGTACATTGTGCTTGGTTCAAAGTTTTATGTCAGCCCATCTGACAGCCTCGCCATTATCGCCGCTAACGCACATCTAACGCCTGGATACAAAGACGGCATTACAGGGGTGGCCAGATCTATGCCAACCAGCCGCGCCGCAGATATGGTCGCAGAGCACCTGAAAATTCCAAGTTTTGAAACACCAACTGGTTGGAAGTATTTCGGCAATTTATTGGAAACAGGTCAGATCACTATTTGCGGCGAAGAAAGTGCTGGTACGTCATCAGATCATATTCGCGAAAAAGATGGTCTTTGGGCGATCCTAATGTGGCTAAATATTATTGCTGTTCGCAAACAAAGCGTCGAAGACATCACACGCCAGCATTGGAAGCAATTTGGCCGACATTATTACACGCGCCATGATTACGAAGCCGTGAAGAAATCTAAAGCCGAAGCCGTGATGAACACACTACGCGAGAGTCTTCCTGACTTAACGGGACAACAGTTGCTTGGCGAAACAGTGAAAAATGCCGACAGTTTCAACTACATTGATCCCGTAGATGGGTCAGTCGCAAAGAACCAAGGCCTCAGAGTCTTTTTTGAAAGCGGCGCTCGCTTTGTAATGCGCTTGTCTGGAACAGGTACTGAAGGCGCAACGTTACGTTTGTATTTGGAAAGTTATGTTGGGCCAGACGGTAATCATAACCTAGACCTCGCTCAAGCCACTTCGGCTTTGGCGCAGATTGCCGATGAACTGACACATTTGAAAAAAACAGTGAACCGTGACAGGCCAACCGTTATTTCATAAACCTCTTCCCGACAGATGAAATGCACGCTAACGCCCTGTTATGGAAAATACAGTTGGCCTTCTCTCTCTCCTCCCACCCGTTCTTGCCATTGGTTTGGCGCTTTGGACGCGGCAAGTTTTTCTGTCCTTGGCTGCAGGGCTTTGGATTGGATTTGTTATTCTAGCGGGTGGGAACCCACTCACAGGAACATTTGATAGTATTGACGGAATTGTGGGTGTCTTTTCAGACGCAGGAAATACTCGGATCATCTTATTCACGCTTATCGTGGGCGCTTTGATCACATTGATACAGCGCTCTGGCGGCGTCGCTGGTTTTGTGAATGTTTTGATGCGGCGCTTGGACAAGATGAGCACAGCGGCTGACACGCGCGGCCAGCGTAAACTCGTCGAACTGCTGGCTCTAGGAACAGGGCTGTTACTGTTCATTGAAAGTAACATTTCCATACTCACCGTCGGAACGCTTTACAGGCCTGTCTTTGATCGCCTCAGCATACCGCGTGAAAAATTGGCCTATATCGCAGACAGTGGTTCAGCGCCTTCATCCATCCTAATACCCTTCAACGCGTGGGGTGCATTTATCATCGGCCTCATAGGAGCGCAGCAAGACGCGGGATTTGATTTAGGCGGCACGCCCTTTGAAGTCCTCATCAGTGCAACGCTTCTGAATTTCTACCCAATGCTCGTTATTTTGATATTGGTTTTTGTAATCCTCTCTGGTCGCGACATTGGCGGAATGAAAAAAGCTGAAATTCGCGTTAAAGAAACAGGCGCACTAAATCGCCCTGACGCGCAAATTATGATGGGTGATAGTAGCACCGAAACTGAAGCCAAGGACGGCGTGTCCCCCAAAGCACGAAACATGTTGATCCCAATTGGATCAATGGTCGGGCTGATGTTGGTCTTCCTTTTCATGACGGGCGACGGCGATATGCGCCAAGGCTCTGGCTCTAAATCCGTTCTCTATGCGACGTCCTTCGCAGTTCTCGGGGCCATGATACTTTATAAAATAAGCGGTCAGCTTGGAATACGTGAGAGTTTCGAAAGCGCCTTATCAGGCATGAGCGGTATGGTCCCGCTTGCTATCTTGATGGTTTTAGCCTTTGCGCTTGGTAGCTTGTGTAAAGACTTAGGCACTGGGTTGTATGTGGCCGAAACGGCGAAGGGGTTTATCTCTCCTGCGCTAGTCCCTGCGATGATTTTTCTTGTCTCTTGTTTTGTCGCCTTTTCAACGGGCACAAGTTGGGGAACATTTGCCATTATGATCGCGATTGCAGTGCCTCTCGCACATGGCATGAATGTCAATCAGACACTCGCAATTGCAGCTGCGCTCGGCGGCGGTGTCTTTGGCGATCATTGTAGCCCGACTTCTGACACATCTATCATCGCATCCATGGCGACAGCGAACGATCATATTGATCACATCAGAACTCAATTGCCTTACGCCCTAATCGGCGGAGCCATAACGACTGTTCTTTATCTTATTTTGGGGTTTGCAGGTGCGTAAAGTATTTTTAGCTATCGGTTTAACTTTATCTGCCTGTAGCGCAGCCGCTCAAAACGCACCACCAGAGGTCACTGGAGTCTGGGTGAATGAACGCGGGTCTTCTGTTACATTCTCAAACACCAACGGTTTGCTATCTGGGTATTATAACACGCAACTTGGTAACCCTGATCCCGCAACACGCTTCCCACTAACGGGTTTTAAAGAGGGTGATCAATTGACCTTTACCGTCAATTTCAAAGGCTATGGTAGCCTCACAAGTTGGACAGGGCAGATGAGTGAAGATACTGACGGCGTTTATATTCGAACGCTTTGGCATTTGACGCGCGACGTTGCGGATAAAGAAGAAGCCGATGATCTATGGTCATCCATTATTGCTGGTCCAGCTACGTTTCGTCCGGTCGCGGCGGAATAATTTTTGCAATAATAACACCTAAAATCACGCTAGATATGACGGCGATAAGTGACACCTTACTAATGATTAGAAATGTCTCCAAACCAGTTTTCGTGGCGAAGAGTAACGCCTTCAAACTAGATATAAAACTAGCTCCATTTTCTAAAGTATGAATACGGCTAAACTCAGTTTTTAAGGTCGAGGTGAAATACGGTATCGGAACTATCGCCAACCCCGTTATTAGTCCACCAATGCCACCTCTAAAAACACTGTCTTTACCGAGATGGCTAAGCGTCCAGACAACAAAGCTCACACAGGCAGACCCAATTGCGAGTAGCACCCCAATTTTTACAACATCGACGACAACATCAGGCTGCCAACTTAATTCATAGGCGGCATAAGCCGTCCCAGACAGAGTCGCTAAAAATGTCATCGCACTCGTAAAAACAAGCCGTTGAGAGGTATGGCGCATAGGTTTCATGCTTTAACATAAAGTAGTCTAATCCACCAATCCATCCCAAAATGTTTTTGCCTTATCGAAGAAATTTTTTGATTCAGGTGAGGTCGAATGATCATCGCCCTCTGCTGCGAATTCTTCGAGTAATTCTCTTTGGCGTTTACTCAAACCAGACGGCGTTTCAACTGCGAGTTCGACATACATATCACCGCGTTTCTCAGACCTAAGAATACTCATACCCTTACCGCGAAGACGTAATCGCTTGCCCGTTTGGCTTCCGTCACTCACTTTTATTTTGGAGCGCCCGCCGTCAATTGTTGGGATTTCAATATCTCCACCAAGGGCCGCAACAGTCATCGGCACTGGGGCGCGACAAAATAGATTTGCGCCGTCGCGTTCAAATAACTCATGAGATTTTACACCCACAAAAATATATAAGTCCCCGCGTTGTCGTCCGCCACCAGAGCCTCGCTTTGGGGCTGAATCGCCTTGACCCGTCAATCTGATCCGTGTGCCGTCTTCAACGCCCGCTGGAATGGAGACATCAAGTTCTGTCTCTTGCCGTGTTTGGCCAACGCCATCACACGCATGACACGGGTCAGACACATATTCACCTTGTCCACCACATGTCGGGCAGGCTTGTTCCATAGTGAAAAAGCCCTTCTGTGTTCGAACGCGGCCTATACCTGCACATGTTGAGCATGTCTCAACACTCGCGCCAGGTTCAGCGCCAACGCCATCACACCGCTCGCAGTCTTCTGCAATCGGCACAGTGATGTCGATGTCTTTGCCCGCATAGGCCTCGTCAAGTGTGATATCTAATTCGTAACGAAGGTCAGAGCCGCGCTGTACGGTTTCACGTTGACGTCGTCCGCCACCACCGCCGCCGCCAAACATATCTGCAAAGCCGCCGCCCGCTGCGCCGCCCCCAAACATTTGAGAGAAGATGTCGTTGAAATCTTGGAAGCCACCAGCGCCTGCGCCGCCTCCACCACCTTGAGAAAATGCGGCATGGCCCATTCGGTCATAGGCCGCGCGTTTTTGTTCATCAGACAGAATGCCATAGGCTTCATTCAATTCCTTGAAACGCGCTTCAGCATCTGGATCATCAGGGTGGCGGTCTGGATGACAGTCCATAGCTTTCTTGCGGAAAGCAGACTTCATTGTCTTTTCATCGGCTGTCTTATCAACACCGAGAATTTCGTAATAGTCACGTTTGGACATGGCTTATCGGTCCCGTTTGGTCACGACCGCATTCATACGTGTGCGGTTAGTTAATAGGTAGTTATGCGTGTGCGTTAGCGCAATGAGCGGCTCTGCGGATTCTGCGTCCAATTCCAAGATCATCATATCTGGATGCAAGCTTTCAGGCGCCTGTTCAAAAAACTGTTTGAGGACAGGGAAATCAACGCCTTCAATGTCTAATTTCAACACATTGATATGACTGAGCTGAACATGCTCACAAAGCTGCATCAACGTCATCGCTTTGACAGGTTCACCTTCACTCGAAAGCTGTCCCTCGCCGCGGTTACTGCCGCCGTCAGAAAGGAATACGTCGCCCGCAGCTGTTGCAATGGCCGAACGAATAAGTTCAACCTTCGCGCCTGATGCAGCGGCGTTTACCCTCAAACGGTCTCCAATGTCTGCACTGGGCTCAACAGCAATCAAACGTATGTCGCGCGATGCCGCTTGAGAATAAGCATTAGCAAAAAGAGAATAGAGACCAACATTCGCGCCAACATCTAGGCAGACAAATTGCGTATTCGAAGGTGTTTGAATTGCGCGACGTAGAGCTTCGCGTTCAACATAATCCCAAACTTGAACGCCTGCCAAAGCCCGCTTTTCGCAACGGTTTGTTGACGGGTAGAGCCGCGCCTTTACGCCATCTGTGACAGCGACATCGAAAGGTTCAGAGAGATTTTTAACGGCGCGCTTGCGAGCCAGTGAAATACCCCAACGGCCCATTTTGGAATTAGCAAAACGTGAGGCACTCGCACGTAAACTCTCCCGCTTAGGCGGCAAAGCATATGTCCCAAAAGGCGGGTCGATATATGTGTTGTGGGTCTCCATTTGAAAAAGGCCCCGCGCGAAAACGCGCAGAGCCTCTAATCAATCAACGCAAGTGCGTCTTAGGCGACGTCTTCGTCGTCAACATCTTCAAATTCAGCATCAACGACATCATCTTCGTCAGCCTGATCGGCTTGTGACGCAGGGCCTTTGTCGGCTTCTGCTGCCGCGGCTTCGTACATGGACTCGCCGACCTTCATAAGCGCTGCAGACAAGACCTGAACCTTATCAATGATAAGGGCTGTATCTTCGCCTTCAGACACGTCTTTGGCTTCCGCGAGGGCTTCCTCAACCGCAGTTTTGTCTTCTGGCGTGATCGCTTCAGCATGCTCAACCAAATCAGTCTCAGCTTTATGGATCAAAGCTTCGGCTTGGTTCTTAGCTTCAACCAATTCGCGGCGAGCTTTATCGCCTTCTGCATTGGCTTCGGCGTCTTTGACCATCGCTTCGATATCATCATCAGATAGACCACCAGAGGCTTGAATGCGGATCTGCTGCTCTTTGCCTGTTGCGTTATCTTTGGCTGACACGTTCACGATACCGTTGGCATCAATGTCGAAGGTCACTTCGATTTGCGGCATGCCGCGTGGTGCTGGCGGGATACCGACAAGGTCAAATTGACCGAGCGCTTTGTTATCCGCAGCCATTTCGCGTTCGCCTTGGCTTACTTTGATTGTCACAGCAGCTTGATTGTCTGTCGCTGTTGAATAGACCTGTGATTTTTTCGTTGGGATCGTCGTGTTACGGTCGATCATACGTGTGAACAATCCACCTTCAGTTTCGATACCAAGAGACAGTGGCGTCACATCAAGAAGTAGAACGTCTTTAACGTCGCCCTGTAGAACGCCAGCTTGGATCGCCGCGCCCATGGCAACAACTTCATCCGGGTTTACACCCTTATGTGGCTCTTTACCGAAGTACTTCGTCACAGCCGCTTGAACAGCTGGCATACGTGTCATGCCGCCAACAAGAACAACATCATCAATGTCCGCAGCCGATAGGCCTGCATCTGCGATGGCTTTCTTGATCGGTCCGATTGTCCGTTTGATCAGATCATCGACAAGCTTCTCGAGCTTGGCGCGAGACAGCTTCATGTTCAAATGTTTCGGGCCAGTTGCATCAGCCGTAATGAACGGAAGGTTCACTTCGTAAGATGAAGCCGTAGACAGCTCTTTCTTGGCTTTCTCTGCTTCTTCGCGGAGACGCTGTAGAGCGAGCTTGTCTTTTTTCAGATCAATGCCGTTCTCTTTTTTGAACTCGTCCGCGAAATATTCAACGATACGCATATCGAAGTCTTCACCGCCGAGGAATGTGTCGCCATTTGTTGACTTCACTTCAAAGACACCATCACCGATTTCAAGAACGGACACATCGAATGTACCGCCACCAAGATCGTAAACCGCAATCGTTTTGCCGTCTTCTTTGTTCATGCCGTAAGCCAGCGCCGCAGCGGTAGGCTCGTTGATAATACGAAGAACTTCGAGGCCAGCAATCTTGCCTGCATCTTTTGTGGCCTGACGCTGTGCATCGTTAAAGTAAGCAGGAACCGTGATGACGGCCTGTGTCACTGTCGCGCCGAGATAGTCTTCTGCTGTCTCTTTCATCTTCGTCAATGTCATGGCGGAGATTTCAGCAGGGGACAGAACTTTGTCGCGGCCTTGAACATATGCGTCGCCGCCTTTGCCGCTGACGATTTTATAAGGCACGAGCTTGGCGTCTTTCTTGATCGCCGGATCTGTGAATGGACGACCGATCAACCGCTTAACGGCGAAATATGTATGCTCTGGGTTTGTTACAGCTTGCCGCTTGGCAGGAATACCAATTAGGCGTTCGCCGTCTTCAGAAAATGCGACAACCGATGGGGTCGTACGTTGACCTTCTGCGTTCTCAATAACTTTAGGCTTATCGCCGTCCATAACCGCGACACACGAGTTTGTGGTCCCAAGGTCAATGCCAATTACTTTAGACATATTATACTCCAAATGCGTGGCAGACCCGGTTTCCGGCATCTGCGGTATGTGAATTACGTATCAGGCAGGCGCGCACTCTTACAGCCGCAAGCCAAGCCTTCATTCTGGACCCGATATGGGGCCGCAGACAGGACGCGCAAGGGCAAAAGTTCACATTTTTGTGTTGAGGTCGCCTTAGAGTGCAGATTCTGGCAAAAATCTAAAATGTCCTGTGATTTTATGCGAGAAAAGCATGTCGCTTTCCTCGGGGCCTCGGCCAATGTTATGAATAATCAGCGGTGTACCATTATTAGACGTGCGATCTGAGACAATACCTATGTGCGGTAGACCGCCAGCTCCTGAAAGCCCATCCAAACGCCAACTTACAATGTCGCCAGGGGCATAATCCGACGGCCTGCCTGTAATACTGACACTATAACCCGCGCGCGTGAACCACGTTTCCAAGTTGGGAACGCGGCGATGGTCTATATTTCGATCCGTTCGCGTATGACCCCAATTTGTCGGATAGGTGTTGAAGTTCTCGACCATATCTTCATGAACCGCAGTTTGAAGATCAAAACCATACGCCGCGCGGTAGCTACGTATGACAACATCTGTACAGACACCCATCGTCGCTGGCACGTCCCCGCCCGGATAAGCCATGCCTATATAACGACCATCATAGACCACTAACGCCTTTAACCTGTCTTTCGCCGCAGCCAGAAGTGGTGCCATTTCTGGCGTTACACTAGGTGTGGCCTTATCCTCACGTGCCAGAGGTGCTGTAGATCCCGTGGGTTCAGGCGTTTGAAAATTGACGTTGGCCTCAGAACAGGCCGTCAATCCAATAGGAAGCAGTATCCAAAAAACTGAAAACGGTAACTGCGTCAAAAAAGATTTATAAAAAGAGAACGAAACATTCATAGAGAAACCATAAAGGGGTGACGTTAAGACCGCACCTAGAATATTTCATACCTTTACCCAAAAAGTGTCTAACAGGGCTAGACTCTGAGAGACTGGCAGGTCAGTGGAAATCCCAGTGACTGGTTTTAAGATGAGATATTAGATGTCAGACCAAATTCCCGCCCAACAACCAAAGTTCGCACTCACAGATGTTGCGCGATTACTGGGTGCAATCCTCTTCCTCGCGTTGATCTACGTTTTCGTACAACAGCAATTTGGCGGCCTGTCGACTGATCCTGCCTTTCTGATCTTTGCCTCCGTTGTCGGCGGCTACATGGCCATGAATATTGGCGCAAATGATGTGGCGAATAATGTAGGTCCCGCCGTTGGCTCTGGGGCCATGGGCCTCGGCGCAGCCATTATTATTGCCTTTATCGCTGAAGCGGCCGGTGCACTCATCGCGGGCGGTGATGTCGTTTCCACAATTAAAGGCGGCATTATTGATCCAGGCTACTTCGAGGGCGATTTACAAACCTTCGTTTGGGTCATGGCTGCCGCTCTCTTGGCCGCAGCGCTTTGGCTGAACCTCGCGACATATATTGGTGCGCCAGTCTCCACGACACATTCCATTGTTGGCGGCGTCATGGGTGCAGGTATTGCCGCAGGTGGTTGGGCGATTGCTGATTGGAGCGTCGTGGGTAAAATCGTTGCCAGTTGGGTTATTAGTCCAGCGATGGGTGGTGGTATTGCTGCCCTCACACTGTATTTTGTAAAGCGAACAGTCCTCTACCAAAGTGACATTGAAGGTTCCGCTAAACGTATTGTCCCGCTTCTCGTTGGGTTTATGGCGTGGTCTTTCTCTACCTATTTGATCCTAAAGGGATTGAAGAAAATCATCAAAATTGAATTCATCCCTGCACTGGGTATAGGCTTTCTCATCGGTCTTGTTGTTTTTGCGATAACAGCAGCTCTGCTAAGGCGCGCACCGAAGGCGCGTAAGAACACTAAGAAAGGCGTCGATCACCTCTTTATGATCCCGCTGATTGTCGCCGCAACATTGCTCTCATTTGCGCATGGCGCGAATGATGTGGCCAATGCTGTTGGACCGTTGGCTGCTATTAACACGGCTGTACAATCAGGCGAAATCGCCTCTAAAGCCGGTATCCCAATCTGGATTATGTTAATCGGTGCTGCGGGTATTGCTGTTGGTCTTGCGCTCTACGGCCCAAAACTTATCCGTACAGTTGGATCAGAGATCACGACGCTGAATATGACACGGGCCTTCTGTGTTGCGCTCGCCGCCGCCATCACCGTGATCATCGCCAGCCAACTCGGCCTCCCTGTTTCGTCGACACATATTACTATCGGCGGTATTTTCGGAATTGGCTTCCTTCGCGAAGCTCTAACAGCTCGCGAAAAAGCCCGCGATGTTTGGGTTAGCCAAGCCTTCGCGACAGCCACAGACTTTACGGCTCGTTACGAAGCCGCTGTTCTGAATGAGCGCCGCGGCCTGTTACGTGAATTCGGCAAGCAAACCTCTGGCCCGTCGGCTAAAGACTGGCGCGCGATGAAAAAGAAGCATCGCCCACGTTTGGTCGAACGTAATCTTTTGATGAAGATTGTCGCCGCATGGGTCTTAACCGTCCCGTTGGCAGGCCTCCTCTCTGCGATCGTCTTCTATATCATGCGCGCTTTATTTGGTTAAGCCCGCACAGTTCCCAGATGGCTTTGCGCATTACCCGCTCTATTTTTCACCTGAAGAGCAAGTCGAGCTGATTAACGCCGTTAAGGCGGCGACTAAAACAGCGCCGTTTTATCAACCGACGATGCCTCGTACAGGCGCACCGCTCTCCGTAGTCATGAGTAATTTCGGCGAATTAGGTTGGGTTACTGATCGCAATAAAGGCTATCGCTACGAAGCCGTTCATCCAAAAACACGGGCGTCTTGGCCGCCGCTCCCTGATCTACTCGTCAAGCTTTGGCAAGACGTCGCAAACTGGCACGATCAGCCCGAAGCCTGCCTCATCAATTGGTACAAAGACGGCGCAAAGATGGGCATGCATGTCGACTCGGATGAACTTGCCGTAAACGCGCCCGTCGTCTCAGTTTCACTTGGCGATCCAGCCACCTTCCGAATAGGCGGCCCCGAACGCGGCGGGTCGACGCAAGGCATAAAGCTTATGAGCGGAGACGTTGTAGTGCTCGCCCGCGCCGCTCGGCAGTGCCATCATGCCGTCAGTAAAGTCTTCTACGGCGAAAGCGCCCTCGTCCCAAAAGGCGGACGAATAAACCTAACAATGCGCCGCGTAAATCCGTAAGGTTAGTTTCTAAGTTCAAAGGCCGCCGCGATGACTGCAACTGCCCTCTCATTCCCAGACGTCATTGGCTTGATCGGCGTTAGCCTGATCTTGCTAACCTATGCTTTGCTCACCTTAGAGAAAATGGATTCAAAGGGGTGGCGATATAGTGTGGGGAACGGGGTTGGCGCACTGCTCATCCTGATTTCACTTTTTTACACCTTCAACCTCGCAAGTTTTGTAATCGAGATTGCTTGGCTCGCGATCAGTGGTTTTGGTTTATGGAAAGCTTTGCGGCGAGATTAGCCATCTACGCAAAGCAGGCTGCATTTCTGCAGAGCATGGCAGCAAGGACAAGGGTTGGTATAAGGCCGATGTTCCGTCTATAGGCCGTGAAACACTTTTTGGAAATGCCCCCATGTCCTCCACACTCTTCTCTCCCCTGACGCTACCCAATGGGGTCGTCGTTCAAAACCGTCTTTGCAAAGCTGCGATGGAAGAGAATATGGCCGAAGCAGGCCAAGTTCCCGGTGGAGCTCTGATCAATTTATATACCGCATGGTCCAATGCCGCCGCCGCGTCAGACGCAGGTCCCGGAATTGTTCTCTCTGGGAACGTCATGATAAATCCTACCGCCATGACGGGACCTGGCGGCGTTGTGTTAGAAGCAGGTACACTTGATGATCCCGCGCTGCGAGGTCAATTCGAGCGTTGGGCCAACTCTGGACAGGCAGGCGGATCAAAATTCGTCATGCAAATTTCTCATCCGGGTCGTCAAATTTTTGCGGCGATGGATATACAAGCCGTTTCGCCGTCTGCGACCAAAGTCACACTGCCTGGTTTAGCCGACAAAATGTTTGCGCCAGCTCGCGCGCTCACGCCCGATGAAATCCGAGGTCAAATCCGTCGCTTCGCTGAAACCGCTTTAGCGGCGCAGGCCGCAGGATTCGACGGCGTCCAAATCCATGGCGCACATGGATATTTGGTTGCGCAATTCCTGTCGCCTTTAACAAACCAACGCACCGATGAATGGGGCGGGCCGTTAGAAAATCGTTCGCGGTTCTTGTTAGATATTGTCCGCGCCATTCGTGACCGCGTAAACGCAGACTTCATCGTCGGCGTGAAATTAAACAGCGCGGATTTCCAGCGCGGCGGGTTCGACATTGAGGATTCCGTGCAGGTCGTAGATTGGCTCAATGCAGAAGCTGTCGACTTTGTTGAAATATCTGGCGGGAGTTATGAAAGCTCAGCCATGATGGGAAGCTCACAGGATGGCCGCCTTGAAAGTTCAACCGAAACGCGGGAACTTTATTTCTTTGATTTTGCCAAACGTATTTCAAAAACGGCGAATATGCCTTTAATGGTGACGGGCGGCGTGACGAAACTCGCGACAGCAGAAACAGCCTTAGCGGATGCAGGCGTCGACATGGTCGGCGTTGGGCGTGCCTTTGCTTATAACCCGCACCTTGTCGCCGATTGGCGCGAAGGGAAACGTACAGATATTACGATTGGGCAGACAAAGTGGAAAGACAAGGCGCTCTCCTCTCTGGCAGGTATGGCGATGACCAAGCAGCAGCTATATCGTCTTGGCGATGGCCTGAACATCAAGGCCAAACAAAACGCCGTCTTCGCCATGATTGGACAGCAACTGAAAACTGGCCGCCTAACGAAGCGTTATAAAGCATGGCTTGCGTCTAAAAACTTAGGGTAATTTCTAACGAAATCCTCTCTGACGTCTTCTATATTTGAAGAAGGTTACGGGCGCAGTGACGCTAGAAGCGTGTCCCGCCTTTCATCTGTTTGCCGCGCCAGATCAACAGGATCAACGCGCCCAACCAGACCAGACATGCCATCATAAAGAGTAACGGTCCCTCGGCTAAAATTGCCTGACCATCCGCACTCCATTCCGTCGGTGTATTCACGCCCAACGGCGTAAAGAGATGGAAAACGATAGCGCCGCTCATGACGCCTAAGGCAATCAGCGCGCCCAAAAATTGACTGCGCGCCGCATTTCGGGGTGATTTTTTAAACATGAAAATTGCAGGCAAGACCAAAACCAAAAGACTCGAGGCCAATTCTCCGAAACCTACAGCCCAAGGGCCTAAAGGATAGAATAAGCCAATCCCGGACCAGTCCTTCAACGTTGTGAAAATATGTTGCGGGGTTGGGTGGCCCGTGAACTTAAATCGTAAGCTATCTACAAAAATGACTGTGATAAACAAGGCAATCGCCCAGCTCGCATATTTCATGATCTTAGACATAGTAGCTCTCTCTTCAGACTAAAGTGACTGTCGTGCTAGTCTGCGCATGTGTCAAAGACATTCGAAGCGCGCGTTACAATCCAATAGATCGATAATGGAGCGCAATGTCGGTAATGGCGCAATAGAAGGCCGCCGTTCGTAAATCTTCTAATTCAGGTTTTTCTATCAGCGTATCGCGGATATTTCGATAGGCCAATCGCATGGTATCATCGAGGCCCGCCCGTACGAGATCAAGTTCGTCAGCTCCGTCTAAATACTGAGACCTAAACTCGCTAGAGAACTTCATCCCTTGCTTTTCCAACGCTTCAATCAAAGAACTATTACGGCCTTCTTCATATCGGCGCTGCAAGCGGCCAAAACGGATCTGGTTAATATTTTTAACCCACTCAAAGTAAGAGACAGTCACACCGCCTGCATTTGCGAACATATCTGGAATTATGGTGACACCGCGATCCCGCAGGATTTTATCTGCCTTAGCTGTTACTGGACCATTGGCGGCCTCAATGATCAACTTGGTTTTTATCCTATGAGCATTCGTCATATTAATGACGGACTCTAGCGCCGCAGGTATCAAAATATCACATTTGTCGGAAAGAGCGTCAGGGTCTTGCGACACTGTACCGCCTTTAAATTCAGCCAGAGGCGCGCCTGACGTCATGTGATCTTTCAACGCTTGAATATCGAGCCCATCTTTATTTCTGATGACACCATCACGCTCTATCACGGTAATGATTTTTGCTTCATCTTCGGTCTGTAAAAATAAAGCCGCATGATACCCAACGTTTCCTAGGCCTTGAACAACAATATTCTTGCCTTTGAGGTCACCGCGAAAGCCCGCAGCTTTTACGTCTTCTGGATGGCGAAAGAATTCTTGCAATGCATATTGTACGCCTCTGCCCGTTGCTTCAACACGCCCCATGATACCGCCTAAATGGACGGGTTTCCCTGTCACGCACGCTACGGCATCAATATTTTCATTATTCAAACGGCGATACTCATCTGCCATCCACGCCATTTCGCGCTCGCCTGTACCCATGTCGGGAGCAGGTACGTTCAAGGATGGGTGGATCAAGTCGCGGCGGGCCAGTTCAAATGTAAATCGGCGGGTGATGCGCTCCAGCTCTTCCTCGGTCCAATCGTTTGGATTGATGCAAAGGCCGCCTTTTGAACCGCCAAAAGGCACATCAACCAAGGCGCACTTATAGGTCATCAAAGCGGCAAGGGCTTCAACTTCATCCTGATTCACACCAAGTGAATAGCGAATTCCGCCCTTAACAGGGTTTTTATGTTCAGAATGAACAGACCTATACCCAGTGAATGTGTGGATATCACCTCTAAGCTTCACGCCGAATCGTACAATATAAGTTGCGTTACAGACTCGTATTTTCTCAATCAACTTATCCGAAATATCCATAAAACTTGCGGCCCGATTGAACATAAGTTCAACCGACTCGCGAAAACCTAATTCATGGGAAGACGCGTTAGACATCAGCTTACCTCTTAATCGAAAAAATCCGTCTGCGTTATAATCCCGCGTAACGCGCAGGACACGACTTTGTAAATGCCTAATTTTCATCAAAGACGAAAAATTTGACCTCTATTTATTTGACTCTAAATCATCACATTTAACTCAGATTTAGGTTTTTTGCCTCATAATATTCATGACATCTTATAGGATTAAACATGACCACGCCTTCAGATAGATCCGCGACACCTTCGGTGATCCCATGGACACCGAATATGATGGCGCAACCTGTAAGCCCGACGCAGGCTCCCTATTCTCAAGGTTCAGTGCCTCAACCCTTACAGCCGCAAGCTGTTCCCTATTCTCAGGCCCCGCATCAACCTATGCTTCCTCCTGCGTTGCAACCTATGCCTCAAGCTGCGCCTGCATTCGTGCAGCAGACACCCCAGGCTACGCCTATGCAGCAGCAGATACCGCCTCTAGTACCGCCGCATGGTGTATTTCAAATGCCGCCTCCTATGATTCCAGCCCAAGAACAGTTTCAACAATTCCGCGGACATCAGGATCAAGCGCAGCACATTCAGGGACAGCGACCTCTCTCAGCATATGAGCAACTAGGCTCCCCTGCTCCATATCAAGAGGGGCATGAAGAGTTCCAAGCTAACTCACCAAATTCGCACCTTGTTGACGCTCCTGCCTCAAAAAGTTTGATTGCCAGAATTCTGAATCGCGTTCCGGGATTACCACGGTTGTATAAGGTACCCACGGATATTTTGCCCAATACTCCAAACTTAGAAATGCCACAGTCTGTGCCAGTTCCATCTAAGTCACGCTTCAATAAGTCCTTCATGGTTGGAATGGCTACGGGTTTGATCGTTGGCGCGATCATCATGATACTCTTTAGAGGATAGTCACTTATAAGCGGCAAGTTCTTTAGCCTAACATTTACCTAGTAGTAGAGACCTTGTTGCGTTCAATTTTGAATGCGTAAGGCTTCCGCGTTCATACCTCTTAGAACTTCAATGGCTGCGTGCGGTCATATCCACGATGCCAATCTTTATCGCTTATTTCTAATTCGTCTAATATTTTTGCCTAGCAACCGCCGTCACTCGTGACTTTAAAAACAAAAGGCATAGCCCCCATCATATTGGGATACTTGCGTAAATCTCTATCGATAGGGTCGTTAGCAGCGACAGGTCAGTAGATCTTTGCTCGGACAAACTGTCCGAGCATCCGCTTTAAAAATTCCAGCAACAATACTAGAATGTATAAATTGTAGTTTAATCGTTTTTACCAACTTTACGGTCACGGGCTTTTAGCAACCGCAAACGTAGTGCGTTGATTTTGATAAACCCGCCAGCGTCGGCTTGATCGTAAACATCGTCTTCTTCGAATGTGACGTGCTCTTGGCTGTAGAGTGAGTATGGAGATTTACGTCCAACTATATCGACATTGCCTTTATAGAGTTTGAGGCGAACAGTCCCGGTCACAAGCTCTTGAGATTTATCGATAGCAGCTTGCAACATTTCACGCTCTGGCGAATACCAATATCCGTTATATACCAACTCAGCATATTTTGGCATGAGTTCGTCTTTAAGATGGCTTGCGCCTTTATCCATTGTGATCTGCTCAATACCGCGATGCGCCATAAGCAAGATTGTTCCGCCTGGTGTTTCATATACGCCGCGAGACTTCATACCAACATAGCGGTTTTCCAAAAGGTCCAAACGACCAATTCCGTTAGAGCCGCCAAGCTCATTCAGCTTTGTCAGGATTGTCGCAGGGGACATCGCAACACCGTCGATAGAGACAGCATCGCCGCGCTCAAACCCAACTTCGATATATGTCGCTTTGTCTGGCGCTTCTTCTGGAGAGACTGTGCGTTGATACACAAATTCTGGAGCTTCTTCATATGGGTCTTCGAGGACTTTACCTTCTGATGAAGTATGAAGTAGGTTTGCATCAACAGAGAACGGCGCTTCGCCGCGCTTATCTTTGGCAATTTCGATATTATGCTTTTCCGCATATTCGATAAGCTTGTTTCGGGAGTTCAATTCCCATTCACGCCACGGCGCAATCACTTTTATTTCTGGGTCGAGCGCATAATAGGCCAGCTCGAAACGAACTTGGTCATTCCCCTTGCCCGTCGCGCCGTGACACACGGCATCTGCGCCAACCATATGAGCAATCTCAATCTGGCGTTTAGAAATCAATGGGCGCGCAATTGATGTGCCCAAAAGATATAGGCCCTCGTACAGCGCATTCGCGCGGAACATTGGGAACACGAAATCGCGAACGAATTCTTCACGAAGGTCATCAATGTAGATTTCTTTGACGCCTGCGGCTTCGGCTTTACGTCGTGCTGGCTCTAACTCTTCACCCTGACCAAGATCAGCGGTGAATGTGACGACTTCGCAGCCTTTTTCTTCCTGTAACCATTTTAGAATGATCGAGGTATCTAATCCACCTGAGTAGGCAAGGACGACTTTCTTAGGTGTACTCATTGTTTGGGCTCCATTTCAATGTGCCCCTTACCCCAAAAACGTTTACAAATCCTAGCCAGAGCTCTAGGGCGGTATAAATGACCGTACTGAGGGGTACTAGACAATGGGCAAGTTGCGGATTTTAGCGTTAATTTGGGTTTCTCTGATGATGACCAGCGTTTGCGCGTGGGCACAGGTCAGTCAACCTGAATTACAGCCCGAACAGCTAATTGAGACGCCCGCACAGGTTACGGCTGTAGCGCCGCCCCCTGCTAAAGTCGTCCTTCAACCCGAAGCTCCGGCTTTCGACCTTGATGACCCCGCTATCAAAGCCGCTCTTGAAGATAGAGCCGCTGCAGATGCAGCGCTGGCTGAAGCTGTCAGGGAACAAGCGCTTGCTGCGCAAGCTCGTGAAGCTGAAGCCGCTGGAGTTGTCACGGAGAAGAAATCCTTCATTCCAAAAAGCCCTGATGAATTTAAGACTTTGTTGGGCTCCATTGGGGGTAAGATCCTAGGGTGGCTCACTAGCGTACCATTCTTGGCGCAGGTCGGCGCTATTGTCATTGCTTATATTCTGTCGCCTATTATCGCGTCATTATTACGTAAGAAAATTGCCTTCTTTCGTGAACCTGTGGCTGACGACGCCAAGCTTAAACGCATCCGTGATTATATCTACCAAGCGAGAACGCTGCTTAAACCTATTTTCTTGGTTCTCTTATTAGCTATTTTTGCTGCTATTTTAAAAGCGGTCCCAATCGCAGGTCAAACATGGCTTGTTAAAATAGCACAGAGTTTGGCTGTCGTTTTCCTGCTTTATAAAACGATCACTGAATTTGTAAGTAATTCACTTATTCGTAAGCTCGCGATTTGGACGCTAATCCCCCTCGCTCTTATCATGGTGTTTGGGTTTTATGATGACCTTCTCAATGCCCTGAACGGCGTAGAAATCATGGCTATCGGTGATACACCTATCACATTGATGACCGTTATTTTGCTCCTGCTCTTCGGGTCAGCATTCTTTAAACTCGGTAATGTCGCCAATGCAAAAGGCCAGTCCGCCATTCGGTCTCAAGAGGGTTTGGATGTTGCCACACAAGAGGTTGTTGGCAAGCTGTTTCAAATGGCACTGTTTACAATTGTATTCATCATGGTGCTTGGAGCTGCAAAAGTTCCTTTATCGGGTCTTGTGGTTATCTTCTCCGCGCTTTCATTGGGGGTCGGTTTAGGCTTGCAGCCTATCGCGGCCAATTTTGTGTCTGGCTTAATTATCCTCTTTGATCGATCCGTTCGTGTGGGTGATTTTGTAGTTCTGCCTGATGGGCAAGAGGGTTTTGTTGAAGCCATCAACATGCGCAATACCATTGTCGAGACCACAGATGGTAAAGACATCATGGTTCCCAATACTAAATTTACTGAAGATGCCTATGAGAACTGGACGCATAAAGATCCCCGCCAGCGTTATGAAGTTCACTTCACTGTCGCGTATGATACAGACATCGATACGCTCGAGGACTTGCTCTTACCTGAAGTCTTGAAACATCCGAGTGTTCTTAAAGAACCTGAAATGCCAGATCTTGAATTCCGTAAATTTGGTTTAAACGGTATTGATATGGCGATTGAGTTTTGGTGTTCAGGCATTGATGATGGACCGAATAAATTCAGCTCAGATATTAACTTCATTGTCTGGCGCGTCCTACGAGACAATAAAGTAGAAATCGCCTACCCGCAGTTGGTGGTTCATAATAAAAAATAATTTGTAAGAGGGGGAGGCCTTTCACCTCCCCTAAGCAATTCTGAGCTTAAATGTACTCAGTTCAGTCCAGTTTTAAGTTGGTCTGACTAACGCGGTGGCATGCGTGCGCCGGCGTCCGTTCTAATATATTCAGCATTGATGTAAGCGTGTTCTGCCATGAAAATTGCAACTTCAGCAAATTCACTAGGTTGACCAAAACGGTTTGGGAATTGAACGTGAGCGCGAAGGTTCTCTTTCACTTCTGGTTTCATCTGCTCATAAATTGGTGTTTCATAAAACCCCGGAAGGATCGTGTTTACTCGGATGCCTTCACGCGCAAGATCACGCGCCATTGGTAAAGCCATCGACAAAATGCCGCCTTTTGATGCGGCATAGGCGAGTTGACCAATTTGACCGTCTTGCGCGGCAACTGATGCTGTGTTGATGACAAGGCCACGCTCTCCATCTGGGTCAGTTGGCTCTAAGGCCATCATCGCAGCTGCGGATTTAGAGGCGCAAAGGAAGCTACCAAAGAGGTTGATATCTAAAACGCGTTTGTAGGCGGCCACATCATGTGCGAGGATTTCACCTGTATCGCGTTTACGGCTGACCGTTTTCATGCCGAGGCCAATGCCGGCACAATTGACTAGAATACGTTCGGTTCCATTGGCCGCGCGTACTATTGCGAAACCTTCATCGACGCTTTGCTCATCAGCGACGTTCACTTTAGCAAATGTTCCGCCTATCTCTTTGGCGACCATTTCTCCGCGTTCAGCATTCATATCAAAAATGCCGACTTTGACGCCTTTGGCCGCAAGGCCGCGAGCCGTTGCTTCGCCTAGGCCTGATGCGCCACCTGTGACAACGGCGGTAATCTCATTTGACAGTTTCATGGGTCTCTCCGAACAATAATCTATTCATCTATAAGCTGACGTGCCGATTTGGGCGTAAGCAATCAAGTCTCATTTCATTACACCGCGACAAAAGCTTTTGCATAACTGTCGGTAGCAATAGCTAAAAGCATTAGTGATCAATCACATTCATGCATTCGGTCTATCGTAATTTCCTTTCAGCCCCCACAATATTTGACTTTTTTGTAGTCACAACCTAAGTAGTGAGTGATCAATCACTAGCACGCATTCGAAAGACGCTAAATGAACGATGTAATCACAGATGAGCGCGGCGTGACAGCTAAAGCGGGTACGGCAAAGGCGCGAATTGAGCGCGCGGCACTAACGCTTTTCGTAGAGCGCTCTATTGAGGGCGTGTCGACTAAATCTATCGCGGCATCTGCTGGCGTTAGCGAAGGCCTCCTCTATCGTCACTTTAAGTCGAAAGATGATTTATCACGCACCTTGATGAAAACCATTCACGATCAACTGACCATCCTTGTTCGCGCACATTCCGCACAAAGCTTGGATTCAGCCGTCTCGGACATCGTTCGCGATTACGCCGCACTTGCAGATAATGATTGGTCCTTATTTGCTTATCACCTTCTTTATATGCACCGCTTCCCAAATCTTGCAGAGGACGGCCCTCTGCGGGCTGCAGCAGAACTTGTTCGATTCAATCAAGGCGCAGGACGTCTTTCGCCTAATGTAAATCCAAACTTGCTTGCCTCAATGGCGCTGGGGGTGGTGATGCAAGCTGCACATGGGAAGCTTCTGGGCGCAGTTATGGGTGCCTTATCTGATCACGTCGACACATTCGAACGGGCCGTTATGGCTGTCTTGGAAGATGCGTAATGAGATCATTAATCTTCAATATTTTTTCTTACCTTACGACAGCTTTTTATATTTTGACCTGTCTATTATTCTCCTTTGCCCCGGGACGTAAGGCCCTAATGGGCGCGCTCAAGCGCTACACCAAATTTATGGTGTGGGGCATGCGCCGCATTGTCGGCATGGAAATTGTAGTTCGAGGTAAAGAGAATATCCCTGTGACAGGGCCCGTTATTATCGCGTCCAAGCATCAATCCTATGGCGATGGGTTTGTTATCTTCTCGCAATTTGATGACCTCTCTTTCGTAACAGGCGACCACCTAGAAAGATACTGGGGCATAAAACGTCTTCTATCCAAGATGAATGCTGTGGTTATTGACAGCTGTGGTGGGTCAGACTCTCAAGCCAAAATGGAAAAACAAGCCGCCTCAATTCGGTCTGAAGGTCGTCGCCTCTTGATTTTCCCTGAAGGCCATCTCTCGCGTATTGGTCGGCACCACAAATACCGCAAAGGCGTTTGGCATTTACAGCAGGACTTTAACTGCCCCGTTATTCCAGTTGCAAACACGCTGGGCCAACGCTGGAATCAAACTGATTGGCAAAAATTTTCAGGCAAAGCCATCATCGAATTCCTTGAGCCCATTCAACCTGGTCTCGACAAGGACGTCTTCATGGCTCAGTTACAAGACCGCATTGAGAGTCGCTCTATTGAATTGCTTGACCTTGACGATCTAGGCGCGCTTAATCTTGATGATATTGGTAAATTAGAAGAGAATAGCACCGCTCTTGCTAAAAGGTTGGCACGCGAAGCTGAAGAGGCTTAGGCAAATACTATGGCTAACACTAAAATGATCAACGTTGAAACTAAGCGCCCTCCGCTTTTGCTCTCGCGGCGTTTTGCTCCGCTATTTGTTCTTTTCCAAACAGGTACATTCAATGACAACGCGCTAAAGAACGCATTGATTGCGCTCATATCTTATGTTGCATTGGTCAATGACTCTTTTAATTTTCTGCCGGGTGTGCCTCAGGAGGCAAAAGTTCCTATCGCGGCGCTGATTTTTACGATTCCATTTTTAGTCTTTTGTTCAATCGCAGGACAAATAGCTGATAAAGTCGATCGAGGCGTTATATTCCGCTGGATAAAACGTGCCGAAGTCATAATCATGATGGTCGCAGGTTTAGGTTTTATCTTGCAAAGTGTCGCTTTGTTAGCCTTTTCTCTAGCTTTGATGGGAACCCAGTCAGCCTTCTTTGCACCCACAAAGAACGCGGTTCTGCCACAATGGTTAGACAGCGACGAGTTGATCAAAGGCAATGGTCTTTTGTCAGGCGGGCAGTTTGCTTTTCTTTTGATTGGTACAATAGTTGGCTTAAAGATGGCTACCGATTACGCTATTCTTTTGGCGGTGCTCTTAATGGTTATCGCTATCATCGGATGGTTGGCCGCGGAAACCTGTCCGCCTGCGCCTGCGCCTAATCCTGACCTGAAGGTCAACTATAATCCGATTACGGCCATCATCGGGGTTTTGAAACAAATTTTTGAACATCCTGACGTATTGCGCCCTTGGCTCGGGATTGCCTGGTTCTATGCGTTGTCGACAATATTTCTGACATCGTTCCCTAGCTTTATTGCCGATGTCATGGGCTATGAAAAAGGGGTTTTAGAAACTGTCCTTGTTGTCTCAACTGTTGCAATCTTAATTGGGTCTTTATTTACAATGTTCATTGGGACACTGAAAATTTGGGGACCTGAATCAATCCGACTTGTTGCGGTAGGCATCATTGGCGTGACTCTATTCTCGGCGTTACTCTATTTGGCCCCTTCACCAAAATACTTAGGTGAAGAAACATATGGTCCAGCCAAAGAGTTTCTATCAGATTCTAACACCCCCCTCTTTTTGTTGGCGATGTCGGGAACTTCTTTTTTCAGCGGAATTTTCGTCGTGCCCCTTCAGGCTATGGCGCAACGCCGTGCGCATCCAAAAATTCGTGCTCAGCTCATGAGCGCAGGATCTGTGTTGTATAATTTCTTCGTCAACATCGTGACCTTCGCGCTGATTGGATTGGCTATGATGAGCATGCCGCCCAAAGCGCCGTTCTTGATGGTTGTTATAGGCAGCGCCTGTGTTGCGGTCTATTCGATTTGGCGGATGTTTCACCTTGAGGCCCGAAAACAATATTAAGTCAGTCAAATTTAACGTGCTCGAACTGTATTTAACACTGGATTAACCCTGTAGACCGCACAGTAGATGCATCATGACACGTTTCTTTTTTACTCTCATTAGCGGCCTCTTATTGGGTGCGGGCCTCAGTGCTACAAGTGCCGAAGCACAAAGCGCCTCAAAGCTTGCGGGTACGCATGGTGACTGGGCGGTTTATACAAAAGGCACAGGACCTGAACGTCTCTGTTATGTCCTAAGCGAAGCGGCCACTAAGTCACCAAGTTCGGTTGACCACGGCGACATCTATTTCATGGTCTCAAACTGGAAAAATGGCGCAGCTTCAGAACAACCCTCTTTTCTCGCAGGCTATCCATTAAAAACAACACGCGCGCCCAAAGCCATAGTCGGCTCAACGACGCTGACGATGTTTGCCGCTGATAATGAGGCCTTTATCACAGAACGCTCGAACGAGCGTAAACTCGTCTCTAAAATGCGGGCAGGCTCTTCTATGACTGTCTCCGCTGTCTCTACACGCGGGACACAAACACGCTATACATTTTCATTGAAGGGCGTGACTGCCGCATTGAAACAAAGCAAATTGGCTTGCAGTTAGATCCTTTTGAAGGATAAAATTTCTTACAACTTTGCTTAGGGAATAAACTTCGTCATATTTGATGGCGGTATGAGAGACTTTAATATGAGCATAGAAATTGGCATATTAGGCGCAGACGGTCGCATGGGTGGAGCCGTTATTCGCGCGATCGCATCACATGCAACAGCCAAGCTAGGTGCCGCGCTTACGGTTCCGCAGTCTCCCAACCTAGGAAAAGACGCAGGCTTAATAGCTGGAATCGCTGACCAAGGCGTTCCACTAAGCCATGACCTTCACGCAGCCTTAGATAAGTGTGATGTGCTGATCGATTTCTCTGCCCCAAAAGCCTCTATCGACGCTGCGCTCGTTTTATCTGACACAGAACATCCAGTGCGGTGCCGCGCGATGGTATCTGGGACGACTGGATTTACGAGCTCTGAAACCACTGTGCTCGAATCTACCGCTAAAGGCCTTGCCCTTTTGCGCTCTGGTAATTTTTCACCAGGCGTCACCGCACTCTCTGCGCTCGTGGAACTTGCCACTGAAAAATTGGGTCAAGGTTGGGACATTGAGGTGCTTGAAATGCATCACCGCCACAAAGTTGACGCGCCGTCTGGTACGGCCTTGTTACTTGGCGAAGCTGCGGCCAACGGTCGAGGTTTAAACTTCCAAAAGGCGCAAGTGTTGTCACGCGAAGGCATGACAGGCGCGCGAAGAGATGATGAAATTGGATTTGCGACTTTACGCGGCGGCAGTGTCGTCGGGCGTCACGACGTTATTCTAGCCTCAGAACTAGAGATGATAACCCTCTCCCATGATGCTTTGGATAGGTCTGTATTTGCAAAAGGAGCTGTTTCGGCGGCGCTTTGGCTCTTGGATCAACCCAAAGGTCTTTATTCTATGCGGGATGTTTTAGGGTTTTAAAACGTGTCGCCAAAATCGGGATCGCCGTAAAGATACTCATCGATTTCCGACTGAAGACTGCCTGGCGTATTTTGATGATAATGCCGTGCGGCAAGATATCCAATGCCGACCCAAACCGCGATCATTCCAAAAAACAGGAAGAACTGCCAGACCAAGTAACCCGGCTCGATGACGCGGCTTTGACCTGATAGATTATACATCACGTTCAACCCATATTCGAAAACTATCATGGCTATCGGTGTGACAACCAAGATAGCGACCATCGCCCCCGCAACATGTAACGGCCCGCGAGGTCTGTAAACGCGTCTATAAATACGCTCATACGCTTCGCGTGCTAACGTGTCAGGTAACATCCCGTTTCCGTATTTATACTCATAATCCTCTCGCGCATCCGCCCGAACGCGCATCCAAGCCAGTCCCGCGCGCAGACCAAAAAAGACCGCCAAAGTCGCCATGAGCGTCAGAGCCCACCAAAAAGATATTCCATCAAAACTTTGCATAGTTATAATATAACGATTTATAAAACGAGTTACAAGACCCAGCGCCCTGTGTTTAGCTTTGCCCCAAACGCATTGCTATACCGTATCAACGTAGTTAGGCGTTTGAATTGATCGTCGCTACACTACGTCTTGCCAAGAAAGTCACATCATGTCGTCAGACCCCTCCCCGACCATCGGTTTTATTAGCGGCTCCCTTCGCGAAGGGTCCATCAACAAGCAGCTCGAAAATGCATTTATCAAACGCTTCGAGAGGGCGGGCGCGACATGTGCCACGATTAACCTTGGCGAATATGACTTGCCACTATTTCATGGTGACCTAGACGCGCCAACAGGTTTAGCGGCCCTTATAAAGGACATGAATGGTTGTGATGGTTTGGTTGTGATTAGCCCTGAATATAATGGCGGCCTACCGCCTGTGTTAAAAAACGCAATCGATTGGATTTCCACAGCTGACACGACACCCTTCCGTGAGCGCTATTGGGGAATCAGCTCCTGCACACCTGGCCCGATGAGCGGCATCATGTGTATGCGCCAAATCAATTACATATTGATGCGGCTCGGCGCACATGTCTCGCCGTTTCAAGTCGGTGTTGGTAACGCGGCAGATGCTTTTGATGCTGACGGTGAATTGGTTGCAGGCTGTCCTGCTACTCTTCCAGACAAAATGGTTGCTGATATGTTGATGCACGTTTGATCCATGGCCGCCAAAGAAAAATTATATAAGACCCTGCCGCGTCCAAAAATAAATCGGGCGCAGATAGCTGAGATATATCGCCGCCTTTCAATTGAGCGTCCCTCACCCAAGACAGAGTTAGACTACGTCAATCCCTATACACTTGTCGTGGCCGTTGCCCTGTCCGCGCAAGCGACTGACATAGGTGTCAATAAAGCGACTAAAGCTCTATTCCTCATCGCGGACACACCTGAGAAAATGTTAGCCCTAGGCGAAGATACTGTCCGTGATCACATAAAAACAATCGGCCTGTATCGTAACAAAGCCAAGAACGTGATCAAACTCTCGCAAATGCTTGTCGATGAATATGACAGCGAAGTCCCCAACACGCGTGAGGACCTCGTTCGTCTACCTGGTGTAGGTCGCAAGACTGCGAATGTAGTTCTCAATGAAGTCTTCGGCCAACCCACCATGGCCGTTGATACGCATATCTTCCGCGTCGCGAACCGAACGGGTATGGCCCCAGGTAAAGATGTCTTAGAAGTCGAGTTAAACTTGTTACGCGTAACACCAGAAGATTATCTTCTCGGGGCGCATCATTGGGTTTTGCTGCATGGGCGCTATGTTTGTAAGGCGCGGACCCCAGAATGTTACGCCTGCCCCATTCAAGATATCTGTAGATTTACTAAAAAGACACCTGCGCCCTAGCTGGCATAAATGAACCCTAGATAAACTTAACCTATATGTAATCGGAGCCCCATTTATATCACATATTGCAATGAATTTTCACTCTACATCTTACATATTTGAAAAACCATCTGTGTCAGAGGGGCGGAATTTAAGTTACAATTCGACAGAGTGAATAAAATTTGTGATTTAAATCAAACCCTTAATAAAATAACAGTCATACGAATGACGACAGGTTAAAGTTAAGCTAACATATATCCGAATCATTGAAAATTAGACTTGATCCACTCAATTCATCTATGCAACTAACGTCCCTCTGACCTGGGGGCGCATGGTAGAGCTATGCCGTTCAGAAAATATTCATCTAATCTATGCGCAAACAGGGGCGTTAATATTTAATTTACTCTAATCCTGTGTGGAAAAAACCTCAATCCTGAGGCGCGGGTGACAGAGGGGGACATTCCTAATGAAGACATATCTATTTAGCGCCGTATCCGTTTTGAGCTTGCTCGCGGCTGGTGGGGCAACTGCACATGATGGCGCAGACAATAATGACCGAGCTCACGCAGAAGACCACGGTTGGTACTTACGCGGAAACACAGGTTATGGCGTACACACTGACACTGATATTACTGGTGGCATCGATAGCTCTTACCACGGTAACGGCCTTCAAAGTGAAGGTAACACGGCCTACTCTTTGGGTGCGGGTTATGATTTCGGTGAACATTGGCGCCTAGAACTAGACGCAGACTCACTAGAAACGTCACTCGGTTCAATCAGCCAAACACCAAGTTCTAAAGGCTCGCTCGCAACAGAGTCAGTCATGTTGAACGCTATATACGACTTTGATGGCTTCGGCAGAATTGAGCCTTACATCGGTGCAGGTGCTGGTTTGGTATCGGGCAAAGGCCGCTTTGCGTCACATGACTTCGCTAGCGTAGACAATGTGCTCGTGACAAACCCAACTTGTGTTGGTGACAGAACCGCTTTTGATTCATCTAGCTGTGCAATCAGCGACTCTGATACAGGGTTCGGATGGCAGCTATTGGCTGGCCTTGGTTACCAAATTTCTGAAAAGCTAACGTGGGACACACACTATACGTATCTCAATGGTCCTGATTTAGATCTAGATGGTCATATTGTAAATTCTGCTACAGGCGCATTTGCAAATACTTCATCCAAACTCTCTGATGTTGGCGCACATACGGTCATGACAGGTCTTCGCTATCGCTTTGGTGAGCAACACAGCACACCAGTTGCAATCGCGCCTAAGCCTGTTGTTCAGCCACGCGTTGTAGACGTTGTTCCAGATTACATCTGTTGGGACGGATCTTCAGTCAGCACGGCTAGCTTGTGTGCTCCAGAACCAGTTCCTGTTGTTACAAAAACATGTTGGGATGGATCAATCATCGACACAACGTCGACATGTCCAACACAAGTCGTTCAGGCACCTGTTACGACATATAATTGTTGGGATGGATCAGTTGTATATGACTTGGCAACTTGCCCAGTTGAACCTGTTACACAAATCGCAACAACAAACTTGAACGCTTGTGGTAGTTCACCAGTCGCCATCTTTGATGTGCCTGTGAACAAGTCACCTAAGCAAATGTCTCGCTTGGGTACGATGCCAGAATTTGGCGATAGCCATGGCCTCACACCAGATCAGTTCTATCAGAAGCTAGATGCGCGTTATAACGCAACATCAAACGACAAAGCTTACTTGAACTACCTGTTCAAATCGATGGGTTACAGCAATGGTTGGGCAGACGCACAGCCATACATGTTCAGCGAAACTGTTCTTCCAATCGGAACAACTGGATTGCTTGGCCTGGGTGAGCAGCATCACTATAGCTACTCAATCTTGCCGACGAACGATCATGATCGTCAAGCATTCCGCATCCAAAGTGCAAATGGCTCAGTCATTCACTTCATGAAAACATGTGGTAACTACATGTATGCTTGCGAATAGTCTTCGCCTCTAAATTCGCTGTGATCCCTTGCGGGTCACAGTTCGAAGCCCGCCTCGGTTCTACCGATAGCGGGTTTCTTTTTGCCTAGAAATAAATTGAGACTCAAATAAGTTTGAAGGCGAACAAGTGTTTACCCCGCATGTCTTCCATTGTGGCGTTTCAGCCAATCTTTATGTCCCGCAGCGTTTTTAAACCTGCTACTGCCAAACCATGCGGCTCGTTTTCCTCACACTTATTGTTCTAATTGCCTTTGCGGGAAATTCAGTTTTGGCACGTCTCGCGTTAAGTGGAGACGGGATTGGACCTTGGGGTTTTTCCTTGATCCGTTTTGCGTCAGGCGCGTTGATGCTTTTATGTCTCGCGAAACCCGCTGTGAGTTGGCGGGCGGGAAGTTGGGTCGCGGCGATTGCGCTCTGCGCCTATGGCGTGTTTTTCTCCTTCGCTTATTTGAAACTCGCAACGGGAACAGGGGCGCTCTTATTATTCGCTACCGTTCAGCTCACGATGTTGACTATCGCGTTTACGCGCGGAGAACGCTTGCGTCGCCTGCAATGGGTTGGCCTTATATTGGCCGCCAGCGGGTTAATCTATTTGCTCGCGCCGGGACTGGACGCGCCATCCCCCATAGGGACCGCCTTAATGATAGCGTCTGGTATTGGGTGGGGTGTTTATTCCGTTCTGGGTAAAGCCGCAGGTGATCCCGTTGCGCGTACATCAGGTAATTTTACCCGGGCCGCAATTTTATTGTTGATCGCAACGCCGCTACTGCTTTGGCTATTTCCCGAAGCTCAACCCTCACCAAGCGGCATTGGCCTCGCTATACTCTCTGGGACCGTCACATCAGGTCTAGGTTACGCACTTTGGTATCGAGTTTTACGGGATTTGCCTGTGACGACAGCGGCTGTTTCCCAGCTTTCCGTTCCCGTCATCGCAGCCATTGGCGGCGCGATATTTGTATTCGAACCTGTAACGGTCGCATTCACGATCGCTTGTTCAGTTGTTTTGGTGGGCGTTGGCCTCGCCACAATAAAGACGCCCTAAGTCTCACCCATTTTTGCAACTTAAGTCGCAGCGTTCAATCTCTCCAATCGTTTTTGTAACGCGACGGCAAATTTCTTTGCGCCTTCATTTTCTCCCGCTTCGCCTTTCGCGTGAGGCAAGTAGAGGTAAGGTTCGATCATTTCCAACTCTATCAATTTCAAGTTTCCATCCAGCCCGCGCAAGAGGTCAACTCGTGCATAAAGCGGCGTAAAATCTAGCACGTCTAGAATATCTCGGGCCGTATCAAGTTCCCCTTGCGTCGGCGTATAGGTCAGTTCCGAGCCGCCATAGATCGACTGAATCCGATAATCACCAGATTTAGGCGTCTTACGCGCCGCATGAGAATACCGCCCCCCGAAATATAGGAAGGAATATTCGCCCTCTTCTAACACGCTCGGCAAGAACGGCTGCATCAACGCGCCTTCGGGTGGAAGTGTATCAGCCGCAGGGAAAGGATCACTTTGCTTATGTAGAACTTGACGCCACGCGCCGCCGCCAACAGTCGGTTTGATCACAAGCGTATCCGTTTGGAGTGTTTCAAACGCGCGAGCCACATTGGTTTTCGTAACGCAATCAACAGTGATTGTCCGAATGACAGGGGCGCCTTTAGCTTCAAGCTCTTCCAAATAAGACTTATCTGAATTCCAATTTAACACGTCAAAACTGTTGAAGACGGGTGTCACGGCTTCAGCTTTTGCGATTGCGCCAAGAAAGGCTTCTTCATTGCCCTCGAAATAATCCCAAACAAATAGCGGTAATATCGCGTCAAATTCTGCGGCTCTCTCCGCAATTTCACGCCAACGAACATCAACGAGTTCCATATCCAGCGCCGCCAAGGCTGGGCGGAGTTTACCCACCTCCTCTGTGAGTTCAAACACATCTGGTCGTGCGTTTTCTGCCGATGGAAGTAAATTGTCGGAGACGAGGAGAGCAATTTTCTTCATCGTAATTTTCCAATAGTTTGTAGGCCGCGAATACGCTAGAGCGCTGGAACGTTAAGCGCGCTACAGGGTAAAACCAGAGTGCGCAAATTGAATTTCACTTCGAGAGTACGAGATATGACTAAAGATATTGACGTTTTAGGTATTGGCAATGCCATTATGGATATAATTGCACCTGTTCCTGATGCCTTTCTCTCAGCCCAAGGTATCGAACGTGGATCTATGACACTTGTCGATCAGCCACGCGCCATGTCTCTGAACAAATCACTGAAGTCCGAATCTGACTTACGCGAAATCGCGGGCGGGTCCGCAGCCAATACAATGGTTGGCATTGCTGGATTAGGTGTTCGCGCAGGTTACATCGGTAAAGTTGGCAACGACAGCATCGGAAAACGCCTTGCAAAAGGCTACCAGACTGCAGGCGTAGAGTTCGCGACAAAACCAACAACATCAGGGACGGCCTCGGCTCGCTGTATGATCGCAGTCACGCCAGATGGACAACGCTCGATGAGTACATTTCTTGGTGCCAATTCAGATTTCGGCGTCAAAGACATTGATCGCGATATGATTGCGCGCGCTAAAACAATTTACTTAGAAGGCTACCTCTTTGACAGCGATGCACAGAAAGCCGCCTTCGTCAAAGCCGCCGAATATGCACAAGCAACTGGCGGTAAAGTCGCGCTAACACTTTCAGATAGTTTTTGTGTTGGACGTCACCGCGCAGGCTTCCGTCAATTAGTGGAACGTCAAACGGATATCCTCTTTGCAAATGAGGATGAGCTCTTAGCCCTCTATGAAACAGACCGTTTAGATACTGCGCTAGACGCACTGGCAGATATGCGTCCCGTTGTCTGCGTGACGCGCGGCGATAAAGGATCAATCATTCAAACCCCGAAAAGCCAAGGCCCGCGTCGTCACTTGGTGCCCGCAGCTCCCATTAAAACTCTGGTCGATACAACGGGCGCAGGTGATCAATATGCGGCTGGCGTTTTGGCTGGCTATGTCATGGGCTTGGATTGGGCGGATGCGGGTTATCTCGGCTCACTCGCGGCGGCTGAAGTTATTCAGCATTATGGCGCACGACCAGAAACACCTATTCACCAAATCGCGGCCTACGATCTTTAAGCAAGCGCAGCTTAAAACAACGAACTTTAAGCTTTGGCTAGACCGTTTTTGGCCAAAGCGCATTCCGCCGCCTTGCGAAAATGTAATGAATCTGAGCGCAATATTCAGACGCGGTTAAACCGATCTCCCTTATGGAATGTAACATGATGAAAAAACTAATCGTTCCCATTCTTCTCGCTACCACCGCTGTTGGTACGGCTATCGCGCAAACGTCCAAACCTTATTCGGGCAAAGCGAGTGCCAAGACGCAATACAATGCGCCCTTCACGGATGTCGCCAATGTCCGCACAGATTTAGCGCGCATCGATGCGACCATGAATGCGACAACAACGTTTCAAGGTGACTTCACCCAAGTTGCGCCTGATGGATCTGTTTCATCTGGCAAGATTTGGTTGCAACGTCCCGGTAAAGTTAGATTTGAGTATAATGAACCGAACCCGATGCTGATTGTATCTGACGGTGTAACATTGGTTCAAAATGACCGACAGCTCGAGACATTCGACCGTGTGCCGCTCTCTGCGACGCCGCTCAACTATTTCCTCAAAGAGAACATCAATCTTGCGGAAGACACAGAAGTCACCAGTTTAAAAAAGCTGCCAGGCCAATGGATCGTCACAGCTCGTGATGGGTCAGGCCAACAAGACGGTACGATGACGCTCGTCTTTGATGGCGAAACCCTCGCGATGAAAACGTGGATTATTACGGATGACTTTGGCGGCGCGACACGTGTCCAATTATCGAACCTACAATATAATGGCCGTATCGACCCGCGTAAATTTATCATGCGCGACGACGGCAACCGCCGAGATAGATAACTCAAACTTTTCAGCTTAGGGCGTTCAAGCAATTGAATGTCCGAACGCCTTCCCTTAGGGAGGGCTTATGCAAATCAAAGTCGCCACGTGGAATATCAACTCTGTCCGTTTACGGATCGATCAGGTTATTCAATTCCTAAAAGAACAGCAGCCTGACGTTTTGGGCCTTCAAGAAATCAAATGCGTAGAAGAGGTCTTTCCTTACGAACCATTTCGCGAAGCGGGATATGAGTTCATCGAGGTTAAAGGTCAAAAGGGCTATCACGGCGCAGCAACGGTTTCGAAACTGCCTCTCGAACGTCTAGACACAGACTTTTGCCCCTTAGGTCACGCGCGTCATGTCTCCACCAAAGTGGCCGCAGGCGATCAAAGTTTCGAGTTTCATAATTTCTATGTCCCTGCTGGCGGAGACATTGCCGACCCTATTGCGAATGATAAATTTGCGCATAAGCTTGAGTTCCTAGAAAACATGCGGCTCTATTTCGCGGGTCGCGCGGCCAAGAGTGATGACAAGCAAATCCTTGTTGGCGACCTCAACATCGCCCCGCATGAACATGATGTCTGGGGCCATAAACAGCTTTTGAAAGTTGTCTCGCATACGCCAATGGAAGTTGCGATCTTGAAGACATTGCTCGACACGCATGATTTCACGGATACGTCGCGCCTCTTCGCGGGTGATGAAGAGAAGCTTTATAGCTGGTGGTCTTACCGTTCAAAAGACATTGCTAAATCCAATCGCGGACGACGCCTCGATCATATCTGGGTCAGCCCCGCGCTAAAACCTGGCGTCGAAGCCATAGGGCCAGAAGGTCACGAAATTCATGTACCGTGCCGGACATGGCACGCCAAACCGTCCGACCATGTGCCAATGACGCAGATCTTCGATCTATCAGCTTGCTAAAAGCCTTGTTGCGTTGAGAGGATGATCAAAGCCTGCCCGCCAAAATATAATGGCGTAATCCCGAGGGCATTTTTCGGGTTTTGTGAAACAAAACGGTCTTTCGCCACAAAGATGTCAGACACCGCAAACATCACTGCGCCGATTATAGCCAAATAGAGTGGTGGCATTTGCGGCAATCCCAGCGCCCCAATAACCATCATCATGATAATCAAAGAATACAGCGCGACTGGGGTTTGCATGTCACGCGGCAGGTGCCGCCTAATCCATATGAAAAATCCAACACTGGCAATGGCCACGAGAACTTTAAGCGCGAACCTTCCATACCCCACGCTTCCACTCTGCATCCAAACAAAGGCTGAAAGATAGGCAATGTGGCCAATCGCAAAAGCGGCTATACCCCCTATGAATAGCTTCTGTGAAGTGCGCGTCAAAAGTAACACATCACCAATCGCGCAGGCCATTAGGCCCAGAAAAATGAAACGACCATATGTGTCATCCAGAGCACCGCTTATTACTGCGAGGAGTAAAAATCCACCAACCGCCAAAGGTTTCAATATGAATTGAGCCCGCCGATGTTCCGTAAGTTCCGCCGCCAGTAACCCCAGAACGATACTCGCATATAAAAAAAGAATTAAAGCCATATATGACTCTAACTCTTAAATGCTTTGAGGCAAGGTTTTGACTCTCAATCCTAAAATAATCAAAACCACTTAATCCAACGCCAGTGAATATCCGCCCGGTTGCGTTAGCAACAATGTCGCTGTGCCTTTCACAGGTTCTATTTTTTGGCGTAGACGATAAACATGCGTTTCAAGCGTATGTGTCGTCACGCCAGAATTATAGCCCCAGACTTTTTCGAGTAATATTTCGCGAGATACAGCTTTGCCGCCCGCGCGATAGAGATATTTCAAGATATTCGTTTCTTTTTCTGTCAGGCGAATATCGCGTACAGGACGACCAGATGGGTCTTCGGGTGGCGTCAATTTTTTGGCAGCAGGTTTAAAGCTGAACGGACCAATCGTGAAAATTGCGTCTTCGGATTGCTCAAATGTTCGAAGATGGGCCCGCAAACGTGCGAGCAAAACACCAAAGCGGAATGGCTTGGTGACATAATCATTTGCGCCAGAGTTCAACCCCAAAATTTCAGAAGACTCGCCCGTATTCCCCGTCAGCATAACAATTGGCGTGGCAATGCCTGCCGCGCGGATTAACTGCGCAACATCTGTGCCCTGCATGTCAGGCATATCAACATCGAGGATAATCATATCGAAGGTCTGTGACTTGGCGGCTTCTAGCCCCGCCATGCCCGATCCCACGTCATGGGTTTCAAATTCATCATATAGCGCGAATTGTTCAACCAACTCACTGCGTAACATCTCATCGTCATCTACTAAGAGGACTCGTTTCTTGACAGCCATGGCGGGTTCCCTTCAGGTGTCTATTCGTAATTCTCGGGGCCATATGCTCTGAGAGGACCAAGAGTGCTAATAACAGATTATCCAGAATACATCACAAAAATGCGAGCGCGTGAACAATAGAATTAAAATAGATACGTCATCTTTAAAGCTTCACGTTGAAAATCTCGTGTTGCCTTGCCGTATTGGCATGGGCGGAACCGCGCCACTGGTAAATGGCCGAGAGGGTGATCGTAAAACGCCCTTAGGTGAGTATGCCCTACGCTTTGGACTCTATCGTGCGGATCGTTTGCCTGCGCCGCGCTCCAATCTTCCCTTTAGACCCCTGCGTGAAAATGATGGGTGGTGCGATGAAAGCGGGGATCCTGCCTATAATCGTTTCATTCGATTGCCATCAGACCTCAGCCACGAAAAACTCTGGCGCGAGGACGGCGCTTACGACATCATCCTCGTCATAAGTCATAATGATAGTCCGCCCGTACCAAATATGGGCAGTGCCGTGTTTATCCATGTCGCCCAAGCCGATGACCGCAAAACAATGGGCTGCATCGCCCTCCCGCCAGAACAGATGGTGCGCCTGCTGCCCCGATTGCAAGTTGGACAACACGTTCATATCTCTCGCTAAGTTCAGCCTCAAGACAGGTTCATGTAAGTTGCATTAGGTCATTATTGCCTACCTTGGGAGGGGTTTATGACCTTTAGAATTTTTACAGCCATAGTCCTGTGCGCAACACTGACACAAACCGTCCATGCACAAGTCGCAGAGGTCCGTTTCGGGATTACTGAATTTGACGAACGCAGTTTGAACATTCCTATCGCCGTGAAATATGCGAATGAGAACAGTTTAGCCGTGAATGCTGAAATTATTTTCGACGAACCTAATTTTCTGAAATGGGCCTACACCCCGCAACCTTATATAAATAGCACGCTCAATTTGGAGGGCGAAACATCCTTTGGCGGCGCGGGTCTTTTGTGGCGTCAAAGCTTTGGAAACACATTCTACGCAGATATTTCAATTGGCGGCGTGATTCATAACGGCACCAAAGACGTTCGGTTCGATTATGACTTACTCGATCAAGGCCTCACATTCGACCAAGCTTATGACGAATACATTGGCCGTCTCGACACACAGATAGAGTTCGGCTCTCGCCTCTTATTTCGCGAACAAATCACCTTGGGTTACAGGCTCAATCAAAACTGGGCGGGCGAGGTCTTTTACGAACATCTGTCCAATGCGTGGCTGGCCGAAGACAATCGCAATGATGGCGTCGATAATATTGGCGTCAAAGTCGCGCGGCGGTTTTAACCGTAATCGCGCGCGCCAAATAAAGCTGACCCGACGCGGACGCTTGTTGCGCCCATTTCGGCGGCGGCTTCGTAGTCCCCGCTCATGCCCATCGACAGACCCGCGACGCCATTGGCTTCGGCAAGGTTTGATAATAACCAAAAATGTGGTGACGCCGCTTCATCCGCAGGCGGAATGCACATCAAGCCTTCAGGCTCGAGGCCATATGTCTCGCGCATGACCTTGAGGAACGCAGGCAGGTCAGCAGGTAAAACGCCCGACTTCTGATCTTCTTCGCCTGTGTTCACTTGCACATAAAGGCGCGGCATCGTGCCCTGCGTTTCGGCGGCTTTCACCAACGCCTTTAATAATTTCTCACGGTCCACAGTTTCGATAACATCGAACAGCGCCACGGCATCTGCGGCCTTATTCGTTTGCAATGGCCCGATGAGGCGTAGCTCTAAGCCTTCGCGTTGGTCAGCAAAGGTTTCACCCCAACGGGTTTGGGCCTCTTGGACGCGGTTCTCACCATAGATGCGTTGGCCTGTTTTCAACATGTCCGCGATACGTGCATCAGGTTGGACTTTGGACACCGCGACAAGCGTCGGAACACTGTCACTGGCAGCACGCTTTGACGCGGCGCTCAGTTTCGCTAGGACATCTTTATGATTATTGGCAATATTTGACATGGACGCCCTCTATTCCGACTTGGCGAAAAAGAAAAGCGTGCTTGCGCGTGTCGCGGCAGAATTACGTGAAAATAGTGCTGCGTGCCGCCTCTCGCCGCTCGTCTTTATGACAGACCCCGCACGCGTGGCTGATCCCGTGTCGATTGCGCGGCGATTACCCGAAGGCTGCGCCATCATCTATCGGCATTTCGGCGACCCCAAACATGCCAAAACTTTGCGCGAGATAACACGGACGCGTCACCAACAGCTCTTAATTGGGAATGACCCAAACCTAGCCGAAGCCATTGACGCAGACGGCGTGCATTTCCCGCGTGATGCAGATTTGGCGGGACCGATAACGTGGCGCGCCAAACACCCCGATTGGATTATCACGATGGCGGGGTTGAAGACGGGCGAATATCACGCGCCGCTGCACAGTCTCGACGCGTTAATTCTCTCGAGT
Source organism: uncultured Caulobacterales bacterium (assembly GCA_938009235.1). Classification (GTDB taxonomy): domain Bacteria; phylum Pseudomonadota; class Alphaproteobacteria; order Caulobacterales; family Maricaulaceae; genus Litorimonas. Next base: position 309,599 of record CALLIK010000007.1, read on the forward strand.
GTTTTCCCAAGCCGCAGCCCATCTGCGGGGGAGCCGATTGGCGTGACCGCGTTAAAATCCCGCGCCGCACGATTGCCCGTTCCGATCATTGCACTGGGCGGCATAGACGCAGGAACTGCGCCCATATTACGCGGGACAGGCGTTACAGGTTTAGCAGCAATAGGAGGATTGATCATGGATGTGCAAAAAGAACAAACGCAAACGGGCCACCGCTTTGTGATCACAACAGAGGCGGGCGAAGCGGAACTGACGCTCGCCAAAGTTAAAGATGACGTCTTTAATGCCGACCACACTTTCACACCCACGGCGTTACGCGGGCAAGGCGTGGCGGGAAAACTCTACGCCGCAATGGTCGCTGATGCCAAAACCGAGGGTTATAAAATCATCCCCGGCTGTCCCTATATCGAAGTGAAGTTCAAGCGACACCCAGATGACCGCGCGGCTGTTGGGGTTTAGGCGCTCTTTGAATTTGGTCTAATTTCGGTCATATTCTACGCCCACTCATGGACTGAAATGATACTATGAGTTGCGCCCTTGGGCGTGCTCTAGTGTTTTTAGAGTTTAAACTGAGGCTAGTTATCATGACGCATAGAAAATTATATCATCACCTAGCTCTAGGCTCCGCTATATTCGTATTAAGCGCCTGCGCCACATCAGGACAAAAGACATCTTTGGACCCTACCACAGCGGCAATATCCGAAGTCTATGTAGAAGATTTTGGTAATGACACTCGTGACTCTGATGATGCTATCGTCACAACAGGTGCGCGTTCAAGAGCCTCATCTAGACCCGCTCCTGCGCCTATCGTTATACGCGCGCCAGTAGTGGAAGCCTTGCCCGCGCCGTCAGCTGAATATGCGGATGAGGATATATTAGCCAGCAGCCCCTCTGCGTCCATCGTCCGCCCTAGTCCGTCATCTCCACCCACAGACGGTGGCTCATACTCAAACCCTCAAGCCGGATTACTCACCGCTGGAGATTATGACGATGTGCTGAACCCTGATCTTTATCAGGCCTATCTCGAGAAAAAATTGCAAGGCGCATTAGGCAACAAGAGCCTGCCCTATGTTGATGCCGACCAACGTATTACAATTCGCGTCTTAGATCGTTTGGGAAAACCCATGCCACAGGCGGATATTTCATTGCGCTATAGTGATGGCGAGAAAATGTTTCCATTACGAACAGGCGCAGACGGCTTGGCGTATATCTACCCAAATTTTGATGCCTTAAAACCAGAGACCGTCATTAAAGTCTCGGCCAAGAACGCCAAGTCAGTTGAAAAAATATTACCCGGGGGGCTGATTCATGTAGGCGGCAGTATTACCGTTGACCTCAACACAGATAGAAAACGTCTAAATAATTTAGACCTACTTTTAACTATCGATGCCACAGGCTCGATGGCTGACGAAATGCGGTATTTGCAAACGGAATTGCAAGCTATCTTAAATCGAGTCGAGGCCCGTAACCCTGGCGTCAGCATTCGCACAGGCTTGATTGTGTATCGTGATAAGGGCGATGACTATGTCGTCAAGACAATCCCCTTTACCGATGATATTGATGATTTCAAAAGAGCCTTAAGCAACCAAAATGCCAATGGCGGTGGAGATAGGCCCGAAGCCATGCACGTCGCCATGCGAACGGGCCTTAAGATGGATTGGCGGAAGAACGCCGTGAAGGTCAATCTTTTGGTCGCCGACGCTCCGCCGCATGATGAAGATATTTCAGACACGTGGAAAGCAGGCCTTATTTCTCGCACACGCGGCATCCATGTCGTTCCCATAGCCGCCAGCGGTATTGACCCAACTGCAGAGTTTCTAATGCGAAGCATGGCGCAAATCACGGGCGGGCGTTATTTATTTTTAACCGATGATAGCGGTATCGGAAACCCACATGCAAAGCCGACTGTAGATTGCTATGTTGTGACGCGTCTGGACGGTTTGGTGACACGGGTGCTGAACAGCCTAATGACAGGAGAACGCGATGAACCCGAAGCGGCTGATATTATACGAACTGTCGGGAATTACCGTTCAGGCGTTTGCGCTATTAGCGATGCAGCTGCGGGCGCCATGCTTAAAAATGTAAGTCAATAAGGTTACGCCCAGAGGACAGCACAACGGGGGAGATTTAAATTAAATCCGTAGATCAAAATAAGATGCGACGCTCATGGCTCATTGTGGCCGCTCTTGTCATGACTGCGCTAATCTGTGGGGAATATTTTGGTTCATTCCTATATGGCTCTATTGTCGGATCATCCGCTTATCCGCGAATTGAAGTTGGCCCTTTCAGCCTGCCCTCCTATTTTAATAACGCACCCTTGTTGTGGCCCTTTGGCGCTGCGCTTTTTTCTTTAATTGGGTTATTCAAACCTCGCTGTTTTCGAACGCTAGGATTACTTTTAGGCCTCACGTTCTCATTATTCATGACGGCCCTCTTCGTGCATCAATATACTTGGAGTTTAGAATATGACCCGAACCGTATGGGCGGCATGATCCAAACGACACTTATGTGGATGGGTTTGTTTACTGTGAATGTTTTTGCGTCATGGGCGGCAATTAAGCAAAAACTTAAACCCTAGGCCCCAACCAAACATCACGCGCGCCGTCTGTCACGACATCCATGTTCGCGCCTTCGGTGGCGCGGATTGGTATTGTTTTTGGGTCGACGTCATCTAGGCAGAAGACATTGATGCCGTAGTGGTCTGGCATCGCTTGTTTTCGGTGGTGGGTATAAATCCCGCAGGTCTTGCAGAAATAATGCCGCGCGATTTCTGTGTTCCACCTATATTCGGATACGCTGTCTTCATCCGACAAAAGCCTAAACTGGCTTTCGTGGACTTTGACCATCAGCGCATTTTTCTTGATACAGAGCGAACAGTCACACGTCGTGAGTTCTGAAAGGTCGCTATTGATTTCAAACCGAACCGCGCCGCAATGGCACGATCCAGAATGAGACTTCGCGCTCACCCTAAAACTTAAAGCCAGCCTGAACGAAGACGCTTGTCGCGGTTTGGTCTAGCGGGGTTAGGACGTTGGCGACGACGCCATTGGTTGTGCGGTCAACATATTGAACGCCTGTACCAACGGTGAATTTATCCAAGTCATAGGTGATGCCGAATGTGGCTTGGTCAGATGTTAGGCTTACATTGTCATCTTCTGCATGGCCATAGCCGAGCGTGAATCCGAGCGCGCCCGGTTTCCATGTCAGGCCAGCGTCATAAGCGGTGTAAGTCCCATCCAACAAACCATTGTTAGATTGCAGCCAAGAGCCGCCCAATGTCCAATTGCCATAGCCAAGTTCAAGACCCGCGCCATAGCTTTCGAGATCATCCAATCCTGCGAGGCCTGATGTTTCAGTTCCGCGGGCATATGTGACGGTGCCTTCGACGGACATGCCATTTTGGAATGTGCGATCAAGCGCGAGGCCTGCTTCCATGACGTCTTCAATCTCAGGGCGGGTCACGCCTGTAATGTCGCGGTCGACACAATAATCAACGCCACACGCATCTGCATTGAGCGCATAGGATGCGCCAAATTGCACACCAACGCCGATTTGATCACCCAAGAGACGCGGCGATGTATAGGTAACTTTTTCAGAGAAACCTGACGCGTCATTGACGGTCTTGACGCTGTCTAGTCCTGTGAAATCGACGGGAGAGTTGGACGCGCCAAGGACCAATAATGACGGTGCGCCCAGGCTAAAGATATAAGCCGCGCCGTCATCACGACCAACGGTGACATCACCATATGCCGAGCGCAAAAAGACATGCGCAGATTCGAGTGCATATTGGACATCTGTTTCTTGGTCTTCGCCCGCTGTATAAAATTGTGATGTGTGTCCGCGTAAGCTTGATGTGCCTAGCGCGGAACCAGAACACCCAGCGACAGTGACAGGGCAATCGGATAAACGTCCGCCAAAGCCGCGGCGATACGGATCATGTTGGACTCGTCCGCCAACATTGACGCCATATTCAAAGCCGCCTTGCGTGATGGCGCTGACTTCGAGTTCGAGTTGCGCGTCCCCAATGAAGTCTTCGGACCATCCATCAGGCGGCCCATATTGATTGTCTTCTACGTCGCGATTGGACGCCGCTGCGCCAAGATTAAATGCGCCGCGTAGAACCGTAGCGATATTTCCAAGACCGAGGCGATCTTTCCAGCTCTGTGGTTTTTGCGGGGTTGGGTATGATGTTCCGCCCTGAGCTGGGTACTGATTTTGATACGGCGTTTCAGATGGGTATTGGTTTTGGGCTTGATATTGATTTTGGTACTGATTTTCCGTTTTACCTAGATACTGACCTTGGCTTGGCGCGGCGGGTTCCGCATACGTATAATTCTGATACTCAGTTTGTGGCGCGCTACGCGGCGCATAAGGCGAAGCGGATTGTGTGTATGGAGCAGCTTGGCCATAATCTTGGGCAACGGGTTTTTGCGTACCGTAAGTTTGAGCGCCATATGCACCAGCCTCATAAGACGGAGTATCATAAGATTGGGACTCATATGGCTGCGGTTGCGCAGGGGCTTGCGCATAAGACGAACCACGTTTTGGCAGACCAGGCGGTAATGCGCCGCCCGTCAGAGAAATTGGCTTCCCAAAATCTGGAGCTTGCGTCACGCGCGGCGCAGCAGGCGGCGTATAAACATACGCTGATTGAGTGACCGGCGCTGTGCTGATTGGGGCCTCAGCGGCATATGTCTGATATGAAGGCGCGGGCATGGGTTGAGCCGCGGCGATCGGTTGAGCTGTTCCAATAGGAGGCAAAGGCGACCCTGACCCCGACGAACTCATCACGGGTGCAGAGTATGGAGCCGAAGGCGTATCATATGCAGATCCATAGGATGCAGCAGGCGGTTCATATGTCGGTGACGTATATGTTGGTGTTGAATAGCTCGGCGGCGCTGAATAACTTGGCGGCGTTGAATAATTCGGGGCCGAATAACTTGGTGCTGAATATGACGGCGCGCTCTGCTCTGCTGGCACATCCCACGCTTGTTGTTTCTTCTTACTCGCAAAGGGCGAGCTGGACTGCGCGGTCGCTAAACCCGCTATCGCTAAAATAGCGATCGGCGTTGCAGTATATAGAAAGCGCGAAGCAGACATGGGCAGACCCTAGGTAGTCAAATAGACGTGTCATTAACCTTTGCCCTGCGTCCCCCTAAAAAAGTGTTAACGCTTGTTTACTATATAATGTAGCGAAGAATCTGTATTCTTGCCGCGAATTTATGAAAAGTGCTCTGGCCGCGAGAGGCAGAGCCGTTTAAGACGCTTTCACACGACTGACCAAGATTTGCATTTGGGATGCCCATAACATGACTTTTAAACCTGCTATAGCTGCTGTTCTCGCGACGACCCTCATTCTCTCTGGGTGTGCTTCGAAATCAAAATCATCTTCGAACTCACAGAACATTTCGCCGAATATGGGTGTGAACACATTCCTTTGGCGTGCCTCTATGGAAACATTGAACTTTATGCCATTGGCGCAAGTTGATCCATTTGGCGGTGTTATCATCACGGACTGGTACGCAAACCAAACTGTGCCGAATGAGCGTTTCAAGGCGAACGTCTATATCCTCGACACGAATCTCCGCGCAGATGGCCTTAAAGTTTCGATCTTTAAGCAAACTAAAACAGCCGCGGGTTGGGCCGATGCAACAGTTGACGCCGATACAGCGCGTAAGATTGAAAACTCGATCCTAACACGCGCCCGCGAACTCTTCATCGCAACAACAGACGCACAGTAATTTAGCTGCGTCTTTAGGTGGCGGTTCTGTCCTCTGGGAATTTTGTGACGGCCCAAAATATTGTGGCGCATAAGTATGAAAGTGGCAGGGTTATAAAAATCCAAAGCCCCACATTTATTAACGGCGACATAATAAAAATAAAAATTGCACGAATAACACCTCCTTCGGGGAAAAGAACATCAGTGAAATAATCGTATAAATAAGCGCCGCCCAAAAATGGACGCTTGAGGCACTGTGTAGAGCGGCCCCAACAGCAGATTCCCAAGACTCTCGCTTTTCTAAATTAAAAACCCTTTTCAATCTGAAATACGCCAGCCATGCTGCGAGCGGCGTCCCGAATATAAAACAAAGTACGACCGGGAATGTAAAAAAATGCATTGAATCTGAAAAGGATCGACCTGTTCGGAAACTCGGATCAAATATCAACGTAAACGTTAAGCCAAACACTCCAAGTCCCACAGGCAATGCGCAGGCCCAGAACGCGCCGCGTATCATCTTTGTCTCTTCTACTGCGTTCATTCCTGCGGTCCCTTACGGTGCGCTATAGCAAAAACAGCTTTAGATTTTGTTGATTTGCGGTCCCTTTGAAGACGCAAATGCCACTAGCCGCGTTTCACTGGTCTGCTATAGCTTGGCACTTACACGGATGACCAAAGTGATTTGCCATGACTGAAAAATATAACGCAGCAGAAGTAGAACCGCGCTGGCAGAAAGTATGGGCCGAGCGTGATATTTACCGCGCGCATGACGATAGCGATAAGCCGAAGTTCTTTGCGCTAGAAATGTTCCCCTATCCATCGGGCCGCATCCATATGGGTCATGTGCGCAATTACGCGATGGGCGATGTCGTCGCGCGTTATAAAAAGGCGCAAGGCTTTGAAGTCCTGCATCCGATGGGCTGGGATAGTTTCGGCATGCCTGCGGAAAACGCAGCGATTGCAACGGGCGGCCACCCGAAAGATTGGACCTATAATAATATTGACGAAATGCGCGCCCCGATGCAGCGCCTCGGCTTTGCGCTGGACTGGTCCCGCGAATTCGCGACCTCCGATGTGGCCTATTATAAAGAACAACAACGGATCTTCCTTAAATTCTGGGAAAAGGGTTTGGTGTACCGCAAGACTGCCAAAGTGAACTGGGACCCCGTCGACAATACGGTCCTCGCGAATGAGCAAGTCATCGACGGTAAAGGCTGGCGCAGCGGCGCAACCGTCGAGCAACGCGACATGGACCAATGGTTCTATAAAATCACACATTACGCCGAAGATTTGTTGAAGGGTTTAGACGGACTAGACCGCTGGCCTGAGAAAGTGCGGACGATGCAAGCGAACTGGATTGGGAAATCCGAGGGTTTGCAGATGCGGTTTGAATGGGATGGTGGCAAGTTTGAAGCTAAATTTGTTGATACAGAAAAGACTTTAGAAAATAGAGTTATTCCCAATCTTGCGGAAGATAAACAATACTACAATTTGGCCAAACTGTGGGTTGGAGGAGAATATCCAACAGGAGTAGAGGTTTTTACAACACGACCTGACACTCTTTATGGAGCGTCCTTTCTTGCTCTTTCACCTGATCACCCAATTTCTAAAAGACTGGCAAACGATGGATATGATCACGCCGATCACCCAGTTAAGCAAATGCATGACAAGTCTGCATCCAGTATAGAAGTCGAAACATTCTTAAAAGAATGCGCGAAGATTGGCACCTCGGAAGAAGCTATTGCCCAAGCTCCTAAACTTGGTTTCGATACAGGTTTCAGAGTCAAACATCCTTTCATCGAAGGTGCAACCCTCCCTGTTTGGATAGCGAACTTTGTGCTTATGGGTTACGGCACAGGCGCGGTCTTTGGCTGTCCTGCACATGACCAACGCGATTTAGATTTTGCGCGGAAATATGGATTGCCTGTGACGGCAGTTGTCCTTCCAGACGGCGAAGACGCCGCTACATATGAAGTGGGCACAGAAGCCTATACGGGCGAAGGCAAGTTGTTTAACTCTGGCTTCCTTGATGGAATGAATAAAAACAAAGGCATCAAGGCCGCGACCTATAAAATCACTGAAATGGGTCTAGGCGAGAGCGTGACGAATTATCGCCTCCGCGATTGGGGTGTGTCCCGTCAGCGCTATTGGGGTTGCCCAATTCCAGTTATTAAATGCGGAACTTGCGGCTCTGTTCCTGTGCCTGAAGATCAGCTGCCTGTTGAACTGCCCTATGATATTAGTTTCGAGACACCTGGGAACCCGTTGGACCATCATCCAACGTGGAAATCCGAAGGCGTCACCTGCCCGACATGCGGCAAGGCGGCCGAGCGTGAAACCGACACATTAGATACATTCGGCGATAGCTCTTGGTATTTCGCGGCCTTTGGCGGGTCGCTCTCTGCCGATGGCATGGATTGGGACGCGGCGAGTAAATGGCTGCCCGTCGATCAATATGTTGGCGGCGTGGAACATGCGGTTTTGCATTTGCTCTACGCGCGGTTCTTCACACGCGGATTAATTGATTGTGGATTGCTTGATCTCTCCCATAGTAATTTGGCCCCTAACCCAATTGGAAATGAACCCTTTGCGGGATTATTCACGCAGGGCATGGTGACACATGCGACCTATGCGCTGGCCGACGAAAAAATCGACAAAGACAAATGGGTTCTGCCCGAAGATGTAGACGAAAATGACGACGGCACATTCGTGCATCTGCCAACGGGTCGCCCCGTGTTAAAAGGCGACATCATCAAGATGTCCAAGTCCAAGAAGAATGTCGTCGACCCCGACGAGATCATCAAAGGGTACGGCGCGGATGTGGCGCGTTGGTTTGTCCTATCCGATAGCCCGCCAGAACGCGATGTTGAGTGGACCGAGTCTGGCGTCATTGGCGCGTGGCGTTTTTCGAAAAAAGTTTGGTCTGTTGTGTCAGACACAACAGCGACGGATGGCCCAATGGCGGTTGCGTCTGAGGCTTCGGGTGATGCACTCGAATTACGCAAGCTGGCCCATCGCGCATTAGACAAACTAACGACAGGCATTGAAGTCTTCCGCTTCAACACCTCCGTTGCGCAAATCTATGAGCTGACCAATGCGCTGTCGAAATATAAAGGCCAAGACGCGGCCCGTATGGAAGCGCTCGGCATTTTGATCCGCGCGATTGCGCCCTTCATGCCGCATTTGGCCGAAGAATGTTGGTCCAAAGTTGGCGGTGAGGATTTAGTCTATCACGCGCCGTGGCCTGTGGTTGATCCCGCGATGTTGGTGGATGATACAATCACGCTACCTTTGCAGGTCAACGGCAAACGCCGCAGTGAATTGACCATCCCGAAAGACATGCCCAAAGACGAGATTGAAAAACTCGCGCTGGCCGATGAAGCCGTGTTGCGGTCGATTGGTGACGCAACGGTAAGAAAAGTCATCGTTGTGCCGGGCCGTATCGTCAATATAGTGGCAAAATGATGCGAACTCTTTTTCTCTCTCTCTCTCTCTTGTCTGGTGGCATTTTGTCGGGCTGTGGGTTTACACCCATGCACGCCTCTGCGCCTGATGGAACGAGCCTTTCTGATATTTCGGTGAGCCTTGTTAAAGGGTCACGGATTTCAGATAATCAGGCAGGGTTTTTCCTCACGCAGCGTTTACGTGACCGATTGGGAAAAGCGTCTGCCGCCTCACCCTATGAAATTAAAGTCGTCCCTACCTATCGCCGTACGCGCTTGGGTTTGACCGAAGGTGATGTCGCCACGCGATATGACGTAACCGTTCGTGTCAAATGGGAATTGATTCAAACGAAGACAGGCAAAGTCGTCGACAAAGGCGTCACCTCGACAGTTTCAACATTTGGCGCACCCGAAGGTCCGTATGGCGTCATCACTGCAGATAATATTGGTGTCCAACAAGCCTCCAAGCAAACTGCCGATAAATTGGTGATTGAGTTGGCGAGTTATTTTGCCAAACAATCCAAAACTAACTAACCCCTGACTTTATCTCCAATTCTTCACCTTTAGACATAATAGAGCCCGTCACGTGATGTCCGTTCAATGAAAATTACTGGATCACGCCAAGACCGTTTTCTCGGCTCACCGCCAGAGGAAATTATCGGCGTCCTTTTATTTGGGCCTGATCGTGGACGCGTCAAATCTCGTGGTGCGGCACTCGCACACGTCTTTGTACCAGATGTTGATCCGACCTTTGGCTCGACGTTAATTACTGCGGATGATTTGTCGTCGGACCCTGCAAAACTCGCCGATGAAATGAGCGCGATGAGTTTGTTGGGCGGCGGGCGTTTGGTGCGCTTGCGCCTGGACCATGAACGCCAAGCGTCTGCAATTTCAAAACTCATCAAAGGGTTTGATACGGACCCGACCCGCGCCGAAGCGAAACTCATCATCGAAGCCGGTGATATGACGACCCGCTCTGCTATTCGTAAAGCCGTCGAAGCGTCGAAACATTTCGCCGCCATTGCCTGCTATGCGGCCAATGCCAATGATTTGCGCGAGCAAATGCGCGACGGACTTGGGGCGCATAATATCAAAATCACGCCTGACGCCGTTGAAAATTGGCTACCCCTGATCGAAGGCGACCACGCTTTGGCCGCAGGCGAAATTGAAAAAATGGCTTTGTTCAAAGGCTATGGCTCCGTTGAGGGCGCGACCGTGACACTCGAAGATATTCAGGCCATCGCTGCGGGCGGGCAATCGGCCTCTATTGATACCATCGTGACCGAAAGTTTGACGGGGCAAATCGATGCGATGGATGCCAGTTATCGTCGCGCCGTTGCAGGCAAGGTTAGTCCCATCGGAATCCTGTTCGGATTGCAACGTCAACTCATGCGCCTGACCGAAGCCTCCATCGCGATGGATTCAGGTCAGCCCAAAGGCCAAGCCATGAAGGGTCTGCGCCCCCCCGTTTTCATGATGCAAGAACGTGTATTCTCTCAGCAGCTCGACATTTGGGGATTACGTATGTTGCAGCGATCTTTACTGGAATGCCAAAATGCAGAACGTGCCTCTAAAACGGCAGGCGCGCCGATTGATTCCATCGTCTCTCGCCTGTTGTTGGCATTGGCGGGTTACGCGGCAAAACGGAGATAGATCATGGACACATTCATTGAACAATGGACCCATGTAAGAGAACAATTCCCAGTGCTAATCAGCTTAGCTGGAAATATTGTAGCCGCTATTTTGATTTTTATCATCGGCATGACTGTCGGTGGATGGGTTCGATCTCGCGTTAGAAACTCGCGTTTGGGCGGCAAGCATTTAGACGCCACATTGAAGCCCGTTCTCGCCTCTGTCGTTTTCTACATTATCGCCGCGATGACGCTTTATGCGGTATTGATTAAAGTTGGCGTGCCGCCTTCATCACTCATTGCTATATTTGGCGCAGCAGGTCTAGCGATTGGCCTTGCGCTTAAAGATACACTTTCAAATATCGCGTCTGGTATGATGCTCTTATTCCTGCGCCCGATTGCGGTAGGCGAGTTTGCAGATCTTGGCTCTACGTCAGGAACCGTCACCGAGGTCGGTTTGTTTGCAACGACGTTAAAAACGTCAGAGGGTATCTTTCAATATGTGCCCAACTCTCAAGTTTGGAATCAACGCATCCAAAATTTTGGACGCCACGAGATGCGCCAACTCCGTTTTGATATTGGCGTGAGTTACGACTCAGACCTTCGCCACGTAAAGGCCGTCTTGATTGAATCACTCTCGACTGCGGAAGACCGTATTATTAATGATGAGGTCAGCGAGCCAGAAGCTTTTGTTATGCTGTTCGCCGATAGTTCTGTGAACTTTAATTGCCGCGTTTGGATACCATCAGATAATTGGCTTCACCGCACATCTGAAATCCGCATTCAAGCATTTGAAGCCCTCGGCAAAGCCAATATAGAAATTCCGTTCCCGCAACATGTTGTCACGATGAAGTCCTAAACTTAGCTTAGGCTAAAACCACTTTAACTTTCGGAAAATCACGACTTGCGCCGCCACAACGGCAATCAGGAAAACGCAAAAGACTGAGAACGCAATCGGACTATCTACGCCCGGAATACCGCCAATGTTGATACCCAACAGCCCTGTCAAAAACCCTAGCGGTAGGAAGATCGCAGCAATCACCGACAGAATATATGTGTTCTTACCCATGCGGTCAGCAATGACGTTGGCGAGTTCATCTTTGACGATTTGCGCGCGTTCGCGGATCGCGTCTAATTCTTCGATGTAGCGAACACTATTATTGTAGCTCTCATAGAGATCGCGTTTTTTATCTGTCGGGAACCAATCAAGCTCCGCCATACGCAACTGCGAGATGGCTTCTCTTTGCGGGGCCATATGACGTCTGAATTTGATCGCTTTACGGCGAATGTTGACTGTGTCCTGACGCAGCGCCGCGTCGGCTTTGGTCAACAACATTTCCTCTGTGTCATCAGTTAGGTCATCCAAATCAGACAGCGCAGGTTCGAAATTCAAAACTAAGCGTGAGATCAACTTGGACAAAAAGTCCGCAGACGTTTTCGGCCCGCGGCCCTTTTCATATAGAGTTTTGATTTCAGACACCGCTCTGATGTCTCGCATCTGAAGGCTGATGATGCGGGACTCGTCTATGAATAAACGGATTGAAACCATGTCTTCAGTCTCTGCGCCTGGGTTTAAATTTACGCTGCGCAATATCACAATCACGCCGTCCCCAATTTGCACCATGCGCGGCCGTGTTTCGTCTGCCGTTAGAGCCGTGACAACGAAACTATCTAGATAATCGAGTTCTTTGGCGAGCCACGTTCGGGTATCTGCGTGATCTGCGTCTAAATGTACCCACGCCAAATTGTCATCGCGCAAGGCTTTACCTACGGCGTCCACGGATAAAGCCGTAGCCGATCCGTCGCCTTTAATATCATATGCAAAGTGAATATGGTTCGTCATGTCACTGCTTTGCTGATTACTGTGAGCATTACAATAGGCAGACAATTCCGACCTGAACGCCCACCTGCTCCGCGATTAAGCCTAGGTTCAAGCGAGTTTACCTAATGTGACCTTAAATGATTAGCCGTTTTGGCGACTAATGTTGGAGATTGATTATGAAATTACGTTTGACACTCGCGACGACCCTTGGCGCACTTATGTTTTCAAACAGTGCTTTTGCGTTGAGTTGTGCGCAGCCAGATATGTCTAAAACCCTCGAAACAGCCAAAGCGAGCGAAGACGTCTATCATATTCTCGTGGGTAAATTTGTCTCCGAAAGCGTGCCTGTTCATACACAATCAACGCTCGTCGATAATGGTGATGGCACATCGACGATCAATCGCCCTCCGCTACGCCAAGCGCCAATCACAACTCGGTCTTGGTTCGAAGGCTCATCGATTTCACCCAATCGCCACAGTGATGTTGCGCTAACCCGTTTTCCTGTTGATATTGAAACGAGTTGCATTGGCGGCCGTTGGTGCACATCAGTCCCATCTGCGAACCGCGACATGATCGCCTTCATTCAAGCGCGCGACGGCCAACCGCCTGTCCTAAAAATTAAGCCCTGCTCTGCATTGGTCTTTAGCTCGAACATTGCCGAACATGTCGAAACAATACGGCAAGGTTTGAGGTAGGGCTGTTGGGAACCAACTCGTTATTAATTTTATCAATTGTATTCTTGAATGGATTATAAAGTGACAAGCAGTTATACATTATATCATGTACAGTTTTAACGCTATTATAGAGGTTAAAAAATCCCATCAAGAAAAGAATACTAGCCCTCTATTAAGGGATTATATTTTCTCATTAATAGATAAAACTAATGAAGAATTTTTTGGTAACAGATCAAGTTTTAAATGTGCACAAACCGCTTTAGCGACAGCTTACCTTCTCCATAAGTTCAACATAAAACCCATTTATATTTTAGGGGCTATATGTGTTCCAAAAATAGCTGAAGATCATACAAGGTCAAATTGGCATGGGTTTTGGGGAGCGGATCACCATTATTGGATAATGACAGAATTTGGAGAGATTGTAGATCTATCTGTAGCCTACATACATGGACACCCTAAAGAACAAGATACCATATTTCAGATGCCCCCAATTTGGATAAATACCAAAAATGGCATGCCTAATTGCTTTAAGTACCTTCCTGATCAGTGGTTCAATATTGATTTTTCTAACGGAAAACCAAATACTTCTTTCGAAGTAGATAATGACGAAACAACAGATTTATCCCCAAAGGAGGAGCTCAGCCAATATTGGAAAGCCCTGGATAAAAATCTAGAACTTCCTAAAATTAAACTCCGCAATCGATTTTCCTGTCGTATCGAAAGCGGTATTACTGAAGAAAGTTTGAAAACTTTCCCATCAGTATATTTGAACTCTATTCCAGCATTTTTAAATTTACAGTTAGAACTGCCAAGTTGGGTTAGAAACAGAGAATCCGAACTTATGGCCTCTTACACTTAATTTTAGTCTCAAGGTTTATTGAATCTGTCATAATTCAGATACCTCACATAACAATCTACCCCTTCAAACGCTTCACAACCTCTTCGAGCTGATCGCCTGTTTTATACTTAATCCGCAACTCTCCGCCTGGACCTTTATGTTGTAGGTCGACCTTTAGGCCGAGATAGTCTGAGAGCTCTTGCTCTAGGGCTTTGATATTTGGATCGTCTTGGCGCGGAACGGTCAGGTTCGAAATAATCGGGCCGCTCTCTTTATAGCGTTTCACATATTGCTCGGTTGCGCGAACGGACAGGCCTTCGCGAATAATCATATCCGCAATTTCCGTAGGGTCGGGCATATTGACGATGGCTTTAGCATGACCCGGCGTGATGCGGCCGAGTTGCAACCACCGCACAACTTGTAACGGCATATCAAGCAGGCGTAGCAAGTTCGCAATATGGCTGCGGGATTTCCCAATCGCCTCTGAGACTTCAACTTGGGTACGGCCAAAATCATCCATCAGCGCGCGATAGGCGCGGGCTTCTTCAATCGGGTTGAGGTCTGCGCGTTGCACATTCTCGACGACGCCAATTTCGAGGACTTCTTGATCCGTAAGGTCACGGATCAAAACAGGCATGGCATCGAGGCCCGCCTTTAGGGAGGCTTGCCAACGGCGCTCGCCCGCCACGATTTGGAAGTCAGCTTTCGTGCCAGAGGAGCGTTTGCTGCTGGGAATTGGGCGGACCAAGATCGGCTGTAAAACACCAGAGCGTTTGATCGACTCCGTTAGCTCGGCCATGTCCGTTTCATTGAACATTTTACGCGGCTGATCGGGGTTACGGTCCAAACGCGAAATGGAGATGAATTGCACATTGCGCGAACTGGCGTCTGGCGTTTCCGTTACAGGCGTGACCGTAGCCTTTGAAGTCGGGGCGGCCGCAGGTTTTCCACTAAATGTCTTATTCGCGGCGATGGGGTCTGTCGCCTCCGCAGATGGGATCGACACATCCGCCATCAAAGCCGACAAGCCGCGACCTAAACCGCGTGCGCTTGCCTTCTTTGGCGCTTTTTTCTTAGGGGGGATATTCGTCTCCGCCATGATGCTAACCTACTGTTTTAATTACGGTTTCTATGTTTTTTGATCAATTCGTCGGCCAAGTCGAAATAGGCCTTCGCCCCTACGGATTTAGGGGCATAGGTCGTCACAGGTTGACCAAAACTTGGGGCCTCTGCAATGCGAACATTGCGCGGAATGATCGTTTGAAAGACGGCCCGGCCTAAATGCTTGCGGACGTCTTCGGCAACTTGCGCGGATAGACGATTACGGCGATCATACATCGTTAGCATCACGCCATCGATAGCCAACGCCGGATTGATTGAGGTCTTCGCCATTTCAACCGTTTGTAAAAGTTGGCTCAACCCTTCGAGCGCAAAGAACTCACACTGCAACGGCACGATCACAGAGCGCGCCGCAGACAAAGCATTGATCGTCAGCAAGTTCAGAGACGGCGGGCAGTCAATCAGGACATAATCAAAACTGGTTTGCGCGGCCTCTATGCCATTGCGCAAGAGACGTGTGCGCCCCTCTGCGTTGCCAATTTCCATTTCCGCCGCAGAGAGATCAACATGACTGGGCAGAACAAAGAGGTTTTCAACTTCGGTGGGGTAAATCGCATCGTCAATCGGAAGGTGTTCGGTCAGGACATTATATATAGTGTGTTCGCGTTCGGCCCGCGAAATACCCAATCCCGTCGACGCATTGCCCTGTGGGTCCATATCAATCAGCAAGACGCGAAGGTTTTTAGCCGCAAGCGCCGCCGCGAGATTGATGGAGGTCGTCGTTTTACCGACGCCGCCCTTTTGGTTCACAATGGCAATAATACGATCAGGGTTCATTCAAGTCTCATTTCGTCTTTTGGTCAGTCTTTTGAATCATAGGGCCGTTTCCAGACCTATATTTTTAGTCGCTCTCTTAAGCGGTTTATTTTGCGTGCAACTCTGTAATCCGAAGAATAGAGGCCGCAGGATCTGTGGCGCTCTTGAACGCGTCCACTTCAAAGTTCCAGTGCTCTCGCGCTGATTCGACTTCGTTATCCGCAGTTTCCCCTTTGGGCAGGATCAAAACAGCGCCCTCTTTTAGGTGCGGCGCGGCATAGGCAAAGAGCTTTGGCAGCGGCGCAAAAGCGCGGGCCGTCAGAACATCAGCCTTGAGCGGTGCTAAATTTTCAACGCGGTCCGTGTGAACGGTCACGGGAAGCTTCAACTCGCGCGTCACAGTTTTGAGGAAACTCGTCTTTTTGCCGACAGACTCCACAAGATGCACCTCACATGATCCCCGCTGTTTCGCATATATACCTAGCGACAATCCTGGGAAGCCTCCCCCAGACCCCAAATCGACTAAACGGTCCCATTTTTCAGGGAGATACTGGTTTAACTGAAAGGAATCAAAGGCATGACGATGCCAGAAGGCGTCGATTTCCTTTGACGCAATGAGGTTGATACTCTTGTTCCACTTCCTCAGCAGGGTTTCCCACCCCACAAAGTCAGATAATGTTCCACGTGGAACATTTGAATGATCCGCGAAATCTTCGGCGGTCCAGATTGGGCCACCCTCAGATTTGCCATCGGGCTTTGAAGCCATTGCGGCTTTTGATTTAGTTTTACGGCTCTTCATATTGGGTCTCATTACGCGGCGCGTTGCGCTTTTTTGATATGAGCCAGAACCGCCATCAAAGCGCCCGGCGTGACGCCTTCAATACGAGAGGCTTGTCCGAGCGTGGCAGGACGCGCATCCAGTAACTTTTGACGGACCTCATTCGACAGTCCGCCGATCTTCGTATAATCAAGACGGTCTGGAATGCGCAGGCCTTCATCGCGCTGAAAGGCTGCAATGTCTCTGGCTTGGCGTTCGAGATAGCCCGCATAAGTCGCGTCCGTTGTCAGATATTCGACAGTCTCAGCATCTAGGTCTAAAAGTTCAGGCCAGACATGTGCGAGATCAGGGATTCTAATATTCGGATAAGCCAACAAATCCATCACAGAGCGGCGAACACCGTCTTGATTGATCTTAATCCCCGCCTTCTGCAACACGGAGGGTGTATCACGCAGCTCGTTCGCGCGAGACTTAGCTGTGTCGAATTTCGCAATTTTTTCAACGGTATAGGTCGTTCGGTCCTCGCCCACGAGGCCAATTTCTGTGCCCATCGTGGTCAGGCGTAAATCTGCATTATCCGCACGAAGTAGCAGGCGATATTCTGCGCGAGAGGTGAACATGCGATAAGGTTCTGTGACGCCCTTTGTGATAAGGTCGTCAATCATCACGCCGATATAGGCTTGGCTGCGGTCTAGAATAAAGGCGTCACGGCCTTGTGCAGACAGCGCCGCATTCGCGCCCGCCATCAGGCCTTGCGCGGCGGCTTCTTCGTACCCCGTGGTTCCGTTGATTTGTCCCGCAAGGAAGAGGCCGGCTTGGACTTTGACTTCGAGCGTTGCGCGCAATTCTCGCGGATCGACATAGTCATACTCAATCGCATAGGCGTAGCGTTGGACTTCGACCTGCTCCAAACCGCGAATCGACCTCAGGAATAAGTCCTGCACATCATAAGGCAAAGACGTGGATATCCCGTTTGGATAGACTGTATTTCCATCTGGATTCCCAGGTAGGCCTTCAGGTTCAAGGAAAATTTGATGCCTGTTACGGTCAGCAAAGCGGACGACTTTATCCTCAATAGACGGGCAATAGCGCGGGCCCTTGCCCGAAATGCCGCCCGTATAAAGCGCAGATTTTTCTATGTTATCTGCGATGATGCGGTGCGTGTCCTCATTTGTATGCGTAATCGCGCAGGTGATCTGCGGGACTGTGATTTCGCGGTTCATAAATGAAAACGGCACAGGCACATCATCTGCGGCCTGTTGGTCCAAAAGACTCCAGTCAATCGAGTCCTTCGCCAAACGCGCGGGTGTGCCCGTTTTCAAGCGGCCCATTTTGAGACCCATACCATAGAGGCGGTTTGAAAGACCTAGCGCAGGTGCCTCGCCCCAACGTCCTGCGGGCGTACGCGTTTCGCCGACATGGATCATCCCTTTCAGGAATGTACCTGTCGTTAGAACAACTTGATGAGTCTTATACTCTTCGCCGCCCTCAGTTCGAACACCCACAACTCGGTCGCCCTCAACAATGATATCATCAACAGCACCCGCAAGGATCGTCAGGTTTTTTTGCCTCTTGAGTGCAGCTTGCATTTCAGTGCGGTAAAGCCAGCGATCAGATTGTGTTCTTGGGCCCCGTACAGCTGGTCCCTTCGAGCGATTCAACAGCCGAAACTGTATGCCCGACGCATCAGCAACACGGCCCATCACGCCGTCGAGCGCATCGACCTCACGGACTAAATGACCTTTGCCTAATCCACCAATCGCTGGATTGCAGGACATTTCACCGATAGTCTCAACCTTATGCGTCAGAAGCAAAGTCGAGACGCCAAGTCGTGCAGATGCCGCAGCGGCTTCACAGCCTGCGTGACCACCGCCGATAACGATGACATCGTATGTTTGGGTTGAACTCATGGCGGCGATATAGGGGTATGGGTTAGAACTGTCGAGTCGCTGTTTAGCCCCGTTGGTTAAATTTCATGGGCGAGTTTTATAATTTACGCCCCAAACGCACGCCGCTACCCGCTTAAAATGTTCCACGTGGAACATTATGCTCTAAAGCGCGGATCTTTCTCTATTTGCCTATGCAGAAACTAGAGAATATGCGGTCGAAAACTTGCTCCATATCAGAGCGACCCGCCAATTCTTCTATATTTATCAATGCGTTACGCAAATCTTCACTCGCCAACTCAGGGTCAGAGCCAAGCTTTTCGCGCGCCACATCAACCGCCATAAGCGCGGACGCAATACAGTCCACATGACGAATCCGCGTGAGCGCCGCATTTTCCAGCCCCGCAAAGCGCTCAAGGATATGACGCTCCACGGCCGACATCAAAATAGAGACGCCCTCACCAGACAGCGCATTACCTTGAACCTCATCTAAAGCACCCTCGCCTAAATCACCCTCGCAGTTATGAAACGTAATGTCCGCATCAAGTCCCACTGCCAACTCAGACACATCCTCACTCACACCGCCGCGAACCACATGCACGACCAAATGTGCCTCTTCCGCCCTCGCCCGCGCGCGCCGCACACCTTCTGCTTCAATCGCATCAGAGCTTTCGCGCAAACCCGCCGTGTCCGAGAATGTCACAGGCAGTCCCGCAATCACGGCTTGAGCTTCAACAATGTCGCGCGTCGTCCCTGCGCTCGGCGAGGTAATCGCAACATCACGGCCAATCAACGCATTCAGCAATGACGACTTCCCCGCATTCGGCACGCCAATGATCGCAACCTGCAAGCCATCACGAACCGCCCGCCCCCGCGCAGAACTCGCCAGCGCCGCCGACATACTCTCGCGAACCTGCGACAAATACGGATAGGCCGCATGAGAGAGCGCGTCAGGCACATCGGCCTCATCCGCAAAATCAATCTCGCCTTCGATCTGCGCGAGCGCGTCCAAGATCAAACCCTGCCACCCCTCATAGGTTACCCGCAACGCGCCGCCCATATTCGAGAGCGCCTGAACACGCTGCCCCTCAGTTCGCGCATCAATCAAATCCGCAAGGGCCTCGGCCTCGGTCAAATCCATCTTGCCATGTTCGACGGCGCGGCGCGTAAATTCACCTGGGCGCGCTTGACGCAACCCCAGCTCTGTCAATCGACCCGCAACAGATTCCAAAATGGCGACGCTGCCATGCACATGAAGCTCAACGCAATCTTCGCCCGTAAAACTACGCGGCGCAGGAAACCAGAGCACCAAAGGCTTATCAATGACCTCGCCCTCCGCATCACGAATGGACCGTAACGCGGCAACGCGCGGCACAGGCAGATCGCGGCGCGTCAATTCACGCAGCGTGGTCCCAGATTGAGGCCCCGACAAACGCAGAACACTCACCCCCGCGCGGCCCGGCGCAGAGGACAATGCGAAAATCGTAGCCGCCTCATAGGGGGCGCACTCCTGAACGGAACGAGGGTCTTGCGGAGAAAGAGCGTCTGACATAGATGCGACCTATGACGCACGCGACCATTTTAAAAGCCCCTATCTCTCACTCTTTCTATCGGACATTATATATAGGCCTATCTACGCTGCTTTTGGCGGGCGCAGTGTCAGGCTGCAAAGCCCCCATAAATAAAGCCGCAACGCCCGCCGTAGGCGCGGTTGAAAACACGCTCCCGCCCTTTCGCAAAGCGCTAAGCTGCCTCCCCGAAAATGCGGCGATCATCGCGGCCCATCGCGGGACCGATAAGACATGGCGAGACCAAGCCGAGAACTCCGTCGGCGCTCTCAATGCGCTGATCAAACACGGCACGCTGATAGCGGAAATTGATGTTGCGGGTTTAAAAGACGGTACGCTGATCACATTTCATGATGGTGTCTGGGATAAAATCTCAACCGCCAAAGGCCCAATATCAACCAGCCGAAAAGCAGACCTCGAGAGCATCCTCTTACGCTCACGCGCGGGTGGCCTCACCGCCGACCGACCGCCCCAGTTCAAAGACATGCTCCGCGCCGCCAAAGGCCAGATGTATCTCGAAATCGACTTCAAATCCTCGGCCAATAAAAGCTCCGTTATCAAGGCTATTCGCGACGCAGATATGGCCGACCACGTCATGCTCATCGCCTATAATTCCCGCCAAGCCGCAGAGCTAGAACGCCTCGCGCCAGAGATGTTCAGATCGAACCCACCAGAGGCTGCCAAACGCGGTCATGCCGTGTGGATGGGCTATGAGGTCGCCAATGGCGGACAAGCTAAATCTTTGAGATCAAAAGGAAATTATACCATTGGACGCATCGGTGACCCAAACCGCCAACCCCCACTCTCCGCCCTAAGAAAAGCCTCAGACATCCTCGTCACAGATTACGCGGACCGCCATGACGGAATTATTGGACTGACGAAGAAAACGCGAGCAGCGTATGAGGTTTGCCTCGTCAGCAAATAATTCCGACTACTAATTACAGGTAGAATCATCCCCAAAGCGGACCTTAGCCTAGTGTCTTGCTTTGGGCAATTTTAAGCCGCTGTTGAATCCCTATTGCACCTTCAAATCTGAATTCCCAACTTAACAAGAGATGTCTTACACGATAACTATAACACCTTCATTGGCTGGAATACGGCCGTCGCAAACGTCTTGATATATTTCTGAAAAGTCACTCAAACCCACGACGTTTTTGACCTTAAGCCAGCTTTGGCTTGACCCAATAGATTGCATCATAAAGCCCATGGAGCACTTGCGGAACTCTGCGGTTCCCCAATCGCTCATACGTTGCTGTATATGCGCCGGCGCAAAAAACTGAGTTACCCGTTCATCTTGATCCTCCATAGCACTCGAGCCCAGCGCTTCCCAATGAGTGAAACCGACTTTGACACAATGGGTCATATTATCGCCAAGGTGCGCTCTAAGTTCTTTTATGAGAGAGGCGTTTCCGGACATATCAACAATGACGGTTGGCACGTTTTTAATGCCGCCAAGCGCGTCATAGGTCACGGCCTCATCATAATAGCCGACGCCGTTTACGAAATCCAGATTGCGCGAAGATGTTAGCCCAACCGCTGGCGGAGCTGTCTCATCACTATGGAGCGCATAGGCGAGACCGAGGCTTGTTTTGCTGGAGGCGCTTATAATAATGACTTGCTTTGCGCCGAACCAATCTGCGCTCGATACATAGTCATGCAGGCAAAATGAGGTAACATGAAGCGGAAATAATAACATCCGCATATCATCCATGTCGGGATTATAACCCGCTTCGCCAGCGACTCTTGAGTATTGGTTATAACCTGGCGACAAAGCCGCGCGGTGATCTGCGCCTTCCACGAAGTTGGTATCAGTGATGTTCACAGGTGTCATTTTCGTGTGCGTAGCGGGCGGGAAATATCCGAATATGCGGTCTCCAACTGGAATGCCTTCTGCCTTGCTCTCTATGACATCTGCAAAGCCCCATACGGGCAGAATACCCCAGCCTTCGCTTTGGGAAACTTTTGGCGGGAAGAACTGCCAATATCCCAACATGTCGCCTGCAACGCCGTAAGTGATGTTGTTAGATGTAAAGGCAAAGCGGTCAACTTTCAGGCAGATTTCGCCGTCAAGAATTTTGGGAATATCTGTCTCAACGAGCTGAGTTTCTTGCAAGTTGGACTTACGTGATTGAAGTTCTGTCATAACGGCCTCTAAGCAATCTGTGTCATGTATTGGGTTAATTTACCCATGGCTGGAAACGCGTTATCTCTCAGCTTTTTCATGACCGCCATTTTCTCATTATCATCTTTATCTATGGCAGCGACGACGTGGCTAAAACCATCAAGGCGGTTATTAAATAACCATTTACCGAGACTGGGGTCTTGAGACCAAACATACTGGTTTTTCATAAAGGCAGCGGTGAATTTGATAAAGTCTGTGTCTTTGTCTGGAATGGCGACCACTCCGCAAATTTCATTCTGTTTTTCTTCCGTATCATAGGCCGTTTCAGCGTGCGCAATGAACGCCGCGCTGAATACGGGTTGATAGGACCGTACCATTTGAGGCGTGATTAAATCACCTTGAAAAATAGGTTTCATTTTAAGGTTTGACAGGGCGCTGGCGGAGCAATCTACATGTATGTAATTCGGGCCGGTGGTAATTTCGCCCTTGTCTAGAACGGTTTTGTTTACTCTAACATCTTTAACTCGCCCAAGACGGACGACGTTCTTAAGACGGCGGAGCTGCGCTAGTTCTAATTCACTTATGGTGGCTCCGTGGAACATTTCCGGCCTGACATTTGGGTCTAGCCGTAAGAAATACCCGCAGTCTTCTAGGCGGTCGAACATATCCGTGATTGATTCAGAATTTGCGATAGCTTCGAATTGATTGGCTTGCGCGCCAATCGTATCATTGAAGAACTCCAGTGTTGGCTGGGTGTTTTTACGGTTCAAAAGCCAAGCGTCACGCGACACAACCCACTGAATTTTATCTGGGTCAACATTGTGCTCAAGCAGCCAAAGGCAGGCGTCAATACCAGTTTTACCGCCGCCTATAACAACATATCCATCTGGCGCGTCAGTTATAGAAGGGAGGTCATTAAGCGGCATGAATTTAACGCCTTCAGCAACCGAGAAGTTTGGCGTGTGCGTGGACGGAACCGAGGTGTTGAGATAGGTACAGTCCACAGTTTTGAGCTCTGCTGTCACATGATAGCTTTGACCCGAAAGTGTATGCTCAAAAACACCGTCTCCTTTATAGTCACACATAGGGAAGTACTGTACGCGGCCAGAGGGTAGAAATGTTTGACGCATGACATTTTCATAATAGGCGCTGACCTCTGCGCCAGTCGCAACTTCGAAGAGACCTTTATTGAGGCCGACTTTATCTTTTAATCCACTACCAAGCTCACGGGATGATACACCGTAATAGGCTGAGGGTTGATGCAAGGTCACAAAGGGGTAAGCAACATTCCAGTGTCCGCCAGGTTTTTGATACCGATCAATAATAGCAATGGTTGCATCGGTTTCGCTGAGAATGACATCTGCGAAAGCCATGCCGACTGCGCCGCTGCCGACGATGACATAATCTGCTTTTATCGTTTCATGTTTCATAT
Source organism: uncultured Caulobacterales bacterium (assembly GCA_938009235.1). Taxonomy (GTDB): domain Bacteria; phylum Pseudomonadota; class Alphaproteobacteria; order Caulobacterales; family Maricaulaceae; genus Litorimonas. The sequence goes on from CALLIK010000007.1 coordinate 333,384, forward strand.
AACGCTCTCTTTGTTACCTCAATGAAGTTAGAAACGGGAAGGTTACCGATGTGGGGCAATAACCTTCCCGTCCTCCAAGCGCTGTAAGCGCTTGAATGTTGTAAAATTTAAAAGCGCACATAATCTGCTTTAACGTTTATCATTTACATAACGCCGTTATGGCTTTATGCATAACAGCGTTATGATGAGTCAAGAAGGAAATGAAATGGCTGTTCGAGAAATACCGCTCACGAATAAAGCAAAAATTTTGGACGCCGCTTCAGCCTTGTTTTTGGAAGGCGGTGTTTCTGCACTAAGCGTCAGAGCGATTGCGGCAAATGCAGGTGTTTCAACAATTGGAATTTACAGTCACTTTAAAGGGAAAGATGGTCTGCTTGAGGCGCTCTATATAGAGGGCTTTGCCTTGATTAACGCGGCCATGAAGGTAGATTCTTCTGAGGACCCTCATGTTTCGGCCTTGGCAGCCTGCGAGCGTTACCTGGATATTGCCGAAAACAATCAGGCTCATTACCAACTTATATTTGGGGACGCAGGGGCTGATTACGTACCGTCTGAGGCGGCCCGCGCCGCAAGTGTTGAGGCCTTCGGTGGTCTTTTATCTTTTGCCTCAATTCTTCTGCCGGAGGATGCGAGCGCTGGAATGAAACAAAAAAAGGCTCTTGAAATTTGGGCTATGCTACACGGTTCTGTCAGCCTTAAGCGCCATAGCGTTGGGCAGTTAATGCCCGCGATGGATTGGCGGGGCGCAATTATGGAAAGCTTAGAAAAGCTTATTTCTTAAAGGACTAAGTTATTTCTTTGCATTCCCTGCAAAATTGGAGCGGTTTATTTGGGTGTTCTAAGACACTCGCCTAATGTCCGCTTTGCCCCCTGAGCACGCATTACCTACACCTCAAACTCTAACACTGCCCTCCAGATCACCTTTCCGTGTTTTGAGCCTTCGAGACGTATTTTCCATTTGACGAACCGTTGAAATATATTATCTACCTATCACTAGGTAAGCAAATTAAACTCACCTAGACATTATGAACACATCTCAGTCCCAGAAAGGACAATGATATGATTGGCTACACAACACTCGGCGTGAAAAACCTAGACGCTGCGAAAAAATTCTACACCGAATTATTTGACGCTGACGTCCTTGTCGATGTTGGCCGTCTTGCCATGATTGGTAAATCTATTGATCAGCCAAAAATCGCAGTTTGCGAACCGTTCAACGAAGCCAACCCGCATCCAGGTAACGGCGTCATGGTCGCATTCCCTGGTGGATCCAGAGAAGGCGCAGACGCGCTTTATCATAAAGCCATCGCCCTAGGCGCAACCTGTGACGGTAAGCCGGGCCCTCGCATCGAAGACGTATTCTATGGCGCATATGTCAAAGATGCCGATGGCAACAAATTGTGTTTCTTCGACTTTAGCTAGTTTAGAAAACGAGTGAGCGCGAGGTTTTATGGCTCGCGCTCACGCTTCATCAGTTCTCAGTTTAGAAGTATTTGAAATGCGCGATCAAAACCCATCAAACATCACAGGTCCAATAAAGGCTGAGCTGAATTATATAAAACCAGACGCCACAGTCGCGCCTGAAGTTTTTTACTCAGGCAAATCCGCCCCGCAAAAATATAATGACGCCTATGCATTCATGCCCGCAATGATCGAAGACGGGCGCGAGAGAAGGGGTGACTTTAGAATACATAAACAAGGCTTTGAGCTAGTCACTACGCCAACACTAATACGTGATTTCGAAGATACTAAAACAATCGAAGGTGAGTATTACGATGAAGTCAGAGACATTGTTCGAGCCGTCACTGGCGCAAAAGACGTCTTTGTTTTTGACCACACGGTAAGACTCGGAAAAGCTAACAGTCGACGTAAACCTGCACATCACGTCCACAATGATTACTCGGACGCGACAGCACAGTCCCGCGCAGAAGAAATGATAGGCAAAGAGGAATTTGCAAAGCTGAAAACTCGCCGCATGATCCAGATCAATCTTTGGCGGCCATTGGTGGATATTGTCCACCGCTCCCCACTCGCCTTTTGCGATGCCAGTAGCATTGAGCCTAAAGATCTCCTCCCTGCGAAAATCCACTTTCCAGATACAGACCATATTGGCGAGATTTACGCTTTGCGAAAACAACCTCAACAACGCTGGTATTATTTCTCAGAAATGACGCATGATGAAGTTGTCTTGATAAAGGGCTACGACAGTTTAACGGACGGAACGGCGCGGTTCACACCTCACACAGCGTTTGAATATCCAGATCAGAACACACATGTCGGGCCTCGTAAAAGTATCGAAACACGGACATTTGCTTTCTATTAGAGAGCTAAACCGTCAGAGCTAACCGCGTCCGCGCTCACGTCGGGTCCAAACTTTTTCCCAAACCGCGTCGCCTTTCAACTCACCAACAAATACGCGGTGCGCTTCGCGTTCCTCAGAGGTTAGTTTGCCGATCAACATTTCGGGGCGGCGGCGAGCAGACGGGAAACCACTTTCATTCTCAGTCGCCTCTGGCACCGCGTCGAGGCCAAGATTCATGGCACGCCCGCCACATAGTTCTAGGTAAACAGCCGCCAATAATTCCGAGTCAACAATCGCGCCATGCTTGTCGCGGCCAGAGAGTGAAATGCCGAACTTCTTACAGAGCGCGTCGAGCGAAGCGGGAGAGCCCGGGTATTTCGCATGGGCCATCGCGAGTGTATCTTTGAACCGACTTTGGGGCAGGGGATCGCGGCCAGAGCGCACAAGCTCTGCGTTAATAAAGCCAATATCAAATTGAGCATTATGCGCGATCATAATTGAATCGCCCACAAAGGCGAGGAAGTCATCTGCCACGTCCGTGAACAAAGGTTTGCCGCGCAGAAACGCTGTTGTCAGACCTGTGATCTCAACGACTTTTGGCGGAACATCTCGCAGCGGATCACAATAGGCATGAAAGCTTTTCCCTGTAGGGAGCAGGTCAATAATTTCGATGCAGCCAATTTCGGTAATGCGGTCATCACCATTGGCGTGAAACCCAGTCGTTTCCGTATCAAAAACAATTTCGCGAATACCATCCATGTGAAGACTATAGCGAGCCAGACGCTGGAGGGCAGGGGGCGAAGAGCTTTAAGTGTGGAGGATGTGAGGGAGGATAACCGAAACCTGCTGGCGTGTTTGATCAAGGTCATGTTCAGTCGAAACAACAAAATCCGCACGTTCACGCTTTTCGGCATCAGGCATTTGCTTAGAGAGTATCATCTCAAACAAACCTCGGGTCATACCAGGCCGCGCCATAACGCGGGCGCGTTGCGTTTCTGGTGAGGCCGTTACGACAACAATAGCGTCGACATGTTTATCACCGCCCGTTTCAAATAAAAGTGGAACGTCAAAGACAACAGCTTTCGCACCCCCTTTAACAGCCTTATCTATGAATACACTCCGCGCCTCAGCCACCCAAGGGTGAATGAAACTCTCAAGGACTTTCAAATTAAAACGGTCGGCCCGCATGTGATCACCCAGACGTTTTCGGTCCACGGCACCATCAACAGTAATAGCATTTGGAAAAACAGCTCGGATTAGAGGCACAGCTCGCCCGCCGTTCGCGTACATTTTATGAACCGCGGCATCTGCATCAAAGACAGGACAGCCCAAGTCAGCAAACATCTGAGCCGTCGTCGATTTTCCCATACCAATAGACCCTGTCAGGCCAATCAGTTTTGGGCGGACAGATTTAGAGCGGGGGGCCTTCATCGGCGACCACTTTGCAGCGCGTCAATCAAGACCTCAGTTGGGTCAAGCGCAAGAGGCGGAAATTGACCGTAGAAAAGTTTGAAACTCGGTCGAGCTTGCGCAATCAACATCTCTAAACCGCCCAAGGTATCCATCCCATTCGCGATTGCATCTTGCATTAAAGCCGTCACGCGCGGTGTGTAAATTAGATCATAAACAAGTGCGCCGCTACGGCCACCTTCCATTGAAATATCAAGGACCGGTTTACCCTCCATACCTGCGGCACTCGCATTGACAATAAGATCAGCCCGCCCAACAGCCTCCTGACGACGCGCCCAAGGCAACGCATAAAGGCTGGGTACATCAACTTGCTCAACGAGGGTATCAGCCTTTGAATCAGTGCGGTTCACCAAACAAATTTCAGGCACGCCCAAAGACATCAAAGCTCCAATCACCGCTCGGCTCGCACCGCCAGCGCCAATTACAAGCACAGAACTAGCTTGTAAAACATCAGCGCCCATCTTTGCGAGGAGCGGCGCAGCAAATCCTTCAAGGTCTGTGTTATGTGCCACAAGCTGACCGCGCGATTTATAAAGGCAATTTGCGACCCCTAACTTCTGCGCATCCTCAGTTGCCACATCTGCGGCTTCAAAAGCAGACGTCTTAAGAGGCAATGTTACATTGAGGCCAGAAATCGACGTGTCTTTAAGGGACCTAAACGCGTCAACTGCCGTTCTGGGATTAACAGCAAACGGAACATAAGCCCCAGAAACACCCATTTGTTTCAGCCACCAACTATGCATCAATGGAGACAGTGAATGGTGAATAGGCCATCCGCATACACCTGCAAGCCTAGGGATAGGCCGTGATGAAGACGATGTGTTCATGATACGCGGCTCATGATTGTGCTATTCCGCGCGTTCGTAAATAATCGAGCACAGGTAAAAGATCGAGGCCAAGGATACCAAAGAACCCGCCTTCAACCTTTTCAAATAATTGCGCGCCCGGGCCTTCGAAACGATAGGCACCGACACTCTTCGTCAAGGCTTCGCCTTCTATCTCAATGTACCAATCAAGGAAGCTGTCTGAGAAGTCACGAACCCATAATTTAGTCCGGCAGATATGACGCCAAACGGGCGCGCCATTTTCACAGATAACAACCGCGCCAATCAACTCATGTTTTTTACCGCGCATCTCTAACAGACGGCTACGGGCCTCAACGAGGTCCTTAGGCTTATCGAATAATTGATCGATTCCGTTTTCATCACGCATAACCATGATTTGATCTGCGCCAATAACAAGGCCTTCTTCTTGACGAGAGACACGCATCGCCTTCGCTTCGGCAAGCGCATCAGCAATATCACGCAGGCGAGACCCTTCCGCTAACATAGCCTCTTTAATAGACGCCTCATCAACAGGACGGACAATAACTTCATAGTCAAGACCAGCGCCATCCAGAATTTCACGGCGGATAGCTGATCCACTGGCGAGAATAAGGCGGCTCATAAACGTAGGTCCTTACGGCGTTCTTCGACGGGACGCGCTTTATTATAGAGATTGATAATCCGCGCAGAGGTTTCTTCAATGGAACGTCGAGTGACATCAATCACCTTATAACCCTTACGCACAAACATACGTTTAGCATCGCGCACTTCATCACGAACGCGGTCTTCATCAATATAATCGGTCCGCGCCACTTGCCGTAGTCCCGTCAGGCGCTGCTCTCTGATTTCGACAATGCGATCAGGTGAGGCAACAAGACCCACAATAAAGGGCTTTTTAAATGTATCTAGAATATCAGGCAAAGGCGCACCCGGTACCAAAGGAATATTCCCCGTCTTGTAACCCCGGTTTGCAAGGTAGATCGAAGTCGGTGTTTTGGAGGTTCGAGAAATTCCCAACAATATAATGTCTGCCGTTTCTAAACCGGGCACATTCTGACCATCATCATGAACCATCGCATAATCTAAAGCTTCGATCCGTGAATAATAAGCATCATCAAGATTTCGCTGCGCCCCAATCTCATCTGTCATCGCTGAGCCAAGATAACGCGCGAGGACAGATAGCGTCGGATCCAATATAGAGACAGTCGGAATATTGCGTTCACGACAGAAAGTCTCCAGACGCTTACGACGCTCTGGATTCACCAATGTAAACAATACAACACCCGGTTTAGCCTCAATCGTTTTCAAAGATTGTTCAAGCTGAGCCTCAGATCGTACCAAGGCATGTAAATGTTCCAGCGCTGTGGCTGATCTAAACTGAGCCGTAGACGCTTTCATCATCGCCACTAATGTCTCACCCGTAGAGTCAGACACGAGGTGAACGTGAAAATATATCGCGATATTGGCATTGCGCGTCGACATAAGGTGCGGCTCCAAACCTCAGCTAAAATCAGAGGTGTATTCTTGACCCTCGTTTCGCGTGTTTACCTCCTCCTGTCCACAGGCAAAGGCTGAACCCACACTTAGGACTCGTATATCGGGCATAGGTTTCACTAACCCACAGCATACATCCACAGCTCGAAGGATAAGCTGTTAAGATTGTGAACAACGAGGATAAGACTTATGCTAAATCTTATCCAAGGTTTTATCCCCAAGCCTACGATAGGTAAAAGGTGTATTTAGAAACATATGCACTTACACAAAACAAAAGCCGCACACAGTAGGATAAAAATCCACTCCCGATTCAGCCCGTGCATATTAAACTCTCCTAACAAAAGGTGAATCCGCCCACATCATCACAGGCTCTACATCAACTCCTCTTTAAAGATTCTTTTTAGAGAGGAGGAAGGTTGGCTTGGATATGTGTGGGGGAAACGCTAAGACAGGCCTTCAAATCAGGCTTAGCGATCTCTTAAATCCAGATCGATGCCATCACATTATGTAAGCCGAACCTATGAAACTGCTCGATGTCTTAAACGGTCAGCAAACCGAAACACCTCCAATCTGGATGATGCGTCAAGCGGGTCGTCACTTACCTGAATATCTAGAAATTCGCGCGACCTGCAAGAACTTCATCGATTTCTGCTTTACGCCAGACAAAGCGGCAGAAGTAACGCTTCAACCTATCCAACGCTATGATATGGACGCGGCCATTTTATTCGCAGACATCTTGCTCATTCCAATCGGATTAGGACGCAAAGTTGATTTCATCAAAGGCACTGGCCCTGTGTTGGAACCAATTGATGTAGATGGAATTGCAAAGCTTACCGTAGGCGGAGCGGCTGATCGGATTAGCTCTATCTACGAGACGGTAGAACGCGTGCGGGCAGGCCTAGCCCCAGAGAAAACTCTGATTGGCTTTGCGGGCGGTCCTTGGACAGTCGCGACCTATATGATCGAAGGCAAAGGTAGCCCGACAAAAGAAATAGCAAAACGCTTTGCTTATGAGAATCCAGAAGCCATGTCAGACTTGCTCGCGGCGCTGGTTGAAAGCACCGCAGATTATTTGATAGGCCAAGCGAATGCGGGCGCGAATGTTCTCAAGATTTTTGAAAGCTGGGCCGAAGGTCTTGCGCCTGATCTCTTTGATCGTCTGGTTATCAACCCAACGCGAGATATTATTACCCGTGTGCGCGCTGCTGGGATTACAGTTCCAATTATGGGCTTCCCGCGCGGCTCTGGTTTGAACGCTATTCGCTATGCACATGAAACAGGGATTACGGCCATCGCCGCAGGCACCCAAATGCCAATGGAAGATTTCCGCTCAACCATCCCTGAAGGGATGCCCGTTCAAGGCAATCTAGATCCATTGGCGCTTAGAATTGGCGGAACAACGCTCTACCGTTCAGTCGAAGCCGTGCTGCGCGACGCTGCCGGCGGCCCGCACATCTTCAACCTAGGCCACGGCGTCACGCCAGATGTGAAAATTGAGAACGTTCAAGCGGTGGTCGACCACATTCGTGGCAAAGAGCCTAATTACGTTTAGTAGAGTAAGAGTGGAAGGCAGTTTCTAAAGACATAACAGCCCTCGCAGCTATAGTTTCTTGACATGTTTTATAAATAACTACTTAAAGTTAGTCGGCGCATGATTGAACTTGGGGAATATATATGTCTACGTCTTTTGGGAAGCTGTCGCTGTCTTGTGTGAGCTTAATCGCAATCGTTGCTTTATCTGCCTGTGGTGGTGGTAGCGGTGGCGGGTCTTCGACAACGCCATCATCTTCAGATTTCACAGCCCCAGATGTTTCATTTACCCCGGATAGTTTAACAGTTGAAGGCGGAGAAACGGGTACATCTACACTTAGCTCAAGCGATAATATTCGTGTTGTATCTGGACCCACTGTTAGCTGCACCAATGGGGGTAGTTTTGCGAATGGCGTCTTTACGGCTCCCACAGTAACAGAAACCGTGACGAGTGTGTGTACGGCAACGGCCTCAGATGCAGCAGGGAATACAGGTCGAGATACACTGACCGTAACTATCCCGTCACCTCAGCCCGATACAACTGATCCAGTTGTTACATTTAGCCCTAACACTTTAACCGTGGTTGGCGGTGGGACAGCCTCCTCGACGTTGACCGCTACGGATGACACTGTTGTGGAAAGCGGTCCAACAGTCGTGTGTACAAATAATGGTAGTTTCTCTAATAATACCTTTACGGCGCCAATTGTTACAACTCAGACGACAAGTGTGTGTACGGCCACGGCAGCCGATCCAGCAGGTAATATGGGTGAAGCAATCTTAACTGTCGTCATGTCGCCTCAAACGTCAGAATTTTTTGCAACGATTGTGGATACGATCATAGTTGATCCTGTCCTAGGGTTTGTAGAGATTCCAACGGACCCCTCTACACTCATAGGCGTCTCTAAAAACGCATCTGGTGCGGTTTCAACCTTTGCCGTTACAAATACAGGGATAGGTACTTACGACGAGGTAGTTTTAACAGCTCAACCTACGTTGGGAACTGTGGGAACCCCGCCACTAGATCTTCTGTACGGAGACATAGACGGCGTTGATGGCGGCGTGAGTGACCTTATCTTTTTAGACGAGTTTAACGACCTTATCATCGGCGCATCATTTAATGCCGATAATACTTTTGGTGCACCCGTGACACAATCCATCAGTAATGGATGCGATGCAGGCAGCGGAGGTGGCACAAGGTTTGTCGGCACTGGTGATGACTCTACGCGCGATGACATATTGGTAGGTACGACAGATGGGCTATTTTACGTAGGTGCTGGATTTGCGAATGATGGTGTGAATACTTCTGGTCTTTCAGCTCCGGTCCCTATTGTTTCTAGCGGAAATTTTTGTTCCTTGATCGTGGGGCCGACTGGCCAAGGAGATACGACATATATATCTTACGATCCTGATACGGCTTTGATAACGGGCGTCGAAGGCAGTAGTAATGATGCGAGTAGCTATGAAGAAGATTTTACTGCTGATTTGTCGGGCCAAATAAGCACTGGATTAACACCCGTTCTTTTTGATGCTTTTTTTGGAACATTTTCAGCCGAACAAGTCATCACAGTATTTAACGATCCACAACAAGTTGGATCCACCGTTATTATCTCTGACGTTGGGGTTATACCTGATACAACTGTTATAAATATCGATATGGAAAACCCGACTGATATACTTCTCATATCACGCGGTACCTCTGATGATGTCCTGCTCGTGAGCCCCGACAGTCAGTTTGCCGTTTACATTCGTGATATTAATAACCGATCTGTCTCAGTCGAGTTAATAGATATTGGCCTTGGTTTTGATCAAGTTGAATTTGCGGGGGGCGGCGTTGCGTTTGCGAGCTCAACGCAAGGCAATATTGTTGTACGTAGCCTTTAGTAATTTTGGTTACGCATGACAAATTTCAGCCTAACCTAAGGTTGGGCTGAAACTATATAATCCTGAAACCATTTTGGCTTCCTATCTCGCATCTGTGAGTTTAGGGAGTGAGTATGTTCGACACACTCTATCCATGGCTCAAGGCCTTTCATCTGATCGCCGTTATCTTCTGGATGGCGGGCTTGCTCTATTTACCGCGTTTGTTTGTTTATCACAGCGTTTCGAAACCTGGCGGAGAGCTAGAAGATAAAATGGTTGAGGCAGAAGCCAAACTTCTGCGGATTATTATGAACCCTGCGATGATTGTCGCCTTTGTTCTGGGTCTTGTTCTCATTGCCTATAATGCGATAGCGGGCGGCGTAGCTTTATGGCTGTGGGTTAAAGTCGCCCTCGCATTTTCTCTGATCGGTTATCACGGCTTCCTCGCAAAAACACGCAAAGCCTTTTTGGATGGCGGACGCCCAAAGTCTGAAAAATTCTTCCGCAGCATCAATGAAATACCTGCTGTTTTGACAGTCATCATTGTCATACTCGCGATTGTGAAACCGTTTTAGGCTTCCATCTCTCCACCTAAGTGCTGTCTTGACGACAGCTGCGTTTTCGCACATAGGGAATTTATTGAAGCAGGCCGTCCTGGTCCTGCCGCCAATTCCGAACGACATTTTCAAATGATTTGACCGCCACGGCGCGTTCAATCGGATGGCTTTCTCTCCCCGAACTGAAGACTTACACATGACTGACTTACTCAACCAAGACCTCGACGAGATGACTGCCATCTCTCTTGATGATCTGAAAAAACTAAAACCAAAAGACTTGATCCGCTTTGCCGAAGATGTTGGCATCGAAAACGCTGCGTCTATGCGTAAGCAAGATATTTTCTTTGGTATCCTTAAAGACCTCGCCGAAGATGATGTCCGCACAGATGGCTCTGGCGTTCTCGAAGTTCTCCAAGATGGTTTTGGATTTCTACGCGCGCCAGATGCAAACTATTTGCCGGGTCCAGATGATATTTATGTCGATCCACAGCTGATCCGTAAATCTGGTCTCCGTACAGGTGACACAGTCTCTGGCCAAATTCGCTCCCCAAAAGATAATGAGCGTTACTTCGAACTCTCCGAAGTGACCTCGATCAACTTCTCCACGCCAGAACAGGCGCAGAATAAAGTTCACTTTGATAACCTCACGCCGCTCTATCCAGAAGAGCGCATGCAGATGGAAATCGAAGACCCATCTCGCAAAGACCAATCTGGTCGCGTTATTGATATTGTTGCGCCAATCGGGAAAGGCCAACGCGCCTTGATCGTTGCGCCACCGCGGACAGGTAAAACGGTTCTACTCCAAAACATCGCGCATTCCATCGAACGTAATCACCCAGAGTGTTACGTGCTCGTGTTGCTGATTGATGAGCGACCAGAAGAAGTGACCGACATGCAGCGCAGCGTAAAAGGCGAAGTTGTCTCTTCAACATTTGATGAACCTGCAACACGTCACGTACAGGTCGCGGAAATGGTTATTCAAAAAGCCAAGCGCCTCACAGAAAACGGCAAAGATGTTGTTATCTTGCTCGACTCGATCACGCGTCTAGGCCGCGCCTATAACACAGTGGTTCCATCCTCTGGTAAAGTCCTTACCGGCGGTGTCGATGCGAACGCGCTACAACGTCCAAAGCGTTTCTTTGGTGCTGCGCGGAATATCGAAGATGGCGGGTCGTTGACAATTATCGCGACAGCTTTGATCGATACAGGCTCACGCATGGACGAAGTCATCTTTGAGGAATTCAAAGGGACAGGTAACTCGGAAATCGTCCTCGACCGTAAAGTCGCGGATAAGCGTATCTTCCCAGCCATCGACGTGACGAAATCTGGTACACGGAAAGAAGAACTTCTGATCGCGCCAGACGTCTTGCAAAAGACATATCTCTTGCGCCGTATTCTAAACCCGATGGGAACAATGGATGCGATCGACTTCTTGTTGTCTAAACTTAAAGACAACAAAACGAACAGCGATTTCTTCGATAGTATGAATACTTAGTCGAAACGTCAGCTATAAATTAGAAGGCCTTCGTGTTTACTCGCGGAGGCCTTTTTCTTTGGGCTTTTCACTTACCTGCGAAAACACATATCCACCGATAGCGCCCGCTAACATCTGCAAGGTGATACCAAATCCGCTGCGTGCGCCTGCAATCAAATGAACATCAAAGAAAGCCTCTTTCATTGTGAACAACATCACGAGAATTCCGATTGCTCCAGCGGCCGTGTAAATAACAGGACATCCAAATTTCGCACGTTTGAAAACAAGGCTGCCCGCTAAAAAGGCGACAATAAAAGCTAAGCCTACAAAAATAAAATAAAGCGACCCCAGATAGCGTAGATCATAAAATGTCATTGCGACCCGCTCGGCTATGCCAACATCTGCGCCAATGCCGCCCAGACGGGAAATGACATTTTGGGTTTGAAGCCCAACGCCCAGAATGACGGTTGTGAAAACTGCAGCCACCCAGCCGACAACATATTTGAAAAAGCGTTTCATAAGCCTATGGCTAAAGCCTAGATTGGTTGCAGGTCAAGCGGAGCTTATAATGCGTAAGAGTAATTGGATTTCAGCTTTAGTATTATCTGGCGTTTTATTGACGGCTTGCCAAGAACCACAGCCTGCACCTGATTTCACGCAGCGCCTATCTACCGAATTTACGATTACGAAGATGGCTAAAAACCTTATTGCGCCGTGGTCTGTCGCAGAACTTCCAAACGGTGATTATTTAATCACAGAAAAAGCGGGTAAATTAATCCAAGTGCCTCCACGCGGCGTTGACGGAGTTTTCCCTGAACGCATAAATATCAAAGGGCTTCCAGGAGATATTTTCTCTGGCGGGCAGGGCGGATTATTGGATGTGGTTCTTGCGCCTGACTACGGCGTCACAAATGAAATCTATCTCTCTTATTCTTACGGCACCGCAGACAGTAACGGGACCGCATTGATGCGGGCGACCTTAAATGGCGACACTCTGGAAAAGCTAACAATCATATTTCGCGCGAGTCCTCCTAAAGCCGCGGCCTCACATTTTGGCGGGAAAATAGCGTTCTTGCCTGATGGTACATTGGTGCTGACATTGGGCGATGGGTTTGCCTATCGTGAAGACGCCCAAAAACCTGACACGCATTTAGGCAAACTTGTGCGCCTGACCCATGATGGCGGCCTACCAACAGACAACCCTTTTATTGGGCAAGATATTGATGGCCGCGCATTCAAACCGCAAATTTATTCGATGGGGCATCGTAACGTTCAAGGCCTCGCCGTGGATTCTGAAACGGGTGAGCTGTGGGAACATGAACATGGACCACGCGGCGGGGATGAATTGAACCTCATTACGGCTGGCGCAAACTATGGCTGGCCGATTGCGACAACTGGACGTGATTACCAAGGCGCGCGGATTTCGCCCTTTGAATCATATAAAGGCATGGTTGACCCCATCCATGATTGGGTTCCCTCCATCGCGCCCTCAGGCTTGGTGATTTACCGGGGCGAGATGTTTCCAGACTGGAATGGGGACGCCTTAGTTGGCGGCCTCGCCAGTCGTGATTTGCGTCGCGTCGATTTGGAAAAAGGTGTGAGTGTCGGTGAAGACATTCTTCTGTCTGACCTGACAGCGCGCATTCGTGATGTCCGCCTCGCACGTGATGGCGCTATTTTGATATTGGTCGAGAATTACGATCAAGCGCGAAAAGATGCGACGACCGATATATCACGAGGTCAACTTTTGAAGCTAACGCCGAAGTAAATTTTCCTAACAGCTATGTGCTGTTTGTTGCACGTGCTGCTTAACGCCCTGCCAAGACTTTTACTCTATGGCCTGATGACTGTGAAACGGGTGATTTTAAAATTCTTGGTAGTTGGTCTGTCCTCAGTGCTATTGTCGGCCTGTGGCTCGGCCCCGCGTATAGATACGCCTGCGCCCGGCTCTGAGCCTACCCCATCATCTGGCGGAATTGTGCTTCGAGATAGCGCGGCCTATTCGCAGAAAGACCCGCGTTGGAAATCTGACAGTTTGGGAAATACATCTGATACAATGGGTAGCGATGGATGCCTCGTGACATCAGCCTCAATGGCTCTGACCAATCTCGGTTTTCAAACAAACCCCAAAGATTTGAACCAACGCCTGACAGAAACAAAAAGCTACACGAAAAATGGATGGCTGATTTGGGATGGTATCCGCCGCGTCACCGAAGGCCGCGCCGTTGCGACATTTTACGATAAAGTTGACGCGCCCACGATTGATGGATGTTTACGGTCTGGCGAATATCCGATGGTTCAATTCTACCTCCCTAGCGGGCGATCCCATTGGGCGATGATTGTAAAACATGACGCGCGTGGTTATCATATGCGTGACCCGCTGCGGACGAGTAAGAAGCCACTGATTTTTCCAGCGGGTATAAAGGGCTTTAGGGCGGTGCGTTGTATAGGGTTAGCAGAGTAAATTATGGTGGACCATTTTCTAATCAAACATATTCTTATTATGTTGATCCCCTGCATCATCGTTGTCTTCTTTAATAGAAGGCCAGTGTTGACCTTTACTTTAGCTGTGGTTTTTCTTTACCTAACTCTGGCGGGACCTGAGATTAAGAAGACAATTGAGATAATGTCAGCCTATGGGACGACCAACCCAGGTTTAATGTTAAGCCGAGTGTCAAAAGTTTTTGTGAAATCAGCACATGATCTACCCGTCTACCTTTTGGTATTGGCGGTTATCCAATGGGTTACGCGACGGCGAGATTAGTTAAAGATGAGTGAGAGACATTTTGGGTGAATGGAGAGCATAGATGATGACTTTTGTATACTTTATGATTGGCCTCTTCGTTATCTTTTTTATTCCGAGCTTAATCGTGATTATTTGGAAACGGCGACCGATTTGGGCCTTTGGTATCGCCTCTATTCTTCTTTACCTTATAATTGCGGCACCTGGCATAATCAAAACATTCCAAGCTATGGCTATATATGGAGTGGGCGATCCTGAATTAATGGCAGGTGAAATTTCAGAGGCTTTAGTGCGGGCTTTACTCGTTCTCCCGGTCTTACTCTTAATCCTTGCACTCATTCAATGGATTGCGCGGCGTAAATATAAACGCAAGAAGGCCTTATCTTTAGAAACAACGAAAAAACCTTTGAATAAAAGACACAAAAAAGCGCCAGACACCTAATGGCGCTGGCGCTTCGTCATTCAGTGTAAGGCTAGACTAGCCTTTGCTTGGCATAACTTTACCAAGAATGGCGGTCAGGATTGTACCGCCTACGCCGCCAGACACTGCCCCGCCGAGGAGGCTCATTGGGTTAAGTGATGCGCCAGCTCATGGGTCAGCAAACATACCTCCTAAGCCTGGAATCATTGGCGCAAGTGCTGCCAATCCAGTGCCGCCAACGATACCTGTTAGTACGCGTCCCATTGTACCCATATTTGAGTTCAACAATTTACCAGCAACAAGTCCGCCGCCGCCGCCGCTGACGAGTCCTAAAATCAAACTAATTGGATCCATGATATTCCCCTTAAATTATATCCCACAATTACCTGTGGGTAATGAAAGGTGGCGTTTTGTTGCAGGTGAGCAAGTAAATAAGCATATTTTTCACCTTAAACGGGTGATGGCTTAGGTTACGCAACTAAAGTTCTTGCTTTGTTCGTTTAATTCTGTTTGCATCATGTAAGACATTTCTCTGTAATATTTTTGCTGTTGAGGACTTATGGTCGCTCGTATTACCACTGTTGCCTTCCAAGGTACGGATGCTCTCCGCGTGGATGTTCAGGTCCAAGTCGTCTCTGGCGGCAAGCAAATATTCAATATCGTAGGCTTGGCTGATAAGTCTGTTTCAGAAGCGAGAGATCGCGTGCGCGCCGCATTTGTATCACTTGGATTACACCTGCCGGGTAAACGCATCACGATTAACTTAGCGCCAGCTGACTTACCCAAAGAGGGTGCTCATTATGACTTACCTATTGCGATTGGTTTACTCGCCGCGATTGGCGCTATTCCTGCAGATGCGGTTGAGGGCTTTGCGGCCATTGGTGAGTTATCACTGGATGGAACAATTTGCGCTGTCCCCGGCGCGCTACCTGCGGCCGTTATGGCGAGCAGTCATGACCTCGGTTTGATTTGTCCCGAAGCAAATGGGTCAGAAGCGGCATGGGCGGGCAGTCTCGAAATTCTAGCGCCACAAACTTTGGTTCAGCTGATAAATCATTTCAAAGGAACACAAGTTCTGGCACCGCCCAAAGCAGGGCAGATGCGAGAGGTGAAAAGTTCGCTCGATATGCGGGATGTACGTGGACAAGAAACGGCCAAGCGAGCCTTAGAGGTGGCGGCCGCGGGTGGACATAACCTTCTCATGGTTGGTCCTCCGGGATCAGGTAAATCTATGTTGGCGGAACGTCTGCCGGGTTTGCTACCGCCGCTCGAAGCGAGTGAGTTGCTTGATGTGTCGATGGTCCATTCCGTTGCAGGATTACTAAGTAAGGGTGAGTTGTCACGCGCACGGCCTTTTCGCTCTCCGCACCATTCTGCCTCTATGGCGGCGATGGTCGGCGGCGGGTCAAAAGCGAAACCGGGCGAAGCATCATTGGCCCATCGCGGCGTTTTGTTTTTGGACGAGTTACCCGAGTTCACGCCACAAGTTTTAGACAGTCTTCGGCAGCCACTGGAAACGGGAGAAATCTCGGTGGCACGCGCGAATGCGCATGTGTCTTACCCCGCTCGGTTTCAATTGATCGCAGCCATGAACCCATGCCGTTGCGGGACAGGCGGAGCGGACGGAATTGCTTGTCGACGCGGCGCGCGGTGTGCGGCGGATTATCAGGCGCGAGTCTCTGGACCATTTATGGACCGCATTGATATTCAGATTGATGTACCAGCGGTTACACCTGCTGACCTTGCGTTGCCGCCATCCGCAGAAGGTACGGCTGAGATTGCTGCGCGGATAGCTGTGGCACGGGCGTGGCAAATGGATCGTAATGACGGCGTAGTGAATGCGGCTTTGGTACAATCGGAGCTAGAGCGCGTGTCTGAACCTGATGCAGATGGGCGCAAATTATTGATCCAAGCGGCCGAAACACTCGGTTTGACGGCGCGTGGCTATCACCGTGTGTTGCGCGTGGCCCGAACTTTAGCTGATTTATCAGGCTCAGAAGGTGTTCATCGCCTTCATATCGCCGAAGCACTCTCTCATAGGCGGGCCAGAAAAGGCCTTATTGCGGGGCAATCACCTGTGAGCAGAGCCTCTAAAAGACCGAGAAATCCATTTTATTCACAGTAATTGGCTTAAAAACAACTTTAAGGTTAACTAAATCTCACTAAATACGCATAGAAATGCCAATTTAACGATCTTGGTAACCGTTTTTTCAGATTGAGCGGTTTAACAAGGTTGAACATCTTAACCATACTGAGCTGCGAAACCGTTGTAACGGGTGTGGAGACAGGAAAATCGGGGATACAACTATGTCACCAGACGATATTTTTGCCGCACAATTCTGGCCTTGGCCTGATCCGGCCATAAAAAGAGACGCCCAAGGGCGTGTTCTATTCGTAAACGCTGCTTTTCTAGCGCTCTACGGTGGGAGCGTCGAAGATTGGCGCGGCAATGCTGTTGGAGGCTGGACCGCGCCTCAAGCTGGCGGCGCACCCTTCAGGTTTGAGACACGCATGCCGTCCGTGGATGGTTCAGAGCAAGTCTATGACTGGATGGAGCAAATACTAGCGGACGGAAATGCTTTCGCATTGGCACGTAATGTTACTGTCTTTACGCAGGCCCCTGATCCGAAACCTTCTGAGAGCATTGTACCTCAAACACAATTTCAGGCGCAATCTCAGGTGCCTCAAGCGGCGGCCACTGCAGCGCCACAAGGTGCTCCTGTCTTGGAAAACCAGATGGATTTACAGGCGAGCCAAGTTCCAGAAATGGCGCCTACGATTGAAGCGGAAGCTCCAATGGCTGCACCAGCAATTGAAGCTCCAATGGCTGCACCAGAAATTGAAGCTCCAGTATTTGCTGCCGAACCTATGTTCCCTGCAGCGCCCGTTGCTGAAATCGCGGCTCCTGTCGCTGAAATGCTGGCACCTGAAATTCCAGAGATTAGCATTCAGTCAAATGAGACTTATGCCCTGACTGAAGCGGCTCCAGCACTCCCTCCTATTGAAGAGCCTGTGCGTGATTTTGAACGACGGGCTTTGCCTATTGAAGATGAATCTGCTGTTTTAGGTAATAATTGGCGCGATGCCGTGATTGCTAAGGCTGTTGGCGCATCTAGTGTTGCTGAAAATGTTAATGCTAATGCTAATGCTCAACCTACTAATGAAGCAGATAGTCAAGCCGAGCCGTCATCAGACGGTAGTACAATTCGTATTTTGCTTGCTGAAGATAATGCAATCAATGCGTTGCTAACACGCACGCTTCTTGAGGCAGATGGCCATACGGTTGATACTGTCGAAGACGGTCAGCTCGCTGTAGAAGCGATGAAAACATCGACATATGATTTGATATTCATGGATATGCGCATGCCAAACATGGATGGCTTGGAAGCGACACGTAAAATTCGGACCCTTCCTAATGTAGGTAAAAACCTTCCAATTATTGCTCTTACGGCGAACGCTTTTGATGATGATCGTAATGCCTGCTTTGATTCAGGCATGAATGATTTCATGACGAAACCTGTTAGCGCAGAAGAATTATCTGAAAAAGTACGAGACTGGACAAGTCCAGAAGCAAAAGCACGAATTGCTAACGCTGCCTAAGCGACTGCAAATCTACTGAGAAATCCTAATGGGGCCGCAATGCGGCCCTTTTTTATGCGCGCAGAGTGGTCTAACGCATACGGATGGGACAAATCAGACACACGAAGATGAATAATAGCTGGGGCGACGCACTGCGTAGTTATGCTCAACCTAAAATGCTCGCAATGCTAGCGTTGGGGTTTGGCTCTGGGCTTCCATTTATGATGTTCATATCAAAGTTGTCACGATGGCTTTCTGAGGTCGGGATTGAAAAGTCGACCATTGGATTCTTTTATTGGATTGGTCTCGCTTACGCTTTGAAATTTGCATGGTCACCCGTCGTTGATCGCGCGCGACTTCCTATACTCACAAAGTTACTCGGCCAAAGGCGGTCTTGGATGCTCATCGCTGTCATCGGGACTATACTTGGTATGGTCGTGATTTCAGGCGCGAACCCTTCGCCTGATATTGCAGGGTCTCTTACGCCAATAATTTTTGGGTGTTTTATCCTAACCTATTCTGGGGCTACTTTGGATGTTGCCGTGGATGCTTGGCGAATAGAGAGTGGTACGAATGAAGAGCAGGCAACTTTCGCTGCTGTATATCAACTAGGCTATAGGTTTGCGATCATGGCGGCAGGTTATTCACTTATCCTCGCCGATTGGGTTAGCTGGCAAGCAACATATCTTGCAACCGCCGCATTGATGGGCGTTGTAGCCGTTATCATATTTTTTGTAAAAGAACCTGAAGCGGCTGACCGCAGACCCGCAATTGGCTTAAAGGATTCTTTGCAAGCCAACGTAATTGAGCCTTTTTGGGACCTCTTCAGACGCTTAGGTAAATGGATGATACCAGTCTTTGGTCTTATTATTATTTACCGCCTATCAGAC
The DNA here is from genome assembly GCA_938009235.1 of uncultured Caulobacterales bacterium. Taxonomy (GTDB): domain Bacteria; phylum Pseudomonadota; class Alphaproteobacteria; order Caulobacterales; family Maricaulaceae; genus Litorimonas. The sequence goes on from CALLIK010000007.1 coordinate 352,528, forward strand.
TTTACAATGGGGGTTATGACGCAACCCCTTTATCATGAACTTGGATATTCAAAGACTCAAGTGGGGTTAGTTCAAGGTACATTTGGGCCGTGGCCAATGATTGCGGGCTCAATCATTGGCGGATTAGTCGTGGTTAGATACGGGTTGATGCGGGCTCTGTTTTTGGGTGCTATCCTTATGCTTGTCACGAATGGAGCCTTTGCTTGGCTCGCGTTGCAATCAGGCGCGGAAACGTGGAAGTTACTTGTGACAATCTTTTTTGACAATCTAGCTGTAGGCATAGTTGGGACTGGGTTTATTGCCTATATGTCATCGCTTGCAAGTCGTGAATATGCTGCAACACAATACGCATTGATGACGTCTGCTTGGGCGTTGTTTAATAAAATAGCGGCTGGATTTTCTGGCATTCTTTATGATGCAGTTGGCAGCTTCCAGTTCTTTCTGATTACAGCCTTGTTTGGCGTTCCTGCTATCTTTCTTTTACTCTATATTTGGCGGTACGGCTCTCCCATTGCACGCGGCATAGATATGTCAGATTCAAACAAATGAGCGCGCCCATAAATTCCAAAACGGACAAACCCGAAACAGCGCATAAACTGACACCAATGATGGCGCAGTTCTTGGCCATCAAAGAAGGCGTCGGGCCAGAAGCCGTGTTGTTTTATCGCATGGGGGATTTCTACGAGTTATTTTTTGACGATGCTGTTCGCGCGGCGGCGGCATTAGATATTGCGCTAACGAAACGCGGCAAACATCTCGGCGAACCTATCCCGATGTGCGGCGTGCCTGTCCATGCGTCTGAGGTTTATCTTCAACGCTTGATCAAAAAAGGTTTCCGCGTCGCCGTTTGCGAACAAACCGAAAGTCCTACCGAAGCCAAAAAGCGTGGCTCTAAATCCGTTGTGCGCCGCGAAGTCGTGCGTCTCGTCACGCCAGGGACATTGACGGAAGACTCGCTCTTGGATGCCCGCGGTTCAAACCTCATCGCCGCCATCACGCGCATACCGTCGGGTGATTATGGTTTGGCGTGGGCAGATATTTCGGAGGGTCTGTTTAGAACTGCCTCTGCGCCGTCCAAAGATATACCTGCGCAAATAGCGTCCCTCAGTCCGCGTGAACTCGTGCTCCCCGAAGCCCTATATTATGATCCTGATTTTATGGCGACACTGTCGCTGGATGGGATTGCGCTCACCCCGCAACCTGAAATGAAATTCGATACACGCGCGGGCGAACGCCGTTTGTCAGAACGGTTCAAAGTTGATGGCCTCGACGGGTTAGGTGATTTCTCAAAAGCTGAGATTTCTGCAGCGGGCGCATTGCTCGGATATTTAGAACTCACCCAAGCGGGTGCACCTGTGCAGTTGTCTGCGCCTAAAGCCTCAAAAACGAGCGGCTACCTCGCGATTGATCCTGCAACGCGCGCGAGCCTCGAAATTGACCGCACGCAAAAAGGCGCACGCGCAGGCTCGCTATTATCTGTCATTGACAGAACCGTCACAGGTCCGGGCGCGCGGGAATTATCAGCGCGCCTGAACCGACCCCTATTAGATATCGCAGAAATAAACGCACGATTAGACGCGGTAGAGTTTTTCCACCGCCATGATGATTTACGTCAAGCGTTGCGGGGACATTTGCGCGGCGCAGGTGATATGGCGAGAGCAGCCTCTCGTTTAGCGTTGGGCCGCGGCGGACCGCGTGATTTGAAAACCTTGTCCGATACATTACGATTGGGCGAAACTATCAATTCCCACTTTGCGCAAAACCCAGATATTCAAACGCCTACAAATGTAGAGCGCGCATTAAGCGGCATTAGCCTTGCGGCGACGCCAGAGATTGCCAAACTCGCGCATGATTTAACCAAGGCTCTTTTACCTGATGTGCCAATGATGGCGCGCGATGGCGGGTTCGTGGCGCTGGGGTGGACGGCAGAAATAGATAAACTCAAAGCATTGCGGGATGACTCGCGGCGCTTGATTGCAAGTCTACAGGCGGGATACGCAAAGCTCGCAGAAATACAAACGCTCAAGATTAAACATAATAATGTGTTGGGTTACTTCATCGAAGTGACGCCTAAATATGCGGATACGATGTTGTCGAAAGGCCCCGAGAGTCCTTTCATTCACAAACAAACCTTGGTCTCAGCCGTGCGCTTTACAACGGTAGAGCTAGCGGATTTGGACAGCCAAATTTCGAGCGCCGCAGAGCGTGTCACCGCGCTGGAACTAGATGTGTTTAATGGATTCGTTGAACGCGTAATGGCGCATGTCGAAACGATACGCGGCATGGCGGCGCATTTGGCACAGTTAGATGTGCAAGCGGGTTGGGCGATATGGGCAGAAGAAAATAAAGCCGTACGACCCGATGTGAGTGATGGACCTGATCTTGTTATCACGGGCGGGCGTCATCCAGTCGTTGAAGACGCTTTGCGCAAATCGGGCGCACCTGCCTTTACGGCAAATGATTGCGCGTTGTCGTCGGATGCAAAATCAGCATCGCGTTTGACTCTGATTACGGGTCCAAACATGGCGGGTAAATCGACCTATTTGAGACAGAATGCGCTGATGTTTATATTGGCGCAAGCGGGCGGTTTTGTCCCTGCGGCCTCTGCCAAAATTGGCGTGGCGGATCGTTTGTTCTCTCGGGTGGGCGCATCTGATGATCTCTCCAAAGGCCGCTCGACCTTTATGACAGAGATGATTGAAACCGCAGCTATCCTGAATCAATCAACAGAGCGCAGCTTTGTTATCTTGGATGAAATTGGCCGAGGCACGTCAACGTTTGATGGGCTGTCGATTGCCTGGGCGAGTGTTGAGCATTTACTGAGCGTGAATAAATCTCGCGCATTATTCGCGACGCATTACCATGAGTTGACCGAATTGATTGATAGTCTCGACGGGGCAGACAATGCGAGTTTACGGGCAAAGGAATGGGATGGTGATCTCGTCTTTTTACATGATGTGCGTCCTGGCGCAGCGGACCGTTCTTACGGCGTCCAAGTCGCGAAGCTCGCGGGATTACCGCCTGCAGCTGTGGAGCGTGCGTGCGCTGTCTTGGAAAAACTAGAATCCGAGTCTGAAAATACAGCATCAGCCCCTGTTGGCTTGCCTTTATTTACAGCGGCAGTGTCCGCACCGCCTGAACCGAGTGAGCTGGACCTTGCGCTGGCACGTCTTGATGTAGATGCCTTGTCCCCAAGGCAGGCACTAGATTTGCTTTATGATCTAAAGATCAAAGCCCAAGGTAAAGCAGGATAATATGGCTCGCATCCCTCAAAACTCAGTCGGCATTCCGGACCGCGTTGCCGCTCCAGATACGGGCTTTTCGAAAGGTAAGCTGATTGCAGACTTAGACGCTTTGGCGGCTGAGGGCGGCCCTAACCTCAGATCGAATGTTCTAGGGCATTTGAAAACCCAATTAACAACAGCAAAGAATGACGCTCGCAAACGATTTGAAATGGGCCGCTTGGACGGCTTAGAAACTGCGCGTGTTCTGGCTGCGCTTCATGATGTTATTGTGACAGGTCTTTGGGACTTCACGACCCGTCATTTCGTCAGGATAGAAAAACCGTCTGAGGGAGAAAGAATTTCTCTCTGCGCGGTGGGTGGATATGGGCGCGGCGAAATGGCACCAGAGTCGGATGTGGACCTTTTGTTCCTAACAACCGACAAATCAGATTCTGCCTATACGGAACGTGTAACGGAATATATTCTATATATGCTCTGGGATTTGGGTCTGAAAGTTGGTCACGCGTCTCGCACCGTAGATCAATGTTTGAAACTGGCAAAAGAAGATCAAACTATTCTGACAAGCCTTTTGGATGTCCGACATTTATCGGGTGATGAAGATTTGTCCGAAGACCTTTACCGTAAATTTCGCAAGGCAATTTCTCGTGGTAAAGGGCGAGGCTACATATCCGAAAAGTTGGCAGAACGCGATGCGCGCCACAGCCGCGATGGAGATTCGCGATATGTCATTGAGCCTAATATAAAAGAAGGAAAAGGCGGTCTGCGTGACCTTCATGTCCTTTATTGGATTACCAGATTTCTTGATAAAGATGGTCAAATCAATGACCCTCAAGAGGCAAAAGATTATACAAAACTAGGTCTCTTTGATGAACGTGCCGCGCGCCGTTTCCGTAGTGCTGCGGACTTCTTGTGGCGTACGCGACATCATTTACATTGGACCGCAGGCCGTCCAACTGAACAACTTAGCTTTGACATGCAGGTCAACCTCGCTCCAAAAATGGGACATGCGGTAGAAGAAGTCGAAGTTGCGGTAGAGCGTTTCATGCGAGAATATTTTACCAATGCTCGCGAAGTTGGCGCGTTGACTCGAATTGCTTGTGCCAAGCTAGAGGCGCAAAAAGCGATCCGCCTCCCCAAGAGCCTTGATGCACTTTTACCTGGGTCACGACGCAATTTGAAAAACAAAGACTTCGTCATTGATCATGGTCGCTTAATGTTTGCAGACCCGATGACAATCCGCGAAAAGCCCTCTCAAATTTTGCAATTATTTGAAACGGCAGGACGGCGGAATATTGATATTCATCCAGATGCTTTTTCCGATATCGATTTTCGGCGAAACCTGATTGATCGTGAATATCGATGTAACCCAGAGCATTCAAAGATTTTTCAAAAGACATTGCTGAATGCCAAAGCGCCTTATGCCACGCTAAAGACAATGAATGAGGCCGGCGTATTAGGACGCTATCTTTCGGAATTTGGCGGGATTGTCGCGCGTACACAATTCAATATGCATCACGCCTACACCGTCGATGAGCATACGCTACGGCTCATCGATAACTTTGATGATTTGGCAAAAGGCCGCCTTGAAGAAGACATTCCTATTGTGACAGGTATCGCGCGTAGTTTCGACTCTACGGCGCGCCTGACGATGATGTTGACCTGCCTTCTTCATGACACAGGTAAAGGCAAGGGCGACCAATGTATTGAGGGCGCGCAACTTGCCCATCGAGCCTGCAACCGTTTGGGTATCCCCCAAGATGTTACAGATGATGTTGCATGGTTGGTTCGAAGACATCTTGATATGAGCGAGACTGCGCAAAGGCGCGATATTTCTGACCCAGAAACAATTGCAGGATTTGCAAAACTTGTTGGATCAAAGCGCCGACTAGACCTTTTGTCGGTTTTGACAGTCGTCGATATTAAGTCGGTTGGCCCTGGGATTTGGAATGATTGGAAAGCAACCCTTCTAAGGGGGCTGTATCTTGCGACGAGTGCATATCTTAATGGGCGGGATGAATTAGCCCCTGCGGCTAAGGCGGCTGCGCGGAAAGAACAAATCCTAGAGCGATTGCCAGAGGGTAACCCTGAATTCATTGCTTCGATCACGGATTCACTTCCCGATACCTATTGGTCTGGATTTTCTATGGCAAAACTTGTCATGCACATGCGGTTTTTTGAAACCTTGCTGAAATCTGGGCATGACCCTTTGGTGAATTCTGCGACGAAGACACGCGTAAATCCTCGGCGGAATGTAACGGAACTTTGGGTTCTAACGCGGAATAGGCCTGGCCTCTTTCGAGACTTGTCCTTGTCTATCACGTCTAGCGGGGCTTCAATTACAGGCGCTAAGTTGAATACTGGCGAAGACGGTCTGGTCATGAATGTCTTTTATTTATTAAGCGCCGATGGTGAAGCCTTTGGCGCTCAATCAGGACATTTACTAGAAAACTTACGTTTACGGGCAAGGCTTGCAGCAGAAAGTAAAACAGAAGACCTCGCGGTTCCGCAACCTATTCGGTCGCGGCGTGCAGGCGCGATTCCTGTTCGACCGCGTGTAAGGTTTCCAGAGACAGGTCAGGGCAGGGCTTGCATCATCGAAGTCCAAGGCCGTGATCGCCCGGGTCTTTTATATGAATTGGCAGCCAAACTTAGCGAAGAGAATTTTGATATTATGTCCGCCCACATTGAAGTGGTCGGCACCACAGCCGTGGATGCCTTCTATGTGAGATGTAGGAATTTGAGCGACATTCAAAAGAAAACGTTGCGCCGAAAGTTAATTAAAATTCTACGTGACCCCGATGCGAAAAAAGTCGCCTAAATGAAGCTTTTACGCTCAACAGCCGTGATTGGGTCATTGACACTCGTGTCTCGACTATTGGGTCTTGTGCGTGATATTTTGATTGCGCGCTTTCTGGGTGCAGGCGTTGTTTCCGACGCATTTTTTACAGCGTTTAAACTGCCAAATGTATTCCGCCGTATGTTTGCTGAAGGTGCATTTAACGCCGCCTTCGTTCCACTTTACGCCAAACGCATAGAGCAAGATGGAGAGGTGGCTGCAGATGGATTCGCGAGCGAGGCGGCGGCTGCGCTCTTTTTTGTGGTGGCGCTATTGGTCATTGCGTTCGAGCTGACAATGCCGTGGGCGTTGAATATCATTGGTTCAGGTTTGGGAAAAACGCCAAATGCCTCTGGGATTACGCCTTATGATTTGGCGGTTCTCTATGCGTGGCTGACAATGCCCTATTTGTTATTTATGTCGATGACGGCTTTGTTCTCTGGCATTTTGAATACACGCAATCATTTTGCTCTCGCAGCGGGCGTACCGATTGTGCTCAATATTTTGATGATTGGCACGCTTGTCGCTGTCGGCGGCTTATCCTTCTCGCAACGGAATATCGGCCTAGCTCTATCGGCTGCTATCACAATATCTGGCGCCATTCAGATGTGTCTTGTGATTTGGGGCTGCCGAAAAGCGGGCGTCAAATTTGGATTCCGCCGTCCACGTTATACGCCTGGGGTTCGCCGTCTTTTAACATTGGGCGTGCCTGGAATTATCAGCGCCGGCATCACGCAAATTAACCTGCTTGTCAGTCATTCGATTGCTGTACATCAAGAAAGTGCGGCGAGCTTTCTGACCTATGCCGACCGCCTGTATCAACTGCCTTTGGGCATCATCGGTATTGCAATGGGCGTGGCTTTGTTGCCAACTTTATCACGCTCCATTCGGGCAGGGGATGAAGCGGGTGCGAAAACCTCTCTCAATCGCGGCATAGAAATTTCGCTATTTTTGACGCTACCTGCGGCGGTCGCGCTTTACGTGATTCCAGATTTTTTAATCGCAGGTATTTATCAGCGCGGGGCATTTACAGCAGAGACAACCTCCGCAGTCGCTAAAGCCCTCAGGTGGTTTGCTCTGGGCTTACCAGCGTTTGTCTTACTAAAAATTCTGACGCCTGCCTTCTTTGCGCGTGAAAATACACGGACACCGATGATATGGGCGGGTGTCTCTGCCGTGATTAACCTCTCACTTGGCTACGCATTGTTTAAGGTAATCGGGTTCGAAGGCCTCGCCCTTGCGACAGCGGTTGCGGCTTGGGTGAATGTTATTGGCCTGTCAGTCTTGTTGCTGCGTTCGGGCGACCTGACTTTGGATGCGCGTTTGACGCGGTCATTCCCGCGTATGGTTCTGGCGAGCGCCGTGATGGGCGGCGGCCTCTGGTGGGCGCAGGCAAAGCTGCCTGATTTGGGCGCAACGAACATTTTTATGGATTTTATCTGGTTGGGAACGATCGTAGCGTCGGGCTTCATTCTTTACCTTGCAGCGGCCACCCTCTTGCGGGCATATGACCCGGCAGATATAGGCAACGCGTTTTCACGTTCTAAAAAGACGCCACCGTCCGAATAAACGCCCAAATAAGTGCTAAAGGCAAAAGTCATGACTGACTCAAATTCTGGTTCATATACTGGACCTGATCGCGTCTTCTCTGGAGTGCAGCCATCAGGCTCGCTTCATTTGGGCAATTATCTGGGCGCGCTCAAGAAATTCGCGCGGCTTCAGAATGAAAAAGACTGCGTCTTTTGTATTGTCGACTTGCACGCGATTACCGTTCCGCAAGACCCAGCCAAATTGGCGGACCAAACCCGAGAGATTGCGGCGGCATATTTTGCGGCAGGTGTCGATCCGTCCAAGGCGATTGTTTATGCTCAATCGTCCGTTCGGGCCCACACTGAACTTGCGTGGTATTTTAATTGTGTTGCGCGGACGGGATGGCTCAACCGCATGACCCAGTTCAAAGATAAAGCTGGTAAGAATGCAGAGCGTGCTTCCGTTGGCCTCTACACGTATCCCGTTTTGCAAGCCGCTGATATTTTGGCGTTCAAAGCGACGCATGTGCCTGTCGGTGAAGACCAGAAACAACATCTGGAATTGTCGAGAGACATTGCGGGTAAGTTTAATCACGACTTCAATGCGCCTAACTTCTTTCCGTTACCTGAGCCGCTCATCAAAGGGCCGGGCGCAAAGGTCATGTCATTGCGTGACGGCACAAAGAAAATGTCCAAGTCAGACCCGTCCGATGCCTCGCGCATTAACTTGACGGATACGCCAGACCAAATCGCCAAGAAGGTCCGTAAGGCGAAAACAGACACGGGCGCTGTACCTGCCACTGCAAGTGAGATGGAAGGTCGTCCTGACATCGCAAATCTCATTGGTATTTATTCCGCTTTGTCAGAACGCAGCGAAGCCGACATTATGAATGAACATGGCGGCGGCCAATTTGGACCGTTTAAAAATGCGCTTGCGGATGTTGCGGTGGAAACGCTCCGTCCTGTCACAGAGTCGATGAACCGCTATTTGGCGGCTCCAGATGAAATCGACGCGATTTTAAACAAAGCCGGCGATGCCGCAGCAGAGATTGCAGATCCAATCGTTGCAGATGTTCGCCGTATTATTGGTTTCAGAGGAGCTTAATTCATGCGCCACTTTTTAATAACGACCGCCATTTTTGCTTTAGCCGCTCCGCTGCTTTCGGGCTGTGGAGGTGATGAGCATACGCATTCTGGCGAAGGTATCGAGATTTCGAATGCTCGTATCAATCCGCCTCTGCCAGGCCAAACGACAGGCGTCGCCTTTTTCCGCCTGGACAATCATGGGGATGATGATCGACTGCTTTCAGTTTCGTCGTCCATCAGTAGCCGCGTGGAATTGCACTCTCATATAGACGAAGGCGGCGTCATGAAAATGCGCCGCGTTGAGGGTGTTGATCTGAAACACGGCGAAGCTGTTGAGCTAAAACCGGGTAGTTATCATGTCATGATGTTTGATACAGAGATAGCGCTTGGCGATGAAGCTGTTCTGACTCTAGATTTCGAAACAGCAGATGACCTGACTGTCGTTGCACCTGTCGTGATGCGCGGCAAAATGCCGACGGGTGATATGGACGCGGGTAGTCATACGGGTCACTAGCAGTTTATTTAAATTCAAGCGTTTTGAGTGATTTTGATTTCTTGATCCGCTTTAATTCTGCTTGGAAATTCTCATAGCGTGCGCGCGTTGTCGGGTGAGAGCTGTTGTTTGAATCGCCGCCTTCATGTGGGTGGGCGGCCCGCTCCCAATAGGCGACGGCTTCATTTACATCATATCCAGCACGGGCCATCAACACGAGCGCCATGCGATCGGCTTCCAGTTCCAAGGTTTGACTCTGTGGCATCTTGGCGTGTCCTGCAATCACGTGTCCCATTTCATGCGCTATGACGAGCGCCAGATTGGTGTCATCGGGAACCGCGTTCATCAACGCGGAGGTGATGAGGACATCTTCGCCATCAGTGTGGCCGTTGACGGTCTCTGAAAAAATGACTTTGGCCTGAACATCGCAGGCTGTGGTTGGTTTTATGCGAGCGAGGTACTCTTGGCCTTCGGGGGTTTGGATGCGGACTTTCGACAAGACGCTCTCAAATCCATTCTGCAATACGGCTCTATTATAGACCGTCATTACTTTATCAGGGCTGATTTCATGTTCATTGACGGCCATGATTTCATCACCGGGCGTAAGCTTCTGTTCCGCCGCAGAGGTGTTTGGCCGCACGCTCCGTATGAAAAGACCGCCTTCTTTTATACCCAACATGACCTTTGCCATGGATTGAACCGATTGCGGATAGTCTTCCAAACGGTGAATTGAAAACCCCGGGTCACGGATCAGATTTGGGCAGAGAGATGTATTGGATATACGTAAGGAGGCGGCGACGCGGTCTAAACGTAGGTTCAACGCCTGATACTCGGCCAATACATCTTCGAACGTTGTATCATTAGGCCGCGTGACTGAGGCGGGAGTCTGTATTTGCGGGATTCCGGTTTCAAGCGCGTCTGTGGTCTCGCCGCAGGCTGACAGTAGAGCGAGGGTCGCGCAAAACGTTACATATCGCATCATGATTTAGATGAGTTATCTTTATTTATGAGGTTCGGCAAAAGAGGCACCCCCGCCGCTTGCTTGGCCTTTATCTCGTCGCGACCCGCGCGAATGCGTAGATATCGATCGGGGAATGTCGGGTGAGTTTTGGCGCGGTTGATGCCTTTAGGAGACGCCGTCGCGAGACGTCGCCAAAAGGCTTCAACGCCATCGGGAGAATAACCCGACCGTACAAGATAATAGAGGCCGACATAATCTGCCTCGCTTTCAAATGGCCGCGTATAGCGTGTCCCGCCGAGACTAACGATATAGTTCACGGTGACTTTGCGTATATGGCTCATGGTGTTGTGACCTAATTCATGGCCAACAATAAGGGCGAGTTCTTCATCATTTTTGGTAAAATCCATCATACCTGCAGTGACGGTAATATTCCGCCCGTCAGCATAGGCATTCACAACAGAACTACCGCTTAGCCGTAGGTTATAATTGCAGGCCGAGACAGGCGTGACGGACAGAGACACAGTCTCGTCGCCGCGTTTAACCTCGATGGTATTATCAGCCAGCAGTTCACGCCATGTTTTACCGCTTAGTTTCGCAGGCTCCCCTGCCTCATTCAGGATCACGTCGCCGCGTTTAAACCCAGCTACGTCTGCAGGACCGCCTTTGGCGATATGGAAAATACTTGGTTCAGTTTCTGCACCCAAAACACGTGTTGCCGCAGAGCGTAACTTCTTGGGGTAAGATTTCACGGTGTGCATTTTCACACCAATTGAAGGTTTAACCTTGGGGCAAAGTTCTGCATTCGCCGTCAACACGGGCCAACCTATATTTAAGAGTTCAGCGCCATTCGCCTCAACCTTTCTTAAGGCGTCAGTTTCTTGCCGTTGTGTTTCCGCAACCAAGTCCTGCGCATTGACGTCAGGCAACCTTGTATTGATGCCTGCGCAGGACGCTAATCCAGTGCAGAGCAAGGCGGTGAGGTAGGAAGTGGGGCAATGTGTCATGGTCCGACTCTCATGCACCGATATGTCACATCTGGTCAATGCGGGTTGCGTATGACGCTCACCTGTCCCACATAGCTGTCATGTTTATTCAAACCGAAGATACGCCGAACCCGGCGACGTTAAAATTCCTACCTGGCAAAGAGGTGGTTGGCCCCGAAGGGCGTGTCCGCGAATATACGCGCGGCGAAGCTGTCACCGATGCGCCTATGGCTGAGATGTTATTCATGATCCCAGACGTACACCGCGTCTTTTTTGGGAATGATTATATCTCCGTTACGCGCGGCGAAGATTCGCAGTGGAAACACCTCAAGCCTGCCGTACTCGGCGCGATCATGGATTTCTATGTCGCGGGCGGCACGCCGCTGCTGGATCAACTCCAAGCGGGCGAAGTAGATGAGCGCGTCTATGAAGGCGATACGCTAGAAATTGTAGAACAGATCAAAGAGTTGATTGAACTTCGTGTGCGCCCTGCTGTGGCCGAAGATGGCGGCGATATTGTTTTCAAACATTTTGACGACACAGACGGAACGGTTTTTCTGGAAATGCGCGGCGCCTGTGCGGGGTGCCCATCTTCTACCATGACGTTGAAACACGGCATCGAAAACTTGCTAAAGCATTACGTCCCAGAAGTGACGAGCGTCGAACAGAGCACAGCTTAACCTCCATGCTTGTGTTGGGTTTAGACACAACGGGGCCTGATTGCTCAGTCTCGATTGTGGATGATGCGACAATTTATGCCCACATCAGCCGCAATATTGGCCGAGGGCATGCCGAAGTATTGGCGGGCATGGTGGCCGAGGCTTTTGAGACCGCAAATCTAAAACCTAATGATATAGACCGATTGGCCGTCTGTACGGGACCGGGCAGTTTCACAGGGCTGCGTGTCGCGTTGTCTTTTGCGCTGGGGTTTGCCTTGCCGCGCGGATTGCCTGTTGTTGGTATTGATGCGTTAGCCGTTGCAGCCAGCACACGTGAACCAGAAGGTGTTCAATTCATGAGTGCTTTTCGAGATGTGCGTCGCGGCGAAGTCTTTTATGGCGAATTTAGTAATGGATATGCGATGGGAGACATACGCGCCATGCCTCGTGAAGAGATGGAGCGCTTAAATAACATCGTTCAATTTGATTTGGTCGAAGCAGAAACAATCGACACCCGTATCCTCGCATGGCTCGCGATTGACCGTGACCCTGCTACGCACCCCGCCGAGCCGTTATATTCACGCGGACCTGATGCGAAGCTGCCGGGCGGCAAGTCACTTTAATGGAAACTGTCTTGCGAGAGCTCACCGCGCGTGACGCCCGTGAGATGGCAGACATTCACGCACAGAGCTTCGCACCGCCATATGGCACTGGCGGTTGGCCTGCGCTTGAAATGGCGACCCACACACAAAAAGACACCTGCTGTGGCGTGGACGTTGAGGGTCAACTCGCCGCCTTTATTATTATCTCGGTCGCCGCAGATCAGGCGGAAATCCTAACCATCGCGACCGTCATTGCCGCGCGGCGCACAGGTTTGGCTCGAGAGATTTTACGCCTGTCCACTGCGCCCCTAATAACACGCGGCGTGGTAGACCTGTTTCTAGAAGTCGCGGAAGATAACGCCGCCGCCATCGCGTTATACCGCAGCACTGGATTTATCCCGATGGGGCGACGTCCCGCATATTACCGCCGTGCAGGGGGACGCGTCGCGGCGCTGACATTGTCGAAAAAGCTCTCGCCCTGAAGTTCTTCTTTTAAAAAAAGTTGGCTACATCTGGACGGCAGGTGCAACTCACCCTAGTGATGTCTAATGACCAGTATTCTCGAAACCAGATGTATTGAGCGCGGCCTGCGCATGACGGACCAACGGCGCATCATCGCCAAGGTCCTATCAGAGGCCACAGACCATCCCGACGCGGAAGAGGTTTACACTCGCGCCAGTTCGCATGACCCAAAGATTTCACTCGCGACGGTTTACCGCACAGTGCGTCTTTTTGATGAAGCGGGCATTATCGAGACACATGATTTCCGAGACGGGCGCGCGCGCTATGAACTTGCAGAAGGCGATCATCATGATCACCTGATTGATGTGCAAACGGGCGACGTCATTGAATTTGTCGATGACGAAATCGAAGAGCTACAAAAACGTATCGCCGAAAAACTAGGCTACGAACTCGTCGATCACCGCATGGAACTCTACGGCCGTAAAAAAACGACTTAACGCATTATGGTTTTGATGGAACTTTAGTTGGTGTAAAGTCTAAAGATTCGTCCCGTTCAGAATACCACTGCTTTTGATAAAGACGTGTGTCTTCTTGTCCCTGTCGCTTCCAAGGGTCAGCTAGGTAATCGTCCCATACCGTACACTCAGGCGAATTTTCATTTATGCAGTCGTCGAGGGCTGGGATGTATGAATCTTCTCCAGTTTTAAGGTAATGCTTTAACTGGGCGTAGGGAATTTTGGGTGTGCATTCGCCAATATACATGTCTTCGCCACCATAGGAAAAAGCGGATATAAATTGAGCTACACCCATGGTGAGCTCCACTCCACAAGTGCCACCGTGTGGTATAGAAGAGCTTACAGTAATTTCTGGCTTTGTAACAAAATTGAAGGCGTCAATAATTTTAATTTTATAGTCCACGCCGCGACCGGGCCAGTTTCCCGCATTTGGATGTACCTCGCTCTTAATTGGTACGCCCCAAAAGCTAGTATAGTCTTTTGCAAAATCACTAACTTTGCCGCCCTCCCATGACGCGCAGCTGCAAGCGAAAGCATGAGTTGACGTCATGAGTAGTGTGAAAATCACAACTGCAAGGGTTTGAAAAACTCTCATTATCTACGCCTTAATTTCTTAGAGACACGATACTTTTGATCATATTCGACTTTGTATTGTTTACAGGTTATCGCGTCATCTAAGTTGTAGTCACCTAGCAACTCTTCGGTATCATAGGCTTGTTTGATTTTTTGAAAACAAAGTTCCTGTTCGCGGCTATCATCCCAACCTGATCGCTCTTTCGCCTGTGCCCGCCGTTCACGTTCTGTCGCATTCACGACTTCGCCATGTGATGAGGTTTCGATGTGCCATTCTGCACGACAATGCGCTCTATTAATTACAACGACATGCTGACCTTCAAACAACTCGAAATCAGGGTTATTGTGACGGACTTTGAGTTTCTCTATTCTGTAGGGTTGAATGTCTTTCAAATAGGAAATGCGACCAGAAATTTTTAGATAGCTATATTTGTCACCATTTTTTTCGTTACGTTCAACATCGACAACTTCCGCTATAACCTGCTTGCGTGTGATGAGGTCGCACATGGGTGGGCTTATCTCGCCGACTTGGGCCAGACATATCTGAGGTATGCAAACCCATATATAGGTGAAAAGAACAAATCTCATATTGTTATATAATTACATAATTGCGCTTATGTCCAGACCACCTTGCTCAAATGTCCCCACCCTTCTATAGGCCCCCAACACATATTGGAGCCTACACATGTCACCCCGCGATAAAAACGCGCCCCGTGACGTCGATACCCCTGTGATCATCGCAGCTAAATCTGACGTTACGCTCGCGCAAAAAGATAACAGCAACACCAAAAAAGTTTTCATCAAAACTTATGGCTGTCAGATGAATGTCTATGACAGTGAGCGTATGGCCGATGTCCTCGCGCCGATTGGCTACGCGCCCGTTGATAAGCCCGACTTTGCGGACCTCGTTATTCTCAACACGTGCCACATCCGTGAAAAGGCCGCCGAGAAAGTCTATTCAGAGTTAGGCCGCATCCGCAATCATAAGATCAAAAACAAACCCGATATGAAAGTCGCCGTCGCGGGCTGTGTCGCCCAAGCCGAAGGCGCAGAAATCATGCGCCGCGCCCCTGTCGTTGATATGGTGCTAGGCCCGCAAACCTATCACAAGCTTCCAGAGATGATCGCTAAGGTTCACCGTAAATCTGGCGAAGTCCTAGAAACAGAATTTGATACGATTGAGAAATTCGACCAACTGCCGAAGACCCGCAGCGTAAAAGGCTTCACCGCGTTTCTAACGATCCAAGAGGGCTGCGATAAATTCTGCACCTTCTGTGTTGTGCCCTATACGCGCGGCGCAGAAGTCAGCCGTAAAGTTCAACAAATCGTCGACGAAGCTCGCGACCTTGCCCGCCAAGGCGTCCGTGAAATCACGTTGATCGGGCAGAACGTAAATGCCTATCTCGGCGAAGGGCCTGATGGCACAAATTGGGGTCTGGGTGAGTTGATCCGACACGTCGCATTGATTGGCGGCATTGACCGTATTCGCTTCACGACCTCGCATCCCCGCGATATGGACGATGATCTTATACGCGTGATCGGCGAAGAGCCAAAGCTCATGCCGTATCTGCATTTGCCAATCCAATCGGGTAGCAATAAAATTTTACGCGCCATGAACCGCGATCACACCTATGCGCATTACAAAGAACTGATCGGTAAAATTCGCGCCGCCCGTCCAGAGCTCGCCCTGTCAGGTGATTTCATTGTTGGCTTCCCGGGCGAGACTGATGCTGATTTCGAAGACACGATGAAATGCGTCAGAGAGGTTGGCTATGCGTCGTCCTTTAGTTTCAAATATTCCATCCGTCCCGGAACGCCAGGCGCATCCATGCCGCGCCAAGTGCCAGAAGATGTGAAAACGGAACGCCTCAAACGTTTGCAGGATTTGCTCTACACCCAACAACAAGACTTCAACCAATCCCTCATCGGGAAAACACTCTCCGTGTTGGTTGAAGGCACCGCGCGCAAAGGCAGCCAACTCTTTGGCCGCAGTCCCTATATAACAGGCACACATTTCGACGGCCCAGAAAGTTTGATAGGTACAATCGTCGAGGTGAAAATTCTGGAAGCGGGACGGAATAGTTTGATTGGGGTTTTGGCTGAGTAATGGTCAATACAGGGATAATCTCACGCGAAACTAAGATTGTCTTTCAAGATAATATCGATTGGTATTTGAATAGTTCTTATACGTTGAAGATGGGCCTCAAGTGCGCAGCACTGATGTTTGTCTTGAATGCGATTATCTACTTTTCGTTCGATTTAAAACTAACGTTATCCGAAATGAAGCTGTGCGTGTTTTTAGGCTTCCTCGTTATGATGCTTTATTGGGTGACGACCATCATCACTACAGTTATCTGTCATCATCGGCTGAAGCCTGAGCATTTGAAAGTTACGTGGGTTTTAATGAAGAAGCTGTGACTTTAGAGGATGGCTTAGGTACTAAACTTATAACGCCGTGGGCATTGATCAAGAGTTTTGAATTTAAGAAAAAGGGCGTCGTAGTCAATTATAGACCACGGGGTTCAAGGTGGATTCCTGAGCGTAGTTTATCGGCGGCTCAAATTCTGGCATTGAAAGTGTTGTTTTTAGAACAGGCAGCATAAACTCTAATGTTATAGCCATTCATGAAGGCGTTTCACCGACACTTCGCCAAGAGCTAACATTGACATCGTGAGGCTGAAATTCAGCCATGACCATGTCGATTTTTCACCGTCTATAATTTCGGCACCAAAATTAAAGGCGTGAGGCGAAGACCACCCCATGATACAAAGCGTACCTATGATTGAGAGCGTAACTCCAGTCCATTGCGTATGGCGAATATCAGAAGACATGCCTGGAATGCCCGCAAAGAGGGCGACAACAATATAAGAAACGCGCAGAAATCCGCCGATCCCGAGTATGAGGCCGCAGGTGGCGCATATGAGCGAGGTTATAAACACGAAGCCCGTTTAGCGGATATCTCTATAAAAACCGTAAAATTATAAATATGAAGTAGGCGTCACGCGCGTAGAGATACGAGGTCGCCGCGCTGCAAAAATTTCACGGTACAAAACAGTCCGCATTATCCTCTTTTAGGCGCTTACATAATTTAACAGCGCTAGCTTTGTCGGGAATGAATGTAAGCCTAACCCGATAAACTTGCCCAATGTTGTCTAGGGTCTTTTCTTGTAATTCGTAATTTAATGTATCCAGATAAGGAAGTCTGTTTCGCAATTGATTCAAATGCGTAATCGCCTGCTCTTGTTTTTTAAACGCCCCAATTTGCAACGCAAAAAGAGGCGGAGCTATATCGAAAATTTCTGCGGGAAGGCTATCTATAGGTTGGACCTCAATCGTCATTTCATTCGGCGGTAGAGGGTTTACGTCTTGATTATTCGTCCAATTCTCAACTGGCGACGCTTGGACGTAAGGGAATGTGACCTCATCAGCATTTTGAACGACAACCGTCTCTTGGATGACGGTATTAACTGACATCTCTGTTTGAATTTCATTGGGGGCTTTAAGCCAATTTGGAACAATAAGTGCAGCCGATAGATCATCGTATTTGATGTGGGTCACGACGTCTAAAGGATTGCAGGCCGAGACAGCTTTCGCGCTTTCGACTTGCAGCCAACCCTCTTCATTTTGCAGTGTCCATGTTCCAGTGTCATAAAAAATTACATCTGCTGCTGTGACGGCTGACCCAAGATGGAGTTGATACAAACGGTCTTTGCCGTCGTCAAAATCTTGCCGAGAATATTGGCCAAGTGAGTCAGAATCGGATGAAAACATACGTTTAAACTGTGTGGCTTCATTGAGACTATTAAACCCATATGCCTGTGTTGTGGAGCTAACTAAGCGTGGTGATTTTGAATTATCTATCCAAACAAAAAGGGCGCAGTCTTTTGGAGCAAGAGAGATTAGATTATCTTGAATTACAGTCGGCACAGTGTCTTGGCCGTGTGAAATGTGTGATAGCCCTAAAACGGTCATCAACACCAATATAGCTGTCATTCGAAAAGGGCTGAACATACCTCCTCTTATAAACAGGGTTTTGTGTTGTGCTAGCGTCATAAATAAGAGTGCCTGCGGAGTTTTAGGCTCGCCTTTTTACATGCGGACACCTATCTTGCACTCATGAGCAAACAGACTGAAATTTTTGATTTTGATGATGTTGAATTGGTGCGGCGTTTGTGTGGTGCGAACCATGCGAATCTTGCGCTAATCGAAGAGGCCTTTGGCGTATATATCGAGGCTCCCGGCGCGGCCGTACATATCAACGGCGATGGACCGTCTGTTGCGCGTGCGGGTGAGTTGGTCAAAGAAATCTATCAACGCCTCGAGCGCGGCTGGCCGTGTGGCCCAACAGATATTCGCGCCCTGATCCGCGCTATGGGCAAAGGCAAAGTCAAAGTTGCCACAGTCGATGCAATCATTCCATTTCCGCGCCGTAGTCCGATTGTACCCAAGACGCCTCGGCAAGAAAAATTTATTCATGCTATGCGTGACCAGACCATTACATTTGGCGTTGGCCCTGCGGGAACGGGGAAGACCTTTCTCGCGACGGCTTATGGTGCCTCGCTATTAGCGCGCGGTGAAATCACGAAATTCATCGCCTGTCGCCCTGCGGTTGAAGCGGGCGAACGGCTTGGGTTCTTGCCTGGTGATTTGAACGAAAAAGTTGATCCCTACATGCAGCCGATTTGGGATGCGCTGCATATGGTTTTGGGTAAGGACGAAGTCGACCGTCGTCGTGCCTCGGGTGATATTGAAATTGCGCCGTTGGCCTTTATGCGCGGACGGACATTGTCGAATGCCTTTGTTGTAATTGACGAAGCGCAGAACGCGACAATTCCGCAAATGAAAATGGTGCTAACGCGCCTTGGTGAAAAAGCCAAATATGCGGTCACGGGTGATCCGACACAGACTGACCTTCCGCGCGGGCAAGAGTCTGGCTTGGCGCATGCGCTCGGTATTCTTCAAGGCATCAAAGGTATCGAGCAGATCAAATTCCTCGCGAGTGACGTTGTCCGTCATCCGCTCGTCGGGAAGATTGTAAACGCTTATGAAAAGGGCTCGAAAACCTAAATGGGCTTACGCCAGACTTTCGTCTTAGCGCTCGCTTTGGCGGGTTACGCGTGGGCCACACCGAGTTATGCTGATAACGAGGCTGTCTATTGGCAAGGTCAAGATAAGTGCGACACGCTGTTTGATACGCCTGCATCTATGTTGCCTGGAGGCTCATACCTGACAGAGATATTGGAAACTGACTCTGGCGGCATAAGGGCAAATTATACTTTAGCGACAGGTGGGAAATTACGGCTGACGATACCTGAGACAGAATTGGTCAATGTGGACGGGCTTACATATTTGGCGGCGCGTAAAGACCTTAATACGCGCAGGCCGCTTCAAACCGCTTTTGCCCGAGAGTTTGATACTCATATTGTTCTTGCTGATGTTAATCTCACAATCGGCATTGGTTCAGTCAGAGGTAAGTCTGTTTACGGACATAAAATTAGACCGCAGAGCTTGAACTTGAAATTAAAAGCGAAGGTCCGTGTGGCGGTCTGGTCAGGCTATGACACTGCAAGCGAGGCCGATCAAACCTTATGGGACCGCCGCCTCTGCGAAAGTTACCATCATGAATTTGGACATATCTTAGTCGCCGCTCAAGTCTTGGAAGAGTCGCAAGACCAATGGTTGGCGATACGCGGCCGCACGCCAGAAGAATTTACAGAGGCTAAGGATAATTTTTTAGCGCGACTCGGTGAAAGCATTTTGGCGCGTCAGGACGCGTATCATGATGGAATCAAAACGATGGGTAAGGTGATAAGTCATTCGCGGCCATATCTCGACCTCCCATTCTCTTGGTTGTCTGGCGATAGTGTTGAGGTGACGCAGCCTTGACTCACATCATCGACATTGCGGTTCAATCCGAAGGCTGGCCGTCTTGTGAGGATTTGATTGAGCGCGCGGTTACGGCTGTGTCGGATAAATTCGAAGACCCTCGCGCGGGGGAGTTATCCGTCGTGCTGACTGATGATGCGCAAATCCAAGTTTTAAACCGAGACTATCGCGGCAAAGACAAGGCGACGAATGTGCTCTCATTTCCGCAAACAGGACTGTTGTTGGGCGACATTATTCTAGCGCAAGAAACGCTCAGGCGCGAAGCCGCAGAGAAAGACGTATCATTTGATGCGCATCTCACGCATCTCATCATTCATGGTTGGCTGCATTTACAAGGCTTTGACCACCTGACAGATGCGACTGCAGAGGATATGGAGTCGATTGAAATTGATGCCTTGGCTACGCTCGGCATTGACAACCCGTATCAGGTAAACGACGAATAACCCTATTATGACCAAAGATAGCCCAGAGCTGGCTCCCAAAAAACGTCGCTTACGCGATTTGCTGACAAAACGTCCAGAGCCCGATGTTGCGGTAACGCCGCGCGCGTCTGATCTCTCGCAGCGCCGTATGGTGACGGCTGCTGAACGGTTTCACCGTTTGCGCGTAGATGATGTTATGGTCCCGCGTGCGGACATTGTTTCAGTAGATGGCGCGAGCACGCTGACGGAATTATCTGCCGCGTTTAAAGTTGCGGGTCATTCGCGATTGCCTGTCTATAAGGACACACTCGATGAGCCGACGGGTATGGTCCATATAAAAGACTTGCTGCCCTATCTGATGTTGGACGCCAAGGGTCGAACAAATAAAACCTACCCAGACAAAAAAGTCCTACAATATATAAAGCGTGAAGTTCTCTTCGTGCCGCCGTCTATGCTTGCGCAAGATTTGCTGCGGCGAATGCAAGCGCGGCGAATTCATATGTCGATTGTGGTGGATGAATATGGCGGGACAGATGGCATCGTAACGATTGAAGATTTGATCGAAACTATCGTTGGCGATATTGACGACGAACATGATGAGCTAGAACCCGAAGTTCAAATTGTTACAGGCAAGGGCGGGCGCTCTGTCTGGGAAGCTGATGCGCGAATTCACATTGATGATTTTGAAAAAGCCCTAGGCCGTGATTTTGCGACGCCAGATGAAGAAGATGATGTCGACACATTAGGCGGTTTAATTTTCACCTTGGCAGGCCGTGTACCAGAACGCGGAGAAATTATTCGCCATGCGTCAGGTCTTGAGTTTGAAGTCATGGATGCAGATTCTCGCCGTGTGAAACGGTTACGTATTTCTGATACAAAACGGAAACCTTCCGAGAGCACTCAATCCAAAGTGGGCGAGACAGATAAAACTGAGGGTGTTAAGGCTACGGCTGCGCCTAAGTCTTAATCTTGCACGCTTAGTTTTAAATTATAGGTCTAGGTTTGGCCTCATCTCAAATGGCCATATCTATGCACGCTCTCCTCTCATCACGTTCAGAAGGTTGGTTAGGTCGCGGCATCGGTTTGTTACTTGGGGCGCTGGCCGTATTGGGTCATGCGCCCTTTCACCTTTGGCCAATTACTTTGCTCTCATTTGGGATCTTATATGTAAGACTTCAAAAGGCGAGAGAGGCTGAGCGCCCTGGTCGCCGAGGCTTTTCTATCGCGATGTGGTGGGGCGTTGGGTATTTTGCAGCAGGTACATTTTGGGTCGGTTCAGCCTTTATAGAGCGTGGCCCTGAATTTATTCCAATCATGCCATTTATGGTGGCAGGACTGGCTGTCTTACTCTCGATATTTTGGGGCTTTGCGGGCGCATTCGTTGCGCGAACGTCTCATTCAAAAGTCTGGACAATATTTGTATTTACGGCGGCCTTTACCTTAGCCGAAATCGCCCGCGGTCATGTCTTTGGCGGGTTTCCATGGAACCTGCCCGCCTATATTTTCGAGGCAGGTTCTCGCCCGTCGCAAGCGGCGCGTTGGATTGGGGCCTATGGTCTTTCGGCGCTTGTCCTGATGATCAGCGCGGCGTTGGGGCAGGCGATATTCTGGCAAAAGCGTTTGCTACCAATTCTTACATCCGTTGTGCCATTGATTGGACTGTACGGTATAGGTCACATTCGCTTGTCAGATGCTGAGGTGACATATCACCCAGATATTCGCCTTCGCATTGTCGCCGTCCCGTTTAAGCAATCTGACATGATGTCTCCGGATACGGCCATAGACATCACCAATCAATTTATCATCGCGAGTGTCTCCCCTGGTATTGAAGACATAACGCATTTGGTTTGGCCTGAAGGCGCAGTCCGTGGATTTAGGGGGCCCGCAATGGATGACCCGGATCTCTTGAATGCAATGGGCTCCGTTTTGTCTCATAATGACTCTACGCCGCCTGTTTGGTTGATGAACTCGCTTCAAACCGAAATAGATGCAGGTCGTATGCGATATTACAATGTTTCCGTTGCTATCACATTTGATGAATTTGGCATTCCGACTGTTGCCGCTACAAATCGTAAGCGAAAGCTAGTGGCCTTTGGGGAACATATTCCATTGATGGACTGGTTTGAGGATGTGCAATTTCCGCTGATTTCTACAAACCTTGCTTCTATTTCGCCTGCCAAGGAAAAGACACTCGTTGACTTCCCGGGCTTGCCACGTGTGTCGCCACAGCTCTGCTATGAGGTTGCTTTTCCTGGTTTAACGCCAGTCGATCGAGACAACCCTGCGCAATTTATTCTCAATCAATCCAATGATGCTTGGTTCGGACGTAGCGCAGGTCCGTCACAGCATGCTAATACAGCGCGATATAGGGCTATTGAAACAGGTTTGCCAATAGTCCGTGCGGCATCCAATGGCATTAGTGCCATAATCGATCCTTACGGCAGGGTTCACGGAAAAATTGTAAATACAAAAACACGTTATATAGATGTGGAGTTAATTAAGCCATTGTTTTTTAATAATTATATTAAATTAATGGAGTTATTGCTACTCTTGATAAGTTTATCAACATGCGTCATAAGCTCGCTCTCAGGTAGACGTGGTTGGGACTACGTCACTGAATAAGTAGATGCGGTGTGGGACTGCATCACGTTATGTAACTAAATAAACGTTCGTCATTTTTTGGTGGGGGCACCAAGACAATAGTCATTTGGCACCGAACGTAGATGGGATAAATATGACTGAGAAACTTGGTCCACGTTCACCGAATCCGGTGGACGTACATGTCGGCGCTCGCGTGCGCCTCCGACGAAAAATATTGAAAATGAGTCAGGAAAAACTCGGTGAACAGCTGGGTGTAACTTTTCAGCAAGTTCAAAAATACGAACGCGGCGCTAACCGTGTTGGCGCTTCGCGTCTTTGGAAACTTTCCGAAGTATTGGACGTGCCTGTAGGGTTTTTCTACGATGGCTTGTCTACTGAATATGGCGGCCAATCGGATAATCCAGCTTTGCTGTCCGCAGGTCCTGATAAGTCACCTATCGTTTATGATTTTATCAATTCGACAGATGGCGTTAGTCTTGCGAAAGCCGTACTTAAGATCAAGAATAAGGCCGTTCGTCGTCAAATTCTTGAACTTGCACGCTCTTTAGGTGACTCCGAAGAAGAATAGCGCTTTATCGCGACGGCCGTGCAGCCTATATGCGCGGCCATGAGTTTCGACCGCGCGACAGATAAATTTAGAACATTCGGGCGAGCCAAGGGTCGCCCGCTATCTCCGCAGGCCCAAACGCTCTGGGATGAAACATTCCCTGACCTGAAATGGACCATCGGTACTACACTTTCTGATCTCGAGGCGAAAGATGAGCTTTGGCTCGAGATCGGATTCGGCGGCGCAGAGCATTTACTGTGGCAAGCCGAAGCCCACCCAGATATTCACTTAGTCGGCGCAGAACCGTTTTTGAACGGTGTCTCCAAAGCAGTACGCGGCATTGCCGATGCGAGCTTAAAAAATCTATCTCTACACCATGGTGATGTGCGGGATGTTTTGGCAGGATTGCCAGATAATTCATTGTCTAAGATATTCGTTCTCTTCCCAGACCCTTGGCATAAAACACGCCACCATAAGCGCCGCCTTTTGCGTACAGAATTCATCACAGAACTTTACCGAGTTTTGAAGCCGGGCGGTGAGCTCAGGTTCGCGTCCGACATTATTCATTATGTGGATTGGACGCTCTCGCGCTTAAAACGGTTCACGACGCCTGAAGGCGGTGGCTGGACGTTCACGCATAGCGCCGTTCAAGAGTGGCGCATACGCGGTGAAGACTGGCCGGGTACACGTTATGAAGCTAAGGCAGGCCGTGAAGGCCGTCCGTGTCACTATTTCAAATTTCTCAAACACTAACCCAAACAGAACTGGAAATGCTATGCGTCCAAATAACCGTGACTTAGATCAACTTCGTGAAGTCTCATTTGAGCCAGGCGTGAGTGCCTATGCTGAAGGGTCTTGTTTGGTAAAATTTGGCGGGACACATGTTCTTTGTACGGCCAGCATCGACGAAGGTATTCCGCGTTGGCTCAAGGGCAAAGGCCGGGGTTGGGTCACCGCTGAATATGGCATGCTTCCGCGTTCGACACACACTCGTAACAGCCGTGAAGCCGCTCGCGGTAAACAAAGTGGCCGTACGATTGAAATTTCACGTTTGATTGGCCGCAGTTTACGCGCGGTTATCAACTTAGAAAAATTGGGCGAGCGTCAAATCATCATTGATTGCGATGTCATGCAAGCCGATGGCGGCACACGTACAGCGTCAATCTCTGGCGGTTGGGTTGCGCTCTGGTTGGCATGTGAAAAGCTCGTGAAATCTGGTGAGCTCACGGAAAACCCAATCTTCGCGAATATGGCGGCCGTGTCTTGTGGGGTGGTCGAAGGCACATGTCGGCTCGATCTTGAATATACTGAAGATAGCGCGGCGCAGGCTGATGCGAACTTTGTGTTGACTGATGAGGGCGGAATTATCGAAGTACAAGCTAGCGCTGAAGACACGCCTTTCTCTGCTAACGAAATGGCGGAACTTACACGTCTCGCAGCCAAAGGCATAAAAGAGCTTTGCGCAATGCAACAAGCCGCGATTAAATAAACCACACACGCACCGGACCTTCACATGACTGATCGCCACACGCTTCTCTCTTCCATTACAGTGGAAGCCGACAGAGATATTTCTATTGCGTCTCTTTTTGAGGCGGAACCAGATCGGCTAGCGCGGTTTGTTATGCGCGAAGGTCCACTCCGCGCTGACTTCTCTAAACAAGCTTTAGATACGCAGGGTTTAAACGCTCTGCTAGACCTTGCCGCGAAATGCGATCTAGAAGAATGGCGTGCTAAGTTATTCTCAGGTGAGCGGGTCAACACATCAGAGGACCGCGCAGTTCTACATATGGCGTTGCGCGGTGTTGGCGGAACGGCTGAAAACCAAGCCGAAGTCGCCGCTATGCGAGATCGTATGGCGACATATGCCACGGCTATTCGCGCAGACGGTAAGTTTAAAAATATCGTCCATATAGGTATTGGCGGATCAGACCTTGGCCCCCGATTGGTGGCCGATGCGTTTGAAGCCAGCGCGGAACAATCCTTAGTTTTACGTTTTGCAGAAAATGTCGACGGCGCGTCAGTGAATGACGCCATCAAAGGTTTGAACCCAGCTGAAACTTTAGCGGTTGTGGTGTCCAAATCATTCGGCACGCAAGAAACTAAAATGAACGGCGAAGCGGTTCGCGACTGGTTAGGCGAATATGGCGGATCAAATATGATTGCTGTGACGGCGAACCGTGACGGGGCTCAAGATTTTGGTATCGCGCCAGATAACATCTTTGATTTTTGGGATTGGGTCGGCGGTCGTTATTCCGTCTGGTCAGCCGTCGGCTTGTCTTTGCAAATTGCATATGGCCCTGATGTTTTTTCTGACTTCCTTGATGGCGCGCGCGCGATGGACATTCATTTCCGCGACCAACCTTTGCAAGAAAACTTACCTGTCATGTTGGCGCTCACGGGTATCTGGAACCGCAATGGTCTTGGTTATGGATCGCAAGCCGTTATTCCTTATTCACGCCGCCTGAGAAAGTTCTCTGCTTTCCTTCAACAATTGGAAATGGAAAGTAATGGGAAATGCGCAACACGCGATGGCGCGGTAGCTACTTTGGCTTGCCCTGTTATTTGGGGCGACGAAGGTACAAATGGGCAACACGCATTTTTTCAATGGTTGCATCAAGGTCCGAGTGAAGGCCGCTACGGTGGAGCGCCTGTAGATTTCGTGGCTGTCTTGAAAGATCACGAGGCACGTCCCGCTCATCACACAGCATTACTTGCAAATTGCTTCGCGCAATCTGAGGCGCTCATGTTGGGTAAGTCAGAAACTGTGGTCAGGGCGGAACTAGGTGATCGCGCTGATATTGACGCACTTGCACCGCAAAAGGCGTTTCCAGGAAACCGACCTTCGACAACACTTACATTGGATGAGCTATCGCCAAATGCTTTGGGTTATCTCATTGCTCTGTATGAGCATAAGACCTTCGTCCAAGGCGTCATCTGGAATGTAAATAGTTTTGACCAGTGGGGCGTTCAATTAGGTAAGGTTCTCGCGACAACAATCTTGGACGAATTGCACGCAGGTCAAGACGGCGACCATGATCCTTCAACGCAAGCGCTCATGCAGATGATAAAATAACGCACTTTTGAAAAAGGGCGGGCAGGCATCTACTTTGGGGGCAACCATTGTAAATCAACCTGCCCAGATCATCCTCGTTCATCCCCCCAGATGTGTACGTTGACGATCTTCAATAAAGTTTTAGGCTCAAGACCCTGAACGCAATCTGAACGCTCTTTTCCACTCAAATTCAAGATTATCCTGGTGCCTCTGGACAGGGTATAAATGCACGCATAACGTGTCATGATAAAGGGGAACACGTATGACGAAATTTAGAACAATGATGACTTGTTTAGTCGCTGCAGCTTTCGCCGCGACACTAATTCCAGATGCGGTAGCTCAAGATGCCGCAGTTCAAGACATATCAGAACAAGACAATGCTGCAGAGTTACAGCCGTTGTTACCTAAGTATGAAATTGACCCAGACGCCTATGAGACAGATGAGGAAAAAGAAGAATTGGAAGTTGCCATTGCAGAGGCGAATGCGCATAATGCGTCTCTAACGCCGCAAACAGGTACAATAGATCTACCGCGTGCAAATGTGGTGATGGAAATGGGAGATAATCATTATTTCCTAAACCCAGCAGACGGCAAAAAGGTTCTTGTTGACCTCTGGGAGAACCCGCCAAACCCAGAACTTCTGGGCATGATCTTTGAGCGTGGAACGGATGGTTATAGTAATGATTATGCTGTTGCAGTTTATTACGAGGCATCAGGTTATGTGTCGGATGAAGATGCGTCGACAATTGATTATGCGGAGCTGTTAAAAGATATGAAGACACAAACCCGTCAAGAATCTAATGCGCGGGTTAAACAGGGCTATGATGCAATGGAGTTGATTGGTTGGGGGGCAGACCCGGAATATGACGCTGAAAACCATCGTGTGTCTTGGGCGAAGCTACTGAAGTTTAATGAGGCTGAAGACAATACGTTGAACTATAATTTGAGGTTTCTGGGACGCAAAGGCGTGTTGGAATTTAAATATGTTGCAAATGAAGACGCGCTCCCGAGTCTTCAAAATGCAATGCCAGCTATGGTGAAAATGGCTAAGTTTAAACCCGGCAGCCAATATTCTGATTTTAATCCAGCCACGGATAAAGTGGCATCTTATGGACTAGCGGGCTTGGTCGCAGGCGGGGTTGTTGCAAAAAAACTAGGACTGTTAGGTGTCTTATTAGTGTTCTTGAAAAAGGGGTGGATCGTGATTTTCGCGGCCCTCGCATTTGGACGACGTTTCTTATCAGGTCTATTTGGACGCAAGTCAGATGATGCAGACACGTGAGTCTTCGCAGATACATTAGGACATTTTCGATTGTTAGCTATCGTCATTATGTATTCTTGTAGAACGTGAGATAAGACTGTTCATTACAGGGTTTATATGGGCGGCTTTAATGCGGCCGTGCAATGAACGGTCTTGCCGCAATCCGTTGTTTGTGAGAGAGCGCTCTCATGGCTAAAAAGAACAAACCCTTCCGTCCCAAAGCTCGCCGCCCGCGCGGATTTGAGGATCGCTCCGCTGACACCTTGCGCGCTGAAGCGCGGCTGATTGAGGCCGCTTTTTCCGTCTATGATATTCATGGCTTCGAGCCATTGCAGACGCCCGCTTTTGAATTCGCGGATGCGCTGGGAAAATTCCTGCCAGATGATGACCGTCCGAATACAGGCGTGTTCGCGTTGCAGGATGATGACGAGCAATGGATGAGCTTGCGCTATGACCTCACCGCGCCGCTCGCGCGTTTTGTGGCTGAAAATTATGATGCGCTCGCGAAGCCTTATCGCCGCTACCAAGCGGGAAGTGTGTTTAGGAATGAAAAACCGGGACCGGGACGTTTCCGCGAATTCACACAATGCGACGCTGACAGTGTTGGCGCAGCAGGCGCCGCCGCCGATGCTGAAATGATCATGCTGGCCGCCGACGTTATGCGCGCCGCAGGCCTGAAAGATGGGCAATATGCGATACGCGTAAATAACCGTAAACTCCTCGACGGGATTCTAGAATCCTCTGGCGTTCCGAATACGGCAGACGGCGCAGAACAACGCCTGCAAGTCCTCCGCGCGATTGATAAACTTGACCGCCTCGGCGCAGCAGGCGTTGAAGCCCTGCTCGGTGAAGGCCGCGAAGATGAGAGCGGCGATTATACAGATGGTGCGAAATTAAACGCGGCGGGCATCAAAGCCGTCCTCGGTTTCACCACGGCGTCTACGGATAGTCGTGCAGATACTATCCGCACCCTCGAAGGGTTAATGGGAACCTCGGAACGTGGCTTGGACGGCGTTAAAGAACTCGTTCAGATCGACACGATTTTAAATGCGGTTGGATTTGGCAATGACCGCGTCAGCTACGACACCTCAATCGTCCGCGGCTTGGGCTATTACACAGGCCCTGTTTTCGAAGCCGAGCTTCTGACTGAAATTAAAGACCGCAAAGGCCGTCCTGTTCGTATCGGATCTGTTGGTGGCGGCGGACGTTATGATGATCTCGTCTCGCGCTTCCGAGGCCAAGCGGTTCCTGCCACAGGGTTTAGTTTTGGCGTGTCGCGTTTCTTGACGGCGCTGGCGCGGATGGACGCGTTGGATTCTTCCGTGAAACCTCCCGTCATTATTTGCGCCTTTGATAAAGGCCTGATGGGCGAATATTTCAAACTTGCAGGCGAGCTTCATAAAGAAGGCATTCGCGCCGAAGTCTTTGTCGGCTCGGGCAATGTCACAAAGCAGATGAAATATGCCGACCGCCGTAACGCGCAAGTCGCGGTGTTGATGGGCAGCGACGAAATGGACGCAGGCCAAGTCACGCTCAAGGACCTATACGAAGGCGCAAAAGCTGCCGCCGCGATTGAATCGAATGAAGAATGGAAGTCCTCTCGTCCCGCACAAGAAACCGTCGCGCGCGCAAATTGGGTCGCAGCGGTTAAGGCGATGTTGGCGGGTTAGTCTTTGGAGATGAAAATTTGGTCCTCTGGAGGCAATCGCCAGTATGGGGTTTTATCGATTATTTTATCGAAGCCCATTCTGTCGAAATGTATAAGGAGACTCATGGCCGAAATCGTATTCTCACTTGAGGCGTGACAGGGGTGTTGTAGAGCGTTTTTGTTCCTAAGGGATTTTAAACCCCTCTTCTTTTCAAAGCTGATCATAATACGCGAAGAGCAAGAATAATTGTCGTCCAAGTCGTTAGCAGATAAAAAATATCGATCTAATTCGTTAATTTCATTTGTAGTAAGTTCGACATTGTAGTTCCCAAAAATTGCTTTGTTGTTTTCGAATTCAACCACGCCTTCAGTGCAACCCCGATGACAAGCGCTTAGCTTCATCACTAAAGTTTCATTCGACTTCAATGTGGCTATTGATGGCGTATAGGTCTCGTCACTTTGAGCGGCGCAGCCGATGAGAATGAGCGCAAACAAGCCAATGGTAGATTTTAAACATATACGCATTGGTTCTTCTACTCAGACTTACGCGCGTTAGGCAAGTAACCGTATAAATATGCTCTCGGTCTGTTAGATTAGGCTAAAGCACATATCCGCAAAACTAGGACGCCCCAAATATGGAACAGAGTTTAGAGATTTTTGATCGCTTGGTGCGTGAGCTGCTTGCTGACGAAGCTCAAAACCCTGTGGCCGAATATATTCCGTCCGCAAACCTATACGCGCGTCTTGATCTCAAATTACAAAAAGACGGGATCAGCGCAGCTGAACTTGAGGCGTCTCTGAAGGACCTCATCTTTACGACGCCGAGAACAGCAACCAATGGGTTTTTCAACCAGCTCTTTGGTGGGCGGCAGGATAAAGCGATCCTCGGGGATTTGCTGTCTGTTATTCTCAATAATAGCATGGCCACATATAAAGCTGCCGGGCCACAGATTGGCGTAGAGAAGGTCCTCTTGCGCGAAGTTTGCGATATGATTGGTTGGGATGAAAAATCAGGTGGCACTTTGGCTCCCGGGGGGTCGATGACAAATTTCATGGGCATGCTCATGGCGCGCGACGCTTATAATGAAACAACACGGCACGCTGGCGTCCATCAAAAAATGACAGTCTATACCTCCATTGAGAGCCATTATAGCACACCTAAAAACGCGGCCTTTGCGGGTATAGGCAGGGACAATGTCAGGCACATTTCGACCGACGCATATGGGCGCATGGATATGGCAGTTTTGCGTCAAACGATTGAGGCTGACCTTGAAAAAGGCCTTCACCCGGTTCTGATTAATTGCACAGCTGGGACCACCGTTTTGGCGGCCTTCGATGATCTTCGCACCGCGAGCGAAATTGCAAAAGAATTTAACATCTGGCTCCATGTCGATGGGGCTTATTGCGGCTCAGTCCTGTTCAGTGATAAATATAAGCACCAAATTGACGGCGTTGAGAATGTCGATTCCTTTACACTGAATGCCCATAAAATGATGGGCACGCCGCTGAGCTGTTCTTTGATTGTCGTGAAAGACAAAACGCATCTGAAGAATTCATTTTCGAATGATGCGAGTTACCTTTACCAAACCGACCACGACGAATTTAATCCCGGGAAGACATCGCTGCAATGTGGCCGTAGAAATGATGCGCTCAAGTTTTGGGTGCTTTGGAAAAGTGTGGGTACGTCGGGGTTAGAGCGTATCGTTGACAAGCAATTTGCTCTAGCCGATGTGGCCCGCGACTATGTTCGAAATCATCCCGATTATACAGATTACAGCATCGATGATTCCGTCGCGATCTGTTTTAATTATAAAGGCATCCCTGCCGAAGACATTTGCACCTTACTCTATGAGCATTCTGAATTACTCGTAGGGTATGGGTCATTTAGAGAGGACACATTTATCCGCTTAGTTACGATTAATGCGACAAATGAAAAAGCCGACATTCTGAAGTTCTTTGAAACGCTCGAGTCATTTGTAGCTGAGCATGAGGACGTATTTAGCAAGCTACTACTAGCGTAGAACGCCATCTTTGAGTGGCTGAAAGGCAGCTACATCTCACATTGAACCTTGCATTCTTTTACGCGTCGATTAGGCGAATATCGAGCCAGAGATGGCCACGATATTCACCTAACTATATTGATGTTTAGAAGAGAGATTTCACATGTCTATAACCCCAAAAAATGTCCCTAACGTGATTTTGAAAACACGCGTTCGCGATGAGTCCATCGGTGGTGATAATCCGTTTGATTGGAAAGATTTGTCTACGGCTGAATATTTTAAAGACCGTACAGTTGTTGTCTTTTCCCTACCTGGCGCATTCACACCGACCTGTTCGTCTTCGCATCTTCCGCGTTACGACGCACTACATGCAGAGTTCCAAGCGCAAGGCGTTGATGAAATTGCCTGTGTGTCCGTGAACGATGCGTTCGTGATGTACAAATGGGGCCTCGATCAAGACAATAAGAACGTCACATTGCTACCTGACGGATCTGGCGCATTCACAAAAGGTATGGGCATGTTGGTCAAGAAAGATAACCTTGGCTTCGGCGAACGTTCTTGGCGTTACTCGATGCTCGTCAAAAATGGCGAAATCGTAAAAGTCTTTTCTGAAGCAGGATTTGTTGACGATTGCCCAACAGACCCATTTGAAGTGTCTGATGCAGATACAATGTTGAATTACCTAAAAGCTGCTTAAAGCCTGCTTTTATAAGCTTGAAATGAGAAGACCCGCGCCGGTGAACCGAACGCGGGTCTTTTTGTGGGCCGTCGGATGACTGACGATACTGGGGTTGGGGAGGTAATCACCACTACCAACGGACCATAAGAAAGAGTTTTGCCAGACCCAACCTGTCAGGACCTTGTCTAAAGCATGAAAAAACAGCCATGTTTGGAGATAAAAAAAGGGCCACATGGAACAAACAATCAAGGGGGAGATCAGTTTGTCGCATGAGGCCCAAGTCAAAAGGGATACACAAGGTATGTCTAAGTCTATGCCACCACCCGTGTAACAGGGAGGTGACGAAGATATGAAATAGTCGTTACATTTGATCGCGCTTTTACTTGACCAAGACGCCAGACAGACACAGATGGGTGCATGGCCAATCTTGATATCAAACTTATACCCGTCACACCGTTTCAGCAGAACTGTTCGCTTCTATATGATGTCGAGACAAAAGAAGGCGTGTTGATTGATCCGGGCGGAGAGGCGACGCGCCTCAAAGAGATCCTAGACGAAATGGGCATTACCTTAACGCAGATGTGGCTCACGCATGGTCATCTCGATCATGCGGGCGGCGCAGATGAATTACGCGAAGCCCTCGGCGTTAAAGTTATTGGACCGCATAAGGATGATCAGTTCTGGATGGATGACATCGGCGCCCATTGGTCCAAATACGGCCACCCCGGAATGGGCCGTTCGGTTGTCCCTGATCGCTATCTGGAAGACGGCGACGTATTAGAATTTTCAGGCGTAAAATTTGATGTCCTACACACGCCTGGTCACACTCCGGGTCACGTCGTGATTGCCAATCAAGATATGAAGATTGCCTTTGTCGGTGATGTTATTTTCCGCGGGTCAATTGGCCGAACAGATTTCCCGAAAAGTAACCACCAAGACCTCCTCAATTCGATAACAGGGAAACTTTGGCCTCTGGGTAATGATATGCGCTTTATTCCGGGTCACGGCGCGATGAGTACATTTGGGCAAGAGCGAAAAGACAATGCTTTTGTGGCGGATGATGTGATCGGCCAAACGGGTCAGAATACTTCAGGCCCAGGTTAGATCATTCTCCGACTTTGACACCTTCGGGGAGTTTGGCATTCTGGCGTAGAATTTCAGATTTGATCTGAGCGTTTGAATTAAAACTACGCGCAATGTTAAATAATTCGCCTGTGATATTAAAATCGAACCTAAACGGTTGCCCGCTCAGCACACGATCATTCGCCCCGTCAAAGCCCAGCCCTATTTGAATCTCTCCGTCGAGCGGTCCATTTACGGATGCGCTAAGCTCACGGTAACTGAACTCACGAAGGGCGTCTCTGGCTAAGGAGGCATATTCACTCGCGCGGTTCTCACGGATAATGTTAATCGCGTCGTCTTGGCTAAAGACAGGTACGTCTGGTCCAGGGTCAATCCGTAGAACGCCGCCGTCAGGAACAGAAATTTTTCCACCTTCGACTAAGACTTCAACGCCGCGTATGACAATTGGAAAGACGCCTACGACAGTGCCAGTCGCTTCGACCTTGCGGTTGCCAACACCTTTTAGGAAATCTCCGAGTGAGACATCTTCAACGCGCATGGTGACGCGGTTTTCTTCTGCGGCATAAAGCCATGTAAATGGGTCGAGCGTGAAGGCCCCATTTCCAATTGGCCAACGGGCGACGTCTACGCCGACGCCTTCTGGTAAAAGTCTATATGTGACGATGCCGTCTTCTAGCACCAGTCCGGGGTTGAAGCTTTTCATCGTCAGGGTCTGCTTACCTTCGGTCGCTAGTGGCAAAAGAGACGTGAAGGTGAGGGTTGTGTTTAAGCCCTCGATAGGACCTGGAGCTGTACCAAGGTCTAAGTCGATTAAATCTAAGGTTCCGCTAGATTGCGTTAAAACACCTTCGGCATAAGCAATGTTAAATTGAGCCTTAGCTTCGCCTTCAACATTCGCAATCTTACCCTTTAGCGTGGGGAACAAAATTTGAGGCTGAAGGCCGCCTGCTTCAAATTTGATTGAGGGCACAGATACATCAGCATTGAGGGCTCCATTTGCATAAACATAATCAACGTTGGTTTCTGCATTATTGGCTTTGGCGATACGCAAATTAGCTTGCCCGACGAAACTGTCATCTGAGAACCTAACGCTACCTCCGATGGGTAAATTTGTGAGGCCTGCTGATTTGGCTGTGTCAGCTAAGGCGGTGCCGATCACTGTGACCGCGCCATTTGCGTGGGTCGCCGTATAATCATCTGGCGTACCGCTGACATTGATTTGCATATCCGTGACGCGCACGAGCGGCGTTTCTGCTGTGATGGCGGGGCTTACGAGAGTGAACTCAACGGGTTCACTCGGCATGGTGCGGGCCGTTAGCGTGCCTTGCGCGGCAGAAGCGGTGGCACCTTCCACGGGAAGTGTGTCACTTGCATATTTCATCTGCGTAAATGCGGCGGTCCAATTCTTTTCACCTAGCGGAAAAAGCTTACCCGTTAGACTTAGGGTTTCGGTATTCAGCTCAAGTCGTTGCGCTGGACGGTCAATCGTTGCGGGGTGCGTCAGGGTGAATTTGGCGTCTTGAAGGTCCGCTTGTAGCACTCCCTTTTTTAGATCTTTTTCAAAAAGAGACTGGGTTGGCGGTAATGTAAATTCTGCTGCTTCTATGACCCAAGATGTAGGCGTTTCTAATCGATCAAGTGTAATGCGTCCGCCGCGCTCAGGTGTAAAATCTATAACTTGCTGCCTTGTATGAAGCTGAACATCTAACAGACCTTTGAGCCTTACATTTTCTACATACCCCCCAGGTAAATCTCCATCGAAATCCAAATTTGTATCTATTGATAATTTGCGCGGGCGGCGCCCGCCACGATATTTCATGTCTGCCGCCAAAGGACCCAAACGAATGGGGCGGCCTTCTGCACTTTGCGTGCGCCAATCTGATTGGGTGGTGAGCTTGGCTGCGAAGGATTTTACGCCGTCTAGTTTAATACCATTAGGCGACCCTGCGGTGAGTTGAATATCTGTTAGTTTGAGGCCAACGGGGGTGGTAAAGCCTGCATCTAAGCGCGCCTTAATATTTTGGTTCTCGTGGTCGAAGTTATAAAATTCTTCACCCTTGCGCGGCGTTAAAGTCAGCAGGTTTTTTGATGTTCTTAGAGTGATGGGCCCATACGGCGCGAGCGTGAAACCATCAGGGCCATAATTCATTTGCCCTGTTCCAGAGGCATCTGCTCCTATGAGAAAGTCACGAATGGTTCGGGTTAGTTCTGGTGAAAAATGCTCCGCTACAGGTACCGCACTCATGGCCTGTGAAAGGGCCAAGGTTTCAGCTAATACATTTGCCCGTTCAGTGCGTGTCGTTCGAGCGTTTATACTGGCAACGGCCCATTGTCCTTTAGCCTGTAATCCACCTTGAGATAAAATATCTCCATCCCAATTTAAGTTTACGGAGTCTGCGGCAAAGAGCGCGCTCGCAATTTTTTGCCCTGCGATTGAGGTTTGCCCCGTATAGGACTTGGACTTGAGGTTGGCTGTTCCTTTAAATTGTAAATGTGCATCCTCAATACGTATAGACGGATTAGACAATATGTCTGTTTGTAACTGCCCTTCTATTGTCACGTTTGAACCTTGCCGATTTAATTTTGTAATGCCTGCGCCTTGAGCATTGAGTCCTCGGTAGGATATGGCCGATGGTTCGAGTGTGATTTCAGCGTCAAAGCTATCAGACGTCGGGATGTTCGCATCGACATAAAGTGTCGTTTCACCCAAAGGCGATGTCAAAAACACCGTTATCTCCGAGAGGTTAATCCCGTCTTTTGGAAATTTAGAAGATGAGTCGTTCGGAGTATTATTATCATTGTCTAAAAGGTCGACCAGCCAATCTGCGTTAGGTTTCCAATCCTCACCCAGGGTCAGTCGAAGGACAGACCTACCCAGCTCTAGGTGTTCAATCTGCCCATTTCGTATATTTGGCCATATATATTGGGCTCGCAGTTCTTCAGTTCGTAAAATTTCTTCACCGTTTCTTTGGATACGAATGTTCCGAATGGTCGCATGCGTGCGACTTACAGAGAAGATATCAAGGTCTGCTTCGAACCCGGCTTCGGCGAAACTGTCTACCACGAGGTCTTCCATCAGGGCATAACGCTGAGTCCAAGCCCACATAGCGGCAGAACTTATGAGGATGAGAACACAGAGAAGAACCCAAAGACACCATGCCCACCATCGATAATACCACTTGCGACGACGTTGTGTTGTGGCGGTGGCAGGCCCTTGTGTCTTGGTTATTTTGTCGTCTGCAGAAATAGCCCGTCCTCCTTTTCTCTGCTTAGAGTAGGCTTTGCCTCAAGACTAATGAAACCAAGTCTTAAAGTTTGTTCAGTTTACAGCTGTATCAAGAATACGTTAACCCTGATTTAGGAAGAGTAGGGCAATAGCTGTAACGAGATACTCTTCAATGATGCGCGCGCTCCAGGCTTGAAAATATGACTGACCCTAAACCACCAGTAACGGATGCTCGACCTAATGCCTTCGTTGAAGGTCTACGGGTACGGGCTGAAGCGTTTGGTCAGTTGCGCCATACCGTTATTCCACGCCAGAACCGGTTTCGCTTCTTAATCGCGGCGGCCACGGTCGGCGTGATTGGCTTGATTGCATTACCCGACCGTACAGAGGCCACAATTGATGAGACTGTGCAGCAGGCAAAAGCTCCTGAGTTAGACATCTCCCGTTTCGATATGGGATTAGACGAGAGTTTCATGTCAAAGACATCCGTCAAGAAAGTGACTTTGGAGGCGGGCGATAACTTAGGCCCTCTTTTGCAGAGAAATGGATTGTCAGGCCAGCAAGCTCACCGTGTCACGCAGGCCTTTGGTGACGTCTTCCAACCGCGTAACCTTCGCGCAGGGCAGAGCTTTTATCTTCACTTTTCTGGCGACACGCTCGAACATCTGACGTTTAAGCCAAATGTAGAATCCACAGTCTTTGTTGACCGCGTTTTAGGAACTGACCAGGCTGAAACTTATGCAGCTCGTAAGATTGCGGCTGAATTTAAATATGAGACTGTTAGCGTAAAGGCGACAGTCGAGAACTCTCTCTATGTAGATGCCACGCGTTTGGGTGCGCCTGATAAGGTCGTAGTTCAATTTGCGAATATCTACGAATACTCGGTCGACTTTCAACGTGACATCCAACCGGGTGATGCGTTTGAAATGTTCTTTGAAGTCGCACGAGACCAAAAAGGCGAAATCGTTAAAGCGGGTGACCTGCTTTACACATCTTTTTCGCCACGTGGAAAAATGTCTGAATATTGGTTGTTTGAAGATCAAAAAGGCCGAGAGAATTTCTATGACGCTGCAGGTAAAACTGCAAAACGAAAATTACGAGCGACGCCTGTTAACGGTGCGCGTTTGTCGTCTAGTTACGGACGCAGGAAACATCCAATTTTGGGTTATCGCAAAATGCATACAGGTGTTGATTTTGCGGCACCTCGTGGCACGCCAATTTTAGCGGCCGGCTCTGGTACGGTCGAACGCGCGAACCGCTATGGCGGATATGGGAACTACATCCGCATTCGCCATACGGATGGATATAAAACGGCCTATGCACATCTAAAGGGTTTTGCACGCGGTGTGAAATCTGGGTCTTTTGTGAATCAAGATCAGGTCATTGGTTATGTTGGAACGACAGGCCGTTCTACGGGCCCGCATTTACATTATGAAGTCCACCTTAACGGTAAAAAAATCAACCCACGTCGCCTGTCTCAGCTTTCAGGTAAGCCATTAGCAAAAAACCAACGGGAAGCGTTCAAGTCGCGTCGGGAAAATATTGATAGTTTGCGCGCGACGTCAGAAGTGCTGACAGCAAAACCGAAAGTGGGGACGGCGTTCTCTGTAGAAGCTTCGTCAGAGTAATTGAAGCCAAGATAATTGGGGCTTTTCTAAACTCAATTTAAATGTGATTGAAGCGGGTCTTGCGGCCCGCTTTTTATTTGTCTAAGCCACCCCTAATTGAAATATCAATGAGGCCAGCGATATGAAAAATCTTCTCAACTTCTTTTTCTCTTTTGATAAGTTATTCAAAGAGAAACTTATTGTTCCATTTTTTTGGCTGGCTTTGGTTGTTATTGGCCTAGCCTTTTTGGAAGTAGCCTTCCGCGCCATAAAACTGCCACCGCTCGGCGCG
Source organism: uncultured Caulobacterales bacterium (assembly GCA_938009235.1). GTDB lineage: Bacteria > Pseudomonadota > Alphaproteobacteria > Caulobacterales > Maricaulaceae > Litorimonas. Next base: position 390,776 of record CALLIK010000007.1, read on the forward strand.
ATCACTGGATTTATAAATTTTTGGGCTTTCTTGCTTCTTGCGCTCCTGTTGACCCGCATCGTGTCCGAATTGATGGTCGCAATCTTCCGTATTAACGACAATCTTTCGCCAGACAAAGGCAAGTCTGAACTTGCAGATATAGATCCACTTGCTGAAGCGCGTAAGGCCGCCGAAGCGGCTGCTGCGAAAACGCGAGAAGCTACTAAAAGTGTGAGTGATAAGGCGAGTGATGCCACGAAGAACTTGCGTGAGAACGTTGGCGAGATGAGCGAAACTGTTTCAGGTAAAGCTAAATCCGCGACGGCTTCTGTACGTGAAAAAGCCGATGGTTTGTCGTCCTCTGCGAAAGACAAAAAAGAGAGCCTTTTGAATAAGGGTGATACATCCAAGACGAAACCTGCAACTAAGGCGTCAAAGTCAGACAGCAAATCTTCCGCGAAGACATCATCAAAATCCACAAAGAAACGTGGACCAAAACCTGGATCTAAAGCGCCACGTGATGCAGATGGAAACCTTCTGAAAAAAGATGGCACGCCTCGTAAAAAGCCTGGACCTAAAAATAACTAAGCTAGGTAGAAACTTAAAATAAAAAAACCGGGACCCTCGTAGGGTTCCGGTTTTTATATGTATAGGTTACCGTTAGGACGAAGATTAGAATTTAAATCTAGTCGTCTTTAGCCGTGGTTTTGACACTCACCCTGATGCGTCCACCCGCTGCGTCGATGTGAATGATGTCTCCGTCCTTGATACGCCCGCTTAGTAATTCGCGCGCGAGTTCGTCTTGGACTTGTTTTTGGATGACGCGTTTTAAAGGGCGCGCTCCGAAACTAGGGTCATATCCAGCTTCGCCCAAATGTGTTCGTGCATCATCAGACAGGTTCACGGTAATTGACTTGTCCTTCAGCCACCCTTGTAGGCGTTTCATTTGAATATCGACAATAGCGCCCATATGCTCTGGTTTAAGTCTTTCGAAGAGGCAAATTTCGTCAATGCGGTTCAGGAACTCTGGTCGGAAATGAGCATTTACCTCGGCCATAACGCCAACTTTAGCGGCTTGAACATTATCTCCATCCGCGAGGTTCAGCAGATGTTGCGACCCAATATTTGACGTCATGATAATAAGCGTATTCCGGAAATCTACGGTACGACCTTGGCCATCCGTAAGGCGTCCTTCGTCGAGAACTTGAAGTAAAATATTAAAAACATCTGGATGCGCCTTCTCAACTTCATCAAACAGAATGACTTGATAGGGACGACGACGAACGGCCTCAGTTAAAGCGCCGCCTTGATCATAACCAACATAACCTGGAGGCGCGCCGATCATACGGGCGACGGAGTGTTTTTCCATATATTCAGACATGTCCATGCGTGTGATGGCTTGCGTGTCATCGAACATGAAGTCCGCGAGGGCTTTGGTGAGTTCAGTTTTACCCACGCCAGTCGGGCCGAGAAACATGAAGCTCCCAATCGGGCGCTGTGGATCACGTAGTCCTGCGCGGGCACGGCGGACGGCGTCAGAGACGGCTGTGACCGCGCGGTCTTGCCCGACGACACGTGCGCTTAACACGCTTTCCATATCTAACAGTTTTTCGCGTTCGCCCTCGAGCATTTTTTCAACGGGTACACCTGTCCAACGCGACACGATGGTTGCGATGGTCTCTGATGTTACTGTCTCGCTGGCCATGCTGTCGCCCGACCTTTTCTCTAAGTCGGCCATTTGGCTTTCGAGAGTAGGAATATCTTCATGCTGCAAGCGGCCCGCCGTTTCATAATCCCCACGTCGCGCGGCATCGGCGAGTTCAAACTTCGCCTGTTCAAGCGCTTCTTTCACATCGGTTGCAGAGGCGAGTTTAGCTTTCTCCGCCTGCCAAGTTGCGCTCATCTCGTCGGATTGAGATTGCAGATCATTGATTTCGGCTTGACGTTTTTTCAGTCTGTCCTTGGAGGCGCTGTCGGTTTCCTTTTTGAGCGCTTCAACTTCGATGCGCAGCTGTACGAGACGGCGGTCGATTTCGTCCAAGGCTTCTGGCTTGCTGTCGACTTGCATCCGTAAACGCGACGCAGCTTCGTCCATGAGGTCGATGGCTTTATCGGGTAAGAAGCGGTCGGTGATATATCGATTGGACAGGTTTGCCGCCGACACAATGGCCGCGTCCGAAATGCGAATACCGTGATGGACTTCGTATTTTTCTTTGAGGCCACGTAAGATTGAGACAGTGTCTTCGACGGTGGGTTCCGTGACAAAAACGGTCAGGAAACGCCGCGCTAAGGCTGCGTCTTTTTCTAAATGTTTGCGATATTCGTCGAGCGTCGTTGCGCCAATGCAATGTAATTCGCCGCGTGCGAGTGCGGGTTTCAAAAGGTTAGCAGCATCCATTGCACCATCTCCTTTGCCTGCGCCGACAAGGGTATGGATTTCGTCAATGAATAGGATGATCTGACCGTCGGCTTTTTCAATTTCTTTTAAAACAGATTTCAGGCGTTCTTCAAATTCGCCGCGATATTTTGCACCCGCGATCAATGCGCCCATATCGAGCGCGAGCAAGCGCTTGTTACGCATACTTTCGGGGACATCGCCCGACACGATGCGAACGGCGAGGCCTTCAGCAATCGCGGTTTTCCCAACGCCAGGTTCGCCAATCAGGAGTGGGTTGTTTTTCGAACGCCTAGACAGGACTTGTAGCGTCCTGCGGATTTCTTCATCACGTCCGATAACAGGGTCAAGCTTGCCATTACGTGCGGCCTCGGTGAGGTCACGTGAATATTTAGACAAGGCCTCATATTGATCTTCCGCAGAATCAGACGTCACAGGGTCTTCAGAGCGGACTGACTTGATGGCTTCGCCTAATCGTCCTGCATCGACACCAGAGGTCGCGAGGGCTGTGCGTAAATCCTTATCCGCTTGTGTGACGGCTGCGAACAGAAGTCTTTCAAGCGTCACAAAGGCATCACCCGCGCTCTTGGCGGATTTCTCTGCGACCGCGAAAAGCTTGCTTGAGGCTTTAGATAAAGACACGCTAGCTCCGCCCTCGACGCGCGCTAGTTTGTTGAGTGTTTGTGTGAGCGTAACGTCCAATGTGTCCACGGACGCGCCAGACATTTGTAATAAATTGGACGGCAGGCCGCCGTCTTCATGGATCAATGCGTTCAGGATATGTGCGGGGGTGAGATATGCGTGGTCTCGCGTCACGGCTTCGGTTTGGGCTGCTTGAATAACGCTTCGCGACCGTTGTGTGTAGGCTTGGATGTCCATGGCTTACCTCGAAAACATGTTTCGCACATCATAATTGATGGCGGTGACTTATCTTCGAGATGGGAATTCAGCTCCTAGGTTCAAGATGGCCAAGGATATGGAGCTGAATTTAATAGTGTTTATTGTCTGCGGGCTTATTCCGCAGCGTCAATAGTTTCAGCATCAGCCTTTTTACGTGCTGGGGCTTTACGGCGACGCTTCGGTGCTTCTTCAGAGTCACTGGCTTCAGGCGCGTCTACTTCAACGTCTGCCTTTGGCGCACGAGGTTTACGGGGTGCCGCTTTTTTCTTCGGGGCTTTTTCTTCGGGCGCTTCGGCTTGTGGCGTAACAACATCAAGCTCAGATGGGGCTTCGGTGTTCGCCTCTACGGATGGTTTTTCGTCCGCGCGATTTGCATCTTGGTTGCGGTTATCGTCGCGTGAATTACGTTGGTTACGATGATTGTGACGGCGGCTGTCGCGCTGCGGCGTGTCCCCGTCATCTTCGCCATTTTCAGCCCGTTTAGCAGCCCGTTCAGCATCTCTTGCGGCGCGCTCGGCATCGGCTTTTTCGCGGGCTTCTAGGGCAACACGCTTAGCAGCTTCTTGCACATTCATGACCCGCAAATAATGCTCAGCATGTTGCAATAAGTTCTCAGCCTTTACACGATGGCCGCTCATTTTGGCATCGCGCGCTAGCGTTGTGTATTTTTCAAAAATCGTGGACGCTGTTCCGCGCACTTTAACATCCGGGCCTTGGCTATCCAGTGACCGGTTGTGGTTATTGTGGTTGTTATTGCGATTATTATTTTTGTTATTGTTGTTGCGATTACGGCCGCGTTGACGCTTCATCGGATTTCCTCAAGGGGCGACATTTGACGGGGCATTTAAAACACATTGATGTGGAGTGCCCGTGGTCTGTCAGTTATATTAGCGGTGTTCGGGTGGTTTAGGGATCGAACGCTGTGCGCTTCTGATTTCGCCTAGCAAAGCTTAGCCCAGATGAAAAGGGGTTTTTTTTGTCCAAACTGCGCGGTCATTTCCGCCAAGGTCTCGATCAACAGAAATCTCGCTCCAATCCTCATTCGAGAGGAGTTCAGTTAAGGCCTCAGCTTGGTCAAATCCGATTTCAAACCCAAGCCACCCCGCGTCACTCAAATACTCTTTCGCGCCTGCCAGTATAAGCCGATAGGCGTCCAAACCGTCATCGCCGCCACGCAGAGCTAAGTCTGGATCGAACCGTAGAACCTCTGTCTCTAATCCCTTCATGGCGTCGTTTGAAATATAGGGCGGGTTAGAGAGGATCATGTCAAAACGTGCCGTGTTCGGAACCGCGTCCCACCATGCGCCTTTTACAAATTTAGTGCGGCTTTGGAGAGACAGGGATTGCGCATTTGCGGCGGCGATATTTAACGCACCTGCCGATAAATCTGTCGCAAGAAGCTGTGTGTGTTCAGTTTCCGCCAAAAGGGTCAAACCAATCGCGCCGCTACCTGTTCCCAGATCAAGGAGGTGTTGCGGTGCATTTTTATCTAGCCTTTGCAGCGCCCCGCGAATGAGCGTTTCGGTATCTGCGCGTGGCGACAATACATCTTTGGAAATCTGAAAGCGGCGTCCGTAAAACTCGCGCCATCCTAAAATATGATCAACAGGTTCACCTGATAAGCGGCGGTTCATATAGTCATTAATCGTCGCTGACACGTCAGGCGTTAGAGGTTCCATGCCCCGTATGATTATGGCCGTGCGGTCTAGCCTTGTTGCGGCTTCTATAATTTCGCCAGCGTCATTTTCTGCAAATGGAATGCCTGCGTCTTCGAAGGCTTCCGTCAAAGCCCGTTTCGCCGCGCGCGCATTTGTCCACTCTGCGCCGTCGTTATTTTGGGGAGCTGTCACCATGGCACGGAGATAGGGCAGACTAGGGATTTAGGCAAAGTAAAATCGTGACGAATACGGCCCTTGAACTATGTAATTTCTAAAAGTCGTTTTCCAATACTTCCAAATAGTCTGGCTTTAACCGCTGCGTTTTTTTGAAATGTCACCTTAGTTATTTTGAAAAATAAAATGCGGCCTGGTTCTGTCTGAATATCACTAAGCGGTATCTCAAGTGTTGTGTACCCACATTTGAAAATAAACCAAGGTTTGAGGTATAGGCTTTCGTTCGAAATGTGGAGCGTCAAACAACTGCTATAGCTCGCCATAAAGAGAGGAGAGAAACCCAGTCCTAAGGACTGCATATTAAGCGGTCACCATAGGGTTCTACCTCAGTCGAATAATGTCTTGCCAACGCAGACCATCCACTCATGCGGGAGATTAAAAAACAAATGCTCATCCATAATAATGGGAAGGCAATGATGGGTAGAAATGAGTAGAAAGGGGTCATTATGTTATGCTCGCAATCGCGTTTTCAATAAGCGTTAAATCGTTTTCACGTGACAGACTGTGATCACCGCCTGTGACGAGCGTGTAGGTCATGTCTTTGGATGTGATGGCATCCATTAGACGTTTGGAGTGCGCCCAAGGCACGACATCGTCTTCATAGCCTTGCAAAATTCTGACAGGGCAATTCAGCTCGATCGGTGCGTCTAAAATTTGTCGTTCCCGTCCGTCTTCAATCAGAACTTTCGTATAGGCATAAGGTTCATCATATCCCGAAGGTTCATACACAACACCGTCATTTTCTAGCGCCGCAATTTGGACCTCCGTCCATCCTGCGACAGTTAGTTTCTCTGTAAAGTCTGGCGCCGGGTTAATTAAAACAAGACCTGCGGTCTGCTCAGTGTTTTCTATGGCTGCCAGAAGTGACGCCCAACCGCCCATAGAGGAGCTGACTAAAATGGTAGGACCTTGGGTGAGTTGGTCTCGCACGAAACCAATATCTGATGCCCAACGAGAGAGGGTGCCATCGGCAAAGTCTCCACTGCTCTGTCCGTGACCGAAATAATCAAATCGAATGAAAGCCTGTCCGCGCGCTTTGGCCCACGCATGTAGATGGACGGCTTTACCGCCTTCCATGTCGGACTTCAGCCCACCGCACCAGATCAAGGTCGGCGCATTAGCGTTTACGCCATGACCTTCTGATTTTTCATAGGCAATTTTATGACCATCAGCTGTTGTTAGAAAGTCGGGCATTTTGATTCCACTTGGGCTAAGGGGTTTTTATGAATGTGCTGCAAATCTTGCCCGAGCTCAATGCCGGAGGTGTCGAACGTACGGCTTTAGAGACTGTGGAGGCTTTGGTCGCCGCAGGTCACGGCGCACATGTGCTCTCAAATGGCGGACGGCTTGTGCCTGAGTTAGAAGCTTTGGGCGGTGTGCATCACACCGCTGATATTGGGTCCAAGAATATCCTGTCTGTGCCGTGGCGCATTGCAGGGGTTCGCCGCTTGATTGCAGAACACAAGATTGATGTGGTCCACGCCAGATCGCGCGCCCCTGCATGGCCAGCGATCTATGCGGCACGGGCGGAGCGTGTGCCATTTGTGACGACCTATCATGGGATATATAACGCAAGCTCTGCGCTGAAGCGCGGATATAATGGGGTCATGGCGAAGGGCGATGTTGTTATCGCTAATTCCAATTTTACTTGTGATCATATCATTCGCGAACATGGAACCGAGCCAGACCGCATCACTGTCATTCCACGCGGCGTAGATATGGAGCTGTTCGACCCTGCGCGCATTGACCCAAAACAGAGTGCGGATCGGCGCGCAAAATGGGGCGCTCCAGAGGCCGCGACTTTAGTTCTATTGCCAGGGCGATTGACGAGTTGGAAAGGGCAGCGCGTTGCGATTGACGCTTTGGCGAACTTAAGTCCTAACTATCATCTCGTTCTATTGGGCGATGCGCAGGGCCGTGACGCCTATGTCGCAGAGCTTAAAGCGCAAGCGGATCAGCTTGGTCTCACGGGGCGGACACATTTCCCGGGCCACGATAGCGATATCGCCACGGCGCTCATGGCGGCCGACATCGTCATATGCCCCTCAACGGACCCCGAAGCTTTTGGTCGTACCGCCGCCGAAGCTCAAGCCATGGGTCGTCCCGTCATTGCCAGCGACCACGGCGGCGCGGTCGAAGTCGTCGTGCAAGGCGTAACAGGGTGGCGTGTCCCGCCCGCAGACGCCACAGCCCTCGCTGACGCCATTGATCGGGTGGATGACTTAACGGGTGTTTTGGACGCGCGCGCGCGGATTTCGGAGCGGTTTTCTAAGGCCGCCCTGCAAAAATCTTTACTTGAGGTCTATAATAGGGTGGTGAAGTTCGCTGCAATATAGCGGTTTTACTTGTATATGGACGATAAAGTCGCCATATGCGCAGACTGATAAAGAAAATTGATTGAAACACTTAGGAGCACTCCAATCGCTAGAAGACCTCTCTCGGCCCAACCTGCCAAAAAACCTAAAGGCCCACGCGTAAATCGCGACATTACCGCCGATAATGTACTACTCATCATGGCCGATGGTGAAAAACGAGGGAATGTCCCTCTTGCCGAAGCGCTCGAAGCGGCTCGTGCCTCTGGACTCGATCTCGTCGAAGTGGCTCCCGGACTGACACCTGTTTGTAAGGTGCTAGACTATGGTAAGATGCGCTTTGAAAACCAAAAGAAAAAAGCGGCGAACCGCAAGAACCAGCGCACACAAGCGTTGAAAGAAATCAAGATGCGTCCAAATATCGACGTGCATGACTATGGCGTGAAAACCAAAGCCATGCAGAAATTCTTTGATCGCGGCGATAAGGTCAAAGTAACTGTGCGTTTCCGTGGCCGTGAAATGGCCCATATGGACCGTGGCATGACATTGCTCGCACGCGTCAAAGAAGACTTTGCTGAAGAGTGTAAAGTTGAGTTTGAACCGAAAACCGAAGGCCGTCTGATGACGATGGTTTTGGCACCAAAACAAAACTAACTCTAAAATCCAAATTTGAATTCAAAAGCCGGGGCTTATGCTCCGGCTTTTTTGTGGGATTTAGACTTTATTTTGCAACCTCACGCGGTATAATTAAGAGTTACTTAAACTTGGGGAATTGAGAATGAAAAACCTATTTATTGCGAGCGCAGTGGCGCTAAGCCTTATGGCCGTACCTACGGTCGCATTTGCGCAAGATGATGCGCCAAAATCTGACGTCAAAAAATCTAGCAAGCCAAAAGACCTTTGGATATATGCAGATGCTAACCTTGCACTCACGAAATTTACCGTCACAGAAGATAACATACAATATGTCAGTGACAATATGACAGCTTTTTATGTTCGTGGCGGCGTTAAATATAAATATGTCGGTGCTGAAATTGAATTTGGCCAAGGCCTCTCTGACTATGAAGAAGATGGCATTACAATCGGTGTGGGTTCACAAGTCGCGGCTTTTGGTATGTTACGCTTACCGTCTGAAAATTATGATGTATATCTGCGGGCTGGATACCACTCTAGTACGATAGAGCTTTCAGATGGAACGTTCAGCGAGGACGTTGATGATGAAGGTATAGCCTTCGGTGTTGGCGGAAACTATTTCTTCAACGACAACTTCGGTGTTCGCGCAGATGTCACAGGTTACAACTTAAGTGACCCTCTGGATGTAAGTTACAGTGTCTTCAGCCTTGGCGGCGTCGTTAAATTCTAAGTCTACTTCCGGATTAGATTTAAAATTGAGATTTAAAAAGCCGGGGCTTACGCTCCGGCTTTTTTGTGGGATTTAGACTTTATTTTACAACCTCACGCGGTATAATTAAGAGTTACTTAAACTTGGGGAATTGAAAATGAAAAACCTGCTTATTGCTAGCGCAGTTGCGCTAAGCCTTATGGCCGCACCTACTGTTGCATTTGCGCAAGATGACGCGCCAGCACCTGATGTTGAAAAACCTAGCAAGCCAAAAGACCTTTGGCTCTATGCGGATGCTAACTTAGCGCTCATGCAGTTTTCTGTCACAGAAGGTAACACTGAATATGTCAGCGACATGATGACGGCCTCATTTTTTCGTGGCGGCGTGAAATATAAATATGTCGGTGCTGAAATTGAATTTGGCCAAGGCCTCTCTGACTATGAAGAAGACGGCATTACAATCGGTGTTGGATCGCAAGTCGCTGCCTTTGGTATGGTGCGCTTACCTGCTGAGAATTTTGATATGTATCTGCGCCTTGGATATCACTCCAGCACGCTCGAGGTTTCAGATGGAACGTTGAGTGAAGATTTTAAAGACGAAGGCATTGCAGGCGGTATCGGTGGGAATTATTTCTTCAACGAAAATATTGGCATTCGTCTGGATATTACAAATTATAATTTAAGCGACCCTTTTGACGTCAGTTACGTTGGCGGAAGTATCGGCGGCGTCGTTAAATTCTAAGTCCACTTACGGATTAGATTTAAAGTTGAGATTTAAAAAGCCGGGGCTAACGCTCTGGCTTTTTTGTTTTGGGGCGAGGCGTATTTATCCCCAAAGCGGACCTTAGCCCGCAATGGAAAAGTGTGTTATTTTAAAGGTCAATATTCTCCGCTAAGGCGAGTGCATCTTCAACCTCGACTCCGAGATAACGAACTGTGCTATCAATTTTCTCATGGCCAAGCAGCAATTGGACAGCACGTAGGTTTCCAGTCTTACGATAAATAAGCGTGGCCTTTGTTCTTCGCAGCGAATGTGTCGCATAAGAGGATTTAGGCAAATCAATTGAAGCTACCCACTTTTGAACGATGCGCAAATATTGGCGCGTTGTAGTTGGTAGATCCTTATCCTTCCGACTTGGGAACAACCAATCATAAGGCGTCAGCTCTTTGAACTTAATCCAATTCGTGACGGCTTCGCGCGTTGACGGCATAACTTCAAACTGTACAGGTTTTCCAGTTTTACTCTGAATCACTTTCGCTCGCGGCCTAATCTCATCGCCTGTTTGAAGGTCAGATACCTTCAAGGCCATCAGATCACATCCGCGGAGCTTACTATCAAGTGCCAAATTGAACATGGCAAGATCACGCTTGTGATCTGCGAGTTGCAATCGCACTCGAATGGCCAAAGCTTGTTGTGGCGTTAGGGGGGATTTCTGACCGATTGGTTTGTCCTTATCGGTCGTTTATCAATTTTTACAGTATCAGTGTTTTCCAAGTACATTTTAATATCCTTCATTTATTGAAAACAAAGGATATGCAAATGATGGGCTAACTGGGATCGCTCCCCAAGGCGGACGTTAGCTCCGTGTCTTACTTCGGGCGATATTAATTCATCAGTGAAGTGAAGATCCAAACATAGTTACGCCGCATTAGGCGACCATCGAACTGAATAGACGCATCATCAAAACTCACCTAATTTCTGCACTCCATTTGAAGACCCAAAATTTCCGGAGAGCATAGCCAGCATTACTTCTCTGTGTGGTCTTGCTCTAGGATCATTTTACTCGTTTTGTCGCTTTTTGTACGTTTGCCTTCAGGCCAATCCCCTGTGTTCATGTAGATTAGCTCTTTGGCAATATCGGCCACATTGTCGCCCATGCGTTCAATATTTTTAGCCATAAACATCACATGCATACATCCTGAGATATTCCGGAGGTCTTCCATCATATAGGTCAACATTTCTCGGAAAAGCGCATTGTGAGATTTGTCGACGCTTTCGTCTAGTGCGCGCACTAACGTTGCAAGCTCTGTATCCCCCGTCCTGTAAGCCACCATAATAGATGAGACCATATCTTGAACGATCTCACTCATGCGTATCAATGTATCGATGGGGCCTGTGTTCGCCTCCGCTTTCGTGATCGTATTGGTGCGTTGCGCCATATTCCGCGTTAAATCGCCAATTCGTTCCAAATGCCCCGCACTTTTCAACGTGATGACGACCTTGCGAAGATCCCCCGCAAAGGGTTGGCGTAAGGCAAGGATTTTGATCGCGAGATCGTTGAGGTCAGCTTCCATCTTATTGAGCTGCTTGTCTCCTTTGACAACTTGCTTCGCGAGGACACGGTCCTCTTTGCGCAAGGCCCGTGTGGCAGCTTTGAGCTGCGCGCTAACTATGTCGCCCATTTCAAGGAACATAGCCTCCAAGCGGGTCATATCCTCGTCAAAGGAGGAAACGATGTGATCATCACTCATGGGTTTATCCAATTCGTCCGGAAATATAGTTTTGGGTGCGTTCTTGTTCTGGGTTCGTGAAAATTGACTCTGTCTCTCCGCTCTCGACTAATTCGCCTAGGTGAAAGAAAGCTGTCTGTTGAGAGACACGTGCGGCCTGCTGCATAGAGTGAGTCACAATCACAATTGTGTATTTCTCTTTCATGGAATCCATCAAGTTTTCGATGATAGCCGTCGCAATCGGATCCAGTGCTGAACACGGTTCGTCCATCAAGATAATCTGAGGATCAACCGCGATTGCTCGGGCGATGCACAGCCGCTGTTGCTGTCCCCCCGAAAGGCTTGTTCCAGGTTCATCTAAACGGTCGGAAACTTCATCATAAAGACCCGCGCGGCGCAGCGAGGTAATCACGATATCTTCGAGATGGTCTTTGGATTTAGACAAGCCATGAATTTTTGGGCCGTAAGCTACATTATCGAAAATAGATTTAGGAAAAGGGTTCGCTTTCTGAAAGACCATACCAATGCGAGAGCGAAGCGCTACGACATCGACTTTCGGAGCATAGATGTCCTGTCCCGCAAATTGAATGTCACCCGTCACGCGGCAGGAATCGATAGTGTCATTCATGCGATTAAAGCACCGCAAAAATGTCGATTTGCCGCAACCTGACGGACCGATAAGCGCCGTAATTTGGTTCTCAGGAATATCAAGGCTAACGTTCTTGATAGCCTGTTTCTTCCCGTAAAATACGTCAACCCCGCGAGCGGTCATGATCGGTGTAGAGGCGTCTGTCTGTGCAGCAGTTTCTTCTGTCATGTTCTTTTCCATTACCAGCGTCTCTCCAAGCGTCTGCGGAGATACACAGCGAATAAATTCATTAATATGAGGAAGACCAACAGCACCATGATGGCCGCTGATGTTAATTCGACAAATCCCTTTTCTGGACTGTCCGCCCAGAGGAAAATTTGCACAGGCAATGATGTTGCGACATCAGTTACGCCCTTTGGGACATCCACAATAAAGGCGACCATACCGATCATCAGCAAAGGTGCCGTTTCGCCCAATGCACGGGCCATACCCAAGATCGTACCTGTCAACATTCCCGGCATCGCCAGAGGCACAACATGATGGAAAGTCGTCTGCGTCTTGCTTGCGCCCAAGCCCATTGCCGCGTCTCGCGTTGTTTGGGGGATAGAACGCAAAATCGACCGTGAGGCGATAATAATGGTGGGCAAGGTCATAAGTGCCAAAACCATTCCACCGACAAGCGGCGTCGAGCGCGGCAGATTGAAGAAGTTCAAAAACACAGCCAATCCCAACAGACCGAACACAATAGAGGGTACAGCCGCGAGGTTGTTGATATTCACTTCAATCAAATTGGTTAGGCGGTTTTTCTTCGCATATTCCTCAAGGTAAACTGCTGTCAAAATGCCCAATGGAAAAGCAATCAGGAAACAAACTAGAAGACTAAAAAATGAACCCAACGCGGCACTTAAAATACCAGCCATTTCTGGTGCTCGGGAATCTCCACTTGTGAAGAATACGCGGTTGAACTTTCTTTTAACACGGCCATCTTCTTGTAATAATTTAACCCAAGCGATGTCTTGGTCTTTTAGACGTCGGACAGCCTCGTCAGATTCTGGATCAACTTTCCCTTTAATATAGAGATCAACCTCGGATGAGGCGGCGATCCAAACGCGCTGGGTTGTGCCAATCATGTCCGGTTTGGCGGCAACACGTTCACCCAAGTCAAATACGGCACCGCCGCTAACAAGCTTGTATAAACGGTTTCTATCTTTACGTTCCGTTGCACCGGTCACTACCTGTTGCAGACCAGACAGGATGAGCGGTTTGTAGTTGCCTTGCTTTAGGTCCATCTCAACACGTGTGCCTTTGGGGTCAATCACAGACTCCGTGAATTCCACATCGACAGCGATCATTGTCTTTTGGAACGCCCCCGTGCCGCGCGCGAAAATCGCCGTGAACATCAACAGCATGAATGAGATAGAAATTGCGATTGCGAGGCGCCCATACCATTGGAACCGTGAATGGCGGGCATGACGCTTGGCCATCTGAGGCGATGTTGTCAAAATATAATCAGGCATATTTTCGCTTGTATTTATCGACAATTCTCAAGGCCACGATGTTGAGACCCAAGGTGAGAACCAAAAGGAACAGGGCAATCGCAAAGGCCGCGAGTGTTTTAGCGCTATCAAATTCTTGGTCGCCTGTCAGCAAGGTCACGATCTGAACCGTCATGGTTGTCACAGCTTCAAATGGGTTCGCCGTCAGGTTCGCCGCAAGACCTGCTGCCATCACGACAATCATCGTTTCACCGATTGCCCGCGAGACCGCAAGCAGCAGGCTACCGATAATCCCCGGCGTTGCAGCAGGTAGAACAACCTTTGTGATCGTTTCAGTTTCGGTTGCGCCCATACCATAAGAGGCATCACGCAATGCCTGAGGCACCGCATTGATTACATCGTCTGACAATGACGAAATAAAGGGCACTAGCATGATACCCATGACTAGTCCTGCTGCGAGGGCGCTTTCAGATGAAATTTGAAACCCAGCCCCAGAGCCCATGCTTCGAATGATTGGCGCGACAACAAGAGCGGCAAAAAAACCGTAAACGACAGTCGGGATACCCGCCAACAGCTCCAACATTGGTTTGATGATATTGCGGGTTTTAGGTCGCGCAAATTCAGCGAGATAAACCGCTGAGAGAATACCTAGCGGCGTCGCCACACACATTGCGATGAAACTAATCAAGAGCGTACCAGAGAGCAGGGGCAATACACCAAATTTGCCACTCGCGCCGACTTGGTCCGCGCGCATCGCCGTTTGCGGGCTCCACTCCAGTCCGAATAAAAAATCAGCAAGAGGTATTCTGCCAAAAAAACGATAGGCTTCAAATGCCAAAGACGCGACGATACCGATGGTCGTAAAAATAGCCACAAAAGAGCACGCCATTAGGACGGCCTGAATCGCATATTCTTTGATTTGATTGCGGCGGTTCGACCGCCGCAATGTAAAGTCGCGTGAGTCTGACATTAGTTGAGGCTAAGTGTTTCAAGCGCTAGCACTTGGGATTGCCACTGTGCATGCTCTTCAGCGTTCATCGGAATTAGACCTTTTTCGGACAAATACCCATCTTCGCCGCTGGCTCGAACACTTGTGAATTCTGTGAGATATTCTGTGATGCCGGGTACTTTTCCTACGACATCTTTTTTCACGTAGAAATATAGCGAGCGGGAGACAGGATAAGCTCCATCTGAAATATTTTCAAACGTTGGCGGCGTACCATCAATGATACTGCCTTGCACGCTATCGCCATTTTGATCCAAGAAACCAAAGCCAAAGATACCAAGCGCATTCGGGTTCGCATTTAGTTTACGGACAATCAGGTTGTCATTCTCGCCAGCTTCGATGAAACCATCGTCTTCACGAAATGCGTGGCAAATCGCTTTATACGTATTTTTATCTGTCTTCTTGAAAGCTTTAATCCAGTCAAATGTCTGGCAGCCGCCTTCCATCGCAAGTTCGACAAAGGCGTCGCGCGTTCCTGATGTTGGAGGTGGGCCCATGATTTCAATTTTAGTATTCTTAAGAGCAGGATTAATATCGCTCCAATTCACATAATCATTTGGCTTTAGACCACCTTTTCCATCAGGCACATCTTTCGCTAGGGCAAGATAGAGCTCGCGTAACGTCAATTCCATGCGGTCAGATTTAGTTGAATTCGCGACGACGATCCCGTCGTAGCCGACCTTAACCTCAACGATGTCATTAATTCCATTTTCAGCACAGCGCTCAACTTCGGAGGCCTTAATGCGGCGAGACGCATTTGTGATGTCTGGGTAATTATCACCAAGCCCAGAACAAAAAAGCTTCAACCCACCACCAGAGCCCGTTGCTTCTACAATCGGTGTCTTAAACGATGTGCTGCGCCCGAAGTTCTCGGCCACAGTTGTTGCAAATGGATAAACCGTTGACGATCCAACGATTTTAATCTGATCGCGTCCTGTCGCCGCAGTCGCGGCTTTAGATGATGACGCCGTTGTTTCAGTCTCATCATTTCCGGCGTTGCCGCAAGCGACCATACTGACGGCTACGATGCCGCTGAGTAGATATTTCTTAAACATTGTCTTTTTCCTCGGCGTTAAATCTAAAAATCAAACTGCAAACGTGCAACAAAGCCATCTACAGTATCTTCATTCAAGGCCGTGTTTGTTGTCGCGGCAGCATAGACATCCTGTAGGCCTAAACTTGGTCCGACATTCGGACCTGATAAGGTCGCATCTGAAGTATAATAATTGAACTGAATCCGCGTTTGCTTGTGTAGCCACCAGCTAACACCCACGGCAAATGTATCGAGGTCACCGCCATCAATGCCTTCATCCGTTAGGTCTAATGAGTCGTAACGGGCATTAACTGACACGGCGCCCCAACCACCCTTCGTGACTGGGTTGTCAATTGTTGGACGCTTAAATTTACCGACTGAATAATTACGTTTCCCGCCGAAGAAATAGCCGCCGCCGACTGAGAAGCCCGTAAAGCTTGGATCATCGGTACAGACTGTAGAGCCTTCAGCACAATTCGCATTGACCACCGTATATTCGCCTTGCGCCCAAGCTTGACCAAACAACCCAGCCAATTCACCGCCAAAGAACGTATCGCTCTCGGCAATACGGCCGGTTGAAATGATACGGCCGGCTTGTTCGACATAGGCGCGCTGACGATACCGTAAGTCACTAGCGTCGTTCTGCTCACGATGGCGGAAAGATGCGCCAAGGTGGACAAGGCTGCCATCTGGGAGGCTTTCATTGTTCAAATCAATTTTATAAACCGCACGGCCAGCATAAGCGAAACCTTCCTTGCCATCATTATTGTCAGTGGCCTCAAGATTTTCACCAAATATGCCGAGTTGAACAAGGTAATTTTTAGATTTGGTTGAAACTTCAAAGCCGACACGGCGGTCCAGTTCAAACGCGTCCGTAAAGGCGGCACGCTCGATCAGCGCGACGTCCAATGAAGAGGCCGCTTCTTCGAGAGAGTTTTGGGTTTTAAAGTGACCCGCCTTGAAGGTCACAATACTTCCGTCGGGTTTCCACGACAAATAAGCATCTTCGAGATTGACATCGCCGCCCTCATCAAAAGTGGTTTCAATCTTATATTTTAGGTTTTTTCCAAACTGACCATGTCCTTTCAGCCTTGCCCGGCGCAGCGCCGAGGCACTGATTTCAGAGTCAGTAGTGTCTGAATTGGATGTTGCATAATCCACATGCAAACGTCCGCCAAGATTAATCGTAAAATCATCCTGCGCAGATGCGACATTCGAGATGGAAGCACACGACAAGAGCGTTGCCCCCGCGACCAGAGTTTTCTTTGTAAACGTCATAACTAACCTCTTATTTTGACGTAGGGTGCAAAGAACGATGATTCCGCTCTCCGCTTAAGTTGGCAGTCCAATGACAAAATTTGATGACAGGAAGATATCAATTTAGTGACAGTTCCATTTATTTTTTGAGACAGTTTTGTGACACTCATCAGAAATGTTCGCTATGATCCGTTTAAGAAAACAGCGACTAATCCAACGACTTTGCAACGATTAACACCCAACCTTGAATGCCTTTTCTCCACGCGTGAGAATGAACGTTATGTTGAAATGTAAAGTAGAAAGCGGTCTAGATTTCGAGCAAAGCATACGACGAAAATAAAAATACAAATTTCTGCCGCACTTCGCTGACCAACTTGCATGCTAGTTCTAAGGTCACTGACCTTTCAATCTATCAATATCCAGTGATGAAGATAACAGCGCCCTAAAAATGCGCCACTAAGGAGACACTACAAATGTCCGCTTTGCCGCGATAGTGTTAAAAAACTCTCTGCTTGTGCGGCATTACGATTTCTGATTCAGTCTGTGTTGTAGGCATGGAGAATTAGATTTGATGGGCGAACGTCAGTCAGGTCAGGATAGTTTGTTTTACGGCTTTAGTCTTGAGGCGCACGTGCCTGATGATCACATGCTGCGGGCGATAGATAAGTTTGCAGACCTCGGTTTTGTGCGAGAGCATTTGAAGGATTATTACAGCCACACAGGCCGTCCGTCGATTGATCCTGAACTGATGATTAGAATGTTGCTGGTAGGCTATTTCT
Source organism: uncultured Caulobacterales bacterium (assembly GCA_938009235.1). GTDB lineage: Bacteria > Pseudomonadota > Alphaproteobacteria > Caulobacterales > Maricaulaceae > Litorimonas. Next base: position 408,207 of record CALLIK010000007.1, read on the forward strand.
TTGGCATCCGTTCAGAGCGCCGTCTGTGTGAGGAAGTGCAGCTCAATCTGGCTTACCGTTGGTTCTGCCGCTTGGGTCTGGACGCGCCTGTTCCTGACCCTTCCACATTCTCCAAGAACCGTCATGGCCGTTTTCGTGATAGTAAGCTGCTGCGTGAGCTATTTGAGACAACCGTGCATCGCTGCATTATCGAGGGCCTTGTTGGAGGTGAGAACTTTGCCGTTGATGCAAGCCTCATCGGGGCTGATGCCAACCGCCAAAAAGGTGAGCTTCATAATCCCGTTCTGCCCAAAGCCGTGATGAACAGAAGGGCTGTTCAAGACTATATCGCGACACTTGATGATGCCGCCTTTGGCGCGGCCAGCGACGTCCCGTCTAAATATCTTTCGCCAGTTGACCCTGCGGCGCGTTGGATGCGCACCAACCGCTCGGGCATGGCGAAGTATTCATACTCAGTGAACTATCTCATCGACTGCAAAACTTCAGTTATTATGGACGCCCAAGCCAGTGGCGCAATCCGACAAGCCGAAGTCAATGTCACCCGTGATATGATCGACCGCGTTGAAGCTACCTATGACATTAAACCCAAACGCCTTGCAGCTGACACCGCATACGGCTCTGCGCCCATGCTCAACTGGCTTGTGGAGGAGAAAGACCTCAAACGTTCTCTAAACCTGTGGCATCCTAGGCTTGTCTTCTCACAACGGGCGACCAAGCGTACGTTGGCTAAGTGCAATTCTGTTGGATGAGATATCGAAAACTTGGTGAAGCTTACCCATTTTTCGATACTCATATGCTTATAGTTAAACAGAAATGCACGGGTCGGTGGGAAGCAGCGCTTGTCATTGGAGCTTTGGGTGTAACGTCCCAAGGGTTGGGTGGCCGATTGAGAGCTGTTGCATCCTCGACTGATGTGCTCGGCCGATCGTGCAAAAAGGCGTTGTCGCGTGGACACTGACGGTTGCGAAAACTAACTTATTATTGGGTTGCACCTGCAACCGCCAAGACCACGCGAACATCCCACCTAATTATTTGAGTTAATTCATACGAACCATACAGGAGGCGACATGCCCCGAGGAAATTCAGGCGGCAGCGGTCGTCGTAATGCGCGCGTTTTTAATGGGACGGCCGCGTTGCGGCTGGAACGGTTGCATCGTGAAACAGTGGACATTCGCCGCGTGGAGCGCGCGCGTAAACGTGCCGCTGCGCAACGTTCTGCCGTGAACGGGTGGGACGGGTTGCGCGCACGTATGGAAAAGTTAGATATTCAAGCCGAAATCGACGTGATGGAATTACGCATCGTGAACGCCGAGCGCGCAGAGATGGACTTGAAGCCGCTGACTGAACTGCCTCATGATGGCGGGTTAGGCGATACGCGCCATCCCGCTGATGATTATCGAAATTATCAGTAGAATTTTGGCGCGCGAGTTAACGCGCAGATCTATTTGGCAGACAGGCCAACGACATAACGCGTTTCGCCTAAGCGGTGATGAAAGATCGTGCGCGGGGAGTCGGCGAAATATTGCATCAACTTGCCTTTGGACAAATGACTCCAATCAAACTTTTCGAAGGCCGTTTCAGAAACGCCCATCAGGTCCCAATCATCAATGATGAGCAAGGCAGGGTGTTTGAAATTTTTATAGATGGCTTCGAACTCAGGGATAATGGGTTTTTGTTCTTGCGACGTTGGGGCATCTCCTTTGCCGCTATGGGCGGTTTGTGTTGGGTAGCCTGTGAATTTTCCCTTTGAAAAATCAACCGTAGAATCTCCGCTCCAATGCGCGTCGAGGAAGAAGACGGTTGGGCCAGATAATTTTTTAATGATCTTTGGAAGCACGGTTTCTGAACTGCCCTTTAGAACCTTTAAGTTTTGCCTGACAGTCTCGATGGGTTTGACGTGGTTATAAAGATCATCGGATAATTCAATCGTGTAAACTGTATCGAATAAATAAGACGCATGAATGGACGTGTGACCATAAAGCGTGCCTGTCTCGACGAAAGTGTCAAATTTTGGCGCAACGGCGGGGCCATAATTTTGAACGGCATCAAACAGAAAATCAGGATAGAGCAGGCTAGGCTGTACTGTGAAAATGGCCTGCATCGCCTTGTCTGGACCGGCAGGCATATAAAGCGTGATGGGATAGGGCGCGTGGCTATCAGGTTTCAAATCTAGCTCAATGTCCAAGAGGGATTTTTTGGATGTGGGCAAGCCTTCGAAGTTTTGGAAACCTTCGGGCGCAGCAGACAAGTGTTTGATTTTTGCGCTCACTGGGCGGCCCAATTTATCAAAAAACTGAAGACCGTCGCTATTGATATCATACTCTTCTGCGGCCAACCCAATTTTAAATCCGCAGGTGGGTTCACTCATGCGCAACCAATGTTGCCCGCCGCGAAATTCTATCCATTGCAACAGGTCATGATACCGCGTCACTTTCGCCGTGAAATACTCAATAGGTAGCTTTTGCATGGATCACGCCTTGGAAGTGGGACGTGCAGTGAGTTGCATATCAACGTGTGAAAATAAAGACATCGACGGCGGTCTTCGCGTAATCAAAATGCGATTTAGTGTTGGCTTTAAGTCAAGGTGTTATATTTTGAAATTACGCGTATTTATCTTGCGGAGTGCGTCTAGTCTATGCGCCTGAAGCTATCGCCAAACGCTCGACCAATTCATCCGTGACCTGTCCCGTTTCTGGTAGGCCGTTGACGGCTTCAAATTGTTTGATCGCGGCGCGGGTTTTTGGCCCTGCTGCGCCATCCGCTGCGCCAATTTGGTAGCCTAGATTGGTCAAGAGCGTTTGCGTTTCGCGAATTTTAACAATCTGAGCTGCTTTCACTGGATCTACAGCTCTGGCTGTTTTAGCCCAAGGCACATTGCGGAAGATGCCGTTGGCCGCTTCGTCGACTGGCTTCGGGTTGAAGCGTTGGGCGCGTGATTTGATATCGGCCTGTGTAGCATCGTCCAATTGTGCGCTTAAGACTGAAATGCGTTCTGGCGCGCCTTGGTCGCCTTGGCGCGCTGCGACGTAGTACCAAAATAAAGCGGCTTCTGCATCGGCTGACACGCCTTCATTGCCTTCGCGTAGGAAAGCTACATTGAATTGGCTGTCAACAACGCCGCGTTCCGCAGCCTTACTGAACCAATCCAAAGCCTGTCCCATGTCGCGGTCTAACCCACCTTGGCCATAGGCATAATAATTACCAAGATCGTGCATGGCGATGCGATTGCCGCCAAAGGCTGCACGTTCAACGAGTTCACGAGCTGTCACAAGATCTTTGGTCAGGCCTGTTCCGCTCTCATAGAGTTTAGCGAGGCGATATTGGGCCGCCGGTTGATTGCGGTTCGCAGCCAAACGAATAAGGCGGGCTCCGTCTTTAACTTGGCCTGTTTGCAATTTTACCAAGCCCTTTTGGAATTGCGCAATTGGATCGCCTGCTGCAACAGCACTATCGAGTGTGAGTTGCCCTTGTGGCTGCAGGTCGGGTGTTTGTGTTTCAGCATAACGACCAAGAGGCGCCGCTGCTGTAGCGGGTGTCTCTGAGGTGCCGAGATCATAAGAAGTTTCAGACGCTGGGGCCGTAATGGCTGGGCGAGCGTCATTCTTAGCTTGCAGGTTAGGTGCACCCTCACCGCTAAGAAGCGTTTTGCCAGCGATAATACCCACAACGGCTAAGCTTGCGGCGAGTGCACCAACGCGAAGATTACGGCCAGAAACTGGGAACTGTGAAAGCGATGATTTTTTGCGGCCCCCGTTTCCACCAACTCGCTCTGCGAGCATATCTTGGCCTTCAGCATAAGCAGGGTTCGCGTATGTCGAGACGGGCATAGGTGCGGGCATGATAGGATCAATAGGTGCAATTATGTCATTCATCGCCCCATGAGTCGGGACCGAGCCTGCCGAAGAAAAATGTGTTTCTGGACTTGCGATTGATGGTGCGGCGATTGGCGGCTGGGAAAGCGTAGGCAAAGGCGCGAGAGTTTGCGGAGCCTGTGGAGGCGGCATTTGCGTGGGTGATCCAGATTCAAACGTGTTCGGATCAAATTCTGTTGGGACGTGATTTGTCCGTTTTCGTGATCGAATCAGTGAAAATTTAGGCCGTTGAGGCGGGCTATCTACTGCGATGCTTGCGGTTGTCGCTTGTAAAGCTAAGGCTGCCTCTGAATATGGATTGCTTGTTGGCTCTGGTGCTGCAGGCTGATTGTTAGTGGGCGTTAGCATCGGCAGTACATTTGTGTCAGTATCAACTGGATTTGACACGACTGGCGTATGAAGTGGTTCCGTAGGCACCTGAAGCAAGGCAACGCGCGCATGCATACGGCGTAGCTCTTGTTGCAAAGCTTCAACGGTTTGTGCCATTTGGTCAACGCGCGGGTCTTCCATATTGGCAGGGAAGACAGGGTCGACGGGTGACCAATTAGAGGCGATGACTTCCAAGGCTTCTAAACGAGTTGTTACATCTATGTTGACTGTATCGAACTCAGATTGAGTTTCTTGAGCCAGATCGGCTAATCGTTCAGCTGTCTCTGCGTCCGACGTATTTGAGCGTTGTTCTAGAACAGTGGCAAATTCAGCGACTTTATCACCAATCGATTCTAGTGCATTGGCGGTCTCTAACTCAACTTGGTCAACACGTGATTCAAGTGACTTTTGAACGTTGTCTATTTTTTTGTCCAAGGCCGCGGAGGCGGATTTACGCGCACTTGCTTCACGATTGAGGTGTTTCTCTACAGAAATGGCTAGTCCAGAAACATGGCGGTTGAGTCGCGCGATAGACTCACGCTGTGCCGTATCAAGCTTATCAAGCCGCGCATGAGCCGACTTCACAGCATGGCCTAACGTATCAATACCTGCATCAGGAGCCGTGACGGCCGCGAGTTCTTCTCTTACGCCTGCGCGTGCGAGCTGTGACGCCCGGTTCAGATATGTCTCCATGCGAGACTCTAAAGACGATAACCCTCTGGTCAGGGCTGCTTTCTGAGTAGAATTGGATGTTTTAGTCGCAGTCTGTAGGTCTGAAACGACGCCTTCAAGAGACTTGAGGGCAGTACGATTTTTCTTATCTGCGCGTTTTAGGCGAGACTCTAGGGCTATCAGGTCTGTTGATACACTTGCGATTGTTTTGCGCGCAGTCGTTTTCACGGCTTTCGTAGACGTTTTATTCGTCGGTGTTTTTGCAGTTTTGCTCGACATTAACGCAGTCTTCCCAAGGTCTTGGCCAAAAACGCACAAAGGAAAGGCGTGATTTGGGCAATGGTTTGAACCGTTAAACCCCAATCGTAGTTAACACTGCGTTAAGCCGTTAACCTTTTTAATGATCAGATGCGTGTTCTGGGTATATTTATGACAGTAAAGTAGCTGCTTTGTCCTGACTGCGGGTTTATGCCTCACTTAGCTAACGTTGACGTGAACGTTAACGTTAGCTAAGAAGGTAACATGACAACTACGGCAGATCAAAAATGGGGTATCAAGGTCTTCGCTGACATGTTCGGCGTGACACCGCGTACAATCCGTTTTTACGAAGACAAAGGTTTGCTGACACCTAAGCGGGAAAGCGGCGTTCGTGTCTTTAGTTCAAGAGATCGTTTGCGGTTTGAGAAAATCATGCGCGGCAAGCGTATGGGCTTTTCATTAGAAGACATTCGGTCTGTTTTTGACATTACGGACGGCGTCGTCACGGACCGCACAGAAGTCCTACGGCGTAAAAAGAATTTTGAAGCCGTTGTGGCGGGTCTAGCGGAACGCCGTAATGATCTCGACATCATGCACTCGGATATGACTGAACTTATTCAAATCGCTGATGAAGCCCTCATCAATGAGCCTGAGACTGATAATGTCGCAGACCTAGCGGCGCGTTACCAAGCGGCCTTTGATCCAACGACGACGGGCAACCCCATTGATTTCATGTCTGGGCCCATGCCTGACGTGACGCCTAATTCACAAACATCCACATAACAGGACTTCATTATGCCAATATATAACCCGCCTCTTCGTGATATTAAATTTGTGATGCAAGAAATGCTCAATGTCGGGCAGCTCACAGAGTATGAAAAATACGCTGAGGCCGACACTGAAACATTGGATGCCGTTCTCGAAGAGAGCGCTAAATTCGCGTCTAACGTCTTGGCGCCGCTAAATGTCGTCGGAGACCATGAGGGCTGCATTCGCAATGATGACGGTTCCGTCACAACGCCAACTGGATTTAAAGAAGCTTATCAGCAAGTCGTCGCAGGCGGCATGATGGGACTATCCGTCTCACCAGAATTTGGCGGCATGGGCATGCCAAGTATTTGGAGTACAGCGACAGGCGAAATGCAGTCAGCGGCCAACATGGCCTTTGCGATGTATCCAGGCCTCACGGGCAGCGCGGCGAAAGCCATTGGCATCGGCGGCACGCCAGAACAAAAGCAGACATATTTGCCGAAGATGACGGCGGGTACCTGGACGGGCACAATGAACCTGACCGAGCCGCATTGCGGTACAGATTTGGGGCTTTTGAAAACCAAAGCTGTCCCACAAGTCGATGGATCTTATAAAATTACGGGCCAAAAGATTTTCATCTCTGCGGGCGAACACAGCATGTCAGAGAACATTGTTCATTTGGTCCTCGCGCGTATCGAAGGCGCACCAGCGGGCGTTAAGGGCATCTCGCTCTTCATCGTGCCTAAGTTCAAATTGGACGCGGATGAAAACCCAGCGGGTGCGAATGCTGTTTCATGTGGGTCTATCGAAGAGAAAATGGGCATCCACGGTAACTGTACCTGCGTCATGAATTATGACGGCGCGGAAGGCTATCTCCTCGGCGAAGAAAACAAAGGCCTTCGGGTTATGTTCGTGATGATGAATGAGGCACGTATGGGCGTTGGCATGCAAGGCCTCGGACAATCTGATGTGGCGTATCAAAACGCTGTTTTATATGCGCAAGACCGTTTGCAAGGACGAAGCCTAACTGGACCAAAAAATGAAGGCGGCGCAGCCGACCCGATTATTGTCCATCCTGATGTCCGCCGCATGTTGATGGAAACTAAAGCCTTTAACGAAGGCGCGCGCGCTATGATCTATTGGGCGACAATGCTTGAAGATTTAGAAACTATCCATGCGGATGAAAAATTCCGCGAAAAATGCGATGATTATCTTGGCCTCCTAACGCCAGTGATCAAAGGCTACCTCACGGACAAAGCCATGATGACGACATTGGATTGTCAGCAAATCTTTGGTGGTCACGGATTCATCGAAGAATGGGGCATGAGCCAGTTCGTTCGCGATATGCGTATCGCGCTTATCTATGAAGGCGCAAATGGCGTTCAGGCGCTTGACCTCGTAGGCCGTAAATTGGCCCGCAAAGGTGGCCGAGCCTTGATGACATTAAATGCCGAAATGGATGCCTTCATTGGCGACAACGCTGACAATGAAAACCTATCTGACTTTATTCAAGGTCTTAAAGATTCAAAAGCGAAACTCACCGAAGGTACGATGTGGTTGATGCAAAACGGCATGACGAACCCTGACAATGCAGGTGCAGGGTCAACGGATTACATGCACATGATGGGCCTCACGACGATGGCTTATATGTGGGCAAAAATGGCTTTAGTCGCGCAAACCGCAATTGACAGTGGATCAAATGATGAGTTCTACGCGAACAAGATTATCACGGGTCGTTATTTCGTCCTACGCATGTTGCCGATGATGGATAGCCATTTGGCTAAAATCAAAACAGGCGCTGAGCCACTTATGGCTTTGGATGCTGCGGCGTTTTAAAATGAAAGTTTGGCCTAGTTTACTCGTATTCGTTGGCGTTAGTAGTTGTGGGACTATTGAACAAAATTCTTCTGCGAAATTGGTTGATGCTAAGGACCTTACAAAGGTTTTCAGTGAACATAGGCTTTTTCATTCCAAAGAGGTCGAGTACGCAAAGCTAGACAATCAAATTCCTAGGTATGAAAAGTTAGGAATTAAACTTCCGAAACTGTTTGGAGAGTTGCCACCAACAAATATTTGGTGGGCTGAAAATTCTACAGGCCGGTTTCCAGAGCGCTACTATTGGAACTTTTGGTTTGAACCTGATGTTGTTTTATCTAAAGATTTACAACAAGGCCTTAATTGTAAGATAGAAAAAGGTGAGGAACAAATTAGTTCATGTCAGCCTCAATCTAATTATGTTTTACATTTAGAGGTATGGGCAGCGTATCGGCCAACTACCGGTTTTTCAGGTCCAAACACTAACTATAACTATAAAAAAATAGACTATTAAAATTCGGAGAAAATTAATGCCTGCAATCGATTTCAAAAATCCAGACTGGTATGACGAGGAAGACATCAACATCTTCCGTGAAGCCGTGAATGGTTTCTACACGCGCGAAATGGCGCCGCATGGCGAGAAGTTCCGTAAGAACAAAAAAGTCGACCGTGAATATTGGAACAAAGCTGGCGCGATGGGTCTTTTGAACTGCGCAATCCCTGAGGAATACGGCGGGGGCGGTGGTGACTATCGCCATGAAATGATCATCATGGAAGAGCTTGTCAAAGCCAATGTCGACGGTTTTGGTCTTTCACTACATAACGCAATCGTTGCGCCTTATATCCTGCATTACGGTACAGAGGAGCAAAAGCAAAAATGGTTGCCGCGCATGGCGTCTGGCGAACTCGTTGGCGCGATTGCGATGTCCGAGCCGGGCACAGGCTCTGATCTTCAAAATGTTAAAACCAATGCCAAAAAAGACGGCAATGGTTGGATCATTAATGGCTCCAAAACCTTCATCACAAATGGCGGTACGGCCAACCTCATCGTCATTGTCTGTGATACGGGCGGCGAAGGGAAACATTCTAAATCCTTGATGGTTGTCGAGACAGATGACCTCGAAGGATTCCGTCGTGGCCGTATTCTCGACAAGGTCGGGATGGACGCACAAGATACAGCAGAGCTATTCTTTGACGACATGAAAGTGCCTGCGGATGCCTTGCTTGGTGAAGACACAGGCATGGGTTTTATTCAGTTGATGAAAGAACTCCCGCAGGAACGTTTGAACATTGCTGTTCAAGGCGTCGCGCAAATGGAAGCGGCCCTCGAAATGACAATTGAATATGTCAAAGATCGCAAAGCCTTTGGCCAACCGATTTTGAACTTCCAGAACACGCAGTTCGAACTCGCCGAATGTAAAACGATTGTCCACATCGCTAAGACTTTTGTCTATGATTGCGCTGACAAACATTTGCGGGGCGAGCTGGATACAGTCACGGCGTCGATGGCGAAATATTGGGTCACGGATAAAGAATGCGAAGTCATTGACCGCTGCCTCCAACTCTTTGGTGGCTACGGATTTATGAATGAATACCGCATTGGCCGCATGTATCGCGACAGCCGCGTGCAGCGGATTTACGGCGGCACGAATGAGATCATGAAAATGGTCATCGCGCGCTCGCTCTAATAATATATTTATACCGACGTAGCGCTATGTCTGCGTCGGTATAAAGTATAGTTGAAACTATGTCTTACCCGCCACCCTATTACGTCGATGACACTTCTGATTACACTAACCGTATTATTGACACGCATGGCTTCGCGCTGCTGACGTCTTCTAATGTCGAAGGGCCGCTCGCGACGCATTTGCCAATGGTTCGGGACGGAGACTATCTCTACGGTCATATTGCTGCGAATAACCCGATGGCCGAGTTTATAGGCACGAGTATGGTTTTCCTCGCGGCGTTTCATGGCCCGCATGATTACATCTCTGCGACCCTTTATGAAAAACCCGAAAAATCAGTCCCGACGTGGGATTATACCGCGGTGCATGTTCATGGCGTGACGACAGTATTGAATGCCGAAAACAGCGTTGATCGCATGGTCGAGCTGACGGATAAATACGAAGGACCTGATGGTTGGGCGATGGAAAATGCGGCCGCCTATGCTTCACGCCTCTTCCCGCATATCATCTATTTCGAAATGCGCATGGACACAGTTCGCGGCATCCGTAAATTGAGCCAAAATAAAGACGCTACGACGCAAGCTAGAATACTCAAAAGTTTACGCGCCAAGGGAAATGACGCTCTCGCAGATGAGATTGCCCGAATACAAAAATAAACGCATAAGGAAAACATAAGATGGAAAAGCTCACCTATACGGTCAAAGACGGCGTCGCGATTATTGCATTGGATGATGGCAAAGCGAATGCGCTGGGTACGCAAACTTGGGCCGAGTTAAACGCGGCCCTCGATATGGCTGAAAAAGATGATGCGATTGTTGTCATCACGGGCCGCGAGGGTGTGATGTCTGGCGGCTTTGATCTGAAAGAAATGCAAGCCGGGCCACAAGAGTCGCTTTTGCTGACGTCCCTCGGGTCTAAATTTGCACGCCGTCTCATGGCGCATCCACGTCCTGTTATTATGGCGGCGACGGGTCACACGATTGCTATGGGTGCATTCCTCGCGATGGCCTGTGATTATTCCATGATCAAAGCAGGTAGCTTTAAGGTTGGGCTCAATGAGACTTTAATCGGTATGACGATGCATAATTTTGGCATTGAAATGGGCCGTTATCACCTCACGAATGCGCACTTTAATCGCGGCGTTATCAACGGTGAAATCTTTGATCCGAAAGGCGCGATGCACGCAGGGTTCTTTGATAGGGTTGTCCCCGAAGACCAATGGCCAATGGCCATTCCAATGGTGGGTCAAATGTTCGGTCAAGCCAATCCAAAAGCCTTCCGTGAAACAAAACTCCGTAGCCGTAAGGCCCTATTTGCCATCTTAGATCAAGCCATCGAAGACGATCTCGATCCCGCTAAAGTCCACGCGATGTAGGGTTGCCTCTTAGGCGGGTCTTGATTTATAGGCCCGTCCATGAACCAAAATAAAACGAAAATAATTTCAAAACACCTCTCTTACATCCTCAGACATAAACCAGACGTTATCGGTCTGCAGCTAGATCCAAATGGGTGGGCTAACATTAATGAATTGATTTCTAAATCCCCCAAAATTTCGAACCGTGAACAAATATCCACCGTTGTTACGGAAAATGACAAGCAACGTTTCATCATATCAGAAGACGGTACGCGTATTCGCGCAAACCAAGGTCACTCAATTTCGATAGACCTCGGCCTGAAATCCGTGTCGCCGCCAATAGTCTTGTATCATGGAACAGCCACACGCTTTATTGATCTGATAATGGATCAGGGCCTTAAAAAGATGAACCGTCACCATGTCCATCTTTCTGCTGATTTTGAGACTGCGATGAGCGTTGGAAGCCGACACGGTAAGCCCGTCATTTTGCAAATAAATGTGGCGGCAATGGTCGAGGGTGGACATCACTTCTATATGTCAAAAAATAATGTTTGGCTGACGGAAGCTGTCCCCGTGGATTTTCTATCCCAAGCCTAGTCAACTGCGCATAACCGATGGGTTAAATGCCGCACTGGCATAATCTGCCACGACCATTAGACAGCTCTCATGAAACGACACACTTACCCCCTACGCGACGGCACATTATCCGCTCTCCATTTTGGAGATACGCGTGCGCCTGTGCGGGTGGTATTCCTTCATGCGAATGGATTTAACGCGCAATCTTACCGCGCTGTATTTGAGCCGCTTGGTGTGCATGCGGTTGCATTTGATATGCGCGGACACGGGCAGAGCCGTGATATGCCGCAGCCTCTAGATATGGTGAATTGGCATATTTTCCGCGATGATTGCGTTGAGTTTTTTGAGCGTCATTTGCCTGAATTAACGGACAGCCCTGTTGTGTTGGCAGGCCATAGCTTTGGCGCAGTCACAGCCGTTCTCGCTGCGCCGCAGTTGCAAGGTCGCCTAAGCGGTTATGTCGGGTTTGATCCTGTGTCCGTACCGCGCCTCTTTAGCCTGACATCGGCTTTGCCCGGCGGGCGGTCTTATATGAAACGCCGCGTTCCGATTGCGCGAAATGCAGGACGGCGGAAATCAGTTTTTGAAAGTCCCGAAGCGGCCTTTGCACGTTGGCAGGGGCGAGGGGCGTTTCGGGGTATGCCTGATGCTATCCTGCAAGACTATATTTCAGGCGGCCTGATTGAGTGCGCTGACGGAAGTTGGGAACTTGCTTGTGGTCCGAAATGGGAACAGGCGATCTTTGTCGCGCAATGGCATAATGTTTTTAAAGCCGCACGGGCCTTACCCGAAAATTCAACATTTATATATGCGGGTGGCCGTCCGCCAGTGTCCACCGCGCGCACGCGCCGCGCGATTGAAAAAGCACGCGCAGGTATGACCGTGACTTTTGACCCTGCGTTGGGGCATCTCTTCCCCTTAACCAAACCCGAGTTGGCAACGGAGACTTTGCGGTCGGTGATTAACGCAGCCTAAGCGGTGATACCCTTCAGCGTACTTTGGGCCAACTGTGCCAAATCTGCGTCAGTGGCTTTGATTAACTTACGCGCTTTCAGATCAAATTTGCATCCACTGGCTTGCATAGACACCCAGCTCTCGCCGCTGACGGGATCCACTACATTATGGACAAATTCGCGCGTATAAGCATTCGCCCCCGTCATCGCAGGCAGGTAAACATAGGCATCGCCGCGGCTAGGGTAGCGGTGAATAACAGCCCGCATCTCTAGGAGCGCCGCGCTTTTACCGCTGGCTTGATATTCGGTGTCTTCAAATTCAGGCCATCCGTCTTTGAACCACCCGATCGTTGACGTTGTCCGTCCGAAAAAGCTGCCCATTGTGACACGTTGTGAAATGTCCAATTCCTCAAGACCAAAGACGCCTGTCCCGATGACTTTAGCGCCAGCTGCTTTGAGTGCTGACAGGCTCATACCGACATGATCGACGCTGCCGTCAATGTTGCGTGGCTTGGCAGGGCTTGGAATGTCGGCGGTAAGTTTCGGTGCGGCATCGCGGACGCGTTTCGGCCATGGGAAGACTTTGTCGGACGGCAGATAAACGTGTTCGACGGTCTCAACTACTGTGGCGGCAATGCGTCCATCTCTGTGGGTCATGATATGGCAGAGCCTTGCCGTGCTTTCGTGCAGCTCAATAATAGTGGAGTTGATTTGTAAAGGGTCGCCAGGCCGTGCTTCGCCTTGATATTTAATATGCAGGTCACGGCATCGTACTGTACTGGCTGTGCCTGTTTTATATGCGGCGGTCAGACCTAATTGGATAATCAACCCGCGCCGCGCTTCGTCCGTTTTGTGAACATAGTGACGCATATTCATATGGCCAAGATCATCACATTCCCAAGCCGAGCATTCGCCCGCCCAACTTTGGGTGAAACCGTCTAAAGAATTATACATAAACCTTAAGCCGCGCAGCTTGTGCAAGTGCCATAATGCTCAACGACAGAACGGGTGATCGTAAACCCGTCAGGTTTGCATTCCCCGTGATCATGCGCATGACGCTCATCAACACGGTGGCATTTTTCACAGATAAAGAATTCGGCAAGATGTCGATGCGAGCCATCGCCATGATCGTGATTGTCGTCGTCTAAATGATTATGGTCGCAGGCGATGAAGGCGTTCAAGGCCTCAACGCGATGGATTAATCCATGCCGTGATAAAAACTCCAACGCGCGGTAAACTGTTGGGGGTTTAGGGCTGCCAACATCCGGCCTCAGACGATCCAAGAGGTCATAGGCTTTGACGGCTTTTCCGTCAGTGATGATCAGTTCCAGAACATGGGCGCGCAGAGGTGTGAATCTCTCATTCGCGCCTTCGACAATGCGGCGCGCTTGTTCGATGCGCGCAGGCAAATCTAAAGTTGGGTGTTCGTGATTATGTGTCTCGCTCATAGGCATATCTATAGGTGAACCAAGCGTAGGCGTCCAACAGCAATACGGTGTTGATGGGGACGTATGAAAAGGGTACAGGCGCGGCTTAGATTTAAGGGCCAGAGTGCCTACTAGCTGAAATGGGGACTATTGTGGCCAAGAAAGACGAAGCGAAGCAACCGGAAGTATCCGGAAACGTCATGTTTTATGAAAACCCTGTACCGCTTACCAAAGATAAGCATGCCAAATTTGGTGTAAAAAAGGTCGACAAGCCATTCAAATTTATGGCTGACCAGCATTTTCTACCATTGACGGCACCTGAGTTTGGTCCTGCATCGACATCCATGCCAATCATTTTTGCGGGTGCAGATCGTACACCTCTCGCCGTTATGGGTATCCGTTCAGGCGAAAATCTTTTTGTCACTGACGGCCAGTTCGAAGTTGATTTCTATATGCCAGCTTTCGCACGCCGCTATCCATTCGTCCTAGCGGGTGACAATGCAAATGACCGTTTCGTTGTTTGTGTTGATGAAAAAGCCGAATGCGTGACAAATAAAAAGCCAGAACAACTTTTCTTTGATAAAGATGAAGCGTCAACTTTCACAAAAGAAGCTTTCCAGTTCTTGCAAACTTTTGAACGTGACCGTCAATCAACAGCGACAATGATTAAACGTTTTGAAGAACTTGGTCTTTTTGAACCGAAAGAAATGAATTTCCAAGGTAACAATGCTGACGGCACGCCTGCGCCTAAGCAGAAAATTGCGGATTATTTCGCGGTTTCAGAAGAAAAGCTAAAAGCGCTTCCAGCTGAAACACTCGCTGAATTTGCTAAAAATGGCTACCTAGCTGTTGCCTATGCTCACCTCATCAGTCTTGGAAATTGGCAGCGCCTTGTGAACATGACACTTCGTCGTTCACAGGCTGAGGCTGCTAAAGCCTAAAAGCTTAAGCTGATAAAATTTCAAAAACCCGGCCCTTGAGGTCGGGTTTTTTTATGTCTTCAAATCGATGAGGCTCGCGCACGCAATTGTGCATCGTATGTTAAAGGCTCAACGCCTATAGATAGCTCATGTTACGCACGATATTACTCACACTCGCTTTATGGATGATGGCTTTTCCTTCGCTCGCGCGCCAAAGCGTTCCGCTCGATACGGGGAACACAGTCATTTCACTGATGTCGGATCACGACACAGTCATGCCGGGACAAAGCTTCACAGTCGCGCTTCAGATGAAATTTGATGACCAGTGGTACACCTATTGGCGGAATGCAGGCGACAGCGGGGAGCCTGTCAATATAGCTTGGGATTTACCCGAAGGCGTGACTGCAGGCCCAATTCAGTGGCCGGTCCCAAAGATCAAAACGGTAGGCCCTATTAAATCCTACGCCATGGGCGGCGAAGTCTGGTTGCCAGTTCAGATAAATGTTGCGGAAAATATAGATCCGACACGGCCGATTACACTCAAAGCTCAAGCTTATTATTTGGTCTGTGACGATCTGTGTATTCCTGAAGATGGAGCGCTGTCCTTACCGATTGGCCTTGGAGCGGTTGAACAAAATGCTGACCACGCGCTGCAAGTCAAAGCCGTCAGCGCCAAAATTCCGCAAATGGGGAGAGCATCAGGCGCAGCAACCCTAACGAATGGAAAACTCCATATTAATATTGCGGGCCTTGCAATTGGCTTTGAGGCGAATGCAATTTTCCCACATGAAAACCCAATCTTCGCCCACAGCGATCCAGTCGTTTTGGCTGAGGCTGAAAAGGGTGTCCGTTTTACGGCCACGCCAGGTTACGGATGGGATGAGGGCACACCAAAGAGTTTCGACGCGACCCTCGTATCCGTTGATGGCGCAGCGCAAATTGTTCGCGTGGCAACTGACAGTTCTGTGGATATTGGTGACCTGACCACAAAGGCGTCCAGTTCAACTTCAAGGCTTGGATTTTGGGGCGCTGCATTTGGCGCATTTTTGGGCGGGTTAGTCCTAAATTTAATGCCATGCGTTTTCCCGATTATTTCACTCAAGGCTTTATCATTGGCTAACGCCGCGCATGGAGAACGCCGCGAAATTCGTCGCGCGGGTTGGGCCTATACGGCTGGCGTACTCATAAGTTTTGCTGTCTTTGCATTGATACTGATTGGTTTGAAAGCCGCAGGCGGATCTGTGGGGTGGGGCTTCCAATTACAGTCGCCATGGCTTGTGGGCTTACTGGCATTGCTCCTATTTGCGATTGGCTTGAATCTTTTGGGCGTGTTCGAATTGGGTGGACGTCTGCAGAATGTTGGGTCAGAAACCGTCAATCGTGGCGGCCCGTTCTCCAGCTTCCTAACGGGCGTATTGGCCGTCATCGTTGCCACACCCTGTACCGCACCCTTCATGGCGGGCGCAGTTGGATATGCGTTGACGAGTTCTGGCATAATCAGTTTAACTGTTTTCCTCTCTCTCGGATTAGGCTTCGCGCTGCCGTTCTTGCTTTTGGCCTATGCGCCAGGATTGTTAGCGCGCCTGCCGAAGCCGGGCCCGTGGATGGATACATTCAAACAATTTTTAGCCTTCCCAATGTTTGCTGCCGCGATCTGGTTGGCGTGGGTTCTTGGTCTCCAAGCTGGCGCAACAGGTGTCGCAAAACTGTTGATGGGTGCGTTGATGTTGGCCTTTGCACTTTGGTTATTCCGTAAGGGCGGGACAATTTTGAAAGTCTTTGGCGTGCTTGCTTTATTGGCCGCTGTTATGCTTCCTGTCTCAGCTAAAACATCTTACGATGCATCGGGCGGTGACGACTCATTGACATCGAACACATGGTCAGCCGACGCAGTCAAAATAGCGCAAGCAGAAGGCCGCCCCGTCTTTGTCGATTTCACAGCGGCGTGGTGCGTGACCTGCAAAGTGAATGAAGGCCTTGTTTTAAAGACAAGAAAATCTGCGGCTCTATTTGCGCGAACGGATACGGAATTCCTCGTTGCGGATTGGACGAATAAGGATGATGTCATCGCGGCTGAATTGGAACGGTTTGGGCGCGCAGGCGTCCCGCTATATCTCGTTTATAGAGTTGGCGCATCAGAACCAGAAATTCTGCCTCAAGTTCTGACCTATGATATTCTAAAAGACGCTCTAGAGTAGGGCGCTGATTTAATAATTATTCAGCGACGAGTTTAATCTCGTCATCTTTCTCATCTGCTTCATAAACTAAAATGTCGGCAGGCTGACAGTTTAGCTCTCGGCACAAGGCATCTAGCGTTGAGAAGCGCACAGCTCTCGCTTTACCTGTCTTCAGAATCGATAGGTTCGCAAGTGTAATTCCGACGCGTTGCGCCAACTGGGTCAGCGACATTTTTCGATCCAACAAGACTCGATCTAAATTGACTTTAATCGCCATTAGATCGTCAACTCTTGTTCAGCCCGCAGCGCAGCGCCGTGGCGGAAGGCTTCGGAAATAACGGCAATGATGAAAATAAAGAACCAAGCCCAAATCCGAATATCGAGCCGTGACCCATCTACACCCGCATCACCTTCAATGGACCCAAAGATAAAATTGGAGATCATACGAAACACTTCAGTTGCAGCAATCATCACCCAAATATTGCGCAGGCGCGCGACATTCTCTGGCATGAAGGGATCGCCGTGAATCACGGTCGCCACAACACGGCGGAGTAAGCGCAAGACGTAAAACCAACCCGCAGCCACAATAGAGCCAGACAAACAAAGCCCTGCCATCGTGGAGCTGCTCAAATTATTGGGCAAATCTAAAGTGAAGCTTTCACGTAAACTCGGGATGGCCATGAAACTTGCCATCAGCAGAAACGCGATAAATCCAATCGCCAATCCAACCTGTCCCACGATGAGGAGGATGGATAAAGCCTTGGCCATCGATGCGCTACTGCCAGCGGGCAATGTGGTTGAATCTGAGTCGGTCAACATTTTCATATTGATAAACAGTAATTGACGACATGCAAGCGTTGCAGACACGCGGCGGGGGCCCTAAGGCGCTCCCATGACAAACCTTACGCTGAAACCTGGAACCAAAATCGTCGTGGCCTCCCATAATGAGGGCAAGGTACGGGAAATCCGCGATCTTCTCGCGCCTTTTGGCTTGTTCACCGTGAGTGCGGCAGAATTAAATCTACCCGAGCCAGACGAGACAGAAGCGACATTTGCGGGCAACGCCAAACTAAAAGCCGTCGCCGCGGCTAACGCTTCGGGCTTCCCCGCGCTCTCTGATGACAGCGGCTTAGCCGTCGACGCATTGAACGGCGAACCGGGCATTTACGCCGCGCGCTGGGCGGAACTCCCGCGCATCGAAGCCGAAACCTATAATCAACGCCGTGATTTTGACATGGCGATGTGGCACGTGAATGATAAAATCGGAGACAACCCCGATCGCCGCGCACGCTTTATTTGTGCGCTCTGCCTCGCAATGCCAAATGGTGAAACCTCCGTCTATGAAGGCACCGTCGAGGGCGAGATGATCTGGCCTCCACGCGGAGACAAAGGCTTTGGCTATGACGCCATTTTCCAACAACTCGGCGAAACCAAAACCTTCGCGGAAATAGACCCCGCCGCGAAACATGCCGTTAGCCACCGCGCCGACGCCTTTGCTAAATTCCTCGCCGACCAATTCCCAAACCGCGCCTAAAATCGCATGACGGATAGCGCCGCCCTCGACCCGCTCGCCGTCTATATTCATTGGCCTTATTGCGCGCGCATCTGCCCCTATTGCGATTTCAATGTCTATAAACGCAAAGACGACACGGCGCTCTTGCCCGCGATCCTCGCTGACCTCGCACATTGGCGAGAGCTGACGGGTCCACGTCGCGTAACCTCGATTCATTTTGGCGGCGGCACGCCGTCCTTGATGAGTCCTGACCAAGTTGCCACGGTGATAGATACAATCAAAACGCTCTGGATTGCAGACACGCCAGAAATAGCCCCCGAAATAGCTTTGGAAGCCAACCCGCACGAAATGAACGCAGACGACTGGCGCGGCTATCGTGCGGCAGGCCTGACGCGGATGTCGCTCGGTATTCAATCCTTCCATGATCCTGCCCTCACATTTCTGGGCCGTGACCATAATGGGGCTACGGCGCAGGCCGCGCTCGATTTGGCGCTAGAGATATTTCCCTCCGTTTCTGCGGATTTAATCTTCGGCTGGGCAGGGCAAACGCAAGCCATGTTGACGGATGATTTACAGCGTATCTTAAACGCAGGCACACAACATATCTCAACCTATCAACTGACGATTGAGGACGGTACAGCCTTCGCGAAAGCGGAAACTAGAGGCCAAACCCGCGCTGTGGATGCTGACCATTCCGCAGACCTTTATGACCTCGTGCGGGACACATTAATTAATGCTGGGTTCGAGCATTACGAAGTTTCGAACTTCGCCAAACCCAACCACCGCTCACGTCATAATCTCGCCTATTGGCAGGGCCTCGATTATGTCGGCGTTGGCCCTGGCGCGCATGGCCGCGTCACGAAAGATAATCAACGCGCCGCCACAATCGCGCATCTCACGCCCACGGCATATGCGCGTGCCGTCACGAATATAGGCAACGGTATAGAGAGCCGAGAGGCGCTGACGCCATCGGGTTGGGCAAGCGAATATTTGCTCATGGGGTTACGCATAGACGCAGGCATATCGCTCGCGCGCTACACCGACCTGTCAGGCACAATTTTGAATACGGATGAATTAACCGCCTTAATGAAAGACGGCTTTCTACATCTGTCGGGCGACATCTTGCGCGCAACGCCAGACGGACGGCTCGTGCTAAATGCCGTGACCGAACGCCTCTTGCTCACCTAGGGTTTGCCTGCCTCGGAACCGTGTGAGTTCCTGTATCTCTTAGGCTGGAAAAATGTTCCCTATTACGGGATGTTCTCGAGGGTATTTCAGGGCCCGGCGGAACCGGAAAGATAGTAGTGTTTTCGGCCCCAGAGGGACCCTCGCGATAACGCCTTTTTCCACTGCCGGCCGAACACAGAAGTCGTGTCTGAATCAGCTCTCGGCAGGCCACCCAAATTGATCGACATTACCCGATTTTTCCCAATGACAAGCGCCACTTCTTTCCGATCAGATCAATGTGCACATGACCGCCCGTTGAAAGAAGACAGGCCTAGAATGACACAGGTTTTCAATGCGGGGATTATTCTCTGTGGTTTTATTGTAAGCGGTTGAAAATAAAGGGTGTTAGTTTTTCTAAAGCGGGGAGTGTTATTTTCAAGCTTAAGGCAGGAGCAGTACGCGAGTGTCTTAGATTAGGTAACTCCAAGACACTCCCGATAATAAAGGAAACTAAATGCACTTAGTGTGACTGGCCAGTTGTAAATAAGCATTTGCTATCAGATAGTATTCTAGTGAAGGGTTTTTAATAAACATGTAGAAATAAATTGTGGCAATCATGCAATATGTCACGGTGCGTCTCCTTTGTACCAAAAGTCGAGCTTGCCGCAAATCAGCATGAAAATTGTACGTGAGGGTACGTGGATAGATATGAGTGAAGAAGACAAATTTTTTTGGAAAGCGGTTGGCCAATTATTTGCCGACTATCGACATAAATCTGGCAATTATAACACCCAACAAGATGTAGCTGATGAACTTGGTTTGGAGTCTAAGAGTAGTGTTAGTGATATAGAAAATGGGAGAAACTATAAAAAGGGATTACGAGCAGAAACCATCGAAAATTTTCAGGTGTTGTTGGACATCCCTCAAGAAGAAATTACGTCACTATGTAAAAAATACGGAAAACAGCCTTTTTTACCATTTGAACCTTTAGGGTCGCGATTAGTATATCTCTCAGAGTTTGATTTGGATAATGGGCCTCATAGTAACGAAATTGATTGGAGCTTTCGTTCTGCAGTTCTTGCGCTTTTTATATATGGTGCAATGGCAGATGTCGTCACTTTTCAGTTCTCTGCACCGCTTAAAATGAGGGCTCTCTCTCAAGCTATTCCAGTATTCAAATTAGCATTTCAGGTTAATGAGAAATGGGAAAAGAAGCCACTCTTCTCGATGCTTCGAAGTGAGGAAACGCCTTACTTTAGTGATTACCTATCTAGAAGGCGGAGTTTTCTTAAAGCCGAAACTGATAATCCGGAAGTTGTCAGTTATGAAAAATCTGGGGCGAAAGCATCTGCATTGTCGTTGGATGAAATATTTTTAGAAACAGATTTTAAGTATAAAAAAAAATCGATTGGCCGAATAATTACAACAGAAATTCGAGCTTATTTTCAAAATGAAGACCGTCGAAGTAAAACCTATCAATTGATTTATCCATATTGGACCGACCCAACTCTATTTCAAACTTTCCGCGTGAAATCTGAAATGATGGATCATCAAAACAGTCTTAGTGTGAGGGGGCGTGAATTTTTAGGCAAAGATATGCGTGTATTGTACCATCGTGCAAATGCGCAAGCCAATTCTTCTTTCCTCGACACTGACACAGAGTGGCGTCTAGATTATCTAGCAAGTATTTTTCATGCTTTCGGAGTGTCTGATTATATTTACAGTTTGGTTGAGGGGGGCCTTACTGATGAAATTAACCGATTTCTTTTTCGACTTAGAGCGCATCATACATTTTGTGTTTTTAAGAATATATACTTTGAGAGTCATTCTGGTTTGGGTGTAAAAAGTATTTTGGCGGCAGTGCAAGCAATCTGTCTGGTTTTACCTAAAGTGGAAAATGAAGATCAAATTTTAGATCGAGTTGACCATGTAACCTTCAGTTTGATGTCCACAAGATAACACTGCTGCGTATAATAATATCAACATTTTTGGTTTGACATTAACAGCTACCTTATACGCGGCTAGTTTCAGACGAATTGTGTCCATTCAAACCACCACCCCACACATCGGAGGTGATGTAATATTTAGTGTTAAACCCGCGAGCCGATTATTCGGCGGCTGCGAACCCGCATTGCTTTTGCTCCATCGAAATCTGCTTGGTTAAGCGGACTGCGTTTTGAGCATAGGCTTCTGTGACGGTGCCTTGGTTGACAGTTTTCCCGCGCAATGTGCTGACGTCTTCACACAGATGGAACACAAGCTGCGAGGAGGATTTCTTCGCGCCATTTTTCGGAGCGATCCAATACACAACATCTAATCCATCTGGATTCGCGTCGCTTTTTGTCGCTTCTGCAACGGCTTCGGAGTCGTCAACGATGTCTTGGGCTTGGCCCGCGACTTCTGGTGAACAGGCCGTTGTTGGTGCCTTGGCTTTAATTTGCGCGGCACATTCATTCATGTCCTGCGAATATTGCTCAGTGGAGGGTGGGTCGATGCTGACGCCGAACATCGCAGCCACAGCGAACAAAGCTGCGCCAACTGCGCCTGCTACTTTTTTGTTTTTTGGGTCCATGTCTTTATCAAGGAAGATCAGCGCCAATAACGGTACAAAAGCAATCAGCGTGATAATCATACCGAGTTGGTTCTGGACGAAGAATTTAACTTTGTCTTCTTTGCTCGCAGGATCATGCTTGTTGGATTTTTTCCAAAGGATGCTACCTGCAATCGCGAAGATGGCGATGCCAACCATAAGGCTGATAAGTAGGACAAGATTGCCGCTGTCGAATTTGTTTTTCAGAAGCAGAATGATGGCGACGATCTCTGTGCCAATCGCGACGACCCAAGAGCCTGCGGCGAGCAAGCGAAGCTTTTTGGCTTTGCCTTTTTGGTCCTGCGAGGCTTGCCACGCATTCGTGACGTCAGCCTTGGCTGCGTCTTCTGTTGGTTTATTATCGGCCATGTTTTAATTCCTAGATGTCTACGGTTTAACGGACCCACGCCACGCCAGTGCAGTCAGCTCTGTTAACCATACTAAAGCGCTACCGCGCATAATGCGAGGGCAATTTATTTAGAGGGAATTACGTCTGAAAGTGGGAGGTTTTAGCTTCCGCCCGACACAGTGCGGGGGGCAGGGTCAATCACCACAAAACGTCCGTTCAGGATTTGATAGACGGCCAGTCCGCGTTGTGGGCGACCATCATAATCAAAGCTGACCAAACCATCGACGCCGTAAAAGCCTTGCGGGTTTTCTGCGCGGGCATAGCGTTGCTTTGGGTCTCCGTCAGCGACATAGGCGCCCATCATCACAGCATCATACGCGAGGCTCGCGAGGGTTGAGGCTGTCTCGCCATATGTGCGATCATAGCTATCGAGAAACGGTTGTTGCGTATCCTTATCAGGTCCCGCGAAGAGGCCACGGCTGAGGGCAGGTTCGCGAACTGTATCAGGGTCAGCCCAACGGGACGTGCCCATGAATTGAACTTCTGCGGGATCAATGTCGTAATATGGCAGCAGCGGCGCGAGTGAGCGCAGCGCTGTTCCGCCTTCGGGCAGAAGGATCGCCTCAAAGCTCATTGGTGTTGCGTCGTTATTTGCGCGGGCTTGAGCTTCGCCTTCGGCATAGAATTTCGCAAGCTTTTGAGCCGGTGCTTGCATGACGGTGATGTCATTGCCTGCGTAGGATTCCGCTGCCGTGACTTCGCCAAAGTTAGCTTCGACCTTGGCATCAAAGGCGGTCTTGACGCGGCGGCCATAGGCGCTGTCGGGGCCAAGAAAGGCAAAGCGCGTGGTGCCAGTGCTGGAGACATAATCGATGATGCGCGCGACTTCGGCTTCCGGCGGGAAGGACAGCAAATATGCGCCGTCGCCAGCGACAGTTTGGTCCGTGGAAAATGCAATCAAGGGCGTCTTTGTTTTGCGCGCCTCTTTGGTGGCGGCTTTCACATTATTCGCCAAGATCGGCCCAAGGATGACATCTGCGCCTGCGGAGATGGCCGCTTTCGTTGCCGAGCGTGCGCCGTCTTCAGTCCCTTTGGTATCAAGGGCGATCAGTAGCACATCCGTGTCTTGGCGGGCAAAGACGGCCATTTCAGCTGCGCGGTACATAGACTGCGCTTCTTGCGCGAGGCGCGAAGAGGACGTCGAGAACGGGAGGAGCAGAGCGAGACGTTTTGTATCGCGTCCCGTCATATGCGGTGGCGTCATGCCGTCTCGGTTATTATAATATGTGCCCGCTGGAACGGCTGGAACGCGCTCGGGTTCTTTAGGTGTCTCAACAGCAGGCGTATTGGCTTCGGGGGCATCTACGGTGTCGACTGGCGCTTTTGGAATCTCGTTTGGCGTGGGTGTTGGAGTTTGCGTATCGGTAGGTGTTGTCGCGATCGGCTCAGCGGGGCGCTGAACAACAGGGGCAGGCTCTTGCGATCCGATTGGGCCTGTTGTCGTGCAGGCAGACATGATCACTGCGCATGCGCACAGCAAGGTTGCTTTTAAAGAGTGGCCAAACGGATTTTGGTTGGGCATGTTAAGATTTACCTTCTTACGCTTTTGCGCGGATCATCATTGTGTCAGTACCATCTTCTAAGCCGCACCAACGCGTCCCGCAACACCCGATAGGCGAATTGACTCAGTCGGATACACCCATTCGGCTGGATTCTGGCCTTTATGTCATCGCGACGCCCATCGGTAATTTACGTGACATTACCTTACGCGCCTTGGATGTGTTGGGCTCAGCGGATCGGGTATTAGCTGAAGATACACGCCAAACTGGAAAATTATTCGAAGCCTATGGCCTTAAAAATACCCTAACCGCCTATCATGACCATAATGCGGCAGCTCGTATCCCGCAGGTGATGGGATGGCTTGCAGAGGGGCAAAGCGTTGCTCTCGTGAGTGATGCAGGTACGCCTTTAGTCTCTGACCCGGGGTTTAAATTGGTGCGTGAAGCCACGGCGCAAGGCCATAATGTCTTCCCATTACCGGGCGCATCGGCTGTGTTGGCGGGGCTAGTGAAATCGGGCCTCCCGAGTGACCGGTTTTTATTCGCAGGGTTTTTACCCGCAAAATCAGCGGCCCGTAAACGCGAAATAGAGGCACTCAAGACTGTGCAAGCCACGCTCGTTTTCTTTGAAACGGGCCCGCGTATAAAAGCCTGCCTGACCGATATGGCCGAGGTTTTGGGCGAGCGCGACGTCGTCCTGACGCGGGAATTGACCAAACGATATGAAGAAGCGCGGACGGGGAGTTTCGCCGAACTTATCACCTCCGTTGAGGCTGATGCGCCGCGCGGGGAACTTGTCCTGCTGATCGGGCCTCCGGGCGAAGACACAGGATGGGACGCCGCGCGCGTAGAGCTGGCCTTGGGGAAACTCATTCCAGAACAAGGCGTGAAACGCGCCAGTGCAGATGTTGCGGAACTCTCAGGTTGGACCAAACGAGATGTCTACGCTTTGGCACTCACGCTTAAAACTCCGCGTGAAGGATGAGCCAAACCCGCCGCCAAATTGAAGCCGAAAGCCGAAAGGCTGAAGATCACGTTGCGCGATGGTTAAAGTTTCGCGGATGGAAAGTCCTCGCGCAACGGTTCAAAACGCCAGAGGGCGAAGTTGATATTATTGCACGTAAAAAAGAGATCATTGCTTTTGTTGAGGTGAAACAACGCACGCGCCTGTCCCCGACAGAAGATGTTCTCACGGCCAGTAATATCTCGCGCGTCATGGAAGCTGCAGAAATCTGGGTTGAAAGAAATTTCGAAACACTTGGCACAGATTTCGAAATTCGCTTTGACCTTGCGCTTATCGAAGGCCGCCTCACGGCGCTCTCTCGCGTAGATTATACGCCAAATGCATTTTCTGGATTTTAATGATTTTCGCGCCCTGAAGTAACCTTACGTTCACCCTGTTCCTTTACCTTTCCGCCTATGAAACATCTCATCCGCCCTACATTCGCTCTTTTTCTAGCTACGACCTTGTCAGGTTGCGCCATTGCGAGTGCAGGTATCAAGAAGGGTGATGAACGAAGTTTTGTTGGCTCCGTCAAAGATGTGAACGCAGGCCGTGTCATTGAAGCCCGCATGAGACGCGCTTTAGATTTTAAACTCAGTGGCGTGGATGTTGAGGTGGCTCAAGGTATTGTTTTGCTCTCTGGTAATGTTCCGACACAAAAAGATAAAATTGAAGCGACCCGTATCGCGTGGTCTGCACGCGGCATTGAACAAGTTGGCAATGAAACGCTTATCAAAGGGAAACAGTCTTTTATCCGTAACACAAAAGATGGCGTCTTAGAGAAATCAGTGCGCGCACGATTGGCTGCGGACAAGCTCGTGAAATCGCGTAACTTTAATATCGAAACACATGACGGCATTGTTTATGTCATGGGCGTCGCCCGTACCGAGCGAGAGCTTGAGCGCGCCGCAGAGATTGCCGCGACGACACGCGGTGCGAACCAAGTTATTTCCTATGCACGGATTGCAGATTTACCTGCAGCCAAGCGAATGGAATTAGAAGCTCAAGCCGACGCGATTATTACGCCAAAGCGTCAGTTGCCTAGCATATTGCAAGCCGGGCCGAATGGACAGATCCCGCAGGCACCGTCCTTGGATACACAAGTTTCGAATAATATAGCGAAACCTGAATTATTTTCACCTGAGGCGCCTGACGAGTTTTTTGAATCGCAAGCCGCAGCCCCTATCACTAATCTTCCAATGAACCAGCCTATTCCGTTCGTTGCGCCAACCGCGCCTAATCAAATCCAAATGGGTGAGCGTTTAGGCAAAGAATTACCGTCCAATGAAGAACTTGGGGCGTATAGAACCGGCCAAGCTGGAGAGGCAATCTCTATTATAGAGAGTGCGCCATATTATGTTGATCCTGATACTGGCAAAGAAATTCCGATCCGCTTTGACGTCAATGGGAACATCGTTCCGCTTATTATTAAATAGACCTTACGATGAGTGAGGTGCGGTCTAGACGTGTAAATGCGTGAAAATTCCGTAATGCGACCATTCAGGGTTCCTTCATATGAAATACAGCAAATAGTAACCCTATTATTTAATGGGGGTTCTAATGAACATTTCAAAATCAATCGTTGCTTTATCTCTGGCTCTAACTTTGACGGCCTGTCAAACGACAAGCCCATCAATTTCTCCGAGTGACCTCCTGCTAGCCAATATCGATACATCGGTCATTTCGCAGAGCGCAAGTTTGTCAACACTTGGCACAACAAATCCAACCTGCGCGACCTTTTATGAAAACGCCTCTAAGCTCTTGAGCCAACCTGTTGTGTCGGACGTGATTTCGACAAAGCCATCCTTTGGCAGCGTTCTTCTTAAAACGGTTGTCTTGGGCACTCTATCTGGCGTGTCTGGCGGGGCCGTCGCTGGATTAGGTATAGGCAGCGCATTAGCAGAAACGGCTGCGGTGGCTACAGCGAGCCAAGTGACGTATGGTCTCGGCAGTTCCGTTTACGACAGTGTCGGCGATAAAATAGCGGATGGCGCTGATGCAGCGACGGCTGCCGCGAACCTACCGACATTATCACCACTGGCGGAAATTGAAAAAGCTGCAGCTCAAATCGGATGTGTGGCACCTGATGCCGCGTCAATTGCAGCGTATAATGCAGAAGTTCTCGCGTATGAGGCTCTTAAGTAAGCTCGTTCCTAAACTAAATATAGTCTGTAAACTTTAGGATCTACAGACTGAAACTTGCTTGGACGTCTTTCGTCCAGCCGACACTATAAGCGTCTCCGTTTTGAATAACGGGGCGCTTCATTAATGTGGGGTGCTCAAGAAGAAGCGCCAGAGCCGTTTCGCGCGTCAGGCCAGATTTCTCTGTATCACTGAGGCCGCGCCATGTTGTGCTCTTCTTATTCACCAAAGCTTCGAACCCTAATGCGGCTTCTAATGTCGCGAGGGTGCTTGGGTCCAAACCATCGGCGCGGACATCATGCAGCTCTAGCTCATGGCCCGCTGCGCGCAAGGCCTTGATGGCTTTACGGCAGGTGTCACAGGTTTTCAGGTGATAGAGTTTCATGCTGTTACCGTTTGATTGCGGCCAAGAATGAAGTCACTCATCAGGCCATAGACTTCTTTGCGTGAGCTATCATTGTGCATTTCGTGTTGCGGTGTTTCGAACGCATGAAAGTCGACTTGCTTGGCGGCATGAGCAAAGCCAGCGGATCCGTCAAATCCCGTCAGTTGATCGGCTTCGGAATGCAATAGCAACAATCTGCGATCCCAGTCCTGCGCGTGCGCCGCAATATTTTCGCCATTCGCAACCATACCTTCCGCGAGACGGAAGCCCATAGTGCCGTGACAAAACTCGTCTTCCATATAGAGCGCTTGCTCGCTCGAAAGGTTCGAAATTTTTGTGCCATCAATCGGTTGAGACATCGCGCCGCTTGGTTTTATCTTACCCATGATTTTCGCCAACACCCGCAAAGCTTTAGGTAAGGGTTCAGCTAAGGCAATCAAAGGTGCACTTGCAATGATCGGGAGATCATCCACCCCGCGTAGGCCATGATCCAACACCAACCCACCGCCCATAGAATGTCCATAAAGTGTCAGTGGCGTATCAGGGTAAAACTCGCGAGTCTGGTCTAGTAGCGCCGCCAAGTCCCCACGGAAATCGTCATAGCTTTTAATAACGCCGCGTGCGCCGGGGCTGCGGCCATGTCCGCGTAGGTCCAATCCGACGACAGCAATATTCTTGGCATTCAAATAGGTCGCCATAAGTTCATAGCGCCCACAATGTTCGCCGAACCCGTGGACGAGGGCCATAACAGCAGCAGGCTGATCGGCATTAGGTTTATCTAGTGGCCAATGCCGTCCAATCAACATCGTTCCATCGGCAGAGGCGCACGTAAAATCAGTCATCGTACCGCTGTCCCATAGGCTAATAATTCTGCACCGCCGCCAATATTGGCTTGTGACGAGGACGCTCCCACGCGGGAGAATTCGAACCGTATATTATGCACTTGGGTTGCGCCAACAGTTTGCGCTTGTTCGAGTAACCGCACAAGCGCTTCACGCCGCGCGCGCTCTAGCATGGTTTCATATACACTGATATTCCCGCCAACGAACATGATGATCCGCGCCACAAATCTGCGGAAGAAATCAAAAGCAATCACGACGGACCCCGTCACCAACATCGGCTGTCCCAGACCTGCGGGCACTGTTTTCAAATTCGTGACAACCATATACGAGAGCGCGTCTTCGCGTGCGTTCAAATCCTCGAGATGTTTCTTCTGCGCTTGCGTCCCAAAAAACACACCCACCAGCAACAGAATCGCGGTTAAAATGAGGTTCATTATGCGAGCACCACACCTGTGCCGTAGACATAGAGTTCGGACGCGCCGGCTGTGATCGCGCTCGTTGAGAACCGCACATTGACGATTGCGTTTGCGCCTTTGGATTGCGCGTCTGCGACCATACGGGCGGTGGCTTCCTTGCGCGCATCTTCGAGTAGTTCCGTATAGCCTTTTAACTCGCCGCCGACGATATTCTTGAGACCCGCCATCAGGTCGCGTCCCACATGTTTCGCGCGCACAGTATTGCCCTGCACGAGGCCAACATGGCGGCTAATCGTATAGCCAGGAAGGGTTTCGGTATTAGAGAGGATCATAACGTAGCCTTTGAGGTTCCTCTCGTTCTTGACACACTTGCACGCGCCACGCAATTTTTAGGTCGTGCCTATCCATTAGGTTGCGTGGGTCTAAGAGCGTTGCAGTCTTGCCCCTCCGCGCAGGTCGCGACGGGGCATAAGGGTAAGCCGGGTTTTGATTTATTCAGGCAGCAAGACGGAGTTTATCACATGGATAATTCCGTTTGATTGGTCCAGGTCAGCCGTTGTCACTGTGGCGACATAACCTCTGCCATCCGAAATTTTGACTTTGTCACCAACGGAAAAGAAGCTCAACTCAACACCTTCAACTGTTGTTGTTTTAAATGCACCGCCGCTACGCTCAATATTAAACAGTAAATCGTCAGCAGTGAGGCGGCTCGGTAGAACGTGATTTTTAAGAATAGTTTGAAGTGTGGCACGGTTCGCATCCGCCATTAAACTCTCGCGTGTGGCCGAAGGTAACGTCGAGAAGGCTGCGTCAGACGGTGCAAAGACAGTAAAGGGTCCTGCGCCAGACAAAGTCTCGCCAAGTTGGGCTTGGGCGATGAGCGCTGTTAGCGTTGTGAGATTATCCGCAGCGCTCGCGTGCGCCATGATGGTCTTTCCTTTTGGCGTAGCTGTAGCTGCCACGGTTGCGGGCGCAGGTGTGACGTCAGACATTGCCTCTGATTTGATAATGACGCCAGTGTCCGTAGACCCAGACGCGACAGGATATGATGCCATGTCCATTTTCGCTGTCTCAGTCTTTACTGATTTTGAAGGAATATCAGGTGCGGAGGCGCAGCCCGCTATCGAGGACGCGACCACAATGGCTGTGGCAAGTTTGTAGAGGTGAGGCATAAGCGTAGTCTCCATTATTATAATTATGTTATTGGGAATACACCGCAGGCGTTGGGCGCAATGGACCGTAATAGCCAGCTGCCAACACAGTCATGTTAGGCAGGATTGATTTTCGGCTCAGGGCACGCCACGTCAGACCTAATAAGATTGCGGAGCCTATCATGAGACAACACGTCGCCTTTCAAATGGACCCTATGGAGTCTGTGAACATTGACGGAGACACCACCTTTGCGTTGGCGGAAATCGCCCAAGCGCGAGGCTGGACGATGTGGGAATATGGGCCAGAGCATCTGACCTATGATCGCGGACGGGTTCTCGCCCGCGCGCGGCCCATGACCGTACAGCGGGATCAAAGCCAACCTGCGATTTTCGGCGAGCGTGAGCTGATTGATCTGGAAACAGATATCGACGTGGTTTGGATGCGCCAAGACCCGCCCTTTGATATGTCATATATAACGGCGACGCATATCCTTGAACGTTTAGAGGGCAAAACCCTCGTCGTGAATAATCCGAAATATGTGCGCGATTGCCCAGAGAAAATCCTGCCGCTCGATTACCCAGAACTGATGCCTGCGACGCTGATTTCTCGCGACCGCGTTGCGATTGATGCGTTCCGCGCCGAATATAAAGATATCATCCTCAAGCCGCTTTACGGCAATGGCGGCGCTGGGATTTTCCGCATCAAAGAAGGCGACCCGAATTACAGTTCTATCTTTGAGATGTTCATGGAAACCTCGCGCGAACCAATCATCGCGCAGGCGTTCCTGCCGCTCGTCGTCAAAGGCGACAAACGCATCCTGATCATTGACGGCGTGGCTGTCGGCGCAATTAACCGCGTCCCGCAAAAGGGCGAAACACGCTCCAACATGCACGTCGGCGGAACCGCCGTCCCAACGGACCTAACCGAAGACGACATGCGCATCTGCAACGCCATTGGCCCGATGCTGAAAGCGCGTGGTCAGATTTTGGTCGGGATTGATGTGATTGGCGACAAGATGACAGAGATCAACATTACGTCCCCAACGGGCGTGCAAGAGTTGAAACGGTTTAGTGGTATTGATGCGGCGGCTTTATGCTGGGACGCCATTGAGGGTAAGATTAAGTGATAGGGGAAGATGAAGAATATTTACCCCCTCCCTACCTGTTCAAAAAATCAAAAAGTGAGATTGATAAAGATCACCCTTGGGAAAAGGACCTGCTTGATCGAAAAAAAGTAGCTAAAGACTTAAATAAAATTATCCAAAGGGTTAATCAGCCGATGGTTATGACTATCACTGCCCCTTATGGCATGGGCAAAACTACGTTCTTAGAGTGTTGGAAAGCTGAATTGCAAAATGATGGGGCGTCTGTTGTTATGTTCAACGCATGGGAGACTGATTTTTCAAAAGATGCTTTCGTTGCATTCGTGTCAGCAATTGAAAATCAATTTTCTAGTAAGAGTGACGCAAAAGCTAAATTTATAAATTCAGCTAAAAAGCTAGGGGGAGCGCTTGTAAAAAATGCCCCTAGTTTGGCTACGAAAGTTATTACAAAAGCTGCGATAGGAGAGAGTGGTGTTAAAGCTCTAGAAAATTTGAATCTAAGTGAAGATGACGCGGTTAAATTTACTGAGGCGTTAGCAACGGAAGCATTTAAGAATCAAAAAATTTCTGAGAAATCGGTCTCTAACTTTAAAACTGCTTTCGAAGACATTGTTAAAAGTGAATGTAATGGCAAGCTCTTTGTTTTTATAGATGAACTTGACAGATGTAGACCCAAGTATGCCGTTGATGTTCTTGAGAGCGTTAAACATGTCTTTTCGGTGCCAGGTGTCATTTTTGTTTTAGCGGTAGACGACGATCAATTAGTTAGCTCCTTCAAAGGTGTTTATGGTCCAGATTTAAATGCTAAAGGGTATTTTGCAAAATTTGTGGATTGGTCATTTAAATTACCTGAACCTCCGATAGAGAAGTATACAAAACACCTTTCAGAAAATATCTTTGAATTTGAAGAACAGGCGTTATTTACTTACAATAATGATGATTACTCTTCTATTTGGACTTTTTATTTTTTTCTGGATTCATACTCGAAGGTTCTAAATTTATCACCCCGTGATCTTGGTAGATGCTTTACTTATGTTAATATGGCTATGCAGTTATGCAAAGGTAAAGCGGGCCCAAATGAGATAGCAATATGTGCCTTTCTTAAGTCGGCTGATAAAGATTTTTACAACGAAATGTTGAATTTTCAAAAATCCGGATCGCTTGTAAACGGTAACAAGGTAGAGCACTTTGCAGACTCGTTAGAAATGCTTGGTGAAGAGCATTATAGAATGTATGACAATGATGGTTATTGGCTTCGGGTCATGACAATTGAATTTTTCGCAAAACTGCCTTCTTATGGAGGTGAGCCTATTTTTCCTGTTTCAGACAATTATTTCTCTGAGAGATTTCCTGAAGGCAGTCGACATACTAAGAATGATTTCTTGGAGCATTTGAGCGGTATGCGCCGAGACCGAACTAAAATAAATTTTGGTCGAGGGTCAGCTGCTCTTGAAAAAGGGTGCTTGTAATTGTGCCCTTTAATCCTCCCACCTCCTAACCCAACCCCATGATCACTAAACTCGCCATCTCAGGTTACCGCTCTTTACGCGATGTAAAACTCCATTTGGAGAATGTGAATATTGTGACGGGGGCGAATGGGAGCGGGAAGTCTAGCTTGTTCAAGGCGCTCAAGCTGTTGACGGAAACCTCGCGCGGGCAGCTCTTTACATCCTTGGCGAAAGAGGGCGGATTTCCCTCGACGCTTTGGGCGGGGCCTGAAACGATTACGCGCGCGATGCGGACGGGTGATCAACCCATTCAAGGCTCGAGACGACAAAAACCTGTCTCGCTGAAACTTGGCTATGCGAGCGACACCTATAGTTATCTCGTGGATTTAGGTCTGCCCGAAATGGGCAGCTCGGCCTTTGCTAACGACCCCATCATCAAACAGGAGCTCGTCTGGTTCGGTGAGGTCATGCGCCCCGCGACCACCTTTGCGAAACGCGCAGGGCCGTCAGTGTCATTAAAAGATACCGACACAGGTGCGTGGCGAACGGTGACAAATGATCTCGCGACATTTGACAGTATGATGACGCATGGCGTTGACCCGCGCCTCGCGCCAGAGCTGTTAGTGATGCGCGAGAAAATGCGAGAGTGGCGGTTCTATGATCACTTCCGCACCGACGAAGATGCGCCCGCCCGCCAGAGCCAAATCGGAACCCGCACGCCTGTCCTCAGTCCCGATGGTAGCGACCTCGCGGCGGCGATTCAGACGATCATGGAAATTGGCGATGATGCGGCCTTAGCGGGAGCAATAGAGGATGCGTTCCCCGGCGCGACATTATCGGTCGATATGCGCGATGGGCGGTTCATGCTATCGATGTCGCAATTTGGATTGCTGCGTGATCTCTCCGCGAGTGAGCTGTCCGATGGAACATTGCGCTATATATTATTGGCCGCGGCATTGCTCAGCCCGCGTCCGCCAGAATTTTTGGTGTTGAACGAACCCGAGACAAGCTTGCATCAAGACCTGTTGGAACCTCTCGCGCGGTTGATTGCGCGCGCGTCAGAGGTCTCGCAAATCTTGATTATCTCACATTCCAAAATCCTGATTGACACGCTCACAACTGAAATCGCCTGCCAAATCATCCCGCTCAGAAAAGAGTTTAGCGAAACGGAAATAGAGTTGGATAATCAAACGAATTGGACGTGGCCCAATCGGTAGGGTTTGAGCGGCAACTGCGACATAATAGCATGATGATTGTGTCGCCGCGTTAACCTTTTTTTTGTCATAACAGTAGATATCCAAATTATAGAGGTGGAGACCTTCGACTTAAGGAGGCCACATGGCTGACAGCTGGATTATCATTGCCGCATTTCTAGTCTTCCTGATGCAGGCAGGATTTTTGCTGCTTGAAGCTGGCTCTGTTCGCGCCAAAAACTCCACAAATGTCGCGCAGAAAAATGTCTCTGACATGATCATCTGTATCGTCTGTTACGCCCTTGTCGGCTTTAGCTTGATGTATGGTCTGTCTCTTGGAGGCTTCATTGGTTTTGGCGGGGTCCGAGATGCACTCGAGGCCTCAGGGAACTGGCCTCAACTCCTCATATTCAATCTGGCCTTTTGTTCTGTTGTCGCGACGATTGTGTCTGGCGCTGTGGCTGCACGTATGCGGATTGGCGCGTATTTTGTCAGTACTGCCGCGATTGCGATCTTTATATATCCCGTCTTTGGCCATTGGGTCTGGGGCAATACAATCATTACGTCTAATGCCGCGTTTTTGGCAAATCTAGGGTTTATCGATCATGCGGGCGGCGTTGCCATTCATGCCTTGGGTGCATTTTACGCGTTGACGGCAGCACTCATTCTAGGCCCACGTAAAGGGCGTTTCGATGAAGAAGGCAGGGTTCTTCCGATCTCTGGCTATAGTCCTGTTCTGGCGCTCGCGGGGGCGTTGATCCTTTTCGTGACATGGATTCCTTTCAACACAGGTTCTTTGACACCTGGCACGCGTATGTTCTCTGATGTGGCATTGGTCACAGTCATTGCAGGGGCTGGCGGTGGCATGGCAGGGAAAGCCATTGGGTATTTTCTTCATAATAGAACATTTAGTCCTTCCTCCAGTTTCAACGGTATTATTGGCGGTCTTGTGGCGGTCACATCGGGCGCGACGTTCTTGGGCCCGAATGGCGCATTTGTTGTTGGCGCGATTGGCGGGATGGCCGCGATCATTGGTAATCATCTGATCTTGCATAAGGCGCGTCTGGATGACCCTGTTGGCGTCATTGGGGTTCATGGCTTAGCGGGTATTGTCGGCGCACTTGTGTTTCCTCTGTTTGCCGTTCGTCCTTTACCTGCGGGGAATGCCATGTCGCAAATCGCGGTTCAGGGCATTGGCGTTGTCGCCTGTATCGCGTGGGCCACGATCACGGGATTTATTATTATTGGCACACTGAAAAAATTGGGCGTGTTGCGCGTCAGTGAAGCGCAGGAAGAACTTGGACTTAATATTGGAGAGCATGACCAACATGTGACACCCGCTGATTTAGAAGCAGGCCTCGCCGCATCGAAACGTGCCAACAAGGTCGATAGACGTAGCGGTGGTCACGGGTCTGAACTTGGGATGGCGCTTTCCGCTATGTCTGCTGAAAATCAAATTTTGGCAGAAAAAGAAGCCAATGCAGCGCGCTTGCATGCTGAGGCTGCGGAAAGCCTGTCTGACGGCTTGTTGATTTTTGATGCGGATTGCAAAATTTTGGCTGTGAATTCTTCTTATCAGGAGACCATGTTGTCGCTGAATGTGAAATGCGAAATCGGCATGTCCCGCCGAGAGTACTTGATTGAACAAGCACAAGCAGGGAGTTTTGATCTCGAAGGAATGCCTGTTGAAACTTGGGTCGACGCCCAACTTGCCGCGTTCAATCCAAATGAGATGTTAGAAGAAAACGTCAGCGTGGGTGAATCGCACTTCATCCGCCGTGTCCGTCCAATTCTTGCGGGCGGGCAAGTCATTTCGATAACGAATGTTACGGATATGCAGGCCGCTGTGACGGCGGCAAAGATGGCTGAGAAGGCAAAGGCTGAATTCTTGGCGAATATGAGTCATGAAATTCGGACACCGATGAACGGTATCATTGGTATGACAGAGCTATTAACGATGACTGAGTTAGATAAACGTCAGTCAGAATTTGTGCAGACGATTGCGCGTTCGGGCGGGGCCTTGATGACCATCATTAATGATATTCTCGACTTCTCAAAAATTGAAGCGGGTCAGGTGAGTTTACATCCCGTTCCATTTGTTCTGAGCGATAGTATTGAAGACGTCACAACCTTGTTGTCCAGTTCTGCAGCTGACAAAAATATTGATTTGTTGTTCCGTATGGAACCTGGTCTGCCCACGACCTACATCGGCGATGTTGGACGTATTCGCCAAATTCTCACTAACCTTGTTGGCAATGCATTGAAGTTTACGCATTTCGGGCATGTGCTTATTGATGTGTCTGGACAGGCCTCTGGCGATGGAATTGATTTGATCATCCGTGTGGAAGACACGGGCATAGGTATTCCTAAAGCTGATCTTGAACATGTTTTTAAGAAATTCCGCCAAGTGGATGGAACAACGACCCGTGAATATGAAGGCACAGGCCTGGGTCTCTCGATTTCTGCCAACCTCGTTGAAATGATGGGCGGCACCATTTCTGTCGATAGCGAGGTTGAGAAAGGGAGCGTGTTTACTGTAGCGATGACTTTGCCAGCTCATGCGGACCTAAAGCCTGCACCAAGAATTCCAATGGAAATTATTGGCGCTAATATTCTAGTGGTCGATGATAATCCAGTGAACCGTAGTATCTTACGAGAGCAAATCAAACATTGGAAATGCCGCAGTGTCGCCGTTGAAAGTGGGCCGCGTGCTATCAAAGTCTTGCAAAATGCACGAGCCAAAGGCGTTAAAATTGATTTGATCATCTCAGATTACCATATGCCCGGTATGAACGGCGAAGACCTATTTTATTCGTTGAAAGCCCAACGTGATTTCGCCGATATCCCTGTGATACTTCTGACGTCCATAAATGCAGATGCCGCAATAAAGAGACTTCAGCAAGAGGGCTTAAAAGCGGTTCTAACCAAACCTGCGCGGTCCTCGCAATTACTGGACACAATAACGCAATGTATCTTTGAATCTCAGACTGCACAAAAGTCTAAAGCTCTCGTTGAGGCCAACACGACTGAGGGCAAAGCGAGCCCCTTAACCCAAACGCAGCCTCTGGGATCCGTTCCCCCTGTGGTCCGTAGGTCTAGCCCGCGTGATATTGAACGCAGAGTGCTTTCCCGTGAAGCTGTGTCGCCGGGTTCCAAGTTGGACGTTCTGATTGCGGAAGATAATGAAACCAATCAAATTTATATAAAATATGTCATGGAGCAGCTTGGCGTTACTTTTAAAATCGTACCCAATGGCCGCATCGCGCTTGATTACTGGCGCAGTGAGTCGCCGGGACTTATTTTGATGGATGTCTCCATGCCTGAAATGAACGGGTATGAAGCCACACAGGCCATCCGGTTAGAAGAGCGAGACCACGGCAAAACACGCACACCCATCATCGCGTTGACCGCACATACGTTGAAGGGCGATGAAGAACGTTGCCTAGAAGCAGGGATGGATGACTTTACTTCAAAGCCAGTGTCCATAATTGCACTGAAATCAATGATAGCAAAGTGGGCGACTTTTGAATTGGATGAGACAGGTTAGCGTCTCCGTCTGGTCTGAAACGATCCCTTGCCAAGGTGTTAATTGCGGCCTATAGACGATTCAACTAAAACAATCCCGCAGCACAAGATGCTGACAGGGCGGCCCTCGGGTCGCTTTTTTTATTGCCTAAAACCCTGCTGTCGGGGCTAACAGAAACGGACTTCGAATGAAGACCAAGACCAATAAAGACGAGCGTATTCTCGCGCTCGCAGACCCAATCGCCGAAGATTTGGGCCTACATATCGTGCGTGTGCGCGTCATGGCGGGTAAACGCCAGACGGTGCAAATCATGGCCGAACGGAAG
The DNA here is from genome assembly GCA_938009235.1 of uncultured Caulobacterales bacterium. Classification (GTDB taxonomy): domain Bacteria; phylum Pseudomonadota; class Alphaproteobacteria; order Caulobacterales; family Maricaulaceae; genus Litorimonas. Next base: position 445,747 of record CALLIK010000007.1, read on the forward strand.
AGCGATGGCCTCATGAGCGTTGAAAATTGCGCTGATCTTTCGCGTGAACTTTCCGCTCTGATGGAAGTCGAAGACCCAATCAGTGACCCCTATATGCTCGAAGTTAGCTCACCAGGTTTGGATCGTCCTTTGACCGACATCGAAGCCTTTGAGTTTTACGAAGGATACCTCGCGCGGATTGAACTCGACCGTCTCGTCGAAGGCCGCAAACGCTTTCGCGGCACATTGGCAGGCGTCGAAGAGGGCCATGTTGATATCAACCTTGACGGCGAAAAAGACAGCACAGCGTCCATTCCGTTCGATTGGATTGCTGAAGCCAAACTACTCATCACCGACGAATTGATCAAAAAAGGTCAAGACGCCAAAGACGCGGCCAAGGCAAATGCCGAGCCGTCCGATACTGATTCAACTGCTGAAAAGGAAGACTAAGATGTCCACCGCAGGTATTTCCGCAAATAAACTGGAACTCATCCAGATCGCAAAAGCCGTTGCTAGCGAAAAATCCATTGACGAGTCCATCGTCTTGGAAGCCATCGAAGAAGCCATCCAAAAGGCTGCACGTCTTCGTTATGGCGCAGAGCTAGACATTCGCGCCAAGATCAACCCGTTGACGGGTGAGCAATCTTTGGCGCGTGTTATCACGGTTGTTGCTGATGAAGCTCTAGAGAACGAAACCACGCAGATCGGTATCTCCTCCGTAAAACTTGATAATAAACTCCAAGAAATTGGTGATCTGATTTCAACAGAATTGCCTGCACTCGAGTTTGGCCGCGTTCAGGCGCAAATGGCGAAACAAGTCATCATGGGCAAAGTTCGTGATGCGGAACGTGCGCGTCAATTCAACGAATTCAAAGACCGCATCGGCGAGATCATCAACGGTATCGTCAAACGCGTCGAATATGGCCACATCATTGTCGACCTTGGCCGCGCCGAAGGCGTTATCCGACGCGACCAAGCGTTGCCGCGTGAGAACGTTAAATCTGGCGACCGTATCCGCTCATACATTATGGACGTCCGTGAAGAGCAGCGCGGCAGCCAAATCTTCCTTTCCCGTGCCCATCCACAATTCATGGCGCAATTGTTCGCGCAAGAAGTTCCAGAAGTGTACGAAGGCATCATCCAAATCGTTGGCGTTGCCCGTGACCCTGGCTCTCGCGCTAAGATCGCCGTTTACTCCAATGACAGCTCCATCGACCCTGTTGGTGCGTGTGTGGGTATGCGCGGTTCGCGTGTTCAGGCCGTTGTCAACGAGCTGCAAGGCGAACGTATCGACATCATTCCTTACACAGAAGACATGGGTACATTCGTCGTCAACGCGCTACAGCCTGCCGCTGTATCGAAAGTTGTGATCGACGAAGCCAACAGCAAAATCGAAGTTGTTGTGCCCGAAGATCAACTCTCGCTCGCGATTGGTCGTCGTGGCCAAAATGTGCGTCTCGCGTCACAGCTCTCTGGTTGGGCTTTGGACATCTTGACGGAAGAGCAAGAATCTGAACGTCGCCAGCAAGAGTTCAAAGAGCGTTCCGAGCTCTTCATGCTTGGCCTCGATGTCGACGAAATGGTGGCACAGCTTCTTGTCTCTGAAGGCTTCGAAACAATGGAAGAAGTTGGCTATGTCGCACTGGCAGACCTAACCTCCATCGAAGGCTTTGACGACGAAACAGCCGAAGAGCTTCAGGCGCGTGCGCGTGAATATCTCGATAAATTGGCGGCAGCTCAAGATGCGAAACGTGTCGAGCTTGGCGTTGAAGACGGCGTGCTAGAAATCGAAGGCGTGACATTGCCAATGGCGGTTCGCTTCGGTGAGAACGAAGTCAAAACTGTCGAAGACGTTGCGGGCCTCGTCCCTGATGATCTGAACGGTTACTCCGAATATAAAAATGGTGAGCGCACGCATGAAGCTGGTATGATCGAAGACATGAAATTGTCTAATGATGAAGCCACACGCCTCATTATGATGGCTCGCGTTGCCGCAGGTTGGATCGATGCCTCCGCGCTCGAGCCAGTTGTCGAAGAGGGCGCAGAAGAGGTGCCAGCAGAAGACGCAGCGCCAGCCGAACCAACAGCAGAGACGCTCTTTAACTAGTGCATTTCTGTTCTTAACAAATTTGCACAAGAGCATTTCTGTTTAAAACAGATTTACACCTGAGAGTTTCAAACCACTGAAATTCAAAAGCCGTCGCACTCGAAAGGGGCGGCGGCTTTTTTGTGTTTTGTTAGTAAGGTGAGACTGAATGACGAATAGCCCTCACGACCATTCGTAAAATATTTTGGTTGCAATCTACGAGCGAACGCACTTGTAAGGTGCAAGTGTGATGTGAGGGTAAAATGGCTGAACCAATTAATCAGGGGTTTAAACCCACTTTGTTTCCAATGATGTCTTCGGGGGAAGATAAGGCAACATCAGTATTTTTTGGTATGATGGATTTAGTCTTTCCGCTTCGCGACGTGATGTTAAAATCAATCTCACGTACAGCTTACAAATCGGGAAAAGATTTTTCTGCATTTCTTCATCCATCATTTGGAGGAAAATACTCCAAGAAGGATGTGCCTGATGGAGTCATACACCTTAAACAAAAAGAGAGTTGGAGTGCGCTTGTTGAAGTTAAAATAAAGACGCAAGACCTCGCGAGCCTTCAACTAGATAATTACCTTCAACGTGTTCAAGAAGCAAAAATGGATGCACTCATTACAATTTCAAACGAACTGTGTGCCCAACCTGATAAGCCACCGCTTAGGCTGAAAAGTGCAAATAAAACACTTAGAAAAATTCCGCATTACCATTGGTCTTGGCAATTCATACGATTTCAAGTGAAGAACCTTTTGCGAGTTTCAGGGTCTCTTGAGGACATGGAGTTTGAGCTTTTGAGTCAATTTCTAAACTTCTTAGACCATCCAAATTCAGGTGTTGCAGGTTACACGGCAATGCCAAAGGATTGGAAGACGCTTGTTGATAAGCTTCGTGAGGGCGGAAAGCCTGATCAAGATTTGTTGGAAGGGTCAGTGAGTGGTTGGTTTCAGGAAACTGCGGAGTTAGCGCTTATCCTTGCTGGAGATTTAGGACGAGATGTAGAAGAAATAATTGACCAAAAGTCAGCAGAGAGAAGACGCGAAGACGGCGTTAATAGATTGCAAAACACAGGTGATCTTGTTGCGAATTTCAAAATTGAAAATTGTAAAAGTTCGCTAAGTGTTCGTCTCGATGTAGATAGACGAAATATACAATTTTCAGTCACACATGATGTTCCGACCTCAGCAAAAACGCCCTTCAAGCAGGTACAGCATTTCCTAAAACGATTTCATCAAGAGGGTGAGCAGGATCAGTGGGGTTCACATGATGGTGTTCGCCTTTTCTGTAGGTGGCCGCGCGCTAAAGATAAAACTGACATGCCATTGTTCGATGCTATCCAGTATTCACTGGATGATAAAATGAAAGATGCGCCGTTAATTCGTGACGACAAAGATAAAATTATGGATTTAGATATATGTTATACGCCTTCTAAAGTGTCCTCTAAAATATCCAGTCGAACTCAAGTGATTACTTTATTGGAAGAAGAGGCCGTTTTTTTCGCTAGGAATTATCTGCCTTCATAAAAGACCGACTTGGGCTTAGTGATTCAAATGCTAACTTGATTTAAATCCTAAGAAATGCCGTTGCCTTGAACATCGGGCTGCATGCCACACCCTGCTTTGTAAAGCGTTCGGAAATTTGTGTGGTGATGTCCGTCATCGCTTTCATATTCAATGCGCCCATGTACCCAAAGACGACGTCGACCCTTGTAAATATCGGCAATGTCAATTTCCCGTAATGGGAATTCGTTGCTGTAGAGTTCGATGTAGAACTCTTCGCTTGGAAAACAAATGATGGAAGCTTGTTCCTGACTGATCTCGGTCATGAGGTTCGATGGAGGGCTGCTTTGCCTTTTGGATATAATTTCTGCGAACACGCGAATATTGCGAGCGGGGCTACTGCCGTAGTTCTTGAAATAAACCGTGCAGCTTGCGGGTTTCCCTACGGTGACACCGACTTCAATCTGGCCTGCGGTTCCTACCCAAGGTCGAGTCTTAGCCTTGAGCTTGTTCTTCCGCGCCATGTCTTGTGGGGACGGTGCGATCTCTAAAGCTTTATGAGTTTCTGGGTTTGAAGGCCTGCGCGTCTCAAATAAAATCCAGCTCAGGACAAAGACACCTAAAAGACAAAGCGTCAGCGCAAGATGGTATATGTCAGATAAGGGCGTTAGAGGGGCAATCGAGGACGGGAGCGCGTTTTGCAGGCACCAGGCTAAGAGGCAGAAAACTACGCACAACAGGCCTGCGCGAATGAGTATGTCTTTGTCGTACAGCCTAACCACGAATCAGTTAATACACCTTTAGATTGTTATTCTCAAGTGCGCTCTAAAAGTAGCTGCTATCTTGATCGTAGATGAGGGAGGCCATCAAACACTAACCTTGCCAAACCCCCCCTAAACGCCCATATGCCGCCACTTGAAGAGCCAACCTGAAGTTATCGTCCCTGAGGACCATATTGACACACGCGGTCACAAATCGCGTGAGCGTCGCTGTGTGTCTCGTAATGAGGTCCGTGACCCGCGCGAGATGATCCGTTTCGTTGAGGGGCCAGAGAATACGGTCTATCCTGACATTCTAGGTAAATTACCAGGTCGCGGCGTTTGGGTCAGCTCTACACGCGAGGACCTCGAAGTTGCCATAAATAAAGGCGGGTTCAAGCGCGGCTTTAAAGGCAATGTGAAGGTCCCAAAAGATTTGGAAGACCAAGTTGTGATGGGCCTGCGTCGCCACACCTTGTCTTTGATGGGCATGACTAAGAAATCAGGAAAATTATTTATCGGCTTTGACCAAGTCATGACGGCGGCCCGCGCGGATGCGCTTGGCTGGCGGATTGAAGCGTCTGATGGCGCCCCGGGTGCACGCGGGAAAATCCGTACATTGTCTAAGGCGATCGCCCACGAAGTCGAATTGGCGCTGCCGCGCGTGATTGGCTGTTTCGATAGCACTGAAATTGGCGCGGTTGTCGGCCGCGAAGCGATCATACATTGTGCCGTTCCACATGGACGGTTAGCTAAATCTTTGGGCTTTTCTGCCCGACGCTTGAGCGGGTTTATACCCCTCGTACCGGAGGGCTGGGCGGACGCTCAGCACGAAGCTTTCTAATGCGCTTATAGGTCCCGTGACCGGGGCGGTAATGCCCGGATAAGACAATTTCAAATGCGCGGTGATTCTATGTTGCCTAATGCGCAAATTCCCCTAAGTTATGCGCACTTTCCGCGCGAGCAAGGAACAACACGCGAAACGGCCACCCGGCGTTATGACCCGGACCCGCTTCGTAGGATAAAGATATGACAGACAGCAATAATAATAAGCCCGGTGGACGTCGTCCCCTGACTCTTGGTGCAGGTGCAAACCGTAGCCCTCGCCGCTCTAGCTCGCCTTCGGCCGTGGTTGTAGAGAAGAAGAAAAAGATCATCATGCGGCCTGGCGCAGCCAAGCCAAGTGGACCAAAGCCGGGTGCCGTACCTGGGATCTCAAAAGGGCCAAAGCCTCCGATGACGCCAATGGCGCCAACGAAGAAGGCTGAAGATAAGCCAAGGCCAGCGATTGCGCCAAAACCGCAACAGCGCCGCAATGTCGACGTGGCCGCAGAGTCCGCTCGTAAATTAGGTCTGTCCAAGGCCGAATTCCTCAAACGCCAAGCTGCTTTGAGCTCTGCGCAGAAACAACAGGAAGAACGTGCCGTTCTTCGCAAGGCTGAAGAAGAAGCTCGTCTAGCCCGCGTAGAAGAAGAACGCGCATTGCTAGAAAGCAAACGCCGCGAGCAAGACGCCATCGAGATGAAGCGTCTCGAAGAGGAAGAGACTGCACGCAAAAAGGTGGAAGCTGAAGAAGCGGCTAAACTGCAGAAAAAAGCGGTTGGCTCGCCATTGAACAAAAAGACTGACGAAAAATCTGACACACGCTCTGAGCTTGAAAAAGCGGGTGGCCGTGTAAAGAAAAAACGTGCGACACCTCCGCCAACCCGTTCCAAGGGTGAAACGAAGCGTCGTCGTGGTAAGCTAACAATCGTCTCTGCCTTGTCAGGCAATGATGATCGTCAACGCTCCCTTGCGTCTATGAAGCGCGCGCGTGAACGTGAAAAAGCGCGTCAACGCGGCGGCGGTCGTGGTCCCGATAAGGTTCAACGCGAAGTCACAATTCCTGAAACACTCACAATCGCTGATTTGGCGAACCGAATGTCCGAACGCGGCAATGCGGTTGTCAAATATTTGCAGAACCAAGGTGAAAGCCTCGGCGTGAATGACGTTATCGACGCGGACTTGGCTGAACTGATTGTTGAAGATTTCGGTCATAAGGTAAAACGTGTCTCTGACGCGGATGTCGAGCATGACTTCATCATCGACGATACACCGTCAGATGAGAGTGATCGTAAACCTCGCGCGCCTGTCATCGCGATTATGGGCCATGTTGACCATGGTAAGACATCCTTGTTGGACGCATTGCGCACAACAGATGTGGCCTCTGGCGAAGCGGGCGGGATCACGCAGCATATTGGTGCGTATCAGATCAAGCTAAAATCTGGCGATAAGATCACCGTTCTCGATACACCAGGTCATGCTGCGTTTAGCCAAATGCGGACACGCGGCGCGGAAGCCGTTGATATTGTTGTTTTGGTTGTGGCGGCGGATGACGGCGTGATGCCGCAGACGATTGAATCGATCAAATATGCGCAGAGCGCGGGCAAGCCAATCATCGTCGCCATCAACAAGATGGACGCCTATGAAGCGAACCCAACAAAGGTTGAAACAGACCTTCTACAGCACAGCATCATCACCGAGAGCATGTCGGGTGAAACGCAAGCGATTCAGGTCTCTGCTAAAGAGAAAACAGGTCTACAAGATCTCGCTGAAGCGATTGTCAACCAAGCCGAGCTCATGGAACTCAAAGCGAACCCAACGCGCAATGCGGATGGTTTGGTCATTGAATCCAAGATCGAAAAAGGTCGTGGCGCTGTTGCAACGCTACTCATTAAACGCGGCACGCTAAAACGCGGTGCCGTGATTGTGGCGGGTGAGCATTGGGGCAAAGTCAAAGCGTTGATGGACGAAAAAGGCAAGACCGTGAAAACGGCGGGTCCGTCCGAAGCGATCGAATTGATGGGCCTCGACGGCGCACCGATGCCAGGCGAACCTTTTGCGGTTGTCTCTGACGAACAAAAAGCGCGCGAAATTTGTGAATACCGCGTCCAGAAACGCAAAGATGCAGATATCGAAATTCCAAGCGCTATGGCGTCGATGGAACAGATGATGGCGAAATTGCAGAACAAAGAGGTCTCCGATCTTCCTGTTCTTGTTAAAGCTGACGTTGAAGGCTCTGCACAAGCGATCAAAAGCTCGCTACAAGCGCTCGGTAATGACGAAGTTCGTGCCAAGGTCGTTTACGCGGCTGCGGGCGGTATTTCCGAAAGTGATGTATTGCAGGCTAAGACATCGGGCTCTCCGATTCTTGCCTTTAACGTCCGTGCCAACCGCCAAGCCAAAGAACTGGCTGCGCGCGAAGGTGTAGAAATTCGCTATTACTCGATCATCTATGAATTGCTTGAAGAGATAAAAGGCGCCCTAGAAGGCATGTTGGCGCCAGAGCGCCGCGAAACCTTCATCGGTTACGCAGAAGCCTTGGAAATCTTCGACATTACTAAGCTTGGTAATATTGCGGGTTGTAAGGTTACTGAAGGCCGCGTTGAACGCGGGGCAGGTGTTCGCTTGCTACGCGACGATGTCGTTATCCACGAAGGCTACTTGTCCACGCTTCGACGCTTCAAAGACGAAGTGCCAAAGGTTCAGGCCGGTATGGAATGTGGTATGGGCTTTGAAGGCTATCACGATCTACGCAAAGGCGATCGGATCGAGTGCTTCACAGTTGAGATGCTAGACAGAACATTAGACTAGGCTTTGTGCCTAGCGATTGATCAATCTAAAAAGCCGCCCTTTTGAGGCGGCTTTTTTATACTCTAGATTAAGTGGTCTGTAGGACCTTGGTGCTTTTGGTCTACCCTGTCGCTAGTTGATAGGTTGGCATATTTGGTGAACCCGCCTTTTCATTTTCAACTTGTTCCAAATACGCTTCAACACCTTCGAAAAACCGTCCAGGTTTGACATCAAAAGCAATGCAGAACGCCCAAAGGCGGCTGGCGCCAATGCGGTTGGACCCACGTTCGTATTTTTGAACTTGTTGGAATGTGACACCAACTTTATTGGCTAGGTCAGTTTGAGTGAGTTTAGCAGCTTTGCGAAGCACCTTTAATTGCGCGCCAACAAATGCATCGACCTCAGTGGCCGTTCTTACGTCTTGTTTCATGGTAGTTGCCCTTCATTTAGCTGAAGTTGCCCCGACAGCCTTCGTTGCGTTTTACATGAAAAGGTTAACAAAATAAGTTAAAATTTGATTTTCAACATTACGTTTTAGTGACGTAACCGCAGGGTGAGTATGTAGTCTGCTTTTGAGTCATACGAATATTAGAGATCACTTGGCTTTGCGGTAGACACCTCTTGGAAAACGACACTCTCAGGTTTAAGAGGCTATATGTCTAAAAACCGTCCCCCCTCTCAACGTCAGCTTAAAGCAGGCGAATTGATTCGCCGCGCGCTTGCGGAAATCCTTGCGCGCGAACCTATTCGTGATCCCGATCTTCGCGGTGTCTCTGTTACGATATCAGAAGTCCGCGCATCACCCGACCTAAAGCATGCCATTGTCTATGCTGCGCCGCTCGGCTCAGAGCATGACCCTGATGTTGTGATCAAAGCCCTTCAGCGTTGCGGCTCGTTTCTGCGCGGATGTTTGGGTAAAGAAATGCAGATGAAATCCACGCCGCGTCTACGGTTTATGAAAGACGAAAGTTTTGAAACCGCAGAAGCCATGACGCGCCTACTGCAAAATCCGCATATTCAGCAGGATTTAGATAAGACGCCAGAATAATAAAAAACCCACCCCGCCAAAGCGGGGAAGGTCAAAAATCATTATAATATATGTGAGTTTAGTCTTCTTTTTTGTAGGGAAACTTTTTGGAAGAGCCCTTCATAAGAGATTTTGAAACGCCTTCTGCTGAACTACCCAGTCCGCCTTTGACTTCATGATCATATGACCAAAGTAGGCTACCTGCTTCACTGTCATGAACGGTCATGTTGACGTTAACAGAGTTCGTTGCGCCACCAAAACCCAACAGAAAAGCGGAGGCTACAGCTGCGCCAGTGCTCATAGGTTTGTCACGTTTGATTGTACCAGAAATTACAGCATCAACACCTAGGGCTTGACCAATTTCCGCTTTTGTAAAGTTTTCAATTTTATCATCACCCATGTTGGCTCTACGTAAAAGGACGTTAGTTTCGTCTACGTCTTGAAACTTTACTGTGTACTCGCCTTTGGACCATCTTTTTAAGAATTGCGTGTAGAGCTGGCGCTGAAACACAACTCCTTCTTCTTTTTCTGCTGCCTGTACAGAGTCAAAATCAGCGTCTTTGGCCTGGCTTTTTTGACCAATTGTAACAGCAAAAGGCAGAACTGCGACTTTTTGGTGAGTGCTCTGGTAATCTGTAAAGTCTTCAGCTGTGTAAACTGTAGCGCAAGCTGAGAGCATAACGACAGCCGCGAGCGGGACAGCTTTTTTTACTATGGATAAGTTCATATTCATGTTTATGGATCCCCTAGATCTCTTTAGATGTGCTCTCGTAATACGTGTTAAAAGCTTGCAATCAAGAGCTGCGTTAAGAAAAAATTTACAAAAATTGAAATGACAAGTTGATGGACCCGAACGGACGTAAACGAAAAAAAGGCAATCCTGTTCACGGCTGGGTGGTTCTGGATAAACCTTATGCTGTCGGCTCGACGCCGATGGTCAGTAAGGTGAAGTGGTTATTCAGCGCGCAGAAAGCGGGACACGCAGGAACGCTTGATCCATTGGCGACGGGTATTTTGCCAATCGCGCTTGGGGACGCCACCAAGACCGTCCCCTTTATGATGGACGCAGAGAAGTCTTACACATTTGAAATCACATGGGGCGAGACGCGGTCAACGCAGGACGCCGAGGGCGAGGTGACGGCAACGTCAGAGGTTCGCCCAACACCCGCGCAGATAGAAGCTCTCTTGCCGCAGTTCAGAGGCAACATAGAACAAGCCCCGCCGAAGTTTTCCGCCATTAAAATCAACGGCAAGCGCGCCTATGATCTGGCACGCGCAGGCGAAGCCGTAGAGATGAAAGCTCGCCCCGTTCGCGTGGATAGATTTGATCTTGTGGGGACCACGCAAGACACGGCCACATTCGAGGTCGACTGCGGGAAAGGTACCTATATTCGCTCACTCGCGCGGGACATTGCGCTAGAGCTAGGCACATGCGGATATGTGTCCGTTTTACGCCGCACGCGGGTGGGCCCGTTCACCTTGAAAGAGTCAATAAAGCTGGACGAGTTGGAGGGAATGTGCGATGTGGCCCGCGTCTCAGAGGGGCTGCACCCCGTGACGACCGCACTGGACGACATCCCGGTGCTGGCCATCACAGCCGACCATGCAGTTGATTTGAGACATGGACGCGGAATTGACGCGCCTGACAACCTCCCAGAGGCCGCTCAAATGAGCGATCTGATACGGGCGGAATTGGAGGGTGTATTGATTGCGTTATGTTCGCCGCAGGCGGGGGTCTTGATCCCCAAACGCGTTTTTAATTTGTAAACACACGGAGATATACGATGTCGATTACCCCTGAGCGCAAAGCCGCTTTGATCACAGAATACGCAACGAAGCCTGGCGATACAGGCTCACCTGAAGTTCAAGTCGCAATCCTAACGGAACGGATTGTTGCGCTAACTGAGCATTTCAAGACTAACAAAAAAGACAATCACTCACGCCGCGGCCTTCTTTTGATGGTCAACAAGCGTCGTAGCCTGTTGTCATATGTTCAGAAAAAAGATGACGCCCGTTATAAAGACCTCATCAAACGTTTAGGTTTGCGCCGTTAAGCGCTCATAACTTAGTCTGAGAATTAAGGTCGCCACTGGGCGGCCTTTCGCACACTAGCCTTTCTGAAAAAGTGTTTTCAAAAGGCAGGGTGCACCCCTCCGGGCAGCAAATGAATGCTGACGGAAATTGCCAGATGGCAAAGCTAGTACGATGAAAGAAAGAAACTCTACGTATGTTCGATAAGAAAACAGTATCACTAGAATGGGCCGGCCGCACGCTGACTCTCGAAACCGGCGGCATGGCCCGTCAAGCAGACGGCGCGGTATTCGTGACGTATGGCGACACAAAACTTTTGGCCACAGTCTGTGCCAAGAAATCCGAAAAACCTGGCCAGAGCTTCTTCCCGCTCACAGTCAACTATATGGAAAAATTCTACGCCGCGGGTAAAATCCCAGGTGGCTACTTCAAACGTGAAGGCCGCCCGACAGAACGCGAGACATTGATCTCCCGCCTGACTGACCGCCCAATTCGTCCATTGTTCCCAAAAGGGTTCAAAAACGAAGTTCAGGTCGTCATCACAGTTCTACAACATGACCTTGAAAACGAGCCAGACATCCTAGGTATGATTGGCGCATCTGCGGCTCTATCTATCTCTGGTCTTCCATTCATGGGCCCAATCGCGGCATCCCGCGTTGGCCTTATCGATGGCGACTATGTCTTGAACCCAACTTTGCAAGAGCTTGAAGAATCAGAGCTAGACCTTGTTGTTGCTGGTACTGAAGACGCCGTCATGATGGTTGAATCACAAGCTGAAGAATTGACTGAAGAGCAAATGATCGGCGCTGTAATGTTCGCGCATGAGTCATGCCAAGACGTTATCGATGCCATCATCGAACTCGCTGAAATGGCTGCTAAGCCAGCTTGGGACTTCACGTCACCAGATTACACGGCTGAGAAGAAAGCCATGAAAAAGGTTGCCGAAAAAGGCATCAAAGCGGCGTATAAGAAAACAGACAAAATGGAGCGTCAAGAGCTTCTGCGTCAAACACGCATTGCGGCTGAAGAAGCCCTTATCGCGTCTGAGGAAAACCCAGATGGTATGAAGTCCAACGTCTTCTCTGACGTGTTCAAATCCATCGAATCCGAAACAGTGCGTACAACGGTTATCAAAACCAAGAAACGTATTGACGGTCGTAAGCTTGACGAAGTTCGGTCTATTGAGTCCCAAGTTGGCCTTCTAGAGCGTACACATGGTTCAGCTTTGTTCACACGCGGCGAAACACAGGCTCTCTGTGTTGCAACGCTTGGTACATCTGATGATGAGCAGTTCGTTGATCAGCTCACTGGCACGATCAAGAACAAGTTCCTTCTACATTACAACTTCCCTCCATATTCTGTGGGTGAAGCTGGACGTATGGGCGGCACATCCCGTCGCGAACATGGTCACGGTAAGCTCGCATGGCGCGCGCTACAGGCTGTTCTTCCGACACCTGCTGACTTCCCTTACACAATCCGTCTTGTTTCCGAGATCATGGAATCAAACGGATCGTCTTCAATGGCGACAGTCTGTGGCTGTTCATTGGCGATGATGGATGCAGGCGTTCCGCTTAAGCGTCCAGTGTCTGGTATCGCTATGGGCCTCATCAAAGAAGAGAGCGGCATTGCTGTTCTGTCTGATATCCTCGGCGACGAAGATCACCTCGGTGACATGGACTTTAAAGTTGCGGGTACATCCGAAGGCATCACGTCCCTACAAATGGACATTAAAATCGCGGGTATCTCTGAAGAGATCATGACAACGGCTCTAGAGCAGGCAAATGCTGGTCGTCTTCATATCCTCGACGAAATGAACAAGGGCCTTGCTAATTCTCGTGAAGAAGTTGGCGAATTTGCACCACGCATCGAAACGATGAAAATCCCGGTTGATAAAATCCGTGACGTCATCGGTACAGGCGGCAAAGTCATCCGTGAAATCGTTGACACTACAGGCGCTCGCGTGTCTGTCGAAGACGACGGCACAATCAAGATCGCATCGACGGACAAGAAGTCCATCGACGCAGCTCGCGAATGGATCCACGGCCTAACAGCTGATCCAGAAGCTGGCGCGATCTACAAAGGTAAAGTCGTGAAGGTTGTTGATTTCGGCGCATTCGTGAACTTCTTTGGCAAAAAAGACGGCCTCGTCCACGTGTCTCAAATCAAACCTGAGCGCGTCAATCACCCGTCTGATTTCTTGGCAGAAGGCCAAGAAGTCTACGTCAAGCTTATGGGCTTTGACGATCGCGGTAAGGTCCGTTTGTCCATGAAATTCGTAGATCAGGAAACTGGCCTCGAAATCGAACGCGCAGAAGGCGAAGCCCCTGCGGAAGACAATGGCGGAGACGACAAGCCAAAGCGCCCACGTCGTCCACGCAAGCGTCGCGAAGACTAGCCACGAAAGAAATCGACACTGTCGTGTCGATTTCAGTGGCTAGCCGAAACCGTAAGGTTTCGGTGTGACCAAGTTAAACTGAATAAAGAAAAACCCAGCTCTCACGAGTTGGGTTTTTTGTTGGTTAATAATATTTACAGTCAACCTTGAATAGATAACCTGAGTTATTACATCTGTCCCTAGGAGATTATTATGAAGCACACAGGAACGCTTGATGACTTACGCACTATTATCATGGGTTGTGGTTTTAATGTCTCAGACATTATAGACCAAGAACATGGTCACTCAATTCGAACTACAGAGGGAGCCATTTTAAACTGGTATCCATCAACATCTAAAGTTGCAATACAGGGAAAAAAGCAGGTTCGAGACAAGTTATCTGAAGCATTTTCTACATACACTGGAAGCCCTAAATCTGACAGTTCTGTACCAACTTCAGGCGAGGAGGTACCCAAAGTTAGAGGTGCAAAAAAAACTACGGCTAACAAAAAAGTATTTTTAGTTCACGGGCATGACTCTGTATCACGTGAGCAATTAGAGTTGGTTTTACATAAACTGGGTCTGGACCCTTTTGTACTGGCTAACACTGGTGGAGCAGGACTAACAATTATAGAGGCATTAGAAAAAGAAATTGGCCCTAAAGACACCCAAGCCAGATTTGGTATTGTTTTGATGACACCTGATGACACTGGGTATTCGAAAATTGACGGAGAAACCGCCGCACAACCACGAGCAAGACAGAATGTAGTTTTGGAAATGGGAATGCTTATATCAGCTTTAGGGCGTGGAAACGTTGCGATTTTGAAAAAGGGGCATTTGGAAGTTCCTTCTGATGCAAACGGAATTTTATACATTCCTTACAACGATCATGTAAAAGAGACTGTCCCTAAGCTGTCAGATAGATTGTCAAAAGCGGGATTTGTACTTAGTCCATCTAAAATAACGCATGCTTCTAGTTAAAATGACAAGTAAGAACGTCCCTTCAAATTAAAGGACGGACGCATGACCAAGGTTATTGGATTTCACTATACGCTTAAAAATGATGCGGGTGAGGTGCTGGATAGTTCCATAGGGCATGACCCTATGTTATATCTCGCGGGGAGTGGGACCATCCTGCCCGCTCTGGATGAGGCCATTAATACGCTGCCTATAGGCGAGAAAACCTCCGTCGCGCTGCTTGCGAAGGATGGCTACGGCGAGGTCAATCCTGCGTATAAAATGAATGTGCGGCTCGCGCAGTTCCCTCCAGGGACAGATGTGAAACCTGGCCTTCAATTTAAGATCAATGACGAGCCTGCCTCTCCAATGTTTCGGGTTATCAATGTCCTCGGCGAAGAAGTTTTCATTGACGGCAATCATCAACTCGCAGGCGTGAACCTAAACTTTGACGTCGAGATTACAGAAAGCCGCGACGCGACAGCCGACGAAATCTCCCACGGCCACGCCCACGGCGCAGGCGGTCATCACCATTAGGGTGAGGGTTTGATTTGATAGAAATTTGTTGAGGCGGGACTGAACGCCTCAAACACAAACATAAAGTTGAGTAATTATATTTGAACGATTTTCGATTAAATTGAAAATCATGAAAAATGTGAAATCGTTTCAAACAAATTATGTCTTGATTGATCATGAGAATGTTCAACCTAAGAACCTATCTCTGCTGTCCGAAGATCATTTTAAAATTTACCTCTTCATTGGCGCTAAACAAACGTGCGTAAATTTTGGGTTAGTTGATGCAATGCATAAATTTGGACCGAAGCGATCTGAATATATTCAGGTCACGCAAACACGTGCCAATGCCTTGGATTTTCATATCACATATTATCTTGGCCTATTGGTAGCCAAAAACTCAAGTTCCTATTTTCATATTATTTCTAAGGATAAAGGGTTTGATCCTTTGATCGAGCACTTAACTGCGGGTGGTATCAATGCGTATCGTCGAGAATCAATTGCAGATATTCCCGTTATAAATGTGAATAGTGATGCTAAAATTGATGAAAAATTTGAGCCTATTTTAAAGAACCTTAAAGGGCGCAGGCAATCTAAGCCGCGAAAAGAAAAAACGCTGAAGAACTCGATTAAGAAAACTTTCAACCCAGAGTTAACTGAAACGGAAGTGACAGCCGTTTTCGATAAACTAAGAGGCCTGAAGTATATTAAGGTAGAAAAAGATCGCGTGTCCTACGCATTGCCGAAATGAAGAATGATCCTCAAACTCCCTGAAATTAACTCACCCACTTTCAATCCCATAGACAAAATTCAAGAGAATGATCCGCGCTATAGAAAGCTGTGGCATTCTAAGGACGTTCTTTCGGACATGGGACAGGCAAGTGATCATTGGCTGGTCGTACCGAAAGACGGTGTGCTTATTTGTGTGGGGTTATGTCTGCACAGAGGGGCCTGATGGTGTGAGCTGAACTGTCTGTAACGACAGGATATAAATTCCGGCCGCCGTCCGCGAAACACCGCCGCAGGGGGTGGATTGAGCTTCTAGTCCTTTCCACTTTGGTTCTTGCGTAAAACAATTTCTTTATTCGGTATTCCGTCGTGAGTGCCGACCCTGCGGGCTGTCCTGACTTTCAAGACATCGCATTTAGGCAGCCACAAGATGGGCTGCGAGCCTAGGCGCTTGCTTGCGGTTTTGGTGCGTCAAAATAAGTGCTCCGCAATCAGGTTAAATGGACCGTAACAGTCCGCGCATTGGCATGACGGTTAGGTTCCCATAGGCTCGCACATGTCTCCACCTCTGGAGCGAACCACCACGGGTTAAATATGAGACTGATACTAACATCCCTTTTAATGATTACGCTAAGTGGTTGCGTGACCGTTAGGGTGGATGAAAGTAAAGTCTTCCTCCCTCAGACGCCGCACGCACAGTCTGGGGCGACAGCACAGCAAATAAATAACGAAGACTATCTCGTTGGCACAGGCGTTAAATTTGAACATTTCAAATTGCCGACTGACTTTGGCGAATTGAAATTAACGCATGCAAGCCGAGGTAATGTCATAGATCGGCCCTTATACGTCATGTGTATGGGAACCTCTGGTGACCGATACAGGTCTGGGCAATATTATTTAAACCGCGTGATCGAAACAGGCGACGTTCTATTATTTGATTACCCTGGATATAATGGCAGTGACGGCGCGCCGAGCGTGGCTGATTTTGCAGCTGCGTAAGATACTGTTGCGACCTATTTGGATGATCGCCTTATCCGCACTGGCCAAACGACTCTTGCATGGGGGCATTCGCTTGGTGGATTTGTATGTGCCGATATTGCGAATAAGGCCGAGAGTATTGACGCGATTGTCTTAGAAACTGCGGCTCAAAATATAGATGAAGTTGTTGACGCGCGAACGCCAAAATTGATCAAACCCTTCATACGCCCACGTATAAATGAGGCACTACAGGAGTATGATGTCATCAAATCGTTGAAAGACTTCGACGGACCCATCCTTGTGTTGGGGGCAGGGCAAGATGAAATTTTGGAGGTAGACCTCGCGCGCGATTTAGCGGAACGATTAAAATTAGGTGGCGCAAATATTCGATACGTCGAATTTCCAAATGCCTCGCATGAAGGCATTCCGTGGGAGGCAAGTTTCCAAATGAAAGCGTTTAAAGATACGACGCATTCATTCTTGTTAGGGTGGTGAAGTTATGACCTCTCTCCCTAAGATAGGAAAGAGGTCTACTTAAAGGCCTAATCTATCTCGAAATTCGTAGAGATGAGGCCTGTGTTGCAATTTCACCTATAACGGTACTGAGCTCACCACTGGCAACATCATGAAATTCACCTTCACCACTGACGCAGTCTTCGAAAACTTCAATCGTCTCATCAGATAGGCCAGAATTATTGTAGTTGATGAGGTGGAAGTTGATATCTTTTCCAGCAAAGTCCAGCGCGTCACAGGCTTCTTTAAATTTCTCTAAAGATAAAGCCTGTGTTACCGCACCACCGCCGCCACCAGACCAAGGTCGATTATAAGGCTTGCCATCTGTCATCATGATAAGATGTTTTGATACACCATCAGAGCTGTCCATAGGATATTGCGATTCCGCGCTGAGAACACCGCGAAGGCTAGGGTCCAAGCTTCTAAAACCCCACACTAAAGCGTCTGACATGCCTGTTCCGAAGGAAATATCGATGTTGGCTTTAAGGTCCTTAACTTCCCAATCATCTGCTTCCTTATGGAAGATGGCTGTCATGCTCTCGTGCGGGCAAACAACTTTGCCCGAACTTAATTCAGACTTAACAAGAGGAAGGCTTAGACTTGAGTTTAGCTCTAAGTCTGGATCTGTCATCTCACGATCAAAACATCCATTATACACGCCCTCTGCTTCATCATAACCGCTGCCAGGCGTGACATAAGTTTCGAACCTGTCGTCAAGACGCACAGTGTTCGCAAAAGGAATAAGGCTAATCCGAGAATCATCATCATCGAAAAGGTCTGACTCCGTTAATGACACAAGCGTAGTTTTCAAATCATCTATTTCATCACCAACCATTGATTCTGAAATATCATAAATAAATGAAACTTCATAAGCTTTCGAAGTGGCCACCGTGGCTGTGGAACTTACATTGTAAGGGACTGACCTTTTGTCCATAAAACCTGAGAGGAATGTGTCAATTTCTCCTGAACATGTTACCGTGATTTCAGTAACGTTATCAGCGGTCAGGCGATTGATTTCATATGAACAGTCTTCAGAATCCAACAACTGACTTTTTTTGTATTGTCTGAAATATTTCCAAACATCCCTGTGATTGTCACTAGACTTAGTCTTTGCCAACGTGAGGCTCATATTATCCGCATGATTTTGAAGGTGATTAGAGCGATCATCTGCCTCAATCACAGTTAATGCGATACCTGATCCCATAAGTAAAAGAGGCAGCATAAATGCAGCCATAATTGAGATGTTCCCGGACGTTTCACACAGAAATTGTGATAATTTACGTTTCATAGCTTCAGTTTCCCACTTGTCATTTCATTCCAAACTAGCTCTCAAACTACGGGCTTAAGTTTAAGGCACCTGCAAAATATAGGGTTAAGATAAGTTTAATATTTAAAGACAAGTCTTCTTGCTGCTTGCTTAGATTGGCTAAGCCTGCGCACTATATTAGGGAATTGGGAGGCTGAGTGATGCGGTATATATTATTAGTGATACTGCTAGCCGCAGTCTTAGCGGCGTGCACTCCTCAGGTGGACGAACGGCAAACAGCTGCTGAAACTTGCAGCATATCTCTCGCAGTTTTGGGCGTTGCGCAGGACGCGGGTAAGCCCCAAATTTCTGTCCATAGTGACGGGGCATGGACGGACCCGTCAAAGGCGAAATTAGCGACGTCGCTTGGGTTGATCGACAGTTCCAACCAGACACGGTATTTGTTTGATGCGACGCCAGACATAAAACAACAACTCTATGATTTAGATCAATTAGATGATGGTCGCGGCTTTGCTCTCGACGGTATTTTTCTGACGCATGGCCATATGGGGCATTATCTGGGTCTCGCGCATTTAGGTCGAGAGGCGATGGGGGCAAAATCTGTGCCTGTATATGCGATGCCGAAAATGGCAGGCTATCTGCGTGACAATGGACCGTGGAATCAGTTGGTCGCTCTGAAAAATATCGACCTTCGAGACCTGTCTGATGGCGACTCTATCTCACTCGGGTCAGAGCTAACCGTGACGCCATTTCAGGTTCCGCATCGTAGCGAATATACAGAGACTGTTGGCTACCGCATCGCGATCCAAACCCGCAGCGCAATCTATCTACCAGACATTGACAGTTGGACAGCGTGGGAAGCCGAGGGCGGATCACTGGAAGCGTTAGTGGTTGAAAATGACCGTCTCTATTTGGACGCGACATTTTTCAGTGGGGCGGAATTGCCAGGTCGAGATATGAGCCTCATCCCGCATCCCACGATATCTACAACTCTGGGAAAACTCTCGCATCTACCCGCAGATGATCGTGCCAAAATCCACTTCACCCACATGAATCATTCGAACCCTGCGCATAACAAAACAAGTGAGGCATTTCGCGAGGTCCAGATTAAAGGCTTTGTGGTGGCCCAAAAAGGCGATGTCTATTGCTTGGAGGAATGAGCCCTTAGCGCCTACAGCCGCGTTTGATGTTTACTCGCGCGGCCGCTGACGCGTTTGCGCCACATGCGGAAACTGCTCGGTTTCATATGGCCACGCATGATCTTGATGACCTCGCCTTCGGAGAGGCCTGATTGCGTGAGGATATTATCGAAACTGGTTTCATCATCCCACGCCATCGCTACGATTTCGGATGTCGTCAATGTGCCGTGATCGGGCACGGGTGTCGTGATTGGAATGAAATCATCTGGGAAGGTTCTGTCGCTCATGGGGTAGATACGCATGAACTTTCTAATGAAGGCAGATTTATGCCTATAGAAGTCGGCTCGGTCCCTTGTTAGGGCAAGGCTCAGGCAAATCAGAAGGTACGGCATGACTAAAGGTGTAGGCGGATGGACAGCGGAAGAGGCTCTCGCGAAACTGTCTGATATGACAGCGGGCGTGGCCCCGATCACTGAGGCTGAATTTCAAGCCCGTTTGGACAAAGCTCAAGCCTTGATGGCTGAGCAAGGACTCTGCGCGCTTTACCTCCATGCGGGGACATCACTCTATTATTTCACAGGCACGCGCTGGCGTGGGTCTGAACGTATGGTGGGAGCGTTGATCCTGCCGACGGGCGCGCCGATCTATATTGCGCCTGCGTTTGAAAAAGGCACACTTGAGCAATTCATGACGATCACGGGCGAGGTCGCCACATGGGAAGAACATGAAAGCCCATATGGATTGATCGCCGCGCATCTCGCGGCGGCAGGCGTGACATCGGGGCAAATTGGCTTGGACGAGGCTACGCCATTCTTCGTGAGTGACGGCATAGCCAAAGCCTCATCTGGATTCACATTCTCAAATGGCGCAACCGTCACAGCGGCCTGCCGCATGATTAAATCGGACGCGGAAATCGCGCTGATGACCCGCGTGAAAGAAATGACGCTCGCGGTCCACAAAGCCACGGCATCTATGCTGCACGAACACATCACGACGGACGAAGTCGGAGCCTTCCTTGACGCGGCCCACCGCAAGGTTGGTGCGCCCAAGGGTAGTTATTTCAAGATCGTTCTGTTCGGTCCAGACAGCGCCTTTCCGCATGGTGTGCGCGAAGCGAAAACTTTGGCCTTTGGCGATATGGTCCTGATCGATACGGGTTGTCAGTTGCATGATTATATTTCCGACATCACGCGCAGTTATGTCTTTGGCAATCCAACGGAAGAGCATCGTAAAGTTTGGGACGCTGAAAAAGCCGCTCAAGCCAAAGCCTTTGAAGCCGCGCAAATCGGAACGCGCTGCGGGGATGTGGATTTGGCAGCACGCGCAGAATTAGAAGCTCGCGGCTATGGCCCAGGGTATGAAACACCAGGCCTACCACACCGCACAGGCCACGGCATCGGCCTCGATATTCACGAATGGCCTTATCTGAATTGGGGAGATGATACGATCCTAGAGGCAGGCATGTGCTTCTCAAATGAGCCGATGATTTGCTTGTTCAAAGAAAACGGCGAAGGCGAATTTGGCGTGCGTCTGGAAGACCATTTCTACATGAGCAAAGACGGCCCTGTCTGGTTCACGAAGCCGAGCCACAGTGTGGATGAGCCGTTTGGGTGAGGATTAACCCGTTAGATATTGCGCGATTTCCGATACACGAATGTTTCGAAATGACTGAAACCGACAAAATCGGTAGGTATTCCTACCCATAGCCTCTTACTGAACTTTAGAATTAAAACTCCGGATGCCGATGAGTAATACTCTCTTACACGCTTTAGATTTTTCCATTTATATACCCATGAAAAAACGAATAGTTTTACAGAAAGCTTTTCCTCATCATATATAATTTTCATTATCAATGACGGAACTGTCACAACAAAGAGAATACTTGCTACAACCAAACATGAGCCGATAAATTTACCGTTTAGGCTATCCATTTCTAATGCCAGATAAATGATTATGGCGAAGGCTGTTGCAGCAAGCCAAACAAATATAACACTAAACTTTGAAAATGGACTCGCCTTTAAGACATATTGACCGTCTTTATAGCTCGGCGGTAGAGATGAATATTTCTCAATGAAGTAGGCGCAGGAAAGGCCAACTGAAATTAACATTAGAAACTTCAGAAAGAGCGCCATAGGTGTCTCTATGTTAATAAGATTAACTTTAGGCGTATGTTCACAGCTATTTTTCTATTAACTCTTGCCCTCAGATAAATTGACATGACTCGCTAAAACGCTTCTTCCTCAGGCAAGAAAATCTCGCGCTTTCCACCTGGTCCACTTGGGCCGATCATGCCTTCTGTTTCCATACGTTCGACGAGGTCTGCTGCGCGGTTATAGCCGATGGAGAGTTTACGTTGCACATAGCTGGTTGAGGCTTTGCGGTCGCGGGCGACAATGGCCACGGCTTGATCGAAGAGTGATCCGCCCTCTGATCCACCGCCTGCGAGTTTGGCGTCTGTTGGCGCCTCTTCGCGCTCGGTCGTAATATCATCGAGATAGCTCGGCGCGCCTTGGGCTTTCATGAAGTTTGCAATACGTTCGACTTCTCCGTCGCTCACGAATGGTCCATGAAGACGTCGCGGGCGACCCGTTGCAGAGAACAACATATCGCCATTACCAAGCAGGGCTTCGCCGCCCTGTTCGCCGAGGATCACGCGGCTGTCGATTTTGGACCCAACGCGGAAGCAAATACGCGCAGGGAAGTTGGCTTTAATTGTACCCGTGATCACATCTGTTGATGGACGTTGGGTGGCCATGATGACGTGAATACCTGCGGCCCGCGCCATTTGCGCAAGGCGCTGGACTGAACCTTCAATGTCCTTCTTGGCCACCATCATCAGGTCGGCCATCTCGTCGATGATCACGACGATATAAGGCATCGGTTCGAATTCTAATTCTTCGGTTTCATATTCAGGTTCGCCCGATTCCTTGTTGTAACCCGTCATTATCGTCTTGGTCATGATCTCGCCAGAGGCTTTGAATTCAGCGACTTTTTCGTTGAAGCCCGCCATGTTTCGGACGTTCATTTTCGCCATCTTGCGATAGCGGTCTTCCATTTCTCGGACGGTCCATTTTAACGCGACGACGGCCTTTTTGGGTTCTGTCACAACAGGCGCGAGAAGATGTGGGCAGCCGTCATAGACTGACAGTTCGAGCATTTTCGGGTCGATCATGATGAACTTACATTGCTCAGGCGTGAGCGTGTACATTAGGGATAGGATCATCGCATTCACGCCAACGGACTTACCAGAGCCCGTTGTACCTGCGACGAGCAAATGCGGCATCTTCGCGAGGTCAGCCACGAATGGAACGCCGCCAATATCTTCGCCCAAAATAAGCGGCAGGGCGGCGTCGGATTGTGTGAACGCATCAGACGCGAGCATATTCTGTAACCAGACCATTTCGCGTTTACGGTTAGGTAGCTCCACGCCCATTGCGTTACGGCCCGGGACAACGGCAATACGGGCGGATTGCGCGCTCATATTCCGCGCGATGTCATCAGAAAGGTTGATGATACGCTGGGACTTTACGCCAGGGGCAGGCTCGAATTCAAACAAGGTGACAACAGGGCCAGGGCTCACGCCGCCCATGTCTCCGTCGACGCCATAGTCGCCCATGACTTTATGGAGTTGCTCTGACGCGCGGCGCAATGCCCCTTCGTCATGGTTAGTGGAACGTGGCGGTGGTGATTTGAGTAAATCGAGGCCCGGTAAAACGTAATCGTCTGAACCAGAAAAATCGAAATTAGGTTGCGGAGCATTCTTCTTCTTGGTCGTCCGTTTTTTAGGCTTGGCTTTGGTTTTTGTCTGTGTGGCCATCGGCGTAATAATTGGCACAACGGCAGGGGCGGGCGCGTATGTGGTTGGTTCAGTTAGCGGTGCGGCGGTGTCTGGAATATCGCGATAGAGCGGCTCAGCTTGCATCTCCGAGTCCATTGGCTCTTCATACCCACGGCGGAAGAGACGCACGAGCCAGAGGGAGAAGCGGTCAAACCAAACACGAATATAAGCCCAGACGAGCGTGGCCGCATCGGCGACGTCTAATAGATCCTTGCTGACAACACCCAAATAGAGCGCGAGCATATAGGCGGCACCTGCAAAGGAGAAAATTGCAATGATGAACCCAGACAATGGAACATTAAATGCGTCCAGCCAGCCTTTGGGCGTTAAATGCAAAATATCGCCTATCCATCCACCTAAGCCGCTTGCCATAGGCCAGCTTTGTGGAATTGGAAAAGCGGAGAGTGTCATCGTGCCGAGTAGGACTACGCCGAGGCCAACTCCGAAGCGTTTCCATTTCATATTGCGGCTACGTGAGCCTACGCGCCCAATAAGACGGCGAATGCCAGAGAGTAAAACGAGTGCCCCTCCAACGAGGCCACCCCACCCTAGTGTCTGCATGATAATATTGGCGAGACTTGCCCCGCCTGACCCAAGGGGATGACGGCCAATGCCAATACCGGCTGTGTCGCTAGTTGGATCGAAGGGGTTGTAGGCTAAAATAGAAAGTAGAATGACGCAGCCTATAATGGTCATCAGTACAGCTCTGACCGCGCGCCAAAATGAATTACCTTGCTGCGCTGTGACTTCTGCCATCATGGCATGAATGTCCTCGGGTGCATATTGATACCCGGCATCATAATCAGCATTGGCGGAAGGCGGTGGCGTCATCATAACCTCGGACAGGGTTGAAACTCTTACCAAGATGTAAATAAGAAGGGTGAATGCCAAGTTAAGGCGTGGTCCGATATGCCGCCTTTTCCTCAGCCGTAAGGCGGCCTATGTGAGGTATATGGACATGGATTTTGATATTGTAATTATTGGCGCTGGGTTGGTCGGTTTAACGACAGCTTTAGCCTGCGCGGAGAGCGGCGCGACGGTTGCGTTGCTAGACCGAAAAACGATCTCCGTTGGTGTAGATGGCCGCGCGTCAGCTCTCTCTAGTACCTCACTACGCGTCTTCGAAAATTTGAGTGTTGATCTGCAAGGGTTAACCCAACCTATTCGGGATATGCTTGTGACCGACGGTGAGCCTAACAGTCCGTGGCGATTGCATTTTGAAACGGGTGATGAAACTGGCGACCTCGGCGCTTTGATTGAAAACCCGCTGCTGCAGTCAGCTTTAATAGACAAGGTGGATGCCACAGAGGGCCTAACAGTTTTCGCGCCTATTGAGGTGCATGATGTCAGCCGCAGCCTCCAAGGTGTAAGCGTTTTAATGGATCAGGGAGAGTTAACGACGAGGTTGATCATTGCGGCTGATGGCCGCGAGTCTGTGTTGCGGCGCAAGGCGGGCATCACCGTACAGCGCTTTGACTATGATGCGGCGTCGTTAGTCACAACCATTGCGCATGATTTGCCGCATGATGGACTGGCGTGGCAGCGGATGATTCCAGGCGGCGCTCTCGCCGTTTTACCCCTGCTACCCAATGGTGAACATGTGAACCGTAGTCAGATCGTCTGGTCGGCGCGCGCAGATGGCATTCAAGCCGCCACTGAGATGGCAGACAAGAGCTTCCTAGGTTTACTGTCTGAAAAAATGGAGGGATATCTAGGCGATATGTCTTTAGCTGCCCCCCGTCACAATTATCCGTTGCGATTGCAAATTGCGGATGGGTTTACGAAAATCCGCCTCGCGTTGGTAGGGGACGCCGCGCATGTTATTCATCCGTTGGCAGGACAGGGGCTTAATCTTGGCATACGCGATGCGGCGGCGATTGCTGAGGGAGTCAAAATGTCTCGGCAAACAGGTCAAGATATTGGTGTTGCAAGCCTTCTAGAATATGATCTTTGGCGTAATTCTGATACGCGAGTTTTAGGTTTACTGACGCACGCAATCGCAGAAAGTTCTCGTTTAAATACGGGATTTATTGGCCACACGCGCCGCCTTGGCCTGAGTTTGACAAATAGATCGGAAAAACTCAAATCCAGCCTTAGAAAGCAAGCTTCGGGCGAGGCGTTAGATCTTCCAAGCCTCATGCGGGCTCGCTAAAAAACTGTTCATATTATATTCAAGATGAGGGTTCTACCGCTTTGGTCAAAGAGATCAGTACCGGACAAACTGCGCCCCGTTTCGGTATTGTAGCCCTGTCCTGCGCTTGCGCGGGTCAGGGTGCTACTTTTCACGTAGATTGATGATCGAGCGCGCTATTTTCTAAGACTCCAGCGGCCACACTCAAAAACTGCGCGCGTGATCCGAAATCTGCAAAGAGTGACTTATCTGTTCCCGTCATAAAGACTTGAAGATTTAGGTCGATGAGCTCTTCGGCTAGCGCTGCGCGGCGGTCAGAATCTAAATGAGCAGCCACTTCATCCAGTAATAAGATTGGCGCCTTCTCTTGAAGCGCGCGCGCTTGGGCCAAAATTAATCCAATCAAGAGAGCCTTCTGCTCACCCGTAGAACACAGTCCCGCGGGCATAGATTTAGCCGCATGTGTGACGTGCAATTCGGTGCGGTGCGGTCCCGACAGTGTACGTCCCGCCCGTAAGTCTTGTGAGCGTTGCTCGGTGAGATCTATCCGATAGGCCTCCGCAACATCCGCAAGGTTGGCTCCGTCCCGAAATTGGTTCTCTAGTGTACCATCTAACCCAATGAGGGATTGCGGAAATACGGTTTCCCGCGCGGAGACTTCTATCTGTAAGCTGGCAACCGTAAGACTACGGGCTTGGGCTACCATCGCGCCAAAATTTGACAAATCTGCTTCTATGGCCTCATACCAAGCGCGGTCAGTGACGCCTTCTGAGAGAAGTCGGTTGCGTTCAGTTCGGGCTTTCTCAAACCGAATAGCGTTAGAGCCGTGATCGGGTTTAAAGGCGAGCGCGTAACGGTCTATGAATTTACGGCGGTCTAACGCGGGTCCTGTGAAGAGGCGATCCTGTGCAGGCGTTAGCCACAGCAGTGAAAGACGTCTGGCAAGTTCAGGTCCCGTCGCAGGACGTCCGTCGATTTTCAGGTGTCGCCTCCGGGGGTTCTCTGGCACTTGGCCAATGGAAATCCGCGTGGGGTCACCCTCATTTTCAGGGTCTTCGTGAAGGTGAGCATTTATGCCCCAAGCAGGCTGTGTCGCCCCGTCCGCGACCCGCGCTAAAGTTCCAGCGGCAGCGCGGCGCAAACCTCGCCCAGGTGAGAGCAAGGAAATAGCCTCAAGAAGATTGGTTTTACCTGCGCCGTTAGGCCCAAAAAGCGCGACAACACCCGGCTCAAACACTGCGTCCAGCGCAGAATAAGAGCGAAAATCTATTAGGCGCAGGGACGCAATGGACGGCACGTAAGCTTAGCGTATCTAAACGCGAAGCGGCATCAACACGAAGAGCGCATGTTCGTCTTCGCTATCTTTGACGAGTGCAGGTGAGGCTGGGCTCTCTAAGAAGAATGTCGCATCACGGCCTTCGATTTGGCCCGTGACGTCCAAGAGGTATTTCGCGTTAAAGCCGATTTCGAGAGGCTCATCAGCGTAATCAACAGGCAAGTCTTCATTCGCATTACCGCTTTCAGGATTGTTCACGGTCAGCGAGACATTGTGTTCAGTCAGGCTCATTTTGACAGAGCGAGACTTCTCAGCAGAAATTGTTGCAACACGGTCAACAGCGCCTGCGAAGACTTTGTTGTCGATGGTGAGCTCTTTGGTGTTCCCCTTAGGAATCACGCGCTCATAATCTGGGAATGTTCCGTCAATCAATTTGGATGTCATAACAGCATGGCCGACGCGGAACCGAATTTTGGCTTCGCTAACACTGACATGAAGGTCGCCGTCGACGCCATCAATGAGGCGGCGAATTTCTGCGACTGTTTTACGCGGGATGATGACGCCGGGCATGTCTTCTGCACCTTTGGGCGCAGGACATTCAGCTAGGGCTAAGCGATGACCGTCTGTTGCGACTGCGCGTAATTTGCCATCGTGACCATGCATATAAATGCCGTTGAGGTAATAGCGTGTTTCTTCAGTTGAGATCGCGAATTTTGTCTTGTCGATCAGGCGGGACCACGCTTTTGCAGCAATTGAAAACTCGTGCGTGAAGCCATCTGCTGTCATCTTCGGGAAATCGCCCGATGGTAACAGCGGTAATGTGAAATGTGAGCGGCCTGCATCAACATCCAAGCGGTCATCTGAATTGATTTGCAACACGACTTGCGAGCCGTCTGGCAGCTTACGCGCGATATCATAAAGCGTATGCGCAGGCGCTGTGACTTGTCCGGGAGCAGATACATCAGCATCTGTCGACTCTGAGACTTCGATGTCCAGATCCGTTGCGACCAATGAGAGTTTGCCGTCTTCGGCGCTCATCAGGACATTGGATAAAATCGGAATAGTATTCCGACGTTCAACGACATTCTGTACATGGCCCAGCGCTTTTAAAAGCGCGTTGCGTTCGATGGACAGTCTCATGACAAACCTTGCGAAAGAAAAATTTAGGATCAATCATACCGCAACCAACGGGCATGTGAAGGCTTGGAATAGCAAAAAACCCGCCCTGCGAGGCTGGACGGGTCTTAAAACTGGGTATTAAAGCGAAGTCTAGTTCACGCCGACGTCTTGAGCACGGCGCATCATTTCATCGCGGAACATCGCAGTGAAATCAGGTGGGTCGAGCAAGATTGGTGGGAAGCCACCATTTTGCGTCATCGAGGCCATGATCTGACGGGCAAATGGGAAGAGCAAACGCGGACATTCGATCATGATGAGGGGTTGTACTTCTTCGATGCCAACGCCTTGGAATGCGAAAAGTCCCGCATATTCTAGCTCTGCTATGAAGGCGACGTCATTCTCGCGGCGACCTTCAGCTCTTAGAATAAGTGTGACCTCGACTGAATCATCATCGAGCATTTGCCGTCCGATTTCAATGTTCACACCAATTTGAGGCGCAGGCAGGCCAGAGCGTAAACTGTTAGGCGCGCCTGGGTTTTCGAAGCTTTGGTCTTTCGTATACTGTGCTAATACGGACAACATAGGCCCTTGTGGTGCGTCTTGGGCTTCCTGTGTAGGTGCGCCTTCGATAGACAAAGTGTCTTCTGCTGGTTTTTCTTCGCCTTTTTTAGGCTTTTTTGGCTTCTTTGCCATAATGCTATTCCTTGAAACGGGTTGCGACGCACCTTAGCTATCATTGAGAGTCACTCAAGCGGTCAGTTAGACCGTATATAGGCTAGCAAACTGCAATAAAAAGGTCTTCGATGTTTGACGTTATGATTTATGCCGCTTTGGCCACGATTGTTGTGGTGGTTTTTTACTCTATTTTGGGAAAACAGACCGGTTTCGGTGGTGTTCCCGAAGAAAAGGTCGATCCTACTAAATTTGGTATGGAGGGTCCTAAGACTAAACTTGAGCCTGAAACCAACCCAGACATTGATCGTTTGGGCTTGTCGGGCATCACGCGCCTCGATCCCTCTTTTTCCATTGCGCATTTTATTAACGGGGCCACTGCGGCCTATTCAATGATCTTAGAAGCCTATGCGAGCGGTGACCGCGACCTGTTAAAGACCCTGCTAACAACCGATACATACGCCATTTACGATCAAGCCATCACGGCAAGAGAGGCCGCCGATCAAACGCAAGTCACCGATTTAGGTCGTCTACGTAAGGCTTCGATCAAGGGGGCGCGCACAGAAAATTCTGTTGGCTTCATTCAAGTTCTATATGAAGCGGACTTGACCTCTGCCTTGATGGACAGTGATGGCGCTGTTGTTATGGGTGATCCTGATGTTTTGTCTTCTGTGTCAGAAGTCTGGGAATATAAGCGCGACCTAAAGGGTAGCGATATGAATTGGCGTTTGGCCGCGGTTGAGCCAAGTGAAGGCGATACACTTGAAGCAGATCCATCCCCTGACACAACCGTTTAGCCCAAGCGCATGACGTCTCGTTTTTATAAATTTGGCCTCGTATCCCTTTTAGGTTTCACGACGTCTTGTGTGACTGTACCAGACACGCCGAATTTCCCGACGCCTGACGTTGAAAATCCAGGCGTAATTGCAGTCGCAGAACCTCTGCCAACGCCGCCATCCGCGCCCGTGATTAAGACACCGCCTGCGCCGCCGAGTGAGGCCCCGCCTGTGCCTGTTATTGAGGCACCCTCACCGTCGGGCTTTAACGCATTAGCGCATTGGTCGACACACGACCCAAGCCCTGCTTTAAACGCCTTTGTACGGGGCTGCGCAACGTGGACGAATGTTGATCCATCAGCGCAACTGAACCCAAATTTACCACAATACGGAAGCTATGAGGATTGGCGAAGTACCTGTCAGTCCGCAAGTGTTCTACAGTCCGTTGACCCACAAGCTGCCGACATTCGACGGTTTTTCGAAAGCTGGTTTACGCCCGTTACGCTCACAATACCTAGCGCGACTGAAGGGCTCCTGACGGGATATTATGAGCCAGAAGTTGACGTTCGCGTGATTCCAGACGTCACCTATTCTGAACCTATTCTCGCAAAACCTGCGTCGGCTGCCACTCTTGCTCTGCCGCGATCTGACGTGAGTGCACAAACAAGTCGAGTGATTGCTTATGGGCGGCCGATCGATGTGTTCTTTCTCCAAATTCAGGGCTCGGGTCGTTTGAAATATAGCGATGGGCGTATTTTACGCGCGGCCTATGCTGGGAATAATGGGAAGCCCTATCGCTCTATCGGAGGGGTTTTGATTCAACGCGGAGAGTTGACCAGAGAACAAGCCTCGAAACAATCCATCGAAGATTGGATGGCGCGCAATGGCCCTCAGGCGGCGCGTGATTTGATGAATGAAAATTCGCGATATATCTATTTCACTGAACAAGCCATCCGCTCAGGTGAAGGCCCGCAAGGCGCTATGCGTGTGCCTTTGACGGGGATGGGCGCGATAGCCGTTGATCCGCGCTATCATCCCTATGGGAGTCTTTACTGGCTAGAGACAACACTTCCGACATATGGCGGGGATTACCGCGGGACGCCTACGGGAGTATTGGTTACAGCTCAAGATACTGGTAGTGCCATAAAAGGCGCATTGCGGGCGGATCTATTTTTTGGCTCTGGTGATGCGGCAGGACATTTGGCAGGTGTGCAAAAGCACAGCGTGAAATGGACCGTTTTATTGCCAACGGCTCTGGCGGCGCGTCAGGCGCGATGACCAATCGCCCTCTCAAACCGGGCGAGACAAAAATCTGGGGCCATGTTGCCCGCACGATTAGTCCACGCCGTAAGCCTAGAGGGAAGGGCAGCGCTAAGCCTTTGCCAACCCGAGAAGACTTCGCGAATATGCTACGTCTTCCTGCGCAAATCGCGCCTGCGTCTAAGCCACTCCCGCAAACGCTAGATGTAAATCAAGACAAGCGTGTGCGCCGTGGCCGTGTGGAGATTGATACAAAAATTGACTTGCATGATTTGACTCAAATGACTGCGAAACCCGCATTACACAAAGCCATCATTCGTGCGTCGAACCGAAATAAAAGATGCCTCTTGGTGGTCACAGGTAAAGGACTTCGGGGTGATGGAATCTTGCGTCGAAACTTCCCTATGTGGATCGCAGACCCAGCGGTGCGACCTCTCGTTGCCAGTTATGCGCCTGCCCACATTCGTCATGGCGGTTCGGGTGCTTGGTATGTTTTCTTAAAGCGATAGATAAAACCCCACTCACGCAAGGGGGCACGTGGGCAGGGTTTCGTTAAAAATTGACTTCAAATATCAATTCTAATTATTTGCCGCTGCGATAACCAGGGAATGAATTATCGCAACGGCCTGAAACCTTAAAACCATGACCTGACCACACGTTCAATTAACAGAATATCACAGGTGCGAGAGCGCGGTGTGAGATTAAAGAATGAACTTACTGAGGTCCTGATCCTTGGCGAGCTTTCCGACATGCTCTTGAACATAGGCCGCATCGATCACGAATGTCTGTCCGCCTTTATCACTGGCTGTGAAGCTAATGTCGTCGAGCAAGCGCTCCATGACCGTGTGTAAACGGCGCGCGCCGATATTCTCAACACTCGCATTTACTTGCGCCGAAAGTTTCGCGATTTCAGCAATCCCGTCTTTGGTGAACTCTAACGTCACGTCTTCGGTGGCCATGAGGGCCGTATATTGACGAATGAGACTCGCCTCTGGTTCTGTTAAGATACGCACGAAATCCGCTTCGGTTAAGGCGCGTAATTCAACGCGGATCGGCAAGCGGCCTTGTAGCTCAGGTAACAAATCAGACGGTTTGGCGACATGAAATGCGCCGCTGGCAATGAACAAGATGTGATCCGTTTTAACAGGGCCATATTTTGTCGATACTGTTGTACCTTCGATGAGGGGCAACAGATCACGCTGCACGCCCTCACGGGACACATCCCCGCCGCGTGCATCAGAGCGCGTCGTGATTTTATCAATCTCGTCTAAGAAGACGATACCATCTTGTTCGGTTCGCTCGACGGCTTGGCGCTTGATCGCGTCATCATCCAACAGTTTATCTGACTCCTCAGAGAGTAAGGGACCATGCGCGTCGCCAACCCGCAATTTCACGGTTTTTGTCTTTCCGCCTTTTCCAAACATGGCCGAGAGGTCCAATGCACCCATGGACGCGCCAGGTTGACCTGGGATTTGGAAGCCTTGGAAGGGGGAGGTAGAATCGGACAATTCCAATTCGACCTCTTTGTCGTCCAACTCACCAGACAATAATTTTTGACGGAACTTTTCGCGGGTTGTCTCTGATGCACTGACCCCGACAAGAGCCTCGACAATGCGAGTCTCTGCGGCCTTGGCAGCTTGGGCTTGAACTTGTGCGCGTTTTTCTTCGCGCAGCAACGCAATGGAAGCTTCAACGAGGTCGCGGATAATTTGCTCAACATCGCGGCCTACATATCCAACTTCGGTGAATTTGGTGGCTTCGATTTTAATAAAGGGGGCTTGGGCGAGTTTGGCTAGACGTCGCGAAATTTCTGTTTTTCCAACGCCCGTGGGCCCGATCATTAAAATGTTTTTTGGCGTGACTTCATCGCGCAAATCCGCAGGCACGCGCCGCCGTCGCCAACGATTGCGAAGAGCAATGGCTACGGCGCGTTTGGCATCACCTTGAGCGACAATATGGCGATCCAGTTCGGATACAATTTCACGAGGGGTTAAAGAAGAATCTGTCATATCATATAAATGGGAGGCGTGGCGCGAGGTTCAAGACCATGCAGGCAAGGCGATACGCTCACAGCCGCTCCCCGTCGTGTGGGGCGACTACCTAAATGCGAAGTCTCTATAAATTAGGACGGCCCGCAGGATCAGTACCCGCGACGGATACCGAAGTAGAAGTGTTTTGTTTTACGCAGATCATAATCCTGCGGCAGCGGTTTTTGATGAAGCGGCCCATCTGTCCCTACAGTTTGGCCATTAGACCCAGTAGTCGGCTCTCACTCCAAAAGGTCCGGCACAAACCGCGTTCTCACACGCAGTCGCTCAACCCCACCGTCCTCCGAACCAGCCCATGCAAAATGCACAGTGCGTATTTTGTTGTCAGCAAACTACACCAAGCGAGGCCCCGCCTGTCCCATGTCCGAAAGAACGCCCTTAGAATGACACAGCTTTCGAGACCGTGGATCATTCTCTTGAATTTATGTGTAGGAGATTGAAAACAAACGGATGTCGTTTTTCTAAAGCGGGGACGCGAAACGCCCGAAAGATGTTCGGGGAACATGTTTCAGTGTAGCGCCGAACCGCTATGCGGGTCGGGTGCCTTTGAGTTCCGTACAATACGGGTGCAAAAAAAGACCCAGAGGGCTATCAAAGATAAGCCGCCTCTGGGTGATAAAGTTTGCTAACATCGGGGAAAGCTGATGTTGATTTTGTGTAGCTAAGAACCGTGCCAGAGGGACACTAAAACCGACCCTTAAGGGGCCAACGCCTGATCGATGTGAAAGTAAAGGCGGGAATAGACAGAGGTTGGACAGCTTCAGTGCAGTGAACCTAATCGTTCTATGATGATGAGATTGAAACAACCTTATGTGTCGGACGCCACCCCGAAATCCAACCGTAAGGCACGCCGCGCTGTGTTCTGCGATAAGGCGCTAGACCGATGCAACGTCAATGCAGAGATAAGTAAAACGTCGCCGCATTGCAGCGCGGGGCAGTTAATTTTGGCGTCGCTAACCTTATCGGCAATATCTGGCTGCTCTATTTTGCCAAACTGATGCGTGCCCTCGGCAATCTAAATCCCGCCTTCGCCTGCCTCAACGCTATCAAATGCGATATAGGGGAAACCCATATTTTTAAGAACAGAGGCGGGAGGTTCGCAATGCCACAGGCCCGATTTACGCGTCCAATGCGTGAAGGCGGGATCATCGCTCCGCTCAGTCATAACAATGACGCGGTCCTGATGCCACGGCAGTGACCAATTCTGCTCCCGCGTTTTTGTAAACCCCACGGCCCGTTTTGGCCGCGCGTTATATCCAAATGCCTCAAGCTCAGTCTTAAACGCGGACGGCAGGACATCATGAATGGCGTCAAGTTCAGACAGACGTTGCCCATTCCCAACATGAGGGTCGAATGACGACAGCGTCGCCAATGCAATGTGGTCAAATTGAAACGCCAAACGCGCCCAACCGCGTTGGGTGTAGGTTTCGAGGGTTGGCTTAATGGTGGGCTTCATCATCATCTTAGCCTATTAAATCTGCCATACCCGTCATTGCAAGACCCCGTTCTTGCAATCCACAAGTAGCTACAGATGGATCACAAGAACAAGTCTTGTGATGACGAATAGAGAGAACTGTCCGATGCGATTGGTATTGTGCGCATGAATAGGGAGCAATTGAGGATAAGTTTAGCATATTGAACCCACCCCAATCGTCATCCTAGGTCTTGTACCTAGGACCTCTAATGCGATCTCAAACCTGTACTAAAGGTCCTCGGGACAGGTCCGAGGATGACGAAATAGGGAGAAGGGAAATTTATTGAAAGCCGCCTGAACCTGCGAACAAATCAACACTTGTTTTGTATGTAAATTGGCACTTGCAGAATTCGGGTTGGAAACCGACGCTGCAAGTGCCATATTAATGGTGTCCTTCGAAGACTTGGCCGCCCTTATGGAAGGGGCGGCCCCAAAAATTAATCAAATGGAATGGTATCTAGCCATTTATATAAACGACTTAAGTCCTGCCGGTCAAAATCAGCTGGAAGTAAGATATCCAGCTTGTAGTTAGGCCTTAAATGGAATGTATGAGTAATATCGTCTGACGATTGTGAACCGCCATCATAACTTATCGCATTTGGCGAAACTTTTTTCAGTTCGGTTGATTTTCCTAGTATGAAGGCTCCGATAGAGTTGTGATCATAGGTCCAGTTAATTCTACTGTCGTTACCTTTTCTGCCGACGATAAATGACCCGAAGAACTTGTCATCAAGCAGTCTAAAAAAATGCAAAACTTCTTGGTAATCAACAGATGTTTCGTCTGCGACGAAGCTTACGCTTGATGTTTGATAAGTTTCCTGTGAGCGATATAGGAAGTCAGAGATTGCGTGAGCAGAAGCGTTCTCTTTTAGATGTTCTCTTAGGGATATTTGGTCGCTAAGGCGCTTTTGCATAATTGCAAACTGCGTCAAAATTCCACCAGTAGTTTCTTTTGGATTCGTGTTCATGAGAGCTTTAGAGCGTATAGGGCAGTAAAAGTAAAGAATAAAGATTTTTAAGTTTTATATACAGTCTATATGTTTCTTATATATTTTTACGAGTATCTAAATCTAACCGCGCCCTCGTCCAGCGCGGTCATCAAATAACTCCGCGAGTTTCTCTGTCATCACGCCGCCGAGTTGTTCGACGTCCATGATTGTGACCGCGCGTTTGTACCATCGTGTGACGTCATGGCCGATACCGATGGCGACGAGTTCGACTTCGCTTCGGTTTTCGATTTTGTCGATCATCAGGCGTAAGTGACTTTCGAGGAGGCCTGATTTATTCTGGCTTTGCGTCGCGTCATCCACGGGCGCGCCATCGGAAATCACCATCAGGATACGGCGTTGTTCAGGCCGCGCCATGAGGCGGCGATAGGCCCAGTCGAGCGCTTCGCCATCGATGTTTTCTTTCAGCAAGCCTTCGCGCATCATCAAACCAAGGTTCCGTTTCGCGCGACGCCACGGCATGTCGGCGGCTTTATAGACGATGTGGCGCAGATCATTCAATCGGCCTGGACGCGGAGGTTTGCCCGCCGCCATCCAATCTTGGAAGCTCTTGCCGCCTTTCCATGCACGCGTTGTGAAGCCGAGGATTTCAGCTTTGACGCCGCAGCGCTCGAGCGTTCGCGCCATGATGTCAGCGGTGACGGCGGCAACCATAATCGGGCGGCCCCGCATGGAGCCTGAATTATCTATCAAGATCGTGACAACCGTATCGCGGAAGTCCGTTTCTTTTTCTTCTTTAAAGGTCAGCGCCGACATCGGGTCCGTGATCACGCGGGTGAGGCGCGCCGTGTCGAGCATGCCTTCCTCAAGGTCAAACGTCCAAGAGCGTTGTTGTTGCGCGAGCAGGCGGCGCTGCAAACGGTTCGCGAGGCGAGAGATCGCGCCCGACAGACCCTTCATGTGGCCATCTAAATATCCGCGCAGGCGTTCTAACTCTTCCGTGTCGCACAGGTCTTCGGCCTTAATGACTTCGTCGTGGTTGGTCGAATAGATCGTATATGGATCTGACATATTTGATGCGTCGGGGCGATGTGGATTGGCGTCGGCGGATTGCTCGGACTCGTCTTGCTCGCCGTCAATGTTTTCGGCATCGACGATATCTTGCGGGTCAGAGTTTTCGTCTTCGATTGCGTCGGCGTCATCAACCTCGGTTTGGCCCGGAACGTCTTCTTGGTCGTCCTCAGACGTTTGCTCGCTTTTTTCTTCGTCCTCATTCTCTTGGGACTCGTCGTCTTGATCGTCTTCCTCTTCGGAATTGGCGCGGTCATCTTCCATGTCGAAATCAGAGATTAAGTCTTGGACGAATTTCGCAAAAGCGTCTTGGTCGTGCAGCGCGGTTTTTAGATCGTCAAAACGCCCTGCGGCTTTCAGCATTATCTCTTCGCGCCATGCGCCCATGATCCCGTTAGTGGATTTCGGCAGCTTGCGTCCCGTCAGTTGTTCGCGCGCATAAAGCCCGACAGCTTCGGCAAAACTCGTATCGTCCTTGGCAATGTTGGGTTTATCAAAGCCGCGTTTCTTTGAGCGCGCATCGAGTGCCGCCATGAGGTTATCGCCGAGGCCAGACAGATGCCGCGCGCCTAGCGCCTCAACGCGGGCTTGTTCCATGGCTTCAAACACTTGGCGAGCAGGTCCAGATTGTGGTTGATTGCTCGCATGAATCTCTTTGTCATGCAGCGACAGGCGCAGCGCGAGCGCGTCAGCTTCCCCGCGGGCCTTCGCAATTAAATGCGGCTTTGGCTTTGGGGGCAGCGACGGCAGCATCAGTTGGTCGCGCACAATACCAGCCACATCTCCGCCAAAGGAAATCTCTAGCTCTGGCTCACCAGAAATGGCCTTTGTCGCCGCGCCAAGTGAGCGCTTGAAATTATCGAGAGGGGTCGTGGTCATGGGGTATGATGTAATGAGGCGCGGCCCGTAGGTAAAGCGCGCGCTTGCGCGCAGGTGGATTAAAACTGACCCATCAAAGCGGTGTTTCCATCACCACAGTGTCACACCAATGTGACGGGCGGCGAAACCTTTGTGAGATGCACGCGCCGTAGTCTTGCGCTACCGCAGTCAGATGAAAAAACATGCACTCTTAGTTTCCATTTGCCTCCTTCCCCTCGCGGGGGTGTCGTCCATCCCGATATTGGTGAATGCGCAAACCGCGCAAGCTGAAAGCCAAGAGACGCGGCTAGAGTTTGACGCTGCGGATACAGAGCTGCTTCTCTCGCTGCTTGATCGCTCATTACCTTTTGGGGACCGAGACCGCGCCGACACACTATCTGCGCAATTTGACGCGGCGTGGATTGCGCCCTCACTCGAAGTTTATCAATTTATATCTGACCCCACGATGCGGAAACATTTACTGAACGAAATACGTCGCGAGACAGGTCAGAACTTTGGGCCTGATTTAAATAAATGGTTCAAATGGATGTGGAACCAAGAGGCCGTGAATGCCGCTGGCTATGATCAATTCAAGGCCGACTTTTACAAAGCCATTGATCCAAGTTTTGAAAGATATTTCGCAGGCCAAGGCGGCACCGCCCGTATTCGCCTCGATGAAGTCCGTTGGGGCGGGGTTCGTCAAGACGGTATTCCGCCGCTACGTAATCCTACAATGCTGCGCGCCGCTGACGCAGACTATCTCGACGATGATGATGTGATCTTTGGCATCGAAGTAAACGGCGATTTCCGCGCCTATCCCAAACGCATCCTTGCGTGGCATGAAATGGCGACGGACACGGTAGGCGGCGAAGACGTTATACTCGTCTATTGCACCTTATGCGGGACGGTCATTCTGTATGACGCGGAATATAAAGGCGTGAAACATGACATCGGGACGTCGGGTTTTCTGAATCGCTCAAACAAGTTGATGTATGACAAAGCGACACAAAGCCTGTGGAATACACTGACGGGCGAACCCGTGATTGGGCCATTGGCCGATAGCGGCATTGCACTGGATTACCGCAGCGTTGTGACAACGACGTGGGGGAAGTGGAAAACGCTCCATCCTAAAACCACAGTTCTCTCGCTGAAAACAGGACACCGTAGAAACTATGATGAAGGCGTTGCCTATCATGATTATTTCGCGACGGATGATCTGATGTTTAACACGCCATTCCTTGATACGCGGTTGGCGAATAAACAAGAAATTCTGGCGCTGCGTTTCAAAGGCCAACCCGGCAGCCTCGCGATTGATACGGAATATCTGAAACAAAACCCCGTATATGCAGGCAAGATCGGGACGCAACGCTTTGTTGTGATTACCGACGAAACAGGCGCGAACCGCGTCTATGATCCGGGCGATGTTGAGATCGTAAAAACGAACGGCAAATCCGTGACCGATAAATCTGGCACAGCGTGGACCGTGACCGAAGCGCGCCTCACCGCCGCCGACGGACGCGCGCTAAAAAGACTCCCCTATCACCGCGCGTTCTGGTTCGGCTGGCAAGCGGCCTATCCGAGTACGGAGTTGGTGAAGTAGGGGCGCGGCTATTCGCCCAAAACAGACTTTAACGACTGTCCTGCGATTAGCTGTCGATCATCGAATAAGGAGGAGGAAATGGGTAAGTTGGCGAGGACTACATTCTTGTTATCAATCGCAATTAGATAGTCTTGTTTTTCGTGTAAAACGACACCCCTTTCGCAATCTGTCCCGTGAT
Source organism: uncultured Caulobacterales bacterium (assembly GCA_938009235.1). Taxonomy (GTDB): domain Bacteria; phylum Pseudomonadota; class Alphaproteobacteria; order Caulobacterales; family Maricaulaceae; genus Litorimonas. Next base: position 484,463 of record CALLIK010000007.1, read on the forward strand.
GAATATCTGCGAGGGGGCCTCCAAAGCCAAAGCGTGTACCTTTTCGTTGGTATGCGAAGGTAGTGGGTTGGAGGGTTCTAATGAATTTAGCCGCTGCAACTGTATCGGAGTGGGCCCTGTCATCAGTATCCTTAGATATGTATATTTTATGCCTTTTCACATTTAGGAAACGGACAGATAAATATTTATTTGTAGCTGTTGAGGGGTACGGTTTTAGACGCTTTGAAACAGTGACATCTAAATCATTGCCTAAGAGGGGTTGCGTGTACCTGCCTATTAAAACTTGATTGGCATCGGCAAATAAATCTCCCAAAACGATACCATCAGACCCAAATTCGCCTTCCAAATAGGATGGTGAGAGACTGCAAGCATAGACTTGCGTGCCTGCTGAAAGGCAAAGGCTAATGGCAACGGTCGTGGCTAATTTTCGCATTAAACCATTCCTAAGGACGCGCAGGCAGGCGTCAGAAATATCGTGGACCCGAAACATTTAACCAAAATCAGCGGCAGCTTTATATTTGCGATCCTGTGAGACTGAACCAGTTAGCCAATTGAAGAGATTCATAATCAGGCGGGCGCTACCGAGGGCGAGAAAGCCACCGCCAAAGAGAGGTAAAGCGCCAATTCTGAAAGTATCATTGGCCTCACTATAGGTCGCGGCTGCGAAGCCGATATTTATGAGGGCGAAGATAAAGAGGCCAAATAAAATTGAGAGAAGGAGTAGGATAAAATAGAGTGCGCCTCTCTTGGGGACAATGAAATTGTCTTTCTGGCAGCGTATGCAATTTACGGTCTTGCTGCGTAGGCGTAAAATATAACTATAAAACTCTGGCGACTCAAAAGGCTCATCGCAACTCAAACATTGATGACGTGCCATAGAATTTCCCCAAACTAAATGTCGTTACCCCGCATCGCAAGCGACGCAAGGGATTAGTTATAACGAGATACAACCTCGAAGCAATAGGGGTCTGAATCGCGCCCTATCGCTGCACGTTCTGGGGGTGTTGGCAGGAAGTCATTCAAGAGCGCAGTTATTTCACAAAGCCCTTCAGCGCAGCTTCTTTAATAATGAGAAGTTGTTTTCCATTGAAGTTTTCTTGTGAAAAGTTTGATGCCATTTGGATCAGCCGTTTATCAAAGTCTGGATTGCTTTTGAGTGTCAGTATGCTGCGCGCGAGATAATTGCTCTCTTCAACTGACTGACCTTCACTCAGGCAAAGTAAGAAGTAATATGACCTGACGAAGTTTTTCCCGCGTTGACTATTTGAACGCACTAATAACCAAATTACTAATACGAAAAAAAGGATCGTAAAAATTAACATATTATCTGACCTTTACTGTTCAATTAGTTTTAATTTAAAAATTAGAGCGTCGAAGTGCATATTGCAATAATCGAACTCTCTTCGTGGATCTCTGCGAAGGGTAAGTCGGTAGGCATTCCAATATTTATTTTAATTAGTGAAAAGCCATGCCGAGTAACCTACCGATTCCATAATATATCACCCATGGAATTAGGCCTAATCCAAAATGCAAAAGTGAGGATGCATTTGGATTGATTTTTGTCATTTGAATAAAACTTCGTCCGCGAGGGTGATTGTAAAACCAATCTCCAAAAAAACTAAAAGGTAATAAAGCCAAAATAGGAGATTTTGTGAAACCTAAATATCCTGCTCCGATTACCATCAACATAACGAGTAAATGGAATATCCACATTACTCAAACACCGCCGTAACGGCGCTCTCTTCCAGATCACTGCCGAATGCGCGTTGGTAGAATTCGCTGATGATTGGGCGTTCTAGCTCGTCGCATTTATTTAGGAATGTCAGGCGGAAGCCTTGGGCTATGTCGCCGTCAAAGATACGTGCGTTCTCGGCCCAGTTCATGACCGTCCGTGGAGACATAACGGTTGAGATGTCGCCTGCGATGAAACTCTTTCGCGTCATATCCGCAACGCGGACCATAGAGGCGAGGATATCGCGGCCTTCTGGGGTATCGTAAGCTTGGCTTTTTGCGAGGACGATTTTCTCTTCTTCCGCGTGGGCGAGATAGTTGAGCTGGCAGACGATAGACCAACGGTCCATCTGGCCTTGGTTGATCTGCTGCGTGCCGTGATACAGACCCGTTGTATCGCCAAGGCCAACCGTGTTGGTCGTCGCAAAAATACGGAAGAAGGGATGCGGCGTGATGACTTTGTTCTGATCGAGCAATGTCAGGCGGCCTTGGGCTTCTAGGACACGCTGAATCACGAACATCACGTCGGGACGCCCCGCATCATATTCGTCAAATGTAAGCGCGACAGGATTTTGTAGCGCCCACGGCAAAAGGCCTTCGCGGAATTCTGTGATCTGTTGTCCGTCTTTGAGGACAATCGCGTCTTTGCCGATGAGGTCCATACGCGAGACATGACTATCGAGGTTGATCCGTACCATCGGCCAGTTCAGGCGCGAGGCGATTTGTTCGATATGCGTCGATTTACCTGTGCCGTGATAGCCTTGCACCATGACGCGGCGATCATGCGCAAACCCTGCGCAGATGGCTTGGGTCGTGCGGCTGTCGAAACGGTAGGCGTCGTCAATCTCTGGCACATATTCAGAGCGTTTTGAGAAGGCTGGAAGCTCCATGTCGAAATCGACGCCAAAGACGTCGCGGGCCGACACAGTTATGTCTGGGGCTGACAGGGGGAATTTATCGTCGGTCATGTCTCAAATCTCTCGGGATATGTATTCGGCAAGGTCTGTGTTCGAAGTTAGTCTACGCTGTGATTACGGGCAATCCAAGCTTATCGATTGAAGATATATCGCTTCTGTGCGTTAAATGATAGAAATGGCCAGATCACAAAGTAACTGGCGGCGATAATCCACGGATATAGCGGCGTGAAGCGCAGACCCAGCTCGACCCAAATGAGGTTCAAGACAACGCCCAATGTCTGCAACAGTAGATATAATATGAGCGTTTTTCGGGCAGGAGCCTCTGACGCAAAGACCCATTTCGAATTTAGGGCGAAGGCGATGAAGGTCACGGCGACATAAAGCACCGCATTCACAGGCCGCGCAGGCAGGTTGAGAATTTCAGTGCCGAACCAGACGCCGCCAACATAGAGGCCAACTGTCCCCAGACCTGCCGTCAGGAATCGTTTAAGTTGGCCTGCCATACTGCGCCTTAGGTTTACTTAGCCAAGATTGGTGGTTTTCAGGACTTTCATCGCAACAACAACGCGCTGCAAGCTTTCTTCCGTATTCCGCTTACCTTGGTTGGCATCGGGATGGAGTTGCTTGACGAGCTGTGTGTAGCGCTTGCGAACTTCGGCTTTGGTCGCCGTATCATCTAGACCGAGGTCATTGAGGGCTTTTTGCTGTAACTTGGACAGATGACGGACAGGTTCGGCCTGTGCTGGCTCTGCGCCGTCGCCAAAGATGTTGTAGCCTTCTTCGGTGGAAGACGTCGATCCTGCGCGGCGTTTTTTCTGGGCTTGGGCGCGTTCGCCTGTGTTTTTCTTCACATCCCAGGTTGGGCGATGTCCGTGACGCGCGCCGATTTGCCATTCTTGGATTTCAGCGTCCGTCTTACCTTGGAAGAAATTCCAGTTTTTATTATATTCGCGCGCATGTTTTGTACAAAAATTATAGTAATCGCGTAGAGTATCCTGTGATTTTGGCGCTTTACAGCCGCCCTTGGCTTCACATTCTGCCCATTCACACGGCAATTCGTTAGGTTTCTTCTTTTTCTTGGCCCTCGCAGCGCTAATGTCGATGCCTTTGGGTTTATATTCGAAGCCGGACGCCATAGATAAGATCTTGTAGAAAATGATTGAGTAGGTGGGACCGCACAAGATGGGCATTTTGGTAGAGGCAATCAAGGGAAAACTGGAAGATGTGTTCACTCCGTCGCAGTTGGAGGTCATTGACCAATCCCATTTGCATTCAGGACATGGCGGCGCAGCGGAACATAAGGCCGCATTTCCAGATAAAGACATGAGCGCGGAGACGCATGTTCACGTGGTTATCGTGGCCGAGGCCTTTGCGGGTTTAAACACATTGGCAAAACACCGCGCCGTCCTCGCAGCTGTTGCAGAAGAAGTGGACCGCCTGCATGCATTCTCTCTGGAGGCGAAAGCGCCTTAAGCCCAACCCTGCATAAAATGTAATAGTGAAAGACTTGCCTCGCGCCTTGATTTCCTTCAGCGGGCGCTCACAAGGATTCTTTTAAAGGCTTGGCATGAATAAACGCGTTTCAATCGCCATCGCTTTGTTGACACTTGGCGGGCTCACGACAGGGTGTGCCACGTCGTCGTCTCAAGGCGTCAAAACCTCCGTGGTTGCGACATCTGTGCCGACGCAAGCATTACGTGCAGAGGTTCCCGATGGCGGCGTGCTTGCCGTTATTCGCTACCCTGCGATTGTCGAAGACGACGCGAAAGATACCTATCATCGCTCTTACGCCAGACGCGGCATTGGGGGACGGACAGGTGTAGGTGTCACAAATACAATTGAAACCGTCGCCGTCGCCGATAGCATCATTATCAAATCCAGTTATTTTGCGCTTTCGCTTTATAAAGAATTGGCCGCGCAATTACCTGAACACGCCGTTCTTTTGTCCCCGCACGTCATTAAATTAGGGCCAGGGAAACAATTGACCTCTGAGCCGATTACTGCAGCTGAAAATCTGCCCTCTGTCGTTTCGATTGACTTCGCGACATATAGTTTCCCAGATAGCCGCGAGATGATGGGGGATGTTCCCGTGACATTTGGGGATTTGGTGACTCCGTTGGTGACGGTTCGAACCGATCACCGCGCCTCTGCGCCGACGCAAGGCGTACTGCTTACAACGCGCCCACTCGCGACGCGGGCCGCCGCTGAGGGCCGTGATGTCGCGTTAGCAACAATCAAGTCTATGCAGTCTGGTGATTTGACCCCAGCTATTCCTGAATTGGACTTCATCTCATTTATCACTAATGATTCCCAACGCAGAGTTGCCGTACAGAAACTTGCTGAGCGCTCTGACCGCAATGCGACTTTGGTTTTGCCGCTAGAAAAAATTCGCATTCCAGAGCGCGAAATGGACCTCCTAAGAGGAGCAAGTGACGGCACCGTTGACCCAATTGACGACATCTACACCGAAGCCTTGTCTAGTCGTATCGTCGCGTTGATCAATAGTTTGGACATTGAGAAAGCGATCATGATGGGAAAGGCCTCTTCAGTCGCCCAATTTGACCCCAGCCTTGCCGCGCTGACATTTGTTGGCAGCGATGATCCTGATTACCTTGCCCGCGCTGCCTATGCGGACCGTCTTTTGGATACGCAACGTAAATTCCTCTCTGTGCAATCCTTGCGTATTTTTGATGGAATTCACAACGGCGAACTTGGCGCGCAAGTACGCGATATGATCTCTGCTGAACACGACGTTCTGGAAAAGCGCCGCGCATTGGGCGGACAAAGTCGGTCAAGCAGTGCAAATAATTGCAACTCTGCGCGCAGCTCGCAGGAATATTTATCTTGCTTGAAGCGGCAAACTGGCACTGGGATAGGGTCAGTTTTCAATCGTGCGCGATTATTGGCGAATGCGAGGGGCGACGCCAGAGCTCAACGTTCAGAGCAAGTCGGGACAAATTTTTTAAATGCGATTGTACCTGCGTTAGAGCAACAAACTACGGTAACGCTTGGCCTATTGGATTCTAACGAAACGATCACCGCCATTCGCTATGAAGATCTGCAGGCGAAATTGCAGGATCTCTACTCATCGCGTCAACGCTCGCTTGAGACGGTTGCAACTCAATGCGGATATATTGGTCAAGATGGAACCAAGCGCGGAACATGGATGGGTGTGTGTGATGAGGGTCTAGCAAATGGCTCTGGTGCGGGCGTCTTAAAAACCGACGTCGACCTGATGGAATATTATGGATATGCGCGTAACGGTCTAGCCGATGGGCTTGGACTTATGATCCGTCACACCTCCATTGGCAGCATTTCTTATGAAGGCAGTTTCGAAAAAGGGCGTCCCCACGGTATTGTGCGCGTTTCTCAAGCGGGCCGCGCCGATCAAACGCGTACCTATGTTGACGGCATGGATCGCGGGGAGTCTAAACAAGCAGCGCCCTCTCCATTTGGTGGCAATGCGGATGAGGTGGTAGACTAATGTTACGCGCGTCTTTTATAATTCTCACTGCGGCTCTTTTGCTGCCAAACATTGCCTATGCCGATGAGACGATACCTCTGGTAAATCCCGTGGCTGTGTCGGCTTTGAACCAAGACCGCTGTATTTCACAAATGGCAGATTTTCCAACGGATGATCCAACGGCGCGATATCAGTTTTTCAAATTGGTTGGTGACGTTGCCTATGGCATTGATAATCAGTCGCTTGAATTATTTGAGGCCTATGGTCAGCCCGCTGTTACGGAAGGCACACCCATTTTGACTGCGATCGAAGATATCGCAAACCCTGTCTTACGTATGGCTGCGCCAGAAATCATGGTGTCTAGCATGGCGTATATCGTGGATTTTGCGCAAAGTTGTGAAATTTACATTTTAGGCCAAACTGAAAGCTTAATCGCCTTTGATCCCACCTTAGGAGAGTCTGTTTTAAACACAGCTGTTGCGGAAGACGCCTTATTCCTACGCCAAATTTTATCTGAGAGTTTGCTAGGTCTTGGCGCAGAGCGCGATCCCGTGTGGGCCAGTGCCGCGCGTAATTATGGGGTAAGCCTCATTGCGCAACGCGATGCTGTAGAGTATTCGGCTTTTGATAGCGAAATAGCGGAGTTGGAAACTCTCTTTATCGATGATCTAGATGGACGCCTTGCGCGCTCGAATGACGTCATTAATGCTGAAATTGATGACGAAATATTGAGAGAGGGCGTTCGTATCTCAAATGATATGACCGAAGCAGCTGAGAAGCAGGCGAAACAGCAGAGCCTCTCTCGTTTGATCAGTATCCTTCGCGGGGGGCGTTAGCTCTGAAGTCCCAACGGCGCAGCATAACAGTCTTTTCAATCTCGGCGCTCGACTTGTTCGCGGCGGCGCTGGGTGCGTTTATCTTGATCGTACTTGTCTTGTTTCCCTATTATAAATTGGGCGGCACAGATGTGTCGATGGAAGAACTAGAGCAGGAAATGCGCAAACGTCGTTTCGCCGCTGAGACGACGCGTACGGACATGTCGCAAATTCGCGCGCTAGAAAGCGAAATTCGTTTCCTCGACAAAGAATATCTGACGAAACAAACTGAGATGAGCGAGACAGACGCCAAATTGGAAGAAGTCTTGAAAGCGATTACAGAAGTTGAAGCTCCCGATCCTGAGCCTCAACCAGAGCCTATTCCTGAGCCAACACCGACGCCGCGACCTGAGCCTCCTGAGCCTCCGCGGTCTATTAATCGCGGTGTGCCCTTTTCTATTTTGGGCCTCGCGACGGATAAGCGCGACGTCGTGGTTCTTGTCGATATGTCAGGCTCAATGCGGGAGCATAAGTCTAAAGTGACAGAGGCACTTTATGAAATTATCTCGCAAATGAAGCCTGACAATCGCTTCGCCATTATCGGCTATCGCGGTGGCCCAACCTATGACAGCTTCCCAAATAATGGGCGGTTAATCGCGGCGGATGACTATGCGCTCTCTGGCGCGAGGGATTTTGTAAAAGGTTTACCTAGTCGTTTTGGCGGCGGTACACCGACACAAGGCGCGTTAATTCGAACGCTCAATTTGAAACCTGAAGCTATTATCCTCATGAGTGACGGCGCGCCAGATGATGGTAAACCTGGTGCCATTATTCGCAATATTACGAGCCGCAACAGGGGCCTTGCGGAAATCCATACGGTTGCGATTGGGAATTACACAGCAGATAAAAAACTGACGATATTTCTGCAAGAACTCGCAAACCAAAATCGCGGTGAATTTGTGGGGCGTTCACGATGAGCGTTATTGATATGAGGGCGGCGCGATGAAGAGACGTGCCAGCCGTGAAATCGAGGTCTTCTCGATGTCAGCCATTGACCTTTTTGCTGCGGCGATGGGGGCCTTTGCGTTGATTGCGATTATCCTACTGCCCTATTATCAGAATGAACTGCGCGAGAAGACACCTGACAATGCCATTGCGCAATTGGCGCGCGCGGCTGAGGAAAGCTCTGTAGAAACGAAAGAGAAACAGAAAGCACTTGAAATTAAACGCTCCGCTATGGCGCGCAATGTGTCCGACGTGAAATCTGATGCGCAAGAGCTGTTGAATAAATTGCGGGCTGCCGAACAGACACTCCTTGAAAAACAAGCCGCGCGAACACCACCGCCCGCCGTTGTTGTTCCTGAACCTATTGCAGAAGAGCCTGGCCCATTAGCCGAGCCCGCAACAGTGTCGTTCCGGTTCCTTGGCATGAACACGACGGCGGATGATGTTGTGGTCGCCATTGATATGAGCCGCTGTATGGGCGGGCATGAGGCGTCGATAAATAAATCCGTAGAGCGTGTCATTCTGTCGTTACAAGATAATCACGCCGTCAAAGTCGTGGGCTTCCAACAAACGGATGCAGGTCCGCGTCTAAGCGAATGGCCTGCGAGTGGCGGCTTACGCCAAATCAATGCGGGCGGCACCAAGACGGGGGCGATTGATTTTGCCAAAGGCCTCACGCGCCAATTCGGAGGCTCAGCGTCTATGCTCGATGCTTTTGATAAAATGTTGGCGGGACCCGGGGAGGCGATCTTCCTCATTAGTGATGGCTTGCCAAACCCGCGTGCAAATAATGGCCTCTCGCCAAATCGCCTTATAGCCGCGATTACGGCACGCAACTCTGCCTTGGGTCGGGACCGCAAAGAAATTCACGCTGTCGTTGTCGGAAATTATTTCGACTATCGCGGCACAGTCGATTTTATGGAAAACCTCGCGGAGAAGAACAATGGGCAATTTATGGCCTTGGCTTCGACATCCGCTGGCGTCTGTGATTAGAAAGAAATGATATGAATAATTCGACCACTCTCTTCCGTAGGCTTTTTGTCTTTGCTGTCTCAATCGTTGGCGCACTCGTCACCATAGGGATTATTCGCGTGGCTGCGTCTGAAAATCTCCAAGAAATTTTGTTAGATGCGGATGCTGATTTTTGGCCCTTCACGGTTCAAAACATTATGTGGGTCGCGCTGTTCATTGGTTTTGGCGAATTGTTCCTAAGATGGTCGACCGCCAGTGACGAGGAAAACCAGCTCAAACGCGCCTATCTGCCAACCGACGGACGTGCGCTGGATGCGGATACTTTGGCCCGCATTAAATCAGGTATAAGTGACCGTAAGTTTGGCCGTGATGCGTTCCTGCCGCGCATGATTTCTCGTACCATCGATCAATACCGCATGAGTGGAAATGAGGACCAAGCCATCAGTGTTTTGAACTCCTCACTAGAGCTTTATATGCATGAGATTGATCTCCGTTATTCCATGCTGCGTTATCTCACGTGGTTGATCCCGTCCCTTGGGTTTATTGGTACGGTGATGGGGATTATGTTCGCGCTTCAATATGCGGGCGTGCCTGCGAATGCCGAAGCGGATGATTTCCTCTACCAAGTGACCTCGCGTTTGGGCGTCGCCTTTACGACCACTCTCCTCGCCTTGATTATGTCGGCCGTGCTCGTTCTCGCGCAATCCCTTGTGCAGAGCAAAGAAGAGCGCGCGCTAAATGAAGCGGGCCAATATTGCCTGGACAATTTGATCTTGCGTTTGGGCAGTGGTCCTGACGCTACAACAACAAAGACATCAGCATGACAGACGAAAATAACAACTGGCAAGCACCGCATGAACGCGATGACTTTTCTGTACGTGAAGAATCTGCACCAGTCCTGAAATGGACCGTCAGTTTTTTGGCGCTCTTTATCGTTGCAGGCGGAGCCATTTGGCTCGCGTCCAAAGTTGTGATCGCTGAGGATGTTCCGACGATTGAACGGGCCGAAAAGCCAGTTGAAATTGAAAAGCCTCAAGCGCCGAAATCTGCCGATGATTTGGCATGGGTGAAGGCTTTGGAAGCTGACACCGTCGAAGGCTACCGCGCCTATCTCGCGGCGTTTCCGAAGGGGCGCCACATTGAAGACGCGCAACGTTTGCTCAATGAATTTGACGAAGCGGCATGGACACTTGCCGATGAGCGCGACACGATTGAAGGCTATGAGGATTACCTCGAGAGTTGGCCTGAAGGTCTGCACGCCACCGAAGCGCGAGATCGTATAGCTAAGAAAAAAGCAGAAGAAGAAGCCCGCCGTAAAAATGCCGAAGAAGCGGCGCGTCAAGAAGCTGCCGCGTGGAAAGCTGCGGCTGAAACGAATAGCATTCCCTCCTATGAAGGCTATCTCACGAAATTCCCTGCAGGTAAAAATGCGCCTGAAGCGCAACTCCGTATTGAACGTATTCGGGCCGAAGACGCGCGCAAAAAGGCCTCCGTTGCCGATGAAGCGGCATGGACCGCCGCAGACGCCTCAGGCACAGCCGAAGCCTATCAGCAATATCTCACGAGCTTTCCGCAAGGCGCACATGTGCCCGAAGCCATCGCAAAAATTGAAGAATTACGCCCTGGGCCTGGGAAGACATTTAAAGACTGCGAGACTTGCCCGACAATGATGACATTGCCTGCGGGGACTGCGGAACTTGGCGCATTAGACGCGGACGATAAAGCCAACCCGAATGAAAAACCTGCGCGACCTGTGACCTTTACAAACATTTTTGCGATTGGCGTTAATGAAGTGACCTTCGCGGAATATGGTGCCTGCGTCAGTGCAGGCGGTTGTAAATCCATGCCGTCGGATAATGGTTGGGGGCAAGGCACGCGCCCTGTGATTAACGTTAGTTGGTCAGATGCGGTTGCCTATGCGCAATGGCTGTCGACTACGTCTGGGAAAAACTATGGGCTGCCCTCTGGCGCGCAGTGGGAATATGCGGCACGCGGCGGCGATACGGGTGTCTATGCGGGTGGGTCTGTTGAAGCGCTTTGTGCTTTTGCCAATGGCGCAGCTAATGAATCCCAACTGCCGTGGGCGAATGACGCTTGTACCGATTTGGCGGGTGATCGCACATTGCCTGCGGGGTCATTGTCCAAGAATAAGTTTGGCGTGGCCGATATGCAGGGCAATGTCAGCGAATGGGTTTTGGACTGTAATACTCTAAACCTACGCGACGCGCCCGTTGACGGGTCTGCGGATGCGCGGGGGTCATGCTCGCAGCGTATTGTGCGCGGCGGCTCTTGGTTCTCTGGTCCTGATGATTTGCGTTATTCTTCACGTGCGGTGCAACGCCGCGGGGACAGGAATGACTTTACAGGGTTTCGCGTGATTAGGCATTAGGCCGATCACATAACCATGTATTCATCCCGCTCTCAGTCACTTCGTGTTATAGCCAATCCATGATTATACGTACTCTAACAGTTTCCCTTCTTTTTGCCGTCTTGGCTGTGCCTGCCTATGCGCAGGACGCAAGCCAAGATTCAGGTCAAGTGACAGGGCAAGATTCGGAACAAATTTCGACAGTGCCGTCGAACTTAGACACGCGCCAAACCGATGATTCAGAGGATTATTATCGTCGCTCCCAACGCCGTCGTGATACAGGCGATATCTTTGACGATATCGACATTATCACGAGTAGTCGGGGTGGCGGCGGAAATGTTGTTGGCCGTGAGGTCAAAGCGATTGACCGTTTGGATCAAGAGTCCCGCCGTCATTTGAACCGTCTACGCGCAAAAGCGATGACCAAAGCGGAGCCAGGTGAGCCTCTTGAGGCCGAGTATGAGCCGTCAGAGGCTGCGAAAACCTATGATTATGTTGAAGTCCAAGAAAAGGCTGCGTGGGAAGATATGCTTAAGGAGGCCAATAGCGATTTCAATGGCGTGATCCAAATCGGCGCTGGCGGTCAAGGTGAACAAGGACAAGAAGGCCAACCGAGTAGTTCACCCTTACGTGGTGGATCGGCCTCCTCGGCTTCGGATATTTTAGACCAAATCAAAGGCCGCAATAGCAGCGCTGGCGAGTCATCGGGTCAAGGTGAAACTGGCCAAGACGAGGCAGGACAAGGCGAAGCAGGACAAACTCAATCCGAGCAGGGCGAAGCAGAGCAAGGCTCAGAAGGTCAAGCTTCAGCTGAGCACCCTTCTGGCGAGCAAGGTCAAGCATCGCAGGAGCAAACTGAAGAAGGGGATAACCAATCCCAACAAGATCAAGACGGTGAGGCTGAAGCTCAAAGCGAAGTCAAAGCCCAAAGTGAAGCCCAGGCTAAGGCTGATAGTGAATCAGAAGGCGAAGCTCAAAGCCAATCACAAGATCAAGCGCAAAGCGAGACCCAAGCTAAAGCTGATGCGAGTGCCGCATCAGAAGCCGAATCTCAAGAAAGCGCTGATGCCGAAGCGGCTGCTGAGGCTGAGGCTGAGGCTGAGGCTGAGGCTGAGGCTGAGGTATCTAAAGCGGCCGCCAAAGCTGCCACGCATAATGAAACCATTAGCCCGTTAGAGCGCCTCAAACGCGACCCTCTGGACCGCGATGATACAGGTGGACGGACAAGTGCGTCTGATTATCTGAATCGGAAGAAGAATTAGAGTAAGGGTTTTGGCGTATCAACAATAGGTAATGGGTTGTAAATTGGCCCTGATGCGTGTTTGTGGTTTACGATAGAAGAAGTAATAATGACGGCAACGAATATTCGTGGACAAAAAGTTTTTTTGCCAGCAACCCGCCAACCTATACTTTACAAGTATTTTGCGCCACCAGCAGGCTCCGAGACTTACGCAGAAGCCAATTTGGAAAATTTGTTAATACAAAACCAGGTTAGGTTATCTAGTAATGCGGAGGTTAATGATCCTGCTGATATGTCACCTTATATTGATCATGACCATACTCAACAAGACGTAGAAAATTATTTCAAGCGTATGATTAACACTCCTTTCGATGACCCAGATGCTGAGGCGCAGAGATTGGAATTAAGAAAGCAAACGGTTAATCGCGCAGGTAGGAAAATATATGCTAGAGATCACGGTCAAACTCATGCCCGAGTTGCAATTGATGCCGCCCAGAGAAACTTTTTAGGCACAGGTTTTACTTGCATGACAGAAGAGTGGTCCAATCGGTTAATGTGGTCACATTACGGACAGTCACACAAAGGTATTTGCGTAGGGTTTAGGACACGCCCAAATATAGGCGAGGCAGTATTACCTTTTGCTGCAAATTTTTTGGAAGTAAAATATATCTCTGATCGACCTGTTTGGAGCATCAAGGCTATGATGTCTGGAAATCAACAGGCAGATGTAATCACCCAAACTTTTTTCCGCAAAGACAAGGTTTGGGAATATGAAAAAGAATGGCGTTATACTTCGCCAATTGACGATGGTGCCAAGATATCAAATGGTGGAGACATAATTAAAATCGGGTCTAATGAGATCGTAGAAATCGTCTTTGGTATGCGTGTCAGTAAAAAATCAAGGATAAGTATTACGGACATGATCAGTCGCTCTGGTAAGTCACCGCTGATGTACGATACAAAATTTGCGGAGAAGTCTTTTGAACTGGTAAGGACTTTGAACCGTTAACATAGAAAAGGCCGCCTCGTGCAATTTGCGTCTAAGCAAAATGCACTAAGCGGCCTTTTCTATTGTCTGTTGCCAGAGCTTATGCAGCTTTGGCTTCTGCTGCGAGGTTACGTAGAACGTAATGTAGGATGCCTTCGTTCTTGTAATACTCATGCTCATTATCCGTATCGATACGGACATTTGTTGTGACGACCTTTTTCTTTCCATCAGGATAAGTGATCTCAACGTCGAGCGTACCGCGCGGCTTGAGGCCTTGGATGCCGGAGATTGAAACTGTTTCGTCACCTTTAAGGCCAAGCTTTTCCCAGCTCTCGCCCTCTTGGAATTCGAGCGGTAGAACGCCCATTCCGATTAGGTTCGAACGATGAATACGTTCAAAGCTAGACGCGATGACAGCTTTCACGCCGAGTAAGATTGTGCCTTTGGCGGCCCAGTCACGAGAGGACCCGTTTCCGTAGAGGCTACCCGAGAAGATCACGAGGTCCTTCTTGGCCGCTACATATTTTTCAGCAGCCGCAAAGATGGACATGATGTCGCCAGTTGGGACGTATTTCGTCACGCCGCCAGTTGTCCCCGGAGCCATCAAGTTTTTGATGCGGATATTAGCAAATGTACCGCGCATCATGACTTCGTGGTTACCGCGTCGGGAGCCGAATGAGTTGAACTCGTTCTTCGGCACTTTGTTGTCTGACAGGTAATCCCCAGCAGGACCGTCATGTTTAATCGCGCCAGCTGGCGAGATATGATCGGTCGTAATGGAATCGCCAAGAAGCGCGAGGATGTTCGCGCCCTTAATGTCTTCAACAGGCTTTGGCGTTGCGCTCATACCGTCGAAATATGGTGGGTTACGGACATATGTGGATTTTGGTTTCCAGTTATATGTCTTGCCGCCAGAGACTTTGATGTCGCGCCATTGCTTGTCGCCTTTGAAGACATCTGCATAGCGTTCTGTGAACATTTTGCGTGTGATGATCTTGCGGACGACGTCTGCGATTTCAGCCGATGTTGGCCAGATGTCTTTCAAGAAAACTTCGTTACCTTCGGAATCAACACCCAGTGGATCCGCATCAAAATCATGATGCATAGAGCCAGCCAACGCATATGCGACGACGAGCGGTGGTGAGGCGAGGAAGTTGGCTTTAATATCCGGACCGATACGGCCTTCAAAGTTACGGTTACCAGAGAGGACCGAACAAGAGACAAGGTCGCCGTCTGCGATAGCTTTCGAAATTGGCTCAGCGAGCGGGCCAGAGTTACCGATACATGTTGTACAACCATAGCCAACAACATCAAAGCCTAGCGCGTCGAGGTCAGTCTGAAGACCAGACTTGCGAAGGTATTCACCAACAACTTGTGAACCTGGCGCAGTCGATGTCTTGACCCAAGGTTTGACTTTCAATCCTTTTTCACGGGCTTTTTTCGCAACCAATCCAGCCGCCATCATTACGGAGGGGTTGGATGTGTTGGTACAAGACGTGATCGCCGCGATAACAACGTCGCCGTGATCGAGGGCGTAACCTTCGCCTTCAACTTCGATTGCGCTGTCGCCGTCTGGAGTCTTGCTGAACTCGTCACGTAGGATTTTTGCGAATTGAACATTCGCGCCTTTAAGGTCGAAGCGATCTTGCGGACGCTTTGGTCCAGAGATGGCAGGGCGAACACTTTCCATGTCCAAGCTGATTGAGCTTGTGAAGGTAGGTGTTGTGTTGTCACGCCAGAAGCCTTGGGCTTTAGCATAGGCTTCGACGAGCTCAATGCGCGCTTCATCACGGCCTGTGGCTTGTAGATAGTTCAGTGTATCTTGGTCGACAGGGAAGAAACCACATGTCGCGCCATATTCAGGTGCCATGTTAGCTAGTGTTGCTTGGTCTTCTAGTGACAGATGGTTCAGACCTTCGCCGTAAAATTCAACGAATTTCCCGACAACGCCTTTGATGCGGAGCATTTCAACAACGCGAAGAACGAGGTCTGTTGCGGTTGACCCTTCTGGCAATTTACCCGTTAGCTCAAAGCCAACAACTTCAGGGATCAACATAGAGATCGGCTGGCCGAGCATGGCCGCTTCGGCTTCGATACCACCAACACCCCAACCAAGGACTGACAAGCCGTTGATCATGGTTGTGTGTGAATCTGTTCCGACGAGCGTGTCAGGGAAAGCATAAGTTTTGCCTTCAACTGTTTTCGTCCAAACCGTCTGGGCGAGGTTCTCAAGGTTCACTTGGTGACAGATACCCGTTCCTGGAGGAACAACGGCGAAGTTTTCAAAGGCTGTTTGACCCCATTTGAGGAAGTCATAGCGTTCCATGTTACGCTCATATTCGCGTTTCACGTTTTTCGCTTCTGACCCTTTTGTGCCGAAATAATCGACCATGACTGAGTGATCAATTACGAGATGGACTGGGTTTAGCGGATTAATCGCTTCGGCTTTGCCGCCAAGCTTAACAATCGCGTCACGCATAGAGGCGAGGTCAACAACGGCAGGAACGCCTGTGAAATCCTGCATGAGAACGCGCGCTGGGCGGTATGCGATTTCATGTGTAGACGTTTTTGGGCCAAGCCAGTCTGCGATCGCTTGAATGTCTTCTTTTTTAACCGTGTTGCCGTCTTCGTGGCGAAGTAGGTTTTCGAGTAAGACCTTGAGCGAGCGCGGCAATTTAGAAATGCCTTTGAGGCCGTTCTTTTCTGCGACTTTCAGGTCGTAATAGGTGTATGTACCGCCGCGGACTTCCATCTCGCGTTCGCAGTTAAAGCTGTCCAATGATGCCATGTTGGAGGGATCCTCAATTTAAGGGGTCTAAGTGTTGAGGTCTTATGGCAAAGAGTCTCTACATTTTCAATGTTAGAAAACGTACAGCGCTTTATGAGTAAGCAATTGAGTGTCAATCGCAATTAGGGGTGAGCTGGGTCAGATATCTTGGCTTGCTGCTAGGCTTCGCCACGCAAAATCACAAAGCCGTTTTCCCGCCATTCGATCCGTTAAATAGGCAATGAGAGCCGTTTCATTTTCGGTATAAGGTTCGAACCGCCCAACACTTTGTCCTGCACGTAGAATATTGAAGTGTAGTTTTTCATTGTTTTCAGCGACATCCCAAGCGGATTCTGCCTCAACAGTAAGACGTACAGCCTCAACAGCGGCGTTCACGCCCGATGGTGAATTCGAATTCATAGTAACCACATGCACTCAACTTGAGGCCATCCCGGACCAGTCCTGAATCATTCTGATATCAAGATGCCTACACATTCGCAGATAAATGAGTGCGCGGCAATTTACTTCTACAAAGAGGGTTAATCGGACCCTAATCTGTTTTCATTTTACCATATTTGGTCATGAAAGGGAGCTGCGAAGCCGTGAAAAGGATCGTTAGCGGCATGAAGCCGAAGACTTTGAATTTGATCCAAAAGTCTTCGGAAAAATTTCGCCATATGAGTTCATTTAAAACGGCCATAGCAAAGAAGAAGAGGCCCCAGCGGATCGCAAGTGTATTCCATTTCGGGTCTGGTAATTCGAAGGCTGAGCCCATCATCATTTTAATGACGTTCTTTTTAAAGAACACACCGCCAATAACGGCGAGTCCAAAAATTGTATTCATTACGGTCGGCTTCATCAAAACAAAGCGTTTGTCATCAAAAACAAAAGCAGCGAGGGCGAAGCCTCCGATGACAAGGGTAGAGAAGATTAAAACTGGCGACGTGTGCCGATGTTTGATCCATGACCAAGCCAGAGCCAGTGCCGCTGAGACAGCCAAAATACCGGCAGCCCAGATCATTGCGTCGTCAGGGTTACTCCGTTTGAAATATTGGAACGACGCAAAGAAAACCAACAACGGCCCGAAGTCGAGCCAGAAGCTGGGTTTCTTTGGTGGTGCCTGCGGCGTTTCTGCGCCCGTTTCGTCAGTCATTTATTTGATTTCGTCCTGATGTATCAAACCGTCATTCGCGGTCTTCTCTTTGTCGAAATACTCTTTCGACAATTTGAACACGACAGGTGAGAGCAAGATCAAGGCGATCAAGTTCGGCGCAGCCATGAGGCCCGTCAAACTATCCGCGATGAGCCAGAAGGTTGCGACAACAAGGTTGTCGTCACCGGTCTCAAACGACAGGGCGTAAGTGGATGCAAAGACAGCGACGATCCAAAAGATACGGAATACAAGGATAGACTTTTCTTTAAATAAGAAGGCCGCACAACGTTCTCCGTAATAAGACCAACCGATGATTGTCGTGAAGGCGAAGATACAGAGACAGATGGTGACGATGTCTGCACCAAATCCGACAAGAACAGAGTCAAAGGCTTGCGCCGTAAGCGGCACGCCGATTTCACAGCCCGCAGGGGTTTTACCTGTTTCGAGCAATTCAAGAATGCCTGGGTTTGCAAGACAATCTGCACTCATGACGCCAGACGTCAGAATAACCAAAGCCGTGATCGTACAGATGATGAGTGTATCAATGATGGTTCCCAACATCGCGATGATGCCTTGGTTGACGGGATCATTATTCTGCGCCGCTGCATGCGCAATCGGTGCGGAGCCTTGGCCGGCTTCATTCGAAAACAAACCTCGCGCGACACCTTTTTGCATCGCGAGCATCATGAGGCCGATGGTTATACCTGTGCCTGCGCCTTGCATACCAAATGCGCCTTTGAAGATCATCCCAAAGGCCGCTGGGACAGCAGAGATATTGGCTGCAATCACGATCAGGGCCGCAGAGATATAAATCACAGCCATGAATGGGACGAGCTTGGATGCCACTGCGCCAATACGTTTGATGCCGCCAAAAATGACGCCAGCCACGAGAAGGGACAAGACAAAGGCGACAATACGTGGATCGAAGTTATATTCGCTTTTCAACGCATCCGCGATCGAGTTCGCTTGAACTGCGTTACCTGTTGAAAGTGATCCGATGATACCAAAGAACGCGAAAGCACCTGCGAGCCAAAGCCATTTTGGGCCAAGACCGTTTTTGATGTAATACATCGGTCCGCCAACGCGGTTACCATTTGCATCAATCTCGCGGTAGCGAACGGCGAGCACGCCTTCGCCAAATTTCGTAGCGG
This sequence comes from uncultured Caulobacterales bacterium, assembly GCA_938009235.1. GTDB lineage: Bacteria > Pseudomonadota > Alphaproteobacteria > Caulobacterales > Maricaulaceae > Litorimonas. Next base: position 503,033 of record CALLIK010000007.1, read on the forward strand.
TTCCGAGGATTGCCGTGATCCACATCCAGAATACAGCGCCAGGGCCGCCGATTGCGATGGCCGCAGCCACACCCGCGATATTACCCGTACCGACAGTCGAAGAGAGCGCCGTCATTAGTGCGGCGAATGGCGATACATCGCCTTCTTCGGCTTCACCTGTTCGTTTTTTGAACAGTTGACGGAAACCGTAGCCAACTTTTGTAAGGGAGATAAACCTAAGTCCAACAGTGAGAAAAAAGCCCACGCCGAGCAAGAGTATCATCATGGGTGGTCCCCAAACGAACCCGTTCATCGATTCCATTAGGCTATTAAAGGTTTCCATAATCTCTCTCTTCGTCCCCAAGCCCATTTTAGGGCTTAATTCTGTCTTCGCGCCTTGTCCCGCGCCAGTAAGGTAAAGGCAATGGAAAAGTGACGTGAGTGGTAGCGGAACCCAATATAAACCGCTAAGGGGACCGCCTAACTTCTCACGGAACACACTTTCATCATGTTTGAATATCTTGTCCCGCGTCAGCCTGACGCAATCATCGCCCTCATGCAGCAATGCAAAGCCGATACGAACCCCGATAAAATTGATCTGGGCGTTGGTGTATATAAAGACGATGCAGGCGGAACGACGATTTTGCGGGCTGTGAAAGCGGCTGAACAACAGCTTTGGAACACCGAAACAACAAAGTCATATGTTGGGATTCGCGGTAATGATGATTTCCGTCACTCGATGCTCGACCTGATTTTAGGTGGCGATGCAGGTAAAATTTCAACGGACCTGATGGACCGAATTGCAAGCGCTCAAGCGGCTGGCGGTTCTGGCGCATTGCGACTTGGCGCTGAGCTTATCAAATCGGCTGCGCCTGACGCGACGGTTTGGGTGTCGACGCCAACATGGGCGAACCACATTCCCCTCATTAGTTCCGCAGGTTTGAAAATGGGTAAGTACCCATATTATAACCGCGAAACACTGGGCGTAGATTTCGAAGATATGGTGGCGCATCTAAGCGCAAAAGCGAAAGCTGGCGATGTTGTGTTGGTGCATGGCTGTTGCCACAATCCATCAGGTGCAGACTTATCGCCTGCACAATGGGATCAACTGGCTGATTTCTTCGTGGAAAAAGATCTCCTGCCTTATGTTGATCTCGCCTATTTCGGTTTGGGCCGTGGTATGTCGGAAGACTCATACGGCCTTCGCAAGCTTGTTGAGATCTGCCCAGAAGTCATGATCGCAGCGTCCTGCTCTAAGAATTTCGCGCTCTATAAAGAACGCGTCGGATTGATTGCTGTCGTGTGTCAGGACACAGACACGGCCGTGATTGCACGCTCGCAACTCGGGTCTATCCAACGTAAAATTATCTCCATGCCACCAGATCATGGCGCGAAGCTTGTCGCTGATATTCTTGGCGATCAAAAGTTGCGCGCGATGTGGGTCGATGAATTAACTGAAATGCGCGAGCGGATGCGGGACTTGCGTAAGCAACTGTCCGAAGCGCTCAATGTGCAGGGCGGCGAAACAATCGCTGCGGCGGTGAAGGATCAGAACGGTATGTTCTCAACCTTGCCATTGTCAGTCGACCAAGCGCGTAAGCTTCGGTCTGATTTCTCTATATATATGACGGATAGCGGACGTATAAATATAGCAGGTGCGAATAACAGAAACATCCCGCGTTTGGCCGAAGCGATTTTGTCTGTTCTTTAAGGGACTTAATTTATAGACACCTATCATAACGGCTCGTGCGGATGACCTCTGCACGGGCCGTCAATGTATTGGCCCGCCCGTTTACAAATTGACTAGGTGGATCAAGACGCCATTTGTTTGGACTCGGTAGGACCGCCGCTAAGAGGGCGGCTTCATCCAAGGTTAGGTCTTTGGCGGGTTTACCAAACCGCGCTTGTGCCGCGGCTTCCGCGCCGAAAATGCCGTCGCCCCATTCTGCGACATTTAGATAAATTTCCATAGTCCGCCGCTTGCCCCAAACTGTATTTGTGTAAAGGGCCAGCCACGCTTCGACGGCCTTGCGGGGATAACCGCCGCCATTCCACAAGAAGACATTCTTTGAGGTTTGTTGCGTAATCGTAGAGCCGCCGCGCTGTCGTCCGCCTTTAGCATTATTATCGAACGCTTGTTTTATCGCCGCAAAATCGACGCCGTGATGTTCGCAAAATCGCGAGTCTTCTCCGCCCATAATCGCGCGGGGCAGGTGTGGAGATATATCTTCCAGCCGCGTCCAGTCCTTGCGGATCGTTTCGCCAGAAGCTGCGCGCTGCATCATTAAGACTGTACCCGGAACAGGCATAACCCGAAGCGAGATGGCGTAAAGGTGGACGATCAAGATGGTCCAAATGACACCCCATAACACACGATGGAAAATGCGTTTAATGACATGAGGCTTTGGTGTTTCACGTGGAACAGGTCCGTAAATATCGCCAGCTGCAAGCGATATCTCTGTCGTGGCTATTGTCTTAGTCTTAGTCAATGTTGAAACCCTCTGGCCTGTAGCCTGGGTCAGGATATTGAGGGTCCATGGTTTCCAATGTCTCGCGCACGATATCAGAGATGATTGCGCCACGTGTCTTGCGGGAATCCGATGGAATAATGTGCCACGGCGCATGATCTGTTGAGGTCCGCTGCACCATAGTTTCATAAGCGTTCATGAAGTCTGGCCACAGCGCACGATCATCCAGATCTCCTGGATTGAACTTCCACCGCTTCTCTGGATTGATAAGGCGGTCACGCAACCGTTCGCCTTGTGTTTCTGGACTAATGTGAAGCATGAACTTCAGGACCGTGGTTCCAGTCTCAACCATTAATCTTTCGAAGTCGTTGATCTGCTCATAACGCTGCTCAATGGTTGCGGGGCTGGCGTATTGCTTTACTTTGACGACTAACACGTCCTCATAATGACTGCGGTTAAAGACTGTAATCTGTCCTTTGCTCGGCATAACATTATGAACGCGCCACAAATAGTCATGCGCAAGTTCAGTCTTTGTTGGCGCTTTGAAACTGGCGACTTTCACATTTAGTGGTGGCGTTCGGTGGAAAATGGCGGAGGTTGTCCCGTCCTTACCAGATGTATCCATGCCTTGCAGAACGATCAAAAGCTTACGGTCGGCTTCCCCATAAAGACGATGGGATAGGGCGGCTATGGCTTTGGCATTGTCTTTAATAGCGGTCTTTGCTGCAGCCTTATCAGCATAGATGTCGACTCGAGTTGGACAGTCAGCAAGTTTGAAATCAGGGCCTGACGTGGCGAGATAAGGTGAGGTCATAAAAACCCTGTCAGAAAAATTGAAGTGAGGACGTTCTACTCTCTATCAAATGTGGCAAAAGATACCGCACGAAAAATTCATTTGAACTCACTGATGAAAACATGCGTAGTAGCAGGATGATACATAATTACACACGTTTCGTCGCGAGCTCTATCGCTGTCCTGGGTCTAGCCTTTGGGGGATGTTCAAATGCGAATTCATCTGAAAACCAGACGTCGTCGGCAGAAAAAATCACACAATTAGCGGCTCCTGCAAATACGGGTGATAATCAATGGGACGTAGTAGCTGATACGTCGTATATTCGTTTCTCTGCGGAACAAGAGGGTGTTGCTTTTTCTGGAGAGTTTAAAGAGTTCTCGAGCACCATCGATTTTGACCCAGTGTCTCCTGAAACAGGTTCAGTCGAAATAACAATCCCACTTAGCAGTGTGGACGCAGGTTCCAAAGACCGCAATTCAACGCTTCCGGGCAAGGTCTGGTTCTCAACAAAGAGTTTCCCAACAGCGGTTTTCACATCGGATAATATTACGCGTGAGGGCGAAGACTATCTCGCAAAAGGCACTTTGACCTTGAAGGGCGCAGCCGTCCCTGTGGCTTTGTCCTTCACTTTGAAAATTGATGGCAACCAAGCCGTCATGATTGGAAAATCTGATATTGACAGAACGGATTGGGGTGTAGGTGCGGCTCCATGGGACACTGATGAGTGGGTCTCTAAGAGTGTGACATTAGATGTGAAGGTGACGGCAAACCGCGTCCTTTAAATTGATATTTTGGTAACTTTGTAGGTTTGGACACTATCAAATGAGTGATGTTAAGTGTGAAATTGTTGGTAAAATTCGTATTTCACTGACGCGTAACATAGTCTTCGCTCAATGATATGAATGCATGATATTTAGATGCGGTTTGCAACGTAAAATTAAAACATAAATCTTAAGTTGTTGTAAACTTAACCATTTGTTAGTCATGTTCATTTCCTAAAAAATAAACCTTTATTTATATTAATTTGCGCATGAAACATGTGCGCAAAAATTTCTTATCTAACGAATCTGGTCAAATAGGTGTAATTTTTGCCTTATCAGTATTGCCGCTTTTGGCGCTAACTTCAGCCGCTGTTGATTATTCTAAAATCACCAATGAACGCAATCAAATTTCTAATGCTTTGGACGCAGCAGTCTTGGCCGCAGCAAATAATAATGCAATCACACTCGATGCAAAAGACGAATATGCTGCGACACATTTTAACGCCAATTACGATGGTGGGCTTCAGCTAGCGCTTTCGTCATCCGTCACATCGGACTCAGTACGGTTAGTGGCGCGTGGTACACATCAAATGACATTTGGTAGTATTGTTGGAATTGGAGACGTTCCGGTCGAAGATTCTAGCGCGGCGTCTTTGTCGAGTAATAATACGATTTGTGTCTTGGCGTTGTCAGAGGATGCACCCAATTCCATAGCTTATGATTCAGATCTTGAATTTAAGGCGACCAATTGTTCGGTTCATTCTAATTCAACATCAGCGTCAGCCATTAACGCTGAGTTGAATATTCACAAACCAATTGCAAAGTCTTTCTGCGCAGTTGGCGGGGTGACTGGCGAAGTTGAACCACATTCTAAAGGTGAATGTAGGTCGGTAGCGGACCCCTATGAAAACGTTGTAGGGGCAACTATTGAGACTTGTAAGAGTGAGTTTTCGCTACACGACATGAACGACGAGACCGTAAACGACGCCGGCAACGGATCAAGTGAAGACGTGTCTTTACCAGATCAAAACCCAGTAAAAATGGGGTCGCTGATCTATCAGCTAAGGGAACTCTATGACCTCCAGGGGTTAGGCACTTGGAGGGGACCGAATAATGGAACCCGGGCGGCGATTAAGGCAGTTCAAGAACTTTCTGGCGATGATATGCGTCAACTGCTCAGGGCATATGATTCTTATGGTGAAAATTTGAACTGTAGAGATAATCCACTCCCTGCATGTTATGGGTTTAATAACCCCTTCCTAAATACAGACCCAGATTTGATACCAACGAAGAGTATGGTCGCAGATATTTTCAATATATCATATGGCGATTTGATTCCGCCGCCAGAAGATGTACCTGACATGGTGCTGGATGGCCACGTCGAGCTGATTGATGGGCGGTTCTACAGTCGTAACAATGCAGACAATCAACTTGTTCCGGTCTCGGCTAATGCGACTGGTGGCGGAATTGTTCTGACACCTGGAACCTATTGCGGTGGCTTAACAATCGACGGTATAAGTGTCCGCTTTAAAACTGGGGATTATGTTTTTAAGGATGGGCCTTTGACTTTCTTGAACAATAGTCAGGCTACGGCCAATCTCGTAACCTTCGGTTTTACTGGTATTGGCGCAACATTGAACGTGGAGGGTGGTTCGAATTTAACCATCAAAGCCAGAACAACTGGTCCACGAAAAGGTTTGGCCTTTATGCAAATTGTAGACCGTGACTCCGCAGGAAATCGTACCCCCACACCAGGTGTGAACCGTATTGCAGGTGGCGGAAGTGTGTCTATGTCTGGGACGGCTTATTTTCCAGAACAGTCTCTGCTGATTTCAGGGGAAGATTCGAGTATTGGATCAAATTCAAGTGCGGTTGGACTGATTGCGAATACACTCGAATTTCGTGGTAATCGTGGCTCACGCGTTGAACTTGACGTTGATCATGTCAAAGCAGGAATTCCGCCAATTGAACCTCGGGCCGATGATGGCGTGAGGTTAATTGAATAAGCTTTAGACTTAACGTTTGTGATCTGGAGCCGCTGCTAAAATTTCTGACATGCGTTCGATATAGCGGTTACGAGCGTCTTTAGAAGATCCGTCAAAATGCATTCGGATATAGAGAGTCGCGCTTGCGACTAATATTCTGGCGTCGGAGCGATCCGTGACGGCGTCTTTCATTCGTGATTTTAACATATCCAGCATCAAATTTTCAAATGATTGATACCGGTCTCTGATAGGCGAAAATGCGACGCTCCAACATAAGCCTACCTTCATTAGGTTGGGTTGGGTTTCGCATAAATAATTCAAAGCCAGAGCCCATAGTCGAGTTATCTCTGCAGGTTCTATATTACTATTATCGGGTACGCACTCTATGAGATCAATAAGGGTTGTCTGAACTCGGTCCAGAACCGCATTTACCAAAGCATCACGTGTTGGGAAGTATTTGAAAACAGTAGGGGTTGAGACGCCTGCGCGTAAGGCTACATCTGCATGAACGGCTCTTTCTATACCGGCCTCTGCAAAGGCTGAAAAAGCATGTTCGAGCAATTGCTCACGTCTGGCATCAGGATCTAACCGACGCCGAGCCAGGATTACAGGCGTTACGCTTGCGGTAGTGTCTATTTTTTTTTCGGGCTTGACCATTAATTTTTATGTGTGGTCTGATCATGTGAATTTCAAGGGATGAGAGATGATTAACAAAACTAACATTGATAGTGATGTCTCAACACATGTGATCTTAAATATGACTTTATAGCCGCACGTCCTGAGCATAGCAGGAATTGCAACACGCTCGTTACAAACCTGATTACCTTTAATCTTGCACGGTATTCTGATCATCATGCGCATCCATCGCGTCATTATCAAAACTTAGCGGTTTTAAAAGATGCGCCGCAGCTACCTTATGGTTATGCCGCATTGTTCACTATGGCATATTTCCCATCTTTGTTTCGACGGAGATATGTCCCGTATTATCACACAGAAAAAAATGAAGGCAGATTAGCTTTCTGTAGATTCCCGAAGGTCTTCTAACTCCAACCATTCATCTTCTAACCCAGCGATAGCGAGTTGAGCTTCAACTAAGGCGTCAGATTTGAACATGAAGAGATCAACGTCTTTTTCGTAAAGATCAGGGTCAGCTAGGGCTGTATTCAACGTTTCGATTTTGGCTTCCAAGGCCGCCATTTCCTTAGGCAAAGATTCTAAACGGAATTTATGTTTATAGGACAGCTTATTTCCACCAGAACTCGTGTCTACGGCGGCCGTTTTTGATTTAGATTTTCCGCCTTTTTGTGTAGCCTTTTCCGCTTTCCGAGATTGAACGCCAACCCCGCGTTGCGCAACCATGTCAGAGTATCCACCCGCATAGAGCTGCCAATGTCCGTGACCTTCATAGGCCAAAGTCCGCGTGACAGTGCGGTCTAGAAAGTCCCTATCATGCGAGACAACAATTACAGTGCCTGAATAATCAGCGACGATCTCTTGTAAGAGATCCAATGTCTCTAGGTCCAAATCATTCGTAGGCTCATCGAGGACTAATAGGTTTGACGGCAAACGTAATCCGCGCGCTAATTGTAGGCGTCCGCGTTCGCCACCTGAAAGACGATGAACAGGTGTACGTTTTTGCTCAGGCGCGAAGAGAAAATCCTTCATATAACCAATAACATTTCGCGGCTGATCATTCACGATCACACTATCGCCGCCGCCATCCGTCAACGCGTCAGCCAAGGTCCAATCTGGATCAAGCGTTTCGCGATTTTGATCAATTACAAGCGCATCGAGGTTCATACCCAATTCAACTTTACCAGAGTCAGCTTCAAGCGAGCCCATGATGAGTTTCAACAATGTTGTCTTACCCGAGCCATTGGGTCCAACGACACCAATGCGATCGCCGCGACCAATCCGCAGCGTTACATTATCAATGACGGTACGGCCGTCGAAAGCTTTGGAAACTTCTGTTAATTTAGCAACTTGTTTGCCTGATGTGCGGCCTTCAGTAACAGTGACGTCAGCCAAGCCTTGTACTTTTTTCGCGGACTTCAATTCTTGCTTGAGGTTACCGAGGTCTTTGAGACGTTTGACATTACGCTTGCGTCTTCCTGAAACCCCATGAACGACCCAATGTTGTTCACGCACAATTTGGCGTGCCAATTTATGTCGGTCCAATTCTTCCTGCTCTAGAAATTCATCGCGCCAATCTTCGAAATGCGCGAAGCCTTTATCGAGCAGACGTGTTTCCCCGCGATCCATCCAGAGCGTTTTACGGGAGAGGGATTCCAGAAAGCGTCTATCATGAGAAATCAAAACAAGCGCGGCATTCATCGAAGACAGCTCGCCCTCTAGCCATTCAATAACGGGTAAGTCCAAATGGTTCGTCGGCTCATCTAGCATCAAAATATCTGGTTCAGGTGCGAGTGTTCGCACCAAAGCTGCGCGGCGGCGTTCACCACCTGACATCGTTGCAGGATTTTCCGTGCCATCCAATCCTAATGCGTCGAGCAAATAAGGAATACGAAAGGCATCATCCGCGCCGACGAGGCCATCGCGTACATACGCATTCACATCATCATAGGCCGATAGATCAGGGTCTTGAGGGAGGTAGCGCCAACTTGTGCCGGGTTTAATAAACCGCTCGCCGCCATCTTCTTCGACTATGCCTGCTGCGATTTTCAGCAATGTAGATTTACCAGACCCGTTCCGTCCCACAAGACAGATGCGATCCCGCGCATGGACTGTTAAGTCTGCACGTTCCAACAACGGTGTGGACCCGAAGGTGAGGGAAATATCTTTGAGTGTGAGTAAAGGTGGAGCCATGAGCGCGCAGATAGGGGAGGCCCGTCAATAAGGGAACCAAAATTCCCAGAAAATGAGGTGATAATGCGGAAGATCACACCTTCGCCCTATTCCCTTCATACTTTCCTCACTCTGAGTTGGCAGAAGCTGACACATGTCCCTTTCTGGCCATCATATTCTAGTCTTTGATTCTGGCGTCGGCGGTCTGTCTGTTGTCTCTGAAATTCGTGCGCGCCAACCCAATGCCTTTTTGTCCTATGTCGCGGACGATATCTTCCGTCCCTATGGGAACAAAACGGAGGCTCAATTGCAGTCACGCTTGCCGGGCTTGCTCGCAACATGTGTCAAAATGTTAGACCCAGCTGCCGTAGTTATCGCGTGTAATACAGCCTCGACTACGGCGCTGCCACCTATCCGCGCGCAGCTCAACATCCCAGTCATTGGCGTTGTGCCTGCGATTAAACCTGCAGCCGAGAAATCTCTGACCAATGCGATTGGAGTTTTAGGCACGCCAGGCACTGTGCGTCGCGCCTATGTGGATAGCTTGATCGCGGATTTCGCCTCTGAGTGTCACGTCCTCTTGCAAGGCTCGACGCGACTCGTGGCCGAAGCTGAAAAGAAACTCGCGGGTGAAGGCGTAGATATGCGTGTTATACGCGAAGAAATCGCGCCTCTGTTTGCGGGACGTATAGGGGCAGATGTAGACGCAGTTGTGTTGGCCTGTACGCATTTCCCGCTTTTGCGCGACGAGTTGCAGGCAAGTGTCACTCAAACCGTCAAATGGATTGATAGCGGAGCGGCCATTGCACGGCGTTTGGATGATGTACTCTCTGATATCCCAAAACGCATTTTACCGACACATGAGCAGACCGCGTTTTTGATCGGGCCAGAAACAGATGCTATTCGCGCCAAAGCTTTCTCGAATTACGGTTTCATGCGGACAGTCGGCTTACAGCCTTAGCTGCGTCTAATGCTGTAGTCTCAGCTAGTGAGGGAACAAAGCTTTCACACCGAAATACATAGCCAGTAGGACCGCAAAGAGTCCGACCGTGAAAATTGCAAAATGGTCTTTCATCCAACGTTCGGCTGTTTCGCCCAAAACACGGACAATACCTGCGACCACTAAAAACCTTAGCGTTCGAGAGAGTGTGCTGGCGGCGACAAAAACGCCAAAGCTGACAGGGACTGCGCCGCTCATGATAGTGATGACCTTATAAGGGAAGGGTGTGAAGCCTGCACCAAACACCCATAGTCCGCCATGTTCAGCTATACTTGCGCGAAAACTATCCATGCTCTCCAGTTTACCAAGGCGTTCAAGCAAGGGACCCGCGATGGTTTCGAAGAACAACATGCCCAGCATATATCCAAAAATACCGCCGAGCACTGAAAAGAAGCTACAGAGTAAAGCTAAGCGCCACCATCTTTCTGGACGCGCTTGCACCATAGGCATGAGCATCAGGTCGACTGGGATTGGAAAGAAAGAACTTTCTGCAAAGGACAGGGCGCAAATGATCGGTGTTGCGCGTTTATGCCCTGCCGCACGCTTCGCGCCCTCGTACCAGCTCTCTAAAAATGCAAGTTTACCCTTCATATGATCTCTATACCTACGGTAGGTTAAGGGCAGATTTATGGCTAAAACGGTTGACGCATGAATTTTGATGCATAGAAGGCTGCTCACACCTCATCACGATGAGGATCAGATGGAATGCGGGCGTGGCGGAATTGGTAGACGCGCGGGATTCAAAATCCCGTTCCTTTGGAGTGTCGGTTCGATTCCGACCGCCCGTACCATCTAATGAGATCAAATATGTTTTTACAATCTGTGTTGAAGTAGATTGTGGATTTGTCTGAACATATTTCGACTCTTTTTAGAGATATATTTAAGAGTGAAATAGCATTCTTACATGTCTATGCTAGTTTTTCTACTTCCTCTTATTCCCATTGCTTATAAGTATTTTTGGTGCCTTTGAGATTTCACTCTGTTTTGCCGTTTGATGGACGGCCAAAAATTATTGTAGCAGATGCGTATGGGCTAGCGAAAGCATAGCCACTTTGAAAAATTCTTACTTTTCCCTGTGGAGCTCTCACGCCGCTCTCCACTACTTTATCGAATAGTTTTGAATACCCGTGCTTTCGGTCGCTGTCCCATTCAGACCTTGCTTGTGACCTCGCTTGAACGATGAACGCCCAATTTTTGAGAAGGGCTTCCGTCTTTAGACCGGTACGCGTTGACCTGACCTTAAAAGCCACACCATTGACAGCTTCTAATTTTGGTTCAGTCCGTTACTTTGCGGAACGTGTTTTTTGTAGGAATGAAACAATCTCAATTGCGGGCATTACCATAACTACGTGTACGACACCGATCTAATGCGGAATTGGGGTGATGCTGACATAATGGTATCTTGGTAAATAGGCCTTCATTATTCAAATTCATATAAAACTCCCGGTAATTAAATACTCTTTATGTTTAATGCATCCAGTTAGAGGAGCGTTAACGTCCATTAAAATAACATCAACGCCAGCTTAGCTTATTATAAACCGTTATCTGTCAAAAGTGTCCCATAATTAGAAAACATCTAAGTGTGAATGTTGAAAACTATATCCAAAAATAAGGCCGTTAGGGCTGCCAATTCGCCTGTGCGAGAGACTCTCTATTCCATGCGTAAAGCATGGGTGGGCGTTGGGTTGCTTAGTCTGTTCGTCAATGTCTTGATGCTGACGGGGCCACTTTATATGCTCCAAGTTTATGACCGTGTCATAACCAGTCAAAGCATGTCGACCTTAGTTGTTTTATCCATTTTGATGGTCGCAATGTACGCATTTATGGGCCTTATGGATTTTTTACGGTCACGCATTCTTGTGCGTATTGGTAATTACGTGGAAAGCGAGTTGAGCGCGCCGATATTCAAATCTTGGTTGTCACAGGGCGTCAAAGGCAAGGCTGCGCCAGGGCAACGCCCTTTACAAAGTCTAACAGTCTTAAAACGTTTTCTAACAGGGCCTTCGCCGACTACATTTTTTGATATCCCTTGGACGCCTATCTATATAGCAGTCATCTTCATGATCGACTGGACGCTAGGCGTGTTTGCGATCTTTGGCGCTCTTGTTGTTCTTGCAATCGCAATTGTTGCTGAGCTGCGGACACGGAAAAAAGAAACGGAGTCACACTCGGCCCGTTCTAATAGTCAGGTCTTTACTCAGAAAATTTACTCAAATTCTGAAGCCGTCATTTCGATGGGTATGGTTGGGGATATGACTGAAAGATGGAACCGCATGAAAAGTGCTGGTGACGCGAGTGATTTATCCGCAAGTGATATTTCTGGCGGGGCCACAGCCGTTTCAAAAGCGTTCCGAATGTTTCTACAGTCTGCCATTCTTGGGCTAGGTGCAGCTTTAGCTGTTCAACAAATTGTCTCCCCAGGCGCTATGATCGCAGGGTCAATCATTTTGGGCCGCGCTTTAGCGCCGATCCAAATGGTCATTGGCCAGTGGAGAGGCTACATTCAAACTAAAAGCGCGTATCGAGACTTAAATAGTTTCTATGAAAATTTACCAGAGGCAGTTGAGAAAGTAACTCTGCCGACGCCAACTGGAAAATTAAGCATTCAAAATCTTTCAGCGGGACCTCCTGGTGCGAAGACAGCTTCACTAAAAGGTTTGAATTTTGATTTGATGCCAGGTGATGGACTCTGTGTCCTCGGACATAGCGGGTCTGGCAAGTCTTCGCTCGCACGCCTTCTTGTTGGGATTTGGATGCCCCAAATGGGGTCAGTGAGGCTTGATGGCGCGACATTCGACCAATGGGCAAATGATGACCTTGGGAAACATATTGGGTATTTACCGCAAACGGTAGAATTATTCGATGGTACTGTTGGTGAGAATATCTCACGGTTTAGGCCAAAAGTTGTTTCAGACTCTATTATCCGTGCAGCTCAAATCGCTGGCCTCCATGAATTTGTTCTTAGCCTTCCTGATGGATATAGTACAAAATTAGGCACTGGCGGCATTGTGCTGTCTGTCGGACAAATTCAACGTGTAGCATTGGCGCGCGCTGTATTTGGTGATCCGTGTTTGGTCGTACTCGACGAACCTAACTCAAATCTGGACGCACAGGGCGACAAAGCGCTTAATGAAGCCATTCAATATATGCGCAGTCAGCGTAAAACTGTGATCATTGTCTCTCATCGACCAACGGCTATGGCTGCGGTAAACAAAGTACTTGTTCTAAATGGGGGGCAGCAAGAAAAATTTGGACTGCGGGACGAGGTTATCAAGACAGGAAATCGCATTCCGACTGAACACACGATGACACAAATACAACGTGCGCAACATCAAGCCCGCCAAATGCAGCAAGCGCACCAAGCGTCACAGGCTCATCAACATCAAAATCCAGGTGTGAATGTGGGCCGCGTTATTCCTGAAAACCCATATCTAAGTAAACGGGCGTAATGATGGCTAAGCAATCCTCACATATGCAGTTTCAGTCACTGAATAAGTACCTACGCTTTAGTTACATTAGTTTGTTTTTGTTGGTGTTTATTATTGGCGGTTGGATGTTTTTTGCCAAAATACAAGGTGCTGTTATCGCCACTGGCCAAGTAGCAGTCGAAGGGAAACCTAAAATCGTTCAGCATCTAGAGGGTGGTATCGTAAGTAATATTGCGGTCAAAGAGGGAGATGTGGTCACAAAGGGTCAAGTCGTTCTTAACTTAGATTCAACAATTTTGAACGCCAACCTTGATGCGGCTCAAACAAATTATTTTGAAAATGAAGCGCTCATGAGTCGCCTCATGGCTGAGAACATGGGGCAAGAGCAAATACCTTGGTCCAATAGCTTAATTCATAAACGTGCTTCGACACCACGTTTAGGTTTAGCCATGACGGGTCAAGATCAGCTGTTCTATGCACGCCGTAGGGCTCTTGAAGGGGAAGTGAATCAGTTTGTTCAGCGTATTGAGCAATTAAAAGATGAAGATAAAGGCCTTGTCTCTGAAATTGAATTTACACGCTCTGAGCTTCGCCTCGTAGAGCAAGAGTATAGTAAACTTTCAGACCTTCTAAACCAAAATTTGATTTCCCGTGACCGTGTTACAAGTTTGCAACGTGATCGTACGCGTTTACTGAATGCAGTTGCAAAGTTAGATTCGCGTAGATCCGGCATAACTAACTCTATTGCTGAATCTAAAATTCAAATTTCTCAAGTTCAGAGACTTCGTGATGAACAAGTTCTCACAGATTTACGCCTAGCCCAAACTAAGGCTGATAACTTCTCGGAAACCCTAAAGACGATCTCGAGTAAATCAAAACTAGTACGGATCAAAGCTCCAGTTTCTGGTGTTGTGCATGAAATGACTGTGTCGACTGTTGGCGGTGTGGTCGCACCTGGGCAAGAAATTATGCAAATCATCCCAGCGAGGGAGAAGCTTGTGATTTCTGCTCATGTGATGCCATCTGATCTTGACCAAGTAACATTAGGTCAAGGCACGAATGTAATATTTTCTTCGCTGAAGCAAAGCTTAGCACCGGAACTTGACGGCACAGTTTCATATATTTCCGCAGATAACTTAGTCGATCCAATAACGGGCTCTCCTTACTTTCTTGTTGAGGTTGAAATTGCAGAAAATCAAATTCCTAAACTTAATGGTCAGTCATTGATTGCTGGGATGCCTGCCGATATTTTTATCCAAACTGAGAGTAGATCTGTTCTGAATTATTTGTTGGAGCCGTTAAAGAACACACTCAAAAAGACAATGCGGGATGGCTAGTTTGATGAGAAACTTGATGCAAAATCCGAGCGTGAGAGCGTTGATCGTGGCAAGTTTAAGCCTAGGTTTCACAGCTTGTACGGTGGGAGGCGAGACAACTCATTTGCAACATCAAGATATGAGCAGTATGATAGAGGCTAGATACATGTCTGGCTTTGCGGCTCAGAATAAAGAGCAAGAGCCTTATGTATTGTTAGCTCAAAATAATGCGACTCCACACCTGAGAGGCATGTTGCCGCCTTCACATCACTTGGATGAACAATATTACCCAAATTATCAAACTGGACCGTATAATCACGGTGTTCCAAATGCTCGACAACAGCATAATGCCATCACAAGACAAAACTTTAGCTATCAGCTTGATCAGTCGTTAAGCGTGCCGGTGCAACAACATGTCGTGAGTCCTCAAGCGGATATTGCCTCTACTTATAACCAAAACTATGGCGTAGCGCAGACTCCGAATTGGGGCATGAACTCAGGCGCTGAGCCGCAGTATTTTGCATCGCCAGAACCCAAAACTTCTTATACGCCACATTTAATTGTAAATACAGTCAAGCAGTCGGTGAATACCGCGCGGTCCCAATCTCCGCGCGTGGCGATTGAAGGTTTGAAAATACAAGAAGCAGAAGAAAGCTATGCTCAGGCTAAAGCACAAAGTAGATTCAAATTGAGCCTAGATGGCGTCGCTGGCATTAGTCAAAGTGAAACAAATTTTGCCGTTGTGAATAGAACTGATTCCGATACGCGTTTGCAACGGTCTGCAAGCCTTGATCTTTCACTGCCAATTTTCCAAGGCGGCGGTATTCGAGCTCAAAAAAATGTGGCTAAAACTGGAATTGAGACAGCTCGAGCTAATTTCGATATTGTACAAAGTGCAGTTTCTCAAGAAACAGCTATTGCCCATCTGAACGTCATTCGTGATCGTGAGTTAATCCAAATTTATAAGCGAAATGTTGACCTTTTGGAAAATCAAAAACAGACAGTGCAGGCTCTTGTGAGAGCTGGTGAGAGTACTGTAGCAGATGAAGCTATCATTGAAGCCCGCCTAGCGTCGATTCAAGCGCGTTTGGAGCTAGCAGGGTCTGATCTTGCTGCCAGTGAAAGTAGCTACAAGAAACTCGTAGGTCGTCCTGCGCCGCGGCTTATGCCCGTGGGTTCTGTTGAGTTACCTAATTCCCTTCAAGAGATTAAAGATGCGGTTAAGCGCAATAACGCACAGCTTAGATCCGTAGAAACACAGGCTGAAGCAGCTTTTCACAATATTGCTGTTGCTAAATCATTGGGTCGACCAAAATTGTCTCTTCAAGGTGTTTTAAGGGCCGGAGAAGGGCAGTCTGAAACTATCCGCCGTAGCTCTGCCGCTGAAGTTTTGTTGAACCTTAATGTACCTTTATTGTCAGGGGGCGAAAATAAATCTCGCGTGCGTCAAGCGGCTTTGGCGCAATCACGCGCTATTCTTGAGACACGTGAGCTACATAATAACCTTAATGAGAGATTAGAACAACTTTGGGGAGCTGTTCAATCTGCGCGCCGTAGTAAAGTGCCTAATCAAGCTCAAAAAACCGCATCATTGAGGGCTTATGAGGTGATTAATAAGCAAAGAGCTGCTGGCCTAGCAACATCACTTGATGTTCTGTCTGTCGAGCAATCATTGCTTGATGCTGAAATAAACATCCTTGAGGCTCAAACGAAAGAAGATATTTCGCGCTTTCAGCTGTTGGGCTTAATGGGCGCGATCTAAGTGTTGCTTTAAAACATTTAAGTCCTTGGACTGGCACAACATTTGCTACTTCTCAGTTAATTGAGAATTAACAAGAGGTTTAGCTACGTGACAGTTTTTTTATATGAAGCAGGAAATAACACTTACAGAGGAAACTCTGGGGGATATGATCAAGTTGATTATGATGCTCCACTTTCAGAGTTTTCAATTTTTACTAACGCAAATGGAAGCGTAACAATTAGCCATCCTACATTAGGCACAGATAAATTATACAATATTGATGGTATATGGTCTGATGCAGATCAATCTTGGTATTCCATCGAAGATGCTATTTCTCTTACAAGTAACTCAGACGGCAATGGTTTGGTTCCTGGGCCTGGCGCTAGTCCGATTCCGACTACTCCTGAAACAGATTTCACTGTTGACGAGTGGGGCGTAATGCGCGGAACAAATGCTAATGACGTTATGAATGACACAGCCGACGCGAACTCACTTTATGGCGGACGCGGCAATGATACTTTAAACGGTACGGCAAATGAGTACACCCAAGCTGAATATGACGGCGCATCATCTGATTACACGTTTACGCAAAATTCTAATGGCACTACAACAGTGACTCACCCAACATGGGGAACTGACACATTGACAAATGTTGATGGTTTCTGGTTCCAAGGTGAGCAGCAATGGTATGCGTTAGAAGACTTAATAGATGGAAACGCAGCACCAGATAATACACCTCAAGATGATCCAGCTGATGATCCTGCTGATGACACGGGTACAGGCGTTCTTATCGATGGTGTTATTACAGGATCCCATGATGTGAATGATACTCTGATTGGAGACGGCGCAAATAATACGTTTTTTGCAGGTCGCGGCACGGACGTCATTACTGGTGGCGCGGGTAATGATACACTTAACGTCGATGGCGACATCTTTGAGTGGACATTCTCGGCCAATAATGATGGGTCTGTGACAATGACGCATCCGACATGGGGTGAAAACACGCTTGTTGGTATTGAGCAAATTCTCTCACAACGCGCGGGTGAAGTGTTCTCAATCGATGAGGCCATCGCCGCAACCGACGGTCTGCCGCGTTTCCGTCTTGATAATGATAATGTTATCAACGGAACAAATGGTAATGATAACATCCAAGGCGGCGCAGACGTTCAAGGGTTCTATGGCGGGACAGGGAATGATGTCTACTTCGGTACAGATGCCTTTGAACAGGTTAATTATGACGGTGCTAGATCTGAGTATAACATAACTGAGAACAATAATGGGTCGATCACAGTTGATCACGCTATTTGGGGAACAGATACCCTAAGCGACATTGACGGCTTGGTATTCACTGGCGTCGAACCTGGTGTTGGAGGCGCGCAAAGCGCAGCATTCGAATTCATCGCTACGGATGATTTGTTCGCTTAAGCGTACCAATGATAAAAACTCAGAAGCCGCCTCAAATATATGTTTGAGGCGGCCTTTGCTTTGGGAATAATGACGCATTAAAAATGGGTTTAACTTTCTGCATCATGTTTCGTTTGATATTGAAGGTAATGGATATTGTTCTTCAGTATAAAAGTTTAAGCGTCGAGTAAGTTTGAAGAATTTTTCTAACCTTGTGGCTCATAACGATGAGTAACCTCAACCGCTGTTCAAGCGTAAATACTGAGTGTAGAATATGTGCGACCTGCTCTTGTGTGTGCCAAATTAGGAGCGGTCAGTGTTTTGCAATAGGATTCTGTGAGACGTTTAGCTGTGGGTCAAGTTTGTCCTGAGTTCATTATTTAATACGTAAAGATAGTTTGCGCCTTTTAAACTCAAATATGGAACATTTTTTATTCGCCTTACGGGGGTAAATTGGTTTTATATTCTATTTTCACACGATTCTGACGGTTTGGAATAGTCTTTGCATCTTGTACTTTGGTAAATGTTATCTTTTTCAACCATCTGGACGCTTTGTATGACAACTTTTTTAGATACAGCAGGAAATTCCATATATAATGGTATAGTCGGTCAATACGACCAAGTTGATTATGCTGCTCCTTTATCTGAATTTTCCATCTACCGAAATAGTAATGGGAGCGTTACCGTTTCGCACCCCACTCTCGGAACCGACACGCTATTTAATATAAACGAAATTTGCTCTGAAGCTGATCAGTCTGGGTACTCCATTGCTGACGCAATTTTACTGACTGATAATGCAATTGTCGGCACCACCGGTAATGACACCCTCGAGGGCAGTCACGGGGATGATACCCTTGATGGTGGTAACGGAGCTGATGTCCTAAACGGGAATGAAGGGAATGATCGCCTAAATGGTGAGAATGGGCATGATATTCTTGACGGTGGAAGAGGGACTGACGTCCTGACCGGCGGTGAAGGGGATGATGTCCTAAATGGTGGTGATGGTTTGGACACCCTCAGCGGAGATAACGGAGATGACACCCTCGACGGCGGTAAGCGTAATGATGTCCTCGATGGTGGCAGAGGAACGGATGTCCTAGATGGTGGGAACGGGGCTGATATCCTAAATGGTGGTGACGGTTTGGATACGCTTAACGGTGATAACGGGAACGATACCCTTGATGGTGGAAAGGGCAATGACGTCCTGAACGGCGGTAACGGTGTAGATACACTCATTGGCGGTAACGGAGCTGATATCTTAAATGGCGGTGCTGGTAATGATACTCTCCACGGTGGAAACGGTAACGATACGCTAAATGGTGATAATGGCCATGACACACTGAACGGCGATAACGGGAATGATACACTCGATGGCGGTAGAGGTACGGATGTCCTGAACGGTGGTGAAGGAGATGATGTCCTAAATGGCGGTGATGGTTTGGACACGTTGAATGGCGATAACGGGAATGATACCCTTGATGGCGGTAAAGGAAATGATGTCCTCAACGGTGGCGCTGGGGTTGATATACTAAACGGTGGTAACGGAGCTGATATCCTAAACGGTGGTGACGGTGTGGACACACTTTACGGCGAAAATGGAAACGATACTCTCGAGGGTGGTAAAGGGAATGATTTCCTCGACGGTGGCAACGGGAATGATACGCTCAATGGTGGTAACGGGAGCGATACATTTTATGCAGGCCAAGGTGAGGATGTTATTATCGGCGGAGAAGGTCGGGATACGCTAAATATTGATGGCGATATCCGTGAGTGGACATTCACCGCTAATGAAGATGGTTCTGTTACAATGACTCATCCGACATGGGGCGAGAACACATTGATCGGAGTTGAACAAATTTTCTCACAGAGTACAGGTTTCATGTTCACTCTTGATGCAGCTATATCTGTAACAGCTAGTAATGAAGCGACCCAAGTCGACGTTGATAGCGTATCAGGTGACGAAGTTTTCTTCGGTACAGACGCGTTTGAACAAGTCAAATTTGACGTCACACAGACTGATACTGGATCTACCAAAGTTGATCAGCCAATTTGGGGAACTGATATCCTAAATGAATTTGACGTTTCGGGTGCAGCGCAATCCGCACCAGTCGAATTCTTCGCTACGGATGATTTTTTTGCTTAAAAAACATCAATGATAGTACACTAAATTGACCCCCGTAATTATTTTGCGGGGGTTTTTTGTTTTCAGGAATTCCTGCTTATCTGCTTTGGAGGCCGCCAACTGCTAGCGGGAGGTGACACGCCTCACGGCAGTTTTATGTGGAACTTAAATTAAGTATGGAGATTATAGACTTTGTCTTGATTAAGTTACGGTGAATTACACGTCTTGAACTCCGTTGATCTTGGCCATATATAGTCGGCATACACGGCAACTGCTGGCGCATCGGGCGGACGGCTTGCCGGTCCTTTTGATTTTGAAAGGCCGCCCGTGACCACCCTTTTTCGACCCGCAATTGCCGAGGATATTCCGGCTATTTTTGCTTTTACATCTAAGGCTGACTCTGGCCTGACAACTGTTCCAAAAACAAAACAAACCGTTACGGACTATGTCTCCGAATCTCTCGATTTCTTAGCTGGAAAAACTAGTGCAAATAGGCTGTTATTTGTCGCTGAGCGTGAGGGGCGGATATTGGGTATTTCCGGAATTATTCCAAAACTCGGTGTTGACCGCCCTTTCTATTCTTTCAAAAGATCTCGACATTCTCGTAAGGCGTCGCAGCTTGATCTGTCTGTCCGTTACGACACGCTGCAACTCACGACGGATTTTGACGACTACACTGAACTCGCCACAATTTTTCTTGCACCTGAAGCTAGAGGCACGGGCGTTGGACGTTTACTCTCTATTGGGCGCCTCGGCTTCATCCATGCCCATCGGGATCGTTTCGAAGATCATCTCATGGCTGATATCCGCGGTTGGGTCGATGCGACGGGCACCTCGCCGTTTTGGAAGCATTTAACCTCAAAATTTATTCAAACGGAATTTGATGAGGCTGACCATCATTCTGCAGGAGAGGGCGGGTTTATAGTTGAACTTCTGCCTGCTCTTCCCATCTTGATGAATTTATTGCCAGACGGCGTCGCGGCCTGTGCGGGCAAGCCGCATGACCTCTCGGCGGGTGCGAAGAAGTTGCTGATGGCGGCTGGATTTGAAGACACTGATCTCTGTGATATTTTTGATGGCGGGCCGGCTATCAGGTGCCGCACAGATAGAACATTGATTACGCAAGCTGTCTTTCAAGCCACGGGCGGAGGTGTTTCAGAATCAGATTTGAAATTCCTGCATTTCACAGGGGAAGGTACCGCGTTCCGCGCGGCCATAGATGCAGCCTATCCGAGCGGGCAGAAGGCAGGCCAAATGGCCTGCGATGTGTTGGGGACGATCACGCCAAATGTAGCTCTTGCGCAAAGCCGGAGGGCATAAATTATGTCCATCTATACACAAACACACGAAATGAACTTCGATGGGTTAGTCGGCCCTAGCCATAATTATGCAGGTCTTAGCCACGGTAATATTGCTTCGTCTTCTAATGAAGGGCGCGCCGCAAATCCCAAAGCTGCGGCTTTGCAGGGACTGGGTAAGATGCGTCACCTTTTGGAATTAGGTGTGCCCCAAGCCGTACTACCGCCTCAGGAACGGCCTTATATACCAGGCCTGAGGGCATTGGGTTTTGGCGGCACCGATGGGCAAGTTTTGGAAACAGCCTTTGCGCAGAGCCCCGCTTTAGTCGCGAATTACAGCTCTGCGTCCTGCATGTGGACGGCGAATGCAGCAACCGTGACCCCGGGCGCAGATAGCGCGGATGGGCGTGTGCATTTTACACCCGCGAATTTGATGGCCATGCCGCACCGAGCATTGGAGGATCAGCAAACGCACCGCACGCTTTCCATGATTTTCAACGACACAAACCATTTTGAGATTCATAATCCACTCGGACATACCCCGCTTTTGGGCGATGAGGGCGCTGCGAACCATAACCGCTTGTGCGGATCGCATGCCACGTCTGGATTGGAAGTTTTCATCTATGGTCGAGATGCTTTGGGTCCGAAGACAGATTTGAAGTTCCCGGGTCGGCAAACTTTGCAGGCCTCTCAAGCTGTGGCCCGACTGCATGGGCTGACTGCTGAAAACTCCCTTTTTCACTCACAAAGCGCGATGGCTATTAATGCGGGCGCATTTCATAATGATGTTGTTTGCGTGTCGAATGAAACGGTTTTGTTCTTCCATGAAAACGCATTTTATGACCCGTTGGCTTTGCAGGCTAGCATCAAGAAGCGCGCCAATGCTCTCGGGTTTGAACCGAATTTTGTTATGGCGAGCGCAAAGAGCGTACCGCTGTCAGATGTGATTTCGAGTTATCTATTTAACTCACAACTCGTAACTCTGCCTGACCAAACCATGGCGTTGATATTGCCAAGTCAAGTTGAGGAGACGGCGTCGACGAAAGTCTTTGTCGACGAAACACTTGCTGGCAATAACCCGATTGCTCACGCGCACTATCTCGATCTGCGTCAATCTATGGCGAATGGTGGCGGGCCAGCTTGTTTGCGTTTACGTGTAGCTTTGGATGCAGGCCAACGCGCCGCTGTGCATGAAGGCGTCGTAATGGACCATAGTAAGCTTGATACCTTGGAGGCTTGGGTGAAGACGTATTACCGTGATCGCTTGTCGATTGATGATTTAGGCGATCTGAAATTTCTACAAGAAAGCCGCGAGGCGCTTGACGCCCTGACGCAACTGCTTGATTTGCCAAACCTCTATGACTTCCAAAGGAGCGGTACATGAACGCCTATCAAATTCCCCTCGGTGATTTAACCGAACTAGACCGTATCGCATTGGATAAGCTAGCAGGTCGGCAAGACGATATGCTCGCAAGGACAATCAGTTGGTCTAAGATCAACACGGGCAGTTGGAACGCAGACGGCCTTAACGCATTTGCACCAATGCTCGCGAAGGCCTTTGCTGAAACAGACGCCGTTGTTGAACTTATCCCGACGGCGTTGATTGAAAAAGTTGATGCCAAAGGTGAAATGCAAGGGTTTCAATCTGGGCCCATGTTCCGAGCTGTTGCGCGCCCTGATGCGCCCAATCAAATTGTTATGACGGGGCATTATGACACTGTGTTTCCAAAGGGAACTTTCACAGAGGTCACAGACCTAGGCGAAGGCCGTTGGAATGGTCCGGGCCTGACAGATATGAAGGGCGGCATCTGCGTTATGCTCGAGGCGTTGAAAGCCTTTGAAGCGGGGCCTTTAAAAGATCAGGTCGGCTATACGGTTGTTCTGTCGCCTGATGAAGAGACAGGCAATCACGCATCGAATGATATGATTATGGCGGCCGCTCGCGAAGCGCATATTGGCCTCACGTTCGAACCTTGCATGGAAGACGGTAGTTTTTCTGGCGCACGTAAAGGCAGCGCAGTTTGGGACATTATCTTTCAGGGCCGTTCCGCACATGCAGGACGGGAGCCAGAAAAAGGACGCTCGGCTCTGATGGCCGCCGCAGATTTTGCTTTGCGAATTGAAGCTCTGACGGATCAACGTGAAGGCACAACCTTTAATATTGGGTCCATTGATGGTGGCGACGCTGTCAATGTAGTCCCTGCGCTTTGCGTGGTCCGCATTGGCGCACGGGCGCCTGATGGGGCATCGGCAGATTGGGCGCAGGCGCAAGTGGATGCAGCCTTGAGCGAAGTTCTAAAACGCGACGGTATTTCCGCGCATACGCATGGTGGTTTCTATCGCCCTCCAAAGCCGCGCAATGCAGCGCAGAACCGCCTTTTTGACGACGTGGCTAAAACGGCGAAGGCACTTGGTCTTACGCTACAATTCAAAGACACAGGCGGTGTGTGCGAAGGTAATAATGTCTTCGCAGCTGGGACCCCTAATATTGATACATTAGGCGTTCGTGGCGGGCGCATACATTCAGCGGAAGAGTTTTTAATCGCAGAGAGCTTGTCTGAACGCGCAGGTTTAGCGACCTTGATTTTACATCGCATCGCCGAAGGTAGAATCGACGTCAAAGCTATTAAATCCCTCATGAAAACATAGTTTCAATATGACCAATATAATCAAATCTATTTGCCCAGCGACGGGTGATGTCGTTTGGGAAGGTGCAGCTGCTACGCCGGCTGAGGTCCACGTCGCAGTGAGTCTTGCACGCGCTGCTTTTACGGATTGGTCGCTGACGTCATTCGACCATCGGGCCAACATTGCGTTGGCCTATGCAGAGCGCATCCGCGCGGCGTCCGAAACCATCGCGCTCGCAATATCCCGTGATATGGGGAAACCGTTATGGGAGGCCCGCACTGAAGCCAATGCTATGGCGAATAAGGTCAAAGTTTCTATTGAGTCGTATAATGAACGGACGCCGACACGGATCACAGACACGACGCGCTTGTCCCACAGGCCGCATGGCGTGATGGCTGTGTTTGGGCCGTTTAACTTCCCTGGTCATCTACCCAATGGGCATATTATTCCGTCTCTGTTGGCGGGCAATACTGTTGTCTTTAAGCCTTCGGAACTGACCCCCCAAGTTGCCGCTATCATGGCGCAGTGTTGGACAGAGGCTGGACTCCCCGAAGGTGTTCTGAATGTTATTCAGGGCGCGCGCGAAACGGGTGCGGCTTTACTTGAGGCCAATATTGATGGTCTCTTATTTACGGGCAGTGCGACCACAGGCACATTTTTCCACAAACATTTTGCAGGACGACCAGATGTAATTTTGGCGTTGGAGATGGGCGGAAACAATCCGTTGATTATCCAAGACCCTGTTGACGTTGACGCCGCCTCTGACCTCGCTTTCATGAGCGGGTTTATCACGGCAGGCCAACGCTGCACCTGTGCACGCCGTTTGATCCTTCCGACAGGTAAGTTTGGTGACAACGTGATTGAGGCTTTGAAGGCTAAGATTGGAAACGTGAAAATTGGACGATGGGACGTGGAAGATATATTCATGGGACCCGTCGTCAGCACTGGCGCAGCAGAGGCTGCGGTGAAATTTGAAGCGGAGCTTTTAGACAAGGGTGCACAGTCTTTAACCGCTCTTGAGCGTGACGACGCTTTCCTACGCCCAGGCTTGATTGACGTGACGGGTGTAAATGTTGCGGATGAAGAGCTCTTTGCCCCGTTCCTTCAAGTCATCCGCGTTCCAAATTTAGAAGCGGCAATTGTCCAAGCTAATGCGACGCGGTTTGGACTGGCTTCAGGCTTGATTTGTGATGATGTTGAGGTTTGGGATCATGCGCGCCCACGTTTACGCGCGGGTATCGTGAATTGGAATAAACCGACAACTGGCGCTGCCTCAACCTTGCCATTTGGCGGCCCAGGTTTTTCTGGGAACCACAGACCCGCAGCCTATTACGCCGCCGATTATTGCGCTTGGCCGCAATCTGGGCAAGTTGTTGAAAAAGCGGTCGGGCCTGCGATGCGTGGAATGAAATAAAGTTTAGCCCTGTTACAATCTGAACACTCAAGGCTTTACTAACTATATACCCAAAGATTTATAAATATAAATTAAAACCTTAAGATGCCGTGATAGTGAGGGTTCCATCGGGAACCTGAGAAATCGTTATTTGGCATGAAACTAATCCACATATTAACCGTTAGTATAATGAACGTTTTTATGTGCGTGGCCTTATCGACTGTTGCGCTAGCTCAAGCCTCACCACCTAACGTCAAAGCACTAACCGAGCCAAGACCTGATTGGGTGAGACAAAGTCTCGAACTTGTCCATTTCATTGAAGATAACGGACTTGTTGTTTCGGATCAGGCAAAACTAGATTTTCAGTCACGTGTAGAGGCTGCCGAGGGCGCTGAGAAACTAAACCTCATGTACTTTCAGGTCCTAGAGGCGACTATGTATAATTATAAAGATATATTGGAATCTGCAGAGCCGGCCTATATTTCCGAAATAGAACGTCAAAGCTCGCGCGAACATGCGCAGCTCTTGAAAATACTAAATATTTTCAAGATATTTTACCGAGATGAAGCCGATGTAAAAGGGCTTCTTGAGACGCTAAGTCTTATGCATGACGACACAAGTTTTTCAGTTAAAACGCGGGCACGTGCTCGTATGATGTCTGGCCTTATCCATGGGATAATAGACCAACCTGAAATGACTTTAACTTTGTTTCAAGGCACCAAAGACTTGGTAGCTGATTTACCAGAAGATAAATATTTTGAAACCCAAATGCTCGAGGCTGAAACCTATGTGTTGTTGAAGGTTGGCGATATTGATCAAATGATACCCTTGATGCGGCAACAATTTGAAATTGCGCGTGATATAGGTCTGTTCGTTTCTGGAGATGTTTTTTCTCTACACCTTGCGCGCATGATTAGGGACCATGGTGAGATTGCAGCGATGTATGAAATGGATGACATAAATCAGAGGATTGCAGCTCTCCATGGAGGCGACATAAACATCTTTCGTGCCGCTTATTTGTGCGGGCATGATTTTTTGACTTTCAATGAAAATAAACGTGCCTTGGACTGTTTAAAAAAAGCAGAGCGTTTTGTTCATGCGGCACCATACAGACAGTCGCGTTTAAACCTTAGTCTAGCTATCGCTCATGGTCGTGCTGGAGATGCAAAAACGTCACGAGAGTATTATGACTCGGCGGTGAGCGATGAAAAATTTGTCAAGACTCGAATCTTTGGAAGAGAACTGCCATTGGGTAAGGCTGAAGTTTTGCATGCCGAAGGTGACTACAGGGCGGCATTTAATCTACAACGGGACGCTTATAATCATTTGAGGTTTGAAAAGGCGAAAGAGATTGGACTCGTTTCTAAGAAACTACGTGAATACTCTCAAAAACAATACACAACACAAATGGAGAGAGAGACACTTCTTCAGGCTAACTCTGAACTTAAAGACAAGGCTATATCAAACCAAAAATTGGCGACCACTATCGGGGCTATAATTGCTGTTTTGGCTTGTTTGTTCGGGATCACCCAAGTTCTCACGGCCAGGCAATTACGCCAAGCCCGTATTGAAGCTGACGTAGCGAATCTCGCGAAGTCAGAATTTTTGGCGAATATGTCCCACGAAATTCGTACACCAATGAATGGTGTTCTAGGCATGACGGAAATATTGCTTCTGACGGACTTGAATGAAAAGCAAAAATTCTATGCGGATACCGTCTATAAATCTGGTAATTCGTTGATGGCTATCCTTAATGACATTTTAGATTTTTCAAAAGTGGAGGCAGGTAAGATGGAAATCTTTGCGGCTTCGTTCGATTTGAACCAAGCACTCGATGATGTGGCCATGCTATTAAGCGCAACCGCGCATGAAAAAAATCTAGAAGTAATTGTTCGTTATGCGCCTAACTTACCTAAGCAGGTGGTCGGCGATGAGGGTCGTATCCGTCAAATTTTGATGAACCTCATGTCAAATGCCATTAAATTCACTCAGACAGGTTATGTCATGATGGATGTATCCGGCGAGGTCATCGACGATATGACAGCTTTAAATATCAAGGTCATTGATACAGGTATTGGCGTTTCAGACGCGCAAGCTTCAAAAATATTTGAAGGTTTCACACAAGCCGAAGCGTCTACAACACGTCGTTTTGGTGGAACAGGTTTAGGTCTAACCATTAGCCGTCAGCTAGTGGACGTGATGGGCGGTGAAATTACTGTCACATCGATATTGGGCGAAGGGGCAACATTTCATATACAATTAAACTTACCTGTTGCTGAGGAAATAACAGACGTGGCGTTGGATCTTACAGGTCGAAAAATACTGATAATAGATGATCTGTTTGTAAGTCTTGATACGTTGAGTGAACATATTGGTGCGAAGGGTGGTATCTCTTACGGTACATCAAGTGTCGCAGATGCATTCAATAGTCTTCGAAAGGCTCACGCTGAGGGCGACCCTTTCGATACTGCGATCATAGATTATAAAATGCCCAAAGCAAATGGTGCCGCAATAGCGAAGCGTATTCACGAGGATGTCAACATAGGTGATATGAAGATCATTCTAATGTCAGAAATTGACTTGCAGCAATATAGCCATCGCTTAGAAAGAATTGGCGTGGTCGATATCTGTTCTAAACCCATCAGTCGCCGAGCTTTCGAATTATCTTTAAACAAAAGCAAACCTGAACACGGTGTTCCACTTTATGAGGACACTAATGAGGTATCCAAAAACCTCATAGTAAGTTTAAATTTGAGTAAAGAGAATTTGCAGACTAACTTAAATCTGAACGTGCCTCCAGTGATGACTGATGTTACGCATGTATCTGTTTTGGTAGTAGATGATGACGCGACGAACCGTTTTGTGCTCTGTAGCTTTTTTGACCAAGACGCGTTTCATGTGGAAGAAGCTACAAATGGTCTAGAGGCCGTCAATATGTGTCGTGAAAAGAGCTTCGATATAATATTGATGGATATAGCCTTGCCTGATTTTGACGGCATGAAAGCGACACTTAGAATTCGAGAGAATGAGACAAGTTTGAATAAATTAACGCCTATTGTTGCGTGCACGGCTCACGCCCTAGTTGGCGATAGAGAGAGGTTTCTTGCCGCAGGTATGGACGACTACCTAAGCAAACCTATTTGCTATTCTGATGTGCATGATATGGTTAGGTCTTTAGTGCAACCTCGCTTAAATAAGAAAGCGAGTTGATAAGGTTGGGAACCGTGGAAACGGTCTAGTTGAACCTTATATAAATGGATATAAGCATGGCTTGACTCAGGCCCTGTCACTCCCGACATCCGACATATGTTTCTTGGCCCTAAATCATCTACCAAAGCTCTATCTCAGATAGCCCCGACGTCACTAAGTGTGCCATCGCTCTTGCCTGCATTTTCTGCGGAACGAGCGGTTCTGGAAGCGGCCCTTGCTGGTAAGGGACATGACGCCTTGTCATCGGCGCAAACTGTGGGCGCTATACGGTCAGCGCTAGACAGAGCGGGCGCTACTTTTGCGAAATCAACAACCGACCCGACGCTTCAAAAAACAGGGTTGTGGCTGATCGAAGTTATAAAATCTGGTACAGGTGTATTGGATCGTGCCGTCTCAGCCGAAGTTACTTATGTCGAAACGAGCGCACGCGAGGTTGGCCTATCCCATGTTCTAGGAAAGCCGAGCCTGTTTTACGGCGCTGCCGCAGTCATGGGGTTTGTCGGATTGGTACAAGGTGCGGGATTGGTGATACTCTCCGCTGTAGTGCTAGCGGGATTACACACTTTGGAGCCTAAGCGGTTTAAGAAACTACTGGCGTTGTTGCCAAATCGGAAAGCGCCGAAAGCTTTAGAGGATCATACGGGTCGGCGTTTCACAGCAGAGGCGCGCCTGACAACAGACACAGAAGGTTTAATTGGCCAAATAGAGGATGCATTAAAAACGGCTGACCACATCCTTGTACGTTTGGCTGAACCACAGACAGAAACGCATTGGGCAGACACACCGCGCCTCGCTGCACTGTTACAGAACCTGCTGGAAGCGGGCGGTGCGGGGGATACTGATTTTGCTTTGGACCTAATAGATAAAGAACTTCCTGGATTACTCCACAGCGGCGGAATTTCGGTGGTTGAGTATGATAAAAAAACAACGGAATATTTTGATGAACTGCCTGGCATAGGTGACGGGCCAAAGATTGAAATGGCGGCCCCTGCATTGCTGCGGGATGATGGCAGCGTGTTACGACGCGGTACAGTTTGGATGCGGTCATGAGCCAGAAGAAAAAAACTGCAGCCAAAGTATCTCAGCTCGAATTTATCGGCTTTGACCTTGGTCACGGAGAAACGGCATTGGGTCGTGCATTCGGGTCGACTGTCAGAGAGCCTGAAATTTTGGAATGGCGCGGACGGCGTAGTTTTGTCACTGCTGTCGCTACGGATGCGTCAGGCGTCAAGATTGGCGCGGAAGCCTTAAACCTTGCGGCCCTTGGACCTAAAGCCAATGTCGCGGTTAAATTTAAGTCACGAGATTTGGATGTAGACTCTGTACGCGCGCCAACGATTGCATTCACGCAAACCTTGATCGATGGGCTGGCGTCTGACGGCACGATCTTGGGCGCTAAGACAAGCCACTTTATTGTTGGATGCCCAAGTGGTTGGAGCGCTGAGGACCGCATAGATTACCGTGACGTTTTTCAAGCGGCAGGCTTAAAAACTGTGCGTATTGTACCTGAGTCTCGCGCGGCGCTGATGACGGCATTAGAACAAGGTTATCTCTCTATTGAAGATACAAGGGCGTCCGTTCTAATTGTGGACATCGGCTCCAGTACGACAGACTTTACCTATTGCCGTGATCTGGATGCGCAAGACGTTGGCCATAACGTCTTGGGGTCGGGCTTGCTTGATACTGAGATCTTCGAAATGAATTTGGCGCGGCAGAAAGACCGTAAAAAAATTGAACAACTCATTGCTAAATACCCACATTATCGCCCCATAATGGAATATTGGTGTCGCGAAGCCAAAGAAGCCTATTTTACGGGAGAAGATGTGCCCGTCGAATTATTAAAGCGCCTGCCAATCGGGCGAGGTGTGGTGTTTGATATTCGTATCGACAAAGTCGATGCGGATGTGATCTTGGACAAACCCCTAGAGGCCTTGCATGGCTATAGCTGGCGGACGGCCTTTGACTATGCGTTGAAGGAAACGGTTGAGAATTTGGGCGGTCCCAAAAAAGGGAAATCACCTGATACTGTGCTGTTAACGGGCGGGGCTTCACGTCTGCCATTGGTGCTACCTGCCACGACAGCAGCCTTTCCAAAGGCGCGTGTCGTACGCGGCGCAGAACCAGAATATGCGATTGCCAGAGGTTTGGCTTGGTTGGGGCGCTTTGAATTTCTACATGCGAGTTTCAAATCAGAAGTTGATCGCCATACAGGTGAGGGTGGCGTTATCGCAGCCAAAGCTGCCGAAGCCTCGGTTGATTTAGGCCAAACTCTTGCGCCTGTCTTGGTGGATGCGATTACAGAGTATTGTATTTTACCTGCGTTCAAAGAATGGCGCAAAGGAAAGATAGAAACGCTAGATGCTGTAGAAGACGAATTAAATACACGTGTGACAGATTGGTTGGGAACAGACGCAGCCCAGACAGCCTTACGGCCCGTCATTGATGTTTGGTTCGCAGATTTACAGCGAGACATTGAGACCGTGACTGACCCACTCTGTCGCGATCATGGATTACCCGCTATGGTATTGTCTCTAAATGATTCACAACATGTCGCGCGTCATTTGGAAGGGCTGTCCCTTTCGATGCCAAGCGTTGGTTCAATGGAGAGTGATACGGCGCTGGTTGGGACGACATTATCTGCGATTTTGCTGGGGTCGTTGTTGGCACATGTGAATTTGTTTGCGCCGCTCTTTCTCAATCCCTTAGGTTTGCTTTTGGGCGGAGCCTTAGCTGGCGGCACTTACATATTTGGTAAGAAGGCCTTAGCGGGAACTGTACGGACTGCAAAAATGCCCGTCATTGCGCGCCGAATTCTGACGGATGGCCGCATTAGGTCCGCTGTTAAGAAGCAGCGACCTGAGCTCTTAGGGGCTGTGCAAACAGCGTGGGTTGAAGCCGCCGCGACGCGTTTTACGGGCGAGCTGACGGATATGCTAGGTAGCGCGCTACAGGAACGCGCTGATGAACGTGCGGTCTTGTTCTTGGTTTAATCTTTGAGGTTAATCGACTTGCCTAATCAATTTGGGGGAGCGTGATGTCGATGGAATCTTCGCCGTCCATTTCAATGATGATACGTGTTTTAGACTTTCCATCTTTCACAATTGTTTCGCGGTCTAGCGTCAAGTTTTTACCTAGCCCAGATATTGAAATACTGTCCTCACTGTCACGACTTTTATGCGTTTCAATCTTACCTACAGTGGCGCCGTCAAATCGTAGAACAGTTGTCCCGTCATCTGTGTCGACCTCGATGTCATCGGCAAAATCGCCAAACATAGCGACGACATCACGGAAGAGACCTTCTTCAGCAAACACATCTTGAAATATATCAGCGACGGCTTCGAGGTCTTCCGTCACGTCTCCATTTGACGTTTTCTGGTTTTTATCAAGATCACGTTTCAAACGTGCCGCAGACTTTGCAATACGAAGCTTATGTTTGGACAGCTTTTCGTCAATTTTTTCGCTGAGCTCTCCATCAATTACAGGAGCACTAACGTCGACGGATGCCTCCGTTTTCGTTTCTGGTTTGATTGGGTGAGCAAATGCCAAGGCCGGTGCTAGAATAGCGATCGGTAGCAAAGAAAATTTGAGGATAAATTTAGGCGTCATAAGAGACCTCACGATATATAATGCGGTCAATGTAAATCCATTGGCCAATCGTTGATAAGCTATGGTAGTGTGAGACTGAACCTTCCCTGAATTGTCGGAATCTATGCTCAAAGACCGTTTTTTCTACCCATTAGCCGC
Organism: uncultured Caulobacterales bacterium; assembly: GCA_938009235.1. Lineage (GTDB taxonomy): Bacteria > Pseudomonadota > Alphaproteobacteria > Caulobacterales > Maricaulaceae > Litorimonas. The sequence goes on from CALLIK010000007.1 coordinate 535,108, forward strand.
AATTATCACGGCTGCAATGGTGCTATTTGCTTTGTCATTGGGTGAGCGGATCGACCTGACGGATCAAGTGATCTGGAATAATGGCTATGTCATGACGGGTGAGGACTTGAGCCGATTGACAGCTCAACCCGGAACGCAGTCTACCTTTGTAGCGGCCGTTGGAGGGGAAGAGGCTTATGCCCGCCTGACCAGTACAGCAGCGCGAGATAGTCTTCCATCCTCTAAACCTGGTATATTCGCGCCGCTCGGGCCTGATTATGAACGGGCTTTCGCGACGCGGCGGTTACGCATGACGATCACCGCGAGAGCCTCACGCATGAATCCCCTCGAGCATTTTGATATGGGGTATTTTTCTGCGGGGTCAGGCGATAGTCCTTGGATACGACGTGAGTTAACTGGCCAATGGCAAGATTATGTTTTCGAATATAAGCCGGGCGCGTTGACTGCGCAGCAGGGTTTGGATCATTTTTCGATTTGGCCCGGGGAGATGGCCGAGTTATTAAATATGGATGTCAAATCTATGCGTGTGGAAGTCCTAGATCCACCCTCATAATAGTCTGCTTTATGAACGGGTCAAAATGGAGCGCAATCCGACTGCGCCAAGTATGATGACTGTACCCGCCACGATGACGTAGCCGTCCACAAAGACAGCTAAACCCGCACAGCCCAGAAGCCCCAACCAACTTATGAGTCTAGGATAAAGACGATCAACTGGCGCGAGCCGCAAGGCACAAATGTTGGTGATGGCGTAATAGACGAGGACTGTAAAAGCCGAGAAATTCCAGACAGTTTTTAATCCGCCAACTGCTACGAGAACAGCAATGAAAATACCTACGCTCCAAATCGCTAAGATGGGTTCAGAGGATGAACTTAGTTTGGAGAAAATCTTCGGTGCGTCACCTTGTCGTCCCATCGCGAATAAAACGCGGCTAAGTCCCAAGAGCAAGTTGAGCGCGACACCTGCCATAGCGGTCGCAGCGGCAATTGAGATGAGGAGCTTTAACGGGGAATGGCGTAAGTAATCTGCCATCATACTCAAAGGGGCTTGAGTTGAGAGTTGCGCTTTCTCAAAACCATCTACGCCCAGAACATTTAACCCAGAGAGTAAGACGGCAAAATAAAGCGCCGTAGATATAAAAATAGTCGCAATAATGGCGCGAGGAATTGTTTTGCGCGGGGCACTAACCTCTTCGCCTAATGTTGCGATACGTCCATATCCCGTGAAGGCGACAAATAAGAGTGCTGTAGCTTGAAGGAAATTCGGGACGCTAATCGAACGCTCTACTGATGTGGTTGCGGTGCCTGCGGATAGCCCTAACCCAGCCAGTGCAATGAGGGCGACAAGCGTGATTGTAACAAGAACAGTGTTTACGATATTTGCGCGGCGTAGCCCAAGGGCGACCATTGCCGTGATCAGTAAAACCAAAGCTGCGCCCATGAAGTTAGAGTTCAGTTGCGGTGCTAGGTAAGCTGCGAGCCCTAAGCTAGCTGCGGCAGCGCTAGCGGATTTCGCGAGCATGAAACACGTGCCTGCGGTGAAGCCTGCAGTGGGTGATAGGAAGCGATAGCCATAGGCATAAGTGCCGCCTGCAACAGGATGCGCAGCGGCGAGTTGCGCACTGGACAGGGCATTGCATCCTGCCAAAAGCCCCGCGAGAAGTAAGGCGTATGGCGTTAATGCGCCTGAGATACCTACCGCTAACCCAAGGCCAATAAAGGCACCTGCCCCCAAAATTGAACCTAAACCCAATAAGATTGCACCCGGTAAACCGAGTGTGCGTTTGAGTTGATAGGCGTGCGTGTCAGAGGCATCGGTCATTCGTCGGCTTTCAATATAAGTCTTATGCGTCGCCTTCGCATGTTGCATGGCTAATGTCAGTGTTCATGTGAGCCTCTGTATCAACGAATATTCTGACAGGGAGTATTGTTGACATGATGACGCTTAAAGAGGAGCTTTAGGCGTGCAAAATAACATTCCTATATCGCCCCCTGAGTTCCCATTGATCCTTGCTATGGCTGCGCCTTTCTTTGTCCTGACGGTGGCTCTGGAATGGTGGTTCGTTCGTAAGGGAAAGATAGCGGGGCAATATAACACAAAAGATGCACTTACATCCATGTTCATGGGGTTAGGTAATTTAGTTTCCGATATTCTTATGGCCTCACTAAGTCTTGGTGTTTTAATGTGGACGTGGCAATTTCGGCTTATCGATCTTGGGGTGAGCCTACCCATTATTTGCCTCACGCTCGTCGCCCAAGATTTACTCTATTATTGGAAACACCGCGCTGCGCACCGCATTCGTTGGTTCTGGACGGCGCATGTCGTTCACCACAGTAGTGAAGACTATAATTTATCGACAGCATTGCGTCAGCCTTGGAACAATCACTTCACTGGATTTGTATTGCTTTCGACGCCGTTGGTTTTCCTAGGCGTTCACCCCGTCTTGCTAGCGTTCGTAGGCTCCTTGAATTTGCTCTATCAATATTGGGTCCACACGGAAGCTATTCGTCGTTTGCCCAATTGGTTTGAAGCTATCTTTAATACACCGTCACATCACCGCGTGCATCACGGAACCAACCCGCAGTATTTGGATTCTAACTTTGCGGGGATATTTATTATCTGGGACAAGATGTTTGGCTCATTTGTACCTGAAGATGACGCCATTGACATTCAATATGGCCTCGTCAAAAATGTTGAGACGTATAACCCAATCAAGATCGCATTCGCAGAGATGTGGAATGCGGTTCATGATGCGGCGATATCAGGCCTGACTGTGACTCAGCGATTGAAATATCTGTTTGCGCCGCCTGGCTGGTCGCACGATGGTTCCCGCCAAAGTTCCGCCCAGATAAAGGCAGACTATGTGGCTCGTAATCCACACTTATCTGGCAACCCAGGTTTACCGCATCAAGATGCAGCCTAACCTAAGCCATGAAAGAGTGCGCGTTGCGTTGGGTTTAACCCCTTTGGCGAACTAGCTTTAAGTGTGTCCTTAGATTTGCGGAGCGCAAAACTTGCGGTTTCGTTTACAGAGTAATCTTTAGATAAAATGGTGTTCACGCTAATCATGCGGGCGTTCACTTTTTTGGATGTCACTGTGAGGTCCAGAAAGCCGTTGACTGTGGCATTGTAATACCGCGCATCGTCATTCTCTTTGGTCAGTAGTAGGTTATGGTCGGCTGTTCCGTCGCCCAAATAAGATGATATTGTTTCAGACGAAACCGCCGTTGTGACCAATTCCACTCCGACTTTTTTACCTGTCTCCATCGTGAGGTCATTCACCCAAAACTCATGTGCATCCCCCGTTAGAACAAGCATGTCATTCAAGCCTGCTGCATCAAGAGCTTCGTAGAAGTGATTGCGCGCCACAGGGTACCCGTCCCAGCTGTCAGGATAAACGGGCATGTTGTATTTACTCAGCTTAAGGAAATCGCGAACGTCAGGCCAAGCCCCTTCGATTTTCTGTATTGCGTCTTCGTCAATATAAGGAGTGAAATCGGGTGTAAGGAGACGTCCCATAATGACTTGGTTTGCGAGGAATCGCCATTGAACGCCGTCTTCTTTTGAGCTCTTCAGAGCGTTTACGATAAAGTCTTGTTGGTCTGCACCAAACATATCTCGATCTGGCGCGTATAGGACATCTTTCAAGAACTTGTCTGTATTGCCCTCTGCTTCGATTTCATCAATGTAAGATTCCACGATGATAGGTTCTGCTCTCGCAGTCAGTCTGGTTTCGACGCATGTTAAATTGACAAGATCACCAAATCGGAAATTTCGGTAAATGTCAGACCGAACGCTCCCAAGTTTAGGTTCGCGAATAGGCATCCATTCGTAATAGGCTCTCAGGGCCGCTTGCTGACGCGTGTCCCAATCACCCTCGGTATCGGATTGATGGTTTTCCGCGCCCGTTCGCCAACTATCATTGGAGGTTTCGTGATCATCCCAAACTGCAATGAGTGGCATGAGGGACGTCGCTGCTTGTAGCGCCGCATCAGAACGATATTGCGCGTGGCGTGTACGATAATCGTCTAGCGAAATAATCTCATGGGCAGGTTCATGAACGCGGTCAGGCAATCGTCCAGCTGCCGTGGCACCATATTCGTAATAGTAATCACCCAAGTGAATCATGGCGTCATAAGGCTGTTCAGAGGCACGTTTCGCCACGGCATCATATGTGTTGAAATATCCGTGTTGCCAGTTGGCGCAGGACACGACAGCAAATCTCAGTTTTTCAGGTGACCCAACTGGTAGAGTGCGGGTTCGTCCAATTGCAGACGTCGCCTCTCCAGATGCGAAGCGGTAAAAATACTCTGTCCCTGGAGTAAGGCCATCAGCTATCACTTTGACACAATAATCGCGCGCAGCATTTGTTTGTATGTTTCCAGTTGAGATAATGTTTGTGAAGTCGGGATCCACTGCGACATCCCAGTTTACGTCAACATCGCTGTTTGTCTCTGGTGTTACGCGAGTCCATAGAACTACGCTTTCCGTAAACGGGTCACCTGATGCAACGCCATGCGCGAAAGCGCCGGGCTTTACTGTAACGTCATTGCGCGTAGATATCGGAGTTGGAGCAGTGCAGGCGGCTAAGCTGGCGCCAGCGGTCAGACCCATCAGGCCCCGTCGTGTTAGCTTGCTATTCATTGTGGTCCCACTTCGGCTTTGCGCCCAATTTTTTGCTCACATATCAGCTATTTTTGTGACGTCCAACTTTGAAATCACGATCGCTAATCACGTTTACCTAAGGGCCTGATTAGGACTATGGGAGTGGTTGATTGTGAACGGACTCACGTTTGACCACTTTCAAAGGGTTCCATCCCATAGATTTCAAAAGCTGACTGTATGTAGCGATGCGTTTGATTTTTTTAGGCTTGGATTTAGGTCGCGTGAAAAACCCATGTCGCATGCCGCGAAAGGTAGGTTTGAAACGCCCTTCACGAAATATACTCACACTGAGGAACGCGAGATTTGCCAAGACGTGAGGTATGGCGAGTAGGATCAGTAAAGCAGGCGGCATATTATTAAAGAATGTCCAAATGCGATTGCGGGTGCCGTGGTAAACAGCGAAATCTGACGCACGTCCTGAAATGGCTGAGCTGACATGGTCAATGATGGCGTCCGAGCTTTGTACGCAGCGGTAGCCTGCTAAGCGCATCCGAAACGCCAAATCGACATCTTCGTGGTAGCAGAAAAAACTCTCATCAAATCCGCCTAATCTTTGAAAGATGTGCCGATCATAGAAGGCACCTGCACCGCAGGGTCCAAAGGTTTCACGGGTTTCAATGTCGTGGACGGGATGATTAAAGCCTGCCCGCCAAGCAATACCGAAGGCGTGATATTCGTCGCCTAAACCGTCAAATTTCTCTGGTTCTAACGCTAAATATTGAGTGCTGCCAACCATGGCTGTATTGGGTAGACCTGTCCGTGCGTTGAGGCCTTTTTCTAACCAGTCAAAGCGCGCAAAGGCATCGGGGTTTAGTAAAGCAATCCAATCCGCTGACGCTTGCGAGGCTGCTCTGTTATTCGCAACCGCAAACCCTAGGTTTTTCTTGGCTTCGATAATCGTAAATCGGTCGTCCAATTCTGGCAATGTATCCAGTGACCCGTCTGTGCTGCCATTATCAATAAGAAAGCATTCAAAATTCACCAGCGTTTGCGACAATAAGCTTTCGATGCAGGGTCGCAAATATTTGCCTGCATTGTAGTTTACAATGATGACGGAGACTTCGGGCTTTGTGGACGATGTAGGCACGTCGCAGTCTGTATCAGACGCGACGTTAAACGATAGTCTTTGCTGTAAGCAAAAAGACAGCTTTGGCAGACGGTTTACATATAAAAAAAGCATTATATAAAAAAAACGTTATATCGTATTGACGAAACTGAGACGAGGGCGTAATGGCCGCTTAAATTAATGGCAGGTTAACTGCCGATCGATCAGGACAAAGCATCATGAGCGCACAAGACTATATCGTTAAAGACATCTCCCTTGCCGAATTTGGGCGCAAGGAATTGGATATCGCAGAAACAGAAATGCCTGGCCTTATGGCGCTACGCACAGAATTTGGCAAATCAAAGCCGCTTAAGGGCGCGCGCGTTGTTGGCTCTTTGCATATGACTATTCAAACAGCTGTTTTGATTGAAACACTTACGGCTCTTGGCGCGGATGTGCGTTGGGCGTCTTGTAACATTTACTCAACACAGGATCACGCTGCTGCTGCGATTGCAGCCTCTGGCGTACCTGTCTTTGCAATCAAAGGTCAGACCCTCACAGAGCATTGGGATTACCTCGACAAATCATTCTTGTTCGCAGACGGCCCGAACATCATCCTAGATGATGGCGGCGACGCAACACTTTACATCCTTATGGGTGCACGCGTTGAAGCGGGCGAAACTGACCTTATCGAAGGCGAGCCAGGCTCTGAAGAAGAAGCGGCTATTTTCGCACAAATCAAATTGCGTCTAGCGGCTAGCCCAGGTTGGTTCACGAAAATGCGTGACCAGATTGTTGGCGTCTCAGAAGAAACAACAACAGGTGTTCACCGTCTTTATGAATTGATGGAAAGCGGCCAATTGCCATTCCCTGCGATTAACGTGAACGACTCTGTTACGAAATCTAAGTTTGATAACAAATATGGCTGTAAAGAATCTCTCGTTGACGGCATCCGCCGCGCAACAGATACAATGATGGCTGGTAAAACGGCTGTTGTTCTTGGATATGGCGATGTTGGTAAAGGCTCTGCGGCTTCGCTTGCAGGCGCTGGTGCTCGTGTCAAAGTCACTGAAGTTGATCCAATCTGTGCGCTACAAGCGGCGATGGACGGTTTTGAAGTTACGCTTCTTGAGGACACTCTTAAGACAGCGGACATCTTTGTCACAACAACAGGCAATAAAGACGTGATCCGCATCGAGCACATGCGCGAGATGAAAGACATGGCGATCGTCGGCAACATCGGTCACTTTGACAATGAAATCCAAGTGGCTGCATTGCAGAACCACAAATGGACGAACATCAAAGACCAAGTGGACATGATTACGTTCCCAGCGGGCAATCGTATGATTCTTCTTTCCCAAGGACGTCTATTGAACCTTGGTAACGCAACAGGTCATCCATCATTCGTGATGTCAGCTTCCTTTACAAACCAAGTGCTCGCGCAAATCGAGCTTTGGGAAGATTCAACAGCGAAAAACAAAAAATACGAAAACAAAGTTTATATGCTTCCAAAGCATTTGGACGAAAAAGTGGCGCGTTTGCATCTTGAGAAAATTGGCGTGAAGCTAACTGAGATGACAAATGAGCAGGCTGATTACATCGGCGTGCCGCAAGAAGGTCCATATAAGCCTGAGCATTACCGCTACTAAGAATACTAAATAAAACTTTGGCGGTCTAATTTCGGACCGTCATAATGCCTCTTAATAATAATAATAAAAAGCGTAGAGCCTTAAAATCGAGGAGCGAGCCATGAGCCGCCAAACTTACGAATTTACATCCGAATCTGTGTCAGAAGGCCATCCGGATAAAGTATCAGATCGCATTTCCGATGAAATCGTCGATCTCTATTTCCGTGAATCCATTGCTGATGGCATGTCCCCTTGGGATGTACGTGTCGCAGCGGAAACACTGACCACAACAAACAAAGTCGTCATCGCCGGAGAAACCCGCGGTACGGATAAAATCACCAAAGACATGATCGAAGAAGTCGCGCGTGCGGCCATCAAAGACATTGGTTATGAGCAAGACGGGTTTCATTGGAAGCATTCTGATGTTGAAGTCCTGCTTCACGCGCAATCCGTTGATATCGCCCAAGGCGTTGATTCCGGAGCTGGCCTCCATACAGAGGAAGGCGCTGGCGACCAGGGCATTATGTTCGGTTACGCGTCTCTAGATGTTCCAGGTGCACTCATGCCTGCGCCCGTACATTACTCGCACAAAATCCTCGAACGCCTCGCTAAGGCGCGTAAAGAAGAAGGCCAAGACTGGCTAGGACCAGACAGCAAATCGCAAGTTACAGTCCGTTATCACAATGGCCGCCCGGTTGAAGCTACAGCTGTTGTTCTTTCAACTCAGCATCTAGATGCCTCTTTGGATTCCAAAGAAATTGCTGAACGTGTGAAGCCTTACATAGAAGAGGTTCTTCCAGCAGGATGGCTAACGGACAACACTGTCTATCATATCAACCCAACTGGTAAGTTTGTAATTGGCGGACCAGATGGAGATGCAGGTCTAACAGGCCGTAAAATCATCGTTGATACATATGGCGGTATGGCACCACATGGCGGTGGGGCATTCTCTGGTAAAGATCCTACGAAAGTTGATCGCTCTGCAGCCTATGCAACACGTTATCTTGCGAAAAACCTTGTTGCAGCAGGTGTTGCGCCGTGGGTCGAAATTCAAGTCAGTTACGCCATTGGTGTAGCTGCACCGACGTCTGTTTATGTGAATGTTGATGACAACAATCCTGTAAAAGGCGAGCGGATTGAAGCCATCATCAGACAGGTTATGGATTTAACGCCGCGCGGTATTCGCAAGCATCTCGACCTTAACAAGCCGATTTACGCTCCAACTTCGGCCTATGGTCACTTTGGGCGTGAGCCTGGACCAAATGGCGAATTTTCTTGGGAAAAGGTCGATTTGATAGATGAAATTCAATCTCGTCTATAAATCCTAGTCTATAGATGTCGTATCTAAACAGTTTAACGGCAGGGCGATAGTTCTTGCCGTTAAACTGTCTCCGACAGTTCAGTTGGGATATCAAAATTATCTTGATCGAAGGCATCCTCGATCAACACCTGTAAGTGAATAGTTCTCATTAAACCTTTGCTAAAGTGGCTACCTGTCGATAGGTGGCTCCTCATGTCTAAAACATCATCAAAACCCAATTCTGATCTAACCTGCGTGGCTGTTATTGCGGGCGCGCATGGCGTCCACGGCGCTGTCAAAGTTAAGTCCTATACGGCTGTGCCATCTGACTTCGCAGTCTATGGCCCTTTGTTGGGCGAAAGTGGTGAGGTCGTTTTGATCCCAAAGAACCCACGTCCAGTTGGCAATGCCTTTACAATGCGGTCTGAGCAAATCACCTCGCGTGAGCAAGCCCTCGCAATGAAGGGAACATTGTTGTTCGTTCCTAGAGCTGTTTTGCCAGAACCCGAAGATGGTGACTTCTATTATGCTGACCTCGTTGGACTCGATGTAAAATCTACAGACGGAAAACGCATAGGTACGATCCGCGGCGTCCATGAATTTGGCGCAGGCGACATGTTAGAAATCCAACCTGTCAAATCAGCGGAAAAGCAAGCCAGTTTCTTTCATCCCTTTACAATGGCGGGTGTGCCAAAGGTCGACATAAAAGCGGGCCGCGTTATTATTCATATCGAAGATTCCGTCATGGGACGTGACCCGCATTGGGATAAGGCTGAAGAAACACAAGAGGAAACCTCGAGTGAGAAAACCTCTAGCGAAACGCAAGACCAAGTCGATACACCAGACGTAAAGCCATCCACGGATGAGCTGACTTAGAGTTCATCAAAACGGCCTCTAAATGTGCGGCACTATAAATTGAATAACCTTCTCAGTTTTTCATGAGCCTTTATGGATTTGCGCTGCTAAGCTGCAAATGTGGCTATTGATACAAATCTAAAAACCGACCCTCCGAAACTCATGCAGGCGATCCGCGAAGCCATGAGCGGAACGGAATCTGTCCAAGAGCGCCTAGATGATTTCGTCGTAGCCATTCAGTCATCAATGAGGGTTAACGTTGCATCGATCTACCTCTTGAGGCCTGGTGCCGAATTAGAATTATCTGCGACTGAAGGCCTTAATAAATCTGCGGTTCACAAAACGCGCATGAAACCAGGCGAGGGATTGGTTGGGCATGTCGCCTTGACGGCACGCCCTTTGAATTTGGCGGATGCACCCAGTCACCCACTGTTCTCCTATCGCCCTGAAACAGGCGAAGACCCGTTCAAGAGTTTTCTAGCTGTTCCCATTTTGCGCGGGGGGCGAACCTTGGGCGTGTTGGTGGCGCAATCTGAAGACGCTCGTACTTTCACAGAAGTTGAAGCCGAAGACCTATTGACGGTTGCGATGATACTGGCGGAAATCATTATTGATGATGAACGTGTCGGTGGTAAAAAGGGTGCCTTGAAAGGTATCTCTCTTGCGCCGATCAAACCCGAAACTTTGACGGGTAAAGCCTTCGCAGGCGGATTGGTTCGCGGCACAGCTCACCTTCATCTACCCCCTGTTTCGCCCGCTAATTTACTCGCAGAAAATACCCCCGTTGAGCAAGGTCGATTAGAAGAAGGCATCAAAATTCTCCGCGCTAGCGTTGATGCGATGGTGTCAGGCGAAGCTGCCTCATTGTCGCGCGCCTCAAAAGAAATTTACGAGACCTACCGCATGTTCGCCTATGACCGAAAATGGGTCGGACGCTTACGCGAAGCTGTCTCTTCGGGCCTGACCTCCGAAGCTGCCGTTGAACGTGTCCGCAATGAACATCGCGCGCGTCTGATGAAAGCGCACGACCCCTATTTGCGGGCCCGATTACATGACCTTGAAGACCTCGCTAATCGCCTCATCAGGGCGCTTGGGGGAGAACAAGTCGGCCCCGGAAATCGTAAACTGGCTCATGATGCGATTTTGTTTGCCCGTGAACTTGGACCCGCAGAGCTGCTTGATTATGATCGCAAAAAATTGCGCGGGATCGTCTTGGAAGAAGGCTCCGCAAGCTCTCATGCTGCCATCATTTGCCGCGCACTTGGCATCCCGCTTGTTGGCCGTGCAGACGGCATCTTGGATTTAATTGAAACGGGCGATCCTGTTCTGGTTGACGGAGAAGCCGGCGTTGTGCATGTGCGGCCTTTACCGAGTACCTCCGACGGATTCGATCTTCGTATCAATATTAAGGGTGAGTTGAAACGCGCCTATGATGCGCTGAAAGTCCAACCCACGGTTACGCAAGATGGACATGCTGTCTCATTGCAATTGAATGCTGGCTTACTCGTCGATCTGCCTCAATTAGATCAAGCGGGCGCGGATGGCATCGGTCTGTTCAGGACTGAATTTCAATTCATGGTCAGCGATTTCATGCCGAAACTAAAAGAGCAAACCACGCTCTATCGCCAAGCCATTGAAGCGGCTGGCACGCGGCCTGTGACGTTCCGAACCCTCGATTTGGGCGGTGATAAAATCCTTCCTTATTCTGACCCAATCCCAGAAGAGAATCCAGCCATTGGGTGGCGCGCCATCCGTATCGCTTTAGACCGTCCAGGTTTGATGCGCTATCAATTGCGGGCCCTCGTTGCGGCGGGTGCAAGCCGACATTTGCGCATTATGTTCCCGATGGTGACAACCGTTGACGAGATGATCCAAGCCCGCGCGCTCTTCCAACGCGAAGTCGATCGGGCCACATCATTAGGGCTAGAACTGCCTGCAAAAATCGAAGTCGGCGTTATGCTCGAAACGCCATCTTTGGCGTGGCAAGTCTCAGCCGTCTGCGATCATGCGGATTTTGTTAGCGTCGGCGCGAATGATTTGTTGCAGTTTTTCTTCGCCGCAGACCGAGACAATGCACGCGTGTCTGATCGCTATGATCCGTTGCATCCCGCGGCTCTGTCCGTTCTGAAATTTATCGCAGATCGCTGTAAGCAGAATAATACGCCCGTGTCGGTGTGTGGTGAAATCGCAGGACGTCCGCTCGAAGCTATCACCTTGGCAGCTTTGGGTTATCGCACATTATCCATGCCTGTGACGGGCATCGGTCCCGTGAAGGCCGCCTTGTTGAAACTAGATGCGGATGATCTGGCAAAAGTCATCAGGCCACATATGACGGTTGAATCAAGACTGTCTTCCTTGCGTGAAATTGTGCAAGATTATTGTACGAAAAATGCAATTCCAATTTAAGACGAAGTCCTGTTATGAAACGTTTGAAATTCGCCGCCACGTGTCTCCTGACTATTAGTCTCCTGACCGCTTGCAACGCTGCCGATAGCGACACCAAATCCAGTGACACAATCCTTATTGAAAACCCTACGTTGATTGAAACGCCCACATCCAAAACCGTCGCAAAAGATGGCAAAGTCCACCTACGCCTTATGACGCCCGTTGCCGAACCTCGCGCGTGTATCCTGCCTATTCGTATTGAAAATGGATTAGAGGCCGACGTGAATGTGACTATGATTGGGTTCTCTTTGACAGGTCCAGGCGAAGATACGACGGGCAATATGTTTGCCCCTGTTGCGAAATCTGGCGAGTTTTCTGAGGCCCGCGTAATTCTAGAAGGCCAAAGCTGCAACGCCTTTGACACAGTCATTCCGTCTGAAATTATGTGCAAGGCAGGCGAAGAGACTTGCGCCCCGAAAGTAGAGCTTATGGATGGTGACAGTCTAAGGTTCTCGCAAGCGGGTTAGCCTTCATCAATAACCGAACCGCATAGCGGTTCGGCGCTACGATGCAATCAATCCCCAATTCAAATAGAGCGGATCGATTGTGGTCGCTTCGCACCTCAAAGGCATTTGCCTTTTGTATCTTTTAGTGTGGAAAAATTCCCAGTTATGGGATGTTCGCGAGGGTATTTCAGGGCCCGGTGGAACCGGAATAAGTGTAGTGTTTTCGGCCCCATAGGGACCCTCGCGATAACGCCTTTTTCCTCGTGCAATTCTGTTAATTCGGAATCGAAAATTGGGCGAAGGTTGCCCGATTTTCGATAACCACACGCTATGTGTAAACAGAAATGCACAAATTGGCCGAGCATAACAGTCGAGGTTACAACAGCTCTCAATCAGCCGCCCAAATTTTGGGGCATTACACCCAAAACTCCAACGACAAGCGTCACTTCTCTCCAGTCAGGTCAATGTGCACATGACCGCCCGTTGAAAGAAGACAGGCCTAGAATGACATAGGTTTTGAGGGTGCGGATTAGTCTCTTTGTATTTGTTGTAAGTGGTTGAAAATAAAGGGCGTTAGTTTTTCTAAAGCGGGGATTGTTATTTTAATAGAGTGAAAAATAAACGGTTTAGCATCCAAGCAGAGTGTTAAGAGTTCTGATCTGGAGATAGTGAAACCTTAAAACTAAAATTAAGACATCTTGTGTATGTAGTTTGGATGCATCAGTTTAATGAACATCACGCTGCGTTCGATGGCTTTAGTCCGTTCTATTTTCAAGTCATAGGTCCGAGGCTTAGGAACAGAGAAGTAGACCGCAAAGCTGCGGTTAAGAAAACGCTTTGGACTCTTTCCCTAACACCTCTGCTAGCGTTGATTTGTATTTTCTTAAGCCCATTTGATTGGCAAACAGAAGTGATTGGCATCTGGGCAAGTACTCTTTTTTTTATTCCCTTATATGTCGCGTATACAATTATTTATACACAACGTTCGATTTCAACGGTAACAAAACAGAGTATTATTGGTGGGTTTTGTCGATTTAAAAAGTGGACTTATCTGCATGACAAACGATTAGAAAAATCAGCTCACAATTCTCACGGATTGATGAATTTTGTAGATCTAGGTTTTGCTCCCAAATATAATTCAGCGACAATTGAAGGGCATGTGACTGGAAAAATAAACGGATCATATTTTCAATTTTTTCGGGCGACTTTTAGTCGGGCTGAAGAAACCGTGTACGAATTTTGTCCGTGGAAATATCGGTTTAAAGGGCAATTTGTTTCCATTTTGTTCCCTCAAAAATTTCAAGCGCAGACAGTTGTGATTCCTGATAAGGGGCTTTTTAATTGGAAAAAGAGACGAGGCATGAAACGTGTTCGCCTAGTTGATCCAGTCTTTGAAAAAATGTTTGAAGTCTATGGGACGGATCAGGTTGAAGCTAGATATTTGCTTGCGCCTGATTTCATGCAGAGGTTGGTTGATTTGGAGCATGCCTTTAAAGGAAAATCTATTCGATTTGGATTCACAGAAAACCAACTTTTGATAGCGATTGAGACACGCCTTAAGCTTGGGGTAGGGTCCATGTTTAAACAGTTGGATGACCCAAAAAGAACACAGAATGTTCTGGACGCTCTAAGTGCTATTTACGATGTTGTTGATGGCGTAACTACGAAGCAAGAGCGTATATTAGTGAATGCAAAATCAACCGCAGCGTAGAATTAAAGTTAGCTCCGTTCAATCTTCCTTCGATAGCTCTGAGCCAATTCCACTAACGCGGTCATGACATCTTCGGCGCGGTCTTCTGGGATAAACAGGTGGTCATGATAAAATCCTGAAACTGGATTTACGCCTACATTTAATGTCGCAAGATGCGTTGTAATCACGGCCAGAAACCCAACGGCCTCTAGGGATGAATGTATATTCAAGGTGATCATGCGGCAGGGAAATTCATACGGCAGGTTAGCGGTTTTCACACGGTCCAAAGGCGCGATTAGGGTCGTGCCTTCTGATTCCTGAAACGTCATGACAGCCCCAATATTGGGGACGGTGGCCTCTGGTTTTATGGTGACAAAGACAAAAGTATCATCCCGCAACTCTGGGCTCATGGAGGCTAATAGGCTGGGAAGGTTTGTAGAGCCTGCCATATTAAAATCTCCAGAGATGGGGATATGTCCCCTAGGCCTAAAGACCTAAGGGGAGAGTGTTACATGAAGCGCTCTAAAGCGATTCAGGATAGATCGGACGTATATCGTAAGGGATATCATCTAGATTACTGAGGACCGTTTCTGCAGCCTCATCCAGCGGCATATATTTGTCCAAGAACGCTTTGGCTTGGTCATAATTTCCATCGCCTTGGATCATCACAACTTTGCCTGTGAGATCAGAAATCGCTTGCTCTAATTTTGGGAAATCTAGTTTGAAGCGTTTCTGCTTTGGCAACCATTCAACGGCTCCAACTTCGCGGAAATAATTATACTGATAGGCCGCGCCTTTGGCGTGGGCTGCGCCTGTACCGAAACGCATGGAGCGGAATTTACCTGAGAAATAGGTCGCCAAGAACGCCTCTTTTTCAGATATATCTAACTCGCCGCGCTCCATCATATAGAGGATGTTATACGCGCCCATGACGTCGGCTTTGCCTTCTTCGAGGCCAGATGACAGTTCTTTGAGTTGCGCATTTACCGTTGTGGTTTCGCCGTCAACTGTGATCGTGCCGGGTCCAAGCGAGTGAGAGAGTTCGTGGAACAGGGTGTTATTTCCCATCCATTTTTTCGCCGCGAGTTTCGCCTGTTCAGGGACCAAAACACGCTCGCCAATTGGCGCGAGGATGCGGTCATATTTCGCGCCGAGCACATTATTCAAAATGACTTTCTTCGCGCCTTTGGCTTCACGCACACGCTCGTCATTCGGTAAATTGAACGCAATTGTCTGCACGCCATTCTCATTATCACCGCCGCCGTGGACTTGGTAGGTCACAGCAATCGGGCTTTCGAAACCACGTGCATAGTTTTTATATTCCTCTGAGACAGGGAGGTTTTTCTCCATGTCTTTTAAGAAGTCTTTGTATTTAGAGAGGGCGGCGGATTCTTCTGGGTTTTTGACTGTGACGAAACTCTCATAGGCCGTTTTATAGGCAAATAGTCCGTCGTCATAAACCTCGTAAGGGCCAATCGCGATTTCGATAGGGCCGTCCAGATCCATCCACGCCATTTCACTCGCGAAATAATCATCTGTCAAAAACGCTTTTGAACGCGCGCGTAAAAAGAGTTTCAAATTCTTATTCTCAGTTATGGCTGCGGCTTCGCGCAACAACTTGGCTGCGGGTTTTAAATATTTTGCATATTCGACACGATAAGGAATGGCTTTCAATCCACCATCATCAGTTCGGCGAATAACTGTGTAGCCTGATGTGAAGGCGGCTTTGTCTGCAGGGTGATCTGTGATCCACTGTTCGAACTCCGCTTTGGTCATATCAGCCGGATAAAATCCGCCGCCTTTGGGGCAGGGCGTATCACCCACGAAGACATGGTTGTCATCTTCCAAACCATCGCAGGGACCCACATGGAGGTCCCACATTGCGAGTTCAATCTCGGAGCCAGATTTGGCCAATTCCGCGCGGCGTTCTGGGTAATCCGCACCGCGTTGCAGCACGTAAATTTGGGAGAGGTAATCACTGGCGGCGATCAACTTATTCACCACTCTACGCTCTGTATCCGTCAGGAATGAAACATCCGGGTTCATCGGGACTTCGGCAAATTTCGCATATTGGCGTTCAATGTCATAGCCAGTCTCAGTCTTTGTCTCGATTACAGCATCTTTGACATCAACTGGGGTTGAGTTTCCGCATCCTGCAAGAAGGGCTGCGGTTGCGATAGTGGTTAGAAAATTACGCATTGTTTCGCTCCATTTCATTTCTGATGAGTTCTGCAAGTTTGATCAACTCGTCCATATCGGCAGGCGTGTCGCTGTGAGCGGCCAAGGCTTCGTCGTCATATTTTGGGATCACGTGGACATGTGTGTGGAAAACGGTTTGCCCAGCAGGTGCGCCGTTGAACTGCGTCACAACAATGCCCGCAGGCTTGAGGGCTTTTTCAACCGCAATCGCAACGCGCTGCACTGTACCGAACAGACGGCCGATGTCTTTGGGGGATACGTCCAACAGGTTCACAGATTGGCGACGCGGCAAGATCAAGCAATGCCCACGCGATTGGGGAAAGGCATCCATGATGACAAGCGTTCCGCCGTCCTCATAAACTTTGGCGCAAGGTATCTTACCATGCAGGATTTGGTTGAAAATATTTTCGTCATTATAGGGACTGTGTAATGTCATTTTGAAGGTGGCTTTCCAGATTTATTCGAAATTAATTTAGCGTTATGTTTTCTGATGCTAATTCTCATGTCGGACAAATTTTTCAGTTGTCCGTTTATTAAAACAATCCAAATCCCCAACCCGATATAACCCATAATAGCCTGAATTGATGTTATATGCCGAATACGAGGGGAAGGAGAAAAGTCCCCGTAACCAAGAGTGGTCAATGTAGTTATACTAAAGTAAATGCTATCAAGAATGCTTATACTAACTATTTCACCATTTTGTACTAAGCCATATCGTTTATATAAGATCGCAAAAGTAATTATGATGGCGACAATGAATTTGAAAAAGAAGCCAAGCGCATTATTGTATTGGCCATCCGCGTTTCCGATCATTAGTCCTAGGCAATAGACCACGCATGGGTAAGCTACTAAAAGAAACAATATTGACACTTCCGCAGGGAAAATGAAGGCTGTTGCGAGTGATGAGGCCGTAAATATTATGGCCGTGCCACCGTTGAGTGATTCAGAGAAAGACATAAATTAGTCTACAAAGGTTCGATTATAAATCAAACCTTTGATATATCGCTCATGCTTTCCGAAATGGCGTATGTTCCGCCAATATGTTGACTTCGTGTTCTACGGCTTCGCGTTCACGTTCAAGATAGTCTTCCACGGCGACGCGTAGGCCTGCGTGGGATAACCAATGGGCCGAATGGGTGACAACAGGCTCATAGCCGCGAGCTAATTTGTGTTCGCCTTGTGCGCCCGCTTCGACGCGGGGGAGGCCAAGCTCTAATCCCGCCTCGATGGCTTGGTAGTAGCACAGCTCAAAATGCAAGAAGGGCTTGTGGACGAGGGCACCCCAATTGCGCCCATAGAGTGCATGGCTGCCGATGTAATTCAACGCGGCAGCAATAGGTCTCCCTCCTGTATTTTGGGCACCTTCATTTTCAAACGCCATCACCAATACAATGTCGTCGCGCATGGTTTGCTGCATGAGGTCAAAAAACACACGGTTCAAATAGGGACGTCCCCATTTGCGCTCACTTGTATCTAAATAACAGCGATAGAAGACATCCCAATGTTCGTCTTTTAGATCATCCCCCGTCAGGCGTTTAATCGTGATGCCATCTTGCGCAGCCTTACGTTCTTTACGGATATTTTTGCGTTTACGAGAGGAGAGACTGGCGAGGAATGCGTCGAAGTCGGCGTAGTCTCGATTGATAAAATGAAATTGACGATCTTCGCGTGCGGCAAAGCCAAGGGCGCTCAAGGCGGTGCGGTCTTCGGGCGTTAGGAACGTCAGATGCACGCCCGACATATCCCATTCACTACAGGCTTGCATCATGGCGCGCGCTGTGGCGTCGCGGCCTTCTGGAGTGTGCGAGAGCAAGCGCGGTCCTGTAGCAGGTGTAAATGGCACAGAGCATTGTAACTTAGGATAATAGTCCATGCCCGCACGCGCCAAGGCATCTGCCCAACCGTGGTCAAATACATATTCGCCTTGTGAATGCGTTTTCACATAGAGCGGGGCAGCACCAACGGCCTTGCCAGCTTCATCCTCAACCCAGATGTGTCTAGGGGTCCAACCTGTTTCGTGGCTTACGCTGCCGCTCTCTTCGCAGGCGAGAAGAAACCGATGCGAGAGGAAAGGGTGATTGCCGCTACCTTCTGCTGAGGTCGGAATCAATGCATCCCACTCTGACGCCGAAACGTCAGAGATTTGCGTAAGGATGCGAGCTGTATAGGCGGCTGAAGACATAGGCCTGTTTAAGCCTCAATCTCCACGATGGCATCGATTTCGACTGCGACATCTAGCGGCAGGCTAGGCGCGGAGACGGCAAAACGCGCATGACGGCCAGCATCGCCAAAGACAGCGACCATAAGGTCAGAACAGCCATTGATGACTTTTGGGATATTGGCTTGTGTGGCGTCTGTTGTGGCTTGAACAAAGCCGCCCAATTTGACGATACGTTTAACCTTGGACAGATCACCACCGCAGGCGGCTTTCATTTGCGCGATCAAATTTAGCGCAGAGAGTTGCGCGGCTGCTTGGCCTTGTTCAACGCTCAGGTCTTGGCCCAAGCGACCTTTGATTTCGGTATCGCCAATCTTTGAGATTTGTCCAGAAATGAAGACAAGGTTTCCGCTGATGACATAAGAGACGTAATTCGCGACAGGCGCGGCAGCAACGGGAAGGTCTAAGCCAAGCTTAGCGAGGTTTTGTTCGGCGGTCATGATGGGGCTACCTTTTTAAATTATCTAAAAATGGAGATTCAAAACGAGGCGATAACACATGCGTGTACCAAGTGTAATTTCTATAAACAACATTCAGCAGAGAACTTGAGATAATAAACCTAAAAATGGGGACGATGAAAAAGACAACTCCGTTCCACTGTGAGTTTATCATGGGTTCGAAAAAGCACTATAGTACAGCTAAAAAAGGCACGCTCGCGATGATTCCAACAATAATTGAAAACGCAAGTCAGACAGTCCTATGTGATTGTCCTGTAAACTGATTAACCTCCTCACACATATCACACACTAGGGTCTGTGCGGGACGTTACGTGAAAAAACGAATTTGGTCATTGGGTACAAAACCACGTTTATAATGTATGCAAGATTTTTGCTGTTTTCAGTCATGACTTAAATCTCAATATTGATCACTAAATTGCGACTGATTAAAACGCGCGTCTGCACAGTAACATCTGCATAGTAAGAGACTAGATGGTTTAAATTTGACCGTCCACACGTTATGGAATTCACATGACCGACACGCCAACATCTTTTCCGTTACCAACACACCGCCCAGAGGTGGTCGAGTTTCTTGCGACGCGGCGATCCAATTTGGCGAAGGCCATGGAGGGGCCAGGGCCAGATGTAGCGACGCGAGATACGCTGCTCGAAATTGCCGCCCGCGTACCTGATCACCGTAAACTTGCGCCGTGGCGATTTGTTATCTTTGAAAATGAGGCCCGTTCGAATTTCGGTCAACATATTGCCACGGCCTTTATGGCGGCGAATCCGACTGCGCCTGCGGACCGCGCCATTTTTGAAGGTGCCCGCCTGACGCGGGCTCCGCTTGTTGTGGCCGTTATTTCTTCGCCCGTTGACTGCGTTCGTGGAACGCCCGTCTGGGAACAAGAATTATCCTCTGGCGCTGTTTGTTTTAATCTCTGCTTAGCGGCTCAAGCTCATGGTTATGGCGCGCAATGGTTGACGGAATGGTATGCCTATGATGCTGGCGTCAATGCGGCGTTAGGCCTGAGCGGTAACGAACGCGTCGCGGGTTATATCTACATCGGGACACCAACTTTACCTGCGTCGCCACGTGTTCGTCCAGAGCCCGATAGTTTGATGACATTTTGGGGAAGCTAGAACGACTAATTCACCAACCCCACCTCATTTATAGGGGTGACATTGCCGTAATTCTAGTTATGGTTGTGTTTGATAAGCCTTCGGGCTAATCAATTGCTCCTGATCGCCATAGCGCCCCGTGTGGTCAGGAGCGTTTATTTTTTCACTCTATATTTCCATCAATCGTATTTAGATGTATTTGGATTATTCGTAATCAATGCTGTCATTTGGATATCAACCGCCTATTTATAGGTCATGACGAAAACGACCGATAAGACACCTGCCGATCAATCCCTTGTACGCGAAAGTGGATATGAAGGACGGGGGCTAAGCTTTATTATGGACGAGGCCCCTGAAAACGGCAGCGCCACCGAAGTCGCCCCTGGTGTCTTTTGGCTCAGGTTTCCTCTCCCAATGCGGGGGTTGAACCACATCAATCTTTGGGCTCTGAGGGATGGTGATAGTTGGGTTATTGTAGATACAGGTATCGCGGACAAAATCAGTCGTGATATTTGGGAAAATTATTTCGAAACGCTCTTAGAGGGCAAGCCCGTTAATCGGGTGATTTGTACGCATCTACATCCTGACCATACAGGGCTAGCGGGGTGGTTATGCCGCAAATTCGGAGCCCCACTTTTGATGACTCGCGGCGAGTATTTTCTCTGCCGTTTGATGGCGTCAGATACAGGAAAGCCTGCCCCGAGTGAGGGAATTAAATTTTACCACAAGTGTGGATTTACCGATGACCAAATCGAGCTTTATAAGATGCGCTTTGGCGGATTTGGGAAAGCCATTGCGCCGCTACCACAAAGTTATGACCGATTGGTGGATGGTGAGGTGGGCATGATCGGCGGGCGAGAATGGCGCGTCGTAATTGGATCGGGCCATTCGCCTGAACATGCGTGCCTCTATTGTCCCGAACTCAATGTCGCCCTGACCGGTGATCAGTTGCTGCCGAATATCAGCTCTAATGTGTCTGTTTGGCCGACGGAACCTGAAGCGAACCCGCTAGAAGAGTGGATCACGTCTTGCCATAAATTGTTGGAAGAATTGCCAGAGGACGTGTTGGTGTGCCCCGCACATGGTATTCCATTTCGAGGTGCGCATAAGCGATTATCGAAGTTGATCGAACATCACGAAAAAGCTTTGGTTCGATTAGCCGAGCATTGCCGTGAAGCGCGTCTTTCGACGGGCGTTTACTCGGCGCTGTTTAGGCGGGAAATCAATGACAGTAACCGCATCATGGCGGTGGGCGAGTCTGTCGCACATCTGAACTGTCTGAGAAATCGAGGCATTGTAAGTCGTCGTCTAAATGACCGCGGACAGTTTACCTACAAGACACGAACGGGTTGGCAGTCTTAGCCAATCATACGGATAAGACCGAACGCAAAAAAAGTTACGGCTGAAACAGCAAAGAGGGTCACGCCGTAATAATAAAACGCACGCTTGGCCCTACCGATGATGCAAAGTTCGTGCTTTGGCATTCCGGATTTCAGTAAGTAAGAGTCGATCAAATTAGTCATGTTATTATCCTGTCTTGAGACGAGATATATGAACGCTTCATTATTATTCAATACACATAGTTTCACGCGCGTTCACAAGCGTGTGATGGCTACGAGTTATACTTTTTAACCTCGCAAGAAGAATCCATAGGCAGGGTTGTCTGTCTCGCGCGACATTGGGTAGCCTGTTCCAGCGAGCTGCGCTTCCAAGGCTTCTATGTCTCCGTTGGGAACGTGAAACCCGCACAAGACATGGCCTTCTGCCGCGCCGTGGTTGGAGTAATGAAACAGCGAGATATTCCACCGCGCATCTAGTGTTTCCAAAAATTGCGTCAGTGCGCCTGGGCGTTCTGGAAATTCAAAACGGTAAATTGCTTCGGCGCGATTATCCCCGCGTCCGCCCACCATATGCCGTAAATGACGTTTCGCCAGACGATCATGGGAGAGGTCAGTGACATTGATATCATGCACTGCCATATGCGAAATGACTTGCGAGCGGTCTTCGAGGTCTCGCGTTTTGAGGCCCACCAAAACATGCGCTTCAGACGTATCTGCAAAGCGGTAGTTAAATTCAGTGACAGCGCGTTGCCCGAGCGCGCGGACAAAATTCAGGAACGCGCCGGCTTGTTCTGGAATAGAGGCCGCAAAGAGCATTTCTTCGCCTGCGCCAAATTCTGCGCGGTCGACCATATGACCGATGCGGTCGAAGTTTACATTCGCGCCAGAGATGGTGACGACAAGATCGCCTTCTGGTGCGTCGCCGTTTTGGATATGTTTAATAACCCCCGCGAGCGCAACCGCGCCAGCCGGTTCAACAACAGTTCGTGTCGCTTCGAAAATATCACGAACAGCGGCGCAAATTTCGTCATTAGTAACGCCAAATTGTCCGTCCACAACTTGCGTGCAAATGTCATAGGTCAACGCGCCAAATGTCCTAACAGCTACACCATCGGCAAATCCATCGACGGTATTTAAAGCAACAGGTCCGCCAGCTTTCAAGGCTGCGCCGAGTGTTTGCGCGCCTTCGGGTTCAACGGCGAAAATTTTAGTGTTGGGCGCATGACGGCTAACCCACGCGCCAATGCCAGAAACTAATCCACCGCCGCCTGTGCAGACATAGATGGCGGCGGGTGTGCGCGGCATTTGCTCGAGTATTTCTTTACCAACAGTGCCTTGTCCCGCGATGACTTCGCGTTCGTCAAAGGGATGCACAAAAATAGCGCCAGTCTCTTCGGCGTGCGCAATTGCAGCCATGCAGGCGTCATCGTAATTGTCGCCAATAAGTTTTGTTTTCGCGCCCATAGCTTCAACGGCCGCGACCTTGATAGGCGGGGTTGTGATCGGCATAAAGATGAGGGCTTGGATTTTATAATGCTGTGCGGCCGCAGCCACGCCTTGTGCATGATTGCCTGCACTGGCGGCAACAACACCGCGGGCGCGTTCGGCTTCATTAAGGCCAGAAATTCGGTTCGCTGCACCGCGAATTTTAAAGGAAAACACATCCTGCATGTCTTCGCGTTTTAACCAGATGTTTTGGCCCAAGGCAGCCGACAGCTTAGGCGCAAACTGCGTAGGAGTTCTCCGCGCAAGGCCGTAAACTTGCGCGGCATCTATACGCGCGCAAAGATCATCTAGATTAACGTTGGACATAATCCGCGATCCATTCGCCCACTTGAGACGTGCTGAGATTGCCGCCCAAGTCGCCCGTTGTCTGGCCTTGCTCCAATGCGGCAGAAACAGCGGTTTCTATGATGTCGGCTTCCGCGTCTAATCCGAAACTTAAACGTAACATCCACGCGGCGGAGAGGATCATCGCGAGCGGGTTCGCTTTGCCTTGGCCTGCAATATCTGGCGCGCTGCCGTGGATAGGCTCATACATGCCCATGCCGCCATCAGACAGCGAGGCAGACGGGATAACGCCCATGGAGCCACAAAGGACCGAGGCTTCGTCGGTTAGAATGTCACCGAACATATTTTCAGTGAGGATAACGTCGAAATCCTGAGCGCGTGTCAGCATGTGCATTGTCATCGCGTCTATGAGAAGATGCTCTAGCTCGACCTCTGGATAATCGGCTGCAACGGCAATGACAGTCTCGCGCCACAGGCGAGAGGTTTCGAGCACATTTGATTTGTCAACGGACGTGACTTTTTTGCGGCGAGTCATCGCAAGATCAAACGCCTTGTTCGCGATGCGGCGGACTTCGGCTTCGGAATAGCGGCACATATCAAACGCGCCTTGATCGTCGCGGCCTTTATCGCCAAAATAGATACCACCCGTTAGCTCACGCATGACAATAAAATCTACACCTTCTAAGCGTTCACGCTTAAGCGGGGCGCGGTCGATGAGCGCAGGGTAGGGTTTGCAAGGACGGATATTGGCATAGAGGTTCAAGTTCTTCCGCAGCGGCAGAAGCGACCCAAGCTCTGGACGGTCTTGTCCTTTCAGGTGATCCCATTTCGGACCGCCCACTGCGCCTAGCAACATAGCGCCTGTGCGTTTCGCAGACTCGAAGCTCTCATCTGGTAAAGGCTTTAAACCCGCATCAATCGCCGCGCCACCAATCAGGTGTTCTTCGATGTTCAGGCTGTGCCCAAATTTAGACGCCGTCGCCTTTAGAACGGCAATAGACGCCGCCCCAACTTCAGGACCAATTCCGTCGCCGGGTAAATAAGTAAAATTAATCTCAGCCACGGTTTGCCTCAAACTCTGCAATCGCATCGGATTGCCCTTGTAAATACCCCATCTCGTCTACGCCTTCCATCAGGCAGTGACGAGAGAAGGCGTCGATTTCGAATTTATATGTTCCGCCATTGCGGGGCAGGTGGACTTCGCAGGTTTCCAGATCAACGCTCACATCTGCGCCCGGGTTTTCGAGCAACCAGTTATGGGCGCGTTTTTCAATGATGATTGGAAGTAAACCATTTTTGAGTGAGTTGTTTCTGAAAATATCGGCAATTTCAGAACTGATAACAACGCGAATGCCATAATCGGTTAGGCCCCAAGGTGCATGTTCACGCGAACTGCCGCAGCCAAAGTTATGACCTGCGACAAGAATTTCAGACGCTTTGCCTTCGGGTGAATTCAACACGTGGTCCGTTTCAGACCCATCGGTATTATAACGTAGGTTCGAGAACACATGCTCACCCAAACCTGCCTTTGTCGTCATAGACAAAAACTTGGCGGGCATGATTTGGTCAGTATCGATATTGGTCGAAGACAAGACTAATGTTTTTGAGGTCACTTGTTTCAAAGATCGGAAGCTCATGCCGCTGTCTCCACCTGACGGGGGTCGGTAATGACACCTGCAATGGCTGTGGCAGCCGCTGTTTCTGGCGAGGCTAAAACCGTTCGAACACCGGGACCTTGACGGCCCATGAAATTACGGTTCGAGGTTGAGACGATCAGATCACCCGGCGCACCAATGTCGCCATTCATACCGAGACACATAGAGCATCCCGCTTCGCGCCATTCCGCGCCTGCGTCCAAAAAGATTGTGTCTAAGCCTTCGTCTTCGGCTTGAAGTTTGGTCACAACAGACCCCGGCACAACGATAGTCGTGACGCCTTGCGCGACGGTACGGCCCTTCATGATGTTGGCGGCGGCGCGTAAATCTTCGAGCCGTGAATTGGTGCAAGAGCCGATGAAAACTTTGTCGACTTTTGTGCCTGCGATTTTATTCCCGCTCTTGAGCTGCATGTAATCCAAGGCGTCTTGGTCCGCCTCGCTTGCTGCCGCAGGAATAAGGCTGTCGATTGAAATGCCCATGCCTGGATTCGTGCCATAGGTGACCATTGGCGAAATATTTTCCGCTTTGATGTGAACCTCTTTGTCAAACACTGCGCCGTCATCCGTAGCCAACGTCAGCCAGTCCGCGCAGCTCGCTGCAAAGTCTTTCGGCGCGAATTTACGGCCTTGGATATAATCAAATGTCGTTTGGTCAGGAGCAATCATGCCGCAACGTGCGCCCGCTTCGATGGACATATTACAAACCGTCATGCGGCCTTGCATGCTCATCTCTTCAAAGACATTGCCGCGATATTCGAGTGCATAGCCCGTTCCGCCGCCCATGCCGATCTCTGCAATGATGTGCAAGATTACGTCCTTTGGCGTGACACCCGTGGGCAACTCACCATTTACATGAATGGCCATTGTTTTTGGCTTTGGCATTAACAAGCATTGATTAGCCAAAACATGGCCGACCTGTGTAGTGCCGATCCCGAACGCAATCGCGCCAAACGCACCATGTGTGGCGGTATGGCTGTCGCCGCAAACGATGGTCATGCCGGGTTGTGTTGCGCCCAACTCTGGACCCATGACATGGACGATGCCGCGATTATCGCTGTCCCAACCATGCGTCTCGATGCCGTGTTCTTTGGTGTTCGCCAAAAGGGTCTCGACTTGCGTTTCCGCTTGTTTCGTATGGTAAGGCCGTGTGCCGTCGGCATTGATGAGCGTCGGCGTTGAATGGTCTATTGTTGCCAATGTCCGATCTGGACGGCGCACTTTCAACCCGCGCGTTTTCAGCTCGGTAAAAGCTTGCGGCGTTGTGACTTCATGGATGAGATGAAGATCAATATAAAGCGTTGCAGGATTTGTCTCTGTCTCGGCCACAACAACGTGGCGGTTCCAGACTTTGTCGAAGAGTGTACTCGGCATTATTGAGTTTTCCTTTGAAATACAAAAGGCAATAGGAAGAATAAAGCTGCGCCAAAGGCGGTAGGGAAAAAATAGTTGAAGTTAAAGACAAACTCATCATTCACCGTCCGCACGGCACTGGATGAAAAATATACAAGACCCGCAAGACCTATGAGTCTTAGAACGTGAGCCCATGCTGGAATTTTCTTTCCATGGGTAGGATATACATCTTTTTTGACAGTTTTGACAACTTCTGACGTGTTAAACTTCGACCCAGACTTAAACCAATTAATCGTGGGGTAGATCCAAAAGCAAGCAAAT
Source organism: uncultured Caulobacterales bacterium (assembly GCA_938009235.1). Classification (GTDB taxonomy): domain Bacteria; phylum Pseudomonadota; class Alphaproteobacteria; order Caulobacterales; family Maricaulaceae; genus Litorimonas. Next base: position 561,615 of record CALLIK010000007.1, read on the forward strand.
CCCAGTAGTGCAAGATATTGATACTTACGCGTCGTATCCGTCAGTGATTGGACTGAACCAGCATCGACGCTTGTGATTGTTTTGAATAACCACAAGCCCAGAAAGGCGATACCTATCAGTGGGAATATGAGTTTTAGTTTTTGCATCAATGCTGCGCGGCGATGGCACGCTCTCCTGTTTTGGCTCGGGCTTGGCGGCGTTCGATACGATTGATCACGTCGAGATAGGCGAGAGCTGAGGCGAGCACTGTATCGGTGTTTGTACCGCGGCCTTGATAGGTCTCAATTTCAGTCGCCACACGGACAGTCGCTTCGGCCATAGCGTCTTTCCCGCCCGACACAGACGTCACCGCGTAATGTTCCAATTTCATCGGGATATTTGCGATTTCAGAAATAGCGGCGAAGACCGCATTCATCGGGCCTTTGGCGCGGCTGACATGTGTTTCGCTGCGGCCGTCTTCATGGGACAATCGCACAATGGCTTCGGGTTCGCGTTTGTCATCTGACCCCGCCGAGACATAGAGCGAGTCAACGGACCAAGGTCCGCCCGCGCCAACAGCTTCGCCCAATACAAGCGCTTCAATGTCGGAATCGAAGACTTCTTTTTTGTCGTCGGCCAATGTTTTGAACGCGGCAAAAACAGAGGCGAGTTGATTGTCTGCCAAGGTAAAGCCAAGCTTTTCTGCACGCGCCCGTAAAGCGGCGCGGCCTGAATGTTTGCCCAGCACAAGGTTGTCCGTACTGACGCCAACATCTTCGGGCTTCATGATCTCATATGTCTCGCGGTTCGCCAAGACGCCATGTTGATGGATACCGCTCTCATGCGCGAAGGCATTCTTCCCAACGATAGCTTTGTTACGCGGCACAGGATTACCCGTGATCGTCGCGAGGAGTTTCGATGCGGCGTAGATGCCCTGCGTTTCAATACCCGTTGTCACGTTAAAGAAATCTCTGCGCGTGCGCAGCGCCATGACGACTTCTTCGAGGGCGCAATTGCCTGCACGTTCGCCAATGCCGTTTAGGGCCACTTCGACCTGACGCGCGCCGCCGCGAATGGCGGCGAGTGAGTTGGCGACGGCCAATCCCAAATCATCATGACAATGGGCAGAGAAGATCACTTTGTCTGCGCCTTCAACTTGGGTGGTCAAAAACTCGAACAAATCCTGAATTTCTTCGGGCGTCGTATAGCCCACAGTGTCAGGCATGTTGATTGTCGTTGCGCCCGCGCGGATAACGGCCTCGCAAACTTGTTTCATATAATCGCGTTCTGTGCGGATGGCGTCTTCGCAGGAAAATTCGACATCATCCGTATAATTCCGCGCAAGTTCGACCCCTGCCACAGCGCGGCGGAGGATTTCCTCTTTGGACATTTTCAATTTGTATTCGCGGTGTAAAGGGCTGGTCGCGATGAATGTATGGATACGTCCCCGCGCCGCTGGTTTTAGGGCTTCACCGCTCGCGCGGATATCGCCGTCATTGCAACGCGCGAGAGAGCACACGACGCTATCTTTGACTTCGGTCGCAATCGTTTTGATCGCCTCGAAATCGCCAACGGAGGCCGCGGCAAAGCCCGCTTCCATGACATCAACTTTGAGAGCTTCTAGGGCTTTCGCCATGCGGAGCTTCTGCCCGCCTGTCATAGAAAACCCAGGCGCTTGCTCGCCGTCGCGTAAGGTTGTGTCGAATATTTTGACGTGTTTAGTCATTGGTTTGTCTTTGTATTTTGGTGCGGGTTTAAGCGCGTTCGGCTCGCTTGCGGCGGCCAATTTTTTCTGCACTGACAACATTGTAAAGGCGTTCTAGTTGAAGGCAGAGCGTATCCAAATCATTTGGACCGCCTGTATCTTCCACCGCGACAAGCAAATCGAAATCGCCGTCCACGCGCTGCGTACAATGTACATCACGATAGTCATATCCACGGCGCTCGATCGTGCCGAGCGCCCTTATAAGCGTACCAGACACATCGTGGAGCACGATCTTCAATTTGCCAGACACGCCAGACGGCGTAAAAGTTTTATCACGTTGTAATTCGGTCATTTTTCATTTCCCTGGCGCAGACGCATTCGGTCAGTTCTTTGTCTAATTTTCTTCGTGCGTTTTAATGTTGCCTCTGTCTCTACATCCAAGCGTGATTGGTACATGCCCATCCATGCGGACAAGGCGTGAGATCCAAACCATACCGCGACGATGAGGATGACCCAAAACACCCTACTGCTCCATCAAACCGGCATGTCCGATTACCCCAGTTAGTCGTTTGGCGTGCCAAACGATTAGAGCTGGGGTCCAGAGCTTTGCTCGCGATGAGACATACTGGATACCAGCCTTTGCTGGTATAGACGGAGTGATTGGCTGACGTGAGGTCATGAGAATGTCTCGGCAATAGAGGATTTTTGTATAGGCTCGCCAGCAATTCTAGCGCTTAATTGCTTGCGAGCAAAAATCAGGAGCGTCACAGAACTTAAGGTCCAAATAACTGTACTCATGGTGAAACCCGTTGCTACCGTTACGGTTGAAGCTGAAATTCCGTATAAACCAAGTTCCACAGGTATGTTGATAAAGGCCAAGATCATGCCCGCTAAATTTATCCAAATTGAAATACTAAGGAGTTTTGAAATAGTTCCACTAGTCATAAAACCTAAAGGGGACAGATTGTGTGCGGCCCACAAAGAAATTGAGGCCCCGCCCAATGCGCCAGACATAAGAATGACATATTGTAAGAAATAATATGGTGACTCGTTCGTAGAGTATTCTGAATACTCGAAAAGTAATCCGTAACAGGACATGCCGACGAATAATCCTAGCGTTGGAACTGTCACAATGCCTACAAAAATAAGCCAAAATCGGAGTGTAGAGCGTGACACCCTACCGTTCCATCATGTCGGCATTGCTCCGTCCCGGTGGGACGAGCGGCCATACATTTTCATTTGGATCGATTTTGACGTGCATCAGGACAGGGCCTTCTGTTGAGAGAAGACGGTCTATGCCCGCATCCATTTCATCGACTGTGTTGACGGTGAAGGCGTCGATCTGGAAGGCTTTCGCAACGAGGGCGAAATCTGGATTGTCGTCCAAATTCGTCTCGGAGTAATTTTTGTCAAAGAAGACTTCCTGCCACTGACGCACCATGCCCAGAACAGAATTATCCAATAGGACAATTTTCAACGGAATGCCGTAACGGAACAATGTCGCGAGTTCCTGAATGTTCATCATGATCGAGCCATCGCCCGAGACGGTAATCACGGTACGGTCTGGCGCGCCAAGTTGCGCCCCAAGGCCCGCAGGCAAGCCGAAACCCATTGTGCCTAACCCGCCCGACGTGATGTGATCTTTTGGCTCGTCGAAATAACAATGTTGCGCAACCCACATTTGATGTTGGCCCACGTCACAGGTGAAAATCGCCGCCGTCTCGTCTTTAAACATGGCGTCGGCGCGGCGTGAGAGGTCATGCAAAAGCTTTGGCGCATAAACACCCGGTGAGGCTTTCGCCTGCGCGCCGTCATAATCCCACTCATGTTCTTCGCGGCGGCCATAGCAAAGCTCTGTCCACTCAGAAATATTTGGCGCAATACCGCCGTCGAACGGGTCGAGCGCGGCGAGGTTCTTTTTAAGGCTCCCGTCGAGACCGACATTCACGCGGCGAAGTTTATTTATCTCCGCAATATCGATGTCCATGTGAATGACTTTGGCGTGAGGCGCGAATGTATCGAGCTTACCTGTAGCGCGGTCATCAAACCGCGCGCCGACGACGATCAAAAGATCGCATTCTTGCACGGCATAATTGGCAGCACGAAGGCCATGCATCCCGAGCATCCCAAGATAGTTTGGATGATCGGACGGCAAAGAGCCGAGGCCCTTGAGTGTGGATACACCCGGAATTTGTGTGCGCTCAACTAACTCTCGTAATTCTGCAACACCGTCGCCTTGGGCCACGCCGCCGCCGATGTAGAACAAGGGCTTCTTGGCTTCGCGCATTAGCTGTTCGGCTTTTGCGATATCTTCGCTCTGGCCCATTTCAGGCTTTTGCTTTGGATATGGACGCCATTTGTGACGATCTGTTGTCAGTGCGTTTTGTACGTCTTTCGGGATGTCGATGAGCACAGGACCCGGACGGCCTTCTGCGGCGATGAAATAAGCCTCGGCGATCATACCCGGCAAGTCGGCGGGGTCGCGCACGATGTAACTATGTTTGACGATGGGCATGGTGATGCCGATAATGTCGACTTCTTGGAACGCATCTGTTCCCATGAGGTTTGTCGGGACCTGACCTGTGACGAAAACAACAGGCACTGAATCCAAATAGGCGTCGGCAATAGCGGTGACGAGGTTCGTCGCGCCGGGGCCAGATGTGGCGAATGCCGTTCCGACTTTACCAGTTGCGCGCGCATATCCAATCGCAGCCATGCCGCAGCCTTGTTCGTGGCGGCAGAGGATATGACGTAGCTGCGGATAATTTGGCAACTCGTCATAGACAGGCATGATCGCCCCGCCAGGATAGCCGAAGATAAGATCCACACCTTGCGCGGCAATAGATTCCAACAAGAGTTGCGAGCCAGATTTCGGCTCACGGTTCTCTAGGATTTCTGTCTGCTGACGGTTAAATTGCGTTGCTGTAGTCATGACTTGAAAGCCTTAATCAAATTAGCCGCGAGCGCGAGCGAGATAAAAAATAAAGAAACGCAAACATACAACAGAGGCATGAAATCGTTTTTATTGTATGAGTATGCAAACGCGGAATTAAAGCTGAACCAAGTAACAAAACAAAAAGCTAAGGTCGCGAGTGCTGCGATTACTCGACCTATAACTTTTCGCTTATGTTGAGGTTCAGCCATTTTAGTTCTTGTCTTTATCGACGATTTTATTCGCAGAAATCCAAGGCATCATTTCGCGGAGTTTTGCGCCAACAACTTCGATGGAGTGTTTCTCTGTATTGCGGCGGCGAGCTGTCATGCTCGGATAGCCAAGTGCGCCTTCTTGGATGAAAGATTTTGCGTAGTCGCCGTTCTGAATATTCTTCAACGCTGTGCGCATAGCTTCACGGGAGCTTTCATTGATGACCGCTTCGCCCGTGACGTATTCGCCATATTCCGCATTGTTGGAGATCGAGTAATTCATGTTGGCGATGCCGCCTTCATAGATCAAATCAACGATGAGTTTTGTTTCGTGCAAACATTCGAAGTAAGCTAGCTCAGGCGGATAGCCCGCTTCTGTCAACGTCTCGTAACCCATTTTGATCAACTCAACGACGCCGCCGCAAAGCACGGCTTGCTCGCCGAACAAATCAGTTTCTGTTTCGTCGCCGAATGTTGTGTGGATGATCGCAGTCCGTCCGCCGCCGATGGCAGAAGCATATGACTTGGCAAGCTCTAGTGCGTGACCGCCATTTGCGTCTTGTGCAACGGCGATGAGATCAGGAATTCCGCGACCATTTGTGAACTCGTTACGGACCGTGTGACCCGGAGCCTTTGGCGCAATCATGATGACGTCTAAATCACGGCGAGGATCGACCTGACCGTAATGGATGGCAAAGCCATGACCGAATGCAAGGGCAGCGCCTTCTTTGAGGTTTGGCTCGATGTCTTCGCGATAGATGCGCGCTTGAAGCTCATCTGGCGTTAGGACCATAACCACGTCTGCGCCTTTGACGGCGTCGGCTGTGGCTTTAACTGGAAGGCCATCTGCGATGACTTTCTTGTTCGTTGCGCTGTCTGGGCGAAGGCCGACAACAACGTCAACGCCGCTATCTTTCAAGTTTAGCGCATGGGCGCGGCCTTGGGAGCCATAGCCGAGGACGGCGACTTTTTTCTTCTTGATGATCGCGAGGTCGCAATCTTTATCGTAATAAATATCGAGTGATGACATGGTGGTGGTCCTTTTAAATCGAAACAGGCTTTAATTAGAAAACGGGAATGAGGTGACTGCGCCTTTGGAGGCAGAGCCGACGAGTTTGGCGAATTTAGCATAAGCGCCAGATGGGTATTTTGGTTTTGGTGGCGTCCAATCTTTGGCGCGTTCAGCAAGGTCTGCATCGACATTGATGGTTTGGCCTTCAACGTCGATTGTGACTTTGTCGCCGTCGCGGATATGCGCAATCGGTCCGCCATGCGCCGCTTCGGGTGCAACGTGACCGATGACAAAGCCATAGGACGCGCCAGAGAAACGGCCGTCGGTAATGAGAGCCACATGGTCGGCCAAATTCTGTCCAACCAAGGCGGCTGTCACGCCCAACATTTCGCGCATACCGGGGCCGCCTGCTGGGCCTTCGTTGCGGATAATAACAACGTCGCCTTTTTTGATGCCATTGTTTTGAACAACTTCGAAACAAGCTTCCTCAGATTCGAAAACACGAGCTGTGCCTTCAAAGAATAATGCGCCATGTCCTGCGAGTTTCACGACGCAGCCTTCAGGCGCAAGATCGCCATAAAGAATGCCGTAACCCCCACGAGATTTCACGGGGTCGTCAAAGCGGCGAACCACGTCTTGGCCTTTGGCTTCTTTCGCCTCTGCGATTTCTGTGAACAGGCTGCGGCCTGTGACCGTTTTTTGGTCTTCAATCATTTTGGCGTCGACCAAGCGTTGCCCGATCAAGCCTGACCCGCCAGCGGCATAAAGGTCAAAGGCCATGTATTTCCCGCCGGGCTTTAGATCGCCGATAACTGGCGTAGAGCGAGAAATTGTATCGAATGCGTCAATGTTAAAGGTGTCGATTTCCGCTTCAGAGGCAATCGCTAAGAGATGCAAAATCGCATTGGTCGATGCGGCAGTCGCAGACAGCGCAATCGCGGCATTCATCAAGGATTGTTGCGTGATCATATCGCGCGGCAAGCGTTTCTCATTCACGCACTCGACGACAATTTGTCCTGCGCGATAGGCGCTCGCATTTTTGTCGTCTGATACGGCAGGCACATCATTCGCGCCCATCGGAGAGAGACCGAGGAAGGTCATCGCCATCGCCATAGAGTTGGCTGTGAACTGACCGCCACACGCGCCTGCACCTGGGCAAGCCGCTTTTTCGATGTCTTTCAATTCTTCGTCGTCAATGATGCCCGCGGCGCAGGCACCAACGGCTTCGAACACATCTTGAACGGACAGGTCTTTGCCCTTGTGATTACCCGGCATGATGGAGCCACCATAAAGCACGACGCCCGGAACATTCATCCGCGCCAGTGCCATCGCGGCGGCAGGGATTGTTTTGTCGCAAGACACTAAGACGATAACGCCGTCGAGGCTGTGGCCTTTAACGGCTAATTCAATCGAGTCTGCGATGACTTCACGGGACATCAATGACGCGCGCATACCTTCGCTGCCCATCGTAATGCCGTCAGAAATCGCGATGGAGTTAAAGTCGACAGGCGTTCCGCCCGCAGCGCGGATGCCCGCACGGACAGGGACCGCTAATTTGTCGAGGTCCATATTGCAGGGCCCCATATTCGTCCATGTATTGAAGACAGCAATGATCGGACCTGCAAAGTTTTCATCGCCCATGCCCGTGGCGCGCAACATGGCACGCGCGGCGGCGCGGTCGCGTCCTTTTACAATGGCATCACTACGTTTCGTCATACTCTTAATCCTTAGTCCCAAACATAAAAAAACCCGCTCAACTGAGCGGGTGGTTTGTGTCCGGGGTGTTCCCTTTTACATACCGCCCGCAGATCGCCCAATAAGGACGACGACAGATACCAGCACAAGGAGGAGAAGACCGCTAATCATAGCGGCATCGCTGGCGAGCGTCTGTTGACGCGTCGCGACTTTCACTTTTACTTCGTATTTGTCTTGCGGATGCATAATTATCCTTAAACTCGCACTTCATTAACGAGTCAAGTGCAGACCCTCAAGAAAAAAATTTGCGCCAAATAAGATAAATGCGGTGTAGTGACGACCATTTTGTTTTGCTAAATTACGATATTGCAGAAAATGCTTGCGCTAAATCAGTCAAAAGGTCGCTTTCAGCTTCGATTCCGACCGAGAGTCGGAGGAGACTTTCGCTAATTCCAGCTTCTCGACGGGCGCTTTCTGCCATTCCGCGATGCGTCATAGTTTCTGGCAGGCAGATCAGGCTTTCAACGCCGCCCAAACTCGCCGCCAATCCAAAAATCTTGAGGGCTTGGCAGAACCGCGTTGCGGCCTCTAATCCGCCAGACACTTCGAAGGACAACATTGCGCCGAAACCTGACTGCTGCGCGGCGGCAATCGCGTGACCTGCATGTGTGGACAGGCCAGGGTAATGGACGGCGGTTACGTTGGTTTGCGTCGTTAGGAAGGCGGCAATAGCTTTGGCATTTGATTCCGCAGCGTCTAATCGCAGAGCTAATGTCCGCAATCCGCGCAGGGTTTGGTGACAATCAAAGGCGCTGGCGGTGATGCCTGCACAATTTGCCCACCATGCGAGCTGTTCTACATGGTCTGCAGATTTGGCAACAACGCAGCCGCCGATGATATCGCTATGGCCATTTATAAATTTAGTTGTCGATTGCAGCGCTATGTCTGCGCCGAGATCAAGCGGACGCAAGCGAAGCGGCGAGAGGAAGGTGTTATCGACAACAGCTATCGCGCCTGCGGCTTTGACGGTGGCGCATATGGATTTTACATCAACAACGCGCATCAACGGGTTGGACGGTGTCTCTATCATTACGAGTGCGGGTTTCTTCGCAAGCGCAGCGTCTAGTGCAGCTGTGTTGGATTGATCGACAAATTCAACGCGGATGCGGCCTTGGTCTGCGCGGTGCGTGAGCAAGCGGTGCGTGCCGCCGTAACAATCATGCGGGGCAATCACGAGGTCGTCTGCTTTGATGAGGTTCAACACCAGATCAATAGCGGACATGCCCGAAGACGTCACAACCGCGCCCGCGCCGCCGTCTAGGTCCGCTAGGGCTTCGGCCAGAATATCGCGGTTCGGGTTATTTGATCGGCCATAATCATACTGCCCCTTCTCGGACGGGTTCGGCCAGAGATAGGTGGAGGACAGATAAAGCGGCGGCGCGATAGACCCATGCGCAGGGTCAGTGCCAATGCCGGCTTGGACGATTTTGGTTTTTGGATCAGTCATTTGATTTTCCAAAGAGTAATTCCGGGATACAAAATACAGATGTAACAAGAAGAGGGAATATGAACGTCATTCTGAGAACGAGTTCAATATAATAAGTTTCGAAGCCCTGCGTAGCAGTCTTGATTGCCATCAAGCCCAATGAAATCAAACCTCCGAGACAGCCAAAATACAAATAGAACTGCGAGGTTTGTTTCCACCATGCTTTATCGGGGTGTTTCATTCGAGACTGCCCTTTGAAGGGCTTGAGTTCCTTCGCGCGAGCTTTTTGTTATTCCCGCGTGTAATCCGCCAGCTTTTCAGCGCGAGCGTGATCGCCAATAATGTCCCGAATATGCCGCCTGTATAGCTGCCATATTTCACGGCGGTCAGGAGGCTCTCGGAAAGGGTCAATCCGTCTGCCTCGGTCCCGACCACAAAGAGGATCAAGATCAAGACGGTTGTTATAATCCAGATGAAGGCAATACAACGGAACGCCAGCCAGAGAAAATCAGTCATTGTTCTCATGACAGACCCTTACAAAACGCGCTCAAGCGAGGCTCCATCGCATCATATTCTTTCAGGAAGGCATCATGCCCATAAAGCGAAGTAAAGGTGTAAAGCTCGGACGGTCCCGCGAGGCGATCTCGCAATTCCCGCATATCCGTCAACGGCGCGAGTTGGTCCGAAATCGCGGTCATCAGCAATGTCGGCGTTGCAATGCTCTCGGGTTCCACGCGGTGCAGGTCGACGGACTCGGACAAGGCGAGGAACCGCCGCGCATCCATATTCGCCGCAAAGACGTCGCCGCGAGCACCGAGGTAATTACAAATATCAAACTGACTAGGCTTGGTGCCTGTTTCTTCCAGATCAAATCGATCTGCAAATTCTTCGGGTGTGCGGTAAGTTGTCATCGCAAGCTCGCGGGCGAGTTTTAGGCCTGTGTCTGGTTGGCCCGCTTCTAGGCCCAATCTCACAACGCGCCGCTGAATACCGCGCCAACCCACACCAATTGGATAGGGACGATGCGCCGCGCCAATGATGCAAAGCTGCCCGATCATGTCAGGGTAATCCCGCGCAAATGTCAGGCCGCACATCCCGCCATAGGAACTGCCGATGAGGGCCGCGATTTTCGTGATACCTTGACTATCGAGGAGGGCTTTTAAACGCTGGGCTTGGTCTGTTGTCGTGATTGTGTCGGGACATTTTAGGCCGCCATCATTTGGCGCAAAATCATAGCCGATGACTTTGAAACGGGTCAGGTCAATTGCGCCGCCTTCGCGCACTAATCGGGACCACCACCCTCGATCTGTCTTTTTCTTAGCCTGTGGGTCGCCATCACTAATGAAACGCGTTGCGGAAATCCCGCCTAAGACGACAATGACGGGACCGTCGGGATTGCCATAGACACGCCCACGCACAACATCATTGGCGATGGTGCATCCGCGTTCCAGCGCGTTCGTGCCGAGTGCGGCCTCTATGTCATGACCGATCGCCATGGTATCCCTCTTTCCTTCAGGGCGCGGCAGTAAAAGAGAGGGGTGAGCGGGTGTCCGCTGTCGTCCTCATCTTCGCCGCTTGTACCCAAGCTGCAGGATTTGGCACCGTCCGCCTTTATCTCGAAAGATAAATTTGGGGTTGCCCCAGCTTCAAAGGGCCTGTCCCTCAGCTGGTCTTGATGATGGCGAAGCATATGCGCGTAAGCAACCTAGGCGTCAAGTCTGAGAGTTGCCTTGCTTAACTATCAGTCGTTCTTTTGGCCCAGATGATTGCCATGAACAGGCCTTTCATCGACGGCAGAGCAATCAAGCAAATTCCTGTTGCGATGACGGACAAGATCGAGGTCAGTTGCCAATTCGGCATATCCGTTTGCCAAAAGAAGACGTGCCAGACCAAAACGGTGACGTGAGCGGCAATCGTCATTGAGGCCCAAGCGGGCGCAAGGTCAGCGCGCACATGCTCCCATTTTTTATCGCAATTGGAACACTGTGCCACGGGTTTTAAATATGCACGAAAGAGTTTACCCGTTCCGCAGCGCGGGCAACGCAATTTCATACCGCGCCAGAGGCGTGGCCAGATAGATTCCGTCTTTGAAGGTGTCCAAATATTGGGGTCTTTAGAATTATTTTCCATATACAGACTCACTTTGTATGTCGGTCTTCGATTGACTCATGGCGGGCCTAGGCTTAGCTCGCGGTCTTTCTTACACGAGAGCCTAACATGCCTGTTCCTGTTATTGTCCTGAATTTTGGTCACAGCGTCCTAAAATCACTGGAGGACTACACCCAGGCTGCATCTGAAATCTACCGTCATTATCGACAAGGACAAAATGTCGTAGCTGTTACGTCTGCGCAAGGCGATCAGACGGATATCTTGATGGCAGAAGCGCGGCGTATTGGCCCAGAGGGCGACGCGAAGAACTTACCAGAATTGCTACAACTCGGAGAGCGTCGTTCGGCGGCTCTGCTCGCGTTGGCATTGGAGCGCATTGGCGCGCCTGCTTTTGTGCGCCAAGCTCGTGATTTAGGACTAACGGCGGAAGGCTCCTTCACTGAAGCGCGCCTGACAGGATTAGACACGCCGCAATTACTTGCAGACCTTCGCGATCACGATATTGTTGTGATGCCTGGCTTTGTTGCCATTGGCGAAAAAGACCGCGCAGTCCTCTTGGGCGATGGCGGAGCCGACCTAACGGCGCTTTATGTGGCCGATCAGTTGGGCGTCGAAGCTGTCTTGTTGAAAGACGTCAGCGGCATTTACGAAGTTGACCCAAAATCAAATCCAAACGCGGCACGTTATGATGAGATTTCATGGGATGATGCCATCCGCGTTGCAGGGCCGTTGATTGCGCCGCGTGCGCTCGGCTTTGCCCGTAAACACACTGTACCGTTCCGTGTCGGTATTCCCGGCCTTCCCTCTTATACGCGCGTAGGCGCAAAAACGGGCGCAATGAAACCTGCACCGTCCCCGCGTAAACTCCGCGTGGCGATGATGGGTCTTGGCGTTGTTGGCGGTGGCGTCTTCCGCCGCGCCGCTGAGCATTCTGATCAGTTCGAAATTGTAAAGATCATGGTCCGTAGCCCAGAGAAATATATTGATCAGGGATATGCGGCAGACATATTAGCGACGGATTTTGAAGACCTTCTCGCGGCGCAACCTGATGTCTTTATTGATGTCTCGGGCGGTGTTGAACCGGCTTTGACGCATTCTAAATCTATGTTGTCGCGCGGCGTCCATGTTGTCTCTGCAAATAAACAAGCCATCGCAACAGGGGGGCAGGCCTTATTGGACTTCGCCGCTGAAAACGGCGCACAGCTTCGGTTCTCCTCATCCGCAGGCGGCGGGATGCCAGTGCTAGAAATGTGTATCCGCGAAAAGGGCCGCATCACGGGCGTGCAAGCTTTGTTGAACGGCACGACGAACTACATGCTCGACGAAATCGGTAAAGGGCGCTCCTATGCTGAGGCGCTCAAGGATGCTCAAGATAAAGGTTTCGCGGAAGCCGACCCAACAGGCGATGTGGGCGGCGCAGATGCAGGCGCGAAAATCCGCTTGATCGCGATGCTCGGCTTTGGCGAAACGATTGGCCTCGATGATATTCCGATGGACACCATTGAGAACTTTAATCCTGTCGAGCCTGCTAAGGGTGCGTGGAAACGTATCTCTACGCTGTCTCGAGCCGATAATGTTTTCGCAACGTCATTGGATTTAAAAGATTTGCCGAAGGATGATTTTTTTGCGCAGGCGGACGGCGAAGAAGCGCATGCTGTTTTTGACTTCGACGATGGCGACCAATACCGCATTCGCGGCAAGGGTGCCGGACGTTGGCCAACAACAGAGAGCGTCATGGCGGACCTGTTCGACATTTCCGAAACGACCCTGAGTTAGATTCTATATAGTGGGTTAGCTACGCATTAGAAAAATAAAACTGCGGTCTTGTGCAACGCTCTGCGGTGCTGTCTCGTAGTTAGATTATGTCTATTAAAGAATCTGATCAAAACCCTGTCATTGTCTGGCTTCGACGCGATTTGCGTCTGACGGATAATCCTGCGCTGCATATTGCTGTGGAGAGCGGGAAGCCGCTCATTTTGCTCTATGTTCAAGAGAGCAATGCGGGTCGCGCATTTGGCAGCGCGGCGAATGTTTGGCTGCATCATTCCCTGACGTCTTTGATTGCCAATATCGAGGCAAAAGGCGGGCAGTTGATTTTACGCCGAGGCGAGGCGGCTTCAATTCTGGATGAAGTGATTGCGCAAACGGGCGCGGATGAAGTCCATTGGAACCGACGTTATGAAGGTTGGGCGCGAGATATTGATGAAGTCATTAAAACTGATCTCAAAACGCGCGGTATCAAAGCTGAAAGCCATAAATCGAACCTCTTGATTGAACCGTGGGAAGTCGCGACGAAAACGGGCGGGTTCTATAAGGTCTTCACGCCGTTCTGGCGGGCCGCGAAAAATCTATTCACCGTGGATGCGCCGCTTCCGACGCCGCAAGCTTTGGCCTGCGTGGATGATGTGCCGTCTGATGATTTAAAGACGTGGGGCTTTCTACCCACCACGCCAGACTGGGGCTCGAAAATGTTGGCGTATCATACGCCAGGCGAAGCGGGCGCAATGGAGCGTTTGACGGATTTCCTTGATGGCCCTGTCGAGAGCTATGCTGAGCAGCGGGATAATCCTGCGAACGCTACAGGCACATCAAAGCTTGCACCGCATATGGCGTATGGCGAGATTTCCCCACGCCAAGTCTGGGTCACAGCGAAACAGAGCGAAGTCGATACAGAGGCGTTTCTACGGCAAATTGGCTGGCGCGAATTTTCCTATACGCTGCTGTTTTATAACCCTGAGCTGGCGAGCCAGAATTACAAACCAGCTTTCGATAAGTTCGTATGGGACAGCGACGAGGATAAGGTCGAGGCATGGCGGCGCGGCCAGACGGGATATCCATTCGTTGACGCGGGGATGCGAGAGCTGTGGCAAACAGGCTGGCAACATAACCGTGTGCGTATGGTGTGTGCGTCCTTCTTGATCAAACATCTGCTGACAGATTGGCGTGTGGGTGAGGCCTGGTATTGGGATACATTGCTCGAGGCTGACCCTGCGTCTAATGCGGCCAGTTGGCAGTGGGTGGCGGGATCTGGCGCGGATGCGGCGCCTTACTTCCGTATCTTTAATCCATTTAGCCAAGGCGAAAAATTCGACAAAGCGGGGGATTATGTTCGCAAATATGTGCCTGAGCTAAAGGACCTGCCGAATAAATATCTCAACCAACCGTGGACTGCCCCCGCGCATGTGCTGGCGCAAGCGGGCGTGAAATTGGGCGAGACATATCCACGGCCAATCGTGGATCACAAACAGTGCAGAGAGCGTGCATTAGCCGCCTATAAAGACAGCCGCGCTTGATGTGACGGAAACGTCATTGGTATGTGTGCGGCCACTAGGAGAAGAAGAGTCATGAAATATTTAATCACAGCTACCTCATTCCTTATACTCGCGGCCTGCGCGCCTGCGCTCTCGGTCGAGGCCACAGAAAACACTGCCGCGCCCCAAGGGCTAACAGCAATAACAGGACCGCAAGCGCCGTTTAAATCTGTGCGCGCTGATGGGCTCGCGGAAATGATCGTCGCGGGCGGATGCTTCTGGTGTGTTGAATCTGACTTTGAAAAAATGAACGGCGTTGTCGAAGCCATTTCAGGCTATACGGGCGGCACTCTGGATAATCCAAAATACAAACAAGTCGGCACAAACCGTACAGGTCATTTCGAAGCCGCTAAAATTATCTATGATCCGAAAATTGTGAGCTACCGAACGCTGATCGATGCCTATTGGAAAACAGTCGACCCGACGGACACGCAGGGGCAGTTCTGTGATAAAGGCGAAAGCTATCTCTCCGCGATCTTCGCGACGCCTGAACAGCGTGCAGATGCAGAAGCGTCCTTGGCGTTGGTCAAAAGCAACAAGCCGTTCTCCGCGAATATCGTCACGCCAATCCTGCCTGCGGTGACGTTTTATGATGCGGAAGATTACCATCAGGATTATTATAAAAAGAGCCCTATTCGGTATAAATATTACCGAAATGGATGTCGCCGCGATAAACGCTTGGAGCAGCTCTGGGGTTCTAAATAAACCTAGGTGCGGTCTTCACGGGATGTCTTGCGATATCCCGTTGCGCGCCACGCTTTCAGAACGCGCGTTTTGCCGCCGCCTAAATCAATCTCGATTGGCGGCAAAGCCTCTAGCGTTTCGAAATCCTCGTGGAAATAAGCCTCAAAATTATGATGATACGAGACCAGTAAAACAGATCGTGCTGTATCAGGCAGAGCCCGCGTTAAATTTGCATGATGAGCGGGCGACGCATTAAGTGACCACATGGCCAGCTCGGGCGGTGAGTGGGATATTTTTACGTCCGGAATATCTGGAGTTATTTCATAATAGTTGAGATCATAGAACACGAGGCGGTTATCAACGGCGATATATTCGAATGACCCCAATGCTAACTTAGCGCGAATTTGGTCTGACGTTTCTGGCCACGCGCGGAGTCGTTTCACCGCATTCGAAAACCCTACGGCATCGACGGTGCGTTCATTGGTGAGGATGCCGCCCATAAAAAGGCAGGTGCCCGTCTGCACGATCAATCCCCATTTCAACCATGCCAAACGGCGCGAGGTGCGTGTCGCCCAAAACGCTACGAGTATCGGCGCGGCAACATAGGCGGTGACGGCCCAATTTGCATTGGCGCGCGAGAGTAGGGCTTCAATTGTAATGGCGATCAAGGGCAAGGCCGCGAAGACTGCGAGCCACTTTACAGGGCTATGAGACGGCGTTGAGAGTTTGCCGCGAAAAGCTGCGATCAATGCGATCAAGAGCAGTGGAAATGGCAGAACCCCAAAGACGCCTAATTGGTCAAACCAAAATTGGATGACTTCCTGCGGGTTGAATAAATCACGTCCAAGATTTGCATTGTCAGCCGTATGAGAAATCGTCGCAAATTCATTCGCCGCATTCCACATGAGGTTCGGGGTGAGCAAGGCGGCAGCGATAGCTGCGACCACAATGCCTTTGATCCCTAACAGGGCGCGGCGGGTAGGCGGGTCGACTAAAACGGCCAAGACTAAAACGGGCACCATAAAGGCCATCGCATATTTCGACAGCAGCCCGAAACCCAACGCTAGTCCCAATTGAATAACGCGGCCCCAATGTCCGCCGTCACGCAAGCAAGCCCAAGCCTGCAGCGCGGTCGCCCAACACAACAGCAAGGTTGCATCCGTACTCATGATAAAACTGGATAACCAAACCGCAGGCATCAATGTATAGGTTGCCGCCGCCCAAAATCCAACGCGCGCATCAAAGAAACGGCGCGCGGCGAGGAAGATCATCACGCTGGTGGCGAGGTGGAGAAATGGCGCGGCCAACCTCACAGCCCATTCCGCTTGTCCAAAAACTGAGGTCGTGGCCGCAATGACCCATGCAATCATCGGAGGTTTAGAAAAATAACCAAAGGCTAAGTCCTGTGACCAAGCCCAATATTGCGCTTCGTCGCCGTGTAACCCCCAAGGTGCTACGAATAAGACAAGCAGGCGAATAGCGAGGACGCCCAACAACAGGACAGCCAATTTATGGGCGGGCGTATAGGGGGACTCTTTCACGCCCACGTTATGGAGCGACACGGTTAAAAAGGAAAGCGTGGCATATGTTTTGCATATTGTAGGGCTTAATATATCAAAAAAGAGGCGAGTTGCATGATGCAGCATATTTCGAAATCAAACGAAACAACATTAATGCCTGAGTCTCTGGGAACTTCCAAGTCAGGGATTCAGCTTAGTGATAAAAAGCGCTTAAAAAAGCAGGCGGATGATCTCACTTGGCAAATCAAGTTCTCTCAAATGAAATTAAAGAGCTGGCGCAATCCAGATGAGATGGGCTGGGGCCCTTTGGAAGACTTATTGAAAACAGCAAAGTCTGAGGCAGTGAAATTGGGCTTGAATTAACGCGAATATGTGTCGCCTCGTTCTGACGAGCGCGGGTCTTGAGGCAGGCTTCGACGCCTACCTGATGTCTACTTCTATGGCAGGCGCGGAGAATGGATGAGAGGCTTAAACCGCCCAATATAAGACACTCATATTATGATGAGAGTAGTTTGCGATTTTCATGCTACCCTGTGTAACATTGAACTAGAAACCGGATGTTGCCGTGATAAAGCTATCTCGCAGCTAATTAAAGTTGAGAAATGAAAAAGCGTTTAGTTGACCCACAAAAAATCTATGGTGAAGGCTGGGATTTGCTTGAGGAAGGAAACTTTGAGCAAGCACTGGAAATTGGAAAAAGATTAGAAAGGCTTAGGTGGACAGGAGCGTTTGAACTGCAAGCTGCTGTATATGAAGCACAAGACGATCGTGAAAGTGCAGTTGATATTTTAAAACGCGGAATAGACAAAGTGGGCGGGCCTTATCTGTTATTCAGTCGCTTAGGAAATACGCTTTCAGATTTAGGACGCTATGACGAGGCAATTCAAACTTACAAAGATGGCTTGGCTTTAGATACAACAGATATCGCGCTCTTCAGAATGAATATAGGCCTTGTCTATTCCCGAACAGACCAAAACGAAAAAGCACTTTCTGAATACCAATCAATAGAGAAAGAAATTGCTGATCGAGGTGAGAGCGAGCCTATCTATTGGCACTATATGGCAATGTTGGCACGAGTTCTAAGTGATTTAAAATACCATTCCGATCTCGCAAAATTGATTAATCCTATCAGAAAAAAACTATTGGATGAGGATTGCTTCGAACTTTCAAAATCTCGCATAGCCGCCGCATATGCGGTGAGTTTATTTCATAAAAACGAGGATGCTGCCTCAATCCGTTGGTTGGGTAGGGCCATTGAACTTGATAGAAATGGATGGCAGCCAAAATGGCTTTCTCGCGAAAACATTTTGAAAAAGCTCTCATCGGGTGGGATTCTTTATTACATTACTTGCGAAGGAATTTGGCCTGCTCATTTAACAGGGAGTGGAGAAGACTGCGGTGTCTTAGCGTGTTTTGAGGTCGTTGCAGAAGATGAAAATCAAGCATTTGAATTTGCAAAATCATTTATCTCTAAGGAGGTTAGAAATTCCTTTGTATTGGGTGAAGCGGAAATTATAGAAAAACAAACTTTAGATCCTAAAGGGGTCTATGATGTGCAATCCTATATTTTCTATGATTTAAATGGAGATGAAGACGAAGAATAGCAGAATCTAATTTTGAGATCCTGTGAGCGTCCTTAAATCGCTCAACTAAGGACGCTGAGTAAAGGTTTGTTTTTGGGGGTGAGGAGCATAACGCGCTTTCATTTATAACCCGTCCACGTTTCCAATCCTCTCAATCCCCCATAAAATCGTACTTTCAAAAAACATAATCCCCGCCTTCAAAAGCTGTGACATACTCATCTTGTTCTTTCGGACACAGGACAGGGTAGCGCTCTCTATCTGGTTCGAGAGACGGTGGGGTTGAGCATTTGGTGGTGAGACATCGAACTGTGCCGGACCTTTTGAAGTGAGAGCCGACTAGTAGGTCTAATGGCCAAACTCTAGGGACAGATGGGCCGCTTCGTCAAAAACCGCTGCCGCGTGGTGAATTGGATTTACAACCCAGTTCAATGATACCGCGTAAAACAAAACTTACTATTCGGTACTCCGTCGCGAGTATCAACCACGCGGGCCGTCCTAATTACTAGAGACTTCGCATTTCGGCAGTCGCCCCACACGACGGGAAGCGGCTGTGAGCATATCGCCCTGTGAATCTCTCTCTTTCACGCCTTGCCCCCGCGCCATTGCCTCCCTAGACCAACCTCAAAGAAAATAAGCGTCAGTAAAAAGACTGGGGACCCCACATGTCACGTATTCATAATATTTCGTTGCTCTTGCTGGTCGCGATTGCGGCCGCCTTAGCTGTCCTGTGTTGGTTTTTGGGTGCGTCATGGCTCGCGGCTGACATTGCGCCAGGCGGAACATATTTGGTGAAGTCCATTGCTGGACTGGCCAAGGACTCGCTCTTTGTACCGCTCAAACCGCTGATGTATGCCTTGATTATTTTATCCATCGGTTCATCCCTTGCGATTTCGACGGGAGGCCTTGGCGCAAAATTTGCGCGGGTCTTAGGGTTTTTCGTCGGGTTCTCTTTACTGGGTATAGCCTGCGGCATTCTCGCTTATGTGCTGTTCTCAGGTTTGGACATCGGCTTGGCTGATCCAGCAAATGGTGCGGGCTCGGGCAATATGAAAGAGATGCCATTCTTGGCGAAAATCTATGGCGTGTTGACCTCGGCTTTGATGATCTCGATTTATGCGGGTATTCTATTCGGCGGCGCATTGAAGCGTTTGGATTTAGGCCGTCAAGCGGATCAAATTTCAGATCTCTTCATCAAAGGCTTTCGTAAGTTTTTGCAATACACAATTCCGCTCGCTGTCTTTGGCTCGATCACGATTGCTCTGAATAAAGAAGATGATTTTGGGGAACTCCTTAAATTGTTTAACTTGCTGATGCCTTACATCTTCGCGATGGGTATTGTTTGGATTGTCATGGTGGGCGTAACGTCCGCCATTCAGAAAAAAGGCGTCGGCTTTGTGCTTCGCGCAGTTTTGCCGCAAGCGCTTGTTGCGATGTCTACGTCCAGCTCTATGGCGACATTGACGGCGACACGCGAAGCTTGTGATCAACTGGGTGCCAATGCCGATGAAGCAACGCCATTTTATACGATTGGCGCGACGATCAATATGGTTGGAACATTGATTGGCTTGCTGCTGCTGTCGCTCTTTACGATGAGTGCATTTGGTTTGGATGTTGGTTTGGGCGATATGCTTGTCGTTGGTTTGCAGTCGATGATCTTTGCAACAGCCGCAGCGGGTACGCCGTCTGCATCCGTTGTGCTGCTTCAAGATATCCTCGTTAGCCAAGGCGTGTCGGCGGAATATGCGACCTATGTCACGGGCTTAATCATCACGATTGATACGTTGATCCTAGACCGTTTGCGCACGGCGCTAAACACGCAGTCAGACTCGATGAGTACGGCAAACGGATTGAAGCTTTACTACAAAACCCCGAAAGTCTTGGGTGAGTAAACTTTAAGTCTTCTAGACACAAAAAAGCCGCCTTGTTATCGTAACAAGGCGGCTTTTTTATATTTATAATTCGAGTGAGGGGTTTATTTTTCCTCGGGAAACTCGATTGTTCTGGATAGGTTTTCCAAAACTTCGCGAGCCTTAAACGTTTGCGGGTCATTTGTTGACCCAGCGCGCCCGAATATAACTTCGGCAGTGGCGCGATATTTTGTGATTTCACGAACATCTGTGTTGTTAAAGAATGCGTTATTAAACCCACCAAAATTATTGAAACCAAATCCACGGGATCGGTTGAAGCCACCAAAACGTGAGTAAGGGTAGGCGCGTGACCAGCCGCGATTAGGGTTGTAAAAACTATATCCAAAGTAACGATCATAGCCAAAGCCTCTACCACCAAGGCTAGGTGAGGCTTGGAGGCGCGTTTTTTCTTCAAGATCGCGTTCTTGCAGCGTGAATGTGTCAAACCCACGTTCAACAGCCATTTCAGCCGCACGGTAAAGCAGCGCGTTCTCTACAGTCTCGCGTTTAGTCAAGGAATTGCCGCCAAATGTAATGCGTGCGCGGTCGTTTTCAATCATCTGCTGAGAAAACCCATCATAGCCGCCGGGCTCTGAGGCAGGCTGATAAGGTGTCGCTGTTGCGCAGGCCATGAGCGTAAACGCTGAGGCTGCGATGAGTAAATGCCGCAAAGCTTTGGTACGCTTTGATTGCGGAGTTTTGATCAAGTCAGGCATAGGGGATCTCCTTTGTGATCTCATTGTTGTCATTAATACCTGAATACAGGCTGAAACTACGCATTAAACTTAGGTTATTGTCAGCTGCCTGACACTTCATTTTCCTGTGAGGGGGCGGTATCTGTGGGTTCAGCTGTTCGTGTTTTTGGGCTTGGGATCCAGTCAATACAGTAAGAGACCAAAGCCCAAAGGGTCAAAAGCGCAGCTAAAACCGCAATTAAAACACCGTACCAAAGCGGCAGAGGTGTGTGCGTTGCGGCAATGGTTCCAAGACCGAGCCAAGGCAGCATTAAGAACAGAGTCCAAAGTAAATCCGCACGGGTCGCGCCAGTTTTATACGCACGTTTGGCAAAAACCGCGACCAGGGCAAAGGGACCAACGGCAAAGGCAAACAACGCGAGTGTCAGCACAAACGCCGAGGTGAGATGTTCGACACGTTTGTCATTTTCAGCAAAGCCTAAGAAAAACCAGATTGCAGCGCTTATGGCTAAGAGGGCTCCCAAACTCGCAAGTGTCATCGCAATTAAGTCGGCTTTTCGACCAGATGGCGCGGAGGCGGGCGCTGGACGTTCAGAAATGGGAAGAACAAGATCATCGGTCATAGGTGTTGGGTAGGGCTTTCGGTGTGGGTTTGTTACATGAAGCAAGTTGTAACACAGCGGAATGAAGCAGATCATAGGGTGATTTGACATTGATACATAATAAAAAACCCGCCCCAGAAAACTCTTAGGCGGGCCTGAAATCTAGCAATGTAATCGCGGTTAGTGGGCTAAAACTGCCAGTAATAGAAGCGCGATGATGTTTGTGATTTTGATCATCGGGTTCACGGCTGGACCAGCTGTATCCTTATAAGGGTCGCCGACTGTATCACCCGTGATGGAGGCTTTGTGAGCGTCTGAGCCCTTGCCGCCATGATGACCGTCTTCGATATATTTTTTGGCATTGTCCCAAGCACCACCGCCTGCTGTCATAGACAGAGCCACAAAGAGGCCTGTGACGATGACGCCGAGAAGCATCGCGCCGAGCGCCGAGATGGCCGCCGCGTTACCTGCTGTGAATTTCACAGCAAAGAACAACACGATTGGCGCCAGGATTGGCAAGAGGGACGGCTTGATCATTTCTTTGATCGCTGCACCCGTCAGAAGGTCAACCGCGCGCGCATAATCAGGACGGGATGTACCCGCCATGATGCCCGGGTCGGCTTTAAACTGACGGCGAACTTCTTCCACAATCGCAGCCGCTGCGCGGCCAACAGATTGCATTGCCCATGCCCCAAAGAGGTAAGGCAACATGCCGCCAATGAAGAGACCAACAATGACATATGGATCTGTCAGGCTAAAGGTCAGGCTACCTAGACCATCAAAGAATGTTCCCGGTTCGGCGATAGATGCAAAATACTCAACGTCTTTGTAATAGGCCGCAAAGAGCACAAGCGCGCCAAGGCCAGCCGAAGCAATCGCGTAACCCTTGGTGACAGCTTTGGTCGTGTTACCTACCGCATCAAGTGTATCCGTTGTATTGCGCACGTCAGATGGCAATTCAGCCATCTCCGCAATACCACCTGCATTATCCGTCACAGGACCGAAAGCGTCTAGCGCCACAATCATGCCAGCAACGCCGAGCATGGCTGTCACCGCAATCGCAATGCCGTATAGACCGGCCATTGAATAGGTCGAGATGATACCAAATACGATAATCAGAACCGGAACGGCTGTGGCTTCCATAGAGACCGCGAGGCCTTGGATAACGTTCGTGCCGTGACCAGATTCAGACGCTGCTGCAATAGATTGCACAGGTTTATATTTAGTCCCTGTGTAATATTCCGTCACAACAACAATCGCGCCAGTAATAATCAGACCGACAATTGAGCACATAAAGAGCTCTTTACCCGTTAGGCCTGTATCGGCGATGTCGCCAAAACCAACCATCAAATGCGTAACAATACCAATCGCGATGGCGGATAGAACACCCGTTGCGATGAGACCTTTATAAAGCGCGCCCATGACATTGACGGACCCTTTGCTCAAACGAACAAAGAATGTCCCTGCAATAGATGTGAGGATACAGACCGCTGCGATTGACATTGGATAGAGAGCTAACTCGCCCACTGTACCAAACATGATCGAACCCAAAACCATAGTGGCCGCAATGGTCACAACATAAGTTTCGAACAAGTCAGCCGCCATGCCTGCGCAATCACCGACGTTGTCGCCTACGTTATCTGCGATTGTGGCTGGGTTGCGCGGATCATCTTCTGGGATGCCTGCTTCGACTTTACCGACCAAGTCGCCGCCAACGTCTGCGCCTTTAGTGAAGATGCCGCCGCCGAGACGCGCAAAGACTGAGATCAATGATGCGCCCAAGGAAAGGGAAACAAGACCGTCAATAATTTGACGCGAGTCAGCGCCCATGACTTTGGTGAGGATGAGGTAATACCCAGCTAAACCAAGAAGCGCGAAACCTGCCACGAGCATGCCTGTGATTGCACCCGCTTTGAACGCGACGTTTAGGCCTTTGCCTAAGCTTTCGCGTGAGGCTTCGGTTGTCCGCACATTGGCTTGTACAGAGACGAGCATGCCGACATAGCCAGCAATACCCGAAAGAACTGCGCCGATAACGAAGCCAACTGGGGCAATCATATTGCGGAATAATACAAAGAGTAAGATTGTTACGACGACGCCAACAACGGAAATCGTCTTATATTGTTTACTGAGATAAGCTTTCGCACCTTCTTGAATCGCGCCTGCGATTTCATTCATGCGTTCATTGCCTGTTGATTCTTTCATCAGGCTGGCACGAGTGACAATCCCGTACAAAATAGCGAGCAAGCCCGCGCCAATAATTAGATAGAGTGTCATAACAACGTCTCTCCGTATTAGGACGTTACGTTTCAGACTGCGCTATGTGCAAAGTCTTGCACGCAATCGTCCAGGAATGTTATGAAGTTGGCCGCACCGTTTTCCCCGGAAACGCTTCCCCTCGCGAGTATGAAGTTGGCCGCCGCCCGCTATTACGGTGCGCGCGCTTCCCTTCGCGTAGGTCTCATTTGTGACAAGATGGTCATGTTAGGTCAAGGGTCTTTCGTTTAGGTTTGATTAAGCTGTTAGAATTCTGAGTTTTGAGCCAGCTATCACAGGGATTTGAGGTGAAAATAGTTTTCCTAAGATAGACACTTAAGCGTGACGCATCGTATAGATGTCGTGCGAACTTCAAATTATGTGAGACTATTATGCGAAGCTTACTTCTCTGTGCGGCTCTTCTTTCAATCTCTGTGGCGGCCCAAGCCGAAACAGTTAAAGGGACGACGGGATCAGAAATTGTACTCACCGAACTTGCGCAATTTGATGGTGCATGGGCGATGACGTTCATACCAGATGGTCGCCTATTGGTGACTGAACAATCCGGCGCGCTTTGGTTAGTTGGCCGCGATGGTAAGAAGTTGGGCAAGATTGGGAATGTGCCTGACGTCACGGAACGCGGCCAAGGGGGATTGGGTGACATTATTGTCGACCCTGACTTTACTAAAAACCGCCGCATCTATATTTCTTATGTTGAACGCGATACGAATGATGAGACCCTATCAGGTGCAGTTGTAGAGCGGGCGACATTGACGCTGTCTGCGCGCGGCGGATCATTGATCAAACGTGAGCGCGTTTGGACGCAGTCGCCCAAAATGACAGGCAATGGTCATTACGGACATCGCATGGCGTTTAGTCCCGAAACGGCAAAAGACGGCGGTGGCTATCTCTATATTACGTCGGGGGATCGCCAGAAATTCACACCCGCGCAGAACATGGACATGACCTTGGGTAAGGTCATCAGGCTTAATCCTGATGGGTCCACACCTGAAGATAATCCCTTTGCTGATCAAGCGGGTGTCACGGGGCAAATCTGGACGCTGGGGCATCGCAACCCTTTGGGCGTCGATTTCGATGAGCAGGGACGGTTATGGGTTCATGAAATGGGACCGAGGCATGGAGATGAATTGAATCACATTGTTCGCGCCTCCAATTATGGATATCCGATTGTCTCGAATGGCAATCACTATTCGGGCGTCGAAATCCCTGATCATGACGAGAACCCTGTTTTCAAAGCGCCCTCTGCATTTTGGGTTCCCGCCATTAGCCCCGCAGGTTTCACAATCTACGATGGGTCGCAATTTTCGGATTGGAAGGGCAACGGATTTATTGGAGGGATGTCGTCTCAGGCTTTAGTTCGTGTTGAGTTCGATGAAGGCAAACGAGGCCCGACAGCCAAAGAGGCAGAACGGTTTGAATGGGGCAAACGTATTCGTGAGGTCGAGACGGGCCTCGATGGTGCGCTCTATGTGCTAGAAGATAATGACGGACGGTTGTTGAAGATCACGCCGAAATAGTCAGTAGACCCTTCACGCTCGACGAAAGCCGAGCGTGAAGATTTAAAGTTTAGGGTGTTGCAACGTTGAACCACAATTCAGGCGTATCTAATGCTGTGAGATAATCTCTCGCGGCCAATGGATTGCCTTTGAGGCTAATCTCTCCAGCTTTCATCAATTCACCAAATTCCGCTTGGCGTCCCAGTAATTTATCAAATGCTGTCCGTGTTAATGTGACTGTCACGGCTGGGTCATCAGAGAGGGTAGGGCGCGCGAGGGCTGTTGATTGATTGACCTCTATCGCAAATTCTTCGTTCGTGTCCGTGAAGATGAAGTTGAGCGTCTTCGGTGTCTTTGAGACTTTTGAGCCGTCAAACCTAACGGCCATGGCGTCCAATAAAACGCGTGTTGGAACTGAACGCAGGACATCCGCGTTCCCGGGGTTGGTTGCATCTCTGGCGACTAGCCCGATACGTAACTCCTGCGCGCCCGTAAGGTAGTAACTCCGCCATGCGCCGCTCTCCGCTTGATATCCCATTTGCTCATAAGTGGCGGCTAACCAGTCTTTTGCGGACTGACCGCCTTGCTTGGCGAACACAAGATGGTTCAATACTTCTGCCGCCCAACGGAAATCACCCGCTTCATAGGCGTCGATACCTGTACTAAGAACCGCATCTGAACCGCCCATCGCAGCTACATATTTCGTGGCGGCTGTCTCTGGCGGAAGCTTATGGTAATCCGCAGGCACGCCCGACCACCATCCAAAGTAATGTTGATAGACCGCTTTTGAGTTGTGATTCAGCGTGCCGTAATATCCGCGTGCGCCAAAGTTGCGCGAGAGAAATTCAGGCTCTTTCATTGTCTCCGCAGCTTCAACTTGTCCCGCGCCGCCATTGGCTGCGCGCAGGGTCGCGTCATGGACATAGCGATAGATATCGCGCTGATGTTTCAAATGTGTTTGCACACGGTCTGTTCCCCATTTTGGCCAATGATGACTGGCGAGGGTGATGTCTGACTTTGCGCCATATGCAGCCAACATGGCATCAATACCTTGTGACCATGCCAACGCATCGCGAGATTTCGCGCCGCGCGGGGTCAACACGTTGTGGAAGGTTCCGCTCGCGACCTCTGCTGTGTGGAGAGCTTTGAAGTCAGGTAGATAAAAAATGAATTCGCTAGGCGCCTCTGTGCCGCCCATATCCATGAATTCAAATCTCACGCCGTCGATTGTTTTCTGTGTTGTACCGCCGCCTAACTCTTCTGTTGGCATAATGAGGCTGACATTGCCGCGGGGTAGGCCAGGGCCGAGACCAGAACTGACATGCCCTAATGGGCTGCGAGGTAAGGTGGAGCCGAACATGAGTGTCGCGCGGCGCGTCATATGATTTCCTGCCAGAACATTTTCGCTCACGGCTTCATCTGAAAAATGCTGTGGTGCAATGATGGGAACATCGCCTGCACCGTCAGGCAGGACTCCACGCGCGCCGCCGAAATGATCGGCATGACTATGTGTGTAGAGCAGGGCAGAGACTGGACGTTCACCCAATGTGTCATTGGCGAGTTTTAGCGCGGCGCGGCCTGTTTCTATATTTGTGAGGGGGTCGATCACGATCCAACCCGTGTCGCCCTTAATCAATGTCATGACGGAGAGATCATACCCGCGCACTTGGTAAAGTCCCGGGGCGACTTCGAACAGGCCATGTTTTGCAACGAGCTTCCCTTGCCGCCAAAGTGAAGGATTGACAGTTTCAGGCGCTTCGCCTGTCAGGAAGTCATATTGTTCAATTTCCCAGACAGGTTTGCCGTCATCGTCTAAAATTGCAGGCGTCGTAATAGACGCGAGAAACCCCCGCGAGGCATCTTCGAAATCTTGTTGGTCTGAGAGGGGTAAGGCGTTGGCCAAATTTGTGTTCGACGTTCTCGTGGAGCTGGCAACAAACCCTGGCGCCGGGGCTTTGGATGTAGAGCTATCCAATTGCGATGAACCAAGCGGCGCGTCGGCTGAACAGGCCGCTAAAGTCAGAGCTGAGCCAAGCAAGAGTGTTCTAAGCATAAAAATCCCCATCCGTTTTACGGACAGGGATAGCATGATTTTCTTGTGTGGAAAGGTAAGTTGGACCTAGCCTTTATAATTATTGATTCCTGAGAGGATCATTTCGCCAGCTTTTTCAGCGCTACCCCAACCCAATACTTTGACCCATTTGTCTTTCTCAAGATCTTTATAGTGGGCAAAGAAATGTGGAATTCGGTCTTGTAAAACTTGCGGTAAATCAGTGTAACTTTTGATTTTGTTATAATACTGCGTTAAATTACTATGCGGCACAGCAACAATTTTTTCATCCATTCCTGCTTCATCTTCCATCAGTAACACACCGATAGGACGAGCGCGCACAACGCATCCAGGCATCAATGCACGTTGTCCAACAACCAAAA
Source organism: uncultured Caulobacterales bacterium (assembly GCA_938009235.1). Lineage (GTDB taxonomy): Bacteria > Pseudomonadota > Alphaproteobacteria > Caulobacterales > Maricaulaceae > Litorimonas. Next base: position 589,253 of record CALLIK010000007.1, read on the forward strand.
TATCTGTTGGGTCACCGTCATCTGATAAAGTATGCGGAAGAAACCCGTAATTACAAGGATAGCGCATAGCTGTGTAGAGGAACCGGTCTACAAACATGGCTCCAGAGGCTTTATCCATCTCGTATTTGATAGGTTCGCCACCTAGTGGCACTTCGATGATTGCATTGACATCGAATGGTGGATTTTCGCCAACGGGAATTTTACTCATATCCATGGGATATTAGGTCCTCTTTAAGTTCGGGGTCGTTCTACCTTCGCCCCTTCTGATTGCAAAGGGTTTATGCCGTAGAGAAGACTGCAAATATCCCTGACGCGATCATTACAACGCCGATTAAGACGTTAAAAACACGGCCTGTACGGGGGTTTTGTAAAAACCTGCGAATATTTTGGGCCGCATATGCATAAATGGATAGACCAAATAACTCTAAAACGGTCACAGTCAGCAGCATCACTAGGAATTGAGGCGCGAGTGATGTCTCGGGTTGGAAATAGAGTGGAAGCAACATTCCAAAATAGACCAATGGCATAGGAGATGTGATCTGTAGCAAAAACCCTTTGGCATACAGGCGTCCACGTTTCGGTGCGTCACCTGGATCAGGGTCTAATCGCGGTAAGGGGCCTATCATAACAGAAATCGCCATCCATCCAAGGACAAGAATACCCAACACTTTCAGAGTTAATGTCGCATTTGGATAAATCTCAAACAATGCCGCCGTACCGCTCGCCGCTAAGATCAGCCACAATACATTTGCAGAGGCAACGCCAAACGCAGGTAAGAGTGCAGGTTTAAAGCCGTAACGAAAGGAGGACGCCAGCACGATCATGACCGCAGGACCGGGCGTTAATCCACCTGTAAAAAACAGAGCCACTAGGCTTAGCCAGACCTCGAATTCCATTTTATTTACGCATCCTATTAAAAACGAGCTTGCGCCCTAGCGTCATAAACCACATTTGTCACTTGTGATAGATAAACCAAACACTAAAAATATACCTGAACCTAATGGGTCTAACGCTCAAGGCGATACGCCGCTGCAAAGCGTGATGGACCATATTGAATTGACGCTGGACGGCGCTGAGGCAGTTGACTTAAAAACGGTCGTTGAAGCTTTTGGAAATCGAGCCTTCGGTCCCGTTATGGTGTTGTGTGGCTTATGTATGATGACCCCACTGGGTATGTTGCCAGGTATTCCACCTGCCTTTGGTGTGATCGTTATGGTTTTTGCAGGACAGCTTCTCTTTAGGCGAAAAACACCTTGGATGCCTGAAGTCCTGCGGCGTGTTAAAATACCCGCGAGCAAACTTTTGTCGGTACAAAAAAAAGTTAGGCCATTTCTTGCGAAAATAGACTCCATTATTAGACCGCGTATACTTTGGGCCACGACAGGACCTGCGCAGGTTGTGGTGTCATTATTCGCTATACTGTTGTCACTGACATTTTTTCTGTTGGGTCTGGTGCCTTTTGGCGTTGTGCCTTCAGCGGCTATTGTTTTGTTGTTAGGCTTAGGGATCACGGCGCGAGATGGGCTTCTCATTATAATCGGTTTAAGCTTAAGTCTTGGTGTTTTTATCGGATCTGGATCTCTACTTATTAAGCTCATCACGGGTTAATTGGGCGAACTTGCCTTTAAAACTTTACAGCAATTTTGATCAAATAAGACGATGTTCATGACGCTTAGTTTTTAGTAATGTTACATGACGGCCTGATAAGAGGACGCGAATATTAAACTGACGTTAAGCCTGAACCGTTACGTTTATCTCTGATACCTTATTTATTGTGTAGGAGTGCCTCATGTCCGCAACTCGATTATCTATCTTTGCATTAGCCGCCGTTTCGCTCGCATTTGGTGCACAAGCACAGGCTCTCGACGCGAAACAAACGGTTCAAAAAGAAGTCACTGTGCAGCAAGAGGATGGTACCACGATCACAAAACTTGTATCAGCTGATCTGGTCACACCTGGCGAGAAAATCGTATATACTGTTAGTTATACGAATGATGATGCAAAACCTGCAACAGACTTAGTACTCGCGATGCCTGTTCCAGCAAACGTCCGCTTTCAAGAAGGCTCTGCCGATCGTGATGGTGCTGTTGTGCGTTACTCTACTGATGGCGGTTCTACCTTTAGCGAAAGAGAGTCGCTGACTCTTCCGACGGTTGGTGGCGGTACACGGTCTGCGAATTCCGATGATATCACGGATATACAATGGCGAATTGCAGGGCCTGTTGCCGTAGGTTCAACCGACTCAATTAGATTTATGGCTCGTCTGAAATAAAATAATTTACATTGATTAAGACTTTAAACTGTAGCTCATGGCTGCAGTTTTTTTTTGTTATAATTAAATCGAAATTAAAAAAAATACTAATAAAATGTAAATAACAATCTATGCCGCTGCCGCTAAAATATTGAAATATTGACATAAAGCATCGTTCAAGAGATTTTGAGGAAAGCTTGAATGCGTTTAATTTTTGTTGTGTTAACTATGCTGCTTTGCACGCATTTAACCATCCTCCTGTAAAAGAACCAAGCAACTAACAACTTGGAACTAGAAACATGTCAAAATTGAAATTGATGAAAGGGTTACTGGGCGCATCAGCACTCACGGTTCTTTCCACGGGAACAGCCTTTGCGCAGAACAACTTCACAGCGGCTGAAACGGATGTAGAGAACACATTCACTTTAAACTATAACGTCGGAACAGTGGCTCAGCCTGAAATCTGTACGAGTGATGACATTGGGTGTTCTGACACGCCAACAGTATTCGCGGTTGACCGCTTAGTAAATGTTACTGTTGCAGCCTCTAGCCCTACGACCACTGTGGCACCAACTCAAACGGATGCAATTTTGACATATACTGTCGTTAATAATGGTAACGATACGCATGCCTACTTCTTGGAAACTGAAGTTGTAGGAACAAATGGCGCACCACTATTGGCTGATAATTTTGATTCTGTAACACCGACAAGCGGTCAAGCTGTTATTCAAGTCTCCACAGATGGCATTACATTTACTGATTATGACCCAGCCAATCCTCCTGTACTTGCACCAGATGCAGTCCTTACTGTGCGTGTTTTACAGGACATCCCAAGTGGTGTGACAGATGAGCAACGAGCTGAAATCATTTTGATTGCTGATACGCGTGATGAAACAGCCCCTTTTGCTGCGACAGTTAATGACGCTGGCGGAATCAATGATCCTCTAGTTACCGAAAATGTTCTAGCTGACTTAGATGGCCCAGCAGACAATGCGAGTGATGATCTTGAAGATGGAGCGCATTCAGCTCTCTCTGCTTATCTTGTTGCAGCTGCAGAAATTAGTGCCGTCAAAACGGTTCACGCAGTGCCGGATGACCACTGTACAGGTGGTAGCGATTTAGCGGCTTCTGGTCCAGGCGCTTACATCCCTCCAACAGCTGACGACACTTTATATTTCATACCAGGTGCCTGTATCGAATATCGCATAACAGTCTCTAATGACGGAACTGAAGCTGGCGTTGCAATTGAACTCGAAGACTACATTCAAAATGATATGCAGTTTGTAGATGCTAAAATGTACGGTTTTAGTGCGGGATCAATTCCTGCTACTTCACCAACTGCTGATTACACGGGTGCGGGTGCGGTGTGTGTAAATCCAGGAAGCGCATGTGAAGTGGAAGTAAATGCCGCGGTTTTAGATGGTAAGGCTACGCCTGCTGCGACCGCGACGACTGCAACACTCGTTATTCGGATGTTAATCCCATAGGGATCTAGATCCGGTTTTAGTTGATGCAGGTCGTGCTACCGAATGTTTCGGAGCACGGCCAAATCAACGGTCATGTGGGGATATTTTTGTCGAAAATCGACAAAGAGTGATACCGCATGGGCGAATGAAGCCGCCTAGTTTGATCCTGAATTCAAATCGAATTTATGACATTTAAACACTCACATATCACAGGACTACTTGTTCTCGCCACTACGGCCTGGGTTGGTGCATCTTCTTCGCTCGTTTACGCGCAAGATGATCTTGCTGCTCGGAACTATGGTACGGAAGTCGTCAATGTTGCGTCCATGACGTATACAGTTGGAGCTGAGACACGTTCGGTGAGGCCTGAAGCTGCCGTATTTGTAATCAGACCTCCTGCTACACCTGCGGTCATTGAGTTTTTTCGTCATGCACCTACGGCCACCGACCCTATATTACGGGCAATCAATGGTTCTGATTACAGCCCATCAGGTCAATTAGATGGACCTTTTACAACAACAGGCAATCCGATCACTACTGGCGGTCAGATAGTAGATTTGTCTTCGCCTATTCCATTAATTTCTGCGACGACCTATCTTGCAGGCGAACTCATGTATGTCAGTGTTACGGATGCAGGACGAAACTTAAATAGTACCGAAATAGACACTGTTGTGATTACGGTAAACGCGAGTAATGGCGATGCAATTACACTGCGTTTATATGAATCCGGACCTGATTCAGGCGAGTTTTTTGCTTACTTGCCATCGACAGACGCGCAATCAGATCAAAACGATAACACAATTACCGCGGACGGAAATACGCAGCTGACAGCGACTTACGTAGATATTTTTGACAGCACCGATGTGAAGGTTGATACAGCAGTTCTCAACCCTCTGAACCGTGTTTTTTCTTCGGTTGATGGAACGAGCATTGATGAAGCTGTCGTGACGTTAATCAATTTGGACACAGGCACCAGAGCTATTGTTTATGGCGTTGATGGGTTCTCCTCTTTTCCATCAGAAGTTACGTCAGGAGAAGACAGTGTAGATTCGGCGGGCTTGATCTACGATAATGATATCGGTGAGTTTCGTTTCCCTGTTGTCGAGGCAGGAACATATCGTATCGAAGTTGAACCTCCAGAAGGATTTAATTTTTCAACTGTCGTCAGCCCAGAGAACTTAGGTGTTCTAAGCCAACAAAAGGGCTTTGTTGTTACGGAGGCCTCTTTAGGTGAAACATTTACGGTTTCCGAGACAGGTCCACTTCGTTTTGATGTACCGTTAGATCCTGAGAGCAGTTTGGTCGTAACAAAAACTGCAGATCAACCGACGGCTGATGTTGGTGATTATATTAACTACACAGTGACTATCCGAAATTCGGGTGTTTCGGCGGCTCCGGTTCGTTTGTACGATACTTTGCCAATAGGTTTCCGATATGTTGCAGGTACAACACGTGTAGAGTCTGTCGTCAGCGAAAACCCATTAGTTTCAGACGATGCAACCTTGCTAACTTTTGATATGAATATTCTAGAGCCTGGTGAAACGGCAACGCTAGATTATGCTCTTTTCGTAGGGCCTGGTGCGCATTTGGGTGATGCTGTGAACGAAGCCGTTGTACGCGATGCAACTTTGGAACAAGTTTCGAATATAGCGCGAGCAAGCATTCGTTTGCGAGAAGACCTTTTGCGTTCAACCAGTACAATCATCGGACGTATTACAGAAAAAAGCTGTGATGGTGACACCGATTGGGTGCGGCCTATTGATAAGGGTGTCGGGGTAAATGGCGTTCGGATATATACAGAAACGGGTGCCTACACAGTCTCTGATGCCAATGGCTTGTTTCACTTCGAAGGCATAACTGAAGGCACGCATGTGGTTCAGGTTGACGAAGAAACCTTGCCTCAAGGTTTTGAGTTGATGACGTGTGAAGAAAACACGCGATATGCTGGTGCCATGAACTCAAAGTTCATTGATGTTCAAGGCGGCGGAATCTGGCGTGCAAACTTCTACCTTAAACAAACGGGTGAAATTGCTGAGGTTGCGGAGGAGGTCTCATTTAATGATGCGACTGAGCATCTTGATTTTGATGCGAAGTGGTTAGCTGAGCAAGATTCAACATCTGAATGGGCATACCCGTCTAGTGACCGTACGCCTTCATCTCCTTCTACACATGTCGGCATTAAACATGCGACGGGGCACAAAGTCGTCATACGTTTGAACGATCAAGATATTGAAGGTTATTACTATCAAGGTCGCGATACTAGCGCTGATGGAGATGTTCAGATTTCCAGATGGCGCGGGTTGCCATTGCAAGACGGGCGAAATGTTTTCTTAGCAGATATCTTTAATTCTAACGGAACTAAGGTCGACACGCTTCGTGAAGAAATTTGGTATGTGAAAAATATTGCGCGAGCAATCCCTGTTCCAGATCAATCTATATTGGTTGCGGATGGCCGGACGTCGCCCGTCATTGCGATCCGCATGGAAGATCAATCAGGTCGCCCAGTTCATGCTGGACGTATCACGACCATTAATCTTGAATCGCCTTACCGTCTATATGACGAAAGCGGTGACAACCGTTTGCGTGAGCAAACACAAGAATTATCTGCCCCGCTTTCAAATCGAAGAGATTTTTCTGTTGGAGCAGATGGAATATTGCGCGTGCCTTTGGAGCCAACGCTTCGAACGGGTAAAGTTACGGTTATTGCAACCTTGGACACTGGGCGTGAAATCCCCATTTATATGTATCTTGAGCCTGAAAAGCGCGACTGGATTCTGGTTGGTTTGGCCGAAGGATCAGCTGCCCTACAGGATATTGAAGGCAACATTAATGCCTCTGCGGGTAATGCAGATGATATTGTAGCGGACGGGCGCGTCGCGTTTTTTGCTAAGGGCATGATCAAGGGCAATTGGTTGATGACGCTGGCCGTTGATACCGATACGAACAGAGGGACACGTGACAGTGAGTTTTCTGGAGAAATTGACCCGAATGCTTATTACACAATTTATGGTGACCAGACCTATCAAGACTTTGAAGGTGTCTCTCGTTACCCTCTGTTTGTGAAGCTAGAGAAACGTCAAGCCTATGCTTTGTTCGGTGATTATGACACGAATATCACTGAAGGCAGATTGACCAGCTACAACCGCAAACTCACGGGTTTGAAAGCGGAGTATATTGGCGATGATTTGCAAGTCTTAGGTTTTGCGGCTGAAACAAACCAAGGCTTTACGAAAGATGAAATTGGAGCGGAAGGTCTATCTGGTCCTTATGAATTGTCGCATGATGAAATTCTGCCCCAGTCGGAAGAAGTTGTGATTGAAACGCGTGACCGTGTGCGACCAGATATCATTCTGGAGAGCAAAACACTTGTGCGCTATTTAGATTACACATTGGACTATTATACTGGGCAGTTGACCTTCCGTTTACCCGTTGATGCGACAGATGCTGAATTCAACCCGAATGTTATTGTGGTTGATTACGAGACATCTGAAGATGCGGAACGTAATATAACGGCTGGCGGGCGCGTTCAGGCGCAGTTCTTCGGTGACAAGTTACAAGTTGGGTCTACATTTATACACGAAAATGGAAGCTCTTTATCTGCGGGTGTGAAGTCTAATCAGATTGGTATCGATTTCATTGCACAGTTGACTGATACAACAGGACTACGGGCAGAATACGCAGTAACTGATCAATCTGATGACGGACAAGGCGTTGCCAACGCTAAACTTCTAGAGATTGTACACACATCAGAAAAAATTCTGGCAGAAGCTTATTTCCGCGAAGAAGATGGTGATTTTGGTTTAAATCAAACAGGTTCGAACACGAATGGCCTGCGCCGTTATGGTGCACGTGGCGAGTTCAAAGTGAATGAATTGACAGATGATAAAACTGGACGCCGTACCACGAGTAAGTTGAGGGCTGAGATTTACAGGGAAGAAAACCTTGGAACTGATAATGCGAGAACCAGTGGTGAATTTTTAGCGTCGCAAAATGGAACGAAGTTGAATGTTTCAGGTGGGTTACGTGTTACACAAGATGAATTTGTTGATGACGATGACCGGACATCCCTTCTGGCTGTAGCCCGTGCGTCTTATGAACTTGGCCGACATGGAATTACATTTCAGGCCTCTGCTGAGGCACCTATTGACGGCGAAGACGAAGTGTCTGGTCAACCGCAACGTCTAACATTTGGCGTGGACAAACGTATTGGGAATTTAGCCATTTTGAATGTACGTCACGAATTACTTAATGGAGCAGGTCAAAAATCTGCAAATACAACATTAGGTATCTCTGCGACGCCATGGACAGGTGGTACAGCTACGGTTGCTGCAGATAATCTCACAAATGACAGCGGGCAACGTTTAGGTGCAACTGTTGGTTTGGACCAAACTGTGCGCTTGACGGATAAAATTTCTGGCCAAATCGGTGTACGAGCTCGGCGGATGATCCGTGAGGAAGATGAATTTATACAAGTGGCTTCGGATGGAGTTATCTCGGCTGTGGAAACGAATACAGATTTCCAATCTATCTATGTCGGCGCAGCTTATAGAGATGAAAAAATGAGTACATCCGCTCGCCTTGAAATGCGGGACACGACAGATGACCAAACTTGGGTGCTCGCCAGTTCGGCTGCAAGAGAACTATCTGATACGCTGTCTATTGCTGCAACTGCCCGTGCCCGTATTTCAGAAAGCCTAAGCGATACTGGAACGGATAAACGTTATGAAGCACGTTTAGGTGCCGCATGGCGCCCACGAAATGAAGACACTGTATTCTTCAACCGGTTGGACTTTGTTAACTCGCAGCCGCTTAATGATATTAACACAACTAAATTCGTCAATAACGCGGCGATGAACACCATGTTGTCTGACCGTTGGCAGCTGTCTACGAATCTCGGTACGAAATATGTAGAAACAGAAATTGATGATCAAACTCTATCGAATTGGACGCATCTGTTGGGGGCTGAAACACGCTTTGATTTAACCGAAAAAATAGATTTTGGGTTGCGAGGTTCAGTGCTGACAAGCAAAGATACAGGGACTGCATATTCTTGGGGCCCGAGTATCGGTGTGTCACCTGTTGACAATGTATGGGTTAGCGCGGGTTACAATGTTAAAGGGTTCAAAGATTCTGATTTTGAAGCGGCGGAATATGCTAGACAAGGTCTTTATCTTCAGCTTCGTGTGAAATTTGACCAAGATACGGCTAGCGGTCTTTTACGTCGAATTAGCCCAGCCGCGGATACACTTGGGCCAATAGAGTACCCTCAGGTGCTGACTACGCCATAATATAACCGTAAGGTTTAGCTATCTAATGCGCGACCTAAATAGATATAGAGTTCTGGCAGGAGGCCTATATCTCCAACAGCCACAACACGGCCTCCATCAGCGGCGCTTTTGCCTTCCCAATTTGTAAGTCGTCCGCCCGCGCCATGAATAATTGGGATGAGCGCGCGAACATCACATGGCTTCATTCCCGCCTCGACGATGATGTCCATTCGGCCTTCTGCGATCAACCCATACCCCAACGCATCCAAACCTAAACGCATAAAACGTGTGCCAGCGCCAATGATCTTAAACGCCGCAAGCTCTCCGGGACGGAACATCCCGAACGGCGCTGTGCAGCCTAAAACGGCATCACGGATTTCAGCGCAAGATGATGTTTTAAGTGAGGTAAGCGTGACATCTGAATTAACTTCAGTTTCGAGCCAAGACTTACAATGGTCCGCATCCGTATGACCGACATAACGTTTACCCAACGCTGGAAGGTCTATCATACCTAAAACAGGGTCGTTATTGTGAGAGAGTGCAATGAGCGTACTCCACACAGGGACCCCTGCCACGAAGGCACGGGTTCCGTCGATGGGGTCCAATGTCCACGAAAACCCATTCGCACCGACGTAGTCTGAACGTTCTTCGCCTTCGATTGAATCTTCAGGGAATTTAGTTCGTATCTCCGCCCGTAGAGCGTCTTCTGCGTCGATGTCGGCTTGCGTGACTGGGTCGTAATGACCTTCACCCGCCTTATTCTCTACTCCCTTAGGGTCAGCGAAGAGAGGCAAGGTGATGTCACGTGCTATCTTTGACAGCACGTGCAAGTGATCAAGCCGCGTTTTGATTTCAACAGATAGAGTCATGATTGGGCAGCTATCAGTCTTGGCTCGAGGTGTCTATTGCGCAACCAAACGTAACTTTGGCTTTGCTGCCTGCTCAAGAGACTTTGCAAGATCCAAAAGATGCTTTCGTGGTGCGTCATCCATCGCATAATAAGCGCGAACGAGATCCATGGTTTCCTTACGAGATAACACATCTGGAGCAATGACATCTGGGTTGGGTTCACTCGAAAGAGGATCGTGTGAGCCCAAGCCTTCGTAAAAATATTGTATAGGAACGGATAAGGCTTCCGACAATTCAAACAATCGCGCGGCCGAGACACGGTTTGCGCCGCACTCATACTTTTGGATTTGTTGGAACCGAATCCCAACTTCTTCTGCTAAAGTCTGTTGTGTGAGGCCTAGAAGGCGACGACGGCGGCGTAAGCGTTTGCCTACATGTAAATCAATATCGCTGGTCATTCTAAAATCCCCTACGGTTGTTTGTGTGTTCGCTTCATAGGGGAGCAAGTGCCGTGCCAATGTTTCGCCTCTTGGGGGAATGATGCTGAGAAAAATGTAATAGTTAGAGACAAATCCTCAATTTTTGAGTGTTTCATATGAGGTGCTTTTACATGAGGTAGTTATTGCGCCGCGACATCCTGCGGACGTGACTGTTCAATAATAGTGCGGCTGATGCGTTCTAGGTCGTCTTTGAGTTTCCGATACCCTGGCTTTGGCGCCAAGGTGACAGGGTTAACGTAGATGTCTCGATTTAGTTCAATCTGGATGGCTTCGACTCCGTTAACAGGAGACCCATAATGTGCGGTCGTGTAACCCCCCGCATAAGGGTAGTTAACGCCAACATTATAACCGGCCTGTGTGAAGAGCGCCTTGAACTGCTTCACAGTATCAGGGTGACAAGAGGTTCCGAACTTATCCCCTAGAATTACGTCAGGACGTCTCGCGCCCATAGGTGCGAAGCCCGGCATTGAGTGGCAATCTATCAAGAGTGCGCGTCCAAAGCGCTCCAATGATTGACTAAGGAGGCCCTGCAGTGTTGCGTGATATGGATGATAGAGCGTATCTAAGCGCGCCTTAATCTCTGGAATCTTGAGAGGGCGAGAATAAATAGAGATCGTTTCAGACAAATTGATGGGCACAACACCGAGTCCTGCGGCTGAGCGTGGAGTCTGTGGATTGATCAGGTTGTGTCCCAATTCAGCCAACCACTCAGGGAGTAACTCATCTGGAGCCCTATTCACATCTACGACGATGCGTGGGAATAAAGCCCGTAAGAGTGGGGCTCCTGAATCAACGACGCTTTCAAATAGGGTGTCGACGAATATGTCTTCATTCCGTCGTAACTGATGTGCGGAAAGGTGAGAGCGCTTCAAAAGACTTTTAGGGTATATTGATCCCGAATGGGGCGAGGCAAAAAGAACACCAGAGCGCCAAGTCTGAGGATGATCTACAATATGTCCAGTACAATAGGTACTCAGGTCTTCAGATTTTGTTGTCTGTATGAATTTCATCAAAAACGTCTATATAATGGAAAACCACGCGCGTCGTCAGACAATTTTAAACTTGCGAAGCTACAAGAATGTCGCGACTGGCCGATGTGTTGCATAGCATGAAGGTCTAAGTTCATAATGAAACACGACGGGGACAGGAATATGGCCACAATTCTATATGCCGAAGATGATGACGCAATGCGTAAGTTCTTTGAGAAGGCGCTGGAAAAGGCTGGTCATCACGTTATTGCCTGCGCCGATGGGGAACGGGCCTTAAGGGCATTGAAGTTTGCCGATGGTGCTTTCGATTTGCTTCTAACCGACATTATGATGCCGGGCATGGATGGTATCGAGCTTGCAAAACAGGCTGAAACACTGTCTCCAGGTATTAAAATCATGTTTATTACAGGCTTTGCTGCTGTTGCTATGAGCGACCAAGATGCCAGCAATCAGACCGTTTTGTCCAAACCTGTGCATTTGCGCCAATTGGTCAACGAAGTTGATCGTTTGATTGCCGCATAACTTATAAAAGACGCTGCGATTACCTAGGGATTAGGGCTTGCTACCTCGTAATGCCTTGCGTATATCGCCGTTTCCCGAACGCGTATGACCTTTGGTCGAGCGCTTCAACGTTCAGATTTGGACGGGCGATTAGCTCAGTGGGAGAGCACTACATTGACATTGTAGGGGTCACTGGTTCAATCCCAGTATCGCCCACCATCCTGACTTACATTTAGTTTAACGATAACAACACGTTAGACTAAATGTGTCTATTTTTCAAGTTCTTAGTGAAGTGCTGAGCGAAGGGCTTAAGTGCTATGTAAGTGCAAAAGCGTATTTTGAAGAAATTCTTAATAGTAATTGCCGCTTAGCTGTATTCACTAAGAAAACCATCTCTAAAGGCTTTGTTACAGAAATATGTGATTTTGTTGATCCAAGTTTGTACGGTTGTTATTCTGCTGCACCCTCCTCTGGATAGCTTCAGGCGTTGATATCAAGCGCTAGGGTGACTACTTAGAGTGGATGACAAGTCCAGCTGAAGAACTTCGTACCATAAAACGTTTATGGGCAGGAAATAGGTGTAAAACCATTGAGCTTGCAGCTGATTCCTCAATACGGGTTTACTGTGATAAAGTTGGTGGTAATTGTGATCGCTGGGTATTCATTATGGAGGAGGGTAATGAAGATGTTGTCGCTATTGCGTCTCTGACTCATTGGGAGGACTTTGAAAATTTACCGTGTTTGCATCTCGGTTACGCGGTTGTCCCAGATAGCCAAGGAAAGGGGTATGGCGAAAAAATGGCTAGGTTAGCTATATCTAGTATAGAGACATTCCTCAATAATAAAGGGATAACCAACTGGTATGTTTCCGCTTTAGTAGGTGTAGAAAACATTAAATCTCACGTTATAGCTAGGAAGGTTTTTGGTGAGCATATTAATCGTTCCGTCGACCCTGTTACAAAAATAGAAAACTTAGTGTTTAGGCAAGAGTATAAATCCCCAACTTAAAGCTAACGTCTATATCCAAACAACCATCAAAGGTAGAGGCTTGTGACACAAGCCATTAAAAGAATGCAGTCTACTTAATTTGTCAAAATTAGATTATATTAAGTAAAAACTGAAGAGCTTGAAATCTTATTAAGTCACAGTCACTTTTACTGTGGGCTTAACTTCAACTGGGACTTCGATTATTAGTGAAGGGTACCACGAATTATTATGAGCACTTAATGCATTCTATCAAACAGTGTTAGCCTGCATGTTTTCAAAAATTATAAATTTATATTTATACCCATACTTATATCGACATTTTATTTTAATTGAATTTAAGACTCGTAAGGAGTTGTTTTCGTTTTTCTGGTGTCATTGGTCCAAAAAATGAGTTTTGACTCTGTGTGACTCTCCTAGAGTTCTCTTGGTTGCCTCAAGCAAAGATGTGCATGGGGGTAAGTAGCCTAAGCACTACATCAACATTATGGCATGTTCTTACTTGGCGCACTGTCATGCAGTCGTCCAAGATTGGCCTACAGAAGTGGGTTATCGCGATGTACCTAATGTTCACAAACCTCAAAGGCTTGTCTAGCATGAAGTTACACCGCGACCTTGGCCGTCACTCAAAAGATAGCATGGTTTATGGCGCAGAAAATCCGTGAAGGTTGGAACGACGGCCAAGACGGCGACAATCTAGAAGGCATTGTTGAAGTCGATGGGACTTATATCGGCGGTAAGTCTAAGAATATGCACGTGAAAAATCGCAAGGCCCGCAAACAGTATTCAAATAAGGGAACTGTTGTCGGTATGATTGAACGCGATGGTGAAATACGCGTGGCTCATAATTGAATGAAAGACTCGTACAGAGTCTTTCTCGTTTTTCTGGTGTAATCGGTTCAAAAAATTACCACTGGCTCTATGCGAGTATCTAATAGCCTTATAGGGCGATTCAAGCGGCAAGTTGAGCAAGATTATTCTATGAGCATAATTGGGGGCCGTTTATCGAGTTAAACTACAGGTTATAAATAAAAATGAGTAATGTTTGAGTCTATTTATACCCGCTAATATGCAGGCTATGATGTTGAAAAAATTGAATAGTTTTGCAATTTCTCTGAGTAACATCTACTATATAAAACCTATTTCAGGTCTTCTTCTTATTATTTTTCTTATATATAGATAAAAGAAAAAAAAGAGCTAAAGAAATTACGCAAAGGTAAATGTTACTCAGCGTAAAGGGTAAATAATATATACACTTCAATTACTTAACTGCTGTTTAGGGGGGTATAAAAGAGGCAAAATGTTACTCAGGGCGTAACCTTTTGCAGTTTGTGGCCACTGGGAGAAGAGCAAGCCGAAATCACTTGCGATAGATATAATAAAAGGCTTTGAGGGGATATTAAAGTGGAAGGTCTCATATAGTGTCCAATCAAGCTTGGCATAAGTACAGACAGAGATGGGCCGATGCAGGTAACCCTCTAACGGGGTGGGAATATGTTGATATCGAAGATATGCAGCCAGAGCGCGAAGTATGTTCGTTTTGTCCTAAATTGCTGCGGTATGTGCACATCATAAAGCATTTCGAGCAAAACTTAACCGAACGCGTTGGGTGTATTTGTTGCGGTCGTCTTACGGGGGATGAAGAGGGAGCAAAAAAACGTCAAGATAGCAAGAAACACCAGAATATTAGAAAAAGTAATTTCCTAAAAAATGGATGGTGCGAAACTGAAACGTCCGATGGTCTACTTTGGACTCTTTCGGCGAGGAAAGCTGAATGTAAAATCTTTATGCACGCTGTGGGGAATTATACGGCAAAGATATGCCCAAAGAACTTAGAAAAAAATGTTCCGCTAATAACCATCGACAATGACACCTATTGTGTCTTTTTGAAGGAAATGCAGGATCAAGTGTTTGAAAAGTATGACATGCTCAAGTGATTTTCATGATGCTATTTGCATTTATAGAGTCTGGAGAATGTAATTGTCGAATTGAAGAATGTGTGCCTCTCCTCGAGCAACCCCAGCTTTCACTTTTGGCAGCTCTTCGGATGTAGTCACAATGATTTGTCTGTTTGTGGGAGTATTCGACGCGGCCCAACCAAGGAAGCTCATAAGGTCAATATCTTTCATTTCTTGTTGGCCAGGCTCGTCAAATATAGAAAAGCCAATATTGTTAACATCATGACTCTCGGATAGTTCCAATAATCCTAAATAGTAAGCCCACTTTAATCGAATGCCGTCGCTTGCAGACGCCTCGAAGCCAATGTCTTTCTCTACTGCCTCGCCTTTTTTATTGGTTGTAAAAACTTGGGGACGAAAATTATCATCTGACAGATTTATCTCGTCAGGTTTGAATGAGCTAAAAGAAAACAATTTCAGTAAGTTTTGTATATTTCTTTGGTATTTAGATATTTTAAGCTTGTCTGAAGGAGAAAGTTGACCACTGCCCAACTTTTTCATTCGGCTAGTTTCAATTGCCCATTTTTTCGAAATTGTTTGAAGTTCATCGACCCTAGAATCCAAACCCTCCTGAAGAACATGCCAGCGTTCAAGTTTTGACTGCTTCTGCACGATATTCTGAATAGTAGAACGATGTTTACTGGTTTCGGACCTAGTTAAATCATTCTTGATGTTACGTATTTGACTCCGTTGAACCCTGATGTCCTCGTTTAGAGACCTATATTTTATTCGAGTATCATTTAGCGTTTTCTCTGTAATTTCTTTTATAGATTTATACAAATCAAGTTGAGATCGTACAAAGGCAATGTTTTCATCAATTGCCATACCCTTCTTTGTAGTCTCCGGAAGTAACTCCCGTGAAACCCCTTGGTGACAAGTTGGGCATGAGCTGTCGCTTGCAGACGAACCAAGGGCGGAGCCAAGAGATTGTAATTTCTTAGCATCTAAGTTTCTTTTTAGATCAAGCTCAAGAAGTGATATTTGTTGAATGACCGAGTTGTGCTCAGTAGTATTAAGATGAAATTCATTTCTCAGGAAATTTATTTTAACCGATGTAGTGTCAAGCTTCTCCTGCGTTTCTATTAGTTGATCTTGGAGTAATTTTGCAGCCTCACCTACGTTGACCAATTCCACTCTATCCAAAATGTTGATATCATTTTTCACAAGTTCTTTTGCCGTTTCGAAGGGTTGCCAATCGTCTTCATGATAAAGAAAAGTGTTTAATTCAACGCTTTTAGAAAACTCTGTATTCGGTTTAATAGGAAGGCCTTCAAACCTCATTAAACTTCCCGCTTCTGAAATTAAGAGTTTTCGGTGCAAACTCCATTCGGCCTCTAGAGATTTAATGCGTTTTTTTATCTCCGACCTGTCTCTTCTAACTTTTCCTGCGTCTAAGTTGAGTATAAACTCCATAACTCTCCTCGACATGTCTTGAATGCCGATAAATGTAGGAAAGGGTCCTTGGATTGTTGACCAACCGCTTTTTTGTTCAACAAAAAACATCGGGAATAAGGTCTCTAGGTAAAGAGGGCACTCCGATCCATCATATTTGGGTACAGCGGGAAGTTCCCATCCGATGAAGTCAGCGAGGAATGTATGGAACCCTTTCTCTCGTGTAGCTGAGCCAGCGTCTGATAGGAAGAAGTCTCTTTGTTCAAATGCCTTTGACCCATCAGTTAACTTTCCACCGTACCACACTTGGACCAACTTTTTTTCTTTGCCCCCAGCAATGTCCCTCCGAATTGTAACAACTGAGCCAGAGGAGTTTTCGATCTCTAGCATCGCATAGGATTGCAAGACGTACTCATAATCCTCAACTCCCCCGTGCTTCTTGTGAGCTATTCTTTCTTTCATCGCTAACGGCAAAGGAACATCAAGTTTTGGACCCAGAGATCGTTCCATTCCCAAACAGTAAACTATTGACTGAACGCAAGTTGATTTACCTGAACTATTGTCTGCTTGTATTATATTTAGGCCATTCTTTAGGTTTAAATCAGCTCCAAACGTGTTAGTTGAAGTTAACGAACGTAGGCGGATGGCGCGAATAGTAATCATAATAATTTGTGCCCTGCGGTCACTACTTGTTTGACAAATGTTTCTGTTACAGCAGATGAGACATTATCTAGAAAATGCTTTTCGGTAATTAAAACATCAGTTGCTTCAAGAATTTTCTCTGCCGCAGAAACTCCTTTTTCAGTTAACTGCAAGGTTGCCCGATTTGAACTTACAAGCCATTTTGCAAGGTCTTCCCCAACTAAAAAGTCTAAGTTTCTACTAAAAGCGGGCTCAACTCGCATGCGCCAATCGCTAAACGGAATGCTTTTGCTTATTAATTCAAATAGTTTCGCGCGGGAATGGGTGGAACGGATTGCGTCATTTAGCAAATGTAGTTTTGCCAAAGAGCATTTATTGCCTCTAGATCGATAAAGTATAAGTATTGTGGTGCTAAGTCTCCAAGCGATACGCATATCACCAGAAACAGGTTTTGGACGAGCCACAAAAGAAAATCGTTGATTTGTCATAGTCATTCTACGAACCCCTTAGACAAAATCTAATGGGCAACGTATGAGCCAATCACTCAAAGTTCCTTGAGAAATTGCCTGTATTGTGGGGTTACCTAAGCTTGGGAGATGAGTTTTCAGTTGCTGTTCTACGCGAACTAAGCTTTTTTGAAGCTGATCTTGAGGTGCACCAGTTAAGCCGACCATTCCCAAAAGATCCTCTTCTGAGTTTATACTATTCTCTGAAATTTCCCATAAATCAGGAAAGCTATCCCTCAACTGCGCTAGAGTTGTTTGCCTTTTTAGCCAAGCTTTTACATGGAGAAGTTTTCGACGATTAATCTGATCGGCTCCCTCATCAGGAAACGCCTTTTTAAGTTTAGTTTGTAGTCGATCGTCTATGAGATTTCCCTTTAAGGAAATTTCTTCATCTGTCGGGGGGGCGATTTTTAACGGTATCCCAATGGATTCAAGTTTTAATTTTTCTAGTTCAGAGCTAAAGTCATCTTGACTGTGTATTAGTCCATGAAAAGTAGGTGCTACAAAGTCTAAATCTAGTATATTTAATTTGTCCACTTGTGTCTGTATGAACCTTACTACGTCTTTATTATCGACAAACGGGCATAGAAGTATCCATCTATCTATCTTTACGGTACCTAATAATTTTGAAATTGTGTCTTTGTATTTAATTAGCTTCTTTAAATCTGAAGTGACCTTCCTCTTCTGTGCTTTTGAGGACTTTGCGACATCAACAGCTTCTCTCGGAGCAAAACTCTGATAGAGGCAGCCGCCCATTGTGTAGTACTCTACCCCGCAATCACCATTTACGGAATCAGGAATAGACTGGACGTTGGTTGGCCCATGGCGGAGCTGAACAAGCTTTTTAGCAAACTTTTCCCATTCTTTACCGTCCCACCCCCGTTGATGCATTTTATCCTCGTGCTCAAACATAATACCTGTTTGAGTTGCGCTTTTGAGCCGCAGTTGTCAATGAAACTCCGACGCGGAAACAATATGGAATTGTCATTCCAACAATAAAGATACAGCGTCTGCCTTGTGACGTGCCGATAAGTGGGCGTAGCGGATCGTCATCGTATGACTTGAATGCCCAAGTAGCTCTCTTACCGTGTTTAGTGGTGCTCCCTTAATTACCAGTTTTGAAGCAAAATGGTGTCGGATATCATGCCAACGAAAGTCATGTATCTCTGCGTCAAGCAGCAAACGTTTCCAAGCGGTTTTGACATCTTTGAATGGGCCACCTGTGTAGCTTAGGAACACATAGGAACCCTCTTTTCGTATTTGTTTTTTCCAGCTTGATAATACTGAGTAGGCTTCATTGTTAAGGGGTATGTGACGAGTTTTTCGACTTTTGGCATTTGTGCCTTCTATAGTAAGTTGCCTGCGTTCAAAATCAATATTATGCCACTTCAACGAAAATAGTTCACCGCGCCTAATCCCTGTGTTCATGGCCACCAATACCATGGGTTTTAAGTGATCTACGAAGACGTTGGTATCGAGGTCCCTCAATAGGGTTTTACTTCGAGCATTACGCCACTGGTTTCCATTTCGTCTTTGGTTTCGAAGGTGGTTTTCACGTTTATCAAGAGCAGAGCGAAGCCGAATCTCTTCTGGACCTGATAGAAAACGGATCTTCAGGTTAGAATTAGTTTTCATTGGTTTCATCTTCCTGAGTGGATGTTCAGGGATGAAGTCCCATTCCTCTGCTTTTGTGAGCGAGGCACGCAGCGTTGCATAGCTCCTATTCGCTGTGTGAGGTGATAGGCCAGATACAACTTTTGCAATTCGCCATTTCTCAACAGTCTGCGGGGTAATATCTTCCATTCGCATTTTCAAAAACGGGGCGCAATCAACCAACAAACAACGCTTCGTTGCTGCAGATGCGTTATGGTTAGCCTCTACCCATTCGAAGTAATGTTCTTCAAGAAATTTTCGATATGTCGTGATCTCTTTGTCTTTTTTCACATCGAGGATAGGCTCGCCACCTTGGTAGTATCTTGCAAGGATTTGTTGGGCCAAAATTCTCGCAAGTTTAACAGAATACGCGCTCTCAGGTCCGATTTTGATCCGTCCACCACGCCGATACTCGCAATAATACGTCATTTTGCCAGTTGGTTGGACCCTGATTAGAAAGCCTACAAGTTTTCTGTCCCGTATCTCATAAGGTTTAAGTTTAGGCTTTGCTCTGTCGATTACAGCCTGTGTGATTGTCACTTTCATGGCTACATTACTTTCTTAAGTGCAATGTAAGTGCAAATTGGTGGAATTTATGCCGAGGGCGTGAGAATGGCTAAAAAGTACAAGTCCCAGAAACAGTAACGTATTCAGGAACGTAGACCTGAATTTCGACTGTGACTGTAACTGGCTGTTTGGCTTAGCCTCACATTGACATTGTAGGGGTCACTGGTTCAATCCCAGTATCGCCCACCAGATCTTTTAATGGATCTAATGGTGCGTTTAAGAACTATGAAAGCATAAATGATGGATTGTGTGGGCCATCCTTTCAATAGTTGTATATCTATGTGAGACAGTGATCGAAATTACAGGCAATGTGGGTTTATAATTGCTGATTAGAGACTGTCTTTGATAGTACATCGAGTTTGGGATAACGATGAAGCGACCTAAGTCGGCACATAAGAATGCCATTAAGAAATTACTGGCACCTGAATCTTTATTGGATTTATTAGAGGCCGCAAAAAAATGCCCTTTAACTCCTGAAGGTAATTTAGAGTTCGCAGCATACCAGAACAGCGTGTTTGAGCGTATATTCCCTGGGTTCACCTATCAGTTTTGTTCGACGTGCCAAATTAACCTTTCAGGTGAGGGGGCGCTTTCCAATCTGACGAGTGTAGACTGGAACCTACCCGAAGCTTGTATGCAGAGTTATCTTGAGAACGCTCATTTAGATGACCTGTCACCCATCGTATATGCAAACCCTGGTCGAGCGTTAAATTACACCTATGTATGTCCACAAGAACTGATTGATAAGCATCCATTATTTATCGCTCATAGCCACAAGTTTGACATTCATCATGTGATCTCAGTTGGGTTTTTACATCCTGGACATCTGAACACATTTCTTTCCTTCGATTATATGGGGAATAAGGCGAATAAGAATTGGGTTTCATTCAATCATATGAAGGTTGAACTCGCCTCATTTCCTTTCGCTTTAGCGTGGTTTTATAGATCCGGTGTCTTTGATGAGCCTACCTTGCGTAAAATATTCCTTCTATTGGAAGGATTGACTGAGAGTCGATTGTCAAACCTTCGCAAATACATAAATGCCCCCATGCAAAGTTATGAGGATCAGGCGGCCGCACTCGGTATTAGAGCCAGTACGTTGAAAGAAGATCTCGCACTGATTCGTAATGGGACAATGTATAAGTTGGGGCTTAAAACAGCTCCAAACCGAAACACGCCAACACGTTTATTGGACCAACATTTTGGATTTTTGCAAATGTTAGGTGATCATACGACGGATTTAGTTGGTATCACGATACCTGAAAATTCTTAACCATAACATTTATGGTGGTTCGAACAGCCATTCAGACACCATATTTTTTGATTGATATTCAGCCTTCATAGTTGACGGCAAACTATCATAGTTTTGAACGATTTTTGTGCAGTGACGACTCCCGCAAAGGCAGTTTTGTAAAACCCATGTAGAGTTCTCTGTGCATCTGTAATCCCAAGTCAACTGCTCGCCCACTTCAATATCCCGGGTTGTAAAAATTTCAGTTAAGTTTCGAATGCCGCAATTCGGTTCACAGGAATGGCATAAGCAGTGGGCTAAGCCACGGTATCCGAACACATAGGATTGCGGCCCAACTTGAACAGCGTGATCGCGCATTTCATATGGTAATGCTAAAGCGTGTTCAGCTTCATATTTTTCACCTTCGAAGACTGCAATGCATTCGCCGGCTTGAATTCTTTCTGTCGCGAAAACGGCTAGCCCCATGGCTCCGTTTTCTCTGACAGAAATTTTTGTATTGTCCGTACTTGAGGATACGAAATGCTGATCGGCTAATTGCCTCTCTGCCCTTGATGTGTGCCGTAGGGTATAAGTCCAATGTGACTTGTCCGCTAGAAATGGGAAAAGAGCTGCTGACGTTTTTTGACAGAAAACGAGAGGATGCGAGTTTTTGAGACACCCAAAGACAAGCCTGTCTGTAAACGCTGTATTCAATATATGTGCAGTGCCTTCGGCTGGTATTTCGCACAGGAGAGGCAAACTAGCATGTATGGGACTGATACAAAGCGCCATAGATTTCATCATCTTGTAAAATATGTCTCCGCCGCGCGCACTGGGTGAAATGATTTGTGCGGAAATCGTCATAACTGGCGTTTGTGGTTCTAGCCCGAAGTGAAATTTCATTTTCTTGAAAAAATGGTCGGGTTGATCTAGTAAATCTGGGCAATCTAATTCACTAAATATAAGTGGGTTATACCACTCTTCACTGTAAAACAGACGTTCCAATTTCGCCATGCGTGAATGTAAAAGACCAACGATAGCGAATGTTGTCGTATCTCGTACTAACGTCACATAACCAGGGTCCTGTAATCTGTCATACATCAAGTTTCGACATGTCGTTTTGTCTGTCCATTGATGAAAACCAGGGGGTAGCTCAATGTCGTCAACAGACATTGTTTGGAGCTTAATTTGCGCATCAGTAAGGGCGAATGAGATTAGGCGTTCTTGTTCTAGAAGTCTTTCCGCATCGTTTGGATTATCTAGGCATCGAGACCATTCAATAAACTTTAAGCTCGCAGGTAGAGGTCGAAGTGGATCATCCTCATGGAAAGCAAAGTGGTAGTAAGGTGCTGCGCAAAATCCAGATCGAAAATAGTCGGCTATTTCATTAGAAACTTCTCTAGAGAGTGATTTTGAGGTGAAGGTTTTTATTTCAAATAGTTCAACCGAAAGGTTTGATTTAGCTATCACATCAACAAAGCCTCCAGTTTCAAAATCAATACCGATTACCACTGAACCTGCTTTATAAGCAGACGTCAGATTGGATATTATGTCTTTGGTGTAAGTCATACCGGGCATGATTTCTGGAATCCCTGGAGGGTATAAGCGAATTGTTGATGTCGCTACACGGCCTACAGCTGCGTTGATTTTAATACGTTCTGTGGGGGCAACATAAGCCTCCCAAACGTTTAAAACTTCTGATTGGTTCGAAGACGCTAAGATGGGCATTTAAGATACCTTTCTACTATCAAGTGTCATCTGGAGGGAGTCACGTAAGGAGGATATGGTTTGATTGATCTGAGGCTTGTGAGTTGGAGATGCGCAGAGGAGAAGTAATGTTGTCACCGTGGCTTTTTCGACATCAAGGTCAAAATGTTGAGACAAATACTGAGCCCAAACCCGGGCATCTACAGACTTTAAATTAGACGTACTTATCAAAATATGAGCAGGGTCCAAACTTTCCGCACCAACATGTTCCGGCCGTACAGCATAAATATCAGGATGAATTTCTGGAATTCGTTCAGATAGGTTTTGCGCCGCTTCGTCGGCTTGCGAGAACGCTAAATTCCATTCGCCGTTCAAGGTTTTATTGAGCCGATGCTCTGAAATCATTATGTCAACAAATGAAATACTTGAAGATCGAAATCCGAGGTCAAGGGCTTCGTCCCAGATGCCAGCTATATGTTTATTGTTTGTGATCATGCAGCCTAAACTAGAGGGAAGTAACCCGCGTTTATGAGGGCTGGTGAGCCAAGCATCACAAAGTGGCAGTAAGGACTGACCATTGTTTGTCTCAGCCCTAAATGTTGTCGCGTCCCAAGCTCCATCAATGAAAAGTAATATGCCTTGTGATTTCGCATATTTATAAATTTTCATTTCTTCAGATTTAGATCGAAATCCATCATAGGAAGGTAAGACTAGAAAAATTGCGGCAACGTTCTGGGCGCCATGTTTCTCTACTAGAGATATTATAGCCGAACATTCAATTGGATGTGTGGTGCCATGGTTAGGATTAGGTACCCTTGGAATACGAACAGCCTGCCATCTACCGAAAACTAATCCACCAATTGTACTTTGATGACAGTTTTGATCGAATAAGATGAGTTTTCTAGTTGTTTGCAACTTCGGCAGAACGGCGGTCAAAAGTATCAATATTGCCCCAGATGACCCTCCGAAAGAGAGGCAGGCATATGATGATTTGTATAGTTTTGCGAGCTTATGATTTACGGCCTGTGCCGGACCTTGTCCAAGTGCGGTAGGTAAATTAAAATGCCTGTTTGAAATTGAATGCTCGGCGTAATCCCATAACTTTGAATAGAGCTCTGAGAAATGATGTGCATAAGCTTCAATGTGTTTGGGCCGAAAGACACCGACCCATAGTAGTTTAAAAGTACGTTGAAAAAGAATCAAAGTGAATAGTGCAGCTTGTTTCCTTTGTATTTTGTCTACCCCTTTCAGCTTCATGATTTGGATTTCGAAGCTATTTTGACTGGGGTGCAAAAGCTAAGGCGAGGCTTAACGAAGAGAGACCTCACGATCACAGATGTAATGGACGTATTTGCAGTGGATGTTGGGGTAGTCATGTTTCACTCCTGAAGTTTTTTCCTTTTTAGAAAAACTTCTATTGAGTGCCCATGAACACGTCTTAAACCTAAACTAGCGTTTTGCGATTAAGGTGCTGTTATTGTTGTGTTTTGAGGGTATTGTTTTTGAAATTCATGTAAGATCTCTCTATATTAGAAGGTAAATAGTGACCTTTTGGAGTATTCCCTTGCTTACAGTCTTCTAACATTGACTCGGGAATTTGATTAAACTCGGCTTCCATATCGACAAATGTGCAGTGTCTAAAATTAGCTGCATGCGATGCATTTTGAAACGACGTAAAATTAAACCGACTATTTACAAATATACAGCGGTCAAAAATCACACCACTCATATTCACCAAACTAAAATCAACATCAGTGAAGTGACACTGAGCAAACTGAGTATCTTTAATTCTTGTGTCGAAAAAATTCACTTTTCTTAGACTTGAGAATTGAAACAAACAATCTCGGTATATGTTGCCTAGCAGTTCGGTCATGTACCAGGCCGTATGTTGAAAAAAAGATCGTTTGAAAACGGAGGACATGATCCTGATATGATTCCAGCTCGTCATGGCGAAGTTGGTTTCGTCACATATTGTATTCTCAATATACCCCGTGTTAAAACTTAACCTACTCATATCAGCCGACGTCAAATGAATTGCTGATAATGAATGAGCTAAGAAGTTAGGCACGTAGAGTGGAGCGTCTGTTAGGGTCTCCATGCCAGAACTCATTGCAGTAGACAATTGGATGCGCCTTAAGTCTGCTGGGCCAAACGTTCCTTCTGTATCTGAAAATAAAAATGAAACATTTTCTCGCTTATATCGCTCAACGTTTAAGGCGGACCAAATTAGAAAAATAAAACTCCCTGCAGACTTAATTTGGTCAATGAAATCAGGTAAGTTTTTTGTTGATCCATTAAACTCATTTGAAAGAAACGGTTCTTTTAAAAGCGTCAGGGCCGCGTTCCAATCTAGTTTAATGAGGCTGTCATATCTCAGGGCCGCTTCGTTTTGACAGAAAGTGGCTAGGCTGGATTCTTGTGGCCCTGTTTGACATAATGTTATCCAATGGAAGATAGCTTCATTGAAATTATCTTGACTGTTAAAGGCTGTAATTAACGTAACGAAGGCATCCAAAAATAGCGTTGAGAGAACATACTCAACTATTGATTGGTGCGTAAAGCCAAGTGTGATGCCATTCTTTTTTTTGCCTATGTGGTGGTTGAAGCCTGCTGACTTTCTTTCAGGAAACGCTGCATGTAACGTTACATACGAAGACATTAGAGATCTAATTTCTTGTCGTGTTTTGTTGTCTTGTATGTACGCTTTGATCTGAATCGGAGTTAAGTTTTTTTGCCCGCCATTATGCCAACTCGCCAAAGAAATACATTGAAGTAAGTGCGTTGAGATTGGGTTCTCTAAATTAATAGTTTCTGATGCACTTCCGTTCAAGATATCTTGCTGTTTAAGGTGCTTTAAAATTTTTCTGTAGATTGAGTTTATGTTTTTTTCGTAAGTGATCTGATCTACAATTTCGTTTGCAGGGCGTATGGATCGATCCGGCGGATCTTCGGAAAATGCAGTCCTGCAAATCATGTGGGCTAGCAAAGGTTCTGCACCAAATTCTGAAAATTCATTATACTCGGCACACAAAAATTCAGGAAGATTAGTACAAGGTGCTAATTTTTTGGCAGAAATGTAATTGCTCCACCATTGTGCTCGAAGGTCGCGTCCTACTTGGTCAACAGCTTGAGTGTTAGACAGTTTCACCTGTCCATCCATTGCGACCATCCTCAATACTTTCACCTTAGAGTGTTGCTGAGAAACTTTGTTGGTGATTTCAGCGCGACCTAAAAGGATTGCACGAAGAGTTTTGCCGTGAAGACTGCAAATTTCTTGTTCGGATTTGAGGCGGGAAAAAAGTTCGTCCCGTTTTAAATGGGAAGTCTCATCGCTCACGCTAATCTCATCTATTCCGTCTAATATAACGCAAGCTGTTGAATATGAAGATGCCCTGAAGTGGAGTAGAAAGGAGTCGAGGGAAAAGGCGTCTGTCACATGTTGTGTTGGGTCAGTAATATCAATGCTAATAGATGAGAGCTTAGTGGCTCTCATGTAAATTGAGAAAATGTCTGATGTAGAGAGTCTATTCGCCAAATGTAGAGCCAGTATTGATTTGCCGGAGCCCGGACCACCATTAATAAATGTCCAGTCTACATTTTCCTCTCCTCGCCATCCAGTTTCTGCAAAACTTTCTAAGTCTTGCGGCTCATAAAGAACGCACGCGTTTGGATGTTCTTCTATCAGCTGCAGTGGAACGTAGATATCACCAACAGAAAAGGACTCCCCCATAATGTATCGGGAATATTCTGTTTGTATCCAATCTGCATGCTGTCGATAGATTTGATCTGAAATGGTTGAAGGTGCAGGAACATTGTTGTTTGATATAAGGACCTGCTTGGGACGGGCGGCTTGATGCGCCCAAACAGTCTCAAATGCGACGACCCATTGATCTGCAATATCGGTCTCAAAGAGGCCTTCAATAAGTTTAAAAAAAGAAGCCGTGTAACGTGTAGGGATAACGTTTTTATTTTTCCATTTGTTTACAGTAACGGTGCTTATACTTTTCCCACGTGCGTAATTTTGAAACTCGAGACTGAAGGACTCTTCAGTCCATCGTCCAATTTGAAAAAAGAAACGAAACAATTCTGAGGGCCTGAATGTTTCATATGCCTTTGGAGGCGGAATGCTAATTTTCTGGTTCAATCTTTCGTCCTAATGTCCGCTAGAAAGCGGTCGGTTTCAGGTCTGTTAACCAACCCTGCGATAGTAGGGTTCACACTTCATTCCTTTTCAATATACTAAATCAATATTCAGTTCGGTGCTGAGAATCTACATCTAAAGATATCTTATTTTACGGATTTTTACCCAAATTTCCTACATAAACTAAGGGTTGTAGGTTTTCAGACGTCGTAATGATGAAAATTCATAATGTGATTTGTAAGGTACCTTGCAGTTTACATGTTGGTGATTGCGCTTGTATCGCGCTCCCACGTAAAGTGCCGTACCATCCGGCCTGGCGTGCATGGGTGATCACCCTAAGCGGCTTAAATGTTTTGAGTCGGCTAAGTTTGAATTTTCTCTGTATGAATAGAAATGCAGGCCTCAGTGTTTCAGTGTCGAACTGATATATTTGAGGCCTGTAACTTTCAAATTCAAAATGTCTTTTCCAAGATTTAAGACGTTTAAAATATGGCTTTATGGTGTTGCCTGAAAGTCAAAGTGTTATCACTTTATATCAAAGCAAACCGAGTCCTAAGGTTGTTGCTGAGCCCTAGATCACCTAAGTCTATGTCATGCTGGGAACTCGCTACATTATCTACGTTGGGATTATAGCGGGCCTTTGTGTGAGCACAGCAGCCCATGCGAGGCCATTATCCAAAGCTGAGCGTGTGATTTGCCCAAAGCTGAAGTCATGCGTCGATATTTTGCGCCGTCATGATGCATCTGAATTTGATTATTCTGTTTTAGAGACTGAGTTTCAGGGGTTTGGTTTAGTTGGACGGAATGCCCTTTTCGACATTCTGTTCAGCGATGCTGGCAACGCGGGGGTCTCTCAGATGATCGTGTCGTTGGGGCCATTGAGTGATTTGGAACGACGGAAGGTAGAACAGCGTTGGTCTAAAGAGACAGCTGCAAAGTTCTTACCGCTCTTTATGGATGGTAAACTGCGCTCACGTGATAAAATTTTGCTGACTTTGAGTGATCCCGACCCGCAAGTGCGTGAAACGGCACGTCAGGCCCTTATACTTCTACCCAGTGCCGCAACGTTGCAGCCTGTACCAACAGATATAGTTGAACCTTTACTACAGGGATTGGCCATCGATCCCATGTCAGTGGCGGCCCCTTATCTCGCGCAGGTTGCTGCGAATGGCCGAGAAGAGCTCGTCTCCACTCTGCTTAATAGTCAAAATTCGGACATTGTTGGGGCTGCTTATGCTTCGCTTCATCGTCAAAATCCACGTCAGGCGTTTGACCTTTTGTTGACGCAAATGAAACAAATTGAGACAGCGAAGCAGGCGAGAGTTATCGGCGATGTTTTGGTGAAACGTCACGCTGAAAGGTCTGACGGGTTTTACCTTAAATTCGCAGGAGAAATCTCAACGGATAAGACCTTCCCAATTCCCGCACGTGCCGTTGGTTTACATGCTGTTTTTAAGATTCAAGGCGAAAAACGACCTACACTCCTAGCGCAGCCCTCCGAACCCTTTGCGTTTCTTATACGAGGTGAAAGTCAGGCGACACAGGATATTTACCTGCCCGTTTCGAAAGCTGCGAAGCTCGACAATGCTCTGTCCTTTATCTGGAAAACAGCCACCGAAGAGAAGTGGGGCAATCGAGACCAAGTCTCCGAGGCATTCAAAGACACACGCCTTAAATTTCGCGTCATAGAGGACCTCATCCGCTCGGATGACCTGCATAGTGTTCGCGTTGGATTAAGTAAGGCTGGCTTAGCTCATAAAGCTTCCATTAGCTCTCAGGTTAATCACCCCGTCAAATCCATTGCCCTAGCTGCAAGACAGGCATTGGAACTAAAAAAAGAAGACAAAAACCCGCGTGAAATCTGTCGTGTATCCCAATTCGACTTAACTGATATGCTGGAACAAATGCCGTATTTTGAATCCGCTTGGTTCGAGACTAACGCTAAGTCCCGTGTGAACGCGGATAGACAAAATTTGGTCACAGCTCATCCTACCGCTCAGGGGTGGTTAGCAGGATATGACCTTGGAAGAGGTCGTTCAGAGGCCGCTTATTTAGAGGGAAGTCTTATCCAGTTTGATAACAAGACAGGCGGGTTTAACCTTATTGACGGATTTTTATCCCCCATAGCTATCCTGCCTAATCGGAGGCTTCGCTTGGGCGAAACAACCTCTCGCTTTTGGCTGTTGGATAGGTTTCAGGACGAGACAAAGGGCATTGCGGCGTATCAACTTAACCTCGGCTCCAAGACGCAATTGGCTCGTCGTGTGGCTATATTGCCCCCAGACGCCAAAGCTTTTTCGGTGGCGCAAAATGGTGACCTTCTTGTGACATTTGACACCTCTAAACCGACGACACCTCAGCCACCTCTTCGTTATACATCTAGCGGGCGCGTGTCTTTGGCCTGTGTTCCGCCGACCCCTTCTAGGGCTTCACCTTCGACGTTGAATTAAACCTATGCCCTATTCTGAAGACAAAGCCCTGAAAGCTCTGACAGCTATTTCTGATCCAATAAAGCCAGGCGATATAATTGCGTCGGGTCGTTTGGCTTCGCTCGAAATGTCAGATGGTGTTTTACAAGCTGTCTTGCAAATACCGCCGCCAGACGCTGAAGCCTTTTTCCCTATCAGAGAGGCAGCTCAGCTTGCTCTTGAGGGACTTGAGGGTGTTAAGACGGCTCGGGTTGTTCTCTCCGCCCATAAATCGGGACCACAAATGGCAGGCCGCAAACGTGGAAACCCGCATCAACCACGCCGTCCTGACGGCGTTCAGGGTGACGGTGAAGTGAAACGGATTATCGCAATATCTTCGGCTAAGGGCGGTGTTGGGAAATCGACCATGGCCGCAAACTTAGCCGTTGCTTTGGCGCGCTCTGGTCTTCGCATAGGGTTGCTTGATGCAGATATTCATGGGCCGAGCTTACCGATGTTGTTTGGAACGGCGGGCAGCAAAGCCCGAACGATTGCTGTCGGGCAACGTAAAATTATTGTTCCCGTTGAGGCGATGGGCGTGAAGACAATGTCTATTGGATATCTCACACCTGATGATGATAGCCCAATCATTTGGCGAGGGCCGTTGGTGCAAGGCGCTATCTCTCGCATGTTGTGGGATGTCGATTGGGGCGAGCTTGATTTGCTATTGATTGATATGCCGCCTGGCACAGGCGATGCGCAATTGGGGTTGGCTCAAGATATAAAACCGAGTGGAGCCGTTATTGTGTCGACGCCTCAGGACTTAGCACTTTTGGATGCCCGTAAGGGTGTCGCCATGTTCCGCAAGGTCGACATTCCCGTACTCGGATTGATCGAAAACATGGCTGTTTTCACCTGTCCAGATTGTGGGGGTCAGCATCATATATTTGGGACAGGTGGAGCTAAACGTGATGCCGAGAAACTGAACGTAGAGTATCTGGGCGCGGCGCCCCTTCATATGTCCATTCGTGAGAGCGGAGATAGTGGTGTCCCTGTCGCATCAATTGTAGGACCTATGTCAGATATATTCGAAAATCTGGCAAATCGCGTGACTGAAAAATCTTTAGAAACGCCTCAGCGGGAATAGCGACGTCTACGGGCGCGGCCTTTTTTTGGGCGGGTCAACATATCCAATCCGCCGTATCTTAGCTGCCCGAGTATTTCTGTTGGATTGGGCAAGTCTTTGGTCGCTGATTTCATGCGCCATTTGAAAGATTCAAAACTAATGACATTGGCAATACGTGCGTCCAAAAACGCGCGGGCCTGAGCTTTGTCGTCTGATTGATCGGACAGCCAAACAGGTAACGTTGATCCAATGACACCCGCAAGAATGACGCGTTTGGAATAGTAATTCGCATCCGTCGACGTATCGCCGATTGCGCGCCAAATCGTATCTGCGGCTTGCCAAAGTTGTTGAAACCCTGTCGCGGCAAGGTCGGGTAAAACAAGTCTCGATGATGCGCGGCGCGCAGCTTCTTCATTGTCACCAGTGGCTTCAAGCCTAGCCAAAACACCTTGAGTGACTCGATCTCTGATTTTGAGGGACGAGAGGTCGAGCGTTTCGATTTTGGCTTTTGTCTGCGCGTCTAAACGGGAGGCCCAGTGATCTAATAGGCTGCTAACGCCAGATTCAAAATATAGCTGTTCTGACCCTTCTGGCAGGTCTGTTTCGTGCACGGCTTTTTTTAACGTTAAAGTCGTCCAACCTTCGAACGGCGCTATTTTCAAAGCAGCGTCAAGAATGTCATCACGAATTTGTTCTGGTGAGCTCATAGGCTCAATATAGGGGCGGTGTTAGGAAAAGTCACCTAGGCCTTACGCCGTAGAACTGCGCGTTTGAACCAGATGACCACAACTTCAGCTCCCGCGCCAGATAACACGCCGAAGCGGAAAATACGTCCCGCCATCGCAATTGTGCCGACGCACAGAAGACACAAGAACGCCGTAGAGAGTAAAAGCTCCCACATCGGCGGGTCAGACGGCAATCGTACGATCGCTGCGAATGGCGCAGAAAAGGGAATGAATGTGGCAATGCGTAACAATGTACTATCTGGTGCAGTTAATCCCAAGAAGATGACGGGTACACAGGCCATCAGAATAAACAATATAGGTGTCGTTAAAGTCTGCGCATCTTGCATGGATGAGGATAGAGACCCCAGCGCAATGAAGAACGCCCCGTAGAGAACGTAGCCTAGAATAAGATAGATAATCAGGAAGATAATCATCTTCGCATTGAAGGCTGAGACTAAGCCTTTGACGACATCTTGATCGGGACCAAAGGCGACGTAACCCACCACCCCAGCAACGCCGACGATGATATAGGGGGCCATCATGGATAGGGTCAGGGCGGCAACGCCTAATAATTTCCCAAGAATAATCTCTGAAAATCGAGTTGTTGCGAGCATCATTTCGAGAAGCTTATTGAGCTTCTCTTCCAACATAGATGTCAGCAGCATATAGGCACCTGAGAAAACTGTGAACCAGAGAAAAAGGGCGAGAACAGTTGCGACGGCATAGGGAACCGTATCGCTAGAATTTACGCCCTGATCGTTACTGTCAGTTTTGGACGGGTTGAACAGGGCGGCTTCTGGCGCTGTGGCAACAAGACGGTCATGCTCCTTTACGCTAAGGCCTTCTGACTCCAAATATGTGATGCGGGCTAAGCGGCGTAGATAATGATCAACTAGATTTGGAACGTCAACTTTCTTGATATCCATTGACCAATATTCGGTTTGAGGGCGTCCTGGGCCGTCGCCATGTTTGAATATGACGGCACCGCTGAGTCTAGCTGTCTCTCCGTCAACTAAGATTGTGTCTTCGCCCATCAGGTAGGGAAGTAGGGCGTCGAGGGTCGATGCGGGTGGATCGACAAATGTAAATTTAGAGGTAGGTGCATCAATGTTTGCACTCAATACGGGGACATTCTCTGTTAGGTAAGCTTGCCCCGCTTCTGAACCTTCGGACCGTACCATGCGTTTAAACTCTGCACGGGTGTCTTTGTCTTGAATAAAGAAGGCTTTTGTTAAAAGAATAGCCTGCGCTTTGTCATCTTGCACTTCTAAATGTAAATCCATCAGACGAGCTTCATGCTCGCCTGTTGTGTCGATGACTGTCACATATTGTGTCGGGGTGAGGTCTAGATCAGCTTGGGCCATTAAAACCCCAAAGCCGCCGAATATGAATGGTAGTAGGAACGAAATCCAAAAACCCCATGTTTTAACGTAACCGAGATAGTCACGCCTCGCGATCAATAAAGTGCGACGTAGGTTTACTTTGGGTAGGAGGCTCATTCGAATATCTCCACTGTATTCGATGTTGTTGAGTCGGACACGGCTTTCATATCTTGCCGCACATCATCCCCTACAAGCGCGACAAAAGCTTCATGTAGCGTGGCGCGGATCGGCTCATACTTGGAGAGGTGTAAGTTTTGTTCGACGGACCGTTCGAGAATATCGTGGGCCTGCGCACTTGGTTTCAAGGTGAGAGATAGCTCGCCATTCGGCCGTGTCTTTATGTTCTCTGCAAAAGGGGTCGCGAGTTCCAATAGTCCGTCAAAATCCGACGCCAAGATAACGCGGCGCGGAGCCTTTGCGAGTGCGGCTTCTGTTGTGCCGTCAAAGACCTTACGTCCAGACGCCATGAGGATAATTCGATCACAGAGCCGCTCGGCGTGTTCCATGACATGTGTGGAGAAGATGATTGTTCGGCCACGTGATGCAATCTCGCGGACGATACCCTCAAGAATTTGTTGGTTCACAGGGTCGAGGCCAGAGAAGGGCTCGTCCAAGATATGAAACTCTGGATCATGCGCAATCGCGGCAAGAAGCTGAACCTTTTGCGCCATGCCTTTGGACATGTCTTTGTTCTTCTTGCGCTTCGCCTCACCCAGCCCGTATTTATCAAGAAGGTCATCGGCGAGTTCAAAAGCAGGCTTTTTCTTGATGCCATTCAAGCGCGCCATATGGGCGATAGCTTCTCTTGCCGTTTGTTTTTTATAAAGTCCGCGTTCTTCAGGCAGAAATCCTACGCGGCCAAAGGCATTTTCGCCGGGCGTTTCGCCAAATAATGAGACGGTTCCAGTGTCTGGTTTAATCAAGCCCAATGCCATGCGAAGCGTTGTTGTTTTCCCCGCACCGTTTGGTCCTAAAAATCCGACAATCTCCCCAGGTTTAACCGTGAAGGAGACATCCGTCACCGCAGGTTTTCCAGCAAAGGACTTTGAGACAGACTGTAGCGATAGGGGAGATATCATAGACTCACATATCGCAAAGAAATGATGATAGATAGGTTAATGCGGTGCGCGAAATTAATAGTTTTCCAGCACGTCTAAGACAATTTCACGTCCGCCATATTGCCACGTGTTTGTATGCTGCGCACCCAAGAGAACATGTGCTGATTTCGGGCCTGCATATGAATCATATAGTTTTTGCCCTTGTGCTATCGGCACGACGTTGTCTTCGGTGCCGTGGATCCAAGTCAGTGGGGTGTTTAACCCTTTGAGCGCGTGACCCGACTGCCAGCGATCCTTTAGCAAAATCCGTGTTGGCAAGACGGGCATACGAAGACGCGTCATATCCAACATTGAATTGAAGGGGGCATCGAGAATGAGATGTTCTGGATTTTCCTTGGCAGCCAGTTGCGCCGCGACGGCCGCGCCTAGTGATGTGCCGTAGAATATAATTTTCTCCGCTCCAGTTTCTTTCAAGGTTTTATATTGATCGAGGGCCGCAGCGTTCAGGCGTGCCTGTGTCGGTGGGCCTGCATTGCCGGGATATCCAGGATACCCAACTGACCACACGCCATACCCTGCCGCTTGTAGGTCTTGGAATATATGTATGTTGCTGGCTATCGTGGAGGCGTTGCCGTGAAAGACCATGACTGTGGGCTGCCCCTCTTGAGCTGCCGAATGCCATCCTAACGTTCCGGCTGCGCCTGTGATTTCCACCCAACCTGCAGGCGGTTCGACGTAAACATCAGAAGGGAAATACATCAACTTGCGCTGCGCCAAGAACGCAACGACCATGATGCCGATGTAAATCAGTAGTAACGAAATTAGGGTGCGGGTTATCCAAGTCATAGATGAACAGTCATGCCTCAAATAGCTAGGCTTGACCAGACACGTAAAATCTCCACAGTTGATCCATGAAATATCTTGCAAAAACTCTCCTG
This sequence comes from uncultured Caulobacterales bacterium, assembly GCA_938009235.1. GTDB lineage: Bacteria > Pseudomonadota > Alphaproteobacteria > Caulobacterales > Maricaulaceae > Litorimonas. Next base: position 623,494 of record CALLIK010000007.1, read on the forward strand.
TCATCAATTGTGTTGGGCGTTACTGCCTGCTCGCCTAACTCGGAAGGCGCGCCAAGTTTCGACGCAGCTTCAATGGATGAGTTGCTCTCTAGTGCCGTAGAGCGCGGCGACGTCTTGGGCGTTCAGGCCCTGGTTTTTGATGACGGCGAGACGGTTTACCGTAATAACTTTGGTCTGGCAGACCGTGAGCGCGAGACGCCTGTGAAAGCCGATACAGTTTACCGCGTCTATTCCATGACCAAACCCGTGACCTCGGCCTTGATTATGGACCTGATGGAAGAGGGGAGGCTCAAGCTCTCTGACCCAGCCTCTAAATATATCCCGCAACTGGCGCAGATGAAAATCGTGAGTCTTGGTGAAGACGGCCAACCGAAATATGCCGAACAAGCACGTCCCATTACGATTGAAGATTTATTGCTGCATCGCGCGGGCATGGCTTACGGTATTTTTGGCGGCAATCCGATTGAAGCCGCATGGGGCAAAGCAGACCTGTTTAATCCTCAGGCAAGTATGGCTGAGAATATGGAAAAATTGCCAATGTTGCCGTTATTGGGGCAACCGGGAGATCAGTGGTTCTATTCCTTTTCCATCGATGTTTTGGGCCAGATTGCCGAAGTCATCACAGGCCAGACTTTAGGTGAAGCGTTTGAAGAGCGTTTCTTTGGTCCGCTAGGTATGACCGAGACAGGGTTTCGCGTTAGCCCAGATTTAAAGCCGCGCTTTGCCTCGAATTACATGCGGCAAGATGACGGGAGTTATACCCTCATAGACGATGGTCAAAAATCGTCCTTCACGATGCAAAGCGGAAGATTAGAATCTGGCGGCGGTGGATTAACGTCGACAACGGATGACTGGCTAAAATTTGCACGCATGCTCCTGAATGAAGGCGAATATAATGGCGCGCGTATTCTCAAGCCAGAGACTGTTCGTTTGATGATGACAGACCATTTGGGGAATACGCCATCCTTACTACCTTGGGTGGGCGCGGGCACAGGGGCTGGCTTTGGCTATGGCGGTTCCGTACGTATCGCTGCGTCTCCTGAGGCGCAGGCAACGGAAGGCCGTTATGTCGGGCAATTTGGATGGGGCGGTGCAGCGCGCACAAATTTCTGGGTCGATCCAGAAAATGGAACCGTTGGCATCATTATGTTGCAATTCTTTGGCGGCGAGGACCCTCAAATTCACGATGACTTCCGAGCCCTCACCCTCGCGCAGACGCGCAATGATAAATAAGGCGCGAGACCAAGATTAGAGACTAATCCAAGCGGGAACGCTCACAGCCGCGTCCCGTTTTTTGGGGCGACTACCAAAATGCGTGTATCCGATAATTAGGACAGCCCGCGTGGTGATATTCGCGATGGAATACCAAATAGAATAGTTTTGTTTTACGCGACTACCAATGCATTGAATGCTAACCAATGCACGGTGCATTTGAGCTTACGCTCAATTGCACGACCACGCGGCAGCGGTTTTTGACGAAGCGGCCCATCTGTCCCTACAGTTTGGCCATTAGACCTAGTAGTCGGCTCTCACTTCAAAAAGTCCGGCACACACCGCGCTCTCACACGCAGTCGCTCAACCCCACCGTCTCTCGGTACCAGAAGGTGAGCTCCTACCTGTCCCGTGTCCGAAAGAACGCATTCATCATGCCGCAGGTTTCTAAAGCGCGGATCATCTTTTTAAAATCCACGGATTTATGAGGGATTGCGGCATTTCAAAACAGGGATGGATTATCTCAAGACATAAAAAATCCCTCTTCAGCGATGCCAAAGAGGGATAGGGTTCGGTTATAAAGTCGTTCGTCTATTTGATTTGCGACAAAAGCTCTGGGGCTGTTACGAGTTGACGTACGCCGTGGCTTTTCTTTTCTTTGAAAACGTTTCCGCTTTTACCCCATGCATCAAGCGATGCGATGTCGAGTTTTTGACACTGCGGGCGAACTGACCATGTGACCTGTGCTGGTGAGCACACTGACTGGTTATAGTTTGGACCTGTTGTTGACCCGCGGAAAACAACGGGCGTACCTGTTCCGACAGGCAAGGTTTTTGGCTGATGCTTGGCGTTCACTGTGTTGCCCTGATAGGCGTAATCCATAAAGTCAGCTGCGTTTCGGTCATTCACGACGAGAAAGACTTGTGTCTCAACGCGGAGTGTTGGGCTTTCGCAGGTTTCTGGTACGCAAGCGCCAAGGCCTTCGCCCGGTGTTGTGTCACAAGATGTATGCACCCAATGAACTTCGATCGTTTCGCCAGATTTAACGTAGCCGAAATCATTGCCTTCATACGGCGCTTTTTCAGCCGCCGTTAGGTCGGCCGTATCATTACACGCATGACCACCATTGTCGCTGTCATTGACGAACACTTCAAAGCCTGGGCCTTTATGTTCAGCATTTGTGTGCGTGTGAATGTTGCAGAGGTTCATCTCTGTGCTGGCAGGTGCCATGTCGAACATGGTGGTGTTGAGGCCGGCAACGGATGAAATATCGCGAGGCGTCTGTGGGCCCATTGTTGTGCAGAGCGGGCCGTCTGCTGTCATCATCTCGATTTGTGCATCAGGATTGACGTCGCTTATTTCAGCTTTTTGTGCGTCGACGGGAGCTTGAGCTTTGCAAGCTGTAAGACCTAGAGCTGCAATGCTGAGGATGAGGGCTGTTTTAGAAAATGTGGTCATCGAATTATGGCCTTTATTATAGTTGATGTTTTGCTCCTGCGCCTCGCGCCCTAGCCTATTAGATACGTAGCATCTTGTTATGTCGGATTTAAGGGGTGTGTAAAATATTTTACGACCATTTTATGGATATTTCTCAAGGTGTCGAAAACACCTGATCTAGCTCCGTCTTGATGATTTGAAACGTCGGGGCATGAAATCCAAATGCTGTATGGGTACAGGTGACTTCATGGTGACGCGCATGGGGCGTCCAACGGTCAATCGAGGCGCTCCAATGCACAATGGCGTCGTGTTTCGAATAGATTGACACAACAGGGCATTGAATGGGCGTATCTTGTCGCGCCACTGTTTCTGCCGCAATCCAGTCCACATCATAGCCGCGTCTACGATATCGTCCGTTGACAAAGGTATATTTCGGGCCCCCCACAAGGGGGCTGCCGAGTGTTATGACCGCGCTGACGTTATCGGGGTAATCTCTGGCGGCTTCACGCGCAACAAACCCGCCAAGACTCCATCCGACAAGTGCAATGGGGCGACCAAGGGCTTCGCTTCGGGCGCGGACACTGGCACCAAATTGATCGCAAAGGGCAGGGACTTGCCCCTCGCCATTATATTGCCTGTCTCGATTTTCCTTTGCCCACCCGCTAGAGAGGTCTGATAAATCGCCCTTCCAGTCTTTTCCTGCGAGGTTTGTCCCCAAACCCCACCCTTGTGCGTCATAGCCTGACTTTGTCAGAAACCGTCGAAGTGTCCACATGGCCTTGTCTGACGCCCAAAGCCCGGGCACAACAATGACGGGCGGCGAGCTTTTCACATCAGCTTGAGCTTGTTTCAGGGCTTTCGGTATGCCGCGCGCTTCCCAAGGGAAAAGAGGAATACGGAGCAATTTATGCGTCTGAGGACCCTGTAGTTCAGGGAGCAACTCTGGAAGGACATTGGGCAAGGAATTTAGTTTCATATATAATGTCTTTAGCGGGCGGTAGGCCTTGGCTTTACTTCGCGATCAGCTCGCCAATAATTTCACCAATTTCATTTTGTTCCATAACGCCAGAGAAACGATTGGCGCTTGGGCCTGTCGCAAACAGCGCCACATCTTCACCGCCATGCGTTTCGTCAGATAAGCCCACGGCTGATTGCTGGCGAAAGTCAGCGGCTTGAACGCTATTATCCGTAAGTACGGGAGAGTTCGCATCGCGTACATTCGGTCCATTGTGATAGCCGAGTGTAGTATAAGGTTTGCCGTCATTGGCTTTGGCATACTCTTTCGCCGCGCCGCCTTCTTCAGGATCAGGATTACGAACAAGACCCAAGATCGGATTACCGCGCACAGGGTAGCCACCCATTGTGAAGACATGACTGTGGTCGGCGGTCACGAGAATGAGTGTGTCATCTCCTGCTTTTTCTTTGGCGATTTTAACGGCTTCATTCAGGGCCTGCATGTCGGTGAGGGCGCGAAAGGCATTGGTGTCGTGATGGGCATGATCTACGCGTCCCGCCTCTACCATTAACACGTAACCTGTGTCGCGTGGCGTCAGGGCGTCAATTGCAACACCTGTCATTTCCGCCAGTGAAGGTTCGAGCGCATTGTCGCGGTCAGCTTCATAACTCATATGTGAGGGCGTAAAGAGACCTAGCAGCGTTTTGTCTTTTGGGGCGTTCCGAAAGCCCGCCGCATCTTTGACATATATGTGTCCGGGTTTAACGTCCCAGGCGATCAACTGTTCTGGCGTGAACTTTTCACGGCCGCCGCCTAAGCTAATATCAAAAGGGGCTTCGAGGAGTTGCGAGGCAAGCCCCTTGCAGCGGGCTTTTGCTGCGCGCGGGTCTAGATCGGCATCCGCTTCCCAGCCTCGGTCAACACTATGACCATACATGGCCGCTGGCGTGGCATGGGTGATCCGCGCAGTAGAGATAATCCCGACAGACAAGCCTGCTGTCTTTGCGCGCTCAGTCAGTGTCGGCGGTGAGTTTTTCAAAACACAGCTTTCCACCACCATTTTTGTTACGCTCTCATTCGGGCGAACATTCACCGCGCCGATATTCGTCTTATAGCCAGAGAGGATAGCTGTTGCCGTTCCGGCGCTATCTGGGACTTGTGCGTTCGTATTATATGTCTTGATGAGTGCGAGGGTGTCGAAATCTTCAAAGGCGAGACTATGTGCTTCCCCTTTAAGCCCCTTAGATTGCCCGTCGAAAATACGTCCAGCCGTAATTGTTGATATCCCCATGCCGTCTCCAATGAAGATAATGATGTTTTTAGGGGCAGAATCGGAATCATATTTTACCTCATTTAAGGGTAAAGTGTTGGCGGAATTAACCTTAGACGCGTTTTCTAACTGGCAGCCAGAAACGGAAAAAATGGACGTCAAAAATAAAAGGGAAAGAAGGGACTGAAATTGTCGAATTTTAAGGGTCATTTGGGCGTGCCTGTGGAAAACTTTTTGTCAAAACCTACGGTTTTATGGGGGTTTTCGTAACACAAATGGATGTATCCGCAAGAAAAGGAATTAAATCACGATTTATGCAAGAAAGGTGTTGCGGAAAAAATTTCTGTTGCCTATATAGCGCTCCTCGCTGAGAGACACCTAGTGTTTCGAAGTGAGCATCGAGCCCCTCTTTACGGCGGGGCTTTTAATTTGGAAGAGGCTTA
>CALLIK010000008.1 GCA_938009235.1 uncultured Caulobacterales bacterium
GCGGCAGCGGTTTTTGACGAAGCGGCCCATCTGTCCCTACAGTTTGGCCATTAGACCTAGTTCGTGCAATTTTTGGAAACAAAAAATGCACCTGTCGGCTCTCACTTCAAAAGGCCCGGCACAATCCAGTGTCTCACCACCAAATGCTCAACCCCACCGCCTCTCGAACCAGATAGAGAGCGCTACCCTGTCCCTGTCCGAAAGAACGAGATCACTATGCCACAGCTTTTGAATACGGGGATCATTCTAATGAGATTTCAATCAACACATTGAAATCATAAGAGAGTTAGATTTTGAAAAGAGGGATGGGTTTAGTTTGAGGCAAGGGGCCATTAGGCAAGCGGCTTAAAACGCCCAAAGAAGGCCGCTGGTAATGTTTGGCATTGAGGCAGCATCCGCCCAAAATAAGCCGCTGGTAATACTTGAGATTGCGTTAAGTTTTATAAAGAGCAGTTTGAAAATTTGTATGAGCGTGACAATGCCGTCACCACTTGAAGACCCATAAATATCCGTTAGGTTTACATGTGTAAACAGGGGTCTGTTTAAGCGGTAATTCTTCATAGCCCTTCGGACCGTAAGGGTCGTACCAACCACTCACACCCGACCCCGAAATTTCTACCTTTTGACCTAGCTTGAGGGTCGAAAACTGCGGGTGAGTGATCACGATGGTACCTCCCACTTTCTGTACGTCCGTTTGCTTGTCCCAAATTAATATGTTTTTGCTATAGCCATCGTTCAAAACGATACAATTGTCCAATAACTCAAGACGGCCTTTAGCTGAACCTCCAAAGGCGACACGGTCATAAACACCATCTCTTTCCGGAAAATGTAAATCCGCAATGCTCAAATCAGTTTGAGTTGCAGTTGTACTGCACCCTGCCAAAATAAAGACCGACATGAAGGATAGCCAAATTAAAACCGATTTATTCATTAAGTAACTCCTCACTTTATGTCCGCCCATTCCCCTTAGGTTTTCAATATTTATGCGCACCTTATAGTAACCGAATAGATCATTATGGCGTTAAATTCCAGTGGCTTAAAATCGCCTCAAGTAAGACACTCACTTAAGATCAATTTAAGACTCAAAACCCCTACCCCATTAGGCCGCATTGAATCCCTTTAAACTTCGATTAAAGCGGCTTCTTGCATTTGCGCTACCGCACGTTTTACTGCGATCAAACAGCCTTGTTTGCTGACATAGCCTTGAGATGACTGCGCGCGAATTTCTGCCTTAGAGATCAGGCGCCAATTATATTTCCCGTTATCATCGAGATATACTTCTAAACGTATAGGCGGCAGGCTCGTTTGGTTACTCATTTTCATATTCCTTTACTCAACTTTAAACGCATCAATTGGACATGCCGCCTCACCTAAAACCACCAGTTCATCCCTGACGTTTAGAAAATTGCGGCTACATCTAATAGGAGGGTTTTCATTGAAAAAACCGCCATATGAGAAGAGTTAAATTCTCATATGCGCGAGTCAGGTGCCGGATATCGACTGCGGCAGAGAGACATAATCTCGCAGTACAAACAACAGCCGCTGTAGCTTAACGTCCCGTCCTTAACGCCCCGTCTGCGGGCGGTAATCTGCCGTTGCCTCTTTTAGGACGTCCTCCAGCGTCATGGAGATGCGCTTGAATTTCCCATCCGAGAAGAGTTGCACTTGATCGGCGTAATGCGGTGATGTTTCATCTAGCGTTGCGCTACCGTAATTATGGATACTGTCGACGGCGGCGTGACCGTCTGGCCCCCACTCTGCGACAATGATGTGGGTATCGCCCGCAAAGGCGTTCAACACGCCCTCTTTCCCAACACCGTCTCTATCAGCGTAAATTGCCCGCAGCACGTCTGGAGCGCCGTCTAGGGGGACGCTCACGTCGCCGCGTACGATGCGGTTAACCTCGCCCCATTCAGGATCAAGTCGGCCAAATGTCGTCATCAACTCATCGGCCGTTATTGCCAAAGCCTTCATAGCGTCCATCTCTGGCTCCATATATTCATACCCCAGCGCCCGCGTCCCCGTGATGACCGCCAAGGCTGCGCCCCGAGACGTGCGGACTGTATCTCCGTCCCAATTGCGCAGAATTTCCTGTGCCGATTTCAGTGTTGGGTCATCCGTTTTCGTCGTCACAACTTCGACCACGAGTTTCATCAAATCGCTTTCAGGTGAATAGCGCGTATCGGCGCGATACCTCAGCAGCTCATCGCGGCTAATGGCGTCATCGTTCTGGAATAGCTCTAATACGCGGCGAGAGCGGTTGGTTACGCGGTCTTCTAGGCCGAAGGTCGCAGAGAAATTCGCTTTCTCATTATTACAGGCGGCGTCCGTCAGATTGAACGGCGTCGCATTCGCCGGGAACAACCACCCACAATCAGGGTTCCAAATTTGCGGCATGTCAGACAACGGGCGGAAGCCGTCCCAAATCAACTCTGACCGACCACCGGGTAATATCTCTTCCCACTTCGGGCCTTCGATACGGCGTGGCATCCGCGCATTATAGACTGTGCCGATGTTACCTTCGCGGTCTGCATAAACCATGTTAAATGAGAGTACGCCGCGTGTTTCCAGCGCCGCGCGCCATTCCGTCATATTCGTCGCTTTATTCATCGCATGCCATTGCCCCAACGCGCCGAGGCCGCCGGGCGCTATGGTGCCCAACCCTGCGAAGCGAATGGCGTAATGTCCTGTGGGCGTCGACAGAACGGGGCCATGTTCGGACCAGAGAATGTCGCGTTTAACTGGAAACGAGAATGGCCCCCATAATTTCATGCGGAAATCAGATTTCGTCCGTTCAAAATCAACCCACTTTCCATCTAATTGGTATTGGGTCGGTTTCTTTTCATCATCCACCTCAAGCGCATAAATATCAACGAGATCAGGTCTATTTACCGTATGCGTCCACGCGAGGTTCGGCGTAACGCCCTGCGCCAAAATCGGAACACCAGGGAATGTCGCCCCGAGCGTATTCATGCCTTCCTCGCTGACGAGATGCGCTTCATACCACGCGTAAGGGCCAGTCATTGGCTGATGCGCATTCGCGATAAGCCGCGTATGTCCATCCGAACTGCGAGATGGCGCAATTGCAAAAGCGTTCGATCCGCGAACCGCGTCAGGTAAATCCAATGAAGATGTTTGTCCCCAAGGCGACACATTCGGACGATCTTCCGCCTTGAACAGGTCCTCCAAATATCCATCTAAGCGATAGAAAAACGGCGTTGCCCACACAAAGCCCGCTAATATGTCCTGCTCTGTGACTGGCAGCAGACCCGGCAGAACATCGTCAGGGTGCTTGGTTGCATATAGGTTCATCGCCGCTGCATAACCTTGCGCGATGGCTTTCACCTCTGGGCTAACTTGATCTTCGTAATGGGTATCAATGACCTCTTGCACTTTGAATAGATCAAAGAGGTAATCCTGCGGCGCGACAGCTTTGCCTTTGAATTGTGAACTCATGCCGCGGGCCGCGATTAAAACATCCTGTATCGTCGCCCAATCATCTTCGGCATGGGCATACCCAAAGCCAAATGACGCATCGGCGTCCGTTTTCCCAAAGATGTGCGGCACGCCGAAACGGTCGCGCACGATACGCGCATCATAGGTTTCGGCTGCGGTTTGGGCCGTATCGGCACTATAATGTGGTGCGCTCGGGGTTCGCAGATAGACCGCCGCACCAACAAAACCGACAGTAATGAGCGTTGCCGCGCTATAGAACCATTTTTTCATAGATGCAGCCTTCTGGCCCTCAAGAATAAAAATCAAGCGCCATTTGTCACAACCGCCCCCTGCGGTTATGAAGCAGTGACGCACGACATTTTGCTATAAGGAAATTCCTATGACCAACACTACTGCAACATCTGCTCAAGCTCTCTTAGAGCAAATCCTAGGCTCCGACTTTTTGAGCAAAGGCCAAGCCCTCGTCAGCAAAGCAAAAGCCACTGATACCGCTGAGCTTACGACCAAAGGCAAAGCCATGTTTAAACAGGCCGAAGACGCCCTCGCCGACAAACTTGGTGTTGACGGTGATGAGGCCTCTCGCAAGAAATTACGTTTAGGCGCAGCGGCAACCGCGGGCGCATTGGCCCTCATTCTACGGGATCGTTCAAATCGCAAACTCGCAACGCTTGGCGGATTGGGCGGCCTCGGCTTTTTGGCCTATAAAGCCCAACAAGCGGGTAAAATGCCTAAGTCCTTTGACGACGTCATGGGCTTGATCAAAGGCGATGCACCCGACAACCGCGCAGACATCCTGCTACAAGCCATGGTCGCAGCTGCCAAAGCCGATGGAGACATCTCGAATGATGAACTTAAACTCCTCGACACATTAGACGGTGTCGACGCAGAAGACGTTCGCGCTATACTGGCTCAAGACGCAGACCCATCCGCCATCGCGGCCTTAGCGCGCAATGACCAAATGGCACTCGAAATTTACGGCGTGTCTTGCCGTGTCGCGAATGGCCTGAACCCGCGCGAGCGTAATTACCTCGACACATTGGCTATGGAACTTCGCCTTGACCCTGAAGTCGCCGCGCGCGTCGAAACAGACATGAGAACGGGCTAATGCAAAACCGCCTTCCCGTCTTAGCTGCGTTAATATTGGTATGTGCATTTCTATTCGGCTGCACAGTCCCGTTATCATCTCCCTCTCAGCCATCTGGGCAGCATAAGAACCAACCTCATCTTCCGCCCCCAGGATTTCCTGTCAGTGAAGTCCCTGACTCATCCTATGACGCCTCATCTGACGCTGCAAAGTATTGCGGCGTTAGAATGGTCGGCGGCGGCGCAGATGTTTGCGAGACAGGCGAGTTTTGCCGCCGAACAATCGGCGATCTTTGCGGCGCGGCAGATGCGCCCGGTATCTGCTCACCCATCCCTGAAATGTGCACAATGGATTACACCCCTGTCTGCGGATGTGATGGCAAGACCTATAGCAATGAATGTGTTGCGAACTCCAAAGGCGTAAGCGCCTCCACCGAAGGTGAATGTAAATGATTACCCGACCTTCCAGAAGGGCTTAAAACCAGATGTTTCACCATTTCTTTGCAGAACTCCGTCGTGCCAGTGTGCCCGTATCTATTCGGGAATATTTGACCCTCTTGGAAGGTATCGAAAAAGACGTTCCAAAAGAAAGTTTGGACGGGTTTTATTACCTGTCCCGCACGGCTTTGGTCAAAGATGAGCGTGATTTAGATAAGTTCGATCAAGTTTTCAGCCATGTGTTTCGAGGTCTTGATTATCTCGGCGATATTTTTGGCGCCGATGATGCGAATATCCCCGCAGACTGGCTCAAGAAAATGGCCGAACTTCACCTCACGCCAGAAGAAATGGCAGAGATCGAAGCCTTGGGCGACCTCGACAAAATCATGGAAGCCTTAAAAGAACGCCTTGAGAACCAAGATAAGCGGCATGAAGGCGGAAACAAAAACATTGGCACCGCAGGCAAATCGCCCTTTGGTGCCTATGGCTACAACCCTGAAGGCGTTCGTATAGGCCAGAAAGAAGGCCGCCATGGTAAGGCTGTCAAAGTTTGGGACAAACGCGTCTTTAAAAACCTAGATGGTGACCGCAAAATTGGGACGCGAAACATCAAAGTTGCCCTACGCAGACTGCGAAAATTCGCACGCGATGGAACGCCTGACGAATTAGATCTTGCCGGCACCATTGCAGGGACAGCCAAACAAGGCTGGCTCGACATCAAGATGCGACCAGAGCGCCGTAACGCCGTAAAAGTCATGACTTTTTTCGATATTGGCGGATCGATGGACGGCCATATCAAACAGGTCGAAGAACTCTTCTCCGCTGCGCGGTCCGAATTTAAACGACTAGAATATTTCTACTTTCATAACTGCCTCTATGAGCAAGTCTGGAAAGATAATTCCCGCCGTATGAGCGAGGTCACACCGACATGGGACATCTTCCATAAATATGGCTCAGACCACCGTGTCTTCATCGTTGGCGACGCCGCAATGAGCCCCTACGAAGTGGCCATGCGTGGCGGATCAGTCGAACATTGGAATGAAGAATCAGGTGCAGTCTGGCTTAAACGTTTGACGGACATTTATCCGCATGTGGTTTGGATCAATCCAACCGAGGAAAAATACTGGGCCTACTCGCAATCTACCAAAATGATACAAGACATTATCGGCGCGGAGCGTATGTTCCCAATGACCTTGAATGGCCTCGAATCAGCGATGAAAGAACTCGCGCGATAAAAGCTCGCCACTCAATGCCTATATTACGCATAGATTACTTAGGAGACTAAAATGAAACGCCTTATGATACTGAGCGCCGCTGCGCTCGCCTTGACCGCTTGTGCAGCGTCTGAGACGGATAGCGCAGCAAATGCAGCTGCTGAAGCCGCAGCCGTTGTGAAGCAAGACACCTCTGCTGTAGAGACACCGACTTTAGATACGATAGACTTTTCAGGCGATGACGTCGTAACAGCAGAAAGCGGCCTCAAGTACAAAGTTATTCAAGCTGGATTAGAAAACGGCGCAACGGCCGTACCAGGCCAAGCCATTGCCGCCCATTACCACGGATTTTTCCAAAATGGTGAAGTCTTCGATAGCTCTTACAAACGCGGCGCACCGCTGACGGGTCCATCAAATGGATTCATCAAAGGCTGGAACGAAGCCCTCGGCGAGATGAAAGTCTGCGAAGCCCGCACGCTCTACATTAAGTCCGATTTGGCCTATGGACCACAAGACCGTGGTTCAATCCCAGGCGGATCTACGCTTATGTTCCACATGCAGCTTTTGGCTGTAAACGGATCAGGCGAAGAGATCTATGAATGTCCAAAAGAAAAGGTTCTCGCTGGACCTGAATCTTACTAAATTTAAGTCTAATTAAATAGACATATACAAACAAAAAAGCCGCCCAATTGGGCGGCTTTTTCAGTTCATATGACAGGTGAATTATGAAGAAATTCGCAACTGGTTTAGCGCGTTACCAATAGCTTCAAAAGCCTTGTTCAATTCGCTAGCATTCGTCGCATCAAAGAACTTTGATCCATCAGTTGCACACCTGTTAAGCATTGATTTTGTAGTAGCGTCGTTAACATCATAAGCAATTGTGTAAATCGTGATGCCGTCAAGTTTAGCTTCATCACACAGCTTATCCGTTTTTGTATTCGCAGCATTTATATTTGTCCCATCATGGTACTCATCACTTTTTGAACGTTGGTTTTCACCATCGGTCATGACAATCATGACTTTTTCGCGGTCAGCTTTTACAGTTGCACCAGCTGAAGACAATGGAACGGTCTCGTCCAGTGTCCGCCATCCCCATAGAACGCCAGCAGGAATGTAAGTCTCGCTATAGGCTTGCAAGCCAGAAACAGTAGCTTTAGCTGTTTGCATGTTGCTATTGAGAATTTGTAGCTCAGTGGAACAATTAACGTTCGTTAGACCTGGGATTTTGCGCCCTTCGTAACCCACGCGTTCATCAAAGCCATTCATGCGTGATCCAACACACCCACTCCAGCTTTCACTCCAACATTGCTGATAAGGCTCACTATAGGTTTTATCGCACTGATTGTAGGAGCAATCATAAGCCACACCATCATTATAACATGTGCTCTGAATGCGCTGACAGTTCGTGCTGGTGAGGACGTCTCGTTTTGATTTACAAACTTGCTTATCAGCAGGCACATCTAGCCAAGTCTCATTCCGACGAGCCGTACCAACATTTACATATTCAGAAAATGGGACCACCGCGACACGTAGATTGTCATTATTCAAATCTTCGAATGTGTCCAACAGGCCCGTCGCTGCGGATTTCAGGCTTCCGATTTTATTATTTTCACTCATGGAATAAGTCGTATCAAGGACCAAAGCGATATCCATTGCTTTGTCTGAATATGTAGCAGTAGATGCCACACCTACGTCCATATCAGAGCGATTGAAGATGCCCGTAAAATAAGTTTTGATGTTGTTCTGCGCAACGACTGTAACAGCATCGCCATTTCTAACAATATTTTCAATAATGATACGCTGGCCCGTTTGATTAGGGTATGTCGCATCATAAAGCGCTTGAGCGACTTCGGTCATTTTTTCATTTGTATCGAGCGTTTTATCTTTCGCTGCCATCAATGCGATAGCGTCTGTCGTATCTTGCAGACGTTGTTTCGCAAAGAATGCGTTTGAAAGATCTACGGCTAGAGCCAAGCTTCCAATTAAAGCAAAAGTAGAAACAGCAAACATGGCAGCGACGTTACCTCGTGTCTCTACTCTGAAATTACTGGTAATTTGTTTAAAATTTAGTTTCATCATCTACAACCTCTTAAAGGGCGTCGTTTCCATATTCGGGACGGTACAGCGCGTTAAGAAAGAGACATTGCATTCACTTTGCCAAAAAAAAGAAAGTGCCCTAATTCGAAACACATTGTAGAAAACAGGGTTAACAAATACTTTTAAATTGAAATTAAGACCGTAAAAACGGTTTACATTCAGCAACTTAAACTAACTCGTTAGCGTTAAGGCAAGTTGAGGTGGATCTTCACTTTTCCGGTAAAATGTGAATTTCAACGGATTTATTATTGGCAAATATTTGTTTCGCGACAGCTTTCAAATCATCAAGTGTCATATTTTGATACGCAGCTTCACGAGATCGGAAACGTGCGACCCCTGTCGGGTCGGATTGAGCTTCACTCAAAACTCCCATCCAAAGGCCATTATTTTCAACACTGGTTTCAAGGTTTTCTAAGACAGGTTTAATCGCGCGATCAAAGACGTCTGGATCTATGTCGCCGGAGCGAAGCTCTTCTGCCACTTCACGAATTTTTTCAGCCATAAGATTAATACGGTCTGGACTAACCTCAATTTGTGCCCCGATAAAACCGTAACCAGGGTATAGTCTAGAACTCACTTGGGAGACCCCAGGAGAATAAGTAGCGCCCTCCTCCTCGCGTAAAACGGCAGTTAAACGGAGATCAAGTAAGCTCGACACCATTTGAACCCTTCGAGACCGCAAAACATCTGATCCATCAGGCGCAGGCCAATAAATATATAGGCGCGCCGTCTCAGCATCGCCTGCGTGTGAGAGTTTCATTGGACGCCTTGTGGGCGCTGGAAATTCAATATCAGTCAAGGATGCATCTGGTACATAGCTTTCAGCTGGGCGCGTTGGAAGCGAACCAAAGGTTTGGCCCACCACTTCAATCAATGTGTCCTCATCAAAATCACCCACAACCGTAATTTCAATCGCGCCGTTTTGAACATTCTCATCCATCCATTTCTTGATGAGATCAAAATCCACATCCAGAAGTTCAGCCTCGTTTGGAATGCCCCAACGCGTATCCCCAGATCTAAGAATTCGGCTTACATCGCGGCTTGCGACACCTCCGGGCGTGCTGTCCAATGTCGGATACCAAGATCGGATATATTTGTCGTATTGCGCCTGCGCCTGAGGACGGTACCCAGGATCGGTCGCGTAAGCAGTCATTAATTGAAGCTGAAGCGTCAAATCCTCCGGCGTTGTCGATCCGGACAACGCCACTGTTGTGCCGCCAAGACTTCGACGAACGCCAACAGTTCTACCTGCCATAAGAGTCCGAATATCATCTACGGAATGCTGCCCAAGCCCAGAGAGCACAAGCATATTGGATGCATAGGTCTCAAATCCTGGCGCTTGTTTTGTGGGCGCGCTGAGGGTTCCCGCCCCAATACGCGCAGAAATACGGATGACATTATCTTCGAAGTCTGTTTTCTTAAAATTCAGCCGAACATTATTCTCGAATGTGATTAAAGTTGCATCAAGGTCTTCTATCCGAGCCCGTTTCACGACCTTTCCAGAGGTGCCTAGTTCGTCATAGGCAAAAACCAGTTTTTCATCCTCTTCGTGCGGCGTGACAGCTACAGCTTTAGAGGCCTCTAAAGCTGCCATAAGTTTCGTTTCGCCGTCTTCCAAAACAGTCGAGGATTGCATGTAAAGCTGCGGCGCGGCGTCGAGCCCTGCCCAGCCTTCACGGAAGGTTTCCGTTACCGCATCTAAGGTTATGTCCGGTTTGTTGGCCAGAAAGCGCTCTAGAGCGCTTTCTGGGGTCGTCACAACTGACTCACCACCAAATGCACTCATGATTTGACGCGCCAAACGTGGTGTACGGCGCGTTGGAGAGGTTTGGACCGAAACTTGGTAGGCGTTTTCATCATTGGCTAGCTGTTCGTCGAGTTCGGCCTGCGTAAACCCAAATTCTAAAGCCTGACGAAGCGCTTGCTCCCCCTGAGCCAGTGCAGCTTCCCAATTATCGGGTTCAGCATTAACACTTAGGGACGACACTTCCGCGACGTCAAAGAAATCACTTCGTCCAACACCCGCAGAAATAAAGGCAGCATTTTCCTGCCTCGCCAATTTCCCAAGCCGCCGATTTAACATGCGGTTGCCATAGCTTTCGATTTGACCTTCTTTACGCGTTTTTGCTGTGTCCCGCGTGTCTTCGATGGCGTCCAAAACCGATAGACTGACTGAGGTTTGAATTTCAGGATCAGAATACACTCGCGCCCTCGGAGTCGTAATTGCGACTGACTTAAGCTCAACATTCACGCCAGCTTCACTCCCAATTGGCGCAGTCCAGTCTCCAAAAAATTCTTCAATTTTTTCAATGGCATAAGCGGGTTCCAAATCACCCACCAAAGTGATGAAGGCCTTCTCTGGGCGATAATAACGATTATAAAACGCTCTAAATTGCTCTGGTTGAATTGTTTGAATTGTGCCTTCTGTCCCAATCGGCAAACGTGAAGGCAAAACAGTATGTCCTGCGTAAAAGTCTAGCTGATCAAGAAACGCTCGAAACGCTGGGTTAGAGCGCGCACGTCTTTCTGCTTGAATGACGCCGCGTTCTTTTTCGATAGCCTCTGGCGCTAGCAGCAAGCGCTCGGCCGTCTCGCGCATGATACCCAAGGTCTCGTCCAACATCTCTTCTGTCACATCAGGCAGCTCGAGTTGATACGTCGTCTCGTTAAAACTGGTAGATGCATTGGTATCGGCCCCAAAAGCCAACCCAAAACGCTCCAAACGTTTCGTCATTTCACCTTCAGGGATATTCTCAGACCCGTTGAAGGCCATATGTTCTAGAAAATGGGCTAATCCGCGTGTCTCATCTGATTCGTTTAACGAGCCTGTGTCGATACGCATCAATAATGACGCCGTTTTTGTGGGCGTCGCATTTTGCCGTACAGCATAGCGCAGACCATTCGGAAGCTCGCCATAGATGATTGCAGAATCTACAGGTAAGTCAGATGACATATGAGCAAAAGCCACATCCGAGCCATGATTACCCGCCTGAGTAGACACTTTGCACCCACCGATAAAAAGTAGAGCGACTACAGAGGCTTGCAGTAATAAAGATGTGCGCATGAGAGACCCAAAATAAGTATGAAAGCAGAATCAACGCCTTACTTTCTGAATGGACGCGTAATACAGAGCAAGAGCCTATACGCAGCTAACTTTCCCACGAAATTAGACAAATTATCATTTTGGCAAGCACGCTTTAACTGAACACTTGCAACATGGCCCGCGCGACTTAAGAGGCTCTCAATGTCTGGAACGCACCCTACTTTTGAAAAACCAACGCATGAGACCGCAATATATGTGTTCGATTTCGATGGCACAATCACGACTAGAGACACATTTGCGCTTTTTTTAAGGTATTATGCGGGTACACCACGCTGGGCCTTCAACATTTTGCGCCTACTTCCGACCTTTGCAGCCTATAAATTAGACCATATTGACCGTCACGACGTCAAAAAAGCCGTCATACAGCGCTTCTTTGCAGGTGAAAGCGCTGAAAAGCTCGAGTCCTCTGCGAGAGACTACGCACGCGACGTTATTCCGGGCCTGATACGCCCTGCGGCCTTGGAACATATCAAGGCGAAATTGAACGATAAAAATTGTGGCCCTGAGTCATTATATATATGCAGCGCATCAATCGGCCCTTATTTACGTTATTGGGCAAGTTCATGCGGCATTCAGGAAGATCACGTCATGGCAACGGAATTAACGGTTAATGAACTAAGAATCACGGGTACATTGGCTGGTTATAATGTTTGGGGTAAAAATAAGGTCCGCCGTATTTTAGACCAATTTGCGCCCCATTCAGTTAAAATATTAGAGGCTTATGGAGATACACGAGGAGATAGGGAGATGTTACACGCCGCTAAGGCGTCTTTCTTCCAACCTTTTCGCGTCACACCAATTAGTCGTTGAAATACCTTCCTTAGAGTTTAAGAGGAAGTTAACGCCCTAGGTTCGTTTACGCGAATGATTTGGGCTATTTAAGGTATTCGCATGTCGCGGGTAACGAAACTGGAGACTTTGGGGGTTTTCGTAATATGAAACGCACTCTTTTACTGGCCGCATCGGCCGCGGTACTAGCCGCACCAACATTTGCTCAGGAGCTGCCGCCTGGCGATCCGCTCCCAGGTGAATGTTTCGCCCGGGTTATCGTACCTGCGCAATATCAAACATCGACTGAGCAGGTTGTCCTGCGTCAAGCTGGCGAAGAGATCAAAAAGATCCCTGCGACACTTGAGTCAGTTACTGAACGTATCCTCGTTCAAGAAGAGGGCTATGAGCTCTTCGTTGCTGGCGGTGGTTCAGTTGTTCCCGGCCGTGGTCGCGTAACAGTTACTATCAACGGTACACCTTATACTATCGACTCATCTAGAACGGTTTCGAATGCTGCGGGCGCGCGCATCGGCACTGTTGATGCGTCAGGTAACATTGTTGCTTCGAATGGCAGCGTACTTGCTGCCAATGCAGTCAACCCCCTCACACTGATCGGCACGGGTTCTTCACGTTCACGTCTCGTAATCGGCGGCACGACATATTCAGTCTCAGCCGACGGAACAGTCTACAACGCATCAGGTTCCAATGTTGGTTCAATTGATCGTTCAGGCAACATCGTTGGCACTGGCGGAAACATCGTTTCTCGCTCTGCAGTCAACGCATACAGCGGCGGCAGCACATCAGGTCAGCCAACATTCCGTTCAGTAACTGAAACAGTTGTTGTTCAAGAAGCGTCTACAGAAATGGTCGCAATCGCGCCTGTTTATGGAACAGCTACTGAGACTGTGGTTGTTCAAGCTGAATCAGTTGAGTACGTCACAATTCCAGCTGTTTATGAGAGCTACACTGAGACAGTTGTTGTTCAGGAAGCAAGCACAGAGCTTGTTACTGTCCCAGCTGTTTTCAAATCAGTTCAAGAAACAATGGTTTCTCAGGAAGCTTCAACACAGCTTGTTACGATCCCGGCAACATACGGCACAGTCAATGAGACTGTTGTTGTTCAGCCAGCAAGCGTTGAGTACACAGTTGTTCCAGCACAGTTCGAAACTGTAACTGAGCAAGTTGTTTCTCAAGAAGCTGCGACACAACTCGTCACTATCCCAGCAACATATGAAACTGTCACAGAGACAGTTGTTGTTCAGGAAGCCTCTACGCAGTTGGTTACAACACCGCCTGTATTTGAAACGGTACAAGAAACTGTCGTTTCTCAAGAAGCGTCAACTGACCTTATTACTATCCCTGCCACATTCGAAACTGTCTCAGAAACTGTCGTCGTGCAGCCTGCTAGCGTTGAGTATGTGACTGTCCCAGCTGTCTTCGGAACTGTTTCCGAAACTGTTGTTGTTCAAGAAGCGTCTACTGAGCTCGTAACAATCCCAGCAACATTCGAAACTGTCTCTGAAACAGTCGTCGTTCAGGAAGCAAGCACAGAGCTTGTCACTGTTCCTGCTGTCTTCGGAACTGTAACTGAAAGCGTTCAAGTCCAAGCGGCCAGCACGCAGCTTGTTACTATCCCAGCTGTCTTCGGAACTGTGACTGAAACAGTCGTCGTTCAGCCTGCTGGCGTTGAATATGCAGTACTTCCAGCTGAGTACGAAAACTACACAGAAACAATGGTTGTTCAGGAAGCAAGCACAGAGCTTGTCACGATCCCTGCATCATACGGTACAGTGTCAGAAACTGTTGTCGTTCAGCCTGCAACTGTTGAATATAACGTCATCCCACCTGTTTATGACACAGTGTCAGAAACAATCGTGGTTCAAGAAGCGTCTAACGAGCTTGTCTCGATTCCAGCGACGTTCGAAACTGTTTCAGAAACTGTCGTCGTACAGCCTGCAACAGTTGAATATGTAACTGTTCCTGCTGTCTATGAGACAGTCTCAGAAACTGTTGTTGTTCAAGAAGCGTCTACGCAGCTTGTTACGATCCCAGCTGTCTTCGGAACTGTTTCCGAAACTGTTGTCGTCCAAGCCGCCGGCGTTGACTATGTCTCTGTTCCTGCGGAATACGAAACATACAACGAAACGATCGTTGTTCAGGAAGCGTCTAGCGAGCTAGTCACTATCCCAGCGACATTCGAAACTGTTTCAGAAACTGTCGTCGTACAGCCTGCAACATCTGAGTATGTCTCTGTTCCAGCTGTATACGAAACAGTATCAGAAACTGTTGTTGTTCAGGACGCGTCTACTGAGTTGCTAACGATCCCAGCAACGTTCGAAACTGTCTCTGAAACTGTCGTCGTTCAACCATCTGGTGTTGAGTATGTTACTGTCCCAGCTGTCTTCGGAACTGTTTCCGAAACTGTTGTTGTTCAAGAAGCGTCTACTGAGCTCGTAACAATCCCAGCAACATTCGAAACTGTCTCTGAAACAGTTGTTGTTCAGCCAGCTTCTGTTGAATACGTCTCTGTCCCAGCTGTATACGAAACAGTCCAAGAGCCAATCGTTGTTCAGGAAGCGTCGACTAACCTCGTCTCAATCCCTGCAACTTACGAAACTGTCTCTGAAACAGTCGTCGTTCAGCCAGCAACGGTTGAGTACGCAGCAGTTCCTGCCAAGTACGAAACGTTCACTGAAACTGTTGTTGTTCAAGAAGCGTCTACAGAGCTTGTCTCTGTTCCTGCTGTCTACGGCACAGTGACTGAAACAATCGTCGTTCAGCCTGCAAGCACTGAGTATGTCTCAGTCCCTGCTGTCTTCGGAACGGTCTCTGAAACTGTTGTTGTTCAAGAAGCGTCAACTGACCTCATCACAATTCCTGCGACATTCGAAACTGTCTCTGAAACTGTTGTTGTTCAGCCAGCTTCTGTTGAATACGTCTCTGTCCCAGCTGTTTATGGAACAGTCTCTGAAACTGTTGTTGTTCAAGAAGCCTCTTCTGAATTGGTTTCAATCCCAGCGACATTCGAAACTGTCTCTGAAACAATCGTTGTTCAGGCCGCTGGCACTGAGTACGTATCTGTTCCAGCTGTTTTCGAAACAGTCTCTGAAACAGTTGTTGTTCAAGAAGCGTCTTCGCAACTCGTAACAATCCCACCTGTCTTTGAGACAGTCACTGAGACTGTTGTTGTTCAAGCTGCCTCTACAACATACGAAACTGTACCCGCTGTATTTGGAACTGTGTCCGAGACTGTTGTTGTTCAAGAAGCATCAACTGACCTCATCACTATCCCAGCGACATTTGAAACTGTCTCAGAAACTGTCGTTGTTACGCCAGCGTCTGTTACTTACGTTTCGATCCCTGCTGTATACGAAACAGTATCTGAAGCCGTTGTCGTTCAAGAAGCCTCTTCGGAGCTTGTTGTGTCTCCTGCGACCTTCAAAACTGTAACTGAAACAGTTGTTGTTCAGGAAGCCTCTACAGAGCTTGTCTCTATCCCGGCGACTTACGAAACAGTCTCTGAAACTGTTGTTGTTCAAGAAGCGACGACTGAGCTTGTCTCTGTCCCGGCTGTCTTCGGTACAGTCTCAGAAACAGTCGTTGTTCAGCCTGAAACTGTTGAGTACGTAGCTGTCCCAGCGCAGTACGAAACATACACTGAAACAGTTGTTGTTCAGGAAGCGTCTACAGAGCTTGTCTCTATCCCGGCGACTTACGGAACTGTCTCTGAAACAGTCGTTGTTCAGGAAGCATCTTCAGAACTCGTCGTAATCCCAGCTACATATGAGACAGTGTCTCAGACTGTTGTTGTCAAGGAAGCGACAACTGATCTCGTTGCAATCCCTGCGACATACAAAAGCGTTACTGAAACAGTTGTCGTTCAGCCAGCCAGTGTCACTTATGAGACTGTTCCTGCTGTCTACGAAACATTCACAGAAACTCTTGTTGTTCAGGAAGCCTCTAGCGAGCTTGTTGTCTCTCCAGCGACGTATAAAAACGTAACTGAAACAATTGTTACTCAGGAAGCCTCTACAGAGCTTGTCTCTATCCCGGCTGAGTACGAAACAGTTTCTGAAACTGTCGTCGTTCAACCTGAAACAGTTGAGTATGTCTCTGTTCCTGCTAAATTCCGCACGGAAAACCAGACTTACATCCAACAGGAAGCTGCTAACCAGCTAACGATCGTGCCTGCGACATACGAAACTGTCACAGAAACAATCGTCACACAGGAAGCATCCACACGTATCGAAGTCGTTCCGGCCACATACAAATCCGTCACAGAGACGATTGTTGTTACGCCAACACGTACTGAAATCGACGTGATCCCGGCGAAATATGAAACACGCTCTGAGCGCGTTTTGATCGAGCCAGCACGTGAAGAGTGGAAGCCAGGTACACAGGCAATCAACTCGAGTGCATTCTCAAGTGGTCGCGCTGTCAACACAGCCACACGCGGACAGTTCACTGTCTTCAATGGCGTATCGAACCAAGTCGTAGAATCGACTGAAACAATCGTTAATCAGACTGGTGAAATTCTTTGCCGCGTCCTGATCCCAGCGAAATACAAAACAATCACTAAACAGGTTGTTGTTTCACCGGCTCGTACTGTTGAACGTACTATCCCTGCCGTAACTCGCTCCATCAGCAAGCGCGTCACAGACCGTGAATCTTCGACACGCGAAGTCGCTGTCCCAGCTGTCACGACAACACTGTCACGCCGTATTGTGAAAACACCAGCTCGCGTTGTTGACGCTTCTGGCGCTTCATTCGCTGGCGGAACACGTGTTAATGGCTTCGTAGATGCAAACCGCGATGGTCGTGATGACCGTGACGGATTGTCTAAGTCTGCTGCACAGAGTGCGGATAACTCAGCTGGCGGTTCCCGCCTTGTTGGTGGATCCCGTGGATCAAACACTTCTGGCGGACAATTCAGCCAGAAAACGGGTTCAATCTCGACACGTGTAGTTGCTGAAGCAGCTAAGGTTGTTGAACGCCGCGTCCCTGCTGTCACTAAGACACTCAGCCGACGTGTTGTTAAGACACCAGCCCGCACAATCGAGCGGACTATCCCGGCGAAAACATCGACTGTTACACGTCGTGTTGTTGACCGTGCAGCCACTACGTCTGAGCGTGCAATCCCAGCTGTTACGAAGACGGAAACACGTCGTCGCATCAAGACACCGGCACGTACGGTTGAGCGGGCTATCCCTGCTGTAACTAAGACTGTGTCACGTCGCGTCGTCGATCGCCCTGCTTCAACTACTCAGCGTTCTATCCCAGCCGTGACTAAGGTTGAGACACGCCGCGTCGTTAAGACACCAGCGCGTACATCTGAGCGGGCTATCCCGGCGAAGACATCGACAGTTACTCGTCGTGTCGTCAAAACACCGGCTTCAACGCAAGAACGTCGCATCCCGGCTGTCACGAAGACTGAAACACGTCGTCGTATCAAGACACCGGCTGCAACAGTCGAGCGCCGCGTCCCAGCGGTAACGAAGCAGGTCACACGTCGTGTTGTTAAGACACCAGCCTCCACGGTTCAGCGCAATGTCCCTGCGGTCACTAAGACCCGCACACGTCGCGTCGTGAAGAATGCTGCGTCTACGCAAGAGCGTTCAATCCCAGCGGTAACACAAACTGTTACTCGCCGCGTTGTTGATCGTCCTGCGACAACTTCGGAACGTACAATCCCTGCTGTCACTAAGTTGGAAACTCGCCGCGTCGTTAAGACACCGGCTTCAACGCAAGAACGTTCAGTTCCTGCTGTGACGAAGACTGTATCCCGCCGCGTCGTTAAGACACCGGCACGGGTTACTGAGCGTACAATCCCAGCTGTAACTAAGACAGAAACTCGCCGCGTCGTTAAGACACCGGCTCGTACTGTTGAACGTGGCATCCCGGCTGTAACCAAACAGGTCACACGTCGTGTTGTTAAGACACCAGCTCGTACAACAGAGCGCAGCATCCCTGCTGTGACTAAGGTTGAAACTCGCCGCGTCGTTAAGACACCGGCGCGGACTGTCGAACGGGCTATCCCGGCCGTCACGAAGCAGGTTTCCCGTCGCGTCGTTAAGACACCGGCACGGACATCTGAGCGTGCAATCCCAGCAGTCACTAAGTTAGAAACACGCCGCGTCGTTAAGACACCAGCGTCAACTATAGAACGTACTATCCCTGCTGTAACGAAGACTGTCTCCCGCCGCGTCGTTAAGACACCGGCACGGACATCTGAGCGTACGATCCCAGCTGTAACTAAAACTGAGACACGTCGTGTCGTGAAAACGCCAGCCTCTACGGTTGAGCGCACGATCCCAGCCGTGACGAAGCAAGTTACGCGTCGTGTTGTAAAAACACCGGCAAGCACAATCCAACGTGCCATACCGGCCATCACGAAGACTGAAACGCGTCGTCGTGTAGCAACACCAGCAGCAACTGTTGAGCGGACTATCCCAGCTGTGACTAAGCAAATCAGCCGCCGCGTCGTGAAAACGCCAGCGTCGACTGTAGAGCGTGTCATCCCAGCCGTAACTAAGATGGAAGCGCGCCGCGTCATTAAGACACCGGCTCGTACTGTTGAACGTGCGGTTCCAGCTGTAACTAAGCAGGTTACTCGCCGCGTCGTGAAAACGCCGTCACGTGTATCTGAGCGTACAATCCCAGCCGTCACTAAGGTAGAAACTCGCCGCGTCGTTAAGACACCAGCGTCAACTATCGAACGTGCAACACCAGCTGTGACTAAGCAGGTATCCCGTCGTGTCGTTAAGACACCGGCACGGACATCTGAGCGTACGATCCCAGCCGTCACTAAGGTAGAAACTCGCCGCGTCGTTAAGACACCGGCTGCGACTATCGAACGGACTATCCCGGCTGTGACTAAGTTAGTCTCTCGTCGTGTCGTTAAGACGCCAGCTCGCACTACAGAGCGCGGTATCCCAGCGATCACGAAGACAGAAACACGTCGTCGTATCAAAAATGCAGCACGCACAATCGAACGTGCAACTCCGGCTGTTACGAAGCAGGTCACTCGTCGCGTCGTTAAGACACCAGCTCAGGTAACTGAGCGGACGATACCAGCAGTCACTAAGTTGGAAACACGCCGCGTCGTTAAGACACCAGCGTCAACCATCGAACGGACTGTTCCAGCAGTAACTAAGCAGGTTTCCCGTCGTGTTGTTAAGACACCGGCGCGGACATCACAGCGGACTATCCCTGCTGTCACGAAGGTGGAAACACGTCGTGTTGTCAAAACGCCGGCTCAAACTGTTGAGCGTACGGTTCCAGCCGTAACGAAACAGGTTACTCGCCGCGTCGTTAAGACACCTGCTGCTACGCAAGAGCGGACTATCCCAGCGATCACGAAGACAGAAACACGTCGTCGTATCAAAACACCGTCCCGTACGGTTGAGCGGACTATTCCTGCTGTTACGAAGCAAGTTACTCGTCGCGTCGTTAAGACACCGGCTCAAGTAACTGAGCGTTCAATCCCAGCCGTTAACAAGCCTGTCACACGCCGCGTCGTGAAGACACCAGCTTCGGTTGTTGAGCGTCGTATCCCAGCTGTTACGAAGACAGAAACGCGCCGCGTCGTTAAGACACCGGCTCGTACATCTGAGCGGACTATCCCGGCTGTGACTAAGACAGAAACTCGCCGCGTCGTTAAGACACCAGCGTCGACTGTCGAACGCGCAATCCCAGCAGTGACTAAGACTGTATCCCGCCGCGTCGTTAAGACACCGGCACGGGTTACAGAGCGGACGATCCCTGCTGTGACTAAGCAAGTTGCACGTCGCGTCATGCGGACACCGGCTTCCACTACGGAACGCACGATCCCTGCCGTAACAAAGCAAGTCAGCCGTCAGGTTGTGAAAACTCCGGCCCGTACAACGGAACGGACTATCCCAGCTAAAATGCAGGCTGTTACGCGTCGTGTTGTTAAGACACCGGCTCGTACTGTTGAGCGGACTATCCCAGCTGTGACTAAGCAAGTTACTCGCCGCGTCGTTAAGACACCGGCTCAAGTAACTGAGCGGACGATCCCTGCTGTAACGAAGACTGTCTCTCGTCGAGTAATGGCAACACCTGCCTCAACTCGTGAGCGTACAATCCCAGCTGTGACGAAGACGGAAACTCGTCGTCGCATCAAGACACCGGCTTCGACGCAAGAACGTCGTATTCCGGCTGTTACGAAGACGGTCACACGTCGTGTCGTTAAGACACCGGCGACAACACAAGAACGGTCGATCCCAGCGGTCACTAAGCAAATCACACGTCGTGTGGTTGATGGTGCCCCACGTATCGAACGTCGTGTTATCCCGGCTCGTTACGACACAGTGACAGTCCAACGCATCGTTAACCCGGCGCGGACTGAAACAGTTGTGATCCCTGCTCAGTACGGCACAATCGAACGCCGTACACAGACTAGCCCGGAAAAAGCCGAATG
Source organism: uncultured Caulobacterales bacterium (assembly GCA_938009235.1). Taxonomy (GTDB): domain Bacteria; phylum Pseudomonadota; class Alphaproteobacteria; order Caulobacterales; family Maricaulaceae; genus Litorimonas. The sequence continues at coordinate 20,603 of CALLIK010000008.1, forward strand.
GCGCCAGGTTCTCTGTGAAGCGAACGCCAGCCCAACTGTTATCCGCGCTATCCAGCGTGCATTGCAGACGGAAGGCTTCTACTCTGGAGCTCTTGACGGACAACTAGGTCGCGCGACTTATGCATCCGTTGAAAAGTATCAGGCATCACGTGGTCTATCCACGGGCGGTCTAACACTTGCTACTGTTGACTCCTTGGGTGTTAACTGGCGCTCCATGGTCTCTGGTAACCAGCTTAGCTCAGGTGGCTTTACAGCCGGCGGGCAGACAACTGGTACATCTGGTGGCTTCACTTCAGGCACAACGGTCTCATCGACCGGCGGTGCAGGTGGATCAGCTGCGGGTTACACAATCGGGTCTGATAACTCGGTTCGTAATGCGAGCGGCGTTATCATCGGAACACTCCGTTCTAATGGCGACGTTGTGAACAGTGCCGGACAGGTCATCATGAGCGGTATATCTGCAACTGGTGGATCCTCTTCTACTGTAGGATCAATCGGCGGTCTGAACTCACGTTCGACAATCGGATCTGTTGGCGGCGGAAGCCTTGTTAATGGTGCTTCTGGCGGATCAATGTCTGCAGGTGGCTTCACGGTTCAGTCAGATGGTTCGGTAACGAATACATCCGGTGCTGTTATCGGTAGTGTCAACGCTAGCGGAGAAATCATCTCTAATGGCCAAGTTATCGGTCGTGTAACACCACGCGGATAACTGACCTCACTCTAGCGCTTCACGCGCTAGACTAAGACTTCTAGGCCTCGCCGACGGATCTCGTCGGCGGGGCTTTTTGGTGCCAGTATCAAGCTTTTGGTTCTGCATCTGTGTTTCACACGCCGTTTTGTACTTGTTGATGTTGTTATAACTTCCTTGAACCAAGCGGATTGACAGACGGATGACAGGGCTTATAAGAGCGACGAATTGGCCGCCGCGGGATTCGCCCAGCGCGGCTTTTATGTATTTTGATGGTAGGGTTTGTCCCACCAAGACTTATAGGACGAGACATGTTCGCAGTCATCCAGACCGGTGGTAAACAGTATAAAGTCGCTAAAGACGACATCATCATCGTCGAGAAACTCGACGGCGAAGCAGGCGGAAACGTCACGTTCGGTGATGTCCTCATGCACGGCGCAAACGGCGACGTAAAAGTCGGCGCTCCCCTCGTAAAAGGCGCATCCGTTTCGGGTGAAGTTCTTGAGCAACGCAAAGGTGACAAAGTCATCGTGTTCAAAAAGAAACGTCGTCAAAACTATCGCCGTAAGCAAGGACACCGTCAGTTTGAGACAGTTGTTCGCATTACAGCTATCAAGGGCTAAGGGTAAGACCTTCCATTTTTTGGGGTCCTTCCCCTCTACTAATTTCAGGAGTGCGTCATGGCACATAAAAAAGCTGGTGGTTCATCCAACAACGGTCGCGATAGTGCTGGCCGTCGCCTTGGTGTAAAAAAATCTGGTGGCCAATCGGTCATTCCAGGCAACATCATCATTCGCCAACGTGGTACAAAGTACTACCCTGGTACAAATGTAGGCATGGGCAAAGACCACACGCTCTTCGCACTTACAGAAGGCCGCGTCTCATTTGTAACGAAACGCAATGCACGCACATATGTTTCTGTCGACCTTCCACAGGCAGCAGAATAGAGACCTAAAGGTTTTTGGGTTACCACTTAAGGCGACCCGTATCGAAATAGCAGGGAGATCGGGTTTGCCCGGTCTCCCTTTTTTATTACCTCATTCTGAGGGCCTGCTGACGATCAAAGGGGATTGTCATGCGAGATGAAATCAAAACAGATCGCCTCATTCTGCGTCGTTTCGCAGATAAGGATTTGGCCGCACTTGTTGACTATGCAGGTGATATCGATGTCGCGCGCGCAACCGCACGATTACCACATCCCTATAATCATGCCGATGCAGTAAACTGGATATCCATTTCCAGTGATCGCTCCACGTCCAACCACATTTACGCAATCGCAGACATCGACGATGGACTCATGGGCTGTGTCAGCCTCACTGTGCTCGGTTCAGACTCAGGCTCCGACTGGGAATTGGGTTACTGGCTTGGCCAAGTCCACTGGCACAAAGGCTATATGCGTGAAGCTGTAACTGCTTTGTTAGAATTTGCTCGTCCCGCACTTGCGCCAGTCAACATTGAAGCATCGGCATTTAAAGACAACCCGCGAAGCCTAGCTCTCCTGACTGCTTTTGGTTTCAAGAGACAGAAACAGGCTTCCACCTTCTGTCTCGCACGTGGCTGCACCGTTGCGGGTAAACAACTGACTCTTGATTTAGAGGAGGTCTAGGTCTGTGCGTCATATTATCGAAACTGATCGCCTCGTCTTAAGGCAACTCCAAGACTGTGACGCTGCGCGTATCTCTGAATACGGTACGGACATTGATGTCGCCCGTATGACAGGCAGCTTCCCGCATCCTTTCCCCCTGCTCTCAGCAGAATTTAAAATCATGGACCTTCGCGCCCAACAGCGTCGTGGGTTAGCTCACCCCTATGTCGTAACACGTAAAGGAGACGATGAATTGATTGGTGTCTCAGACCTTTTCAAACGTAACCCCGACAGCCTATGGGAAATTGGCTACTGGATAGGACGTCCTTTCTGGGGACATGGCTATGTTACTGAGGCCTGCACAGCTCTGCTGCGCGAAGCCGACATACATTTAGGGCCACAAGACCGCATAGCAGGCGTCTTTACGGACAATCTTGGCAGCGCACAGGTCCTTAAAAAACTAGGCTTTGAAAAAAGCGGGCCTCCCGACGTGTATTTTTCAATGGCAAGATTAGCCAAGGCCGAGTCTCAAGACTATATCCTGCGTGCCTCGTCATGACTGTGCTGATCGAACATCGTCTTCCCAGCGACGTTGAGTTCATGGCGCTTCGCGCAGAAACTGACTGGGGCACACCCTCATATGAAACAGCAGAGGCTACACTCGCGGCCAGCCTCTGCGGCGCAGTCGCCATACAGTCAGGGCAAACCGTTGGAATCGTCAGAGCCGTAGGGGATGGTGGACTGAACCTCTACCTGCAGGACGTAATCATCGCGAAACACGACAGATCAAAAGGATTAGGGACGCAGCTCATTCAAGCTTTCGTCGTACATCTAGGCGAAACATACCCGCCGTCTTGTCTCATCGGACTGTTCGCCGCCAAGAACCAAAGCCCATTTTATCATGGCTTTGGTTTCAACTCCCGCCCAACGACAGGGTTTGGCCCTGGGATGCATGCAACACTGTCACATCTGACGCAGGCTGCGCTAGCCAAAGCCGACAACGCGGCGTAAGGACAGCCCATGAAATTTCTAGACCAAGCTAAGATTTATGTGAGCTCAGGCTCAGGCGGCGGAGGTAGTGTCTCTTTTCGGCGTGAGAAGAACATTGCGTTCGGTGGCCCTAATGGCGGCGATGGCGGTAAAGGCGGTAATATCTACCTCGAAGCCACACGCAGCTTGAACACACTTATCGATTTCCGTTTTCAACAGCATTTCAAAGCCAAGACAGGCATGCATGGCATGGGCCTTGATCGTCACGGGGCCGCTGGTGATGATGTCACCTTAAAAGTGCCTGTTGGAACCCAAGTCATCGATGCCGAAACGGATGAAGTTCTGGCTGATATGACCGAAGATCAAGAACGTGTCTTGATCGCGCAAGGCGGTAATGGCGGTTGGGGTAATGCCCGCTTCAAAAGCGCGACAAACCAAGCACCTCGAAAAGCTAACCCTGGTGAAGACGGCGAAGAACGTTGGATTTGGCTACGCCTCAAGCTCATCGCGGACGCGGGCTTGATTGGCCTCCCCAATGCAGGGAAATCAACGTTCCTCTCGACAGTGACTGCGGCCAAACCAAAAACAGCCGACTATCCGTTTACAACGCTCCATCCGCATTTGGGTGTCGTCAGCATGAATATTGCTGATCGTTTTGTTATAGCCGATCTCCCGGGCCTCATCGAAGGTGCTGCTGAAGGCGCAGGATTAGGGCACCGCTTCTTGGGCCATGCCGAACGCTGCGCAGCTATCCTACATCTCGTGCCGGGTACATCAGAAGACCCTGTCGCTGAATACATCAAGATCCGCAAAGAATTAGAAGATTATGATGAGAGCTTTGAAGATAAGCCCGAGATTGTAGCCATTTCCAAATGCGACGCATTGGATGGAGATCGTATTGAGGAGCTTCAGGACGCACTAGAAGCCGTTTGCGGCCAACGTCCGTTCGCCATGAGTTCCGTGGCGCAGCAAGGCTTAAAGCCCGTCTTGTCGGCGCTTTATGATCACGTGAAAATCCGCCGCGCAGGCGAAGAAGCCGAACGGAATGAAAAATTTCGTAAGGAACAAATTGCGATTGGCGAAATCGAAGATGTTAAAGGCTGGTCGCCTTAATTCATGTTCGATGACAACCAAACAATTGTCATCAAAATCGGATCGGCGATCCTCGTCGATAGCCAAACGCATGCCCTACGCAAGGACTGGCTGGACGCTTTAGCCGCAGACCTCTCTGCACTCAAAAGTACGCGTATCGTATTGGTGAGTTCCGGGGCCATTGCCCTTGGCCGAGAACGTTTAGGGCTGTCTAGCCCCGCCCTTTCCTTGGCAGAAAAACAGGCCTGTGCAGCTGCGGGCCAGTCTAGTCTCACGCGGGCCTATGATGATGCCTTAGGTCAGTGCGGCGTTATCACGGCGCAAGCCCTCCTCACGCTCAATAATACCGAAGATCGCCGTCACTGGCTAAATGCGCGCTCTACTCTAGAGACATTATTAGGACTGGGCGCGATCCCGATTATCAATGAGAATGATACAGTCGCCACAGATGAAATTCGCTATGGAGATAATGACCGCCTCGCCGCACGTACAGCGCAAATGATCGGTGCGGATTTACTCATTCTCCTCTCGGACATTGACGGCCTCTATACGTCCGATCCCCGTAATAATCCTTCAGCCAAACATTTACCCGTCATCAATGAGCTAACCGATGACATTATGTCTATGGGCGGCGCGCCAAATGCGACCGCTGGCATGGGCACTGGCGGTATGGCGACTAAATTAGCCGCCGCACAAATCGCAACAAATGCAGGCTGTGACATGATCATTTGTGATGGTCGTCGCTCTGGCGCAATTGCAGCCCTTCAAGCAGGCGCAAAACACACGCTCTTTAAGGCGAAGACTAATCCACGCAAAGCGCGGGCGCAATGGATTGGCGGTTCCCTCGAACCTCGTGGCATCCTCTCGATTGATGCAGGCGCTCTAAACGCGCTCAATGGCGGCAGCAGCCTTCTTGCAGCGGGCGTAACAGCCGTCTCTGGCAAGTTTCAAAAAGGCGATGCGGTTTCAATCTGCAAAGATGATATCGAAATTGCGCGTGGCTTGATAGCTTACGGTGTGGAAGATGCTCAACAGATCAAAGGTCTGAAATCTAGAGAAATCACAGGCGTTCTTGGATACAGTAATGGTGCGGCCCTCATACATCGCGATAATTTGGTAATGCTATAGATGACACTTGAAACAGACATGATCGCTTTGGGACAAGCCGCGAAAGCCGCGTCCGCTACATTACGCTTATCCAGTGGTGAGCAACGGAACTCCGCCCTGCGCGCTATGGCAACTCAGATCAGAAACACTGAGGTGAATATCCTAGAGGCTAACGCGTTGGATATGACTGCTGCAACGGAGAAAGGCATCTCTGCAGCGATGCTTGACCGCCTGAAACTAGATACGATTCGCGTCTCAAGCATTGCCAATGGCCTCGAGGCTATCGCAGATTTACCCGATCCTGTTGGTGCTATCGAAAAAGAGTGGACGCAACCCAGTGGCCTGCATTTTTCGCAAATCCGCGTGCCTATCGGTGTCATCGGTATGATCTATGAAAGTCGCCCTAATGTCACGGCTGACGCGGGCGGCTTATGCGTGAAATCAGGAAACGCCTGTGTGCTACGCGGCGGCTCAGAAAGCGTGCGATCTAACAAAGCTATTCACACGGCACTACAAGCTGGCTTGCGCGCAGCAAGCCTCCCTGAGGCGTCGATCTCGCTTGTCCAAACCACAGACCGCGCTGCCGTTGGCGAGATGTTACGCGGATTAGACAACACCATCGACATCATCATTCCACGCGGCGGTAAAGGCCTTGTCGCGCGGGTTCAAAAAGATGCCCGCGTACCTGTTCTCGCGCATCTTGAAGGCTTGAACCATAGTTATGTTCACGCCGACGCTAACGTAAATATGGCCGTCCAAGTTATTGAAAATGCAAAACTTCGTCGAACAGGTGTTTGCGGATCAACAGAAACAGTTTTAGTTGATACAGCCATCGCTGGCACATTCTTACCCGCCCTCGCGGACTGTATCGCGGAGCGATGTGAGTTGCGGGGCGATGCAAGAGCTAGAGCTATTTTGCTAAATATCGCAGTCGCGACAGAAGAAGACTTTGAAACGGAACATCTCGCGCCAATTCTCAACATCGCTATCGTAGACGGTATGAGCGCCGCCCTCGCCCATATCACGCGATACGGCAGTGGGCACACAGACGCCATTCTAACCGACGATAACGACGCTGCGCAGACATTCCTAGACAGTGTCGATAGTGCCATCGTGCTTCATAATGCCTCCACTCAATATGCAGATGGCGGCGAATTTGGGTTTGGCGCAGAGATCGGCATCGCGACTGGACGTTTACACGCCCGCGGTCCTGTCGGCGCGCAGCATCTGACGACCTATAAATACCAAGTTCGAGGCACAGGAAACACACGCCCTTGAGTAAAATCGGGCAAAAATCGATTGGCCTCTTCGGAGGCTCCTTCAATCCGGCTCATGGCGGACACCTTCATGTTGCAAAGGCAGGATTAAGACAGCTCCAGCTCGATGAGATTTGGTGGCTCGTTAGTCCGCAAAATCCACTTAAACCGGCCCAACCTTCATGGGACAGTCGCGCTCAAAGCGTTCGTGACCTACCGCTGCCACCCAACATGTGCGTCTCAGATGTCGAGCTTCGCTACGACACGCAATATACGATCGATCTCCTGCGCCGATTGACCGAGCGTCACACTGATACCAATTTCGTCTTTATGATAGGAGCTGATAATTTACTGCAACTCCCGAAATGGCGCGCCTGGCGAACCATTATGGAAACTGTGCCCGTTGCCGTGATCGCTAGATCTGGATCTCCGATCAAAGCCAGATTAGGTCAAGCCGCCAGACAGTACAGTCATGCTCGCATCGCCGAAGACCAAGCACGCACGCTAAAAAACTATGCCGCGCCCGCTTGGACCTATCTCACACTCCCTTTAGACGCTCAGAGTTCATCTGCCATTCGCGCAAAACGGCTTGGTTAGGCTGTGGCCGAACGCAATAGAGTGTGGTAAGGCGTTCAAATTGAAACCGTCATGGAGAGACTTCTGTCCGCCGCACACCAAGAAACACCTGCTACAGTCTCCGTTGAAAACGGCCCTGAAGCCAAAGCGTTGTCAGATTTCATCCAGCATTTGCTAGAGGAAAACTCCGCTCAGGATGTCATCGAAATCGATATTCGTGGAAAGTCTTCTATTGCTGACTTCCTCCTCGTTGCCTCTGGCCGTTCAAACCGCCATGTCAGCGCCCTTGCTGATTATGTGCAACGCGGACTGAAAGAACGTGGCTTGAAAGAGCTTGGCGTAGAAGGTCAAACTGCGGCTGATTGGGTCTTGATCGATGCGGGTGACGTTATCCTTCACATCTTCCGTCCAGAAGTTCGCGTTTTCTACAACCTCGAAAAAATCTGGTCCGTACCGCTTCCAGAAGGCTTACATAACATCTCTGAAAAAGCCCCTGATGATACACCTGCTGCGGAACGATAAGGTTCCAACGTGAAAATCACGCTTCGGGCTGGCAATGTGCTACGCAAAGGCCCGGAAAAAATCCTAATTGATGACTACATCACCCGCGCCAAAGGTCTCGCGCGCGGGACGGGGTTTCTGTCTGTTGAAGAACAAGGCATTGAGCTGAAAGGTCAAAATGACCGTGCAGCTGAAACCGCCAAACTATTATCTGGCATTCAGACCTCTGATGAACTCATTCTTTTGGATGAGCGCGGGAAAAGCCCGACATCGCGAGAGATCGCGACACATTTCGCACGTCTCAGAGATGACGGCGTCGGCAACGCATATATCTTAATTGGCGGCGCAGATGGGTTTGAGCCGTCTGTCATTAAAAACCTAAGGCCAGGACGAATCACGAAATGGAGCTTTGGTGCGCAAACTTGGCCACATAAAATGGTGCGAGTTATGGCGGCAGAGCAAATCTACCGCGCCCTCAGCATTCTAGCCAGAACACCATACCACAGAGATTAGCTCTAATTCTGAGTTTAAGACGCGTAATTAACGTGTGGTAAATCCGTAAGAGCCATATCCCATCATATGCGTGTTCTCCTCACCATAATTTTCGCCCTTTTCGCCAGTGCTGCCTTTGCGCAATCCACAGGTGACATCGATGCGTTGACCAAAAAAGAACAAGCGGCACGTGAAAAGTCAAAAAAAATAGAAGTTGAACGAAAAACAGTTCGTAAGGATGTCTCTGACTTAAAGAAAAAACTCGCGAAAGCGGCCCGTGAAGCCTATTCTATAGAGACGAACCTTACCTCACTCGAACAAGAGACTGCCTACTTAAATAACCGTGTCACACAATTGACAGAACAAATTTCGACGGAACGAATGCAGTATATGGAACTCTTGGCTGCACTTCAGCGCCTAGAAGCCAAACCACCCCCTACGATTGCACTTTCTCCAAGAAATGCAAAAAGTGCATCAGATGCAGGATTACTGATCACGGGCTTGTCCGAGAAATTAAAAGAGCGCGCAGAAGATCTGTCCCTGAACCTATCTGCCTTAGAGATCACCCAAGCCCAGATTTCTCTCAAGCAAGAGGAGCTTGGAAAAACACGTGGAAAATTAGCTCGTGAGACCTCTGAAATAACAACAGGGTTATCTAAGAAATCAAAGCTAGAAGCCAAATTATCTGGAGAACGTGAAGCGGCTGCCGCAGAAGCTGACCAACTTGCAAAAGAGTCCAAAACTCTACTCGATTTAATCACCAAACTAGAATTAGAAGCGGCAAAAGTTGTCCCTCGACCGAAACCAGGGAGTAAATCACTACCAAAACTCGTTTTACCAAAAGGGACAAAACAGTTCGCCGAAGCAAAAGGCGGTATGATTCGCCCTGTGTCAGGACGCATTATTAAAAAATACGGGCGAGGTGAAAAAGGGCTAACATTTTCAGGCCGATCAGGTGGACAAGTCTTAGCCCCATATGCTGGACGCGTTGAATTTTCAGGCCCGTTTAAAAATTATGACCAACTTGTGATTTTAAATGTGGGTGATGGATATTTCGTACTGCTGACCGGTTTAGATGCGCTTTTCATTGGCGCAGGGGACACAGTTCAACGGGGCGAACCTGTTGGTGTTCTCCCCGACCAATCAGGGCCTGAACTCTATATAGAATTGCGACGTAACGGCTCTGCCGTCAATCCTGGGCCTTGGTTAGCCGCTGCGGACGTTAAATCAGGGTAAGTCAGCGACTAATCGCAGCAATTAGACTGGCAAAGCCTGAGATGCCTGTCTAAGTATTATGTATAAACTTGGAGACTTCACGTGAAATTTGTCCTGCCTGCCCTCGGAAGTGTTGCTGCCGTCGCCCTTTTTGCTTTTTCTACGACGTATCAGTCAGCTGTTGCCGTTGAGCGGCCAGCCTATGATGAAACCTTTGAGCAGCTTGAGCTTTTTGCAGACGTTCTCGCGCGTGTGCGAAGCCAGTATGTTGTTGAGGTAGATGATAGCGCTTTGATCGAAGACGCCATGAACGGTATGCTCCAATCATTAGACCCGCACTCTTCCTATATTAACGCCGAAGCCTTTCGCGAAATGCGCATGGACACAAAAGGCGAATATGGTGGTTTAGGTATGGAAGTCACGATGGAAGACGGCTTTGTTAAAGTTATCGCCCCCATTGACGATACACCTGCTAAACGCGCTGGCGTAAAAGCAGGCGACTTCATCACAGAAATTGAAGGCAAATCTCTCCTCGGCGCTACATTAAGCGAAGCAGTATCTCAAATGCGCGGTAAAGCGGGCGAACCAATCAACATAACAATTGCCCGCGAAGGCGAAGACCCAATTTACATCGACATCACACGCGAAATTATCAAACGACAAACCGTTAAAAACGAAATCAAAGACGGTATCGGGTATATCCGAATAGCTCAGTTTAACGAAAAAGCAGCTGATGGCCTAAAGGACTCAATTGCAGCCCTACAAAAAGAAAATGGCGGGCGCTTGCCTGGTCTTATTCTTGATCTTCGCGGAAATCCGGGTGGGTTGCTCACACAATCTGTCGAAGTTTCATCAGTATTCTTAAATGGCGGCGAAGTTGTCTCCACACGCGGACGTCGGGCAGATGATGTAAAAGTTTACAATGCTGAAAAGGGCCAAATGGCCAAAGGCGTTCCTGTCGTTGTTCTTGTAGACGGTGCCTCCGCATCAGCATCAGAAATCGTAGCCGGAGCCTTACAAGATAAAGGCCGTGCCTTGATCATCGGCATGACGACATTTGGAAAAGGATCCGTCCAAGACGTCATCCCTCTTCGAGGCGGACGAGACGGCGCATTAAAAATTACAACTCAACGTTATTACACGCCTAATGGACGCAGTATTCAGGCGAGCGGCATCATCCCCGACATCATGATTTCTGCAATTCCTGACGATGGTAAGGACCGCAAGCGTTTCTCAGAAGCAGACTTGCCCAATGCAATTGCCAATGAAGAAGAAACCACTGAAGAGGTCGTTGATGGTGCTGAAGAGCTAGACCTAATCGAAGTCAAAACTGACTTCCCTCCTGAAGGCTTTGAAATTTCAGATGATTACCAACTTCAGCAAGTGATCGCGCTTCTGAAGTCTGGTACCTTTGCTGAGAAACTCGCTGCGGTTCAGGAATAGAAAGATGAAACGTAAGGTCTGGACAGGTGTTAAATGGGCGGGTCTTGCTGTGGCATCGGCATTACCACTCGCCGCGATTGCTGATGAAAAAACCCCAAAGGTCGTATTCGACCAAATGGGTGTTTTTGCTGATGTTCTCGCGATCGTTCAGGACAGATATGTCGAAGATGTCGACACACCTAGCTTGATTGAAAATGCTCTAAATGGGGCGTTAGGCTCATTAGACCCACATTCATCCTATGTTCCGCCCGTTGAATTTACAGAACAACGAACAGCAAATCGCCGTGAATATGGCGGATTAGGCATTGAAGTTCAGATTGAAGGCGGCCTTGTACGCATCAATCATGCGATTGAAGATGGCCCAGCTTATGGCGCAGGTATTCGTAATGGCGATTTAATCACAGCCGTAGATGGCGTCGATATCCGCGGTAAATCTTTAGATGAAGCTGTCTCAGGCATGCGTGGCCTTAAAGGTGAACCCGTAACAGTCAAAATCCTCTCACCGGGTAAAGTCTCCAGAGATGTCGTTGTCGTTCGAGACACAGTTAGAGGGCGGGCAATACGTCACCGCGTAGAACAAGGTGTTGGGTACATTCAACTTGAAACTTTCAACAATGAAAAGCTTACGAAGGACACAATAAGCGCCCTAGCTGACCTCAACACACAACTGGGCAAATTGGATAAACTCGTTATCGATCTTCGCGGTAACAGAGGTGGATTACTCACTCAGTCCGTCAGTATTTCAGGCCTTTTCTTGGATGGCGGCGAAGTTCTATCTGCGCGTGGACGCGATGCAAGCGATAATGAGCGCTACAATGCTGAAGCGGGCGAGCTTTACCCTGACATGAAAATCATTGTGTTGATGAGCTCTGGCTCAGCGTCAGCTGCTGAAATTGTTGCAGGTGCCTTACAAGATAGAGGGCGCGGATTAGTATTAGGACGACGCAGTTTTGGTAAAGGCTCCGTTCAATCTGTCATTCCATTAGGCTTAGAGGACGGCGCTCTACGCCTGACGACACAACGCTATTATACACCATCAGGGCAATCCATTCAGGGGCGCGGCATAATGCCCGACCTACTGGTATCTAGTTTGAAAGATACAGGCGAAATCCGCAAACGCTTCCGCGAAGAGTCCTTACGTAACTACCTCATCAATCCAAATGAAACCGATTATGAAGAACGTTATGAGGATGTTATATATCCGGATGAGACCCTGCCTGATGGCGAGGACTTTCAACTTCGTAAAGCTGTCGAGATTTTAAAAACATCTCAATATGAGCGACTTTTAAAAGTTCAAGAGTCAAAGTTCTAATAGAGACAAATTTGCAATCACGCCTCTTCGTCGAAGTTTCAATGACGCGCATTGTGGCGCTCTGCAAATCAACTTAGACACAACTCATGTCTAATACATCTCCGACTCGTCGAACCGCTCTAAACTTACCGTCCCGGCGTAAACATGCCATATGGGCGGCGATTGTTTTACTGTCAGGGTTAATACTTCCTATCGTAGCCATAGCTGTGTTCGGAAACCCAACGGATGCTAGTGCAGAAGGACGTTACGCTGTAGCGCCCCGCCCCACAATTGCACCGCTATCTCCATTAGACGATGAAACTTTGCGATCGCCGGACTTATTGGCAGGCGACATTCCAGAGGGCGTGAATCCAACAGAGGCTATGACATCTGGCGCCGCAGAAGCCGTTCCCCTTGAAACACCTGCCGAGACGACCCCGACGCCTAAGATCATCAACGTCATAGCGCAGCCATCAATCGCACTACCAAAAGCTCCAATTACAGGTCTCACACGTCAAAGTGTGTTTGGTCCCGTTCCAGTAAAAGGCACAAATAATGCGTTGTTAGCTTATCGCCGCCCTGTGGCCATGAAATCAGGAAAACAGCCTGTATCGCTTATTATTGGAGGCTTAGGCATAAATGGTCGGGGCACTGAGGATGTCATCCAAAGATTGCCCGCAGATGTTACTCTCTCCTTTGCAGTCCACACCAGAGGGCTGCAAAACTGGATTGATAAAGCGCGGGCCGATGGACATGAAGTCCTGATCGAAATTCCGATGGAATCCGCAGAGTTTGACCCTAGCGAGCCAAATGCACAGCGCACATTACGAGTGACGGCCTCCCCTCAAGAAACAGGACGAAATGTCGACTGGGCCATGTCCCGAGCACAAGGCTACGCGGGCATAATAAATTTCAATGGCGATCAGTTTTTAACGCGCACGGATATTGCCGGTCCATTTGTAGATTATCTATCAAAAACGGGTCTCGGCTTTATCACGGATGGTGATTTCGAAACCCCTTCCCTTCCATCAATAGCCAAAGCAATGGAGCAGCCATTCAAGGCAGGTCACGGCTTGATTGATCCAGACCCCATTCCACAGGTCATATCATCTCGCCTTGTCGGGCTAACCAATGCCGCAAAGTCAGGTGAACATCCCATTGGTGTAGGTTTTGGATACACACAAACCTTAGCCGAAGTAGAGCGTTGGATTGCAAGTCTAGATGCACACAACCTGCAACTTGTTCCCGCAACTGCCGCTTTAAAATAATTCATGACCCGCAACAAAAAAGACTATCGACGCAATGTTGGTGTTTGCATTTTCAATCCGCAAGGACAGATTTGGTTAGGCAAACGATTTGGTGAAGACGGACCATATTGCTGGCAATGTCCGCAAGGCGGAATCGATAAGGGCGAAAAACCAAAACCTGCCGCGCGTCGTGAGTTGTTTGAAGAAACAGGTCTTCGTGCCGAGACAATGGAATATTTAGGCCGCATAAAAGATTGGATCTATTATGATTTCCCGCCTGAACTTCTAGCAAAGCAACAAAAGCGGTTTTCAAATATCGGTCAACGTCAAAAGTGGTTTGCTTTTCGCTATACGGGTGACGGATCAGACATAGACCTGAAGGCCCATGGCCCTCAAGAGTTTTCAGAATGGCGCTGGGCTGATCTTGATACGATCACAGAGACAATCGTACCTTTTAAGCGGGACGTCTATGAACGGCTGACGGTAGAATTTGCAGACTTCGCGAAGCCTGTCGAATAGATTAGGCCTGCATTATGACCAAAACAGCCCCCACTTCAAAAAATGCCCTAATATTCGTTTTAATCACGGTGATGATCAATTCGATTGGCTTCGGGATTATGGTGCCTGTTTTGCCCAATCTGATCAAAGAACTCACGGGTTTAGAAAACAGCCAAGCCGTCTGGCATAGTGGATACCTTACGCTGACATTTGCATTTCTTCAGTTCATCTGCATGCCCATTGTTGGAGGCTTGTCTGACCGTTTTGGACGGCGGCCAATCATGTTGTTTTCATTGGCAGGACTGGCGTTAGATTATTTCATTATCGCCCTTGCTCCAACAATTTTATGGCTTTACCTCGGCCGCGCTTTCTCAGGTATGTTTGGGGCCACCTTCTCAACGGCAAACGCCTATGTCGCAGATGTAAGTCCACCAGAGAAACGCGCCCAAAATTTTGGACTTATCGGTGCAAGTTTTGGCGTCGGGTTTCTACTAGGGCCTGTTATTGGCGGCATATTAGGAGAATATGGAACCCGTATTCCATTCTACGCGGCAGGCGTAATCTCTGTCATCAATGTGATTTACGGTGTCTTCTTTCTCCCTGAAACATTGTCAAAATCAAAACGACGACCTTTTTCTATCCTGCGCTCAAACCCTATAGGTTCATTGGTTAGCTTAGGCCGAATTAAGGGCGTGAAGGGACTGATTTTCGTGATGTTTGTTCTCGCAACGGCACATACCGTTTACCCAACAACATACACATTTTCCACAATGGAAGGCTTAGGCTGGACCTCAGGGGATGTCGGATTTTCCTTAGGTGCCTTTGCTGTTGCCAGCATGATAGTTCAGGGCGGGTTGATCAGAGTCATTATTCCCAAAATAGGCCTCTTCTGGGCAGGACTCATTGGTGTTGGCTCCGCCATCATTGGATACACAATGATGGGCAGCGCAAATGCTGGCTGGATTATCTATGCCGCAGGGCCGTTTGTAGCGCTGGCGGGGCTCTATGGCCCTGCACTGACCAATATGATGAGCAGTCGCGTGTCAGAAAGCGAACAGGGTGAATTACAGGGCGCAATTGGCGCAGCTCAAGGCCTCGCGCTTTTAGCAGGACCTCTCGCTATGACTGGAATTTTCTCGACATTCGGAGACACCGCCAATCGAGCGGCCCGTCAAATGCAGGGCTTCCCTGAGAACATTCACGGCATAGTAAAATATCTAACGGGTCAAATTGGTATTCCTTATATACCTGGATCACCTTTTTTACTCGCAGCAGGCTTGTCCGTACTCGCGTTCGTAACCTTCCTGTCGGTCACAAATAAATCCGATCGTGATGCGCGTTATGAACCAGACAACATGCCTACAGATGAGGACGTTACGGTTCAGCCCGAAGTGTAATTACGACAATTTCAGGGGGCGCGCGAAAACGAACAGGTAATATGGACGTTCCGACCCCTGCACTTACAAATACATCAACACTTCCAAGTTTCGAAAACCCGTAGCTATGCTCTGGACCAAGCGAGGTTGAATTCACACGTCGGCCGTAAAACGGTAGGTTCACCTGCCCACCATGAGTGTGACCTGCCACAGCCAAAATAGTGTCACTACGAAAGCTCTCCCAAGCTTGGGGTGAATGGGTGAAGACCAATGGCGGTAAATTAGATGGGCAGACATCAAAGCTTGTTCGGTCTGGTTCCGACGTTTGATAATCGGCCAAGCCAACTAAGCATATTTGATCGAGTAAATAAGCTTCATTCTCAAGAACTGTAACGTCTACTTTCTCAAGCAATGCCCTCACTTTAGATTTGTTCCACCATGTATCGTGATTTCCAATCGTCGCAAAACCTGGAGCTTCCAACCCTTCGAAATAAGTAAATCCTTCAGCTATTGTGAGGTTGAATTTATTCGACCTGTTTTCCGACGGGTCATGCCCAGAGATAAAATCACCAGGCAATAGTACAAAATCTGGCTTAAGCGCGTTCATATTCTCTACGAGTATTTCAACGCGTTCAGGCGGCACGTGCAAACCACCGACATGAATATCTGTGATTAACCCGATGCGTATTGGCGGGCCTTTATATTTAGCTGACACAAACTCGACTTGCCGAATTTTCAGCATTTTAGGCTCTATAAAAAGACCGTAGCAAAAACACGCGAAGCAAACCAATGAGATCAGACCGAGGGTTTTCCAAATAGTGCGTTTCATGACGGTGTTCTCATACGGGTTTGAGGCGTTGATGTAGCGTTTCAGGGACAAGAACGTGAATGGGGTCACCTGCGCAGATTTCTCCACCATTTAGGACGATCCCCATGACGCCAGATTGCGGAAAAATGGTCCCGTCATCATATCTAGATATACAGGCCTTCATCAACCCAATCGCAACTTTGTTCAAATGTTTACAGGGATTTCGTAGTCCCGTTATTTCGATAACGGCCTCACCAATTTTCAGGTGCGTTCCACGAGGCATAGATAAAATATCCAAATTCCGTGTTGTAATATTTTCTCCCATCTGGCCCGGAAATACCTTCATGCCCAAAATAGCCATTTGGTCAAAGAGCTCTGAATGCATGAGGTGGACTTGCCTTAGATTTGGTGCATCAGGGTTACGGCGTTTATCATAACGGTGCTGAATTATTTTGCCTGCATGAGCATCGCCCTCAACGCCCCACCCCTCAATCAACGTTATACTCGGTTGAATGGGTTTGATGACATTGTGGACCGTATCTGAAGCGACAGCGATTACGATTGGGTGGGTCATGTTTCAGGTCTAACGTTCAAACCCTATAACTCACAAGCAAAAAGGCC
Source organism: uncultured Caulobacterales bacterium (assembly GCA_938009235.1). Lineage (GTDB taxonomy): Bacteria > Pseudomonadota > Alphaproteobacteria > Caulobacterales > Maricaulaceae > Litorimonas. The sequence continues at coordinate 37,389 of CALLIK010000008.1, forward strand.
CCTCACCGTGAAGTGAGAGGCCTTTTTTGAATAAATAATCAATGGTTGACTAAGCCGCAAGAACCGCGCGTAGACCCTCTAGGTTTTGCCGCGCGACCACTGCAGCATCACCATTCAGGTTTTCAAGGTTAGCTTCAACTGAAGCAATCTGCGTTTCTATGTCTGAACGATCCAAGGACTCAAGAGCCACAGCGCGTTCCGCGAGAATTGTAAGACCAGTCGGCATCACGTCCGCGAAACCACCCTGAACAAAAAACTTAGTTTCAGTACCATCAAGATAGACTGTGATCGCACCTGTTCGAATAGCTGCCATAAGCGGGCTATGGTTAGGAAATACACCAAAATCGCCTTCTGCACCTGGAATGTCGACTTGATCGACTTCACCAGAATAAAGCTCACGCTCAGGCGAGACGAGAGAAAAATTGAGTTTATCAGCCATGCTAGGCTCCTATTGCCTCATCAAAAGCTATAACGGCTTTTTCGAATTTGTCCCGACATCCCGGATTACAAAAACCGACGACCTTACCCTTATAAAGGGTGAGACTGTCTTCCGATACGGCTTTGCCAGACCAAGGACACACAGCATTTGTGCAATCTTTGATATCCAGCCTTTTAGTCAACTAAGCTGCTGCTGCAGCCATTTTAGCGGCTTTTTCTTGAACATCTTTGATGCCGCCAACCATGTAGAACGCTTGCTCTGGCAGATGATCAAATTCACCATCTACAAGGCCTTTAAAGGACTTGATTGTGTCTGCGAGAGGCACCTGAATACCAGGGGAACCTGTGAAGATTTCCGCAACGTCGAAAGGCTGTGACAAAAATTTCTCAACTTTGCGCGCACGAGACACAGTCGTTTTATCTTCTTCGGACAGTTCATCCATACCAAGAATGGCGATGATGTCTTGTAGAGCTTTATAGCGCTGAAGGATTTCCTGAACGCGGCGAGCAACTTGGTAATGATCTTCACCAACAGTCCGCGGCTCTAGGATACGCGATGTAGAATCGAGTGGATCAACAGCTGGGTAGATACCCTTCTCTGAAATCGCACGGTTTAGAACGGTTGTCGCATCCAAATGGGCGAACGATGTCGCTGGCGCTGGATCGGTCAAATCATCGGCTGGCACATAGATGGCCTGCACAGATGTAATTGATCCTTTGTTCGTCGACGTAATACGTTCCTGCATTTGACCCATTTCTGTGGCCAATGTTGGCTGATAGCCCACAGCGGAAGGAATACGGCCAAGAAGCGCGGACACTTCTGAACCAGCTTGTGTAAAGCGGAATATGTTATCAACGAAGAACAGAACATCTTTGCCTTCTTGATCGCGGAAATACTCAGCCTGTGAGAGACCCGTTAAAGCAACACGTGCACGCGCGCCTGGAGGCTCATTCATTTGGCCATAGACCAATGTGGCACGACTTTCGCCCTCAAGATTGATCACATTAGATTCGATCATCTCATGATAAAGATCGTTACCTTCACGTGTTCGCTCGCCAACACCCGCAAACACGGAGTAACCACCGAATAATTTAGCGATATTATTGATCAATTCCATGATCAAAACTGTTTTACCAACACCGGCACCGCCAAACAGACCAATTTTACCACCTTTAGAATAAGGGCAAAGTAAATCGATGACTTTAATACCAGTTACAAGGACTTCCGTCTCTGTCGCTTGATCAACGAATGCTGGCGCATCTTTATGAATAGACGCCATCATTTTGGATTTAATTGGGCCACGCTCATCAATCGGCTCACCGATGACATTCATGATGCGGCCGAGTGTTTCCGGTCCAACAGGAACAGTAATTGGAATACCAAGGTCAGAAACTGACTGACCGCGAACGAGGCCTTCTGTTGCGTCCATCGCAATTGTACGAACCGTGTTTTGACCCAAATGCTGAGCGACTTCCAGAACAAGGCGGTTACCGCTATTGTCTGTTTCGAGCGCATTCAAGATGGATGGCAATACGCCGCCCTCAAATTCAACATCGACAACCGCACCGATGACTTGGCTGATACGGCCAGTGCCCATCGCGCCAGCCGCAGCGGGTTTCTTTGCAGCGGACTTTTTAGCCGCCGTCTTCTTCTTTGCAGGTGCTTTTGCCATGAGTACGTTCCTCTAGCCTCTTAATTCGTTTGCGCTTTCACGCAGGTGTAGTCTTACAGCGCTTCAGCGCCTGAAATAATTTCGATAAGTTCAGACGTAATCCGAGCCTGACGCGTCCGGTTAAATGTCAACGTTAGTTTATCGATCATGTCACCCGCATTTCGAGTGGCATTATCCATTGCAGTCATTTTAGACCCCATTTCACCAGCTTGATTTTCCAATAAAGCCGTGAAAATTTGAGTGTTAATATTACGAGGTAGCAAGACGCGCAGGATACCTGCTTCATCTGGCTCATATGTGTAAATTGCACCGTCAAGATCTTGCGTATCGCCTGCTTCTGAAACATCGCCCATGCCATCTATGGCTGGGATTAGTGTTTTCGTAACAGCTTCCTGCGTCATCACATTAATGAAATTCGAGAAAATCAGTGTACAGACATCAAATTCACCTGCTTCAAACATCGCAGTAATTTTCTGGCCTATGTTTTGCGCAATACCTGCGTGAAGCTTTCGCTCTTCTTTGAGAGAAATATATTCAACGATATTTTCGTCATAAAGACGATTGAGCTGATCATAGCCCTTCTTACCTATAATGAAGAGTTTGACTGTTTTCCCAGCACGTTCCAACGCAATGATTTCCTCGCGCGCCTTACGTACAATATTGGTATTGAATCCGCCGCACAAACCGCGGTCAGCAGAGGCAACAACAAGAAGAACAGTGTCAGACTTACCATTGCCAACAAGTAGCTCTGGTCCACCAACTGTACTCGCCATAGAGGCGGCCAAGTTACCAATTATTGATGCCAAACGATCCGAATACGGCCGTGAAGACTCAGCCGCATCCTGCGCTTTACGCAGTTTCGCAGCCGCAACCATTTGCATAGCACGTGTGATCTTCTGCGTATTTTTAACGCTTGAGATCCGGTTTTTGAGCTCTTTAAGAGAGGCCATCGAAACTACCTTTAAGCGGCGAAGTTATCCGTGAAGGATTTCAGCACGTCTTTGATCTTTTGTTCGATCTCATCCGTAAGCTTCTTACCTGTCGCGATATCGGACAATAGAGCTTTCTGATCACCACGAAGATGCGCTAGCAGCTGCGTTTCATATTTCTGGACATCACCAACTGCGATACCATCAACATAACCACGCGTACCTGCATAAAGCACGACGACTTGCTCTTCCACTTGAAGCGGAGAGAATTGAGGTTGCTTAAGAAGCTCTGTAAGACGTTCACCACGAGCCAACAAAGCCTGTGTCGACGCATCAAGATCTGAGCCGAACTGCGCAAAGGCAGCCATTTCACGATACTGAGCCAACTCACCCTTAATCGGACCCGCCACCTGTTTCATCGCTTTAATTTGCGCTGCAGAACCCACACGGGACACGGACAAACCAACGTTCAACGCAGGACGGATACCTTGGAAGAAGAGATCTGTTTCAAGGAAAATTTGACCATCTGTAATCGAAATCACGTTGGTCGGGATAAACGCCGAAACGTCGTTACCTTGAGTTTCAATGATCGGTAGAGCCGTCAAGGAGCCGCCGCCATTAGCTTCGTTCAACTTAGCAGAACGCTCAAGCAAACGGGAATGAAGATAGAATACATCACCAGGGTAAGCTTCGCGTCCCGGAGGACGACGTAGCAAGAGAGACATCTGACGATACGCAACAGCTTGCTTGGAAAGATCATCATAAATAATCAAGCCGTGCATGCCGTTGTCACGGAAATATTCACCCATTGCACAACCCGCGAATGGCGCGATGTACTGAAGAGGAGCTGGTTCAGACGCAGAAGCAACAACAATAATGGAGTAATCCATTGCGCCGTTTTCTTCGAGTGTCTTAACAAGAGACGCTACAGTCGAACGTTTCTGACCAATCACAACATAGATACAGTATAGTTTGTCGTTCTCACGATCATCGTCGAACGCAGCTTTCTGGTTCAAAATCGCATCAACAGCTACGGCTGTTTTACCTGTTTGGCGGTCACCAATGATCAACTCACGTTGGCCACGGCCAACTGGGATCAGAGCATCAATCGCTTTAATACCAGTCTGCACTGGCTCATGAACACCTTGGCGAGGCATAATGCCTGGCGCTTTGACGTCAACGCGGCGGCGCTCTGTGGATTCGATTGGGCCCTTGCCGTCAATTGGCTCACCCAATGGGTTCACGACACGACCAAGAAGACCTTTACCTACTGGAACGTCAACGATTTCACCGAGACGCTTAACTGTATCGCCTTCTTTAATACCGCGGTCATCACCAAAGATAACGACACCGACATTATCGGTTTCGAGGTTAAGGGCCATGCCCTTAATCCCACCAGGGAATTCGACCATTTCGCCGGCACGGACATTGTCCAAACCATAGATACGGGCGATACCATCACCAACGGACAGAACCTGTCCGACGTCGGAAACCTTGGCTTCTTTGCCAAAGCCTTTAATTTGTTGCTTGAGGATCGTTGAGATCTCTGCGGCGCGAATATCCATAACTAACGGATCCTCTTATGTTTCTTTGAGGGCGAGACGGAGGTCCTCAAGTTTTGTCTTGAGGGAGCTGTCGTAAAGTCGAGACCCAATCCGCACGACGAAACCGCCGAGTAAGTCAGGATCAACCGATGTTTCAACATCGACCTTGCGGCCGAGTGTTTTCTTAAGCTGCGACTTAATCGCAGTCGTTTGTGCTGCCGTTAATTGAGCGGCAGATGTAACTTTCGCGACCTGACTCCCACGGCGGCGAGCCAGCATTTCATTAAAAGCCAAAATGATTCCCGGAAGATCAGCTGCGCGGCGATTGCCTGCAACGGTTCCGATAAATTGTTGTGTCAGAGGTGAAAGTTTAGCTTTTTTAGCGACAGCTGTTAGGGCCTTAGCCTTATCCTCTGCCGTAAAAACAGGGCTTTTAGCCAAAAACTTCAAGTCTGCGCTGGCTTCATACATCTTCTTGAAAGATTTAAGGTCTTTCTCAACCCGAGGAAGCGCCTTTGCTTCTTCGGCAAGGTCGAGGAGCGCTAAGGCATAGCGCACCGGAGCTTCACCTGTGATGACGTCGGTATCGGACAAAACGGGTCAATCCTGAGCTGTAGCCGACGCGCACAATGCTGCGTCAAAAACTGGGTTTCTATAGGCAAAGGTGACAACCTTTCCCTCAATCGCGCGGGGCATAGCAGGGAAAAATCGGCGTGCCAAGCTGAGATTTTACCCATCTTGCAATCCCTTTCGCTTTCAAACTCCACTAACCTCAAATTCCCCTAAGGACGTACAAGCCTGAACTCTTAAATGGTTCTTTAAACTGCGCGCTAATATATAAAGACAAACCTGTAAGTCCTGGCTTTTAATACCCATAATTAAAGTGTCTAAAGGCAAGATATAGAGTTATCTAAATCAAGAAAAACGGGCGCCTAAGAATGGCTAAAACTGACGCGCAAAATTGGGATAACTACTGGCAAGGCAGAGCATCTACAGCCACGGGCAACGCTTTGATCGAGGTAGGCATTGAGGACAATCATGACCTAAACCGATTCTGGCTAGAGCACCTTGAAAGTCAGCCAAAACAAACTCAAATTATAGATCTCGCGTGCGGCGCAGGCTCAGTCTTAAAGCACGCTCTCAAACTTGGGTTGCCTAATCTGACCGGTGTAGACATTTCTTCAAACGCCCTGCGCAGTTTAACAAATAATATAAGCCACGCCTCAGCAATATGCGCCCCCGTTAAAGATACGGGTTTGAACAATCAGACATACGACTTAGCCGTCAGTCAGTTCGGAATTGAATACGCAGGAAGCCGCGAAGACCTCCTTCAAACCTTTCAGGAAATGCACCGCATTCTAAAACCCGGCGGAGACATAATTGTCGTCGCACACATTAAGGACGGCGTGGTTTATGAAGGCTGTATCGATTCCCTCAGTCAGATTGAACTCATTGAAGAAAGCCAGTTCATCCCTGTCTCGAAAAAAATATTACAGACCCTTTACAAAGAGCCAAGCCCAACGCGCGACAGTCAACTGCAGACGTTGATGGGAGCTTTAAATCAATCCGCATCACCTATCTCTAACTGGTTGCGCGGTTTAGACAGATCAAAAAATGTATTTGCTCGGTTTACCTACCACCTTCTTGAATCATCACATAAACTAATCACGCATCATTCCGCTTTCAGTAAAGCAGATTCATTAGAATGGCTCGAAGGCATGCAGCTGGAACTAGACGCTTATAAAGGCCGAATGACCAGCATGACACGCGCAGCTTTGGATCAGGACGATCTAGCTGCACTGATGCAGAGTTTGGCTAGTAAGGACATAGGTCTAAATTTTTCACCACATGAAAAAATGTTCTTCGCCAACAGACAAAAACCAGCCGCTTGGGTTATTAAAGCCACCAAAAATTTATAGCGGCATTTAGCCGTAATAACTTAAGACACGGCCCCGTTCTAACTCCAACTTGATGTCACATAGATTGATATGAATGAAGCACTGCTGTGTCTGAATTCGAGGCAATTCCGTGTTAAATCCTTATAAATTAACGCCCTCCTTATACTTCAAAAGCCAAAAAAAAACCGGCCCTAAGGCCGGTTTAATATCAATTTTGATTAAGTCGCTTTTAGAAACGAACCTTCGCATTTGCGAAGAATGTACGTCCATATACGTCATAAGTAGCAGGGTAAGTGTTTGCCTGCTCATCATTATCACCAATTACAGGAGGACCTGAATTCAATAGGTTATTCGCACCCATTGTGATCGTTAGTTGGTCATTGAATGTACGAGATACAGAACCGTTAAAGTAATGCTTCACACCAATCTCATCAACAAAGTTACCAGGAGCCGTATATTCACCATCAGATTCGTTACCGTTTTTAACAGACCCGATAAGCTGCCATGCAAGCTGACCGCTCCACTCGTTTTTAGCCAAACCGGCTGTAACGCGATGACGGTATACTGGATCTGGCTCACCACAACCACTGAAGTAACCAGCACACTCAAGTACAGGTGCATCAAGAGACGCTTGGAAGCTGTTTTCGAGCATGTATGTACCCAAATAGTTTAGAGTTAGGTCACCAATATCAAGGCCTAGGTCACTAGTGTCAAATCCGTACTCAACAGCCAAGTCAATACCGCGGCTAGTTAAGTTGGAAAGGTTAGCCAGCTGAGTTGATACTGAGTCAATTGTACCATCGGCACGACGTACAACTGCATCACAGAATGCGCTATTTGCACCGCGAGTTTCTTCAGTAACGTAACAGTTATTGAGAACCTGCTGCGCACTTGCTGAACCAACAGCGTCTTCAATAGACACATCAAAGTAATCAACAGACAACGTTAAACCGTCAACAAATGAAGGCGTGATAACTGCGCCAATTGTGATCGTTTCAGCCGTTTCAACATCCAGAAGCGGGTTACCGCCACTTAGTGAGCGAACTTGGCCAGAAGCCGTATCAAGTGCTGCTGTACCAATTACGCCAGCTGGTGCACCAGTCGCCGTACAAATAGCAACTGTCGTTGCATCGATAGCATCACCAAACGCCGCTGAACAAGGGTCTTCACCACCAGGGAAGCCTTCATTGATTGGGCTAAATAGCTCACCAATGTTTGGAGCCCGAACAGCTGTGTTATAGTTACCACGGAATCTGATCTGATCATTAACAGTCCAGTCACCACCAACTTTATAGTTGAAGTGTGTACCAGCAGTACTGAATTCAGAGACACGACCCGCAAGATCAAGCGTTATGCTTTGTGCGAATGGAAGACCCTCAAGAACAGGAACAGACGCTTCACCATATGCGGAATAGACATCGTAAGCACCTTCAAGTGCGCCTGCGCCGTTAAAGCCAGCAATCGTGCTAGCTGCAACGTCTTGGGACGGACGGAAAGCATACTTGTTTTCGATGTATTCTGCACCAATGGCGACACCAATTGGGCTGTCAGTGAATTTCAATCCACCCAAGTTACCCGCGAAGTTAACTTGAGCAACACGTTGAATAGTTTCGTCAGTTGTTGACGCAGCCGTTTGCAAGAACTCAGCCGCTTCAGCTGAAATGTTACCCGCACCAAAGAGATTCAAAGGTGAACAATCGACTGTCGAACCATTTGAACTAGTATCTGCACAAGTTGGGTTACCATCAGCATCAAGATCAACGTTACCGTCGCCATCTACATCAGCCAGCAATAGACCTTGGTCGAAACGATCTCTGTTTACGTTACCAGTTTGGAACGTTGAAGACTGCGTACGGCCCTCAGAGAAAGACACATCATATGTCCAGTCATCAACGAAAAGATCGCCTTTAACACCCGTTAGGAGCTGGAATGTGTTACGTGAGTCTGAGTTGAAACGCGGACCGACTTCAACAAGACGACGACGAAGTAAAGCTGCTGCTGTGTCATCAATTCCGTCACCATCAGTGTCAACGCCGCTGCCGATTGCATCAGAAAGAACTTGCTGAGTAGCCGCATCAATAAATGGGTTTCCATCTAGTGAAAACTCAGATGTCTGAAAAATAGGAGTTGGCGCCAACTGTGAAGACACAGTGTTGTTCGCAAAACGACCTTCAGCATAGATAGTTGCATGATCATTGATTTCATAGTGACCAGCAGTGCTAATAGTAAAGCGCTCTTGTGGCAACTGAATGAAGTTCACTGGAGCATAGTTATAGAAATCATTGACGTCGCCGCTTGTTACGAACGGGCGTGCAGATCCATCTTGTTCAAAAACAACACCAAAGCTATCTGGTGAAAACGTACCCAAACCACCAGCAAAAATGGCAGTTCCAGGAACACCTGATGAACCACCTGGCTCTAGACCCGTGCTGTCAGCATTGTCAAATAGTGCAGTTTCAGAAAAATCACGGTCGCCTTGAAGAAGAGATGAACGATCTGTGTAGCCTGCATTGATAGTCACGTTACCGCGGCCATCTTCTGTATTTGCACCCAATGTAATATTGGCGTTCAAAGTTCCAGCATCACCTTGCTCAGTGATTGAATAGCCAATGTTTGCTTCAACACCTTCAAAATCGTTTTTGAGGATGAAGTTAACAACACCCGCAACCGCATCCGCGCCATAGACCGAAGATGCGCCGCCAGTAAGAACTTCAACGTTCTGAATCATAGCAGGCGCGATTGTATTGATATCGACAATACCAGACTCGCCATTTGGCATGGCACGACGTCCATTAACAAGAACAAGTGTGCGGTTGGCACCCAAACCACGAAGATCAACCGTCGCTGTACCGTTGCCTGGGTTGTTTGACGTACGGTCAAGACCTGGAACAGTCTGCGGAAGCGAGTTCAAAAGGTTTTCTGTGTTAATAACACCAGTACGTTCGAACTGAACTGCATCGATAGTTGCAATAGGCGAGTTCGAGATAAAGTCCTTTTTCGCAATTCGCGAACCCGTAACAATAATAGTATCTTCGTCGGCGTTATCCTGCGCAAGCGCTGGCGTTGCTGTCATCATCAAGCCGCATGAAACAGCGGATAATAATAGTTGTGATTTTGTGGACATTTTCATGTGTGCAAAACTTCCCTTTTAGTTTCCTGGAAAACCCAGGTGTTTTTTACGATACAAGGAATCCCCCATAACGCAGTTGGGTGGTTCGCTATGACAGAAACTTAATGTCATCAAATCTAAACCGCATATGAACAGTCAAATGCGCGGCTTTTTATTGAGAGTGTGTTAATTCTGCATCACCTCCATATAAGAGGACCATAATTCATACATTTTTCAACACCCCCTACATGAAACTTTGAGGATCAATATCGATTTGAATTTTATATTTCGACGGAGGACGCACCTTTATCCGCCATGCTGACATATACTTGGACAAGTCCACGCCTGCTTCCGCCTGTATAAAGAGACGCCTTCTATACAGCCCCCTTAAACGACCAATTGGCGCTTCGCTGGGGCCAAGTATCTCAATGCCGTCAAACCGAGGGGCCGCGGCCAAGAACTTTTTAGCCAAAGCGTCCACCTTTGCAGCTTCTGGGCCCCAAAATATAACGGCTGCCAATTTCCCAAAAGGCGGCAAGCCAAGCATTTCACGCATCGCAAGCTCTACGCCGATAAACATTTCCCTATCACCTGCCGCTAAAGCCACGAGCGCTTCGTGTTCAGGTTGGTGCGTTTGGATCAAGGCGTGCCCCGGTTTATCTGCGCGACCTGCACGTCCTGCGACCTGAACCAAGGTTTGATAAGTCCGCTCTCCTGCGCGTGGGTCTCCGCCAGCCAGACCTAGATCACCATCAACAACGCCAACAAAGGTGAGCTTGGGGAAGTTATGCCCCTTCACGACCATCTGCGTCCCAACGAGAATATCAATCTCGCCCTGCTCCATGCGGCGCATGCGCTCTGCCAATTCAGTTGGGTTTCCCGCTGTATCAGAGGACAGCACCTCTATGCGGGCGTCAGGGAACGCTTCTTGCGCCTCTTCTGCGACGCGTTCCACACCTGGCCCGACCGATGTAAGGCTATCCTCAGTTTGACATTCCGGACATCGCCTCGGCATCGGCATGGAGAACCCCGTGAGGTGACACATCGCCCGCCCCGTCCGTTTATGTTGAACCAACCAGCTGTCAGTATCAGGGCTTTTCAGCTTCTCCCCACAGGTCCTACATATAATGAGCGGCGCGTAACCACGGCGGTTGAGGTAAAGTAGCGCCTGCTCGCCACGTTCGGTGACAACCGCAATTGCATCAAGAAGGGGCTGAGACAGGAACTTCCCCTTTTCAGGCACATTATCTTTGAGGTCGACCAAACCCACCTCTGGCAAAACAGCCGCACCAGGGCGTTCGGGTAATATAATGTGAGCGAATTTGCCCGAGCGTGCATTATGTAGCGACTCTAAACTCGGGGTGGCCGAGGCTAGCACAACGCTATGACCGCTCACCAGTCCCCGTACGACCGCCATATCTCGGGCATTATATACAACACCCTCTTCTTGCTTATAGGATGTGTCATGTTCCTCATCGACGACAATGAGGCCGAGCTCAGGAAACGGAAGGTAGAGCGCAGACCGCGCCCCCACGACTAACTTGCATCGGCCTTGCGCAACTTCCCGCCATACGCGCCGTCGTGCCGCTTCCCCCATTTGGGAATGCCAACTCGCAGGTTCGGCACCGAAGCGTTCTGCAAACCGCCGCAAACCCGCTTGCGTTAGAGCGATTTCAGGCACCAAAATAAGGCATTGCTTCCCGCGCCGCAGGGCTTCCGCCACAGCCTCGAAATAGACTTCTGTCTTACCAGAGCCCGTCACACCGTCCAAAAGCGACACATTAAAGCGCCCCGCTCTGACCTGCGCGACCAAATCCTGCCCCGCTTCATCCTGCCCCTTTGTGAGCTTGCGTCCAACACGCTCTGAGTCAGGCATAGGAAACGGCGGATCAACAGGTCCTGTTTCCGCGATAAGGCCACCAACCTTTGCCAGACCTTTCACGACGCCCGCAGAAACCCCTGCACGAGCAGCTATCTCTGATGCCCTCGCAGGCCAAGGGCCGCCTTCTCTCAGCACAGCCATGCGCGACGGCGTCATATTTGTAGGCACAACATCACTTGGACGGTACAGTGTCACAATCGCAGAAGGGTCAAGAGCTTTGTAATTACGAATGACCATCCGCAATACATTCCCAGGCGACGTCCCATTATAGCGGGCCGTCCAGTCGACGAAATCCAACATCTCAGATGATAATGGTTTTGTTGATTTGAGGTCGACAACCGATTTCAATTTTCGTTCGGTTTCCGCCTCGCCAAGCCCCCAAACCACACCCAATTTCATCTGTTTCCCAATAGGTGCAAAGACAAAGTCCCCACGGGACAGCTGCAACTCTGCTGGGACAGCATAGTCAAAGGCCGTGGGCACATTCACGGGAAAGAGAATTTGAGCAGTTTGATTCACGTTAGCCGCATGATAGCAGGCCAATGAAGCCACTCCCATACCCCAAGCTCATTCAGCTATACTATTTATCCAAGGACACTTAGCCATGAAATTTTTCATCGACAGCGCGGACCTCGACGCCATTGCGGAACTTTCGGACATCGGCCTTGTCGATGGTGTGACGACAAACCCGTCTATCATTGCTAAATCGGGCCGTGACTTCAAAGAAGTCATCGCAGAGATTTGCAAACTCACAACTGGGCATGTGTCGGCCGAAGTTATTGCGACCAAAGCAGAAGACATGCTCGAAGAAGGCCGCGCGCTACGCAAAATCGCAGACAATGTTTGCGTAAAACTGCCCCTGACGCTTGAAGGCCTAAAAGCCTGTAACATCATGTCGAAGGAAGAAATTCCAACAAATGTAACGCTTTGCTTCTCACCGAACCAAGCTCTGCTCGCAGCCAAAGTCGGCGCGACTTATATCTCACCCTTCATCGGACGCTTGGATGACATTACGCTAGATGGACTAGAGCTCATAGAAGACATCCGCACAATTTACGACAATTACGGCTTTGAGACAGAAATCTTAGCGGCATCCATTCGCAATGTGAACCACGTCAAAGAATGCGCACTTGTTGGCGCAGACGTCATCACAGCGCCGCCAGCTGTCGTAAAATCACTGGCTAATCACGTCCTAACCGACAAGGGCCTAGAGGGCTTCATGAAAGACTGGAACGCGACGGGCCAATCTATACTTTAGAGCGCCAAAATCGCCCTGATTTCAGACTTTACGCGGTCGCCGTCTGCGCGGCCGCGCCACAATTCGAAACCACAATAAACCGACACCACTCATTCCGAATAATAAGGCAGCGCCGCTTGCGAGTCGCAGCCACCAACTGTTAAAATTATCCTCGCCTGTCACGTCCATAATATGGAACCGCCAAGCCAGATCAAAAACCCTCCAAAGCCGCGTTCGAACACTCCGCACCTCTGCCGTATCAGGGTCAATATACAAACGCGTTTTTGCCTTATCATCAAACTTCACCTGCCAAACAGGAAGATCGCCGCCGTATTCTTTGGGGGCCGTCATTAACTGCGTCATCTTGGATATAGCGCCTGCCCCTTTGTAGCTGTTCGAAGCGACTTGATGAATATCCGCCTCACCCACCCCATCCCAACTTTGGCCCGTACGAGCATCAAGCATCATCACGCCTGAATCGCCAAGCAAAATATAGGCGGGACGACCCGCTATATTCGCGAGGCGCGCACCGTTGAGCGAACCTTCATAGGCCGTCATCGCGAGCTCTATCGAAATCAAATCGGAATCCGTCAGAGAGAAAACTTGTTTTTCAACCAAGTGACGCCCTCTAACTTGGTCAATAGGAAACAATGTCATGAAAAACCCAGATCCAAACCATAAAAGGATTTGGAGAGAGAGAAGCAAACCCGCCCATTTGTGGATACGCGTAAGGTATTTATTCAAATTACGAGACATGAACGCGGCTTAACCCACGTAGAAGCGCCGTCAAGACAACAAGCTTTCACACTTTAAAGCTTTGCTAACCCTAATCATGCGAGTTTGAAGGTCAATTCAATCTGCGATCAGGCTGACCGTTATGAAAACAAAGATTTCCTTACTGACTGCCGCCGCATTAATTGTTGGCTGTTCCTCATTATCAAAAAACACGTCGACGGTGCAAAACGAATATCCAAGCCGCACAGTTGTCTCTCAGCCCTCAACAGTTGTTATAGCTCAGCCCGTGAGCAACAAAACTGCTTCATCCCCCAAAGAGGCAGCCGCCGTTTGCGAAAACGATGAGATGCGTAGCCAAGCCGTAGATGGTAATGATTACAACGACTCTGTGCGACTCATGGTTGTTCATGATACTGAGGGTAGCAGCAAACTTCTCTCGGAAATTGAGATAAATTGCCGAGATTACTTTTTAAGAAAAAGCCTTTCCCCCGCACAGCCATCTCTCGTTCGCGCATCGGCGCCTACAGTTGCGCGTCAACAAGAAGTTATCCGTCGCAGCTCAAAATCATCTCGCTACACATACATTGTACAAAAAGGTGACACTGTCTGGAATATTGCTCGCGAGCACTGCACGACAGTAAAAGATGTCACAAACCTCAATGATCTAGGTCGCGGAAATATTCTTGATATCGGTCAGCGCCTGAAGCTGCCGGACGTTAATTGCAGCTAACTATACACACGTCATATGAATACAAAAAACCCGACCTTAGAGCCGGGTTTTTCTTTATCTATTTTAACGTTCGAGCCTCTTATTTGATAACCTTCAAGAGTGTCAAATCTTCGCTGCGCTCTACAGGTCGATCAACAGGTCGATACTCACGCTTTGGCGCTGGCACATTATTTAGCTGAGCATAATTCTCGAGCTTCTGCGATTGCACGCGATTAAATTGACGCGATGAATCTAAGTCCTTCATTGCATCAACAAATTTGGCACTGAGTAAATCAAACTCTGACTTAGCCTTACCAAGTGCACGAGACTGTCTGGCTTCTGTTTCAGCTTGGTTGCGTAAGCGTTGCTCATTCACAGCGTTGCGTTCACGCTCAGTCTCTAGCGCCTGACGAAGACCTGCTGTTTCGTCATCAAAATGGCTCCCCATCGTATCTTTAATGCGCAGTTGAGTCGTGAGCTGCTCTATTTGGGTTTTTAGCGCAAGGATTTCGTCAGCTCGGCGTTTCAATGCATCTTCAAATAAGGTTTTCTGACTGGACTGCTCATATTCAGTCGACTGTAACCGCGAGTTCGCAGATACGAATTGCTCTTTAACAGCATGATGATCAAGACGCAGATCACGTAGAGCCGACAATGAAGCATCCGCAGACTTTGTTTTTTCACTCAAGCGAAGCGTCAATTCTTCGGCAGTGTTTTGCAACTCACGACATTTGTGGTTCTTAGTAGAAACAGCGCTATTAGCCTCTGCCAACTCTTCCTGAAGGCGTTGCTGCGTTAGCGCCAAGTCCTCTAAACGGTCTGTACGTTGATTCAATTCGCGCGTCCGCACTTCAACTTCACGAGTTAATTTCATTTCGGATTCACGCAGACCGGATTCACGTTCAGATCTGGCAGAAATTTCTGACTTCGCGCCTTCTAACTCACTACGAAGACGGTCACGCTCTTTTTGTACGCTGGCTAATTTAGCAGATTGCTCCTGAGCCCAAGCGCGTTTTTTATCCAAATCTATCTTGAGTGACTTCGTTTCCGTTTCTAAACGGCCAACTTCTGCCTGCAATCGAGCTGACTGACGCACATTAGCGTCCATCTTACCCATAGCCTTGGTGAGTGAATTTAGGCGTTTCGCAGCTATATCCTGCTGCTCTGCACCCGTTTTCAACGCAGCCGTAATTTCCGAGACAACGTCCTGTGTTGCTTTAACGTCATCCGCCCCAAATTGAGGCGTTTCTTTTCTAAACATACGCATATGATCACCTATATCCCAAACACTTGAATCGCCATCCCGCGATATTCCACTTAACACATAGTTAACCCTGTCCTGGTTAACCATGTGTTAAGCGCAGACAGGTTTTCTTATCATTGCGGCCTCCTCGGAATGACTGACGTAGGACGTAGAATAACCTTCCCATGCGGCCCTCTGCGGCGCGATGTTCATGGGACTGAACCTAAGCGCAGGCTTAGCAGGCCCCGCGCTAGACTTCTTTTACGTCAAAACGGCCCCAACTCGTAAAGCTATCGTAGCAACCAAAGCCGTGACGGTGTTCATGAGTCACCTTGTTAAAATCGGATATTTTGGCATTCCCCTGTTACGAAACCAAGGCTTAAGGGATCTACCGCCCGCGTGGGTTCTAATCGCGGCAGTTCCCGTCGTTATCATCGGCACTAAGCTTGGCACGGGGTTACTTGAACGGTTTTCGAATATTGGCTTTCGAAAACACGCGCGCATCCTCGTTACACTCGTCGGCGCAATCTACGTTTTGCGAGGTTTAGCTTTGCTCGATTTCATATAAAGCGCGATTCCAGTAAAGGTGATGAAGGTGCCAACGCCGTCCCAAAACCCAAAGGGTTCACCCAAGACCAAAATCGCGGCAACAATCGTTGCCAACGGGCCGACCATACCCAACATCGCAACCTTCTGCGCACCAAGGCGACCGATTGCAATGCTCATAAAAAAACTGGGCAAGAGGGTCGAAAATACGGCGATTATCAACCCAATCCAATAAATACGTGGAGCAAGATCAAGCGCCGCCGCAACACCATCAGCACTTAAAGCACTCGTCATAAAGTGCAAAAATATCGCTGTTGCGGCCCCTAGCATCGCGAAGCATGTAAAAAGCTGCGGCCCCATTCGATCGATGAAATCTTTCGCGATCAACTGGTATAGTCCAAACAGAATGGCGCAGCTCAGGACCAAGGCGCTCCCTAACCAAAGATTAGAGCTTTCCGTGATGGCTCCGCCCATAAACACGACGGCTAGGCCTGAATAAGCCAAACCCACTGACGCCATGCCCCAAACTGTTAAACGCCCACCAAAAAACAAAGCCCCAAACAAGATCACAAAGGCGGGATAGGTAAAGAGCAACAACCGCTCCAACTGTGCAGTGATATATTGCAGCCCTGTGAAATCTAAAAACGTGCAGACATAATATGCCAAAACCCCTGCCAACATCGCCAAGCCAATTTGCTTTCGAGTCGGTTTGACCTCAGTTCGTCGCCAAACCCAAAACAAAATGGCAAGATAAACGGGAAACGAAAACCCCAAACGCAGCATCATCAGCGTTATAGGCGGAACCTGTTCCGCAACACTGCCCCCAGATGGACCTCCTGATGGAAGATAGGCCAGCTTTACAAAAACAGCCTTGAGCGAATACAAAACCGCCGCCGTCAACCCGAGTACGATGCCAACCCATGCGGTGCCTGAAACCTCATTGTCTTCAGATAATGCAGGCGCAGCCAGTGTTTCGCGTAAGTTCGTTTTCATTTTCGCCGCCGTTCGCGAAAAAACGCCTTTAGCATATCCGACGCCTCATTGGCCAAAACACCGCCTGTGACCTCTGGCCTGTAGTGACAGCTAGCTTGATCGAAGAATTTCACACCGCTTTCCACTGCCCCGCCCTTGGGGTCTGACGCCGCGTAAATCACGCGGGCGATGCGTGCATTGGAAATTGCGCCCGCGCACATCGTACACGGCTCTAGCGTCACAAACAGGCTCATACCGCCCAGTCGATAATTGCCCGTTTTATAGGCTCCATCCCGCAACGCCAGAATTTCAGCATGCGCAGTTGGGTCACAAATCGAAATCGGCGCATTTCCTGTACGTGCCACAACCTCACCTGCGCCGTTGACAAGTACCGCGCCCACGGGCACTTCGCCGCGCATGGCTGCGGCCTTGGCTTCTGCTAAGGCTAGTCGCATATAGTGGGTATCATCCATAGTCGCGGCTTTCCCCTGTTGCGCCTCAACCGTCAAGAAAAGCCTGATATGAGCGATCCAAAAAAATCAGCGAAAAACAAGACCGAGAGCGCGGCAGAAGACGCTGCACCCGCCGTTGAGCGCATCGCGAAATATCTTTCGCGTGCAGGCGTTGCCTCTCGACGCGATTCTGAGAAGCTCGTCGCGGAAGGCCGCATCAAGGTAAATGGCAAAGTCATCGACACGCCCGCCACCAAAGTTAGCGCAAAAGATAAAATCGAATTCGACAATGCCCCAGTAGGACGCAAAGTACACACACGTCTGTGGCGCTATTACAAGCCAGACGGATTTGTGACGTCCCACAAGGACGAAAAAGATCGGACGACTGTGTTCGATCTGCTGCCCAAAGAAATGGGCCGTGTTATTTCTGTTGGGCGCTTGGATATTACGTCAGAAGGCCTTCTGCTGCTGACCAATGACGGCGAGCTTGCGCGTCATCTTGAGCATCCTTCAACGGGTCTCTCTCGCCGCTACCGTGCGCGTTGTTATGGCCACGTCACGCAAGAACAACTCAACACGCTCAAAGCTGGCATCAAAATAGACGGCATTATGACCGCACCCATCGAAGCTGTGCTAGATAGCTCACAAGGGGACAACTCTTGGATCACCGTGACATTGCGCGAAGGTAAAAACCGCGAAGTCCGCCGCGCGATGGAACACCTCGAGCTCAAAGTGAACCGCCTTATCCGCGTCAGCTATGGTCCCTTCATGCTAGGTGATTTGCGCAAAGGCCTGACCGAAGAAGTGAAATACAAAGTCATCCAAACACAGCTTGGTCATTTGATGGATTTCCCTGACCTGCCAGTTCCAAAAACACGCGGCCCCAAACGCGGCAGTCATGCCAGCGCCAAGCGTTTTCAGAAAAAACCTGACGAGACCAAAAAGCCAGAGGGTAAAACAGCCGAACCTCAAGGTCGCGGTAAATTCGCTAAACCCGCCCGCAAAGCTGCCGTCAAAACGACAGGCAAACGCGGCGGTAAGTTCCAAGGCAAATTCGCGCCACGAGGCCACGGAAAAGGTAAATAATGAGAATTGTTTCTGGCTCTCTTCGCGGACGTAATATCGACACGCCAACGGGTAAAACCACGCGCCCAACATCCGATCAAACACGCGAGTCTGTCTACAACATCCTTGCCCATGCGCCGTGGTCTCTGCCGCTTAAAGGCGCGATCATTGCCGATATTTTCGCAGGCTCTGGCGCATTAGGTCTCGAAGGTATTTCGCGGGGGGCTGACTTCTGCTTGTTCGCGGAAATGGAACCCAAAGCTCGCGCGGCCATACGCCGAAACATTGATAAAATGGGCCTATCTGACGTGGCCCGCCTGCACCGTTATGACGCGACAAAATTGAAAGTCGCACCTGGAAATTTACGCGGCCAATTCACGCATATCTTCATGGACCCACCCTATAATAAAAACCTCTGGCGGCCTGTTCTACGGCGTGTGGTTGACCAAAACCTATTGGCAGACGGCGGCGTCATCATCCTAGAGGAAAGCATAGAAGCCGAAATCGAACCGCGCGGATTTGAGATTTTGTCGGATAAGACATGGGGCGCGGCGCGGGTTCTGTTTTTGAGGCCGAATTGACCTAAGGTAACAAACCCTATATGTTCTTACTTTGTTCAATCAAAGGTCCAGTATGACTACAGAAGAATTTAGTCCCGTAATTTTAGATGAAGCCTCAATAGACACATTAGTAAGTTCTTTTGAGCACATCAGTCACTCTGATAGCCAAGACAATAGTTTTTGGTACGCAAGAGAGCTTATGTCACTACTAGGGTACTCTAAGTGGGAAAACTTTCAAAACGTAATTGAAAAAGCAAAACAAGCTTGCGTCAAAAGCGGTCATGAAACGAATCACCATTTTCCTGACGTCAGGAAAATGGTTGTGCTTGGATCAGGCTCTGAGAGAGAAATAGAAGATATTGCGTTAAGCCGATATGCTTCTTACCTAATTGCTCAAAATGGCGACCCGCGTAAAAAATCCATCGCTTTTGCTCAAACATATTTTGCGATCCAAACACGTCGACAGGAAATTTTAGACCAAGAAACGAATGAACTTTCTCCTCTGAGCGAGGACGAGCGTCGCTTAATGCTACGTGATGAAATAAAAGAGCATAATAAATCTCTCGCTAGCGCAGCCAAAAGCGCAGGAGTAGTTACTCCATTCGAATATTCTGTATTTCAAACTCACGGATACCAAGGCCTGTACGGAGGTTTAAACGTTCCAGGCATCAGACGAAAAAAAGGGTTGAATAAAAACAAAAGCATTTTGGACTTCATGGGCAGCACAGAACTTGCTGCGAACCTCTTTAGAGCCACTCAAACTGAAGAAAAACTTCGTAGAGATGGCGTCAAAGGTAAAACTGCAGCTAACCGAGTGCATAAAGAGGTCGGAGCAAAAGTAAGACAAACCATTGCCGATATTGGAGGTACAATGCCTGAAAACCTTCCAGTTGCAGAAGATATTAAAAAAGTTGCGCGGCGCACCAAAAGAAATTTAAGCGACAAATAAAAGCCACAATCACCGCCGCCCAAATAACCGTTCAATATCAGCTAGCTTCAACTCCACATAAGTCGGTCTTCCGTGGTTACACTGACCCGAATGAGGAGTGGCTTCCATTTGGCGGAGGATGGCGTTCATTTCGTCGCCATTGAGACGGCGTCCTGCGCGGACTGAGCCGTGACAGGCCATGGTCCCGCAAACATGTTCGAACCGTTCTTTGAGGCTCAGGGCTTCGTTATATTCCGCCAGATCATCGGCGAGATCACGCAGCAAACCTTGCACATCCATTTCCCCCAGCAGCGCAGGCGTTTCGCGCACACAGACTGCACCAACGCCAAATGGCTCAATGATCAAGCCCATTTCGGCGAGTTCTTCTTGTCGTGCCAGAACACGCGCGGCGTCGGTTTCACCTAAATCTACAATGTCAGGAATGAGCAGCGTTTGACGTGCAACGCCCTGCCCGCCTTCTTTGGCGCGGGCCATTTTGCCCTTCATTTCCTCATAGACCAAACGCTCATGCGCGGCATGCTGATCGACGATGACGATGCCGTCTTTGGTCTGCGCGACGATGTAAGTTTCGTGGAGTTGCGCGCGGGCTGTGCCGAGCGGAAAATCTGGTGTTGGAACAGGCGGAATGTCTGACGGCGAGAACGGATGCGGTGCATAGCCTCCCGTTGTGTAAGCCTCTGGCGCTTCCTCGACACGTCCTGAAACGCCATCAATCAAAGGTTGCATTATGGGATCATTGCGATAAGGCGCAAACCCCGGCGGCGGACCACCCCGTTCGTTGCTGCCATATCGGCCCTGCAACGCGTAATTAGGTTGCCCTGTTTGAATACGGCCCAGCGCATAATCACTCACGGTGGTACTCGCGCGGTGACCTGCATCCGCGAGCGCATGACGCAGCGCACTCACGATCAAGCCTCGGACAATCGCGGGATTACGGAAGCGAACTTCGGATTTGGCGGGATGCACGTTCACATCCACATGCTCATGCGGGAGGTCAACATAGAGCGCGACAACAGGGTGGCGATCCCGCGCGAGGAAATCCTGATAGGCCCCACGTACAGCTCCGTGCAGCAGCTTATCGCGAACAGGTCGTCCATTCACAAAGAGGTATTGATGGGCGCTATTCCCGCGAGAGAATGTAGGCAAGCCTGCGTACCCTGTCAGGACAATGCCCTCGCGTTCCGAATCAACAGCTACTGCATTCGCGCCAAAATCATCACCGAGTATCTTAGACAATCGTACCAAACGACCATCTTCGGTTAATGGCGTGCCTTTCATGCGCAAAGAGGTTCGCGCCCCATTCGTCAGCGTAAATCCAACATGCGGGTTGGCCATCGCGAGACGTTTCATGACATCACTAATCGCCATAGATTCGGAGCGTTCAGATTTTAGAAACTTCAAACGCGCTGGCGTCGCAAAGAAAAGGTCTCGTACATCGACACGTGTTCCGTGAAGGCCAAAGCGCGGTGCAGGTCTCGGCTCTTGTTTTATCCCGCCATCAACGCGTAATTCCCATGCGCTGTCGTCAGATTCAGTTTGCGACGTTAAAGACAGCCGCGCAACGGAGCCAATGGACGGCAAGGCCTCTCCGCGAAACCCCATTGTCTCAATGTTCAGTAAATCAGAATCATCAGGAAGTTTTGACGTGGCATGACGTTCAACCGCGAGTGAGAGGTTATCTTGGTCCATGCCCTTGCCGTCATCCGTGACCGTAATGACGGTCCTACCGCCATCCTCGTAACGTACATCAACCTGCGTCGCGCCTGCATCTAGCGCGTTTTCTACGATCTCTTTGATCACACTGGCGGGACGTTCAATGACTTCCCCTGCGGCGATACGGTTGACGGTTTGCGCCGGAAGACGCCGAATCATGTGTGGTTTAGTGCTCATAAGCCCTAAACGTAAAAGCCCGCCGCCCTGATTACTAGGGACTGCGGGCTATTGTAGGCGTGAGTCTTTACGACGTCTTAGAGCTGGGATTAGAGGCCCGGAAGCTTGGCACCGCCTGGACGTCTAGTGATTTCAACGTCACCGCCGCCAGTCGCAGAATTGACTGATTCTAAACGTTTAGCTTCAGTTTCCGGATCAATCGGAGCGGGATTACCTTGAGCGTCCATGACTTGACCATCTCTCCAAAACAAAATTCGATCTGTAAAATTAGCTGACTTACGTTCGACAGAATTCGCCCCGTCAATTTCAAGCCTAATTTCAGAGCTTGCGCGGTTCGCACCCGCTTTTGTCATCAACGCTAGCTCACCATTACTCGGCTTCGCTGCGTCCACTTCGCCCAACAGCGCTTCGCGTGCTGAGCGTTGCGTATAGTTGTTTTCAGCCGTGGATGCGCCAACAGCTGGCGGTCGAAGGTTATATTCTGGCGGGACAATTAACGGCGCTTTTGTCAAAATATTGAACTCATTCGGTGCAGATTTCTCCAAACCGAGGGCCCGTGATGTAGATGTGCAACCCGTTGCGATCAGCGTAGCTGAGGCAAGAGTAGATAGAAGAAGGGTGGTGCGCATGTTGGCAGGACCTCTGAATTGAACTTAACATGGCTTAGCGCGCCCCGCGCCCCACGCCAAGTGACCAAAATGTTATTCTGCAGCCTATTTGGGTTTTGCGGCTTTTTCCCGCTTATCATTGACGTAAGACGAGACAAACAAGCCAATCACACCGACTGTAATGTAGCTATCCGCGACATTAAAAACGTAATTGAACTTGATATCAGAAAAATCAATCATATCGGTGACAGCCCCAAACAAAAGGCGATCAATCGCATTTCCAACAGCGCCAGAGATAACCAAGCAAATTGAGACTTGACCAAGACGGTCTTTCGTATTTCGCAAAACAAATATCAGCGCCAAAGTCATCAAAAACGCAAAAATGGTCAATGCCCAACGCTTTATCGACGAATCGCCCTGCAGCAAACCCCAGCTAATCCCGCGATTACAGAGGAGCGAAAGATCCACAATGGGTGAGAACTCATGCTCTAAATGAGGGTCAGCCTGCGCACAAATCCCCATCGGAACATCGAAAAAACGAGTCGTCGCCCATTTGGACAGTTGATCTAGAGCTACAAGCACAGCTGGAATGCCGACACCGAACAAGGCAAACCCACCCCCTCGAAGTGGTTTTTCTTGATCATTTTGCATTATAGTCGACATAAACCTGCGCATGCCAGAGCTTGATCGTGAAAGCAATTGAGTCAGAATATGAAAATAAAAGGCCAAACCCCTTAAGCTGACTGTAAAATGACCATGTTTTCATTGGCCCTCACCGGCCTTTTAGGTAAACCCTACGTTAAGTCAGACGCACGTAATGTGTTTTTGCCTCAGTAAGACATCCGTCGGGAATACATAATGCATCATTTTAAGACTCTCGCGCTCCGCAGTACAGCCACAGTGGCTGTACTTAGCGTGCTTTCCTTCAATGCGGTTGCGCAGGTCTCAATAACTGAGGACACCACTGAGCAAATTTTAACGTCAACAGCAGGCGAAGATGGTGGCGCATCGGATGTAACGGTCGACGATACGGCTACGATAACAATCGAAAGCGCTCAATCTGGCATTATATTGGATTCCGACAATGCGCTAAGTCTCGACGGCAATGTCACATCAACTGACATAGATGATGCAACTGGCGTTACATTAGAGGGCGGCGGAGATCGATCATACATACAAACGGGTTCGATTTCTATTCTTGAAGATTACACGCTCTCAGACACAGATGATGATGGCATAACTGACGGTACCTTTGCTGAAGGTGAAGGTCGTACAGGGATTTTAATTTCAGGTGCGTCGCCGTTCCAGGGTAATATTGAGCTAGACTCTGACTCTAGCATATTTGTTGAAGGCAACGATAGTTTTGGCATTAACCTATCGAACACGCCAATGCTGACCGAAGGGCTCACAGGAAACCTACTCACCTCAGGCCAAATTTCTGTAGTTGGTGACCGCTCCACTGGTATCAACATAGCCTCAAACGTAACGGGAAATGTTACCAATGAAGGAAGTGTAACATCATTTGGCACAGATTCCGAAGGCATCGCTGTTGATGGAGATATTGAGGGTAGTTTCGTAAATACGGGCACACTTAGTTCATCTGGATACAGGTTCAATTCACGGCCCGCTTACAGCGGAAGCGAAGACAGCACTGGCCGCGATGACTTAACAGCAGAAGATCTAGAGCAAGCTGGGTCAGCCATACGTATCTCCGGAGATGTATCGGGCGGTATTTTATTCGGTCAAGAGTTCCTTGCATTTGTAGACGAAGACGGCGAAGCGATTTTAGATGATGATGGAGAAGAAACTTTTGCTCTCGTGTCACAAAGTACAATCTCACAATTTGGCTCCGCCCCGGCTGTTTTAATTGACGGCAATGGATCTCCGATTGCCGTTGGTTTAGTTGCTGCAATTACAGACCCAACTGACGAAGACTACGATAGTGACTTGCAATACGGCTTTGTTAACCAAGGTTCGATCAGCGCCTCAGGTTTGTAT
This sequence comes from uncultured Caulobacterales bacterium, assembly GCA_938009235.1. GTDB lineage: Bacteria > Pseudomonadota > Alphaproteobacteria > Caulobacterales > Maricaulaceae > Litorimonas. The sequence continues at coordinate 61,826 of CALLIK010000008.1, forward strand.
AATGATGTCGACGCGACAACCGTGTCCGTCGCTAATGTAAATTTCACTGGCGGAATCAACAACACAGGCACTTTGACTGCGACGTCCTTCCGCTCACCGACTGCAACAGATTTAGCCGATGGTGGTGAAGGCATTGCGCGTGTGCTCGTGCTCGGTGATCAAGCGATAGCTGATGAAATTAACAACAGTGGTTTTATTGTTGCCAGTGTGAGCGAGGACGCTGATGAAATCTATTTTGATCGCGACAACATAATTGCTCCACGATCTCTCTTGGCCGTTGGCGTGGATATAGGCGAAGGTGCTTCTGTCACAGATCTCATAAACTCTGGTGCTATTTCAGCCATATTGATCGGACGAGACGGTACAGCCGTCGCGATACGGGATACATCTGGAACGCTTCGTACGATTACGAATACTGGCTCAATCACTGTAGGTGGAACAACATCCGACTCGTTAGACACTGAGGATACGAGTTTCGACCTCATAGCAGTTGATGTTAGCGCCGCCACGGCCGGCGTAACCTTCACTCAGTCACAAAGCGAAGATACAACTGCTACCCCGCTGGTCATTGGAGACTTTCTTTTCGGAGCGGGGGACGACAGCTTAATCGCATCGGCAGGCTCTATAGGTGCAGATGTAGATTTTGGCGGCGGGAATGACACAATTTTCCTCTCTGGCGACTCAATTTTTGCGGGCTCTGTTCGAAACACCGATGGCCTAGCTTTGTCAGTCACAGACGGCGCTACATTTGCAATTGACACGGCGGAAGACATTTCAATAAGCGACGCCTTATTTGATAGCACATCCGTATATCGCCCAACCATCGATGGGCTAACAGGCACGGCGACAACATTGACATCAGCGGGTGACATCACCTTTGATGAAGGTGCAACAATCATCCCTTTGCTCAACTCAGTCATAGGTGCAGAGACGTCATCCTACACATTAGCCACCGCTGGAAACCTGACTGTCGATGATTTAACCGCCTTGGCAGCGGGTGACTCGCCCTTTCTTTATGGTACGACTTTGAGTTTGGCTGATGCCAACACGCTCGTTCTCACGCTAGATTTACGAAATCCAACTGAGTCTATTGAAGATGGCGGATTAGGCTTGGACCAAGTACAAGCAGCCGCATTTGGACAAGTCGTCGACGGAACATTTCAGGAAGGAGCTGTTTTTCAAGCCTTGGAAAGCAGTACTGCGCTTGGGAATGCGTTTTCGAATATCATCGGATCTGATGAATTTTATGAGGCCTACAATCAACTTTTACCTGAATTTTCTGGTGCAGCCCATCAGTTCGTTTTGGCAAATGTAGATGGAGCCGTTGGTGCCGTTGGCAACCATTTGGACACAACTCGCCGCTCTCCGGAGAAACCAGGTGGCGCATGGCTTCAAGAATTTTTCTACTTCGCAGATCGTGAAAAGGCTGGCCTATCAGAGCAATATAGAGGTGAAGGCTTTGGTTTTGCCGCGGGCATTGATAAGGCTATCGGTCCTTTCCATGCCGTTGGCGTGAACGCGAGTTTCGCCAGCACCGAAGTTGAAGATGTTGTTGGCATTGACGACCCGCTGGATGTCAGATCCTATTCTGTTGGCGCATATGCAGGCTATGAGACCGGTGGTTTCAACTTTGATGTGTTTGGTGGAGCTGGCGTCAGCGACTTTCAACAAACACGGAATGTGAGTGTTGGTGATTTTGCAGGTTCTTCATCTGCTGAATGGTCGGGTACTCATGCGAATGGCGCTGTGCGAGCAGGTTATCTTCTCCCTATGGGTGAAAAATATTGGGCGCGTCCAAACCTTTCAGTGGACTATTTATACCTGAGAGAAAACGGTCACACAGATACAGGAACACAAGGTATCAATCTACGTGTAGATGGTCGAACGACAGAAACAGCTGCAGCGACAGCTATGCTCGATATTGGCGCTAATTTCGAAGGCAAGCGCACTTGGCTGCGTCCCTCCATCCGCGTGGGCTACCGGAATGAATTTATATCGGACCCAACGATCACAAGCTTCAGCTTTCAAGGTCTAGAAGCATCTGATGGAACATTGTACGATTCAGAATTAGCAACCCTTAGTTCGTTTGATTTGGCTGATGAAGGGCTAATTCTTGGCTTCACTATGGCCGCAGGGTCAGAATACTCATCTATTGGATTTGATTTTGATAGCGATATTCGTGACGGGTTTATTCGTCACACAGGCCGAATTGTTATTCGTCTCCTTTTCTAGGTTTTAAATGTTAGCAGCCGTTCCCGACGAAGCTCTACATTATAGCCCCTACCTCCGTGACTTAGCAGCTAGGTTCACGGAACCAGAAAGCCTTGAGGGGCTTTTTGAAGATATTAAAACCGCCAGTGCTGAAACACTTCTCGATATAAAGGGGCGTTTCTCACTCGCTTTCGCCCGTACTGAATTTGAGAATTTTGATGAAATGGGCCGAACATGGACCCGCTTCGCAGATGCAACACTTGTACGTGCATTAGACATAGCTTGGAATGCGATCAGCAAGCGACATCACCTTAAACTACCAGACGGACCTGCGCCTGGGTTATTCATATTAGGCCTTGGTAAATTAGGCGGTCATGACCTTAATTTTTCATCGGATGTAGACCTCATCGCCTTCTACGATCCAGGCACCCTACCCGTACCGACACACAAAGGTCAGGCTTACATCGCATCAGAGGTTTGCAAACGCCTCACGCAAATTCTCTACCCCCGTAACGCCTCAGATTTTGTCTGGCGGGTTGACTGGCGGCTTCGACCTGAAAGCTCTGGAACAGGCTTAGCTATCAGCACAGCGAAAGCTGAAACATTCTACTTCTTCCGATCTCTACCTTGGCACCGCCTTGCCCTCATGAAGGCACGTGTTGTCGCGGGTGACACCTCAAAAGGTCAGGCATTTTTAGAGCGTTTAGAGCCTTTCATCTGGCGTAGAAATCTAGACTTCACGACAATAGATGAACTCGCAGCCCTTAAAACACGGATAAATAATGAACATCCCGGCTTAGAGATTGAGCGCAATGTACCCGATCCAATCACGCCAGACGCGACTGGGTTCAATTTAAAGCTAGGGCGCGGCGGTATCCGAGAAATTGAATTCATCGCGAATGCACAGCAGCTCATTCACGGCGGAAAGCGCCTCGCCCTTCGGACCACAAATACGCGGACAGCTCTGTTAGAACTGGCGAGCACAGGCCTACTGTCGCAGACGGATGCGGCTGAGCTTCGCGAACATTATGCTTATTTTCGCACACTCGAGAACACGGTGCAGATGCTAAATAATGAACAAACCCATATTGTCCCAGACGGTGAAACTCGGATGGCGTTTAATTTGATGCTAAATAGCCAATCCAATACTGACGAAGATGTTTTCTCTCGTCGGCATAAAGTTCACACACTTTTCTCTCAACTCTTCGAAGATCAGTCTAAAACCGCAGCCCCCCTTGATCTCTCATCATTGAGTTCAGATGCAGCACAGATTGCCCTAAGCTGGATACAAGGGTTTCAAGAGCATGGCGTTCCAGCGACATCTGGACATAAGTATAAAGACTTAGGCCAAACACTTGTCACGCGCGTTAAGCGCTTTGACCGACCAGATGCGTTTGAACGTATTGACCAATTCTTGAAACAACTAGGCCGATCTGAGCAATATTTCGCTCTTCTCAACCACAACCCAAATCTTCTAGACCGTCTCATCACGCCCCTTCTGCACAGTCCGCATATGAGTGAAATCCTAGGACAATCTCCGCATATCATCGACATTTTCTTGTCGCCTGATGTGTCAGACCTGCAGGATCAATCTGCATTTGTCCTTACATCGCCAGATTATGAGCACAGGCTTGAAGCCTTACGGCGATTTGTAAATGAGCAATTATTCCGCGCTTACACCTATTTTTTAGATGGAACGATAAGCGCCGTAGACTTGCAACGCAGGCTGACTGCGGTTGCAGAAGAAACGCTGAACTTGTCCCTACGTATTGTGGCCGATGACCTTGGAGTCAATGCCTTGCCCATGACGGTCTTAGGATTGGGGAAAATGGGAACACAGGCCATGATGCCACTGAGCGATCTCGACTTGATTTTCTTATTCACGGACGATTGCGACCCAGAACTAGCGGCCAAAGCCGTACGCCGTTTGCGGACAACGCTCACGACAAAACTTCGCGAAGGAATTGCCTATGAGCTGGACATGCGTTTGCGGCCCTCAGGACGATCTGGGCCTCCCGCTGTGAAGCTATCAGCCTTTCGAGATCACCATATGAACCGCGCGCATAGTTGGGAGCATATCGCCCTCGCACCCGCCCGCATCGTGGCAGGTGATAAAGCTTTAGGCCGCCAAGTTATGGCAATTAAAGACGAGATTTTGAAGCGCCCACGAAACGTGAGGGCTTTCAAAGAAGACGCCTTTGCTATGTTTAGGAAGCTCTCTGAAGAGCGGCTAACGGTGACTTCGAATAATATTTGGAACACCAAATTGCGGCGCGGCGGGTTAATGGAGGCCGATTACCTGACATCATGCTTCTCCGTGATTGGTGAAGTGGCTCCACGAGATTTAGACACGGCAGTCGCGTTTTGGAACGCTACGATTATATGGGAACGTTTACTTGGGCTTACGGGTCAGAATGTCTCAAAAACACCGACGCGTTTCAGTGATAAAATCAAAGTCCTTCAACCTCCAAAAAAGTGGAAAACCCTCGAAGCGGACACTCAAGCCATGACCGCCCATTTTTTCAAACATCAGACCCTATCAAAAACGCCCATGCTTAGGTCAGTGCTTTGGAATTAGAGGCAATTTCATCAGCCTGCATGTGTAAAACTCAAATAACATAGAGAAAACGCCTTGCGGGCCACGCAAATCACCTCATATTGAGGTCAAAGCAAAAAAGAACGAAACAAGAACCACTATGGCCACTGCCAAGAAAAAAGACTTATTCGCCGGTGCAAGCGGTGATGAAGCCCAAGATAATTACACGGCAAGTTCGATTGAAGTTCTTGAAGGCCTAGAACCCGTTCGCCTTCGCCCCGGTATGTATATTGGCGGTACAGATGATCGGGCGCTGCATCATCTGTTTGCAGAAGTCATAGACAACTCGATGGATGAAGCCGTCGCAGGTCATGCCACACGGATTGAAGTTGAGCTTGATGCAGAAGGTTATATTTCTGTGACGGATAATGGCCGCGGCATTCCGATTGGCCCGCATCCTAAGTTCCCAAAAAAGTCAGCTCTTGAGGTCATTTTGACTGAGCTTCATTCTGGCGGTAAATTTTCAAATAAAGCCTATGAAACCTCAGGCGGTCTTCACGGTGTGGGTGTCTCTGTCGTTAACGCTCTGTCTGATGTTCTAGAAGTCGAAGTTGCGCGAAACAAAACGTTGCACACGATGAGGTTTGAACGCGGCAAACCAATGGGTAAAATCAAGAATATGGGCACGATCAATAATCGCCGTGGCACCAAATTTCGCTTTCACCCTGACCCAGATATTTTCGGTAAAGCGCTACAATTCCGAGCGGTCAAACTGTTCAACATGTCTCGCGCCAAAGCTTACCTTCAGCCAGGTGTTGAAATTCGGTGGAAGTGCGCACCAGAGAAGCTGAAGACTTCACCTGAAATTCCAGAAACAGCGACCTTTCATTTTCCTGGTGGCCTCGCGGATTATCTCGCAGAAACGCTTGGAGAAAAGGCCACAATCACAGAGACTTTGTTCGCGGGTAAATCCAAAAAAGATACAGGTCACGGCCGTGTCGAATGGGCCATCAGTTGGTCACCTGAAGGCTATGGCGAAGCCGATAGCTTCGTGCGGTCCTATTGTAACACCGTACCAACACCCGGTGGCGGAACACATGAAGCGGGTCTTCGGGCCGCCATCACGAAGGGCCTTCGCGCCTATGCAGATCTAACAGGCATGGGAAAGAAAGTCAGCCACGTCACGCCTGATGATGTCATGTTTGGCGCTGGTGCCCTCGTTTCAATTTTCATCAAGACTCCAGAATTTCAGGGGCAAACCAAAGACAGACTTTCCAACTCTGAAGCTGCGCGCTTAGTCGAACACGCGATGCGCGACCCCTTTGATCACTGGTTAGCCAGCTCCCCCAAAGACGCCTCTAAGCTTCTGGAGTGGGCCATTGAGCGCGCGGATGAACGCATCAAACGTCGCAAAGCTCGCGACGTAAAACGTAAATCCGCTACTAAGAAATTACGCCTCCCGGGCAAGCTTGCCGACTGTTCTCGCAAGGGCAGCGAAGACACTGAAATATTTATCGTCGAGGGGGATTCCGCTGGCGGCTCCGCCAAGCAAGCGCGTAGCCGAGAAAACCAAGCCATTCTTCCGCTCAAAGGTAAAATCCTAAACGTCGAGAGCGCGACGATGGATAAGATACTGCGCAACAACGAAATCAATGACCTCTCTGTCGCGTTAGGCGTTGGTCTCGGTAAGGGCTTTGATGTCGATGATTTACGGTATGAGCGCGTTGTCATCATGACCGATGCCGATGTTGATGGGGCGCATATTGCGGCGCTTCTGATCACATTTTTCTATCGCTACACGCCCGGCCTGATTGAGGCAGGACGACTTTATATGGCGATGCCGCCTCTGTATAAAATGAAACAAGGCAATAAGACGATGTATGCTGTCGATGACGATCATCGCGAAGAACTCACGCGGACGGAATTTAAGGGTAACGGGAAAATTGAAATCGGGCGATTTAAGGGCTTGGGTGAGATGAATCCAGCTCAGCTAAAAGTCACAACTATGGACCCGAGAACGCGCACACTCGCTCGAATTACTTTGAACCCTGAAGAGATGGCAACGACTGAAAGCCTCGTTCAAACCTTGATGGGGAAACGCTCGGAACTACGTTACGAATACATTCAAGATCATGCATATCGAGTCGTAGACGTCGATACATAGTCACGAGGTATGTTAATAGAGAGGCGTTGCTAGCAACACTGCCACAGCGCTCTATTGTGTAAAGTCAGGCAATACGGGCTTAGGCGTTTTACACCCAATCACCCAGATATCGTAAACACCGTGATCAAGCGCGGATAAAGCTGGGCGAGACGCAAACATCCAACCTGAGAATACCGTTGCCTCTTCGGCACGGCCACCGGTTCCATCCAACTTTGCATCACGAATTTTGAGAAATGCAAAAGTCTCAGGCAGGTCTTCAGGTGGACGTTTTTCACAATGTACGGCATCAATAGACAGACTGCCGTAGGTCAGCGTATCGCCAACTTTAACTGTGTAATCTTCAGTCGTTGCAGTGACCTTATCCAAGGCGCGCAGAATAACTGCTGACCCTGAAATATTAGCCGCATGAGCGGACACCCCAGACATCAAAACCAAAACTGTTGCAGCAATGAGGCGCATCAGTCGCTCGGCGCCCACGATTCATAATCAGACGCCACAGCATCTCGAACGCCGCCGCGATCCAAACTTCCCTTTGGCTTGTACGCGAAAGGCGTGCCTGTCATATTCGGGACGTGGCTTTCTTGCCAGCCGTGAACCTTGATATCGATTTCAGATGGCAGTTCGTCATATGTGTGATGAAGCCAGCCGTTCCAAACAGGTGGGACTTTGGACGCTTCCGCATAATCAGAATAGATAACATAGCGGCGATTACGTCCGTCATAGCGAAGCTTCTCGCTCTCATAATATGTATTCCCGTATTCATCTTCACCGACCTTGACGGCCTTTGTACGGATTTGCAGCAATGTGCCCAATGTTGAGCCATTCCACCATGTGAATAAGCGTTTGATAAAGTCCAAGGGTCGGGCTCCGGATAAGCGGTTAAAACTGCATGTCTTGCGTGGTTCTAGGCCCGCACTCCGCCAGCGTAAAGCGCCAATGTGTGCCAATAATGACCAAATACTAGTCTAAAATAGGTCTAAATGGGCAACATCAAGGCGCGATAAATTTATCACACGTCTGTGAAGAGTCCGAATCTTACAGGGATTTAAATAGGGTTCAGCGTTTCCACCCCCTAAATCATATTTGTGACCTACATTCATACCCTCATATTTGGCCTGCTGCCAGTTCTCGCTCTCGCCTCAACCGCTTCAGCGCAGATGAGAGTGGATGCGCGCATACAGATGAGCGCGGGCTCCTGCTCGGGCTGCGACCTTTCGAATAAAGCCTTAAACGGCGTGCGATTAAACAATGCCAACTTAACCAACAGCCTTTTCAAGAACTCCAACCTTTCTGGCGGCACGCTAGACGGCTCTGACCTCTCAGGCGCAAACTTCAAAAGCGCCCTGATGTACCGCGTCAGAGGCAATGGCGTGACCATGCTTCGTGCTGAATTTGAAGATGCGACGCTTACTGAAGCCAATCTCCCCAATTCAAAATTAGTCGACGCGAATTTATCTCGCGCTGATCTCTCCCGTTCCATTTTTACAAATTCTGACTTCACCAACGCACGGCTAAATGAGACAAATTTCAGCGGCTCGCAGCTCCAAGGTGTCAATTTTTCAGGGGCGGATCTCTCGACGAGCCAAGGCTTGCAACAGGCACAGCTCGATGAAGCGTGCGGCGACGAAAATACGCGCCTCCCCGTTGGTTTATTCCTATCAAATTGCGAAGGCGAAACATCGGAAGACACGAGAACTACGCCTGAACGCCTAGACCACGCAATCTCAGATATTGAAAACCTTCTGGCTGCCTCTAGCACAGACGACCAAGGACTACACACGCGGTTGCAACGCATCCATAACGATCTCGTACAGGCTAAATCTGCACTTATGCATTAAGACATTCATCCCTCTCCCTAAATAAAGGAGAGGGTTAGGGAATATTAATCCTTCGGCGCTACTGGCACTGTCTTGATATTTAGCTCTTTCAACGCAGCTGGATCGACTTCGGCTGGCGCATTCATCATCAAATCTTGCGCTTGGCCGTTCATTGGGAACAGGATGACGTCGCGAATTGTGTCTGTGCCCGCGAGCAACATGACCATGCGGTCAACACCCGGCGCGATACCACCATGCGGCGGGGCACCGAATTTAAATGCGTTGATCATGCCCGCAAATTTATCTTCCACGACTTCTGGGCCGTAACCTGCAATTGCGAACGCCTTATACATCACGTCCGCTTTGTGGTTTCGGATCGCGCCAGAGGATAGCTCGATGCCATTACAGACGATGTCATACTGATAAGCGAGAATATCGAGTTTCTTCTCATTCGTATCCGCTTCGAGAAGGACATCCATCGCGGACTTTCCTTCTGGCGCTTGCGGCATAGAGAATGGGTTATGCGAGAAGTCGATCTTCTCATTGTCTTCGTCCCATTCGTACATTGGATAATCCACCACCCAACAGAATTTGAAGCCCGCATCTTCGTCGATAAGATCAAGATCAGCCGCAACTTTGTTCCGCGCTGCGCCCGCTAATTTGCAAGCCGCGCTTGTTTTGCCCGCAGAGAAGAAGACGCCGTCTCCGCCTTTAAGACCCATCTTCTCAAGCAAGGCTTTCAGCAATTCTGGATCGAAGTTTTTAAGCGCAGGATCTTGGGACGACACGACACCGTCTTCTTCTTTAAGACGCGCATAGCCGAGGCCCGGAGCCTGCATTTCTTTCTTCGCCCATTTATCGAGGGAGTCGAAGAATTTACGAGACTTATTCGCCGTCGCACCTGGCGCAGGAATAGCGATAACTTTACCGCCACCCTTTGTGATTTTCGCGAAGATACCAAAGCCAGTTTTAGACTCGTCCAAGAAAAACTCTGATACATCAGTCAGCTCAAATGGAATACGAAGATCAGGTTTGTCCGACCCGTATTTCTCCATCGACTCTTTATATGGGATGCGCGGGAATGGCGCCGTGACGGCTTTGCCGCCGCCGAACTCTTCAAACACGCCTGCCATCACTGGCTCGATTGTGTTGAACACGTCTTCCTGCGTGACAAAACTCATTTCCATATCGAGCTGATAGAACTCACCCGGCGAGCGGTCGGCGCGGGCATCTTCATCGCGGAAACAGGGTGCGATTTGGAAATAGCGATCAAAGCCAGCGACCATAAGAAGCTGTTTAAATTGCTGCGGCGCTTGCGGCAGCGCGTAGAATTTACCCGGATTTTGACGAGATGGGACAAGGAAGTCACGTGCGCCTTCTGGCGAACTCGCTGTCAAAATAGGTGTTTGAAATTCAGTGAACCCTTGCGCGATCATACGGCTGCGAAGTGAGTTAATCACCTGCCCGCGCATGATGATGTTCTTGTGCAATGTGTCGCGGCGAAGGTCGAGATAACGATGCTTTAGGCGAATGTCTTCTGGATATTCTTGCTCACCGAAGACAGGCAACGGAAGGGCTTCCGCTTGGCTCTCAATCAGGAACGTCTCAGCGCGAAGCTCAACCTCGCCTGTGTCCAATTCTTTGTTTACCGCTTCGCCGTCGCGGGCCAGTAATTCGCCAGTGACTGTGATAACGGATTCAGAGGGGCAACGCTTTGCCGCTTCGTAAAATTCTGCTGTTGGGTAAATGACGACTTGGCTGATGCCGTAATGGTCGCGCAAATCGATGAATAGCGCATTGGCATGTTCACGTTTACGATGGACCCAACCTGATAATTTGACAGTTGATCCAACATCGGATGAGCGAAGTTCGCCGCAAGTATGGCTACGAAAAGCGTGCATGATACGTTCCTTTAGTCCGGCTTCGGGACTCTTGAGACGCAAACGAATAAACGGTCCGCAGCGTCAGGTTAATGTCCGCGCGGAGTAGCCGATGGGGGGAAAGTGTCAAGAGCTTGGGTGGGTCGCAATGAAAAGGGTACAACGAACAAAAGTGCCGACTAACTCGCCAGAGTTGCCATAAACGAGCGGCTTAAAACGCCTGCGGTTTCAATCGGTCGTCGCAACACTTTAGTATTTTACTAAACTGGAGTGAGCAGATGAGACGACGTATATATTATTCAACAGAGCAGCGTTCGGAGATATGGGATCGCTGGAAACGCGGCGA
>CALLIK010000009.1 GCA_938009235.1 uncultured Caulobacterales bacterium
TTATATCCTCACAAAAGACGAAGGTGGCCGTCATACGCCGTTCTTCAACAACTATCGTCCACAGTTCTACTTCCGTACAACTGACGTGACGGGCGTTGTGACGCTTAAAGAGGGCACTGAAATGGTTATGCCTGGTGATAATGTTGAAGTTAACGTTGAGCTGATCGTTCCAATCGCGATGGAAGAGAAGCTTCGCTTCGCTATCCGCGAAGGTGGCCGCACAGTTGGCGCCGGCGTTGTTGCAAAAATTCTCGCTTAAGCGATATTAATCATTGTGTATTCCGGCGGCGCAAGCTAATGCGCCGCTTCTAATACTAAAAGTGCTGCGGAATGAACCGTGGCCAGCTGTTTGAAACGTGTAAATTCTAGGGTTCCGTTATGGATCGTCAAAATATTCGCATTCGGTTGAAGGCTTTCGACCATCGCATTCTCGACGTCTCTACTAAAGAGATTGTCTCGACGGCTAAGCGCACTGGCGCTACCGTTCGTGGTCCTATTCCTCTACCAACCCGTATTGAGAAGTTCACAGTGAACCGCTCACCTCACGTTAACAAAAAGTCCCGCGAGCAGTTCGAGATTCGTACGCATAAGCGTATGCTCGATATCGTGGATCCAACACCGCAGACTGTAGACGCGCTTATGAAGCTCGATCTTGCGGCTGGTGTTGACGTTGAAATTAAGTTGGGAGCGTAAAGATGTTGCGTTCAGGACTACTAGCTAAAAAACTGGGCATGACTCAGGTTTATGATGATGCGGGCAACCATATTCCAGTGACAGTATTGTCGCTCGAAGGCTGTCAGGTCATCGCGTCTAAAACAATCGCGCGTGATGGTTACACGGCTCTTCAGCTTGGTGCTGGTGATGCGAAGCCAAAGCGCGTCTCTAAAGCAGAACGTGAGCGTTTTGCTAAGGCGGGTGTTACACCTAAGAAAAAATGCGTCGAATTCCGTATCGCTGAAGGCAACGAAGTTGCTGTTGGTGCCACGATGTTGGCGGATCACTTTGTTCCGGGTCAAAAAATTGATGCTGCCGGTGTTACCGTTGGTAAAGGTTTTGCTGGTGCGATGAAGCGTCATAACTTTGGTGGTCTTCGCGCGACACATGGTGTTTCCATATCGCATAGATCACACGGTTCTACGGGTCAGTGTCAGGATCCTGGTAAAGTTTTCAAAGGTAAGAAGATGGCGGGCCACATGGGTGCTGTTCGCCGTACGGTTCAAAACCTTGAAGTTGCTCGCGTAGATGCTGAGCAAGGTCTTGTAATGATCAAAGGCGCGACGCCTGGTGCAAAGGGAGCTTGGATTGAGCTTCGGGATGCAACGAAGGGTGTCAAAATGGCTGACTTACCAATGCCTGGTAAGTTCACAATAGATGCGCCTAGGAAAGAGGTTGCTAAGGCGGCTCCTGCTTCTGGTTCTGACTTTGTTGACGCAATTGTTCTTGTTGATGGCATCGGTCCTAAGGGTGAAGAAGCTTTAGCGGCTGCCGGCATCACGACGTTGACGCAACTTGTTGCGATGAGTGCTGCTGACATCACGGCCTTGGAAGAGACTATCGGTAAGTCCGGTATTGTCGCCAAGCAAGAGTGGGTTGAGCAAGCTAAAGAAATGATTGGTGGCGCTGAGCCTCGTTCGCAGGTTGATAAAGACCTTGCTGCGAAGATGCGTAAAGCTGCCGCTAAGGGTGAGGAAGAGTAAATGAAACTCGACGTTCAAACACTCGCCGGAAAGAAGTCAGGCTCTGTTGAAGTCTCTGACGCTATCTTCGGCAACGAGCCACGTGTAGATGTTCTACACCGTATGGTTCGCTATCAATTGGCTAAGCGCCGTTCTGGTACACATCACGTTCAAGAGCGCGGTGAAGTTTCCAAGACAACAAAGCGTATTGGTAATCAAAAAGGTGGCGGTACTGCTCGTCATGGTAACGGGTCTGTATCTCAGTTCCGTGGTGGTGCTAAGGCGCATGGTCCACGGTCTCGCGATCACAGTTTTGATCTACCAAAGAAGGTTCGTGCAATGGCTCTGCGTCATGCGATCTCTTCTAAAGTTAAAAATTCAGAGCTTATCATCCTTGATGATGCGACTGTTAAATCACCTAAGACGGCTGAATTGCGTAAGCAACTTGAAGCTCTTGGTGTTACAAACGGTTTGATCATTGCGGGCACATCTGTTGATGGTAATTTTGCCAAAGCGGCGTCAAACATTCCTAATGTTGATGTTTTACCGTCTGCTGGCGCTAACGTTTATGATATTCTGCGTCGTCACCAATTGGTGCTAACGAAGCAGGCTGTCGCTGATTTGGAGGCTCGCCTGTCATGAGCATCGCAGCACGTCATTATGATACGGTCACTGCGCCGATTATCACTGAGAAGACAACAATCGTCGCCGAAAACAACCAGGTTGTTTTTCAGGTGCCTTTGTCTTCATCCAAGCCTCAGATCAAAGAAGCTATTGAGCAATTGTTCAAGGTTTCTGTGACTGCCGTGAATACAGTTCGCGTCAAGGGTAAAACTAAGCGTTTCCGGGGTCGCCCTGGCAAGCGTAACGATATCAAAAAAGCTTACGTGACGTTGAAAGACGGCGATAGCATTGATATCGCGACTGGATTGTAGGGGTTAACAATGGCATTGAAGACATTCAATCCGACGTCTCCTTCGCGCCGTCACCTTGTTCAGGTTGACCGCTCGGAGCTCCATAAAGGACGTCCGGAGAAATCACTCACACACGGTCTGACTAAGTCCGGTGGACGTAACAACACAGGCCGCATCACTATGCGTCGCCAAGGTGGTGGGCATAAGCGCCTTTATCGCATGGTCGACTTTAAGCGTAGTAAGCGTGATGTAACGGCTGAAGTTCTACGGTTGGAGTATGATCCAAACCGCACGGCTTTCATCGCACTTATCCAGTATAAAGATGGTGAAAAAGCTTACATCCTAGCGCCTCAACGTTTGGCAGCTGGCGATTCTGTGATCTCTTCTGATCGTGCAGACGTAAAGCCTGGGAACACTATGTCCCTTCGCGTTATGCCGGTTGGTACGATCATTCATAACATTGAGCTTAAACCTGGTAAGGGTGGCCAATTGGCTCGCTCTGCTGGTACATACGCTCAACTTGTTGGCCGTTCTGAAGGTTATGCTCAAATTCGTCTTAAGTCTGGCGAAATGCGTATGGTTCATCAGGCATGTCTTGCGACTGTTGGTGCTGTGTCCAATCCGGATCACATGAACATCAATCTTGGTAAGGCGGGCCGTAAACGCTGGTTGGGTAAGCGCCCGCAAGTTCGCGGCGTAGCCATGAACCCGGTAGATCATCCACATGGTGGTGGCGAAGGCCGTACATCAGGTGGTCGTCATCCAGTTACACCTTGGGGTAAGCCGACTAAGGGTGCTAAGACGCGCTCGAATAAAGCTACTGACAAATTCATCATTCGTTCGCGTCACGCGAAGAAAAAACGCTAGGGAGCGCGGAACATGCCACGTTCAGTTTGGAAAGGTCCGTTTGTTGACGGATACCTCCTGAAGAAAGCCGAAGCGACACGCGGAGAAGCGCGTCATAAGCCGATCAAAACTTGGTCGCGTCGCTCCACAATCATGCCGTCATTTGTCGGTTTGTCTTTTCAGGTTCATAATGGTCAGAAATTTGTCCCTGTCACGATCGACGAGGACATGGTTGGTCATAAGCTCGGCGAATTTGCACCGACGCGGACTTATTACGGTCATTTGGCCGATAAAAAAGCCAAGCGGAAGTAGAGCGTCATGGCAAAGCAAAAACAGCACCGCCGTTTAGGCGACAAGGAAGCCCGCGCAAAATTGCGTATGATTCGGATTAGCCCGCAGAAACTGAACCTAGTGGCTCAGCTTATTCGCGGTAAGAAAGTTGAAACAGCTTTGGCTGACCTTCAATTCTCTCACAAGCGTATCTCTGGTGATGTGAAAAAAGTTCTCGAGAGTGCGATTGCGAACGCTGAGAATAATCACGGTCTTGATATCGATAGCTTGATTGTTACCGAAGCTTACGTTGGTAAGAACTTCGTCATGAAACGTTTCCGTGCGCGTGCGCGCGGTCGTGGTGCTCGCATCTTGAAGCCGTTCTCTGAATTGACAATCGTCGTCAAAGAAGTTGACGAAGCTGAAGTCGCTGCTCGCGCTGAGAACAAAGCGAAAAAGAAAGCTGCTAAGAACGCAGCGATCATGAAGAGTGAGGCCGCGTAATGGGTCAGAAGATTAATCCAATTGGCTTGCGTCTCGGTATCAACCGGACTTGGTCATCGCGTTGGTACGCAAAGACGTCTGAATATGGCGATCTACTTCATCAAGATCTAACGATCCGTTCGTTCTTGATGGGTGAGCTTAAGAATGCTTCCGTCTCTCGTATTATCATTGAGCGCCCGCATAAAACATGCCGCGTCACTATCTACACGGCGCGTCCGGGTGTTGTGATCGGTAAAAAGGGTTCTGATATTGAAGTTCTTCGTAAGCGTGTCGCTGACATGGTTGACGGTGAAGTTTTCATCAACCTAATCGAAGTTCGTAAGCCAGAAGTTGATGCTTATCTTGTTGCTGATGGCATTGCCCAGCAACTTGAGCGCCGCGTCTCTTTCCGTCGCGCCATGAAGCGTTCGCTTCAAAGCGCAATGCGGATGGGTGCTGTTGGTTGTAAGATCAAACTTGGTGGTCGTCTTGGCGGCGCTGAAATCGCGCGTGTTGAACAGTATCATGAGGGATCAGTTCCTCTTCATACGATGCGCGCTGATATTGATTACGGCACAGCCCGTGCAATGACAGCTATGGGCATCATTGGTATTAAGGTGTGGATCAACAAGGGCGAGATCATGGAACATGATCCATACGCCCATGAGAAACGCATGAACGAGCAGGGCAATGAACGCTCTCGCGGTAACGATCGTTCGGGTGGTGGTCGTGACCGTCGTCCGTCTCGTTCGAAGTAATTAGGGGCTAAGAGCAATGTTACAGCCAAAACGTACAAAATTTCGGAAGGCCCATAAGGGCCGGATTAAGGGAATGGCCAAAGGCGGCTCCTCTCTTACTTTCGGTTCATACGGCCTGAAGTCTATGGATGCTGAACGCGTTACTGCGCGTCAGATCGAAGCGACTCGTCGTGCGATCACGCGTCACATGAAACGTTCCGGTCGTGTCTGGATCCGCATCTTCCCAGATGTCCCTGTCACGAAAAAGCCTACTGAAGTCCGTATGGGTAAAGGTAAGGGTTCTGTTGAATTCTGGGCCGCTAAAGTTAAGCCTGGTCGGATCATGTTTGAAATCGACGGCGTCACAGATGATGTCGCTCGCGAAGCCCTGCGTCTCGGCGCAGCCAAATTGCCGGTGCGGACGAAAATCGTCACGCGTCCGGGCGAATAGGAGTGGCGATCATGAAAGCCGAAGATATCCGCGCATTTTCTGACGATCAGCTCACAGATGAGTTGCTCAAGCTAAAGAAAGAGCAGTTCAATCTGCGTTTTCAAGGCGCGACGGGTCAGTTGGAGAAAACTGCTCGCGTTCGTCAAGTTCGCCGCGACATTGCTCGCATCAAAACAATTCAAGCCGAAAAAAAACCGGCTGTGAAAAAGGAGGCATAAGTCATGCCTAAACGTATCCTTCAAGGTGTCGTTGTCTCCGACAAGACTGACAAGACTATTGTTGTCAAAGTTGAACGTTCATTTTTGCACCCGTTGCTAAAGAAAACGATCCGTCGGACAAAGAAATATCACGCCCATGACGAGACAAACTCGATCAAGGTCGGAGAGCAGGTGCGCATTATTGAGTGTCCACCGAAATCAAAACTGAAGACCTGGGAAGTCGTCACAGCGAAGTAATTCGCTGACTGACGAAACTGCCAAGCTTAGGAGAATCGCATGATTCAAATGCAGACAAATCTCGATGTCGCCGATAATTCCGGTGCTCGTCGCGTCCAGTGCATCAAGGTACTGGGTGGGTCCAAGCGGCGCTATGCTAGCGTGGGTGACGTTATCGTCGTCTCCGTTAAAGAAGCACAGCCGCGCGGAAAAGTTAAAAAGGGTGACGTTCGTCGCGCTGTTGTTGTACGTGTCCGTAAAGACATTCAACGCGCTGACGGTTCCGTTATTCGCTTTGACGGCAACGCTGCTGTCATCATCAACAATAATGGCGAGCCGATTGGTACGCGGATTTTTGGCCCTGTACCGCGCGAACTTCGCGCCAAGTCCAGCTCGACAAAAAATCTGATGAAAATCGTCTCCCTCGCACCAGAGGTCCTGTAGTCATGGCTGCTAAGATCAAAAAAGGCGATTATGTCGTTGTCCTATCGGGCGGTGATAAAGGTCGTAAAGGCGAAGTTCTTAAAGTTCTTCCAAAAGAAGAGCGCGTTGTCGTTAAAGGCGTTCGCCTTGTTAAGCGTCACGTGAAGCCTAGCCAAGCTGATCCTGAAGGCGGGATCAAATCGTTTGAAGCTCCAATTCACGTGTCTAACGTCTCACACATTGATCCAAAAGATAATGTTGCGACGCGCGTAGGTTTCAAAGTTCTAAAAGATGGCAAGAAGGTCCGTGTGGCCAAGAAGTCGGGAGAAGTCATCGATGGCTAAGCCGTATACACCTCGTTTGGCCGCCCTGTATCAGGACGAAATTCGTGCCAAAATGCAAGAGCAGTTTAAATACTCCAACCCAATGCAGATTCCTTCAGTCGATAAAATCGTCTTGAATATGGGTCTCGGCGAAGGCGTTGCTGATAAGAAAAAAGTTGCTGCTGCCATTGAAGAGCTAACGCTCATTGCTGGTCAGAAGCCTGTTCCAACTGTAGCTAAGAAATCCATTGCTGGATTTAAGCTTCGCGACGGTATGGTCATTGGCGCAAAGGTTACTTTGCGACGCGACCGTATGTTTGAATTCATGGATCGCCTTGTTAACATCGCGCTTCCACGTGTTCGTGACTTTCGCGGATTGAACGGAAAAAGTTTTGACGGCAACGGCAACTATGGCATGGGCCTCAAAGAACATATCGTGTTCCCTGAAATTGACTATGATAAAGTTGACCAAGTCCGTGGTATGGATATCGTGGTGCAAACAAGCGCCAAAACTGATGAAGAATCAAAGGCATTATTGGCCGCGTTTGGGTTCCCTTTCCGCAACTAGCGGATTGACCAAACGAACGCAGTAAGTCGAGCGGGTCTTTTAAAGACCTAGCAAGCTAAAGAAGGAAATGATTGAATGGCAAAAGTCAGTGCAGTCGAACGCAATCTGAAGCGCCAACGCCTCGTCGCAAAATATGCGGCTAAGCGGGCACTTTTGAAAGATATTGCGCGTAACAAAGATCTACCGGTCGAAGAGCGTTTTGCGGCTCAGCTCAAACTCGCGGCTCTTCCGCGTAACTCAGCCGAGAACCGCGTACGTAACCGTTGTTTGGTTACGGGTCGCCCTCGCGGTTATTACCGTAAAATGAAAATGTCCCGTATCGCGCTTCGTGATTACGGATCAATTGGCCTGATTCCAGGCTTGACGAAATCTAGCTGGTAAGGAGGAAACACAATGTCTTTTTCTGATCCTCTCGGTGATATGCTCACCCGTATCCGTAACGCTATCATGCGTAACCGTTCAACGGTTATGACGCCTGCGTCTAATCTTCGTGGCCGCGTCCTTGACGTTTTGGCTGATGAAGGTTTCATCCGCGGATATGCTGAAACAACTGATGATGCAGGCTTTCGCGCTTTCAACATCGAACTAAAATATTTCGAAGGCGAAGCTGTTATTCGTGAGATTAAACGTGTGTCCAAACCCGGTCGTCGTGTTTATTCTTCTGTGAAAACACTCCCGCAGGTCCGTAACGGCCTCGGTATCGCTATTCTTTCAACCCCTAAAGGCGTTATGAGTGACGCCGCTGCACGTGAAAACAACGTCGGCGGTGAAGTTCTTTGCCAGGTCGCGTAGGAGGATAATATGTCACGTATTGGTAAAAATCCTGTCACGATCCCAGCGGCCGTAACTCTGACCCAGGCTGGTCAAGTTGTGACTGTTAAAGGCGCTAAAGGCGAACTGAGCTTTACGCTTCCAGATGCTGTTACAGGTAAATTGGATGGCGATAAGTTTGTTGTTGCTCCTGTTGAAGGTAACAAAAACGCGAAAGCAATGTGGGGCATGGCCCGTACAATGGTTTTGAACATGGTTGAAGGCGTTACTAATGGCTTCAAAAAAGAATTAGAACTACGTGGTGTTGGTTATCGGGCGCAAATGAAGGGCAATGATTTGTCTATGCAGCTTGGTTTCTCACATGACGTAAACTATCCAGCTCCAGACGGCATCAAGATCTCTTCGGCTAAGCCGACACAGATCACTGTCGAAGGTATAGATAAACAAAAAGTTGGCCAAGTGGCCGCTGAAATCCGGTCTTTCCGGAAACCTGAGCCTTACAAGGGCAAAGGTGTTCGGTATGTCGGCGAATTCGTCCGACAGAAAGAAGGGAAGAAGAAGTAGTCATGAAATCCTCTCGCTCCCTTATGCAGCGCCGCGCGCAACGCGTCCGTCGCCGCCTCAAAAAACACGCCAATGGCCGTCCTCGTCTTTCGGTTTTCCGCAGCTCGAAAAACATCAGCGCGCAGATCATCGACGACGCAACTGGTACGACTTTAGCTTCTGCTTCCACTTTGGAAGACAAGAAAGTTACTGGCGGCGACGTAGCTGCCGCAATTCGTATCGGTAAACTTGTTGCTGAACGTGCTGCTAAAGCCAAAGTCGGCGACATCGTTTTCGATCGTGGACCTTATCTTTATCACGGACGGGTGAAAGCCCTTGCCGACGCGGCTCGCGAAGCCGGTTTGAAATTCTAGGAACGTATTATGGCTCGTAGAGAAGACAACAACCGTCGCGGTAAACGCGAAGAAGTAGACAATGAATTCACGGATCGCCTCGTTCACATTAACCGTGTGGCTAAGACCGTAAAAGGTGGGCGTAACATGTCCTTCGCTGCCCTCGTAATTGTAGGTGACGAAAAAGGTCGTGTTGGTTTCGGTAAGGGTAAAGCCCGCGAAGTACCGGAAGCTATCCGTAAAGCGTCTGAAGAAGCTAAAAAGACTATGATCCGCGTGCCTTTACGCGAAGGTCGTACGTTCCATCACGATGTTAAGGGCCGTCACGGTGCTGGTAAAGTTGTGATGCGTGCAGCGCCTCCGGGTACAGGTGTTATTGCAGGTGGTCCAATGCGGGCCGTCCTGGAATGTCTTGGTGTTCAGGACGTTGTGACTAAGTCGATTGGTACGTCCAATCCATACAACATGGTTCGTGCGACATTTGACGCACTGAAGCGTATGGAAAGCCCACGTACTATTGCGAATAAGCGCGGTAAAAAGGTGGCTGAAATTGTTACTCGTCGTAATGACGGTGTATCAGCTCCTGAAGCGCTCGACGCTTCTGAAACCGTCTCCTAGGAGATTTGAATATGGCTAAAAAAGCAACCGTCACTGTGCGCCAAACTGGCAGCGCAACTCGCCGTAAACCTGACCAGCGTGCAACGCTTGTCGGTTTGGGCTTGGGTCGTATCGGAAAACAGCGTACGCTGGAAGATACACCCTCTGTGCGTGGGATGATTAATAAAGTCGCCCACATGGTAAAAATCGTAGAAGAGTAGTCTTTCGGGAGCCCTTAAAATGTTAAGGGCTCACCGTTTGAAACCTCTTGAGGACAAGACAATGCGTTTGAACGAACTCAAAGACAATCAAGGCGCCACACACCGCAAAAAGCGGATTGGTCGCGGTATCGGCTCTGGTAAGGGCAAAACCGGCGGACGTGGTGTCAAAGGTCAAAAATCCCGCTCTGGTGTAACCATCAATGGTTTCGAAGGCGGTCAAATGCCTATCTATATGCGTTTGCCAAAACGTGGCTTTAACGCGCCGAATGCTAAGACATATCAAGAACTGTCTATTGCGAACCTTAATCGCGCTATCGAAGCCGGTAAGATCGACAGCAAGACTGATTATGATGGTGCTGCACTCGTTGAAGCTGGCGTTATCCGCCGCGTCAAAGATGGCGTACGTCTAATCGGAGCGGGCAAAGTTTCTAAACCTGTTAAGCTACATGTTTCTGGCGCTACTAAAGGCGCGATTGCGGCTGTTGAAGGGGCAAAGGGAACTGTGAACGTTCTTGACGAGGATACAGTGTATCGCGGCAAAGGCGAGAAGCAGGACCGTTCTGGTAAAGTTTCAAAAGCCGACAAGAAGGCCGCTGCACTTTCAGCTGCGCCTGTCGTAAAGGCGGAAAAGCCTAAGCCGGCACCAAAGCCTAAAGCTGCGCCTAAGCCTAAAGCTGAAGTCAAGCCTAAGGCTGAACCAAAGCCAAAAGCTGAAGCTAAGCCAAAGGCTGCACCTAAAGTGCTTTACACTGACGGCGCAACTGATGGCGAACCGGATGATTTGAAGAAAATCAAAGGTATCGGTCCTAAGTTCGAAGGCGACCTAAATGCGAAGGGCGTCTACTACTTCCGTCAAATCGCCGCTTGGAAAAAAGCCGATGTTGAAATGGTTGATAAACTTATCGATTCATTCCCAGGCCGTATTGAGCGTGACGAATGGGTCAAACAAGCTGCTGAATTCGCCAAAGGCTAGTTTTAGCTGAGGTGCAAGTTATTTGGTTTTTACAAGCACCTTACATTTGCTTCGGGTGATACTTACTTAGGTAAAATCCGTAGTTTAGATTTAAGGGTGTGTAATGGCTTCTGCCTCAGAACAGCTTGCTGCTAATATGAACCTTGGAGTATTCTCCAAGGCGAAGGAGCTTCAAAAGCGCCTTCTCTTCACATTAATGATACTTGTCGTTTATCGGGTTGGTACTTACGTGCCGATCCCGGGCATGAATATGGATGCCTTTCAGGCCGCTTTCTCCTCTGGTGGTGGTGACGGTCTTTTGGGGCGTTTCAATATGTTTTCCGGTGGCGCTGTTGAGCGTATGGCCGTTTTCGCGTTGAACGTGATGCCTTACATTTCAGCGTCAATCATCATGACCCTATTAAAGGGCTCTGTTGCTTCGCTTAAAGAACTAGACAAAGATGGTGAGCAAGGCCGTAAACAGATCAACCAATATACACGTTATTTGACTGTATTCCTCGCAGCCTTCCAAGCGTTCGGTATCGCCCGCGCTTTGCAGGGCACTGAAGGCGCTGTTCTTAATCCAGGCCTATTCTTCCAAGCGTCAACCGTGATTACACTGGTTGGCGGTACAATGTTCCTAATGTGGTTGGGTGAGCAAGTTACGGCACGCGGTGTTGGTAACGGTGTTTCCTTG
This sequence comes from uncultured Caulobacterales bacterium, assembly GCA_938009235.1. GTDB lineage: Bacteria > Pseudomonadota > Alphaproteobacteria > Caulobacterales > Maricaulaceae > Litorimonas. The sequence goes on from CALLIK010000009.1 coordinate 11,260, forward strand.
ATTATCTTTGCAGGTATTGTTGCGGAGCTTCCAAAAGCTATTTTCCAGCTGTTCGGTATGAATCAGTCTGGTGAAATTTCTGAACTTCTTCTTATGGCGCTAATAGTTCTGTTTATCGGGCTCTGCATGTTAATCGTTTATGTTGAACGCGCACAACGCCGTTTACGTATTCAGTACCCAAAACGTCAAATGGCGAGTGGCAAACAATTCGGTGGTGAAAATTCTTTCATGCCGCTTAAGCTGAACACGGCTGGTGTGATTCCTCCAATTTTTGCGAGTTCATTACTCTTACTGCCTGCGACGTTTGGATCGATTTTTGTCTCAGGTGATGGCGCGACATCAGGTATCATGGCTCGTGTATTGGCGTATCTTGGGTATGGTTCACCAACTTACCTTGTCCTGTATGGTCTTTTGATTGTGTTCTTCTGTTACTTCTATGTGCCTTATGTCTTTAAGCCTGACGATGTGGCCGATAACCTACGTAAGAATGGCGGCTTTCTACCGGGTATCCGTCCTGGGCAACGGACAGCTGAATATCTGACCTATGTCTTGTCTCGTTTGACTTTCATCGGTGCGATCTATGTTGCCTTCGTGTGTGTGCTTCCTGAAGCCTTCATTTCTCGTACGGGTAATATTCCAACATCTGTTGCTATGTTGATTGGCGGTATGAGCTTGTTGATTATTGTTTCCGTGACACTTGATACGGTTGCGCAGATACAGTCTCATCTCATTGCGCATCAATATGAGGGTCTCATCCAGAAGTCCCGTATGCGCCGCAAAAAGACTTAGGGGACCGTCATGGCTATTAATCTAGTTCTCTTTGGACCACCCGCTGCGGGTAAGGGTACGCAGGCCAAACGTCTTGTTGCTGAACGTGGGTTAGTTCAACTCTCGACGGGCGACATGCTGAGAGCTGCGATTAAAGCAGGCTCTGAATTGGGCCAAAAGGTTGAAGGCATTATCAAAGCAGGCGATCTCGTAAGCGATGAAATTGTTATCGCGCTCATAGAAGAACAGCTAGACGCTCAAAAAGGTGCGACTGGATTCATATTCGATGGTTTCCCAAGAACTGTCGCACAAGCCGAAGCTTTGGACTTAACCTTAAAAAGCCGCTCCGAATCGGTGGACTCGGTTATCCGTCTCAAAGTAGAGGATGATGCAATTATGGGACGTATTGAAAAGCGTTTCGAGGAACAAGGCCGCAAGGACGATAACCCCGAAACATTCAAACATCGTCTCGACACATATAATAAGCAAACCGCTCCGTTGTTGCCGTATTACTCAGCACAAGGGAAGTTGTCCGAAGTCGACGGCATGGCGGGTATTGAAACGGTTGCAGCTTCGATTGCCGAAGTTTTGGACCGTCAGGCTTCGCCGAAAGGTGAACCAAAGAAGGGTTTCTTCGCACGTCTATTTGGGCGTTAGAAACACGGAACGAATTGAGGGGGCATTTGCCTTCGAAGATATTAGCGCGAGCGGTTGACGCCACTCGTTAATAGGACTAAGTGACCCGCTTTCGCGGCAGACGTCATCGGCTACCGCTCTCTTCGCATGTTTGCACAGGGAGTGGCTCAGGTGACGTCCTCGACCGAACCGGACAGGATTAAATTGGAGGCCGATTGTGGCTCGTATTGCTGGGGTAAATATCCCGACCAACAAACGCGTTGAAATCGCGCTACGCTATATTCACGGTATCGGTCCGGCGAAAGCCACCGAGATCTGCGAAAAAGTAGGCATCGCCTTTGAGCGTCGCGTTCATGATCTTACAGATGCTGAAGTTCTTCAGATCCGTGAAACCATCGATGCAGACCATCAGGTTGAAGGTGATCTTCGTCGTGAAATTTCACAGAACATCAAACGTTTGATGGACATGGGTAACTATCGTGGCCTGCGTCATCGTCGTGGCCTGCCTGTCCGTGGTCAACGCACGCATACAAACGCTCGCACCCGTAAGGGTCCCGCTAAAGCCATCGCCGGCAAGAAGAAGTAGGGTAGTCCACAATGGCTAAAGAACCAACAGGTCGCGTCCGCCGCGCCGATAGAAAAAATATTACGTCTGGCGTTGCTCACGTAAACGCTACGTTTAACAACACGATGATTACCATCACGGATGCCCAAGGCAATACCGTTGCATGGAGTTCAGCTGGTACAATGGGCTTTAAAGGCTCACGTAAATCTACGCCATATGCGGCGCAGGTTGCAGCTGAAGATGCAGCTAAGAAAGCGGCTGAGCATGGTATGAACACATTGGAAGTTAATGTGAACGGCCCAGGTTCTGGACGTGAATCAGCTGTCCGTGCTTTGCAGGCTGCTGGCTATACGATTACGACAATTCGTGACGTAACGCCTATTCCGCATAATGGTTGTCGTCCTCCAAAGCGTCGCCGCGTCTAAGGCTTACGCTACAGAGACTTTATTCGGCGTTTCTTTCCAATATGGAGAGGGGCGCCAAACGCTTACTTGGCTTTAAAGCCAAATCAGGAAGGCGAAACTCGTGATTGAAAAAAACTGGCAAGAACTTATCCGTCCGATCAACCCAGAAATCGAACCTGGTCGTGACCCGCTTCGTAAGGCGTTGATCATTGCTGAGCCGCTCGAACGTGGCTTTGGTATGACATTGGGTAATTCATTACGCCGCGTCCTACTCTCTTCTCTTCAAGGTGCAGCTGTTTCAGCTGTGCAAATCGATGGTATTGTCCACGAATTTACATCCATCCCAAATGTTCGCGAAGATGTTACAAACATCGTCTTGAACATCAAAGGCTTGGCTGTTCGTCTACATGCTGACGGTCCGAAGAAGCTTCTTCTGCGCAAACAAGGTGCTGGTCCCGTAACTGGCGCTGACATTGAAGAAACAGCCGACGTTGAAATTCTAAACAAAGACCACATCATCTGTACTGCCGATGAAGGTGCTGACATCCGCATGGAACTCACGGTCACGTCCGGTAAGGGTTATGTCCCTGCCTCTGCGTCCCGTCCTGAAGATGCGCCTATCGGCTTGATCTCGATTGATGCTTTGTACTCACCTGTGAAACGCGTCGCTTACCGCGTCGAAGACACACGTGAAGGCCAAGTTCTCGACTATGATAAACTTATCATCGACATCGAAACAAATGCAGCCGTTACGCCAGAAGATGCGATTGCTGTTGCAGCGCGTATTTTGCAAGACCAGTTCCAAGTGTTCGTTAACTTTGACGATCCGGAAGATGTGTCTCGCGGCGAAGAGAAGCCAGAACTCGACTTTAACCCAGCGCTTCTGCGTAAGGTTGACGAGCTTGAGCTATCTGTCCGCTCTGCGAACTGCCTTAAGAACGATAACATCGTTTACATCGGCGACCTCATCCAGAAGTCCGAAGCTGAAATGCTACGGACACCAAACTTTGGTCGTAAATCACTCAATGAGATCAAAGAAGTTCTCGCTGCCATGGGTCTACACCTAGGCATGGACGCGCCAAACTGGCCGCCAGAGAACATCGAAGAACTTGCAAAGAAATATGACGATCACATCTAGGCTTTCAGCTTAGATTGATCCCAACGAACACCTTAGAGGAATACCATCATGCGTCATAAGATGGCCCATCGTAAACTGAACCGCACAGCGTCTCACCGCAAAGCGATGTTTGCAAATATGTCCAGCTCGCTTGTCGAGCATGAGCAAATCGTCACGACTCTACCAAAGGCGAAAGAACTTCGTCCATTCGTAGAAAAGCTCGTAACGCTTGCCAAAAAGGGCGACCTGAACTCCCGCCGTATCGCGATTGCTCGCATGCGCAACAAGGAACAGGCTAAGAAACTTTTTGATATCCTCGGCCCACGTTATACGGACCGCCCAGGTGGCTACATCCGCATCATGAAAGCGGGCTTCCGCTATGGTGACAATGCTCCAATGGCTGTTATCGAATTTGTAGACCGCGACGAAAGTGCCAAAGGCAAAGTCGACCGCGAACGCGCAGAAGCTCTCGAAGCGTAAAAGCTTTGAACATTAAAGTTAAAATCAACCGCGGCCTTGCCTGCGGTTTTTTTGTGCTTGGAGTTCTCCTTTCTGCCTGCAGTCCATCTTCGGCACATGACGTATCGCAAGCAGAAACAATTGGTATTTCTGGTATTGTCTTGGGGATGTCCGAAAAAGACGTTGAAGACGTCTTAGGCGCTCCTGAGAGGCGCGAAGCCAATGCGGCCGAAGAGGTTGATGTAATGTACTACAATGGATTGAGCGTTGCTTTAAGGGTTAAGCGGACTGAGACTTGATAGTCCAAAAGTTGTAGATGGGCTTTGGGCTAGTTCCGCAGACCATTGTTATGAAACAATCATTTGTCCGGGGGCTAACTTGTCTCTCGTCAGAGAAAGACTTGGTGCTGCGGAAATTGAAAAGGTCACTTCTGATAAACCAGAGCGTCTTTTCTACCCGCTAGAACATGTCGAAGGGTGTTGGGTGTGGATATATACGGAAGACAGGATAACTGCGAGCGAGGTTCGTTTGGCCTGTCAGTCGTAAATGGTCTTTTATGGGAATTTTCGGAATGTAAAACCGCGGCCTAGACCGCGGTTTTTTTATGCGTTGATATAAGAGAGTTTAGGCTTTCAAAAGCTCGAGTAGCTTTTCAGCGGCGGCTTCAGAAGAAGCTGGGTTTTGACCTGTGACGAGTTTTCCGTCTGTGACGACGAAAGAGGCCCAATCGTCGCCGCGTTCAAATTTACCGCCATTCGCTTTCAGCATATCTTCGACCAAGAATGGCACCACGTCAGTGAGTTGCACCGCGTCTTCTTCGCTATTGGTAAAGCCCGTGACGGTTTTGCCGTTGACCAGCGGCTTGCCATCCGTGCCTTTTGTATCTTTGAAAATGGCGGGCGCATGACAGACGGCGCCGACAGGGCGGTCTGTTGCATCGAATGTTTCGATTAGCTTGATGCTATCCGCGTCATTGGCGAGATCCCAAAGCGGGCCGTGACCACCGGGGTAGAAGATCGCGTCAAACCCATCAGCGGAAATGCTTGAGAGTGTCTCAGTGCTAGCCAAGTCGGCTTGGGCAACATTATCCGTCTTAAATCGGTCTGTCGCGGCTGTCTGGGCGTCTGGCGCGTCGCTAGACGGATCAAGCGGGGGCTGACCGCCTTTGGGGGAGGCCAGAACGATGTCCGCGCCTGCGTCCTTGAAGACATAGTAAGGTGCGGCGAACTCTTCGAGCCAAAAGCCGGTATCTTTACCCGTATTGCCGAGTTTGTCGTGCGATGTGAGGACCATTAAGATTTTCATGGTTGTACCTTTCTAAGGAACTGGGGGAGGACAAATATGCGTGGGATCGAACAGAAGGTTCAACTTATTCAACGGTGAATGACATCCTATGCCGATATGCCGTTTTGTATATGCGGCATTTTCATCTAAGCGATATGGGGACAGACAGAGGATACGCAATGGTACAGCTGAAAATCAACGGAAAGCCGACACAGCTGGACGTGGACCCCAACACACCTCTCCTTTGGGCGGTTCGGGAGCAGACTGGACTGACCGGAACGAAATTCGGATGCGGTATCGCGATGTGCGGGGCGTGCACCATGCATGTCGACGGACAACCTGTGCGCTCTTGCTCAACGCCGCTCTCCGAAGCGGAGGGCCTCGACGTCACTACCATTGAAGGCATTGCGAATGCTGACGGGACGCTCCACGCGGTACAAGAGGCTTGGATAGAACATCAGGTCCCGCAATGCGGTTACTGTCAATCAGGACAAATCATGAACGCTGTCGCCCTGTTGCGGGATACGCCCAATCCTTCTGATGATGACATCAACGAAGCGATGGCAGGCAATATCTGCCGCTGCGGTATGTATGACCGTATTCGCGCCGCGATTAAGACGGCTGCCAAAGCCTCTACAGTGATGGGAGGTTAGTCATGGCCGATGCTACGGAAAAGAAAATCAAAGTTAAAAAAGAGAAGGAAAAGGGGCCCAGAAAAGGTAGATGGACTAGACGTGGATTTATTGGAGCGGGCCTCGTTGCGGGCGGCGCGCTTGTCGTCGGTGTTGCGATTCGTCCGGGTGATCGTACGGATACCCTCGCGGAATATGTAGCAGGTGACGGCGAGCATCTGCTCACGGCGTGGGTGAAAATTTCCGAAGACAACACAATTACCGCCATCATTCCGCACGGCGAAATGGGGCAGGGCATCCACACGGCGCTCTCCGCGATGCTAGCCGAAGAAATGGACGCCGATTGGGACGCACTCGACATAATAGAAGCGCCCGCAGAGAAAGATTACGCGAACTTCCCACTCGTGCGTGAATTTGCGACGGGCGGGGCGAAAGTTCCAGGCTTTGTCTTTGATACGCTGAACGGCGCGATGCTGGGCTTGGCGAAAAAGATGGATATGCAGATTACTGGCGGATCGACCTCGGTGCGATTCACGGGTACGGGCGCGATGCAAACTGCGGGTGCCGCAACGCGTGAGCTCTTGATGAGAGCTGCAGCCAAGGACTGGGACGTTTCGGTTGATTCATTGCGTACCGCCAAGAGCATGGTTTATCATGACGCCTCTAACCGCAGCGGGACTTACGGATCATTCGCGGCCGCAGCGTCAGAGATGAAACCCAACCTGCAACCGAAACTCAAATCTCGCAAAGACTACACACTCATGGGCTCGCCTTTGCCGCGTGTGGATATTCCGGCCAAAGTTGATGGAACCGCAGACTTCGGAATTGATGCCAAAGTTGACGGCATGAAATATGCGACTGTTATGGCTTCACCCGTTCATGGGCAAACGGTTGCGCGCATTGATGCAAAGGATGCGGAAGCTATGCCTGGCGTGATCTCTGTTCACAATATGGGTGATTATGTTGGCGTCGTTGCTGATGGATATTGGCAGGCCAAACAGGCGCTCGATTCGCTCGATGTAGACTTCACAACGTCTGACGCTAGCAGTCTGAGCCAAGAGCAACTCTTCGCGCAATATGCAGAGAGCCTCGATACCGGCAAACGCAAGACGATGCATAAAGCTGGGAATGTCGCCAAAGGCGCAGAGGGCGCAGCGAAAACAATTGAAGCCGAATATAGTGTCCCGTTCCTCGCCCATGCTTGCATGGAACCGATGAATGCCACAGCGTGGGTTCGCGATGGTAAAGCCGACATCTGGTGCGGGACGCAAAACCCGCTCGGTACTCGCATGGCTGTCGCTAAAGCTATGGAATTAGACGCGGAAAACGTCACGCTCACCACGGCCTTTATGGGCGGTGGATTTGGGCGGCGCGCCACACCCGATTATGCTTTGCAGGCGGCAGCGCTTTCAAAAGTCTCGGGCCATCCTGTTAAATTGATCTGGAGCCGCGAGGAAACCACGCAGCAAGATCATTACCGCCCTGCAGTTTTGGGTCGTTTCAAAGCGTCCCTAGACGCGGACGGTATGCCGCTGACATGGGAGAGTGTGTTCAACCATGAGGGCGAGCCGAAAGAAGCCAGCGATATCGTCTACGCTATCCCGAATAAACTGGTTCAGGTCGTCGATAGCCCGTCTCATACGCGCCTTGGCCCGTGGCGGTCTGTGGACCACACACAACATGGCTATTTCACCGAGAGCTTCATTGAAGAGCTCGCCCACGCCGCAGGCAAAGACGGGTATGAATATCGCCGCGCTTTACTTGCGGATAAGCCGCGTTTCATAAAAGTCCTCGATGCCGCCGCCAAGCTTGGCAAATGGGGCGAGCCTTTGCCCGAGGGCCAAGCGCGCGGTATCTCTATCGTGGAGAGCTTCATGACAATTGTGGCGCAGGTTGTGACCGTGGATATGAGCGGTGGCGACCCACGTGTTGTCCATGTGGCCTGTGCGGCGGATCCTGGCTTCGCTGTGAACCCTGATGGATTTGAAGCGCAAATGCAGAGCGGTATTATTTACGGTCTCACAGCGGCGCTCTACGGCGAGATTACACTGGAGGGCGGCGCAGTCGCGCAGAGTAATTTTCATGACTATGAAATCCTGCGAATGGATGAAGCGCCAAAGATCGACACGATCATCCTAACAAGCGACGCCCGCCTCGGCGGCGGAGGTGAACCCGGAACCCCGCCGATTGCACCTGCCGTTGCCAATGCCGTGTTTAACGTTACAGGCAAACGGATACGGAAATTGCCAATGCGGGATTTAGGCTTGGGCGCTGCGAGTTAGGAGAGAGAGTTTTTATACATGACTGTTATAACTATGGGTGTTTGGTCGGATTGTTTGTTTCTAACTTTGGCTGTTTTTGTCATGCCTGCTTGGGCAATCTATAGGCGGCGGTTAAATTTAGCTCCTATAGCGGGTGTTAAAAAGTATTTTCGCTCGAGTGTATATGCATTGATATTACTTATGTCTCTGGCTTTGGCTTGGTACATAAATCATCGCTCTTTTAGAGATTTAGGATTAAATGTGCCTGTTGATAAGAGAGGCCTAATTGGCGTATTTGTATCAATAATGTTGCTGTTAATATTTTATATAATCAGCCATCTCCCTGTGAGATCGAAGATGGGGGCAGCAAAGATAGACCCTGATCAACTATCTAATTTTCGCCTAAACAGCCAGGTGGAATGGTTAGCGTTCATAATATTCACGGCCCTGACATGTATGACATGGGAAGTGATATATCGCGCTAGTCTAATGTATCTGTTCAAGCCTTATTTGGGTGTGCCTTGGTCCATAGTCTTATCGGCAGTTATTTATACAGTTGCTCACGGGGCTAAGACCCTTTTACAGTTTTTTGGAACTTTCGTTGCCGCTGTTTTGTTTTTATTATATTTTATTTTAAGTGGAAATTTATGGGGGGCAATAATTGTTCACATTGGCATCCCACTTATAGTGGCTGTGGTAGTTAACGGGAAAAGGTTTGAGGGTTTACTTAATCCTTAACACTCCACGCCAAAGTCTCACCCGCATGGAATGGAATAATATCTGTCTTTGACAGCGTAATCCGCTCTGGAACTTGGTGATCTTTTCTCGTCAAAGTCATTGTGCATTCATTCAGCGGTAATCCGTAAAACTTCGGGCCGTTGACGCTGGCGAATTTTTCTAATTTATCGAGCGCGTTTTCTTCTTCGAATGTGAGCGCATAGCTTTCCATGGCGTAGGGCGCGTTGAAGACGCCCGCGCAACCGCAGGCATTTTCTTTCGCGCCGACAGCATGCGGGGCAGTGTCTGTGCCGAGGAAGAATTTCGAGGAGCCAGAGGTCGCAGCTTTGCGGAGGGCAAGACGATGCTTCTCTCGCTTGGCAATGGGCAGGCAGAAGTAATGCGGGCGAATGCCGCCTTCGAAAATGGCGTTACGGTTAAACCGTAGATGATGCGGCGTGATAGTGGCGGCAACATTGTCTCCAGCTTCCATGACAAACTCTGCGGCTTCTTGTGTCGTGATATGTTCAAAAACGACTTTCAGGCCTGGATGTTCTTTGATGAGGCCAACCATGACCTCGTCAATGAATACGGCTTCGCGGTCAAAAATATCGACGTCTTTGTGGGTAACTTCGCCGTGGACGAGGAGCGGCATGCCGACATCTTCCATCGCGTCGAGTACGTGATGGATATTGTTGATATCCGTTACGCCATGCGCGGAGTTCGTTGTCGCATTGGCGGGGTAGAGTTTCGCGGCCGTGAAAACACCTTCGGCTTTGCCGCGGCGCATGACCTCTGGGTTCATGGTATCGGTCATATAGGCCACCATCAGCGGCGTGAAGCCCAAAGATGGATCAACTGCGGCCATGATACGGTCACGATAGGCGCGGCCCATCTCGACTGTCGTTACGGGGGGCTTTAGATTTGGCATTATGATGGCGCGCGCAAATTGTCGAGCTGTGTGGTTCACCACGTCGGATAGCATAGCGCCATCACGTAAATGAACATGCCAATCATCTGGGCGGCGGATCGTGAGTGTTGTTTGTGTCATGCTGCGGGATTAGCGAAGCGAAGCGGAGGGGTCTAGCCCCTGATAACTGTGTGGGTGTTAGTCCCAAATATTTAACACTGAGTGTTTAATCCCAGTCGCGGCGGCGAAGCTGCAACAATTGTTCGCCGTTGGCGTTATACAGCCGTAGCTTTAAATGCGTGGCTTCAATGCGGCGCGTGTCCTGTAGGTGGCTCATGAATGCGGCTTCTGAGTCCATCAGGTCGCGGCACATTTTTTTGGTGCTCGCGAGCGCGCCAATCTTGAGGGTCTGACCCTCTTGCGTATATTCCCCAAAAAAGGCGTTACAGCCACCATGCCCAATGATTTCGCCATTTGTTTTAAAGGCAACAAATTGTTCAGTTTCAGTGGGAGGGATAGGGCCCCATTCGCTGCCTTCGAGCGTGGCGAGCGGGCGGGTCTTGCGAACTTCACCGGCTACTTTTGCGCAGCCTACGAGAACAAGTGCGCCAATCGCAAGGGGAACGAGAACAGGTAAAGCCATTGTCTAACGCTCTCTGTAAGGGTCGCCGAGCATCGACGAGATATGTCGTCCGTTTTCGGCTAGAGCGGCAACGTCAACAGAGACCGCATTAGAGCAGCTCGCATGGCGCTCTTTTTCTTGATAATATCCCGCGTTGAATGCGCGCACGAGTTGGCGGTGTCGATCTGCATTACCATTGGATTCAGTGCTCATCATGCTCTGTCCATAGTCGCGCCATTTTTGATCATTTAGCCCAAAGCAGAGTGTGCGGAGATAATGAATCTGACCAATATTCTTCGCGAGGGCTTCGACAAGGCTCGTCATCGTGACCATATCGTTTTCGATGCGAAGTTCTGCGGCTTCACGCGCACGCATCGCCAGGTCGCGTTTTTGTTTTGTGGTGAGGGCAGGTGATTCTACTGTTGCAGGGTTCGCCGCAGTTCGCTGTTGGGCTCTTCGACTAGCCTCTGCATCCTGCGCGGCGGCAGGCACTGCGAGGCACAATGGCAGTAGGGCAATCATGAGGGCGCGCGATAACATTGTGATAGTCTACTCTGGATTAACCGAAAACAAAGCCATTTTCGCATGGCCTTCGCGAATAACTCTGACGGTCTCAGGCCACATGCCTAACGCGTCAATTTCGTCTAGGGGTACAAAGCGCGCCTTATCCGCATCATCGCCTGCAACAGGCTCGCCGTGGGTCCAACGCGCGAGGTAGTCATGTAAACGGTAGTGAAAACCTTCAAAGTCCGCATCCAAGGCCGTGAATTTCGTGAGCAAGTCTGCTGTGACGGATGTTTCTTCAGAGAGTTCACGCAAAGCCGCGACGCTTTCCGTTTCGCCTGCCTCTATACGGCCACCCGGAATGGACCATTCACCTTTACGCGGGGCGGTTCCGCGCTGGACCAATAAGACCTCGTTATCGCGTATGCAGACAACGCCGACACAATCTGTTCTTTTGATGATTGTCATTGTCAGTTCCATTAACTTTGGCAGGCGTGAGTTACAGCGTTTGTTTAACCGCAAAAGATACCTATATCGAGATCATGTGCGGAAGATACACACTCGCTGGAAATTTAGATCAAATTGCGGCGCATTTTAAGGCTGAAAAAAGCCATGACGGTCTGTGGGACTGGGAACCGCGCTTTAATGTGGCGCCCTGTGCTGTCGTCCCCGTGATTGCTTTTAATGGCGAGAAAAACCGAACAGTCGTGCCGATGCGGTGGGGTTTGCATCCGTCTTGGCGCAAGGACCCGCCCGAAGGTCGTCCGATGTTCAATGCGCGCGTTGAAACTGCCAAGGAAAAACCGAGCTTTCGAACGCCCTATAAACGCCGCCGCGCGCTTATCCCAACGACGGGGTGGTATGAATGGGAACGTGTTGAGATGCCGTCTGTAGATGGGAAATCCAGTAAAGAGATGAAGCAACCGCATTTCATTTTTGAGGATAGCGATAATGTTGGCGCAGAGATGTTCGCCTTTGTCGGCCTCTGGGATAGGTGGCATGTTCAAGAAGGTATAGAGCTTTTGTCTTGTACCATCCTGACAACGCCTGCGGTGGGGGATGTTAAACATCTGCATCACCGTATGCCTGTACGCTTGCCTGAATCTAAGTGGGACGAATGGCTGGATTGGGATGCGCATCCTGATTTCACGCTCAAGTCAAAATTGGACGGTGCTGACTTAGGGCATTACGAAGTGGACCGCGCTGTTGGGAATGGACGGGCAGAAGGGCCAGAGTTGATTCGTCCATTTGTAGAGCTTTAGGGCGTGTCTAATGGTGCTGTTTCCGTTGGTTCACTTACTTCATTCAGCGCCATTTCCTGCGGCGTATAAGTTGCCACGAAATCTGCCATCGCTGCGCCGCGGTTGCCCAAGGGACGTACAGGGCCGCGCGTTGTATCTGCGATGGTTTGACGCTCTAACTCGGAGTTAAGCTGCGCACCGATGATGACAACAGTCGCGGTTAGCCACAGCCAAATAAGCAGGATAATCACGGAGGCGAGGCCGCCAAAGGTTTCATTATAACTGCCGAAATATTGAACGAATTTCGAAAACCCAAAACTAATTGTCATCCAACTGACTAAGGCAAATGCAATGCCCGGGAAGACCCACCGTTTTCGCGCAGGGCGGCGCGAAGGGCCAAAGCGGTACATGACGCCGCAGGCGAAGCAAAAGACCGTAACCAGTAAAATCCAAGGCAGCGTTTTTGACGCAAACCCTGCTGTTTCCAAAAGATTCGCATAGGTCAGCACCGCAGGAATACCGATGATGACGAACAAAGAGAACCAGACGAACACCAAACTGCCGAACGTCATGAGTGCGGCATAAAGCATACGGACCAAGGGGTTGCGTTGCTCTGTCTCTTCATAGGCGACATTCATAGCGCGCATCATAGCGCGTATCCCTGCGCCCGCAGAGAAGAAGGCGATACCAAGCGAAATGAAAATACCTAGACTGGCGTTGAGAGGCGGCGCCGAGAGAACGCTGGTGACCTGTCCATCCAATATATCAAAAGCCCCACCAGGTAGCAGCGTTGAAATGGTATCGCCTATGCCTTCAACATCGCTGGGGTCAGCGACATAAGAAAACAGAGAGAGCGCCGCAGTGATCAACGGGAACAGGGCCAAGAGAGAGAAGAACGCAACGCCCGCGGCAATAACGCTCACATTATCATGATGGACGCAAAACACGGTTCGTTTGGTCGCGTCCCACAAATCGCGGAGGGTCAAATCCCACGGACTGTAGACACCCGTCTGTTTGAAATTCCGCGTATAATCTCTCACGTTAATACTGTCCTAGCTGCCTTTTTTGGGCGGTTGTGGTCTGGCGAAGACTAAAACCTCGTCCGTTGACCGTATAGGATCGAATTTATATCCGCCCGCGTCAAAGTCTTTCAGGCCTTCGGCACGATCAACACGGTTTTGCATGATCCAACGGGCCATCAATCCGCGCCCGAATTTGGTGTAATATTGCACAGGGCGTGACTTGCCGTCTTTGTCTTCCATGAACTTCGCAGACACAACGTGGCTGTTGAGGTTTTTTGCTTTCGCGGCTTTGAAATATTCATTAGACGCGAGATTGACGATGGTGCTGTCGGCGTGGGCTTCAAGTTCAGCATTCAGAGCAGGGGCGAGAACATCGGCCCAAAATTCATAGAGGTTCTTGCCCCTCTGATTTTCGAATTTCGTACCCATCTCTAGGCGGTAAGGCTGGATCGCATCCATTGGGCGCAACACGCCATAAAGACCCGACAAAATACGCAGGTGATCTTGCGCATAGGCGAGATCATCATCGGAGAGGGATTTTGCCTCTAGGCCCCAATAGACATCACCGTCAAAGGCTAGTCCTGCGGATTTCGCAGAGTTGGATTGACCGTCAAGATTGAAGGCTTGGAACCGCTCGACATTTAGGTTCGCGAGGTTGTCTGAAATGTGCATCAGCTTTTTCAGATCATCGGGCGTTTTAGTCTTGGCCAATTTCGCGAGAATTTTTGTGTCAGCTTCAAAGCGCGGACGGGTCGCGGACAGCGCGGTTTGCGCCGGGTCCATATTCATTTTTTTGGCAGGGGAAAGTAGGGTCAGCATAGTGGCCTCCTCATAGGATCGACAGCCCGATTGCGGTCAGTATCCGTGGGTTGGTTGAAACTTTAATATAGGTGCGCTCGGGCGAATTGCGAGTCACGTTTCTTTGATGCACTTTGATGCCTTGACCAAATGCGTGTAGTTGAATAATATTCACGCATGTATTTCAACGTTTTCACACCCCCACAAAACTAGGACGCGCCGTTCGGCGTGATTTCCGCTGCCCTGCTCATTGAGCGGGTTGTTTTGTAATGGCCGATTTTCTGGCCAAGTGTGGACGTTTCCCATGTATCTCAGATTTATTTCCCCTGTGCGCCCGAGTGCGCGCTCCATTGACTATGGCTTATTTCAAGCGATCATTGCTTGCCGCGATTATGATGATTATCCGAAGTGGCTACGCAGCCAAGTTGAAGCAGAATTTGATTGGTTCAAGACACATTTACCTACTCCCAACGAAAGGGTTTTTGGTCGTCAAAATGTCCGTGCAAAAGCCGCGCATATTTGTTGGTTTCGAGCAGAAGCCAGCGAAATGATAGATCGTGCTTTTTTAATCAAAAGTCTTTTGGCCGAAATTGGGTGCTTGATCGTTGTGAGTAAGACATCAAACCCCGGCACAATCACCTATAGTGACAGTTGGCAAATCGTAGCTCGGCCAGATCGGAAAACTCCAATCAAATGGATTTAAACCATCACCCTCGGATTCATGATCCCGTCCGGGTCTAGGGCGTTTTTGAGTGTTCGTAGGAGCTTCATTTTTACGGGTGAGGCGCGCTGCGCTAAGTCGTCGCGCTTCATAATGCCAATACCGTGTTCGGCGGAAATTGATCCGCCGAGCGCGTCAACAATGTCGAAAACAGGTTGGCTGAGGGCGTCCCAATTTGCGAGGAAGGCTTCGCGATCTGCGCCTTCGGGTTGGGCGATATTATAATGGATATTGCCATCGCCAAAATGCCCAAACCCAACAGGGCGGCAACCTGCCACGACGTTCTGCATGGCTGCATTTGCACGTTCGAAAAACTCTGGAATTTTATCAATCGGCACTGTGATGTCGTGTTTAATAGACCCGCCGAGGAATTTCTGTCCCGCCGACATATGTTCACGAATGGATAGAATATCTGCGGCTTGTGTTTGATTGAGGGCGATAATGGCGTCTTTGACAGTGTTGTTTTCAATCGCCTTTCCGATCACTGTTTCCGCTATGTTTAACCCCTCTTCGTCAGTCTCAACTTCCCAGTCACAGAGTAAGTACCACGGGTGATGTTCCGAAAAGGGGTCGCGGATATTGTCGAAATTATCGACCACGGCACGGTATCCTATGGAGGGCATGACTTCGAACATTGCGAGTTTTCCACCCGCGCGAAACGGTTCCAGTAACGCTACGGCTGTCGCTGCGCTGTCTATCCCGATGAGGGCGCGTTGAATATATCCTGGCTTGGGGAATAGCTTTAATGTCGCGGCGGTGATGATGCCGAGTGTGCCTTCTGCACCCAAGAACAAACGGTTCAAATCATAGCCCGTATTGTCTTTGCGCAAGGACGTTAGGCCGTTGAAAATTGAGCCATCTGCCAAGACGGCTTCGACGCCAAAGACGAGTTCTTTTGTTGTGCCATATTTCAAAACATGGTTCCCGCCTGCATTGGTCGAGAGCACGCCCCCCACGGTGCAACTGCCTTGACTAGAGAGGGTCAGCGGGAATTTCCTGTCGGCAGCATCAGCCGCGTCTAGGACGGATTGCAAGGTCGCGCCAGCTTCTACGGTTATTGCATTGGCAGTTGGGTTGAGGTCTCGAACGGCCGTCATTTTTTTGAGACTTATGAGAACTTCACCTTGCGGGGTGTTCCCGCCGACGAGTCCTGTGTTCCCGCCTTGGGGCATAATCGGTAATTTGTGGGCCGCGCATATTTTGACAGCGATGGAGACCTCGTCTGTCGTGCGTGGCGTGAGTAGGATTGGCGTTTTGCCGAAATATTTATCTCGCCATTCACGCAAATGCGGATCGATCAAGTCTGGGTCTTGGGTCCATGCGCCAGCCGGCAGCGAGGTTTTTAATTTTTCAATGCCAGCGGTCATGATGAAATATCCAATTCGCCTTGGCGTAATGTATTTATCTTGCGTTCCAACACGCGAACGATTGTTGACGGCGCGCCAGACAACGCGGCCGTCGCCTCTAGGCCTATGATGGTAGGGTTTGCGATTGCGGCCACCGCGTCAGCATAGCTCACCGTATCGGCTTCGCCCGCGCGATTGGCGCTGGTCAGGGCGAGGGGGTGCGTCAGATGTTTGACCCAGTCTGCATCGGGGCATCGCAAAGCGATGGTTTTTACGCCGCCACTGTCTCTCATGACACGAGAGTCTAGCACTCTGTCAGTTCTCGCGTTGATCACCAATGTGAGAGAGCCAGGCCAAAAACGGTGTGCTAGATCACGGGAAGTTTCGTCAAAGAGGGCCAAACTTTCGGCTTGAGCTAGAGTTTTGACACATACGGCTAAGGGTTTCGCAAAATCACGCCCCTTTAAGGCGTAAATTTTTGAAACCGCGTCAGCATTATCCGCACGTGCTGCGAGGCCGTAAACCGTTTCCGTTGGCAGAATAACAACGCCGCCCGACTCAAGGGCCGCCTCTATGTCAGGCCATTTATGTGCTGACTGGCTATGTGCTGAGATGGTCTTCATTTCGCTTCGTTGAATTCCGCTTGGATACGCAATGTGATGTCATCACCAATGCCAAAATTAGTGAGATAGCTCATGCCCCAGTCTGATCGTTTGATCTGGCCCGTCGCGGAAAACCCTAATGTTGCACCAGAATGGCCAAAGCTCTTGCCTGACCCATTATAGGAAACGTCTAATGTGACGGGTTTTGTTATGCCGCGTAGGGTGAGGTCGCCTGTGACGGTGCCAGTGGAGTCTGTGGTTTTGGTGGCTGATGTAGATACAAAGCGAATTTCGCCATGCGTGTCGCCGTCAAAATACTTGCTGTCAGTCGCCAAAGTATCATCCCAGTCTGCATCGCCCGTCGAGACGCTAAGCGGGTCAATACGTATATCGACATGGCTGGCGGTTGGGTCCGTTGGGTTGAAATCAAGTGAGCCAGAGATGCCATCAAAACGTGCCGTGTAAAATGACAGACCTGAATGACTGATCGACCAATTGACCGACGCATGAGCGGGATCAAGGACATAAGCTCCTTCTGGAGCGACGGCGACATCAAGGGTCGGGGCCGTCACACATGCGCTCAGTATCAGTAGAAAAAGGAGGAAGATGCGTTTCATGGCTTTATTCTAACTGTATTGGCGACAAAATATAGTTGAAAGCGCGGCGGTCCTGCCGCAAGGCGAAACAATGTCAAAGCCTACAACTCAAAATAGCGCCAAAACCGCGCCTTCCGACAAAGCTACCCTTTCACGAGGTGAGTGGCTTTTGTCTGAGGGCAAGTTTTTCGCGAAATTAGCCGTCTTCATTATCGCATTTCTGACGCTCGTTTGGGGGCATTTCAAAATCCCGAGTGAAAGTATGCAGCCTACACTTGAAGTGGGTGATCATATATATGTGTCGAAATATGCCTATGGCTACTCGAAGCACTCCTTGCCGTATCTGCTACACAAGCTGCCTCTCCCCGAAGGGCGCATATTCTCTCGTCTGCCAAAACGCGGTGATGTCGTGGTGTTTCGTAATCACAAAACCGAACTTGTAATGATCAAACGCGTTGTCGGTCTGCCTGGTGATAAGGTGCAAATGCGAAAGGGCCAATTATTCTTGAATGACGCGCCCGTTGGACGCGAGAAAATTGAAGGCCGTCTTTACCGCGAACATGCATCACCACATCGCGTTAAAGCCGTTGATGTCTATACTCAGAGACTATCGGGGTCTGATGAGAGCTTTGTGATTTATGAGCGTGACGACACCCATCTTCTTGACGTCACTACGGCCTTTATTGTGCCAGATGACACATTGTTCTTTATGGGTGATAATCGAGATAATTCAATCGACAGCCGCGATAACCGTCAGGGACCAGGTATGGTTCCGATGAATAATGTGATGGGCCGTGCAGACCGTATGATGTTTAGCTTTAATAGCTGTAACCGCGACGAAGACCTTCACTGTCCCCCAAAGGGCCGTTGGATGGAAAAGCTTTAGTCTGCTCTCGACCTCGGGGCTTGGCTAGCCTATCCGTAACGAAACTATTTTTGACGGTGAATCATGTCCGAACGTAAAATTACTGAAATGAGTTTCGAAGATGCCTTGCAAGAGCTGGAAGGCATTGTGGGTCAGTTGGAGCGCGGAGATGCGCCGCTGGAAAAGAGTATCACGATATACGAACGCGGTGCGGCGTTGAAAGCACATTGCGAAGGCAAGCTAAAAGACGCCCAAATGAAGGTCGATAAGATTGTTCTGGACGGACAAGGTAATGCCGGCACAGCGCCATTTGATTCTTAGGCGCGCCCAAGATGTCACGCGCGACCCTTTCAAACGCTACAAATGCTGATTTTCCAATGCGTCTGCGCGATGTGGCGGGACAGGTTGAAGCCCGTCTTGATGCGCTGCTGCCGAAGCCACACGGGCATCAATCCGTTATTTTTGAGGCGGCACGCTATGCGGCGCTGGGCGGCGGGAAACGTCTGCGGCCATTCCTAGTTGTTGAAACGGCGCGTATGTTGGGCGGCGATTTGAATGCAGCTTTAGATGTCGGATGTGCACTAGAATGTTTGCATGTTTACAGCCTCGTGCATGATGATCTGCCCTGTATGGATGATGATGATCTGCGCCGGGGAAAGCCGACGGTTCACCGCGCCTATGATGACGCGATTGCAGTTTTGGCGGGCGATGCGCTGCTAACGCGGAGTTTCGGTATATTAGGCGACGCTAACCTAGAGCCTGCGATACAAGTCAAACTTATCACCGGACTCGCGGCTTCTGGCGGCATGTCGGGCATGATCGGCGGTCAGGTTGTTGATATCACGGTGGCCGAGGGCGAACGCGACGAAGCCTTGATCACAGAGCTGCAAGCTATGAAAACGGGCGCGTTGATCGACTATGCAGTGCGCGCGGGCGGTTATGTTGCGGGCGCGTCAGAGACAGAGCTTGCCGCGCTATCGTCTTATGCGCGCGATATGGGCCTCGCGTTTCAAATTCAGGACGATATCCTTGATGTCACGGGCGATGCGGAGACTGTGGGGAAAGCCGTGGGCAAAGATGCAAACCTTGGGAAAGCCACATTTGTATCAATTTTAGGCCTTGATGGTGCGCGAAAGCGGGCCAAAGAATTAGGTGAACGGGCTATGAATAGTCTTGAACCTTGGGATGAATCTGCGCAAACTTTGCGCGATACTGTGGACTTTGTGTTGGAGCGCAAGCACTAGCGCCAATATAACAAGTCTGCCGCAACGAATGGAAATTACGGGGGTGACCCCGATATAGCTATGACAAAAACGCCGCTACTAGATACAGTCAATATTCCAGCCGATATGAAGGGCTTTACGCGCGAGCAAATTAAGCAGCTCGCCGATGAAGTTCGCACGGAAGTTATCGACGCAGTCTCCGTAACAGGTGGACATTTAGGCGCGGGCTTGGGCGTGGTTGAATTAACCGTCGCCATCCATGCCGTGTTCGATACGCCAGACGATAAATTGATCTGGGACGTTGGCCATCAATGTTACCCGCATAAAGTTCTAACAGGTCGCCGTGACCGCATTCGCACGCTTCGTAAAGGCGGCGGATTGTCAGGCTTCACGAAACGCGCGGAGAGCGAATATGATCCGTTCGGCGCAGCGCATAGCTCGACCTCAATTTCAGCAGGCGTAGGTTTCGCGACCGCCCGCGATTTAGACGGACGTGATAATCATATCATCTCTGTTATTGGCGATGGCTCGATTACCGCTGGCATGGCCTATGAAGCGATGAATAATGCAGGCGCAACTGATAGCCGTCAAATTGTGATTTTGAACGATAATGATATGTCTATCGCGCCGCCCGTTGGCGCCATGAGTCATCTGCTCTCGCGCACAGTCAGTAGCGGTGGATACCAAGCCCTACGCGGCGCAGCCAAATCAATGGTTGAAAACGCCCCGCGCAAGATCAAATCCACGGCCCGCAAAGCCGAAGAATATACACGCGGCATGTTCATGGGCGGAACGTGGTTCGAGGAGCTAGGGTTCTATTATGTCGGACCTGTTGATGGACATGACCTTGATGCGCTGATCCCAGTTTTGGAAAATGTCAAAAAAATGAAAGAGGGTCCTGTTCTCATTCATGTCGTGACGCAAAAGGGTAAAGGCTACGAGCCTGCCGAAAACTCTGCCGATAAATATCACGGCGTGAGCAAATTTAACGTTGTCACAGGCGAGCAATCCAAAGCCATAGCCAATGCGCCAAGCTACACCAAAGTCTTCGCAGAAAGCCTGATTTCAGAAGCTCGCAAAGACAACAAAATCGTCGGCATTACGGCGGCCATGCCAGGCGGAACGGGCATGAAGGAATTTGGCCAAGTCTTCCAAGAGCGTATGTTTGACGTTGGGATTGCCGAACAACATGCCGTGACATTTGCGGCAGGCATGGCGGCGGATGGATACAAGCCGTTCTGCGCGATTTACTCGACCTTCTTGCAACGCGGCTATGACCAAGTTGTCCATGATGTTGCGATTCAAAACTTACCTGTCCGTTTCGCGATGGACCGCGCAGGCCTCGTCGGGGCAGATGGTCCGACACATGCGGGCGCGTTCGATATCGCCTTTATGGGGTGCTTGCCGAACATGGTTTTGATGGCAGCGGCAGATGAAAATGATTTGGCGCGTATGGTCGCGACCGCTGTGGCGCGTGACGATGGCCCGACAGCGTTCCGTTATGCGCGCGGAGAATGCACGGGCGCTGGGATTGACCCTAATCCGCAACCGCTCGAAATCGGCAAAGGCCGCGTCTTGCGCGAAGGCTCTAGCGTTGCGATTTTCTCATATGGCACACGACTCGGCGAAGCTTTGATTGCGGCAGATAAGTTAGATCAACTTGGTTTGTCTGCGACTGTTGCGGATGCACGTTTCGCGAAACCGCTCGACACAGAACTACTCTGCCGCCTCGCGGATGAGCATGAGGTCCTGATTACGATTGAAGAGGGCAGCGTTGGCGGCTTTGGCGCTTATTGTCTCCACGCGCTTGCGGATGCAGGCCGTTTGGACACAGGCGTTAAAATTCGCACGATGACATTGCCAGACATCTTCATCGACCAAGACAGCCCCGCGATCATGTACCAACAAGCCAAGCTAGACGCAGACTCGATTGTCGAGAAGGTGTTTGAGGTTATCGGGCGTGATGTCGCGGATATGCAGGGACTGGCGTGAAAGTAGGTGAATTTGAACGCCGCGTTTACGAGTTAGGGACTGCAGCTTTATCTCAAGCCGTTACCCAATCTACCTTTTTAGACCCTGGGTTAGAACATAAAGCTCTATTGTGTTTGACCAGCGCGGTACAGGCCGCTGAATTAATCACTAAAGCTGCAATTATCGCTGTTGACCCATTGAAGGTTTTTACTCAGCCAAGCGCAGTTACTGACCAAAATGGAATTTTTGATCCAAATCTGATAAATTCAAAATCAAATACGATTCAAGCTTCAAAAATCCCAAATATATACGAACAATTGACGGGCAAAAATTTCCCTAATGAGGGATTATTTCAAAAATGTTTGACTGTTCGCAATCAACTTCAACATTTATATTACGACCCTAGCGAAGATTATCAAACGTTAGGTCTTCAGCTATGTTTTCAAGTTACGGATGGTATTCTTTTTTCGAACTTCAATGATCATTCAGTTTATTATCATGAGGACATTTCGATCGGTACGCCTGATTATATTGTTGGAGCACTGGCAAGACGTGGAATAAAATTTAACGTTCCTAAAGGCATGGAACTTAGAGAGCTAGGCGTCGATGGCGTTTGTGAGGGCTCTTCTAAATCATACAAAAATTGGCTTATTGCGGAAATGAACTCATGAAAGGTGACCAATACCTTACTTCCAACGGCCTTTATGTTTCTCGTGCTTGCGCGTAGGCGGTGATTAAGTCTGGCATGATGATTGTAGACGTCGCATAAATACAGAGCTTGGCGTAGCTGGCCTTTATCGCGTGCTCTGCGCTGCATTATATTTGCTGCTTTCATAGTGTCGTCTGTTTCGGCTACATGCGCCTAACTTTTAATCACCTTGAGATACGCCATGCGCGCTGACCAATATCTGACGTCCAACGGCCATTACGACTCCCGCGCTCGCGCGCAGGCGGCGATTAAGGCTGGTATGGTGACTGTGGACGGAGAAGTCCTCAAGAAGTCCTCTGTGAAGATCAGAGAGGGCGCAGTTGTCGTCGCCGAGCATGAACATCCGTGGGTGTCGCGCGGCGGTATAAAGCTCGCGCACGCCCTAGAGGTTTTTGGTGTGGACCCAACAGGCCGAACGGCGCTGGATGTGGGCTCGTCTACGGGCGGGTTCTCTCATGTGCTCGTCACGAAAGGTATCGACAAAGTCTATGCCGTCGATGTGGGACACGGACAGTTACACATCAGCCTGCATGATGAGCCTAAAATTATCTCTATGGAGAGCCAAGATGCGCGCACTTTGGCGGCTGAGGATTTCGACCCCATTCCCGATCTGATCGTCTGTGATGCGAGTTTTATTTCTGCGATGAAAGTTCTGGAAACGCCGCTGAGTTTGGTCGCGCTAGGGTCCGAGCTGATCACGCTCGTGAAGCCGCAATTCGAAGTCGGTAAAATTAACTTGGGACGCGGCGGGATTGTGAAATCCGAAGAGTTAGGTCTGCGCGCGCTCGATATTGTGCGCCATTGGATGCAAGAGCAGGGATGGAAGACCCTCGATACGGTTGTCTCGCCAATCAAAGGCGGAACGGGGAATACGGAATATCTGCTGCATGCTGTGCGGGAAGATGGTCTCCCCAAAGTAGAAACCCCGCCGAGTCGGCAGGGTTTCGAAGATACGTAATTATATTAAGTCAGCCTAGTGACGGTGACTTCTATTGTTGCAGGTACGGCTATTATGTCGATTGCGAGTATTGTAGCTACGAGACCTATTCGTGTTTCTCGTGTTCCCAAAACCTAAGCTTCCCAGATTGATGCTGATGGCTGTACGTGGCCTGCTGTAAACGGGGTAACTAGGCGCATAGTAAGGTGTTTCAGAACTATAGGTCGTCGTCTGATATGTCGTTTGCGGGTAACTAGAATAGACCGGCTGCTGATATACAGGTTGCTGATAATATCTGGCTTGGTTTCCACCCGCATAGGCTCCGTTTGATCTAACAGGTTGGGAATAGCCCGTTTGCTGATTGTAATATCCATCGTTTGAATATCCGCTATTGCTATAACCAGCGTTGGAATAGCCCGAGCGATTGGAGTTTCCGTCGCCCGCAATAGCTGCGCCTGCGACGCCGCCTAGGACTGCGCCGAGAACTGAACCTTCAGTTCGTGCGCCGTTTCCAGCGAGCTGGCTGCCTAAAACGCCGCCTGCAATCGCGCCGATGCCAGCACCAAGGATTTGGTTGCCGCCGCTATTGCTGCTGCTTTGGTGGCTATGGGCATAGCCATTGTCGTGCGCAGTTGCGGGTGCGGCAAATGCGATTGTTGTTGCGGCCATCGTCACGACGGCTGTTTTGAGTGTAAATGTAAGGCGCATGAAGGGTCCTTTCTTCAGGTGAACAAATATCAGTACCTATCTCCCTACAGATAGTAATATGTACCAATGCTGAAACTATGCCTGAGATCCCCCCTTTTAAAAGTAAACAATCCGTTACTTACTCGTCATGATTGCATCTCTTAAAAAGCGAAACGTTCCACCTTTTGACAGGTGGAACGTTTCTTTTCGAAGGAGAACGTGTGGGGCGTCCGCCCTACGAACCTCTTAGGTAACTGTGGGTCTGGTTAGTGTTGGCTGTGACACTCAGATCCGTTGTGATAGCTACCTTTAATCTTACGACCGTTGTGATCATACACGGACTTTCCGTTACCGTAACAATACTGGCCGCCTGATACTGTTGTATTTGGCTGAGTATACACAGGCTCAGGGTTGTATGGTCGAGCTGGCGTATAAATTGGAGCGGCTTCAATGATTCGCGCTGGCGCTTCACATGTACCGTTACCCAAGTCTAATGTACCTGATGGGCAAGCCTGCGTGATTACGATTGGGGCTGCGCCCATGACCGTACGTGCAGGTTCTTGGCACGTCCCGTCACCCATATCTGTTGTTCCAGATGGGCAAGACTGCGCAATAACGATTGGGGCTGCGCCCATGATCGTACGTGCAGGTTCTTGGCAAGTTCCGTCGCCCATATCTGTTGTTCCAGATGGGCAAGACTGCGCAATAACGATTGGAGCTGCGCCCATAACTGTACGTGCAGGTTCTTGGCAAGTTCCGTCGCCCATATCCGTTGTTCCAGATGGGCAGTAGGCAGGAATAACCGTTGGAGCGGGAGCATGCACAGTGCGCGGAGCGCTGAGGCAAGTTCCATCATGCTGTTCAGTCGTACCCGATGGGCAAGGCTGGTTCATCACAACAGGGGCCTGATGAATAATTTTTGGTTCCATTTGGATTGTCCGTTGACGAACAACCGTTTGTGTCACCTGTGGGTGATAGGTTGTGCGGCTGAGGATTGGACCGGCGACCATGCCACCATTCATGTAATGTGGAGCGGATGGAAGTGGCTGCGGTGGAAGCGCTGATGCGTTGCCAAATCCAGCAGGCGAGCCATAAGTATATCCCATTGGTGCGCCATAATTCGTGGGTGCTGCGCCATATCCTTGATCTCCGTAACCTTGGACTGGGCCAGACTGATAACGAGAATTAGAACGGCCATTTGCAAGAGCGTATCCAGCTGCGCCGCCGAGAACTGCACCAATCGCTGTGCCTTCTTCACGTTGGCCTGAGCCTGCTAAGTTGGACCCTAATACGCCGCCAAGGCCTGCGCCAACGGCTGTGCCCGCGAGATTGCCGCCGTTGAAACCTGGATTAAATTGTCCTGCGTAAGGGTTGCCGCCGTAGCTAGACTGTGAGTTTCCGTAGGCTGAGCCTGCCAAGCCACCGACGAGCGCGCCAATGGCTGCGCCTTCTGTGCGGTTGCCAGATCCAGCGATCTGATGGCCAATAACGCCGCCAAGGCCTGCGCCGGCTGTGCCAGAGAAAACTGTATTCGTGTCTAAACCCAAGAACTGTGCAGATGCACTTGCTGGTACGAAAACCATGGCCGCAATTGCAGCTGTAGAAAGAAGAAGTTTCATGCGAGGCTCCTTTAGTGCCAATTTCCGCGTGAGCGGTTTTAAAATCAATTGGGACACGGAGTTTTCCGAAATCACCACCATCATTATCGGTTCTGTTTGCTTTCATGCAAATCTCGGGCCGAGTTGGTATTATGGTTAGCATGAGGTGAACGTGACGTGAAAAGGCTTCGCCTTTAACGGGAGTAAATAGAGATGTTTGTGTTTTAACTTTGTTTAATGCACTGAATTAATTGAGTTTTTGTTTCCCATCTCGGTGAATGCTTCATCTGCAGTGTTCCATTTCTCAGCAAAAAACCCGACCTGAAAAGAACAGATCGGGTTCATGAGATGTAGATCAATGCCACATCTGGGGGTCCGGGGAGGGGCCGGATGGGTCCACCGGGGGCCCGTTAAGGCCTAATCCACTTAGGGAGTGAACCCGGTGTTTTAGTGGTCGCCGTAACAGGCGTTACGTGACGTTCCGTGATAGTGACCGCGCTGCGTTTGTGGGCGGTAGTCATTACGGCTATTATTGCTGTACTTTTTTACCTGTTTTCTTTCGCGTTTCAGAGTATCCAAACGGTAGGCAATCTGCCCCAAACGGCTCTCGATACCTCGACGATATTTACGTGAACGTTTCTGTTCCGCTTTCAGATAAGCCCGTTCCTTGCGGAGGGAGTCAATCTGCCTATCGATCTGATACAGGCTCGCCCCTTGGGTGTAGACGCGATTTGTGTTGCGGCTATTCCCATGTCCAGTGTGACTCGCCGTGCGATATACCGTTGTCTGCGTAGTTGCAGGGTATGTCGTTGTCTGAACAGGATAAGTCGTCGTTCGGACGGGGTAAGTCGTTGTTTGAGCCGGATATGACGTCGTCCGAGCAGGGTATGTCGTGGTCTGAGCTGGGTACGAAGTGGTCTGAGCTGGGTACGACGTGGTCTGAGCCGGATAAGACGTGGTCGTAGTGTAACCACGGGTGTTCGTATTGCGGGTGTTGTTTTCACAATCACTTGCACTGTCGCCTACGGCTGCACCTGCGATACCGCCGATGATCGCGCCGAGGATACCAACCTCAGTGCTTTGGCCTCGTCCGGCGATACCATCGCCAATCGCTGCGCCGGCTGTACCGCCAACAATTGCGCCTAAGACGGCGTTGCCTGTGTCTCCGCATTTGCGATCATAATCGCTAGCTTGGGCAGAAAGTGGGGCGGCAAATGTTGCCGCAGCCAGAGTGACTGCAGCGAGGGCCGATTTAATTTTTAAGTTAGTCATGGCGAACTCCTGTTCGTATCTCCGGCGAAGGAAGATGCCCTCGACCGATGACTTACGTTTAGGATTGCGCGCTTGAACCGACCCTGATGTTCGAGTTCATATATTATTCAGAATGCCCTAACTAACTGAAATATATGAATATATAGGCTAATAATTAGATGTATTTATTTAAAAACGCTTGAACATAGTCCAATGCAGCCTCGGCTTCAGGGATGTAATCGTCGAAAATTTGCCACACATGGGGTAATCCGCCACCCCAACTTTGGAAGATAGCAGGTGATCCTGCGGCTTTGGCCTTATTCGCGAATCGTAGCCCGTCATCATGTAGCATCTCGTCTTGGCTCGCTTGAATGAAAATAGGCGGCAGACCCGACAGATCATCAAAGATAGGCGATTGATCTGGATCGGACGGGCTCATCGCATAATGCCGCGAGAGAGCGGGCAGCAGCAATATGCGCGGCGCTTTTAAAACAGGGGCTAACATCGGACGGAGCATATGGTCGGTTGCCATATTCGCGCTCATTGAGGGACTAGAGAGTGTCGCATCCGTTGTCGGAGAGAAGGCAACAATGGCGTCAGGCTGACGCGGGGCATGTTTGCGCGCCCAATTCGCGAGCATCAACACGAGGTTCCCGCCAGCGCTATCGCCTGCCAAGGCGAGGGTGGTCACGGGCGCAGCGCCATCAGGGCCGGTCTCTAATATCCAGCCATAAGCGTCGCGTGCATCATTGATCCCGTCGCGGCGGCTGTTTTCGGGCATCAAGCGGTAGTTTGGTGCAAAGACCGCCATGCCAGTGCGGCGCGCGAGTTGAACGGTGAGGGGGCGATGGCTGATATCGCTGCCCACGGTGAATGCGCCGCCATGCATATATAGAAGACGGCTGTCGGCGTTATAGCCTGGAACGAGCGTCCAACTGCCTGTGATCTCTTCGCCATTGACCGTAATGACATCGGCGCGGAATTCGACGTCGCCATAATCACGCGCCATACCTGAGGCATCAAACCGCTCGCGTTTGCTTTCCCAACCTGATGTTTTGAGGCCGCCTTGCGACGATCCGCCGAACACGTCCTTTATATAGGCGTTTAAGCGATCAAGCCCTTCGGAAGGTTGCGCACGCGCGAATATCTCGGGCGCGGAATCGTAAGGCGCAAGGTCTTCCCCCGCGAGACTGCGGGATTTGAGGATTAAATAGAGGTACGCTAATGCGAAAACAGCGAGTATCAGGAGGAAGAGGTAAATAAGGGTCATATATATGGCTACCAGACGCAGGGCTTAGGTCTAGGGTCATAGGTGCGACACCTATTCTCATAAATGAATAGTCGAATTTTGAAAGCGGTCATCAAGATCATCATTGCCCAAACGCGCTATTCGGTGGGCTAGGATCTTTAAACTCTCGGTCAATTCTAGTTCATTTATTTGTTGCGCCTTCTGGTGGACGTATTTAGCCGAGAACAACGATGCTGTATTATGCGTGATGAATGTATCAACGATCTTGGCGGGTCGAACGACTTTAGGCTCCAAGGCAGGGTCCCATGTTTTATTCCAAAGTAGCTGCCAATGATTTTTTAAATACGACATCTCATCTTCCATCAGCTGATCATATGCGACCTTCAGGACCACGGGATCTTTCGTCTCAGATAAAACTGTCAAGAAGAGGGTGAGGTCCAGTTTGAAGCGGTCTTCGGAACAGTCTGTTTTTGTGAGGCCGTAAGAGATGAAGTCAGAAAAATGTGCCTGCCAATCAGGTAGGTCCAATCGAACGAGGCTTTCGAATAGCGGTAAAAGAACGTTCAAGCTCTCTATAGTTTCGGCCACGCCATCGAAATAGCACGCCATCAGCCCTGCGCAACTAAAGGCGCGGCGGCCATGTCCAATCATGTCTAGATGACCTGGGTGTGACCATCGACTCAGCTCGAAGACTTCCATCGGATACCAAGAGTCAAAATTTGACGTGTCGAGGGTCTGTTTGAAATACGTTATGCGTTCGGCATGTTTTTCACGCTCATGACCGTAGTCGAGCTCAGATAAAAACAATATGTCATTCCGCGTTATATTGTCGGCCACCAACCAAAGAAATTTCTTTTCATCAGGTAGATTTTTGAATGTCTTGTTCGTCTTCTTTTTGCCCATTGGGCATGTATATCAGAAGAGACTTAATGTGATATAACAGCTTAGCTATAAACTTAATGTAAGCCGCTTACCCCACCTGACCGCGATGGCGCAGCATATGGTCTGCTAATGTCACCGCCATCATCGCTTCGGCGACAGGGACGGCTCGGATGCCGACGCAAGGGTCGTGGCGGCCTTTGGTGCGGACGTCGATTTCATTGCCTTTGGCGTCGATGCTTTTGACTTCGGTCAACATAGAGGAGGTCGGTTTAATCGCGAGCCGGGCCGTGACCGTATCGCCATTTGAGATACCGCCCAAAATTCCGCCCGCATGATTAGAGAGAAAATCTGGCGCGCCGTCTTTCATGCGAATTTCGTCGGCGTTCTGTGTGCCGCTCCAACGGGCGGCTTCAAAGCCTGCGCCGATTTCAACGCCCTTGGCCGCATTGATAGACATTAGCCCCATCGCGAGATCGCTATCTAATTTGCCGTAAACGGGCGCGCCCCAACCTGCGGGAACGCCAGTCGCTTCGACATGAATAATTGCGCCGACGGAGTTGCCGTCTTTGCGGACGCTATCGAGATAAGCTTCCCAGTCTTTGGCAGCTTTAGCGTCGGGACACCAAAATGGGTTTTGCGTGACGGTGTCCCAATCCCAATTGGACGGGTCAATTTTCTGATCGCCAATAGAAACTACAGCGCCGCGAATTTGTATGCCATCGCCCAGAACCTTGCGCGCAATCGCGCCTGCCGCGACGCGGTTCGCCGTTTCACGCGCAGAGCTACGTCCGCCGCCGCGATAATCGCGAATGCCATATTTAGCGTCATAGGTGAGGTCGGCATGGCCGGGGCGATAGCGGTCTTTAATCTCGGAATAATCGCGAGAGCGCTGGTCGGTGTTTTCAATCAGCAGCGAAATCGGCGTGCCTGTTGTTTGGCCTTCAAAAACACCCGACAGAATTTTCACGGCGTCAGGTTCTTTGCGCTGCGTGACAAAGCGGGACGTGCCGGGTTTGCGCTGATCGAGGAATGTCTGAATGTCGGCTTCCGTCAATGGAATACGCGGCGGGCAGCCATCAACAACGCAGCCAATGGCGGGGCCGTGGCTCTCGCCCCACGTCGTAAAGCGAAATAAGTGTCCGAAGGTATTATGTGACATGGGCGGGTGTTTAGCGGGAGGTAGTGGCTTTGGCTATGAGAGATTTAAGCGAGTGGGTCTGATAAAAATCGCCTTATAAACGAAATACGCCGCGTGTTTGGCACTGAAATTGCTTCTACCACTGCATCATCAATGAGAGGCATCGGACTATGTTTCATAAATACACAAGTCGCATCGCGGCTACCCTAACACTCATGTGCTTAACCGCGCAGCCTATAACTAGTTATGCAAACGAGCCTGTTGGCCCTGCTGCTCCAGCTACACAGGCACAACCCGACCAGGTATCTGCAATGGCAGATAAAGCGAAAGCTTTGTTGGGGGACAGGTCTTTTTATGAGATACGTCAAGAGACAGAGCAAAAGATGTCGGAGACACAGGAATGGGTCAAAGACCATAAAGCTGTAGAGACTGCCCAAGGCCTTATCGAAGACTTAGGAACTGCGACCGATAAATTACAAACCCGCGTTGCGCCAGTCGGAGAGTCTATCAAGACATCATTTATGGCAAAATCCATGAAGAAGACATTTGCTCAGCGCGTTAACAATAAGTCTAAGGCCTTCGGTCTCTTGTTCATATTGGCTTTCGCCTTTGTGATTTTCTTGATGGGTATGTCCCGTCCAATGTCACGTCTTGGCGGGCGGCACTAAAACCCGCTGCCTTGTGTCAATCTGACATGAATGGGTATGGCTTGAGGGGGCCTCAAACTGAGGCTTCACTCATCTGAATCCTTTGATGAATCCTTTGGTCGCAGCCGAAAAATTGACCACCCGAATACGACAACGACTATGTAAATGACCACCGCCATGAATGGCCTCCTACCTAAGAAACAACGTATCATTGTACGGCGCTGAACCCTAGCTGAACGTCCATTAAATCGCTGACGTTGGGACCATTAAGGTCCTCAAGGCGGGTTAAACTTATGATCCCCGCTTTAGAATTTGAAGTCCTCTTTGACTTCAATAACTTACTGTGATTCTAGGGAGATGCGTCCTCGGTATCAAAACCTGTGTCATTCTAAGGGCGTTCTTTCGGACAGGGACAGGGTAGCGCTCTCTATCTAGTTCGAGAGACGATGGGGTTGATTGTTTTTGGGTGAGACCAAAAGCAGGGGACTTTTTGGGGTGAGAGCCGATCGCCGTGTCTAATGGCATGACTTGCGAGGACAAACGGGCCGCTTTATCAAAAACCGTCGCCGCAACGTTATGACTTGCGTAAAACACTTTTTCTATTTCGGTATTCCGTCGTGGGTACTGACGTTGCGGGCAGTCCCGCCTAAAACAGACGATTAAAGCCGCACCCTTGATGGGCGGCGAGCGCTTTCGCTTGGCTTGAAGTAGAGAGTTTAAACGCGGGTCTTAAAACTCACCCTTAGAAAGATCTAGCACCTGCGCGGCGACGGATCGCTTGTGGCGCTGGGGGGATGAGCGTTTCGAAGGCGTCTTTGGCTTGAAGGAAAGCCGTGACATTTCCATAAGGACTATCGGGATGGAAGAACTTGGCTTTCTTGCGCCATGCAGCTCGGACATCACCTTCGCGCGCACTCATGGAAAGGCCGAGTGTCAAGAGTGCGTGTTGACGTGTCATGTGCGAAATCCCCATTCCTTAAGGCATGATTGAAGTTCATGCTTAATTTTCTCTAACTAAGCCGCTATGCCTTAACAGCTTGCCAACAGGCATGGTTAATATTGGGTTATTCGCAGCGTATATGACAGATTCTTTCATTCCAGCCACGCCTAGCCGTGCAGACTATCTCGACAATGGCCCACGCGAGATGACGTGGCTCTCGGCGGAGGCGCCTATTGCTCTGTTTGAAACATGGTTGGCCACGGCAGGCGAGAGCGAGCCGAATGACCCCAACGCGATGAGCCTCGCGACGGTGGACGCAGGCGGCATGCCAGATGTGCGGATTGTCTTATTGAAGGGCCTGAGCGCCGATGGGTTCGTGTTTTATACGAATGGCAAAAGCGCCAAAGGGCAGCAGCTCTCAGATACGGGCCGCGCCGCGCTTTGCTTTCATTGGAAAAGTTGCAAGCGCCAAGTGCGTGTGCGCGGGCGCGTAACGCCTGTCTCAGCGGCGACATCAGATGCGTATTTCGCGCAGCGTGCGCGCGGCTCTCGGATTGGGGCTTGGGCCTCTGATCAATCCCAACCTGCCGCTTCGCGCGACGCGATGGTGGATGATGTTGAAGCGATTGAGGCGCGCTTTGCGGATGCTGATGTACCGCGCCCTGCACATTGGCATGGATGGTGTGTCGCGCCAGAGGCTATCGAGTTCTGGCAAGATGGGGCTTTTCGTTTACATGATCGTATTCTATTCACGAGGACAGATGAGGGTGGTTGGACGAAAAACCGCCTCTATCCTTAAGCCTAATACTTGCCTCACGCCCCATAAAGAGAGACACCTATGACCGAGACTAGATCAAAAAATGAAGTCGTCGCCTCATCTAAGGCGAGCGGCGAGAAGCGGCTTAAGGTGCGGAAGATTTTGCTAAAGCTTAGCTTGGCGCTGACGATAATTGGGCCGCTGATTTTTCTCGTTGCGGCGCTGGGGGCAAAACTTGGCCTGTGGAGTTGGATGTTTGGGTTGGGAACTTTATCCGCGAAAATTGGACCTTTGGTTCTGATGATTGGGGCTGTCGTCTCGCTTCTGGCTTTACTGTCTGCTATCCTAATCAAACCGCGTAAGGGCATTGTCATTGCGGTGATTGGTTTGCTGGTTCCAGGGTTTGTCATCGGCAAGCTTGCTGGTGTGAAAGCCACGGCGGCTAACCTTCCATATATTCACGATGTCTCAACGGATACGCAAGACCCGCCAGTGTTCGGCGAAGTTGTCATGGCGGAACGTCAAGCTTTGGCAGGTGTGAACCCTGCCACTTATGTCGGTAAAAAAGCGCCTGTTACCAATGCAGATGGAAGTAAATCTCAAGCGCTCGTCTCCGCGTTGCAAACAAAAGCGTATCCAGAGGTGCGTCCGCTCGTGCTGGACTCCAAGGGCGAGGTTGCCTTTGGCGAAGCTCTGGCAACTGCGAAATCAATGGGTTGGAAAATCAAATCGCAAGACGTTGCAACAGGTCGCATTGACGCGACTGACACGACCTTCTGGTATGGCTTCCAAGACGATGTGACTATTCGACTGCGTGAAGACAAAGGCGGCGGCACGATTGTTGATGTGCGGTCATTGTCCCGCGTCGGCGAATCTGATCTTGGAAAAAATGCGCAACGCGTCGAAGCGTTCCTTGAGGCTCTCGCGAAATAACGCGATTTATACGGGTTGATAGCTCTGGCGGAGACCGTCAGGGCCATCGGCTCTCACGCGGTCCGTCTCGCGTAAGTGGATCATATGCGAGAGCACCGAGTAAGCCGCCGCAGGATGCAGGCGTTTATCGACGTGCTGATACAGCGCGGCAACAATATCGCCGATGTTGTCTAAGCCAGAATTGACCGCCTCTAGGACTTGGGCTTCACGCGTGAGGCGGTGGTCGATATAGGCTTGCACAAATGTGTTGGCGTCTCGGATTTCGGGTCCATGCGTCGGGCGAATGATATCAAAGCTACGGTCTAACACGCGGTTCAAACTGTTCAGATAATCGCCCATATGTCCATCGGGCGCGATCACAACAGACGTCGCCCAGCCCATAATGTGGTCGCCAGAAAACAGCGTGTTCTCTTCACGCAGCGCAAAGCAAAGATGGTTCGACGTATGACCTGGCGTGTGGAGCGTCTCGACAGTCCAGCCTTGACCTTCGATCAGGTGACCATCACGAATTTCGACATCGGGTTTAAACGTAAGGTCATCTCCCGCGTCGAGTTTAATGCCGCCGCTGTCTGTCTCTGTGGGTTGAACGCTATGCCCGTAAACAAGGCAGCCGTGTTTCTCCGCCAATGGTTTCGCGAGGGGACTATGGTCAGCATGGTGATGCGTCACGAGAACATGAGTGACGCGGCGGCCTTTGAGGGCTTGGTCTAGGGCTTCGATATGATTTGGCGTTGTTGGACCGGGGTCAATGA
Organism: uncultured Caulobacterales bacterium; assembly: GCA_938009235.1. Taxonomy (GTDB): domain Bacteria; phylum Pseudomonadota; class Alphaproteobacteria; order Caulobacterales; family Maricaulaceae; genus Litorimonas. The sequence continues at coordinate 45,004 of CALLIK010000009.1, forward strand.
CGCAAACGTCGCTGCCCGCGTCTGGATGACCGATGATGTAAACGCCTGTCCCCGTATAGGTGAACGGTCCGGGATTATCGGCGATGACGCGTTGGACGAGGGGACTGACTTGGGTTGGAACGCCATATTCAAAGTCAAATGTACGGACGAAAGGAATGGCCATTATGTGATGTCCTTGAGGGCCGCTCGTAAGGCGAGACCGAGTGTTTTGACCGACGCTAATTTGTCTTTCATGGGCAGTGCCAAAGGCGGACCCATGTCGGTTTTGTTGACGTCGACAATGTAAATTCTACCGTCTGCTGCGTCACGTAAAATGTCCAATCCGCCCCAGTCGAGTTTCATTGCGCGGCAGAAGGCTTTGATTTGCTCTAGCTCTTTGCGGCTAAAACAGGCTTCAGCCGTGGTCAGCCTAACGCGTGAATTATAATTGTCGAACCGCTTATCTACGGGGCGTTCTTTGAGGAACACTAGCGGGACGTCGCCAAAGACTGTCGGGCAGCGGTAATCCAGAACCGTTCCGTCTTCCGTCTTATTGTCGATCAAGCGTTGATAAACGCGTCCGCGCTCGGCTTGGGATGGGCTATGGTGAATGCTCGCGTCATGAACGCCATTGGCTTCGCCTTTTTCGAGATAAGAGCCTGTTGCGGTTTCGGGATCAATCGAGAGGCCATACCCGAATATGGCTTCGAATGTTGTTGCCACATGGGATTTGGAGATGTCTCGGCACTGACCATTTAGCGTCAGTCCTTCTGGAGGCGGGCCTTCAACATGTGTCTGGTCTGAGAAATGAATTGTAAGGTCTTGCGCGTTGCCCGCTTTGACGCCCGCTTGCCGCAGTGCGCCCCAGAGGAGATACCATGCCCTTGGCGCGCGCGGCTCAAAGGCGACGCGAAGGGGGAGCGGTTTGGCTGGACGCCGCAGGTTTTCACGCGCAATATAGTGGAGACCCCGAAAGACATCCCGAGCCAAAGCCCACGTGAAATGGATTTCCGCGCCCGTTTCCCGAACGCGAACACTTCGCCAAGACCAGTCGAAATCAGAGAACACAGACATTATTTTTTATAGCGCCCCGATTTGGATGAAAACAAGTGACTTAGGTTAAGCCCCAAGAGGGGGCTCCACTAACTTATGTGGCGGTAAGCTGCATCTCACAAGTCGGTGACAAAAAGGCCGCACCTGCTTTCGCAGAGCGGCCTTTTGAACAATTTTCCCTTACACATAGAGTGTAGCGAGGATGCGTCTTAGCGGACCTCTGGGATGTTCGCTTTCATTTCTTGACCAAAGCTCGCGGAGTTGCGGGCGCGGATAGCGGCTTGAACTTCTGGCATAGCTGAGATTTCGCGAAGGACTTGTACGTCTTGCGCGATTTGGGTTGAGCCTGTGAAGATATCTTCTATCTGCTCTTCGACTGTTTTTTGGCGCGGGAAGATTTTGATCCGCACCTCTTCATCTGCGTCGATCTTTGCGAGCCTCTTGGCCGCATCAATGGCTGTCATGATTCCGCCTAGCTCATCGACAAGGCCGATCTCTTTGGCTTGGGCACCTGTCCAGACGCGGCCCTTTGCGATTTCGAGCACGCGTTCGAGCGGTAGATCACGGCCATTGGCGACACGTTGTGTGAAATCGTCATAGATGTCTTGTAGCTGACCGCGATACGCTTCGGACTGTGTGGGCGTGAATGGCGCGTCGGGAGAATAGGCTCCCGCGAATTCACCGCCGACTGTGATGCCTTCTATATTATAGCCAACCTTAGCGAATGTACCTTCGAGCGCGATCTTACCGCCATAAACCCCAATGGAGCCAGTGATGGTTTGAGGCATGGCAACGATATGATCGGCATGGGCCGCAACGTAATATCCGCCAGAAGCTGCATATTGCCCCATAGAGATGATAACAGGCTTGCCAGCTTCGCGCGCGCGGTCTGCTGCGGCTAGAATTTGGTCAGATGCGGCTGGGCTTCCGCCTGGGGAGGAAACGCGGAAGACGATGGCTTTGACTTTCTTGTCCTTGATCGCAGCATCAAATCCTGCGGACACGGTATCGCCGCCCATAGATAGGCCCTGCGAGAACAGAGACCCGCCAGAGGACTTGCCGGGTAACACAGCGCCTTGTCCGCCGATAAAGGCAATCGTATTGTCGCCCTTCGTTGTGCCGGGGCCATATGTGTTGAGGCTCACGAATGCGATTTTGTCATTACCTGTTTTCTTGCGGACATAATCTCGCGCCTCTTCGAGTTGGCCAAGTTTATCGACCATGCCAGCGGCAAGAGCGTCTTCTGCACTATGAGGCGCCGTCATGAGAACAGATGTTACAGCGGGAATTGTCATGTCGCGATCTTCTGCGATCTGTCCGACAGCATTGTCGAATAGAGACGTGAGGTAACTTGTTGTGGCTTCACGATGAGAGTCTGTGAAATCTTTTTCTGTATAGGTATTTACGGCATTCTTATATTCATGGAATTGGAAGAACTCTGGATCAGCGTCGAACTTTTCCATGACGCCGCCGTAAAACTCTGTTTCGGAGCGCATGCCAGATACCGCAAACCCTGTCGTGTCTTGCATCCAAATTTCGTCGGCGACGGAGACAGCCTGATAGGACATTAAAGATGTGCTCTCGAAGCCTTGCGCATGGGCGATAATAAATTTGCCTGATTTTTTAAAGTCGAGCAGGGCAAGACGAAGTTCCTCAGCGCTGGCGGGTGCGATACCAAAGTTTTCAGCACGAATGAAAATGCCTTTGATTGAAGTGTCGTCCTTTGCACGGCTTAATGCGTAAACAGTATCAACAACAGAACTTGGGCTCGCGCCAAATAGCATGTCACCAATCGAATGATCGATTAAAGGTTGGCGCATATCTAAGGTTAGAACGCGATCTGGAGTTTTTTCGCCTGCTGCACCTAGGGCTCCGAGCAGGCCAAAAAACATAAAGAGGACAATCAGCACAACGAAAAAACCGAATATGCCGGCGATTGTGCCGATCATAGTAATAAAAAACTGACGCATGCGATTCGATCCGATCTTTAGGATTTAGGCGAGAGATTGAATATTTGTTGTTAAACGATATGGACTTACTCGCAAGGGGAAGAATTCCATTTTCCACAGTTAGGTGAGGTGATCCTTAATCGCGCTGTAACCGCATTGAATGCGATATCTCTGACATTTTTGAACTAAACCTGTTGCGTTGATCGTGTGTGCCTATTATGAGGCCGCTCTCGCCTGAGTGGACATGTAAGATTGGGGCGTAGCCAAGTGGTAAGGCATCAGGTTTTGATCCTGTGATCGTTGGTTCGACCCCAGCCGCCCCAACCATGTCCTCACGTTAGCGCGTACTGTAAGTCATTGATTTTCAGTACGTCCTTATGGATCGCGTAGTTATAATTTTTTAAATAGGTTAGGCTGTGGACAACTAAGCTTCATCATGTTACTTTATCACACGATAAAGTGGAATTAACGGTAAAACATACTGAAGTTTCTTTAAACTAGTTCAGTCGTAATGATTGATTAATAAAAAACGTCCGTGTATGCGGATTATTCGAAAACGTGCCGCTAAGTGCACGAACGACTTTGGAGGACATGTCTGGTGAAGATAACGACCGCTCGTATTGCGCTTTGCGTTGGTTTCATGGCGAGTGCCCAAGTGGCACTAACTGGAGCCGCTTTTGCGCAAGATGCCGATGTGAAGGCAAAAGAGTTTGTTGGCGTTTTGGATCAAATTCAAAATGTGAAGCTCTCTACCGCTCAGCGCCAAGTTATGATCAATTCGCAGAAGTCTGAAATTCAGAACCTGCGTGACCAGATTAAAGTCGTACCAGAAACAAAAAAGTCGATACGTGAAATTGTCACGCGTATGACCGCTGAGATCGAAAAAATAATCGAGTCAGATATCCCTTTTCTTAAAGCAGAGCGTTACGACCGTTTAAATGCGCTGCGCACGCAATTGGCTGATCCAAAAACAAGCGATGCTGATCTGTTCCGCCGCGCGCTCACTATATATGATATTGAAGCTAACTATGGTTACGTGATTTCCGCTTACACGGGAGATCATCCATTGACCCCTGGTCGCCGCTTAGCTGCGTGTCAGGAAGATGCGGATTCTGCGACATGTAATTTGTCTAAGGATCAGAAAAAATTGTTAGACAGCGGTAAAACCGTTGAAAACATTAAGTCGACTATTGCTGACGGTAACTTTGTTCACTTCGGACGCATGTCTTTGATCTATTTGGATCTGGATAGTGCGGAAGGTCTACGTTGGAGCCAAGAGGCAAAGGCGTGGGAGCCGTTACCGTCTCGCGATATATTAAATGCTCGCAGAGCTGTGCGTATTGCGCGCGGTGAAAGTGCACCTGGCGTCGTGACGGCGCCAATTAAAATGCAAGCGGCGCAATAAGCCTCGCGTAACATAAATCGATTGTGGTTCGTGATGTGTCTGATTTTAAATCAGGGTGTCCTTACCGCCAAACTAAAGCAGCCTGGAAGGAAACCATGTTAAAATCTTCAATCGCCAAGCGCCTGATGCTGGCCGGTGTTGCAGTTGGACTGCTAACCGTTCCGGCGCACGCCCAGCTCGACACCGCCTTGAGTATTGCGAAGTCTTCTACGGCTGCGGCCGCTGCATCACAGCAGCGTGTTGAGCAAGCTGATGATCAGGCTGACAATGCAAGTCGTGAATATCGCGCAGTGTTACAACAAAAGGACAATATCAAATTGTTCGTTGCGCAGCAGGATATCTTCCGTGAATCTCAGCTGAGTGAAATTCAGTCACTTAAGCGCCAACTTGGTACAGTTGAGCAGATTAAGCAGGGTATGAGCCCGATGATGCTTAAGATGACAGCGGCATTGGAAGACAGCATCAAAAGTGATCTGCCGTTCAACCGAAATGAGCGCCTAGCGCGCATCGATAACGTTAAATCAGTTTTGGGGGATCCAAATATCTCTCCTGCTGAACAATATCGTCGTGTGTTGAACGCTTATAAAATTGAAGTTTCTTACGGTTTGGGGATCGACTCCTACGAAGGTGCTCATCCAACAAAGCCAGGCAATGTTGTAAACTTTATCCGCTTTGGTCGCACGTCACTTGTCTATATCTCTAAAGATGAGTCAGACATCGCGATTTATAAATTAGCCGCAGATGGCACAGGTGAATGGAGCGCGCTTTCGGGTGCCGATGGCATTCAAATGCGTCAAGCGATCCGTATCGCTAAAGGTGAAGCCGCTCCAGGATTGGTCTTCGCACCCGTCCTAGCTGGCCAGTAGAGTAGAGGAAGTACGAAAATGAGCGTCAAAATGAAATTCATAACAAAAGTGACGGCAGCCGTGTTCGGTTCCGCTCTTCTGCTGTCGGCGGTTCCTGCTGCAGCTCAAATCAACTCTGTTGATACCCTTCTGAACGATATTCGTCAGAACGCATCCAAGGTTGAATCTGAAAACCGTGAACGCGAAGCGAACTTCCGCGCTCGCGCTACCCAGCAGTCTGGTCTTTTAAATGAAGCTAAAAGCGAACTTCGTACGCTCGAAGCCCGCGCAGCTACGGTTGAGCGTTCGTTCGCTTCAAACCGCTCCCAAATTGACCGTCTTGAAAGTGAGCTACGTACAGCTCAAGGTAACTTCGGTGAAGTTTTTGGTTTGGCGCGTTCTAAAGCGGGCGAATTCAAGGCCTTGCTCGATAGCTCTTTGATCACGGCGCAGTACCCAACACGTACAGCTGTTCTTGGAACTGTTGCAGATTCAAAAGCGCTTCCATCTGCTGAAGACTTAGACAATATCTGGACGACAATGCTCGGCGAAATTAAAGCTCAGCGTCAAGTTTCAACTTTTGATGCTCAAGTCGCAAACGTCGATGACGGTGCTGTGCAAAAAGTAACGCGCGTCGGTCCATTCTCTGTGTTCACGGCATCTGGAGCTGACTTTCTTGGCTATAGCGCGCCTTCTGCTGAAGTTGCTGATGCGCCGCTTCTAACACTTTTACCAAGCCAACCAGGTGGTCAAATCTCTAGCGCTGCGAGTGATGTTGCTGGCGCAGCGGCGGGCAGCATTGTTTATGCTCCGCTTGATCCAACGCGCGGTGAATTGCTTAAATCTTTCGAGCGTGTGCCGTCCTTTAAGGAACGTCATTGGGTTCAAGGTGGCAACATCGGTAAATTCATCATCATTATGGCGATCTTTGGCGTGTTGTTTGGTGTCTTGAACATCATCCGTCTCTTCCTAGCGAAGACAGCTATCAATGGTCAGAAGCGTAAAGCGCAACCGTCCAAGTCTAATGCTCTTGGCCGCGTTATGATGGCGTATGAAGGTGCACAGAACAAAGATGCTGACACTGTTGAGCTTAAGCTTGACGAAGCGATCCTTCGTGAATCACCTAAGTTTGAATTCGGTCTGAATATCTTGAAACTATTGGCTGGTGTTGCACCGCTACTAGGTCTTCTTGGTACAGTGACGGGTATGATCCAAACTTTCCAAGCGATGATGATCTACGGAACAGGCGATCCACAGCTAATGGCTGGCGGTATCTCGGTTGCTCTAGTGACAACAATGCTCGGTCTTTATGCGGCTATTCCGCTCCTCGTTCTGCACAGCTTCTGTTCCTCAATGGCACGGTCGATCCAAGGCACACTCGAAGAGCAGTCTGCTGGTATCGTTGCCCGTCACGTGGAAACACGCGGACTTGGCACCGGTTCGAGCGCATAAGGTAAGTAAACGCAAAAGACGAAAGGCTTAAGCCATGGAAAATGTCTTTAACGGTCTCCAGGAATTCCTGGGGACTGGCGGAAACATCCTCTTCTACATCATGATCCTAGCATTCTTTATGTTTACGTTCATTTTGGAGAGGTTCGCTTATTATCTCTTCGCGCATAAACCTCTCAAGTCTCGCCTTTTGGCAGAATGGGAAGCGCGTCCTGACAAATCATCTTGGAAAGCAGCTGCGATCAAAGATGAACTTGTTAGCCAAGTGAAAGAGCGCACAGGCGCAAACGTCGGTATTATCAAGACGCTTGTTGCACTGGCACCTCTCATGGGTCTCCTCGGTACAGTGACCGGCATGATCGAAGTTTTCGATGTTATGGCGTTATCTGGCTCATCTAATGCACGTCTCATGGCGGGCGGTGTCTTTAAAGCCACCATCCCAACTATGGCAGGCATGATGGTCGCGTTGACGGGTTTGATTTTTGCGACGGTTCTGCCCCGCATGAGTGCCCGTGAAACAGCACGTTTCGCCAATGATCTCGACGAGTCTACAGCTCGCTTTACGGCCTAAGGGCCTAGAAAGGACACACTATGAGACGCGCACGCCGTACACAGGGTGGAGATGAGGGCGAAGTCGACATGACTCCAATGTTGGATATTGTCTTCATCATGCTGATCTTCTTCATCGTGACAGCTACATTCCTAGACGAACAGGGAATTGATCTTACACAACCGCCGCCTCCGCCGCCTTCTGATACTCCACCACCTGATGCTCGCGCCATTACGGTTTATGTTGATGGACGGAACTTCTGTTCAGTCGACAGTCGTCCAACCGGATGTGATCGAGTGATCCTCGGTGTTGAACGTCTTTTGGCAGACAAACCGAATGCCTCTGTCATCCTGCGTATGGATGAAAAAGCGTCGCATGAAAATTTGATCATGATCAGAGATGGTTTGGATCAAGGTGGATTGGCTTCGAAGATCGAGATCGTTCGAAACACTGGATAAGATTTCCTCTCGCGCCGTATTGGCGCGGGTCTCTCGTCAGAGTATTCTGATGAAATGTAATAATATCGCATAAGCGCTTGCATTTGCGCTCAACTTGTAATAAGGTAACATCATGGCAAGACGCGGTCGCACAGTAATTCCTGAAGAGGATACAGAACTAAATATGACGCCTATGTTGGACGTTGTGTTTATCCTACTGATCTTCTTTATCGTGACATCAGTATTCGTGAAAACACCCGGCATTGACCCAAGTCAGCCTGATGCAGTTCTCGATGGTGAAGTTAAGCCTACTATTCTTGTCGCTGTAAATGCGCAGAATGAAGTTTGGATAGACAAGCGTCCCTATGACGTAAGCGAAATTCGCCCGATCATTCAGTCAATTTTGGCAGAAAGCCCAAAAGCTGAAGCGATTATTAAAGCTGACCGTAACGCTGAAGTCGGTGTTGTGATGTCGGTACAAGATTTGATGCAGGATTTGAAAATCAATACCCGCGTCGGCACAGAGTAAGAGGATACGGATATGAAAAGTATTGTCCGCTGGATAGTTTTTACCCCTCTGGCCGCTGTTTTCACGGTCATCTTGTTTCTCGCCATGCGCGCTTTGATCTCGAAAGAGTTTCAGCCGCAGGATAAAACCGAGAATGCGACCTTTGAAATCAACCCTAAAGTTGATGATATCAAGGTGATAGAACGCGAAACAGTTATCGATAAAGTTCGCCAAGTCGTAACACCGCCGCCGCCGCCACAAATCGAGCGTGCGAAGGCCGACCAGCCAACCGAAGAAATCGCCTCAATGGAAGGCTCTATTCCTGAATTTGAAGCGCCTAAGATTGATGCGTCTAACTTTAAAATTACAGTGTCTGATCGTGATGCACAGCCATTGGTTCGTTTGAATCCAATCTTCCCGCCACGTTTTTTGCAGGGTGATAATTCAGGATATTGTAAAGTTCGCTTTGATGTGAGCCCTGAAGGCCAGCCTTTCAACGTAACAATTGATGTTTGTACATCAAGTCAGTTGAAAAGTGCTACGATCAAAACGGTTCAAAAATGGAAGTATAATCCAAAAATTGTTGATGGTCGTTCTGTATCACGGAGTGGTGTGGAAACAAAAATTCGCTACGACCTTCAAGATGAGCGCGGCCGAAAAATGCCACTGCCTAAAGGATATTAGGTAGCCTTTGCGAGGACAGCATTTTGCAACCTCGCCCCTAAGATAATATGGATCGCTCCGACAGCGTTGCGGTCCATCGCATTGAAGCCCCGTTCGAGACCTCATTTATGTGATCCGAATAGTGAGTTTTGACTTTGTTAGCCCAGAATTTTTTATTTTGGTCTGACTCCGAACAGCAAGGATGAAATCATCATGACCGGCCAAACACGTAAAACATCATTTCGTACACGCACAGCGTCTTTGTTGGGCGCGAGCCTATTAGCTTTCGCTACTATCGGCGTTGCGACTGCGGGACTGTCAGGCATAGCTTTTGCTCAAGAAGAAGGGCGTCAATTCTCTGCTAAAGCCGGTGAAAAGGTCAACGAAGCGCTGACTTTAGCCAATGGTGGTCAAAATCAGGCCGCTCTTAGTGTGTTGCAAGGTGTTATTTCTACACCTGATTTGAACGCGTATGAGAAGTCGACAATCTATCAAATGATGGGTCAATATAGCTATGAGTTAGACCGCGCTGTTGAGGCTCAACAGAATTTTGAAAACGCGATTAATGCTGGCGGACTTCTTCCGAATGAAGTCGACAATATTAAAGTTGTTATTGCTCAGTTGATGATTGGTAACGGCCAGTATCGTGAAGGCGCGCAACGTCTTGAAAATTACTTAAATTCTGGTGGTCAGCAAAAAGCACAGTATGTTGATCTTCTTGTGAATGCTTGGGTGCAAGCTGAAGAATATAACCGCGCACTGCCTTGGGCCGAGAAGTGGTTTAATGCGGCTAATCCCAAAGAACGTAAGCATTTTGATTTGCTCAACTTCTTGTTCAATAACTTGGGCATGCAGGGGCGTCAGGCTGATATCGTTAAAGAAATGATTCAACGTTGGCCTGAAGACAAATCCTTGTGGGATGCTTGGGCCTCTATGTTGGCTAATGGTGGTCGCGAGCAGGAAGCTTTCGAAGTGACCAAAATGCTCTATCTTGGTGGCGCTTTGACTGACGAACCTGACTTGATGAAGGTGGTTCAGTATTACTCTTTCTATGACATGCCTTATCAGGCTGCAGAAATTTTAGAGCGCGAGATGAATGCTAACCGTATTTCTCGTTCGCCAGATAAGTTAAAGCAACTCTCTGGTCTGTTCCGTCAGGCGCGAGAATATAAACGCGCTATTCCTATTTTGGAATCTGCAGCCACTCAGTCTGGTGAAGGTAAACTTTACGCCGACCTTGGTGAAGCTCTTTACAATGAAGGCGAATGTAAACGTTCTGAGACAGCTTTCACGGAAGCTATCAATCGTGGATATGATGCGGGTAAGTCTTGGATGTTGATCGCGAACTGTCGTTATGATGAGACGAGTAAGCTTGATCGTCTTAACTGCGATATGACGGATGCACAGATGGCGGAGGCTCCGATTACGAGAGCACGCGCGTCTGCGATTTCAGCTTTTGAAAAAGTTCCAAATGGATCACGCGAGCGTGGGAACGCAACGAAGTGGGTCAAGTTCATCAACGCTGAAAAATTGGCCGTTGATCGACGTTGTAAATTTGAACGTAATGTTGAACGTGAGCTTTGTTATCAAAAAATGAAGCAAGCTTATGCTGCGGAAGTCTTCGTGGGTGAATTTAAACTCGATGATGCTGAAACATGTATGCAGTATAAGACTGATTACGATAAAAAGTTCCGCGTTAAAATTGAGTAGACCTTGATACATTTGAGATTTTTAAAAACCTGGCCTTGATGCCGGGTTTTTTTATGCTTGATTGATGTTGGCTCATTTCTGCACCTAAGACCGTCGAGCTCAATCTATATGTCTGACCCCACCTAAAGCTGCGAGTTCTGGAACCCTGTTCAAACTTGGATGTCTTTATTGACCTCTAGCGCACAGGAGTCTGCGCTACGAGTTTGAGTCAGAATTCCTTTGCATATGGTGTAGTTATAGTATAACGTTACATTATAACTAAAGGGGAATTTATATGACTACACATCTTACACCTCACCACTTACCATCCGGGGATATAGCTACTAAAACTGGGTCCCTTATGAGATTTGGGTTAGTTCTCCCGATCGCAGTTGTAGCGACCATTGGTTTACTTGTTTCAATGGCATCGCTCATATCGGCTGAGTTTGAACCTCAAGATAAAGTGGTTACGCCATCCTTTCAAATTAACCCCGTCCCAGATGACGTGGTCCCTAATATTGAAATTTCAAAACCTGACCCTCTAAAGCAGGTCGAAGTTCCGCCACCGCCGCCAACGACAGATTTTACGCTAGTGGAAGAGGTTACTGTTCCGATCTTTGATACGACAGATGGTGTTCCTGATTTTGTATTAACTGAAATTGACTTTGGTGACGGTGCAACAGAAATTGTTACTGTAGATGGCGAAGAGCAACCAATCATTCGCATAGCACCTGTGTTTCCGTCCCGTTTTTCGCAAGGTAATTATTCGGGCTATTGTAATGTTCGGTTTGACGTGAATGCTCAGGGGCAGACATTTAACGTGCAGACTCTGTCTTGCACGAACTCACAACTCAATGCGCCCACGATAAAGTCTGTGCAGAAGTGGTTTTATAAGGCCAAAATACAAAACGGGCGAGCCGTGTCGCGGTCTGGTCTTGAGACCAAGATACGCTTTGATTTGTCGGATGAAAGAGGGCGGAAACTGCCTCTCCCAACTGGAGCCTAATACATGTGGGAGCGCGCTTTTGTCGTGTTAGCGTGCGGCCTTGTATTTCCCGCTCATGCTCAAGCCCCGTTTCAGGCTCAGTTTCAATCCCAGGCTGCCCCCGAAGTTGAGGTCATGAAGACACTGGAATCATATCAACTCCCACCGGTTCCAGTCTCAGCTTATGCTCTACCCAAAAAACCTCAGCGTTATGAGCCGATCCGCGGGTGTGCTGATATTAAATCACCGGCCCATCTCCAGATAATGAGGCTGCGATGCGGTTCTATAGAGTGCCTTATGGCTCCACCTCTAAAACGAAGTGAAGCCGTTGAACCCAAATGCCTGTTGAAGTTTCGCCCTAAGCTAAGCCAACGCAATCTAGAGCAAAGGCATATTCCAAGGCTGTCTCTTTCAAGCTGTCATAACGGCCACTTTCCCCCTGATGACCCGCATCCATATTGATTTTGAGCAGGATCGGCGCGTCACCTGTTTGGTGTTCACGTAGCTTTGCTGCCCATTTCGCAGGCTCCCAATATGTGACACGCGGGTCGGTCAAACCGCCTGTTATCAAGGCTGGTGGATAGGCGCGGGTCGTCACATTATCATAAGGTGAGTAGCTGCGAAGGCGGTGAAACGCATCTTCATCTATAATCGGATTTCCCCATTCTGGCCATTCTGGCGGCGTGAGAGGTAGTTCAGTATCGCTCATTGTGTTCAACACATCGACAAATGGGACAGCGGCAATGACGCCTGCGAATAAGTCGGGGTCTTGATTGAGTGAAGCCCCCACGAGCAACCCGCCCGCAGATCCGCCATGCGCCACAAGGCGTCCCTGTGTGGTCCAGCCTAAATCGGCTAAAGCGCGTCCAGCATCGACGAAATCATTGAAGGTGTTGACCTTCTTTTCGAGTTTTCCATCTAGATACCACTGATAGCCTTTGGACATGCCGCCGCGAATATGGGCAATCGCATAGACCATGCCGCGGTCAACGAGAGAGAGAATATTCGTTCTGAACGCGGCGGGAATAGTGATGCCGTAGGAGCCATAGCCATAGAGTAACAGCGGGTTTGAGCCGTCTGTTTTGACGTCCTTGCGCGCAAGAAGCGTGATTGGGATTGTCTCGCCATCACGCGCGGTAATGGAAATTCGCTCGACGCGATATTGCTCTGGGTCATGGCCACTTGGGACAGTTTGGACGCGGACAGTTTCCCGCGTTCTCTCGGCCATATCATAGCGGTAAACTGTGCCGGGGCGAGACGGAGAGGAATAGGAGAAGAACAATGTGTCGGTGTTATATTCATAGCCAGATTTGATGCCCAAGCCATAGGCGGCTTCGGGCATTTCAATCGCGTGCTCAACCTGTGTCGTCATATTGCGGATCACGAGGCGGGGCAGGGCGTCTTCGCGCTCTAGGCGCACCAACCAATTTGCGTAGCTTTCCATACCGAGGATGAGGCGTCCGGGTTTGTACGGCAAGTAGGCTTTCCATTGATCGGGCGTTTGTCCCGCTGTTCCCGTCATAACGCAGAAATCTACGGCGCCGCCTGCATTGGTCAAGATATAGGTTTGTCCACCTTGATCTTGTAGGCTGTATTCAATGCCGTTTTGACGCGAGGAAAAACAAACAGGCGGCGTTTGTGGTTGCGCCGAGGGGATGCGGTGAATTTCGCCCGTTGTATGATTATGCGCGCTGATTTCGATAAAGGCTTCGTCATCGGAACTGCCGACACTGACGAAAAACCCAGGGTCTTGTTCCTCATAGGCTGTTTGTGTTTTGGCCTCTTGGTCAAATACATCGCGAAAACGAACGGCATAGGGGCGTTGATTTTCATCGCGTTCGACCCAGAATAAGGTTCGGTTGTCTGCGGCCCAGACCAATGCACCCGCCGAGCGGTCAATCCCAGTCTTTAAGATATCACCTGTTTTCAGCTCACGTAGAAAGACTTCATAGCTCTCACTTCCTTTTTCATCGACAGAATAGGCGAGCCATTCGTGATTCGGGCTGTGCGAGACATCGCCTAAATCGAAAAATTTTGTACCCTGCGCTAAAGCGTCACAATCGAGAATAATTTCATCTTTAGGTTTTATTGCGCCTGAAGTCGGGTTTTCAGAGGCTGTTTTGCGTAAATCGTGACGTGCATAAACACCGTGTTGGTCGCCTTCACGGTAGAAATGAAAATAAGCGTAGGGGCCATCAGGCATAGGGACACCGCGGGCCGTGGGTTCTAGGCGGCCTTTCATTTCAGAAAAAATGAGGTCTTTAAGATCTGAAAGTGGCGTAAGTGCCTCTTCTGTATATGTATTTTCAGTCTCTAAATGTGTCCGAATGTCTGAATTTAACGTTTTTGGGTCCTGCATAACGGCTTGCCAGTTGTCATCACGCATCCAGGCGTAGTCATCGGTCCATTCAATACCAAAACGCATTTGTGTGTGAGGGCGAGCCTTTGGGCTAGGCGCGGGTTGTGCTGGGCGGGTTTTCATCGGCTATCTCCTGTCGAATGATGCACATAAAGAGTAGAAAAGTTCATGTGTAGGGGTCACGTCCCATTAACCCTATGCCTTTAGGGTTAGGGTAAGATTATCAACTGATCAAAGAAGCGACCCATGGCCGGATTGTCCATAGACATCAAAAGCGACTTACCTGAGTTGGCGCCTTTAACGCTCACGCCGACAGTGGTGGGCGATGATGAAAATGCGACGCGCCGTCAATTGGCAAAGCGTTTGGCGGATGTTATTTGTATTCCAGCCAGTCAGCTTACGCCGCAAGAACGCCACATGGCAGGCGATGTTTTGGTGGAGTTGCTTCGGAGTGCGGATGCGGGCCTTCGCCAATCCGTTGCTAAACGCCTCGTTATGTTGAACGAAGCTCCGCGCACGATCCTGGTTATCCTCGCGAAGGATGAGATACAAATTGCACGTTATGTTTTGGAAGAGAGTCGATCTCTAACTGATTCTGACTTGATCCAAATCGCACGTAAGGTTTCGGCAGGCCATAGAGCCGTTATCGCGAAGCGTCGAAAAATCTCAGATGCTGTTGTCGATGCGCTCGTAGAATTTCTCGAAGAAGATGTCGTGGAAGCTTTGTTGAAAAACAAAGAGGCGCATTTCTCTGAAACTGCGATTCAAAGAATTCTAACGGTTTCACGGTCTCATCAGCCTTATGTAGGTTTACTTGTTAAACGTGATGAGTTGCGGCCTTCACATGGTCTAACAATGTTCTGGTGGGCCAATACGGAAAACCGTAAGAAAATTCTCCACCGTTTCGCCGTGACACGAAATGTGTTGCAGGAAAGCTGTAGTGACCTCTTTCCAAAAGCGGCCGAAGATGGTTGGTCGGATGCAGGTGTACGAAAGGCCTTACAATTTATTGAACGACGCCAGCGCAATCGCGCGGCGATCCAACGATCTGACTATGAAGGTCTGGAAGAGGCAATTAACGCGGCAGAAACGAACGGATTAAGTCGAAAGTTGACAGAAGAAATTTCCTATATGGCGGGAATTAAACCTGCAACGGGCGCGCAAATTATGACGGATAAAGGTGGTGAAGGCATTGCTATTCTCTGTAAAGCCCCAGGTCTGAAGCGCGAATATATAGAAAAAATTTGGCGGTCTCTAAAACGTCCCATCCACGATTTAGATGGAACTATGCATCCGACATTGAAACGCGTCATGGAAACCTATGATCGTATTTCTACGGATAAAGCTCAGACGGTTTTACGTTATTGGAACTGGTCTTTGACAGCCTCTTTGAATGCGGATGTGCTTCGTTATATCAAGAATGGCGTCATTCCACGCGAAGAAGAATTTGGTGCCGCAGCGATCACAGCGGCCTTGGTTTTCTCCCACCGAGGATAAGTCACACCACTCGTCCACATAGACTTGGTCTGGACCTGTAGTTTTCCATCCTGAATAGGGTTTAACCGCCTCGATTCGCCCGCTATGACGACATCAGTTTCTCAAGGAGTGAGTTCTGCTGCGTTCTATATTGATACTTGTGCTGGCTTTGGCCGCAACTTGGCTGACATTGTCAGGCTACTTTACGACAATGCTATTGTCGTTGGGTGTGATTTCGATCCTATTTGTCGTTTGGATGGCCAAACGCATGCAGATATTGGATCACGAAACTGCGCCTTATTTTACAATCCTACAAACACTTGCCTATTTTATATGGCTTTTCGCTGAAATTGTGAAAGCCAATGTGGCCGTTGTCCGCGCGGTGCTCTCTCCTGATATGGCGGTCTCGCCAACGCTGACTCGCATCCCGACGCCGCAAAAAACAGACATTGGCAAAGTCATGTTTGCTAACTCCATTACGTTGACGCCCGGCACTGTCAGTTTGGATATTCAAGATGACCACATTCTCGTCCACGCGCTTTTATCTGAAATGTCTGCACCTGAAGATTTTGATGAAATGGCTGAACGCTCTGCGTGGGCGATTGGTGAAAACATTGATGCCCCTAGAAAGGGAGATGCGTCATGACACCATTCATGGGGTATTTCATGTTGGGCAGTGCATTTCTGCTGATCATCTCAATGGCTTTGATGTTAGGACGTTTGCTCGGCGGACCGACGTTGTATGACCGCCTTTTGGCCGTAAATAGTTTTGGTACAAAGACCGTTTTGTTTCTCTGCGTGTTTTGCTTCATCATTGGTCGCCCTGACGGCGTAGATATTGCGCTTCTTTATGCCTTGATGAATTTCATCGGGACTATCGCCGTTTTGAAATTCTTTAATTACCAATCCTTAGATGTGAACTTATCAGCCCAGAAGACAGCCCAGAAGACAGCGCAGTCGGAGGACTTATCATGAGCCTCCTTTTTGCTGCTGCGTCTGAAACCGCTCACGCCGCCGAACAGGCTGTGCATGTCGATTGGCTAGGCGTGTTTCGCACACTTGGGACGTTAGTCTCTATGGCGACGGGACTGTTTTTTGTATTGGCTGGAACTATTGGTGTTTTGCGCCTGCCAGACTTTTACACGCGGCTTCATGCGGCGGGTATGACTGATACGCTTGGCGCTGAGCTGATCCTGCTCGCACTTATGTTCCAAAGCGACAGCATTCAAATGGTGCTCAAGCTTTTACTTGTCGCATTCTTCCTATTGGTGACCAGCCCGACAGCGACACATGCTGTGGCCCATGCCGCTTATCGTGCGGGTTTGAAGCCTTTGCTCGGTGAATATCGTGCGCCCGAGATTGAGGAGGACGGCACATGAGCCTTTTCGCCGCCGTAGCTGAGCCTGCCTTCGTTGTGCCAACGATGTTGCTTGATATCTCTTTCCTTGCGCTACTTGTTGTCGTCGCATTCGCGATTGTCCGCATGCGATCTCTCTTCGGGATTGTAATGTTGCAAGGGGTTTATTCCCTTGTGTCGGCCTGTTGGTTTGTTTCGCTTGATGCCGTTGATGTAGCCTTTACCGAGGCCGCCGTTGGGGCAGGGGTGTCCACCGTCTTGATGCTCTCCGCCATGTTATTGGCAGATAGAAAATCAACGCCTGTGCCGATGCGCCGCCAAGTCGGTGCGTTAGCCGTGGTTGTTCTGGCTGGCATGGCGATGCTCTATGCCGTTGGGGATATGTCCGCTTATGGCGACGTGCACTCTGCTGCTAATTCATATGTTGGTATGGATTATATCGCGAAAACTGCGGAAGAGATCAAAATTCCAAACGTGGTCACTGCGGTTCTGGCGAGTTATCGCGGCTATGATACATTTGGCGAAACGGTTGTGATTTTCTCAGCAGGTTTAGGCGTGTTGCTCTTGCTGGGTTTGAACGGAAACTCTGGTCGTTGGGTTGCGCGTCCGAATGGACAGATGCTTAATGATCATGCCGCGCCGTCTGCTGGACTCGCGACTGATAACCGCTCTGAGGAACAACGTGCGGAGCCAGACCAATGAGCGACCCAACACAAACCTTTGGCCGTGACCCGCATGTTCTCTTGCGAGTTATCGCGAAATTCCTAATCCCCCTAATCGCGCTCTTTGCATTTTATGTGCAATTCCACGGCGATTATGGTCCAGGGGGCGGATTCCAAGCGGGCGTAATCCTTGCGGCCTCTGTTATTCTCTACGCGCTTGTCTTTGGACTGAAAGCCGCGAAGCGCGCCTTCCCACCATCGCTCATACGCTATGGTATGACTTTGGGCGTGTTGCTATATGGCGGTACAGGCGTTTTGAGCTGGTTTATGGGCGGCGAGTTTTTGAACTATTCAGTCCTCGCGCATGACGCATCGCATGGTCAGCATTATGGTATTCTGGCCGTTGAACTAGGTGTTTTGACAACGGTTACGACGGTCATGATTGCGATTTTCTATGCGTTTGGATCGCGCCAACCTGAAACCTCTGACGAGGATTGGTAGATGTCTGAGCTTTTCTCACAATATAACTATGTGATTGTCATTATTTTGATGATGACGGGTCTGTATACCGTATTTGCCTCGCGCAATTTGATCAAGAAGCTTGCGGGTCTGTCTGTTTTTCAGACGTCCGTTTTCCTCCTCTATATCACCATCGGTAAAGTCTCTGGCGGTCAACCGCCGATCCTTGTTGAGGGCGGCGCGTCGTATGGTACAGACGTAGACGGTCATGCTTTGCTTGAGGGGACTATTCAGGTCGCGGCAGGCGGCGGATCATATATACTCCCAGGACCAGGCAGTGATGTTCTCTATTCGAACCCGCTTCCGCATGTTCTTATCCTGACCGCGATTGTGGTTGGCGTTGCGACGCTCTCGATTGGCCTCGCGCTAACGGTGCGTATTCGCGAAGTTTATCACACGATTGAAGAAGATGAGATCGAAGAAAAAGATTTCATCTATAATCTGGAAGGCACAGCAGATTGATGGCTTTGCTTAATTTCATTCCCGACTGGTTGCTGACTCACGGTCCGGCCTTTCTCATGGCTCTGCCGCTTATTATGGCGGCGATTACATCTATCTTGCCGAATAAACGCGTGGCGTGGGCGAGTACATTTATCGTCACGGCTATCTTGACCATCACGGCTTTTGCTCTGGCGCTGTATAATGCCGAAGTCGGTACAACGGTTTATAAAATGGGCGGCTGGGCGCCACCTCATGGGATTTCTTTGGTTGTCGATGCTTTGAGTGCGCCAGTTCTGGTGTTGATTGCTCTCATGAGTTTCGTGACAGTTATTTATGCGCTGCCTGCGACCGTTGCCGAAATTAAACCCAATAAACGTGCACCGTTTTACGCGGCTTTCTTGCTCTGCGTAGCTGGCCTATTGGGCATGGTTATCACGGGCGATGCGTTTAACGTTTTTGTCTTCCTCGAAGTGTCGTCAATTTCGACATATGTGCTTGTCGCTATGGGCGCTGCGCGGGACCGCCGCGCATTATCCGCAGCTTATAATTATTTGATCCTCGGCTCTATTGGCGCAACATTTTTCGTGATCGGTATTGGCTTCCTCTACATGGAAACTGGGACGCTAAATATGGCTGACATGGCACGTATTTTGGCTGACCTAGATGGTGGCTCGCGTGTCGCGAAAGTGGCCTTTGGCTTTATCATTATCGGTTTGGGCCTAAAGCTCGCGATGTTCCCGTTGCACACATGGTTGCCGGGCGCATATGCCTATTCCCCGACACCAGTCACGGCGTTTTTGGCCTCCACCGCGACGAAAGCTGCGCTCTATCTCTTACTCCGTTTTACCTTCTTTGTATTCGATCCAAGCTATGCCTATGTCGCAGATGTCTTGATGTATGTGCTTGTCGGGATGGGTGTATTCGGAATGGTCTTTGCGTCACTCCAAGCCATATTCCAGACTGATGCGCGCCGTATGTTGGCGTTCTCCTCTGTCGCTCAAGTTGGCTATATGCTGCTAGGTATTGGCATTGCGACCACGGCGTCTGTTGGTGCGGGTTATCTGCATTTGATCAATCATGCCGTAATTAAAGGCGGCTTGTTCTTGGCGCTTGGCGCGATGTGGTACCGATTTGGCATCACGCGCACAGAAGACTTTAAGGGTCTGGGGCAAACTATGCCGTGGACGATGGGCGCTTTCACAATCCTCGGTCTGTCTCTGATTGGTGTACCCTTTACGGCGGGCTTCGTGTCCAAGATTAATCTAGCCGGCGCTGCTGCGGGTGCAGGTTGGTGGTGGGCCGTTGGCATCATCATGCTGACCTCTATCCTCGCGCTTGTGTATATCGGTCGCCTTTTGTTGCTCGCCTATTTTCAGTCACCTCCAACGATCAACGGCGTTGTTGTTGAACGAAATGAAGCCCCTCTCACGATGCTTGTCCCTATGTGGGCTCTGGCTTTGGGCTCTATTTTCATCGGCGTTGAATCCGACGCAGTCGTCGGCGCATCTATCCGCGCGGCTGAACTTCTCCTCGGGACGGGGTAGGAGAGATGGACATGATCATGACACCTCAAATCGCGCTGGCACTGCTGCTGATTATTCCGTTGATTGCGGCGGTTCTAATTCCACTTTTCGGCAAGACCCCAAATCTGCGTGAAGGCGTCACATTTGTGGCAGGCCTAGCGTTGCTCGCGACGGTTATCTATCTCTGTATCGATGTCGCCCAAGGCGGACGCCCTGAACTCCGCATGGGAACCTTTGCTGGGAAATTTGATTTCACCCTCAAACTTGAACCGCTTGGTGCAACATTTGCGGCGATTGCGTCCTCGCTTTGGATTATCAACTCGGTCTTCACGCTTGGTTATATGCGCGGCAATAATGAGGTTAAACAAACGCGGTTCTTCGCCTTTGTTGCGATTGCGATTGCGGCCTGTATGGGGATTGCGGCTTCGGCTAACCTGATCACGCTTTTCATATTCTACGAAGCTCTCACGCTCTCAACCTTCCCATTGGTGACGCATAAAGGCGACGCCAAAGCCAAACGCGGCGGCACGATCTATGCGCTGATTTTGATGGGCACATCCATGGCGCTTCTACTGCCTGCGATTATCGGAACCTATGTGATTGCAGGGACGACAGATTTTGTCGTCGGCGGTATTTTCCCTGAGGGCACATCGCTTGTCGCGACATCAATGCTGCTGATTTTATTCGCCTTTGGTATCGGTAAAGCCGCGCTTATGCCAACCCATCCGTGGTTACCGAATGCGATGGTCGCGCCAACTCCAGTATCGGCCTTGCTACATGCTGTGGCCGTTGTGAAAGCGGGCGTGTTCACCATGCTCAAAGTCGTGACTTATACGTTTGGTCCAAGTCTTGCCGCAGCAACACCCGCGTCGACATGGCTCGCGTGGATTGCCGCGTTCTCTATTGTTATGGCGTCGGTCATTGCCTTGCGTCAGGACAACCTGAAAGCCCGTTTGGCTTATTCTACAGTCTCGCAACTCTCTTATATTACCTTGGGCGCCATGTTAGCGGTCAGCATGGGTATCCTCGGCGGTGGTCTACAAATCGTTATGCATGCTTGGGGTAAAATTACGCTCTTTATGTGCGCGGGTGCGATCTACACGATTGCGCATCGAACAAAGGTTTCGCAGCTCGACGGCCTTGGCCGCACAATGCCATTTGTCTTTGGCGCGTTCCTTGTTGGGTCTGTGTCGATCATCGGTATTCCGCCAATGGGCGGCAGTTGGCCGAAGTTCATGTTGATGATGGGCGCAGTCGATAGTGGTAAAGCCATTTTAATTGCCGCACTTATCGCGTCTTCGATCCTCAATATTATCTATCTTATTCCCGTGGCGATCCGCGGCTTCATGAAGCCGCCGCTTAATCCCGAAGATGATGCGCATATCGCCGAAGTGCGTAAGCTGCATAAATGGGTCATTATCCCACCTGTTATGACGGCTTTTGGGTCACTGGTTCTGTTCTTCTTCGCGGGTAATATCGTGAACTTCCTACAACCGATCTTACCGGGCGGAGGTCTGCAATGAGTACTGAAACCGAAATCCCTGTAGAGGTTGAGGCCGAAGCCGAAATTGAAACGGTAAGCGCGCCTATGGATGATATTCATCCGGTCAGCCGTTACTTCCTGTTCTTGGGCAACGAAAAGGTGAAGCGTAATTTCATCTGGTTCCCATTGGTGGGCATGATTATTTCTATCTTGCTGGGCTTGCATTTTAAGCAAAAGCATCCGCTTCCAATCGAGGAATACATCCCGGGGAGTTGGGCGATCTACGGCTTTATCGCCTATAGTCTCATCGTTCTTTCCGCGGGCACATTGTTCAAAATCCTTGGACGCGACGAAAGCTATTACGGGGAGGGCGGTTTGCCTGATCCAGACTATTCAACGGACCCCATGGTAACTGGGGAAGCGCATCATGATTGATCAATTCCCAATCCTTGCCGAAATTAACCCCGGTCTCTGGGTTATTCTTGCGGGTCTCATCTGTACGCTGCTGCCTGTGGGCCGTGCGCGTAAAGCCTTTGTGATTGCTGCGCCAATTTTCGCAGGTCTCATTATTTTCCAACTTCATAGTGTGACGGCTGCGCAGCATCTTGGCGGCGTCATGAGTTTTGGCCCGATTGAGCTAACCACGCTCCGCATTGATAGGCTTTCTGTTGTCTGGGGCTATTTGTTCTGTCTCGCAGGCGTCATTAACGGCATTTATGCGCTGCATGAAAAATGCCGTATCACCGATAGTTCCGCCCTGATCTACACAGGCGCAGCGATTGCTGGCGTGCTTGCAGGCGATATGATCACTCTCTTCGTGATGTGGGAACTGACCGCGATTTCGTCTGTCTTCCTCGTCTGGAAGGGCGGAGATCACGCCTATGCTGCGGGGGTTCGCTATCTTGCGATCCACGTATTGTCGGGCGTTATGTTGCTCGCAGGCGCAGTGATGCACGCACAAGCCAATGGCGGTGATTTCATGTTCAATGCGATTGGCCTCGACAGTCCGGGCGGATTATTGATGTTGCTGGCGATGGGTATCAAAGTTGGATTCCCAGGTTTGCATATGTGGATGCAGGACGCGTATCCGAAAGCCTCGATTACGGGGACAGTCATCCTCGCGAGTTTCACAACGAAGTTTGCGATCTACGCCTTGGCGCGTGGGTTTGAAGGCGAGCC
Source organism: uncultured Caulobacterales bacterium (assembly GCA_938009235.1). Classification (GTDB taxonomy): domain Bacteria; phylum Pseudomonadota; class Alphaproteobacteria; order Caulobacterales; family Maricaulaceae; genus Litorimonas. Next base: position 67,515 of record CALLIK010000009.1, read on the forward strand.
TGTCTTGATCTGGATTGGCGCGATCATGACCTGTTTCCCTGTCTTTTTTGCCGTCGTCGAAAACGACCTTCGCCGCGTTTTATCCTTCAGCCTGAATAACCAGTTGGGCTTTATGGTTTGCGGTATTGGCATCGGCGGCGCGCTCGCGATGAACGGCGTTGTTGGACAGGTCTTTGTCCACGTTATCTTTAAAGGCTTGCTCTTTATGTCCATCGGCGCAGTCATGTACCGCACGGGCACAGCCAAAGCGTCAGAGCTTGGCGGCTTGTTCCGCTCTATGCCTTACACGACAATGTTCTGCCTGATTGGCGCGGGCTCTATTGCGGCTTTCCCACTCTTGGCAGCTTTCGTGACCAAAGCGATGATCTTGGCAGCAGCCGTTGAGAACCATCTCTATATTCCATTCTTGATGATGCTCTTTGCGTCCGCGGGCGTCATGGAACATTCTGGCATTAAGGTTCCGCATTTCACATTCTTCGCGCATGACAGTGGTCGCCGCGTAAAAGAGGCACCTTGGAATATGTTGGCGGCCATGAGTATTTCTGGCTTCCTCTGTTTCTATCTCGCGTGGCCATTTGGCGGGTATCAGCAACTCTATGCATTGATGCCGTTTGAGATGGAGCACGCCTATAAGCCTTACACATGGGATCATGTTGTCTTCCAGATGCAGCTGCTCTTTGCCGCGATCTTTGCCTTCACGCTCCTCAAGCGGTTCAAGCTCTATCCCGCAGAACGCCGCGCGGAAATCCTCGATGTGGATTGGCTCTATCGCCGTATGGGATTGAACGTTGCAATGTGGGGTTCCGCGATGTGGGACCGTTTGTCTGCGAATATGAGCCGCGCTAGAACCCGCGCAGTCTCGACCGTAGGACGTAGGCTCTATCAAACCTTCTCGCCCGCAGGCGCGGCGTCAGAAGCGACGCCGTCTGGTCTGGCGGCTGTCTTAACAGCAGGACTTCTGTTTGTTGTCCTCGTGATCGCTTACTTTGCCAGATAGCGACACAGGCCCAATAGATCCATTGCTCGCGCTGACAGCGCAAATCGTCAGTGCGCATGTCGGGACGCACCGCGCCTCGCCAGAAGATATATCGACGCTGATTGCAACGGTTCACACGGCGCTGAAGACGGCGCAATCAGGTAAAATCGACGCTGATGGTCAGTTAAACCCAGCGGTTCCGATTGAAGACTCGCTTCGTGATGACGCGATTGTTTGCCTTGAAGACGGCTTAGAGTTTCAAAGCCTTAAGCGTCATTTGCGTGTGAAGTATAATCTCACACCTGACGCCTATCGTGAAAAATGGGGCTTGCCCCGTGATTACCCGATGGTCGCCCCTGAATATGCGCGGCGTCGATCGGCTTTGGCGAAGCGATCAGGCTTGGGTAAATCCTCGACCTAACGCGATTTGATTCGCGCTTTCCTGCCTCTTAATCCCCGTAAAATTGACCGCTTCATTGAATTGGGTTGGAGGGCGTTTGAAGTTGAATCGGAACCGATTCGTAATCCGCTGCTTTCTGCTAAGCTTTCTTTAAATATGGTTAACAAAGTCTTGATGATCGCCCGTCCAAAAGACCATACATGCGTACGGGAATGATTAGCGGGGGCAAATTGTTCATCTTCATACAATGCTAGTCCGGGGGGACAGGGTTCAAATGTTATCGGGCAACGCATTACGGCATCAGATTATTCTGCCGCAACAACAAGAATTTTACGACTATTGGCGCAGTAAATGTAGAGGGGGGAGTTTCCCATCTCGCAATGATATTTTGCCAGAAGAGATCCTTACTCAGCTGCCGATGACGACCATTATGGAACGTGTAGAAGGACCTGATGGAAACCGATATCGCCACCGCCTTGCGGGGACGGGCTATTGGAATCTCTATAACCGTGAAATCCAAGGCGCGCATGTTGATGAACTACCTATTGGAAGCCGTGTCGACTATTGGCACAAGGTTTTGGATCAGGTCATTGATACGCGTAAACCTTATGTGGGCGTGACGCGTCCGAATACGCCAACTGGATCGCATATGGCTCAGTTCTGGGTCCGTCTTCCGCTCTCTGATAATGGAACGGATATCAACATGATCCTCGGTTATGATCATCTCGTGAAAATGAGTGATGTTGCCAACATTCAGCCCATCGTTGAGAAAATTTACGCCTAATCCAATAGGTTAGAATGCGTGAGAACGTAGCAAGAACATCTAGCGTTGACTCATTCAAAGGTTAATATAGGAATATAATCCTCGCTTTAGGTGGTGCGGTTATACTGGTCGTCCACCTCAGGAGGACCCTATGCGAACACGCCGTTTAAACCCCAATGATTTTGCCTTTGCGCGATTGACCATGACCGTTGTGGCCTTGGAATTTGGGCAACCCAATTTATCGCTCGACGTTGAAATATCGGGCAAGGGTAGACGCCATTCCGTCTTTGCGCGGCAGGTTGCGATATACCTGCTTCAAACCGTTTTTGACATGACTGCCACGCGAACGGGGGAAGTTTTTTCACGGGATAGATCAACCATTACGCATGCGTTGCGCGTGGTGGAGGAAAGCCGTGATGATCCCGTCTTTAACCGCAAATTGCTGAAGGCCGAGGATTTCCTCACTGCGTGCTTAGACACATTCCGTCCGCATGTTGAGGCGCGCATTCAGCTCCCTGCACCTGCCGCGCCTGCAAGGGGCAAAGCCCTTGCACCTGTAAGAGCCGCAGCATGAGCTATACATCGCAACACCGCGCGATGAGCCGCATCATGCGGGACATCCATGCCGTCAACGGATTGATCGCCGCAGAGGCGCAAGGCTCTGAACGTCCTGTCTTTCCGCAACAAGATCAACGTAAACGGCCCGCACTTTGGATCGAACAGACAGGCTTTGTCTGGCTAAAGGGGCAGGATGTGATTGAACCTGTGCCGCGAGGTTTCATCTTGAGGCCGTCCGTGTGCCGCCGTTTGAACAAAGGTGAAGACGTCGCACTTGGGCAACATACGAACCTAGAGACGCGGGAAATTTACACGCCCGATAAGGTCATACGCAATGCTAGTATTAACACAGGTGCAACGTCGCTGGATCGATTAGCACGCAGGCGCGGGCAAGAGAGAAATGGACGTTGGTTGAGTACGGCAGAAGTCGAAGCAGGCCGCGCATTGGCGCGAGATTATCACCGCGCAGGGCAGGGCCAAATCGGTACGCAAGATTTTACGTCTTCGGGCGTTCAGGGCGGTGACCGCAATGGAGCAGCAGAGCGGGCAATGCTCTCGCGGATTACGGCATCAACTCAGCTACGGACAGTGCGTGAAAAACTCGGGAGCGATCTTGCCCCTGGAGTCATAGCCCTCTGTTGCCACGACGAGTCATTGGACGTCATTGAACGAAATGAGCGATGGGCGACGGGGTCTGGCAAGCAAATCGTCAAGCTCGGTCTTGCGCGTCTTGTGACGCTTTACGGCACAGAAGTTGGCGTGAAACCAACAGTAATAGTGAGCGCAAAACCCGATTAATCCTCGTTTAAAAAAAGATGGATCCACGGTCTCTGTCATGGGCGTATATTTGGCTCATGACAGATACAACACAGATAACGCTCGACCTTCTCAATAAAACAGAAGCCGCCCTTCAACTCAAATTAGACACACTGCTCAGTGTGTCGACTGAGGGTGACGACCCGCCAGATAAATGGGCGCGGGCGATTTCAACATTGCTCAAAACGCTGGACGATATGACAGCGCGGCGGACGGCTATAGAGGCCCGCATCGCCGCCAAAACTCACACACGGTATGAAGATATGCCGCCCCCAACCCCTGAAGATGAAGCTCGGTTCTATGAACGTTTTAGAAAACTTGTCGGTTCAATCACTGACGGACGACGAGATGGAGGAACTGTGGGAGAAACTTCCGGGGTGGGACCGTGCTCAATTCCTTAGGCTTTGGTCGTTCTGGGCCGCAGAGCATCAACATGCGCCAGTAGGGGAGTGGCTTGTCTGGCTCGTCCTTGGCGGGCGGGGCGCAGGTAAAACGCGCACAGGCGCGGAATGGATTGTTCAACAAGTGAAATCTGGCGCGAGACATATCGCGCTAGTCGGGTCGACATTCACAGAGGCCCGCGAAGTTATGTTGGAGGGCGAAAGCGGTCTTCTGAATATTGGCCATCCGTCAGAGCGTCCAAAATTTATTGCCTCGCGTCAAAGACTAGAATGGCCCAATGGCGCGGTGGGGCATTTATATTCTGCGCATGACCCGGATGGATTACGCGGGGCGCAATTTGATGCGGCATGGGCCGATGAATTTTGCGCATGGAAAAAGCCAGAGGACACATTATCTAATTTACGCCTAGCGCTCCGCTTGTCGCCGCGCGCGGGGGAGGTTCCACGTCTTGTTGTTACAACTACGCCGCGGCCAACGCTTGCATTAGTTGCGCTAAAATCCGCCGCGCGCGTTGTAACCCATCGCATGCGAACGCGGGATAATGCGCGACACCTTGCACCAGGATATCTGTCAGCGATGGAAGATCGTTATGGTGGGTCCCCATTGGGACAACAGGAATTAGAAGGCGAAATCCTGACGGACCTTCCGGGGGCTTTATGGTCGCAGGCGACGCTTGCAAAACAACGCACGCCAGACACGCCAGAGCTAGAGCGTATCGTGGTTGCGATTGACCCGCCCGCGACATCTGGACCGAACGCCGATGCCTGCGGATTGATCGTAGCAGGCGTGAGCGATGGCAAAGCCTATGTTCTCGAAGATGCAACGTTGCAAAATGCGCCACCCGAAATATGGGCGAACCGTGCGGTGAAACTGTTCCATGACTATCAGGCCGATTGCGTGATTGCGGAGGGCAATCAAGGCGGGGAAATGGTGGAGGCTGTTCTGCGCCAAGTGGACCCTCAGTTGCCGATTAACCGCGTCCATGCGCGGCGCAGTAAACAAACCCGCGCAGAACCGATTGCGCATCTTTATACGCGGGGACAGGTGTTTCATGTTGGACGGTTTGATCTGCTTGAGGCGCAAATGTGCCAGATGGGATCGAAAGAGCAACGCGGCTCGCCTGACCGTGTAGATGCATTAGTCTGGGCGATACATGCGTTGGTGAAGGACACAACAAATGTGCCGCGTGTGCGCTGTCTTTAAAGGGTAAGGACGCGCTTGAATAGGTAGCGATTTGTCTGGCGTCAGCTATGTTGATCTCATGCAAATTTTTATCATCATTGTCGTCGCCATCATTTGTCTCGGCTTTCTGAATACAATCATTGGGCCAAAGAAAAACCCAAATCAGCCGCATCCGATTAAACCTATAGACCACACTCAATTTTCTGGATTCGTGGCCGCACCGTCGCTTTGGGTCAATGGGCCTGAAAAAGCTTTCTTCTCGGCGCTGCTGACCCATTTACCGCGTGGGTATTATCCGCAAGGCAAAGTCCGCCTCGAAGACATCATCGGGGTGCGAAAAGGCCTACCGTATAAGGACACGCAATCACTTCGGGGACGCGTTAAATCCCGTCACATTGATTTTTTGATCATTGATAGAGACGGACGACCTGTCTTGGGGATTGAACTTGATGGCAACTCTCATCAGACAAAACGAGCGATTGAAAATGATCATGTTAAAACCGCTTTATTTGCTGCGGCGGGTATTTCATTGCGCCGCGTGCGTGTGGGTGACGATTTTAACCATATTATAGCAAAAATCGTCACAGAATTAAGCTCGTCTTAACCACGATAGACTTTTGTAAGACTGCAATTTACAGGGATTGATGTCGTGTTCAATTTTTTAAATCAAAAGAAACAAATTAAGACAGAGCTACAACATCAGCTTAAACAGACTGATATGAAGCTCGCGTTGATGAACGCAGAGATGGCTGCACAACTGGTGCGCCTTGCGGGTCAATCGAATGAACTCGCGCCTTTGCAAGAAGCTGAAGAAGCCATTTTATCCGCTCGGCAATACTACACCTATGAAACAACACCGATTGAAATTTGCATGGTGCAGGGCGCCTTGGGCGATATGTTGTTAAAACTCGGACGTGAAAAATCTGACCAAGGCGCTATTGCCCGCGCACGTCAAGCCTACCGCGCTGCGATCACATTGGCCTCAATGCATGGCGATGAAAAATTTCGGAATGACCTACGTTTGAAGATGAAGGTTGCAGAAACTCTTTTGGGACAACGAAAACAAACTCCGTCCCTGTTTAAGGTTGCCTAACCTCTTATATATTTCAATAACTTGAGAGAAAAACGCGGAGAATGATCCGCGTTCTGTCGGGATGAGCTTATAAAGAGCTTATCGACGCATTTGTGTCGTATCCCATCTCAAGGTTCCTAATATGTTCAACCCCTTTCGTCGGCCCGCCGACCCTATAGTCGTGCCTGAAAGAAAGGCGCAGACCGCGACTGCACGCCCATTACTTCAATCCCACATCCATCAGGGCCAATTTCAAAATCAGGCTCAGTCATCAGGGTCCAAAACCTATGCGGCTTTGTGCCGAGATGGGTTTGCGGGAAACCCTATCGCCCATCGTTGCGTGCGTCTTATCGCGGAGAGCGCAGCCTCTGTGCCGCTGCAAGCGACGGACCCGAACGCGACCCGTGTATTAGGCCGAGGCTTGCCAGGGACGAGCGCGATTGAAACCTTTGAGGCCTTTTACGGATATCTACAGGTTGGTGGGAACGGCTTCTTTGAGACAGTCCTCAGCGGTGAGACGCCCATTGCGTTGGTCGCGCATCGTCCTGACTCGATGCAAATGGGCCGAGATCAAAAAGGTTGCGCCTTAGGGTGGGAGCAAACCGTTGATGAGCGCCGTCGCCAGTTCCCGCGCGATACCGCCTCTGGACGCTGCGCGCTCTATCACATGCGGCTCTTTAACCCTGCCGATGCGTGTCATGGCCTGTCGCCCTTATCGGCGGCGGCACAGGCAGTTGATCTCCATAACCGCAGCGGCGTCTGGGCGAAGGCGTTACTCGAAAATTCTGCGCGCCCTAGCGGCGCATTGGTCCATCAACCTAAATCTGGCGAGCGTTTAACCGACACGCAATTCGAGCGCCTCAAAGCCGAACTCGAAAGCAGTTTTATGGGGCCGCATCAGGCGGGACGGCCTTTAGTTTTAGAGGGCGGTTTGGACTGGAAACCCATGTCTCTGTCGCCTGCCGATATGGACTTTACGCAATTACGTCGTGAAGCCGCGCGGGACATCGCGCTCGCCTTTGGTGTGCCGCCCATGCTGTTGGGCTTGCCCGGCGATAATACATATTCAAATTACCGCGAAGCCAACCAAGCCTTCTGGCGGCAAACAATTATTCCATTGGTCGCCAAAACCGCGACGGGATTGCAGGGGTGGCTCGCACCATTCTTTGAAGACGGGTTGCGTATCACGCCAGACCTCGACCGCGTGCCTGCACTCGCCGAAGAACGCGCCATATTGTGGAAGCGGCTTTCAGATGCGCGTTTTATTACAACGGAGGAGGCGCGGCAAATTGCGGGCTTGGAGTTAGCTGTGGAGGTCGCGCCATGAGTGAGCCTTTAAAAGTTGACCGTACCCTCACATTTGGCCTGATCGTCACGATCCTCATCCAAACCGCGAGTGGTTTAATTTGGGCCGGCGCAGCGGGCGCGCGCTTGTCGGCTTTGGAAGCGCAAATCGCATTGACGCCCGGCATTTCTGAACGCCTCGCGCGGTTAGAAGGCCAAACTGTCCACATTGAACAAAGCCTGATGCGTATTGAACGGAGGTTAGGCGGCCATGAATAGTGACCTACACATCTCTGGCTATGCCAGCCGATTTTCCGAGACTGACCTGTCTGGCGATCAAGTACAGCGCGGCGCATTTAGCGCGGCCTTACTCAGCCGCACGCAGCCTTTTCCGATGTTGTTCGGTCATCAAACGGATCAACCGATTGGTGTCTGGGACCGCGTTGTAGAGGACGATATTGGCCTCTGCGTTGAAGGCCGCATCTTGGCAGGAACAGACTTATCGGCCTCGACTGCACGCCTCGTGCGCGAAGGGGCCGTGAGCGGATTATCCATCGGATACCGAACTCGCCGCTCTGTACCTCGTCCAACAGGTGGGCGCTTTTTGACTGACATAGATCTTTGGGAGGTGTCCGTCGTCGCCTTCCCGATGCTGCGCTCTGCGCGAATAACCCACATTGGCGACACTTCTAAATTGACTGTTTCAAACCAAAGGACGTCTGCATGACTGCTCATATCGAAACGAAAACTACTGGCGCGCATTTACGCCCCCTGCACAATCAAAGCGCTAATGACTTTGCCTCAACCTTCGCGGCGTTCCGTGATGCCAATGACACACGCCTAGCTGAAATCGAAGCCAAGTCGGCCCAAGGCCCGAAGTTAACCGAACAGGTTGAACGCTTGAATACGGCGCTGGATGTGCAAACGCGCCGCATTGAAAATCTAACTTTGGCGGGGGCTGCGCCTGCCTATGGCGCGAGGTTAACCGAAACCAAGTCAGCCGATAAAGCGGCGTGGGAAAGCTTCATCCGTACAGGTGATGCATCAGCCCTCGAAGGCAAATCAATCGCCTCTGTAGACGGCGATGGTAGCTTGATTGCGCCTATTGAGACTGAAACGCGCATTGATACTGTCTTGGCAGAAACCTCGCCTATGCGGTCTCTGGCGACTGTGCGCACCATCGGTGCGAGCGTTTTCCGTAAACCCGTTAGCGTCTCTGGTGCGCAATCAGGTTGGGCAGGGGAAACCGATGCCCGTCTGGAAACCGAAGCGCCAACGCTAGAGCTTGTCGATTTCCCGACAGGTGAGCTTTATGCCATGCCAGCGGCAACGCAGGCGCTACTAGATGACTCCGTTGCCGATGTAGATGCGTGGCTCGCCGAAGAAGTGCGCGATGTTTTCGCAGCGCAAGAAACAGCGGCCTTCATCAACGGCGATGGTATCAATAAACCTCGCGGGTTCCTGACGGATGCAGGGCTAGGCGTCATAGAACCTGACGTGTTCGATACGGATAGCTTGATTGATCTGATCTATGCGCCACAATCGCGATACCGCTCTAATGCGAGCTTCGTGATGAACCGCCGCACGATCAATACTGTGCGAAAGTTCAAAGACGCGGATGGTAATTATATCTGGCAACCTTCGGTCGCTGCGGGCGCACCGTCGACCTTGATCGGCTATCCATTGGTGGAAATGGAAGACATGCCAGACATTGGCAGCGACGCCGCCTGTGTCGCCTTTGGTGACTTCCGTCGAGGCTATCTCATCGCGGACCGTCAAGGCGTTCGCGTGTTGCGTGATCCATATTCGGCCAAGCCTTACGTGCTGTTTTATACGACCAAACGTGTGGGCGGCGGGGTTCAAGATACGGACGCGATTAAGCTCCTGAAAGCCGCGTAGCGCCACCTGCCACTTAACATTCTTAAAACCCGTCAATTTTGGCGGGCTTTTTTGTACCTGATTTTTCAAACATGTGAGACCGCCAATGACATTAACCGACTTAACCCTGCCCGCATTGGAGCCTACGCCTGAGGCGCAAAATTTACCTGTGACTCTGGACGCCGCCAAAACATTTCTGCGGATTGACCATGCGGATGAAGATGATCTGATACGCGGTTTGATCGACGCGGCAGCTCTACAAATTGAAGCGCGATGCGGCGTGAGCCTAATTGCGCGGCCACAACGCCTCACCAAAATGTCTAACGGGCAGACAGTCTATCTCAACCGATACCCTGTGATCTCCATCGACGCCGTAGAGGTGGACGGTGTTGCCATGCCTATCGATGCTAATCTGCACGCGCGGCCTGTTCTGGTCCGCTTAGAGGCGACTGGCGCGGCACAAGTTGATTTCACGGCAGGGTTTGGCACAGATCCCGACCATATCCCGACGCCGCTCCGTCAAGGCGTGTTGTTGTTACTCGCGCATCTGTACGAACATCGCGGCAGCGAAGGGCCAGACTATCCCATGGGCTTCCCCATGATGGTCGATGCCTTGATCCAACCTTATCGCGGGATGCGGTTATGATTGGCCGTATGCGCGCCCGCGTTGGGCTCTATTCGCCAGAACTCGTCGCCGATGATCTGGGCGGTACGATTACTAGCTGGACGTTTCGGCGGGCCATCTGGGCGGCGATCAAACCCAAGGCGATTTCAGAAGTCCGAGAGAATGGTCGTTTGTCGGTCACGCAAAGCTATCTGGTTGTCATTCGATACACGACCGACTTCCCCGAACGTGCACGCCTTGTCTGGAATGGCCGCATCCTGCGCGTTGTCGCGTCCAGTGACCCCGACACGCGGGGCGAACGCTTGCATCTAATTTGTGAAGAGGAAAGCCAATGACTGATCGTGTAAACATCAGTGAACACGCCGAACAGGTGGCGAAAGCTGTCCATGCCGCCTTGAGTGATGATCTATCGGTGCAGCACGCATTGGGCGGCACCAATGATCAAACGCCTCGGCTCTACGACACGGCGCCTGAAGACCCTGTCTATCCTTATTTGACTTACGGCGCGATGCGGTCCGAAGATATTAGCGCTGACGATACGCCGATGTCTGCCCATCAAATGACGCTACATATTTGGTCCAGATATTCAGGCCGAGCCGAAGTTATGTCATTGCTCAGTCAGATTGGCGCGGCATTGAATGCGCAGGCGTTGACGGCGACTGGGCATATTGACGTGCGAAGCTCTAACCCGATTTATTCCGATGTTCTTCGCGCCGCAGATGGGCGCACGCATCACGGCCTTTTGCGTGTTTCCATTACGACTCAGGCAGAGACAATGCAGACAAGCGGAGACCCATTATGAGCGCACAAAGTGGTAGCGAGATGCTATTGAAAATGAAGGCCTCTGATGGCGCGTTCACAACCGTCGCGGGTCTGCGGACGAAAACCCTGCGCCTCAATGCGCGGCCTGTGGATGTGACGGACACGGAGTCCCGAGGCTGGAAAGAGCTTTTGCCGGGCGCGGGTATTCGAACCGCAGAAGTATCAGGGGCAGGGGTGTTTCGGGACTCGGATGCTGATGGCCTCATCCGCACCGCATTTTTTGAACAGTCGGTACAGGATTGCCAATTCATCATCCCAGGTTTTGGTCGCATAGAGGGCGCGTTCCTTGTCACGGGATTGAACTATGCGGGGGCGTATAATGGGGAAGCTCAGTTTGATTTGAGCCTCGCCAGTGCGGGCGTTCCAAGCTTTGTAGCGCTATGAGTAGCTATCGTCTCGGGGATAAAATTGTGTCGGTTCTGGGGGAGGCAATGCGCCTTCGTTTGACCAATGCCGCCCTAGCCGAGATTGCGAATGTGTTGGAGACTGAGACCCCAAAGGCCCTCGCGGTGCGTCTACGTAAAGCGACCGTGTCCGACTGGAATGTTGTTCTAAAGGCGTTGGCAAACCCGCGTCCCACACGGTCATTATCAACGTCTGAATTGCGGCCTCTCATGCCGACGTTGAGCGCGGTTATCGCCGATGGATTAACGTCATGAGTTGGCCTTTTAATTTGTGGCTTCGCGTGGCCGTAAAGCGGTTTGGACTCGCGCCATCTGAGTTCTGGGACATGCCTGTTGGGGACTGGTTGGCGCTGATGAAAGACGTTAAATCCCCTCGATTTGATCGGGCGCGTTTGGACGCATTACTTGAACTTTATCCAGATGAAGGGAGCTAACATGGACCCAATAGATACTGTGACAACACAGGCGGCAGAGGCATTGGATGCCTTTGCGAATGGCGCAGCGCAAGAGGCTGCGGATAATCTCGCGGATGTGTTCGAAGCGGCAGGAGATAGAATAGCAGCGTCGTTGGAACAGGCCGCGCAAACGGGTAAATTATCCTTCAATGATTTGGCAGAATCTATCCTGAATGATTTTGCACGATTGGCGGTATCTGAACTTATCACCGCCCCGTTGGAAGGTCTGGTGTCGTCGATAACGGGATCAATAGCGAGCGGTAGCGCAGCAGCCAAATCATCACCCGTCACCGTGAATTTGAACATGAATTCAGGCAATCAAAAACTAAGTGGCCCGCAAGCGTCGAGCGCGCAAATCGCGTCTCAGGTCGCACGCGCTGTCACCCAAGTTCAATCCCGAAATTAAGAGAGATATTATGGAAAGTTTTCACGAGGTTCGATTTCCGATGCATCTCGCATTTGGTACAAGCGGCGGGCCGCGGCGGCCGATAGATATCCTTCAACTTGCCAATGGGGCAGAAGTTAGAAATGCAAAAGGGCAACATTCAAGACGAGAGTATAATGCGAGCGCAGGCTTAAAGACTGTAAAAGAAGCTACTGATATTATTGAATTTTTTGAATCCAGAAAAGGCGCTTTGTGTGGGTTTCGTTTTAAGGACCCATTGGACTATTCAAGCGGGATCCCTGTCTCTGAGATGGACCAAATCTTGGGCGAAGGCGATGGAGTGCGGACTGATTTTAACTTAGTGAAAATCTATGGTGAGGCTCCCTATAGCTATAGCCGTCCCATTTCTAAACCTGTTGACGGGACCGTTATTGTGGCCGTTGATGGCATCAAAACTGCGGTTTTGGTAGATTATACAACGGGACAAATTCGCTTCGATAATGCTCCAAAAATAGATGCAATTATTACGGCTGGTTTTGAATTTGATGTGCCCGTTAGATTTGCTTCAGACTCACTGGACATCAGCCTCGATGATTTCGAAGTCGCGCAGGTTCAGGATATTCCTTTGATTGAAATTCTATACCCGTCCGAGGTGCCGCATGGATAGTGTCACAACGTTCTGCTCACTCTGGAAATTGACGCTTAAAAACAGCACGACCTACACGCTCACGGACCATGATGATCTTGTCAATTATGCGGGTGATATCTACGCGCCCCAACACGGTGCAGACGGTAGCCTCGTCGAAAGCCAGAACGGATTTACGGTGGATAGCGGAGAGGTGCGAACGCGATTGGACCTCCCGGGTTTATCGCCTCAATCCATACGCGACGGTATTTTAGATGGCGCGGCGTTGTCTCAATTTCGTCACGACTGGGATCGAAACGAAACCATCTTACAATCGAAAGGCCGTGTCGGAAACGTAAGACTTTCTGATCATGTCATTGAGGTCGAATGGTTGGGTCAAAGCAGTCTGTTGGATCGGAGTACGGGACGCGTATTTTCACGCCAATGCCATGCCAGTTTTGGCGATGCGCGATGCGGTCTGAACGCAGCGAAATTTGAAACGGGAACAGTCTGCCAACGCAGCTTTGCAGCTTGCCGAGATCAATTCGCGAATACCGTGAATTTCAGAGGCTTTCCATATCTACTCGGTGATGACTTACTCCAAGCGGGTGTCAGTACGAGTGATATTCGTGATGGGTCGTCGCGTTACACATGAGCGATTTATATACGCGGCAAGCCGCCTTGGCCTGCGCCCGCACATGGCTCGATACGCCGTACAGACACCAAGCGAGTGTGCGCGGTGTTGGCACGGATTGTCTGGGTCTCATTCGGGGCGTGTGGAGATCTCTTTATGGATCTGAACCTGAAACCCCGCCGAGCTATACGCCTGATTGGGCGGAGGTCAGCGGCGAAGAAACACTTCTAAACGCTGCGTATCGCTGGCTCACCCCAATTAATGAACCTGCAGCAGGTGACGTGCTTGTCTTTCGAATGGGACTTAACGCGCCTTGTAAACACATCGGAATTTTGAATTCAGACGACCGCATCCTTCATGCCTATTGGGGGAAGTCAGTTGTTGAATCTTATTTCGCTCCGTTTTGGCAGCGTCGCCACGTCGCCAGTTTTGCTTTCCCATCTCTGCACTCACACCTTTAAGACAGGATTAGATCATGGCCAATACTGTAGCCCCCGCCGCGCAATTCGCAGGGCAAGCTCTTGTTAGAACTGCGAGCGCCATCGCGCTCAATACGGCGACGAGTTATATCAGCCGCGCCTTTGATACCCGCAGTTTAGAGGGGCCGCGATTAGACACGCTTCATGTGCAAACAAGCCGTGACGGCGCGCCAATGGCGAGAGTGTTCGGACGTGTGCGGCTGGCGGGGCAGGTCATTTGGGCGAGCCATGTCAGGGAAACATCGGTTGAATCGCCTGTGGGCGGTAAAGGCGGCGGTCCAACGCAGACTGATTATAGCTATTTCATCAGCTTTGCCGTGGGACTGTGCGAGGGGGAGATCGCGGGCGTTGACCGTATTTGGGCGAATGGTGCGCCCTTGGCGACATCTGGATTAGATATGCGTGTCTATACAGGATCGGAGGAGCAGCTCCCTGATCCTATCATCAGCGCAACAGAAGACGGCGAAGTTCCTGCCTTTCGGGGGACAGCCTATATCGTGTTCGAAGATTTTCCTTTGGCAGATTACGGAAACCGCCTGCCGCAGTTGAATGTAGAAGTCGTTCGGACGGGGACGCGATCGGGCCGATTGGAGAACTTGGTTCAATCGGTGAACTTGCTGCCTGGATCAGGTGAATTTTCCTATGCGACTGAGGGTGTTGAGGAAGGCGTGAGTCCGGGCGAAACGCGCGCGCTGAATATGAATAACTTATCAGGTAAACCCGACATAGATTTGGCGCTAGATCAGTTACAGGCGCAGCTCCCGAACTGCCGCAATGTTTCGATTATTTCGTCATGGTTTGCGACATCGACGGATATCGCGACCTGCGCGATCAGGCCAGGTGTTGAACGCCGTGTTCGCAACATCAGGAACGCAACATGGCAAGTGGGGCGTGATGACAGGTCTAGCGCGCATGTCGTGAGTGTCGATGATGAAGACCGTCCCAACTTTGGCGGGACACCTTCGGATGATAGCCTAATCCAAACCATACAGGCCATCAAAGCACGCGGCATGACCGTGACGCTGTATCCCTTCATTCTTGTCGACACGCCGGGGTTTCCATGGCGAGGACGGATGGCGGGCGTAGCTTCCGATGTGGAGGCATTTTTTGGAGCGTCTATGGCCTCAGATTTCAGCCTTGGTGCAGGGCCTGAACATCATAAATCCGTTGATGATGGGTTCAGAAACTTCATACTCAGTCACGCAAATTTAGCGCGGCGGGCAGGCGGTGTAGATCGCTTTATAGTTGGGTCTGAGATGGTCGGACTGACGACAATAAGAGATGCTGAAAATACCTTTCCAGCCGTAACAGAACTGGCCCGATTAGCGGGTGATGTGAGGGAGATTCTGGGCGCAGATGTAGACTTAACTTATGCTGCGGATTGGAGTGAATATTTCGGATTTCACCCTCAGGACGGGACGGAAGATGTTTTCTTTCATCTAGACGAATTATGGTCCCACCCCGCTATCTCTGCGATTGGCATTGATGCGTATTTTCCATTGTCGGATTGGCGTGATGGGGAGCACCTTGATAGCGCATTAGCGGCGTCCTCTACTGACGTTAATTACCTGTCTAATAACATTGAAGGCGGAGAGGGCTATGATTGGTATTATGCGTCAGATGCGGACCGACTCTCCCAATTTCGCACACCCATAACGGACTGGACCTACCGCTATAAAGACCTTCGAAATTGGTGGGGTAATATTCACAGAAACAAAATAAATGGAACCTTGCAAACGCCAACAAATTGGGTGCCTGAAAGCAAACCCTTTTGGCTAACAGAAATTGGATGCCCTGCTGTTAGGTTCGGCGCAAATCAGCCTAATTTATTTTCTGACGGTAAGTCAGATGAAAGTAATATTCCATATTTTTCAGATGGTTCACGAGACGATTTGGTTCAAAGACGTTATTTAGAAAGCTTGATTGAGTATTGGAATAGTCCCGAGATCAATCCCGTCTCAAACCTCACTGGCGCATCAATGATTGAGACGTCGGCCACTTCTGTTTGGGCATGGGACGCAAGGCCTTTTCCTGATTTTCCTGCGCGTCAGGATATTTGGACGGACGGCATTAATTGGCAAACAGGGCATTGGATAAATGGCCGCGTTGGCGGAGTGGTTTTACAAGACATCGTTGAGGATATTTGCGCTGAAGCAGGCTTATATAATATTGATGTGTCAGGCGTCACAGGTCTCGTTTCAGGCTATGTGATTGACCGCCCTATGCGAGCGCGAGATGCGTTACTACCGCTTGTAAATATCTATGAGTTGACGGTCTCCGAACAAGCGGGCCGTGTGAGTTTCGCACAGCCAAATACAGAAAAGCCGCAACCTATTTCATACGACACCTTAATTGCTAAAGAGGGCGGATCTATTGGGTTTTCTGTCGAGGATAATATGTCCTCTCTTCGGGATGTTCGATTGACATTTATTGATGCCAGCCGTGAGTATCAAACAGCCACACTGTCTGCTCGAAATGAGTTGGCAGAGACGGTCAGGATAGGTGACTTTCAAGCGCCTATTGCGATGGATGAGGGACAGGCGCGCCGCGTCGTTGATCGCCAACTTGCGCGGTCCGAACCATCACGGCGCGTGGCTAATTTAACCGTCACCCCTCTGGCCGCTGATGCCCTGTATCCAGGAGCGGTGGTGACCTTGCCTGACACGCAAGGCCTTTGGATGATAGATCGTTTGCGGCAAGGCCTTCAGACGGATGTTGATTTGGTGGGTCTGCCTGATGGGGTTGCTCTGTCTGTAGTCGCGGGCATAGACCCTGCTGTGGCTCAATCCCCTGACTGGATTTCGGAACCTGTCGCTGTTGCCTTCGATATGCCTGGAACGGAAGGTCTGCAAGTCGGGGCGTTGATGACCCCGTTTTTAACAACGGAACTCTCTCTCGAAGGTGTAACCGCCTCTGTTCAATCCCCCGTTCGCATAGGTGCGCTCCTGTCACCTCTCTCGCGGGGACAGGTTACGACATGGGATCGTCTCTCTGTGTTTGAGATGTGGATGCCGAGTGGAGCGTATTTTGATGTACCAGAATCTGACGTAATGGCGGGTGATAATCACTTTGCGGTCGAAACCTCGCTTGGGTGGGAGGTTTTAGGCGCAGCTAAAGTAACGCTTATCGCGCCAGAAACCTATCAGGTGCGGACACTTTTACGGGGCTTACGAAATTCTGACGATAATATGGTGGATGTCGTGCCCTCAGGCGCGCGCGTTGTGGCTTTAAATTCAGGTCTGGCAAGTTTGGATGTCTCGCCTGACTACATTGGAGGCTCTGTCGATATTGCGGTTCAGTCTTCGGGGCGGTCTGGCGTATCAGCGAGTCTGACCTATACGGCGGCGCATCTACGGCCGCTCTCTGTTGTGCATCTATATGCGGCTCAAGAGGGGGATTACACGCGGGTGAACTGGATTTCGAGGCGTTTGGATGGATTAGATGATATTGACCCAACGGCGTCGTTTGAAATCACATGGCCAGAGGGGGCTGTAATCGTGACTGACAATACCGCGATTATACCTGTAGTTTATGGATTAAAAACGCCTGTGACGGTGCGGCCGCTCCATCCGTTGACCTCAGAAGGTCGAGCCGTTGAAATAATCGTCTAAACTATTGAAAAGACGCGGCCTGTCCCTATTTACCTAACATGGCAAAAAACCCCTACACATTACTCGGTGTTCCGAAAACGGCAACTGAGGCAGAGATTAAGTCAGCCTATCGAAAACTGGCCAAAAAGCTCCATCCTGACTTGAATCCTGGTGATGCAAAGTCAGAGGCGGAGTTCAAAGAGGTCACGGCGGCTTATAACCTGCTCTCGAACCCTGATCTTCGCAGATCATATGATACGGGGCAGGTCGACGCGTCGGGACAACAGCAGAATCCATTTGGCGGCGGATTTCGCCATGCCAATGCCCAAGGTGGCATGGATACAGGGTTTGGCGGCTTCGGTGGTATGGGCCAAGATGATATGTCCGACATGTTTTCATCTTTATTTGGGATGAATATGGGCGCTGGCGGAAGCCGTAGAGGCCCACAACCGCGCAGAGCGCCGCCGCAACAAGGCGAAGATGTACGCTATACGCTTAAAATGAGCTTAGTTGATGCGCTAAATGGGGGTGTTAAAGACCTTGGTAAAGGCCTGAAGGTCAAATTTCCAAAGGGGATCAAAGACGGCCAAACCGTTCGTCTGCGCGGCAAAGGGAAGCCGGGCGCTAATGGCGGACCCGCGGGAGATGCCCGCGTTAAAATCGCTGTGCAGCCGCATAAACGTTTGTGGCGTGACGGGAATAACCTGTGGCTAGACGTGCCCATTTCCCTGACAGAAGCGATGAAGGGCACAAAGATAGAATTGGATCTGCCGACTGGAAACGTGGAGTTTACCGTGCCTGCAGCGACAAATACGGGCAAACGCTTCCGTCTAAAGGGGAAAGGTGTCCGCGCGAAAGACGAAACGGGTGACCTTATTCTGACAACGCAAATTGTGATGACAGATGGGGAACTCGCTGGAGCGCCAATTTTGTCCCAATATTTACCTGATGGTGAGAATCACGACCTTCGCAGAAAACTGGTTTGATGAGGTCAAGGGAAATTTGTACCTTGCTGAACGGATCTTATTTCAAATATTCAGGCAATGTTCAGGGGCAATACGCTAGAGACCTCATATGTTGAATAAACGTCATATCCTTTTGACCTCTATGGCTGCCGTTCTATCGTTCGGGTCCGTCAGTGCGCATGCGTACACCTATCGCGGACCTGTTGTGTTGGAAGCTCAGCGCTCGATCACGCCAGCCGAAGCGAAAGCTATTGCTAAACGCAAGGTGGAAAAAGGAAAATTCGTTGATATCTCCCGTAAGGGCGATACATATCGCGTTAGACTCATTGCTAAATCAGGCAAAGTCGTTGACGTTTTGATTGACGCGAACACAGGACGCGTGAAAAAGTAGGCTCTGTTGTCTCTTCCTGACGAAAGACCACCATATGCGAATTCTAATTGTTGAAGATGATGTTGATCTTGGGCGTCAGCTCAAGTCTGCGTTTAAAGATGCTGGTTATGCGGTTGATGTCGCAAAAGACGGCGAGGAAGGTCACTTCCTTGGCGATACAGAACCTTATGATGCGGTGATCCTCGATTTAGGACTACCGCTCATTGATGGTGTGAGCGTTCTACAAAAATGGCGTGCTGACGGAAAAAAATTCCCAGTTCTAATTCTAACAGCTCGTGATCAATGGTCCGAGAAAGTGGCTGGATTCGATGCTGGCGCTGATGATTACCTGACCAAGCCATTTCATGTTGAAGAACTAATGGCACGTTTGCGCGCATTGCTGCGCCGAGCTGCTGGTCATACGACAGATACGATCGAGCTAGGGGATCTCATGGTCGATAACCGCGCCGCTCGGGCTTTTGTTGATGGTATGGCGATCAAACTAACAAGCCACGAGTTCCGTTTGCTTTCCTATATGGCCGCTCATAAAGGGCGCGTAATTTCACGTACTGAATTAGTCGAACATATTTATGATCAAGATTTTGATCGTGATTCAAACACGATCGAAGTTTTTGTAGGTCGGTTGCGGAAAAAAATCGGGACACAGCGTATCGAAACTGTCCGCGGTCTGGGATATCGTCTTCTAGATCCAGACTCCGAAAATTCTGACTGATCTATGACGCCTGATTTTCCAGCGGATTAAATTTCATGACGGCGCGAACACCTCGATCTCTCGTTAGCTCCCTCGTAAGGGCTGCTGCGCTGTGGGCCATTCCCGGTCTTATTTTGACAGCGGTCGTTCTAACGTGGTTGTCCAACAGCGCGACGTATCGCAGTTTTGATGAACCTCTAGAGTCAGCCGTTCTCGGCTTGATTGCCAGTGTTGAAACCGCGGGGGATCGTGTGGATCAAGGGCTTCGTTTGTCACGAGAGTTACCTGATCCTAGATATCAGCGGGCGTTGTCAGGTAAATATTGGATCATAGGTACTTTAAACGACCAATCAGAGATTGTTCCCATATTGTCTTCGCGCTCACTCTATGGAGCGACGTTACGGCTTCGGAGAGATTCTGTTGAAACGTTAGCGGCACAAGGCCAAGATTCTGCCCATTTTATAACAGCGGGCCCAGATACTGACGCGGGGGAAACTCTGCGTGTGGTCGCGAGGCAAGTTATTTTACCAGATATGAACTCATCTGTGGTCGTATTAGCGGGCGCAGATCGCGCCCCAGTTGTTCGCTCTACACGAAACTTTATTCTCACTGCTGTGTCGCTATTGGCTC
Organism: uncultured Caulobacterales bacterium; assembly: GCA_938009235.1. Lineage (GTDB taxonomy): Bacteria > Pseudomonadota > Alphaproteobacteria > Caulobacterales > Maricaulaceae > Litorimonas. The sequence continues at coordinate 87,542 of CALLIK010000009.1, forward strand.
TACTTACTGTGGGGTTGACGCTGGCTGTCTATGCGCAAGTTCGCCTTGGTCTTAAGCCCCTATTTGAATTGGGAGACCGCATTGCTGAGGTGAGAGAAGGTCAGGCTGTCTCGGTTGAAGGTGTATATCCACCCGAAATTGCCCCTCTGGCTAAAGAGCTAAATTCACTAATCTCCCACAATAAGTCTGTCGTTGAGCGCGCACAAACTCACGTTGGAAATCTTGCGCATGCGCTGAAAACACCGATTGCAGTTCTAAGAAATGAAGCGGCTTCAGCGGAAACAACACCGTCTGACATCGTCGCCCGCCAAACAGAGACAATGGCAGAACAAGTGGATCACCATCTTCGCCGCGCACGTGCCGCTGCGCGGGGGCAAGCGATTGGTGTCAGGACCGAAATGGACCCTGTTATTGATGGCCTTGTTCGGACATTGCCTCGAATTTATCGGGATAAAGATCTGACGATAAATCTCACAGGCGCCAAAGGTTTAGTTTTTCGAGGACACCCTAGGGACTTTGAGGATATGGTCGGGAACCTCATGGATAATGCCGCGAAATGGAGCCATGATCGTATTGATGTAAGTGTTTCACCTGCCGAAGAGGATGGGTTTTGCTCGGTTTCAATATCCGACAATGGGCCTGGACTAACGGCTGAAGAAAGCAAAATTGCGTTACAACGCGGCGCACGTTTGGATGAGGCGACACCCGGCAGTGGTCTCGGCCTGTCTATCGTCGATGATTTGGCAAAAGCGTATAATGGCTCTTTCATCTTGTCTCGTTCTGATCGGGGTGGATTGAAAGCGACATTGCGTTTGCCTGCCGTCAAAGACTTATGACCTCATCAGACAATACGCCAAATCCAGTCGCATTGGAAACACGCGGATCAAATGAAGGCCGTTTGTTTTCTCCGTCTGCTGGACGCAATAAGGCTGATATCGCCGCTGTCTTAGCTGAGATGTTACCTCGCAACGCGAAGGTTCTTGAAATCGGAAGTGGGACAGGAGAGCACGGCATAGAAACCCTGTCTCTACGTCCAGATTTACTGTGGCAATTTTCAGACCCAGACCCTCAATCTCGTGCCAGCCAGAGCGCTTGGATTGCAGATCAGGCACCTGATTTGCCTGCGCCACTTGACCTAAATGTGACGCGCCCAAACTGGACCGGGGCTTTGCCAATGAAGTTTGACGTCATCTTTAGCGCGAATATGATTCATATTGCGCCCATTGAGGCCCTCAAAGGGCTCGCGAATCTTGCTGAACTCGCCCTTACGCCTGCAGGAAAAGTCATTTTTTACGGGCCTTTTTTGTTCGGCCAAGCGTCTGCTCGCTCCAATCTAGACTTCGATTTAGCCTTAAAGGGCAAAAATCCGACATGGGGGGTCAGAGAGTTAGACTCTGTTAAGCATATATTCGCAAAACTTGGCTTTAATCAGCTAGATTTTCGCGACATGCCTAAGAATAATCATATCATTGGGCTGTCACGACACTGACGAACTAAATCTTCATTGTGGAGGTTTCGTCATGTTTTGGACAGCATTGGGTCATATGAGCTCCTGCAGTCTGTAAGACTAGAAGGGGGACAGTCGTGTCCAAGATGAAACTGACATTGCTGGGTTCTGTTATGGCCTTTGGCCTGGCACCACAAATTGTTGCGCAGGACGCAACGGTTATCTTTGCGAATGCGGATGCTTATGAAGTCGTCTTAGATCAACCCGTTGGTGCAGAGTTCACCTCTCTACGAGATATTGAGCCTCTTAACGGCGCAACTGTGTCCCAAGCGGCACCAAATACGGCCGACATACAACCGTATAATATTCAACAGTCAGGTCTACCTTTACCACAGCCATTGCCTTTTTCAGGAGGTGCTCCCGCGCAGGTCTCGCAGGGTATTGCAGGACAAAATTTACTCGATCTTCCCATCAGCGCTTTACCGTCGATCGCAAACCTCGTGGACCGCGTTAGCCCATCGGTTGTCAATATCGTCGTTACGACAGATACAGGCGAGACAACGAGTGAAGGGCAAGGGTCAGGATTTGTGATTTCGGATAAGCTTGAGGTCGTAACAAATTATCATGTAATCGAAGGCGGCACGAACATTGAAATCGAATTCAATGATGGCCGTAGATATCCAGCGAAAATATTGGGTACGGATGAGGAAACCGATCTGGCTTTACTCCAGATTGTGACCTCAGACAGTATTCCACATGTCGATTTTCATAAAACAAAAGACCTTCGTATTGGCGACTGGGTTGTGGCGATTGGTAATCCCTTTGGCATTGGGCAATCGACGTCTCTAGGCGTGATTTCTGCTATTGGGCGCGAGAAAGTCGATAGTGGATCGTATGTGGATTACATCCAAACAGATGCCACGATTAACCGAGGTAACTCAGGTGGGCCGCTTTTCAATCTTACGGGCGATGTTGTCGGGGTTAACTCCGCGATTTACTCTCCAACGGGCGCGAGTGTGGGTATCGCATTTGTGATTCCGCATCATACAGCAGAGCGAATTATCAACGCACTCCGCAAAGATGGCCGCGTGACGCGTGGTTATCTTGGCGCAGGACTACGTACGGCTGAATATTCAATCGAAGGACGTCCTGGCGTTTATAAAGGTGGCGCGACGGTGAATGACGTTTTGCCTGGCTCGCCTGCGGATGTGTATGGCCTTCAGGTTGATGATATTATCTTGAATATCAATGACGCCGTCGTCAAAAACTCTGTCGAAGCGACTCGGGCGATTGCGAAAGTGACACCAGGTGAGGTGGCTAAGTTCATTTATGAGCGCGATGAAAAAACCTATTCTCTAGATGTGCAAATTGGTCAACGCCCTGAGAAATATGAAATTCGCAAGGCGAGCGCTGAAGTGCAAGGCCTTCCACCACCACCGCCACCAGAAGACAAATCCAAGCCAAAGGTCAACATCGATACAGGCGTTAATGTCTTAGATATCTCGGCAGAATTTAGGTCTGCAATCAATATGCGATCAGACCAAGTTGGAATATATATCGAGAATGTAGACCCAGGGAGTGCGGCGGAAAATGCTGGATTTAAGACAGGTATGGTTTTGATGGAGGCGGATGGTCAAGCCATTGCGGAGGTCGCAAAATGGAAATCTATCGTGTTGAATGCCAAAGAAGCACAACAAGATGGATTGGTCGTACATGTCCGATATAAAGACGGACGTGAGGGCTACATGGTACTGCCTCTGGGAGATGCGCAATTTGGCGAGTCTATGGCAAATGTTGCGTATAATCCTGAAAATCAAATATATTTAGGCTCTAATTTAGAGTGAAAATTAAATGACTGGGTGGGGACCTATGGAGAAAAAAATGAGAATACTTGTCGTTGAAGATGACTCCGTTGCTGCTGAATACGTCCGTAAGGGCTTAATGGAAGCTGGGCATGTTGTAGACCTCGCACCAGATGGCGACTTAGGTCTCGAAATGGCCCGAGCGGCTGATTATGACGCACTTATCTTGGATCGCATGCTCCCCAAACGCGATGGCCTAGAGATACTGCGCGAAATCCGCGAAGATGGCGACGCAACACCCGTCTTGATTTTGTCCGCTTTGGGTGAAGTCGATCAAAAGGTTGAAGGCTTACGTGCAGGCGGTGATGACTACCTTGCTAAACCTTACAGCTTCACGGAACTTCTTGCGCGTGTCGAAGCTATTGGCCGCCGCTCTGACCCAACTGCAGCAGTTACTAAATTGAAAGTTGGCGGATTGGAAATGGACTTACTGGCGCGTACTGTGCGTCGTGATGGACAGAAAATTCTATTGCAGCCTCGCGAGTTTCGTTTGCTCGAGTGTTTGATGCGGAATGCGGGCCGAGTGGTGACGCGCACGATGTTGCTCGAAAAAGTTTGGGACTATCACTTTGACCCACAAACAAATGTAATCGACGTACATATTTCCCGCTTGCGCGGTAAAATTGACAAAGAGTTTGAAGAACCTCTTCTGCATACAGTTCGCGGCGCGGGCTATCGTTTGCAGGTCTAGCACGCTAAGGATCGCCATTATGGGCGGTACACTCAAAAAACTCTATCGTAACACGCTCTTCAGGCTTTCCCTGTTGAGCGCGTTACTCTTTGTCCTCTCGCTCTTTGTGGCATTGGGCTATATCTACTACGCGACGATCCAAAGTGAACGACGCCTAGTTGATCGAGCTAATCAAGCCGAAATTTTAGAACTTCAAGGCATGTATGATCGAGCTGGGGCGTTAGCGCTCGAGACCGCAAAAGAACGCGGCATACTTGGCGTGCTTGAACCCATCACTTCGTCAAATTCCAGAGCTGTTTACCATCAAGCTGGCCACGCCTTTTTGAAAAATGCTGTCGTGCAACGCGGAACATTCAGCACATCTGTATTTGAACGCGTATATGTGTTGCAGGGGCCACCGGGTCCCGATCGGATCACAGGCAACCTCGCCGGCCAAGCGGTTGTAACAACGGGGCAAGAAGTAAGCCTCATTCCTGATAAGGAAAATGCGAGTTTCACAAAAATTGAAGTTATTTACTCGGTAGAAGACGAGGCGGGGGAACGTATCGACCGCCGCGCAAGGGCCATCGTCGGGAACATATTTTTAGGCGAAGAACGAACACTCGGTATTCTTGTTGGGCGTGATGTCGAAGGCATTGAACGTACAGGGGAACGTGTTCGGAATGCGATCCTCGTCTCGGCCGCTATTGCTCTGCTACTTGGATTGCTCTCGTCTTGGTTCGTCTCCCGCCGATTTGCGCGCCGCGTTGAAGGCTTCAACCGACTGGCGACAGATGTCAGGGCCGGCAATCTTGATCGCCGCGCGCCACGAAATTACTCCGAAGACGAAATGGATCTCTTGGCCGAACATTTGAATGCAATGTTGGATCATATTAGTCGATTGATGCAGGCGATGCGCTATGCGGGTGACAGTGTCGCCCATGACTTGCGCACGCCTTTGACACGTTTACGCACGCGCCTTGAAACGGCTGCAGTGGAGCTAGGCGATGCAAAGGAAGCTGATATACTTTATGCGGCGGCAGATGACGCGGACCAGTTGCTGACGACATTTGATTCCGTTTTACGTATCGCGAGATTAGAAGCAGGAGAGCGAAGAGAGCTTTTGAAACCCCTTGATCCAAAATTAATCCTTGATGATCTAGCGGAGCTTTATGAGCCAGCCTGTGAGGATGCAGGGTTGAAGTTTAAAGCTGAAATTGCATCCAAAACCCTTATTCTTGCTGACCGTGGATTGTTGTCCCAAGCGGTGTCTAATCTCCTTGAGAATGCTATTAAATACACGCCGCGTGACGGCTCCATTATTTTAGTGTGCCGAAAGAAACGCGGCGGCGGTATTGAAATTGCAATTTGTGACGATGGTCCTGGTATTCCAAGTTGGGATCGTGAGCGCGTCAAAGAACGCTTTGTTCGTCTTGATGAATCCCGATCTCTTCCGGGTAGTGGTTTAGGCTTATCGCTCGTTGAAGCTATTGCAGATCTTCATCAAGCCGAGTTTATTATGAGCGATAATGAGGACTTACCTTCTGCTGATAAAGGCGGTGATCCTGATCGACCTGGTTTGAGCGCAGCTCTCATATTCCCTCGTATTAAGGCGAGGTCGCAAGAATTGAAACCCAACTCAACGCCCCTTTAAAGACTTGGGCGCATTCAACTTTTAGAGCATTAGACTTTGAGGACGACAGCCTCTTTGTCGGTATTTCGTGAGGCCTAAATTCTAAGCGGCTCTACATTATGCTGCAGTGTTACTGATTGGCATCGGAGGAGGTGTCGTCTGCGCAGTTGGTGCTATCTGCGGCGGCGCTGGCGCGACTGAAGGGGCTGACCCTCCACTGGCTTGAAGAACATCGGCAATGTCTTGAGCCAGACGGGAGATTTCGCTTCCAACTTCGTTTGTTTTTGGCTGAGCTGCTTTTTTCTGTACGTAACTCGGAAGGGTGAAGATAACGGTCGTGCCTTCGCCTACGACGGAGGTGATCTGGAAATTACCGCCATGCAGCTCAACCAATGATTTAGAAAGCGCGAGGCCGAGGCCTGTGCCTTCATGTTGACGTGAATGCTGACTATCAATTTGCTCGAACGGTTGGGCTAGGCGACTAATGTTTTCTGCCGAGATACCAATTCCTGTATCAGAGACGCGAACAATAAGACCCGCTGATTTTGCTTCTACAGAGAGCGTGACAACGCCGCCTTCAGGTGTAAATTTAATCGCATTCGTTGTTAGGTTAAGCAAAATTTGTTTAACTGCGCGTGGGTCAGCATCAATTTCTGGAGTTTGATTGCCAGCGTAGACTAGCTTGAGACGGTTCTCATCCGCACGTCCCCGAACAATACGTATAACCTGAGATACCATATCTGACATGATCATAGGTTCTGTGTTCAAGGTCATTTTACCCGCTTCAATCTTAGACATATCGAGAATGTCATTGATGAGTGAGAGCAGATGCTGGCCAGAGAAAAGTATATCACTGACATATTCTTTATAGCGTGGGTCACCTAATGGGCCGAACATTTCCTTTTTCATGATATCAGAAAATCCGTTAATCGCATTTAGTGGCGTGCGGAGTTCATGACTCATATTCGCCAAAAACTCTGATTTGGATTGGTTGGCTTCTTCGGCGCGAATTTTTTCTTGTTCATAATTCTCAGCGAGCTCAACAATTCTGATTTGAGATTTACGCAGAACATTGATCGTTTTTTCTAAGGCGTCTTGGTTGACCTGTAATTGATGTTCACGGCTTCGAATCGCGGTCACTTCTGTTCCGATTGAGACTCTACCGCCATCAACTGTATTTGTCTCCAGGTAGCGGATCCATCTTCCATCACTCAGTTGAATTTCGCTGCCTGTTCCATCAGACAATTTGTTGGTTTGTAAGATGGAGCGTTGAGCATGGTATTCAACCATTGCATATTCCATGCCTTGGCTAAGTGTACCTGACTGGAGGCCGAAGAAGTCTTCAAATTTATTGTTCCATAAAATGAGGCGGTCCATTTGGTCCCAAATAACGAAGCTATCATTCATAGACCGAAGGGCATCAAACAAGCGAACTTCTGCAGCTTGAAGCCGAGCTTGTGCTCCACGTGCTTCTGTGATGTTTAGAGCCATCCCAATGACAAGTTTTGTTCGCTCGTCGCGAAACATTGGCCGTCCACGACAGGATAAGAAGATAGGGAAGTTAGCTGCACCTAGCTCAATCTCAAAGGCACCATTCACGTTAGATCGTTTTAGAAGGTTATAAAACCGATCTCTCTGTGAAACTTCAAAGAGAGCTAGGAAATCGGGGAGAGGTAAAATAGCTTCAGACTCACCTAAGCCCATCATTTTGGCGAGCGTCTTTGAGAGATAGGCTGTATTACGGGTCAGATCGATTTCCCAAATCCCACCATTAGAGCCATCGACAGCAGCACGGTAGCGTTGTCGAGTGATTTCTTCTTCAATATCCGCGCGTTGCACGGTGTCGATTTGTTTCAAAAGTTGGTTAAGCAACATCCAAATAAGCCAAGCCGCCCCAAGAAAGAGTAGTCCAAATAGAAGCAGGTTAAAAAATATGCTGGTGTTTCTTTCACGAGGACGGACATCCATAACAGTCAAGCCAGTCTTCTTGCCAGCTTTCTCAATTTGCACAGCGCCAAACCAGGTTTTTGTGTCATTGCGTGTTAGCGGAACAATTGTTGTTGTTGCCGTTCCACGTGTGACTTCGGATAATTGATTAGCAGATATTGTATAAAATGCTTGTGTGCCTTGTGAGCCAATCTCTGCTGGTCCGTCGATCACACGGCCAGTGTCATGGACAACAGATCGAGCTCCAATACGGTTACCTATTAGTGTCCCAGGCTGTAGAGCTGTGACAAGATACACCTCTCCCGATTTTCGGGTGATGATTGGTGTCGTTACACCCTTGTCGTTAATGAGAGAGTCAATCCTGACGCCATTTTCTGATAAGTTTCGGCGATCGAGTGTGACTAGCTGTGTTCCTGCACCGGGAGTCTCTGCTTCAATGTTTCCATTGCTGTCGATGAGAGCGGCTCCAATCACTCGGCGTGAACGGGCAGCGAAATTTACAATTTGTTGTGAGTCGCCTTGAAGCGCGAGCGCTGTATCAACCCATTCTATTTCAGCATCTAATGCGCGTGAAACAGATGTGACGTCAGAGGTCAAAGCTGTCTCAAATACGTGAACTTGTTCAGCCTTGCTGGTGTTCACATCGTGAATGAATTTGGTGACTGCAATGATGATGAAAAGTGTGAAAAACAAAAGCGTAGTCACAAGCAAGCGTTTAAATGCGCTTCTGCCGCCTAATCGTTCTGAAAGCCGTGAAACAAAATCTGTTCCGCTTGAGGCTCCGGGAGGGGCGTTGAAAGCGGCTGTTCCTGCAGTTGCGCCAGTATTCCCAATAGGGTTGGTACGATGTAGAGGTCGAGTCTGAGGGTGTGCGTTTGTTTGACCTGCCATCACAATGTGAGCGTGTGGGTGAGCGCGACCTTGAGGGGTATAAGGCTGCGCTTTAGGGGACTGTGCCCCTGACGCATTTACACCGTTATTATGATTGTTATGATTGTCGCCGTTGTTCAAGAGATGTTCCCCTATGCCTATCGGCAAATTCTTTAGTCTAAAACGCCGTCTGAAAACGTTACGAATCATTGCTGAAAGAGTAACGCTTTGAGGCAGTCTAGTCGAACAAAACGTATTTAAATACAGAGCTTAAGTTCGATACCGCAGGAGACTTTAGAGACTTATTTGTTACAGTTCCGTTATGATATTCGAGGTTCAGGCTCTGGTCGCCCAATCGCGTAGCCTTGGGCTGCATCAAAACCTAGTGACTTTACGAAATTTAGGATATCTTCTGTCTCTACACCTTCAGCAATAAAACGAACGTCGAGCGCGTCGCGAAGTGAAAGTAGGGCTTTTAGAATGGCACGATCTCGTGCTGTGTTATATGCGGCGGCCACAAAGGCTCCGTCAATTTTTAACCAGTTACAAGGGAGGGCGCGCAAGTAACGAATGGATGCGGCTCCGGCACCAACATCATCAAGGCAAACTGGATGCCCGCGTGACTTTAATTCCGTTAAAAGACCTTCAGCATGGCTCAATTCCACCATATCCCAGCTTTCTGTAAGCTCAATAATTAACTTTGTCGGTGAAGCTTTTAATGCTGTTAAACACGCCATTACGGCCGATTTAAAATTTGGCTTATCTACGGAAGCTCCAGAGAGATTGATCGCAATGCCTGACCCGTTTGGATGCTTGTTTAGAACCAAAATGGCTTGCGCTAGCATAGATAAATCTAGATCTTTGATGACGCCTGATACTTCTGCGGGTCGTAGAACGCCTTCTAGGTGATCTTCACTATCAAACCGAACAAGCCATTCGTGATGGTGGATTTCACCATCTGACAAATTTACAATAGGTTGACGCAGCACTGTAAAGCGCTGCTCAGAGACATGGTCGCGAAACCCTTCGGCAGTGTGTAAACTAGACATGAACGTTTGTTAGCACAGAAGGCAAAACAAAGCGTTTACGTCTATAAGTTTATCTCGCCTGCTTTCACCTCAACAGCGGCGCAATTATGCACCGAGCGTTTTCTCTGCGATCTCCAAAACGTTTTTGCTTGGCTTGGCGCTAATAATACGTTCCAGCTCCGCGCTGATTAAGGCTTGGCGGTGCGCGTCCAGTTTACTCCAGATTTCGAATGCGCCAAGCAGACGCGCCGCGATTTGCGGATTGCGGCTGTCCATGTCCAAGACTTGATCGGCGAAGAACGCATAGCCTGATCCGTCAATGCGGTGGAAAAGTTCAGGGTTGCCCATCGCAAAACCGCCGACGAGTGCGCGCACGCGGTTAGGATTGTTGCGCTCATAACGGGACGTTTCTGTGAGCTTAAGGATTGAATTTACGCCGCCAGAATGAGGGCGCATAGCTTGAACCGAGAACCATTTGTCGAGAACGAGCGGATTGCTTTCCCATTTAGTATAGAAGTTCTCCATCGTCGTATCGACACGTTGTCCCCCGAGCCGCGTGAGTGTCACGAGCGCCGCGAGTTCATCCGTCATATTCGTCGCTTCAGAGAGTTGCGTTTGCGCTAAGGATGCGGCGAGTGGGTCCTGTCGTGATGCGAGCAAAGCGAGGCAACGATTACGTAAGGCTCTACGTCCTGCAGACTGAGCATCTGGACGGAATGTGCCTGTATCTGCAAGCGCGTGATAACGCTCTACAAGGTCATCGCGTAGGTGATCACCAATGGCGCGAGACAGCCACTTGCTCGCCTCATGAAGAGCAAGCGGGTCGATTTGGCCGAGGGACTGCATGACTTCTGCAGAGGCTGGAGGCGTCAGCGCCAAGGCTTTGAAAGCATTATTGAAATTTGGATTATCCAGTGTGCGACATAAGGCTTCACAATAGCCTTTGAGGGCCTGATCTGCGGGCGGGGTCATGCCTGCTTCAATCGCTTGAGCCATATTTGCAATTAAATGCCGCGCGAGGGTTTGACCTGCTTCCCAACGGTTAAAGGCATTGGGGTCAGCCCCCATCAGGCGCAATAAATCATCCGTTGAAAAATCAGTCTTTAAGGTCACGGGAGCTGAGAAATCTTGCAAGATTGAGTGTGAATGCGGCACGTCAATTTTCTCATGCGTAACGCTCGTTCCTTTCCCACTCAGTAAGGTCAGTTGAGGGGCTCCAATAGGTCCGTCATTGCCCACGATCTGCCACCTTATCGGAATGACAACGGGGCCTTTTTGCGGTTGACCTGGCGTGGGTTTGGTTTCTTGTATGAAGTGGATGCGTTGCTTGCCGTCGGCTAATGTTTCGCGCTGAACTTTAACTTCGGGCGTGCCGGCTTGCTCATACCACCGCATGAATGGGCCTAGCTTTGCGCCAGTCGCTTCTTCGAAACAGGCGATGAATTGCTCTACCGTTGCGGCGGTTCCGTCTAGGCGGCTAAAGTATAAGTCTGACCCTGCGCGAAACCGCTCTGCGCCAAGAATGGTTTTCAGCATACGGATCAACTCCGCGCCTTTTTCATAAATCGTTGCCGTATAGAAATTGTCTATCTTCATATAGCTGTTTGGGCGAACGGGATGCGCGAGCGGGCCAGCGTCTTCGGCGAATTGGCGGGCGCGAAGGGCGCGAACGTCTTTAATGCGCTGCACGGCTGCACCGCGTTGATCGGCTGAGAATTCTTGATCGCGGAAAACTGTAAAGCCTTCTTTGAGGCAAAGCTGGAACCAATCGCGGCAGGTCACGCGATTGCCAGACCAGTTATGGAAATACTCATGCGCGACGACGGATTCGATACGTTCGAAGTTCATATCGGTCGCAGAGGCTGCGTCGGCCAGAAGCAAGGATGAGTTAAAGATGTTGAGACCTTTGTTCTCCATCGCTCCGAAATTGAAGTCACGGACAGCGACGATCATGAACAGGTCCAGATCATATTCGCGGCCAAAAACCTCTTCGTCCCATTTCATAGAGCGTTTCAGCGCGTCCATCGCATATTCGGCTTTTGTCGCATTGCCCGTGTCGACATAAATTTCTAGCGGGATGTGGCGACCAGACATGGTCGTGAAGCTGTCGTCCAGAATATCGAACTCACCCGCGACGAGCGCGAACAAATAAGCAGGCTTCGGGAACGGGTCATGCCAGATCGCGTAATGACGACCATTTCCTGATGCGCCATCTTCAATCTTATTCCCATTCGCGAGCAGGTGCGGGTAGGTCGTGATGTCGGCTTCCATACGTACCGTGAAAACGCTCATTACGTCTGGGCGATCAGGGTAATAAGTAATGCGGCGGAAGCCCTCGGCCTCACACTGCGTACAGAACCGCCCGCCAGAGACATAAAGCCCCATAAGCGTAGAGTTCGCACTCGGATCGCAAACCGTTTCAATCTCAAGCGTGAAACTCTCGGGCGTCTTCGCCAGAACCAATGTCTCTTGATCAAGCTTATAGGCTGAGCGTTTCAGCGCTTTGCCATCAATCTTCACCGATTTCAGGTCAATGTTCTCACCATTCAAAACCAACGGCTCATCGCGCAGGCGCTTCACATCAATTTTGGACCGAACCGTCGTTGCGGACGGTTGAAGGTCAAAATCCAAATAAACTGACGTCAACTCATGGCTGGGCGACGTGTAATCTGAGAGAAGGGTCGGCGTTGGGGCTGTGTCGGTGCGCATATTTAAAGTCCTGTTCTGGTGTCCTATTTGGCCAAAGTTACGTCAGATTTCAACGGGTAGTTCTGTTTGTTCCACCATTGTTGTGATATAGTTTTGTTCTAGAGGTCTCTGTCGCTAAGGCTAAATGTAGAAAGGTTCATGTTTTTGCTTAACCTTAGATATAAATTCATTCTTCTTTTGACTGTTGTGATGTCATCTTGCTCTGAAAACTCAGTTCTCGGCCTTGATGCTGAAGTCGATCAAGGTGACTGTTCTAAAGAAAACCTTATAGATGCATCCAACATGTTTCTCGAGCATTTGTTAAGTGATGACTTAGATGCTGCACTTCAGTTTTATTCTGAGCGTCATCAAACTACGGGGGCAGACTACGGTATCAATTATACGTTTTTCCCAAGCCGCGATCCTGATGCCGTTTTTGATATTCAGACTAAAAACTCGCAGAGTGAGATATTCTCTAAAGACTTAGGCGTTTTTGAAAAGGGGAGGTTGGTCGGTTTTTTCCAAATTAAGGCCAAAGTCAAACTCAGAATATTGAATATCTAAGACAAAATCACTGGAAGACTTTCGCCGTGTGCAACTTTGTCTGTACTGACGATGGATGGAAAATTTCTGACTATACTTGTTTTGAGGACTCTGGTTCTCCTTTCTAATAGGGCGGCTATGCATCCACTAATATTAGCTTCCTGCCAACACCCCTAGACATTCTACCGTATTACTCTAAGTCGCGCGCGAAGCCCGTAAATTCTCGAAAATACTTATTATGTCCAATTCTGTCGAATTCCTGCGCAATGTCGCCATCGTGGCCCATGTTGACCATGGTAAAACTACGCTCGTAGATAAGCTCCTCCGCCAATCTGGTACGCTAGATGAACGCGGTGACCGCGAAGAACGCGTCATGGATAGCGGCGATATCGAAAAAGAACGCGGCATTACTATTCTAGCCAAGAACACAGCCATCACGTGGAAAGCCCCGGATGAGCAAGACTGGCGCATTAACATCGTAGACACTCCAGGTCATGCGGACTTTGGCGGCGAAGTAGAGCGCGTGCTCTCCATGGTCGATTCAGTTGTTCTTCTTGTTGATGCTGTTGAAGGCCCGATGCCTCAGACAAGCTTCGTGACGAAAAAAGCGCTGGCTCAAGGCCTCCGCCCAATCGTCGTTATCAACAAAATTGACCGCGTTGGCGCGCGTCCTGATTGGGTTGTTGACCAAACATTCGATTTGTTTGACCGCCTTGGCGCAACAGACGAGCAGCTCGACTTCCCTGTTGTTTATGCTTCAGCTCTGAACGGATGGGCTTCTGATACAGCCGCGGACGAAGGCACAGACATGACGCCGCTCTTCCAGAGCATCGTCAAAAATGCGCCTGTTCCAGATGTGGATCCAGACGGACCTGTTCAGCTTCAAGTGTCTGCGCTAGATTATAGCTCCTACACAGGTGTTATTGGTATCGGCCGTGTTGTTCGCGGTGTATTAAACGCCAAGCAGCCTGTTGTTGTGGCCACGCAAGACGGCAAGCAGCGCAAAGCGAAAATCGTCGACCTCTTTGGTTTCATGGGTCTTGACCGCGTGAAGATGGATAGCGTCTCTGCGGGCGATATTTGTTGTTTCACAGGTATCGACAACTTGGGCATCTCGGACATGATCTGTGATCCAGAAAATGTTGATCTCTTGCCGCCGCTCTCAGTTGATGAACCGACAATCTCCATGACGTTCCAAGTCAACGACTCGCCATTCGCGGGCCGTGAAGGTAAATTCGTGACATCGCGGAACCTCAAAGATCGTCTGGACAAGGAATTGATCTCAAACGTCGCCTTGCGCGTTGAGCAGCTCGAAGATGCGGATAAATTCCGCGTCTCTGGCCGTGGTGAATTGCATCTTTCGATCTTGATCGAGAACATGCGCCGTGAAGGTTTCGAACTTGCGATTTCCCGCCCTGAAGTGGTGAACAAGGAAATTGATGGCGTCATGTGTGAGCCATTTGAGAAATTGACGATTGATGTTGAAGCGGACCACCAAGGTTCCATCATGGAAAAGGTTGGCGAACGTAAAGGTAACTTGCAGGACATGGTGCCTGACGGAAATGGCCGTGTGCGTTTGGATTATGAAATTCCAACACGTGGCCTTATCGGCTTCCGCTCTGAATTTATGACACTGACATCAGGTTCAGGCCTTCTGTATCATAACTTTGATACATATAAGCCGCGTACGAAAGCGAGTATTGGTCGTCGTCAAAAAGGCGTTCTGATTTCGAACTCCACGGGTAAGGCTTTGGCTTTCGCGCTTTGGAACCTTCAAGCACGCGGTGAAATGTTCATCGGTCATGCAACTGAAGTTTATGAAGGCATGATCATCGGGCAAAACTCCCGTAACAACGATCTGACCGTCAACCCGCTTAAAGGTAAGCAGCTGACCAACGTTCGTGCCTCTGGTACAGACGAAGCTGTGACACTAACCACGCCGATCACAATGACATTGGAATTGGCTCTGGAATACATCAACGATGATGAGCTAGTCGAAGTTACGCCAGAAAGCATTCGTATCCGTAAGCGTCACTTGGCGGAAAACATGCGCAAGAAAGATCAGCGCCGAATGGATGCTCTCGAAAAAGAGTCCTAAGACCAAATTCTAAGATTAAAAGGTGGCGGGTTATCCCGCCATCAACGCCACATCATTCGCGTACGGAATTGAGCTGCTCTAAACTTTTAGGGCGGCTAAATTTTTGGAAGATTTTGAGTGAGGCGGCGTCAGATTTTCACGACTCTGGGGACGCGTTAGTCGTTAGATTAGAACTATCTATCGACTTTAATCGGTGGACGAGGGAAGCCCCAGATCGCGCCAGCCGACTTGATGAGCTCGCTTTCTGAGACGACAAATTCATTATCACTGACTGAAATGGACACCATCGCGTCATAGATCGCTTCGACGTCACGGTTGACTTGGAAGCGAGATAGAGCGCGGAGCACGAGCGTATTGCGTCTCGCGCTATGTAGTTTGGTTTCTAGCTCTTTTGAGTGCGATTTAAACCAAGCGCGAATTGCAGCCTCATCCATTTGCTCAAGCTCGAACAAGTCAAACAAGCCTTTGGCCTGCGTGATAAGACTCTGCATTTCAGGGGATTTGACTTTATCGTCAATGATCACCGTAATCGCGAGCGGCAGAAGAATGTCGTCATGGGTAAAGTCCATAGTGATCACCTTAGTCCCATCTATTGCGCGGGACAAGTCGCAGCTAGATGAAACGGACTTTAATCGGCGCTAAACCGTCTACATGGCCCGATAATTCGTCACCAATCGCAACAGGCCCCACGCCAGCGGGCGTTCCTGTGTAAATGAGGTCACCTGGTTGCAGGTCCATGTCTTCGCGTAAGCGGGATATGATTTCAGGCGTCTTCCAAATCATTTGCGATAATGGCGCATTCTGCATTGTTTCGCCGTTTTTCGTTATTGAAAGGTTGGCCGCTGTAATGTCTACAGTTTCAGCGCGTGTGAGCGCAGAGCAGGGCGCAGATCGGTGAAAGTTCTTAGCGCGATCCCAAGGGCCGCCTTTGGCCTTTGCTGCCGATTGCACATCCCGCCGTGTTAGGTCGATGCCTACGCCATATCCGAAAATGCCGTCATTGATGTCGTCTGGCCCAATCGCGACAACAAGTTCGATTTCGAAATGTAGGTTTGATGTATTGGGCGCATAGGGAATGTCTGTACCGCTGTGCACGATTGTCTCTGCGGCTTTTGTGAAAAATGTCGGTTCTGACCGCGACGCATCACCGCCCATTTCGGTTACGTGATCCGCGTAATTTCTTCCGACGCAATAAATGCGGCGTACAGGAAATCGTTCATCACTGCCCGTAATCGGTAACGACACAGTATCGTGTGGTGTAAATGCGAATTTTGTCATATGATCTCGATTGCATTGGGCGTCCGGTCCTGCGTATCTTCATAACACGAAAGACGGAGTTTCATATGCGCATTGTCGATATCCCGATCGATAAAATTTATATCCCGGCGGCGAAGAAAACCCCGATCGACCAAGATAAGGTCGTCGAGTTGGCGGAAGATATATTGGAAAACGGTCTGCAAAAGCCGATTTATGTCCGTGTAGGCAAGGATCGCTATGTCCTACAGGAAGGTTTGCACCGCGTTGAAGCTGTGAAGCTCCTCGGGGAAACCATAATCGAAGCTCACATCGTGGCGGCCCAACGCAAGTAAAACAGACAGTAAAATAGAAAGCGGTTAATGAAAGCCCTTCGAACCCCCGACGCCCGTTTTGCACATCTGCCTGATTATGATTTCCCGCCCACTTATTGCGGGATCAGAGACGGGCTTCGTTTGCACTATGTCGATGTGGGGCCGCGAGAGGGCCGTACCATTATTCTGATGCACGGCGAACCAAGTTGGTCCTACCTGTACCGATTTATGATCCGTCATCTCTCTGCGGCAGGGTTTCGTGTTCTGGCACCCGATTTAATTGGCTTCGGCAAATCAGACAAACCCACGCAAATGAGCGATTATAGCTATGAGGGCCATGTGGCGTGGATGCAGGATTGGTTGGACCATGTTGATGTGTCTAAGGCTGTGTTGTTCTGTCAGGATTGGGGCGGGTTGATTGGCTTGCGTCTTATTGCTGATAACCCTGATCGGTTTGCGGCCGTTATGGCTGGCAATACGGGCTTACCCATCGGCAAAGGCTCGCCGTCCAAAGCTTTCTTGGATTGGCAAAAATTCTCCCAAGCGGTTCCAGAATTTCCGACAGGCACGATATTGCAAGGCGCGACGGTACGCGAGCTGACCGCGGATGAAGTCGCGGCCTATGACGCGCCATGTCCCGACGAGAGCTATAAGGCTGGCGCTCGGATTTTTCCTGCGCTGGTTCCCACCAACCCCGACATGGAGGGTGTCGCGGGGAATACGAAAGCGTGGATCAAACTGCGTGAGTGGACGAAGCCTTTCCTGACCTCGTTTTCAGACCAAGACCCCGTCACCAAAGGTGGCGAGGCCGTGTTCCAGAAATTAATCCCTGGCGCGAAAGGTCAACCGCATCAGATATTGAACGGCGGTGGACACTTCCTGCAAGAGGATGTGCATGTTGAGCTGAGCGAGATGTTAATCACGCTCAGCGCTTCATTAGACGGCTAAACGAGAGCCGTTATTACTTCGGCTTGCGCGTACTCTTGCGCTCGCCTTTTTTAACTCCGCCTTTGCTGCCGAAACTTTTCGGCGCGCCTTTGTCTTTCAACGCAGCTGCCCGTGCGAGCTTCTTCTTATGCGGCTTCTTTGGTTTGCCATCTGCGCCAAATGAAGGTTTCCCTGAATCAGAGCCAGTCGCCTTGCGGGCCTTGCGCTTGAATGTGCCTTCTTCGAAGTTTGAATCCCGCTTTGGCTTGTCGCTATAGGACGTCTTCTCAGCATTGCCTGACGGTTTGTCGTCATAGGATCTTTTTGGCTTATCATCGTAAGAGCGTTTTTTATCACCATATGGCTTTTTATCGCCGTAAGGTTTTTTCTTGTCTCCATAAGGCTTCTTGTCACCATAGGACTTGTTCTTATCGCCATACGGCTTGCCGCGGCTGCGACCTGAATTATTGTCGCGATCACGAGAGCGATGGCCCTCAGTTGGCTGCGCGAGGTTCGGTTTGCCCTCGACGCGGGATGCCGTAATGGCCGCTTCGATCTTCATGTCTGGACCGATGTTCTCAAGGAATCGCGAGACGCCTTTCGGGGCCATTTCAACAAATGTTTGATTGTCGATGATCTTGATCGCGCCAATTTCACCTTTTTTCAAACCACCTGATTTCATCAACATTGGCAAGATCCACTTTGGCTCTGCCTTTTGCTTGCGGCCTACATTGAGAGAGAACCACACGCCGTCGTCAAAGTTTTCACGCGGGCCAGAGCTACGTTGATCTGGATGGCGATCATTGCGGTCATTTTTGCTTGGCTTGTAATTAGCAGGCAGAAGCTCTTCCGGTGCAGACTGACCTTCGCGGTACTGGCGGATGAACGCCGTTGCGATGTGCTCTGCGGAGTGGGCCTTCAGAAGGCGCGCAACCATTGTGCGCTCTTCGTCCGTGATCTCTCCGTCGAGTGACATATTTTCGAGCAGGCGCTCATTGTCTTTGAGGATGATAGACTCGGCGCTTGGCGCTTCGCCCCATTCTGCGGATTTGATGCCAGCATCGCGTAGGAGGCGTTCTGCATTGCGGCGGCGGCTTGGGGCCACGATCAACGCAGAGACACCCTTACGGCCCGCACGGCCCGTTCGGCCTGAACGATGGAGTAGAGCTTCGCGGTTGCGCGGTACATCTGCGTGAATGACGAGTTCCAGATCAGGCAAGTCCAATCCACGGGCTGCCACGTCAGTCGCGACACAGACCTGTGCGCGGCCATCGCGCATGGCTTGTAGCGCATTGCTACGTTCGGCTTGGGACAGCTCGCCAGAGAGCGCGACCACAGAGAACCCGCGATTGTTAAAGCGTTGTGTCATGCGGTTCACGGCGACGCGTGTATCGCCAAAGACGATGGCGTTTTTGGCGTTGTAATAACGAAGCACGTTGATGATCGCATTTTCGCGGTCAGCGTTTGAAACGGTCATGACGCGATATTCGATGTCCAAATGCTGCGCGGCTTCTGCGGCTGTGTTCACGCGGACAGCGTTCTTTTGGTATTTCTTGGTCATGCCCAAAATTGTTTTAGGGACAGTGGCGGAGAACATCAGCGTGCGGCGTTCTTCTGGGGCTGCGCCGAGGATGTTTTCTAACTCTTCGCGGAAACCCATTTTGAGCATTTCATCGGCTTCGTCGAGCGCGATACATTTCAGCTCGCTCATATCGAGTGAACCGCGTTTGATGTGATCACAGAGGCGGCCAGGTGTGCCGACAACGATATGCGCGCCGCGAGACAATGCGCCGCGTTCTGTGCGCATATCCATACCGCCAACGCAGCTGGCTGTTTTCGCGCCTGCATCTTTAAAGAGCCAATCTAGCTCGCGTTTAACCTGCATGGCGAGTTCGCGGGTTGGCGCGATACACAAAGCCAAAGGCGCGTCAGCCCGCAAAAATGCGCTGGAATCGCCGAGTAATGTTGAGGCCATCGTCAAACCGAAAGCCACAGTTTTACCAGAGCCTGTTTGCGCGGAGACGAGAAGGTCTTGGTCTTGGAGTTCAGGCGCCAATACGGAGTCTTGAACAGGGGTGAGTTTTTCGTACCCCTTTTTTTCCAAAGCAATGGCGAGTGCTGGATGCACGTTTTCAATATTGGACATGGCTGTCGTCTTTCGAGGCGATTGGAAAACCCAATCTGGCAACGGATTGCCTGGCTGATCGATCACGTCGATCTCGTTGGCCAACTCAAAATTCACAGGCCTGCGCGCTCCCTATGGGGTTTTCATGCGCCTGCATAGCGTTGTGTACGGTTAATGCGCAGGAGGTGAAAGAGGGGGAAGGCTCTGAGATGCGGCCAAGAGACTACGCTCACAGCCGCGTCCCGTCTTTGGGGCGACTACCTGAATGCGATGTCTCTAAAATTAGGACAGTCCGCGTGGTGGCACCCGCGATGGCTGCCAGAGTTTTATATGTTTTGTTTACGCAGATACCAAAGTGGATTGAGCCATAAGCTCATTCCACCCCCGCATTTGGCTTACGCCAATTGCTAGGCCACGCGGCAGCGGTTTTTGACGAAGCGGCCCATCTGTCCCTACAGTTTGGCCATTAGACCTAGTTCGTGCAATTTTTGGAAACAAAAAATGCACCTGTCGGCTCTCACTTCAAAAGGCCCGGCACACACCACGCTCTCACACGCAGCCGCTCAACCCCACTGTCTCTCGGCACTAGCAGATGAGCTCTACCTGTCCCGTGTCCGAAAGAACGTCCTTAGAATGACACAGGTTTTGAGTGCGGGGATCATTCTCTGTTGTTTTCTTGTAATGCCTTGAAACTAGGTGAGAGTTTTAGACTGAAAACGAGGATCATTCGTGTGGGGGCGTTTTGAGAACGCTTGTTGAAATTGTACAAATTCTTGAAAGTGAATATTATTTGAACGTCTTACTTTTGGGAAATAACGACATCACAGTGTAACTTAATCTAGGCATTCTATATTCTCGACAGGCGATAAAATGCTATCATTCGAGGACGGCTCATTAGATTGCCCCCAGTGTTAATGTCTGAAGCTTAGTCTATTGGCGAGGGACAATATATGTCGACGAATACAATCGAAGCCCATCAAAGCAAAGTTAAAGTTGGTACGCAGGTTTCCTACGGCACAGGACAAATTGCGGGTCAAATATTCAGAGATATACCGTCACTTCTCTTGTTGTTTTTCATGACGAATGTGCTTGGCATTTCTCCCGCGATTGCGGGCACAGCAATTTTTGCTCCCAAATTACTCGCCGGCGCCATAAGTGATTTGACCGTCGGAATTTTCATAGACCGTATGCGGCAAAAAATTCCACTTTATTGGTGGCTGTTATTTGGGGCGGTCACCGCGCCTATCGCAATGATCTTATTGTTCAATGTCCCCGCAATGGAGCCCTCGCAGCAGGTTTGGTATATTGTGGCCGTCGTTACGCTGTACATGTTCGTTTTCGCGAGCTTCTCTGTCCCTTATTTGGCCATAGCCTCAGCGCTCTCAAGTAATTCTCATCAACGTACGCTACTCATGGCATGGCGTTTGGTCTTTACAGCGCTTGGCATTTTGGTTGCGGGAGGCCTTGCCCCCGCTTTTGTCGCCCAATTGGGCGGAGGGGCGTCAGCCTATTCCACCATGTCCATTTTTCTTGCGGGCTTATGTTTTGTCTCATTGATAATTGCATTCTTTGGATCAAAAAAAGCGATCAAAGCCCAAGACAAACAAGATGCTGACAGCCTTCAAACTCACCTCTCAGTCCCTCAAATGTTGCAAGCCATAAAGTCCCCACGGTTTTCGATTTTGCTTTTAGTCAATACAATACAGCTTTGCGGCACAGGTATGACTTATGCTGCGATGTTATATTTTCTGACCTATGTCATGAAACTCAGCGACCCTTTAACGGCCATAGGCGGCATCATATTTGCCACTACATTTGGCATCATCATCGCGCAACCAATGTGGGTGAAACTCGCTAAACGTATTGGGAAGAAAAAAGTCTAAATCATCGGGACAGTTTTCCACGCCTGCGCCCTTTCAGCTTGGGCCTTGACCGCAGAACGCTTTGGAATGCCCGGCGCGCTGATCCTGTCCGTCTTAATCGGTATAGGTAATTCAGGCTGGGTTATGCTCGGCTTCTCGATGGTGACTGACCTCTCCGAGGACGGCAAAGCGGGCCTTTTTTCATCCCTATGGATTGCGGCCGATAAAATTGGATTTGCATTGGGCGGAACTTTGTTGATTGGCCTCATTCTATCTGGATTTGGATTCGACTCCACCAAGGCTGTGGCGGGCCTCGCGCAATCAGACTCGGCGATCATTGGCGTAAAGGCCGCTTTCGCCTTAATTCCAGCGGTGCTCTACATTATTGGCGCGGCGCTATTTTATGTCTTGGGAAAAGAAACATCACAAATTGATTAAGACGTGGCTTGAAAAGCCTTTATCTCAAATCACAAGCTAATGAGTCTTGGTCAGCTAGCAATGTTCGGTTCGAAGATTAGCCCTCATTAGCTCAGGGGCTTACTTTGGTGCGAGTTCAACGGGTGGCCTATTGGGGTGCTGCCGTTGCTACCCCTTCAAAGACAGCGGCGTGCTTTTAAATGTAATTCCGCCCCAACCAGACGCCATGAAATTGCGGATATTTCCGTGGTCTGTTCCTGTTGGGTTTTCTAGCACGTCCTTGCGGTAGTAATCCCCGAAGCAGTTCAGGGTTTGTGTTTGCGATAACCCATTGAGTTGCGCGAAGGCAAATATTTTACATGAGCCTGAGTTCTGGCCCGCTGCATTGTCGACATCGCCATTTTTAAAGGCCGTTTCGGTGAAGTCATAAGCGGCCTCTATCGCCGTCACCGTGTCCTGAAAGCTGATCGCGTCAGGTGTGGATTTCAATGTATTTAGAAAGTCAGAGAGGGGCATGCGTGTGGCCTTAGAAGAATGAGCTAGTTTAACAGAGTTGCTAGAAACGCTAACAGTGGTTCGCGCAAGTCTGGGAAAAACGCGAGAGCGATGAGGGCGATGACTTGCAAAACTGCGATGGAATAGAGTTGCGATTTGAACGGTTGTTTCCGTGTTTTATGGCGAAATTTATGTTGCGCCGTAATCGCGCCAACTGTGCCGCCCAGACCCGCTATCAGCAATAGATTGGCTTCTGATATTCGACGCTCATTTTTCTGCGCGAATGTCTTATCCATATAGAAGGCACTAAAGGCGACTAAATTTATAGCCAAAATATAGGTTGCGATCACGACTATAACGATAAGGGTTTTCATTGTGAAATTCTAAAGTCTTGGGCTTTCAGGCTCAAGGGATAATTGTCAGCCTCATCATGGTTAATACCCGTTAAGGTGTGCTTACGGGATATTTACACCTATAGATAATAATTGGTGAGCGCACAAACTCTGTTGGAGGCAACTATGCTGACGTCGATTGCGAAACCGCTTACACTTTCAATTCTATTTTGGGCGAGTGGGTCCCATTATGTACTGGCGCAAGACGCCGTGCCTCAAGTGCAAGCCGAAGAGCTGGCACCCACCACATCCACGCGGAAGGTTGTTCGCATTGTCGAGCCAATTCCCTATTGGGTCGAAGAAGACCAACTTCGCGTGCGGGACAACCCGTATGCAGGCGATGTCATTGGTATGCTCAAGTTTGGGCAAAAAATTCAGGTCCGACAAACCGTCGATGATTGGCTGCTAATCAGTGCCGCGGACAAACCAGAGCGTTGGGTGAATCGTAATTTCGTAAGCTCAACGCCCGTGACATGGGCCAGTTATAAGGTTGGCTCACACGCCACCCGTGGTCTTGGTAATACCCGATTTTACAATGGCGTAGATGACGCAACAAAGAAACGCGTCAAGGTAAAGGGCGTCAAAGACGTTAAAGTCTATGCGGCCAATATCAAACGCCTCGGAAGTAACAAGAAGCTTGTGATTTCTCGCCATGACTCCAGTGCAGGCGCGTATTTCGAGAAGCGCCTTGTTCAATGTGAGGGCGAGGCCGCCACACATGTTAAAATTCTAGGTGAGGGCTACACTGTTATGATGATGGAGGCTGATCCGCGTAAAGAACGCATCGGCGCGCCAATGTTGGACATGGATCAAGTTCAAAACGAAGACGTTAGCCTCATTGATAGTGCGCTCGCGAGTTTCACCTGCGAAACGGATAAATTATAAGTCTGTTTGGGTTCCAAAATTGCCCGCCGTGTTTTGGCGGGCAATGCGTCGGCCCAGAAACCTATAAATCAAAACCTAAACACAAAAAACCGCCGTCCATTGGACAGCGGTTTTTTTATTTTCTTAAGCTAAGTCTTAGACTTAACGGCCGTGTTGCAATTCATCTCGAGGACGAATTGCGGATAACACTTACTTTTTCTTAGCGCGTCCACCGGACATGCCGCGGCCTGTTGTACGCTCAACGATACGTGCAGACTTACCGCGACGATCACGAAGATAGTAAAGCTTGGCGCGACGGACTTTACCGCGGCGTTTGACTTCGATTTCTTCTACAAGTGGAGAGTAGAGTGGGAATACGCGTTCAACGCCTTCACCATAGCTGATCTTACGGACTGTGAAGCTCTCTTTGATGCCAGCACCAGAGCGGGCGATACAAACGCCTTCGAAAGCCTGCAGACGTGTCCGCGTGCCTTCTGTAATCCGGACTTGGATAATCAGTGTGTCACCCGCTGAGAAATCAGGGATGGTTTTATCGCCAGAGAGCAGACGCTCTTGTTCGGCTTTTTCAATTTTTTCAATGACGTTCATGATCCGTCTCCTGTTTGCAGTTTGGCCCACATATCTGGCCGCCGTGCCTTCGTTGTCTCTTCGCTTTGGGTGTGTCGCCACGCTGCGATCTTTTTGTGATCGCCGCTTACCAACACGTCCGGAATACTCCGGTTTTCCCACTCTCTAGGTTTTGTATAGAGTGGATACTCCAACAAACCGTCTTCAAAACTCTCGTCCGAGGCGCTGTCCGCATCACCCAGAACTCCGGGTAGAAGACGTACGCACGCTTCGATCATCACTTGTGCCGCAACCTCTCCGCCTGCGAGAACGAAATCGCCGATGGAAATCTCTTCCATCTTGCGAGCTTCGATCACCCTTTGGTCGAGGCCTTCGAACCGTCCGCAAAACACAATAAGACCCGGTCCCGTGGCTAACTCTCTGACGCGCTCTTGCGTTAGAGGTTTGCCCCGAGGGGTCATATAAATGAGCGGTCTGTCGTCAGACACACTGTCGATGGCCCTTGCTGCCACATCAGGTTTTAAAACCATTCCGGGGCCGCCGCCCGAAGGCGGGCTATCAACGCTGCGGTGCCTATTAGTCGAAAATTCGCGAATGTCTACTGTATCTAGCTGCCAAACTCCGCTTTTTTCTGATCCACCAATGATGGAGGTGCCTAAAACGCCCGGAAAGGCGTCAGGGAACAGTGTTAGCGCAGTTGCACGCCACGGATTCGGCGTAGGTTTTGGGCCAGAGTTTGGGCCCGAATTTGAGGACGAAGTAACCATATCACGGGCCGCATAGTCGGTTTTCGCGTGGGCGTCACCTATTGATCGAGCTCGAGACCCCAGAGAGATTTACGAAGGGCTGTGTCAGAGCGAATGGCAAGGCCCAACGATTCGCTGCCATATTGCTCCAACAAGGTCGGCTTATCGCTCAGAAGAGACACGCCTAGACCTGCTTTTCCCTCGGTTGGCGCAAGGTTCAACAGCTCTAGTAAGGTCGGGTAAAGGTCGATCATAGACCCCGTCTTTTGTGTAGTCGCTGGGGCGATGTCTGAACTAATGACAACCGTGAATATTTCACGGGTCAAGTTGTCCAATTTGGACGTTTGTGTCGTTAAGTGGGATAGATGATCGCTCAAGAGGACAATTGTTGTATTCTCCAGCAATCCGCGTTGTTTGGCTGTTGCGATGAATTGGTTCGTCAGGCCAGCGGTACACGCAACCGAAAGAAGGGTCGTGTCCATCTCTTTCGCGCCTTTGATCGACTCGTAACAACTTGGCGCTGGGTAGCCAGCGGGGGCATGAGCGCCAAGCGTTAGGATGGAGAGTAAAAAAGGGGCTTCCGAAGCGGCAATTGTCTCCAATTCGCGCAAGGCTAGTTCAAACACTCTATCGTCATACATACCCCATTTTCCAACGGGGCCTCGCTCGGCTTCGGGGATGCTCTCCAACCCTACGGGCGTTTCATAGCCGTGGGTCGTCAAGAAGCGGCCTTTGCCTGCAAAGGATAATTTAGCCCCACCGTAAAACCGTGTCTGATACCCACGCTCTGACAGTTGCGTGGCCAGACATTCCGCATTTGACAGGAAGGTTTCAATGTTCTTCATCCGGTTTTCCATGACCAAGCCGTAGCTGAGAAGCGGAATGCCGCACTGACTGGCGACGAGCCCTGCAGTCGTCCAACCTGTGTCTTGGATTTGGGAAATGCCCTCTATGCGGAGGCCTTGCTTCGACAGGACCGTCAGCGCGTCAGCGGCTTCGCCAAACATGGGGTCCATATAGGTCGCCTCCATGCTCTCTAGATAGATGAGAATGAGGTTCTTTGGCGGGGCGCTTGTCGTTTGAATGTTTGCTGATGTGTAAAGTGCCGAAAGGTCAAGAGCATGACTGTTAGGATTGATGAGGCGGTCATAAGCGAAACTCGTCAGAGGGTTCGCGATGAGGAGCCCCACAGCCATGATCCGCTCTATCCACCGCATACGTCGATCTCGTCGCGCCAGAAACCCGATGCAGAGAATGAGGATGAGACCAACGAGGACAAAGACTGAGAAATCAATGATGTCATGACCCAGCCCATCATAGTCTAGGCTGTGCTGCACATGAAAGAGGACGGCGCTGACGTCGAATTTTCCGAACAGCCGCGCATTCGCGGCCCAGATGGCGAGCAGAAGTATAGGGATGGTGCTCCACGGAAGTCGGCGAGGCTTGAGGTCGTTAGGTTCGGACGCTCTCCCTAAACGAAATGCGATCATGAGGGCGAATGCGGCACCCGCAAATATAACCGCTGTTGTTTCTTCGGCTCTGAGGGCTGTTCGGCCTAAATGAGCGGTCGCGATGAGCATTATGCCCGCCACGGCAAGCCAAGCCAAATATCCGCGGGCAGAGCCTAGACGTGTTGCTGCGGTTTTTAAAGTTGGGTTCAGATCAGGAGTCAAAGATGTTTTCCATATTTCTTGGTTCCGGTAAACTATAGTTAACGGGACGTAAATGACTGGGACTCTAAATTGACAGTATGATTCGATTTTTTGCTATATTGCTTTCTGGTACACTTGTTTCTGGCTGTTCATTCGGCGGCCCTGTTAGCTCGTATCCTGGATACCAACCCAACTACGGACAGGGCCAATATGTCCGTCCTGAGTGGCTAAACCCACAACCCACGCAGCGCATACACAATATCGATGCATGCGAGGCGCGCCTTTATGCTGGTCTTGTGGGACAACACGAGGGTTCGATTTTTATCTCTGGACTGCCCGGACGCAAACGGATTATCAAACCCGCTGAGTCGGAGACATTTGGATATTCACCAGATGATACGTTTTATGAACAGCTGCCTTATGTTGAAGTGCGTGAGTTCTTGGCCGGTCAATCCCTTTACGCGTCCACAATCTCTAATATGAGAGATCGCACAAATTTGGGCCCTGAAATTCAAGATCGTTTGACAATTGAACTTGATGAAGAGGGATATGTGCAGCAGGTGGATTGCCGCTAAATGCGTCTTCAGTTTTTGCGACCGACCTTTAAGCTCTAAGCCCGTAGAGCCCGATCATAAGCCTGTTTAACGGACTGCTCGATTTGCACGGGCTTTGGGTCTGCTAACATTTGCAACACGACTAAATTCTCCGCATAATTATCCATCTGTCGGCACGCCTGTTTTACTTTGCGGCGAAAAGCTTGAGGCATGCGTGAGCCATAGGTTGCGATAATTTGTTCCGCTGACTGACGTCTAATTCTGAGACCAAGACACGTTGCGAAACACATCGTGTTCAGAACGATATGGTTTGGGATTTGGGTCGGGCTACCTTTCGCGGTTAGAAACTTAGACATCTCTTCAGGCAAGTTGGCGAGTGTGAAACCTTGGCGGCAATAGGCAACGGATATTAATGTTACCATGCGCTGGGCGAGGGGGGTGAGTGCATAGTCGCTTTGAAATTCTCTGATGCGAAGATCTGCAAGCTGCAAAATTATACGGGCCGCAAAGTATCCTGGCTCGACGCAATCATGCGGATCATAACATAGCTTCGATGGCCCTACGTTGAGGTACGGATTGCCGCCTGCGGCGAGGGCTTCTAATCTGAATTTGGCGGCCAAATTTGCCGTGTCGACACTATCCCTTGCGGGAATAAGGTCTGTTGGCCAATTGGTCATGTGGCAATCAATTTTTATTATGCGGCAGTTATCTTCCGCCCACTCACCAATGGATCGTGTGTCGGGTGTTTTCCAAGATGAGTTTTCCAACCCTGGTTTTTTGTGTAACGGTGAGGGAACGGTGGGCGGTTGCGGTGACCCATAATTTTGGATCAGCCAGGCCATCACCTCGAAGTTTAATTTGGCGTCCTGTTCGCGGACAAGTCTGGTTTTCAACATGGCGTATTCATCCCACAAGCCGCGGCCCGGCCATGATGCCAGCAGCACTTAAATCATCCCTGTTAATCTAACCCCTCTTGTTTGCGAGCTTGCTCATATGCTTCAAGTGCCGCGAACCAACTCGCTTCAAGGGTTTCAATCAACGTCTCAGTCTTCGCACGACTTTGCCCTAGTTTCACAGCTTCATCGGGGTTTATGGTAAACAAATTTTCCGTTGCGAGACCTTTGTCTATGACAACTAAAGCGGCTTGAGCAGCTTGAATTTTTTTCTCTAACGTCTCTGTTTTACGCTTTAAAGGCGCTAGGCCTTGAATGGATCTTGCGCGGTCTTGTCTGTTTCTCTTACGCGAGTTATCGTCTTCAGGCTTCTGTTTTTTAACAGTTTTTATTTTCTCCAATTGCAGTTTTCTGTAATCATCTAATGAGCCCTCAAAGTCAGAAACTTTCCCTGAATCGATCAACCACAACCTATCGACGACGGCTTCGAGCAGGTTTCTGTCATGCGAGATAATGATGACCGCGCCCTCGTAATCATTAAGACTACGAATTAATTCTGCGCGACTATCAATGTCTAAATGGTTAGCGGGTTCATCTAAAACTAAGAGGTGCGGCTTGTGAAAGCCGATGAGCGAGAACAATAGGCGTGCTTTTTCCCCGCCCGATAAATCTCCCGCAGGTGTTTCCGCATTTTCTATGCCGAGACCAAAGCTAGCTAGCCGTGCGCGGCGTTGCGCTTCGGTCGCGTCAGGCATCAGCTCAACCACATGGTCATAGGCGCTGGCGCGCGGGTTAAGCGCGTCGATTTGGTGTTGCGCGAAATAGCCAATTCGAAGTTTCTTGTTCTTTTTGATGAACCCCGGTTTGGCAGGATCAAGCAACAGCGGAGCCAACTCGCCCATAATGGCTTTGGCGAAGGTCGACTTACCTTGTCCGTTTTTACCCAAAATTCCGATACGGTCATCGGGGTCAATACGTTGGTTTACATTCCGCAGAACCACCAAATCCTTATACCCCAAAGCCACATGATCAAACCGAACAATAGGCGGCGAGAGCGCGCGCTCTGGCCCGGGTAAAGAAATAGGCGCAATGGGGTCCGAAATAATCGTCGCGACGGGTTTCATCTTCGCGAGTTTTTTAACGCGGCTTTGGGCTTGTTTTGCTTTGGAGGCTGTGGCTTTAAAGCGATTAACGAAGGCTTCGAGGTGACGGCGTTCATCCTCTTGCTTCGCATTCAAGGCCATATCCATGCGATTGCGTTCTGCCAACTGCCGCTCAAATGTGTCGTAATTGCCCGTGTACCCGTAGAGCTTTCGACCCCGTAAATGGGCGATGTGCGTGACGGCCGTATTCAAAAAATCGCGGTCATGAGAGATCACAAAGACGGTACCTGAATATTTGCGGATATGGACTTCTAACCAGACTGCGCCTTCAACATCTAAATAGTTAGTTGGCTCATCGAGCAGCAGCAGATCGGGCTGTGCGAATAACATCGCGGCGAGGGCGACTCGCATGCGCCATCCACCAGAGAAATCTGAGCAAGGTTTGAGCTGGTCCGCTGCCGTAAAGCCAAGGCCAGAGAGAATTGACGCGCCTCGTGCTTCGGCTGAATAGGCGTCTATATCGGACAGCCGCGTATGAATTTCGGCAATCCGCATCGGGTCTGTTGCCGTTTCTGCTTCTTCAAAGAGGGCTTTGCGTTCGGTGTCAGCATCCAAAACGGTTTGGATTAAGCTTTGTGGACCGCTCGGAACTTCTTGGTCGACGACGCCCAGTTTCATGTTCTTGCGTAAGTTTATCTCGCCGTCATCGGGACTGATCTCGTCTTTGATCAGGCGGAAAAGCGTAGATTTGCCTGTGCCATTTCGTCCAACAAGCCCGACTTTATGGCCTTGATTGATAGCTAAGGTCGCTTGTTCGAACAGCGGGCGGCCTTCGATACGATATGTCAGATCATTTATATGTAACACCTGTTGCAGCTAACACGGCTTTACACCGATGCAAGCCCGCTTTAAGTGCCCGCCAACCCAAATTGCAGCCCAAATGGAGTTTCCAATGGCCATTCAACGTACTTTCTCTATCATTAAGCCTGACGCAACGAAGCGTAACATCACAGGTAAAGTTAACGCCAAGATCGAAGAAGTCGGTCTACGCATCATCGCTCAGAAGCGTCTACAGCTAACTGAAGCACAAGCTGGCGGTTTTTACGCAGTCCATAAAGAGCGTCCATTCTACGGCGATCTTGTTAAATTCATGATGTCTGGCCCAGTCGTTGTTCAGGTTCTCGAAGGTGAAAACGCCATCGCAGCTTACCGCACAGTTATGGGCGCAACGAACCCAAGCGACGCAGACGCAGGCACAATTCGGGCTGAATTTGCTGAGTCTATCGATGCGAACACAGTTCACGGTTCCGATGCACCAGAAACAGCGATCGAAGAAATCGCATTCTTCTTCTCTGAAGACGAAATCGTTGGCTAGGTCTTACTAGACATATACAAACAAAAAAGGCCGGGGTGACCCGGCCTTTTTCTTTGTCTGATGTTCGGTTCGGTTTAGTTGGATAAGCGTATGATTTCCGTTTGAATGTCGTTGCCAATCCGTGTGAATGCATCCTCTAACTGTTCTGCATTTTCCGCGGTTAGGAACGTATCTGCATCTGATGCACATTCCGCTAGGAAGGCATAGGCCTGATCTCGGACGTCTGTATCAATATACGTATTGGTTTCGTACCCAAAATACCTATTTGTGTCGTAATAGCCTTCAGCCAATGCAAATCCGATACTGTAAATTTTGACGCCATCATTTTTCATGGCTGTACAGTCTGATACAGATTGAATGTTTCCAGTGGGTTGCCAACTTCCTTCCTCCCAACCATATCCATAAGTAGGTTCAGTTTCTTGCTCGACTGTATCGTAGTCATAATACCGACACGTTCCTCTCCTGTTGTATCTTTGGCAGACTAAACCGCGCCATTGACCTGTCTCGTCTTCATCTACCCATGTGCTGCCACCGCTAGTATTAATTCCATCAGTCATGAAAACCATGAATTTGAGCGGGTCTTTCCCGTGGATATTTGTATGCTCTGTATCCTCATTTTCAAACCACTCTCTGGCCGTGTCGATTGGAGGGGCTGAATTTGTTCCGCCGTCTGCAGCCATTCTGCCAATGCTGGTTTTCACATTATCTGTGCCCCAGTTCATGGACACTGTTCGCCCATTAATAGTATCTGTATTATAAGCTAACATGCCTGTTCTAAGGACTTTGTCGTCGTTGGACGATTGGTCTCCTACTAAGCTTTTAAGCGTAGTCATGAAATTACTGGCGTGATTTTGTAAGGCTTCAATACGAGGAAGAACGTCGTCTTGATCTTCCCAATCGTTAGAGTTTTCAGCTAGAACTAATTTTTTATCGTCAAATGCCATTGACCCAGAATTGTCGAGAACCATAATGATAGAGGCTGGATCGTAAAAATCATATTCTTCGTATTTTGCTGTTGCCTCAGCTTCGAATTCTAAATTGTGATGACCAAAAACCTGCAAGAAAGTTGGCATAGTGTTGCCTGTAACTTTGACACGGGCTTCTTTTGCCGTTCCGTCATATATGACTTCTACATTCACATTGGACGCGCCACCGTCAACCCAGCCTTTGAACTCATAGCCTAGGTCTTCGGCCGTATAGACT
This sequence comes from uncultured Caulobacterales bacterium, assembly GCA_938009235.1. GTDB lineage: Bacteria > Pseudomonadota > Alphaproteobacteria > Caulobacterales > Maricaulaceae > Litorimonas. Next base: position 119,092 of record CALLIK010000009.1, read on the forward strand.
CTGTAACTACTGTCGAGGTAACCTTCCTCTTCATTCGGAGTTTCACCTTCTGCAACAGGAACGGGCGGATTAGGTTCGCGTCCATTTGTTTTGACGAAAATTGCAGCTGCAAGTACTGTTTGATCGGCAATCGATTGACTACGTGATTTAGCATTACTGAGTGTTGAGAAGTCCATGGCGGCGCCCATGCAGCCCATCATCGCGATCGCGCCCACGGCGAAGCTAATCGCAATATTACCACCACTATCATTGCGATACCGCGCTAGAAGTGAAAGTCCGCGTTTATAATATTTCATGCCCAAAGCACCCCAGTACTCATAGCTTCCCCCCCACAGGGTCACTTATAATCACCCCCCCACGGGGTAACTTAGGATGGGCAGTAGTAGAAATATTTTAGAAGGGGGTTATTAAAGAAAGTTACTAAGCTCTTAACTTGAGTGAAGAGTTAACGCCCGGTTACGGCGATCCGTAAGGCATCTGGATAAAGTCCATGTTCTAGGACTTGAACGCGCTTTGCGAGGCTATCTGCTGTATCCTCTGCGTGGATATGTAGCGACGACTGAGCAATCACTTCACCTTCATCAACACCTTCGCTAACCCAATGCACCGTACAGCCATGTTCCGTATCTTTGGCCTCAAGGGCGCGTTGATGCGTGTGGAGGCCTTTGTACTTCGGCAGAAGAGACGGATGGATGTTTATGAGCTTCTGGCTCCATTTTCCAACAAATTCAGATGTCAGGACCCGCATAAAGCCTGCGCAGACGACGAAGTCTATGTCATGCTCGCGTAAAGTCGCGTCTAAAACGTCTTCGAAACCAGCCCGTGTCTCGAACGACCTGTGATTGACGCAAATCGCCGTGACGCCAAGCGCCTCGGCTTTCGCCAAACCTTTTGCATTAGGACGGTTAGATATGACGAGCTGTATGTCGGCGGGATAGTCTGCCGCTTGTGCCGCCTCCAACAAGGCGACCATGTTTGAGCCTGTTCCCGAAATCAGAACGGCTGTCCGCACGCGCGAGGCTGCCGTGTCAGAAGGCTTAGGCACAAGTTGCGACACGTTTGAGCTGTCCGATCACATGTGCATTTTCGCCAGCGGCTTCAAGTTGGGCCAATACATCTGGCATCGCATCAGGTTTCACGCAAAGCACCATGCCGATGCCGCAATTAAAGGCGCGGCGCATTTCGTCTTCTGCGACGCCGCCAGTCTCTTGCAGCCATTTAAAGACAGCAGGGCGGTCCCACGCGTCGAAGTCAAATTCAGGCACAAGGCCGTCTGGTAACATGCGCGGTGTATTATCTGTCAAACCACCGCCCGTGATGTGGGCCAAGCCTGATACCAAGCCTGTGCGGATCAGCGGAATGAGGGATTTGATATAAAGACGTGTTGGCGTCAGCAGGGCTTCGGCCAATGGCATATCTGCGAAGGGCGCTAGTGCGTCCCAATCCAGACCAGAGCGGGCGACGATTTTTCGAATCAAAGAATAGCCATTAGAATGCGGGCCAGAGCTTTCCAAGCCAATCAACATATCGCCTGCATCCATATCAATATGACGCGGCAGCATTGCGTCGCGTTCAACCGCGCCAACAACAAAGCCAGCGAGATCAAAATCATCGCCTTCATACATGCCCGGCATTTCAGCCGTTTCACCGCCAACGAGGGCGCAGCCTGCTTGGCGGCAGCCTTCAGCAATACCTGAGACAACTGCGGCGGCATTGTCTGACGTGAGTTTACCCGTTGCATAATAGTCGAGGAAGAAGAGCGGTTCCGCACCATTTGCCAGAACGTCATTGGCGCACATGGCGACAAGGTCGATGCCAACAGTGTCGAGGCGGCCAGTATCGATGGCAATGCGGAGCTTTGTGCCGACACCGTCTGTTCCAGAGATTAGGATAGGGTCGGTGTAGCCAGCCGCTTTCAGATCGAAAGCCCCGCCAAATCCACCAATCGTTCCGTCCGCACCAGGGCGGCGCGTTGACTTCACCATAGGCTTTATTCGATCAACAAGGGCGTCACCCGCATCAATTGAAACGCCCGCATCGGCGTAAGAGAGACCTTTTTCGTCAGACATGTCATTCGTCCTGTTAGTAAGCCGTGGTGTGAGTCAGGCTGTGCGTAGACATAAGTCTATACATAATTCGGGCGCGTTTGACCACTTTACGAGCTAACGTGCAAGCCAGCGCTGCTTGAAAACTGTGTGCGGGCTTTGCGTTTGGCGCACTCTAGGCTATCCACTCTCCTATGACGCGTTTTATTTGCCTAGTTTTTACCCTTATCATGCTGACGGCGGTGCCCCGCGCCTTTGCTGGCGACCCCTTCACCGTGGGCGGCATAAATGTAGATGCGACGGCCGCAACTGCGATCGAAGCGCAGACAATCGCTATGCAAGAGGGGCAGTTGATTGCCGCAAGAACATTATTTGAACGTTTGACGTTAGAAGGCGAAAGAGCCGCTAACCCGCTGCCAGAGCTTACCCCCGAAATCGTAGCCCGTATGATTCGCGCCCTAGAGCCAGGAAAAGAGAAGCGCTCTGCTAATCGCTACCTCGGCGAAATCACTGTTGCGTTTAACCCATCGCAAGTTCAGCAGTTCTTAAAGGACAATGGATTGAATCTGATTAGTTCTCAAGCGCGTGAGCGTCTCGTATTGGTGCGCCAAAGTGGTTTACGCGGCAGTAGCAGCGAATTGCAGATCGCACTGTCTGACCCGCGTTTGTCCTACGCCTTGACGCCCTTGCAATCCGCTTCGCAGGAAGAGTCTGAATTTCTATCTGCTAACCCAACAGATGATGAACTCAAAACCATTGCCGCGAAATATGGTCTAAACCAAGTTTTGATCATTGATAAACAAGTCGGGAGCTACGCAGCCAATGTGACGGATGTGTCCTTGAGCAGCGGAAATCGTCAGAGCTATTACATCTCGGATGCCTACAGCGCCGATGATTTTGCAGACAAGATGATTTCACGACTAGAGGCCGACTGGAAACAAGCTTCCGCTGTTGTCGCAGGCGAGATGATTACAACACCTGTTTCAGTGCTTTATGCGTCCCACATGGATTGGATCGCCCTACAAGAAGCGATCAATACGTCTGCGCAGATCAAAGGCGCGCGTCTGGATGCACTGTCCAAAGATGGGGCCTTGATGACCATATCTTATGGCGGCGATATTAACCGCCTTGCCACTGAGCTTCGATTCAAGGGCGTGCTCGTCGAACAAGACCCGACGCTGGGACTTGTTTTCACACGCTCTTAATGCGCATCTGATGTCCCAAATACCGCTCAATTTGCGGCCAAAGGCTCACCCGAGTTTTTCGAACTTTCATGTGTCTCCGGGCAATAGCGCCGCTGTGTCTATGCTGCGGGCGCGTGAGCATTGGACAAGCCCCGCTTTATTGCTGCTCGGGCCAAGCGGATCAGGGAAGACCCATTTGGGACAGGCATGGCAGGCGCGCTATTCTGGTGAGTTTATTGATGACGCGCAGGATATGAGCGAGGTCGCGCTTTTCGATATTATCAACCGTGTGTTGGCGGGGGACATCTCTGGACTGCTGTTAGCCAGCGATATTGCACCGACGCATTGGGGCGTATCAATGCCTGACTTGAACTCGCGTCTGAACGCTATGCCGACAATCACGATTGGCGAGCATGATGAGGCGTCCCTTGAGCCGATCTTGCGTGAGTTATTTGAACAGGTTGGCCGCACTGTTGGGCAAGACGTGGTGGCCTATGTTCTGAGGCAGACTGAACGCTCCGTCGATGTGTTGCGGGAATTGGTTCATGAATTGGACATTGCGGCGGGGTCCACCAAGGCTGATTTAACCAAAGCTTTTGTTGCAAAATATCTGCGTCAACGCTCAGAACTCGACGCGCTCACCGGCCCAATCGAATAAGTTGCCGCTGTCTGGCGGGCTTAACCCGTCTACAACACTCAGTAATCTTTCGGCTGAATAGGCCGCGGTAAAGAGCTTGCCCTCTGGCACATTGCCTTGGAAAGGCCGCGATAGCTCGGTGTCGACTGTGCCCGGATGCAAGCCAACAATGATTTGATCTTTGTGGCGGCGTCCAATTTCAATCGAGAGTGTTTTTAGGACCATGTTCAACGCCGCCTTTGAAGCGCGGTAGGCGTACCAGCCGCCCAATCGGTTATCTGAAATACTCCCAACCCGCGCGGAGAGTGACGCGAAGACGGCCTTTGCATCGCGGCGAAGCAGCGGCGTGAAGTATTTAGCGGTCAGGGCAGGACCTGTTGTGTTGATCGCGAAACTTTTGGCGAAACCTTCATGCGACATAGCCCGCATATTTTTCTCAGGCGCAATGCCGTCGCCTTGCAGCAAGCCCGTTGCGACGAAGATCATATCGAAAGGTTTGACCTCTTGCAGAGCTTGGGTTGCTGCGATGAGGCTGTCCTCGTCGGTAAAGTCAAATGTCAGATTAGCAACCTTGGGCGAGGGGTGACTACGTCCGCCGCGCGAGAGGGCGTGGATACGGGCGACTTGCGGGCTGTCGACAAGATGCTCAACCAAGGCCGCGCCTATACCGCCAGAACTACCGACGACTATGACACGCAAGTTTTCGCCAAAGCTCTCGAAGTTCATGTCGGTTTTCCTTTGCTATTGCGGCGACATCGTTCGCTGCAATATTTCACATCATCCCAAACGCGTTCCCATTTTTTACGCCAAGCAAATGGCTTTTCACAGATGGGGCAGATCTTGGTTGGGAGATTAGGTTTTTTATGAGCCATATACTCTATACGCATGGGCCGCGCGGCTAGAGTGGAAAAGGTCCACATAAATTTGACCGCATAAATTTAGACCCAAGACTTGAGCTGTACGTATCAACACCATGACGAAAACACTTATTCCTATTTTTGCGGACCAACTCAGTCACGGACTGTCTAGCTTGGCGACGTCAGATCAAACTGAGTCCGTCGTTCTGATGATGGAAGTTTCGGAAGAAGCGCAAACCGTCCCGCATCACAAAACCAAATTGATATTTCTTTTTTCGGCGATGCGCCATTTTGCACAAGAGCTGCGCGCCGAAGGATGGACCGTTGACTATGTAGAGCTGACCAACCCAGAGAATACGGGCAGTTTTACAGGCGAAGTCCGCCGCGCCGCTGCGCGCCATACCTCCGACCTTGTACGTGTGTGCGAGCCGTCAGTTTATCGTGTGTTGGAAGTTGTCAAAGGCTGGGAGAGTGAGTTGGGCTTGCCTGTGTCCATTACTTTTGATGATCGTTTTATCGCCACCAAAGGCGAGTTCGAGGCGTGGGCGTCTGGCCGCAAACAATACCGAATGGAATATTTCTACCGCGATATGCGCCGCAAAACGGGCCTCTTGATGGACGGTGATAAGCCCGAAGGCGGGCAGTGGAATTATGACAAAGACAATCGCAAGCCTCCGAAGTCAGGGCTAGATTTTCCAGAGCCTCTTAAATTCCCACCTGATGCAATCACGCAAGATGTCATAGATATGGTTGAGGCGCGTTTCACCTCTCGGATGGGCCGCGCAGACAGCTTCTTTTGGGCGGTGACGCGCGAAGGCGCTTTGGAGGCTTTGGACTATTTCCTAGATCACGGCCTGCCGCGATTTGGGGATTATCAAGATGCGATGGTGGGCGGCGAGTCCTTCCTGTTTCACTCCTTGCTCTCGCCCTATATGAATGTCGGCCTGCTCGGCCCGCTCGAAGTTTGCAGGGCGGTGGAGACACGCTATCTGGCGGGCGACGCGCCGTTGAATGCGACTGAGGGCTATATCCGACAGATCATTGGTTGGCGCGAATATGTACGCGGGATTTATTGGCTAGATATGCCCGAATATGTTGACCGTAATCATTTGAACGCAAAGCGTCCACTGCCTGATTTTTATTGGACGGGCGAGACGGATATGAACTGCTTGTCACAGAGCATTGGCCAGACGCTGGATCATGCCTATGCGCATCATATCCAACGCTTGATGATTACGGGAAACTTTGCGCTCTTGATTGGCGCAGATCCATTTGCTGTGCACGAGTGGTATTTGGCCGTCTATCTTGATGCGTTTGAATGGGTCGAATTGCCTAATACGCTGGGGATGAGTCAATTTGGCGATGGCGGCATGCTCGGCTCCAAGCCCTATGCGTCCTCAGGGGCCTATATTAACCGCATGAGCGATTATTGCGGCTCGTGCCGATACAATGTGAAGGAACGGATTGGCGACGATGCTTGCCCATTTAACGCGCTTTATTGGGATTTCCTTGATCGCAACGCTGACACATTGCGTGGGAATAATCGTCTCGCAATGCCGTATCGCAATTTGGATAAGATGGACGAGGGCGTGAGGCAGGGATTGATGGATCAAGCCCAAGGGTTTCTCAGCAGTCTTTCGACATCGAAAGCTGAGGATTACCTCTAAAACATACACTCCGCCTCAAAGTGCACATGGGTGCCGTCTTTGGGGTGGCGTAATCCAAGTTTCCATGCGTGAAGGTGCAAGCGCGGCGCGGCATTGAAAACCTCGTCTACGGCGTAAATGCGGTCCCCTAGGATCGGGTGCCCCATCGCCCAGCTATGCACCCGTAGCTGATGACTGCGGCCTGTAATAGGATGTAGGGCGAGGCGTGTGGCGAAGTCTTCATGCTCAAGCACTTCCCAATCTGTGACGCTGGGTTTGCCGAGCTCCCAACTTACCATCTGGCGTGGACGGTTCGGCCAATCCGCGATGAGAGGCATATTTATGCGCCCGCTTTTTCCTGCCACTTGTCCTGCGACACGCGCGATATAAGTTTTGGTGGTGTGGCGGCGCTCAAACTGTAGCCCTAAATGGCGTTGGGCAGGTTTGTTCCGCGCAAAGGCCATGAGGCCAGATGTTGCCATATCCAACCGATGCACAAGCAAGCTTTCTGGATGCAGATCAAGCAGGCGGGTCTGCGCACTGTCAGGATTATCACGTCCGGGCACAGACAGCAGTCCAGACGGCTTGTCGATGATGAGCAAGTCATCATCAGTATAGATTATCTTCAGAGGATCACTGGGCGGCGTATAAGTGAACGCGCGCCGTTCAGGTAAATTAGTCCAGTCGTTCGGCGACAACATTTTCGCCCTCCAGACGTAGGGCGATGTGTCCGCGCAACATATCAATCGCGTCTTGGCCAAATACCTCTCGTCGCCAGCCTTTAAGGGCGGCAATATCTGCGGCTTCACCAAAGGCGGCGAGTTGCTCTATGTCGCGTGCATTGGCAACAAGGCGCGTCGCAATGCCTCTGACTTCTGTGCGCAGGCGCAGCAGTGTTTTCAGCATTTCGATACGCGGTCCCAGTGATGGCGGCATATGTTTAGTCTTGGGCGCTGGTGGGGCATATTCTTCTGAATTATCGATGGCTGCGCAGAGGCCTTCCACGAGGGATTGCGCAGAAGATGATCTTTCAAACCCACGCGGGATACCGCGCAACTTTGCAAGGGCTTCTATTGTGCGGGGCCGTTGTTGCGCGAGATCATATATCGCATCGTCTTTCAACACGCGGCGGCGCGGGATGTCTTTCTTGATCGCTTGTCGTTCGCGCCATGCGGCAGCGGCTTTGAGGGCAGCAAGATAGTGTTTCTTATTGCCGCGTAATTTCAGGCGTTGCCATGCTTCTTCAGGCTCAAACGTATAAAGGTCTTCCTTCATATGTTGGCCCATTTCTTCCATCACCCACGACAGGCGCTCTTTTTCTTCTAGCTCAATCAGAACATCAGGGTAGAGGTCACGCAAATGCGTCACATCGGCGATGGCGTAAGTGAGTTGTTTTTCTGAGAGTGGGCGGCGTGACCAATCCGTGAAACGCGCGCCTTTATCCAAGTTGATATTGAGGCGGTCTTTAACCAATGCGCCATATCCCGCACTATCGCCGAGGCCGAGGGCCATACCCGCGATTTGTGTGTCGAAAATTGGGCCCGGGACCGCGTCGCAGATACGGTAAAAGATTTCCATATCTTGCCGCGCGGCATGGAGCACCTTCGTAATGCTTTGGTCCATCAGCAGCTCTTTGAGCGGCTCTAAGTCAATGCCCTCTGCTAGGGGGTCGATAATCGCTTCATCTTCTGGTGTCGCCATTTGGACGAGGCAGAGGATCGAGAAAAATGTGCTTTCTCGCATGAACTCCGTATCGATACAGACGAAGTCTTGGGTGCGGGCCGCGTCGCAAAATGCGCGCAACCCGTCTGTATCACGGATAATATTCATTAAACGGCATCAGTCCCATGTAAGGCGAATTTTTCGCTGAGTAGATCAAGCGTCGCATTGGTGGCCCGTTGCGCCGCTTTTTCATTATAGACTGTCCCGCTCTTTTTATCATTGGCGTCTGGGTTGGTGAAGCTATGCACGACATTGCCGTAAGCATGGAGCTGCCAATCGCATTTCTTTTCGGCCATTTCTTCGCCGAAGGCTTTGACCACATCAGGCGTCGCCATTGGGTCATCCCAACCGTGACAGACAAGAACGCTGGCTTTGCATTTTTTCTTCGGCAAGCCTTCAGGCGCATCGAGTAGGCCGTGATAGGAGATCGCAGCGTGGAGGTCTAAACCTGCGCGCGCCATGTCGAGTGTACATAGTCCACCAAAGCAAAAGCCCATGGCAGCCATATTTTTCTCGTCAACTTCATCCAAAGATGTTGCGGCTTTATATCCAGCCTTCAATCGTTTGAGGAGGGCGACGCGATCTTCTTTCAAAGGATTCATCAACGCAGCACACTCTTCATTTGTTTCTGGACGTGCGCCATCGCCATAATTGTCGAGGGCAAATCCAACATAGCCCAAAGCGGCCATTTGAACGGCTTTGTCCATCGCAAATTCATCTAATCCGCGCCAAGCGTGATTGACGAGTACGCAAGGCAGAGGGTCTGCGCGGTTATCGTCCCAAGCTAAGTAGCCAATGCATTTTGTTTTTCCGTCCATATATTCAACGGGGCGTGTTTTAATATTCATTGTGTTCTCTCCACGGTCTGATTTGTGTAGGGGGAATTTGAGCTATATGTGCTGTTTCTTGTCTCTATTTTCAACCCCCATCCTAACGCGGCGCAGTTAAGGATGATTTCGTGGGTTTTGAACGGTTTGCGATGCTGTGAAGGCCTTTTGTTAACGGAAAATTAGCCACGAAGGGCGAGTGTATAGGTCAGTCTTTAGATAGGGCCTGTTATGCGCTTACTTTTACTTACATCTCTTTCGGCAGCTCTTTTGAGCGGATGCCTAACCACGCAAGAGAATCCTAATTATGAGTATTCGAGCCGTTACAACGGCGATACGCCGCAAGTGAATCAATATGCAACAGCGCAGCCTGCAGAGACGACAGCGGCGACTTACACAACTTCAGCTTCAACAGGTGCTTACACTGCCACTGCGCCTCAGCCAGCGTATGACACGCAGCACAGCGTTCAGCAGACGTCTACACAACAATACGCCACTCAACAGGCTACCACTCAGTTTCCACTTATCCATCATTCACTTGCGCCGACAGATTCAAGCTATGGCACACGCGAAGTCACTGGCACGCCCGGTTACATGGCGATGCAAGCTTCCCAGCAGGCTAATCTAGCGCCTGCGCTCCCAGCGGCTCAAATGGTAGCGTCCGCGCCTATGGCCGCAGCAGGCACGCCAGTTGCTTATGATTATTCTCGGAATTTGGTTGTAGCAGATGTAGCGACATCAGGACCGCAAATTGCCGATACAGTGCGTGTGTATCCACAGTCCACTTCTGGTATGTCTTATATCGTTCAGCCGGGCGACACAGTTTACAGCCTATCGCGCCGCACTTGTGTAGGCGTCCAAGTTATCAAATCCCTCAATGGTCTTGATGCAAATTATGGCATCAACATTGGACAAACTCTAACGTTGCCTACGTCTGTTTGTTAGAAGTTTGCTAGAATTGTTCGTTTTCGAACAAAAAAGATGTGATTCCGAATAGATAAGACGTTAAGGCGACTCAGAATTTAAGGAGTCTCCCCATGCGTAATCGTCACGCCAAAATCCTCGCAACTATTGGGCCCGCTAGTCGGGCACCAGACACACTTCGTCTTTTGCACGATGTAGGCGTTGATGCGTTTCGTTTGAATTTCAGTCATGGCTCACACGAAGATCACGGCGCTAGCGTCACAGCTATCCGTGCTATCGAAAAAGAAACAGGCAACCCGATCTGTATCGTCGCAGATATGCAAGGGCCAAAACTGCGCTGCGGAACCTTTGAAGACGGCACAATTGAATTACGATACGGCCAGACTGTGGAAATTCGCCAGGGGACAGAACCAGGCCGCGACGGACTCATCATCATGCCTCATACTGAGCTGATGGACGCGATGGTTGAAGGCACTATACTGAAATTTGATGACGGCAAGATGCAAGTCACTGTTGTCTCGAATGACGGAAAATCAGCGCAAGCCCGCATTGATGTACCGGGCCTTCTTTCGGAACGAAAAGGTATTAACGTTGTAAATACGGTTCTGCCTATGTCCGCTATGACGGATAAAGATCGTGTCGATATGGCCTTCGCTCTTACACAAGACATTGATTATATCGCGCTTTCATTCGTGCAAAACGCACAAGATGTACACGATGCTCGCGCAATTATTGGCGACAAGGCTGGCATCATTGTCAAAATTGAAAAGCCATCCGCCGTTGAAGACCTCGATGATATTTTGGCGGCAGCTGATGCGGCTATGGTTGCGCGCGGAGATTTGGGTGTTGAATTGCCTTTGGAGCAGGTGCCCGTCGTCCAGCGCCTGATCATTCGGAAATGCCGCGCATTAGGTAAGCCCGTTATCGTCGCAACACATATGCTTGAATCAATGATTGATGCACCTACGCCAACACGCGCGGAAGCTTCGGATGTTGCGACCGCTATTTATCAAGGCGCTGATGCTGTGATGTTATCTGCAGAGACAGCCGTTGGCCGTCACCCCGCAACGGCGGTTGCGATCATGGACCGTATTATTGGTGCGGCAGAGAAAGACCCTGTTTATTGGGAGTATTTCGAATCTGCCAAGCTTCCCTATGAAGCCACAGCAGAAGATGCGATTTCAGGTGCTGTTCGAGGTATGGCGACTAAATTGGGCGTAAAAGCTGTTCTTGGTTACACACTTACTGGATCAACAGTGCAGCGTATTAGCCGTGAGCGGCCGCCGTGCAAGATTGTTGGGCTCACACCGAATAAGCGTACGGCGTCCCGTCTTGCGCTAAGTTGGGGGGTTCTACCGATTGTTACGGAAGATCCTGCTGACTTTGACGATATGATGGGCCGTGTTGGCCGCGTCGCAAAAGACTCTTTGGGTCTGAAAAAAGGCGACACAGTCATGATTTCTGCGGGTGTGCCTTTCGGTGTCCCAGGCTCAACCAACACGTTGAATATTTCCAAAGTCGACTAGGTTTCTAGCGTCCTTAAGGGGTGCTTACCATCAACCATCCCCATAAAGGGCGGATGTACGGAATATCCGATTAGGCTACGTAATTGCGGTGAGAGCGATCTCACTATCTCCTTTGTTAGCTCGAGACAGTAATTCTCCTGCTGACGGAGGTAAGGTTCACAATATTGATGGGTCACTGCCAAACGCGGCGCAGACGACAAATTTTGCCCGCCGCCATGCCACGTCGTCCCAAGAAATACGACGACTGAGCCTGCGGGCATTATCGCTGGAATGGTTTCGGTTCGCTGCGGGGCGCGGTCATCCCCCCATTCATGGCTCGCGGGTATAATCACCGTTGCGCCGTTTTCTTCTGTGAAGTCGTCAATCGCCCAAATCGTTGCAGCACCTAGCGGCGGGCGAGGCCGAGGCATGCGGTAAAACCCATCATCATAATGTAAGGCTTGCGGGTTTTCACTGGGTTGAATGTTGATGATCTGGCTTTGGCTCAATAAGAAATTCGCGTGTAAAACACGGTCAAGCATGCCCAACACTCTCGGGTGTTCGGCCAAGGCATCCACGCACCGCGTTTTACCGAGAACATTGTAAACGCGTTGGGTCTTCAGGCCTTCGAACGGATTGCGCCCGTGGTGCGACAGTAAGCGTTCGGATTCGGATCGAATTTTTGCGCAAATTTCTGCGCTTATAAGGTTTTCGATAATCACATATCCATCCCGCATGAGCGTGCGGAAATCGGACTGTATCTCTTGCGTGTCGCGTTCTGGACCGGGCGTGAGCGCCGTATGTTTGCGTGCGTGATCGGCTGAACGATAGCTATTTATATCTGTCATGCCTCAGACTTAAGCCGCAGAGGGCTTAAGTCTAGGTAGGATCAAAGCTTGGCGCTAATCGAAAAACGAATGTTGCGCCCAGGCAACGGGACCAAGTCTTTCAGGAAGCTCGTATGTTGACGGGCTTCAACGTCAAATATGTTCAGAACCGAGAGACGCAGGGCAACGTCTTGAGAGTCGATAGGTGCTTTCCATGTGACAAATGCGTTGATGAGATTGTGGGACTCGGTCGGTAACTCAAATGCAGAGAGATCATCTGCGGCCGCTACATATTCCCATTCTGATCTAAATGTCAGTCGGTCGCTTTTAGCTTCAAGTCCTGACAAAACGGAAAGAGGGGGAATACGCGGCAAATTACCAGACGCGGTTTTGGCTCTGACATATTCAACGAGTGTATCTGCTGAGACGTCAAAGGCTCCGAGTGTCGTTACCTCAGTGCTGCCGACGGCTTCAAAGCCGTAAAATTCTGCGTCTTCCGCTGTAAACTGAAACACGGGGAGGCCGTCCTCTTCCAGTCCTGTTTCGGTGTCGAAAATATAGTCCTTATAGTCCGTGTAAAAGACATTGAGCGTGACGTTGTGGCCGTTTTCACGATGCCTAAATGCGCCTTCAATGCCGAGGGCTACTTCTTTGCCAAGGCTTGAGTCGCCGCGTTCAAATTGCGTTGTTGCCAGATGGGGACCGTTAGAGAACAGCTCTTCGGTTGTCGGTGCCCGCTCCGTTCTGAACGCTGTACCGCCAATGCGAATGGCGTCGGTTATATGCACATCGCCGCCTCCGCTAACGCTCAACAGGTCGAAACGGCGATCAACACCGTTGAGGCTGTCCTCTTGCTCTGTGCGTTCAAATCGCGCTGCGGCTTCAATATGGCCGTTGCCGATTTCTACCTCATGGAACGTGTAGGCTCCAAATTGTTGCGTTAGAGTTGGGGGGACAAAAGCTTCTTCGCCAACGGCAGAGAAATCGCGTTCGCGGTATTGGATGCCGTGGGCAGCGCGCCAATTGCCTAATGGTGTCGCTTTTTCGGCTTGGATGGCTTCGACGCGCACTTCATAGCCTTCATTCTCGAAGACGGTTCCGACTTCGCCATTGCCTTCTATTTCTTTGTGCTCGTACTCTGCATATCCACCAAAGCCCTGAACGCGTTCGATGAATCCATCAAACTCCCAGCCTGCGTTGAAATCTATGCGGCGTTGGTCCAACTCAATCGTGACGCCGCCTTCTTCTTCGGCTTCGTCCTCATCCCCATGTTCTTCGTGATCATCATCATCATGACCTTCTTCGTCTTCATGACCATGTCCACCTGGAACGCCGTAGGTCGAGCTGAAGTTATGCGCTGCAAAGCCGATAAAGCCTGCGTCGCCAATGTAGGAGAGGCCGCCTGTGATGCTCTGCGTTTGGGCAAAACTATTGTCTAGGCGGCGGTTGTCATTGAAATCATCGGGTACGTCTTCGCCTTCTTCGGCGAGCAAGATGCGGCTCTCGCCTTCAACTGGGATGCGGTAATCCTCTGCGTCTCGGCGTGTAGCGTCCAGATGTAGGACAAAATTGCCAATGCGTTGATCAATGGCGGCTGCGGCTTCTGATCCGGAATCGACAGAGCTTGCGCCTATGCGAATTGAGGCTTCGGTCCCGTCCTCCGGGAATTGATCGGGGATACGTCCGTCGATAGTGTTGACGACACCGCCTGCGCCAGAACTCCCATAACGGAGAAGCGCCGCGCCACGTAGAACTTCAATCCGTTCAGCCTGCGCGGGCTCGACGGCAACGGCGTGATCTGGGGAGGCAGAGGAGGCATCAATTGAGCCAATGCCATTGGTGAGGATGCGAACGCGGTCTCCGCCTTGTCCGCGTATAATAGGACGGGACGCGCCTGCGCCGAAGCTAGTCGAAGAGACACCAGGCTCAAGCTTGAGGGTTTCGCCTATCGTCCCTGCCAGACGATTTTGAAGGTCATCACCAGACAAAACAGATTGCCCTGTGATGGCTTCGTCAACGGATCGGTTGAACGGGGAGGCGGTGACGATGATGACATCTTCGTCTGGACTGTCTTGAGCGACAGCGATGGAGGGAGCGAGGAACACGGAGGCCATAAGGCCAATAGAGAAACGGGACATAGAAAGACTTACATACTGAAAACACAAAGGGGCCAGTCACTGCCCCCTTTATAGGGAGAGCAACGGACGACGTAGAAGAGGTGTTTAAAGTGTAGGGGGCGCTCGCGGCGGCGGGGCGCGGCCGTCATAAATGCGAGGCAAAGTTCTTATGGCGTGAGGCTGCCAGATCGGCTCAACGGTTAACTCGACGGGAGCCTTTATCCGTAGTGGCGGCGTCAGCGTAACTTGCTCTGCGGCGATCAAGGCCACGTCACACGCTATACCGTCATGCGTATGATCTAGGCCACCATTTGCCGTGGCATGGGCTTGCGATACGCCTTGAACCAAAAGGAACAAGGAGACGATTAGGACCCAAACGGTCTTTATCATAACGCCCGATTTCATTGTCGTTACTCTATAACGTTAAATGTGTCTGCGCAATGGCCATTTTCTGTAATGACACATGCATTATTAGTCGACGCAGCGTTCAACGACTTTCTTGATAGTCAGGCCTTGAACGATGATTGAGAATACAACGACGGCATAAGTCGCGGTCAGGATCAGAGGTTTATATTCGTTCTCTGGCAGTGACAGCGCCAAGGCAACGGAAATGCCGCCGCGTACGCCGCCCCATGTTAGAACGGGAACTGCGCCTTTCGTGAAACTTTTGAACGTGCCGATGATTTTCATTGGCACATAGACGGCGCAGAGGCGTGCCAAAAGAACCAACGGGATCGCGACAGCACCGATGAGGGCGTATTCTGGAACAAGTCCTAGTACGAGGATTTCAAGGCCGATCAGCAAGAACAGAACCGAGTTCAAAATTTCGTCGATCATTTCCCAGAAGCCAAAGAGATATTGCTGCGTGTGCTCGCTCATCGCGACGCTTGCGCCTTTGTTACCGATCATCAGACCTGCGACGACAACTGCGATAGGACCAGACAAGTGATGCCCTAGAATTTCAATGCGTTGTGCGAGGGCGTATGTGCCTGCAACACAGGCAAGGCTGATAAGAATTTCAATGGCATGTTCGTCAATTCGAGCCATCATTTTATAGGTAATCCAACCCGCTATACCGCCAAGGACAGCGCCGCCGACAGCATCGACTACAAATAGCTCGATCACATCCAAGATGCCGATAGATCCGCCTGCAGGTGCAGCCGCCATAATCGGGCCTGCCAATTGGAACTCTCCAAACAGAGCGTGTCCGCCTGCACCGCTGCCCATAGCAATCGCGAGGATGAGCGTGAAGACAACCACGCCGACACCGTCGTTAAACAGGCTTTCACCTGCTATTTTCGTTTCAAGTGACTTTGGCATTTTGACGGTTTTAAGGATGGATAGAACTGCGATTGGGTCCGTTGGGCTAATCAATGAGCCAAAGACGAGCGCCCAGATAAAGGGAACATCGAGACCGAAGAGCTTAGTTAGCCCCCAAAACCCTGTGCCGACAATGAATGTCGAGAGTACGACGCCGAATGTCGCCATGGACCCGATAGCCCATTTGGCATCTCGTAATTTGCCCAGATCAACATGTAGGGCGCCTGCAAAGAGGAGGAAGCCCAACATGCCCTTCATCAAGGTCTCATTGAAATCAATTTGACCTAAGGCTGATTGCACAGCGTCGGTCAGGCCGAGCGTTGGGACAAAGGCCTCTAGCGCCATTAAGATGAAACTGGCGAACAACGCCATCACGAGCAAGCCGATGGTGTGCGGTAATTTCAAATAGGCTCGATTGAGCCACGACAACAGCGCGGACAATACGAGAAGAAGAGCGGCGATTTCAAAAAGTGATAACATGACTCTGTCCTAACGTGTGTGCAGGACGGGGCAAGCCCATTTACGTGAGGCAACCCATAGAGAGGCGCTTATCTTGCGATATATTCCGAAACGCGGGTTTGAAAGAGGTCGCGTCTGCCTTCGGCTAGCAAATCAGCATGACGGCTAAAGCCATTGATCATGTCATCGCGGATACCCTGTTCGTCTTTAGCGAAATCGGAAAGCACATAGCCCGCAACGCGGTCTTTGTGTCCAGGGTGGCCAATGCCGAGGCGGATGCGGTGGAAGTCCGGTCCGCCGCAGAGCTTATTGATTGAACGCAGGCCATTATGTCCAGCTAGACCGCCGCCCAATTTAACGCGAAACTTACCAGGGGCGAGATCGAGTTCGTCATGGAGGACGGTGAGATCCGATAAGCCAAGCTTATAGAAAGACAGGGCGGCTTGAACAGCTTGTCCGCTCTCATTCATGAATGTTGAGGGTTTGAGAAGGAGGACCTTACGTCCCCCAATTAGGCCTGTCGTTGTTAGGCCTTTGAATTGTGACTTCCACGCAGGGAAGTTGTTGTCCTCGGCGATGGCGTCGAGGACAAGGAAACCGATGTTATGGCGATTGCCATGATATTTGGCCCCGGGATTCCCGAGGCCGCACCAGATTTCCATGATGTTATCCTCCGTACGGCGAGAGAGTAGCCGGCGTAGGACCGAAAGCAACTAGCCTTCTGCGCCTTCAGCTGCAGGAGCTTCTGCGCCTTCAGCTGCTGCGGCCTCTTCTTCTTCTTCCTCAGCGGTTTTGGATGTACGAGATGGAACAATCGTAGCGATTGTAACGTCACGACCAGCAATACCTGGCTTAACGCCTTTTGGAAGCATGACTTCTGAGAGATGGATCGAATCGCCGATGTCCATGCCTGAAATGTCGACTTCAAGGCTGTCTGGAATTGAACCCGCTGGGCATTTGATTTCGATGCTGTAACGCACAACGTTCAATGCACCGCCGGCTTTCATGCCAGGTGAGACGTCTTCGCCGACGAATACGGCAGAAACGTTTACGTCGATGATTGTTTTGTCTGTCACGCGATAGAAGTCTACGTGCATAGGGCGATCAGTAACAGGATGGAACTGAACGTCTTTTGTTAGCGCTTTTTGTGGTTTGCCATCGTAGTTTAGCTCAACCATGTTGGACAGGAACTGACCAGAGTTGATAGCTTTCAACACATCGTTGAATTTCATGCTTACTGATACAGGGGCTTTATCACCACCATATACTATGCCTGGAACCACACCATTACGGCGGGCTTCGCGGGCATTTCCGGTTCCGCTTTCTTCGCGGACTACTACGTCGAGAACAACACTCATTGTACTGGCCTTAAGTTTATGTCTGGGCTCAAAAAACGAACCGCCTCAAGTGTGTTGAAGCGGCGGAGCTAGAGCTGAATCTATTATTGCCGCGCCCTTTAGCTAATAGGCGCGAGGTGCGCAAGGGTATTTGCGCGTTCGTGTCCATGTATTCTTCGTTTAAACGAAGAGTTTTGACACACTTTCATCATTTGCAATCCGTCGGATCGCTTCGCCAAGCAAAGTTGCAGTCGAACATTCCCTGATTTTATCGCAATCTTTGACCTTTTGAGGCTGTGCGATTGTGTTTGTAATGACCAACTCTGTTAGTTCGGAATTGGTGATCCGTTCGACAGCAGGATCAGATAGAACGCCATGTGTGATATAGGCGGAGACAGAACTTGCGCCATGATCTTTGAGAGCTTTGGCAGCGTTACACAATGTTCCACCCGAATCGATGATGTCATCATAAAGGATGCAGTTTCGGCCTGCGACGTCGCCGATGATGTTCATGACTTCGCTTTCGCCAGCTTTTGGACGGCGTTTATCAACAATGGCAATATCAGCGTTAAATTCTTTTGCGATGGCGCGTGTCCGAACAACGCCGCCCGTATCAGGGGAGACGAAGAGCAAGCTCTTACGATCGCTTTTAGAGAATTGCTCTTTGATGTCCGCAATAAAGACAGGCTGCCCGAATAGGTTATCCGTCGGGATGTCAAAGAACCCTTGGATTTGTCCAGCATGTAAATCGACAGTTAGAACGCGGTCTGCGCCTGCCTTGCAAATCAGGTTTGCGACGAGTTTAGCCGAAATAGGTGTACGGCCGCCCGTTTTGCGGTCCTGACGTGCATATCCAAAATAAGGGATAACAGCTGTGATACGCTTGGCTGATGCGCGGCGTAGCGCGTCAATCAGAATGAGAAGTTCCATCAAGTGATCATTGGCTGGCGCAGATGTAGGCTGGATTAGGAAGATATCTTCGCCGCGTACATTTTCATTGATGCGTGCGAAAATTTCTTGGTCGCGGAATCGTTCGATGTCGACACTCGTGAGAGGGATGTCGAGCACATCTGCAATACCTTTCGCCAAAGGGTTATTGGCGGTGCCGCTGATGAGTTTCATGGCCGAGTTCCTGTGGAGGCTTGAATTATCGTTCCGTTACCGTTCCAACTTATCAGAGTCCACTGACTTAGAGCATAACGACTGCGGATAAGTTGCGACCATATCCCGTTATGTTCTCATGCGTGTTTCGCCGATAGCTGAAATAGGTGTCTGCTTCGGTATAAGTGCAGTGTTTCGTCCAAGTGGCAGACACGCCCATGACGTCCAAGCGCGACAGAATGAATGCGGGTAAGTCGAAATGGGCTTTCGCGCCGCTTGGCGTATGGAAAAATTGTTCGTAATCCTCATTCATCTCTAAAAACTCCGCACGAAATTCTTCTCCGACTTCGTAATTCTTGGGACCGATGCAGGGGCCAAGTATAGCGGTGATGTCTGCGGGCGTCGCGCCGACTTCGCACATAGCGGCGACAGTGCTCTCAACAATGCCGCCAAGTGCGCCGCGCCACCCTGCGTGGCAGGCGCCAATCACGCCCGCTTTTGGGTCTGATAATAAAACAGGACCGCAATCTGCACTGAGGGCGGAGATGGCGAGGCCTTTGACGGTTGTGACGAGGCCGTCTGCTTGAAGCGGCTCAGTTGGCGGTTCGGTGATGATCTCTACAATATCAGAGTGAATTTGATGAAGGCTCACAAGATGCGTCGGCGCGACGCCCATCGCCTGCGCAATACGGGCGCGGTTTTCTGCGACGTGGTCGAGGGTGTCGTCCGAACGCTCGCCTGCGTTTAAGCTATCATAGACACCTTTTGACACGCCGCCTTGCCGCCCGAAAAACCCATGCTTAGCAGAAAGCGTGTCTGAAATATGATGTGGGGTCATCGGAGTCCTAGCGGCGGTGGTAGATCAGCAGAGGAAAGGCACATAGCTTTGAATAACTCGCCCATTTCATCTTCGGCCGTAAGACGGTGTAATTGCCGCGCAATGACAGCTTTCGCCTCTGGCTTTACGCGGGTGAGGGCGACGGCGCGCATCTCTACGCCAAGTTTGGAGAGAAGCTCGCGCTGCGGAACCGCCGCGCTGGCCGTGAGGCCTGCAGCCAGTGCGACTTCTGACAACGCGGCGAAATCAACGCGCGCGGTTAGGTCTGTATTCCCAGGGTCAGAAAACACGCCGACTTTTTCGTGGCGTTTCAAGGCTTGCAAGGTGTCGCCAAATTCTGTGTCTTCGGGGCCGTAATCTATAAAGAGTGCGCGTCCAGGATGCTCTGCGAAACGCTCTACCAAGCCGTCAACAATCTGCGCGACTGCTGGGCAAGTTTCTAGCAAGTTGTCTTTGCGGGCGTCACTTGCACCGTCGGGCAGGCGTTGAGTCAGGCCCGCAGGGGCAGGGACGTCGATGCGGACGAAACAGAGGCTGTCGTCATCATTCAATCCAACGCGGCGCTCTACCCACCCGTCTTTACCCGCGAATGGATCATTACAGATCAACTGTTGGATCGGGAGGCAGTCGAGAAATTCATTGCCCACAATCAGGCTAGGGCCTGCGGGAACATCTTCGAGGCGTGCGGCCCACTGAACAGGGACGCCAGCAGCGGCGAGTGTACGACCTTGGACGGCTTCTAGCGCGGCAGAGGCTTCGATGAGCCAGACTTGGATGGCGGCTTTGAAACCTGCGTCGAGTGAGGCTGCACGAAGCATATCGCTCATCATGATACCGCGTCCGGGACCGAGCTCGATCAAGTGAAGCGTGTCTGGCCGCCCGAGGTCGATCCAACTTTGTACGCACCAGAGACCTATGACTTCGCCAAACATCTGCGAAATTTCAGGGGCCGTGATGAAATCACCCTCTGCGCCTAGCGGATCACGCGTCGGGTAATAGCCTTGGACGGGGTCCAACAGGCAGACCGTCATATATTCGGCCACGCTCATTGGTCCCGCTTCGCGAATGCGGTGCTTTATCTTGTCTTTAAGTGACAGGTCTTGTTCAGGCATGATTACTCGCTGTCGCCTTTGACAGGTTCAGCGAGGCGCTTTGGTGAGACTGGTGCGCGGCGATACGCCCAAACCACGATAATCGCGCCGATGACAACCATTGGCAGGCTGTAGGCCATGCCGCGGGTTAGTAGGCCGAACTGAGCAATATTATCAGGCTCTCGTGCAAACTCGATGCAGAAACGGAAAAGACCATAGAAGAAGGTCAGTGACCCAAAGATGACTCCCGGTTTCGTCAAAGCTTTGTAACGTACCGTTAGAAAACGAAGAATGAGGAACAGGACGAGGCCTTCCAAAAAGGCTTCATACAGTTGGCTCGGATGGCGTGCGAGGAAATCAGGGTCTTTCGGAAACCGCATAGCCCATGGCAAATCGGTTGGACGGCCCCATAATTCTTGATTTACGAAATTGGCTAAACGGACCAGACCTAAACCAATCGGCGCACCGACTGCGGCCATATCGCCTATCCGAAATTTTTCGATCTTGTGACGCCAGCTTGCATAGAGGCCTGCGCAGACGACACCGAGGAAACCACCATGAAAACTCATGCCACCTTCCCAGACTTTAAACACGTCTAGTGGTGCGGACAGGAATGTGCCCGGTGAGTAGAGAATTATAAATCCCAAACGCCCGCCTGCGATAATTCCGATAAGGCAATAGAACATGAGGTCCGACAACATCGGCTCGTTAGGTATGGTGACTGGAACCCGAGTGGCTCCACCTGAAATCCAAATGTCGCGGCGTTTCGTAAGCTTCAAAGCATAAAGATATGCCCCGAACAGGCCGACGACATAACCAACGCCATACCATTTTAACGAAAATTTCCCAATCGTGAAGATATCGTCGCGGAGCCAGCTTGGGAAATCTATGGCAGTAATGATTGAAAGAATCATGGGGCGTTGAACTCGAATGGTGGAAAATCTGTGTTACCATCCCTACATCAGTTAAAATAGCAATCAAAGCGAAACAGGCCTACCCTAAGGCCTATTGAACAAGGCCCTGACATGACTGGTAAAAATAAACCCCTCGATGATCTCTCCAATTTGATGACAAATGCTGTCGGCGCGATCAAAGGCGTTGGTGATGAAGTCAAAGCAATGGGTCGCTCTCAAGCTGAAAAATTCGTCCAAGAGATGGATTTGGTTTCGCGTGAAGAATTCAACGTACTGAAAGCGCGCCTAGATGCTGCATTGGCAGAAATCGAAGTGCTCAAGACACCCGCGCCAAAGAAATCACTTCGTAAAAAAGCGGTCCCTAAGAAAAAGTAAGTCTTTATCTTAGCGTCTGAAACGATAGATCACATTTATGCCAAACCTGTTTCTTGAGTTACGAAATGATCATGACGTCGATCAGTATAAGTCTAATTTTGAACGCGACGGCTTTGTTCGCATAAATCGATTGTTTTCAGACGAGCTGGCTGAACAAATCCATGCTGTTCTGGAAAATAAAACGCCGTGGCACTTAGTTCATTCTACGCCCGATCATACGCACCAATATTACCATCCAAATGTCTGGAATGCTAAAGCTGCTGCGGAACGCGCAGAGGTTTTCAAGCAAGTCTCTACTCAGGCTAGGGATGGGTTTTCTTACCTCTATACCTGCTACCCTATGATCCAGGCCTATTTGAAAGGGCAGGATCCAGAGTGGCCGCTGCATGCTATGACTGAGTTCTTGAACACCCATGAGGTGCTTGAATTCGTAAAAGACATTACGGGTGAGCCAGAGTGTGATCGTTTGGACTGCCAAGCGACGAAATATTCTCAGGGGCATTTTTTAAACACACATTATGATCATGACGCGGGCAGTTTATCAAACCGTAAAGTGGCCTATGTCATGAGCTTCACTAAAGACTGGCCTGCAAATTGGGGCGGGCAACTTTTGATGTTGGACGATGAAGACACAGTACTGTCAGGGTTTACCCCGACTTTCAATTCCCTGACATTGTTTAAAGTACCAAAGCGTCATTTGGTGACGCAAGTTTCAAGCTTTGCGGGCCATTCGCGCTATTCTATCACAGGCTGGCTTCTAAATAATGTGCCGTCTGCTCCTGCGAGCTAATGAAAGAGAGCGGATAGATTAGGCGCGTCCTAAAACGCGTTGCCGCCACCGCCGCTGCCATTGCCGTAATCTTCTTCGACCCAATTGCCGAACTTTGTGAGATGCGGCGTAAAGGACAAGGCGACTGTGCCGATAGGGCCATGACGTTGCTTGCCGATGATAACCTCGGCTTTACCGTGTAGCTTTTCCATCTTGCCCATCCATTCTTCGTGGGCTGCGACGTCGTCTTCGGACGGCTCTGTCCGCGAGAGGTAATATTCCTCGCGGAATACAAACATCACCACATCGGCATCTTGCTCGATTGAGCCTGATTCCCGTAGATCAGAGAGTTGCGGGCGTTTGTCATCGCGTTGCTCAACCGCACGCGAGAGCTGCGCAAGGGCGAGAACGGGAACGTCGAGTTCTTTCGCCAGCGCCTTGAGACCCTGTGTAATCATCGAGACTTCTTGCACGCGGTTGGAATTTGACCCCATGCCTGCGCCGCCCGTGAGGAGCTGTAGGTAATCAACCACGATACAATCTAGGCCGCGTTGACGTTTCAGACGCCGTGCACGCGCAGAAAGCGCACCGATGGATAAGCCGCCAGTGTCATCAATATGCAATGGAATTTGGATGATCGTATCTGCGGCTTCTCGAATTTCTTCATACTGCGCTGCGGTGATGTCGCCGCGGCGGATGTGATGCGAGGAGACGCGCGCTTCTTCCGCGAGCAATCGTGTCGCGAGCTGTTCAGAGCTCATCTCGAGGCTGAAGAAACCCACGACGCCGCCGTCGGTTGTTTTATCAATGCCATTTTCGTCTTTTTCTTTTTTGAAATGTTTCGCTACATGGAAGGCAATGTTGGTTGCCAAAGAGGTCTTACCCATCGATGGACGTCCCGCGAGGATGATCAAATCAGATTTGTGTAACCCGCCAAGCTGACGATCCAAATCAACAAGACCAGTTGAAAGACCAGAGAGGTTGCCGTCTCGCGTGAACGCGGCTGACATCATCTCAATTGAGGCGACGAGCGCCGTTTCAAAATCAATAAAGCCCTGCTGGGTGCCGCCTAATTCGGCGAGATTATAAAGCTGACTTTCGGCTTCAATGATTTGCGCCTGCGCATTGGCTTCGCTGTCTGGGTCTGTCGCGGTGGCCTTGATCATGTCTGAGAGACGGATCAGCTCGCGGCGCATCGCCATATCGAAAATCAGTTTCGCATATTCAGGGGCCGTCGACGAGGGCGGGGCATTATCAAGCAGCAAGGCTAGATATTCGACGCCGCCAATATCGACGAGTGTTTCGTCTTGCGAAAACCGGTTCTTAAGGACAATCGCATCGGCAAGGCGGCCTGTTTCAATTAGGCGCGCAATCGCATCATAAATCCGAACATGTACGGGATTGTAGAAATGCTTGGCCTGCGTGATTTGTGAAATCTTGTGATAGACTTCGTTGTCATAGAGCAAAACACCCAGAAGCGCGGCTTCGGCCTCTTGGCTTTGCGGCGTGGAGTCTAGCTCTCCACCTTGGCTCTCACCGTGGAACGAATCGATATCTGTAGGGTAATCCATATCTGACCTTATGCGGGATCGCGGCTATGTGTCATAGCTGAAATAGAGTTAGGAATATAGTCCTTTGTGTGTAAGTCTAACTCTGGGGATAACCTCAAGCTATAAAACTATAAAACAGGCACGGGGGAGAGAACCCGTACCTGTTACCCCGCCAACTGGCGCGCTCTGAAGGGGGTAGAGAGCTGAGCCGTAATAGTTGGCGGTATCCTTGTGGGTCTGTGGATAAGACCTAAGTGAGCGTATTTATGACGCGTTCCATGTCATCGGCGAGATACCCGATGTTATAGGTGATATCGTCAGCTTTGGCCGCGCCAAGAACTTCGCCAGTGTGCGTATCGACAAGAAGGGCTTTAGCTTTGGCCTTATCCCAGCTGTCACAGCCGTCGTGAATGGTTAGGCCTGTCTCGGACAAGGCTTTGCCGCCAAAACTAGACCAGTATGCATCTGCGCCCATGCCATAGAGGATGACGTGGGAGTATCCTTCATTGGCGGCGGTGAGGCGGATTTCGTCAATCTTGTTGTCTGTGTCGACACCGTCGAACGCAATTTCAGGAATGTATTTCAGGTAGTCACCTGCATTCATGACTTCGATATCTAGGCCGACGCGCTTGTCTAGCATCTTCCAGTCAAATTCTTCGCCGTAGGGTGTTGGGATTAAACGTCCGCCGTCCAGACGCGCTACGCCAATTCTCGCTGAGGCAGGGAGGTACGTTTTTTCCGCATCCATATGAAGCGTTTCGCCTGTTAGCGTTTCAATCCCCATACCCGCTTGTTCAACTGGATTTGTGATATCCAATGCATAGGCTGTGTTTGCGAAGCCTGTGATCATGGCGGCGATGGCGGCGGTTTTTAAAAGTGTTTTCATGTTCTTACCCTCTGTGTTGTTGTTGATCCTTTTATGACGGCAGCAAAGGGCAGAGCTTGGACGGTGATGTGCTGATTTTTAGGCAATGTTTTGGTAATGTGGCGGAGATTGCGGCGAAACAGGCCAAATGTGGCAGAGGTTTGGCCATAGACTGAGCGTTAGATGAACGGCTTTGCTTTGGCGGACGATTTCTGTCTAAATACGGATATGCGTCGTTTTCTTTTCTCACTCGGTTTAGTCGCTTGTTTGGCGTGTAAGCCTGCTGCCCAAGTTGTAACGGACCCGGATTCGACGACTGAGCTGACATCAGAGCTATTCATTCGCATCATCAAAACGACGGACCTTGAAGATAAGGGCGTTTTGGAGACATGGCGGCGCGGGCAAGATGGACTGTTTCATTTGGACCGCACATTCCCAATGTGCACGTGGTCAGGCGCACTCGGTCCAAAATTGAAAGAGGGCGATGGGCAGTCGCCAGAAGGGTTTTACTTTATTAGACCTAGCTCGCTTAATCCGAACTCTAGCTATCACCTCTCGTTTAACCTTGGGTTTCCCAATGCCTATGATCGGTCCCATGGTCGCACAGGCAGTTTCTTGATGGTGCATGGGGACTGCGTTTCCATCGGATGTTACGCGATGACCAATGCTGGCATTGAAGAGATTTATGCGGATGTTGAAGCCGCATTCGAGGGCGGCCAGTCATTCATCCGTGTTCATATTTTTCCGTTCGAAATGACGGAACACGACCTGGCAGCGCAAAGTGACAACCCCAACCATGTGTTTTGGACAAACCTAAAGACAGGCTGGGATTGGTCTGAGCGCGAGCGCGTCCCGCCTAATGTGAATGTCTCACAGAAAACCTATCAGTTTAGTGCGGCGGATTGAACAGGGCGGCTCTCGGCTAATGTTATCCCGTCCGCGACAAGCTTCAATTCTTTCAACCTGCTTGCGAACTCATTCGCGATTTGAGAGACAGCGACTTGGCGCGCGGCAGAGCGGAGTTTGTCTTTACGATCACCTTTTCCGACGACGGTGCTGATGGCTTTTTTATCCGCGAATGTGCTGCCTGTCAGATAGGGGTAGCCATTTCGAACATCGAGGAGAATGGCGCTGGCCGAGGCTTCGGCTTTCAAATCGCGGCTAGGTAGAACGAACAGACCTAGCACCGTCAAATCAGCCAGACGGAGTGCATTGCCATCAGATTTTGCCGTATCCGTGACTTCATAGGTTATGACATAATCCAGATGTTGACGCGCGGCGCCTTTGCGGATGTGATCCACAACTGTCGTGCCTTTGGTTCTTTGTGATGAAACCATATTCGCGACGAGTGGCGAGACGGGAATGAGGTCCCCAAAACCTGTCCCGAGCGTTTCAGCGGCTGCGGCCCAACTTTGGGCTTCATCCGCAGGGATGCCGACGAGGGACCCGCGGTCAATACGGGCTAGCCCGATACGAGCAGGGAAACGGAGGTCAGGTTCAATGGCTGCAATTTCGCGAACGGCAGCGTCTGTCTTATTGCTCAACCCAACAGTCGGCGTTGCAGATGCGTCAGTGTAGCGTGAGAGGTAATCTTGCCCTGACGTATATTGGGACGTGGTTGTACAGGCTGCGAGTGAGAACGTTATGGCTGCGAGCCAGACTGTGCGTTTGAGTAACATGAAGACCTCCAGAATGAATGAAGGCAGAGATAGGGTGAATGATGGCGCGATTTAGGCGGCATTGTGCTGATTTTTAGAGGCATGGTCTGGATGTGGGAGCCTAAGTTTATCCATGTGACTTTGCGTCAAAAATGGTGCCGGGTTCACAGGGTTTACTATTCTCAAAATCAAGGCTTGGCAAACTCATTTTGTTCACGTAACGTTCTGTAATGAATGCAACGCGTATAATAGGTATTGATCCATCTCTCGTCGCGTGCGGTTGGGGGTTGATAGATAAGACAGGGTCGAAAATTACTCATGTCGGTCACGGCGTCATTCGTCCCCCCAAAAAAGAACCTTTGGCCTCGCGGCTGCATTTCATTTTTGATGCCTTAACGCAGATTATTTTGGAATATCGTCCTTCCGAGGCGGGCGTCGAAGAAGCCTTCATGAAGGATAATGCCATGAGCGCATTAAAGCTGGGCCAGGCGCGAGCGGCATGTATATTATCCGCAACGACAAATGGTTTGAACGTCGGCGAATATGCGGCGCGGGTCGTAAAAAAATCTGTGGTCGGAACAGGGGCGGCTGATAAAGCTCAAGTCGCGCATATGGTCAATTTATTACTGTCGGGTGCGAATGTGAAAGCCGGCGATGCTGCTGATGCGCTCGCCATCGCGATTACTCACAGTAATAGTTATATCACGCCTGCCCAACGCGCACGTTTGGGCAAGTGATTGTGTTTACTTACGCGTTGGTAACCACGGCACAACGGGGGCTTCTGGTGTTGGCCAAGCTTGCGGCGGCGGGGTGTAAATGGGTGGTTCTATATAAATTGGAGGGGTGGGGACGTGCTCTGGTGCAGCCACAACGTGTGGCTGCGGAAGAGGCTGCGGGGCCTCGCAACAGACTGTGGGCGTGATATGGGCCACATGATCAATGCGGTAGAGTTGGGTGCCATAACCACAAGGTTGGCTCTGCATGCAGCCTGATCGTAACATTGGGGGCGATGTGTAGCCCATCACTTGTGAGCCATAACGAGATTTGATTTGAGATTGCCCGTGTTGAACAGGTACGCAGGCGCTGACTATAAAGGCCAAACCAAGCGAACTTAGAAGAGAAATGTGAAGTGATTTGCGAGACGTTTTCATGAAATCAGCACTAATAAGAAATGATTAATAACGACTAAAGCGAATTTTAAAGGCTTACGCGCTGCCAATATTTGCCTTTCACGACGGAGAGCCTAGACAATGTATATGCTGTATTATTTTGATTCCATTACGCGTGCGGGACTGATCCGATGATTGGTATGTTAAGCGGTGTTTGCCTGATGGCTGGTACAGGTGAAGCAATACTGGATTGTGGCGGGGTGGGGTATCTTGTTCAATGCGGTTCAAAAACATTGGGACGTCTACAAGAAGGCACGCCTGCGCGTTTGCACATTGAAACCATCGTCCGTGAACAGTCGATCACACTCTTCGGGTTCGCGAGTGAAGAATCCCGCGCTTGGTTTGTGCGGCTGCAATCAGTACAGGGCGTTGGTCCAAAAGCCGCATTGGCCATTCTGGATATCCTGTCACCGGGCGAAATCATGAGTGCTGCGGCGCTCGAAGACAAAACGGCCTTTTCGCGCGCATCTGGGGTTGGCCCGAAATTAGCTACACGTATCGCAATTGAACTCTCTGGAAAACCAGCGCCTACGGGACGCGGATTTCAAGCGGCCTTTACGCCGCCAGTGACGGCCGCTGCGGGTGATGCAGAACGGAATGAAGGCCTGTCTGATATGCTTCGACGTAATGACGCGGTCAGCGCACTTGAAAACCTTGGCATTGGCCAAAGCGAAGCCTTGCGGGCCGTGGCAAAGGCTTACGCCACATTCTCTGAGGACCCCAATCTTGATGACCTCATCAAAGTGGCTCTGAAAGAGCTTGGAAGTTAAGGCCGGTAGCGTGAGTGAAGATCGTATCATATCTGCGGAAACGCAAACGGGCGACGTTCGAGATCGGGCGCTGCGCCCACTCGCGTTTGATGATTTCGTCGGCCAAGCCACAGCGATTGCAAACCTAAAGGTTTATGTCGCCGCAGCGCGTCGACGTGGTGAACCTTTGGACCACCTTTTGCTGTCGGGTCCGCCAGGTCTAGGTAAGACTACCTTGTCGCAGATCGTGGCGCGCGAATTAGGCGTGAACTTCCGCTCCACGTCGGGTCCGATTATTTCGAAAGCGGGGGACCTTGCGGCGCTGCTGACAAATCTTGAGCCGAATGACGTTCTCTTTATTGATGAAATTCATCGCCTCAACCCTGTTGTCGAAGAGGTTCTTTATCCTGCGATGGAGGATTTTGAGCTGGACCTGATTATTGGCGATGGTCCTGCTGCGCGTTCAATCAAGATTGATATTGCGCCCTTTACGTTGATCGGAGCCACCACACGTGCAGGCCTTCTCGCGACACCTTTACGGGACCGCTTTGGTATTCCTGTACGATTAGAATTTTACGATGTAGATGATCTGACCCATATCGTCACGCGGGCGGCGGGGAAACTCGGCATGAATATGACGCCTGATGGTGCGCGCGAAATTGCGGGCCGCGCAAGGGGGACGCCGCGCGTTGCGGGACGTTTGCTTCGCCGCGTGCGTGATTTGTCTGAACATGCAGGCCATGCTGTCGTGGATTCAGCCGTCGCGGATGCAGCTCTGAAACGCCTTGGCGTCGATGACATTGGCTTGGACAAGCAAGACATGCGCTATCTGCATGCGCTCTGCGAGATGTTTGGAGGCGGTCCGACGGGGGCAGATACGTTAGCAGCGGCTCTCTCAGAAGCCCGTGATGCGTTGGAAGATGTGATTGAGCCTTACCTCATTCAGCAAGGTTTTCTACAACGGACGCCGCGTGGCCGCGTCGCGACTCCGCGCGCATATGCGCATCTGGGTCTGAACCCTCCTGCCAAGTCCTTACCGCCAGTGTTTGAGGGGTAGTGATGTCTACAGAAACTAAAATAGACTCATTTAAAAAGGACGAGGCGCATATCGCAGCTTGCGACTTGCCTTCGATGGGGTATTTCGAAGGACGAGAGCACTATTACCCTATCCGCGTTTTTTACGAAGATACGGATTTTTCTGGCGTGGTTTATTATGCGAACTACTTGCGGTTTTTGGAACGTGCGCGCTCTAGTTTCTTTCGCCTAGCAGGGATTGGCCATGCTGAATTGCTAGAACGTGATCCACCATTGGCCTTTGTTATTCGCAAGATCAATTTGGACTATAAAGCTAGTGCCCGGATCGACGATGTGCTGTCTGTGATGACATCATATGATGTGTTCAAAGGCGCGAGGCTTCTTGTGACACAGAAAATTTTCAGAGACGGACAGCTTATCCTCACAGCAGACAGCGAAGCCGCCTGCATCGACTTAACGGGACGTCCAAGACGCGCTCCGAAAGAGATGATGGAGAAGTTGCGGCCCTATTTGGCGAGTTAGTTTTCATAAGGTCGAGGCAAAACGGACGTTTCTAAAACATTGACCATTATTTTCCGTTGAGGCTGTAATTGTCAATTTATGGTGCTAAGATACCAGAATGACCGAAATTCAATATACAGATTATACTCCTTGGCCTGAACGTAAATGCGCAGACCCGCGCGTTGCTACGCAGGCTCAATATA
This sequence comes from uncultured Caulobacterales bacterium, assembly GCA_938009235.1. Lineage (GTDB taxonomy): Bacteria > Pseudomonadota > Alphaproteobacteria > Caulobacterales > Maricaulaceae > Litorimonas. Next base: position 149,317 of record CALLIK010000009.1, read on the forward strand.
ACCACGGCCTCTGCGAGATTATCCAGTTTCAAGGCCCTATGCAGGCGCTTGAACTGTTTCAAGCTTACGGAAAAGCCAGTGGCCTGTTGAAGATCGCTGCGTCCGTTCGTCGTCGTTTTGAACATGCTTTGTTGAAAGCTGAAAAGGCTGGCGTGATTTTAATCGAACGCGAAACAGACCCTGAAGCCAAAACTCCTGAAGATAGTATTGGTTGGATTTGCCGTTTGCCAACTCAACCGCCTGTCATCGTCCGTGATTTGGGCACAAGAGGTTTTGCCGAAGTTCCAATGAGCGAACTTGCTGATTTGGTGCTCGAAATTCGCAATGTAGATCCGAAGATAGAGAAAGAGGGCATCTACCGCGCTGTTCTCGCTCATTATGAGCTACAGAAATTGACAGCCCTCGTGCGTCGCCGTTTGGACGTCGTTCTTGAGATGTTTTTTTAGTGGGTCGTGACGACCTCTACCTGTTGCCAGCTGGGTTTGCCGACAATGACCGCCGCGAGTATTGTCCTGAATGCGCAGAAATTTGGGGCGTGCTTGCCTATTATCCTGCGATCAAAGAGTCGCTTGAGATAACCTATCAGCCTATTTCAAAACCACGCCCAAAACTGGTGGCGCGATTGGGTGACAAGACTCAAAACTGCCCGACACTCGTATTGAGTGCGGACAGTCCAATGTTTGAAAATTGCGGAATTATGATTCTTAACGGAGAGCGCTTTATCAATAATGCTCGCGATATAGGCCGATATTGGGCCCAAAGATTTGGAGCGGCCGTTCCGCGTGGAACAGGACCGCTCTAGGTTCGCAAGACCCACTCTTTATTGAGAGTAGAGGTCGAGCTTTAGCCAGTCGTCGGCGCGCCCATCGTTTCGCCTAGACCAGGGCCAACAGGGCCAATTTCAACTGTGGCGTCGCAGAAGTTGGTGATCTCAGTTTGATTTCCCGTTTGAGGGTCGATGATAACGTAGAAAACTTCGGCTTGTTTGATAATAATGTCTTGTGATGTGCGCTGCTCTAGCGGCTCATAGGGTTCGTTATCAATATAGCTAATGCCCACCACTGTTTTAGTATCAGCCGGGATTTCTACACGTTGTAGTGCGCTAACTTCATAACAGAGCGGCGCAGTCGGGACTTGTACCGCCACTGGCGCTTGAACCACTGGCGCTTCAACAGGTTTTGGAATCACGTGACACGCGGACAAAGCGGCTGTGGATGCCGTTAATATGGCAATAGTTTTGATAGACAGGCGCATGGCAGTCTCCAATTGGGGGTTTATTCGACCCTATATGATTGTTTTGCCTAAATTATGACAAAATGAGGCGAAATTTGGTCACTTATAGTAAAAGTGTTTAAGGATAGGCTTAAGGTTTAGTTATTAGAGCTTACAAACGCTTAACTGGCCCTGAATGGATGATACCGTTAACCCGAGTAAACAGAATCAAACTGCAAAAGATTTAGACAAGGACCTCCATGATCGACTTAATCTTCCAGGCTAGCCCGATGGCCGATGTTCATAGCGGTGATTTTTCGTTCCTATCGCTTTTCCTAAGGGCAGATTGGGTCGTGAAATCTGTCATGATCCTTTTGGCCGTCGCCTCCATTTGGTCTTGGGTGGTTGCTGTTGACAAATTCATCATGTTTACGATGCTGAAACGACGCGCCACAGCCTTTGAGGACACGTTTTGGTCAGGCCGCACATTGGATGACTTGTCCAAAGCTCTTGGCAGCGATACGCGTGACCCGATGGCGCGCGTTTTTGCGGCGGCTATGCGTGAATATAATGAAAGCCGAAATGCTCAGGCAACACCTGGTGTGTTAGGACGCTCGAGCGCGACACATGAGCGTATCGATAGTGTGATGAATTTAGTCATCAATCGTGAACTGGCCAAGGCCGAGCGTGGTATGACGGTTTTGGCGACAGTGGCTTCGGCGTCAGTATTTGTAGGACTGTTCGGGACGGTTTGGGGCATTATGAATGCGTTCCGCGCGATTGCGATCAGCCAGAACACGAACCTCTCCGTTGTTGCTCCTGGTATTGCTGAGGCTCTCTTTGCCACGGCGTTGGGCCTTATAGCCGCGATTCCTGCGCTGATTTTCTACAATATGTTTACCGCAGACCTTGATAAGTATGGCGGCCGCTTAGAAGGTTATTCAGACGAGCTCTCCGCAATCCTGTCTCGCAAATTGAGCAAAGGAGCTTAGGGGCGTGGGTGCCAACATACAGCGCGGGGTCGGGAAAAACTCTGGACGCCGCCGTAATCGCCGTAGCGGTTTGAATGCCGACATTAATGTGACGCCTTTGGTGGATGTTATGCTCGTGCTTCTGATTGTATTCATGGTCGCAGCACCATTATTAAGTGTTGGCGTTCCGATTGAGCTGCCGAAAACTGATGCGAAATCACTGCCGTCTCAAACCGAACCGATTACGATTTCTGTGAATTCTGACGGAGCAGTCTTTATTCAAGAGACAGAAATCGCCCTCGAAGACATCGCGACACGCCTGATTGCGATCAGTAATAATGGCTATGACGAACGCATATATCTGCGCGGCGACGGTCAAGCGAACTATGAGGCCGTGATGAAAGTCATGGCGCGCGTTAATGCGGCTGGGTTTTCCAACTTAGGCCTAGTCACTGACCCTGTGAGCGCTGGAAATTAAGTTAGGTCTCCCTATATCACTTGCCCTGCATGTAGGCGTGTTTGGCGGATTCACCCTTTTTGCTGCTGAGGCAAGGCCGCTTGCTGAAGCGAAGGTGATTCCTGTCGAAATCCTGACAGTTGCGCCAAAGACAAATGTCTCTGCTGCTATCAAACCGCCTAAACCACAGCCAAAACTCCCGCAACCTGACGTCATGACATCGCCCACGCCAATGGAAAACGCTGAAGAAAAAGCACCAGAGGTGAAAGTGGCCCCGCAGGAAGCCCCTATTGAGAAAGTCGTGGAGATTACGCCTGAGCAAACGGACGTGGAAGAACCTATTCCTGAGCCTCTCCCCGAACCTAAACCAGACCCGAAACCGCCTGAACCAAGTTTTGATTTGGATGCATTGTCAGGCTTGATAGATAGAACGCGAGAGACTGCGCCAGAAACCAACCAACAGATAGCGTTAGAAAGCGAAACCGCTCAGGCGCGATATGAAGATGTGGCGCGCCGTGCAGAAGGCGAGGGCAGTGGCCTCAGTGCCACAGAAGCCGACCTTGTTGCGAATGCCCTATATAGATGCTGGCGTATGCCCGCCGCGGCGAAGGACGCTGAAAACCTACAAGTTCGTCTGAATGTGAAATTCGTGATTGGCGGTCATGTTGAAAGCGTCAAGCTGATCGACCAAGCGGCGTCACGTCGATTGTCACCCGGCAATGAATATTGGGAGATCGCGGAACGCAGCGCGATTGCGGCTGTGAACAAGTGCTCGCCTTATGATTTCCTGCCAGATGAACGATATGGAGTATGGAGAGAACTTATCTTGAATTTGCGTCCACAATTGTAAAGACTGTAGAAATGACACGTATCACGCGAATTTTTCAAATCCTCCTTGGTTGGATTTTCTTCCTCTCATTGTCCCTGCCAGCGCAGGCGCAATTGGAAATCGATATTACAAAGGGTAATTTGGACCCTGTTCAGATTGCGGTCCCTGATTTCCTCGCCACGACGCAAGCCGAACGAGAGCTTGGCGCAAAAGTGGCCGAAGTCATTCGGGCTGATTTGGAACGCTCTGGCTTGTTCCGCGCGCTTGCGCCTGAAAGCTTCCTCGAGACACAAACAAATATCGATTACAAACCTACCTTTGCAGATTGGCGCGTTATCAAAGCTGATGCTTTGGTGTCGGGACGTATTAAGACTGAAAGCGATAGCCGCGTTTTGGTGGAGTTCCGCTTGTGGGACGTTTTTGCAGGCCAACAGTTAAAAGGCGTCCGCTTTGCGACAACACCCGATAACTGGCGCCGTACAGCCCATAAGGCGAGTGATGCCATCTATCAGGCACTGACAGGTGAAAGCGGGTATTTCGACTCTCGTATTGTTTTCATCGACGAAAAGGGCCCTAAAACGAACAGAACAAAGCGTCTCGCGATTATGGACCAAGACGGCGAAAGCCCTGTCTATCTTCTGGGTGGGTCTGATTTGGTACTAACACCGCGTTTCTCTCCGAATAGCCAAACCATCGTTTATATGAGCTATGAGAACAATAACCCGAACGTTTACCTGCTGAATATTGAAACAGGCCGACGAGAATTATTAGGCGACTTTCCGGGCATGACATTTGCCCCAAATTTCTCGCCCAAGGGTGACAAGCTCATTATGTCTATGTCTCGGCGCGGTAATTCCGATCTCTACCTAATGGATTTACGCTCACGTAGCACGACGCGTTTGACAACAGACCCTGCCATTGATGTATCGGCTAGCTTTGCCCCCGATGGACGTAAAATTGCTTTCAATTCAGATCGAGGGTCTAGCCCGCAAATCTATACGATGGATGCCAATGGCAAAAACGTAAAACGTATTAGCTTCGGAAAAGGGCGCTATTCGGCCCCTGTTTGGAGTCCGCGTGGCGACAAAATAGCATTTGTTCGTAGCCAAAGCGGAAAATTTGGTATCGGCGTGATGGATGTTGACGGCAAAAACGAACGTATGTTGACCGAAAGTTATTTGGACGAGAGCCCAACGTGGAGTCCAAATGGACGCGTTATTCTATTTTCTCGTGATACGCGCGGGTCACGAAATGGCTCTGAAGTTTGGTCTGTTGATCTGACAGGACAAAACCTTCGGCGTGTTGAAACACCTGGGCAAGCCTCTGATCCTGCTTGGTCACCTTTGCTGCCTTAAGTCTATATTATGTCTGTTCTTATCAATTTGTTGAACGAATTGACTGTATTGACAAAATTCAGCCTTGATTGTGACGCAAACCCTGCGTTTAAGAACAGGGTTAGGTTCGTTCACCTGTCTACCTGCACCTAAAGGAGAAACTGATGAAACGTATTATCATAGCGAGCGCAGCGCTGATTGTTCTATCCGCATGTGCCACAAAGCCGGACGTCGTTGAGACAGTCGTGGCTCAAAAACCAGTCACTCAAGCCCCCCCGCCTATTTTTGAACAGGTACCTGAAGCTTTGCCACCTGTTGTTAAACAGCCAGACGTTGTTCAGGCTGCACCAGATTTGAATTTGCCGGCGGCGGGTTCACTCGAAGATTTTGCCTACCAAAGTGGCGGCGAACCTCGGATATTCTTTGGTTATGATCAATATGATCTATCCGACGAAGCCCGCGATATTCTACGTCGCCAAGCCGATTGGCTCAAAACTTATGATACTGCGACGGCCGTCGTTGAAGGTCATGCGGATGAGCGCGGCACACGAGAATATAACCTCGCACTTGGTGCCCGAAGGGCAGATACTGTTCAAGCATTTTTGATTAGTCAAGGTGTTGCGCCAAATAGATTGCGCTCTATTTCCTATGGTAAAGAACGGCCAATTGATGGTCGACCTTCGACTGAGGGTTGGGCGCGTAACCGAAATAGCTTTACAGGTCTTCAGCTGAACGGCGTAAGCTGAACCTTGAATTTATAAAGCGTTCACCACTCTGACGATGATTTAAGACGCAAAACCTACCGCCGTCAGTTATGCTGACGGCGTTCGTGTATTTTACCCGCTTCGGGAGGCCCCTCTTATGCCAAAGTTTCTTAAATTATTTGCTCTTGCTCTTTTGGCGACATCAGTCCTCGTATCGAGTCCTTCGCAGGCGCAATCAAAGAAGGATCTAGCCGCACAGAATGTAGCTTTGACTCAGCGTTTAGCCCGACTGGAATCACGAATGCTAACGGGCGATCCAGCCGCTGAACGGTTGATGGCGCGCATTGACGCGTTGGAATCCTCTCAACGTGCGTTGCGCGGCGAGTTAGAGCGCGTGGCCTATGAAAGAGATGGTCTTAAAGGTGAAGTTATGCAGCTTCGGACTGAGTTGCAACTCATTCAGGATATGGCGAGCCGTATGGCCGTCCACTTGGACGCCGTTGATTTGATCACGCAAGAGCAAACACGTCCTGTTCAGCGCAGAGTTGGCCCCGTTCAGTATGGAGGTACAACGCCTATGAATCCCTTAGGTAGTGCGCCTGTTTTCAACGAGCGCCCATTAGTTTTAGGCGAGGGACAACCCCAGTTTTCATCTCAGGCTCAACCTCAACTTCAACCACAATCAATACAGCCACCCGTGACGAATGATGTCGCTGAATTAGGTCAAACAGGAAAACGTCTTCTGTCTGAAGGCGATTTCGCAGGGGCGCAAGTTTCCCTCAAGCAATACTTACAATTCAATCCAGATGCCCCTGATGTGGGCGAAATGAACTATTACCTCGGCGAGAGCTACTATGTTCGAAGTGGCTATGCTGATGCGGCGGATGCTTACATTACGAGCATGAAGCGTGACCCGCGTGGCGTGAAAGCCCCAGACGCAATGGTCCGCCTTGCAGGTGCCTTGCGCGAGCTAGGGAAACCTCAAGATGCTTGTGCGACACTGGCTAGCTTACCTCGCCAATATCCGAATGCGTCAGTGACTGTGAAAGATAAGGCGAAACTGGAAGCGGCTCGCGCGGGATGCTAGTGCGCGTGGGGTGACGCTACCCCGCCCAAATCTGACTCGACCAACCGCCATTGCCTTTTCAGGCGGAGGCGACAGTACCGCGATGGTTTACGCGTTCTGTGACCATCCGTGTGTCACCCATGTTTTTATCATTGATCACAAATTGAGAGATGGCAGCGCGGAAGAAGTTGCTCAAGCTGCGAAATTTGCCGAGGGTTTGGGCTATACCGTTATAACAGATTGCTGGGCGCATGACGGCGTGACGTCTGGCATTCAAGTCAAAGCCCGATCATATCGATATACCGCGTTAGGCCGTCTCTGCCGCGCAGCGGGCCTTACGAATTTGATGACAGCCCATACAGCTGATGATCAAGCTGAGACTTTGTTGATGCGATTGGACAGACAAACAGGATGGCGAGGTCTCGCGGGAATGCCAACTTGTGCCTTTGGCCCTCTTTGGCCGGCTTTGGCTGGGGTTACGCTTCACCGGCCTTGGCTCAATGTCTCTAGAGCCGAGCTGCGTGCATATAACCACACCAATGAACTGCCATTCGTAGATGACCCTTCAAATGAAAACCGTGACTTCACGCGTGTACGCGCGCGGCAGGCTTTGGCGGTAGATACGGATTTGCGGGCTGATCTTTTGAAACAACAACAGAGCGCGCGGATGCGGTTGAGTGCAGAACGTAAGGACCACGCAGACTGGCTTGCTAAACATGCACACGTGAGCCCGCATGGTTTCATTGAAATCGATGCAGTGCCGCCTTGCGAGTTACTTCTTCACTTACTCAACATCGTTGCGGGGCAGGGTGGTCCGATTGATGCCGCAAAGCGTAAACGCCTTCATGGCGATATGAGTCAGTCTGGGTTTAAGTCGGCGACCTTGGCAGGAGCTTGGGTTGTAAAGACACCTCACGGTTTTGTGCTAACGCGCGATATGGTCGCAGTCACTGGAAGAAACGATCTTGCAGGTCTTGGGCGCATAGGCTTGATACAGGGTGAAAAACACCTTTGGGATGGACGATTTTGGATGGAGTCCAAACAGACGAATATGACGGTTGAGCCTGCTTTTGGAAACTTACATCATATGAAGCAACATGCTGATTTAAAATGTATTTTTGATTTACAAAAAGAGGTTCGACCAAGTCTTCCATTGTACCGCCAAGGCGATTCATTGTTGAGTTTTGGAGCGGTTACGTCAAAATATATTGACGCAGAAGCCGTGACGGCCTCGCGTTTGCAAGCTTTGTATAAAGGGGCCATATCTGTCCCTATTTAAGCCACATGTAACTTGGTGAAATTTGCCGCTTTTTTTTGGCGATTTTCGTCCCATGTGTTAGAGACAGTCAATTCGTACCCTTTTAAGGTCCAATCCGCATGAAAAACGCCAATACTCGCAATTTCGTCATCTGGGGCGTTGTTATCGCGCTTCTCATGGCAATGGTCGTGGCCAGTGGCTCGCCTTTGCAAAACCCTGCCAGCGAAGAAATTAGCTATTCGAAGTTCGTTGATCGTGTTCAAGCTGACGAGGTCGCATCGGCTTTGGTTGATACAGGTGACGGCGTCATTACGGGTAAGCTTAAGAACGGAGAAGAGTTCAGCACAAACCTTGGCGATTTTGCACTCAACTTTGACATCGTTGAATTTTTTGCAGGCACGAACACAGATTACGATAATGCGCCAGTGAAACGTTCGTCGTTGCTGAGCAATGTGTTGGTGAGCTTTTTGCCGCTTCTGTTGATTGGTGGACTGTTCATTCTGTTCTTCCGCAATATGCAAGGCGGCGGTGGACGTGGTGGCGCGATGAGCTTCGGTAAATCCAAAGCCAAGCTGCTCACCGAAAATACGAACAAAGTCACATTTGATGATGTTGCAGGCGTGGAAAGCGCGAAAGAAGATCTCAAAGAGGTCGTCGATTTCCTACAGGACCCAACACGGTTCACACGCCTAGGCGCGAAAATCCCGACAGGTGCCTTGCTTGTTGGCCCTCCTGGTACAGGTAAGACATTGCTAGCTCGCGCAGTAGCGGGTGAAGCGGGCGTTCCATTCTATACGATTTCTGGTTCTGATTTCGTTGAAATGTTCGTCGGCGTGGGTGCATCCCGTGTCCGCGAAATGTTTGCGGAAGCGCGTAAGCAAGCGCCATGTATTATCTTTATTGACGAGATTGATGCTGTTGGCCGTCACCGTGGCGTCGGAACATCAGGTGGTCACGAAGAACGTGAGCAGACTTTGAACCAACTCCTCGTTGAGATGGATGGTTTTGAAGGTGATGAAGGTATTATCATTATCGCGGCGACGAACCGCCCTGATGTGTTGGATAAAGCTTTATTGCGTCCGGGTCGTTTCGACCGTCAGATCGAAGTGCCTTATCCTGATATTCAAGGCCGTGAGAAAATTCTCGAAGTGCATATGAAGGGCAAGCCAATCGCGGCAGCCGTCGATGTGAAATATATCGCGCGCGGAACGCCAGGCTTCTCTGGCGCCGATTTGATGAACCTCGTTAATGAGGCCGCACTCCTGTCTGCACGTCGTAACAAGCTGAAGATTACACAACGTGAGTTTGAAGATGCGCGCGATAAAATCTTGATGGGCGCAGAACGTAGAACGTTGTCTATGACGGACGAAGAACGTGCGAACACAGCCTATCACGAAGCGGGTCATGCGATCGTTGGTTTGAATATGAAGGCAAGTTTGCCAATCCATAAAGCGACGATTATTCCACGTGGCCGAGCATTGGGTATGGTTCAGTATTTGCCAGAGCGCGATCAAATCAGTCAATCTCGCGAAGAAATGATTGCCCATATGGCTATGGCGATGGGTGGCCGTGCAGCGGAAGAGCTTCACTTTGGTTACGACAAGGTCACATCTGGTGCGAGCTCTGATATTGAGCAGGTCACGCGAATTGCAACATCAATGGTCACCGAGTGGGGCCTATCGGATGCCATTGGTCCAATTGCCTATAAGCAGCAAGACAATGGGTCTTTCGTACCTGGTATCGGCCGTGGTTCAGCGATTTCCCCTGAAACGGCTACGTTGATCGAAGCTGAAATCAAGCGCTTCATCACTGAAGCGCATGAGACAGCGCTGAAAATTTTGAAGAAGAAAAAGAAGGATTGGGTCAAACTCGCAGAAGCCCTTCTCGAATATGAGACGCTCTCAGGTGATGAGATCAAAGCGCTTTTGAGCGACGATACAAAGCCAAAGCGTCCCGACAGTTCCGGTGGTGGGAAACCTGCTGTTGCGGCTGTGCCGACAACGCGCAAGCCGAAGTCAAAACCAGTTGGCGGCACGTCGACGGCGAAAGACACGTCTGAATAGGCCCTCCAAGGCCAGACTGAAATTGACGGGCATGTGTCGTAAAGACATGTGCCCGTTTTCATTTGTCGTACTGACGTCGAAATTCTGTTGCAGCAGGCTTAAGTGTTTTGCAGTTTTTCTTCATCAAAGTTTCCCCTGCGTCACTTTTGACAACGCTATAATCACAGGCTTTGTTGACCCCATGCAGTGCATCCCAAATGGGGCCGTCGATGCCGATGCCCGGTAAAATCATAAACCCATTTTTACCTGCACTTGGAATGCCAAGACGCTCTCGGATTTGCTCTTCACTCATTCCGTAAAAATCAGAGTTGCTCAAACCTGAATGCGCATAGCTGGGCATCCAAACAAGATCGGTCTCTGAGAGTTGTTCCTCGGCGAATACGTTTTCCCTAAGGTCTGCGCAGTCTACTGAGAACCCTTTGAGGCAGTCGAGATTTTGTTGAAACTGGCTTTTTTCTTGGGTCATTTTATCCAGAGATATGCGTGCGCCCGACGGCAGTCGCCAACGCTCAGGTATGAGGACCGCACCAGTGTCTGCAGGCGAGGCTTGGAGTGGAATGTTGGATACGTTGACGGGCGGTTGAATGGGATTTGGCGACGGTGGGTTTACGTCTAACTCAATTACACTCTCGTCTACAGGCGCGCTTGGTGATTCTGGAACACTGTTTAAAGGATCGTCTCTCTCTGCGGAAACTGGTGCTGGGGTTGCTTTTGTAGGAGGTGTTGCCTCAGCGGGTTGCGCAATGATGGGTGCGGGAGCTCGGTCTTCAATAATCAGTTTTACGGGAATGGGAAGTGGCGCTGATTTTGCGGGTAAGGGGCGATGTTGGGTAATGGTGACCGCAACTCCGATATGCAAAGTGAGCGCAACGAAACAGGCGACTGCATATCTCCCTCGCTCTTGTGATGTCAGCCCGCCCTTGGTCATGAATTTGCTTTGCAGCGCAATTCAGCTTTCACAACTTAACATCAATATAGGTCTTAGACAGGTTGAGCGGATTGCATCGCCTATCGCCGCGTTCTAAACGGCACATATGTTCTCCAGACCACAAATAATGGGCATCTTGAATGTCACGCCGGATAGTTTTTCCGATGGCGGGCAACACGATACGCTCGAACTCGCGACGAAGCAGGCTTTACGGCTCTTGGATGAGGGTGCAGATATTCTGGATATTGGCGGCGAAAGCACACGTCCTGGCGCGGCAGAAGTCTCCATAGTTGAAGAAATTAAACGCACGGTTCCTGTGATCATGGCTATACGGGCCGCCACAAAAGACTTTGACGCTGACCCGCTGATTTCCATCGACACGCGCAAACCCGACGTTGCAGAGGCCGCGATTCTGGCGGGCGCAGATATCTGGAATGATGTGTCGGCACTGGGGTTTGATTCGCGCTCCCCAGAGGTGGCGGCGGATTTGGCCTGTCCCGTCATTCTGATGCACGCCCAAGGCACGCCAGAGATCATGCAGGACGATCCGACCTATGGTGATCCCGTTGAGGATATATTGGACTGGCTTAAGCAGCGTGTGGATATAGTCTGCGCGGCAGGTGTAGAGCGGTCCGCGATAACGCTCGATCCCGGTATAGGGTTCGGGAAACGGCAGGAGCATAACCTCGCCATTCTTCGTCATTTTGAACGTTTTAAGGAGCTGGGATTCCCACTCCTCATGGGCGCATCCCGCAAGAGTTTTATTGGACGAATAGATGGCTCCAACCCAGATGACCGCCTTGGAGGTTCCATCGCGGCCTCGCTCTGGGCAGCTCAAGCAGGCGCAGGCATTCTACGCGTACATGATGTGCCCGAGACGGTGCAGGCGATACGGGTTTGGGATGCGATAAATGCCTCTTAAAAAAGCATATGCTTTAGCGTTGATATTTGCCCCATTTTATCCAATCCGCTGGTGGGAAGGTCGTCCAATGTTGGCGCTTCTTATGTTGGTTTTAACATTGTGGTTTTTGGCCGCTGGATATGAAGTAAACAGGCGATGGTTTATTGGATATGCTTTAATTTTAGGGTATGAGTTATTCACACTGCCAAAAAGAGTGCAGCGCGAAAATGACCGTATCGCAAACTTGTAACTGGCAAGTTCAACTGATTTGCAAAATAGCAAAATTTAGAGACTGACTATGATTGATCCCAAAGGCCGCGTTCTCATCATTGCTGGGTCTGACTCTGGCGGTGGTGCTGGCATTCAGGCTGACATCAAAACCTGCTCCGCATTTGGCGCTTATGCGATGACGGCTGTGACGGCTGTGACAGCGCAGAATACACTCGGCGTCCATGCGGTCGAAATGATGCCTGCTAAACTCGTGCGCGCGCAAATCGAGGCGTGCTTGTCTGATATTGGCGCGGATGTTGTGAAGATCGGCATGTTGGGCACCAAAGAAATTATTGAAACTGTGGCCGAGGCCGTCGCGGAGTTGGATGCCTTTGTGATCCTTGATCCCGTTGCCGTGGCGACTTCTGGGGATGCGCTCTTGGAAGAGGATGCGATTGCGGCTTTGCGCGACACGCTGCTGCCCTTGGCCGACTTAATAACGCCGAATGCTCCCGAAGCGGAATTGCTGACGGGTTTGAAAATTGCTGACGTTGATGACCTGACCAAAGCGGGCTACGCCTTGCTCGAACGCGGCGTCTATGCGGCGTTGATGAAGGGCGGTCATTTGGACGGTAAATCCGTCTTTGACGTTCTCGTCAGTGAAGAGGGCGCGAACATCATGTCTGGCCCGCGCATTCGCACGCGCCACACACATGGGACAGGCTGCACTTTAGCCAGTGCTGTTGCGGCGAATATGGCGCTAGGTTTGCCGCTTGATGAGGCCGTCATGCGCGCACGAGAATTTGTTTTCGAAGCTATCCGAACAGCCCCAGGTTTTGGGTCCACAAAAGGTCACGGTCCATTGAATCATGGTCTGGCGATTGGTGAGGATGCTGAGGACGAGACACCGCCGTCCAATAACCCATTCGCGGCATTGAAGGGTTTAGGTGGCTAAGCGGACTTTGATTTAGGTTCGCCAATTTTAGAGATAACGACGCCCAATATAATCACAAAGAGCGAGACATATATTCGCCAATCTAATGGCTCTTTTAAAAGCCAAACGCCTAGTATGACTGAGCAAACAGGGACGAAATAATTGATCCGCGCAATGACACTGAGCCCTGCAACATCAATCACCCAAAGATAAACCACCGTCGCAGCACCCGTCGAGCCAAGGCCTAATGCTAAGAGACAAAGCAACGCCGTCATATTGGGCATCATTGGCGGTCCTGAATTGACCAAGGCCCATCCGACCGACATCGCAGCCCCCATAAAGAGCATCATCGCAGCGGCAACAGGAGAGGGTGTGTCGGGTGCGCGGCTGGCGATGACTGTGGTGACGGCATAGCTTGTTGCAGCAATCAAGATCAGAACCTGCGCTTGCCAGTCTTTGACCAATGCCAGAGACAGTTCTTTAGGTAGGAACAACACGACGATGCCGCCAAAACCCATAATGAAGCCCACAAGTTTCCATGGGGTGAGTTTTTCGTTCGTGAAAAAATGCGCGAGAACAATGGTGATGAGCGGCATAACTCCAACGATGATCGCGGTTAAGCCGCTGTCGATTGTCTTCATACCCATCGCTAATAAGACAAAGGGAAAGCTCGCGCCTGTGAACCCAAGCGTGATATACCAAAGCCATCGTTTATCCCGCAGTGGCGGCAGACGATGCCCTATAAGGAGGGCGTAAGCTAAGACAATTGCCGCGCCAAAGGTCATACGGAAGGCAACTAACCAATCAGGCGAAACCGTCCTCACTGCGACGTCCACCATCGTGAATGCACTGCCCCATACGAGGATTAAAAATAGAGAGATGCCCAAGAGAGGGAGGCCATGAAGGCCCTTGTGTGGCAATGTCGGAGGCATGGTGGTCATATGTCCGCGTGACAGTCAAAGTGACCAAAAACAATGCTCATTTATGCAGGTCTGGTTGACAGTTTAAGTCGCCCATAAACCTCAAGCTTAAAATGCCAGAGATGGGAATATGTGTCGGCTCACAAATATGGCCGACACAGACGTAAGTTTTAGCTTAGGCCTTAAACGGATCACGCATAAGGATAACGTCTTCGCGTTCTGGAGACGTTGAGACCATGCTGACAGGGCATCCAATTAGCTCTTCTAGGCGGCGTACATATTTGACGGCTTCAGCTGGCAAGTTTGCCCAGCTTCGTGCTCCGCGTGTGCTGCCATCCCAACCCGGCATCGTTTCGTAGATAGGTTCGACAGCGGCTTGGTTTGATGCGCCTGCAGGTAAGCGTTTGATAATTTTTCCGTTTAGGCGGTAGCCTGTGCAAATTTTCAATTCCGCGAGTCCGTCAAGAACGTCGAGCTTTGTCAGCGAGATACCAGTAATGCCACCAGTGATGATGGCTTGGCGCACCATAACGGCGTCAAACCAACCGCAGCGGCGTTGACGACCTGTGACAGTTCCAAATTCATGTCCGCGTTCGCCTAGGCGTTGGCCAACGGCATCGAAGAGTTCCGTTGGGAAAGGGCCTTCGCCTACGCGTGTTGTATAGGCTTTGGTGATGCCAAGAACATAGTTCAGAGCGCCAGGGCCCATGCCTGTACCTGCCGCAGCTTGTCCTGCGATTGTGTTAGAGCTGGTGACGAATGGATATGTACCGTGGTCGATGTCCAACATTGTGCCTTGCGCGCCTTCAAACAAAATACGTTTTTCAGCTTTCGAGGCTTCATTCAGCACGTGCCAAACGGGTGCCATGAATGGCAAGATATGCGGTGCAACATCTAAGAGTTTTTGTGTCAACTCAGCAGCGTCTGATTCAGGTTGTCCAAGGCCACGGCGCAGGGCGTTATGATGATGCAGCAGGTTCTCAACACGCGCGTGGAGATGCTCTGGATCAGCAAGGTCACAGACGCGGATCGCGCGGCGTGCGACTTTGTCTTCATAGGCAGGGCCGATGCCACGTTTTGTTGTGCCGATTTTGACGCCGTCTACGCGGTTCTCGCGGATACCATCTAGTTCCGAATGAATCGGGAGGATGAGGGACGCGGATTCGGAAATTTTCAAACTCTCAGCATCAATCGTGACGCCTTGTGCTTTGATGCGTTTGACTTCGTCTAGGAAGGCCCACGGGTCAAGGACGACGCCGTTACCAATAACGGACAGCTTGCCGCCTCGCACTATCCCTGATGGCAGGAGGGACAGCTTATAAGTTGTCCCATCCACAACGAGCGTATGGCCCGCATTATGTCCGCCTTGAAAGCGGGCGACCACATCGGCTCGGCTGGATAGCCAATCAACAATTTTGCCTTTACCTTCGTCTCCCCACTGGGAGCCGACAACGACGACATTTGCCATGATAACCTCGTAAAACGAAAAAACGCGACTGAGCTATGAAGCTCGCCGCGTTTGGATGACTTCGTTGAGCGCTTAACCGAGTCGAAAGAGAAGTGAAAGCGTGCTCTGCGCTTATTCGTTAAAAATGTCGGGACAACATTGCCCTAAATGTGCCTATGCCTTCATTCGGACGATTTTGGAGCAAAAACCTTACCTTGAAAGAAGGGCGTTAGATATAAAGGCCCAGTCGAAGCGGATGTTTGCATCGACCGGAATGATGTAGAGTAAGTCGTCTTAAAGCGAGACGATATCAACGATTTTGACTTGCTCAATATCGGCAATCTGTTTCGCAACATCTTCTGACACAGTGTCATCGACGCTAACGAGACAGACCGCTTCTGCGCCTTCTGCTATGCGGCCCAAAGAGAAGGTCGCGATGTTGACCTTATTGCGACCTAGAACGCCGCCGAGTTCGCCAATAAATCCAGGGCGGTCGTCGTTGCGAATATAGAGCATGTTCGAAGAGAATGCTGAGTCCATTGGGACGCCAAACAAACGCACGATACGCGGTTCACCGCGGTAGATAGTACCAACGATTGCGAACTTACGTTCTTTCGTTTCAACCGTAAGGCGGATCAGGCTATCCGCGCGTTCTGCTTCGTCAATATAGCTTTCTTTGACTTCAATACCACGTTCTTTTGCCAGAACAGGCGCTGACACCATATTGGCTTCTGGCATTGCTGTCTTGAGCAAACCAGCCAGAGCAGCCGCTGACATAGGCTTCGTATTGAGCTTTGTGATTTCACCTTTGTAGGTCAATTCAACATTCAGTGCAGGTGAGTGAAGCAATTGGCCCATCAAAGTCCCAAGCTTACCAGCTAGATCAACCCAAGGCTTAAGGCGCGGGGCTTCTTCAGCAGAGATAGACGGCGTATTCAGAGCGTTCGAGACAGCGCCCGTTAGCAAGAAATCCGCCATTTGCTCTGCGACTTGAACAGCCACATTTTCTTGGGCTTCAAGCGTCGACGCACCAAGATGCGGCGTTGCAATAAAGTTAGGTGTTCCAAATAAAGGATGCTCTTTTGCAGGCTCAACAGCGAAGACGTCCAATGCCGCAGCGCGAACATGTCCTGCATCAAGCGCGTCTTTAAGGGCTTCTTCGTCGACAAGACCGCCGCGGGCGCAATTGACAATGATGATGCCTTTTTTGGTCATGCCAAGACGTTCACGAGACACGATGTTCTTTGTGCCTTCAACGAGCGGTGTATGCAATGTAATCGCATCAGCACGTTGGAAGAGGGCATCTAGTTCGACTTTTTCAACACCGAGCTTAACCGCGCGTTCCTCAGTGAGGTACGGGTCAAATGCTATGACTTTCATCTTGATGCCTTGGGCGCGTTCCGCGACGAGGCTGCCGATGTTGCCGCAGCCGATAAGGCCGAGTGTTTTGTTGAACAGTTCTGTGCCTTTAAAGTCAGACTTTGGCCATTCGCCATTTTGTGTTCGCGCAGAGGCGGACGGAATTTGACGCGCAGCAGAGAAGAGCATCGCGATAGCATGTTCGGCTGTTGTGATGGCGTTGCCAAAAGGCGTGTTCATAACAACAACGCCGCGATCTGTGGCGGCTTTGATGTCGATATTGTCGACACCGATACCTGCGCGGCCAATAACTTTTAGGTTTTTTGCGGCTGCGATGATTTCTGCATCGGGACGTGTAGAAGAACGTACAGCCAGTCCATCATACTGAGGGATGATCTTGATGATTTCTTCTTTGCTAAGACCAGTTATGACATCAACGTCAACGCCTCGGTTTTTGAAAACTTCCATAGCGGAAGGGGACATTTTATCGGAAATAAGAACCTTAGGCATAATTTTAGCCCTTCTTTTCTAAGAGTGCGATTTGAGTTTCGAAGGCCCAATCGAGCCAAGGCGTGAGGGCTTGTAGATCAGACTTTTCGATCAGGCCTGAAGCCCAGACGCGGAAACCCGCAGGGGCTGTTTTGTAAGAGCCGAAATCAAGCGCGACGTTTTCTTCGCCAAGACGTTTCACAATCGCTTTTGCGAAAGCCGCTTGCTCGTCTTTTGGAAGCGCCAAAACGCGAGGGTCAACGATTTTCATACAGACGCCTGTATTTGAGCGTTCTTCAGTTTTCTCAGCGAGGTTTTCAATCCAGTCAGCTTGATCAATCCAGTCATAAAGGACCTGCGCATTATCATTGGCGCGGTTCAGCATGAATTGAAGTCCACCATTAGACTTGACCCAATTCAGAGCATCCAGATGATCTTCAGCACAAAGAAGTGACGGTGTGTTGATCGTCGCGCCTTGGAATAAGGCTTCGTTGATCTTGCCTTTGCTCGTCATGCGGAAGATTTTCGGCATAGGCCAAGGCGGCGTATAAGTCTCAAGACGCTCTACGGCGCGCGGGCTGAGGATGAGCATGCCATGACCGGCTTCGCCGCCCATGTTCTTCTGCCAGCTATATGTCAGAACATCGATTTTATCCCACTCGATCTCTTGAGCGTAAACAGCGGAGGTCGCATCGCAAATGGTCAGACCTTCGCGATCAGCAGGAATGAAATCAGCATTCGGGACGCGAACGCCCGCTGTTGTGCCGTTCCATGTAAAGACAAGGTCACGGTCGCCTGTGTAATCATTCAGCGGCGGAAGCTGCCCGTAAGGCGCTTCGAGAATGCGTAAGTCTTTAAGCGGAAGCTGGCTCTTGGCATCTGTAATCCAAGCGTTACCGAAGTTTTCCCAAGCTGCAACATCAACGCCGCGCGGTCCAAGCAATGACCACATGGCCATCTCAACTGCGCCTGTATCAGAGGCGGGGACAATCGCGATGCGGTAATCAGCGGGAACTTCAAGGACTTCACGTGTGAGGTCGATGACTTCTTTTAATTTGGATTTGCCGAGGGCGGAGCGATGGGAGCGTCCCAAAGCCGCGTCGCTTAGGACGTCTAAAGTCCAACCTGGACGTTTTTTTGTGGGACCCGCACTAAAACGGGGATCGACAGGTTTCACTGTCGGTTTCACTGCTCGCGCAGCGCTAGAGGTGGCTATCGCCATAGTCATGTCTCCTCAGGCAGCGTTTTTGTACTGACTTCAAAGTGCGCCTCAGTGGGGAGGCGTGGCCCATATTTTGGCTAATGCGCCGATCGTGAAGAGTCAAGCCCGTCTGACGTGGCTATGCTAAAAGGAGAAAAAGCTAAGTCTGCGTGAGGTGGACATTATTAATCTGGTCTGGACTTTTTTTATAGTCGTGTGCCTGAAACTCGGCACCAAAGTTAACCTTAATGTGAATTCAACATTAACGTTAACTTTTATCTCTTAAATTTAATGTAGCTATCATCACTAATACTGTAATGAGGGCCTGTGACCTATTTATCAAAAACCCATCTTTCCACGCTTTCGTTAGCCTCAATGCTGCTCTTGTCAGCTTGCGGCGGGGGAGGTGGTAGCAGTACCACCACCACCACACCTACGACCGCTGCTGATACGACTTCGCCAAGTGTTAGCTTCAGTTCGGCAACATTATCAATCGTATCTGGCACAAGCAGGGTATCTAATTTAACGGCTACGGATAACGTGGGTGTTACAACTGGCCCAACAGTCACCTGTACAAATGGCGGCACTTTCACTGTAGGGTCAGACCTTTTCACAGCCGCAACGGTTAGTGCCAACACGGTAAGTGTATGTACTGCGACAGCGAGTGATGCTGCGGGAAATACCGGAACAGCAACATTAACCGTTACTATGACACCGTCCGTTCCAGATACGACTGCGCCTACTGTTACATTTAGTGCTGCGACATTATCTGTAGCGTCTGGTGGGACGGGTAGTTCTGTATTGACTGCGGTTGACGCTTTAGGTGTTACATCAGGCCCAACAGTCACCTGTACGGCGGGTGGCAGCTTTAACGTCAGTACCAATGTGTTCACGGCGGCAACTGTCACGCAACAGACGACAAGTGTCTGTACAGCGACAGCAAGCGATAGTGCTGGGAACGAGGGAACTGCGACCTTAACTGTTACTATGACACCTGCCCAAGCCGCCACAAGCGTCACGCTTTCTGGTAAATTGACCTATGACCGTGTTCCCTTGAACACTTCTACAAATGGTTTGGATTATGACGGAATTACTCAAATGCCGATCCGTCTAGCGCCCGTTGAACTGCTGAATTCATCAGGTACAGTTTTATTGAGCACAGTCTCCGACGATAATGGCGATTACAGCTTTACGGTTGTTTCAGGACAAGATGTTCGTGTTCGTGTTAAATCCGAAGTTCAACAAGTCGCACCTGCGGGAATCGATTTCCAAGTGATTGATAATACGTCTGGAGATGCGCTTTACGCTCTGCAAGGCGCTATTTCAGAGGTTCCAGCCGTTAACCAGACACGTAACCTTAACGCGGCCTCAGGTTGGGGCGGAACGAGTTACACATCCACACGAGCGGCGGCTCCTTTTGCTTTGCTAGATACAATTTATGAAGCGTTGGAAGATTTTATTGCTGTCGACCCTGACATAGACTTCCCAGCCTTTAAGGTGATGTGGAGCACACTTAACCGCGCCCAGAGCGGCACTGTCTCTGACGGAGATATCGGTACGTCTTCTTTCACAGTCTCTAACGGCGTCCCTGTAATTAGGATTTTGGGCGATGCAGATAGTGACACGGACGAATATGATGTTCACGTCGTCGTTCATGAATTTGGTCATTACTTTGAGAACTCATTGAGCCGCTCTGACTCCATTGGTGGATCACATAGTTCGAGTGACCAATTAGACCCACGCGTTGCATTTGGTGAGGGTTGGGGAAATGCGCTTTCGGGCATTGTCCTAGAAGATCCATTTTATCGCGATAGCTTTGGGACGGCTCAGTCTCAAGGTTTCAGCATTAATGTTGAAAACAATACTTACACCTCTTCGGGATGGTATTCTGAAGGCTCGGTCCAATCCATTATTTATGATTTGTTTGATGCTACGAATGATGGTGCGGATACAGCCAATTTCGGGTTGGGGCCAATTTATGGCGCTTTCACCGACCCTGCGTATAAAAACACAGAAGCCTTCACTACGATTTTCTCTTTCCTAGAAGCCCTCGATAATCAGTCTGGTATCACGACAAGCCAAATCACGGCGCTGACGGCGGCGCAGGGTATTTCTGGGACAACAGGTTTTGGTCTTGGAGAAACGAATGATGGTGGTTTGTCAGATGCTTTGCCAGTCTATCTACCGCTTCTGACTGATGGCACTGAAGTCGAATTTTGTTCTGTCGATAACTTTGGAACGTATAACAAGCTCGGTAATCGCCGCTATCTTGAATTTACGGCTCCAGCAGCAGGGAGCTACGAGTTTAGTATGGACCGGTTATCAGGTGACACATCGAGTGATCCTGACCTCATTGTCTATAAAGATGGGGCCGTCGTCGGAGTTGGAGAGTCAGCCTCAACAGGCAGTGAGTCTCTAACGGTTACTTTGGCTGCGGGTCAGCATGTGGTTGATGCCTATAATTATAACAACATCAGCGGAACCTCTGCCGATGTTTGCTACACCCTTAGTTTGGAGGCACCGTAATCATGTCACACTTAAAAACTGTATTAAGTTTGGTTGTTGCTGGAGGCCTATGCGCCTGCACAGCAGCGTCACAACAAAGTGCTGACGCCCAAATAGAGCCATCAAAAGTGGTTGAAACCGTAACGTCTAAGGTAACGGCACCTATGGCGACAGTTAAGCCTGGCGCAAATATCACTCTGAACTCAGTCTTGCCAAAAACTATGGTGGCGGGTGAATTTCAAACGGTTCAACTTAGCCTGACTGATGCCTATTTAAATGGCTCTCTTGAGGTTAACATTAAGACTAGCTCCGGACTACGTATCTTCGGCGGACAAGACAGCCAAAGCTTCGATATGTCCAAAGAGGGCCCACATAATTTTGATGTGGATGTTGCTGCCGATACAGATGGCGTTTATTTCTTAAACGTCTTTACGACGGCAAATGGATCAGCACGTAGTTTTTCAGTGCGTGTAAACGTTGGTAACGTCACGCAAAAAATGTTTGACGATCTGAGGCCTGCGAGCGGAGAGCTTGTCGAATCTGGTACCATTCGTGTCATGGATGCGGACGAGACTATTCGTTAAAAACGATACTCACAAAGCTGTCACTATTCAAAGCCTCTTAGACCGTCTAGTCTGAGAGGCTTAATTGTATGGAGAGATGACATGAGCGAACAAGTGCTATCCGATTGGACCCCACCAAAAATTTGGAAAAATAAAGTTTCAGGCGGAAAGTTTGCAAATATCAATCGTCCAACAGCTGGCTCGACACATGAGAAAGCTCTCTCAGTTGGTAAACATGACTTGCAACTTTATTCATTAGGAACACCAAATGGGGTGAAAGTAACCATCATGCTCGAAGAGCTGCTGGAGCTTGGTATCAGCAGCGCTGATTATGACGCATGGCTCATCAATATTGGTGAGGGCGACCAATTTGGATCTGGCTTTGTTGAAGTAAACCCAAATTCGAAAATTCCTGCACTCATCGACCATTCAGATGGCAAGACACAGCGTGTTTTTGAGTCAGCTTCAATCTTGATGTATTTGGCCGAAAAATTTGGTCACTTCCTTCCAGAGAGTGGTGCAGCGAGAACAGAATGCCTGTCTTGGTTGTTTTGGCAGATGGGGAGTGCTCCATATTTGGGCGGTGGATTTGGGCATTTCTACGCCTATGCTCCGATGAAGATCGAATATTGTATTGATCGCTTTTCAATGGAAGTAAAACGTCAGCTGGATGTACTGGATCAACGCCTAGCCGAAAACGAGTTCATTGCGGGAGATACTCTAACCATCGCAGACTTTGCGATTTATCCTTGGTATGGCGGCATGGCCCGCGGTGTTCTTTATGAGGCTGGTGAGTTCCTTCAGGTCGAGAGCTATGAGAATTTACAGCGTTGGACAAAGCAACTTGCCGCGCGCCCAGCATTTCGTCGGGGCCAACTCGTGAACAGATATTGGGACGACAAAGGCTTGTCTGAACGCCATGATGCATCCGACTTTGACGGCTTGTTGTGATCTTGAACGCCGCAACATTGCCTTAAGGCTTTCATTATAGATGTAATCTCATTCAATAGTTGGACTTTTGGGGGCGCAGCACGGGGCTGTAACGAAAGTTTTTCTAAAGATTGGAGACACTCATGAAAATTTTAGTTTCAGCGTTATGCTGTGCCGCTTTTTTGGCCGGATGCAGTACGGCTACAACAAATTACAAAAGTCAGCCTTCGGACTCTAAATTCGCTGTTGGCTTAGGTGCCGGCACAACAGGTATCACGGCCGAAGCTAAATTTTCACCAAATGACAGAATTGCCCTTCGAGGAAATTATAACTTTGGTGAAATTGTTGTCGATCAAGATTATGATGGTATCGATTATGACGGTGACTTGAGCCTAAGTACGTTCGGCGGATTTGTAGACGTTGCACCGTTCAAAAATGGGTTTGTTTTATCCGGTGGTGCTTATGTTGGTGATAAGACGTTCGACTTGAATGCGACGCCAAGTAATGCAGTGGAGATCGGCGGACTTAGTTTTGATCCGTCAGATGTTGGTACGCTCACTGGGCGAGCCGAGTTTAATAATTTTGCGCCTTATGCAGGCATAGGATATGACAGCTTCATAAGTGGGTCTAGCAATTGGTCGTTTAATGCTAGAGCGGGAGTGATGTTTACTGGTTCTGTGGATGTCGATTTGGTCTCCGTAAATGGACTGTTGTCCAACGATCAAACTTTACGCGATGAAATTGAGGCTGAAATTCTAGCTATCGAAGAAGATGCGGAGAATTATAAATATTACCCCGTCTTGACAATAGGCATAGCGCGCCGCTTCTAAAGACTCTCGCGTGCGACATAGCTGAGTTTGGATGTGTTTTGAATGTGTGAACTCGGCCTGCGATAGGGTCGAGTTTTAAGCGATCAATGCAGCGACAACTTTCCGTTTCCCAGTATAAGAGTACCGCTCATGCATGATGCGAAAGTTATCGAGCAAGGGCACCAACTGAACGTCAGGCAGTAGGGCGAGGTTCGCGTCTCATGATGCCGTGTCAATGATAGCGTAAGTGCGGCTCGTCATTATGGCATAGCCTCGCTGCGATAGGTTTCGACAACATCATAAAATTCGCGGCCCGTGAGGTTTATTTGTGCCGCATAGCCAGACTCTGTGATCCGCGTTGGAGTTTGTGTGCCAATGATTGGGATGACATTGGCTGCGTGGGCGCGGGTGAAGGCGAGGGCGGCGACAGACCGTGTCGTGCCATAACGCAAGCCAATCTCGTCTAAGACCGTTTGAACTGGCCCTTTCTCGAGTGGAATTTGACCGCGAGTTAATGGCGACCACGCCATGACCGTCGCGCCCGTCGCAGATGCATAATCCAATGTGCCGTCAGTAATAGGGTCTTGCATTAGAGCTGAAAATTCAGGTTGCAGGGTCGCGATCGGGTGATCCAAATATTGTTGTAGAGCGTGGGTTTGCGCGACAGTAAAGTTTGACACGCCAATGAGGCGCGTTTTCCCGCTTTCCACGAGTTCATTCAGGGCGCGAGCCGTCTCGTCCATCGGAGTCGTCAAATCAGGGCGATGTATCTGATACAGGTCGACATAGTCGGTCTGTAAGCGCTCCAATGAAGCGTCCATTGCCGCCATTATATAACGGTAGGAACTATCATAAGGGCGGACAGCATCTATGCCGCCTTTGGTCGCGAGCACCATCTGTTTTCGAAGGCTAGGCGCAGCAGCTAAGACTTCGCCTAAACGCGCCTCTGCTTGTCCGAATCCATTGTCTTCGCGGTCAGGAAACTCGCCTAAGCCGTAAATGTCTGCTGTGTCGATTAGGTTCATGCCCGCGTCTAATGCGGTTCTAATAATGCGGTCACCCATGTCGACATTATGTTGAGCGAAGCGCCAACAGCCGAACGCGACCTTGCCAACTGTAATGTCGCTATGCCCAAGTTTCATGACAGGTCTATCCTTCGAAGTCTTTGGCATCTGCAAATGCAAGTTGGAATGCGGGACGTGTTTTCATGCGCCCCATGTAAGCTTTGAACACAGGGTCATGTCCAAGGCCATAGGCGCGCGCCCAATTCAAGTTCTGCCCAGTTAGACAGTCTGCTGCGGTGAAAGTATCTCCACAGATAAAGTCGGAGGTTTCCAGTCGCGTCTTAAGCTGGGGAAGGACTTCATTTTCGATTTTATCGCGATTAAATTTCGCGAAGTCTTGATTGCGTGCGGGCTTAGGTAAAATGGTTTCGTGTAGGCGTATGTTCCAAAGCATCTGATCCATCCATGATCCGCCTAAGGCCATGATCTGTAGATAGGTCGCGCGTGCGCGGTGATCGTTTGGTAGGGGCGCAAAACGCGGGTCTAGGTCCGCAAGCCATGTCAGAATAGCCAAAGACTCTGTTATCGTTTGCGTCGACCCATCGCTATATTCGACATCCAAAACAGGCACGCCGTGGCTTGGGTTTTTAGCTAGAAACTCTGGCGTATATTGTTCGCCTTTACGCAAGGCTACGCGAATAGTTTTGAAACTCTTGCCGCGCATTTCATGTAACAGCCATTTCACGCGGGCTGATCGCGATAGGGGATAATGATAGAGCGTGAGCTGAGATATTTGATCCATAAGCTTGGTTAGCTTAAATCGCTCATTTGATAAATAGGTTAGAAAAAAGTATCTAAGTAAGTGCGTTGAACGTTGTTGTTCTAAGTTTTCAAACTTTGCGATTTATAGTCAAACGGATTTAACTCAGATTTTTCTGGTTCAATTTTACAGCACACAATGATCAAACGCATAGATTTGGGCTATCTAAAAAGTTTACCTCTCGAAGTTGTTATTGTGATTCCCTTCATAATGTGTGCAATCAATGATTAACATTTTAATTGAGGTTATTTGCTGTTGCGCGATGTGACGCCTATAGCTGTGCAGACTGTGACGGATTGGGAACAACCATGGACGATAATTTTCAAGATATAGATTCTACGAATGCGGATGTCAGAGATGGCGTCCAAGATCGTTATGGCGCTGGCGCTCAAGCTGTAGAGGCAGCGTTATGCTGTCCTATCGACTATGATCCGCAATATTTGGAAATCATCCCACAAGAAGTCCTAGACCGCGATTATGGCTGTGGCGATCCGTCCCGCTATGTCCGAGAAGGCGAAACCGTATTGGACCTTGGGTCAGGTGGCGGCAAAATCTGTTTCATCGCATCGCAAATCGTTGGCCCCAAAGGCCGCGTCATTGGCGTCGATATGACGGACGAAATGTTGGAGCTTGCGCGCGAAAATGCGCCAATCATTGCTGAGCGTGTTGGCTATTCGAACGTAGAATTTCGTCGCGGTCACATTGAAGAATTGAAGCTCGATCTAGACCTGCTTGATACGTGGTTGGCGGCCAATCCTGTTGCCTCTGCGAATGACATGGAACGTATGGATGCCGAGATTTTGCGGTTGCGGTCAGAGATGACAATGATTCCAGATAATTCCGTTGATGTGATTGTGTCCAATTGCGTTTTGAACTTGGTGTCAGACACAAAGAAAAAACAACTCTTCGCGGAAATGTTCCGTGTCTTGAAAGTTGGCGGCCGTGTTGCGGTCTCTGATATTATTTCAGATGAGGACAGCCCAGAAGAGCTAAAACAAGACTCGCGTTTGTGGTCTGGATGTATTTCTGGTGCCTTGACGGAGCTAGGCTTTGTGGCGGCTTTGGAAGAGGCTGGATTCCACGGCATCATGGTCGACAAATTCGAATCTGATCCTTGGCAAATCGTTCAAGGGATCGAATATCGTTCAGCCACATATTTAGCCTATAAAGGCAAACAGGGCGAATGCTTAGAGAAGAACCAAGCGGTTATTTACAAAGGCCCATGGCGTCAGGTTCAAGATGATGACGGACATGTTTTTATGCGCGGCGAACGTTCTGCTGTCTGCGAGAAAACCTTCAACCTCATGCAGCTTGAACCTTATTCGGATATGTTCTTCACAGTGGAACCAAGTGTTCCCGTGACAGACCGAATTGAGTGGCCTACCGCTGATTGCGGTGTACGCCGCCGTGACCCACAAGAGACGAAACGCGGCGCGCCAAAGGTTACGACAGACCCGAGCCAAAGTGGTTCCTGCTGTTAGCCTGAAGACCTATCAAACCTCATATTAATGATTGCGACGTGTCCCGATATGCGTTGGAAAGACATGACTATGCGACGCTTTAAATTCATTTCTGTTGGTGCAGCAGCCCTCTCTGTGGCTGCCTGTGCGCCCGTTTCAATTTTGAACGGTATCACGCCGGCTTCTACGTTCGAAAAGACGAAGAATGTTTCCTATGGTGACAGCTCTTCTGGTGAGGTGTTGGATATATACCGATCCGAAAAGCCTAAAGCAGATGCCCCTGTTCTGATGTTCGTTCATGGCGGGAGTTGGGATAGTGGAAACAAGGACATGTATAAGTTCTTAGCGGAAGGTTTTACGAAATCTGGCTATGATATCGTGCTCCCAAATTATCGTTTATACCCAGACGCAAAATTTCCAAATTTCTTAGAGGATAATGCGAAAGCCGTTGCGCATACTTCCAAAGCCTTTCCTGGCCGCTCTATTGTTCTCATGGGGCATTCTGCTGGTGGATATAATGTTCTGATGTTGGGCTTGCGTGATGAATATTTGAAGGCTGCTGGCGTTGATCTTTGCGCCTCAGTTGCAGGCATTGTTGGTTTGGCAGCGCCGACAGGTATTGTTCCGTTGAAAAGTGAGCGCTTGATCGAGATATTTCCAGATCGATTTACGGGAGACGACGCTGCGTTAAACAATGTTTCCGCGCCTGCGCCTGCGTTGTTTTTAGGGCATGGCGAGAGCGATACATCTGTCTATCCTCAAAATTCTGAGGCTTTAGCAGAAAAAGTCATCGCACGCGGCGGCAAGGCGACACTGAAAATATACCCGGGGCAAAGCCACACGGATGTAGTTAAACTGCTGTCACGTCACTTTGACGATGATGCGACGCTTAAAGAAGATGTCGTTGAATTTATTGATGGGCTTCCAAAAGGCGGAAGTTTTTGCCGTTAAGCTAAGCCTGTCACGCGACCAAATGTTCGGCTAATTGTTCCAACTTCTTGGCTCGCATTTTCAGGCAGTACATCAGGAAAAGAACGGGCGCAGAGATTGAAGGCCGCTTCCGTTTCATCCGCATTTCTATAACCCATCGACCAGTTTGGAAATTCCCGTTCTGCGGATGTGCGTTGTGTCAATATCAAAGGATTGGTTGCGCGCCGATCTTGTGCTATTTTATCGAAGAGGGCCATGACGATGTCTTTGTCGCCTTCGAGGACCTGTAAAACTGACCCGTCTTTGCAGAGTAATATACCTGTTATGTTTTGAGCTAGGTTCCGCGCACGCGACGTAAGGGCAATCTCTTCAAGGTCTTGACTTGAGGTGTTCTGTGCCAAGGCACATGTATATATTAGCTGAAAAATCACGTATGCAGGCCTTAAAATTATTCGGCCCACACCGAGTTCAAAATTCCAATAACGTGAAGAGGTAAATTTGACGTTACGGATTTGATCTTGCAGTGACATGTCTCGATTTCTGTCAGCCCACCATGCTTGCGTATCGCCTTCAGCTCTGTCACAAGGCCTATAGCCGAGGGGCACTTGAATCACATGGGTGATACAGGTTGAGACGCACCCTTTGAACTTGATCCCGGACTCCAAAGTGTGAGGAAGGGCGGAAGGACGGTGGTCACGGCATAACCCGCGACCCGTCCGTGTGAATAAAGGATGGGTATGAAAACGTTTCTCTCTTTGATGGTATTAACGGTCTTTGGACTGACAGCCTGTAGTGCGCCAGCACCCACACCTCAACCTGATGGGGTTTATTTGGTGCGTCATGCGGAAAAGACGACAGCCAAGACTGACCCTGCGCTGAGTGATGCTGGAGAGGTTCGCGCGAAAGAGCTCGCGGAGCTTCTGGACGATAAAGCTATAACGCATATCCACAGCACGAACACGCGCCGCACACGCGATACGGCTGCTCCGCTCGCGAAGCGGCTTGGGCTTATTGTCACGCTTTATGATGGTGGTGATTTGCCTGCGATGGCGGCGAAATTAAAAGTGACACCGGGACGGCACTTGGTGGTTGGGCATTCCAACACAACACCTCAGCTAACGGAATTACTTGGCGGCGACGGCAGTACGCCGATTTATGAGCCCACTGAATATGATCGCCTCTATTGGGTCACGACAGCCTTTGATGAGCCTGTGGTGTCATACCTGACACGCTTTGGCGCGCCTTATGTGGCCGAGACTGAGTAATGAGCGGTTCGCTATCTGCATTCCCAGAACCTGACGTAGGCGAAGCTGTTGTCTGGCGGCATGCGTCGTCGATAGAGTCTCAGTCGACTCGTTTGCAGGACTTTGCGAAGACACCTCCAGCTTGGTTCCGTAAGTTTGGTAAGCTCTTATACATGGCGATACTTGCCCTGTTTTTGGGCCTAACTTTGTATGATGGCGTCCAAAGCGGTGATTTAGATATTTTCTCACAGGCGTTTTGGGTAAGTGGACTAACGAAAGCTGCGACATGGGGAGGTATTCTACTTTTGGGTCTGTGCCTCTTCTATTTTCTGAAAGCGCTTGGAGCAAAAAAAACCGAAACTTTAATTGAGCCATCAGGCATTCCAGTCTGGATGAGCGCGCGGCGTTTGGTTTTCAACCCAAGCCTTAACGCCCCAACGAACGCACTGGATATCAACGCCATCCAATCCATTTCTACCGATTACATTATGGGCTCTCCCGCGCTCTCCATTCGAACACGTGTCGATACATTTAATCTCATTTCTTCTGAAACGCGTAACTTACTCAAACACCTTTACACCCTTCGACCCGATCTGGAGCCGACCTCATGAACAAGCCCGTCAACCAATCCGAATTCCAAACCCCTGAAGTCACGACTGGCCCGCTGCCTGCGTCGACTAAGACTTACACGCATCCGAAAGCTGACCCGAGCTTGCGCGTGCCGCATCGCTCTATCGCGCTCCATCCAACGGCGAATGAGCTGCCTGTACCTGTTTACGACACGTCTGGTCCATACTCCGATGAGACTGTAACGATTGATGTAGAGAAGGGCCTCGCGCGTCCACGGACGGATTGGATCGTCGAGCGCGGTGGTGTGGAATTCTATGAGGGCCGCGACACAATGCCCGAAGATAATGGCGGCGCAACGGGCCGTTTCCTCGCGCGTGAATTCCCCGTCAAAAACCAACCTCTCAGAGGTGTGGGCGATGCACCGATCACGCAGTATGAATTTGCGAAACTCGGCATCATCACCAAAGAGATGATCTATTGCGCAGAACGCGAAAACTTGGGCCGCCATGAGGCCGTCGAAGGCGCAGCAGAAAAAGTCGCAGGTGGCGAGAGCTTCGGCGCAGAAATCCCAGAATTCGTCACACCAGAATTTGTCCGCAGCGAAATCGCCCGCGGCCGCGCGGTCATCCCATGTAACATCAACCACGGCGAGCTAGAGCCGCAAATCATTGGCCGAAACTTCCTAGTGAAGATCAACGCCAATATCGGTAACTCTGCTGTGGCATCTTCCGTTGAGGAAGAAGTCGAGAAGATGGTCTGGGCCACACGTTGGGGTGCGGATAATGTCATGGACCTGTCTACGGGCCGCAATATTCATAACACGCGCGAGTGGATCATCCGCAACGCGCCATGCCCAATCGGAACTGTGCCGATCTATCAGGCGCTAGAAAAAGTGAACGGCGTCGCCGAAGACCTCACATGGGAAATCTACCGCGATACGTTGATCGAACAATGCGAGCAGGGCGTGGATTATTTCACGATCCATGCGGGCGTACGTCTCGCCTATATCCATCTCACAGCGAACCGCGTGTGCGGTATTGTCTCGCGCGGCGGCTCTATTATGGCGAAATGGATGCTGTCCCGTCACAAGGAAAGCTTCCTCTATACGAACTTCCCAGAAATCTGCGACATCATGCGCCGCTATGACGTAACGTTCAGCCTCGGTGATGGCCTGCGTCCCGGCGCTGTGGCTGATGCCAATGACCGCGCACAATTCGCGGAACTGGAAACGCTCGGCGAGCTAACGAAAGTCGCGTGGGCCAAGGGCTGTCAGGTCATGATCGAAGGGCCGGGCCATGTCCCAATGCACAAGATCAAAGTGAACATGGATAAGCAGCTTAAGGAATGCCACGAAGCGCCATTCTACACGCTTGGACCGCTCACAACGGACATCGCGCCGGGCTATGATCACATCACGTCAGGGATTGGCGCGGCGATGATCGGTTGGTTCGGAACGTCCATGCTGTGCTATGTCACACCAAAAGAGCATCTGGGCCTCCCAGACCGCGATGATGTCAAAGTCGGCGTGATTACCTATAAGCTTGCGGCACATGCGGCTGATCTCGCCAAGGGGCATCCTGCGGCGCAAATCCGTGATGATGCGCTCTCCCGCGCCCGTTTCGAATTCCGCTGGGAAGATCAATTTAACCTCGCGCTCGACCCAGAAACAGCCCGCGATTACCATGACCAAACCTTGCCGAAAGACGCGCATAAAACCGCGCATTTCTGCTCTATGTGTGGACCTAAATTCTGCTCAATGGAAATCACCCGCGAAGTCCGTGAATATGCTGACAAGCTAACGGATAATGAGAAGGCGGCTTTGTACCCTGATGAGGCTCAAACAAGAGGCGTAGAGGGAGCGCCAGCGACCGACCGGGAAGTCCAAAAAGGCATGGATGAGATGTCCGAGAAGTTTAAGGAATTGGGCGGCGAAATTTATCTGTCGGAAGACGGCGTAAATCGCGAACCGATTGATTAGGAAATATTATGCGTAAAATTTTAAAACCTATTACGGCGTGCCTCGTTCTGAGCTTTGCTTTGTCTACGCAGGCGATAGCTCAGGATGCGGGTGATCGTTACTTTAGCGCGGACAGCATTACCTACGCGACTGAAGCCAAGAGCGATCAGGCCGCCAATGAGCACAAAGACGCCATCAAAAAATTGAAGAAGGCGCTTAAGCTCAAGAACCTGAAAGCCTATGAAACCTCCGCGATGCGGCAAATGCTGGCGGCTTCATATTATGCAACAGGGAAGCCTGAAAAAGCGATTGAGGCTTTTGAAGGCGCAATCGCGGCTGGCGGGCTACGCGAGGCTGAGGTCAGGAGCATAAGGGTCAATGTTGCACAGTTAAATATTGCGGCAAAAAACTACGCTGTCGGTGCACAACAATTGGAAACCTATTTCCGCGAAGGCGGCCCGCAAAAGGCAAGCCTCGTCAAACTCGTCATGACATCCCATATGCGCGCGGGAAACAGACAAGCTGCCGTGCCATGGGCCGACGCCATGGTGCGAAATAACTATGCAAAAACACGCGTCGAACATGACACGCTCTTATACCTCTACGACACGCCAGAAAAACGCGCGGACCAAATCAGAGTGGTCACGAGAATGATCCAAATGTGGCCCGAAGACGCAGCGTTGCAGGTTAAATCTGAAGGGTTGAAACGTAAGGCGAAGTCGGAGGCGGCGGGTTAGGAGTTGGCAGACTTGGCGGGGAGTTTTATTTGGAGCCTGAAGGGGAGTCAGTCAGATAAATGATTAGATTTATAGAGTGGCGCTTCGAAACACTTGAGATTGAAGACAGAGTTTCCGAAGTGCTGCGCGCTCAATTGCAGATGCTTTTTGAAAATAGACTTTTAGATTTTTTCAATTCTGGAAGTGCTGTATATTATGATCATGTCATTGATTGTCTTTCGCATTTGGAAGAAAAATCTATTTCTTCCACTAAGGCAGCTACAGCGTTTAAGCGGGATGAAGAGCTCAAGGGCCTTTGGCACAAACATATCTTAGAGGCTGGAAACTTGTCGCTAAATAGGAACTTGATAAAGACTATGCAGGGTACAAAGGGCGTTAAGAGAATGGTGGCCGGCATTTCAGATTCACCGACTGCGCAACAATTTTCTCATAGAATGATAAGTAGATTGCAAAATTTAAGCTCTGACAAAAAAATGACGGGTGAGTGGTTGATTTTCGAGAAATTGAGAGATGGCCAAAATTACTACCACACGATTGCCGCGCACTATGAATGCCCAGCAGAGATAGCGAAAAGAATAGATAGGTTGACAAAAGATGTTTGATTACAGGCTTCTGGTTTAGAACTAGAAATTTGAATGAGGCCATCTTGTTCGGCGTAGCGGTGTTTAGACGCTTGGGTGATGGCCCCCGTGTTTCCACGGGGTGTGTTGGATTTGAGATAGGCCCTCGGGTCAGGCCCGAGGGTGACGGGGTTAATAGAGGTTGCTCCACACTCCGTCTTCCTCGGGCTTGACCCGAGGATCCATTTTTCGTTGCAGGCATAGACCCTCGGGTTATGTCGTTTGCAAACAAACAACGACCCGAGGGTGACGGATAGGTTTAAGAGTGATACTCTATAGCTATGCAGCCTTGCGTTTATATGATGGCCTCCAAACGCCTTGGGACTATTTATACGGGTGTGACCTCTGATTTACCGTCGCGTGAATGGCAGCATTATTCCAAATCGGACCCAAAGAGTTTTACCGCGAAATATAAAGTTTGGCGTCTGGTTTGGTTTGAAGATCATGAGACAATGGCAGAGGCTATTCAGCGGGAAAAATCGCTAAAGCGTTGGTATCGTCAGTGGAAGATTGAGCTAATCGAAAAAGCTAATCCGCACTGGCATCCTCTTGACCCGAATACGGGTGAGTTTATTTTTGATTATGATTGAAGCTTTGGGTCTCAATGCGCCGAATTTTGTTACTTTTGGCTTTGAGCCGTGTGTTTTTGTGCGTCTCTTTGAGGTGGGTCCTCGGGTCAGGCCCGAGGATGACGGTAGAAGAGAGATAGTTTTCAACCGCTTATAAAAAACTCAAAAAATTGCATCCTCGTAATGTATTTTCACCCGCATATTTAACTCGTTCTTTCAGACATAGGACAGGCAAGTATACGTGACTGGTCGGTCTGAGAGACGGTGTGTCTAGGTAGGTTTTGGTAACGCGAAATCTATCGGGGCCTAATTTCGTGTGCTAGACGGGGTGGAACCTCCGCAGTCCAGTATGGCCGTTATTAGTAACGCACCGCCGTAAGGTTAGTCTTGCGTAAAACATTTTTTCTATTTTGGTACTCCATCGTGAGTGCTGACCTTACGGGCAGTCCTTTTTCACAAGGGCGTTCGCCCTTGATTTGCGGGTTGCCGCCCGCCAACCCAACCCGCGTGTTGGTACTTGCAGAGGTAAAGCAGTTCCCAAGATGGGCTGTGAGGGCTTTCGCTTGGCTTCGATTTATGTCGTTTAGCCATTTATAGACGGGTTATTATTCATTAACCTTGTTTGCTAATATGTTAGTAACTCTTGCGCAGTATCGCAACCTATGGGGTTAGTGCGGTATATTTACACGTCAATTCTTGCGGTCGAGTTGCCACCGCAGAATGCTTTTGATACAGCGTCATTGAGTGCGAATGTGTGCGAGAAAATTGGTATTACAGGGCGCACATTTGCCAATTGCCATAAAGCTCTCGCGATCACTGAAGGTCCAACGGATATTGTTGAGAAATACTTCCAAGCCGTGAACGCGGACCCTCTCGCGCAAACCATTCTCATGCATGTTCAACGTCCCATCAAAGCGCGTGAATTTGAGGATTATTCTGTCTGGCTTAATCTGGGGCAGGCGTTCGAATTTAGCGCATCTGTACGAGAGTTGACGCCAGATACATTGGCGCAGGCGTGGCCAGGTGACCTGTCGGCCAAAGTTCGCATTATGGCTGATGTCTACTTGGACCCTGAAATGTTAGCCGCCTAAGACGCACCCCCTAAATACGTGCCCCTTAGATATGGGGGGCGTAATGAGCGGGCGTAGGTGTAGGAATATTGCGCTGCGTTTAATTCTGCTACTCGGGCCAGAGTAACACAGGTGGGATGATTCATGGCGCGTATGGCACCAAAAATTCAAATTGAAAACGAACTAGAGGCTCGAACGTTTAATGAGCTCTATGCGCTTTATAAAAGTGTAAGTGCAGAACTTGAAATCTGCGCGAAACATAAGCCGGGTTTGAATGATATTTTAGACGCCGAGATGTCGCAGCAAGAAAGTGTGCTGCTTCACTTTCAAACCGAGGTCATACGCTGCGCCGCTAGCTCTCCCATCAAGACCTTGCAGGAGGCCGCGTGTTTTGACGGCATTCTGGCGAATATTGATCACGCACCCTGACGAAGAGTGTGAGCACATGACCAATAAAATGGCGAACCATCTTATGACATTTTATTATGACTTCATTGCGCGTAACCGCGAAACTTAGGCTGCGGCGAGACGGGTGGATTTTATTTTGGCTAAGCGGGTTTTAGCAAGGCGTCTCGGCTGTCCAGATTTCCACTTGTTCCCAAGCATGATGGACAGGATACATCCCGCGAGCGTGATCGTGATTGTATTCGCGCAGATCAGCGGCCACGCCAACGTCGCCAGACCGTAAGTCAGCCAGAGCGAAATCCCGAGGGTGAACATCATATACATGGTCAGCGACAAGCCCTCTGTACGGCGCGTGCGGATGACCATTATGGCTTGGGGTAGGAATGAGGCCGATGTGAAAAAGGCGGCAACGAAGCCAATGATTTCTACATTGAAAAATTCAGGTGAAGACATTTTAAGATCCAAAGCAAAGCGTTGATTTCGATCTCTAAATACGCCGATAGGATAATGAAACAATGAGCACTTCGCGTCGTTGGCGCAAATGTCCCTTGCAAAAATGTCTGAACCGAAACGAGGCAGGCGTTGGTTAATTATGCAAACTGCACATCAATCCAGCGGGGCGCAATATTTAAGGTGCAGGGCAGCGACGAGGCTTGCATTTATATACTGGCGTATTGCTGCGAGGGCTTATGCGACGAGATGTAACGTCCGCGCTCGCATCGCTGCGGTGACACGATCTGATGTCTCTAGCTTGACGAAAATCAGTTTCACGTAACTGCCAACTGTATTCTTGGTGATATTCAGAATGGTCGCGATTTCGGGATTTGTCTTGCCCAACGTTATGAGCTCCAAAACTTCTTTCTCACGCTTGGTAAGTTTTACCTTCTTCTGAAAGTCGAAACTCATTTGGCAATGTCGAACATGCAGCATCTGAAGTAGGGCATGAACTTGCCACTCAAAGAGAGGGGCGAATGCGTCTTTGTGTCGTCCAAAACTTACAAAGGCGTGTGCCTTTTGACCCTTGGGGCCAAATAATGAAAGCAACAGTCCATCACCGTTTAATGCGAGATAGCGTTTAAGCGCCAGAATATGCGGCGACTTTTTTACCGCGTCATGATCTATCATGTCAGACAGCCAGACAGTGTCCCCGGCCGAGATGCAGTTGAGAAGGCCAAGGACATTTTGAGTAATGTTTGGCTCGTTTAAATCGATGTCTGAGTTTAGCGGGAAGTTATAATTGAACGGTTTATTCGCTTGCCCAGAGTCATAAGCCCCGAACTCAGTCACGACATGATACATGAGGGTTTTTACCTCTGTGCATTCTATAGCTTCGCCCAAGAGGCTTTCGATCGATGTCGCTGTTTTGATGCAATGTATCGCTTCCAAAATCTGTTCAGACTTCAGGCGAAGGCCTTCGATACGTTCTACCATGTTTCCCCACACGCAAACATTGATTATACAGGACGAGTGTATCCTAGAGCGCGCATTGCACAACGTGTGATAGCCGATTTAACATACCTGTCAATATAAATTGGTATAGATGATGTGTAGACCAATTCAGTAAGACTTGAAGTCTTTCACTCTGTAGCTCTTTAGGTGGCATCTTAAAAGGCAAGGGCGGGGCGTTAGGCACTCTCTACTGAGAACTGTCTTAGGGGTTGCAATTCCTATTTATCACGACCATATGCCCCTTATCGATCTACGGCCGAACAATCTGGCTTACTGACCGCAAACCTAACCCCGTCCAAAAGGGCCAATGTTTGTGGTGACTACTGTATATTCTTCCCGACATCGACTAACGCCACAGCTCCGTGTTGGAGCCTCGGCAAATTTAATGACGTGAAAGGAAATACCCATGTCAGATATGAGAACCGGAACTGTTAAGTTTTTCAACTCTTCAAAAGGCTTCGGCTTTATCCAGCCTGAATCAGGCGACGATGTATTTGTACACATCACTGCTCTACAGCGTGGCGGCCTTGACGGCTTGCAAGAAGGCGACAAAGTTTCCTTCGACACTGCTATTGATCAGCGTTCAGGCAAAACATCAGTAGACAACATCACTATGGCATAAGCCATTTGATGTTTCGAACGCTGACCTAGTTAGCATTCGTTAGATTAGAGAGCGCGTCGTCCCTTTACGGGGGCGGCGCGTTTTTCGTTTTTGGGGTATATATAGAAGGCAGAGTAGGGACGAGGGCGATGCGTCAGCGTTTACGCGCTTCGAAAAACCACGGTATTGCAGGCTAAAACGACATTTCTGCACAATTGTATCCCCGCCTTCAAAACCTATGGCAAGATGGACGGGTTCTTTCGGACATGGGACAGGTAGGAGCTCACCTTCTGGTACCGAGTGACGGTGGGGTTGAGCGACTGCGTGTGAGAGCGTGGTTTGTGCCGGACCTTTTGAAGTGAGAGCCGACAGGTGCATTTTTTGTTTCCAAAAATTGCACGAACTAGGTCTAATGGCCAAACTGTAGGGACAGATGGGCCGCTTCATCAACAACCGCTGCCGCGTGGTCGTGCAATTGGCGTAAGCCAAATGCACTGTGCATTGGTTAGTAAACAATGCATTTGGTATTTGCGTAAAACAAAACTATTCTAATTCGGGTACTCCGTCGCGAGTATCAACCACGCGGACTGTCCCATCTTTATTGGGTAACGCATTTCGGCAGACGCCCCAAACAACGGGAGAGCGGCTGCGAGCGCTTCCGCATGCCTAAAGGCCTTCCAGAAGCCTTAATCGGCCTCTTGCAAAGGCCTCCTGTAATAGAATTTCACATTCACACTAATCGACGCTAGACCCTGCGGCAGTAAGCCCCCACGGCTTTTCATTGAAGGAGAATATCATGGCACAAGACGTAACGCAGGAGGTCGTAGATGTGGCTGGAACCGCAACAGACTTCCTCTCAGTGGACAATCTGATGTCACTGGGGGCAACTGTACTTCCATATGTAGTAAAGGGCGTCATTGCCCTTCTGATCCTTTGGATTGGTTTCAAGGTCGCCCGTTGGGCGGGGGATAAAGTCACTAAAAATGCACAGAAGGCGCCGAATGTAGATGAAACATTAGGAGGGTTTTTCGGTTCTATGGTGCGCTATGCCATCATGGCGATGGTAGCAATTGCTGCCATTACTCAAGTCGGCGTCGAGGCGACGTCGCTTATTGCGCTTGTCGGTGCGGCTGGTTTGGCCATTGGTCTTGCCTTGCAGGGGACATTGTCCAACCTCGCAGCTGGCGTGATGCTGATGCTGTTCCGCCCGTATAAATTGGGTGATTTCGTGAAGCTCGTTGGTGAAGAGGGCGTAGTCACAGAGATGAGCATCTTTACAACAGAAATTTCGACGGTTGATAACATTCAAGTCATCATCGGTAACGGCGAAGTTTGGGGCTCTACAATCCAAAACTACACGGCCAAAGGCACACGCCGCGTCGATAATAATTTCGGCATTGATTATGATGACGATATCAACAAAGCGATGGGTATCATCCTGAAAACGGCTGCCGCGCATCCTGACGTTCACGCTGACCCTGCACCTTGGGTCAAGGTCGTCGGGTTGGGTGAAAGCTCTGTTGATCTACAATGTCGTGTTTGGACAAAATCTGCGGAATATTGGGACGTGATGTTCGATTTGAACAAATCCGTAAAAGAAGCCTTCGATGCGGGCGGAATTACAATTCCATACCCAATCAG
Source organism: uncultured Caulobacterales bacterium (assembly GCA_938009235.1). Lineage (GTDB taxonomy): Bacteria > Pseudomonadota > Alphaproteobacteria > Caulobacterales > Maricaulaceae > Litorimonas. The sequence goes on from CALLIK010000009.1 coordinate 187,484, forward strand.
CGTCGAGCTGGATTCAAAATAAAGCGAATTTTGCTGTTGTCTCTTATAGAAAAGCACGCCTCTCTGTAGGCGTGCTTTGCATTTAATGATGCCAATTAATCTTTGGGTTGTATTTTGTGGAATTACGTCTCATTAGCTCCACCCCCATTATTACCCCCTCCATCCATAGGGGGGCTATCGGGGGCTTTTCTTGCGCCAAGAATACCTTATGATTCTTGGTAATATGATGTTCGGGGGATGATAAAATGAAACAACAAATGGTGCCGGCTGAAGGCGTAGGAGAGAATTTAACATTAACTGTACGCGACTTGAAAGAACTCTATTTGGGAACAGTAGAAGAATTACGTGAGTGTGCAAAAGAGTGCTCTGATGATGACAGGGAGTTCCTATTACTTGATTTTGAAGAAAAATTATTGGACCAAATGGCCAAGGTTCCCTTGAGGACACCTGAGGATATGCATGCATTGATTGATATATGGACGGAGATGAAGAGTGGGAATGATCTCGATCAATGCGACCGATCTGACCGCATCGTTTTGAATATATTCCGAAACTTATATGCAGAGCCTGCGCTTAAGACGGCTTTATTTACAGGATAAACCTAGCGGATAGGGGCTAAACTCCGCGCGCGTAGAGCTGCGGAGACTCTGTCTTGGGTCCCTAACTTTAAGAATATTTGTTTGACATAGCTCGTCACCGTATTGGTTTTAATGCCCAATATTTCGCCGATTTCGCGGTTAGTTTTGCCGAATGAGATCAACTCTAAAACCTCACTTTCACGAGGTGTTAAACATGCAGAGTTGCCAAAATTTTCTACTATCATGCAATAACGAACATGAAAGGCTTGAAATAAAGCCATAACTTGGAAACCAAAAATTTCATCGTAAAAATCTTTGGGATTTCCAAAGCAAACGAAAACATATCCGCGTCGATGACAGGGGCCGTATAGCGGTATGACAAGGCCATCCCCAGTCAGTGACAGTACAATTTTGACGGCCTCTACATGGTTAGCGTCTACAATCATATCTGCTTCTAGGAATTCTGATAGCCAAATGTGTCGAGCTTGAGAAAATGCATACCGGGCACCAGGGTCATCTTGGGTGTTTGTTTTATCTAAATAATCCGTGATCCGAGGTGGTAAATTGTAGGAAAAGTACCGATTTAATTCCTCTGACTGATATGCGCCTATCGCTGGAATATGATGATAACTTCCATGTTTAACCGAAGAACTACTAAAACCTATTTTACGTAATTCTTCGATGGTTTCACAGGTTTGAGTGGCCTTTAACGTATCTAAGAAAAGATTGTTTGGGATAACTGGATCTTGGCCGATAATTTGGAGTTTATCAGTCATATTTTTGATTTTAAGGATTGTTTATTCAGTCTCATCATTTGCATGCTATAGGGGCATGTTATAATTGTCTACCCCTTTGAGGCGTAATGCCCCGATCGTTTGTCAAAATCAGAGATATTGTAGGAAGTATTTCACCTCAATTTATAGTCCTAAAGGATTAGGCTAGAGTGGCGTGCTAGCAGGGCCGCAGTAACGCGATCTTGAGTGCCTAGTTTAATGAAAATATTTTTGACATAACCTCTGACGGTACTTGAAGAAATTCCTAGTACTTGACCAATTTCGGGATTGGTTTTACCGAATGTGACGAGTTCTAAAACTTCACTTTCACGCCGTGTTAAACGGCTAGCTTTATTAAACCCTTGAACGAGCATGGAATATCGAACGTGAATGGTTTGAGCTAAAGCTTGAATTTGCCATGCGAAAACGGGGTCAAAGTAGGTTTTAGGTTTTCCGAAACCAACAAAAAGATAACCCTTCCGATTAAAAGGCCCAAAAAGAGGAATGAGCAAGGCGTCACCGACAACACTTAGCGTTCTTTCGAGGCGTTTTTGATGGGGGGTCTCAAAAATAGAATCTGCGTGAATGAGGTCGGATAGCCAGATATATCGAGCTTTTAAAAACACCTCTAGAACTCCAGGGTCGTCATTTACTTTTATGTTATCAAAGTAGTCTGTAATTTGTATCGGTAGATTACGTGCAAAGTAGGGACTTGGACGGTTGTAATTTTCCACATCTGAGATGGCGATGTGGTGGTAACTCCCATATTTAAGCAATAAGTGATCGATGCTCATTTCGAGCAAAACATCTAAATTTTCTGCTTCAGACACTTCACCCATAGCCGCGGTAAAGCGACTATGTGGAATATGGGGCTCAACTTCTGCTGGGTCTTGCTTGTCCATTGTCTTCATAGAGTCCACCATAGGTACATTTTTTGAGTGGTCTAGGTGTTTTAACTCAACGATGTAAGAATGTCCGCTTGACGACTTTTTTAAAATAAATTTCCCTCGTCAGGGTGATGGGCGATGTAAAATTTATTATTTCAAAGTTGTGTTAGTGCGAATTGGATACCAATCTGGTTAAAAGACGTCTCTGGCTGATCTTTACAAAATTCTATGTGAAATTGAGTGTGTTTAAACCTCTCTTATATGTGTCTTGAAAGCGGTACTTGCTAAATGACGGTTTTAACGCCATATTGGATTCATCGAGAACAGGCCTGACGACCGGCCAGATTTGATGTGTCGCCTATATTTCGCATCCTACTGCGTACGCTTTGTATACCTTTTTCGACCAATTCGTGTGGCTCTGTATCTTTGGAGTCACGCATTATACGACGTGAAAGGAATACCCATGTCAGACGAAATGAAGGCCGGTACGGTCAAATTTTTTAACACAACTAAAGGCTTCGGCTTTGTTCAGCCTGATGCTGGCGGAGAAGACGTCTTTGTACACATTACTGCGCTACAAAGCTCAGGCATCCAAGGTTTGAACGAAGGCGATAAAGTCATGTTCAACACGGCTGTAAATGAGCGCACAGGTAAATCTGCCGTTGATACGATCAATATGGCCTAAATTATTTCAGGGCCTCGGCCCTGTATTTATGTTTGAAGGGTCTGCGCGGATAATCCGTGCAGACCCTTTTTTTATAAGTTAGGTTTCTCGCAAACTGGGGAGAGACTTATGACAGCAAATGCATTTCTGGCACCTGTACTGGCGTTGATCATTTGGACGCTTTTGATTTGGGTGCTGATGTATGCGCGGCGCATTCCCGCGATGCAGAAAGCTAAGATTGATCCCGATGCCGCCAAGTCGCCCGACGGAAATTGGAAGCAAGAGCTTCCGCTTTCAGTCCAAGCCTCTGCGCATAACTATAATCACCTTCTTGAGCAGCCAACTATTTTTTATGCGTTGATGTTCTACATCACATTGACGGCACAAATGTCCGCACCGCTCTACTACGTCGCTTGGGCCTATGTTGTGCTGCGCGTTTTTCATAGTTTTGTGCAAGTCAGTGCCGGCAAGGTCATGTTAAGGTTCGGACTGTTCTTGCTGTCAACGCTCACTCTATTTGGCCTAGTAGCCATGATTTTGATTTAGGAACTTCTATGTCTATTTTTGTAATGGCGACGGCGGAATACACAGATAGGTCTGAGTATAAGCGCTATGTTGAACTCGCGACCCCAATATTTATACGCGAAGGTGTCAACGTATTGGGAAATGATGATGATGCCCATTTTGCTGACATGCCAGGCGACAAGGCCATCTTGCTCGAATTTCGAGATCATGCCCACATGAAAGCATTCTTTGCGCTGCCAGATTATCAAGTGGCCTCTAAGCACCGTGACGCAGGCGCAAAAATGCGCTCTGTTATGTTTAAACGGATGCCGAGCCTTTAACTGCATCCCACACAGATGAGAGCGCAATGAAGTCCGCGCTTTCATCGGGATCGCGGTCATTATTAAGGTCTGCAGGACTGTTTCGCGTTATGGTTATGCCTATAGGCTGACCTGTCCTCGCGTCCAAAACAGGGCCTCCGCTCATGCCAGTCACTACAGGCTCATCTGGATCGAATATGTGCGTAATCCATTGCCCTTGACTGCGTTCGAAATAGACGCGGCCTGTACGCTGTTCCATATGACGCGCGCCTGCGGGATAACCTTTGATGATGACGTCTTGTCCAACGACAGGGTCATCAGGGCGCTGTGCGGGTAAAATGCAGCCAACGAGCGCAGCATCTAATCCGTCAGGCCATTTAATAAATTCAGCGTCCCCGACGAAATCGGGCAGGTGGTCCTGAGCTTCGGTGAGGCAATGTCCGGCGCTTATCCAACCACCCCAAAATGCGAACCAAGATGTGTAGCATTGGAAATGTCGTTCGTTATGAAAATATCGTCGCACATCTATTCCCCAAGGGTTTGACCCTGACGGTGCCGCAATTGAAGGTGTGGCAACAGGAAGCGTGGTCTTGTCAGGAATAGGCGGCGTAAATGTGCGAGGCACATCATCAAGTTTAGGTTTTGATCTACGGAAAAATCGGAAAAATGACATGTCGTCAATAGACCCCGCGAGACCTAGTCACGCAACTGAATTTCATGTTAATGTGCAGATATGAAATTTATCAACCTACTTCTTCTCTCCGCTCTAATGGTTGGCTGTACGTCCGTGCCGCACGTTTCCTTGGCTGCAGGTGACGTAGCTGTCGAGCATCCTGAGTTTTTGGCATTTGACACTGACGCAAACATCATTGCGCAAGACACCGTAAAGGCCACGCTGTCTGAGGCCGCTCTTACGGGCAAACACGCGATTATCGTAATGGGGGCAAATTGGTGCCATGATAGCCGCGCTCTCGCGGGCTGGTTTCAGACGTCTCGCTTTGAGGCATTATTGCAAGGCAACTTCGTTGTGAATTATGTCGATGTGGGTGAGAAGGATCGTAATATTGATATTGCGCAAAGCTTTGGGCTTGATGAGATTGTGGGCACGCCTACGATCATTGTAACGAACTCCGAAGGTGAAGTTTTGAATTTAGACACGGCGCCGACATGGCGCAATGCGGCGAGCCGAGACGAAGATTCTATTTATGACTATTTCGAGGCGCTTGCTCCGAAATCAATCGAATAGGGGAACGCCTATGTTCATGGGTCATTACGGGCCAGCGGTCTGGGACACGCAACGCGGCAAGGGTCATGTCCTCGTCCCGCTTTGGGTTGGGTTTTTAGCGGTTCAGTTCATGGATATTATTTTCGCATTTTTCGCGATGGCAGGCCTCGAAGGCGGTGTGCGAATGGTCAATGACGCGCCACTTTTCACGATCCCTTATTCTCATAGCTTGGTCACGTCATTGGGCTGGGCGCTCCTCGGGGGTCTCCTCTTTAAACTCTTCCGACCGACAGCTGGCGCGAAGGGGTTCTGGGTCGTCTCTGGTTTGGTCTTCTCGCATTGGGTTTTAGATTTGCTTGTCCACCGTCCTGACTTACCACTTTGGCCCGGGAGTTCCGTGGAGCTAGGCCTTGGGTTTTGGAATTGGCCTGTATTGGCATTTGCCTTGGAAATGGGGCTTCTTGCGGCTGCCTTCATCTATTGGTTGAAAGTGACGACGGGTCCCAAGGCGAGCGTTATCGGTCTTTGGGCGCTATTTATATTCATGGGGGCACTACAGTTCCTCGTCATCCTTGCACCTGGGCTTCAGGTGAAAAACGGTACTTTTGATCCGAATGTTGGTTCTACGGGTGTGGCGTTAGGTGTCTCTATGTTGGTGATATATGCTCTACTGGCCGGCTCGATTGCGTGGATCGAAAAGTATCGCGCGCCTAAGCTCTAAGGGGTTTAATCTTCGGGTTTAGGTTTGCTAGGCAGGCTTTCTGCGATGTTCTTTTCTCTTGCCTGACGCAGCCGCAGTCCGCGCCCCGTCGTCACGGCGTCTGAGCCGAACTTTGCGCGTGCAATATCACTGGCGCGTTCCGCGAGGCGGCGTTTGGTTGATTTCTCATCGAGCATATCTGCGATATCGCCAAGGGGCTTTGAGAGGCCCGAAATACCGGCTCCGATAAGGCGGTAGGATTTTCGCCCATCAACCTCGGCTTCTAATAATGGCTCAAGGGCTGAGAATATAGTATCGGCCAATTGAACAGGTTGTTGTAATGTTCGCCGCCGCGAGATTGACTTAAAATCTGATGTTTTCAGTTTCAGCGTTATCGTACGCCCTGCCAAATTTTTGGCCTTAGAGCGGTCGGCTGTTTTAAGGCAAACTTGCCAAAGTTTGTCTTTGAGCTGTTCCAAATCCGCAATGTCTGTGTTGAAGGTCGTCTCAGCCGAAACGGACTTGCGGCCACTCACGGGATTAACGCGGCGGTGGTCTTCCCCGCGTGCCAGCTGTGCTAGCCGTAATCCATGATCGCCGAAACGGTCCGCCATTTGCCTATCTGTCTGGCGGCGTACATCTGCAATCGTCCTCAAGCCTATGCGCTCTAATTTGGCGGCGAAGGCAGGCCCAATACCATAGATGAACCCGACGGATTGTTTGGCGAGGAAAGCTTGCGCGTCGTCTTGCCCTAAGACAGCAAAGCCATTCGGCTTGTCGAGGTCTGAGGCCGTCTTCGCGAGGAATTTGTTGTAAGAGAGGCCAATTGAGACAGTGACGCCAATCTCTCGTAATATATCGGCTTGCAGCTTGATAAGGCTCTGGGCGGGACTGCGGCCATGCAAACGCTCTGTGCCTGTTAGATCGAGAAACGCTTCGTCGATGGAGAGAGGTTCGACAAGCGGGGTGAGGGCACGCATCATCTCTCGAATGCGGCTACCTTCATGCGCATATTTATCCATGTGACCTTTGACGACGACAAGGTCTGGGCATAATTTCAAGGCTTGGAACATCGGCATGGCGGATCGCACGCCATAAACACGCGCATGATAACAGGCCGCAGAGACAACCCCGCGGCGGCCGCCACCAACAACAATGGGTTTATCGCGAAGTGTCGGATCATCGCGTTTTTCGACTGAGCAATAAAAGGCGTCACAATCGACATGGGCAATCGAAAGCGTGTTGATCTCTGGGTGAGAAATAGAACGCTGTGATCCACACTGAGCACAACTTTCCACGCGCGCGGCAGAGCTGCCGCAATCGCGACACAGTCGCGTGGTATTTGTGGCGTTGGGAGTCATTTCCATTCTTTATAGAATCTTTACGGTGTTCACGCAATGTTCTCTCATTAAAACGATTCTACAAATCGTGTGGACAACTAATCATGGTTAACCATGCGTAACCGACCAGCACACCAAGACTTAAGGATATTCTGTCAGTGTAAGGTCATCAGAACAAGATCAAGCTGTGCAGTAGAAGACGCGGCGGGCACTTTGGTGAAATGGGAATATGTTAAAGAAAATGTCGAAAAAAGTCCTCATCGTTGAAGATAACGAGCTGAACATGAAATTGTTCACCGACTTGCTAGAAGCGCACGGTTATGAAACCCGCCAGACGCGAGAGGGCCTTAAGGCTATCTCTATCGCGCGCAGTTTCAAGCCAGACCTCATCCTGATGGATATTCAACTTCCAGAAGTTTCCGGGCTAGAAGTCACCAAGTGGATTAAAGATGATCCTACATTGGCGAGTATCCCTGTTATTGCTGTCACAGCTTTCGCCATGAAAGGCGACGAAAAACGAATCCGTGACGGTGGATGCGAAGATTACATCGCAAAGCCAATTACGGTGTCATCATTTCTCGCCAAAGTGCGGAAATTCGCTGAAGTCGCGTAAGTAGAGGAGGCCGCCATGTCTGCTCGTATTCTCGTCGTTGACGATCTAGCTCCTAATGTACATCTGTTGCAGGTTAAGCTGCAGGCAGAGTATTATGACGTCCTTACGGCGCGTAGTGGTTATGAAGCGATGGAAATCGCGCAAACTGAACGCCTGGACTTGATTCTAATGGATGCCATGATGCCTGGCATGGACGGGTTTGAAGCCTGTAAGCGCATTAAAAATAATCCTGACACGTGGCATGTGCCCGTGATTATGGTGACGGCGCTGGAAGAAACGAAAGACCGTATTCGCGGACTTGAAGCTGGCGCAGATGATTTTGTGACCAAGCCGATTGATGATTTCAATATGATGGCGCGTGTGCGGTCCTTATTGCGCCTGAAAATGGTGACAGACCAATTGCTCAGTCATACGGGTCATACTTTGGCTAACTCACGTGGCTTGCTTGAGACGATTGAGAAGCAGAAGGGGCGTATTCTCCTTGTTGAGGATCACGAACTTCATGCGCGCAAACTCTCTAAGCCGTTGATGGAACGTCATCAGGTTATAGTTGAGAGTGATCCCATCAAAGCTGTCCGCCTTGCGAAATCCGGTATTGACGTTGTCATCGTCAGTTTGGTCAGTGATAATTTTGACGGATTACGAGTTTGCGCCTCCATGAAATTCAACGAGGAAAGTCGTGAGGTTCCAATTCTCGTGATTGGCGATCCTGAAGACGAGACTCGTTTTGTCAGAGCCTATGACATCGGGATCAATGATACGATTATGCGCCCTGTTGAGGTACAAGAATTGAAAGCGCGCGTGCAGACCTTGTTACGCCGCAAATTCTATTCGGATTCCTTGCGTGAGAATTTTAATGAGAACCTAGAGATGGTTGTCGCCGACCCCCTAACGGGATTGGGAAATCGTCGATATTTTGATCGCGCGATTGAACCACTTTTCGAAGGCTTGGAAAAATCCAACACGCCATTTTCCATTATGGTTTTTGATATTGATCACTTCAAACGTGTGAATGACATTTTAGGTCATGATATGGGCGATCAAGTTCTGAAAGAGATCGCCGCGCGTCTTGTGACGAATATGCGGGCCGTGGACGTTGTTGCGCGTTATGGCGGCGAAGAATTCATGATCGGCATGCCAGAGACAACGGCTGAAGAGGCTCTGGTTGCGGCGGACCGTGTGCGGGCCTTGATCGCGGGAACCCCTGTTTTCGTGGACGGTGAAGCGCTTCAAATCACAACCAGTGTTGGCGTAGCGCAAGTTGAACAGGGCGAGACTCTGCGAGACGTCTTTAAACGTGCTGATGACGCGCTGTATAAGGCCAAGCAGAGCGGCCGTAATAAGGCTTTACCAGCCCAAGCTCGACAAGAAGCCGCTTAATTGCGGGCTTAAACGTTGCGAGGGGCTAAAATCCCGCCGTAATATTACGCATTTCCAACGAAAAAAGCCGTCCCACTGGAACGGCTTTCTCTATTTCGTCAAATATAGGCAAATCTTACTTGATCTTGCCTTCTTTGAAATCGACGTGCTTACGCGCGACGGGGTCGTACTTTTTCTTGACCATTTTTTCGGTCATAGTACGGGCGTTCTTTTTGGTGACGTAAAAGTAACCAGTGCCTGCTGTTGAGTTCAAGCGGATTTTAATGGTGGTGGGCTTCGCCATGACTGGGAGTCCTCATATAAGTAGGTAAATCAGTTGCGCGCGGATAGTCCGTCAGGAACGGCCTGTCAACACAATGTCGACAATCAACCCTCAGGGAATTGCAGCATCTTAAATTCGCCCCGTATAGCGCGGAAGTAGGCAATGCGCTCTGGTGGGCGATCCGCAGCCAAATAACGCTTCAAGAGACGTAGCATCATCTCTGTTGCGCGCTGTGTCTCAAGGGCTTCGATCTCATCAAATGTGAACCACCCGACATTCAACAGTTCTGAACTGTCCTTGATTTGAGGGGGGGCAATATCGCCAAGATGTTTAACAAAGAACCACGTGTCAAAGCGCTTATGGCGATGGGGCGGGGTGATGGCGCGGCCAAAGACCTCAAGTCCCGACAGATCAGGTAGCTGACCTGCGGTGCGAAAGGCATCATAACTCTCATTGTTGATGTTACGAGTGCTCTCGGCCTTGGCCCCCAACATCAAACCTGTTTCTTCCCAGGTCTCGCGAACACTCGCCAAAGCGACGGCGCGCGCGCGCCGCGGCGTATAAGCGGCCTCTAGAACACGCTCTGTCCGCGCAGAGAGATTACCGGCAAAGGGTGCAAAGCTGTCGACACGGTCCACACGTCCGCCAGGGAAGACATAGACGCTGGGCATAAAGTCATGACGCTTGGAGCGCTGACCCATCAAAATTCTCAGAGTGTCCCCAGAGCCACAGGTTAGAACCAGTGTCGAGGCAACTCGCGGGCGGGGCGCGCGATCAAGGTCTTTACGCTTAGCGCGTTCACCCTCCGTGATTTTCATCTTTCCAATCGGGACAGGGCCAGAATTTTCATGAGTACCAGAGTTTTCATGAGTATCTGTCTGAGAATCTTTGATTGGATCAGTCATGACCTCGTGATGGCCTCTCTCAATTCGGGGGGCAAGGCACGATATGATCTCTTTGCGCCAGTTTCTCTTTAGCGCGTCTAACTAAGTCCGCCATTTTAGGGTCTAAATCGGGATCACCGGACTCATACCGCTCCATCAGTGAGGGCTGCGGCACAGGCGCTTTGCGGATTTGTGCCGCCGTATCACCGGGCAGGGGCGTGATATGCGGCAAGGCGCGTTTAGGCGTCCCCCATTCCAACTGACGCAACTTTACCTGATCCAATCGGATTTTGATTTGAAGGTGTTGGCGTTGCAGCTCGGGGAGGGAGAGCAGGCATTTATGATTACGTCGTGGCATAGGTGAAACTCGCGCAAGGGGATGTGGTCGCTGCCTATCGAGAGGTCAGCAAGAATAAGGCAGGACAGCCCGCGTGGCCGATATCCGCGACGGAATACCGAAATAGAAAAGTGTTTTACGCAAATATCGAAGACTGGTTTGTAAGACCAATCCGCCACACGGCGACGGTTTTTGATGTAACGGCCAGTCAGATAATCCCCGCGGTTGGTCCACTCGGAACCAGCGGTCGGCTCTCATTACAAAAGGTCCGGCACACTCGGATGTCTCACCATCCAACGCTCAACCCCACCGTCTCCCGATACTGGCAAGCGAGGCCCCGCCTGTCCCGTGTCCGAAAGAACATCCTTAGAATGACACAGCTTTTGAGTGCGGGGATCCTTCTCTAAAGTTTTCAATCAAGGTATTGGAATGATGAGAGATTTAAATTTTGAAAAGAAGGACGGGTTTTGTTTGGGGCAGGGGCGATTAGGCGAGCGGCTTAAAACGCCTGCGGTTTCAATCGGTCATCGCAACACATTGGCCAAATCGCTCGGCCGGTGTTTCATATTCGAGGGTCTTTCTGGGACGCTCGTTAAGGGATCTTGCTACCGCATTCAACTTGGCTTGGCTATGGAC
>CALLIK010000010.1 GCA_938009235.1 uncultured Caulobacterales bacterium
TGACGAAGCGGCCCATCTGTCCCTACAGTTTGGCCATTAGACCTAGTTCGTGCAATTTTTGGAAACAAAAAATGCACCTGTCGGCTCTCACTTCAAAAGGTCCGGCACAGTTCGATGTCTCACCACCAAATGCTCAACCCCACCGTCTTCCAAACCAGATAAAGAGCGCTACCCTGTCCTGTGTCCGAAAGAACGCCCTTAGAATGACACAGCTTTTGAGAGCGGGGATCATGTTTTTGAAAACACAGTTTTATGGGCGTTATAGGCCGTTCAAAACAGGGATCATTATTAAACGCAGCACCTATTCGGTCTGTCATGACACGAAAGATACCACATCCTGACACGAAATGGCTTGAAGCTTAATCAGTGGGCGCGCACCTATCGCTCAACTTCGAAAGGCCTCGTCATGAAACGTAGCGAAAAAGTAGAAATCCGAGTCTCCCTAGAGGAGAAGCAAGCCCTCACCGACCTCGCTAAATTAGAGGGCGAAAATGTCAGCGGATTAGTTCGAGGCTTGGTCAAAAAATACATGGAATTAAACACCGCCAGCACAACACGAAAACTCCCAAAATGGAAACTCGCGGGGATGTTAATAGTGGCCGTGTTGACGGGGCATTTATTGACGGCGTTGATGATCCATTTGCATTAGGGTGGATGGCATCAGAGATGAAGCGTTAGACGAACGGCTTTAAAATCGCTAAAAATATGACGCCTGCAGACTGATTACGCCTGTGTTCATCTTCGTTCCATTACTCATATTGTATCAAGCGTTGAAACAAAAAGGTTCAATATGAGCTTTCAAGAAGCCATAAAAGACAAGAAAACAACGCTTACAGTTCTAAAGGCTATTCATACATATCAAGATTTAAAGTTATTCTCAAAAGTGCTTGAAGCCTATTCAACTGAATGGAAATCCATTTCTCCAGTGGCGCATAATTACGAACGCGCACAAGACGCCGCCAAGACAGTTATTGAAGATCCCTTAGTAAACTTTCGAACGCTAAGCGTCTTATCAATATGGGTTAATGAAGGGCCCGCCAATCGTCCCATGAAGGCAGTAGAGTCTGAATTTGGCAGTAAGGTTTCCGAGGTATTGGCAGAACATGACCTTGTTTAAATGCGTACCTTAGACCCGCTCTCAGAAAAGACTCTCAGTTATAGTCTGTGAACGAATTTTTAACAACTTTAGGTTTATTTTACTCGGTATGGAATGCATTCTAGTGCGCCCCTGCATGCATTCCATACTCACACCCTAACGTTCAGCCAAAATTCGCCAAAAAAAAGAGGCGCAATTTGCGCCTCTGAATTCACTTACTTGCTACCGCGACGACGGCGTGGCGGCGGAGGTAGAGCTTCTTTCAACTCTTCGACGCTAATTTCCAATGCAGCCGCAGCTTTTTCGAGATTTGGCGGTGGGCCACCTGCGTTTTTAAGCGCTTCGTCTAATGCAGCCTCAGTCACACCCAATTTAGCCGCTGCCTCAGCCAGGTCAGGCTTGGCTGGACGATCACCACTTGGACGTTCTTCAGAAGATGAACCCCCGTCGCTCGGCGGTTGCTGATTAGCTTGCACGCAGGCTGACGTCATTAAGACGATTATAACCGCACTCGTTAGTTTATTTAAGATCACAAATTTCATCCTCATCGTAATTTTATATACCTCAAATGTATGTTTGAGTTACCCCTGAGGCTCAAGCCTCACTTTGTCTCAAATTGTAACTTAAAGTCTCAAATAAAGTTAAACGGCAATAGGTGCCCCCAGACATCACGTTGCAAATCTGGACAAAACAAATGAAAAGAGACGCAAATGCGCCTCTAAATAAGTTTAATTCATTGTTTTTCCGGCGATGACGGTTGCGCCTTTTGTTGACGCGGCTGCCGCATTTGTTTTTACTTTTTCTTTCTTCGGCTTTTTGACGTTTTTGCGTGAATTCTTACCTTTGGCCATGATGTGCCTTTCTGACAGGCCGCCCCCTCATGCCGCGCAACATTGCGCGCTGTCGGTTCCAATTCCAAAAATTCAAGAATTCGAGCGGTAGAACTAAGATCACCTATTCCAGCTTTAAAGCAAGCGATGATTTACACGTAGCTTTTAATGACACCTAAACCATCGCCGAAAGTATCTTGGCGAATGTGAACGCAAGGCCAAACGCAATAGGGAGCGTCAGGACCCAAGACAGGACAATCTCGACCATCTTTCTTTTATCGACATTGCCATTTTCCAAGCCAATCCCAAACAATGCCCCAACAGAAACATGCGTTGTCGAAACGGCGAGACCCATTTTTGAGGCAATGATCACAAGAAATGCCGTCACAAGATTGCCCGTGAGGCCTTCATTACTGCTCATTTTCGTGATTTTCTGACTCATGACTTCGGCAATTCGGCGCACAAAGAGAACACCGCCCAAGGTCATGACGATACCGATCGAGGCATATACAGTGATGTGCGAGACACCCGCTGCGCCGCCAAGCAAGGCGATAGATGCAATTTTTGGCGTATCATTCACGGCCCGCGAGAAACAGACAGCAGACCCCGACAAAATATGTAGAGGTTTGCTGAGGCGTTCCACGCGCGCTTTAATATCTGCTGATTTAAAGACCACACAGCCAATTTTCCACAAAGCATATGTCAAACCCGCCGCCATCAAAGGCGACATCAGCAACGGAACCGCGCCTTTATTAATCAGGGGCTGTAAATTGACCTCACCCATTGCCCCCCCTGCTGCAAGGGCAACGCCCGCACCAGCCAAACTACCAAGGATCGAATGTGTCGTTGAAATAGGGTAGCGCAGGATTGTCGCAAGAAACACAGTCCCAGCCGCGCCCGCAGCAAAGGCCATCGCAAAGGCATAAGACTCGAGGACATCTTGCCCAACAACACCTTTACCCGAAAATGTCTTGGCAACCTCGCCGCCCAAATAAACGGCAACAACAGCCCCGAATAGAGTGGCGACATTCGCAACAAACCAAGCTTGGAGATAGGATAGATCACCCCCGCCCCATAAGGTCGCGACACCTTTGAAGTTATCATTCGCGCCATTCGCAAAGGCTAAACTCGCCACAACGGCAAAAAACAGAATTTCCAACTTAGTCCCCGATCATATTTATCAATCGGGGCCATCTCTTTATCAATGGACAATGTCCAATCATAGAGAGTTAACATTTTTGTGAACGCCAGAAATCAGGCATACATCATTTTGGGTTTAAGTTTTTTTCAACAGTAAAGAGACCAACTCGGCGACCTTACGTTCTCGCTCGTCTCGATCATCACTTGCCATAGCAGAGGCAAGACAATGATCTGCATGATCGGTGAGAAGTTCACCTTCGACTTTTTTCAAAGCCGCCTGCACAGCCTTCACTTGCGTGAGCACATCAATGCAATAACGATCTTCGTCGATCATTTTAGACAGGCCTCGGACCTGCCCTTCAATACGCGCCAATCGTTTACTGACGCCTGTCCGCCGTGTTTGTCTGTCCGTCATGTACTGACTCTTATGCTTGTCTTTACGATGCACTCCCTATACCCCCTAGGGGTATGATAAGAACAGCCCTAATTACAGCCAGTCTACTGGCAGGCAGCACCGCTGCCTCTGCGCGGCCTGTATCCTATGCGGGCGGCTGGACTTTAATTGAAGATACGGACCGGCAATCGACGACGGCTTTGGTTCATTATTCTCCCTCGGCATTTTATTCGCTGGGCCTGCGCACACACTGGCATCGCAGCGAGGACATTTTATTCACGGGCCCTCAAGCCACATGGCTCGCTAAACGGTGGTTTGGTGAAGATCATCAAGCCAATTTATATGTCTGGGGCGCGGCAGGACTTGTAAAGGATATCGGAAACAACCCCGAAGACGATCAACTCGGCGGACAATTCGGCGTTATGACGGATTGGGAAACGCGGCGCTTATTCTTATCCTACCGCGCGTCTGCCAGTGACTTCGGCTCATTCGGTCAATCTGCAATGCAGGCCGCAAGGGTCGGTTTCGCACCGTATAAAGGCGACACGGGCGAGCTACACACATGGCTTATGTTAGACGTCGACCATCGCCCTGAAAACGAAACCCCGATTGGCGTCACGCCGCTTATACGCTTGTTCTATGGCTCAGCCTTATTCGAGGCGGGTTGGAACGTGACAGATGACGCCCCGCTTCTTAATTTCCAATATCGATTTTAACACCTCAGCCTAATTTACCACACCCGAATTCTTTTAATGGAGATTCTTATGTTTAGATTCTTACTGCTGCCAGCCCTACTCGCGCTCTCAACACCCGTCTTTGCTCAGGACAATATGAACCACGGGTCTGCCTACATGCCAGATCATCATGCGGGACATGACCACAGCGTTGATAATCACGGTGAAGACCTTGCAGCCACACAGCAAACCACGCTGAGCTTAGCCAATCAACCAGAGCTCTTGGCCGCAGCGGCCGCAGGCGGCGAACCTATTGTCGCCAAGGTTTTAGGTGCAGTCTGTGATTTTTGCGCCAAAGCCATGAACAAAACATTCGGAAAACGCAAAGACGTTGCGGCCGTTTATGTCGACCTAGACGCCAAGACATTGAACCTTGTTCTCGTGCCCGGCGCGACGATCACGGATAAAGAACTACTTAAGGCCATCAAAAAATCAGGCTACAAAGCCGAGGACATCACGCGTGGCCCGTCTGTGATTGCAAACTAGGCTCAATGACCGCCCCAATCTCAAAACGCGCCCTCTTTGCGCCGACACTGTCATTATTCGCCAGCACATCGACACTACTCTGCTGCGCCTTACCCGCCCTGCTTGTAACGATTGGCGCGGGCGCAGTTATGGCGGGGATCAGCTCCCATGTGCCGGGCTATGTCTGGTTGACTGCACATAAGGGTCAGCTCTTTATCCTATCGGGAATTTTGCTCGCCCTCGCAGGCCTGTCCCGCTGGCACAGCCGTAATGCGCCCTGTCCCATCGACCCTGCTGCGGCGAAAGCTTGCACACGCCTGCGGAAAACCAGTGGATGGTTGCTTGCCGCCTCAGTGACAATATACTTGGTCGGCGGGTTCTTCGCCTTCTTCGCCGCTGATCTTCTTTTTTGATCACGCCCGTGAAATTGCTAATTTGCGATTGCGACTGCGACACCCATGCCAACCGTACATATGAACAAAGCTCCCGGTATTAGGCACGCCTGAACCCAAGCTTCCTTACCCGTCATAATACCCGTATATGTATCAAAGGGTTCCCGTAAGAATTTCCGTAGCGGTATATCACCATTTATGCCTTTGCCTGCGGCACGAGCAAAAATAACAGGCCCGCCTAAATACATCGCCAAATAGATGAAACAAATCGCAAGATTGAATATAACTGATGGGCTGTTGCGAAATGTAATCGCCCAAATCATTAAGATACCAAAAAACATAGCGCCCAATGTTTTGTAAACTGCACCATGCATACGCTTATTTGGCGTTATGGTCGCCTGACTACGCAATTCAAAATCCAATGTCGGCAGTAAGACTGGCGTAAAGTCTGCCTCATCTGGGGAATCAAGCCACTCCATATCTTCATAATCAACTATCTCTCTATTCGTATACTCCATCACTTTCTCTATAGATGTATTTAATATACATCTATACTATTACCAGAAAATAGTAAAAGCAATATATAAAATGCATATTTAAGGAGACTGCAATGCGACTGACCCTAATGTCAGATTACACAATGCGTGTTCTAATGTTTCTCGCGCTCCACCCAGAGCGACTAACAACGATCGCGGAAATATCTGAAAGCTATAATATCTCGCGTAATCACCTAACCAAAATCGTTCATCAGTTAGGCAAAGCCAATTACATTGAAACCACACGTGGGCGATCAGGAGGCATACGTCTCTCAAAGCCTGCGGGGGACATCAGCGTGGGTAAAATAATTCGTTTGATGGAAACATCCTCAGTTCTCGTAGAGTGCTTTCCTGGCGGAAAAGGCCAGTGCGTCATTTCCAGTGCCTGTAAACTTAAACACGCCCTCGCCGAGGCCGAAAATGCTTTTTATAGCTATCTAGACACATTCACTTTGGCGGATATCACTCAGAACACCGATCCATTGAAGGCACTACTTTTTGCAGACACTAAAAGCCTAACGCCATGACCAACTCTCGCGCAGATGAAGCCCGTAAAGCCATCATCGAAAACGCGGCGTCAATGGGAATAGACCAAGCCTATATATCTGTATTGGTAGACACATTCTATGACCGCATTCGCGAGCACTCTATATTGGGGCCTATTTTCGAATCCGCGATGAAAGATAATTGGCCCCCCCATTTAGCGCAGATGAAAGCGTTCTGGGCGTCCGTCGCGCTCAATGCAGGTCTATATTCAGGTAAGCCCGTTGAGGCGCATCGTAAACACAATGATGCAATCGAAAGTCAACACTTCGACATTTGGCTTGGGCTTTTCAAACAAACCTTAGAAGACACAGCCCCAACACCAGACTGTGTCGACTATTTTATGATTCGCGCTGAGCGTATCGCGAACAGCTTGAAGCTCTCACTCTTCGGAACTTCGGGCCTTGGGCCGCCTAGTTACGGTTAAATCGAAATAAAATACTAAACCTCAGTACATTCATTAATTTAAAAGCGGCTCAAGTTTTGAGGCCGCGTTAAGGTTACAGTATTCTTTGGGCGAAATTTCGCGTGTTTCGCCCCGCACCAGCCGCCTTGAGGTGGCTTTTTTCATACCTTGGTAACACTCCCTAACAAAAGGGCTGTGGATATTAATGCCTCTTACCAACCTCTTAATTTCTAAGGTAAATCAATCGTTTACGACCTGTTAGGACGAATCAGGGACTCAAAGCTCAGACATTCATTTCCCCTCTTGTTTGAAAGAGTCCCCACTGTGAAAACTACGCCCAAATCCCGATTTAAGGTCATTACCAATCCGAACCCGCCAAAGCGCAATGACCCGGCACGCGACGTACAAATCGCTGAAATGCCATTAAACCAAATCGTCCAAGGCGATTGCGTAGCCAATATGAATAACCTCCCCGCCGAGAGCGTGGACCTGATCTTTGCTGATCCTCCGTACAACCTTCAGCTTGGTGGTGAGCTATCTCGTCCTGATAACTCACACGTTGCAGGCGTCACAGAAGCTTGGGATAAATATGATACGATGGATGCCTACGACTTGTTCACCCACGAATGGATGAGCGCTGCGCGCCGTATCCTAAAGCCAAATGGCGCAATCTGGGTCATGGGCAGCTATCACAACATCTTCCGCGTTGGTACAATTTTGCAAGACCAGCAATTTTGGGTCCTTAACGACATTATCTGGCGTAAAACCAACCCAATGCCGAATTTCCGCGGCACACGTTTTACAAATGCTCATGAAACTTTGATCTGGGCCTCTAAGTCTGAAGACGCCAAACCGACGTTCCATTATGACGCGATGAAAATGCTCAATGAAGGCGTTCAGATGCGCAGTGATTGGACACTTCCTATTTGCACAGGCCGTGAGCGCTTGAAAAATGGCGACGGCAAGAAAGCACATCCAACGCAAAAGCCAGAGTCCCTGCTCCACCGCGTTATCCTCGCGACAACCAACCCAGGTGACGTGATTGTCGATCCGTTCTTTGGAACAGGCACAACAGGCGCAGTCGCGAAAAAACTAGGCCGTAATTTCATCGGCTTTGAACGCGAAGAAGAATACATCATTCACGCCAACCGCCGCATCGCGAACATCGAAGAAGGACAGACAATCGCTGTCACGAAGTCCAAACGCTCCGAACCTAAAGTTCCATTCGGCAATCTTGTTGAACGCGGGCTCGTTAAAATCGGCACGAAGGTCTTTTCTAAAAACGGCATCCTTTCGGCCACAGTTCGCGCTGATGGTAGCTTAGAATCAGGCAAGCAATCTGGCTCTATTCACAAATTGGGCGCGCTTCTGACGAATGCTCCATCGTGTAATGGTTGGACATTTTGGCATCTTCAAGGACCTAGCGGATTGCAGCCTATCGACACAATTCGTAGCGAAGTTCGCGCAGAAATGGCCGAAGCCGCAAGCGTATAACGCCTGAATAAATATGAAACCTTGGTAGGTTATTCGCGTTCAGCTTGCGTTTAGGTTGGTTTGACCATAGTTAATACATAGCCTGGGCAACGGCTCAGGCTTTTTAGTTTTTGGGGAAACCATTATGAGTAAACGTGACGACTTGATCGCAAAATACGCTGAAGATATCAAAACCAAGCTTGGCGAGACGCCGAACATGGATCTATTGACTAAAGTCACAATCGGCTGTGGTCCTTCCATTTACAATAAAGATTCTTCAACAGTTGCTGGCTCTGACCAATCAGAACTCGACACAGTTAGAAATAACTTCCTCATCAAAAAGCTTGGCCTGTCTGCTAGCCAAGACCTTGACGGTGCAATCGCGACTGTGATGGCAAAATATGGTAAGTCCAACCCGAGCAAACATCGCGCGGTTGTATATTACATGCTCGCAAAGCACTTTGGTAAAGAAAGCCATTACGACAAATAAGATCTTCGGATCATCGAATGAAAACCGGGTCTTAAGATCCGGTTTTTTTATGTCTACGATTTAGGGTCTTAGCGGCTCAACTCAGCCACTTTTCGGAACACCGTCGGCAGTCCAGAAAAATCAGAGCCCCACACCCTGTGTGGTTTTTCATCTACCTGCATTACATCAGCCTCCGCCATGAACACATCCAATCGCAATTCAAAATGCGTGAAGACGTGTTTAACGTCCCCAATAAGTTCCCAATTTCGGTTTTCAGGCGCGGCCGCATGATCGATGGGAGTCTCGCCCCACGCACTCGTGGGCAGCCCTAACATCCCGCCGAGCAAGCCTTTGTCGGGGCGCTGCTCCATCAAAATTTCATCTCCGCATCTCAATATATAAACATAGCCACGGCGAATGGGTGTCGGCTTCTTCTTCACTTTAATCGGGTACGTAGTTTGATCACCCTGTTCATGCGCCACACACCATTTCCGCCAAGGGCACAGATCGCAACTCGGGTTTTTCGGAGAGCAAAGCGATGCACCGAGGTCCATAAGCGCTTGGCCATAGTCACCAGGACGATCTGCTCGGACTAATGTACCCGCTAAATCCCGCAAACCTTTGCGACCTTTGGGCAGTGCTAGCTTATAGGCAAACATTCGAGAGATCACGCGTTCAACATTCCCATCTACGATATTAGTCGCTTCATCTGCACAAATCGCGGCGATGGTTGCTGCGGTATAAGGTCCAATCCCCGGCAAGCTGAGGAGTGTTTTCTCGTCCGTGGGAAAAATGCCCGCATGAGTATCACGCACAACACCTGCGCATTTATGCAAATTTCGCGCTCGCGCATAATAGCCTAGCCCGGCCCACATCGATAAGACGAGATCTCTATCCGCATTGGCCAAATCAGAGACTGTCGGAAAGGCGCTCAAGAATGCCGCCCAATATGGTGTGGCATGCGCGAGCGTCGTTTGCTGACTCATGACTTCGGACAACCAAACCGCATATGGGTCTGGTACAACTCCGCGCGCGCGGTCTTCAGGACGCACACGCCAAGGCAGGGTCCGACCCTGTTCGTCATACCAGCGCAAAAGCGCTGTGCGCATGTCTGAAATGTGATGCATAAAATAGCTCTGTCCGCTTTACCAACACGCTTCAATAGGCGAGAGTGAAATCAATGTCAGATAATGAGCGACATAACCGCCAAATTTTAGGTGAATGGATCAAAGGTCAACGGGCCCGTCCGCAATTTCGTGCGCCCCCGAGTGCAGGCCTGTCTGTGTCCAAAATCATGCGGCCCTTAGCCAAAAAGCATGGCGGCGGAAAGTCTGCCATGTCCCTTGAACGTATTTGGCCTGAAATCATGGGCCCCCGTTGGTCAAAAATTTCTACGCCCGTACGATTTTTAGGTGGACGGAATGGCCGAACTCTCATTATTTCTGCACCAGGTCCTGCTGCAGCGTTAATTTTAGCGCAATCTGGACCTATTATAGCTCGCCTAAACGCCCATTTAGGTTCCAGTCATGTTACTCGGATTAAGGTTGTCCAATCGCGTATGACGGCTCCCGCAACATCTCAACCAAAACGAGGCTTAGCGCCTCGGCAAGAGATGGCATTGCAGGACGGTCTATCGAAGGTAAAAAATGCGCGACTGAAGCAAGCTTTGGAAGACATGGGGCGTAATGTGATCTCGAAAGGGTCCTGACGAAATGAAACGATTTATCCTAGCTGGCACCGCAACCTTAGCCGTCGCGCTAACGGCCCTGACAGTCACAACGCTGACATCTCAAAATGTATTGGCACAATCCGCTGATGAGCTTCCGAGTAAAGTGGCAGACTACGCACTCATTGAGGCGCAGGATGACCACACAATCGGCAGCGAAGACGCCGCTCAAACACTGATTGTTTGGGCCTCTGTAACTTGCCCACATTGTAGCGATTGGTTTACAAATGAATGGCCAGACATAAAAACTGAACTTGTCGACACAGGTATATTGCGCGTTGTATTTCGCGAATTTCCAACTGCGCCCGCACAAATGGCTCTGACAGGCTTTCTGCTCGCCGAATGTGCGCCTTCCGCTGACTATATGTCAGTCATCGAATATCAGATGGAAAACCAAAAAGAAATTTTCAAAGAGGCCAAAGAAGGCAATGGCCGAGACGCCTATGACAAAATCGCTAAATTGGCGGGCATGGATGATGAGGCAGCTGTAACAGCCTGTTTGCGCAATCCAGACATGCTAAACCATATTCAAGACAATGCCGACAGAGCCACCGCTGCAAAGATTAAAGGCGTTCCTGCTTTTCTCATCAACGGCGAGACCTATGAAGGCGACCCAGATGCAAAAAGCCTTGTCGATCTGATTACGGATATGGATGAGAAAGGTATTACAGCTCTTCCCAAAGGCCTCAAAAAATCTGCCCCTCACTCGGATACTGATTCAGAAGACCATTCCGGCCACGAACACGACTAACACCCAAATTGCCGTTTTGCCCCCGCATCACATGCGTATCAGGCATTTATCCCCCTATCTGCCCACAACCTATTAAGAGCCTGCGCCGCCAGTGCTCTTGATAAGTTCGGCTAAATGCCAAAAACTATGAATATGACCCATTTTGATTCGCTTTCGAGACGTTTTGTATTACTCCTTGCAGGAGCCGCGTTAACCTTGTCCGCCTGTGGCGGCGCTGAAACGCCGACGGCAACAGATGATGCAGACGGTAAATATACAGTCGCAGATGACTACATTTTAGGCGACGCCAATGCCCCTATCACACTAGTCGAATATGCATCCGTTGCTTGTCCAGGCTGTGCCTATTGGCATCAGAACGTATACCCAGAAATCAAAAGCAAATATGTGGATACAGGCAAAGTCAAATATGTCTTCCGCCCATTCCCAGCATCTAACCCAGAAATCGCAACAGCCGGCCACAAGTTAGCTCTTTGCGCGGACAGGGATAAGTTCTTTAAGAATATCAAGATTCAATTTGACCGACAGTCACAAATTTTCGAAATGGGCCAACGCGGTCAATTACGTCAAGCCTATGTTGGTCTGGCTAAGGCCTCTGGACTCTCTGAAGAAAAATTCTTCGCATGTATGAGTGATACAGAAATCACCGCTCGCTATGACGCCTTTGCTCAACTTGGGCAGGATCAAGGCGTGACAGGCACACCGAGTGTGTTCATCAATGGCGTCAAGACGTCGAAGAATGATTTAGAAACGCTCGAAGCTATGATTTTGCCGTTGTTGGGTGAACCTGTTCCTGCGAAGGTCGAAGAAGACTAAATCATGGGATCGCTCGTCTTCAATTCTATTAAGCTGACGGGCTTTAAATCCTTCGTAGAGCCGACGGAGTTCCTGATCGAGCCTGGCTTAACGGGCATTGTTGGGCCTAATGGCTGCGGCAAATCTAATCTTCTCGAAGCAATCCGTTGGGTGATGGGTGCAAATTCAGCCAAAGCCATGCGCGGCGCGGCAATGGAAGATGTGATCTTCAACGGTACAAAAACCCGCCCAGGCCGCAATCAGGCACATGTAACAATCACAGTTGATAATTCTGCCCGCATAGCGCCGCCTGCCTTTAATGATGAAGACACGCTAGAAATCATGCGCGTGATTGAGAAGTCCAAAGGCTCGAAATATAAAATCAACGGCAAAACGGTTCGGGCCAAAGATGTTCAGTTGCTCTTCGCGGATGCGTCAACGGGTGCCAATTCGCCCGCCCTTGTGCGCCAAGGTCAAATTTCAGAACTCATCGCGGCGAAGCCGTCCAACCGCCGCCGCATTCTAGAAGAAGCCGCTGGCATTTCGGGTCTACATTCGCGTCGTCACGAAGCCGAACTTCGTTTGCGCGCAGCCGAAACAAACCTTGATCGACTACAAGACATTGTTGGCCAAATCGAAAGCCAGCTCCTCTCACTCCGCAGACAGTCTCGGCAAGCGTCCCGTTACAAACGTCTCGCGGGAGAAATCCATGAGTATAAAGCTTTGCTTTGGCTGAAACGTTGGCAGGCTGCCCTAGACACATTGGAAGCTGCGCAAACTGATCTACGCGAGCGCGAAAAATCTGTTGCGGATACACAGAAAAACGCCTCTGAATCTATGCGCCGTGCCGACGAGCTTTCAGGTTTATTAGAACCCAAACGCGAAGAACAACTCATCGCTGCCGCATTATTAGCCCGCCTCAATGCGGCTAGGGATGCACTGGAACAAGACGAAGAAACTGCGCGTTCCGAAGTCCGTAAATTAGAAGCGCAATTAACTGACATCTCATCCGATCTATCGCATGAGCAAGATGTTGTGGACGACGCTGCAAAGGCGGAAGAGCGCCTCGCCGCAGAACATGCTGAACTGACGGCCTTGAAAGACATTTCAGCGGCACTTGACGCTGCGGCGGATGCGGCGGCGGAAGCTTTAAAAGCCCGCAATACGCTGGATGCTGACTTCAATGAACTGACCCGAAAAACAGCCGACCAAGCGGCGCGCCGTGAATCCGCTGAACGCGAGTTAACTCAAGTTCAACAAAGACGTTCACGCATCAAAATTGAATTAGATCAAACACAAGACAAGCTGCTTGGGCTAGATACTGATAGCTTTGGAAACTCCAACCTATTTGGCGCGGCGTCACAAGAAGCCTTGGAAAAACTAGAAGCCGCAAGAGCGACGGAACAGCGCCTGACATCGGAACGCACCAAGACCGAAGAAACAGACCGCACCACGCGAGAGCAACTCTCGACTGTACGTCAGGTCACGCAAAAACTTACGGCTGAAAAGTCTGCTTTAGAAAATGTATTGCGGCGCTCAAGCTCTGCCGATTGGACGCCTGCGCTAGATAGTGTCCAAGCGAAAGCAGGGTATGAGCAAGCACTAGCGGCTGTGTTGGGCGAAGATCTGGAAGCTGCCGTTGGCGGGTCCGCGGGTCTTCGTTGGGACGGCGCAGACATTCCAACTCAAAGCCTGCCTGCGGGCGTCGACCCTATCACGGCGCACATCACGGCACCGAAAGAATTAAAAGCCCGCCTCTCGCAAATTGGCGTTGCGTCGATTGACGAAATTGCGGCCAAAGCTAAAGACCTGAAACCCGGCCAAAGACTCGTCTCCCCTCGCGGTGATGTTGTGCGTTGGGATGGATTTACTATCGCGGCTGGAGTCGAAACCTCCGCTGCAATCAAGTTAAAACAGCAAAACCGAATTGGTGAATTGGCATCTGAAATCGCGGCGGCTGAATCGAAAGTCACGCAAGCCACGACAGCATTTGAAGCTGCACGCGAAGCCAGACAATCGGCTGAAACCGCTGCACGTGAAGCCCGTAAAATCCTACCCGACCTAGAACGCGCAGACCGCGCAGCACAGGCTGCGATGGCACAATATGAAACCGATATTGCCCGCGCCTCTGCACAGAAAACAAGCCTAGAAGATCGCATTCAACGCCTGACGGCTGAACTCGACGAACTCAACAAGCAAGTCGTTACAGCTGAAGACAACCTAGAGGGTCATTCTGGCGGCGAAGACCTAAGTGCGCAAAGCGAAGACCTAGCTGAACGCCTGCGCGATGCACGCGACATGGCCGATGATTCCAGCGCGCAATATCGTAGCCTCAAAAACGAATCCGAGGCCCGCGCGACACGTCTCAAATCAGTCGAGACAGAACGCACCAATTGGGCGCGCCGTTCAGAGAGCGCGACCAAACGAGTCAACACATTGGAGAACCGCAAGTCTGCAGTTGAGATGTCATTGACCGCTTCAAATGATGGCCCAGATCAATTCGTTGAACGCCGCACAACACTCTTCGCAGAACTCGCCAGCGCAGAAGCGCGCCGTACGGCTGCTGCAGATGCACTCAATGTATCAGAAAAAGAAACTCAAGACGCTGTTCAAAGCTCTCGCGAAGCCGAAACAGCAGCGGGCGCAGCCCGTGAATCTCGTGCGGCATCAGCAGCGCGTTTAACCGCAGCTCAAGAACGCATTGGCGAAACAAAAGCCCGCGTGAATGAAACCCTGAACTGTGAACCTTCAGAATTAAGCACGCATCTGGGCGAACTCACACCAGAAACAAAACTGTCTGAAAATGACATTGAGCGGAAACTGGAACGGCTCAATGCTGAGCGTGAAAAAATGGGTGGCGTAAACTTGCGCGCGGATGAAGAAGCCGTTGAACAAGAAGAACGTCTCACCGCTATGGTCTCGGAACGCGAAGACTTGATTGCTGCTATTGCTCGCCTACGCGAAGGTATTGACGAATTGAACACAGAAGGTCGCCAACGTCTTCTCGCTGCATTCGATACTGTAAACTCGCATTTCGGACGTTTATTCCAGACCTTATTTGGCGGCGGCGAAGCGGCACTCGCACTCACAGAGTCTGATGATCCGTTGCAAGCAGGCCTCGAAGTTATGGCACGCCCTCCTGGGAAATCTCTCAAAGCGATGTCTCTATTGTCTGGCGGCGAACAGGCTATGACAGCGACAGCTCTGATCTTTGCCGTTTTCCTCTCAAATCCTGCGCCAGTCTGCGTCTTGGACGAAGTCGATGCACCGCTCGATGATGCCAATGTTGCGCGCTATTGCGATCTGTTGGACGAGATGAAGAAACACACAAATACAAAGTTCATCGCGATTACGCATAATCCCGTTACGATGAGTCGCATGGATCGCCTATTCGGCGTGACCATGGCGGAACAGGGCGTGTCTCAACTTCTATCTATCGAGCTTTCTAAAGCCGAAGCTCTTGTGGCGGCCGAATAGCTTTCTCCTTTCTCCTTTGTCGGGACACGAAAACCTACTGTCCCGACATACGCGCCCCTCGAGCGCACCCTTCATTTCAAGTTTCTGACTTGCAAACTATAGATGTGTCTCGAATGAAGGGTCAAAATGGTCACGAAGCCTACTAAAACGTCTCTTTTAGATTTGCTTATCGAGAATAAACGCAATTTCAGTGTCTCCGTCGCCCCAAAAAGGCTTTGATCCACCACTTCAAGAGTGAGTCTCGCACGAGAGTAAACAAACCCCTAAAAAAACATCTTGGGTAAAGTGATTTAGGTTTAAGTTTCAGTGACTTATTGCCCCACCTCATTCAGTTGACTTCCCCAACCCCCTTCGTTAGGTAGGGGCCGCTTTCGAAGGGGGTTCTTTCGAAAGCATTGAGCCAATGTTATGACCGATTCCGAAGGACGCGAAACGCCATCAACGGACACGCCTGACCTCGACGCTTTGGGTAAAAAACTCGACGCATTGAAAGCCAAGCATGACCCTAGTGTGGACCTTACGCAGACCTCGGGTTCAAATATGGCAGAAGGTTTAAAATACGCCAGCGAATTTTCGGCGGCAGTTTTAGTAGGTGCGGCCTTCGGTTGGGGTGTCGATAAACTTGCTGGGACGTCACCATTTGGGTTACTGGTAGGTTTATTTCTGGGGTTGTGTGCTGGCATTATGAATGTCGTGCGGGCAGCTCATGAAGGTATGGACGGCTCGGGCGAGGATCTCCCTCCAGAGCTTGACGAGGACGAAGACGCATGAACATTGGGCTCCCCATTGTCGCAAAAGATCCAACGGCACAGTTCGAGCTGCACACGCTTGCTGAACTCAAGATCGGTAATTTCGACCTCTCCTTTACAAACTCATCTCTCATGATGGTTGTCTCAATTTTATGTGTCTGCCTCTGGTTCCTCCTGTCTTCCAAACGACAACTCATACCTGGACGCGCACAATCTGTTCTTGAGATGTCTTATGAATTCATCGCGGATATGTTGAAATCATCAACGGGCAAGGAAGGCATGCGCTTCTTCCCACTCGTCTTCACAATTTTCATCTTCATCCTCTTCGCCAACATGCTCGGCATGATCCCGTTTTTCTTTACGATCACAAGCCACATCATCGTCACCTTCGCATTAGCGATGGTAGTCATGTTGACAGTTATCGGCTACGGTATTTGGAAGAATGGCTTCACATTCCTAAAGGTTTTCTGGCCAGACGGAATTCCAATGGCAATCAAACCATTCGTTTCCCTTCTTGAAATCATTTCTTTCTTCTCTCGTCCAATTTCTCTCTCTGTTCGGCTTTGGGCCAACATGTTTGCGGGTCACATCCTACTGAAACTCTTCGCAGGGTTTGCAATTTCTATGTTTGCCGCAGGCGGATTACTCGCCGCGGGTTCAATTGTACCCTTCACACTCACACTTGCACTTATGCCTCTCGAATTCTTGGTGTCATTTGTTCAAGCCTATGTATTTGCCCTCTTAACATGCGTCTATTTATCGGACGCTGTGTCGCCGGGTCATCACTAATACCGCCTATCAAACCGCTTTCTTAAGGAGATCATCATGGAAGCAGAAGCAGCAAAATATATCGGTGCAGGCATTGCATGTCTTGGCATGGCTGGCGCCAGTATCGGTCTTGGTAATATCTTTAGTAGCTACCTAGAAGGCGCATTACGTAATCCTTCTGCGGCTCAAGGTCAGTTCTCTAACCTCATCTTCGGCTTCGCCGTAACAGAGGCCCTCGGCATCTTCTCGTTTGCTGTCGCCCTCATCATGATGTTCACATAGATCTTTTAGATCAAAGTTGAGAAAGACGTCACGATGTCGAGCATAATTAACGATATCCATTACAGCCTACTGGCTGCTGCTGAAACAAGCAGCGTCCATGGAGCGGACCATGACGTGGAAAAGGTGTTCGCACCTTTTGACATGACAACATTCCCTTCGCAGCTGTTCTGGTTCTTCCTAACGTTTTTCGCGCTCTATTTCCTTCTCTCTCAAGTCTTCCTACCCCGCGTAGGCGAGATAATTGAAGAGCGTGGGTCCCGCATCGCTGACGACCTTGACCAAGCTTCGCGCATGCAGCGCGAAGCGGAAGAAGCCGAAAAAGCTTACACACGCTCACTTGCTGATGCTCGCGCAAAAGCGATGAACGTTGCAGAGACAACAAAACAGTCTGTCGACGCAGAAATTCAAACCGAGTTAGCCGCAGCAGACGCAGAAGCCGATAAAGCCACTGCCGTTGCAGACGCCCGCATCCGTAAAGTTCGGACATCGGCGATGGCCAACATCGAAACCGTAGCTGCCGAAGCTGCACAAGCCGCAGTCGCTGCATTGACGGGTAAGACTGTCACGCTCGCGGCTGTCAAATCAGCGCTTAATTAGGGACGCAAAGACCATGCATTTTACAGCTGATCTAAACGATCCTACCACATTGGTCTTTATTGCCGTCGTTCTGTTTTTCTTGATGCTTGCCTATTTTGGTGTTCACAAGAAAATTGGTGGAGCTTTGGATGCGCGCTCTGACGCTATTCGCGCTGAGCTTGAAGAAGCTCGCCGTCTTCGTGAAGAAGCACAAACATTGCTCGCCTCTTATCAGCGCAAACAAAAAGAAGCGGAAGCACAAGCCGAGAGCATCGTAAAGCAAGCACGTTCAGACGCCGAGCATATGGCCGTGCAAGCCCGCGAAGATCTGGGTGAGCGCCTAGAGCGCCGCGCGGCTCAAGCTGAAGCGAAAATCGCGAACGCTGAAGCTCAGGCCATGAGCGAAGTGAAGAACAAAGCGGCAGATCTTGCCATGGACACAGCAGAAACATTGCTACGGACAAAATTGACGGCGGGCGATAAGTCAAAGCTAGTTCAAGAAGGAATAAAGCAAATGGGCGCAGCCCTCAGCTAGGTCTTTCAAAGCTACGTTAGAATTCAAAAAGCTGCCCTACTGGGCGGCTTTTTTATTGTATGAAGCACTTATACGCTGAAACTGAGGAATTAAGGCCATCTGACCTTGATGAAGGTCACTCTTCCACAGTTTATTTGTTCCATCTCTGTTCTTTTTCTTTCTGACGTGTAAAAGCAAGGTATGATACCTAGCATACACTTTGCGACTTTTTTAAAATTGATCGCGCAAAACACTCAAGATCGTATCAAGTCGATAAGTAAATATGACGAACCTGGAGGCTTTGATTTCTGGGGGCCAATGCGTTCAGCCGTAAGTCGGTACGCAGTTGAAGGCATAAGCCAAGAAACGGCTCTAAATGAAATTGAACGAAACTCTGGGGCTGGAAACCAGCAGTATTGCTCAACTGCATTTGAAACTGTTGCGACATGGGTCAACAATCAAGGCGGCTCAAAACATTCTGTATCACACGGAATTTGGACATCCCCATTGGAAACCTTCAGAGTCAAGATCGAGCCAGAATTTCAAGTTATCAGCTCAAGGGCAAACAAGACAGTCGCCGTCTACCCCAACAAAGCCCCCTTAATGACCCGCGACGTTGCAGGAGCGGGAATCATATTTATGCGCGAGCATTATGGCATTGGATATAACGGTGACTTTTCAGTCTATGACGTCCAAAATCGCCGCTGTCATAGCGCAATGGGTAATGTGTCAGAGCAGCTGCTTAGAGCATCTATAACGGATATAGATAGCCACTTTGAACGTCTCGTAAGTCGTTAAATCCATGTAAAGCTCTAAAGTAGTCCTAAGCCACTACATCTCTCAATTCAGCGCTACTCTCGCGGCATGGCCGCGCGAGCAAAGCTCGCGTCAGCGCCCCCTATTCACTAGGCGGTGTCCAACGCAAGACGGGTTTCCGCGCAGCTAATGTTTCGTCCAAGCGGCGCATAGGCGCGTAGATTGGCGCTTGCTTAAAGCTCTCAATATCACCCGACTTCGCGCGTATCGCGAGGCTACGCATAGAGCGGATAAACCGATCAAGTTCGCCTTTGGACTCGGACTCTGTCGGCTCGATCAACATCGCGCCATGCACGACCAATGGGAAATACATCGTCATTGGGTGATAACCTTCATCGATCATTGCCTTAGCAAAATCGAGCGTTTCGACGCCCGTATCTTTCAAGAAACGGTCATCGAACAAAGCTTCATGCATACATGTTCCTTCGAACGCCGTGGTCATCACATCAGAGAGTGACGCTTGGACATAGTTCGCATTCAAAACCGCGTCTTCTGTCGCTTGCTTTAGCCCGTCAGAGCCATGGCTCATCATGTAGGACAATGCCCGCGTATACATGCCCATGTTGCCGTGGAAGGCGCACATACGTCCGAAGCTTTTCTCGTCTGGCGTTTCAACCAAATCAAAGCCACCGTCTGCCGTTTTCACAACATAAGGCACAGGCGCGTGTGCTTTCAGCGCATCGGAGAGCACTGTTGGGCCAGAGCCCGGTCCGCCGCCGCCATGCGGCGTGGAGAATGTTTTGTGCAAGTTAATGTGCATCGCATCGACGCCCAAATCACCCGGACGGACACGTCCAACCAACGCGTTAAAATTCGCGCCGTCGCAATAGAAATAACCGCCTGCTTTATGGATCAGCTCGGCAATCTCAATGATGTCCGTTTCGAACAATCCGCACGTATTCGGATTGGTCAGCATGATGCCCGCAATGTCAGAGTCTTTGCCTTGCCCGTCGAGCTTGGCGCGCAGCGCGTCCATATCGACACGGCCGCCTGCATTAGCTGGAATTTCATCTACGGTGAAACCGCATTGAACAGCCGTCGCAGGGTTCGTGCCATGCGCACTTTCAGGGACCAACACGCGACGTTTGTGTGAGGCACCGTCATGATCAAGACGTGCGCGAATAGCCATCATCCCGCAAAGCTCGCCATGTGCGCCTGCTTTGGGTGTCAGTGCGACGGCTGGCATGTTGCAGAGCGTCATGAGCCAATGCGAGAGCACAGACATAACTTCGAGAGCGCCTTGCGCCGTCGAGATCGGCTGTAATGGATGCACATCAGCAAAGCCGGGCATACGCGCGATTTTCTCATTGAGGCGCGGGTTATGCTTCATCGTGCAAGAGCCTAGCGGATAAACGCCAAGATCAATCGCGTAGTTCTTTTGCGAGAGGCGCACATAATGGCGCATCGTTTCTGGCTCGGACAGACCCGGCAGACCAATCTCGCCCTGACGGTCATGGCCACCAAGACGGGATTTCGTGCCTTTAGGCTCTGGAAAATCAATCCCCGTACGGCGCGGTGTACCCGTTTCAAAAATAAGCGAAGTGGCTTGGTTCAAAGCTTGTGAACCCGAGACCGTTTTCACGGCAGTCATCGTCGCGGCAACTGGTGCCGTTGTGCGTCCTTCGGTTTTCATGACAACACCTCCTTCAGAGCCGTCTCAAAGGCGGCGATGTCTTCTTTGGATGAGGTTTCTGTTGCGCAAACGAGCAACAGATTTGCATCTCCGTCTGGCGTTAAGCGAGACAGCGGAACACCGCCGATAATGCCTTGATCCGCGAGAGCTTGGATAACGTCAGCTGCAGGTTTATTTAACCGCACTGTAAACTCATTAAAGAACGTCTCGTTCTCAACACTCACGCCGTCGATCGAGTCTAGCACGTCAGCCAAGTGACACGCATTTTCATGGTTCAATGTCGCGAGGCGTTGAATACCCGCATCACCCAAAAGGCTCATGTGGATTGTAAAGGCGAGGCAGCAGAGGCCACTATTCGTACAAATATTTGACGTCGCTTTTTCGCGGCGGATATGTTGCTCGCGCGTGGAGAGCGTTAGCACATAGCCACGGTCGCCATTCGCATCGACAGTTTCACCGCACACACGGCCCGGCATTTGACGGACAAGTTTCTGGCGACACGCAAAGAGACCCACATGCGGTCCACCGAAAGCCAAACCGACACCGAGACCTTGGCCTTCGCCAACCACTATATCCGCGCCCTGCTCACCCGGAGGCGTAATCGCGGCGAGCGCGACGGGTTCTGTGAAGACTGCAATCAAGAGCGCTTTATGCGCATGGGCTTTTTCAGCAATCGGGCGAAGGTCAACAATTTCACCAAAGACATTTGGTGACTGCACAACAACACAAGCTGTGTCGTCGTCGATACGGTCAATGACATTCGCGTCTGTGCCAATGTTGCAGGCGAGCTTGTCTATATTGATGCTAAGGGTCGAGGCCAAAGTCTCTGTCGCCGCGGCGTAATGCGGATGTAGGCCCGATGCGAGGATCGCTTTGGATTTCTTTCCACGTCCAACACGATGCGCCATAACAACGGCTTCGGCACAAGCTGTTGAGCCGTCATACATAGAGGCGTTAGCGACTTCCATGCCCGTCAAAAGCGCGACTTGTGTTTGAAACTCAAACAAAGTCTGCAAGGTGCCTTGGCTGATTTCTGGCTGATACGGCGTGTAAGCCGTAAGGAACTCAGAGCGTTGGATGAGATGGTCAACCGTTGCTGGAATGTGATGCTTATAGGCCCCTGCCCCGCAGAAAAACGGCACGCTGCCCGCAGGTGTCGATTTGTTCGACAAGCGTTGGAAGAACTGCTCCACCGCTTGCTCTGTTTGGTGCGTTGGCAGATCAATGATACCGTCAAGGCGCGCGGCCTTTGGGACGGTTTCAAATAAATCATCAATAGAATCCACACCAATAACGTCGAGCATTTTCTCTCGGTCATTTGTATTTAGGGGTAAGTAACGCATTTATTTATCTTTCCGTTTTTTGGAAACAATCAAATTCAATGTGACAACGAACATGCCCACAAGCAGGCAAAAAATGCCAACTGCGAGTGAGAAGCCGTCTTTATCGGGACCAGAGTTTTGAACCCAAGAGAGAATATACCAGAGGCCAAGGGCGCTAATCGCGACGCCCCAGATAATTAGAAAAAGTGGATTGCGGAACATTCGTTACTATCCGATTTTATTAAAGGCTAGAAACGCAGGATATGCTGAAATCAGAAGACCCAAGATAACACTCGCTTCATCACCGATAAAACTACGAAACAAAAAGTAGCTAAGAACAGCACCTGCCAAGAGAATAGCCAATACAATCAGTGCGCCAAGATTTAGCAAAATGTCCCACACAGATTAAAGACCTTCGCAATAGACCTTATATTTCGCTTCATCCATCAAGCTCTCAAGCTCATCGGCGTCTGCAATTTTCATCTTTAGGAACCAACCATCTGCATCCGCAGAGGCGTTCACTGTTTCTGGCGCAGCTTCGAGTTTTTCGTTCACTTCGGTAACTTCGCCGCCGACGGGCGCGTAGACTTCTGAGGCGGCTTTGACGGATTCAACAACGGCGGCTTCGTCGCCCTTGTCCATTTCTAGGCCAACATCTGGCAGCTCAACAAAGACAACATCGCCTAGAGCTTTCGCCGCATAGGCAGAAATGCCGACGGTTCCTATGCTCCCATTTTGTATTGGGGCGTCAACTTTGATCCATTCGTGATCTTCAGTGTAATAAATGCTCATGAGTTAGGCTCCGCGGTAGTAAGTATGTGGGGTGAAAGGCAGTTTGACGACCTTGGCTGGGCGGGCTTTGCCGCGCACAATCAATTGAACATCTGTTCCTGCTTTTGTAAATTTTCGAGCGACATAGCCCATCGCAACGGGGCCGCCGGCTCCCTCTCTGGAGGAAGGACCAAAGCCGCCAGATGTAATTTCGCCGATGGTGTTGCCGTCCATGTCTTGGACTTCGGTATGTTCGCGGGCTGGTGCGCGGCCATCAGGAAGAATACCGACAAGGCGCTTGGTGGACTTATCCGCAATATCCGCTGCGACACGTTTTGCCCCTAAATAACCGGCATCTGCACTGCGGCGATGTTTTTGGATGGACCAGAACAAGCCCGCTTCGATTGGAGACACTGTTGTGTCGATATCGTGACCATAGAGGCAAAGCCCCGCTTCAAGGCGCAAGCTATCACGCGCGCCAAGACCAACAGGTTCAACGTCATCATAGGAGAGAAGCTCATCAACCAAACGCACCATATCTTCGTGCTTGGCGGAAATTTCATATCCATCTTCGCCTGTGTAACCAGACCGCGAAACATGCGCCCAAACGGGTGTGTCCATGTCGCCCAGCAATTCCAAATCCGTATGCGTCATAAACACAAGGTCTCTTACGGCGGGCGCGAGGACGCCTAACACTTCTGTAGCGCGCGGCCCCTGTAGCGCGATCAGGGACAATGTGTCGTCCTTGACGGACACGGTCACGCCCTTCGGCATATGCTTATTCAGATGTGCGTAGTCCGCATCTTTACAGCCCGCATTCACGACCAAATATAAAACATGCTCATAGCCTGGCATCGCCAAGCGGGAAATCATAAGGTCATCTAGGATGCCGCCATCGGCGTTCAAGAATTGCGAGTAGCGTTGCTGACCTGGTTCTAAGGATTGAATATCAGCAGGGACGATTTTTTCGAGCGCTTTAGCCGCTGTCTCAAATTTCTTATTCGTTGGCGTGAGGAAGACTTGTCCCATGTGCGAGACGTCAAATAGACCGGCTTTTTCGCGTGTGTGCAGATGCTCTTTGAGGACGCCCATCGGATATTGAACGGGCATATCGTACCCCGCGAAGGGTACCATTTTCGCGCCAAGTTCAACATGTTTCGCGTGAAGCGACGTCTGCTTAGTTTCAGTTTGTTTTTGATCAGACATAGGCACGCTTAGGCTCTCGCCAAATCCAGTGCCGCCTGCTGTCCTTTGGGCCTGAGAGATTGACAATGCACATCACCTATGGCGCGCAAAGCTTACTCCGTCGGCGGGACCTTTCACCTCCCTCAAGATGAGGGCTGGTCCACTTTCCAGCATTTTAACCACCAAGCGGTCCGTTGACCTGAGCGTTTCCGGGGCGGTTGCGCCTTCGGTGGCGACCTGCCTTCTATGCTGAAGGTTCGTCGCTCTCTCCCACTTGGTAGGGATGACACGTAAATGCTTGTATTCAATCAGAGAGTCAATCGCGACAAGACAGCAAAGCCTTAAGACCTGTGTGTTACTTGTAGACCAACAAAAGTTATAAACACAGGTGGTATCATGTCGGGTAAGTCAAAAGAAGAAATCGCATTTGAAATCCTCGCCAAGCTTAAAGGTGTCGGTATCTGGGGTGAGAACAACCAAGAAGCTATCTTGGATATGTATGCGAACTGCCTCGAAGCGACATCAGGTATGCGTGAAGTAGACGGCCGTACACCTATCGCTGTTCGCATCGCTGAGCAAACATCAGCAGCAAAGCCTGCCGTCGCGCCAGCCCCCAAGCCAGCCGCGGCTCCAATCGCTGCAGCTCCGCAAGCTGTACGTCAACCGCAAGTGGTTCAACAACAACCTGCCGCACAACCTGCACCAGCCGCTACTCCTGCTGTCGGAACACCTGCGCAACAACAGCAGCGCGTGCAGCAAGCATATCAACAACAGCAAGCACAGCAGCCGCGTTAATTTTAACGCGCAACTAATTTCAAGATAAAGCTAAGTTTAAGCTAGTTAAGTACAAATAAGGGCGTTCAATACGCCCTTAAAATATTTTACATACGTTCTGGGGCAGAAATCCCGAGCAAATTCAAGCCATGCTCTAATTGAGACAATGTGGCTTGCGCCAGAGCAAGGCGCGACGCTTTGACGTCATCTGCGACACCATCTGCCAAAATCGGACAGCCTGCATAGAAGCGAGAAAAGCTCTGCGCGACACGGTAAATATGCTCACATAAAACATGCGGCACATATTTATCAGCCGCAAGTTCAATTGCGCGGCCATAGGCATCCAAAGAAATTACGAGCTGCTTTTCCGCATCGTCTTGAACATTGATCGCCCCAGCGGCAACGCCTATCTCAGCAGCTTTGCGCAAGATCGATTTAATCCGCACGACCGCATATAAAAGATAAGGCCCAGTCTTACCCTCGAAAGCCGTAAAGCGTTCAGGGTCAAATATGTAATTCGTCATACGCTGGTTTTGCAAATCTGCAAATTTTAACGCGGCTAGACCAATTTTACGTGCGATTTCTGAGCGTTCCTCAGCGTCAAAATCGGCCCCAATACCTGACGATTCCAAACGATCACTCGCAGCGTCATACATAATACCCATGAGGTCTTCGAGACGCAGAACTCCGCCTTCGCGTGTCTTAAACGGCTTGCCGTCTTTCCCATTCATCGTGCCGAAGCCCGCATGAAAAAGTTGATCGCGCTCATACCAGCCAGCTTTGACTGCGCCGCGGAAGACTTGCTCAAAATGCAGAGCCTGTCGTTGATCCACGACATAAACGATAAGGTCTGGGTCAATTTCAGCTTTGCGGTCAACCAAGGTGGCTAAATCTGTTGTGTGATAGAGAACCGCTCCAGAACTCGCGAGGAGCATAACCGGCGGCGTGCCTTTACGCGTTTCTGGGTCCCACTTATCATCGACATTAATGATGAGTGCGCCTTCATCTTCTTCCGTAATCCCAGCGGCCTTAAGGCCCTCGATCATATCAGGGATCAACGGATCTACGCAGGCTTCACCTTTCCATAGATCAAATTCAACGCCAAGATTGCCGTAGCCAACTTTAAGGGCAGCAACTGACACGTCGATAAAATGCTCCAGTAATGCACGATACCCACGGCGGCCAGATTGCAGCTGTGCTGTCGCGACCCGTGAAAGTTCCATGCGGTCAGTATCGGACTTCGCCTTGTTTGAGGCCGCAGGATAAAGTCTCGCGAGATCATCCATAGAGACAGGTGACTCGGACGGGTAATCACCTTGATAATCCGCATCGAAATAAGGAAGATCAGGTTGCTCTTCTGTCAATTCAGAAATCAAATGACCCATCTGTAGGCCCCAATCGCCCATGTGGACGTCACCAATAACGTCATGGCCTTGGGCGCGCAGAATACGTTTAATCGCTTCGCCCAAAACTGCCGAACGCAAATGGCCGACATGCATAGGTTTAGCTACATTCGCGCCGCCATAATCGACAACGATTGTTTTCGGCGCCTCAACGGCCAAGCCTGATGTTGGATCAGACAGAAGCTCATTTGCCCGTGATGTCAGCAAAGAGTCAGCAGGCGTAATATTGATAAAGCCGGGGCCCGCAATTTCTAGAGCGCCCATCGCTGGGTTGGCTTGCATTTTTTCAACAGCTTGAGCTGCAATTTCGCGCGGGTTGACTTTCTCTCCACGTTTCTTCGCAATCCCAGCAGCCGCCATCGCGCCATTACATTGATATGGCGCATCGCCGCGATCTGATTCGCGAACGGCTGCGATCTCTGGTGGATAACCAAGCGCTTCAAATGCAGCGCGGGCAATGGCGTCCAATTCAGATAAAATGCTCGACATAAGACTAACGCTGTCCAGCTGAAACGCGGAATCGTTTGCCGTCAGCATTGAAATTGCGTTGCTCGGGCGTGACTTCAAAGCCAACAATGATTTCGAAGTTTTCTCCCGATGTTGTGTCATTGGCTCGAGGAATCAAAATTTCGTCTATTGTCTCAGTGACCCGAACTCTGTCTTGGCCTGGTTCAAAGGTAACCGTGAGTGGAAAAGATTGCTTTTCAATAATGTCGATGTTCTTACGCGTGACCGCAACAAAGTAGCCATAAGTCATAGTATCACCAGTTGCCGATGGACCACGCCCAAGTGAAAAATCGATTGTCATATCAGCCACGATTGGGCGATCTCCGTAATAGCGGCACAATGAGCGTATATTATCAATCTCGCCCGTAAATCCAACATTTCCGAATTTTTCAGCCCCGTCTCCGCCGATCTCCACAATCCGTGAAGCATCATACAGGGAAAATGCACGAGGGCATGGACCTGGGTTGGCATCGCCGGCTTGACCCAGCTCTAAAACTTCTACCGTAGAACGGCACCCCGCGAGTGCGAGGATTGAAAGAGCCGCAGCTCCTATAAGCGTGGTTTTCATCGACATGGAAAAGTCCCGATCTGGCCCTGTTTTGACACGTCACCGCCCTATCGCGGTGCGCATCCCAATGCTATAGCTCGGCTGTAATCAAATCCACCCGTCGCTGCAATGCGTGGATTATGAAGGAGTCCTCATGTCTGCAACACTTGCGTCCCCTAAAAACACCTCAACAGCCCGAAAAAGCAAGACAGTTTTGCTTGCTGCGCCGCGTGGTTTCTGCGCAGGCGTGGATCGGGCCATCCAAATTGTAGAGCGGTCTATCGAAAAATTTGGTGCGCCCGTCTATGTTCGGCATGAAATTGTCCACAATCGACATGTGGTGAGTCGTTTATCAGAGCTTGGGGCGATCTTCGTTGATGAATTGGATGAGTGCCCAGATGATAGACCCGTTATCTTTTCCGCCCACGGCGTGCCTAAGTCTGTCCCAAAAGCGGCTCAAGCTAGAGACCTCACCTTTCTGGACGCGACTTGCCCTTTAGTCTCAAAAGTTCATGTCGAAGCTGAACGCCATGCGGCAGAAGGCTTACATATATTATTAATCGGCCACGCAGGGCATCCAGAGGTCATTGGGACCATGGGGCAATTGAATGAAGGTCAAATGACTCTGATAGAAACGAATGAAGACGCCCAAACCTATACACCGCAATCGGGACAAAAACTCGCACTTGTGACTCAGACAACATTATCAGTCGATGACACATCGGAGATAATCGCGACCCTACAGTCACGGTTCCCAGATATTGCGCTCCCATATAAAGAAGACATTTGTTACGCGACCACAAACCGACAAGCCGCCATCAAGGCCATTGCTGAGAGGTGTGATATGCTGCTTGTGATCGGATCACAAACCTCGTCAAATTCGAAGCGCCTTGTCGAAGTCGGCGCAAATGCGGGTGTCAAAAATGCCGCGTTAATTTCCTCCGCCGATTCCATTGATTGGGACGCCATAGATCAGGCTGACACCATTGG
The DNA here is from genome assembly GCA_938009235.1 of uncultured Caulobacterales bacterium. Taxonomy (GTDB): domain Bacteria; phylum Pseudomonadota; class Alphaproteobacteria; order Caulobacterales; family Maricaulaceae; genus Litorimonas. Next base: position 28,062 of record CALLIK010000010.1, read on the forward strand.
CCTATCCGCAGGGGCGTCTGCACCAGAATATCTGACGGATGGTGTCATTGCGGCTCTGCGGTCTCGTTATGACGTGTCTTGCCAAGAGGTCGAAGTGACCAAAGAAAAAGTAATCTTTCGCCTGCCACGCCTTCTTCTCGATAAATAATGCCGCGTAAAAACAAACCTCTAGAACCGGGCGCGCTCGACGGAGCCTTGGTAATTTACACAGATGGCGCCTGCTCAGGTAATCCTGGCCCCGGCGGTTGGGGCGCGGTCATGTATCATGGTAAGCGCAAGAAAGAGATATTTGGCGGCGAGACTGAGACAACCAATAACCGCATGGAAATGACGGCCGCAATCAAAGCCATAGAAGCTATCAAACCAAATTTTTCAGGCCCGATCGTTCTCTTCACAGACTCAACCTATGTGCTGAAAGGCATAACCGAGTGGATTCATGGATGGAAAAAACGAGGATGGAAAAAGTCGGATAAAAAACCCGTCATCAACAAAGATCTCTGGCAACAACTCGATGCGTTAAATTCAGCACGAGACATTCGATGGGAGTGGGTCAAAGGTCATTCGGGTGATATTGGAAATGAGCGCGCCGATGAATTGGCCGGGCAAGGTATTCCAAATAAATAATTAAAACTCGATAAGTAAGAATGCGAATCCCTAAGTAACAATACTCTGAGAATTAAAGCTTCAAACGAGCCTAACGCCCGCGCGAACTATTCGCCATTTTCGCCATATATACATTCGCGGCAAAGCCGAGATAGATGCACAACTCATCCATGATGCGGGGCGGCATTCGGCGAGATCTAGGGCGCACATCGAAGTTATACGCCTCTTTGCTATATTTTGTCGTGGGGCGCAGCTCAACGATTGGATAGCCATCGCGTTCAACCAAAAACCACCAGCTATTGACGCCTCTAGGTTTAATCTTGAACGTGTCTTCTCCACCTTCAATACGGCGAAGTTTTAGGGTGCCTTTCCCCTTCCAATCAAATTTCAGATGCCCCACCCGTTTACCCTGCTTGATGACATCATATTCCATCGCGCCGCCCGCCGAGTTGGATTGCTCAGCTTTGATTTCGACATCTATACCGTGGATATGGGCCGTTGCCGTCGCAAAGGCTGCATTGCCTTTGGGACTGCGCATATCGGAGGCATAAGCTAGGCCTCCGATAACAACTTCATCTCGAACCATCTCGAAGGAATGGCGTGAGCCAAAGCTCTGGATGGTCAGAGACACAAGACTTACGCTTTGACAGCAGGTTCAACGATCAACGTTGTCCCAACCATAGATGTAATCACAAGCGTTTCACCGACTTTCGGATCTGCCGCTTCTGTGCTGGCTTTCCATTGCGTGTCGCCCACAGTGACGCGGCCATGTCCATTTTCGAAATTCGAAAAAGCTACAACGCGGCGTCCCTGCATTGCGCGGGAGGGATCATTCAAATCAGACGGCTCACCCGATTTCATCATTGGACGTAAAAACATATGCCCGAGGATAAGTAAGCCCGTCGAAAGAATGAAGAACAGAACAAACTGTACCTCCCAAGACAACGGTAGCAGAAAAACCAACACCGATAGAAACAAGGCGGCGACCGCTGGCCACAGGATATATGTTGTTCCTGTGATCAGCTCTAATCCGACCAAGCCGATACCGATGAGGCCCCAGCGTGTTGCGTTCATGGATTCCAAGAACGCCAGTATAATATTGGTTTCAGGTTCCATAATCGCTCTCCTTACTTCTTCTTATTTCCGCCGTTAAGCAGGGCTGTGACTCCGCCAACCGTCGCGGCTAAGCCGGACAATTCTGCAGGGACAATAATCGTCTTCTGGTTCGGGCTTTTCGCCAACTCACCAAAGGCTTTCACATATTCTTGTGCCACGAAGTAATTGATCGCGTTCACATCACCTTTAGCAATCGCAGTCGACACCATTTCCGTCGCTTTTGCTTCGGCTTGGGCTTCACGTTCACGGCCTTCAGCGTCAAGATAGGCGGCTGCCTTACGGCCTTCGGCCTCACGAATAGCGGCTTCTTTTTCGCCTTCAGCTTTAAGGATAGACGATTGTTTATGGCCTTCCGCGATGAGGATGTCAGACCGCTTTTCTCGCTCGGCTTTCATCTGCTTGTTCATGGCTTGCGTGATGTCATGCGGCGGCGAGAGATCTTTAATCTCGATCCGTGTGACTTTGGCTCCCCAAGAATCTGTGGCTTGGTCGATAACGGTCAGCAGCTGCGCGTTGATTTGCCCACGCTTGGACAAGACTTCATCGAGGTCCATTGAACCAACAACCGTTCGAACGTTGGTGAGACACAAGTTCTGGATTGCGTTTCCAAGATTAGAGACTTCATAGGTCGCCATTTTGGCATCAATCACTTGGATAAAGACAACTGCATCAGCCGTGACCATCACGTTATCTTTCGTAATCACGTCCTGTGACGGGATGTCGATGACGCGCTCACGCATATCCATCTTCGCAGAAATGCGTTGATAGAATGGAATAACAAACACCAAGCCGGGTTTAAGCGTTTTTGAATAACGTCCAAAGTTCTCGAGCGTCCACTCTGAACCCTGCGGAACAATACGAACCGTTTTCATCATAACAAAGACAATCAGCACCACCAGTGCGATCGGTATAATACCAGTAAATTCCATAATCTTTCCCCTTATGTATTTTAAGTTTTTAAATGCGCCCCTTTTGTCTGAGTTACAGTTCAGACAACATATGATCAGCAGAGCTGACTTTAAATTCACCTGGGCCTTCAACGAACAAACGTTCCACAGTGCCGTCATCAACAACCATCGAATAACGTTGCGAGCGTTGACCCATGCCGAAACCTGAACCATCCAGTTCAAGACCAATGGCTTTTGCAAAATCGCCATTACCGTCCGCGAGCATATCAACGTCTGCGCTGCCTGCGGATTTACCCCAAGCGCCCATAACGAACACGTCGTTTACAGACACACAGGCAATTTCATCAATGCCGCGCGCTTTTAACATGGCCGCTTTTTCAACGAACCCAGGCAAATGCTTAGCAGAACAGGTTGGTGTAAATGCACCAGGCACAGCGAAGAGCGCAACGCGCTTACCGCCGAAAACATCGTCTGTATTCACAGGTTGAGGTCCATCAGGTCCCACCTTCATGAATGTTGCAGTTGGGACTTTGTCCCCTTCTTTGATAGACATTTTAAAATATCTCCCTGATTTACATTTATCGTATTTCGATAAATATAGGTAAGGTTGTAGAGTTCCGCAAGATGCTGAAATTCGATTTTTATAAAAATCGAAGGTTTACGTCCAGCGAAGAGAGTTGAATTAACGCCTCAGAGCCGCGAAAGACTAGCTACTCATGTCAGATCAAGAATCAGTCCCGCAGAGTTTTCGCGCAAAGCTCCTCATCGCAACGCCCAATATGGGTGATCCGCGATTTAGCTTCTCCGTCATATATATGATTGGACATGACAGTTCAGGTGCAATGGGCATCATCATCAACAAAGCTAAATCAGACATCCTTATTTCAGATTTGCTTGAAGACATTGGAATTGAAGGAGATGTGCGCGTTGCGGACACCCCTGTTCTAGATGGCGGCCCCGTCGACATTGACCGAGGCTTTGTTATTCATAGCTCAGATTATTTTGAACCAAAATCATCCCTCATGGTATCTGACACATTAGCCATGACCCCAACTAAAGGCGTGTTAGAATCCTTTGTGAAAGATACACGTCCCGACAAAGCTGTGATGGCGATTGGGTATGCGGGATGGGGTGCAGGTCAGTTAGAATCCGAAATTGCGGATAATGCTTGGTTAGTCACCGAGGCCGATGAAGCTCTCATTTTTTCTGAGGACTTGGACGGAAAGTGGGCCAAGGCTTTATCGGATATGGGCATTGATCCGAGCAGTCTAAGTCAATCAGGTGGTCGAGCTTAAAGCTCGCCGGCCTCAATCTGAACTTAGCTTGGCGTAAACATCATGATCGCGCCACGCCCCATTGATTTTCAACATCCCGCGCGCGGTTCCCTCAAATAGAAACCCACTCGCTTTGAGAACTTTTATCGAGGCTACGTTGTCGCATTGAACAGAGGCTTCGACGCGGTGAAGTCCAAGACCGTTAAAACAAAATGTCGTCGCTGCCTCTACGGCGGCGCGGGCAAAGCCTCGACCTGTGAATTGTTCCCCAATCCAATAGCCTAATTTTGCAGATTGGGCGGCGCCACGTTCAATATGGGTGATATTGCAGGCTCCCACCAATGCCTCGCCATAAAATATATGAAACGGGTAGGCGCGGTCTTGCTTAACAAGTGTCTTAAGTCGCCCCAAACGTCCGCGATAGGCGGGTCGGTTCAATCCAGTGGTCGACACATTAGGTTCCCAAGGCCGTAAGTATTCGATGTTGCTACGCCTTAACTCGGCCCAAGCTTCAAAATCTGCCCACCTCGGATGCGCCAACCGAATAACGCCACCTGCAGATTTTGCCGTTAAAATTGTATGCGTGCCCCGACTATTCATTATCCAATACTCACCAAGTAAGGCGTCCTGCACGGCGATGGATCATCAGGTAAAATATGATCAACAAGAGCGCGAAGAAAAACCACGTCAGCATATAATCGCGGTGGTTATTGCGTATGGTTGGACGGCGGACAGGGAGTGCAGCGGCGGCGCTTACGCCTTGATCAGCGGTATTGAATGGCAAGGTCGTTTCAATGTCGATGTAATGGGAAGTACGAACATTGTTTTCTAACCCCGACTGCATAAGGCCAGGAAGTCCAGTCGTCTCAGTTCCCCAATCTTTAGTTTGGTTAAACTTAAACCAGCGATTGGTCGTGCGATTAGGCTTAGATTTCAACCAACCCTCCACGCGGCCCATAGGGTGGTCTTCACGAACATAGCCTATGTAATAACTTCTGATATTACGATGGGGGCTTAGAACCGTACCATCGGGCTTATCAGCGTTTTCAACAGTGTCATATTTCCCAAATATTGAATCATACTGTCTAAATAAATCCCAAAATATCCCACCTTGTTGAGTCTTATAAACAGCATAAATAGGTCGGTCCGGGGCAGGGTTAGACGCAAACACAATCCGACGGAAATCAACAGGTTCACCTGCTGCGATGGCGCGCTCAAGATCATCCAATGACGTGAGCGGCGGGGACGTAACAGAGGCTTCGACTTCGGCCAATAAGTCCGTCTTCCACTGCAAACGTTGGAGTTGCCACACCCCGAGCGAGATGAGGATAGCCAACATGACTGCAACGATACCCGTCAACCACGGCATGGGACGAAGACTTAGCTTCATGTGTCTGCGTCCTTATCTTGGGCAGTAGGATTTTGAGTAGCAGGCGTTTTAACTTCAGACGCTTTGAAATCTTGCAGGCGAACTTCTCGTGCATTTCTCTGCCACGCGATATTGAACATAACGCCGCGCATGAGCCGTAAAAGCCAAAGGCTGGCCGCAATGATGATGAGGCTCCAAATTATGAATGTGACGGCTAGAGGCGGATCAAGCAGCATGTGAAAGGCGAGCGCCAACGGGATAATGAAAATACCCACGGCGAAAATGACAAAGATCGCTGGGCCATCACCCGCATCATCATCACGAAAGTCTGCGCCGCATGCGGCACAGCCATCGTTAAAACTCAGCATGTTTTTGAAGAGTTGGCCTTCCCCGCATTCGGGGCAACGGCCAGAGAGGCCCGTCTGGACCGGCGGTAATCTCCGCCGGCCACGCCTAGGGCTAGGCTTGTGTGTCATTAATGCGGAGCAAATCCGAAGATGATGTAGACGAAGGCAAACAAGAAGAGCCAAACAACGTCAACAAAATGCCAGTACCAAGCCGCAGCTTCGAGACCGAAATGCTTCTCTGGACGTAATCCACCTTTGGAAAGACGAAGGAACATAACAGCCAAGAATATCGCACCGATCAGAACATGCAGACCATGGAAGCCTGTCGCCATGAAGAAAGCTGAGCCATAAGCATCCGTGGACAACCAAGGCTCGCCTTCAGCGCGTCCGTGGAATGCTTCCAAATACTCGATGCCTTGAAGGAAGGTAAAGAACCCGCCCAAAAGAACCGTCAGGCCAAGACCCCATTTCGCGCCTTTACGATCATTATGGATCAAAGCGTGATGCGCCCAAGTGACAGTCGTACCAGACAGAAGCAGCACAACCGTGTTCATCAATGGCAATCCCCAAGGACTAATCGAATGGATACCAGGTGCCATTGTGTTCGCATATTCAGGCGCATTCTCTAGAATAGCTGTATCCCAGCCAGCGCGCATTTTATGGAAAAGACCAAGTTCAAAGAACATCCAGAACCAACCCACAAAGAACATGGCTTCCTGCATGATGAACATGATCATGCCATAACGAAGGCCAATATCGACAACAGGTGTATGGTCGCCAGCTTTACTTTCTGCCGCAACATCTTTCCACCAACTGATCATCACATAGATCGCGAATAGAGATCCGAGAAGAAGAAGGATCCAACCGCCGTCTGCGCCAATTTTGTCAGCCGCAGGACGATAGCTATCTTGCAGGCTATCGAGGCCTTTTGAAAAGAAGAACTCCAACATAGGAGATTCACCTGTACGCGGGACTAAACCTGCAAAGAAACTAACCATGCCAACGCCCCAAACAAGGCAAGCCATACCTGATAGGAATGGCCACGGAGATGGCGGAATAAGGTGATAGTCGTGTTCGACGGCGTGTCCGGACATGGAAGAACTCTTGTCGCTAGGTTAACGCACGAATGCGCAATGTTAAAATTCGTGTCTGCTATAGCCGCGCCCTGCGTTCGCCGCAATATGGCATCGTGGATTAGTTGGTCGCAGCAGCAGTCGTTTTTCCTGAGGTTTTCGCAGGCTTTTGCGCGGGCATTGTGCCCTCTTCAGTCGGGAAAAACGTATAGCTCAATGTTATGGTCTTCACATCGTCTAGACGCTTATCTTCATCCATCTGTGGATCGACGAAAAAGATGACAGGCAAACTGAGTTCTGCCCCAGGTTGAATGGTCTGCTCTTCAAAGCAAAAACAATCTGTCTTGATAAAGAAAGGGGCGGCTTTGATGGGCATGACGTTGAAATTGGCGACGCCCGTTAGCGGCTCATCACCTACGTTTTTTACGGTATAATATGCCAATCCAGATTGACCAAGGTTCACTTGGAGACGTCGTTGATCAGGCTTAAAATCCCACGGTAAATCCTGCGCAACATTCGAGTCGAACTCAACACTCACGGTACGATCAATGATTTCGGATAAATTATCATCTGCAATCTTTGGCGTTCCGCCATAGCCCGTAACCTTGCAGAACGTGTCATAGAGTGGGTCAGATGCGAAACCGAGGCCAAGCATGGTGACGCCAATGGCGGACAAAACAACGAGGGTTTTACGGTTAGACGGCATTCGGCAACTGCCCTCGGCTGACCATAGTCACAAAAACAAGTACAACAAAAATTAGCAAACCTGCGGCCAAAGCTAAATTGCGCTTGGTGCGCGCTTTAATTTCTGCTGGCGTCGGCGCAGAAAACTGAGTCGGTTTATCACGATATTCCGTCATGTCAGAGACTTCCGCGTAAAAGATGGTCGACCCCAATTAGGGCGAACATAGCAAAGAGATAAATGATCGAAAAGGCAAAGAGATTCCGCGCGTCACGGTCGCCTTTTTGAACCTCGTAAAGGCTCTCGGGTTGAACTTCGTCCTTTTCGCCTGCGCGCGAACGCCAAACTTTGAAGGTCAATGCCACGAAAGCCACGTTCAACAAAAACGCACCAAAAGCATATATAGACCCGCTCAGACCTGTCACGACGGGCGCAGCAGCGACAAAGGCCAAGGCAATCGAATAAGCAAACATTTGATTTTTTGTAGACTTTGGTCCTGCGATATTCGGCATCATTGGAATACCGACGCGACCATAATCACTTAATTTATAGAGTGCGAGCGCCCAGAAATGTGGAGGCGTCCAGATAAAGATTATCAAAAATAGAATTGTGCTGTCGAGCGTGACAGTTCCCGTAACGGCTGCATATCCGATCATCGGCGGGAGAGCGCCAGGCGCGCCGCCAATAACGATGTTCTGCGGCGTGCGGCGCTTGAGCCACATCGTGTAAATCACGACATAGAAGAAGATGGTGAAAGCCAGTAATCCTGCGGCCACGTAATTCGTTGCCAAGCCGAGCATCCAGACGGAAACAGCGGACAGTAAAAACCCAAATGTTAGGGCCGTACTCGGAGCCATAACCCCGCGAGGCAGTGGCCGTTTTTTCGTCCGTGTCATCTGCGCATCAATATCGGCGTCATACCACATGTTCAGTGCGCCTGACGCGCCTGCGCCGACCGCAATACAGAAAATAGCCATGACGGAATTATAAAGCGGCAAAGACCCCGGTGCGACCAAGAGGCCAATCACAGCCGTAAAAATCACGAGACTCATGACCCGTGGCTTCATCAGCTGAAAGAAATCACGCGGGCCCGCCAAGGACAAACCTGCCCCGATTTGTGCTGCAGGTTTATCCGCAGGGATATGTGTGTCTGTGCTCATCAGAGTGCATATCGTCCAAAACGACGAGACTCACAAGAGCCTATGAAAATTTGCCGCAGTTTCACGGTACATAAACAAAACCGACATCGAAACTGAACGATGAATCCGCAGGTTTCACCTTAGCACCTAACACTAAGTCAGAAACCACCACTTCTGCATCGACATACAGATCAATAAGTACGCTCCACCCCTCGTCTTCATATCTACAAATTGAAGTCGTCCATGTGTCTGGCCCAAGCGAAACCTTTGAAGCAGGATAACCTTGAATTTGGTAAAGGCTTGTTTCGATAGCTTTGTCGTCGAAAGTAACATTACCCATTACATCTATTTCTCGGCGCTGGTTTGAAGACATCAACGCATTAATGATAAGTCTGAAAGTGTCTCGCCAAACTGTCGGGACAGCGCGCTCATCATCAAAATTATAACTTACAGGGACCTGCTTCATAATTCCTCATAACAAAAAAGCCGCTCCAGATGGAACGGCTTTTTCTATTTCAAGTTCTGCGGAGCTTAGTGCTCGGCATTGTCCTCGATGCGAGGTAATGTATTGAACTGATGATATGGCGGCGGAGAGGACAATGTCCATTCCAGCGTCGTTGCGCCTTCACCCCAATAATTGTCGCCAACCTTTTTGCGCTGAACGACCAAAGATACAAATAGCATAGCAAAGAAGAAGCCAACACCTACGAGCGTGATTTGTGCGCCGAAGGAAGACACTTGGTTCCAGATCGCAAACTCTTCAGGATAATCGATATAACGACGCGGCATACCGTTCAAACCCAAGAAATGTTGTGGGAAGAAGATCACGTTCACGCCAATAAAGAAGAACCAGAAATGGGCGCCCGCTAACCACTTGTTATACTGCACACCGAACATTTTACCGAACCAATAGTAGAAGCCAGCAAAGATACCGAAGACCGCGCCCATCGACAGAACGTAATGGAAATGGGCTACAACATAATATGTATCATGAAGATAAGCATCCACGCCTGCGTTCGCGAGCATAACACCCGTCACGCCGCCAACGACGAACAAGAAGATAAAGGCCAAAGCCCACTGCATCGGAATAGAGAAGCGAATAGAGCCGCCCCACATTGTTGCAAGCCATGAGAAAATTTTAACACCCGTTGGCACCGCAATCACGAGGGTCGCCGCGAGGAAGTAAGCTTTCAAGTTCACATCCATACCAACAGTATACATGTGATGCGCCCATACAACGAAGCCAACGACGCCAATCGCGACCATCGCATAGGCCATTCCAAGATAACCAAAAATTGGCTTCTTAGAAAATGTCGAGATGATGTGAGAGACAATACCAAAGGCAGGCAAGATCATGATGTAAACTTCAGGATGACCGAAGAACCAGAACAAATGTTGGAACATCTGTGGATCACCGCCGCGTGCAGGATCAAAGAAGCCTGTACCGCCAGCAATTCTGTCTGTGAATAACATAAAGAGGGCCGCTGCGAGAACAGGAAGAGCTAAAAGAAGCAAGAACGCTGTCACAAGAACAGACCATGCAAACAAAGGCATCTTATGAATTGTCATGCCAGGGGCACGCATATTCAAGATTGTCGTGATGAAGTTAATCGCACCAAAGATGGATGAGAAACCAGCCGCAAGAAGACCAATAATAATGAAGTCAAATGCAGGACCAGGATGACCTGTGGTCGAGAGCGGTGGGTACATGACCCAACTCCCCCCGAATCCATTGGTCGCCACATCATACCCTTCCGTGGCGGTGCCGGGCATCACAAAACTTATGAGCAGACAGATCAATGCTGTAGGTAAGAGCCAGAACGACAAGTTGTTCATACGCGGGAACGCCATATCTGGCGCGCCGATCATAATCGGAACGAACCAGTTACCAAATCCACCAATCAATGCGGGCATCACCATAAAGAAGATCATGATTAGACCATGCATAGAGACATAGACGAGATACTGATGCTCACTGTCGAACACATCAATACCAGGCGCGGCCAATTCCATCCGCATCATATAAGACAGGAAGCCCCCGATCAGACCAGAAATGATACCAAAAATCAGATAAAGCGTACCGATGTCTTTATGGTTGGTTGAATAGAACCAACGCTGAAAGAATTTAGGCTTGTCATCATCCGCATAGCCTGATGGCTCTACAGAAATATTTTCTCCAGGGAGTGCAACCATTGTTCTATCTCCTACTTCTGAGCCGCGGATTGACCGCTGCCCATTGAAGTGGTGTTGAGTGCGAGTGAACCTTTGACGGTCTTCTCAGTTATATATTGCTTATATTGAGCAGGAAAAACGCCGTCATTCGCGACCCAAGCCGCATAAGCCTCTTTGGAAACAACCTGAACTTCGATCGGCATGAAGTAATGTTTAATGCCGCAAATCTCTGAACACTGTCCATAGAACGTGCCTTCACGCGTTACGCGGAACCAAGTTTCGTTGATGATACCCGGTACAGCATCCATTTTGATACCGAAGCTTGGAACAGTCCAGCTGTGCATATTATTCAGGGATGTCACTAATACTTTTACATTCGTATCAACAGGCACAACCAAAGCGGCATCCGTGACGAATAAATATGGTAAGTCCAGTGTATCTGCAGTGGCTTTATCCAATGGGTTAGAAATAATCTCTTCGACATTTTCAGCGTCTGGATAGCTGTATGACCAGTTCCATGTATTGCCGACAGCTTTGACCGTCATTTCAGTCTCAGGCAGTTTATCTTGGAAATAGAGAAGCTGCATGGAAGGTACCGCGATGAATAGCAGGACCAAAACCGGTGCAATGGTCCAAACCACTTCGAGGAGCACATTGTGAGATGTCTTGGATGGAACTGGGTTCGCTTTCTCGCGGAAGCGGATCATGATGAAGACCATAAGCGCCATCACAAGAGCGGTAATCCCTGAAATCCAATAGAACACCATGTTGTGAACCGTGGTCAGATTTTCCATAACAGGCGTCGCCGCCGCTTGGAGGAAGTAACCGCCATCTGTGGGCATTCCCATTCCACGTTCGCCGCCAAGGCCAACCGTGACGAGACCAATAAAGGTCACTAGAGCCACAATAACCGCTAAAACTGCGGCAATGATTGTCGTGTTATTACGTGGAGACTTCATCCGGTCCTCTTTAACATCATCGGGAGGTAGTAAAGTCCACTCGCCCGCTAAGAAATTCTATAGACAACAGAGTTTGAATTGTCTGTAAAGCAATCCAGCGCCTTTTGTCGCATTTGGGCGGTTGTCTATAGCGAGATAGACCTTAGATAAAGTCCTATAACAGTGAAACTCGCAATGTTTTGTCGCGGATTTACGGGCTTTGAAAGTTTGCATGACCGATTTTGTATTTGATGACAGTGCCTTGGAAGCCGATAAGGCACAAGAACAGCTGAATGAAACCCTACGCGGAGCGGATGATGGAGAGCTATTTGTAGAGCGCTCTGCCTCCGAATCGCTCACATTTGATGATGGGCGACTGAAAACTGCTAATTTCGATACGTCTCGCGGTTTTGGCCTGCGGTGCGTTGCAGGGGAAACCTCTGGCTTTGCACAATCAACTGAGCTTTCATCTGGCGCACTCGCGCGAGCCGCCAGTGCCGTCAGTCTCGCCAAGCAAGGCTATGATGGAACAGCTGCCGCAGCGCCTCGCCGCACAAATACATCACTTTATCCCGACATTGACCCCGTCGCCTCCCCTGGGTTTGGCGTGAAGGTCGAGCTTTTGCAGGAAATTGATGCCTTTTGCCGCGCCCTTGATCCACAGGTCGTTCAGGTCACGGCCTCCATGAGCGCGAACCGCCGTGCGGTTTCTATCCTTCGGGCGGGCGGCGAACGCTACGATGACATTCGCCCTCTCGTGCGGCTAAACATTATGATCACAGCCGAAAAAGGCGGCCGCCGCGAAACTGGCTTTGCCGGTGCAGGCGGACGCGAAGCCTATGATGGATATATCCAACCTGACTTCTGGAAGCCCTTAGCCATCGAAGCTCTGCGGCAAGCGAAAGTAAATTTGGAAGCCGTCCCTGCGCCCGCAGGACAAATGGATGTCCTGCTCGGACCAGGCTGGCCAGGCATTTTGCTTCACGAGGCGATGGGCCACGGCCTTGAAGGTGACTTTATTCGTAAAGGCACATCGGCTTTTGCAGGTATGTTAGGGGAACGCGTCGCATCCCCAGGTGTTACCGTAGTAGATGATGGCTCAATCGCAGGACGGCGCGGCAGCCTGACCATTGATGACGAAGGCACGCCGACAGGCCGCACTACTCTGATTGAAGACGGCATTCTTGTCGGCTTTATGCAGGACCGCCAGAACGCGCGCCTTATGGACGTCGAGCCGACGGGAAATGGTCGCCGCGAGAGCTTCGCCCATTCGATCATGCCCCGAATGACAAATACATTTATGTTAGGCGGGCAGCGCGACCCCGCCGAAATGCTCGCCGAACTAGACGACGGCATTTACGCCACGAATTTTGGCGGCGGGCAAGTCGATATCACGAGCGGGAAATTCGTCTTTCAATGTACCGAAGCCTACCGCGTTAGGAACGGCAAAGTCGGCGAACCGCTCAAAGGCGTCACGCTTATTGGCGACGGCCCAACGGTCCTCACACAAATTCGTCACGTCGGAAATGATATGGCGCTCGACCCTGGCATCGGAGTTTGCGGCAAAGCAGGCCAAGGCGTGCCCGTCGGCGTTGGACAACCTAGCCTCTATGTCGAGAACCTAACCGTTGGCGGAAGTGCGGTTTAAGACACCAACATATCTGAGGTGGTGGCAAATCCGCCCAATTGATTTCGGACTCCTTCTCTTTCCGATCATCGTGGACCGCATTCTCGTGCGAATTCTTTGGATTGTTGCTACGATAATGACAGATGGCAATGACGTTCCAATGTCATTTGCTTTGGATGAAACTTATTCTGGAATACACGCCCCTAGCACACTGAAGCATATTATCGTTCTGGGCTGGGTTTTGCTCGGCGTTGCTGCGCTATCCGCAGGTTTGGAGCGTTGCTATAAATGGCCCAAAGCCGCCTTCATATTTTTGACACTCGTAGCTCTTATGTGGCTTATGACGACAAATGCGCTTTGGCTGTATGAGCCTTATTTAGCGGCTCGCCGCTAACCCAGCTGCGTTCAAACACGAACACAATCTAAACCCTTTTCACAGCTTTCTAAAATCTTGCTCGCACGCGGCTCATCTTTCCTACATATAGTCGTAAAGCACGAAACCTATTGGAGTACGAATATGGCTATGAATATGATGGACATGATCTTGAGCGCGGCAGGCGGTCAGGCTCCGCAACAAATTGGCAATCAATTCGGCCTCAATCCACAACAGAGCCAAAGCGCAATTGCGGCCCTCCTGCCAGCGATTTCGTCAGGTTTGAAAAACAATGCGGGATCACCACAAGGTCTTGCTGGTCTTCTTGGCGCGCTACAAAATGGCGGCCACGATCAATATCTTGAAAACCCAACGAACCTCGGACAACCCGCAGCGGTAGCTGAAGGCAACGGCATTCTGGGTCACTTATTTGGATCAAAAGATGTTAGCCGCGCCGTCGCAGGACGCGCAGCCGAACAATCTGGCGTATCAGCTGACATCTTAAAGAAGATGCTGCCGATGGTCGCGATGATGGCGATGGGTTCACTTGGCAAACAAACGAATGGCGCAGGTATGTTCAACGCGGGCGGCGGCATGAAAGGCATGTTGGCGCAAATGGCGGTTCAACAAGTCATGGGCGGCGGCGCGTCTAAAGGCGGCCTCGGCGGCCTACTCGGTGGATTGCTCGGCGGCGGCGCACAGCGTCAACAACGCCAGCAAGTTCAACAAGCCAACCAAGCGCATCAGCAAGGTCTCGGCATGTTAGGCTCCATGCTCGACGCAGATGGCGACGGAAGTTCTATGGATGACATCCTTGGCATGTTGATGAAGCGCTAAGGCGCACAACACATGTCCGCCCCGTAAGGCGCAGACAACACCTAATAAAAAAGCCCGCTCAAATGAGCGGGCTTTTTTACTTATTTAGAGGCATTCAAACTAATGCCATTTGATAGCAGCCGTGTTTACGACTTGCCTTCAACTTCTACAGCACTGGAGGCTTCACGAGCATAGTAATCTTCCATGTCACGTTCCAACGTATCAAGATGCATCAGTTTCTTCACTAGAGGGGAGACAACGATCAAGCCAACACCTGCGACGACTGCCATCCAACCAACTTTAGAATAAACATCTAGGACTTGGCCTTCGCCTCCGCCGATTGTCATTTTCGCGATCTGAGCGGCAACGAAGTTACCTGCAGCTGACGATATGAACCAAGCGCCCATAACCAAACCTGCCATCTTTGGAACAGAAAGGCGTGTCATGGCGGATAGACCAACAGGTGACAAACAAAGCTCACCCATCGTGTGCAAGAGATAGATCAAGAAGATGAACATCACTGGCGTCAGATTCGACCCCGCCGAAGTTGCACCCCAAACGAGTACCAAGAAACCGAGACCCAATTGGATGATACCCATACCAAATTTAGCAGGCGCACTTGGCTCCAAACCGCGTTTTGCAAGCCATATCCAAAGCGCCGCAAATAATGGCCCTAAGACAATAATATACATCGCATTCAGTGATTGGAACACAGACGCGACAACTTCTTGTCCCATGAATGTACGATCAACTTCACGATCCGTATAAAGGTTAAGTGATGAACCGGCTTGCTCAAACAAGGCCCAAAACAGAACCTGAATAGAAATCAAGAACAGCGCCGCAAAGATACGGTTTCGCGGATGCGGCGGTAACGTAACAACTGAGCGAATAATGATGTAAAGGAATGTCGCGATAAAAGCTGGCCACAGAATATAACCCACAATTTTATAATCACCAATTGCCATCCAGATGACAAATACAGCTGCAAGCGTACCTAAGTAAATCAACCACTCTGTCGACAGTCCAGCAAACCGCTTCTTAGCCAGTAGCGTAGGATTAGGAGGTTCGCCCGCACCGTTGAGCAAAGGTTTACCCCAGACAAAGACAACGAGACCTGCCAGCATACCAATGCCTGCGAGACCAAAACCATATTTCCAACCGAATGTTTCGCCAAGATAACCTGAGATCAACGCACCCGCAAAGGCGCCTAAGTTGATACCCACGTAGAACAAAGTGAAAGCACCGTCTCGGCGTTCATCCGTTTTTTCGTAAAGCTCACCCACAATAGCTGAAATATTAGCTTTCAAGAAGCCTACACCCGCAATGATAAAGGCAAGGGACATATAGAAAATGCTCATGATCGTTCCGTCACGATCAGCCGCATTCACGACAGGTTCGCCTTCGATAGCCATGCCAAGATGACCGATCACAAGTAACACAGCGCCCCAAAGAACCGCCTTGCGTTGTCCTAAGAATTGGTCAGCTAACATGCCGCCAATAACGGGCGTTACATAGACCAATGTCGTGTAAGCCCCATAAATTCCGTAGGCTTGTCCGTCTGTAAACAAGAAATGCTTCGTTAGATACAAGATCAACAATGCGCGCATGCCGTAATATGAGAACCGTTCCCACATTTCAGCGAAAAATAGAACGTATAGTCCTTTTGGATGATTGCGCATCTGATAGAGCGCAATCGCAACGCCAACCAATGCGATGGCCGACAGGATCAAATATAACATAGAACCCCCTTTAGTTTTGTTTTTATGTCGAGGCTGTCTGGCTTTTGCCTATGCAGTCCCTCAATCTTGACACCCGCTTTGGCATAGGCTCCATCACGACGCAACTTAGAGCCTGATATCTTGTATCAAAAAATTCAATTACAATACTGTACAATAATGTGAACGATTGCGATGAACGTTAGGGTAGACTAGACCTTATATTTAAGTCATTTCTCGAAACTTGGATTGACTGAGTCGTGGGTGACTCGAATGAGGGTTGGGCGTTGAAACGCATTTTTTTGACATCATGCCTGCTATCTGCGGCTTACAGCTTCATAGCTACGCCAGCCTTAGCGCAAACAGCGCTATCGCCGACTTCCGTACAGCTTGAAACAACCGATAAAACATACACACCTGATTACTTCACGCAATTTGCTCCGCAAACGGCAGCCGATATGGTTGCACGCTTACCGGGGTTCGAAATTCGCGGTGACGAAGGCGAAGAACGCGGATTCGGGCAAGCCTCGCTTAACATTCTTATCAATGGTCGGCGACCTTCGTCCAAATCCTCTGGTGCAAATGAGATTTTGGGCCGTATTCCAGCCGGCAATGTGACGCGCATCGAAATCCTCGATGGCGCAACCCTCGATATCCCAGGACTATCAGGTCAGGTTGCGAATATCGTGGCACAGACCGGTGAGCTATCTGGTAGTTGGGATTATGCAGTTCGATTTGAAAAAGGCTCCCAACCACAACTCGGCGATGCCAATCTGAATTTCTCAGCCAAGTCTGGACAGATAGAAGCTGTTGGCAGTGTAAATTTAGGGCAGTTCATTTTCACAGAAGATGGCGACGAAAAATTCTTCGACGTGGATGGGAATATTACGCAAAATCGTGAAGAGAAAATCGGCTTCAACTTACAGCTTCCAAGCGCCAACCTAAACCTTACATGGCTTCCTGATAATGGGCACATCGCAAATTTGAACGTGTCGGCAGGAAGAGAAAATAGAAATACCGATTTAAGCGAAACGTTCCTTGATCTGACAGACAGCGCACAGTCGGGTTCATCCTTTGCAACAAATGGGGAAGACCGAACGACGTATGAAGTCAGTGGTGATTATAGTTTTGATGCGCGCCTTTTGGGACAAAACGGGCAATTAAAACTCATCGCCTTGCACAGTGGCGAGGACTTTGACTTTGTTAGTCGTTTTCTTTTTGACGATGGTGCGCCGGGACAAACGGCTTCATTATTTATCCGCAATGACAAAGAACGCGAATATATTGGACGCGCAGAATATAGCTGGAAGACAGGACAAACATCAGATTGGACCGCGTCATTCGAAGCGGCCCTCAACTCTTTGAAGTCCAATACGGCGTTCTCAGTGGATGAGTTCGCATATGATCCAGAGTTTGCAGAGGTCGAAGAAAGCCGCCTTCAAGGCAACCTCTCTCGCGGGTGGGCCCTGAATGATCGCACAAACCTGCAGGCATCGATCGGATCCGAGTATTCCGTCATTGATGTGAAATCCGATGATTTGGAATCTCAAAAACTCTTCCGCACCAAAGGCCTTCTTAGCGCATCTTACAAAATAGACGACACATGGACGCTTCGTGGGCAAATTGAACATAGTGTTGGACAGCTTGATTTTGACACCTTTGTTTCGACGGTTAGCCTAGCAGAAGGCACCGCCAGCCAAGGGAATAATGAAATTTTTCCAGAGCAAAGCTGGGAAACAGAACTTGAAATACAGAAACAAAACCCAACGGGATTGTCTGGCAGAGTCACGTTGTTTTATGACATCATTGAAGATCCGATTGAGACATTGCTGTTCATCGATGACGAGGGAAACATCACGCAAGGCGATGGGAATTTGGATACAAATGCGCAAGTATACGGTATTGAAGGTAATCTAACTTGGGTTTTGGATGATATCTTGAAGGGCTTACGTCTCTCTGCTGAAGGAACACTTGCAGACAGCTCCGTAAAAGACGTCATCACAGCCCAAAACCGCGCCAGAAATAGACAGCCCCTCTGGGAGTATGATTTAGAGGCTCGGTGGGATATTGATGGGACTCAATTTGCAATTGAAGCAGAAGTTGAACAAAGCAAACTTTCGGATCTTTTTCGTATCGATGAAATCGTGCGGAATGACTTAATCAGGCCTGAAATTGAACTCGCAGCCATTCACAAAGACTTACTTGGAATGCAATGGACTATCAAAGTCCAAAACATCATAGACTTTGAATTCAAGCGTCAACGCAGTGTGTTTGATGAAACCAGAAACGGCGAACTAATACGCCATGAACTGACTCGCCGCCAACGCGGTCAGCGTATATCCCTAGAGGTCACAGATACATTTTAGTAGATGCACTCTTTGTAGGCGCGGGAAATATCCCCTGCCCATTCGCGGTTAAATTTCGTAATCAAACGATCCGCACCTGATTGCTTTGACGCAACTTTTGCATCGAGGTCTTGTAGGAACACAGTTTCGTTATCGCCATGCGCGTTTAACTTAGCGCGTGCATTCAAACCTACGCGTGAAATGTCTAAAGCTTGCTTGGCAAGGTCATTGATTGTCCCGCCTCTGAATGGTGTCTGTAAGCCCTGCATTGGAACCGTATCGCGAAGCATCTGGCGCTCTTCTGTCGTCCAATCCTTGACCATGTCCCACGCCGCATCCAAAGCTGATTGATCATAGAACAAGCCCGTCCAAAATGCTGGCATGGCGCATAACTCGTCCCAATGCCCTGTATCGCATCCACGCATTTCCAAGAACTGCTTAAGGCGGACTTCTGGAAAAATCGTAGATAAATGATCTTCGAAATCTTGCATCGTCGCGACTTGCCCAGGGACAACATCTAGTTTTCCATCAAGGAAGTGACGGAAACTTTTACCCGCCGCATTTAAATACTCACCATCGCGGTAGACAAAATACATCGGCACATCGAGCGCATAGTCGACATATTGCTCAAACCCAAAGCCCTCTTCAAAAACAAAAGGCAGCATGCCTGTACGGTCTGCATCCGTATCCATCCAAATGCGAGAGCGGAAAGATTTATAGCCGTTCAGCTTTCCATCGGTGAAAGGTGAATTAGCGAACAGCGCGGTTGCGATAGGCTGCAACGCCAAACTGACACGGAATTTTTTGACCATGTCGGCTTCTGAGCCAAAGTCTAAATTCGCTTGAACCGTACAGGTACGGAACATCATTTCCCGCCCCATCGTGCCGACCTTTTGCATATAGTCGCGCATGATTTTATATCGCCCTTTGGGCATTATCGGCACGTCTTCTAGTTTTGTGTCAGGGCGGAAGCCCAATGAGAGGAAGCCCGCGCCAATTTCATCCGCGACTTCACGCACTTCGCGGAGGTGACGGCTAACTTCGGCGCATGTCTGGTGGATGGTTTCAACAGGCGCGCCTGATAGCTCTAGCTGACCACCAGGCTCTAATGACACAGACGCCCCATCGCGTTTCAGCGCGATCAAATGGCCGCTTTCTAGGACAGGTTCCCAGTCAAAGCGTTGCAAGCCTTCAAGCATAGCCCGAATCGAGCACGCGCCTTCGTAAGGCAAAGGTAAATTATCTTTCGTCGAAAAGCCGATTTTCTCGTGCTCTGTCCCCACGCGCCAATCTGATTTCGGCTTAGAGCCTTCCTCCAGATGTGTGATCATTTGAGCTTTCGACGTGATGAGCTCGGATTTTGGTATAGGTGAAGACATGGGAGCGTGTTTAAGCGCGGCGCTCGCTTTCGACAAGTCGGAAATCAGCACAAAAATGTGAAGTGTGGATAGTGCGCTTCGGCCGATTGCCGTGAGCCCTTCACGGCGCTAGGAAGCCTTCACATTCTTCCCTTCCCGTTTGACGAGACATATCATGAAACTTCTTCTTATCGGATCCGGTGGCCGCGAACATGCGCTGGCTTGGAAATTAGCCCAATCGCCTAAAGTCGAGACGTTGCATTGCGCCCCTGGGAATGCAGGCATCGCAGACGTCGCAGATATTATTGACGTCGCCGCAGATGACATGATTGGCCTTCTCGCCCTCATTCAACGCGAGGCCTATGATTTTGTTATTGTCGGTCCAGAACAGCCTCTCGCGATGGGTCTCGTGGACGCGCTAGAAGACTTGGGCGTTCCCGTCTTTGGCCCAACAGAAGCCGCCGCCCAATTGGAAAGTTCCAAAGCCTTCACCAAAGCCTTTTGTGATCGCTACGAAATTCCAACAGCGGGGTATGGCGTATTTACAGACCTCAAATCAGCCAAAGCTCATCTCAAAACGATGAAAGCGCCTTATGTGCTGAAAGCAGATGGACTAGCCGCGGGCAAAGGCGTTGTCATTCCAGAAACATTGAAAGACGCCGAAGCAGAGCTAGAGGAATTTTTCTCGGGCAAATTTGGCACAGCGTCTGAAACCGTCGTCATTGAAGATTTCATGCGCGGACAAGAAGCGAGCTTCTTTGCTATTTCGGACGGCAAAAACGCTCTGCCCCTCATCGCCGCGCAAGATCACAAGCGTGCCTTTGATGGCGATAAAGGGCCGAACACTGGCGGCATGGGTGCCTACTCCCCTGCGCCTGTTTTCACAGATGAAATCCTTGCCACGGTCATGGAGAAAATCATCCAACCAACGGTCTACGGCATGGCAAAAGATGGCCACCCGTTCAAAGGCGTTTTATTCGCAGGCCTTATGATCACGGACGAAGGTCCAAAACTCATCGAATATAATGCACGCTTTGGCGACCCTGAATGCCAAGTTATCATGCGACGCCTTCAATCTGATCTGTTGCCGATACTCTTGGCGGCAGAAGCAGGCACTTTGGATAAATTAGAGGCACCCGCTTGGTTCAACGAGCCCGTTGCCAATGTCGTCCTCGCGGCCAAAGGCTATCCGGGAGAATATAAGAAAGGCACAGTTATCTCTGGCCTTGATACGGCCAATGAGCGCGACGGCGTTGTTGTCTTTCACGCGGGGACACGTCGCGGCAAAAATTGTGGCAAGTTGAAAGCTAATGGCGGACGTGTCTTAAACGTCACAGCCTCTGGCGAGACGTTGAAGCAGGCGGTCGACACAGCCTATGCCGCTGTGGAGGATGTGAAATGGTCAGCGAAGCAATTCCGAACCGACATCGCGCATCACGCTCTACCCAAGACCTAGACGACATCTAAACAGTCGAAATTACCTTGTGAATTTAGCTTTCCCTTTTTAGGTGAGTCCCCTTCCAAGGTCTTAACAATGTGTTAACAAGAGTGATGACCTATCGCACTCTTGTTACCTCTGCTCTTTATACATCGCTCGCAATCGGCGCTTTTGCTGTCGCCTTTAATGCTTTTGCCCATGACGAAACCCATGACGGCCATCAAGACTTTACGTTGATTCATGCGGGTCAAGTTATGGCTGTGCCGGGCAAAGCTGTTTTAACAGATCATACGATCATCATTCATGAAGGAGAAATCGTCGGCGTTGAACCGGGATTTCTAGAAGATGAAGACGCCGTCATTGTCGACGGCAAAGACATGTTCTTCCTGCCTGGCCTGATCGACAGCCATGTGCATTTACGCGGTGATCGCGATAGCGGGAAGCCTGACGACGCTGTTCGTCTCGAATCTGGCGACGTTGCCCTTCAAGCAGCAGCTCACGCCCGCACGACTTTAATGGCAGGATTTACAGCCGTTCAAGATGTTGGTGGCCCAAAGGAAATTTTTGCACTTCGCCGCGCCATCAACAAAGGCCTTGTCCCTGGGCCACATATTCGCGCCTCTGGCCCAGCGATTGCCGCTACGGGCGGTCATGGTGATTTCCATGGTTTCAAAGACGACATACTAGAGATGATGCAATCGGACACGATCTGTAACGGCGTTGCCGATTGCCGACGCGCCGTTCGCCAAGCCGTCAAAGACGGAGCCGATGTTATTAAAATCACGGCCACGGGCGGTGTCTTATCCGATACGAATGCAGGCACAGGCCAGCAATTAATGGATGATGAATTGAAAGCCATCGTCGACGCAGCAACATCTATGGGCCGCAAAGTTACAGCTCACGCCCATGACAAAGGCGGCATTGAAGCGGCCTTGCGTGCGGGCGTAAGCTCAATCGAGCATGGGTCCTTCTTGGACGAAGAAACAACGCGACTTTTCAAAAAATACGATGCTGTTTTGGTTCCCACCGTCCTCGCGGGGAAAACAGTCGAAGAATGGGCCTCTGACCCCGACACATTCTTACCTCCGAACAGCATTAAAAAAGCCCTCGAAGTTGGGCCCAAAATGCAAGAGATGGCGAAAGTCGCCTATGAGAACGGCGTCACCATCGCCTTCGGGACAGACACGGGCGTCTCCAAACATGGCGGTAATGCGAAAGAGTTTGAATACCTCGTCGCAGCGGGCATGAGCGAAATGGAAGCCATTCGTTCGGCCACGGTCACTGCGGCTAAACATATTCAATTAGATCATGTCATCGGCACATTAGAGGCGGGTAAATTCGCGGACCTTATCGGCGTAGACGGTGATCCTCTTAAAGACATTTCGGAACTCATGGATGTTGATTTCGTTATGAAAGGCGGCGTGATTTATAAGGGAGAGTAACACCCACACGTCTCTTAAGTCTTTAATGCACACCCCAATGTTGTTTCACAAAGTCTATCAACTTCGTCTCATTCTGATGAAGGCTACCATCCGCGAGTGAAATCATATGAATTATATGAACTAGCGCACCAGGTTTCGCGTGAATGGCAATACGGTCAAGCAAATCAGAGAGCTTGGTATCGAAGTCTATTTTTGACCCAGACATTACAGTACGGGTATTTTCAAAATGCTGATTGAACCACGCGTGTGCTTGCGTCTCAGATAATTTTGGAACATCAAATTTCGATAACTTTATCCGCGAGACCGTCTTTTTAAAGACTTCCAGCTCGCTGTTAGCCACATTTCCATCAATAAAAATACTGATGGCTAACAAAGTTAGTAAATCATCAAACTGAGACTTTGATACAGACTTAGCCACAACGCATTACCCTAGACAGATAGACAATTTTGTCAGAAAATTTCGAGCATCTCTGGCGACACTCTCATTTGGTTTTTTAATGCAGTATCTACGAGAACACTCAGCGCACGCTCGCTGACATGCAATTCACCATCAGCCAACGAAATATAGTTAAGGATCTCAACGACAAATTCTGCATCTTTGAAACCCTTAAGATCGGACAGAACTGTCTCGAACCAGTGCTTAAATCCAACAGGCTTTAAGCTGACTTTATCATGGAGATGCACGCGGTTGAGTTCAAACCACATAAGGAGTTTGGCTTCTGTTACGACAATATCAGACTCTACTTTTGTATTAATTTTTGCAGCTGATTGCACAAAGGCTGTAATTTCACTCGCAAAGACGCGCTTGTCCGCAAATATGGACAGAGCACAGATCGTCAATAAAGCTTCAACTTGCCTGTTAAACATAAAATTTTCCCAACGGTGGCAATGCCACTCGAGGGAGCCTTAAAGGACGAAGTTAAACAAAGGCTGAAAACTGAGTCAATTTTATGATTTATCAATCGTGTTACGCACCTAAAATTGCACGTGCACTTTCTGCATCTCTTGAAATTTGATTTTTCAATGCATCGAAACTTTCAAACTTCATTTCTGCGCGGATAAAACTGCGAAAACGGACGTCAATCAGCTGACCATAGAGATCACGCTCAAAGTCCAGAAGATGCACCTCTAAGCGCGCCTCTTCGCCTCCCACCGTTGGGCGACTGCCCGTATTTGCCACGGCAGGACGCCAAACATCTTCATCAGACAATTTGACTTCAACAACATACACACCGAATTTAGGGCGAACGAGGTCGCCAAATTCTAAATTCGCGGTTGGGAAGTTGATTGTGCGTCCGCGCTGTTGTCCGTGCTGTACAATGCCATCTACTTGCCACGGGCGCGACAACATGTGTTGCGCATGAAAAACATCGCCCTCTTGCAAAGCCTTGCGGATTTCTGTCGACCCATATTTACCATATAACTTATGCAGCCCAACTGGAGATATGGCGGTGACCCCAATCCCGCGTTCAGCGCAAAGGCGTGTCAGGCTTGCTACATTACCGCAGCGGTTTTTTCCAAACCCATAATCCTCGCCGACGACAACATGCCGTATCCCGAGGCCTTGATGTAGAACACGTTCAACAAATTGCGTGTCGTCCATGTCCCGCAAGGTTTCGTCAAAGGGGATTTCATACAGAAAATTCACGCCTAATTCGGCCATAACATTTTCGCGAATGCGGGAGCTCATGAGACGGAACGGGGCCGCGTCAGGCTTGAAGTAGCGGTAAGGATGCGGCCTAAATAAGCCTATGCCCAATGGCGCGCCAAGGTCATCCGCTATGGTTTGAGCTTGCGCGATGACGGCTTGATGCCCACGGTGAAGGCCATCGAAATTACCCAGCGCAATGACTGCGCCTTGATCCTTAGCGGAAAGGCCTGAATAGGTTTGGAGCGTTTTCACGCCTAGGCTTCAGCAGCGGCCTCAACGGGACGCTTTTGCACAAAGACGCCTGCATCGCCGCGGCAGATTTTCTTACCGTCTACTTCGCAGTGACATTTCATCTTCACGCGGCCTGTCCGCATATTAATCTCAGCGACTTCAGCCACAGCCAACACATTGTCGCCAATGAAGGCAGGCTTACGGAAGCGCAAATTCAATTCAACAAAGACAGCGCCTGGTCCTGGAAGATCATTACCCAAAATCGCAGAGATAAAACTCGCAGACAATGCGCCATGCGCAATGCGTTGACCAAAATCCGTCGTCGCTGCAAATTCTGCGTCAACGTGGATCGGGTTATGGTCGCCTGTAATATCAGCGAAGGTGTTGATCATCTCCTCTGTGATCACAGCGGTAGTCTCGGAACGCATTCCGATTTCAAGATCTTCAAGGTAGTATTTTACGGTCATGACGGGCCTCCTAGCAAAGGCAAACGGCGCTTACCATGAAAAACCGTGATCCGAATGAACTCTGAGCATGTAGACTAGATAACGTTGACGTTACCAGTTGAGGCTCGGCGCGACATAGCGGGCGCTTATATTGTGCTGCCCCAAGAGCGTTTTGAACTTATGCTCCATGTCTCCATGCAATCCGTCCTGAATGAACAAGCAATCCATACCTTGATTTTTCGCGCCAATCAGATCGGTAAAGATGTTGTCGCCAATACAGAGTATGCGCTCAGGCGGCGGAACATATCCTGTGACTTCATCCAACCACGCACGGCACAGACGGTAGATCGGCTCGTGGGGTTTACCTGCATAGATAACTTCCCCGCCCATATCTTCATAGACTTTGCCCAATGCGCCGCCGCACCAGATAACATTATCGCCCACTTTGACTTTCATATCTGGGTTTGCGCAGACCATCGGAATACCGCGCTCGCGGGCCGCGGCCAAAATTTCAGTGTAATCATCAGGGTGTTCGTCATCCTCATACATGCCCGTACAGCTGATGAAACTCGCGTCTTCAAGGTCAGAGAAGTTCATCTCTAATCCCGCATAAAGCCTGTCGTCCCGCTCAGGGCCAATCTTAAACGCGGGACCCGGCGCACGGCGCGCCAATGCGTCAATCGTCGCATCGCCAGCGGTCACAACCGCATCGTAAAACTCTCCCGGCACGCCAATATCGCGAAAGCTCTCAGGGATTGTGAGGCTCGGGTTAGGCGCATTTGTGATCAGGACAACAGGCCCACGCTCGCGGAACCGCTCCAGCGCGTCGCAGGCTTTATGAAAGGGTACTTTGCCATTATGGATAACGCCCCAAATGTCGCAAAACACAGCATCATAGTCATCAGCGATTTGGCCGAGGCCAGCGAGGGTTTGGAAGGGTTCGGTCATGTGCGCGGATTAGGGCTGAATGAGGCAATGAGCAACTTTATTTCTCCGCGCTCACGTCTTCTCTTTCAGCGCGGCGATATTGCCTTCCCAATCTTGGCCATCAAACGCGATGCGCGTTTCGGCTTTCAATGTGTTGCCTTGGACGCAGCGCAAATTCACGCTCCATGCATCGGGGTGACTACGCGGTTGATAGAGCGGTTTAATCCCGCAGCTCTGGCAGAACATATGCACGGCCTGCCCTGTGTTGAACCGATATTCGGTCATATGATCTTCGCCAGACAGAAAGCGCAAATCAGTCTTCGGCACAAAGACATGCTCATATCCCGTCATATCGCACATCGAGCAATTACAATCCGTCACATCCACACTCGCAGGCGCGTCAAATTCAAACGCAACAGCCCCGCAGTGGCATTGGCCTGTGTGAGTTTTAAGAGGCAAGGTTCTGTCCAATCGAGCAATGAGAGCCTCACTCTAAACAGGAACTACCGTTAGGTGAAAGAGAGAAGAGGGTAATTGTGAGACATTTGCTCAAATCCAATTATCTAAACTGTGAAAATGAGAGATAATTGCATTGACCACAAAGCGCTTGACTCATTCCATTGATTCATGGAATGATAAATTATGGATCAATCATCAGCTATACAATGCTTAACCGCAATTTCTCACAACGGCAGACTATCGCTGATGCGACGCCTCATAAAAGCGGGGTCTTCAGGTATGTCTTCAGGCGACTTGGCAGCGGCTGAAAATATAAATGCCAGTACAGCTTCGGCCCAACTTTTAGTCCTCTCAAACAGTGGACTCGTGAGCGCGACCCGAAACGGCAAACAAATGATATATCACGCTCACTTTAATCGCTTTCAGAAACTCATATCTTTCTTGATGGAAGACTGCTGCGCGGGAGAACGTGATGTTTGATTCTGCGGCCTTAAACTTGAATAGTGATTGCTATTGCTGGCCTGTAAAACGTGAAGCCATCATTCAAAAAATTGTAGATCAAAACGCCGCAAACAATATGGCGTCCATGCTCTCAGAGCGGTCACATTATTTTGCCAGCACGACAATTTTTCTAGCACCTGATATTTTGACTAAAATGAAAGTGCAAATCCACGCCATAGAGAGCGTGATTAAACGCCCCAAATATATTGAAACCATTCAACAACGTGGGTCAGTTTTTAACGACCCAATTCATCAGCATAAAACGCAGGGTGTTTTTATGGGCTATGACTTTCATGTCACGGAAGATGGCCCTCGCCTTATTGAGATAAATTCAAATGCGGGCGGGGCCTTCATTGTCGATATGGTTGAGCAAACTGTTCGGGATACAAACAATGGGTTTTCTGCAGGCATCGTAAAAATGTTTCTGCAGGAGTGGCAATTGGCTGGGCGCACAAAGCCCCTAACTACAATTGCCATTGTAGATACAGCGCCGAGCGAACAGTATCATTATCCAGATATGTGCCTAGCTAAGACACTCTTAGAAGGGCACGGATTTAAGGTCGTAATTACAGACCCCGCAAAATTAAAACTTACGGATGGAAACCTGTACCATGAGGAGCTTTTAATTGATCTTGTCTATAATCGTCTTACGGATTTTGACTTGTCAGAACCCGAACATTCGGACCTTCGCCGCGCATATATAGACAACATAGCCGTCATAACACCTGCGCCTCACCATCATGCGCTATATGCAGATAAGCGCAATCTAACTCTGCTAAGTGACGAGACAACCTTAGTTAGATTTGGCGCATCTCAAAATCAGATAGACGCACTTAAATTAATCCCAAAGACGGTTCCCGTTACACCTGCCTCCGCAGCAATGATGTGGAAAGAACGACGTAAATTATTTTTCAAACCTACAGCGGGATTTGGAAGTCGCGGCGCGTTTAGAGGCGCGAAACTTACGAAAAAGGTGTGGAGTCAAATATTGGACAGCGATTACATTGCCCAAGACCTTATCGCGCCACCCGTTCGAGCCGTGACAGTAGACGGCAAGCAGCTCACTTTAAAATTTGACGTTCGAGTTTACACCTATGACGGCGTACCACTTTTATATGCAGCCCGAATATATCAGGGGCAGACAACCAATTTACGTACAGCTGGCGGTGGCCTTGCGGCCGTAATACCCGTTGAAACACCCGCGCAATGCAGCCCTAATTGTTAAAATCAAAGCGCCTCACTACCACCACCCTCAAACATAACCGAGAGATATAGAGTCAAAAAATAATGATCCGCGTTTTACTCAAAATTTCTCCATTCAATTTCAAACCCTTACAACAAATTCACAGAGATGCGTCCACGGTATCAAAAGCTGTGTCATTCTAAGCGGGTTCTTTCGGACACGGGACAGGTAGGAGCTCATCTGCCGTATCGAGAGACGATGGGGTTGATCATATTTGGGTGAGATCAAATATGTGGGACTTTTTGGAGTGAGAGCCGATCGCCGTGTCTAATGGCATGACTTGCGAGGACAAACTGGCCGCTGCATCAAAAACCGTCGCCGCGTGGCTTTGTGCATTTGTTTTTCAAACAATTGCACGGGGGGTGGAATGAGCTTATGGCTCAATCCACTTTGGTCTTTGCGTAAAACAAACTTTTCTATTCGGTACTCCATCGCGAGTATCACCACGCGGGCTGTCCTGCTTAAACATACACCCCCTTGCCGCGCCCCAGATGGGCGGCTGCACCAAATGCATGGCTCACTGAGACTGAAATACATATCAGTTGCATCATATGTCTCGCTTATCTGCGTTTTCCTCGTTAAGCCGCGCACATGACTGATCCTTGCAAAATTTACCTCATCACGCCCCCTCAAATTGAGGATGTGCTCGCGTTCTGTGCGCTCTTGAAAACGACGCTCGAAGCAGCGCCTGTGACCTGTGTGCAGATCAGATTGAAGGACCTCGAAGATTCAGCGTTGGTTCAGGCGGGTAAGGCTATCACTGAGGTCTGCCATGCAGTCGGCGTCGAAGTTATATTGAACGATCGTCCTGACCTCGTCGCGGACATCGGCGCGGATGGTGCCCATATCGGACAAGAAGATATGGACTATTTGTCATCCCGTGAGGTGTTGGAAGAGGATGCCATTCTTGGCATCACCTGCCATAATTCGAAAGAACTAGCCTTTGCAGCCGCAAAAGCTGGAGCGGACTATGTTGCCTTTGGCGCGTTTTTTGAAACACCGACAAAGATCACAACAGCCCGCGCAGAGTTGGAGATTTTAACGTGGTGGCACGAAGCAGTCGAAATACCGAGCGTCGCAATCGGCGGAATAACAGTGGACAACGCACAAGCTGTGATCGCAGCGGGCGCGGACTTCATCGCCGTATGCTCGGGCGTTTGGTCGCATCCAGACGGGCCCGCCGCAGCCATCTTGCAGTTCTCGCAGCTGTGCTTGGAGCATTCGCTACAACCGTTCCAGCAATAAGCGCGCACGCCGCCCCGACCCTCAGTAACCCCGCCGAACCCGAAGCGAATTTCGAAGTCGCCCTCAACGCTTTTAATGGCGGGCGATTCTCTGAGGCCTTACCTCTCGCAGAAACAGCCGCCAATCTCGGCAGCACCGATGCTGCTGTCATGGCAGGGTATATTTGGCGCTATGGCAAAGCCGGTCAAACCGACATGATGGCCGCGCGAAAATGGTACACTAAAGCCGCAAATAAAGGCCACCCTGACGCCCTCGTCGCGCTTGGCGAAATGGGTATTCGCGGACAAGGCGGCCTGAGCAAAGCAGACGCCGTGTCCTATTTAACGCGGGCCTCTGACGCGGGACGTACAGATGCCATGCGCGCATTGTCCGATTTGTACCGCACAGGCCAAGGCGTAAACTCGAGTAGTGATGAGTCGCAACGCTTGTTGAAGCAAGCGTCCCAGAGTTTCGATTCTGACGCGACAAAGCGTTTGGGCGATAGTCTATTCGAGTCAGACCCTCAGGCTGCATTGAAGCATTACGAAACAGCCGCACAAGCGGGCAACATTGAAGCCGCCTATATCGCGGGCGTCATGTATGCAGAGAATTTCGAAATCCGTCCAAATAATGAGCGATCCGCCGCGTTTCTACGCCAAGCTGCGCAAGCCTCTCATCCCGCAGCTATGGCTGATTATGGATTGCTTGTGTATCAAGGTTACGGCGCGGATAAGTCCGATACAGAGGCCGCAGACTGGTTCCGTAAATCCGCCAAAGCAGGCGATGCAGAAGGGCAATTCTTATATGCCTTCACACTCGCGAAAGGCGAAGGCGTGACACGTGATCTGGAGGAGGCTTATTACTGGGTTCTAAAATCCACTGAAACTGGCGTTGATGATTACGACCAAGACAAGCGCACGCTACGTGAGCGCCTCGAAAAGAATATGGAAGCTGGCGCATTAGCACGTGCCAGAGCGCGGCCTTAATTTCAGAAAAAATAAGTTGATAAGATAAAACCAAATATTGGTGAATTACGTATAGGGATTATGACCCATTTGTTTACACGAATTCTTGGCTTTGTTCTCTTTAGCCTTTCCTTATCGCCCCTCGCGGCTTTTGCTCAAAATACGGGCGGCGTTTTCCCGCCTGGATTTGGCGACGACCACCAATCCGTACAATTTCGCGCCAGTTACAATGCCGATAATGAAAGCTTTGCGAGCCGCGTGCATTATCAGGAATCTATTGATGATAGGCTTCTATGGCGCATCGTTGGGCAAACACGCGAAACTGATGACTCGAACGTAGATTTCGACTTCGTTCAAGCCGAACTATTTTGGAAACTCTCCAAGACGGATAAACCCTATCAAACAGGTCTACGGTTCGACGCTCGCCTACGCGATAATGATCGCCCTGGGCAAGTGGGTGTAAACTGGATGCATCAGTGGAAATTGAACGACGGTTGGCAAGCCCGCGTTGTGGGGCTCTCCTCGCTACAAATCGGTGAGAACAAAAATGATGGTGTCAGCTTGGCGTTCCGCACGCAGCTTTCGCGGAAACTAAATGATGGCCCAACGATTGGCGTGCAGACATATAATAGTGTGGGCGGGACGGAAGATTTTAGCCTCACAAAATTTGGTCACACAGCAGGGCCATTTGTGGCCACAAAAATCGGACCTGTCGATGTCGTAGGTCGCGTCCTTTTAGGTCTATCAGACTCTGCCCCCGATACAGATATTGGGGTTTGGATCGGGAAGTCGTTCTAGCTCAAGAAACTTTGGAGTTTTCCCATCGCAGGCATAGCGGCGGCTCTCAGGCGTTTTAGAATTGCGACTTTATCCGTTTCATCCTCACTCACCCCGCTCACCATTTTCGAGAATCCATCCAGCCGTGTCTCTCGCATCCACTTACCGAGCGGTTTATTTTGCCCCCAAAGCGCTTGGTTCATCATATTTGCCGCCGTCATACGCACAAATGTATCAAGATCATCTGGCAGTGGCACAACGCCCGTCAGGCCATTCTTAGACGCCTCGCCTTCAACATGGGCCTCGACCCAGGCCACCATTGCCGCTGAAAAGACAGGTTGATAAGCCCGAACAGTTTGCGGCGTGATGACGTTGTCTTTGAATACAGGCTTGATCACATTATCCTTGATCGCACTGGCCGAGCAATCAACCATTATATGACCTAACGTCGCCTCTGTGCGGCCATTCATAAAGGTGATGTTGTCTTCATCAATAGACGCAACGCGGCCTTTTCGGACCACATCTTTGACTGTCCGAAGTTCAACCAACTCAGCTTGGCTAACCGTCGCACCATGAAACATTGTTGGGCGAACGGTTGGGTCAAGACGCAGAAAATATCCGCAAGCTTCTAATCGATCAAACATATCCGCTTTAGAACTAGCTTCTGCAATCGCCTCAAACATATTCGCTTGATTGCCAATTGTATCTACGAAAAATTCAGGGAAAGGCTGGGTGTTTTTTCGATCAATTAGCCAGGCATCTCGAGATTTAATCCAACGGATATTCTTAGGCTCAATATTATTTTCCAAGAGCCAAAGAATAGCATCGATACCCGTCTTGCCACCGCCAATAACTGTGAAACCAGACGGTGCATCAGTCACAAGAGGCAAATCATTTAGCGCCATGAAACGTACGTCGTCCGCGATAGAAAAATTAGGAGTGTGCGTTGAGGGTACACTCGTATTCAAATGCGTACAGTCAACGATTTTCTTCGCTTCAACCCGCGTTCGCTTGCCGTTCAAACTATGGCTGAATACGCTATCGCCTTCGTAATTTGAGAGGGGGTAAAACCGAACACGTCCAGAGGTTAAAAACTTCTGGCGCATCACAGAGTCGAAATAAGCGAGTATTTCTGGGCCTGTTGCTAGATCACCAAGACCTTTATTAAGGCCTGTTTGATCACGTAAACCTTGGCTCAATTCACGCGAGTTAACGCCGTAAAAAGCACTCGGTTGATGCAACGTCACAAAGGGGTAAGCCGAGTTCCAATGACCGCCAGCCTTGGCAAAACGGTCAATCATAACAATATCTGCGTCAGGCATTTCATCAAGCAAAGTATCGACGAAAGCCATGCCGACAGCTCCACTGCCAACAACGAGATAATCTGTTTTAATTTGGTCTGTCATAAAACTGAGCTATCACAGACGCACAGCCATGTCGCACGACAATTGAGCACACGACGCAATCAAGTTAATAGTCATGCCCTGGATTTGTACGTGCGAGCTTTCGCATTAAACCAGGCCAGATCAAGTTATCGCCCATTCCGGGGACAAAGGCTGCGGCGCCTTGCATGTAAACCTTGTCAGCCATGTCCTGCGGCTCTTCGATCAATAAGTCTTCGTGGCCAACACTCTGTGCAAAAATCTGAGCTTTGCAGGCATTCTCTAGAAAATACATACGTAGAAAGGCTGTCCCGCAACTCGCGCCGAGCGTCAAGGTCCCGTGATTGCGAAGCATCAGTAAAGACTTAGCGCCTAAATTTGCGACGATGCGATCACGTTCTTCTAGCTCAAGCGCGATACCTTCGTAATCATGATACGCGAGATCATTTATAACCTGCATCGACATTTGCGTGTAGCGGCGCAGTCCTTTTTTCTGTGCACTCACGGCCATACCGTAAGGGGTATGCACATGAATAACACAGGCCGCATCCGCACGCGCATTATGGACAGCAGAGTGAATAGTGAAACCAGCGGGATTGATAAAGTAAGGCGTCTCCTGACAGACCTTGCCTGTCCCATCAATTTTAACGAGAGCTGAAGCTGTCATCTCGTCGAACATAACGCCATAAGGGTTAATCAAGAAACGGTGTTCCCCGTCTTCATCAGGGAGCCGGGCGGAGATGTGAGTGAACACAAGGTCGGTCCATCCGTGCATAGCACATAGTCGATAGGTCGCGGCTAGGTTTTTACGAATTTGCCATTCCGCAGCAGAGACCTTTCCCTCTAATCGGTCAACTTTTGTTGGGTCTGAAATATTAAATCCAGACATACCATCTAGAGCTGACAGTGTCTCATTTTCAGTTTGCGCGTTCATCGTTGTCTCCAGAATTTTTCCATTGATAGCTTGCGTACCGCATTTGGCAAGTTATGGCCGAGTCATGATAGATGAATGGCCTTTCGGGAAAACCCCAGACGACAGGACTATTCAGGCCTATAAGATTGGATCAACGGAGGGTTTAACCGCCGTCGTTCTGAATTATGGCGCCACCTTGCAGGCTCTCTATTTACCAGACGGACGTAATATCATTTTAGGGTCAGAGACGGTGGATGCGCTCTTATTAGACGACGCCTATATGGGCCGCATCATTGGCCGTAATGCAAATAGAATTATGGATGCCAGATTGAATATTGGCGACGAGGCCTTTGATTTAACGCCTACGGATGGACCTCATAATTTGCACAGCGGGCCCAATGGGTTCGATACAAAAATATGGGAAACATCACGGCAAGGTGATGCGCTTGTCTTGAAACATACATCTATTGATGGTGCCCAAGGCTTCCCCGGTAAAGTCGACGCCACCTTACGTATATCTGTCAACAATATGACTTTAAGGCTAGAGATTGAAGCGACGACAACGCGCGCCACGCCCATGAATATAACATGGCATCCCTACTGGAATCTCTTAGGAAAAGGTCGAATTGACGGACACGATCTTCAAGTTTCAGCCGAACACAGAACCACTCTGAAATCATGCAGCAACATCGATGTTGCGGATACGCGCTACGACTTCCAAACTCCATTGGCGCTTGGAAGCGTTAGAATAGACGATAATTACGTCAATGTGTCTAAAGCCGTGCTCAGCACACTCGACACAACTTTAACAGTGACGAGCTCCCTGCCCGACTTGCAAGTCTACACAGGAGACCATCTCCCGCGCCCAAGGTCAGGGGTAGCCTTGGAACCACAATTTCGACCCAATGACATCAACGTAAATCAAGACTGCCTGTTGCAGGCTGGAGATGTCTACCGCCATTGGATCGAATATAAGTTAGATCAAATTTAAAGAACGGATTTAGCGTCTACCCAGTCTAAACC
The DNA here is from genome assembly GCA_938009235.1 of uncultured Caulobacterales bacterium. GTDB lineage: Bacteria > Pseudomonadota > Alphaproteobacteria > Caulobacterales > Maricaulaceae > Litorimonas. Next base: position 62,539 of record CALLIK010000010.1, read on the forward strand.
TTGTGCGTCGGCAACAGCTTTATATGTGACTTTACCTTCACATACGTTCAAACCATTCAACAAATGCGGATCTTGTCGCATGGCCTCTTTCCAGCCCATCCGCGCGATGCGTTTGCAATAATTAAGTGTCGCAGCGTTCAATGCATAGGCCGACGTTCTCGCAACTGCGCCTGGCATGTTTGCAACACAGTAATGAACAACGCCGTCAATGACATATGTAGGGTCTGCATGCGTTGTCGCTTTAGAGGTTTCAAAACACCCGCCTTGGTCAATCGCAACATCAACAAGAACAGCGCCCTCTTTCATGGTTGGCAACATTTCGCGAGTCACCAACTTTGGTGCCGCCGCGCCAGGAATAAGAACCGCGCCGATCACCAAATCTGCCTCAGTCAACAACTTAGCCAGAGTATCAGGTGTAGAGCGTCGAACTTGTGCCCGATTTCCAAACTCATAAGATAGCTTTTCCATAACTTTGTTGGATCGTTCCAAAATCGTTACGTCAGCTTGCATGCCAATCGCCATCAAGGCCGCATTATAGCCAACATCACCGCCGCCGATCACAACGACTTTACCTGACGAGACACCCGGAACACCGCCCAGTAAAACGCCGCGACCGCCGCCTAGTTTTTGTAATGCTGTCGCGCCGACTTGCGTGGCAAGACGCCCCGCAACCTGACTCATAGGTTTAAGCAACGGTAACTCACCACTGTCATCCGTGACAGTTTCATAGGCCACACAGACAGCACCAGATTTGATCAAATCGGCTGTTTGCTCAGGGTCAGGCGCAAGATGAAGATACGTATAGAGAATTTGCCCTGGACGTAGCATGGCCCTTTCGACGGCTTGCGGTTCTTTGACTTTCACTATCATTTCGCACGCTTCGAAAATCTCAGTGGCTGTAGATTTAACTACAGCGCCCGCTGAAATATAATCTGCATCCAGAGCGCCAATGCCCTCACCCGCGAGCGTTTCAACCCAGACCTCATGACCATCAGCAATCAACTCAGAGACAGACTCTGGCGTTAAGCCAACACGATATTCTTGTGATTTAATTTCCTTCGGGACACCGATGCGCATGATATTCTCCTCAAAACAGCAACTCTGACAGAATACATTATTCGAGATAAGATATTATTCATTTCAGGCTTGGTTTTTAGGTTTTTTTCAGGATAATATCCGAACATATGCAATTATACAGACAAAATTTATGAAAATCTCAGACATTGATCGTAAAATTCTACATGAACTCCAAACCAATTGCCGACAAAGCTCTGCAGCCATAGGAGAGAAAGTAGGCTTGTCACCCTCAGCCTGCCACAGGCGCATCGGCCTGCTGGAAGAGCGTGGCTTGATCGAAAGATATGCCGCACGATTGAATGGGTCAAAGCTGGGGTTTGCCATGACCTTTTACGTAGAGGTCACGTTGGAAGGCCAAAGCGAGGCTATATTATCCGCATTTGAAAAAGCAGCGCTCTCCCGCCAAGAAGTTTTGGAATGCCATCTGATGACAGGTCAAGCGGATTACTTAATCAAAGTGGCAGCGCCAGATACAGAGGATTATGAACGCATTTACCGCAGAACAATTGCGGCCTTACCGCATGTAAGCCGAATTCAATCTAGTCTTGTGATGAAAACGGTCAAACCCTGGACAGGCTATCCCGCAATCCAGAAGTAAAAGTTATCTATATTAGCGATATTTAACTGGGTTAGACCTAGAAATACAGGCAAATCCAATGGACCGCAGCATGAGGCTCAGCTAAAGCCGCTAGATTGAAGCGCTGCCTATATGACAGGGACACCTTGCCCAAAAAAACGTCAAAAAAAATTTGGTTGAAAACCGTTGCCCCCTTGGCTGTGCTCATAGGCCTAGCAAATGCTGTTCCCGCACACGCCCAAATTGGTGACGTCACCCGTACGGATAGCGATCTACAACTTGCGGACGACAGCCCGTTCCGTGACCCAGACATCATCTATCTAGAAGCTGACACGCTCACCAATGATGAAGCCACGCAGGTTTTGACGGCTGAAGGTAGTGTTGAAGGGCGATATCAAGACCGTACCCTCCGCGCCGACAGTGTCATATACAAGCTGAGTACGGGGCAAGTCATCGCATCAGGTAACGTCGTCTTAGTACAAGCCGATGGCAGCTCTCAATATGCTGACAAATTGGAATTATCTAACGAACTAGAGGCTGGCACCGCGACAGATTTTGTTGCTCGCCTCCCTAACGGCGCAACGACAGCAGCTCGCTTTGTGGCCCGAGGCAAAGATGGTGAAGTCGAGCTATACAACGCCTATTATACGGCGTGTAAAGTGTGCGAAGATAAACCTAACCCGACATGGCGGATTAAAGCGCGCCAAGTGACACAAGACAAAGACTCTAGGACGGTTCAATATCGTGACGCCGTCTTCGAACTATTTGGACTACCCATTTTCTACACCCCCTATTTGGCCCATCCTGACCCAAGCGCGAGTCGTGCGAGCGGTTTATTAACTCCTACTCTTGGTCTTTCAGGATCTAGGGGCGGAACTTTAGCTGTTCCATATTATTGGGCGATTGACGACTATACAGAAGCGACCCTCACGCCGCGTGTATTCACAAAGGTCAATCCTTTGCTCGAATACGACCTAGCGCGTCAGTTTCATACAGGACGGATTGAGATCAACGGTAGTATTACCAGCGGCAGTATCTTTGACAAAAACGGTGACGCATTTGATGACGCCAGTCTTTTCGATGAACCTGATGATGCTCCAATTGGAAAAAAAATGCGCGGCCACATCTTCGCTAAAGGCCTTTTTGCGCCTACTGATTTTTGGAGCTATGGATTCGGGTTAGAACACACGACTGATGACACCTATCTCACGCGCTATAACCTTGATGAAGAGAACCAGACTCAAGGCCTTTACGTCGATGAGTCGCGACGCAACACAACACAAGCCTTTATCGTCGGACAAGATGATAATACGCAAGTTTCAGTCTCGGCGGTAACCTTTCAAAACTTATACGACAGAATTATCGAAGCTGATGATGGAACGTTCACATTTATTGACGTTGATGACGGAACGCTTCCAGTCATCGCACCAAGAATTGAATTAGAGCATTATATAAATGACCCTTTTACAGGCGGTCGATTGAAAGCCTCGGGTAACTTCACGGCTTTAACACGAAAAACAGGATCTAATTACACCCGCGCAACAGCAGGATTAGACTACGAGAAAACATGGATTGCGTCTGGCGGAATTGAAGTCAAACCCTTCGGTAATATACGATCAGACTATTTCAACATTGAAACGGATACTGATTTAAACCCAGATACCGAAGACACTAATTTTACGCGAGTATTAGGGCAAACAGGTGTCGATATTAGATACCCATTCATCAAAATTGGCGACACAGTAAATTGGACTCTTGAACCTCGCGTTCAAGTCACTCAAAGTTTTGGTGACGCTAAACTTAGCGAATTTGTTGCGAGCGCAGCTGACAATATCCTTTTCACTGAAGACGCGGGTAACGCAGACCTTGATTCCGCTCTCTTGTGGCAATCCAATAAAAGCTCTGGCTTTGACTTTTGGCAAGAAGGCACGCGAGTAGATGTCGGCGGTAGCCTTGCAGCCACATGGGGAAAACGCAGTTCTGCGGAACTCTTCGCCGGACAATCTTTTGCTAAGGGTTCAAATGGTGAAGTTATTGATGGATTATCGGGCGAAGATGGCGACTTCCTTCTAAGTTCAGGTTTGGAAGGTTCACAATCTGATATTGTTGGCGAGGCCAGTCTCAAGCTCGGGAGCGTATTCGGGTCACGCACTCGCGTTCGCTTTGACCAAGACACCAATAATTTTACCCGCATCGACTCCACAGTAAACCTCCGTACAAAGAGACTTACCGCCTACGCGCGGTATTTCCGTTTAAACAGCACTGATAACCCAGATGCCCCCCCTGAAGAAATTTCGGGTCGCCTGCGGTTTCATATAACTGATAATTGGAGCACGAGTTTTTCTGCCACAAGAGATATAGACGGTGAAGTTACACGCGTCTCAGCCCTTGGCCTACAATACCAAGATGACTGCTCTCGCATTGAAGTTCTCTATACGCAAAACCGTTTCAACAATGATGCGATCCGCGATAGATCAGGTATCGGTGTTAAGTTCTCGCTTTTGTCACTCGGTGATTTTGGCGACTAACCTACGAAACTCTTTTCGACAACGAATTGCGCAGGCTTTGAATTTGACCCTTCCGTCAGACCAAACCCTTCGACCAATACAGCCGTGTCATCAATCATGTCTTTTGACCCACAGATCATCACGCGGTCTGTTTCTGGATTTAAAGGCTCAGTCCCTGCAGCTTCAAATAGCCCGCCAGTTTCAATCAAAGTCGTAATGCGGCCCTTGAGAGGATGATCTTCACGGGTCAACGACGTGATAAGTTTTAATCGAGATGTTCCGTCTTCTCGGACGACCATTTCGCCAACTAGTGGATCGTTCACAAGGTCCTGCACGAGACGGGTCGAATATTCTAACTCGCTTGCCTCGCGGCACGTATGCGTCACAATAACTTCGTCATAACGCTCATAGGTTTCAGGGTCCCGTATCAATGACGCGAAAGGCGCAAAGCCAGTTCCCGTAGAAAACATCCAGAGCCGTTTACCTGGCAATAAAGCATCCAGAACAAGGGTTCCAACGGGTTTACGGCTCAAGAGAACTGTATCGCCGGTTTCGATTTTCTGAAGCCGTGACGTCAGCGGACCGTCTTCAACTTTGATCGAGTAAAACTCCAACTTTTCGTCCCAAGCGGGTGACGCGATGGAATAGGCGCGCATAAGGGGTCGTTTCTGATCTTCAGTCTTCGGCAAGCCAATCATAACAAACTCGCCCGTACGAAAGCGGAACGATGCAGGTCGGGTCATAGAAAAGGCAAATAGGCGGTCGGTAAAATGTTCAACCGACAGGACTTTTTCCTCTGTAGGGGCATTAGACATAACAATGATTTCCGTCTTCAAAAACTGTATCGCGCGCCACATATACCTGAGGACGTCACGTTTCAATATCCTATATAGTGAACCTTTCGTTCTTTATAAAGAACGCACATGTAATTTTGGTCTCTTGGCGACTTATCAGAGAGAATAGTTGAACCTATTGATATAGAGATTAAACTGGGCGCTATGGTACAATTTAAGCTAAAATCTAATTTCTCAAACACTGAGCATTCATCGTGGCGTGAGACAGTCGAGGCTGGCTTACGTGGAACTGATTACGAGAGTTTATTCCGCAGAACTGAAGATGGATTGACGCGTGGACCTTTAAAGACTGCGGCTGACCTGCCTCCATCTATCCAACCTTTAACGAGATCTCAGTTACCACATCTAGATACTCGTGCATGGCATATTTCGGCCCCAGTTCGAGGCGCGAGCCACAATCACGCAAACACGCAATTGATCGAAAACCTCAAAGGCGGCGCCAGCGCCGTACGGATCGAAAACTCTGACGTCCTCACAAATAGAAATGACTTAAAACGCCTTTTGGAGGGCGTGTTTACCGACCTCGTTCCGATACAATTTGGGCCTAACGCGGCCAATGCAGCCTGTTTAGACATGGCACTCTCCATCCCTGCTCTATCTACAGCGACAATTTGGGCAGGTTTAGATCCTCAAAAAGACAAGTCGAAAATCCAAACTCACCTAAATCATGTACCAGATACATGGAAACTCATGGTGCTGACTCCACTGGAAACGCACGAGCAAGGCGGGACAGAGGTTCAACAGCTTTCTAACTTAGCGGCCCACCTAGCCGAAACCATGCGGACATATGGTCCACACGAAACCTGCCGCCATCTTGTGATTGAACTCGCGGCTGACCAAGACACCCACCTCACAATAGTCAAATTCCGAGCGGCTCGCCGTATAGTGCTGCGCATTGCTGAAGCTTTTGGCGCTGACGGGGCCAACATTCCAATATGCGCTGTAACATCCTTGCGCATGATGCAGACTGAGGATGCTTGGACAAATTTACTGCGTATCATGAGCGCAGGATTTGGTGCCGTGATCGGGGGAGCTGGACTGGTGACAACGCGGCCCTTCACCGATGGCCTTGGGGACGCAACACCCTTTGCACATCGCATCGCCAGAAACATGCAGTTGATGATGATGGAAGAAAGTCATTTAGGTCAAGTCTCTGACCCTAGCCACGGAAGTTACTGGCACGAAAACATGACGGAAGAGCTTGCGCAGGCGGCTTGGCGTAGGTTTCAAATCATCGAACAAAAAGGCGGCATGAACGTCTTTATGGAAAGCGGAGAGTATGAAATGGCTCTCAACGCATCCAAAACAGCGCGAGAGGCTCGCGGTGAACCCGTATTGGGCGTCACATTACATCCTGCGCCCGATGTCAAAAAACCGGAGGTTCGGTCATGAGCACTCCAGACTTTACACAGCTTGATCTTGGCACCACAAAAGACTCCGCAAGAGCAGGTGCAAGTTGGGCCTCACCAGAAGGCATTGAAGTTCGCTCAAGCTATGACAAAGCAGATTTGGAGAGCTTGCCATTTACAAATAGCCTGCCAGGTTTTGCTCCCTATATCAGAGGCCCCTACCCCACCATGTATGTCCAGCGCCCTTGGACGATCCGCCAATATGCTGGGTTTTCAACGGCTGAGGATTCCAACGCCTTTTACCGCCGCAATCTAGCGGCAGGTCAAAAAGGCTTGTCTGTTGCCTTCGATCTTGCCACCCATCGCGGATACGACAGTGACCACCCTCGCGTGCCGGGTGATGTCGGTATGGCCGGCGTTGCCATCGATAGTCTCTACGACATGCGTATCCTGTTCGACAAAATACCTTTGGATAAGATGTCTGTCTCCATGACCATGAACGGCGCTGTTCTGCCCATCCTCGCGCTTTATATTGCGGCAGCAGAGGAACAAGGCGTCAAACAGGAACAGCTTGCAGGGACAATTCAGAATGACATTCTGAAAGAATTCATGGTGCGGAACACATACATTTATCCGCCAAAACCGAGCATGCGGATCATCTCTGATATCTTCGCACATACCAGCCAACACATGCCTAAATTCAATTCCATTTCCATCTCAGGCTATCACATGCAGGAAGCGGGAGCTTCGGCTGATATTGAACTCGGTTATACACTTGCGGATGGATTAGAATATGTTCGCACAGGCGTCGCAGCAGGCATGAATATTGATCGCTTCGCACCGCGCTTATCATTCTTCTGGGCCGTAGGCATGAACTACTTCATGGAAGTGGCTAAACTCCGCGCAGCCCGTCTCGTTTGGGCGCAGCTCATTGGAGAGTTCAATCCAGAAAACCCAAAATCAAGTATGCTCCGAACACATTGTCAAACGTCTGGTTGGTCACTCACCGCGCAAGATGTTTTCAATAATGTAGGGCGCACACATATCGAAGCGATGGCAGCCGTCGACGGCGGCACGCAATCCCTTCATACAAATTCTCTGGATGAAGCGCTTGCTCTCCCGACGGATTTTTCAGCGCGCATTGCTAGAAACACGCAAATCTTTCTACAAACTGAAGGCAAGCACACGGCGCAAATCGACCCGTGGGCAGGTAGTTATTATGTAGAGCGCCTGACGCATGACCTCGCCGCGCGCGCCTTGTCTCACATTAAAGAAGTCGAAGCCTTGGGCGGAATGGCAGCCGCCATCGAAGCTGGCATTCCTAAGCTTCGTATCGAAGAATCTGCGGCACGCATTCAAGCCCGGATTGATAGCGGCGCGCAGACCGTTGTTGGAGTGAATAAATATCTATCTAATGAAAAAGACGATATCCCAATCTTAAGAGTCGACAACGCCGCAGTGCGTAATGGCCAAATTGAACGTCTCAAACAACTTCGCGCAGATCGCGACACGCAGGCTACAATGGACGCCCTCGACGCTCTGACGAAGTCCGCAGACACAGGACAAGGTAATCTGCTTGAACTCGCGGTTGATGCAGCGCGTAAAAAAGCAACCGTCGGCGAAATATCGGATGCGTTAGAAAAAGTTTACGGCCGTTTTTCAGCCAAACCAACGGGAGTAAGAGGCGTATATTCTGGAGCCTTTGATGAAAGTAACCCAAGCTTCAAAGCAGCGAAATCCCGTATTGATGCCTTTACAGAATTAGAGGGCAGAAAGCCTAAAATCCTGATCGCCAAAATGGGACAAGATGGACATGATCGCGGTCAAAAAGTCGTCGCTACGGCCTTCTCTGATATCGGTTTTGATGTTGTCATCGGACCTCTTTTCCAAACCCCTGAAGAAGCTGCCGACCTCGGTATCGACTCAGATGTGGACATCATAGCCGCGAGTTCACTTGCGGCGGGTCATCTGTCTTTGGTCCCAGCCTTACGAGATTCCTTAAAATCCAAAACCCGCGAAGATATTCTGATTGTTGTGGGCGGTGTCATTCCACCAGAAGATATAGAAACGTTGAAGACCATGGGGGCGAAGGCGGTCTTTCTTCCAGGTACAAACATACCGGATGCTGTGTTGGAAGTTTTAGATGTTGTGAATATGCGATTAAGCCAAGGCGCGTAAAATGGGGCATTCGATCTCAAATCCTAAAGGCCAACTAGGCCAATGATCCGCCACATCGCAGAATTCGCTGGTGCCTGTGGGCGTGGTTTAAATACGATTAGACCGAAGCGCACCTTTGGGCCCGCCGAGGTTGACCCATACTTCGGCTATACGACTGAAAATGAAATTGTCCTACGCGGGCGCATCTTAAGTCGGCGGCCAAATAAACCCTCAAAGCCTGCGAAAGAAACCCCTTCAACGTGGTCCAATTTCAAAGCTATGGTCGCGCTCTTCAACACCAGAGAATTAGATAATATTCATATACGTTGCGAGGGTGAGGAAACTTACACAGATGAAGAAGGGTATTTTGATTTGAAATTACCTCGACCCGCCGAAATAACGGGATGGGCATCTTTTGAATGTTACTTCAATCATCAAGACACACCAGCGCAACTCACGGCGCTGCTAACGTCATCAGAGGCAGAATATGGCGTCATTTCGGATATTGATGATACGTTGATTAAAACTGAAGCATGGAGCCTTCTCCGAAACCTATGGAACTCCATGACAGGAAATGCGGAGTCACGGCTTGTATTTTCTGATGCTGTGGACCTCATTGGAAAGCTCCATGACAGTGTAAACCCCGTCTTCTACGTCAGCTCTTCACCTTGGAATTTGCATGCCTTCCTTAGTGAAATTTTCGAAAGAGCGGGATTGATACAAGGTCCAAAATTCCTGAGAGACCTTGGCATATCTAAAACAAAACGTATGAGAGACAGCCACGGAAACCACAAAGGGCGATCAATAGACACAGTCCTTATGGCGAACCCAGATCTCACATTCATATTGATCGGAGATACAGGACAGCAAGACGCTCACGTGTATCATGACGCCATATTGAGACACCCTGAACGCATACGGCAGGTTATTCTACGAACCCCTCAAGCCTCATTAGATCGCTCAGATACGCTCTGGATAAATAAAATCATGGAAACGGGCACACCAATTTATATCGGTGAAACCTATGGGCCGTTCCTAAGTGCATAGGATCAACGTGACGCTTCCTCATCGAGAGTAAAGACGCGTTGAATATTAACGCTAGCCTGTTGGCATGCCTTCAAAACCTGGAATATTTGAATCTATAAGTGTGCAGTCCATTTTTGATCCAACAAATACATTAAACTGAGGCTTCACCTCACCTTGCTCATTGATCGTGCCCGCGCGAATGCCAATTGAATCGGGACGCGCTTGGTTGGCTGTAAACAGCTGCGACCCACATTTTGGACAAAAATGCTTTGTCAGCGTGTTCCCACTATCTACGACATGGTCAAAGGTTTTAATCTCTCCAGACACATTAAGGGTATCGCGGGTCACGAATACAAGCGTCGCAAAAGCCGCTCCACCAGATTGGCGACAATCTGTACAATGACAATTTCCCTGCATCAAAACATCGCCGTCCGAAGTATATTTAACATCACCACATAGACATTGGCCGGTCAATTTCGTCATAGAGTAGTCCTCTTATTTTATTGGCAAGGATGAGTTTCACCTATTAAGTCATCACACCTAGCTGGCGTTGACTAAGGCCATGAATTCTGCCCGCGTTTCAGCTTTGCGAAACTGTCCGTCCAATGCTGACGATATCATCCGATGCGGCGTCTGAATGCCGCGCATGGTCATGCAAAGATGCTCACCTTTCGCAAGAACAGCCACATTGTCCGTTCCAAGGAATTTCTTCAAATCATCCGAAATATCGGCAACGAGTTTTTCCTGTAGTGATAAAGCATGCGCGTTTTTATGTGCAATCCTAGCAAATTTGGACAGGCCCAAAACTTTGTCTTCCGCGATATAAGCAACAGACACATCGCACCAAAACGGCAACATATGATGCTCACACATTGACCATACCCGCATGCCTGTCACAGCCACCATTTGGTCATGACGAACGGATGAAAATGTCGTGTCCAATTTGCCTGCATCATATTCAATAAAGTCGCGCCAGAAGTTTGCAATCCTGCGTGGTGTCTCAACTAAGCCTTCACGGTCAGGGTCTTCCCCCAGCGCCACAAGCATTTCACGCACAAGAGTTTTCAATCGGGCATGATCGACTTTTTTCGGCTTTAGATGCTGCTCTGGCATATGTAGAATTCCTTGGAAGGCTGGGCGCAAAGGCGTGACGTATTGCTTACTTCATTAAATATGGGGTTCAGATTTCAAATGAGTACGTAACATATTGACGCGCTTGCGGTTTACGCCGCGATCAGAATAACCAACACGGCTAGCCGATCGGATTTGACACATATCACCGTCTCGACGGACTTCAACATCATCAACGAATTTAAAAATTCGGCTCATATATGTCGCGGTAAGATAATCATCTGATCGCGACGTCAGTGTTCCGCCTGTTGCTTCAATCGCATCAGCCACTTGAGGCAATGATGCAGAGAGTGGGTCAACCGCACGTTCAGGCTGCGTACCCGCTTCAGAGCACACCATATTAGGTTTCGTTCCAGGCTCTTGCAGACGACCCTCTTTTAGACCTGCCGCCTCACCTTTTTGGCTCAAAAGGCCAAGCCCGATAAATAGGATAATTATCGCTCCGACTGCATAGACTAAAATCATTCTGCATCCTCATTTATGATCTGTTCGATATAGTCGTCATACCAAGTGGGTCCAGTAAAGGATTGGAAAAATCCGTTATGACCGCCATGGGCATGAATAATTCGGCGCGCCGAAGCATTAAGTTTCAAGCCTAGTAAATCTTTGACAGGGATCATTCCATCATCCGCAGACGTAATGAGAGAGACGGGCACGGGGCAGTTCGCCAGATCATGCTCATCGACGCGATAGGAATTGAAATACGCCTCCATATTTGGGAAATTTGCATAGGTTGGAAATAGTTGAGATGTGATCCCCAGAACAGTTTTCCCAGATAGCAAATCTCCAAAATCATAAAGATGCGGATAAAGGGCTTGTTTCTTGCGCAACGACCCTGTCCACTTTTTCAGAAAATAACGCCTATAAAGCCAATTAGAATCAACGAGCGGCGCAGCGCCCCACGGATCAACAACGGGGCTAATCGCGAAGATATGTTTCAGGTTCCGGATCGAGAGATCACGCAAGGATCGGGCAATCCGTAGCGAAAAGTTCCCGCCCAAGGAAAAGCCAACAATATAGACAGGCGCGCCGTTCGCGAGCTTCGCGGCCTGCTTCACAGCGTCAAAAACTTCATTGAACAGCGTCGAGTAGAACAAGCCTTCATTGAGATCATGACTGTCGCCGTGGTCGCGGTAGTTCAGGCGAAAGACCGACGCACCCTGCTCATACACGCGCCGTCCAGCGGTCACGACATAGGTGCTGTCTTGAGAGCCTTCCCATCCGTGTAGGAATATCACGAGCGCTTTGTTATCTGGATGCGGCGAATAATTGCCCTTCAACCGAACGCCATCTTCGCACGCGATAATTCTGTCAGCTCCAGCCTCAACCATTGGGTTGGGGCCGCGCTTGCGGAATTTGAGACTGGCGAGGATAGTTTGCACCAATTGGTGACGTAACCAGAACGGCGGCTTAAACGGATGAACGCCTTCAGGCAGCGCAAGCGTAGCGGTCTCTTCGACATACACCTCAGCTAGAGGCTCTTGTTTCGGATTCGGGTGAGGTTTCGACGACATGGGTCTAATTTAAACATAAGGCGCGGTCGTGCAAGTACACGCCGCGCCTTATGGCTTATAGTTTTGAGGCAAGTCTTGCCTAAAGGTCGTTCAAAAACGCACCGAAATGCGTGTTCTGTGTGCCTTTAACGCCGAGTGTCTCGACTTCGCTCATCAGAGCGGCAGGATCTTCACCACGTAGAGCGATAGAAATTTTAGTCTTACCATCCACATCGATAGTTTCGATTTCAGCTGACACGCCATTACGCTCAAACTTACGGCGCTTGAGGTTAGCTTCATAATAGCGAGACTTCTTAGACAGAGCATCCGTCAGGCTGGCAGCATCCGCAACAGACGAGCAAGATCCGCGGAACTTCGGCACATATGTCCCGATGATTGACGCAGTTGTTCTCTTCATTGGGAATGTCGTTTTAACGCTACGTTCCCACTGCTCTAGCGACCCTTGCGATGAGATCATTGTGTGTACTTCAAGCGTTTCATTATCGCAGAGCGTTGTGATTGTATTGGAACGGCCTGGGAGAAGGAAATATTTGTCGACATTTTCTGTGTCATATTCCGCTGTAAATTCTTTTTCGATGATCTGAACAATATCGTCGAGTTCAGAATTATCATCAAAGAAACCACGCCATTGATAAAAGCGATCAGGACCATTTGTAGCATGACGACGGGTCGGATTTAACGGGCGATTGTCGAGGTAAAGCATAATGTCCTTTAAAGGTTTCTATTGTTATTGAGGGAAGACGTAAGGTCCGAGGTTTAAAACCACGGGAACGAACACAGTTAAAATTATGAAACTATCCGCTTGGAAACAGTCGCCATACTAAAATGACGCCTAGATTTCGGGGGAGTCTGCGATGTTAGGGTCTTCGGCATATAAAACCTTTAGCAAAGATTAACGCCAGAGTCAATATTTTGTAACGGTTCCGTAAGAAACGTAGACTTATCCACTTGTACCCTATCACGATATAACAATATTGCCGCGCATTTCGTGCGCCCAACGGCGGCCAAGCGTCATCTCCTACTGCCCATCACGCTTGTGTTGAGGGGGTCAGCAAACCTGCGAAGTCTCTAGTAATTAGGACAGTCCGCGTGGCGGCACCCGCGATGGCTGCCAGAGTTTTATATGTTGTGTTTACGCAGATGCCGTGAATTAGGGTGTAAATCTAATCCAACGACCACGCGGCAGCGGTTTTTGACGAAGCGGCCAGTTTGTCCCTACAGTTTGGCCATTAGACCCAGTAGTCGGCTCTCACTTCAAAAGGCCCGGCACAAACCGCGTTCTCACACGCAGCCGCTCAACCCCACCGTCTCTCGAACCAGATAGAGAGCGCTACCCTGTCCTGTGTCCGAAAGAACCCGTCCATCATGTCATAGGTTTTGAAGCCGCGGATCTTTATCTTGAGAAATCTGTAAGAGACTGAAAGCAGGCGCTAAAATTTGAGAGTAAACGTGGAGCATTATAGAATCCTCATCGTCACTAACTGAAAAATTAAAAAAACTTCCAGAATGGCTTCTTCTTTGGTGGGTTATTTTGTATGAGCTCAAGAAACTGAAAGGGACTATCTTCAGTCAGGTCATCATATTTCAAACCGCAAAACCGCGCGAAAGTTTCAGACAAAATCTCGAATTGATCATCAACAATAAACTCAGCATCTTTACTCTCAAAAAGAGTTTTATCGGCTTTAGACTTCAAGGTTTGATAATGATTTAAAACGACTTGAGGCACATTACCCTCTGTCAAAAACACAGCTGGGTCTTCACAACCTATGTAACAAATACGCCATACAAGTTCCGAATTCTCAAAGCGGTCAACGTGGCCGGTCATCACACCTTCATGAACACCAAAACTCCAAAAATCTACATTTTCAGCAAGTCTTGATCGCTCAAGGTCAGAAAAATCACCGTCATGTGTGTTCTTCCAAATCACATAAGTATCGTTTTTAGCAAAACTGCCGCAAAAGGGAGTTTCACAATAGGCATCGGAGCGCCCTGTTTCACCCAACCCAAGCGCAACACGGGTTTTTTCCGCGTCAGCCTTTGCAACGGCAACACATGCTATCTTGAAGCCCATACCTATTCGCCCGTTTCAAATTCCATGATGATCTCATCAACCGCGAGGTTATCGCCCGCCGCTGCGTTGATTGTCTTGATGACGCATTTGCTTTCGGCGCGGAGGGTGTTTTCCATCTTCATGGCTTCGACCACGGCGAGGGCTTGTCCGTCCTCGACTGTATCGCCTTCGGCCACCAACACACTGACGACAACACCCGGCATTGGGCAAAGCAGCAAGTTCGATGTATCTGGCGCGATTTTCAAAGGCATGAGCAAGGCGAGTTCCGCAGCGCGTGGATTGCGCACGGCAATGTCAAATTCAACGCCGCGATGCCAGACGCGGTAGCCTTCGGGGATGGCGCGGGCTTTGAACGTAAAGGCGCGGCTATCGACATAGGCGCGAACGATTTCTTCGCCCGGTCGCCAGTTCAAACTGACCTCGAGTTCCAACGCCGCTTTGTCGCTATCGTCATTCATGACGATGGTACGCACGCCCGTTTCGCCATTCACGTCGGCGGAATAAACGCGGTCTTCGCCCGTGGGTGATTTCACGGCAACGGACCAAAGATCAGGCACATCACGTTCGTGGTTTTGCAGGCTGCCCGAAATTTGCGCGGCGCGATGTTCTTTGATGTCATGCATCAGAGTACAAACGGCGGCGATTTTGCGCGTATGGCCAGAGTTCTCTGGCGCGCCCAAAAAGCCTTCGGGATATTCTTCAGCAATAAACGCCGTTGTAATATCGCCGCGTGCAAAACGGTCATGATCGTAAACGGCTTGGAGGAAGGGGATATTATGCCCGATGCCGTCGAGTTCGAAATTATCGAGCGACTCTTTCATCGCCGCAATCGCGACGCCGCGATCTTCGCCCCACGTACAGAGCTTCGCGATCATCGGATCGTAGAACATCGAGATTTCGCCGCCTTCAAAGACGCCTGTGTCATTCCGAACAATCGCGCCAGTTTCCAGTGTGCCTTCTGCGGGTGGACGATAGCGTTTCAGGCGACCAATGCTCGGCAGGAAATTGCGATAAGGGTCTTCGGCGTAAATGCGCGATTCAAGCGCCCACCCAGTGAGGGTCACATCGTCCTGCGTCATGTTTAGCTTTTCACCCTGCGCAGAGCGGATCATTTGCTCTACCAGATCAACACCTGTGATCATTTCCGTGACGGGATGTTCGACTTGCAGACGGGTGTTCATTTCTAGGAAGTAGAAATTCTTATCCCCGTCGACGATGAACTCGACTGTGCCTGCGCTATCGTAATCTACGGCCTTCGCGAGCGCCACAGACTCTGCGCCCATCGCGGCGCGGGTTTCTTCGTCCAAGAATGGCGACGGCGCTTCTTCGATGACTTTTTGTTGGCGGCGTTGAATGGAACATTCGCGCTCACCTAGATAAATACAATTGCCGTGTTTGTCGCCGAGGACTTGGATTTCGATATGGCGCGGTTGGGTGATGAATTTCTCGATGAAGATACGGTCATCGCCAAAGCTCGTCTTGGCTTCGTTTTTGGAGGATTGGAATCCTTCGCGGGCTTCTTCGTCATTCCACGCAATCCGCATCCCTTTACCGCCGCCGCCCGCAGACGCCTTGATCATAACGGGATAGCCGACTTTGTTAGAGATTTCGACGGCATGTTCGGCGTCGTCAATCAAGCCCATATGACCCGGCACGCAAGACACGCCAGAGTCCTGCGCAAGTTTCTTGGACGTGATCTTATCGCCCATCGACACGATGGCGTGCGGGTTGGGACCGATAAAGGCGATCTTCTCTTTCTTGAGGCGCTTGGCAAATTCAGGATTTTCCGAGAGGAAACCATAGCCGGGATGGATCGCATCCGCGCCCGTATCTTTGGCGGCCTTGATGATCTTATCCATCACCAAATAGGATTGGTTCACGGCGGGCGGGCCAATGTGAACCGCCTCGTCTGCCAGTCCGACATGCAACGCATTTTTATCCGCATCGGAATACACCGCCACAGTTTTAATGCCCATCTTCCGTGCCGTCTTAATAACGCGACACGCAATTTCACCACGGTTCGCGATTAGGATTTTTTTGATTTTGGTCATAATCTATCTTCTATCGAGCCAAGCATTTTGAATAGTAAAAAAGGTCTCTAGATCTGTCTTCCCAATTAAGAAGCGATCTTCCTTAAACTTCACAATAATTTTTCTAGTCTTTTTCTTTCGCTTACTGAAACGGCCAAAGAACTCCATAACCATTGCGATAAAACTGCCGTCC
This sequence comes from uncultured Caulobacterales bacterium, assembly GCA_938009235.1. Classification (GTDB taxonomy): domain Bacteria; phylum Pseudomonadota; class Alphaproteobacteria; order Caulobacterales; family Maricaulaceae; genus Litorimonas. Next base: position 79,025 of record CALLIK010000010.1, read on the forward strand.
ATCCAATCATGTTGGGCTTCAACCGTGGCTGGAGTTGCGTCAATGCGTTCATATCTAGGGGGTGGATTTAGAAAGGTAATATCAGCCGCATCTATTTTCAATCCAGCCTCAGCGCCTCGAAAGCATACGAAATGATTATTCAAAAAATGGACCGAAAGACCCGTTTTTGCGAAATTACTGTCTTCAACATTAATCCAATTCATAGCCATAACGAGAGCCTCTTATCCAGTCTTCGCGATTGGGGTTTTTGTGATTTTGGTCATATTGAAAACTGCATTCTATTTACTGTCTAGCCAAGCGTTTTGGACGGCGAAGAAGGTGTTTAAATCTGTTTTTCCGCTGAAAAATTTATCATCTGCGAATTTGACGATAATGCGTGCGTTTTGTTTTCGGCTAATCTTTGTCGTTTTTCCGCCTCCGAAGAAGGCGAATATTTCCATTAAAAATGCGAGGAAGGTGCCCACGTAAAATGCGTTTTTAAATATATTCGTATCGGTTGAACCGCTGACGCGTCCTCGGTTGGGTGGTTTGTTTAGAAATATAATTTCACTCGCAGGACGTTTAATCGCGGACGGCTCGGCATTCGTATCGCAGGTAAAAACGCCCTCATTGAACTGGCACGTTCTACCCAGTGGCATGAAATTACTTTTTTCAACATTGATCCAACCTGCCACTTGAGTCTCCTATACAGTCTTAATAACGCGAAACGCGATTTCGCCACGGTTGGCGATTAGGGTTTTTGTAATTTTAAATAACCTCATAATGTATTTCCTCCAGAACAACTCAACTAGTTGCTTTCGCCATAAAAAATAGCGACGCCCATGAATACCATTAGCACGAATGGAACTATGTAATAGGTAAGCCAAATTCTAAACTTTGCCACGCCGACAAACACCCGCTGCCGTGTTAAGACAGCTTGAAACTGTCTACCCTCTTTCATTGTTTTTTCAGATTGAACAATGGCTTCAGATAACTTTTCTCCTAGTTTATAATTACCAGGTATAGAGACGATTATCGTAGAAAGTAGAGCGTCAATGTGATCTCTTTTGTATTCTAAAAAATCGTAGTTACCCCCATCAGTCGGCTGCGTCGCATTTTCCCGCTTCAATTTATTCGCTTCTTCAAGAAACTCTTTTTTAATTTCGGCTACTTTGCGAATATTTGGAATCATGCCTTCAATTTCCCGAAGGACGCCTTGAGCTCTCTCAGTTTCATCCAAGACATTTGCCCAAGAGATATCTACTCTTTGTTTATACCTATCCATATCTTCTGAAATTTCAGACAATATCTTTCTTTCATCAAACACGCGAAGTGTATAATTAAGACCCAAATAAAGTGCGATAATAAGCAACCCGACTTCAACTAAGGGCTCACAAACTCCATCGAAGGCAAAGGCAATGAGTTTTGGATCGTTTGATAAATCAAACCAAGATACAACGATGCTAAGAACGGCAGCTGAGGTATATCTAAAATGGGCTTTAGAGGTTGCTTCTTCAAAATCCTTAAAGGTCGCACTCACGACGAGACTTCCCCAAATTCACACACTCCACCCGTCACCCTCGGGCTTGACCCGAGGGTCCATGCTTCTGGGGAGAGATGGGTCCTCGGGTCAAGCCCGAGGATGACGTATGAGAGAGAATTGCTCATTAAAGCGGTAAGTTCCCATGCTTCTTCCACGGGTTTTCTAGCTTTTTATCTTTCGCCAGAGCCAGTGCGCGGCAGATGCGTTTTCGGGTCGAGCGGGGTTGGATGACCTCGTCGATATATCCGCGTTCGGCAGCGCGGAAGGGCGAGAGGAATTTCTCCTCGTAATCCGCGACATGTTCTGCCGTTTTCTCGGCATCGCCCAAATCTTTACGGTGCAGGATTTCGACTGCGCCCTTTGCGCCCATCACAGCGATTTGCGCGGTGGGCCAGGCGTAATTCATATCATTGCGCAGATGTTTCGGGGACATCACGCAATAAGCGCCGCCGTAAGCTTTGCGCGTAATGACGGTGACTTTCGGGACTGTCGCTTCGCCGTAAGCATAGAGCAATTTCGCGCCGTGCTTAATCACGCCGCCATATTCCTGATCTGTACCGGGCAAAAATCCGGGGACATCGACAAGGGACAGCACAGGGATTTCGAAACAATCACAAAAGCGAATAAAGCGCGCGGCTTTGCGCGACGCATTACTATCGAGGCAACCCGCCAGAACCATCGGTTGGTTCGCAACCACGCCAACGGTTTGACCTTCGAGGCGAATGAAGCCGCACAAGATATTCTTGGCGTAGTCCGCTTGGATTTCAAAGAAGTCGCCCTCATCTGCGATCTTCGTGACAAGCTCTTTCATATCATAGGGCAAGTTCGGGTTTTCTGGCACGAGCGTATCGAGACTCTCGTCGATACGATCATGCGCGTCATAGAATGGACGTCTCGGCGCGCCATCACGATTATTCAGCGGCAGGAAGTCAAACAAGCGGCGGATTTCCGACAGCGCTTGCATGTCATTGTCATAGGCCCCGTCTGCCACAGAGGATTTGGACGTGTGGGTCTTCGCCCCGCCCAATTCTTCGGCGGTCACGATTTCATTGGTAACGGTTTTCAGAACATCTGGCCCCGTCAGGAACATATAAGAGCTATCGCGGACCATGAAGATGAAATCCGTGAGCGCGGGCGAATATACCGCACCCCCCGCGCTTGGTCCCATAATCACAGAAATCTGTGGAATAACGCCAGAGGCCAGAATGTTGTTCTGGAAAACGTCTGTGTAACCCGCCAGCGCCGCAACGCCTTCTTGGATTCGCGCTCCGCCTGAATCTTGCAGGCCAATGATCGGCGCGCCATGACGCATCGCCATCTCTTGGACCTTGTTGATCTTCTTAGCGTGGGTTTCCGACAGCGACCCGCCGAAAACTGTGAAGTCTTGCGCAAAGACGAAAGTCTTGCGGCCATTGATCGTGCCCCATCCCGTGACAACGCCGTCACCAGAGAAGTGCTTGTTTTCCATACCGAAATCGGTGGAGCGATGTTTGACGAACATGTCGAATTCTTCGAAGCTGCCCGGGTCCAGTAGGATTTCCAAGCGTTCTCGCGCTGTCAGCTTACCTTTGGCATGCTGTGCGTCGATGCGGCGTTGACCGCCCCCAAGTCTTGCTTCGTCGCGTCGTGCTTGCAACTGGTCTAGAATATCGCTCAAGGTCAAACCCCCGTTATTGTTCGATATTTATACTTCAAATCAGTGCGGCACCCTAATGACGGGTTACGGCAGTTCAAGCCTATATACGCGTTAAAAACCGCCTGACCGTCTAGCAAATATGCCAGTAAGTACGCGCAACATTCACAAGCGCATACACAGGTGATCACCCGTCTTGCGTCATTGGTGGTTGCCAAACCCCCACTTTAACGCGCATGTGCAAGAGTGAAAGCGCACTATGCCCCCAGAAAGCCCTAAGACGATCATGAAACTCAACACATCTTATATCATTGCTGGGGTCCTCTTCGTCCTCATCGGAATTTGGTTTCTCGTGAACAATTTAGGCGAGTCCGAGGCGCTCCCTGTTTCAACACCTGCCACAGCTCAAGAGGCCGCCCGCCAAACGATGCCCACAGTGCAGGTTCGCCGCATCGTCGCCTCTGAACATCCGAATGTGCTAGAGCTTTATGGGCAAACGCAAACCAACCGCGAAGTCTCTGTCAAAGCCGAAACCTCAGGTCTTGTCGCCGAAGTAATGGTCACAGAAGGCGCACGCGTCACAAAAGGTCAAACGCTCTGCCGCCAAGATTTGAATGCACGCGCGGCTCTCGTCGATCAGGCCAAAGCTAACATGCGTACAATTGAAACCGATTTAAACGCAGCTCGAGTTTTGGCTGAAAAAGGCTTTCAGTCTCAAACTCGCGTCACAGCCTTTGAAGCGCAATTGGACGGCGCAAAGGCAGCCCTAACGCAAGCTGAAATCGAAGCCGATAATATTAATATTCGTGCGCCTTTTGATGGCATCTGGGAACGGCAGTCTGCGCAAGTCGGTGATTATCTCTCCCCCGGTATGCCTTGCGGTCTCTTGGTGGATCTGTCGCCATTAAAGGTGACTGTGCAGTTGACTGAAAAACAAATCGGAAATGTTTCACGCGGGAATCAAGCGAGTGTAGATTTGGCAACAGGTCAAACATTGACTGGCAAGCTCGTATTTATTGAAGCCAAAGCTGATCCTGCCACACGGACATTCCGCGCCGAAATTCACGTGCCTAATTCTGACTTTGCGCTGAAAGCTGGCGTCACAGCCACAGTGCGCATCTCGTCAGGTGTGACATCGGCGCAGCGCATACCGGGACGCATTCTAACCATAGCCGATTCAGGCAATATCGGCATTCGCTATCTCGATAATCAAAACATTGTCCGCTTTGCAGACATCACAACAATTGACGAAGATGCTGCGGGTATGTGGGTCACAGGCCTACCCGATGAGACGCGTATCATCATTGAGGGGCAGGACTTTGTGTCTATTGGAATGGAAGTTGATCCGGAAGAAAATTACAGCTCTCCAGATTTATCCACCGATAACGGCACTAAGTAAGCGGGCCCCGGCAATGAGCACCAAAGAGATGTCCCCGTCCGCCTCTGGCCTTGCTGGAATTGTTGGCTTTTCAATTCGCAACTGGCGGACGACGCTAGGGATTATGATGGTCTGCGTGATCGGTGGTCTACTGGCGGTCAAAAGCTTACCAATGGAAGCGGAACCCGATGTTCCAGTGCCATTTATCACAATTCAAGTTGTCTTACCGGGCGTCTCGCCAGAAGACGCTGAACGTCTTTTGGTCCGCCCCTTAGAAACCGAACTCAAAGCGCTTGAAGGTTTAAAAGAGATGCGGGGCGTTGCGGGGACCAATGTCGCTTTCGTGGCGTTGGAATTTGAATTGGGCCTCGATGAAGATGTGATAATGGCGGATGTGCTTGAGAAAGTGGATCGTGCCCGCGTGGAATTCCCAGCGGAGGCCCGCCAACCTATTGTTGAAGAGGTGAGTTTTTCAGCCCTTCCTATTTTGACCGTCAACCTTTGGGGCTCTGCGCCAGAAGCAGAGCTACAGAGACGCGCCAAAACGCTGCAGCGCCAAATTGAATCTATCCCGCTTGTACTTGAAGCCAAGATCAACGGAGAACAGACAGAAGTTATGGAAGCCATCATAGACCCCGCGAAAACGGAAAGCCTTGGCATTACATTTGGCGAAATTGCGTCTGCTATAGCCCAAAACAATGCGTTGGTCCCTGCAGGCGCATTAGAAACAGAAAATGGCCGTTTTAATATCAAATTACCTGGATTGATCGAGTCTCCTTCGGACATGGGAAACCTAGTCGTGCGCCGCGGACAAGAGGGCGCAATTGTTAAACTAAGCGATATCGCCGAGGTTCGCCGTGGATATAAAAACAGGACAACACTCGCTCGATTTAATAGCCAACCCAGCCTGAGTTTGGAAATTAGTAAGCGTCAGGGCGTGAACATTGTTGATGCGACTGAATTAGTTCAGCAACTCGTGGACCAAGAAACTGCGAAAGCTGAGTGGCCACAAACCATAAATGTAACCTACAGCCAATCCCGCTCACAAAATATTATTGATATGATGTCCGAATTATCGGCCTCTATTATCAATGCCGTCGTCCTAGTTTTCATTGTCTGTATCGCAGCCCTTGGGTGGCGCTCTGCGTTATTTGTTGGGTGGGCGATTCCTGCCAGTTTTCTAATTGCGTTTTTCGGGTTCTTAATCGTGGGCGAAACCATCAATATGATGATCCTGTTTGGCCTTATTTTGTCTGTGGGCGTTTTGGTCGACAGCGCCATTGTTATCGTCGAATTCGCTGACCGAAAAATGGAAGAAGGCGTCGAGCGTATCGAAGCCTTTAAGATGGCAGGTGAACGCATGTTCTGGCCGATCATGAGTTCAACAGCTACCACACTTGCCGCGTTCATTCCCCTCCTATTTTGGGAATCTACAATCGGTAAATTCATGAGTTATTTCCCGCGTACAATGATCTATGTGCTGTCTGCGTCCACGCTTATGGCTCTAATCTTTTTGCCGACATTGGGAGCAAAAATTGGGTTTAAGCCGAAGAAATCGGTCAACACCAATGTCGCGTCATTATCAGCGGCTGACGGAGACCCTTCAAGCGCCACAGGCTTTATCGGCCTCTATGTTCGCCTCATCCAGAAAATCATCCACTTCCCAATATTGGTCATGGCTGGAATGGTGGTTCTAGCGGTCGTGATTGTTAAAATATTCGGCGCGCAAATGAGCGGACCGCCACCAAAACCCGTCGAGTTCTTCACGGAATCACCGACCGAACAAGTCTATATTTTGGCACGATCACGAGGCAATTCGACACCCGAACAGTATCTATCCCTAGCGGAAGATATTGAAAACCGTATCAAGGATGTGTCTGGAATTGAATCCGTCTACACCGTCATAGGAGACGGCGCATCAGGCAGCGGAACCATCAGTGGCCTCGCAAATGTTCCATCAGATACCGTTGTAAAAATTTACACCGAACTTCTTCCGTTCAGCCAACGCCGAAGAACGCAAGCCATCGTGAGTGACCTAGAGGGTGCAATAGTTGGCATTCCTGGCATCTTCACGGAAGTGATTGCCATTGATCAAGGTCCGCCTGTCGGGAAGGATATCGGCATCCAAATTAGCAGTCAAAACCCAGGAGACTTGCGCGCTGCAACTCAATTGGTGAAGGCTAAATTCGCGTCTATGGACGGCATCGTCGAAATAGAAGACACAACTCCTCTGCCCGGTGTGGAATGGGAATTTGAAGTCGATCGCGCTGAGGCAGGGCGATTAGGACTAGACATTGGGCGTATCGGAGCCGCCCTGTCTTTCGCCACCGAAGGCGCGCTTGTAGGACAATACAGACCTGCCGATGCAGATGAAGAAATTGACATCCGCATCAGATACCCATCCGAAATTCGTACACTTGCGGAGCTGGACAGGTTGAGAATTCAAACACCTCAAGGTGCCCTTCCTTTATCGGCAGTAACAACTCGAGTCGCACGACCGCGGCAAGATAAAATTGAACGCCGCGATATGTCTCCATATTACATTGTTCAAGCGAACACGGACGAAGGTTTTGCGACCCAAGTCCTCGTGGCAGAGTTAAATGACTGGCTAGAAAATGAAGCTGACCTATCGGCATCTGTGCAAACAAAGTTCTTAGGTCAACAAGAAGAAAATGAGGCTGCCTTACGTTTTTTCAAGGGCGCAGGAATTGCCATTATCTTTATGATGAGTGTGATATTACTATTGCAATTCAACAGTTTTTATCATGTTTTCCTGACCCTATTGGCTGTCGTTATGAGCCTGTTCGGTGTCCTTCTAGGGCTTGCCTTTTATCCTTTCGTGTCAATGATCCTGTCATTGACTGGAGTGATCGCGCTCGCCGGAATTGTCGTGAATAATAATATCGTTTTAATCGATGCCTATCAGCGATTACGTGAACATGGTTTTGGTGCCGCTGACGCTGCCGTTAGAACTGCGGCGCAACGCTTGCGGCCAGTGTTCCTCACAACCCTCACCACAATCATCGGCCTTATGCCGCTGATTTTAGGGTGGCAGGCTAATATTTTCTCAGGGGAGTTCTCTTTGAAAGGCTCTAGTACATCAGAAATCTGGGCGCCAATTTCCTACGTCATTGCTTGCGGACTTGGCTTTGCAACAATTCTGACTTTGATAGTTACGCCCGTGATGTTGGCGATGCCAACTGTCTTATTGGAGCGTTACAAACGATGGAAGACGAAACGCAATGCGCACAGTAAGGCCAAACCCGTCCGTGAAGTTAAGCCTGAATCCGTTGAGACAGTTTAATTTACTTGGCCTATTACTTTGCCGCATCAGGCGAGAAGATCACTGTCGATTGACCGCCACCGCCAATTAATGTGCGGCGGACTTGCCATTGCAAAGGCTCAAAATTGACAGACAATGCACCGCTTCCATCTGTTTCATTCTCACTAAGTGGGCGCAGAAAATTAAACGGGACCGAAATTGAGGCTGGCTCAGTTGGAGCATTCAACGCGCCTGCTGCTGGGATCAATTCCGCTCGAATTTCTAGTTCGCCGCGTCGTAACATACGACCCGCGATATAGTTCCAACGACCTCCAACCCCAATACCCGTTTCTCCAATCACAGACTCTTGGGCATATATTCGGACGCGCCCAGGAACTGACGACGTCCCCGTGATAATAACGCCGCCTGTAAAATCATAATCAATGACGGAGAGGCTAAGCGGCCCAGATGTTGGTGCGCCGCCAAATGGGGATTGTATAACCCGCGACGGACTGCCGGGCGCGGTCACCATTATCAATGCGGGCGTTGTATAATTTGCTGTCGCAATATCTTCACTCTCTGGGACAGGTAAACGGAAGACCGTTTCCTCTGAGCGAATACTGGGTATGTTCTCACCTCTATAAAGTTGGGCCTCGAGAACCATAGGTTCGTCTTCAACATCTAATGTTACGCCCCACTGCCCCAACTCATTTACAAGTGTTTGACGTAAACGTTCACCTCGGTTGGTTAAAACAATGACTGCGCCAGCCTCGGCTTCGCCAGACAATTTTAAGCGAGAGGCGTTTCCCTCACGAAACTCGCTGATTTGACGAAAACTCGCAGGCTTCACCCCGATCATAGATCCAGTTGCGGAAATTGGGTCAATCGCAACAGGCCGCGTAGGACTCTCTGGCTTGTCAGAAAATTGGATGATACCAAATAAAGCAATGACCAATATAAGCGCCGCAATGACACTCCAAATAACCCTAGGTCGGGTATATTTCTGCGTTAAATTTTTAGACGAGGTTCCCAAAGCGGACTACAGCTCCTAAGTGTTAGGCAAATACACTTAACCGAAACTGGCCAAAATGACAGACGACAAATCATTGAACATCTGTGTATTCTGCGGATCATCCCCAGGCGTAGATCCCGCACATATGAAGCTGGCAACCGAATTGGGACAAGAGATTGCAGCCCGAGGCCATGGCCTTATCTATGGCGGCGGCGGGCTAGGCCTGATGGGCGCGACTGCGAGGGCGGCACGTGATGGCGGCGCGAAGGTCATTGGCATCATCCCGCACTTCCTCAATGAAATTGAACGCACAATTCCGGGTATCGAACATGAATATGTGGATGATATGCATGCTCGCAAACTACGGATGTTCGACTTAGCTGATGCCTTTGTCGTTCTACCCGGCGGTATGGGAACGCTAGAAGAAGTCATCGAAGTCATGAGTTGGCAACGCATGAATTTGCACGACAAACCGATTGTCTTCCTCTCGGATACGGAGTTCTGGAACGGCTTGGTCACAGTCTTCGGCGATATCATCAAAGCTGGCTTTGCACCTGAAAGCGTTCACGACGACATTGAATCAGACGAGAGTATTGAAGCCGTCTTCGCGACAATCATGCGGCGTTTGAAACAAGGCCGAAAAGCCCAACCCCTCGGCGGTAACCTCAATGGTGATAAGATCGAAGACCTTGTCTGAGTTATGAAACACACAAGCTTAAAGTTTGAAGATGTGTTGCGGCCACAGTATTATTCAAAAGGCGGTGATGATGAGCCTTTTAAATGCTTGGAGAGAATTTTTCCGTTCTCAAAAGTTACGACTGAGAACATGTATGAATATGAAGAAATTTTATATTGCCTAACCTCAAGCGGTTGGGGCGTAATTTGCCCTCTCATCATTCAGTTTTTCTTAGAACAGAGCGATCGCTATGAAGAAAACATATCATCAAGTTTTGAACATATGTTTATTCTCGATGATGTAACGAATAGGATTGTTACGCCGTGGTTACAAAGCCTCTCGGAAGCGGAGAAAGGTTTAATCCTCGCGCAGTTGGGTACACTCATACTAAAGTTTCAAACTTGGCGCTCTCCTGAAGAAGACATACTCGCCATCAATAAAATCAGAAGCATTATTGCTCAAACGTCGCCTGAGCCTAGTTCTTAAACAATTACATTCTTCAGGATGGCTTCGAGGCCGTCTTGATCCACGCTATCAAAGCTACCAACTTCAGTTGAGTCTACATCAAACACGGCGAAGAGTGTTCCGTCTGGCGTGTAAACAGGCACAACAATCTCGCTCTGGCTTCTGACATCACAGGCGATGTGGCCCGCAAAGGCATGCACATCTTCGACGATTTGTGTCTCACCCGTTTTGGCCGCCGCGCCGCAAACGCCGCGCGTAAAGGGTATCCGCAAACATCCTAATGTCCCTTGATAGGGTCCAACCACGAGTTCTTCGGATTTCAACGGGTCGACAACATAGAACCCCGTCCAGAAATAACTCTCGAAAGCCTCAGACAGCAAACAGGACACAGTGGCCATGCGGGCGACATTATTCGTCTCGCCCTCCAATACGGCAGCGATCTCTTTGGCGGTTTGGGTATAGATTTCAGCTTTGGTCATAGATGCGCATATAGGTAGGCCACGCCTTATCGTCTACCCATTAGACTTAATGAAATTTGCGGTCTCTTATTAAACTCCCGCGTTTACAGCAAAGCTCTCGCAGCCGCACGCCCCGAGAGCCACGCGCCCTGCACGCGTCCGCCTAAACACCAATCCCCAGCGACCATAATTTTATCGCCCCTCAAACAAGGGACATCTGGCGAAGCCTTACTGGATGAATAAAGCCAGCGATGTAGGGCAATATGCGGAGCTTGGTCTAATGGCATACCAACTAGAGCGGACGCGGATTGCAGCATTTGTCTTTGAACCCAGTCCCGATCTGCTTCTGAATGCTCGTCTGACCACTCTGGCGCGGAGTGAATCACAAGGGTTCCAACATCACGCTTCCGACCCGGTTTTGCGCTGTTCACAGCTATCCAGTTAATCGGCAGATCATTCACCCGCAACGTATCCCAATCTGTATTCAACGGCGCAGACAACCCAACCATAAGGCAGAAACACACATGCATCTCGGCGGCCTTGACGGACGGCATCTTAGCAAAGCCTTTTGGTAAGATAAGTTCGGCCTGCGCAGGCGGTACGGTTGAAATAATTGCGTCAAATCCTGCTTCAATTGAGCCATCTTCGAACTCAAGCGTCCAACTTTCGTCTTTATTGCCCTGGCCCTTAACAACACGCTGAATACGGCGACCCAATTCGATATTTAAATCTCTCGCCCAATATTTAGGCAAGCTGTTCATACGCGGCGTGCCCACAAACCTATCGCGGCCATTATCTGCGTAAATCTCGCCCGATTTCAGATAGACCGCGCGCGCATCCCATGGAGCCACAACACCGTCTTTTACGGCTTGATCAATTTCAGCCTTAAACGCAGGGTCTTGGACAGTGAAAAATTGCGCTCCGTGGTCAAACTCCCAATGGTTTGCATCCCCATTACTGGCATAGCGCGTCGACATACGCCCCCCAACGCCTCGGGATTTATCAAATATTTTGACGTTCACATCTTTTGACCGCAGTTCACGGGCCGCTGATAAGCCAGAAATACCCGCACCAATAATCGCTACATTCATACCGTTCACTTATCTTTCGATGGCGTCTTATTCGCCTGTATGTCTTCAGTCGTCATCATCGCAGAGGCCTTGGCTTGGTTCCAGAACCGAAAGAACCGCTTCGTATCTGTCCCCTCTGGAATATCTACAAAGGCAGGGGCGTCGATCACGAAAACCTCTTGTGTCTCCCTTAGGCGGCGCAGCATGTCTTGAACATAGGGATCAGGTGTGTCCGCAGCATATATTGGCTGCCCCGCAGATAACTCCATAAGGCTCGCATATGTATCGCCTGCATAGATTGGAATATCCAAATCCAACACAGATTCATAAATGAACATCCGCCGCTTTAGCGAATAACCAAGATGGTCATGACGGACCGTATCCCAAATAAAGATAGGCTTTGCTTCATCTCCTGCGGCCACGACAACAGGATGATCCAATGTCATGGCGTCTTCGTGTATCCAAATCAGCCTCATCAGCGCGGCTCCAAATTTGGGAACAGCCGCGTATAAATATCATCATAGCTACCCGCGAGGGGTTTGTTACGTTTAAACGCTGTGTCGATACTCTGTCCCGAGTATTTCTCTATGTTTTCAAGATTGAAGAAATACGGCTTGTGAGAAAACGTACTCGCCACCCATTGCCAAGATAGATTATTGGACGCGGGATCACCGTCCAATAAATGCTGCAAAAACCATCGTGCCCCAGCCTGCCATTTCACACGACGCCAATGACAGACATAAGCCGCCAAATAGAGCCGCGCATGATTGTGCAAATAACCTGTTGTCAAAAGCGTCCCAATAAATTGATCTATGCAGGCCACGCCCGTTTCGCCCAATGCAATATCTTCGGGCAATGCGTCCGCATAATCAGCGGCTACGAAACCTGTTTTATAAGACTCAACATCATTCCAAATATCTTCGGGCGCATCACGGTAAAGCCGTTGCCAATAGTCGCGCCATGCCAATTGCTGAATAAATTTCTCGGCCCGCTGAGGGGGCGTATCGGCCAACGCCTTATCCCGAACATCCGATAGTTGAATCAACCCGTGACGAATGAAGGGCGAAAGTTGTGTCACGGCCCCGTCTAAATAATTCCGTGTCGCGCCATAGCCAGACGCATCCAAAGCCGCCAACCGCGTCCGCGCGGCGCTCATACCTCCTCTGAGTTCAGACATATTTTGATCGTGAGGATCCAGCCCAGGAGAGAGCATCCTAACTTGCTCCAGAACGGCCTTGCGATCATTGTAACGTGCCCGCATGATGAGTTTTACGGCTAAACTAGATATTATTGAGCTATCATCCGACTGTTTCATGTCCTGTTTACGCAGCAGGTGACTTTAAGTGCGAAAATATTCGTTTTCGAAAGAAAGTTATACAAATTGTTCGTTTTCATACCTTTTTCTCTGGAAAATTAAACGTCAGCCGCCTATTGCAGCCACAACACAACAGCGGCATCCTCGCAGTCATAGCCGCAATTCATCCCTCTGACTCGATTGAAAAATAGGACTACACGCCATGACAACACGACTTGCTATCAATGGATTTGGCCGCATCGGTCGTAATGTCTTGCGTGCCCTTCTCGAACAAAACCGCACAGACCTAGAAGTCGTGGCGATCAACGACCTATCATCGACTGAAAACCTTGCGCATCTCCTCAAGTATGATTCTGTTCATGGTCGCTTCCCCGGCAAAATCAGCTTTACCGAGAACAGCCTAAACTTGGGCGGCAACGACATCGAAGTCACAGCCATCCGTAATTTGGAAGATCAGAACTGGGCTGACAATAAAGTCGATATCGTCCTCGAATGTACGGGTATCTTCACATCTCGCGACGCCGCCGCAAAACATATCGCAGCAGGCGCAAAACGTGTCTTAATTTCTGCCCCCGGCGCTAATGCAGACAAAACGATTGTTTACGGCGTGAATGATGGCACATTAACGGCAGAAGACGTGATCGTCTCAAATGCGTCTTGCACAACGAATGCCCTCGCGCCTCTCGCAAAAGTTCTGCACGATGTTGTCGGCATTGAAAAAGGCTTCATGACAACCATTCATGCCTATACAGGTGATCAGCCAACTTTGGACGCCGTTCACCGTAAAGACTTCAACCGCGGGCGCGCCGCCGCTTTGTCGATGATCCCAACGTCAACAGGCGCAGCCAGAGCCATTGCACATGTGATGCCTGAACTTGCTGGCAAGTTAGACGGTAAAGCCATCCGCGTGCCAACGCCGAATGTGTCCGTTGTCGACTTGGTTATCAATTCCACCAAAACCGCAAATGCTGACACAATCAACGCTGCATTCAAAGCCGCAGCAGAAGGCCCGCTAAAAGGCGTCTTACAAATCGTCACAGACAAGACTGTTTCGATCGACTTCAACCATGACCCACACTCCTCTTCAGTTGTCCTAGAAGAAACTGTTGTCATGGGTGAAAACATGGTGCGCGTGCTGTCTTGGTATGATAACGAATGGGGCTTCTCCAACCGTATGCTTGATACAGCCGCGGCTATGGCGAAATTTCTTTAAAGCTAATTTTTAACTGGAGGCCGGTCCCATCAAACGGATGACAACGCAAGAGCTGCACGACAAACTCAACACTTTGCTAGAGGGCCACAAAAAGGCCGTCGCATCTGACCCGCAAGCGAATCCGGTCAAACTGCTCGCTTACGACATATCTAAAGCTGTCGAGGAACGTGAAATTGCGTTCCGCGACATCGAAGCCCTTGTTAAAACCTTGTCAGATCAAGGCGCAGTTGAACGCGCACAACGCCTACGCAAACGCTCTGGCGCAGACAAATTTACGTCCCTGAGAAACCGCATCAAGGCCGTCGCCGAAGAGCGCGCATCGGCAGGTTTTGACGCGTTCAAAACTTGGGCCGAAACACCGGGTCAAGGCATTGTCCTAACGGCGCATCCAACATTCTCTCTATCTCGCGACATTAGAGACACGCTTGGAAAAATTGCATCAACCAAACCAGACGCCATCGACGGACTAGTCGACACGTTGAAAACACATCCTTACTTGCCGAAACGTGCTCCAACTTTGATCGAAGAGCATGAGGACACGCAAGATACATTGGCTCGCATCCAAGGGGCTATGGATAAGCTCAACGCTGTCGTTTTGGACGTTGCAGCCAAACATTTCCCTGATCAATGGATGAGCCTCACACCACATCTCGTAGATGCCTATAGCTGGGTCGGCTACGACATTGATGGACGGACAGATATTTCATGGGGCGATGCCTTACGTTTGCGCCTCACAGAGAAACGCGACCAACTTGCGCGCTACGCCAAGGAAGCGGCCCGGATCGCCAGCAAAGGCGGTTTCGACTCTAAATCTGAAGACGCTATCGACGCTCTGTCAGACCGCATCAAAGACGGCCTTGCCTCTGCTGAACGCGACCTTGAGCTTTTCGAAACAGACCTCGATGATCATGACAATTTAGTGGCTGCAGCAAACAATCTGACGCGCCAGTCCCCGCGCCGCTTTACAGATTTGGTCGTTCTAAAACCTGAACTTGACGCGGCCATTTCTGGTGCATCAGATGCCAAGACACAACGTGAGCTCATCTGCCTCCGCGCTAAGATGAAAGCGTTTGGCCTTGGAACCGCTCGTATTCATTTCCGTCTTAATGCACGTCACGTCATGGCTGGCGTCAAAGGTATTTTCGGGCTCTCCGACAATGGATCGGACACACGTACAGTTCTGAAACGTGCGACAAAGCTGACTAAATCAGTCAAAGCACAGCCCGTCAATTTCGCCTCCCTCGCGCTAGAGAAATCCACCGCGCATGAGAAGATGATCTTGATCGCGCAAATTCAAAAATACATCGACGCCTCTGTGCCGATCCGCCTCTTGATTGCCGAAACAGAAGACGCGCTTGTGCCACTCTCCGTTCTCTATCTCGCCCGCCGTTACGGCGTTGCAGATATGCTCGACATTTCTCCATTATTTGAAACGGCTGACGCACTGAACAATGGCGGCCGCATTATTTCTAAAATGTTGGAAAACCCTGTTTACCGCGAGTACATCCAATCGCGCGGCGTCTTCGCAATTCAAACTGGATTTTCCGATGCAGGTCGTTTCATGGGGCAAATTCCAGCGACCCTAGCCATTGAACGCCTACAGTCTCACTTCGCACGCGAAATGGAACACCATGATGTCAAGGACGTAACAGCCCTCGTCTTTAATACGCACGGCGAAGGTCTAGGTCGTGGCGGACATCCTGGGTCACTCTCAGAACGTCTTGATTACGCCATGAGCCCTTGGGCCATTTTACAGTTCGAACGCCGTGGCATTCACCTCTGTCATGAAACCAGCTTTCAAGGCGGTGACGGCTATCTTTGGTTCCAAACGCCAGAGCTCGCCGATGCAACTGTCTTTTCACTTATCGGCGGACGTCATGACGAACGCTCCAAAGCAGGCGACGACCCTTTCTATACGGAAAAAGACTTCTCTTGGGACGTTTACCGCACGATTGGGTCCGAACAAGACGCGCTATATTCAGACCCAAATTACGTCGGACTTCTGGGTGGCCTAGGCCAGAATATGTTGATCCCAACAGGCAGCCGCGCAGCTAAACGTGCCAAGCCAGGGTCGGGTGCAGACATGTTCGACCCCCGCCTGCTGCGGGCTATCCCGCATAATGCGATCCTTCAGCAATTCGGCGTCCCTGCGAATATCTTTTACGGTGTTGGCCGCGCAGCTGGCATTGACCCGGAAAAGTTCGAAGCGTTGTACAACACGTCGGCGCGCGCAAAATCTATCTTTGATCTTGTTATCACGACAATGGGTCGAACGAATCTCTCTATCCTGACGGGTTATGGCCGTTTGTTTGATCCAGGATTCTGGATCAGCCGTGCTTTGTCAGGTGCAGAGCCTTTGCTTGCCAATCGCTCACTCATAGTGGCCGAGACGCTCGAAAAATCATCCTGGCGCTCGCAAATCATGGACTTAGCCAATCGTCTACGTCTTGATCAATATGACAGCCTACGACATCTCGCGCGCTGTGATACCGACGCTGATTTCACGCCGAATGACACTTTGATGATCCTGCATTCACTTCGGCTCGCGATGATCATGAAGATGATGATCACGATGACAGAACTACCTGTGATTTCAGATGAGTCGACGTCGCGTCTCTCTGCATTGCAACGCATGCAGACCTTCCAGATCAACGACATCATTACGGACCTCGAAGAGCGCTATCCCGCCAAGACAGCACCTATGGAATGGACTAAAAACCTGTCTGAGAAAACGGGAGAACCTATTGCTTCTGGCGGATTTGCGCATATCGCAGATCATGTGATCAAACCTTTGGATCGCGCCAAAGACATCACACGCCAAATCACAATCGCCGTGACACATCATTACGACGCATTTGGCTAGATAAAGAGCTATTTGAGCCGTGTAAGCACGGCTCACTTTTGACCTGCTGGCTTTATTGCTGAGAGAACAAGGCTTAAAGGCAAAAGGTACATCGTTCTGTGTAGAGAAGTTCATTTGAAACGAGTTATTTCACGTCTATTCATGTCTCTTTAATCCAAATCACCACAAGTTTCAGATATATGATTAATACTGTCTCAGGATTCACATGACGTCTAATGCTAGAACTTGGTTCCAACGCCTTGCACCCTACCGAACGGCCGAAGATGGCCGAGCGGTTTTTGAACTTCTCATAACACTCGTTCCATTTTTTGCACTCTGGGCTGGAATTTGGGGCCTTGTTCAAGCGGGGCATTATTGGGCTGTCGTTGGCTTTATCCCTGCAGGTGGCCTGCTCGTACGCCTCTTCATTATCCAGCATGATTGCGGACATCAATCGATGTTCAGCCGCCGTAAGGTGAATGACTGGGTTGGCCGTTTCATCAGTATTCTTACCCTCACGCCATATGACCACTGGAAACGTGGCCATGCGCTTCATCATGCGGGCTCTGGAAATTTGGACCGTCGCGGTATTGGTGATGATATCATAACTATGACTGTTGAAGAATATAAAGCCGCCTCCAAGTGGGAGCGCCTTAAATATCGCATGTACCGTCATCCCGTCGTCATGTTTGGTGTGGGCCCCGCCTATGTCTTCTTCATTGCCAATCGCGTACCGCTTGGTGCAATGAAGAATGGTGTGAAACCTTGGGCTAGCGCGTTGCTCACCAATCTTGCTGTGGCTGTTGTATATTGCCTCATGATTTGGGCTGTGGGTTGGAAAGTCTTCATCCTGATCCAAATACCAACCGTCTTGGTTGCGTCTTCAATCGGCGTTTGGATGTTTTATGTTCAACATCAATTCGATGAAACACATTGGTCAAGAACAGGCGAATGGAATCGTGAAAACGCGGCTTTAGCTGGAAGCTCATATTATGATCTTCCAAAATGGCTTATGTGGGTCACGGGCAACATCGGTGTACACCATGTTCATCACCTCTCAGCGCGCATCCCATTTTATCAACTGCCTCGTATTTTGAAAGCGCATCCAGAGCTAAAATCGGTAGGTCGCCTCACATTTATACAAAGCCTCAAATGCGTTAAACTCGCACTTTGGAATGAAAGTGAAAAACGTATGGTCAGCTTTCGTACTGTAAAGTCAGCCCTCTAAAACCTTTTAGACCTGCACCTGAATACTAAAAAACCGTCGTCCCAAGGGCGGCGGTTTTTATTTGAGCTTTGATCAAGACAGTTTTTAAGGCTCTAAATTCCAACTAGCTTTTGAATAATTTTGGTCAGCCAGTTTTTCATTTTTAGCGGGCCTTCTGTCATCACAAGACAAATACAGTCTTCTCCTATATCGATCTTCGGAGAATGAACCATGGTAGCATCTGCAAAATGAAGGTCACCTCGAGCATAATGCTGCCCTTCAGACATATACCCGCCCTTTAATATTAGGGCCCACTCTTCCCCGATGTGGGAATGCTCAGGCATTGGCATACCCCCTTTGATCCGGAGTAAATATAAACGCTCTCCAAACCGTGTTCGGCGATCCCCGAGCACATTATGGATTGCTACACCTGGAATAAAAGATTTCCAAACAATATCTCGTAAACCCTGCCCATCCATCAAATCCCGTAAAGGTTTGGGTGTAGGCCCAGGCTTCGAACAATCGTTGGCCGCCTTCAATATAGAAGCGCAATAAGGCAATTTAGCTAGTGTTTCTTCAATGAAGAACAAAGACAGAGGAACCTCTTGAGTCGCCGCCATCAGAGTCGCCGCTACATCTGTTTCAAACGCCGATTTTTTGGCCGCTTTGGGATTCAATTCAACCAAACAAGCTATGATGGCATGTTTAGCCGGTGACAGATTACCCGCAGCGTAATCTGTGATGGCCTCATCCCAATCGGGTAAAACCAAAGACTCATATGGTTCAACTGTATGGAATTGCGCGTTCACAGTAAACGTTCCTGCTGGCGCGCCATATTTGATTTCAACGCATTAATAGCTGACCGAATACGCGTCTTAACCGTTCCAAGCGGTAAACCCGTTTCTGCACTTATTTCTTTATGAGTTTTAAATTCAAGGAACGCCATTCGGATCGCCATTTGTTGCGCCTCCGTCAGCTTTGCAATTTCGTCACGAAGAATATCTGCGCTCTGTTGCGACATGAAGTTTTCTTCTGCAGACGGCACTTCATCATCCGCAATAATTTTCATCAACTCAGGATCACGGACATCCATACGGCCATGTTTTCGCTGATGATCAATCCATTTATTGCGCGTCATGCGGTAAACCCATGTCGCAAAACTCGCCTTCGCGGGATCAAACATATGGGCCCCCGTCCAGACTTTAATCATCACATCTTGAACAAGGTCTTCAGCGGTCCCATTGCCCACACCTCGGGCCATCAACCAGCCTTTTAGCTTGGGCCCATATATTTCAAAAAGGTCGGATAGAGCCTGCTCATCGCGATGTGATGCAATATCACTTAACCAAACCGCATCGCGTTTGGCAGCGCTTACAGACGTCTTGGACGGTGTGAACCCTCCGGCACGAGGCGTACGTTTGGTCGTCATAGCCATCACTCTTATCTTACGATTTACACCTCTTATATAGGTAGCCTAAGGCTCAAAGTCATGACCCAAATATAAATGATGGAAAATCGACGCTGCATGACTTTGATCAACACTACACCTTTGGTGCAGGTCAAATCAGGGTGTGTAGATCGTATAGACTACATCGGCAGCAAGCGACCCTATACCTTGTGAAAAATCATAATTACTCCCAGAGATCGTCGATCCTGTGAGATCATAACGAGCCTGAAACCCTATCGCTTGTTCCATAATAGACCCTGGATCACTTGCCGTTCTTTGCTCACCCTGAAAAACCTGAGTAGGTGATCCAGTTAAACCATCTAACGTATAAAGGGAGTTGCCAAACTCACCATAGGTGATGCCATTACCACTCGGGGCTGGGTCTTGAGCTTCATCCCCCCAGCGGTTCACGCCAGTACCGCCTGAAACAGTGTACCGAAAACGAAACCGAATATTACTATAATCCATCGTACTAAAATCACCCGTCGCGGACAAATTAATGGCTTCACCAAAAACATCGAAGGGAACATTAGACGCCACATAAAAACGCGAGGCTCGAGACCCACTGCCTAGAAGGTCAATATCGGTGCTGTCGTCTAAACCAAAGGCCGTATAACTATCATTTTCATCTAAAGTTTGGTGCGGGCCTGCTGACTGAAAAGCCCCCCCAGAGGTCGGGTTATTAATTTGCATTTCCCAACCCGAACCCTCGCCGCTCGAGATAGGATTATAAAGTCCAGAATTATAGTTGATCGGCCGACCATCTGCTGCGATCAAATCAGGCGAGGCCTGTCCCGAGGTCGCATCATCCAAGAGATGAAAATCATAGACAACTGGGGCTGTCCCGCCATTTTCCGAGAAATCAGACGCTCCGAAAACGATGACAACAGAAGACGCACGAAAATAGGGCCTGTCGACTACCGCCGACAGAGCTGGGGCTGAAATACAGCCCGCTAAAAGGAACGCCCACGTACCTTTGCGTATATTATCCCGTAGTCTCACACCGCTTTAATACTCAATATCTCTAAAAACTGACCTAAACATCATCGTTAAGAAAGGATTTTATCTCGAAGGGCTTCGTAAAGGAAAACTATCTCGTACTTGACATCTTTACTTACATTACACATATTTCTGTTATGACAGAAATTACAGATAAAATAAAACTACCCAAAGCCGTTGAACGGTTCGTTTTGCATTGGGGCGATTTGGGCGGAACGTGGGGCGTCAACCGCACCGTGGCTCAAATCCATGCTTTACTTTATCTAAGCGAACAGCCTCTCAACGCGGAAGACATCCAAACGCAATTGGGCGTCGCGCGGAGCAATGTTAGCAATAGCCTAAAAGAGTTGCTCGGACTCAAACTCGTAAAGCGTTATCCTGTACCTGGAGATCGCCGTGATCATTTCGTCGCAGAAGTTGATGTCTGGCAAGTCGCGCGACATATTGCAGCCGCCCGCAAAGCCCGCGAAATCGACCCCGCTCTTGCGACCTTAGAAGACTGCCTCGCGGCTGCAGCTACCGACAGTCAAGTCAGCGCAGAGCAAATACGCCGCCTACGCGAGATGCATGAATTCACGGCCACAATGGATCGCTGGTACGAAAAAATGTCATCGCTCCCCTCATCAACACTCGCCCGCCTCGTCTCCATGGGCGACGCGGTCGTGAAAGTTCTGAGCCTTGGCCGTAAAAATTAAAGGTCAAAAACACTAGAGGATAGACGTAGAGAATAAGGGAGCGGCATCATGGTCGCCTATAAATTCGAAAACACAAATTGGACGCAAACACCCAAACAAGAACGTGCTCCAAAGACATTAGGAGATCTTCGGTTTCGTCACCTGTTTAACGATACCGACTGGCGCAAACTTCCCATTACAGTGCGCGAACGCTTTGGCCGGCGAGTCGCCATAGGGGACGCATTGATCTATCGCGGACACGTAGAATTTAACCGCATTAATCGCTGGGGACGGATACTAAACACTGCGCTCAAACTTGTTGGCGCGCCACTACCTCTCGATACACAAAATGCCGGCGCAGCTGCAATTGTAACCGTCACAGAAGCCCCAGATGGCGCGCAAATTTGGATGCGCCAATATGCACGCCAAGACAGCCAACATCCCTTCCCGCAAATCATACAAAGCGCAAAACGCTTTACGGGAGCTACGGGTATAGAAGAACATATCGGACGCGGTATTGGCATGAGCCTCCTCCCCCTCGTCGAAGGCGAAGAACTCGTCTTCCGCGCGAAGGATATATTCTGGGATATTGGGTTCAGGAACCGCAAGACACTCCGCCTAACACTCCCGCGTTGGCTTGGCCCTGATGTTTTACGCGCGGGGCATGAAGAAGTGGGCGACGGAGAGTTTGTCTTCACCCTTCGCATCAAACACAAATGGTTCGGCACATTACTAGATCAACGCGTCTGGTTTCGGGATGATGTAAAATGACCAAAGATCGAAACGTAACGCGTGAAAATCAACCTCGGTTTATAGACGCTCTTTGCTCGGCCTCCATCACACTCTGGTTCATTACATCGATTGGCTTTTGCATTAGCTTCATCAATCACGAGACTAGAACGCTTTGGGAAGCCATAATAGTAAGCTTTTTTTCTTTATTTACAGCCTTACCCGTCGCCTTCATTTTAAGTGGCATCGTCAGTCTACCCCTATGGGTTTCTTTTCAGTATTTACATCTACTTAGCCACAAAACAGCCCCAATCATTGGAGTCACAACAGGGTTCACACTTACGGCAATATACGTTTTTATCGCACCTTTTGATTACGCGGGTACCTACACAATCACCTCCGCAGAAGGGCTTAAGACAATCAGCATTGCATCTATCTTAGGCGGTGTATCTGGGTGGAATGGCTATCGTTTCGCATTGAATGGACGGCGCATAAAAAGGAAGAAGGTATGACCTTCAAACAACTTCTCACTGAAGGACCAAAGCCAATCTGGATTCGGTACCTTCTAATTCTCGGCGTTGTCACCATGATCACGCGATTGGTGCTCGATTCCCGCTTTGCCACGACCTCATTCTTCTATTGCCTCGTCCCTTATGTGATCGGTGTGATTCTCTATGTTTTTGTGCCGCAACCCACCGGCTGGACAAAAATGAGGCGTTTTGGTCGTCACCTTCTCGCGACGATCATTGTCATGTTAGCGAGTTCGGCGCTTCTATTTGAGGGCTTTATTTGCGTCCTCATGGCTGCGCCGATTTATATCTTCTTTGCCGTTATCGCGTTCATGTTTACACCCAACAGAGCTGACCCTGATCGCCTCAAGCAAAGCGATGTTTTTAGATCTAGCATCGTACCGCTCGCCGTCATCATCATATCCGTCGAGGGTTTAACAGACACGACGAGCTTTCCGCGTGAAGAAGTCATCACCCGCACACACATCGTCAATCTGACACCTGCGCAAATTCATGCAAATCTTGCGGAGCCCGTGCATTTGGATGCAGCACGAAGTAAATTCCTCTCCCTCTTCCCACTGCCTGATCGCGTAGACGCGCCAGACTTTGCGCAAGGTCAAACCCACAAAGCCTTCTTCACCTATCGCCGTTGGGGGTTCACCAATGTCCATAAGGGCGAGACTCATCTGCATATAAAAACGGTGCAGCCATTATTGGTCGAAACAGAAATCACGCAGGACACAAGTTACTTCTCACACTACCTCACCATACACGGCACCAAGATTGAAATGGTCCCGCAAGCCAATGGCAATACAGAGGTCAGCCTCACCATCCGCTATCGACGTGAATTAGATCCCGCTTGGTATTTCGGCCCGCTACAACGCCGCGCCATTCGCGAAAGTGGAGATTATTTATTACGCGAAATAATCGGAAAAACAGCCACAGAAGTTGACCCTACATTATGATGGACCCTGTCCACCGCGTAGACGCTACAGGCGCATCAGCCTGTGATGGACGCGTAACCCTAGATGCCACGAAAATCATCTGGACTGGCGGCTTAATGGTGAGCGGTCTAATACTCATTCCGTTTTTCACAAATTGGACGGCTGCCTTCATCGGCTTAACGCTAACATATATCACCCTTCTTCTGGGACATTCCGTTGGCATGCACCGCATGATGATCCACCGCAGTTTCGAAACGCCGCCTTGGCTACGATACAGCCTAATATATCTAGGAACATTGGTTGGGATTGGTGGTCCCTCTGGAATCATAAAAATTCATGACACGAGAGACTGGGCGCAACGTGAACCAAAATGTCACGACTACTTCTCTCATCAACGTGGGTTTTGGCGCGATATTACATGGCAACTTTTTTACCGATTTGACCTCGATAACCCGCCAAAAATTACCATTGAACCTAACATTCAAACTGACCCATTTTTGAAACACCTAGACACCTATTGGCGATGGCATCAAATAGGACTTGCGTGCCTGCTCTTCCTTAGCGGAGGCTTACCGTTGGTCGTCTGGGGCATATGTCTACGTGTCACAATTAGTACGGTCGGGCATTGGACCGTAACATATATTTGTCACAACCCAGGACCTGGCCGATGGGCCGTCGAAGGCTCTGGCGTTCAAGCCTCGGATTTAAAGCTTCCAAATTGGATAGGTGGATGGCTGACACATGGGGAATGCTGGCATAGTAATCATCACGCTTTTCCTGAAAGCGCTCAGATTGGCCTAGAGCGCGGACAAATTGATCCCGCGTGGTATGTCATCGCAGCCCTAGAGAAAGTAGGGCTCGCGAAAGACGTCGGCAGGCCCCGTGAAAACATTAACGACCTACGGGAACGTGGAGATTATTTACTCCGCGAAATCATAGGGAAGACACCCGCAGAAACAGGCTCTGTAGATGCGTGAAATCCATGACCGCATAATTCCAACGCCAGACTCTAATGCTGAGGTCGGGCAGATTTCATGGCACCCTTCGAAGTCCATTTGGTATTTTTCACATCTACTAATTTGGCTCACAGTCGGCATTTCAGATTTCAGCCTTAACGCCGTCCTCGCGTCTCTTGTACTAACGATAATCATACTCTGCGGTGGGCACAGTATCGGTATGCACCGCAAACTTATTCACGATAGCTTTAAGTGTCCGCTCTGGCTTGCGCGCTTAGGCGCATATCTCGGCACTTTGGTCGGCTTAGGCGGACCCTTTACGATGATGCGGGCTCATGACCTTCGCGATTGGGCGCAGCGTCAGGAAACCTGCCATCCGTTCTTTTCTCAACACAACGGCCTTTGGCGCGATTGGCTTTGGCAAACGCATGCCAAGCTTGTTCTGACGGCGGAACCAAGCATAATTTATCCACAAAAGTTGACCCATGACCCATTTATGGCCTGGCTACAGCGAACAGTCTGGCTTCAACAAATTCCAATTGCCGCGGCCCTGCTTTACTTCGGGGATTGGGGATGGGTCGCATGGGGCGTAAGTGGTCGCATGATCATATCCATCACAGGGCATTGGCTCATCGGATGGTTTGCCCATAATCAAGGCCCACGTAATTACCACGTGAACGGACACGGCGTGCAGGGTTATAATGTGCCGGGTCCAGCGGCCTTGTTTGGGTTTATTACCTTTGGTGAATGTTGGCATAACAATCACCACGCATTTCCAGAAAGCGCGCGTTTCAGTCATCGCCGTTATGAGGTTGATCCGGGTTGGTGGGTTTTATGCGCATTGGCGAAGATTGGCCTTGTCACTCATTTGATCACGCCTGACGTCGCGCCAAATCTTTCGACACGGAAAGAAACGGGTTTAAAATCAGTTTCTGTCACCCCTCTTCACATAGAAGAAAAACTGTGACACATCTCCCGCTCAAGGAGAACAAAGATGGAACCTATTGTTGAGTTTTCAGGCGTATCGATCACGCTAACGGAAGCCCTATTGGCCATAGTATTGATGTTGGTCGCTATTTTTGTGACGGCCTTAGTCATGCGAACAGGCCAATCAACAGAAGCCCGCGAGCTACAACGTCATCTCTCAGAGATGCGCGGTGAGCAATCACGACTGCAAGGCCGCTTGTCTCAATTTGCAGAAGACAGTGAACGCCGCGATGCCAATTTTGCCGAAGTGCTTGATACACGGCTTGCGGGCGTGACAGACCGTGTGGGCAAATCCTTAGAGCTCGCGCAAACACGAACAGGGGAAAACCTCTCAAAATTAAATGAGCGCTTAGGTCTCATCGATCAAGCTCAATCCAATATCAAAGCCTTGGCAGGCGAAGTCTCTGGCCTGCAATCTATCCTGTCAAATAAACAAGCCCGCGGCGCATTCGGTGAAAAACAAATGCAGGATTTAATTCGCGCCTTCCTCCCTGCGCGCGCATTTTCCTTTCAGCATACATTGTCTAATAATACGCGCGTCGACGCCCTCATCCATATGCCAGACGGCCATGGTGATGTGGCCGTAGACAGTAAGTTCCCGCTCGAGAGCTGGCGGCGCATGGTCGAAGCTGACGGGAGTTATGAGGCAGATGGGGCTAAGCGTGATTTCCGCGCAGATGTACTTCGTCACGTCCGTGACATTTCGAAAAAATACCTGATCGAAGGCGAGACCTATGAGTTGGCTTTATTGTTCCTGCCGTCCGATGCGATCTTTGCCGAAATCCACACCACATTTGACGAGATTATCGACAAGGGGTTTTCTCAACGCGTAGTCATCGTGTCCCCGACAACTTTCATGGCGACCTTACACACTATGCAGGCCGTGATGAATGACGCTGAAATTCAGAAAAATGCGGCCCTAATTAAACGAGAAGTTAGCGTCATGGCAGAGGATGTTACACGTCTAGGCGAGCGTGTAGGACGGCTCCAAAAACACTTCAGGCAGGCCGATCAAGACATTAGCGATATTCAAATTTCAGCTCGTAAGATCAATGTTCGAGCCAAGAAAATCAGTAAAGTTGAATTTGAAGCTGAGACATTAGAAGAAGACAGTCCAACGCTTAAACTCGTCTCAAAGGATGACAGGTAATGTATATATACGGTGGACGTCTTTTTAAACCCGTTGAAGCCTCTGGGTCATCTCAAGCCAGCGCAGATACAATCTTCAAATATGAGCAAAAAGAAAATTTAGTCACAGCGACTTATGCTGGCGGAGACATTCGCTTTGGCCAGATCATCGGGCGTGTCGATATCGCAGGTGTGCTAGATATGCGGTTTCAACATATCACGCGCGATGGTGAGTTGATGACGGGACATTGCACAACAACGCCAGAGCTCATGGCCAATGGTAAAATACGGCTACATGAGACATGGCAGTGGACCTGTGGATCCAACGAAAAAGGCCAAAGCATTTTAGAGGAAATGTAGCGGCTATTACGACTGGCTTAAAACGGACGGCGGCTCTTAATCGCGGCGGTGATCGTTCCATCATCCAAATAATCCAACTCGCCGCCAACAGGAACACCATGCGCCAAACGCGATACTTTCACGCCGGTATGTTCAAGATGGTCGGTAATGTAATGCGCTGTCGTCTGCCCATCAACTGTCGCATTCATAGCTAGAATAACTTCAGTAACGCCGCCCCTACCCGCACGTTGAATTAAATTGGCTATGTTTAAGTCTTCAGGGCGAACGCCGTCGAGTGCGGATAATGTACCCCCCAGAACATGATACTGTCCACGGAAAGCCCCAGCTCGTTCCATCGCCCAAAGGTCAGATACATCTTGGACGACGCAAATTGTCGTAATGTCCCGCGTTAGCGTAGAACAAATATTACAAGGGTTACACGCGTCCACATTCCCGCAGGTTGAACAGGTCGAAATTCGTTCAGCGGCTTCACCCATCGCCAACGCCAAAGGCTTCATCAACGCATCGGGTTTTTTCAAAAGCGCAAGCGCAGCCCGCCGCGCAGAGCGTGGTCCCAAACCCGGAAGTTTAGATAAAAGGCTGATCAAGCGATCAATTTCAGGGCTGACAGAGTGCTTCGGCATAAATCGGATATAAGGCGTTTCGCCCGCAACGCTAGCCCGAGATTTACATCGGGTTAATCAACGCCAATCGCTGCAGATTTCGGTCCACGTGGATCGGCAGCTCCTGCAATGTAACCGTCTTCAACTTGCCCAACTGAGTTTACGCGGCCCAATATTGTGCGCGCTGTAGATCCATCTGGGCCGTTTGAAATTTCGTGGCCCATGCCGCGTAATATACGGACTGTATCTTCATTGATGGTAGGTTCCAAGGCAAGGCGGTCAGGCAGCCATTGATGATGAATACGACCACGACTTGTGGCCTCAGACAGGTTCATTTCCCATTCCATCACATTAAGCGCGACTTGCATCACAGATGTTATAATTGTCGACCCGCCGGGCGAACCAGTCGCCAAAACAACTTCACCATCTTTCATAACAATCATAGGCGTCATGGACGAGAGTGGACGTTTGCGCGGCTCGATCTTATTCGCCTCGCCACCAATCAAGCCATACCCATTCGGAGATCCAGGTTTGGCTGAAAAATCATCCATTTCATTGTTCAAAAGAAACCCCGCGCCATCGACTGAATATCCTGATCCATACGAAAAATTCAGTGTATAGGTCACTGAGACGGCATTGCCGAAACGGTCCATGGTTGAATAATGCGTCGTGTTTACAGGCTCGGGGACAAGCTGTGCACCCGGCAAAATATCAGACGACAAAGACGCCATTTCTAAATCAATACTCGCACGTAAACGGTCCGCATAGGCTTTATCTGTCAAAGCCTCCACTGGAACATCTACGAAATCAGGATCACCCAAATATTTCGATCGATCAGCATAAGCACGGCGCATACTTTCTATCAATTTGTGCAAATAGGCGGCTGAATT
Organism: uncultured Caulobacterales bacterium; assembly: GCA_938009235.1. Taxonomy (GTDB): domain Bacteria; phylum Pseudomonadota; class Alphaproteobacteria; order Caulobacterales; family Maricaulaceae; genus Litorimonas. The sequence continues at coordinate 107,303 of CALLIK010000010.1, forward strand.
ATGTCCATCCGCCTGCAAGTCATACCCTTCAAGAATATTGAGCATCTGCACGACATGGACTCCACCAGACGAAGGTGGTGACATCGCCGCGATTTCATATCCATGGTAAGTTCCGCGTACGGGTTCGCGTATGACAACTTCATAATTCGCGAGGTCTTCAAGTGTAATTAACCCGCCGCCTTGCGTCATTTCATCGGCGATGAGTTGCGCCGTTTTCCCTGCATAAAACCCATCCGATCCATCTTGCATGATCCGCCGCAATGTCTTGGCGAGGTCCGATTGTTTCCACGTCTCGCCCGACTTGATGCCGACGAAATAATCAATGGAGCTATCATCAGCCGCAAATTTTTTGCGGGCTGAATTCAAACCTTCAGTCAACGCCCTGCTGGCGGTAAATCCTTTTGACGCTAATTTAATGGCCGGCCCCATGACTTGGCGGCGACTCATCGTTCCATGTGCTTCGAGAGCCTCCAGCAACCCCATTACAGTTCCAGGCACACCCGCAGACGCGCGACTAAATTGCGCCTTGGCATTATCAACTTCACCTGCCTCGTTCAGGTACATATCTCGATCAGCAGACGTAGGTGCCATTTCGCGAAAATCAATTGTCAGAGTTTCACCTCTGTCTTTGAGATGGACAACCATAAACCCGCCGCCGCCAAGGTTCCCTGCTGCTGGGTGGGTCACGGCCAACGCAAATCCTACCGCAACGGCTGCATCGACAGCATTACCGCCTCGCGCCAAAATATCGGCTCCAACTTGAGAGGCAATACGGTCTTGAGAACTAATCATGCCGCCTTTTGCAAGGACAGGATGGTGAATGGTGCCATAATTAAAAACGGCCCGAGCGCCGGGCGCAACTTCGGTTTTATCTGCGGCCAATGCGGACCCCGAAACGAAAGGGGAAACAGAGACAAGACAGGCCATCAATAAGGGCGCGATTGAAGAAGGTCTCATTTACGTGTCCACCTGTTGTCTCGGTATATATTCATCTTAAAAGGGTAACTTCATACCAGGCGGGAGCTGCATATCACCCATGGCTGATTTCATAGTCTCGGCCTGTGCTTGATCCATCTTCACCTTAGCATCCTGATAAGCTGCAACAATCAGGTCTTCCACGACCTCTTTATCTTCGCCGTTCAACAAAGAGGGATCGATTTCCAACGCCTTCATATTGCCGCCGCCTGCGAGCGTGACGCTGACTAAACCACCACCAGAGCGACCCGTTGCCGTCAGGTCAGCCACTTGAGACTGAGCCACTTCCATTTTCTTCTGCATGTCCTTCGCCTGTTTCATCAGGCCCATTATGTCTTTCATGGTATATTCCTAGTCAGTGTCTTTTTGTGGAAACTCAGAGTGAATGACGTTTTCAGCACGATCACGAATATAAAGCTCTTTCGCATTCATCAGCAAGGGATGAGAAAATGCGGGATGTGCGCGATCTTCTGCATCTTGCGCCGCAACAGCTGATTTTCTCTGCTGCGCGAGCGGTTCTTCGCCTGTTTCATCTGACGGCGAAACAATCCACAAATCGCCTGTCATATCTTGCAAGGCTGTTACGATTCTACCGATGAGCGTGTTTTGGCGCGGATCGGTAATATTCACGCTAATCGCGCCACGTTTAAAACTGACCAGACGGACATATCGCGACAGATCGGATTTCAACTTGATCTGTGACTTCGGCAATTCATTTACAAATTCAGCAAAGCTACCAATCTCAACCGCAGGTGCAGCTGGAGCTATTGGCTTTGGCGCTTCCATCAAAGCTGTTGGGCTACCAGTTGATGTGTCAGACACCGCATGCGTTGAAACAGCCTGAGGCATTACAGCAGACGTTGACGCCGAACTGCCTCCGCCCACAACAGGCGAGATACTTGGCAAACCAGGCCCGCCAGCATCTTGATCCTTACGCGCTTGCGCAATGATAGCAGCAGCCAACTCTGGCGGCGGCATTTGCCCTGCTAGGCTAAGTTTTAATAACGCCATTTCAGCGGCAGCTAAAGGCGTCGGTGCTTGGCGAACATCATTATAGGCTGCGCTCAAAACTTGCCAAAAGCGTGTGAGTTGCCCGATGGATTGTGTCTCTGCCAATTCGCGCATGCGCTGGGCTTGGTCAGGGGCCATTTCGAAATCAGCGAGATCGCCCAATGTTTTTGCGCGGCTCACTTCGTGGCAAACATCTAAGAGATCACGCATCACGACGGCGGGATCCGCGCCATCATCATATTGCGCGCGCATTTCAAGTAGCGCACCCTTGGTGTCGCCGTGAGCTGCCATCGAGAAAAGGTCGAGAATACGCAGACGGTCGGCAAGCCCCAACATCGTTCGGACTTGTTCGCCTGTGACTTCGTCGCCGTCTAAACCGGCTTGAACAATCGCTTGATCCAGTAATGACAGACCATCTCGAACAGAGCCTTCGGCGGCGCGCGAAATCATCGCGAGGCCTTCATCCGAAATCTGCACATCTTCTTTACCGCAAATACCGCGTAGATGTTCGGCCAAGACACTCGCCTCAACACGACGTAAATCGAACCGCTGACAGCGAGATAAAACCGTGATTGGAACTTTACGAATTTCAGTCGTCGCAAAGATAAATTTTGCGTGGTCTGGCGGTTCCTCCAATGTCTTCAGCAAGGCGTTAAACGCCCCCGCCGAAAGCATGTGAACCTCATCTATGATGTAAACTTTATAACGAGCTGTCGCAGGTGAATAGCGAACGCCGTCCAGCAACTCGCGCATGTTCTCAACGCCCGTACGTGAGGCCGCATCCATTTCCAGCACATCCATATGAGAGCTGGTCATGATCAATTCGCAATGATCACCCCGTGTCGACAAATCGACACTCGGACCGTTTTGTGTGTCTGATTGATAGTTCAAAGCTCGCGCCAAAAGACGCGCCGTCGTCGTCTTACCAATGCCTCGTACGCCCGTTAGCATAAAGGCATGGGCCACGCGGTTCGCCTCGAAAGCGTTCTTCAAGGTCGTGACCATGGCATCTTGGCCGATCATGTCCTCAAAAGTTGAAGGTCGGTATTTACGCGCCAGAACCTGATAAGATTCCTCTTCGCCAAACATGGATGCCGTATCGCTCATAGAGTCGAACATAAGCATGGTAAGTCGTCATGGAAAGCATGCGAACGAACTTGCGCACAGCTTAGCGGGTAGCGGTTATGCACATTTATGAAATTGACGGCGATTAATCAGGGTTTACGGTGATAAACATTGGAGAAAAGCATGGCTCGTCACGATTATAAGTTCCGCCCCGAACCGCGTTGGGAGAGCGGATTTTTCGTTCCGCCTGCCCCCATCCCAATGCCCAAGCCCTTAGATGATTGGTCAAAACTAGACACTTTTGATTCTATTCGCGCCATGAGCAAGAACCCTATTTTATCGACGACGAAAGCCTCAACGACAGAAAATGATGTCATCGGGAAAAGCATAGGTCAAACTATCGCGATCTTCACTTCGCCCAAATCCATCAAACATGTTTTCATCGAAAATGCGGTCAATTATGGCATGCACCCCATCCGCCAATCCCTGCTGAAGCCAGCGCTTAAAGATGGACTTATTTCAGCAGATGGCGACATTTGGCGTGTGGCCCGCCGTGCGCTTTCGCCCATTTTTACACCTCGCCATATTGGTGAGTTTCCTGAACCTATGCGGCGTGCAACCGAGTCTATGCTGCCAGATGTTTTTCCGGACGGTCAAATCATCGAGGCGGATGAAGGCTTCCTTAAACTCGCTTACGCTGTGCTTTCAGAAACTTTATTCTCGGGTGAAATTGATGGAAATTTGAATGATACCTTACGTGATATTGCTGTCTTTATGGATGCCCTGGGTAAGCCTGATCCACTGGATATCATTGACGCTCCGAAATGGATTCCAAGGCTCAGTAAAATGGGTTGGCGGAAAGCCGTTAATCGCATGCGTGCGCAAATCCGCGTTGTCTATAACTCACGCCGACAACGTATTGAGCGCAATGAGGATGTCCCGCAAGATTTTCTCACCTTACTCCTTACTACAAAGACGAGTGACGGTGACCCTCTATCCGCAGACCAAGTTGAAGATCAAATTATGACCTTTATCGGCGCTGGGCATGAAACAACCTCAAGGGCGCTGACGTGGTTAAGCTATCTATTATCCCAAGACGTTAAAACCAGAGACAGGTTTGAGACCGAAATTGATGCGCTCGATATGGCTCAACCCACCAAGAGTTGGATTGAGCAAATGCCCTTTGCTATGGCCTGCTTCAATGAAGGCATGCGGCTCTATCCGCCTGCGCCGTTCATTTCTCGTATCGCGTTAGATGAAGACAAGATCGACGAAAAAATTATTCCCAAAGGTGCAACAGCCCTTATCAATCTGTGGTCTCTACATCGCCATGAGAGCCATTGGGAGAACCCGAATGCATTCGATCCAGATCGTTTCATGCGTGAACGAGCCAAAGAAATTGGGAGGTTTAGTTTTCTACCCTTTGGCGTGGGTCACCGCGTTTGCATTGGGCAGAGGTTCGCACTGCAAGAGGCCGCCGTCATTATGGCTGTGATTTTCAAGAAAGTGCGTCTGAACTGGATTGAAGGAGAGGCTCACCCTTGGCCACTCATGAGGATTACAACTCGCCCACAGGAAACACTGCGCATGCAGGTCGAGCATAGGTAAACAAAGGTAGCTAAAGGGAAAAGTGGAAGACCGGATCCTGACCCGAAAAAAGAACTCGTTGCGGCTGCTGCGTTCCCGCCCTGACCGGGTTGGCGAGGTTATCGTCCTGGCCGACCTTCCGAGCAGTGATGTAGGCCTTACGAACTCACTGCACAAGTAGAACAGACATAAAAAGGTTTGTCCACATTTGACCGCGCCTTTAAATTTAAGCGCACCAATAAAGTTGATTGAATTACGGTTTGATTTTGGGCGCGTTAGGTCGCATGTCCACACACATGACAGATATTCAAGCCGACGCGCCAATCCCATTCGCTGGGGACCAACTCGATTATGCAGAGCATTTACGTGACCCTGAGCAACTCCAAGCCTTAATCAAGAAGACATCTGCTCGGGCCATCTTACTCTATAAAGGCCAAATCGGGATTGGTGACGGCGGACGCCCGCACCGTGTACATCCTTCGGACTTGATCGGGCATGATCTCATGGCCCCTGGCCCTGTTTTCCTAGGCCTAGAAGGCGAACGTCCCATTTTTGCCTTTAGCATCACCAAACCAGAAGCCTTCATGCCAGAAGAAAACTTCGTCTCCCTTCGCGGAATTGGTGGAAATTTACGCCCATCCGATTTGGCGTTGGCTGGACGCGCAAAATCGCTTTTTGCCTGGCACTTCTCTGACAAACACTGCGTCGCGTGCGGCAGTACAACAGCGGCCCAAGAGGGCGGCGTTAAACAGGTCTGTACGAGCTGCGGTGCCGAAAGCTTCCCACGCGTTCACCCTGTTGCAATTATGTTGGTCACAGACGGTGATCGCGTGTTGATGGGGCGAGGCGTAGGTTGGCCAGAGGGCGCAATGTCAGCCCTAGCGGGCTTTGTCTCACCCGGAGAAAGTATTGAAGAAGCCGCACAACGCGAAGTTATGGAAGAAGCTGGCATCAAGACTAAAAACCCACGTTACGTCTTCTCACAACCTTGGCCTTTCCCAGCGCAACTCATGATGGGCTTGATACTCGAGGCTATGAATACAGACATCACAGTTGACCCAAAAGAGCTTGAGGACGCGCGTTGGTTCACACGTGAAGAGGTATTGGCTGTCTTTGAAAAACGCGGAGATGCCTTCATGCGTCTACCGCGCCAAACGATCGCGCATCAACTGCTACGGTATTGGTTGGCTGAGACCGCTTAGGCGGTCCACACACCTAATCCTCTAAGAGTGCTGGCCACCTTTGGTCAGAACTAGAGATATATGTTGGGCGTTTTTTATCCCAGCGGCGTTTGATGCGAGCGTTATAATTGAAATATAATCGTCCGTCTTCAACATGCCAATGGTCAGATCTACCGGGTGCAAGCTTGCCCTTTGCAACAGCCCACGCGCAATAACCGCCATATTGTGGAGCAAATAAGTCTGGGTTCGTTAGGAATAAATCTTTATTCGCCTGAGTGAAAAAGACCCAATCTGCCCCTTCATAAAACGTCGAATATTCTGCTTTTCCGAGTTGGGGCTTACCAGAGAAGAACGACACAACATCGTAGCCCTCAGCTGCAACATTGTCGCGCCAACTCGTATAAACAGGGTCAGAAGCCGCAAAACTTGCGACAGGCGCGAGGAGAAGAGCCGCACCAAGGGACGCTCTGAGTACAGGTAAAAAAAGGCGTTTCATCATGTGTCTTATATAGTGTCGCCGCGTAGTATGCACAACGCTCCGCCTCTTACAGCTGCGCCAGACGAACTTCGTCCATAGGATAGGTGCCAAGATGCGTGATACTTTCGGAGAAAAAGGCTAGTTCCTCTAAGGCATTTTTCATCTCTGAACTGTCGATATGCCCTTCCACATCCGCGTAAAATTGCGCCGCCTTAAACGAGCCGCCCACCATATAGCTCTCTAGTTTCGTCATGTTCAGGCCATTGGAAGCAAAGCCGCCCAAGGCTTTATAGAGCGCAGACGGAACGGATCTGACGTGGAAAACAAACGAGCTTACGCTTGGAACGTCTTGCGTAGGGACAGACGGTTGATCAGCCAACACGATAAACCGAGTCGTATTATGGTCGGCATCTTCAATATTTTCCGCCAATATATCGAGGCCATATGTCTTCGCCGCCAAGGTAGACGCTACTGCCGCGACAGTTTTGTCACCAGATTCAGAAATTTTGCGGGCAGCACCCGCCGTATCAACATCGACAACCGCATCAATTTCGTTGGCCGTCAGAAACTTACGTACTTGCCCCAAAGCCATGTGATGTGACCGCGCGGCCTTTATATCGGACAACGCAGCATCTTTCACACCCAATAGTTGGTGATGCACAGGCAAATAACGCTCTCCAACAATGTGTAACCTGCCTTCTGGCAGCAGGTGGTAAATATCGGACACACGGCCTGCGACCGTATTTTCAACGGGGATCATCGCGAGTTTCGCGACTCCTGAGCGTACAGCTTCAAAGGCCTTCGCGAAACTCACGCATGGGACAGGCTCATACTCTGGGTAAAACTGTGAACATGCGAGGTGCGAATAGGCGCCTGGCTCTCCTTGATAGACAATTTTTTTCACGATATTCTCGTCTGTTTACTGTTGATGCGCACTTAACACGGATAAGGCGTGTATAAAGCCGTGACTGAGCGACGCTGCAAGGTGTTTTCTATTTGCATTTGTGGCACACATTTATATGAAATGCTCCAAAAGATAGACGCATCAGCGATTGCGTCCATCGGGACTAGACTTAGACAGGATTTCGTCATGGACGATTTAGGTTTCAACAAAATTGCCGGTGCCATATTGGCGACAGCTCTCGGCATGCTCGTTTTGAAGACGTTGCCCGGTGTTTTCATGGGCGGTGACGAGGAAGTTATCGCTTATAAAGTTGGTCCGATCATAACTGAGCCAACTGGGGACGTTGCACCGCTTCCATTCCCTCAAGTGGACTGGGTCGCGGCTATGGATGCCACCCAAGGCGCTAAGGTCTTTAGTAAATGTAAGTCTTGCCACAATGCAAATGCTGGCGGCGCTAACGGAACAGGTCCAGCTCTTTATGACGTTGTTGGAGCAGATAAAGCTTCGCATGCTGGATTTAACTTCTCTTCAGCCCTGAAAGGCATTGACGGCACTTGGGACTATGCGTCCTTGGATGCGTTCTTGAAGAAACCCAGCAAATACGCACCAGGTACAAAGATGAACTTCAATGGTTTGAAAAAACCTGAGCAACGCGCTGCCGTTATCGAATATTTGCGCGTCGCATCCCCATCGCCAATCGCGCGTCCTGAAGCGGCTCTTGCCGAAGCCGCACCTGCTGACCTCGCACCTGTTGAAGCCCTTCCTATGGAAACGATGCCTGTCGAAACAGTCCCAGCGGAATAACCCTAAAAAAATATTGATTTAAAACGGCTCGCCCTTGCGCGGGTCGTTTGCGTTTCAGAGGCGCTTCGTCGTCCTAACAGCTCCAATGCGAGCCACCGCTTTGGTAACAGGCTCAAGAGCCACACACATATGATATGCATTGGCGTGCAGCAGTTGATCTTCTTGGGTAACAATCCCAACATGCCCAGGCCAAAACACGATGTCCCCTGCCCGTCGGTCTTCATATGCTACAGACTGCCCTAAGGCCGCTTCCTGTTGATCTGCATCGCGTGGTACATCTATGCCCGTGGCAGCCAATGCGCTCTGCACGAGGCCTGAACAATCCACACCAATGCCGCCAGTACCGCCCCAAACATAAGGCAAGCCCAACATATCCGTCGCAAAACTAATAAAAGATCGTTGCGAAGCGTCGCCAAATTTTCGCAGATGTCGAAGATGGATATACCCACTATGTTCGTAGTTCAGAAAGTCGCCTTCGACGTCGCCGTGTATCGCTGAATTTCGGGGTAAACTGCCCACAAGTCGCGACTTGATATCTGCGGATTCAAAAACTGTCGCAGAAACAGCCGTTACAATATGGGTTGGAATGGACAACCCTTCAGCCAATTCAGTGACTGGAAGGTGGCCGATATAATCAACGCGATTGATACCATGAAGAACGGAATAGAGCGCGCCTTGCGCCACACCAGATTTTTCAGAAGTAAGCTCAAACCTTTGGCCCAATAGAGCCTGAGTACCTATACCTGACTCTGTCATCACATTTGAAAACGGAGCGATAACAGAATAGCTTTGAGTGGGTGTTCCGTCAGGTAAATAAGTGCGACGATCCGCCTCCATATTCGAGCCTAAACTTAGCCTCGCTCGGACTGAATAACATCAGCAAATTCAGACAGGAAATGAATTCCCGCAGATGTACGCGCCAAAATAACCGACCGTTTGTCGCGGTGGTCAGGCTTACGTTCAATATAACCTAGTTTGCTGAGACTATCAGTTGCGCGGCTAATCGCGGCCTTCGTCACATTCAAATGCTTTGCGAGGGAACGGACCGTATGCGGACCACTTTCCAAATAAATACTCATCAACATAGCCAACTGCCGTGCCGACAGATCAGGCGCATCAGACCTAACAGTCTGTAAGGTAACACGATGCCAAAATGCGAGACTCTCTTTACGAGATAGTTTTTCAGGTCGCGCAGCTGGTTCAATGGGACGAGGGCGATCAGTCGATGCAACGAGTCTTGGCGCAAATAGAGTTTCCGTTGCAGACATTTTTGCTTCGCTCCTTGGGGGAATTCATCGTGATTTGTTACTACGAATCATTGAATCGCACATCCTTGATTCATGGGTCAAGTGACGGTCTGCGCTATGTTAGTCCAAGATGAGTCAAGTGACTCAAAACCAACGAAACTTTTAACCCTTACCTGTTATGATTGTACTATGAGATCACTACCCCAAGCTTCAAGACTGGACGATCTTCCCTCGGACGGATCAAAAAACCGTCCGTATACACTACCCTTACATGGATTAAGCACTCTTCGCATACTCATCATCCTCGCAATTGGGGTTGGTTATGCGTCGACCATGAACATCGGTTCACATGCGCCAGAGATAGGACGAATTTGGGGCTATGATCCGTCTTGGTACGGCATACAAATGCTCTTCATACTGTCAGGTTTTTTGGCTGCACGGTCTATGTCACACGGTCGTGCTGTAAAGACCTTCTTTGCCTCACGGGTTAAAAGCCTTTGGCCAACCTTAATCGCAGCAACGTTAGTTTGCGCGTTGATCATATATCCTATTATGTGCGCCCCTAATGCGCCAATTCGTATGGGAGCTGGCGAGCTCTCCATCTATGTCTTCAAAACAATACTTCTTATAGATCCAAGTAATGTAATGCCTGGTTTATTAGATGATTCGAAGTACATGTGCCTGTTGCAGGGCACCATATGGACATTGCGATACGGTCTTATCCTCCATATTCTTTTTCTGATTGGATGGAAATTAAGAATTTTACAAAATCCACAGGCACTTTTTATACTCTGTATTGCATCAATTGCGACTTATGTTGGCCTCGTGGATCGCGGCGTATCAGACACTGAATTTGGGTCAAAGATCGAGCCTTTCCTTCCAATGCTTAGATTAGGTTACGCCTACCTTGTTGGAGTCACTCTGCTAGTCTGGCAACACGCCTTGCGCTTAAATAAACGACGTATTTTCATTTCAGGTTCTGCTATAGCTATAACTGCCAGTGCATTTTACACTTTGATGCCATGGAGTTCAGTTCTAGAAATCTTAGGCGTCGCGTTTTGGCTGACAGTATGCCTTGGGTTTTTGCACAATGCTCCACGAGCCTTACAGAAATGCCCTCGCCTTGCTCCCGCCCTCTACGTTAGCGTCTGGCCTTCAGCTCAGATCGTAACAGCCCTTGCACCCTTGAACAGCCAAATTAGCCTCACTTATATGTCCGTAACCTTTGCAAGTGTAGGCGCGATAGCTTTGTTCTTCCTAGTCGGACAAGCGCGCGTTCAATCCGCCCGCCTTTAGCCACGCATAAACAGCCCGAACGCCGTACATATCACCACCCTTGGGGTGTCCTGGACGCGGTGTCGGGTTCCATCCATATGTGTCAAAATGCATCCAAGGTGTGTTCTTCACAAAGCGCTCTAAGAACAAAGCCGCGGTTATAGATCCAGCAAATCCACCGCCTGCATTTTTCATAGACGCAATGGGTGAGCTCAACATTGAATTATAAGGCTGCCACAGAGGCATATTCCACACGGGATCACGCTGTACAAACCCGTGGCGAGCTACCCCATCGACAGGCGCTTTTCGGTTACAAAACATGGGAGGTATATGAGGTCCAAGTGCGACACGGGCAGCGCCTGTCAAAGTCGCAAAATCAATCATTAATACAGGGTCGCTTTCCGTTGCCTTAGTCAAAGCATCACCCAAGACTAATCGCCCTTCTGCATCCGTATTGTCAATCTCAACGGTTAAGCCCAATCTCGACTGCAAAATATCACCTGGACGGTAGGCATTAGCTGACACTGCATTCTCAGCGATGGCCAATAAACAATGTAGGCGTATAGGCAGGTTCGTTGCCATAATCAGATGCGATAGTGCCAGTGCATGCGCTGCGCCTCCCATATCTTTTTTCATCAACCTAGCGCCCGTCGCGGACTTCATATTCACACCACCCGTATCAAAGGTTATTCCTTTGCCAACAATAGCCAAACGCGGATGAGATGGATCACCCCATTCAAATTCAACTAAACGAGGGGCCTCATGTGCTGCGCGACCCACCGCATGTATCATCGGATAATTCTGTTCTAATAAATCATCCCCAACGACAGATATGATCTCGGCACCAAATTTATGCGCTAATTTTGTCGCAACCTTCTCGAGAGCAATCGGCCCCATATCACTTGCAGGCGTGTTAATAAGATCTCGACATAATGCTGTAGCCTCTACCGAGGCTAAAATTTCGGCGGACACAGCATTGTCATCCTCAAGCACGAGAACGGGAGGCTTAGTTTTATCTGATAAATATCGCTCAAAGCGATATGTCCCCATACCCCATGAAATCGCAGCAAGAACTACATTCATATCGTGCGGTAATGCCCCGAAACGGTAATATCCGGATGGAAGAGACGCTGCCAGAGCCCCCAACCGCATTTCACCTGCATCATCAGTGTCGCCCAAACCTAAGACAACGCGTTTTATTCTCCCGTTGGCCTCAGGTAAGCGTAAGCTCTGCCCTGCGCCGCCTGTGAAAACCTGCGCATCAGAAAATACACGCTGAGCCTCGGTAAGGCCTTCGGCATAACGAGCCCAATTTGAGGTTAAAACCACATCAACCACAACAGGAACAGCCTCACTCGGTAGGTCCTTATGGTGGATGAAAGACATTGGAGACGTATGCGGCATGGAAGACCTTATGCAAAAATAGGCGGTGAATATGAAATCCCTAAGGATTTGCTAACGGAGCGTTAACCCTCTTCGTTCACATTTGTTAACGAATTACACCTTCAGCGCAATCAAAAGCGCGTGTTGGCTGAGACTCATTGAAAGGCCACTACGCATATATGACTTATCGTCTTTTTTCTATGTCAGCTCTTTTGCTAGGTACAGCCTTGTTCAGCTCAGCCTGTTCAATAGCACCAGCTATGAACGCTCAAGAAACTCAAATCAAAACTGATCTGGCTACAGATCATTTTTTGCCCGCAACACGGAAAATGCGTGATGCCATTGAAACTCAAGAGCTCTTCGCACAAGCGGCTTTTTGGTCCAATGAGTATAACCTAAATCCTGCTGATCTTGAATCAGCGATAAAACTTGCGTCTGCCGTACGTAAACTTGGCAATCCTGCGCGCGCCGTAGAAATTACGCAAACAACTCGCGCACTCTACCCTCGAGACCCATACCTACTTGCCGAATTTGCAGCGGCACTTATTGCAAGTGAACGATCAATAGACGCTATTTCTATTCTGGATGAAGGCCTTGCGACTACGCCTGCCTATGCAAGACTATGGTCATTAAAAGGTGCCGCGTTAGATCAACAAGAAAGATATGCTGAAGCCCGTCAACACTATCAGCGCGCCCTACGTATCACCCCGACAGATCCAAATGTTATGGCAAATGTAGGACTCAGTTACGCCCTATCAGGGGATGCGGTTACCGCTGAACAATGGTTACGTCGCGCAATGACTATGCGGGGAGCGTCGGCAAGTGTCCGTCAGAACCTGGTCTTAGTTCTACAGCTACAAGGCAAGGCCGAAGAAGCACAACGCCTATCAGGTATGAGCCAAAATTCGTCAAACTTAACCAAAAGCCAGCCCTCTTTTAACCAAGCTCCTACGGTAGCATTACCGCAAGCACAGCGTGGACCTCAGGCTCGCATACATACAGGTTCAGAAAATGGAAAAGCCTTTACTAGCGCGTCCGAAGCCGCACGTGCAATGGCCGCTAGGCGTTCAGCAACGGGCGGGAACACACAAAACAGCGCAGCAATCGGACAACCTACTCAAGGCATGATTTATAAGTCTGAAAATCAAGGGCAATATAAGCAAAACCAAACCACAGCACCCGCTCAGCAACAAACTTACAACAATAATTATCCACAGCAACAGCCTACAATGGCAGGCGCAGCACCAGTCTACACAGATCAAACAGACCCTCAGCGTCGTGATCCGAACAGACGAAGACGATAGATCAAAATCGAGAGCCCCTTAACATTACACATAAAATGGCCGCCTCTTATGAGCGGCCTTTTTTAATAATTTCAAGTCGTCAACCTGATCAATTACTGCGCTGGTTTCCTGTATGTGGTGAGATAAAAATTAGAGTTTTCAGAACAGATCGAAAAAGTAGATCTTCGACAATTTAGGTTTCACGTACTCAGTAAAACAACCTACTTACATGTGGGCGTGTCGCCTGAAATTCAGATCAGATAATCCCTTAACGTCACACAGCCACTACAGGAATAATGTTAAATGACATTTGAACTCGACCTTAGACATTGCGTATAAAAAAGGCCGCCCATTTATAACGAGCGGCCTTTGTATTAGTTCTAAGTGTAACTCTTATTGGAACGCTTCGCCAATTTTCAGTGCCGCTGGTGTCAAAATCACGATGAACAAGACAGGCAGGAAGAACAAAATCATTGGTACTGTCAGTTTCGCAGGTAGCGCCGCCGCTTTTTTCTCAGCCGCCATCACGCGAAGCATACGGTTTTCAGCCGCCATTGTCCTCAATGTATCACCCAAAGGCGTACCATAACGTTCGGCTTGGACAAGAGCTGTAGAAACTGCGCGAATACCAGGGTGATTATTTCGTCTAGCCAAGTTCTCATACGCCATACGACGTGATGTTAGATAGGAAAGTTCTGCGGTCGTTAATGAGAACTCTTCTGCAAGTTCTACGGAAGAATCACCCATTTCTTCAGCAACTTTACCAAAAGCTAACTCCACGGACATTCCAGATTCCACACAAATCAGTAGAAGGTCAAGCGCGTCAGGAAACACGGGAACAATAGCCGCCAGCCGTTTCCCTGCCATATTTTTAACATACAGAGCGGGAAAGTAATACCCAAAGGCCATTAAAGCGACGGTCATCGCGAAACGTTGCATCAACTGCCAGTCAGGTAAATTCAACATAACGAAGAACACCATCCCAAACAAACCAAGTGCTAATGGAGCGATCAACCGAACCATGTAAAATACATAAATCGGCTTCTGGCCTCTTAGACCAGCCTGCGCCATTTTATCTTTTAGGTCTGAAGCTTCCAGCAATCTTTCAAGGCTGAAACGATCAACAATACTCTTGGCTCTTGAACCACGGCCGTCAGACCTCAAATTCGCTTCACCTTGCAATGTATTTAGGCGTGCTTTCCGCATTACATCTCTTGCTGTAGCAACAGACTCCATGCGTTTCTTTTTCTTATCGCTTTCCAACATAGGGGCGACAACAATCCAAAGTGACGCCATGAACAGAACTGCAACTAATGCAGATCCAGCGTTTTGAAATAGGGTGACTGATCCAGGACTCATAGTGTTCTCATACCTCCCTAGAACTTAAAGTTCATCATTTTGCGCATCATGAGCGTACCCATAACCATCATCGTCGCACCTATCATCATGTTCCGTTGACCTGTTTCCGTTGTATAAAGACCCGTCATATAATCTGGGCTGGCAACCGTCACGAGAAGCATAACTATGATTGGGAGTGACCCAATAATGATGGCAGACACTTTGGCCTCTGCAGACAAGGCTTTGATTTTTTCACGAAGGATTTTACGCCCCCGCAAAACAGCTGACAAGTTAGCCAGAGACTCACCAAGGTTACCACCTGTCGTCTTTTGAATATTTAGAACTGTCGAGAAAAAGTTGACTTCAGAAATCGGCATACGTTCGTACATTTGCTCAAGGCAAACTTCGATGGGTATACCTAAACTCTCACCTTCGACAACACGACGAAATTCTGGTCCCAATGGCGCTGGACTCTCATGCGCAATTATTTTCAGGCAGTCTCCCAAAGGTAGGCCCGTTCGAACACCTCGGACAATGATGTCCATGGCGTCAGAAAAATGCGATGTGAACTTAGCTTGTCTTTTTGCAATCGCAGTATTTAAAATAAACCGTGGCACCCCGAATCCGATGACAAAGCCTAAACCCAAACACATGAGTGGGTTTCCGCCCATCGCGAATGGTATCGCAGCAACGATAACTGCAACGACTATGGAAATAATCAAGAAGGTCTGAGGCTTTGTTGACCAATCGGCTTGAATGAGGCGGGCTTCTAAGGATTTAGCCTTTTTGCGTTTCTCATTTTGACGTTCTTCAATTTTGCCTAACGACTCTTCGATTTGCTTTCGTCGAGACCCTGAGTCCTCAACTTTCAATTTCTCTTTAATATTAGACCTAAGCGATTTTTTACCCGTAAGTTGCCGGATACGTTTACCATCTCCTGA
This sequence comes from uncultured Caulobacterales bacterium, assembly GCA_938009235.1. GTDB lineage: Bacteria > Pseudomonadota > Alphaproteobacteria > Caulobacterales > Maricaulaceae > Litorimonas. The sequence continues at coordinate 122,775 of CALLIK010000010.1, forward strand.
TGTCTCTCCATCCATAAATAGAAAACCGACACATACAACCATACCAGCTGCAGCAAGAGCGATGAGTGTTTGCGGGTCCATGTTTATGATCCAGCTGCATCCAGCGCTTCGGCTAGATCTTTTTCAAGGTTGAAATAACGAGCACGATCCCAGAAAGCGGGACGCGCAATACCAGTAGATTTATGTTCACCTATGATGTTTCCATCTGCGTCTTCGCCATCCATTTCGTAAACGATAAGGTCTTGGGTCACGATAACGTCACCCTCCATACCGATAACTTCAGTGACGCGCGTGATACGCCTTGAACCATCGCGCAAACGTGTAGCCTGAACAATAATATCAACTGAACCCACGATCATTTCGCGAATAGTTTTAGCCGGTAGAGAGAACCCACCCATCGTAATCATAGACTCTAGACGAGACAAAGCTTCTCGAGGTGAGTTAGCATGGAGCGTTCCCATTGAACCATCATGGCCCGTGTTCATAGCCTGCAATAGATCGAAGGCTTCAGGTCCACGAACCTCACCCACGATAATACGTTCTGGACGCATCCGTAGACAGTTTTTCACGAGGTCAGACATTGTAATTTTACCCTTGCCCTCAAGGTTTGGTGGACGTGTTTCAAGACGCACAACATGTGGCTGTTGCAGCTGCAATTCGGCCGCATCTTCACATGTAATGATACGCTCGTCTGGATGAATAAAACCGGTCAAAGCATTCAACAAAGTTGTCTTACCTGAACCTGTACCACCAGAAATAACGATATTACACTGACAGGCACCAATGATTTGGAGCACTTTTGCCCCAGCAGGTGAAATAGACCCAAAGTTCACAAGGTCTGCGAGACGAAGCTTATCTTTCTTAAATTTCCGAATAGTAAGCGCAGGACCATCAATAGAAAGAGGTTGCGCAATCACGTTTACACGAGAACCATCAAGCAAACGCGCGTCACAAATCGGACTCGCTTCATCAACACGTCGACCAACTTGGCTAACAATGCGCTGACAAATATTCATCAACTGCGTATTATCTCTAAAACGGATATTCGTCTTTAACATCTTACCATTGGTTTCGATGAAAACGTGTTTTGCACCGTTGACCATAATATCAGCAATGTCGTCACGTGCCAATAATGGTTCAAGCGGACCATAACCCAAAATATCATCACAGATTTCAGTTATGAGTTGTGTTTGTTCGTTGACTGAAAGACGAACATTTCTGATCGCGATGATTTCGTCAACAATGGTGCGAATTTCTTCGCGCGCTTTTTCAGCATTCATCCCAGCTAGTGCAGAAACATCAATCGTCTCAAACAATGCATTGAAAATGGTCGCTTTAGTTTCGTAATATTCCTCGCCTGGCTCATTACTACGCTGAACTCTAGCCTCCATAGCTGGTGCAGGCGCACTCGAAGGGGAAGGTTTTTCCTCCTTCTTAGGCGAAGGCGCAGATTTGGTCTTAACGGGCTCTAATTCTGAACGTTTTCCGAACATCTAATTCTATCCCTTTTTCAGGAAAGAAAGCATTGATTTACCGCCACCAGAGAGTCGGCCCTTTTTCGATGTAGCTACATCACTTTTCTGGTTTGTATCATAGCTACCAGTCCGTATCCGGTTCGCTAGATATTGAAGCCCTTGAACAGTTTGACCTGCAGTTTTGACCTCGGAAAGCATTTTACCCTCGTTCGTGGCTTCAAAATGGCTATCAGGGTCCCAACCAATCACGATATCAGGGTCGGCCCCCACCATCGCGCCGAAATCTTTCACAGAAATCTCTGTCTTTGGAGACATGCCTACACAGTTCAAAATCAAGATTGGCGCAGGGTCATTCGGTCGCTGAGACTTCAAGAAATCAATTAAATTTTTGGCATTTCGCATGCCCGCTAAGTCTGGAGTCGCAGTGACAATGACATCATCGACTGACGTCAAAACATTCGTTGTCCACTCTGTCCAATAATGAGGCATATCGAGAATTGAAAGTGGAGAAATCCCGCGTACAGCATTGACCACGGCTTCATAGCTCTCAGTATCCATTACGGGTTTCGTATTCAGGGAACCCGATGTTGGTAAGATTGACAATTTTGGCGTGTGACGGATCATTATTCGGTCCATCAAAGTCTCGTCCAAGCGATCTGGTTCGCCCAAAGCTTCTTCTAGGCCAGACATATTATCATACGAAAAATCTAAACCAGTTGTACCCCAGCTTGCGTCCAAGTCGACCAAAGCCGTCTCTTGTCCGAGCATTTCTGCCAAGACCCAGGCTGTATTATGCGCAAGTGCAGAGGAACCAACGCCACCTTTAGCTCCAAAAAAGGCTGCGACACGACCAACAAATGGCTGCCCCGGGTCGGAATATAGGTCGCCAAGTGTACGAATAACATGCAGCGGGTGAAGGGGTGGAACCAAATAGTCAGAGACCCCTTTGTCGATTAATTGACGGTAGAGTCGGATATCATTTGCCGCGCCAATCATAACAACCTTCGTTCCCTCGTCACATACGCTGGCGAGTTGCTCTAGTTGGTTAAATAGCTCTTCACCGCGCATACCGCTTTCAATCAAGATCAACGAGGGCGTATTTTCTTTATGGTAGAATTCAATCGCAGCTGGCAGGCCGCCCATATAGATTTTTACATTTGTGCGGCGCATGCGCCAGTCACGTGTCGTTTCATTGATACAATGTGCTGTTTCTTGGCGATCACAAAACGCTTGTATAGAAATTGAAGGTAACGGTTTTTCACCAACTTCACGATTGTCGTTCTCTAGTGGTGCATAAGACGGAGCATGTGCAGCTGCACCTAACATAGGATTAGCCGACATCATCGGTGCGCCAGAGTGTTGAGGCGCAGGTTGTTGATGCATTGGCATTTGTGGCTGAGCCATTTGCGGCTGCATCATTTGCGGCTGAACCATTTGTGGCTGCATCATTGGCGCCTGCTGCTGCATCACTGGCATCTGCTGTTGAGCCACCTGAGGGTTTGATGCTGCGTAAACAGGGGCTTGTGGCATAGCTTGTACTGCTATTTGTGGCGGGCTTTGTGGAACGACCTGCGGCATTGGAACGGGTCGCATTTGTGGCGACGCCTGTCCTTGTGCGGGCGGTGTAAAAGGCTGCGGCTGTGTCATCTGTGTCATAACGTCATTTTCGTTTCAGGGATATTGCGCATCAATTTCTAATCTTGCTCAACTCTTTGGTCAGTGTTGATCGCGGCAGCTGTCGTGGCACCTTCGATATATTTATCGTAGACTACTTGGCGACGCTGCGCATTAGGTTGTCCTGCTGCATATGGCTCGAGGAGTTGGCGAGGGTCTGTAATCATCGCCGCTAAATTCGCAGATTGGAAACATCCAAAATTTGTATGAGGTTGGTTTGAATATGTATTCGTTAAGTTATCCAACTGTCGACAGTCTTGTGGGATCGCACGAAGCGTTCGATAAGAAACAACGACTGGGGCTGGTGAGCCAGGTTTGGAATTATATTGCCCCGTTTGTACCGACGAAGGGTTCATACCACCTTGCGCCATCAAACCTCGAACGACGTTTTCGGCTTGGCGAGTTCCCATGCCTGACATAGCGTTGCTTGGACGATTTATGTAAATCGGGCCATCTCCACTGCGTGCATAACCATCTAGAAACTGTGCAACCGCCATTTTATCGCGGGCTGATAGTTCCATCCCATTCGGGCGAGAGTATAGTTCAAGCCGTTCAATAGACTCTGCAACTTGTACAGCATTTCGTAAATGCGTCGGTTTCGACGTTATGGAGGGCGTCGCGCAAGCTGTTAAACCCAAAGCGACTGTCAGCAAACAAGCCGTAAATAGTGTCTTTTTCATTGTCTTTCGCCCCTTGCTCAATCAACCACATGTCCGAACGGCCCAGATAGGGAGTTCGACTGTATTTTAGGTTGACCATTTTCGGCATAAACTTTGTTTAAACGCCCCATCAATAAACTTTCGACATCATTCGCGCTTTGGAAACCGTCGGTTGGCGTTTGTAATTTGTCAGGATGCGTTGGGTCGACCAAATAAGGTGTGACCATGATAATAACTTCAGTTTGTGTCGTCTGACTATCGCGGCCTCGGAAAAGCGCACCAAGTCCTGGTACATCTTTCAGCCCAGGAGTCCCATCGACAGTTGAACGTGTCTCTTCTCTGATCAAACCAGCAATCACGAGACTACCACCAGCTGGCATTTCAACAACTGTATTGGCGCGACGTACGCGGATACCCAAAACACTGTCTCCGCCATCTGATACAAAGGCATTTTCTGTTGTTGGTTCTGAAACTTCTGTACTGATCGACAGTGAAATAAGTCCCTCTGACAACACAACCGGTGTAAATCCAAGAGATACGCCAAAAGGTTTGAACTCAAACGATCTTTGTAACTGTCCTTGGTCATCAATAGTTGACCCAGTGGAGAGTGGAATTTCACCCCCTGCTAGGAAATTTGCTGTTTCACCTGAAATAGCGGTCAAAGTAGGTTCAGCTAATGTGCGAACCAATCCTACAGTTTCTAAGGCTCTAAGCGCACCACTGAGCGTGGTTAAATCACCTCCACCAGTATTATTAAATGCCCCACTCGCGGTAAGTCCAGTCGATACAGTTGGACCAACACTATTCAATAAAGACACCGTACTGCCACCAAGATCGCCAATCGCGCTAAGGTCAAAACCCATTTGCTTTGTCACAGAGCGTTGCATCTCTACAATGCGAACTTTCAACATGACCTGATCCTTACCTTGGATCGCTAGCAAGTTAACAATTTCGCCACTCTCGCCTTCTCCACCGCTGCTAAGCCACATGCGGGCCAGTTTTTCAACGGTATCTGCTGCAGCAGCATTTGGCACAGCTCCAGTCAGTAAGATATTGGAGTTAAACACCTGAACTTCAACATCACTGTTCGGAGCATTTTTAGAAATCAATTCCTGCAAGCCGTTGATATCACGCTCAACTCGGATGTCGATATTCAGCAACTCACGGCCATCATGACTATAAAAGTAGACATTAGTCTGTCCTGCGGCTTTGCCAATTAGCATAGTACGTTGCGATGTATGCACGACAGCTTCGACAATATCTGGATTAGAAACAATCACATCCATAACGTTTTCAGGCAACTCAATGACTGTAGACTTTGAAAAAGGTAGGACAATAGACTGGCTATTTACTCCAGTGCCGGGTTCTTGAATGTTAACCTGTGACGCCGAATTCTGCATATGTGAATATGATCGCGTACCAGCTTGGCTAGGCGTCCAAAGTAATCCCAAAGCCGCCACCAAAGCCAGTGCAGTGGTCGTTTTTCGTGATTTTTGTGCGCGCAGTGAGCGTATAGTGAGTGATTTCATGTTATCGTCCGCCTAATTCTTCTGCTGCAGAGCAACTGGAGTGGCTTGTCCGTTGCGAAAAATCGTCAACGTAGTTGGGGCTTCTTCTTCTACTTCATCGCGTTGACCACGAGCAGAACTACGGCCCTTACTTCCTGATCCATTTACGCCACGTAGTGTCAGGTAAATATCGCCATAACCTTCGGCTTCTTGCAATTGTTCTGAGTCTGATTGCGACAGCTCAAACGTAGCTGTTGACCCAGGTATAGCTGCCCCAGTTTCAGGGCCTGTTACAAAAGTTTGATCAATAGCCAAAACTTTAACATTCTCAAATAATGTCTGCGCCACAAAGTGGTTTGAACGCTCAACACTAGTCTGTTGCTGCTGTGAAGTATTATCACGACGGATCGCGAAATTCTCACGCATTATGATGTCAACACGATCGCCAGGCTGAATGAATCCGCCTGCGGCTGTATCAACGCTGATCCGCGTCGTAACAGCCCGCATTCCGGGGGCGAGCATAACAGCCATGACGCCACTGTCGCCGACCATGATAACTTTTGATCGGTTCAATGTTTCGCCTTGGGTCAAAGTTTGACGTGCCATTGAATTAGCAAATTCAGCTTTCGCATCGGGTGAGTCATTCAAATTAATCAGATTTTCCGTCATAGCCTCTGCAGGCCACTTAATGCTTGTCAACATACTTTCGGTGATCCGGTCACCCAGTTTAAGGTCCGCGGCGATTGCTAGGACTGGAATATATTCAACTTCTTGAATTTGGATCTGAGGCGCTATCGGCTGAACAGGCTCATTGGCTGCGCCAAGGCTTTTTACACCAAGGAACACACCGGTTGCGCAAACCAGCATCACACCAACAGTTATTATTTTCTTGGTTTCCATATCCCCTCGCCACAAATGGCTTCGTTTCACCCCAAAATTAGGTGAACACATAAATTCATGGTTAATGAATACCAACGGAGGAGTTTGGAAAAGGTTAACGTGCGCAAAGATTAAACATGAAAAGGTATAAAACTTGTATCAAAGCCACCAAGTTACCTTGGCAACCATTGATTGTTTAAGCGGGTTAAGACTTCAAATCCCTCACTAAACGAGGAATTGAGGCATAATTAGCCAAGTGCGGCCATGAAAATCTGGCTTTTCGGTAAAGTCAAAATCGCACCTGCAGCTAAAGCTAGACCATAAGGTATCTTGGTTTCATCTCTGAACATCGTTTGGGCCCACTGACTTGTTAAAACCTTAACAGGTATAAACTGCCGACCTAACATAATGAAGAGCGTTAGAGCGCCACCAAAAAGAGACGTGTATACCATGTATGTAAACACATCAGGCCAGGTGAACCAAAATGCAGTCGCCGCTAATAATTTTGCGTCGCCGCCGCCCATCCAACCAAGAGCAAACATCGCAAAGCCTGCTGCAAACAAAGTTATGCCAACCTGAAGGTGCTCAAACAAAGCAGGGAAACCAGTCCAAGTCAGCGGAATCATTAATACGAAACCAGCAAATGTCAGTAATGGAATCCGGTTTGGGATTTTCATAGCATTCGCATCATTCAAGGCAGCCATGAATTGCGGTATTGTAAAAATAAAGAATAGAAATGCAGGTAGCAAGATCATGAAAGTCCACCAAAGTTTTTAGCTGATGTACAAGAAGAGCCTTAATATCACGTTTAGCTTAACGCCTTAGCGTTAAGATTAAGGTTGGTAAGCAATGACGATTTGTGAATCGACGTCCGTGAACATGCCATTCACCGAATCGGAAAAAGCAGATGCACCACCAATGATTCCAACGCCAATCAAGGCAGCGATCAAGCCATACTCGATCGCTGTTGCGCCGTCCTCATTACGAAGAAAATCTACGAATATATTCAAACCTTTAGTCATTACTATTTCAACCTTTAAAGTTGGAAATGAAATCACTACTTAGGACTCAAATAAGAATCCTAAATAATCATCACACTCTATGATGAATATGCGATCACCCAAAAATTTTGGGTAATCGCAAATCAGTGTTGCGCGATAAGATATCGCGCCGAGGCAATTAAGCGCCCGAGATAGTAGTCGCGATAGTATCGAACTTGTCATCTAGTTGTGTACCGATGGATGTTGCACCAGCGATCATGCCAACAGCGATAAGCGCAGCAATCAGACCGTATTCAATAGCCGTTGCACCAGATTCGTCTTCGATAAAGCGTGTAAATAGATTTTGCATAACATTACTCCAAGTATGCGACAAAATAAGAGAAAAGCATCTAACCGTAGTTGAGTGTCTCTAATTCTGAAAAATTGATTATTCAGTTTCTCATCATTCTCATGATGAATATGCGATCACCCGGTAATCTGAATGATCGCAAATCAATGGTGCGCGATAAGATATCGCGCCGAGGCAATTAAGCGCCCGAGATAGTAGTCGCGATAGTATCGAACTTGTCATCTAGTTGCGTACCGATGGATGTTGCACCAGCGATCATGCCAACAGCGATAAGCGCAGCGATAAGACCATACTCAATAGCCGTTGCACCAGATTCGTCTTCGATAAAGCGTGTAAATAGATTTTGCATAACATTACTCCCACGTATGCGTTAGTTTACTCAGAGAGGATAACCCTCAGTTACAGGGTGATCCCTGATGTAATGGCTTATAGGGGAGTTGGATTACTACACGATTGAAAGACGTGGTGAACTAAAGGTAAAGTCGACAGAATACATTTATTCATTTTGAAGTCATCTATTTGAACTTATCTAAGTGATGAGTTCAAATATAAACTAAAGGCTCTTTTTGGTGTATATATTTTGTGTATATATAATGTCGGTTAAAAACCAAAGTGATTTCAATTTGTAAACGCTTCATTCACCACATTGATTTACAAAAAAGAAATAACCATGCCTTGCGGAGCAGTTGACCATGCGTCTTATACACTCAATCTTACTGTTTACTGGGCTCAGCCTTACGACAGCCAGTCTACCTAGTACCGCCCATGCGGGTGAAGGGCAGAGCTATAAAGTCGAAATCAACAAAACTGAAGTATTGCGACTCCCGAAAGCAGCCGCATCTATTGTCGTCGGAAACCCAAAAATTGCAGATGTCACTGTTCAAGCGAGTGACATCTTATTTGTTGTGGGTCGTGGATTTGGGGAAACGAACCTCATTATCCTAGATTCGAACGGTGATACAATCTTGAATGCTGACCTTCAGGTCGTAAACTCACTGCCCACTCATGGTGTTCGTCTTTATAATGGCACCTCCCGAGAAACATATTCCTGTATCCCTTATTGTGGTCCATCCCCTGTTCTAGGTGATAATCCAGATTTCATTGGAGAAAACACCGCCGTAGCAGAAGAGTTAAATACATTCACCGCTTTCGCGGCTTCATCAAACAACACAACACAGAATAGTAATGATACGTCAGGCGGATCTCAGGATCGTAGACCTAATTAGCAAGACTGTTTTTAAGCATATATTAACTCAAAAATTTGCCTTTTTATTAAGATCGACAGCCTAAAGTATTCCCATACTGTTCAGTATTGGGATCAAGGTGTGCATTCGCGTACGGGCCATTCCCATGCTTTTCAGCGTGACGGAGTGGGACAATGACTATTTTTTCTAATCAAGTAATTCGACGAGCTGAGCGCGTATCAATGCGCTTGGGTTCAAAATTCAAAAGAAATGAAGACGGTGCTACTGCTGTCGAATTCGCATTTGTAGCCTTACCTTTCTTTATGTTGTTATTTGGCATTTTAGAATTAGCTATCGTGTTTTTTGTAAATTCCGCCTTAGTACATGCAACATCTGAAGCAGGACGCACACTCCGAACCGGAAATTTTCAAGCTTGCGGCGGCGTGGATGAATTTAAGGCTCTAGTCTGCGGAAACATGACTGGCATGGCAAGCTGTTGGAAAAACGTCAGAATTGATGTTGTCAGTGGTAATAGCTTCAAAACAATCGCCCTACCAACCATTCCTGATCCTTTAGATCTAGATCCAACTCAAACTGGGGCTGACGCGGTACCTCAAACAGTCAATGGCAATTACAGCACAAACTCATCTGGTGATATGATGGTTGTAAGGTCCACATTTTATTATCGTCTCGTCCTACCAACTATATTGACACGGTTGGATAACCCTAAAGGCTCAGGCGTTCGTACAATGGTAGCGACCACAGCATTTCGAAATGAACCATTCCCAACATCAGGTACATGTGACGCTGATACACAGACGCAAATCACGGATGGGACTCCGACATGATAAATTTACATAGTTCAAAAACTGAAACGCCAGCTTCGCTATCAACAGAAAAAACACGATCTGTTCTCTCTTTTCCGCAGCGGATTTTTCGTAAATACCGTGATAATGAACAGGGCATTGCCGCGATTGAATTTGCCATTATCGCACCTGTGATGATTGGTATGTATTTCGGTCTGGCTGAAATCGCTTCTGCGATTAGTACGGATCGCCGCGTTTCGCATAGCACGAATGTAGCTGGCGACCTTGCGACACAGGAACCTGAACTAAAAGACGGCGACATTGAAGAGGTTATTTCTGCGGCGCTCAGAGTCATGAATGTGTCTGACGCAAGTAGCGTTTCATTTGACATAGAGAGCTTCATAAAACCCGATGCTTCCTCAGACGCTGAATCCCAAGGTCGTATTCGTTTAAATGCGGCAGCAGGCAATTTTTCAGCCTTTGACGCCACAGCCTTGACAGACAAGCTTCTCAGCGAAAAATCTGGTGTCGTTGTCACCCGCGTTAAATATGAATACACACCTCTGAAGTTACGGTTTTTTGACTCAGATATTACGCTATCTGAGACATTCTTGCTGAAGCCTAGACGTTCTGATTCCGTTCAATTTCAAGACGGCCCTGGCAGTCTTGTTGATTGTACAGCCACAACATATGCAAATGTTAGCTGTTCAGCTACGGCGTCGCCTTAAACCTGTAGCTTTAAACTCTCTTAATCTTCCAGATACCGCGACCTAAGCGTCGCGATATCTTCTGGGCTGACCTTCAAGGTCTCAGTTACATACGCCGTAATATCCCCAGAGCTGTCGAGCATACCGTCCAGAGCCGCGCTTAAATATTCTGGAAACACACCAAACATAGGCCACAGGGCCTCTGGATCTATTTTACGTCCATAGCGCGTTGTAAATCTCTGCGCGGCTGGCCCGATTATCTTATCAATATCCACGGCCTCTAGCGTCATCATGAAATCCGCCATGATATCCTCACGCGAGACGCCCAAAACACTCTGCACCAACGCACATAATGTCCCTGTGCGGTCTTTACCCGCCGCGCAGTGGACCAGAACGCGTGCAGGGTTCGTATCATCAGCTTTCGCCATGAATGTGAGTGTATCCGCAAATATGCGTTGAAATCCGGGATCATGCGGGCGTCCCGTATAGGACTTCATCATGTAGTCATGTGCATCTTGCGCGACCTGAAGATCATGTTCCAGAAAGGCTTCATGCGGCGCGACTTTAGCGCCCCTTTCCTCTGGAGCGTCTGGATACTCATGCACATGCGGCATCGGGTCTGGGAAACGTGACGGTTGTTTCTTACGCTCCGGCGCATAACGAAGATCAACAACGAGGTCGATGTTAAGCGCCCCAATGGCGTCACGGTCTTCGGGCGATAGGGCTGCCAAATGCGCGGACCTAAACAGACGGTCCGTTTTAACCGCCCTTCCCTCATGCCCAGCATATCCACCGAAGTCTCGGAAATTATAGATCGTCGAGAAATCTCGGTTACGTTGAGAAAATGGTATTAGAGACATAACAATACTTTGCGAGTGTTCCGGTGAGCGCCCAAAATCAAACGAGTTAAATCTAACCCATATTCAGACCCCAACAAGGACGAGGTCTGAAAAGTAGATATTCAAAGATGTCTATTCAGTCAGTATAGTTGACTTGGGCTTACGCAGGTCCGCAAATTTGCCCCAAACGCCTTCTGCGCCATGCCAGTCACCGACAGTTGCGCCTTTAGCATATTCCGTTGCACGCGCTTCGAAGAAGTTCGCATGCTCAACGCCATTCGTGATTTCTGTCAGCCATGGCAGCGGATGTTCCTCAATGCCGTAGATTTTAGGCAAGCCAAGTTGGCCCAAACGCCAGTCCGCGATATAACGGATATATTGCTTAATATCTTCGGATGTCATGCCTTCAACGGGGCCCATATCGAAAGCCAAGTCGATAAATTTATCTTCCAATTTCACAACTGTCTTACAGCAGTCGATAATATTATCAGCAACGTCCTTGGTCAGCGCGCCCGTTTCGCGTGCGAATGTGTGGAACAATTTGATCATGCCTTCACAATGCAAGCTCTCGTCACGAATAGACCAGGTTACGATTTGACCCATGCCCTTCATCTTGTTCAAACGCGGGAAGTTCATCAACATCGCGAATGACGCAAATAATTGTAGACCTTCAGTGAAGCCGCCGAAGACAGCCATAGATGTCAGAATATCTTTTTCTGTCTCAACGCCGAATTGACCTAGATAGTCATGCTTGGCCGCCATTTCCTCATATTCCATAAAGGCAGAAAATTCGCTGTCTGGCATACCGATGGTTTCGAGCAGCAGAGCATAGGCCGCAATATGGATTGTTTCCATATTCGAGAATGACGCGAGCATCATGCGGACTTCTACAGGCTTAAACAGCGGCATGTAGTTTTCCATGTAGTTCGCGCCGACTTCGATATCGGACTGCGTGAAGAAACGGAAAATTTGTGTCAGTAGGTTTTTCTCAACAGGATTGAGCGTGACGGACCAATCTTTCAGGTCTTCGCCCAATGGCACCTCTTCGGGCATCCAATGAACTTGCTGTTGTTTCTGCCAGAAATCATAGGCCCACGGATAACGGAACGGCTTGTAAGACGTTGACGGGATCAGCAGTCCTGACTTGGATTTCTCAAAGTTACCCATTTTACCCATGATGATCTCCCGCGATTCTCTTAATTTCAATGACGTTGATACGCGCCAGTGTCGGCTAAGGTTTTGAAACTGGCACATTTTCGCGAAATAACGCGACATATGCCTGCCTTTACTCACCCACCTACTATATGTTGTATGCGGCAGGGGTAAGTTCAAAGCCCGTCTGGGTCAATATGCGCATCATCATAAATCGAATTCAAGGCAGCTCACGGCGTTTGGCTGCGATAGGTTGGGACTCGTTTGAAAACATCAATTTGAGAACATAAGAGAGGCAAGCAGGGGAATAGGCTCACAGCCGCTCTCCCGTCATTTGGGGCGACTGCCAATATGCGATGTCTCTATAAATTAGGACGGCCCGCAGGATCAGTACCCGCGACGGATACCGAAGTAGAAGTGTTTTGTTTTACGCAGATCATAATCCTGCGGCGATGGTTGTAGATGCAACGGTTGGGGGTCCCGCAGTCTGACCTGCCGACGTAAAGTCAAAGCCGTAAGGCTTTAACGGAACCGGTTTAAGGTCAGGCGGTCAACACTCATCGCAAATGGTCCGGCACAGTTCGATGTCTCACCACCAAATGCTCAACCCCATCGTCCTTCGAACCAGTGCGTGCACTTCAGTGTAAATGAAATGCACTAGGTGAGCTCCTACCTGTCCCATGTCCGAAAGAACGCCCTTAGAATGACACAGGTTTTCAATGCGCGGATTAATCTCTGCGGTTTTTATATACCACATTGAAATCGCGAGAGAGTTTGAACTCTAAAGCGGGGATTGTTTTCAAGGTTTCATTTTAGAGCTGGTTTGCAGTCACTATTCAAAAGCTAATATTGGGTGAGTGTCTTACTTGAGGCGATTTTAGGACGCTCGGTCACGAGAGGCGAAGATGAGTTTAGCATTCTCCGAAGTTATACCCGGTCCTAAATACCCATCATTTGGGCGAATGTCTCTGAGTACAGTTTTGTTTTGTTTGATAACGATATAATTCGATTAGAAGAATACTTGTCGCAAGTATTCTGGAGGCAAAGTTCATATGAATAAATAACTCTATACGAGCTCTTCTCCAATGGAATATATCCTTGAAGGTCTGAAGGCTTAGTGACGATGGGTATATTGAAACCACTCGAAGAACTACCCGCACTAACATCCGCATCATAGTTTCTAAAGTTAGCTAAATTTACCCCTTCGTTGGTGTTGAGATTAATCAACTCAACGCTGGTTACCTTTAACTGGTCATAAGGACGTGTAATGTCCGAAAATTCCAAACCTAGCCAATAAGGTGAACCCATAGTGACCTTGTGTAGGATTCTTGAATTATTGGATTGATAGTCTGGACGTAACTTGATCACCAACACATGCGTTTCAGTTATCTCTTCTGCATCCGCAAACTGATATTGAGTTTCAAATGTGGGCCATATCGCAAGCCATAAAAATAAAATGCCCGAAAGCAATAAAAATAGTTTCAACAAACACCTCAATTCACTTGAAAACGTATAAAGACCTGTAAGTCAAAAATTAATGTGAGTGTCCTGTTATGGGCAAGCTGCCGTATCGGCAAACATTACCAGCGGCCTTCTTTGGGCGTTCTAAGCCTCTAGCTCAGAGGCTTACTTTAGGCGATTTTAAGACGCTCAGTTTAAATTTCTTTGAGCCATCTTCGCAACAAAATATCGTCCGAGCCATTGGCCGCAAACTAATGTAAAAACGGCCGCCGCAATCGCAATAGGTATCAACCATGAACCTAAAATATCTGTCATGCCCGTAGAGTTATTTAGACTTGATATACCAAAGATAAAATTACTTGGTTGTTTGCCCACCCATAGACCAGCAAACTCTGGCGCAGCAACCTCCACAATCGCAGTAAAGGCGAATCCGATTGAGAATGTAAAGAATATTGCCGACATAAACAGGCCTATTGCCGCCCATATACGACGAGACGCTAAAGACATTAAGGCCCCGATAGTACTCCGAAAGCCACCCTCGACATAAGCCTCTTGTAACTTCAGCTCATCGAAAAAACCACGAGCACATGATTGCGGTGACCCTAATGCTGAGAGGGCTTCATCAAGACGACCTTCCTCGGCACGGATTTCCAGATGGGAACGAATTTCTGCAACGATTTCTGTTCTACCTGCCTCATCCATTCGTAGTAACATACGCGAAAGATGCTTAGTAAATTCGTCTATGCGTTTATAATTTCTCATTTCGAATCTCCTATAATTACAGAAAGCTGATCCCTAAATCCCCTCCAAACCAGACTCATATCAGTTAATGCCGCGTCACCATTGCTAGAAATCGTGTAGGTTTTTTGACCTCGCCCACCTCCTTCTGGTGTCTTCCAAACACCCTTAATCCGACCGTCACGCTCGAGGCGATTGAGTAAAGGATAGATTGATCCGTCTGACAAACCTATTTCCGGGTACTCAGCTAATGAATCGAGAATACCCGTGCCGGAGGCTGACTGATGCTTCAACAAGGCCAGTATCGCGAGCTCCGCCGCCCCTTTACGCAATTGCGATTTCCAACTCTCTATATTCATTCTTATTTCCCTAGGCATGTTTTACCGTAGCGGTTTTTTTGAATAGGAAAGCGACGATAATCAGTCCTAAAATTACACCAGCTATACCGACGATACTACCCTCTAACCCGAGACTACCACCTGTTAAAATTGGAGCGCCCTGTAAAATCACTAGCGGCTCCCCAACGTGCAACTGGTGACCTGTGACTCTTAAGTTTAACATAGCTTGGGTTAGGTTCCATCCAATATGCAAACCGATAGGTAACCAAAGGCTCTTTGTTCGCAGATAGGCCACTGACATCAAGACGCCTGCAAGAAATAGATTTAATCCACCGATGACTGATAGAGGCCAAGCCGCCGAGAAGATACCAGCATGAACTACCGTAAAAACGATAGAAGAAACAATGATTGCGGTATTGGGGGAATATTTAGCCTCCATCGCACTGATAAAATATCCTCGGAAAATAATCTCTTGCACAATCGCATTCGCAGACACGCTTACAATCAGTGCAACCCCCATGAAGCCAAACGAGGGATTATGGTTCGGATTGAAAGAGAGTACACCAAGTAATTGACATATTACGACGATGAATAAAATCAAACTGACACCGATGAGAGTTCCATAAATCAGATGCCACACAGAATTAGGGTGACGTAAGCCATAGCCCTCTAATTGAACCGACTTCACGACCTTTCCCATGAGCCAAGTCGCGAGTAATGCTGCAACCACCGAAGCAAGCTCCACGGGCAGCTGTCCTATGGGGGTCTCGACTAAGTCGGGATAATTTGACTTGATGTGTTGAAACCAGAACCCCACGAACGGCAACGATAAAATTATGAAGAGTAGAAAATAAATGACCAGTTGTAGGGTTGTAGAGAGGTGCTTCTTCATGACGTGTTTCTTGGGATTGTAAAATTGACGATAAGTAATCATGTATAGCA
>CALLIK010000011.1 GCA_938009235.1 uncultured Caulobacterales bacterium
CTTAATAAATTACAAATGTTAAGTCTCAAAAATTGAGTTATAAATATTTTTGAACACCACAAACCAATCCCTGACTATGAATAATTACAAAGGGTTTTGTGGCGTAATATTGGCGTGCACCCTGTCTCTGCGCGGCGAGTGCTATCCTTAAGAAGTTGAAAAAATAGGGCCGTTCATAGGTTCGGTATGGTCGCTATTTAAACTGTAACACCATGAAGAGTTACACTCCCCTATGACAAAGAGACCACCAAAAAGTTTAATAAGTGTATGAAGAGAGAAACCGCTTCACTCTAGTAAATAGAGAGCTTGGCCCTACCGCTACTAACACTTGAATATCGCCATCTAGCCCCTATCTATGAGGTGTTACGGGGAGTCCGTGACGTCACATAATCCGGGAGACGGACATGACGCAGACAAAGTGCGATATACTTGTATTCATAGGGCGGTTTCAGCCTTTTCACATCGGACATAAAGCGGTTTTAGACGCGGCCTTAAAACAGGCCGAGCATGTAATTGTGCTCGCAGGGTCTGCCAATCGATCCCGCTCTTTCCGTAATCCGTTCACATTCGAAGACCGCGCAGAGATGATCAGCAAGGTCTATCCGAATGAGACTTTGAATACAAAACAGCTGAAAATCCTGCCTCTGAATGATACGCTTTATAATGACGAGGCTTGGACCTCTACCGTGCAACGCCTCATTGACGACGTCATCGCCGAAGAGGGCCTAGAAGGTAAGACCGTTGGCCTGATCGGGCACAGTAAAGATAAGACATCTTACTATCTCAAGCTTTTCCCTCAGTGGGCCTCTGTTGAGGTCAAGCATGAGGTCGGCGTATTCAACGCAACGGATATCCGCAAAAGCTACTTTCGCGGCGCGCCAATAATCCCGCATGACATTTTACCGCCTGCCATCAGTGACTATTTGAAAACTCATATGATGACGGATGATTTCAAGCGCATCACAGCCGAAGCACAATGGATCAAAGACTACAAAGCCTCATGGGCCACTGCGCCCTTCGCGCCAACATTTGTAACCGTGGATAATGTGGTTGTTCAATCTGGCCATATCTTGCTTGTCCGCCGCGGCGGTCAGCCCGGTAAGGGCCTGCTCGCCCTACCCGGCGGGTTCGTCGACCATGATGAAACTTTGTTGGAAAGCGCGATCAGAGAGCTGCGCGAAGAAACCAAATTGGCCGACAAACACGGTCCTTTCCCAATGGGTAAGTTAAAAGGCTTCCTCGCAGGACAAGGCGTATTTGATGACCCAAAACGGAGCGCCCGTGGTTACACGTTGACCCACGCCTTTCTCTTCCGCCTACCGCCCGCCAAGCAATTGATGAAAGTTGTCGGATCTGACGATGCGGTTCACGCGGGGTGGTATCCCATTGGCAGCCTTGATCCGACCGAGGTTTTTGAGGACCATTATTTCATCATCAACAAAATGCTCGCCGGAGTTACGTAAAACCCACCTGAGCGGGGAGCCCGCTCATCAACCCAGTGCATTTGCACGACTTCAAGGAGATTGAAGATGACTGATAAGACAACGAAATACCCAACATGGGTCCCAGGCGATCACAGCATTCTGATGGATGTGGACAGCTATAAAGGCTCCCACTTCCTGCAATATCCGCCAAAGACAGAATATGTGTCTTCTTACATCGAAGCCCGTGGCGGTAAGTTTGATGACATGGTCTTTTTCGGCCTACAGATGTATCTCAAACGTTATCTTGCGCGCCCGATTACGGCAGAAGAAATCGACTATGCCGAAGAGATGTGGACTGCTCATGGCGTGCCGTTCAACCGCGCAGGGTGGGAACATATCCTACGCGAACATGACGGATATTTGCCGTTGAAAATCCAAGCCGTAAAAGAAGGCACAGTCCTGCCCATCAAAAATGCGATTGTGCAGATCATCAACACTGACCCTGCTGTGCCGTGGCTCACGAGCTTTATGGAAACCGCCTTGCTGCGGGCTGTCTGGTATCCAACAACGGTGGCGACCCTGTCTTGGACCGTGAAGCAGATCATTCATCGCTATCTGGAAAAAACCTGCGAGACCCCAGCAGAGGAGTTGCCGTTTAAGCTCCATGACTTTGGCGCACGCGGTGTCTCTAGCGCGGAGAGCGCGGCCCTTGGCGGGATCGCGCATATGGTCAACTTCGTCGGCAGTGATACGGTTGGCGCGTTGCAACATGCGCGCATCTATTACGATGAGCCAATGGCGGCCTTTTCTATCCCCGCCGCAGAACACAGCACGATTACAAGTTGGGGCCGCGAGAATGAAATCAACGCCTTTGAGAACATGCTGGACCAATTTGGCGGGCCAGGTAAACTCGTCGGTGTCGTGTCCGATAGCTATGACATCTACAAAGCGACAGAACAGTTTTGGGGTGTCGATTTAAAAGACAAAGTCGAAGCCATGGGCGGCACATTAGTCGTGCGCCCTGATAGCGGCGACCCAACCATTGTGCCTATCGAAATCATCGAACTGCTCGGCAAAGCCTTTGGATATACGGTCAATGCAAAGGGCTACAAAGTCCTGCCATCTTGCGTCCGCGTCTTGCAAGGCGACGGCGTGAACCCTGTCTCAATTGAAACCATTTTGAAGCGTATGGAAGCCAAAGGCTGGAGCGCCAAGAATATTGCCTTCGGTATGGGCGGAGCCTTGCTGCAACCCGATGTTCATCGCGATACAATGGCATGGGCGATGAAAGCCAACGCCACAAAGCGTGCGGATGATCCCGTCTGGCATGATGTCTTCAAAGACCCAATCACGGACACTGGCAAAACGTCTAAACGCGGGAAGCAGGCGCTGATCAATACCAAGGGTGAATATATGTCCGTCCGAGCTGATGAACTACCCGCAGGTGCGAAGGACTTGTTGGAAACTGTTTGGCAAAATGGTGAACTTCTACGTGATCAGACACTCACCGACATTCGGGCTTTATCTGAAATCCATTAGATAAAATAGAAATCACCTCCTTGAACAGGAGGTGGTTTGCAGTTTAGGCCTGCATCGTGAACACCCCAACCCACACACTTCTCGCGCTTGTCGCGCTGTCTAAAAAAGATGACCGAAAGCGGAACCTTGCAGTCCTCTTCGGCTCACTCCTGCCTGACCTCGCGATCTTTCTGTGGGCCCCCTATCAATCCATCGTCAATGGTGTGTCGGGCGAGGAAATGTGGCGAGAGTTATATTTCCAAGCCCCCATGCAGAATCTGATCGCATGGTTTAATTCCGTTCCCATTTACGCCGCCCTAGTCATGATAGGATTAGCCGCGCGGTCCAAAACATGGGGCAAGCTCTTGCTGGTTTTCGCCCTCGCCGCGCTCTTCCACATGGCCACTGACCTGCCTGTCCACGCGGAGGATGCGTATCGCCATTTTTGGCCCCTCACGGATTGGCGATTTTTCAGTCCACTCTCCTATTGGGACGGTGATCATCATGCGCGTTGGGTGCGTTTGGTAGAAGTCGGCCTTGGCGCGGGCTGCATCACCCTGCTCTGGCGGCGGTTTCCGATGCGATGGGTCAAAGCCATCCTCTCCCTGCTCGCAGTCTTTTACAGTCTCGTGCTAGTCGCCCCGCTCTTTCTCAGTTAGAGGCCCGCCATGCCCATTCAAACCATAGATGATTTTGCCGCAACAACAGGCGCCCTTCTCGGGCTTGATCCGGGGACCAAGACATTAGGCCTCGCGATTTCAGATCGCACGCGCTTGATCGCCACGCCGCTTAAAACCATTCGCCGCAAGAAGTTCACGCCAGACGCCGCAGAACTGCTCGATATATATGACACAAATGAAGCTGTTGGCCTCGTGATCGGCCTGCCGATGAATATGAATGGCACGGCCGGACCGCGCGTTCAGTCGGTCAAAGATTTCGCCAATAACCTGTTGAACATTCGCGACTTGCCCATTTTATTCTGGGACGAACGCCTGTCGACAATGGCGGTCACGCGTGGGATGTTAGAAGCCGATATGAGCCGCAAGAAACGCGCAGAGAATGTCGATAAACTCGCCGCAGGCTATATCCTACAGGGCGTGCTTGATCGCTTACGCAATTAGATAAGTACCGCAAAACCTACCAACAAAGCCTACCAACGGGCAAAAGCATTCTCATGCGCATTATTTGGCACATCACCCACACGCAATGGCGCAGATAATGACAGCCCCGCGAGAGACCGCGCCCGCGACAATGCCACATAAGTTTGCCCCGATGCAAACGCCCCGCGTCCAAGATCAATCCGCACATCATCCAATGTCAAACCTTGCGCCTTATGGATCGTCACAGCCCATGCTAAAATCAGCGGAATTTGCTCAAAACTCGACGTCGCAGACGCAACCATCTTCTGATCGACCTCGGACCATTTATAGGCAATCGCTTCCCACTTCGTGCGCTCAATTTTCCGCACGCCGCCGCCCGCATCAAATCTCACAAAGACTTCCTCTTGCGACAGATCAGTGATCGTTCCGAGCGAGCCATTGACCCAACGCTTTTGCGGATCATTCCGCACCGCCATAACACGCGCGCCTTTTTTCAGCTTCAACAGCGACGGCGCAGGCGCACGTTTCTCGTTGAACTTGCCTTTAGTGACGCAATCATATTCCAGCGCTGTCGGCGTTAAATCCTCTAACCCCTGCCGATTATATCTATCGGCAACCGCGTTCGTCGCCGTCAACAATACGGGCGTATGACCGTCGCGATGTGGGCGCACACATAACTCATTGAGCGTATTCACCGCGCTGGCGACATTCCGCGCGACGCGAATATCCGACAACAGGCTCACGAAATGCGGGTCCGTCTGGCGATACACTTTGGTGAGTTCAAAATGCACAGGCGGGTAATTCTGCAAGACCTTGGCATCATAGGCATAGGGGCCATTATATCCGAATTGCGCAAGAACGGACTTCTCGTGGTTTGGGATAACGGGCGGAAGCTGATGGAAATCCCCAACAAGTAAAAGTTTGCAGCCCCCAAATGGCAGCCGCGAGTCTTGCGCACCCCGCAGGATAATATCTATCCCGTCCAAAATATCGGCCCGCACCATTGAGATTTCATCAATGACAACGAGCTCGACTTTTTTCCAAAGGCGGTTGGCACGTTGATCGAGCAACGCTTCTTCATTGATGACTTGGAACGGCAATCTGAAAAAGGAATGGAGCGTCTGCCCACCGACATTCAACGCGGCGACACCCGTGGGCGCGAGCACGACCATATTGCCAATATCATCCTGCCGCTTGATGTAATTCACCAGCGTAGATTTCCCCGTCCCCGCCTCACCCGTCACAAGGATTGGCGCGCAATCATCCGACCGCAATTGCTCTAGGATATGACCCACAATCGGATCGTCCTCATAACTCTCGGGGAGATGTTCGGATATAGACAAAGCAAGACCTTTCACTGCGAGAGCGCAAGCATCACAGGTCAGCGCAGATTCGTATAGGGGAAAGAGTCAGGTGGGTTCGGAGAGGTAAACCTCACTTTAAATATACAACTAAGCTGTTTCGAAAAACATCTTATTTAGAATAGGAACCAATTCAACTAGTAACAAATGAGGCCCCTCCAACAGATCACAAAATTCTTCGGACATCATCCCAACACCAGAAGCAATATGAGCCATAATTTCCTGTTTAGACTCAAAGTAAAAGTTGGGTGCACGGTCTTGATATCCGTCATCGCTTTTGGCCAATTGTTCGACAATTTGATAGGTACGGTAAGAGTTGTGAGTAATGTTCCACTGATGGGTATGGACTCCGCGATGCTTGATATATTCATTCAATCGCCGTTTACTTATTTTCTTGATATGGTCTCCACCTAGAACCTGAGGTAGTTTCAAGTGACATCGAAGATCGTTCCAAGCAGAGTAAAACTGCTTAACTCGTTCTTCGAATAGATAACAATGATGAGTAAAACTTACCCAAACGAAGTGAAAATGGTCTGATTTGCTAACGCAGGTACCGTGCCAAGGATACCTACGACTCATGTGATAAATTTTCCAAGTATCTCTAATTATCGACTGCACTTGAGCGTATCGAGCAGACACATCTGAATATAAAGACATCCACATTTGGGCAGAATTTCGCAGCTTTGGCGACACCTCTTCCAACCAATCATTGTCGTCGGTCAAAACAGCTCGTCTAAATTGAATTGTAGTCCAAGCCTCAACAACTGAGCTTAGTCGGGCATCAGTTTTTTCAACGGCATCACTTGCTTGTTTATATGAGAAGCGTTTATCGGCATCAATCATCCACATTTTCACTCCTCCAACAGGTAATTGCGGAATCAATTCCAATTAAAACAATGCTTATCTATATCATGCTAATTAACAACCACCGCTTTAATTCTTCTACATTACATCGCACTACATCCCGTCACCCTCGGGCTTGACCCGAGGGCCTATGTCTAATTTTCGCGATGGGTCCTCGGATCAAGTCCGAGGATGACGTGTTAAAAAAAACAACCTTACCCAAACCCTAAGCAAACAGCAGATCAGGGTTCACCATTGATTTGATTTCTAGCACGTTGTTATTTGGGTCCGCGATGAAGAAAGTTTCTTGCTCGTATTTGTCGCCTTTGAAACGGCGATAGGGCTTGTCGATATACTCAAGGCCCGCAGCGGCGATGCGGTCTTTCACCCCATCAAATTCCTCTTGCGTTAAATGAATACCGAAATGCGGCACAAGCACCGCGCCCATTTCAACATCATGACGCACCGTCGGAAGTTGCTCTACGCTCTGATGGAGCGTCAGCTCATTACCCCAAAAATCCACATCAACCCAGCGGCCGTCTTCGCTATTGCCAAGTGAACATCCAAGCACATCCGTATAGAATTTAACGGTCGTTTTGAGATCACCAGCAGGAATGGCGAGATGTAAGATAGCGGACATGGGATATTCCTATCGTAAGGGCTGAAACGTCGAGGCAACGATGTCGGGGTTCAAACAATGAACGACCCAAATCACCGCATTTTCACAAGACATAGGCTGCGCGGCAGAGGCGATACTGCTCATTTTCACTCATATAACGGGCCTGATTAGCAGATACTGCTAAAATATAGAATTATTGATGCGTGTTAGAGGTGATGTGAGGGTGAATGAGGTGGGCGCGCCACTCCCTCCACTTTCCGTCATCACAAGACTTGTTCTTGTGATCCACAAGTAGGTTACCGATGGATTGCAAGAACAAGTCTTGCAATGACGGGATAGAAACCGATGAAAAAATAATGATCCACGCTTTAGAAAATTCAAACCCCTTTATTTTCAATCCCTTACAACAAAATCACAGAGAACAATCCCCGCTCTCAAAACCTGTGGCATACTTATCTTGTTCTTTCGGACACGGGACAGGTAGAGCTCATCTGCCGTACCGAGAGACGGTGGGGTTGAGCGACTTGGTGTGAGAGCTGAGTTTGTGCCGGGCCTTTTGAAGTGAGAGCCGACTACTAGGTCTAATGGCCAAACTGTAGGGACACATGGGCCGCTGCATCAAAAACCGCTGCCGCGTGGCTGTTGGATTAGATTAGCACCCTAATTCACGGCATCTGCGTAAACAAAATATACTAAACTCTGGCAGCCATCGCGGGTGCCGCCACGCGGACAGTCCTAATTATTAGAGACATCGCATTTTGGTAGTCGCCCCAAAAGACGGGAGAGCGGCTGTGAGCGTACCCCCCTGCTCTATTGGGATACGCGCTTGGGAATTGACGTCTTCGACTTTCGCGGCTAATCCGTCGCGAGTTGAAGGACCACCGCCCATGACACATGATTTCGACGCCTACCCATTTACGCGCGAACATTGCCTGTCCATTTCCGATTTCCACCGTGTTGATATTGAACGCCTGCTGGACCTCGGCGCGCATTACCTCGATCTTGAGCATCAAAAAGGCGGCAGCAGCAAAGTCCTTCGCGGCAAGACGCTAATCAATCTATTCTTCGAAAATTCCACCCGCACAGAGAAGTCATTCGAGCTGGCGGGGAAACGCCTCGGCGCGGATGTAATCTCGATGCAGGTCGCCTCAAGCTCCGTCAAAAAGGGCGAGACATTATTGGACACCGCCGCGACCCTGAACGCGATGAACCCAGACTTGCTCGTCGTGCGACACGGCAGTTCGGGCGCGCCTGCGCTCTTGGCTCAAAAAGTCTCTTGCTCGGTTATCAATGCGGGCGACGGAATGCACGAGCATCCGACCCAAGCCTTGCTCGATGCCCTCACCCTGCGCGAAGCCTTTGGCGGCGATATTGGCGGGCTACAAATCGCGATTTGCGGCGACATCCTGCACAGCCGCGTGGCACGCTCCAATGTTCAATTGCTGAATATGCTCGGCGCGAATGTGCGTCTTGTTGGACCGCCAACACTCATACCGACTGATGCAGACCGCTGGGGCGTCGAAGTCTTTCACGATATGGAAACAGGCCTTCAAGGTTGCGATGTTGTCATGATGTTGCGCCTTCAATTGGAACGCATGAAGGGCGCGTTCGTTCCGTCCAAACGCGAATATTATCACTTCCACGGATTGACCCGCGCCAAGCTCGCCCACGCCAAAACCGGCGCGCTCGTCATGCATCCCGGCCCTATGAACCGCGGCGTCGAGATTAGCTCCGATGTGGCCGATGATCCAGATATCAGCTTGGTCACAAACCAAGTCGGCGCAGGCGTCGCGATGCGCATGGCGATCTTACATGCGCTGTCGGATGCGCAAGACTTACGCCGAGAAAATACGGGAACTGCGTCATGAGCCAGATCACCCTCACAGACATTCGCATCTTGGACCCCGAAAGCGGCACAGACATCATTGGGCACGTCCGCATTGAAGACGGCCACATCGCCGCGTTTGGTCCTGATTGCGCGGTGTCTGGCACTGTCATCCAAGGCCAAGGCCTCTGCGTCGCGCCAGGCTTAATCGACATGCGCGTCACAACGGGCGAGCCTGGACGAGAGAACCGCGAAACCCTCGCAACGGCAGCGGAAGCAGCCGCCGCAGGCGGCGTGACTTCAATGGTCGTCATGCCCGGAACGGACCCCGTCATCGACGATATGGCACTCGTGGATTATGTCTCGCGGCGCGGCGAAAGTTTGCCCGTAGATATTCTCGTTGCGGGCGCGCTGACCAAAAATATGGACGGCGAAACCATGACGGAAATTGGCCTCATGCAGCAAGCGGGCGCCGTGATGTTCGCCAGCGGAAAAGCCCCCATTCGCGATGCACAAATCATGCGCCGCCTGCTCTCATATTCCGCGAGCTTCAACGCGCTGATTTCCAATCACTGCATTTCACCAGAACTCTCCAAAGGGACCGTTGCGCATGAAAGTGATTTCTCCTCGCGCCTCGGCCTCACCTCCGCACCCGCAGTCTCGGAGCGCATCATGGCGGAACGCGATATTGCCCTCGCCGAGCTAACAGGCGGGCGCGTGTTGCTTGACCTGATTTCCTCCGCCGATGTGCTGCCAGTCCTCCGCCGCGCAAAAGCGAAAGAGCTAGACGTATCAGCCTCAGTCTCGATCAATCACCTGTCGCTCAATGAACTCGACATTGGGGATTATCGGACCTTTGCAAAGCTAGAGCCGCCGCTGCGTGAAGAACGTGATCGCCAAGCTTTGATTGCTGCGGTGAATGACGGCACAATTGATGTGATCGTCTCGGACCATGATCCACGCCCAGCGGGTGAAAAACGCCTGCCCTATGCCGAAGCCTCACCGGGCGCTGTTGGTTTGGAACTCTTATTAGCGGCGGGCCTCAGCCAAGTCGCAGATAGCGGGCTAGACCTGCTCGCATTCCTTGCGGCGCTCACCTATCGCCCTGCGGATTTGTTGGGCATCGAAGCAGGACGTATTCGCGAAGGCGCGGTTGCGGACCTCGTGATCTTTGATCCGAATGAGCCTTGGGTATGCGACGCGCTGAAACTTCGCAGTCGTTCCAAGAACACACCCTTCGACGGGAGACGCCTCACAGGCCGCGTTAGGCACACGATTAAAAACGGCGCTCTCGTTTATTCGGCTTGAGCGACGCCAGCTTTATCCAACTCACGCCCCATCGTACCCGTCATGAAGTGAAACAGCATTTTGAAATCAGACCCCAGTGACCATAGCGGATAGGTGAATGTGGCGGGCTTGTTCTTCTCGATTAAGCCATGACTGGCCCATGCGAAAAAGTAACCGCAGAGAAACACCAAAGGAATCAGGCCCCATCGTTGAGTCGCGATCAATGTAATCAGCAAGCTAATTGCCAAGCTCGTCCCCACATAATGCCACCCACGCGTCGCAGGTTGAGCATGTTCACGCAGGTAATATGGCCAGAATTCAATGTAAGATTGGATCGTTTTCATACAACAATTTTAATAACAATCCTCGCTTTTGTCCAATGTGGTTAAGTTCACTTAACAATAGTTGATAAAATCTGCACCATTAACGCATTATTTACCCTGTTCGTTAATAAGAGAGGTGTCTCCTTAGGGGACACCACCATTCACCTACTACCTTTCGGGCGCTTCGGCGTCCTTTTTTTTTGACCTAAAACCCTTTCACTGTTTTTTTTCACTTTCAGTGAAAACTAAGCTTGCCGAAACCGAAAATCGCTTGTATTAGGCGCGCCTACCTCGAATGGTCTATTCCGCAATAGCTCAGTTGGTAGAGCAGCTGACTGTTAATCAGCTTGTCGCAGGTTCGAGTCCTGCTTGCGGAGCCACCACCCCCTTCACATATTATAATGAAAACGCTCTGAGCTATCCCTGATTGCTCGCATCTTGCGCCGACAGCGAAACTCTCTAGTCTATTCCCTAACGACGGCCCTTAGATGGCTGCGGATACATTGGGGAGATTTTATGTCCAAACTCTTGAGAGCGGGCCTATGCGCGACAGCTTGCGCAATACTCATTGCCTGTGGTGATGCTCCATCGGACACATCCTCGGGCGTTACAGATGCGGCTTTATCTGCTGCGGCTGACACACCCGAAAGTTGGTTGACCTATAGCGGTGATTACAAAGAACAACGTCATTCCCGCCTCACCGGGATCACGAAAGAGAACGTCGCAGACCTAGGCGTCGCATGGACATATGATCTCTCGACAGGACGCGGTGTCGAAAGTACGCCCATTGTCCATGATGGCATCATGTATGTCACAGGCGCATGGTCTATCCTGCATGCCTTGGACGCCAAAACGGGCGAAGAACTTTGGTCCTATGACCCCGAAGTTTCTGGAGAAGATGCCATCAAAGGCTGTTGTGATGTCGTCAATCGCGGCGTCGCAATCTATGACGACAAAGTCTATCTCGGCGTCTTCGATGGCCGCTTGGAAGCCTTAAACGCTAAGACGGGCGCATTAGTTTGGTCCAAAGTCACGGTCGATCAAACTCAACCTTACACAATCACAATGGCGCCTCGCGTCGTCAAAGGGAAAGTCATTATCGGCAACTCCGGCGGAGAGCTTGGCGTGCGCGGTTATGTCAGCTCCTATGATGCGCAAACGGGTGATTTAGACTGGCGTTTCTACACCGTTCCAAATTCAGAGAAGAAAGCTGACGGCGCAGCCTCCGACGAAATCATGGCGAGCCTCGTGAACGACACTTGGGGCGACACGGGGGGATGGGTCACAGATGGCGGCGGCGGAACGGCGTGGGACTCTATTGTTTACGACGAAGAGAATGATCAGCTCCTCGTAGGTGTCGGAAATGGCTCTCCTTGGAATGCAAAAATTCGTGACCCAGAAGGTAAAGGCGACAATCTCTTCCTTTCTTCCATCCTAGCCCTAGATGCCGATACGGGGACGTATAAATGGCATTTTCAAACGACGCCTCGCGATCAGTGGGATTTCACAGCCACGCAATCCATTATTCTCGCGGACCTTCCATTGGGAAAGAACGGCGCAGACAGACGCGTAGTTATGCAAGCCCCAAAGAATGGGTTTTTCTACGTGCTCGACGCCGCGACGGGTGAGTTCCTGTCTGGCAATAATTTTGTGCCTATGAATTGGGCGACGGGCCTTGATGACAATGGCCGCCCGATTGAAGCGTCAAATGCGAGAGACACCGCGGGCGAGCCTATACCGATATTCCCAGGACCGCTCGGCGCGCATAACTGGCATCCAATGGCTTACTCCCCGCAAGAGAAATTGGCTTACATCCCTGCGCAGCTCATCCCGCAACTCTATCAGGACAATCAGGTCGAGCCTGACCCAGACGCCTATTGGAACCTTGGCTACAATCTCTCAGCAGGTGTTCCGCCCGTCTTTCCTGCGGGCACGCTCGACGCCTTCCGCAAAGGCAATCAAGGCTGGTTAGTCGCGTGGGATCCGATCAAGCAAGAAGCCCGCTGGACCGTTCAACATGACGGCCCTTGGAACGGCGGCATCTTATCGCTCGACACAGGCATAGTGCTGCAAGGTCAACGCGAGGGCGACGTCTCGGCCTATGACGCAGGGACTGGCGACAAATTATGGTCGACCAACGTCAAGGCTGGCGCGTTATCTGGTATGAGCACCTATGCAATTGACGGAGAGCAATATGTGACCATCACGACGGGTTGGGGCTCAGCTTATGCCCTCTCCGCTGGGTATGGGTATAGCTCCGTTGTACCACCTCAAGTCGGGCGCGTTGTCACCTTCAAATTAGGCGGTACAGAGACAATTCCAGACGCGATGGAAAGCGCCGTTGAGCGTACACCCAAAGGCGAGGCCTTTGGAAGCCAAGCTCAGATCATGGACGGCTTAGGTCTTTACTCCGAAAGCTGCCTCGTCTGTCACGGCCCTCTAGTCGTGAGTTCTGGCGTGTTGCCTGACTTGCGGTGGTCTTA
This sequence comes from uncultured Caulobacterales bacterium, assembly GCA_938009235.1. Taxonomy (GTDB): domain Bacteria; phylum Pseudomonadota; class Alphaproteobacteria; order Caulobacterales; family Maricaulaceae; genus Litorimonas. The sequence continues at coordinate 12,784 of CALLIK010000011.1, forward strand.
TGCCGCAGCCGATAAAAACGAGTGGACCGATATTGTTTCCAACGGCTCACGCTCAGGCAACGGCATGGTCTCATTTAAAGATCAAGTCTCGCCAGAGGGCATGGAAGCCATCCGCGCCTATGTTATGAGCCAAAGCCATCTAGCCGTGGCGAATAATGAGGCTGGCGAGTAACGCCGCTCTGACAGCTTAAGACGCGCCTGAAGCCTCACCTCAGGCGCGTTTAGGTTATTCACGTTAAAAACCAAGATGCGTGGTTTATTTTCCGCGTCTGTGCGGCTAATCCTTTTCCATGTTTACTCGCGATGAATTCCTTTCAAAAATGCACGTTGAAGAATTGGACACTCTCCTCTTTCGCGGCGAAGCTTTACAGATGGGTCTGCCGCGTGTCTTTGGCGGGCAAGTTCTCGGCCAAGCCTTAAACGCCGCCGTCCGAACCGTTGAAGATGACCGCAAGCCACATTCCCTGCATGGCTATTTCCTTCGTCCCGGCGATCTGTCCCGTCCCATCATTTACGAAGTCGACCCAATCCGAAATGGCCGTAGTTTTTCAACCCGTCGTGTTGTCGGAAAGCAACGCGGCGAAGCGATTTTCAACGCCTCAATTAGCTTCCAAGTCGTCGAAGAAGGGTTGAGCCATCAATTCGAATTCCCAGAAAATGTTCAACACTACAGCGATCTTCCCAATGATTTTGACCGCGCGGAAGAGGTTGGAAATTTAATTAATATCTCGGCTGAACAATTACGAAGTTACTACCTCATTTTTGGGACCGACATTTTAGAAACACGAACACCAAACCTAGAATCCACTGTCCTACCAGGTGAGTATGAACCTCATTATGGTTTTTGGTTCAAATTCAATGATGCCATTGGCGAAGACCCCATCACGCATCGCACCTTGCTCGCATTTATTTCTGACAAGGCCTTGATGGGGACGGCCATTCGTCCGCACCCTGTGAATTTCAGAACGCATAAAATCATCGGCGCGAGCCTCGATCATGCCATGTGGTTCCATGATGAAATCCGTGTGAACCAATGGATATATTATCATGTCGACAGCCCTCGCTCTGCGCGGTCACGCGGCTTTAATCGTGGTAGTTTCTACACCGCAGATGGACGTCTGATTTGCTCGACCGCGCAAGAAGGCTTGATCCGCGTCGTCGGTGAACGCGAGACATAGGGTTACGCTCACAGCCCATCTCGTGGCCGCTTTACCTTGTTTCCCAACACGCAGGTTGGGTTGGCAGGCGGCAACCTGCAAATAGAGGGCGAAGCCCTCGAAAAAAGGACTGTCCGCGTGGTGATATTCGCGATGGAATACCAAGATAGAAGTTTTGTTTTACGCAAATATCGAGGAATTGGTTTGTCAGACCAATCCACGACCACGCGGCAGCGGTTTTTGTTATGACGGCCAGTCAAATAAACCCCGCAAGTCTGGCCACTCGGACCAGGCGGTCGGCTCTCATCATAAAAGGCCCTACATATTTGGTCTCACCCAAATACGCTCAACCCCACCGTCTCTCGAACCAGATAGAGAGCGCTACCCTGTCCTGTGTCCGAAAGAACACCCTTAGAATGACACAGCTTTTGAATGCGGGGATCAGTCTCTTGAGAAATCTGTAAGAGACTGAAAGCGCAGAGATAATTTAAATCCAAAATAAGGATTTATTTTTTATTGGCCGTTCAAATTAAAAGTTCAAAGCCTTTACAACGACTTTAGCTTCCGCCTTAAAAGTTTAGGTGCCTTCAACGCAGCCTCGCCTGCCGTAACCTCATGAGACCCAAAACGCTTACGAAGCTTAAGGAAACGTTTCTCAACGATATAGTATGAAAAGGCGGCTGCATAAATACTAATGAGAAAGGCGAGTGAATAGGCCATTGGACCTTCCCCAACAAACCTAATGCAGGCATCAATGACGGGAACATGCCAAAGATAGAGGGCATATGAAATGGTTCCAAACCAAGCCAACGGCTTCCATTCCAAAATAGAAATGACCCAGCTGAGTTTCTGCGAAAAGAATAAATTCAAAAACAGAACAAACAAAGTACAACCTTGTACCGAATAGCGAGCTGTGTATCTGAAGGCTTCATCTCTAATGACGAAAGTTGAGAGAATGACTAAAGAACAAAGGACAATGGGCACATAGCCAATAAGCCATGAGACTTTTTTTGTGCTGCGATGAACGTGAAGCATAATTGAGAGAAGGCAGCCCCAGACAAGACTGTCTATTCGCGTATCTGTCATTTTATAAATATATTCCTCAATCAGTACATCTGTCTGATAGAATAGAAAAACTCGCCACAACAAAGTCGCGATGAGAACAACCACAAGCCCCTTAAGAATACGCGGCCAATTTCCCTTTAGAAAAACAAGGAAAAGAGGAAAAATTAAATAGAAATGTTCCTCGACGGCAAGTGACCATAAATGCGTCCAAGGCATCAAAGGCGCAATGTCGTTCGTTCTGATATTAATTTCGTAAAAATTCATGCCGTAAAACACAGCTGAAAACATTTCTAATGGCCGTGGTTCAGCCCATCCGTTTAAGAAATATATCAGTGTTGTACCAAACAACATGAACAACAATGCAGGGTAGAGTCGAATAAACCGCCGTATATAAAATTGGTTTAATTTAATACGGCCCTTCATTTCATTCTCTGCGATTAAGATACGCGTAATGAGGAAGCCCGAAATAAAGAAGAAAACGGTTACACCAAACCCGCCTGGAATGGCGTGCGATAACCCCATATGCGCAATCAAAACAATTAAGACTGATAATGCGCGTATACCATTCAAACCAGGAATATACCCATATTCTGCTATAGGGTTTATACCTTGGTTTTTCATTTTATACTCTATGCAAAATCCATACCAAAGCATCAGTAAACAAAGCTAAATATCACTAGAAATTGGTTTCACCCAACGCATACTCCTAAAGCCCCTCAAATGTACGCTCAAGACCCATACAGAGACGTAGGAGACCGTACTTGTCGGCATCATATGTAATGGCGTGACACGTGACCCATTATATTTCATCGGATCACACCCGTGGTGAGTAGCGTGTGTCGAAAAGCTGTTTTAGTGTGGCATTTTAGTCATGAAACGCTCTTCGTTGATCCGCTTCAGGCTAGAAGATTACTTTCCTTTCTCTTATTAATGCTCTTCAACACTTCTATATTGGCAGATACTGCCAAAAGTGAGATCTTATGGACAATAAAGACAGACAAATCATTCGCGTGCTTCAATCGGATGGGCGTATGACGAATCAAGACTTGGCGGCGAAGGTCAATTTGTCGCCCTCACCTTGCTTGAGGCGGATTCGCAATCTTGAGAAATCAGGGGCTATTCGTGGATATAGTGTTGATGTGGATGCCAAATTATATGGCCTGCCCGTCACCGTCTTTGTGAGTGTCCGCCTCGAGCGGCACACGGAAGACGAGGTGTTAAACTTTGAGCGCAAGATCAATAGCATTAGCCAAGTTTTAGAATGCTATGTCATGACGGGTCTATCCGATTATCTGCTACGGGTCGTGGTCGCCGATTTGGATGATTACGAAAAATTCGTACGAACGCATTTGCATTCCATTGGCGGAATTGCGTCAATCGATACGAGCTTTGTTTTTGGAACGGTCAAGAAAACAGGCGTATTCCCGCCAGTAGTTACAGGTTGAAGTTTAAAGCCAAAGAAAAAGCCGCCCCAAGGGACGGCTGATTTAATCAAGACTGTTTTATGTTTTAGCCCACGAATTGCATTCCGAGCCAGTCTGCGATGAGAGCGGGTTTGTCTTCGCCTTCAATCTCAACTGTGATTTCATAAGTCAGAAGAAACTGACCTGGGCGTTTTTCTTCGGCCGCTTTTAATTTGAAATGCCCACGGACTTTTTTGCCAACTTTAACGGGTGAGAGGAAACGGACTTTTTCAAAACCGTAATTCACGCCCATGCCGACACCTTCAATCAAGAGGCCGCCTTGCTCTGAAAACTTAGAGAGCAAAGACAATGTCAAAAACCCATGTGCAATCGGACCACCAAAGGGAGAGGCCTTCGCCTTCTCTGGGTCTACATGAATAAACTGATGATCTTCGGTGACATCCGCGAATTGATTGACGCGGTCTTGTTCAATCGTGATCCAATCGGATGTACCCAAATCGGTTCCAACTGTGGCTTGTAGGTCCTCGGCTTTAATCGTTTTCATCGTCTCTCCCCTTATGTATCTTAGTAAGAATGCGAATTGGCAAACTCATTCATATGATAATGCGCGTCGCCCATTAGCTCTTGCAAGACGCGAATACGTTTCATGAAGAGGCCAATGTCATATTCATCCGTCATGCCGACACCGCCGTGCATCTGAACGCCTTCTTGGCTGACAAGTTTTGCAACGGAGCCGAGTTTCGCTTTCGCCATCGCGCAATATTGCGAGGCTTTTTCGTCGCCCGCGTCGAGTGCCGTCAACGCGCCAACGACAGCTGAGCGTGCGATCTCTAGCTCTGAATACATATGCGAGCTACGATGTTGTAGAGCTTGAAACTCACCAATGATCGCGCCGAATTGTTTGCGCTCTTTGATATAAGCAACAGTGTCTTCAAACGCCTGCGCGCCTGCGCCGAGTAATTCCGCCGCAGCAATACCGCGTCCCGCCGACAGCACAGCATCGAGCACATTCATGCCTTCATCTAAGGTTCCCAACAAGGCATCGCCAGAGACTTCGACATCGTCCAAATCAATACGCGCCGCATTATGGCTATCGACCATGATGGTGCGTTCCGTGGAGATACCTTTGGCTTTCGGATCGACAAGGAAAAGTGAAATGCCGTCCGCGTCGCCGTCTTCGCCAGATGTACGCGCTGCGACGATCATCACATCTGCAACATGCCCATCAACAACCATCGCTTTTGCGCCGTTGAGCTTAAAGCCGTTTCCAGACGGCTCAGCCGTGGTCGACGTGCCGCGCGGATTATGTTTCACGCCTTCGTCTAGCGCGAGCGCGATCACAGCGTCGCCTGAGGCGATCTTAGGTAGCCATTCGCCTTGCTGCTCAGCAGAACCATGACGTAGTGCCGTTGCCGCTAGGATAGCCGTTGAGAAGAAAGGTGACGCCGTCAGATTACGGCCCATCTGTTCCGCCACAAGACCTGCAGCGAGATAGCCCATATCTACGCCGCCATGTTCTTCGGGAACCACAATACCGGCAAAGCCTTGCGCGGCCATTTCAGACCATAGGCCACGGTCGAACCCTGTTTCGTCTTGCGTATCGCGCAATGTGCGCAATGCTTTGATCGGGGCTTTTTCGGCAAAGAAACCTTGCGCCATATCGCGCATCATTACTTCGTCTTCATTGAGTACGAGAGCCATTATGTGTTCCTATGCGCCAGGGAGTTGTAGGATGTGTTTGCTGATGATGTTCAGCTGAACTTCGGACGTGCCGCCTTCGATCGAGTTGCCTTTGGTACGAAGCCAAGAGCGTGCAACTTTCCCATCATTTGAGCGTTCGCTTTCCCACTCCAAACCGTCATGGCCAGAGGCATCCATCATCAATTCAAACTTACGCTTGTTCAATTCTGTGCCGTAATATTTGAGCATGGAACTATCCGCGCCTAGCGACGCGCCAGCTTTCGCTTCGGCGAGCTTACGCTTGACAGTGAGGTTAAATGCCCACTCATCAATCTCGGCTTCGGCGATTTTCGCGCGCAACATCGGATCAGATAATTTGCCATCTTGAAGACCCAAAGACGCCGCAGCAATTTCATGCAAAGGCCGTCCGACTTCATTGCTACCGCCAATCATTTCGCGCTCATGCGTCAGCAAATATTTCGCGATAGACCAACCCTTATGCTCTTCGCCTACAAGGTTCGACTTGAGGACTTTAACGTCTGAGAAAAACGTCTCGCAGAATGGCGAGCGGCCAGAGATCAATTTAATTGGACGCACTTCGACGCCTTCTGTTGTCATGTCGAACAGAACGAATGAGATACCGTGATGTTTCTTGCCTGTATTATCCGTCCGCACGAGACAGAAAATCCAATCGGCTTTGTCGGCGTAAGATGTCCAAACTTTCTGGCCATTGACGATGTAGTGATCGCCTTTGTCTTCGGCTTTTGTTTTCAATGACGCCAAATCAGAGCCAGCGCCCGGTTCGGAATATCCTTGGCACCAGTGAATTTCGCCGCGCGCGATCTTTGGCAAATGCTCTGCCTTTTGCGCGTCTGTTCCGAATTTCAACAAAGCGGGCCCAAGCATTGAGATGCCAAAGGAGAACAAAGGAATACGCGCATTGATGCGATGCATTTCCTGATGAATGACAGCTTCTTCTTTGCGAGACAATCCGCCGCCGCCAAATTCAGTTGGCCATGTTGGGACAGTCCACCCCTTTGCGACCATGACGTCTAGCCATTGTTTCTGCGCGTCAGATTGGAAGACGAAGTTACGACCGCCCCAACAAAAGTCCTGATCGCCTTTGAGCGGAGTTCGCATTTCGGCGGGGCAATTCGCCTCTAGCCATGTGCGCGTATCTGCGCGGAATGTGTCAAGATCAGACATATCACTCTCCCTAAATATTATTTGAAGTCTAAATTCATTCGTCTAAATTTTATTATGCGGTGAAGTCGCCGCCTTGAATACGGATTAGGAACTTTGCGCCCTGTTGTCCGCCATTTGTGTATTCTTCCATGCCCTCAGTATCGCGGATTTTGCCGAGAAATTTCGCGACATTTTCTGCGGTCTGTGCGCCTTCAGAGAGGTTGATACCTTGGGTCTCAAGAACCTTAGTCTCTGAATACCCGCCTGCACCTGCGCACATAATCATACGGTTCGGTGCGTCATCACAAACAAGAACAACAAGTCCTGCCGATACGGATTCAACGGTGAGCTTTTCAAGAATTTCTTCTGGCATCAGGTTTTCCGTCATGCGGGAGCGCGCCGTTGGCGAGAGCACATTGACACGGATGTCATATTTCGCACCTTCGAGGCAGAGCGTGCGCATAAAGCCTGACAGGCCAGCCTTCGCTGCGCCGTAATTCGTCTGGCCAAAGTTACCATACATGCCCGAAGAGCTCGTCGTCATAACGATACGGCCATAGCCGTTTTCTTTCATATGGTTCCACACAGCTTTGGTACAGGTAGCGGAGCCTTTCAGATGAACGGCCACAACCAAATCCCAATCGGCCAGTGTCATTTTAGAGAAAGATTTATCACGCAAGATGCCCGCATTATTCACAAGAATGTCGATCTTGCCCCATTTAGCAATCGTTTCGTCGACCATCGCTTGAACTTCGGACTCATTCGTGACGTTCGCGCCATTGGCAATGGCTTCGCCGCCAGCGGCAATAATTTCGGCCACGACTTTTTCAGCCATAGTCTCTGATCCGCCCGTTCCGTCAACAGAACCGCCCAAATCATTGACGACAACTTTTACGCCGCGCGCGGCAAGCGCCAACGCATGTGAACGGCCTAAACCTCCGCCAGCGCCTGTTACGATGGCGACGCGGTTGTTAAATTCTACAGCTGACATATTGTCTTCCTATATTCTCTAGTTTTTGAGGCCGCTTTGTAGCCGTCCGCGCACAGTCGCGCGCGGCGCTTCACTAAATTTGATCAACGATCAAATGTTTGGGCAAGCCCAATCGTTACGCGACTTCGAACAATCCAGCCGCGCCCATGCCGCCGCCGATGCACATTGTGCTGACGACATATTTCGCGCCGCGACGTTTACCTTCGATCAATGCGTGTGCGGACATACGTGCGCCCGACATACCATATGGATGACCGACAGAGATTGCGCCGCCATTGACGTTCAATTTTTCCATCGGGATACCAAGCTTGTCAGCACAATAAAGAACCTGAACCGCGAACGCTTCATTCAGCTCCCACAGATCAATGTCTTCCATTTTCAAACCATGTTGCGCGAGAAGTTTCGGCACAGCGTAAATTGGACCAATGCCCATTTCATCTGGCTCAAGACCCGCAACCGCCATACCGCGATAATAACCCAGCGGTGACAGACCACGTTGTTCAGCCAATTTTGCATCCATCAAGACAGACACAGATGCGCCGTCTGAAAGCTGCGACGCGTTACCCGCTGTGATCGTCTTATCCAGACCGAGAACAGGCTTTAACCCGTTTAGACCTTCGATGTTCGTCCCTGGGCGATTGCCTTCGTCTTTTTCTAGCGTGACAACATGCTCAGAAATTTCTTTCGTCGCCTTGTCCATGACTTTCATCGTAGTTTCGAGCGGAACGATTTCATCGTCAAATGCGCCAGCTTGCTGCGCGGCATGTGTACGTTGTTGGCTCAACAGAGCATATTCGTCCATGCGGTCACGGGACACGCCATAACGGGACGCAACGATTTCAGCTGTCTGAAGCATTGGCATATAAGCCGCAGGATGTTTCGCAACGACGGCAGGATCAGCGGCAACGCGCATTTCTGGCGTTTGAACCATGGAAATACTGTCGACACCGCCGCCAATCACAACATCGGCTTCGCCGCACATGATTTTACGTGCAGCAATCGCAATCGCGACCATGCCCGATGAACATTGACGATCAACACTGACGGCAGGAACCGTGACAGGTAGGTTTGACGCGAGGACCGCATTACGACCCACAGTGACTTGGACGCCTTGTTGAAGGGCGCAGCCCATGACAACGTCAGCGACTTCCGCGCCGTCAATGCCAGCGCGTGTTACGGCGTGGTCAATACAGTGACCTGCAAGTGTTGGTGAGGGTGTTGCGTTGAAAGCGCCGCGATAAGCGCGACCAATAGGTGTACGAGCAGTCGATACGATTACGGCGTCTCTCATGAGGATGTCTCCAGAATAAATGAATGCTATTCGATTATGACCTATTGCGAGGGCGGGTCAAATAACGAATATGAATATAGCTATGCAGATATTACCGACCTCAACTACGCTACGGCTGAAACACAAGCTTGGATGGGCCACCGTCCTCTTGAGCAAAACGACCATCGCAGACTGCATCGAGACACATAAACCCAATTGGAGCCCACAATGAGAGCCTTAACCGTCCATAAGTTCCAAGATTACAAGAAACACAAAGTCGAAGACAGACCGTCAGAGCCAATGGAAGCGGGCCATGTCCGCATCGATATTAAAGCCGCTGGCGTAAACTTTCCTGACATCCTGTTGTCCGAAGGCAAATACCAAGGCCAGCCGCCCTTCCCCTTCGTCCCCGGCGGAGAAGCCGCAGGCGTTGTCAGCGAAGTCGCGGCAGATGTGAAACATTTGAAAGTTGGCGACCGCGTGGCCTATCTCGGTCCTGTCGGCGCATTTGCCACCGAAGTTCTGGCGCCCGCCAATATGGTCGGCCCGATAGGCAAGCTCCCCTTTGATGTCGCGGCGGGCCTCGTGCTGGTTTACGGCACATCCTATTATGCCCTCAAACAACGCGCGCAATTACAAGCAGGCGAGACGCTTGTCGTGCTTGGCGCTGCGGGCGGTGTTGGCCTTGCGGCTGTTGAGCTTGGTAAAGCGATGGGTGCTCGCGTGATTGCGTGTGCCTCAACGGACGCGAAACTCGCCGTTTGTAAAGAACATGGCGCGGATGAAGGCATCAACTATTCTGGCGATGTCGACCTAAAAAAGGCCATCAAAGCCCTCGGCGGCGCAGATGTGCTCTATGATCCAGTCGGTGATAAATTCGCCGAGCCTTGCGTACGTGCGATGAATTGGGGCGGGCGTTATCTCGTCGTCGGATTTGCAGCAGGCGAAATTCCCAAAATCCCGCTCAATCTCGCCCTTCTGAAATCTATCGACATTCGCGGCGTCTTCTGGGGCGCATGGACACAACGCGCACCAAAAGAGCACATGACGAACATCGGCGAAATCATGGAAATGCTACAAACAGGAAAAATCAAACCCCGCATCAGTAACCACTATACGCTCGAAGACTTCGCAGATGCCTTTGATGAACTCACAAGCCGCAAAGCGATGGGCAAAGTTATTTTGACGATGTGAGAAATTTTAACAGATTGATGAAGTACTAAGTATGAAAAAAACAATTGCACTCTGCAGCATTATTATTCTTATACTGTCTGCCGCTATATATTTCGTTTTCGTTCATCCACGAGATGATAAAATTTATTTCAACTATCCGACTGAACATTTGCAATACAGTTCAGGAAAGATTGAATTTCGTCTGAACAATGAGAATCCGGACAACAGCAAGATTGATACCTTTGTTAGAGTTTTACTGAAGGTGGAACCTGATTACGTCGAAAGTTGTAACACAGACGATTTCGAATGGGAGCTTAGAAAGCTCAGGGACGACATGACATTAGTGTCAACTCAGAACGGTGGCAGCTTATCTAATACTCGCGTTATTAAAAATAAAATCGGGAATAGTGTGTTCAAAGTTATATCTGGACCACAAATGGGAAAAAATGATTTTTTGATTTCTGTGACCTTTAGACCAAATAACGGCTGCGGCGTCTCAAATACTCACCTTGAGTTCACTCAGATTATGCGATTAAAAATTAGAAGAAGAACGGTCTGGGACGACGCGATGTCCGTGTAGGTTCGAGGATATTGTTTACCTTGAACGTGACAGCTGCGCTGAGTTCATCTAACTCTCCTCCCATGCATACATTCAAAACAGTCTCCGACATTCGCATTGCCCCAGGCGGGACGGCAAAACTTGACCTGCTCGTTGAAGGCCTTTGCACAAATAAACGCATCGCCATTGTCACAGACAAAGGCGTACGCGGGTTGGGCCTCATGGACAGCGGTATGGCCGCGCTAGAGGCCGCAGGGTTTGACGTCATGGTCTTTGATCAAGTCGTGGCTGATCCGCCAGATACAATTGTCCTAGAGATCGCAAACGGTATTCGAGACTTCGGCGCAGGTCTCGTGATCGGATTTGGTGGCGGTTCTCCTATGGATACGGCCAAGGTCGCGGCGCATTTAGCGGGCTGTGATCAACCGCTGGAAACCATGTATGGCGTGGGCAATGCCAAGGGGCCAAAACTCCCGCTCCTCCTTATTCCCACAACATCAGGCACAGGCAGCGAAGTCACCAATGTCGCGATCCTGACCACAGGCAAGACCAGCAAGAAAGGCGTCGTAGCCGATAGTCTCTATGCCGACCGCGTGTTGCTCGACGCAGAATTAACGCTCGGCCTGCCCGCGCATATCACCGCCAGCACCGGCATTGACGCGATGGTGCATGCGATTGAGGCTTACACCTCTATACGCCTCAAAAACCCGATCTCTGACGCCCTCGCGCTAACGGCATTGCGCAAGCTGCGGAACAATATCGTCATCGCCGTTAATCAGCCCGCTGATGTTGATGCTCGCAATGAAATGTTGATCGGCGCGATGATCGCGGGGCAAGCGTTTTCCAACGCGCCCTGCGCCGCCGTTCATGCCCTCGCCTATCCGCTCGGCGGGTTCTTCCACGTCCCGCACGGCTTATCTAATGCGCTCGTCTTGACCGAAGTCATGAAATATAATCAGCCCAAGGCCGATCATTGGTACTCAGAAATCGCAACAGATTTAGGCGTCGGTCAAACGGGGACGTCACTGGTCGACGACATGCTCCGCATCAAAGAAGAAACCCGCGTCCCGCAAACCCTCACAGAAGTGAAAATTCCCGAAAGCGCGATTGTCATGATGGCCGATGACGCCATGACCAAAGACCGATTGCTAATGAACAACGCCCGCGAAATGACACATGACGCCGTGGTGAAAATCTATTCGAGCATCCTATGAGCCTTTCCCTATGACACGGCCAACACCCAACAGCCTCGACAGCTATCCGCATCACCTAACGCTTCAAACGCGGTGGGCAGATAATGATGTTTATGGCCATGTGAATAATTCGGTTTATTACTTCTATTTCGATACGGTTGTGAACCGTTGGTTGATTGATAATGACCTGTTGGACATTGGTAAAAGCGAGACGATTGGCCTCGTCGTCGGGACCTCTTGCGATTATTTCGCGCCGATGAGCTTCCCCGATACTGTCGTCGCAGGATTACGCGCCGCCAAGGTCGGCAGCTCTAGCGTGACTTATGAAATCGGCTTGTTCCGCAATGACGAAACCACCGCCAGCGCGCAGGGTTCATTCGTGCATGTTTATGTCGACGAAAAAAATCGCCGACCTTCGCCGCTTTCTGATAGTATGAAAACCAAACTTGGGGAAATTACATAATGTTAGATGCACCAAACCTAGACGAGATCATGAAAAACGATCCAGCCCTCGTCAGTGAACACGCCAAATTTACCCGCATGCAAGACGGCACGCTGGAAGATTGGCAAAAAATTGGCGCGGCGCATAAACAGGATTTCGGCAAGACCGCAGACCGCTTTATCGAGATGCTGAAACAGCTTGAAAATGCGACACTCGGATTTGCCTGTGACCAACTGCAGCATGCCCTCATGTGCGGAACCCTCGCGCGGCGAGACGGGGCGACCGAAGAACAAATCGTTGTCGCGCTCTGCCACGATATGGCGAAAGTCATCAACGTCCCGAACCACGGCCCCATCGCCGCAGAAATGCTGCGCCCCTATGTGAGCGAAGATAGCTATCACGTGCTGCGCAATCACCAAGCGTTCCAAGGCGAGCATTATTACGCCTATATGGGCGCACCAACCGACCTGCGCCTGCAATGGAAAGACGAGCCGTGGTATGATTACGCGGTCAAGCTCGTCGACGAATGGGATGCGCCTGCGTTCGATCCTGATTTTGAGGCGGATAGTCTAGAGAGTTTCATCCCGTTAATGCGGAAGATTTTCCACGACAGCCCAATGCCGCTTTAGAGGCTGCTGTGCGATTACTAAACCGCACTACCCCATGCCTTGCACTGTCTGGATTCGTCTGGATGACGGCAGCAGCATGGTTCTTATTAACGAGAGCGCCGTTCCCGAGTGAGACGGCTAGGGAGCCGATCGGAAGTCGGATAGAAATTGACAGACACCCACCTGGGGAAACGCAAGTTGGAGTTTTTCACGACAACGGAACAGGACCATGCATCGTACTTTTCCCAAGCGCAGGAAGAGAAACTAGTGACTTCAACTCACTCATCACAGCTTTAAAGTCGAGTGGTTATCGAGCAATATCTGTAGAGGCAGGAGGGATAAATGGTAGCTCTCTTTCACTTGCTGAAACTGACGGCGATGCGACATTTTCAGTGCACATGGCGAACGCACTTATTTGCAATAGCAAACCCACTGTTTTAATTGGTCATGCTTATGGAAATAGGATTGTAAGATCCCACGCAGCATTGAGTAAACCACAGGATGCATTTGACGCATCTTATCTTGACCGACCAACTCAAAAAGCGAACGTTAAAGCCGTCATCCTCCTCGCGGCAGGTGGGCAAGTCCCGATGGAGCCAAAGGCCGAGCAATCCCTACGCGACATATTCAACCCTCTCAAATCACACAAATCCCGCATGAAAGATGTGCGCTACGCCTTCTTCGCCGAAGGCAATGACATACCAGATCATTGGACACGTGGTTGGCACACCAAGACCGCGATTGCGCAAGGTAAAGCCGTTGCTGCGAGCGTAGGTGATGACAGTTGGCACTGCGCGGGGGGCGTTCCGATGTTGATTGTTCAGCCCATGCAAGACCGCATCTCGCCGATTGAGAACGCTTACGCCCTACGAGATAAATGCCCGCAAGAGATCGAAATTGTCGAGGTTCAAAACGCGGGTCACGCTCTTCTGCCTGAACAACCCGAAGCCGTGGCAGATGCGGTGCTAGCGTTCCTCGCCAAGCACCACCCAATACCTACCGCAGACTAAAGTCCCAAAATTTCGGGAACGGATTTCCGTAATTCAAACTTCAACACTTTGCCCGTCCCGCCGCGCGGCAATTCTGGCATGACATGAAGATAGCTCGGTAATTTAAATTTCCCGAGACGTCCGTCCAAATGCGCGAGCATCTCATTCAACGTCAGACTCTTGCCTTCACGGAAGACAGCACAGACGCAGCCTGTTTCGCCCCATTTTTCGTCTTTGACGCCAATCACAGACACCTCTGCAATCTCCTCTAATTCATAGAGCAGGCCTTCGATTTCGGCCGGGTAAACATTCTCGCCACCCGAAATATACATATCTTTGACGCGGTCCTCGATTGAGACATAATCGTCTTTATCCATGATCCCGATATCGCCCGAATGGAACCAACCATCGGTGAAGCTCTCGGCATTGGCTTTTGGATTACGCCAATACCCTGGCGTGACGGCCAAGCCCTTGAACCAAATTTCGCCCGCGGTTCCGCGCGGAACTTCTTGTCCGTCTTCATCGACAATTTTGATGCGTGAATGCATCAGTGCGCGTCCCGCAGACCCGATACGGTGCGGAATATCCGATTTCAACAACATCGTTCCTGCTGCCGCAGTCTCCGTCATGCCGTAACCTTCTTGGATCGTGATACCGCGTTCTAGCCACCAATTGATGAGAGCTTCAGGGACGGTTTCCGCTCCGCAAAGGGCTAATTTCATACGCGAGAAATCAGCTGTTTCCATCAGCGGGCTAACACGCATCGCATTATACGCCGCAGGTACAGAGAACATGACAGAAATACCGAGGTCAGGATCAGAGATCGCTTTGATCGTCGCGTCCGCGTCAAACATACGCATGATCACGCAAGTTCCGCCAATCCAGATCGAAGGCAGCGCAGTCACGTTTAATCCACCAATATGGAACAGCGGCATATTATTGAGCGAGACATCAGACGGAGCCGTCGCGCCAAGACGCATGGCAGAGGATGCCGTAAAGTCCAACATCGCATGGGTGATGATGACGCCCTTTGGCGCGCCCGTCGTACCCGAAGAATACATCAGCAAGCACTGATCCTCGAGGCTTTGCGGATAATAGTCATAGACGGGCGTTGCCACGTCCAAACCCGCTTCATATTGACTTGCGCCGCCAACGCCATCTGTCCCGATCCAGTGTTCAACACTTGTCAGGCCTTTGGTTGCTTCGGCTAAGGGCGCGAATGGCGCATCAACGAGGACCATCGTCGCATCTGAATCATTGAGGATATAGGCTAACTCTGGTGGGGTAAGACGAAAATTCAGCGCGAGGCAAACTCCGCCAACGCGCCAGCACCCGAACACCAACTCCATGACATCCGTTGTGTTCAAGCACAGGAACGCCACACGGTCGCCTGGCTTGACGCCTTTCTCTTGTAACATACCCGCACATTTCGCGACGCGTTCGTGCATTTGCGCATAGGTATAATCCCGTCCACTCGTCAGATCGAACATGGCGCGTTTGGTTGGTGTCGTCGCGGCGTGGTATTCAACCCAATCATATGCTGGTAATGCCATGAATTATATTCCCCGATGGTTTATCTTATTTGTTGAAAATACTGTGCCAAATCCCGAACGCGTTACAAGTGTAAAGCCCGACATGGACTGCATGACACTCAAACGAAATTTGTTACCTGATGAACGTCTGCCTCAGCGGTTTGCGAGTATTGACGCTAACTCGACCAAGGTACTGTCGCGGTCTGGTGTTGGGTAGAACATCCAGTAATGTCCAAACTCGCCATAAGTTGCGAGTTTCCGAAGTTTGCCCGCAGATTCCATACGGTCTGCAAATGTCATGATCTGGCCGAACAGTAGATCCTTCTCGCCCGTGAAAATCATGACTTCAGGTAAGTCTTCAGGGGACGCGAATATCGGACTGATCAACGGGTCGTTCGAGCTGCGCACGCCCGCATAGCGATGACCTGCCGCTTTCAACGTCGCAACATCGAGTAAAATTTCATGATGGACAATATCTTCTGGCATATCGGACGCATCTAGGTCCACCCAAGGCGAGAGCAGAAGCAACGGTAATGTCATTTCTTGTTTTTGACTCATGGCCAACGCAAGATTTCCACCTGCAGAATCGCCACCAAGCCTAACATTGTCTACGCCATGTGCGGCCACAACGGTTAGATAATGCGCGGTAGCCCAGTCGATAATTTTGTCCGATGTGGATTCAGGCGGCAACGGATAATCTGGCAAGACAATCGTAACGCCAGACATATCGCTCAATTTCGTAAACATCGCAAAGTGCAGCGCAATCAGCCCAAGGACATAGCCTCCACCATGTTGATGGACATAGACCCGTCCCGTATCTTCGCCTTTTGGTCGGCAAGTCCAAATCGTGCGGCCTTGAAAATCGGAAGACTCCCACCTCGAGCGCAAACGTTTTGGCACCGCTTCGGACGTCGCGTTACCTGCCTTCATAGCTTTAGCAATAGACTTTCCTGCACCCGTCAAACGGATTACAGTTTCGAATAATTTATACCGTAATGTTGTCATTCACTAATCTCGTAATCATCCCAAATCGGGGTTTTAAATCGACGCTTAAACTCCAGCGCACTTCCAGGCCAATTATTCGGAACGCGGTTTCCGACCTTATACCAACTTTCTTCGACCTTAGACCAGGCGAGACCCTCTAAGCGAGTTTGCATTTCATCCGCGAAATCGGCCTCTGTTTCGGCACTCACAGATATGATGCTAGTTGTGCGTTCAATTAACTGCATGACATAGCCGATCTGGTTTTCAATCTTATAGATAATCGACGTATGCCCCGTATTCGTATTCGGTCCGTAGAGGACAAATAGGTTTGGGAAACCTGCCGTCATCGTTCCCATATAGGCCGTCGCGCCATCAGCCCAATGATCTTTCAACGAGACATCGCCCTGCCCCGTCACGTCAATTTCCTTGAGGAATGGGTTAGTATAAAACCCCGTCGCATAGACGACTAAATCATGCGCGCGATTTGTCCCATCAACAGTCTGAACTCCGTCTTCCGTAAACTGATCTAGACCGTCCAACACAACATCGACATTGTCCCTCGCAAACGCAGGATAGATTTTATCCGACAAGAGAACACGCCGCGCGCCCATTGGATAATCTGGCAACATTTTCGCACGCAGGTCTGGGTCTTTCACATGCTTTCGTAGACCCGCCATGACCCAAGCTTCGCCGAACCACCGCGCGATGGGTTTTCCCATGATAATCCGCCAGACAAAGAACTCGCCCTGCGCAAAAAGACTAAAGCGGTATAATTTACCGAGCCCTGGAACGCGCTTGCCGAGCCATTTCTCTATGCCCGAATAGGCCCGGTCTTTTTTGGGGATGATCCAATTTGGCGTGCGGTGATAGACGGTCAAATGTTCCGCAGCTTCTGCGAGTTCTGGGATCAGTTGAATGGCGCTGGCCGCGTTGCCAATAACAGCGATGTTTTTGCATTCGTAATCATAAGTATGATCCCATTGCGCGGAATGGAAACTTGCGCCTTTATAATCAACTGCGCCTTTAATCTCTGGCGTTTTCGGAACATGCAATTGCCCAATCGCAGACACAAGGAAACGGCTCGTTATGACCTCTCCGTCGGCAAAGACAGTTTGCCAACGACCCGCTTCATAACTCGCGGAGACAACGGTGCGGCCAAAGCGGATATGCTCATAGAGACCATAATTTTGCGCGATCTCTTTCTGGTAAGCGTGGATTTGCTTTTGCTTGGCCCATTTAAAATCCCACGCAGGATTTGGCGCGAAGGAATAAGAATAAAGCGCGC
Source organism: uncultured Caulobacterales bacterium (assembly GCA_938009235.1). Lineage (GTDB taxonomy): Bacteria > Pseudomonadota > Alphaproteobacteria > Caulobacterales > Maricaulaceae > Litorimonas. The sequence continues at coordinate 30,321 of CALLIK010000011.1, forward strand.
TTGGGATATCACATTCTGCGCCGGGATAAGTATTTTCACGCCACGTGCCGCCGACTTCGTCTGCTTTTTCGACAATGATGAAATCGTCACGCGCCGCTTCTTTTAATTGCACCCCCATGCAGATGCCGCTGAAGCCCGCTCCAATAATGAGAATTTGCGTGTCGAATATAGCCATAATTTGACCATAGCGTTCGAACGCGTGTCGACAAGGGCCGCACCCGCTTCAATTCTGAACGTAGCCAATGCAGGTTAAACCCAATCCCATAAACCTTAAGTCGGCTCATCCGTAATCAGGATATGTTTGGGATGCTCGGTCATGCGGGCGCACCACGCCTCAACATGCGGATAGTCAGATAAATTAAAGCCGCCTTCATCCGCAACATGCGTATAGGCATAAAGCGCAATGTCCGCGACGGTTGGCCCCGCGCCTACACACCAAGGGCTTTTGGCGAGATGTGCATCCATCACAGCTAATGCAGCACGACCTTTTTCTTGCAGCTTAGGTAACTCGTCTTTTCGCTCTGGCGCATAATGAGAGACATAACGCGCAACCGCGATGGCAGGTTCATGACGATATTGTTCCCAGAACATCCACTGTACGGCCTTGGCACGATCAAACGCATTCACAGGCAGATAAGGCGTGTCCTCAGACAGGAACATCAAGATCGCATTGCTCTCGGCCAGCGTCCGTCCATCATTTAATTGCAACAGAGGGATTTGCCCCGCGGGGTTCATCGTCAAATATTCTGGCGTCTGCGTTTCACCCGACATTATATCAATCGGCACATGCGTATATCCGATGCCCAAATAGGACAGCAGCAAACGTACCTTATAGGAATTTCCAGACGGCAAAAAATCATAAAGTTTCATGCCCGCACTCTAGGGTGAAGACAGACTGATTATCAACCGAATTTCGAACTCCCCTCAACGGTCCCAAATCTCAGAGCGGTCATTTGTATGTGTCAGGCTTTAAACCAATTAGATAAAACGGAATGTTCGCGTGGTCTTGAGGTTGCTGGTGCAACCAGAATAATAAGTGCGTTTTCGCAACCGTCAGTGTCCACGTAACGAAGTAAATTTGATTGCCAATCAAATTTCTAGGAACCGAACTGCATAGCGGGCAACCAAGCGGACGCATCTCTGTGATTTTCTTTTAGAGCGTTAAAATATAGAATTTATATATTTCCTAAAACGAGGACGAGCTTTGAATTAACCTCTATTTCGTTATCCGTCGCCCAGTTTTATCCAAAACAATCGAACGATTGGGAATTAGTTAAATCTTAATTACATCTAAAAAGTGGATTTTAATGACGTCCAAAAAGGTGATCTTAATCGTCCTCCCTCTATAAAAAAGCCATGCGATTATTGTGGGAGATAACATGCGCGAATTAACGACTTTAGAAATTGAACGGCTTGATTTCACAGGACTCGTCCCCGACATGAATATGCCAGAGCGCCGAAATATCAGGACGACTACCGCAAAAAAAACAAAGGCCAAATATAGCCTTAAAGTTCAGGCTTCAGTTAAACGTCTAAACAAAAAACGTCATCTACACATAGCCTAGCGCCTTAGGTTTTTACGTTTAGAGTCAACGACAACATCGTCGCTGCAAGACTCATCAAGTCGGACTGTCTCAAGGCTTAGGTTCATATCTTGTAATCCACACGTAGCTAGTAGTGGATCACAAGAGCAAGTCTTGTGATGACGAGGCGTTTTGCCGACGCTATAAATGCCCTAAGCCTTACGCCACGTCGTTCCGTCAGGGCCATCTTCTAACACAATGCCAAGCGCTTTGGCTTCGTCGCGGGCGGCGTCTGCTGCGGGCCAATCCTTCGCGGCTCGCGCCTCTTGGCGGCGCAATGCGATGGCATCAAAGTCTGATTGTTCATCCGAAGATGAATTACCTTTGAACCAGTCTTTGGGGTCTTTTTGGAGGAGGCCTAAGATATTTATTTTCAGCATCGTATTGGTCAGATAAATTCGAACGTTATTCAAATTTTCTGTAGTATCAATATCAGCTAAAAGTGCATTCCTAAGTGCTTTTCCAATTTCAGAAAATTGGTACAATGTTGTTGGCATATTCAAATCAGCCTGAATAGATTTCCAGATATTTTTTGCAAAACTTCCCATTGGCATGTCGATTTCAATTTCCCGAACATAAGCCATCGACTTCCTTTTCAAGTCGTACCAACCGTCTAACTGCGCCTTGCTCTCGATCAGCAAATCCTCTGACCAGTTCAATTCACTCCGATAATGCGCTTTCAGTAACGCCAAACGGATAACTTCTCCGTCCCATTCCTTCAGCAGGTCATGAACTAGGGTCACATTGCCCAAGCTCTTGGACATCTTCTCGCTGCCCATGTTGAGGAACTCATTATGGACCCAATATTTCGCGAATAGCTCTTCTTCATTCGCGCAGCAGCTTTGCGCGATTTCGTTTTCGTGATGCGGGAATTTTAGGTCTACGCCGCCGCAATGAATATCAATCACGTCACCTTTAATGCCGTCGGTCAGGGTTGCCTTCGCCATCGCCGAACATTCGATATGCCAACCGGGTCTACCGCGTCCGAACGGGGCATCCCACCCGACGCCGTGTAATTCAGGTTTCCAAAGCACGAAGTCCGCCGCATTGCGTTTCCGCGCGACTTCGCCCTCACCCACACGATCACCACCGCGTAGCGCGTCGAGCGTATTGCCAGAGAGTTTGCCGTAAGCCTCATAGGTCGACACATCAAAGAACACATGCCCGTCGCTCTCGTAAGCGTTCCCTTTGTCGATCAATCCCGAGATCATCGTAATCATATCAGGGATATGAACTGTCGCTTTGGGTTCATGTGTTGGAGCCAAGCAATTCAAGGCTTTGAGGTCATCTTGATATATCTTCGCATATTTCTCCGTAATGACAGAAATATCGACGCCCTGCTCTATGGCGGCTTTGATGATTTTATCGTCAATGTCGGTTAGGTTCCGCGAATATTCGACATGATCTTCGCCATAGATATGGCGCAGCACGCGGAACAACACATCCGCGACGACTGCCGCGCGGGCATTGCCGATATGGGCATAGGAATAGACCGTCGGCCCGCAATTATACATCGTCACGCGGGACGGGTCCTGCGGGATGAATTGTTCTTTGGTCCGCGTCAGCGAATTATAGAGCGTGAGCGGGTTATCTTGGGCGTGTACTTGATCTGTCATGATCGCGTGTTAGCCGTTCAGACACTTGTTTAAAAGCCCGTATGCGTCCAGATTGAGGGTATGAAGCTAACTCAGATTATCGTCATCGCCGCCATGTTGATCATGGGGGTCCTCACCTTTTGGGATATGACCGAGCCATATGAGCATAGTCTGACCTTTGAGGTGCAAGGCAACCACGCCATTGTGCGTGGTACAACGGACAGCCATTCGCATAATCTGATCAAAGACTTCGTCCGCGAGAACCCGGGTGTCAAAACCCTAATCCTACAGGCCATGCCTGGCACGCAAGATATGGACACGAATCGCCGCGTGGTATTGGATCTACGTGCAGCAGGCCTTGCGACGCATGTGCCTGCAGATGGGCGTATTGCCAGCGGCGCGGTAGACTGGTTCATCGCGGGCAGCCCACGCACAATTGAGTGCGGCGCAATGATCGGCGTCCATAGCTGGGCCTCAAAGACTGGTGACCGTGCGGATAAAACCTTCTATGACGGGCAACGTACCACGCAACGCTACTTCCTTTCGAAGATGAGTGTTGACCCTGATTTCTATGAGTTCACACGCAGCGCGGCAGGCCCAGACGATATCCACTGGTTGAGCGTGGAAGAAATGCTACGGTTTAGATTGATTACCAAAGACCCGAACTGCGCGGGTTAATGTTTACCATCTAGGCGATTTTGCACTCTGGCCTTTCGGGGTCGGGATGCCTATATGCCCCTTATGACCAAGCCGACCTTAAGTTCCGTTCCTGCCAATACCCGTCCGTCGCAAGACGAAGCGATGGAGGCTGTGCGCACATTGATTGCTTGGGCGGGAGATAATCCCGACCGTGAAGGCCTGCGCGATACGCCAAAACGTGTCGTCAAAGCTTATCAGGAATGGTTCCGTGGCTATGATCAAGACCCTGCGGATGCGCTCTCCCGCGTGTTCGAAGATGTCTCAGGTTATGATGACATGGTGATCCTACGGGAAATAGACGTCGAATCGCATTGCGAGCATCATATGGCGCCGTTCCTAGGCAAAGCTTGGGTCGCCTATCTGCCGACCGACAAAGTCGTCGGCATATCCAAACTCGTAAAAGTCGTCGAAATTTTCGCGAAACGCTTGCAGACTCAAGAAACCATGACGGCCCAGATTGCGGACGCTATCGAAGATGCGCTGAAACCCCGTGGCTGCGCGGTCATGATCGACGCGGTTCATCAATGTATGAGTACGCGCGGTGTGCATCACCCGAATGTATCGACAATCACGACACAATTCACAGGTGAGTTCAAAACCAACCCCTCACTACAAGATCGATTCTTGCGCGTGATTGGGAAGTAAGTCTCAACTCCCTCACTTTTCCCATTCTAGGAAAACAAGTTTCCTCGAACTTCAAACAACAGAATCGCCGACAATAAAAAACCCGCCCCGTGCAATTCGCGTTTAAGCAAAATGAACAGGACGGGCTTTTTTATTCAGGTGACGCGTTAGCGCCAGATCAGAGCTACGCTTCTTTGGATTCTTCCAATTTAACGAGCTGCTTTTTGATCTTTTTAGCTTTGTCAGTCAGCTTGTGGTTCTTCGTTCCCATAAGGAAGAAGTCCAAGCCACCTTTGAAATCGACAGTGCGCAGTGTTTTCGCAGCGATACGCATGCGGAACTTCTGGCCAAGTGCGTCAGACGCAAGTGTCACATTACAAAGGTTTACTTCGAAACGGCGCTTTGTCCGGTTCTTAGCATGAGAAACATTATTGCCGGACATAGGGCCGGTATCGAGAAGGTCGCAGCGACGTGCCATTGGAACACCTATCAGACATAAAACAAGCCCACACACGGCGGGCATTAACTTGAAGGCGCGACCTAAGGGCTGTGGGCCCTCTCGTCAATAGGTTTCTACGGGTCAACCTCAACCAATTGTCATCTTATAATGCGTTTCATTCATCGCAGCGCCACACTTGATTTGCAATATACCCATTATGAAAACGACTCTCAAGACACTTAGCTTTGCCGCAGCCCTCAGCATTGGGTCTTTAACCGTCGCCCAAACTACGTCCGAAGACAGCGTTCCAAACTTGATTTTAAAGGGCGAGAACACCTCGGTCCTAAATGCTCAGAACCTTGGAAAGACATCCTACACACTGGCCATACCCGGCGAAGGTGCCACCCAAGTCCGCATGAAGATGAAGGGCTATGTATTTGGGATTCGCGTCATCAAAGCCGATGTCATCACAGCCTTTAACGGCACGAACTATACGGGCTATACGGACGCTAAGTCGTCTGGCCTTGCTGCGTTGCTCAAGAAAATGGAAATCTGGTCCGTCACACAGGGCCGCTATGACAAGACGGGCCTGCGCCCCGATTGGCACGTGCAGCAAAACACGGATAAGAAAAACCGCCGCGTTGAAATGAACTACAATAGAAACGCCGCCACGGTGAACATTGCCATTGTCCCGCCCCTCGGCAGTCAAGGCACCCCGCCCGCGACCCCGCGAGAACGGTATAGTGCCAATGACACTATTTCGGGTATCCTACACTTGATGATGATGGGAACAGAAATTAATGGCGAACTATGCACTGGCAAAGTTCCATTTTTCGACAGCAAGCAGCATTATAATTTACGACTGCAACGCGTCGGGACAAAACGCGTTAAATTCGACGGCAAGAAAAAAGACACCATCCATTGCCGTGCTTATTACGAACCGATTTCTGGTTATGACTCTGAAGACCTGCCCAGCGAGGAAGAAGCTTCAACACCCGTCAATGTGTATTTCAAATATTACCCAGAGGTCGGCGTCCATGTCCCTGTACGCTTCACCTATAAAATCAAAGGCTTCACAGCCGTGGTGAAGGTGAGTGATTTGGAACTCATCTCAAGGCAAACGAACTAAACCCACTATACTATAATTCTGTCTGAAAGCCCTCGCGCGAATCGCTAAGCTGTTTAAGCTGCACTTATTCACGGCAGTAACCTGCGCGACGTACTGACCACATGGCTTACCAAAACGACCCCATCATCAAGGCTATCCTCGGGCCCACCAACACGGGTAAGACCCATTATGCGGTCGAGCGTATGTTGGCGCATAGCTCCGGCGTGATCGGCCTGCCGCTACGTTTGTTGGCGCGAGAGATTTATGACCGTGTTGTCGCGCTTAAGGGCGCAGCGCAGGTCGCGCTGATCACAGGGGAACAGAAGATTATTCCCCCGAAGGCCAGGTTTTACATCTGCACCGTCGAAGCCATGCCCATCGAAAAGCGCTTCGCCTTTCTGGCCATCGACGAAGTTCAGCTTATGGCGAACCATGAGCGCGGTCATATTTTCACGGACCGTGTTCTTTACGCACGCGGCATGGAGGAGACTTTATTTTTGGGAGCAGAAACCGCCAGAGATGTGCTCGCGACGTTGGTGCCAAAAATTCGCTTTGACCACAGAGAGCGGTTCTCGGAACTTCATTACTCAGGCCCAACGAAGCTCACCCGTCTGCCCAAACGCTCAGTGATTGTCGCCTTTAGTACGGCAGAAGTTTACGCGATTGCAGAGCTTATACGCCGCTACAGAGGCGGCGCGGCCGTCGTCATGGGTGGTTTATCCCCGCGTACGCGCAATGCACAAGCGGAGTTGTTTCAATCGGGCGAAGTGGACTTCCTTGTCGCCACAGACGCCGTGGGCATGGGGCTGAACCTAGATACTGACCATGTCGCCTTTGCGGGGCTCACGAAATATGATGGTCGGCGACGGCGCTATCTCACGCCGATGGAAGCGGGCCAAATTGCTGGGCGGGCGGGTCGATTTAGAAATGATGGCACATTCGGAACCACGGGCGACTGTCCTGAAATGGGCGAAGAGTTGGTTCAAAGAATCGAGGATCATGAATTTGAATCCTTGCACTATGTTGAATGGCGAAACTCCGATCTCGACTTCTCCACCATCGACAGCCTGATGGAGAGCTTGCACGCCCCGCGGCCGACAAACCGCCTACGTAGGATTAAAGGCGCAGATGATGAAGCCGCGCTGGAGCGCATGAAGGCGATAGACCCAGTCCATGATGCGTTGAAAACTCGCACTCAGGTCAAAATGCTTTGGGATGTCTGCCAAGTGCCAGACTTCAGAAATCTGACCATCGATACGCATGTAAAATTGCTGCAAGATATTTGGCGAACGCTCATGAGAGGCGGCGGCACGCTGTCTGATGACTTTATGGCGTCTAAGATTGACCGCTGTGACGACACATTGGGCGGCGTCGATCACCTTTCGGCACGTTTAGCCACGATTCGAACGTGGACATATTGCGCCTCAAAAGCGAATTGGATGAAAAATACAGGCTCAGGACAAGAACATTGGATAAATCATGCACGAAAGGTTGAAGACAGGCTATCAGACGCGCTACACGAAGAACTAACAGCTCGTTTCGTTGATCGACGAACGCGGAAGCTGATGAAAGGCATAGGAGCCGATCTGGACATGAGCACTACAATTAAAGACACTGGCGAAGTGTTTGTCGAAGACGTTCTTATTGGGCGTCTCGATGGATTGAAATTCACAGCTGACACCAGCCAAGGCGGGCTAGAGGCTCAGGCCCTTGCTGCCGCTGCGCAAAAGGCTGTCGGCCCAGAAGTAGATCGCCGCCTCACGTCGATCTCATCAGGCACACATCAAATTTTCACGCTCTCTGAAACGGGTTACATTATGTGGGGCGGCATGGCCGTTGGCCGCATTGCCCCGAGTGGCTCTGTTTTCACACCAGATGCAGAAGTCATTGGCGGTGAGTTAGGACAAGGACCTTTACGCGACATGGCCGCCGACAGAATGCGCGAGTTTTTACGCGCTGCCGTCAACGAACACCTCGCGCCACTTAAAGCACTAAAAGAACTTATCGCTGCGGAGGAAACATTACCTACGGCTAAAGGCTTCGGATATATTGTCCTCGAGAACAACGGCGCAGTCGAACGCCGCGAGCACCTGCAAACCGTTCGAGATTTGGACCAAGATGCACGCCGCCAACTTCGGTCTGTTGGTGTCGTCTTTGGTCACTACAATATTTACCTGCAGGATATGGTGAAGCCTAAACCTGCACGTCTTCTTTCATTGCTTGTCGCCTATGGCGCGGGCGGGAACAAAACGCCTTGGATTCCATTCGCGGGTGTAACTTCCATTAAAAATGAAGGCGATTTGGCGTCGAAAAATTATTCGGACCAAGCGCTTGCGCTGGCAGGTTATCGCGCCGTTGGCAGTCGAATTATTCGGTTTGATATTCTCAACCGCCTCTCCTTCATCATTCGCGAAGCCCAAGATCATTTCCAAGCAACAAAAAATCCAGACACGCGCGGCCATAAGTTCCAAATCATGGCTGAGATGCTCGCCCTTCTTGGGTCAACGCATGAAGATGTGCAGGGTGTTTTAACGGCATTAGGCTACAAGTCAGAAACAGAGGCAACATCGCTCACCAAAACTGACGCCCCTGCCGAACTGCCCGCTGCCGAGACAGCTCCTGCACCAGAAGCTCCTGTAGAGGCTCCTGCCGCGCCTGTGTCCACAGATGCAGAAGAGAACGTCGTTCTTACAGCGACACCACCAGTCGCCGCACCAAAAGCCAAAAAGCCACGCCCGAAGAAGACTCTGACACTTTATCAAAACCGCGAAACGAATGAGGCGGGTGTCACAACTGAGCTACAAAACCTAGAATATTGGCACTTCCCTTCCCGTGGTCAAAAAGGGTTCAAGCCTAGCGGGCGCGCAAAACCTGCGTTCAAAGGTAAACGCGATAAAGGTCAAAATAGAAACCAAGGCCAGAAACTACGCAATGAAGCTCCCAAAGCTCCAAAGCCACCAACCAAACACCAGCTCGAAAATTCACCTTTTGCGGCACTAGCGGCCCTACAAATGCCTAAGAAGGACTAATCGTCTGGCACGTCGACGCTCTACGCATTCAAAAGTAATTGAACAGGGTGAACCTGAAACCGCATGCCGTTTGGATTTGTGGCTGTATAGAACCCGTTTACAAAAGACCCGCACAGGCGCAGCTAAATTGATCTCAAATGGCAAGGTCAGAATCACGCGCAACGGACAGACAGAGCGCACACGCAAGCCACATACACTTGTTAGGCCTGGTGATGGCGTGACCTTTATGCGCGGCGCTGAGTTGCTAGAAATCCGTATGAAAGAAGTTGGTACGCGCCGAGGACCAGCCCCAGAGGCACAGACCTTGTATGAAAGAGTTGAACACCCAACTATTGACAGTGGCGGTTAGGTCCGTCACATCGCGGCGCGGACTAGATTAGGAACGAACACCCAATGACCTACATCGTCAAAGACGAATGCATCAAATGTAAGTTTATGGACTGTGTCGAGGTTTGCCCCGTCGACTGTTTCTATGAAGGCGAAAACATGCTCGTCATTCATCCTGATGAGTGCATTGATTGCGGCGTTTGCGAACCAGAATGTCCCGTCGATGCCATCGTGCCTGACACTGAAGACGAGCCAGACGGAAAGTGGCTCGAAATCAATACTAAATATGCGGAACTCTGGCCTGTCATCACAGTGAAAAAAGAACCGCCAGCAGACCGCGAAGAATTCGAAAGCGAAACAGGCAAGTTTGAGAAATACTTTAGTGCAAAAGCCGGCACGGGCGACGCATAAGCAATATATAGCACCCCATTTTGCAGCCCATTCGAAAATGATCCAACCGAAAGACCTTTGAAATGACATATCTTGTCACAGATGCTTGCGTGAAATGTAAATTCATGGACTGCGTAGAAGTCTGTCCTGTAGATAGTTTCCATGAGGGCGAAAACTTCCTCGTTATCAACCCATCTGATGAAAACGCCTGCATCGATTGCGGCGTCTGCATACCTGAATGCCCCGTCGATGCCATCATTCAGGATATCGATGATGAGCCTGACGGGAAGTGGCTCGCGATCAATTCTAAATATGCTGAGCTTTGGCCTATTATTACGATCAAAAAAGAACCGCCTGCAGACCGCGAAGAATTCGAGTCAGAGACTGGAAAATTCGAGAAATACTTTAGTGCTAAAGCGGGTTCGGGCGACGCATAAAGACGTTGATACTTCGCACCAAAAGCAGATTCGCTTTTGGTGTAAAAATGTGATATGACTATTTTAAATACTGTAGAGCGCGGACGCCCGTAACAAGGCCGCCGCGCTTTTGATTTGTCAGACTAAGGGAAATGATAATGGCTGCTAAGAAACCTGCTGCGAAGAAAAAACCCAATAAGCGTATATTTAAGGTCGGCCAGCATGTCGTCTACCCTGCGCATGGCGTTGGTGATGTGATTGGGATTGAGCAACAAGTCATTGCGGGCTTTGACATCGAAGTTTACGTCGTAAAATTCGAACAAGATAAAATGACCCTGCGCGTACCAACCATCAAAGCTGGAACATCCGGCATGCGTGCGCTCTCCGACGATTTGACACTTAAAGATGCCTTTACGACCCTAAAGGGCCGCGCACGCATCAAACGGACAATGTGGTCCCGACGCGCGCAAGAATATGAAGCCAAAATCAATTCAGGTGACTTGATCCTCGTCGCTGAAGTCGTTCGCGACCTTCATCGTACGGATGCTCAACCTGAGCAATCCTACTCAGAACGCCAACTCTATGAGAGCGCGATTGACCGCATGGTACGCGAAGTCGCTGCGATCAAAAAACAATCGCGCGATGCAGCCCTAGAGGATGTTTTAGACACATTGGCCAAGGCACGCTCACGTCAAGCTGCAAAAGCGGAAAAAGAAGCGGCTGCAAACGCAGAACAAGAAGATAAAGAAGACGGTGAAGCTGCAGCGTAGCTTCACTCCGAGTTTACTATCCTACACTTACGAACCTTTAACTGCACTTTTAACGGGTAAGCCCTTGACGTGCATCATGTCTTTACACATCGTTCACCTCACATTGGGGTGAACGATGTTAAGGATAAAGCTATGACAAAAACTCTTAGACTTCTTTTGATCTCTGGGGCGTCTTGCGCCTTTCTAACCGCATGTGGAGGAGGTGGCAGCAGCAGCTCATCCACGTCTACGACACCTACAACGGGCGGGACCGATACCACTCCCGTTTACCAAGCTGGAACATTTGAGTCAGCCTCAACATTCAAAGGCCAATGTGAAACACCTCGTACGAGCGTAGGCGACGTATCTGGGTCAGAACTCATTGAGAAATTTTGGTTGCGCTCATGGACTGACGAAACTTACCTTTGGTACAATGAAGTTACAGACCGTGATCCAAATTCCATAGCTGACCGCCTCGATTATTTTGAGGAGCTCAAAACAGCACGATCAACTGCGTCTGGAAACGCTGTCGATCAGTTCCATTTTAGTATCGATTCAGAAGAATATGAAGCCAGCCAAGCAGGTGAAGCGAGTGCAGGTTATGGCGCACGTATACTTGTTTTAGCCGGTTCCCCCCCGCGCGACATCCGTATTCCATATACACAGCCAGACGGCCCTGCGAGCGAAGAGGGTGGTTTTCTGAGGGGTGACAAAATTCTAGTCGTTAACGGCGTGGATGCCGTAAATGGCGGATCGACCCAAGCAGAATTTGATTTGTTCCTTGAAGGTCTACTTCCGACAGTTTCAGGTGTAGAACACTCCTTTACTGTCCTCGGCGCAGATGGCGCAGAGCGCAATGTTACGCTCACATCTGCTGATGTTGTCGAACAACCTGTCACGGCAACGTCTGTCTTAGACACAGCTGACGGGAATAAAGTTGGCTACATTCATTTCACAACATTCTCTCCCTTCAGTTCAGAAGAAGCCATCGTCAGTGCTATGGAAGAAATGGAAGACGCCAATGTGACCGATTTGGTTCTTGATCTTCGCTACAATGGCGGCGGTTTATTAGCCGTTGCATCACAAGTCGGCTTCATGGTTGCAGGCGATACAGCCACAGACGGCAAAACATTTGACCTTCTCACATTCAACGACAAACACACCGTCACAGACCCTGTCACGGGCCGAGCACTAGAACCCACACCATTTTACAGCACCAGCGTCGGTTTCTCATTAGATGCCGGTGACCCTCTACCTGAGCTCAACTTAGAACGTGTGTTTATTTTATCGACAGGCTCTACATGTTCGGCCTCAGAAGCTGTCATTAACGGCCTTCGCGGGATCGACATTGAAGTCATTCTTATCGGGACACAAACTTGCGGTAAGCCTTATGGCTTCTACGGAACTGATAATTGCGGAGAAACCTATTTTACCGTGCAGTTCCGAGGTGCCAATGACAAAGGGTTTGGCGATTATGCCGACGGCTTCCTACCAAATGACGCAGCAGCTGGCTTTGGTGAAGAAATCCCAGGATGTACTATTGCGGACGAATATCAGGGCGCGTTAGGGGATGCAGACGAACCGTTCCTCGCAGCAGCCCTTAAATACGCGGATGATGGATCATGTCCAACGACAGCAACGGTCAAACCTACAGCAGAAAAAACTCAAATCACATATTCCAATGGTTTAGATATTATGGATGACCCGCGTTTCGCTTTTAACGAGTTCTTACGTACCAGCCGTATTATTGGTATCACAGACGGCGAAATCGAGGGAAATCAGTGACCTTTCTACGCCTTATTACATTCGCGGCAGTATGCGCCATGACAGCGTGTCAAAGCGTTCCAGATGCCCAAGCCACGAAACTCGCCGTAGCTCCGGATGTTGCGCAGAGTAAAGCCATCACAGTGGCTGTACGGAAAGCTATGGGGCGGTCTGACTTAGATATGGATCCAGGACGGTTAATCGACACGTCAATTTTGATAGTGCGACCAATAGCTGTATCAGGCATAACAGACCGCGTTCCGGGTACGCCAACTCGGTTCACCTTAATGCGCAATGCCGACTCATGTTATTTGCTCGAAGCTGGCGGAGGGATACGTATTCCTCTTCCGGACTTACCGTGCCAATAAACAGTTTAGCGATCTAACTTAAAACTTCCAAGCGGCCCGGGTGATCTAACCAGATCATCGGGCCGTTTATCATTTCGACCCAACCCCTTACACGGACACGCGCACCGAGAAGGCTAATGGGGTCGATCATCGCAAATCTTTTCACATTTTTTTTGGCAATCGCGATTGTAAAATCGGTCTTGTAATCTGCTCCAAAATTCAAATAAATGCGCCCGCGTACATCCGCCGTGGACGTCACAAACCCTTCAATGATTTGCCAACTATCGACATCCTGAGCCAAAGGGTCAGGGTCTGGTTTTCGAATAGCATAAGTAGGGTTGGCCCAAAGCCCTCTAGAGCGGTCACGGGCTTCGGTTTCCAATCCATAAAGCGCAGCCATATCAGCCCGCTCATTTTTCCAACTAAAGACCCTAACCAAACCGAGTCTAACCATTTCGCTTTGAATCCATAAATCAGGCGCGCCCGATGTGCTAACTGTGTGGACTTGCGCAATGGCACGACCAAAACGGTCTCGCGTCTCATCACCATATGACAACTGCACATCACGCCCCTGTATCAAAGCGGCGAGGCCAGCTTTAGACTCGCGCGCGAAAGGCCAAGCCTTCTCTGAACGTTGAGCGGTACGAGGGGCCTGAACGGCAGATAGCCGAACTGAAACCTTAGTCCCATCCGCCAAGGTCATAACAAAACTGTCGCCATCAATGACGCGCGTCACTCTGCCTGTCTCGCCTTTTGAAAGCGCAGGAACAGACAATCCCTTGCCACTCCCCATAATAAACAAAGACGCAAGGCCAGCCAGTACGGTTATGCGGCGATCAAGGTTCACAGTTTTTTTAGGTTTAGGAAACACCTCAAAACTGTTTCACAAAACAGAGGCTAGGTCGAATCATGCCCATGACACCTTGCGACAGCTCGGCAGGTTTCATAAAGGACACCAACGGTCCCGTAGCTCAGTCGGATAGAGCATCAGATTCCTAATCTGGAGGCCGGTGGTTCGAATCCACCCGGGGCCGCCAATTTTCAAAAGTCTTTAAGGTCTTATGCGCCGCGTTTTGCCGCTTCAATCGCCGCTATTTTATCCGCATTGCCGATAAAAACAGGCGTCTTTTGATGAAGGTCCATGACGGGTGTTTTCAGCAAGGATTGATCGCCGTCAGTGGACGCACCGCCCATAGCGTGGATAAGAAATGACATCGGAATGGCTTCATAGACCAGACGCAAATGACCCTTTTCGTAGCCTTTTCTATTCGCACCAGGATAAGCGAAAATTCCGCCCTGAAGCAAAAGGCGTTTTAAGTCTGACACCATAGACGCAAACCAACGCATATTATGAGGTTTCACTGTGCCGTTTTTCGTGTCGAGCAGTGATAGGTAATGGTCTTGCAACCATTGATCCCAAACCAATTGGTTCGACCCATTGATCGCCAAAACATCTGCGCTCGGCATAACGTCAGGCAGAGACACAACATCCCAAGTCCCTGCGGTCTGGTCAAAGATGCCTTTATAGACATCAGGCCCATCAGCGAAATACGCTTCAAGGTTCATTCCGAAAACAAAAAATCCGCCGCTAATAATATTGCTACCATTGAAATCCTTAGCTTCGTCAGCATTTTCAAAGATGCCAAAAATCGCGCCTGACGGAATACCAATCAAGGCTGCCTTTGATCCGTCCAATGGATCAAGTGCAATTGAGTATGGCCCGTCGGATAATTTGCTTAAGCCTGGGCGTTCCTCTGACACAACATAGCGAACATTTTTGTCTTGGCTCAAAGTTTTAAAAAACGCCTCATCGGCGATAATATCAAGTTCCAGCTGATCATCGCCTGACTCATTGCCAGTGGCCGCGAACTTCAGGCCTGCACCTTTTTTAAGTTCAGCGTAAATAGCCTCACCCGCAAGAAAAAGAGCCTTGTAAATACCATCGAGGTCGGAGTTTCGGCTTTGAAATTTGAGAGACATGGGTCGGCCTTCGTTAGCTAAACATTCAGACAGTCATATAAGCTCTTAGACTATAATATATTGTATAGTTTGCCAATATATTCACATGACGCATGGCGTTAAGCCCCGCCAGTTGCCAACGGCGCTGCCACACGTTAGTCCTATTCTATGAGAGCTTTACTGTGACGACATCACCGACCCTATCGCTGGATGATGTCCCTCTCCTCATTGAGCAAGGCGCTTTGCCTGATACCCATTATCTAAAGTCTGTTTCATTTTTAAGAGACTCAGCATTTTGGAAAACTTGGGCTGTGCGGGCTTTGCTGGCGCTCGCCGTTGGACATATATTGTCTGGGGTTATTTTCTTTTTTGCATTTAATTGGAATGACTTATCGGGACTGATGAAGTTTTCGATTGTTGGCGGCGGTATTTTGATCTGCTTAGCTGCGTGGATTATCGCCAAACTGGACAGTCCTGCGGGACAAGCCTTTGGGATTGGCACCACAGTCTTAGTCGGTGTCATGTTCGCAGTCTTAGGACAGGTCTACCAAACGCCTGCACTGATACATACACCCTTCGTGTTCTGGGCGATTTTAACACTGCCCTTTGCCTTGGCCTCGAAAAATTTGGCACATTGGACTGTCTGGATCGTCATCCTAACGGTCGCCATTACGACATATGCAAACTCGGGCTTACGTTTAGCGGGCGAAGGCACTGCCGCCAATATGCTCAATGTCGCCGTTTCAGGCGGGTTCATTGCTGGCCTTATTCTATCAGATAAAGTCATCGCGTCACGCGCCGTTTGGGCACATGCCGAGTGGTTTCGCGTTCTCTTGGTACTGGGAGCCGTTAGCTTTGCCTTCGCCGGTTTTACAGAGAGTTTTTGGGAATCACGGAATATACTCTGGTTAGGTGCGCTCGGACTGTCTAGCGCATTATTAGCCTACCTCTACATCGCAAAGCCGAGTCTGGCGACATTGTCACTGGCCAGCTTTGGGCTGTTCACCTTGGTCGCCCAGTTTGGCTTCAGAGTACTTGAGTGCTTTGGTGACCCTGTTGGAGCCTTATTCATCGCCTTCATATTGCTAGGCGTCTTAACGATAGGATTGGTCGCAGCCTTCCGTCATTACATAAAGAAGCTCAACTCTCGGCCAAAACAGTCCCCTATTTACACAGATAAACATCTCGTGCCTTTCAAAGTTTCCGCTACGGAATTCTCCAACCTAATGGAGTTAGATGAAAGCTGCATTACAGATGTTCTCGTCAGCGATTTAGAGCGAGAACATCCTTGGTATATGAGTGTTTTCCTAGCCTTCGCAGGTATTTTAACGGCCCTACTCGGCTGTGGGTTTTTTGGGTCAATTATTGCCTTGGTTCTAAGTTCTTCCCTAGAAACGGTTCTGGGGATTTTGGGCGGCGTTATCTTTGCCGGTTCGATTGCCTTGAGACGAAAAACGGGCTCTCCCTATGCTCAACATTTCCTAAACACGATGATTATTATAGGTGGCCTTATGACCGCAATTGGTTTCGGGCCAGACCTCAATCAATTTGAAGCCGTCATAACCTTACTCCTCAGTTTGAGTTTGATTGTCTTATTTTTAGTCCGAGATAGAATTCTAGAATTCTTATCTGCGGCCATGATCATAACTTTGATTGGCGTAGAACTATACCACCTTAAAATACCGATGGTTGAAAGCCTCATTCTTATCATCTCAACGGGACTCGGCGTTGTCTTGCTTACGCGCCCTATCGGAAAACGAATTTATAAAGCGGCAGGCACCGCCTTCCTCATGGCACCGGCTATCCTTGGGATTGCGCTCGTGCACATTCAACGTTGGAACAACCATGTAGACATTTCCCGCTTCTCAGATGACTGGATCGCGAGGTTCGTGAGCCTCTGCGCTTTATTGGCTGGCGTTGCCTATCTGAACCGAGGGGAAACCATAACGAATTTCAAACCGCCTTTGGTCGCCTTAATCCCCCTCATTATAGGCGCGGCATTTATCCCTCTAGGCGGAGCGTCGGCTTTATTACTAATCTTGACGGGTTATATTTTGGGGTCACGGAGTTTGGCCATCATCGGAACACTCACACAAATTTATTTCCTTACAATGTTCTATTATGATCTCAGCCTTGACCTTTTAACAAAATCGATTGTGCTATTTGTGTCAGGCTTAATTTTCCTAGGGGTTTGGTTTTTCGTCAACCGCAAGCACGGGAGTCTAACATGAGTATCTTACGTTACACATTGATCGCTCTAGGCGGTCTTGGGATTGCGGGTCTCTTTGGGAGTCAAATTAAAGCCTTGGAGACCCTCAAACATGATGGCCAAACCCTCTTGCTAGACTTGCGCCCCGTTGACCCTCGAGCCTTGATGATGGGCGATTTTATGGCGTTGGGATATGGGGAAGAAAACCCCCAAAGCTTGCCGAAGGATTTACCGCCTTCAGGGCAATTCGTACTCAGTTTGGATGAAAACAATATTGGCACATTTGACAGACTTGCAGACACGACACCTCTTGCGGCGAATGAAATTCGTATAAATTACATTCGCCGCCGCCGAGGTGTCACATTCGGTGCCCCGCGATATTATTTCCAGAATGGAACAGCGGAGACATATGAGACTGCTGATTACGGTATTTTCAAAGTTTCCCAAACAGGGCGCGCGATATTGGTCGGTTTAGCGGACGTTAATTTTAAAGAGATTCAGGCACCCAAAAATTAAGGCGTCTTATTTTTCAACCAAGGTAGCATACGCGCGAGCGTGCCGTCTTTTTCAACAAAGTGATGCTTAAGCGCGCCACCAACATGCAGCACAAATAAAAGTAAAATCAGCTTCGCACCTATTTCATGAAAAAACTTAAGACGCCCTTCCAAACCATCCGAAGCTGAAACCCCAATCATATCTGGCAATGGAATGAGGTAGAATAACTTATTTTCTATCGGAAGCCTTGATGCAGACACCATCGCCCAGCCAATTAATGGAACGCCAATCATCAACACATAGAATCCGATATGCGTGACTTTCGCGGCGACGACTTCCCACCGTTTCATATTATTTGGTAGGGACGGCGTGGGATGTCCTAACCGCCAGATAAGGCGAATAATCGACAAGACCAAAACTGTAATGCCGAAACTCTTATGCCACTGATAAATAACAAACCGTTGCGGCATCCACTCTTGGGTCATTAAAAACCCAAACCCAATCAGGCTAAGGATTATAAGTGCAATTGCCCAATGTAAGGCAATTGCAACGGTAGAATAACGGTTAGGAGAGGCTTTCATTATTCAGATTTTTGGAACTCAACTTCGACCATAATGTCGATAACATCTGCCATTGGCGTATATTTATCGACACCAAAGTCTGAGCGCTTGAGTGTACCCGTCGCGGAAATACCGAACATGTCGACGCCTGAGCGGAAGTTTTTTCCGACCTTATTGATCGTGCCCTCAAGCGTGAAAGGACGTGTCACACCTTTGATCGTCAAATCACCTGTCAGCTTACCGTAACCATCTTCAATTTGATCTACATTGGTCGAGACGAATGTAATCTCTGGATAAGTTTCAGCGTCAAAAAAGTCAGCCGCTTTGATATGTGTGTCCCATGCAGGTACGCCTGTATCAACATCCGCAACAGGCAAGTTAACCGTTAGAGTCGAGTTTTCTGGCGTGTCAGCATCGAATACGATTGTTGCATCAGTAGTGCCCCAACGAATGATTGGGCGCGAAAAATCTTGATGAGAATATTGAAACGCGACATAGGCATGACCCTGTTCTGATTTATACGTTCCAGCAGGAAGTTCAGATAAATCAGCCCCAATGGGTTTGGCGACGCTCGCAACAGTGTCTCCAACCTTAGCCGAGACCTTGTCCGATACGTCAGCTGCATTTGAACACGCGGCTAAGAGCGCGGCTGCAGAAATAAGCGCGAGATGTCGTAAGTGCATGGAAGTCTCCTGAGTGACGTTATTTAGGCATAGATAGCCAACAAAAGCGGCTTATTCAAATGCTAGTCAGCAAAGTCGCGTTTTTGTGTTCAAAGGCTTCCCAATCATCCTCCTTTACGATCGGCTCCCAAATTTTGCCAATCTCCTCATAGAGCAATGATTCAGGTAGGTCTGATTGTGGTCGGTCCGACTCTGTTTCAAATTTCGCCAATTTTTCGATCCATGATTTGTCATAAGTCTGGATCTGATCATTGTCAGCACGATCAGCGCCACCTTTCCAGTCGTGCCAAAACTCAGGCCACGCCGTTTGACTCTTTTGCAGATACAAGAATGTCTCGCGGACAAATTCCGCATCTTCATCAAAGGATTTCGAGCGTAACCCTAAGCGCCGCAACACATGTTTATTCAAAGCCTTTTGGTAGCGCGTTGCAAAATCATTGAGAGAATCAATTAGCGGCGCATCCTCCAACACCAATGATAGGCTTTGCGCGAGTTGAGCTAAATTCCACGCCATACCATCAGGTTGACGTCCATAGGCATAGAGGCTGTTGTGGTCAAAATAGGCTGCCGTGTAAGACGCATCACAGGTCGGTAAAAATCGGTAGGGACCGTAATCAAAACTCTCGCCCGTTATATTCATATTATCCGTATTCATAACGCCGTGAACAAATCCTGCCGCCATCCAACTGGCGACCGTATCTGCACTGGCAGTTACAACGGCATCAAAAAAATCAACTCCAGTCGAAACGTCAGAATAATAAAGCCGTATGCAATATGCGGTGAGGTCTTCAAGAGCTTCAGTGTTTTCGAAAAAGGCCTGACGTTGAAATGTGCCAAATCGAATATGACTATGAGACATGCGCGTCAAAACCGCGGCCCGCGTCGGGGATGGTTCATCGTGACGCTCAAGCGCTTCATCTGTCTCGATCAAAGCAAATGCGCGGCTTGTATTCACCCCCATAGAGTGAAGATAATTTGCGGCCAGCACTTCCCTTACCCCGCCAAGTAACGTCAACCGACCATCCCCGCGGCGAGAGTATGGTGTCGTGCCAGAGCCTTTTGTACCGAAGTCGAACAGTTTTCCATTCGCCTCAAATTGCGCGAACAAAAACCCGCGCCCATCCCCAATATCAGGGTTATAGTGACGGAATTGATGACCATGATACCTAAGTGCAAGCGGTTCTGGTAAGCTGCCCTCTAACGGTTCAAACCGCAGAAAATGCGCAGCAATTTGATCCGCATTTAAATCGAGTCCAATTGAGTTTGCAAGCGCATCATCAAAATAACGAATGCCCAACAAGTTAAAGTCAGCGGGTTTGACCGCATCGTAAAACCCATCGCCTAATTCATGAATTTTCGCGCGGCCTTCAAACGTCTGACTTTGAGATTTACTCACGTAATTGCTGCGGCTTAGGGAAATGTCGACGCAGCACATCAGCGGCGTCTAATGGAATTGATTTTGCTTTTGGAAAGGCCCGCGCAAAATTCAAAAACCCATGCGGCATGGACTTCTCATGATGATATGTCACGTCACACCCATGGCGCACGAGCTTATCCGCATAGAGTTTTCCTTCATCGCGCAACGGGTCCAACCCTGCCGTCAAGACAAAGGCAGGTGGCATAGATTTCAAATCTTTTTCAAGCAATGGTGACAAGCGCGTTTCCGTGGCATCAGCCCCTGCAACATAATGCTCATCTATGAATTTCAACGCCATGAAACCGAGCTGCAACCAATCCTGCGGCCCTGGTTTAGGGGGTTTGAATTCCATCAATTGCATCAATGGATAAAGGAGGATTTGGCACTTGAGCTGAGCACGGTATTTTTGTGCCAAATATGCAGCCATATTCCCACCCGCACTATCACCGCCGACTGCGATGTTTTCAGGATCAATTCCATATTTTTCAAGACCGTGTCCAGTTAACGCCCATTTAACAACCGCTTCGCAATCTTCTGGCCCTGCAGGGTAAGGGTGTTGCGGAGCCAAACGATAATCTACGCTCAAGACGCGGCACACAGCACCATTCGCGAGGCGGCGCGTAATACCTTCATGCGTTTCAACATCACAGGTAACAAACCCACCACCATGGAAATAAATCAGACAAGGGCCGTGAGGCTCATCTACGCCGAACGGTACAAATAGCCGACACGGGATCGCATCCGCGCCCTCACCCACATTAAAGTTTTCAGTCGCAGCCATACGAGGGCCAGGTTTGTCAAACTGATTGGTAACACGACGAAAGCTATCTTGGAAAACATCAATTTGATCAGGTTCAAATTTAAACTTAGCCAACTGCTGTTGAAACAAAGACGGTTTATCGTCCGCAACTGCGTCGTCTTTTAGTTTTTTCAAACGCTTTAGAAAATTGTCACTCATCACACGTCTCCAGCGTAGGGGGGAGCTGGATCATACTGCATAGCGCGTTGCACGTCCCGCGCAAATTGCGGTGAAAATAACTCGCCCACCAACCACAATGCCATATCGATACCCGCAGAGACTCCAGCTGATGTCAGTATATTTCCATCACGTACATAGCGCAAATTGGGAACTAATGTTCCCTCCAAATCTAATTGTTCGAACTCGTCAAATGCGCCCCAATACGTCGCTAAGCGCTTGTCTTTCGTGAGGCCTGCTTTGGATAACACAAAAGCCCCTGTGCAAACGCTCGTTACCCAAGAACATTTTGGCGCTATGTACTTGACCCACTCTATAACAGCAGCGTTTTGGATAAGGGGCCGCACGCCATTCCCGCCAGGAATACATATGATGTCTAAGGCGTCGACCTCGTCCATGGATACATCCGCTAACACACGCATGCCTTTAACGGCTCTAACCTGCCCACCTTTTGGACTAATCAACCGAACCTGAAATGCATCACCTTTTCCCTGATTTTTCAGAACAGTATTGACCATATTCCAAACTTCCCAAGGCCCCACAAAATCTAATTCTTCCACATGATCAAAAATAAAAATTCCAACATTTATGGTCATGGCCACACTCTCTCAAATTCTTCGCAAACACCTTGTAAGGAATCGTCATAGACAAACCCCTCTCGCGCGGCTTGGCGTGTGAAATAAGCATCATGCTCACGCTTCCAATAGGCTAAAGAGCGGTCTCCCTCACCTTCTGTGAACGCAAATGCGTCACCCACAACACAAATCGGAACTAACTCTACTTTTGTTGTTCGAATGATACAGTTTGGCGTCCCGCGCCCATCAGTAATGATCCAATGATCGCCAGGTTTTGGCATCGCCTCGGCCGTAAAGTCTCGCGCGAGACAGCAAGTTGCACGTTTAATTCCAGCCATTACTAGTGCCAATAATTCATCGCCTAATTCAACCGTGTCCCCAAATTGATCAATATCAGGAACAGGGCCATTATGTCCCGATGCTAGACAATACGCACCCCAAAGTTTGGTCGCTTGACTCTCTACACTCACGCAGAGAACCCACCTTCATCCAAAAACGTCTGTTCATCGGGTGTCATGGTTCTCCGCAAAACCACGTTTCGGTGAGGAAACCGCCCAAATTGAGAAATAATATCTCGGTGAATTTCAGCAAATTTAAGTGTGTTATCTTCAACCAGACGTGCATCGCAGAGCGTCACACAGGCCTCCTGATCCGCTAGATTTTCGCTGTGCATATATGGCATGTAAACAAAAGGGCGCTGGGCTTGAGACAGATGCAAATCCAACTTTCGCGCCACCAATCGTTTGGCCGCCGCGACCGCCTTATCATCCCATGCAAAGGCCGCAGGCGTCTCGCGATACATATTTCGCGGAAATTGGTCGAGCGTGATAATGAGCGCAAGGTGAGCCTTTGCACCTTGGCTTTCCCAAGGGTGAGGTATATCAGCATTTTCTTGCGCAGCCGCCAATGACATGGCCGTTGTCTCAAACACCTGCCTAACATGGGCATCAAAGGCATCCGTCGAAGAGAACCAGTATTTCTTAGCTTTATCAGAAAACCAAAACTGGAGAACATCGTCTGGTGTTTTCATATTAAAGACGAACGGTTCCAGCCAGAATTGCGGCGTAAACTTTGGCATCAATTGACGAATACTCACCTGTAGTTGGGTCAGCATAGAAAATCGGTTCCGAAATTTTAGCTGGATCGAAGCCCGCTTTGACAAGATTGGTTTTCTTGAACTTAAACGTGCTCGTCGTATCAGAGTCTTTGGATAGTCGAATGAAAACAGGGCGGGCATAATGTGGGAGCTCTCGGTCCACATGTGCCTTCAGATCAACCAAATCAGGCTCGCCTTCAATGACAATCGAAGCCATACCTGCTCGGCCGTCATATCCAGAAACCGCGACACCGTAGACATTGGCCTGCGTGACGCCAGGAAAAACAGATAAGACACCAGCAACTTCATTCGTGGCGACATTTTCAGCTTTCCAACGGAAAGTATCACCGACACGATCCATGAAGAAATAATAGCCATCGGCATCTCGCTTCATCAAATCACCAGTTCGGAACCAAGCATCACCTTTTTTAAACACATCTCTAAGAATTTTCTTCTGAGTTGCTTCCTTGGTGCCGTAACCATCAAAGCGAAAACGTGCGTCATCCTCACGAATTTCACCGATCATTTCTCCCGGCTCATCTAAGGCTTCACGGATGCAGAACCCATCCGCCCCGCGTGGATTTTCGTTCGTTTCAACATCATAGCGAATAATATCGATATTAAACTTCCATGACAGGTAAGACGGCACGCGTCCGACGGCACCAACTGGACCGTCGACATTTATCAAACTCACATTACCTTCCGTTGCGCCGTAGAATTCAATGACATGAGCAATGTCAAAACGATTGACGAAACTTTCCCAAACCTCTGGGCGAAGGCCGTTGCCCATGATCCACTTAATGTTATGCGCGCGTTCATTTTCTGTCGGCGGCTGAGAGAGTAAAAAACGACATAACTCACCCACATAAGTAAACATCGTTGCGCCATATTTTACCGCATCATCCCAGAACCTAGACGCCGAAAATTTAGGCACAACAATCACAGCACCGCCACAGCTCAACATCGCGCCACAGCCAACCAAGCCACCTGTGGCGTGATACATAGGCAAGACCATCATCATTCGGTCAGAGGCTTTGGATTTGGCACCCGCCCCTAATCCGCGCATATAATTTTGCGCGCGAACATGCGTGACTTTAGCAGCTTTGGGCAAGCCCGTCGTACCCGATGTAAACATCTTCATTGCTTGGCCGCCCGCCGTTAAACCGTCCCGAACAGACTTCGCGGGACGGTCAGGTCGCATTTCTGAAATCGCATAATCGAAGCTGTCATAGCCTTCAATGTCCCCGAATGCGGCCCACGCTTTTGGGTCTCCATCGACTTGGTCTTTGGCAGCGCTCCACTGTTCCGCCATTTCGACATCCACAATCACGTGCTTCACGTCTGAAATATTTATGCAATGCGCGAGGGCTTTGCCCGTCAGTTGATAGTTCAAAAGTGCGGGTACGACGGCTAATTTCGTGAGACCAAACCACAAGGCTATATATTCCAAGCGATTACGCGCAAAAACCGCGACAGTGTCGCCTTGGGTCAGACCTAAACTCTTGGCCCAAGCGGCCACGCGATTGGCATATGTTTCCATATCATCATAGGTCCACTCACGGTCACCTTCGATAAAGGCGACGTTTGAGCCAAATGCGTCCACACGCATTTCCAACTCATCCGCAATCAAATGATTGGACTCCGAGTCCACGGTTTTAACCGACCTCAGCATACGCAAAAGGCCGCCAACATATTTAATTTCTCGAGATACAGAAAAGCCCATGAGGAACCCTAAAAGCTAATGACAATGTCGTTTCAGACATCACATTAACGGTCACCTGTCAAAAGAAAACCCTGTTTGCTCGGATGAAGCAAACAGGGTCAAAAGCAACTAACTTTATCTTCCGGATCAAAGGGAGTAAGTTTTGATCCGTACGTGGGAACTTGGGATGCCTCCCTGGGTTCAATGTATAGTTTGCAACTGACGTGCCAAGAAAACCAGTCTCTTTTTTGCCTATCAGGTTACATCTTGGACATGTCGACTACGTTGAGACACATAGCCGATATGGTCGCGCCCAGAATGTATCAAAACAAAACGTTTAGCGCGTTGGATACATACTAGATGCCTGCAAACATGTACCGTCCGCTTGTATTGTCGTTCCCGCAGGACAGGCTGCGCTCTCAATCACAGGTCTTGGCTGTTGATTATATTGCGGAACTGGCTGCGTTTGACCCGATACAGGCGCATAAGCTTGTGGTCGAATTTGACCCGACGCGGCCAGACGATAGCCTTCAATATAGTTCGGCGGCAGATAAATTGGCGTTTCCCCACCTTGGGAGTCAAACGCAATCACAGTTAGCCCATCAAAACGGGCCGCATCTAACCGCTCGCTCGGTATAAAGACCCGCAACTTATCTTCGCGTGCACAATCCACACTGCTAGAGGTTACAACTTGACGACTTCCATACGCATCACCTGGGAAGAAATTAAATAGACGGCGAGACTTCTGTTTTGCAGTACTACTTTTTTTACTAACATTACGCGTAGTTCGCTTCTGTGTCTTTTTCTTAGATGTCACTGTTTTAGACGTAGACCGTGTTTCTTTTCGGGCTTGAACTTTCGTTTTAGTGCTTTGAGTTCGATTAGTCTTGGTTTTCTTAGGCTGTGAATTTTTTGGCGACTGCACCACTACGCGAGATTCACTGGTAGCTGGTGCGCGTTCAATACGTGATTCTGCATTTACGCCCCGCAGACGTCTAGTGCTGGTTGACGTGCGACCTGTAGCTGACTGCGCATTTCTGCGTGTACTTGTGCCTGTAGGCCGCGTCCCGCCATAGGACTCCACTCGCGACAAACGACGCTCAGTTTCTCGTTCGCTCAAAGACCTGTCTGTATTTCGCGGGGTCGCACCTCGCCCATTACGGCCGCCTCTATCGCGATCACTTCTGGTTTCACTATCGCTACGGCCATCTTGGCTATCGTTGACACCAAGGGCATTCAACACACGACTGGAGATTACCCCATGTGAACTGCTTGAACGCCGCGTATAACCGCGTCCAACTCTACGATTATTGTTGTACGCCACATATCCATATCCTGGACCATAATAATTACGACCGAACCCGAAGCCAAAGCTACTGTGTCCTACATAGTGGCGATTAGGACGGTAAAGCCCTGATATCAGACCAACATTATAATAATTCGCATGATCATAGACCACGTTCTCGACCCGTGTTGAACATTCAAGAATACGGCTGTCTCGCAAAACTACAGGGGCAGCTTCACCATTTACAAAGCCAGCATACCCGTATCCACGTCCACCATAAGGATCATCAGACGGCGAGCTGTAATAAAAATCGACTTCCAACAGCGCGCCATTTCTGAGCGGTTGCCCATCAATAGCCACCGCGCCATCAGCAGATCGCAGGCTTACGGCTCCCGCGAGACTTGGGTCATCTTCAAACGCGTCAAATGAGCCCGCGACGAGTTCTGTCTGGCCTGTGCGCGGATTGTAAGATTGCGTGACATCACGCGCAATTTGATCCGCTGAAATTGTCGGAAAGCTCGGCGCCGCTGCAACCATAGTTGGCGCACCAGCTTGATATCCAGCTTGCGCATAGGCAGATTGAGCGCCTACTGAAAACATAAAGGCTGCCGTTGTCATCAGCCAAAAACGGGGGGTACGTAAAGTTGTCATATTATCCTCCTATACTACCTAAGCTGAGTAAATGCTGAGAGTCACGTTAACTCTGCATTCACAGTTAATTTGGCTCAGAACGCATCTTTCAGCGCGCGACGTCGGCCCAGCTCTGTTGCGCTGCCTGCTGTTATGAAGGGATTTGCCACCTTCTCCACGGCTACTGTTGTTGGAACAGTAGGCTGACCCGCATCGCGTTTCGCCGTCGCGTCTTCCACAGCATTCAATAAATCTGCGTTCTCTCCATCTACGGACAGTGCAAATCGCGCATTAGACAATGTGTATTCATGCGCGCAATAAAGCCGCGTGTGATCGGGCAAGGCCATGATCTTAGACAAGCTCTCCCACATTTGCTCTGGCGTACCCTCGAACAAACGACCGCAGCCCAATGCAAAAATCGTATCGCCAACAAAGGCCAATTCCGCAGACGGAACATGATAGACAATGTGCTCATCCGTATGTCCTGGCGTATGGATCACGTCGATCTTCTGACCCGCGAAAGTAAAGCTCTCGCCGCCTGCAACTTGAATGTCTTGAACAGGCAGTTCGCCTGCCGCCCGATGAGGCCCGCGAACGACACAGTCATAACGGCGCTTGAGCGCAACATTCCCGCCCGTATGATCGGGATGCCAATGGGTGTTCCAAATCTCAGTTAACGTCCAACCACGCGCTTCACATTGTGCCGCAATTTCCTTCGCATCAGGCGTATCAATGGCGGCTGTCGCGCCGCTCTCTGGGTCATGCAAAAGAAACCCGTAATTATCGGACAGACACGGAAATAAGACGACTTCAAGCGTCATGGTTTGTCTCTCCAATTTTTGCAGCGACTCCCATGAGGACGACCAAGGCAGCTGGCCAAATCATCGTCAACATAAAGAACCCGACATGAGCATTCCCAAACGCTAGGTCTGTCTGTGCCATCCGTCCAGAATGCGCAAACATCATCCAAACTATCACGGTCAGCACCAAGCCCGCCCATAATGCCATCTGTACGCGGCGGCGTGGTCGCATGGCGCTATCGAGTAACAAGAAAGGCATCGCCGTATAAACCGCCATGCCGATCACTGCGCCGATACCACCGATCTTAACATCACTCATCGCGGCAACAATCCAACGATCGGCAAGAAAAGGTAACGCGAAAGCCAAGATAGCTGTAATCACCCCAATTTGGGTGACGGTGGGGCGGTTGATTTGATCTGTCATGCCCAAGCCTTACTGCGCGGAAGGCAAGAGGACAAAACAATATTCGTCAAACCCGAAGGCCCACTAATGAATTAAGCCAAAAGACCTTCATCAACGGCATACCATTCGGATTCGCCATTAAACCACAAACCATCAATATTTGTGAGTGTATCTGTACCCCAAACAGGGTGATCAAATGTGAAAGACCCATTGTTGTTTTGCGTCACAGTATAGTCTGACAAGTCACCATCAAAGTTGACTTGATTATACCCGCCTCGGCCATTGTAGGTATCATTGCCTGTACCGCCATAGAAGGAATCGTCGGCACTATCACCTGTCATGCGGTCATTTCCAGGCGTCCCGTTGAGAACATTGTCATCATCAAGACGAAAGGTAGGTTGACCTTCAGAGGCACTAATGGCGTCTTCAACAGAGTACCACGCTTGC
The DNA here is from genome assembly GCA_938009235.1 of uncultured Caulobacterales bacterium. Taxonomy (GTDB): domain Bacteria; phylum Pseudomonadota; class Alphaproteobacteria; order Caulobacterales; family Maricaulaceae; genus Litorimonas. The sequence continues at coordinate 58,628 of CALLIK010000011.1, forward strand.
TCCCGCGTAAACCAAATACCGTCAATATCGGTCAATGTATCCGTTCCCCATGTCGCATGAGAGACAGTTACGCTGCCATTTGAATTTTGCGTGAAAGTATATTCGTTCAGGGCGCCATCATATTCGACTTGATTATAATTGCCGCCATTTCCGTTGATGATATCATTGCCGCGATCACCATAAAAAACGTCATTTTGGTTCTGGCCCGTCAATCTGTTGTTGCCAGTATTACCTGTAACTGTTCCATTCGTGTCGATAAAGCCATCAACATCATCCCCGCCCGCGAGGCGCATGGCGTCAGCCATAGAATACCAAGCCGCTTCGCCAGAGAACCAAAACCCTTCAATACTTGTGAGCGTATCTGTCCCAAGCGTTGGGTGAACAACAGTTACTGTTCCATTTGCGTTTTGTGCAAATGAATAGTCGGCCAATGCGCCCGTATAATCAACTTGATCATACTGAGCCGCAGTCCCTCTATGTTGTTGGTTTCCCGTTTGATTAACAAAAACTGCCATTCAATTATCCTCATAACTTAAGACAAGTCCCAATTAGGACGCTTGCTGACCAGTCTTGCAAAACTGAAGCCAATTAAGGGTCAGGAGGGTTTTGCGGGTAATGATAATGCAGATAAACGGCCAAACGGAAGCGCTCACAGCCCATCTAGGGGTCTGCCGAAATGCGAAGTCTCTAGTAATTAGGACGGCCCGCGTGGTTGATACTCGCGACGGAGTACCGAATAGTAAGTTTTGTTTTACGCGGTATCATTGAACTGGGTTGTAAGTCCAATTCACCACGCGGCAGCGGTTTTTGACGAAGCGGCCCATCTGTCCCTACAGTTTGGCCATTAGACCTAGTTCGTGCAATTTTTGGAAACAAAAAATGCACCTGTCGGCTCTCACTTCAAAAGG
>CALLIK010000012.1 GCA_938009235.1 uncultured Caulobacterales bacterium
GGGGTTGAGCATTTGGTGGTGAGACATCGAACTGTGCCGGACCTTTTGAAGTGAGAGCCGACAGGTGCATTTTTTGTTTCCAAAAATTGCACGAACTAGGTCTAATGGCCAAACTGTAGGGACAGATGGGCCGCTTCGTCAAAAACCGCTGCCGCGTGGTCGTTGGATTAGATTTACACCCTAATTCACGGCATCTGCGTAAACACAACATATAAAACTCTGGCAGCCATCGCGGGTGCCACCACGCGGACAGTCCTAATTACTAGAGACTTCGCATTTCGGTAGTCGCTCCAAAGACGGGAGAGCGGCTGTGAGCGTATCCGCATGTCTTAAATACTCTCTTAAGCGTAGTCTGTGCTTTCGAACGTAAATCTGCGTCACGTGGCCATTGCAACAGGGAGAGCAGGGGTCTAAAGCCGCCCGCGAAGACTTTTACCAACCTGGAGACTCCAAATGGCACGCGCAAAAATCGCCCTTATCGGCGCCGGCATGATCGGCGGAACATTGGCTCACATCGCAGCTCGCGAAGAATTAGGCGATATTGTCTTGTTCGATATCTTTGAAGGCACAGCCAAAGGCAAAGCCCTTGACCTTTCCGAAGCGGCTCCCGTCTTTGGTAAAGACGTCAATTTGAAAGGCACAAATGATTATGCCGATATTGCAGGCGCAGATGTCATCATCATCACGGCGGGTTTCCCACGTAAGCCGGGCATGGACCGCTCAGAGCTGATTGGCAAAAACCTCGGCGTCATCAAACAGGTTGCTGAAGGCATCAAAGAGCATGCGCCAAAAGCGTTTGTTATCTGTATCACAAACCCGCTTGATGCGATGGTTTGGGCGCTACAGAAATTCTCTGGCCTACAACCTCGTAAAGTTGTTGGCATGGCTGGCGTGCTCGACAGTGCGCGTTTCCGTCATTTCCTCGCTGACGAATTTCAGTGTTCAGTCGAAGACGTTCACGCGTCTGTTCTCGGCGGACATGGCGACACAATGGTGCCGCTGATCCGTTACTCCACAGTGAACGGTGTTCCGATCCCTGATCTCATCAAGATGAAATGGACAACACAAGAGCGCATCGACGCCATCGTTGAGCGCACACGTAAGGGCGGCGGCGAAATCGTTGGCCTCCTCGGCAACGGTTCTGCGTTCTACGCGCCTGCTGAATCCGCTATCGAAATGGCGACATCTTATCTGCGTGATAAGAAACGTATCTTGCCATGTGCGGTGCGTTTGTCTGGTCAAATCGCAGGCGTTCGCGGTCTCTATGTTGGCGCACCGGCTATGATTGGCGCTAAGGGCGTAGAAAAAGTTATGAACATCCGTCTGAAAAACGACGAACGTGATATGTTCATGAAGTCTGTCGCAGCCGTCGAAAAAATCATCGCCGATTGTAAAGAAATGGAACCATCCTTGAAGGACTAGGTTCGTCCTAAAGTAAGAATAAGAAAACCCGCTTCGGAAACGGAGCGGGTTTTTTCGTTTTATGAAGACTTATAGCACTCGGAAGACGGGAAGGGATTCGAACCCCCGAAGGACTTGCATCCTTACTGGATTTCGAATCCAGCGCTTTCAACCGCTCAGCCACCCGTCCGTGCCGTGCCATCTCTCATGAAGAGAGAGCGCGGCAGGTAAATCCACCCGCGCCGAAGGGCAAGCGGAAATTGCGAAATTTGCAAGAAAAGGCTAAGGGCGGGTATGAAACATATACTCGAAACAGAGCGCCTGATCTTACGCGAGATCGATATGGAGGCAGATATCGACGCGTGGCACGATATGATGTCCCATGAGCCGACGGTTCGCCACATTGGCGGACAGGTTCTGGATCGCGCGGCGACATGGCGGCAGATGGCGACAATGGTTGGGCATCAAGCCATTCGCGGATATGGCTTTTGGACTGTGATTGAAAAAGCGAGCGGTAAATTCGTGGGACGCATTGGACCTTGGAATCCTGAAGGTTGGCCAGAACCTGAGGTCGGCTGGACAATCCATCGTGACTTTACGCGCAGAGGCTTTGCAAAAGAAGCGGGCGCGGCTTGCGTGGACTATTGTTTCAACACCTTGGGGTGGGAGCGTATCATTCATGTCATTGCGGATAAGAATATCGGATCGATAAAGACCGCCGAGGCGATTGGATCAAAGCGGATGTATAAAATCGATAAGCTACCGCCGTTTGGCGAGGTTCAATGTTGGGCTTACGGACAAGAGAAGGTTTAGGGTCAATTCGTCTGTCTTTGACGTTTCGCGCCTAACAGATGCAAGAGTTCTGAGGAAAACTTGTCATCTGGGTGGTTGCGACGAGTGCACAGCGCGTTATAAGCCCTACACATTCGATCAATTCCGCAAAATGGAACCTCCATGAATATCCACGAATATCAGGGCAAAGCTGTCCTCAAATCCATCGGCGCGCCTGTCAGCGAAGGCATTGCGATCTTCAAGGCGTCAGAAGCTAGAGCTGCAGCTGAAAAGCTCGGCGGACCTCTCTGGGTCGTTAAATCGCAAATCCACGCAGGTGGACGCGGTAAAGGTAAATTCATTGGCGCCCCTGCGGATGCCAAAGGTGGCGTGCGTTTAGCATTCTCCATTGATGACGTCGTCAAGAACTCCGAAGAAATGCTCGGCGAGTATCTCGTGACAGAGCAAACGTCTGATGAAGGCAAGCAAGTTAACCGCCTTTACATTGAACATGGGTCTGACATTGACCGTGAGCTTTATATCTCGATCATCATCAACCGTGAAACATCGCGCGTGTCTTTCATTGTCTCCACAGAAGGCGGCATGGACATCGAAGCTGTCGCGCATGACACACCAGAAAAAGTTATCAACTTCGACATCGATCCTGCGACAGGCTTTATGCCGCATCACGGACGTAAGCTTTCCAAAGCTCTTGAGCTAAAAGGCGATCTCGCGAAGCAAGCCGGCAAGCTCGGTAAAATCCTTTATGATGGTTTCCTCGCCAAAGACATGGCCATGATGGAAATCAACCCGTTGATCGTAACCGAAGATCAGCGCCTACATTGCCTCGACGCAAAAATCAGCTTTGATGAAAATGCGCTCTATCGTCATAAAGACATCCAAGAGCTGCGCGACATCACGGAAGAAGACAGCAAAGAGACAGAAGCCAAGAAGTTTGACCTCTCCTATGTCGCCCTAGACGGTAACATCGGCTGTATGGTGAACGGCGCTGGCCTTGCGATGTCTACAATGGATATCATTAAGCTTTACGGCGCAGAGCCTGCGAACTTCCTCGACGTTGGGGGCGGCGCGACGAAAGAAAACATCGTCGCTGCGTTCAAAATCTTGACGTCTGACGACAAAGTCAAAGGCATCCTGATCAACATCTTCGGCGGTATCATGAAATGTGACATCATCGCTCAAGGTGCAGTTGATGCGGTTAAAGAAGTCGGTCTCGAAGTTCCGCTCGTTGTTCGCCTCGAAGGTACAAACGTCGAAGCTGGCAAAGAGATCATCAAAAATTCAGGTCTAAACGTGATTGCCGCGGACGACCTAGATGATGCGGCTCAAAAGATCGTTGCAGCGGTTAAGGGGTAACTCTCGTGCTTCGTCTGCTATTCAACTGTGCGGTCGCTTCGACTGTAATGCTGCTGCCTGCTGCCGCGTTTGCGGGAGAGGCTGACTTTCAAATTACAGATGACTTTCTGAGGATTTGCGATAGCTCAAACGATCTTGACGCTTTGAATGCGCAATTCGAAACTGATGGTTTCACCAAAGCAAGTCGCGATATAAAGGATGCGCTGACACCGGATGACTTTCTAAAGAAAGTTAAAAAAGTTACAGCTTGGGATATTACATATCCAGAAGGTCATGGCTGGTACGGTGTGACGGCTATTGCTGTGCTCGGAAAAACCAAAGTTGTTCATTGCGGAATTATGACTATCGATGAGGACCTTGACGGGTATCGTCAGGATTTTGACAAGGCGAAGGATAGTGCATCTAAGCAAGTCGCGAAAAACGACCTCGAAACGCGTTATATGTTGAACGAAAATGGCTCCACTTATGTGATGCGAGAAATCCGTTCTCCTGAAGTTAGTTATTTTGTTTACACAAAAAATACGCCCCTAGCGGCAAAGGAAAAATAGAATGTCAGTCCTAATCAACAAAGACACCAAAGTTATCACGCAAGGGATGACGGGTAAAACCGGTACGTTCCATACGGAACAAGGTCTCGAATACGGTACGAAAATGGTTGCTGGCGTCACGCCAGGTAAAGGCGGCACGACGCATATCGGCCTCCCGAACTTCGACACTGTTGCCGAAGCGAAACATGCCACAGGCGCGAATGCGACTGTAATCTATGTGCCACCGCCGTTCGCAGCGGATTCAATCCTCGAAGCGATCGACGCTGAAATGGAGCTCATCATTGCGATCACCGAAGGTATTCCTGTCGCAGACATGATCCCAGTGAAACGCGCATTGGTTGGCTCTAAATCCCGCCTTATCGGTCCTAACTGCCCAGGCGTTTTGACCCCAGAAGAATGTAAAATCGGCATCATGCCAGGTAAGATCTTCAAAAAAGGCACATGCGGCGTGGTTTCACGCTCTGGTACGCTGACATATGAAGCCGTGTTCCAGACAACGCAGGTTGGCCTTGGTCAGACAACGGCTATCGGCATTGGCGGCGACCCTATCAACGGCACGAACTTCATCGATTGCCTCGAGTTGTTCCTCCATGATGATGACACAAAGCAAATCATCATGATCGGCGAAATTGGCGGATCTGCAGAAGAAGAAGCGGCTGAATATGTCGCGCATATGGCCAAGAAGGGCATTTCCAAGCCTATGGTTGGCTTCATTGCGGGCCGCACAGCGCCTCCAGGACGCACAATGGGCCATGCTGGCGCGATTGTGTCTGGCGGCAAAGGCGGCGCAGAAGACAAGATCGCAGCGATGGAAAAAGCAGGCATTCGTGTCTCTGAATCCCCAGCGAAACTTGGCGTCACAATGATGGATCTCCTTAACGGCTAAGGTTTCCACCTCTCTAAATTCAGGGCCGCCTTGCACATGTCGCGATATGCGTCATGGGTGAGGCGGCTTTTTTATGTTTAAGCCTAATTAATCTTTCGCCTGTTATTACTGCACAATCCAATATCCGTCGGTGACACTTTGATTTTTCGCTGCTAGAGCGAAATTCAATTTCATGCCACTTTCAAGGCTGCCCAGCATGACCGAGCGTTCTGACCAGAACCAAAATCTTCTCGACACACTGTTCCTAGATGGGGGGAATGCCTCCTATTTGGAGCAGATGCAGGCGCAATACGCCGACAACCCGAACAGTGTCGATCCATCCTTTCGTGCCTATTTCGCATCCCTTGGCGAAGATAGCGCCAATGCGAAGAAGAACGCGGCTGGTCCCGTTTGGAAACGCCCTGCGCATATCTCTGATCCAACACCCGAGCTGACATCAGCTTTGACGGGCGAGTGGGCTGACGCAAAAGCGGCGACTAAGGCTGTCCAAGCTGCGCGGCCACAGCTCTCGAGTTCAGAGGCAGAGCAGGCAGCAAAAGACTCGCTGCATGCCTTGATGCTCATTCGTGCCTATCGTGCGCGTGGACATTTGATTGCGAACCTTGATCCTCTCGGGCTGAAAAAGCCAGATGTGCATCCTGAACTTGATCCTGCGACCTATGGCTTCGGCGATAAAGATATGGGCCGCGAAATTTTCATCGACGGTGTTCTTGGCCTTGAGTCTGGTACGCTATCCGAGATCATGGATATCCTCAAGCGGACCTATTGTTCGACCTTGGGTGTGCAGTTCATGCAAGTGTCCAATCCAGAAGAGAAATCATGGATTCAAGAGCGCCTTGAAGGTCCTGAAAAGGAAATCAGCTTCTCCAAAGAAGGCCGTCTCGCCATTTTGCAAAAATTGGTTGAGGGTGAAACCTTCGAGCAGCTCATTCATAAACGCTACCCGGGGACGAAGCGTTTCGGCATTGATGGCGCGGAAAGTCTTCTGCCTGCGCTCGAGCAAATCATTAAACGCGGCGGCCAGTTGGGACTCAAGGATATCAACTTTGGTATGCCGCATCGTGGACGTTTGAACGTCATGGCGTCAGTCATGCAGAAACCTTATTCTGCGATTTTCTTCGAATTTCTTGGTGGCGTTGCCGCTGGAACAGAAGACTATGGCTCTGGTGATGTGAAATATCATTTGGGCGTGTCTGATGATCGCGAATTTGACGGCAATAATGTCCATCTGTCGCTTGCGCCAAACCCATCGCATTTGGAAGTCGTCTCGCCTGTTGTCATGGGCAAAACCCGCGCGAAACAACAAATGGCGTCTGGCACATATCAGTCACATAATCCTGAACAGGTTATGGCGGTTATCCTTCATGGCGACAGTGCCTTTGCGGGCCAAGGTGTCGTGATGGAAAGCTTCCAGCTTTCACAGCTCGTCGGATATCGTACTGGCGGCACAATTCATGTGATTGTAAACAACCAAATTGGCTTTACAACAACGCCTGACGAATATCGCTCGGGTCAATATTGTTCTGATGTGGCCTTTATGGTCGAAGCTCCTGTTTTCCACGTTAATGGCGATGACCCAGAGGCCGTTGTGTTCGCAGCGCGTGTTGCGACAGAATATCGTCAAAAATTTGGTAAAGACGTTGTTCTCGATATTATTTGTTATCGCCGCTACGGCCATAATGAAGGTGATGATCCTTCCTTCACGCAGCCATTAATGTATGACGCGATTAAAGACCTACCGTCGACACGTAAAATCTACGCCGACCGTTTGATTGCCAAAGGTGACCTCACAGAAGCCGAAGCTCAAGCCCGTATGGATGGGTTCTATGCGAAGTTAGATAAAGATTTCGAAGACGCTAAATCCTATGAAACGACCCAACCTGATTGGTTGAAGGGCGTTTGGCAAGGCATCTCAGTCCCGAGTCAAGAAGGCGGTAAACGCGGTGGCGATACGGCGGTTTCAATCGACCGTTTGAAAGACATCGGCGCGAAAATCGTAAAAGTGCCCAACTCGCTCAATATGCACAGAACGCTAAAGCGGATTATCAAAGCGCGCGCTGACAAAGTCGCAAGCGGCACTAACATTGATTGGGGTCTCGCAGAGCATTTGGCATTCGGCACATTGGTGACCGAAGGACATCCTGTGCGTTTGTCAGGCCAAGATTCGGAACGTGGTACGTTCTCTCAGCGTCAATCCAATTGGGTTGATCAGAAAACTGAACACAAATATTGTCCGCTCAATAACCTAGCGCCTGACCAAGAATATTATCAGGTTCTGAACTCGCATCTATCCGAAGAAGCCGTTCTAGGGTTTGAATATGGGTTCTCTACGGCGACGCCAAAAGCGTTGACGATTTGGGAAGCGCAATTTGGTGATTTCGCCAATGGCGCGCAAGTTATGTTCGATCAGTTCATCAGCTCAGCCGAGCAAAAATGGCTGCGTATGTCGGGTCTCGTGATGCTTCTGCCGCATGGCTATGAAGGCCAAGGCCCAGAGCATAGTTCTGCGCGTCTCGAACGCTATCTACAGCAATGCGCCGAAGACAATATGCAGGTCACGAACATCTCGACGCCTGCAAACTATTTCCATGCGCTACGCCGTCAGGTAAAACGGAACTTCCGTAAGCCGCTCATCAACATGAGCCCGAAGTCTCTGCTACGTCACAAGCTCTGTGTGTCCACATTTGAAGAAATGGGTCCGGGGTCGGAATTCCATCGCCTGCTTTGGGATGATGCGGAATATAATCCAGAAATCAGCCAAATTAAGTTGGCCGCTGATAGCAAAATCAAACGCGTCATCATCTGTTCGGGTAAGGTCTATTATGATCTGTTCGAAGAGCGTGAGAAGAATGGCCGCAATGACATCTATCTTCTGCGCGTAGAGCAATTCTATCCGTATCCAGATGATGCGATGCAGGAAGAGCTAAAACGTTTCAAAAATGCTGAAATGGTTTGGTGCCAAGAAGAGCCTAAAAATATGGGCGCTTGGACATTCATCAATCCATTCATCGAGGACAGCCTGATTGCGATTGGCGCCAAGCAGACTCGCCTGACATACGTCGGACGTCCTGCGGCGGCTTCAACGGCCACAGGTATTGGCACGAAACATAAAGCTGAACAGAAAGCCATCTTTGATGGCGCGTTCGCGAAGTAATGAAAAAATTACTTTTCGTTGTTGGTGTGTTGTTCGTCTTGGCTGGCTTTCCTTTTTTATTGGAAGCTGGTTTGATGAGCGATCTTGCTGGTCATGAATGGCAATATATTTCTGCGAAATCAGCGCAAATAACGAGTGTCCTCTGTTTTGGCTTTGGTTTTTTGCTGATCGCGTTAGTAGAAATCATTAGACAAATGGAAAAAATATCCCAGCCCTGTATATGTGCTGAGACTGAAATTCGAACCGAAGGTTTAAGTAAATGACCGACATTACAATTCCAAACGTTGGCGAAAGCGTCAGCGAAGTTACCATCGCACAGTGGTTCAAAGCTGTTGGCGACACGGTCAAAAAAGATGAGCCGTTGGTTGAGCTGGAAACAGACAAAGCCGCGCAAGAGCTTGTTTCTCCTGCGGATGGCGTGCTGGAAGAAATTCTAGTCGCTGAAGGCGAGAACGCAGAAATTGGAAAATTGATTGCACGTCTTGGCGCGGGAACGGGCAAGGCTGCTGCCCCTGCTGCTGCGGCAACACCTAAAGCTGCTGCACCTGCATCTGGTGGGTCTGCTGTGAATATTGATGTTCCAAATGTTGGCGAAAGTGTCTCTGAAGTCACAATCGCCTCTTGGATGAAACAACCTGGCGAAGCCGTTGCGAAAGACGAAGCTATCGTTGAGCTCGAAACAGACAAAGCCGCACAAGAACTCGTCGCCCCCGACGCGGGCGTTATGGGCGAGCATTTAGTCGCCGAGGGTGACGTCGCTCTGGTTGGCCAAACGATCGCAACGCTTCTCGCAGGTGCATCTGGTGGATCATCTGCGGCACCTGCCGCTGCTACGCCTGCTGCGTCAACGTCTGGCGATGCGAAAATTATGCCTGCCGCCGCTAAAATCATTCGTGAAAATGGTCTGGACGCCTCTTTGATTGCTGGCACGGGTAAAGATGGCCGTATCACGAAAGCGGATGCACTGGCTGCGAAAGCGAACCCGCCGAAAGCCGCCGCTGCGCCAAAGGCTGTTGCGAAAGCGGCTGCCCCTAAAGCACCGCGCAATGACGGACCGCGCGAAGACCGCGTTCGCATGACACGTATTCGCCAAACCATCGCACGCCGTCTCAAAGACGCGCAAAATACAGCGGCGATGCTGACGACCTATAACGAAGCCGACATGTCCGCCATCATGGATATGCGCAAACAATATAAAGAGCTGTTCATCAAACGTCATGGCGTGAAATTGGGCTTCATGTCCTTCTTCGTGAAGGCCGTTGTTCAAGCGTTGAAAGACGTGCCAAGCGTGAATGCCGAGATTGATGGCACTGACATCATCTACAAAAATTTCTACGACATCAGCATTGCTGTCGGCACAGAGAAGGGCCTCGTTGTGCCTGTTCTGCGTGATTGCGATGAGCTATCTTTGGGCGGCGTTGAAAAAGGCATTGGGGCTTTGGGCGCGAAAGCCCGCGACGGTAAATTATCCATGGATGATATGTCCGGCGGAACCTTCACAATTTCCAATGGCGGCGTATATGGCTCATTGATGTCATCTCCAATCTTGAACCCACCACAATCAGGTATTTTGGGCATGCACACGATCCAAAAACGGCCTGTTGTCGTGAATGATGAAATCGTCATTCGTCCGATGATGTATCTCGCGTTGTCCTATGATCATCGCATTGTTGACGGCAAAGAAGCCGTGACTTTCCTCGTGCGGGTCAAAGAATGTCTCGAAGATCCAGAGCGTATGCTTCTCGATCTCTAGAGACGAATTGGACAACTGCGACATTTTAGCTTACGCTCTCCCTAAGTAGGGGGGAGCGTCATGAGCGGACCAAATTTAAAACCAAACGGTTTGTTCTGGATATTAGCTGTCGTTTTCCTGCTTTGGAATATTATGGGGTGCAGTATGTATCTCGTAGAAATGACAATGTCTGATGAGGCCTACGCACAATCCTTTGGCGCAGAGGTTGCAGCGGTTCGAGGTGATTTTCCAATTTGGGGTATTGTGGGCTATGCAATAGCGGTTTGGAGCGGCCTGCTTGCCGCCATTTTATTCTTACTCAGAAAAAAATTGAGTGTTTCGGTTTTTCTGTTCTCACTGATCATGGCGATTATTGGGTTTATTCCAAGCTTCACGAATTCGATATTAAGAGAGGCATACGGCCCCCAGTTTTGGGTCATGCCGTTGATTGTTGTTCTCTTGGGCATTTTTGAAGTGTGGTATAGTCGACGCATGCTAAAAGCTTCTGATGTGAGCCTAGCATTTAGTTGACCCGTTCATGGGTCGGCCTTATCTGTTGGGCAACTTAACTTCGCCTAACAGGACCTTCCCATGGCAGAACAATATGACGTCATTATTATTGGCGGCGGACCCGGCGGCTATAATTGCGCAATTCGATGCGGACAACTTGGCCTAAAGGTCGCTTGTGTTGAAACGCGGAAGACATTGGGCGGCACTTGCCTGAATGTTGGCTGTATCCCGTCCAAGGCTCTCCTGCACGCAACGGCCCTTTACGAAACGGCAGTGAAGGACTTCCCTGCAATGGGCATGAAGGCCACCGTCGAAGCAGACATTCCCGCGATGATTGAGAGCAAAAATAAAGTCGTGACAGGCCTCACGCAAGGCATCGACTATTTGTTTAAGAAAAATAATGTCGATCGTATTTTTGGGTTTGGTAAAATCAAAGCCAAAGGCGAAGTCGAAGTCGAAGGCAACGTTTACAAAACTAAGAACATCGTCATCGCGACAGGCTCCGAAGTTGCGACGCTTCCGGGTGTAGACATTGACGAGAAAACGATTGTTTCATCAACGGGCGCACTGGACCTACAGGAAGTCCCAGAAAATCTCCTCGTCATTGGCGGCGGCGTTATCGGACTTGAACTTGGGTCAGTCTGGCGTCGTCTTGGATCCAAGGTCACGGTTGTTGAATATATGCCGTCGATCATGGTGAACTCTGATAAGGAAATTCAGAAGTCCGCCCTTCGCATGTTTAAGAAGCAAGGCGTTAAGTTTGAGTTGTCCCGTAAGGTGATGGGCGTAGAGAAAACGAAATCAGGCCTCACGGTGAAAACCGAAGCCGCCGCAGGCGGTAAGCCTAAGGATATTGCAGCTGATGTTGTGCTTGTCTGTATTGGGCGGAACGCATTTACGAAGAATTTGGGCCTCGAAAATGTAGGCATTGAAACCGACAAACGCGGCAAGGTTTTGCATACGCACTGGAAGACATCTGTCGACGGTATTTGGGCCGTTGGTGATGTCATTGATGGACCGATGTTAGCGCATAAAGCCGAAGAAGAGGGCGCTGCGGTGGCTGAATGTATCGCGGGTCAATCTGGCCATGTGAACTTTGATGTCATTCCTGATGTTGTTTACACGCATCCTGAAATCGCCAGTGTTGGACGGACGGAAGAGCAGCTCACGGAAGCTGGTGTTCCATTCAAACGTGGTAAATTCCCATTCACTGCCAACTCGCGTGCGCGCTGTAATCATGAGGCTGAGGGTTTTGTAAAAATCCTCGCGCATGCGGAAACGGATGAAATTTTAGGTGCGCATATTCTAGGTCCACTCGCGGGTGATCTCATCCATGAAGTCGCCGTAGCAATGGAATTCAAAGCGTCCAGCGAAGATCTCGCGCGGACCTGCCATGCGCATCCTACAGTATCTGAAGCCGTTCGACAGGCAGCGATGGACGTCGAGGGTTGGGCTATGCAAATGTAAGTTGGATAAGAAAGCGGTCCGGGGGACCGATTTCCCAACGTCATCTGCCTAGACAGTTTGGCAAAAAGTCAAATCGCTACGAAGTTGATTTGTGAGCCTAATAATAGCCTGACGAAAAACCTAACTCGAACTGGGCCAATATATGCCTGTAAAAAAGCCCACCAATTTGGTGGGCTTTTTTGTTTTTCTAATAAAGCGTTGCGAGGGCTTTCCCGTCATAGGCGGCGAGGTCTTCGAAGCGCCCCTCTTTGACTTTGGTCGCCCAATGCGGATCTTGGAGCAGGGCGCGGCCAACCGCGACCATATCAAATTCACCTTTGTCTATGCGCTCGAATAGCTCATCCAACGAGGCGGCTTCGGCCCCTTTGCCTTGGAAGGCTTCGAAGAAGTCACCGTCTAGTCCGACTGAGCCAACTGTGATGGTTGGAAGGCCTGTTAGTTTTTTCGCCCAGCCCGCTAAGTTCAAATGACTACCGTCAAATTCTGGTTCCCAGAAGCGGCGCTGCGAGCAATGCAACACGTCAACGCCCGCATCGACGAAGACTTTGAGGAAGGCTTCTAGCTTCTCAGGCGTATCTGCGAGTTTAGCTGCGTAGTCTTGCTGTTTCCACTGTGAGAAGCGCAGGATAATCGGCATGTCTTCACCGACGGCTTTGCGGCATTCGCGAATGATGTCTGCTGCAAATGTCGCGCGATCATTTAGATCGCCACCATATTTATCTTCGCGCTTGTTCATCACGCCCCAGAAAAATTGATCGATGAGATATCCATGTGCGCCGTGAATCTCAATCGCATCAAACCCAAGGTCTTTTGCTGACTTTGCGGAGCGGGCGTAACTATTGACCATGTCCGCGACCTCTTCATCGGTCGGGGCCTCCATGACGGTTTTGCCCGTATGCGTAACGCCAGAGGGGCTGTCTGATTGGGCTTCAGGATTGTGACCTGTGCCGTGTTTGCGGACCATGCCGACATGCCAAAGTTGTGGTGCAATTTTGCCAGGTGTTTTGGCAACCGCTTCAGAGACGGCTTTCCATCCGGCTAAAGCGTCGTCACCATAGAACCGTGGATAGTTCGGATCATTGCCGGAACCCAGGCGATCAATTACAGTGCCTTCGGTAAGGATGAGGCCAACATCGCTTTTCGCGCGGCGCTCGTAATAGTCGACAACATTTTGACCGGGGACACCGTTGGGTGAAAAACTGCGTGTCATCGGCGCCATGACGATGCGGTTTGGCAGGGTCAGACCGCGAACGGTAAACGGGGTGAAGAGTGTGTTAGACATGTCAGTCTCCTATTATTTCTAGAGACTGACATGGGGGTTTAATTCCGAAATCTCAACCGCCTGAAAATGAATGGCCTAACAAGGCTTTCATTGCGTCGAGATAAGCAATCCAGGCTTTGCGGCCTGCAGGCGTCAGATGCACAAGGGTTTGTGGGCGTTTGCCATTATACCCTTTCTCTTGCCGTATATATTTTGCGGTTTCCAATTTGGTCAGGTGTGTCGACAAATTTCCATTCGTCGCGCCCATTCTTTCTTTAAGCTCTGGGAAGCTCGCGGGGTTCACGGCCGAGAGATACGCCATAATGCCCAGACGCAACCGCCCATGAATGACATCGTCAATCGCGCCGATGTCTATGTCGGGATTGTCAGAGGACATCTTATTTCGTCCGTGTTTTGAGAATCACATTTGGAATAACGATTGTTAATACCGCTCCGATAGCGCCAAGCAAGTAGACCTCAACTTGATTAACAAAGAGAAAGGCGAGAGCGGAAAATGTAAATGATGCAAAACTCGCCGCGTGCAAGAGTCTTATGCGGGTCAATTTGGCCACAACGCCGTAGGCGATACCTTGGCCTGCAAAGGCGAAAACAAGGACTGTATTCCAGACAGTTTGATTGCCCGCACCAAACGACATATTTAACATGACACCGACTGTAATGGCGGCCATCGATCCCGCGAACATAACCCAGACATAGCTTTCGACACGATTATTTATCGAATTTGCTCCGGGCTTTTTGTCTGCTGCGCGGCCTAATATTGTGGATCCTAGACCGCCGATGACCCCGAAAGCAATCCAAGCAAATGCGAGTGTCATCTCTGGAAGACCAATTTTTCCGCTTAGAATGAGATATTGATAACTAAATATAAGGGAGATCAAGACGCCCCACATGAGGCCAATTGATGATCCTAAGAGCGGCGTATTTTCGCCGATCTGGGCTATGCGGCTGGCCTCCGTCAGGTCGGCCATAAGTGTTTCAGTTTCTGTCATTATCTGTCTCCTTTCGATTTCTAACTTAAAACAGGTTTGTCATACAAACTTGATTGAGTCTAGTTTGAAATACAAACTTAATTGAAAAGAGGGGTGAAGGTGTTTGGGTGCGATGATGAAATGTAAGTGAGCAAAGCCTAAAAGGCTGCGAGTTTTAGGTACTACGTCAGTACTTTATGAGGCTGCTATTACGCCCACTATTTAGGCGCGGGGATGCGCGCCCGCATGGATATCAATTAAACGCGCAGCATCTACATCTGTATAGCGCTGTGTTGTTGATAGGCTTTCGTGACCTAATAATTGTTGGATTGTACGAAGGTCCCCGCCGCCCGCGAGGAGATGTGTTGCAAAACTATGACGGAGCGCATGTGGCGTTGCTGTTTCTGGTAGGCCCAAAGCCCCGCGTAATCGCCGCACTTCACCTTGAATGATTTCGGCCCTTAAAACCCCGCCTCTTGCACCGCGAAAAATGGGCGCGTCAGGGCCGAGCTGATAGGGACTTTGACGCATATATTCAGTCACCGCTTCGGACACGACAGGCAGAATTGGCACAAGCCGCGTTTTACCGCCTTTACCTGTCAGCATGATTTGACGCCCCAATGGGATATCCCGTCCCGTGAGAGAAAGCGCTTCTGCAATCCGTAGACCTGACCCGTAACATAGAGCGAGGACGGCTTGGTTGCGCGCCGCAATCCACGGGTCGCCAGGACTGTCTAGCGGCTCGTTGACTATTTTGAGAGCTTCTGCTGCACTCACGGCTTTTGGTAACGGGCGTTTTACGCGTGGTCCTTTGATGAGCGGCAAGGCCGAATTTGAGGCATCCCAACGGCGTTCGATATACCGATAGAATGTACGTACCGCAGAGAGGTGACGTTGGATTGAAGCTGCGGAAAGGGGACGATTGCCGCGACGGCGTTGTGCGAGATAGGCACGAAACCCGCGCGTGTTGACGCTAACAATTTCGGGCAGGGTAATCGTCGCATCTAAATAGCCTGCCAGAAACCCGAGAAATTCTGAAATGTCGCGTTGATAGGCTTCACAGGTTTTGTTCGCCAATCGCCGTTCACCACGTAGGTGTTCGATGAAAAGGTCCAAAACCTCATGTGCGGGTATTTTTTGCAAGGCCGTCATGGGGTTAGCGTGCCAGCATTAGAGTTAAGATTAAGTATCGCGCAAGGTGAAAGGTGTGCCGCCCCCATTGAAACTTTTGTTTCAACATGGGTACGGCTAAATTAAGCAGGACAGCCCGCGTGGTGATACTCGCGATGGAGTACCGAATAGAAAAGTTTGTTTTACGCAAAGACCAAAGTGGATTGAGCCATAAGCTCATTCCACCCCCGCATTTGGCTGACGCCAATTGCTAGGCCACGCGGCGACGGTTTTTGATGCAGCGGCCAGTTTGTCCTCGCAGTCATGCCATTAGACACGGCGATCGGCTCTCACTCCAAAAAGTCCCACATATCTGATCTCACCCAAATATGATCAACCCCACCGTCTCTCGGCACTAGCAGATGAGCTCTACCTGTCCCGTGTCCGAAAGAACGCATTCATCATGCCACAGCTTTTGAAAGTGCGGATTAGTCTCCGCCGATTATCTTTACAGGCTTGAATTTTATACGGTTTGATTTTGTTCAAACGAGGACGCAGTGCGAAAGACTTGGAATTTACGTAGGAAAGTGTATTGGGCCTACAAGGGGTGGCACATTTGAGTGACACACAGGGAGATCAAAATGCAAACGAAACTTATTATGACAGCGCTTTTGGGCGCAACATTGGCTTTAACAGGCTGTAGTGCTGCTGACGAAGCTGCAAACAAAGCAAAAGACGCGGCTGCTGCAACGGCTGATAAAGCTGGCGCAATGGCATCTGATGCTAAAGCTGGCGTTGAAGGCGCTGCTGATAAAGCCGGCGCTATGGCTGCTGATGCTAAAGCTGGCGTTGAAGGCGCTGCTGATAAAGCTGGCGCTATGGCTGCTGATGCTAAAGCTGGCGTTGAAGGCGCTGCTGACAAAGCTGGCGCAATGGCTGCTGATGCTAAGGCTGGCGTTGAAGGCGCTGCTGACAAAGCAGGCACTATGGCCACTGATGCTAAAGGCATGGTTGCTGATAAAGCTGGCGCTATGGCCACTGATGCTAAAGGCATGGTTACTGATAAAGCTGGCGCTCTGGCCTCTGATGCTAAAGGTACTGTTGTTGAAAAAGCAGGCGATATGGGTTCAAGCACGGCATACGACGCCAAAGAAGCTGCTGAAAAACTTAAAGACGCTGCTGACAAGTAATAAAATTCAGACCCCTGAATTGGGGTTTCTGATGTGAGTTTTAAGGCGTTGCTTTCGAGCAGCGCCTTTTTTGTATTTGGGTCGCCTCGTTTTATATCCAGGAACAGGCGCGTGATTGTGGCAACTCAGACCTGTGGCCTGAAAACTCAGCCTCTCAACCTAGTCTTTTGTTCTAGTGTTTGCCTTATGTATTCAGCCTTGATCACATGGATGTGCCACTAAACTATCCGTAAAGCTGGAATAGGTGGGTACTAACCCACTGGGAGGTGTCAAATTCCCTCATCTGCGACGACACAGCCCCTAATCATCCGTTGACATTTTAGCGGCGGAGCCTAGCTTTGCGCCAGATTTAAAGAGGGACAGTTTGATGTCATCTGAGTGGAATGATCCGCGGCCAATGTCGCCGCATTTACAAGTTTGGCGCTGGCATGGCGCAATGCTGAGTTCGATTTTGCATCGAGCCAGCGCGATCATTTGTTATATCGCGCTATTCATTGTTGCAGTTGGCGTCTTGGTTCTGTCTTTGACAGGGCAATTGCCTTTGGCGGGCCTCGTCTTTTCGCCGCTCGGCGCGATAGGCCTCTTTGTTTTCCTCTTTGCCTTTATCTTCATGGCTGTGGCGCAGGCGCGTCACGCGATTTGGAATCGCGGGAATATGCTAGACCCAGATAAGAACAACATGATGTCCTTCTTGATGGTCGGTCTCTCGGTTGTTTTATCGCTCGTGCTGACACTTGTAATTGCGGGAGCTGCATCATGAGCGCCGCAAACCACAGCGCATACCATGCGAAGATCCACACCCTTACGGGCTATGGCGTGATCATTGGTCTTCCATTTGTTATCTGGTCTGTCGCCAGTGCTGTTCCTGCTGGATCAGATGGTATTGCGGCTTGGCTCTCTGCGCCGATTGGCGCGATTGGCTTTCTTGCCTTTTTCACTGCGGCCATTTGGTACTGCAAATTGGAAATGGACGAGGTCATCATGGATTACTTCGGTGGCAAGCTGCGTTCATTTGGCCTGTTGAAGAATAAATGCGTTGGCTTCATTTTATGGGCCGCCGTGGCATTCGCCGTCATCAAACTAGCATTCCTTTAGGACTTTCACATGACTGCTAAGAAAACAGCTCCAAAGACTGAGTGGATTGACCACACATATGACGTTGTTGTCGTTGGCGCGGGTGGCTCTGGCCTACGCGCAACACTCGGCGCGGCACAAGCTGGTTTAAAGACAGCTTGTATTACAAAGGTTTTCCCAACGCGTTCGCATACAGTTGCAGCGCAAGGCGGCATCGCGGCCTCACTTGGCAATATGGGACCAGATGATTGGCGCTGGCACATGTATGATACGGTTAAAGGGTCTGACTGGCTCGGTGACCAAGACTCGATTGAATATCTCTGCCGCGAAGCGCCAAAGGCTGTTTACGAGCTAGAGCATTGGGGTATGCCATTTTCGCGGAATGAAGATGGTAAGATTTATCAGCGCCCATTCGGGGGTCACACGACTGAAATGGGTAATGGCCCTCCGGTACAGCGTACATGTGCTGCGGCTGACCGTACGGGTCATGCCATGCTCCATACGCTTTATGGACAATCTCTTCGTAACGAAGCCGAGTTCTTTATCGAATATTTCGCGCTCGATCTCATCATGGAAGATGGTGTCTGCCGCGGTATTACGGCTTGGAAGCTTGACGATGGAACACTTCATCGTTTCCGCGCGCAAAAAGTCATTCTCGCAACGGGCGGTTATGGCCGTGTGTTCTTTAGCGCGACATCCGCGCATACATGTACGGGCGATGGTAATGCTATGGTCCTACGTGCGGGCTTGCCGCTTCAGGATATGGAATTTATTCAATTCCATCCAACGGGCATTTACGGCGCAGGGTGCCTCATTACTGAAGGTGCACGCGGTGAAGGCGGATATCTGACCAATTCAGAGGGTGAGCGTTTTATGGAACGCTACGCGCCAAGTGTGAAAGATCTCGCCCCGCGGGATCTGGTCTCGCGTTCAATGATTATGGAAATTCGTGAAGGCCGCGGTGTTGGTCCAAACAAAGACCATCTTTACCTTCATCTTGATCATCTTGATCCAGATGTGTTGGCCGAGCGTCTTCCAGGTATTTCGGAAACAGCGAAAATTTTCGCGGATGTCGATCTCACCAAAGAACCAATTCCAGTGCTGCCTACGTGCCATTACAATATGGGCGGCATTCAAACCAATTATCACGGCGAAGTCTTGACCAAAAAAGGTAAAGACGCTGACGCGGTTGTACCTGGCCTAATGGCCGTTGGCGAAGCGGCCTGTGTGTCTGTTCATGGCGCGAACCGTTTGGGCTCTAACAGCCTCATCGATTTGGTTGTCTTTGGACGGGCAGCGGGCAAACGTTGCGGCGAAACAGTCACAGCCAATATGGAGCAGAAACCTCTCGCGGCGGATGCAGGTGAAGAGTCCATTGCGCGCCTTGAGAAATTCAAAGCGGCTGAGGGGACTAAGAAAACGGCTGAAATTCGTTTGAGCCTCCAAAAAGCGATGCAAGAACATTGCTCTGTTTTCCGTACCGAAGAGAGTATGGCCGAAGGCGTGCAAAAGGTTACTGCCGTTGCTGAATCTATTAAAGACATTGCTGTCTATGATAAGACTATGGTTTGGAATACGGATTTAATGGAAGCCTTAGAGCTCGATAATCTTGTCTGCCAAGCGATGGTGACGATGGCCTCTGCGGATAACCGTAAGGAATCCCGCGGCGCGCATGCCCACGAAGACTACGTAGATCGTGACGATGTAAACTGGATGAAACATACTTTGGCGTGGTATGATAGCGTGAAAAACAAAGTGAAAATCGACTATCGCCCTGTCCATGATTACACAATGACCGACGGCATTGAGTACATCGAACCAAAGGCCCGCGTTTACTAGGGGCTTTGCGTCTAATAGGTTTTAAATATTGAATGAATTAAGGCCCCGAAAGGGGCCTTTTTGTTGAGTTGCTTCACCTTACGGTTATCAATACTACCAAAATGAGAGGGTCGATGTCTAAGTTGAAGTATGTTTTTAGCCTAAGCTATTTCAAAAACATGATTTTATATGAATGTTTCAACCCGCAAGGTTGTTTGGTCGGCCCTGTTCATGATCTGATGAACTGGGCTTTATTCAGTCGTTATTTGAAGATTTTTTGAAACTGTAACCAGGTACAATGAAGTTTAACCGTGCGGTAAATGAACTTCCGGCGTTTAACTCACTTTGAAGGTGTAGGTCGCCGCCCATTAATCTCGTCAATTCACGAGCTAAAGTTAAACCTAGGCCAGTCCCGCCATAGCGCCGTTTGATAGAGCCATCTTGTTGTGTGAAATGCTCAAAAATACGATCTCTATCTTCAAGCGCAATGCCAATACCCGTATCTGTTACAGTCATTAGAAGTGCGGCATGTCCCTGTGTATTTGAACTACCTGAAACTGAGAGTTCAATAGCGCCCGTATCAGTAAATTTGATAGCATTATCTAAGAGGGCACTAATAATTTGTACGATTCTGATTTGATCACCAATTAATGACGAGGGGACGCTTGGTGCTATTTGTGTTTTAAGAATGAGCCCTTTAGCTGCAGCTCGTTCGGTAAAAGGTTTGGCGATGCTTTTAACCGTCTCGCGTAAATCGAATGCACTGTCATCAAGGACAATCCTACCCGCTTCTAATTGTGAGAATAATAAAACGTTGCTGATGATTGTTTGTAAATTTTGACCTGAGTTTCTAATAATAGCCGCGTACTCGCGCTGTTCCTCGTCCAAATCCGTTTCTTCAAGAGCGTCGTTCATCCCAATAATGCCGTTCATGGGGGTGCAGAGTTCATGACTTATCGTTGCGAGGAAATCTGTCTTCGCGCGGTCCGACTCTTGGGCATAGCTAATACCTGCTTCTAATTCCCCAAAGGTTTCGTGCATGCTCTTAGAGAAAAATGCACTAACCATTGTGATCAAAATTGTGGCTAGACTCGCTTGGACCGCACGTTGAAAATTGCGGTCTGTGAATTTGTCAACATCAAAAATGGGCGTGTAGGTATACTGCGTGCTGACCCACCATAAAAACCAGATGCAGACTAGGGAAATTGTCCCGTATACGCTTGTTGCACGCCACCCACATATGAATCCATTGACGACAGTCCCCAATATCAAGAAGGGAATAAGAGATGAATTGATGCCTGTGTTTTGGTTTAAAGCTGATGACATCGTTGCCGCAATAATCAGGACGGAAAAGATGACAGCGTAAATTTGAAACCGTTTCGTACGACGCAACAACAGTATCGTCGCCGCGACCAATACACATGCGATAAGCGAGACTGCATGGTCAAATGTATATCCGCCGTAAGAGTAAAACATGGTCACTTGATTGATGACCTGCGTTACAATGAAGGCGAAGCCCATTATGTAAACCGCTCTTGCACGCATAAATTCGCTTTTAGTTCTCAAGCGGTCGATGCCTAAAAAACGTTCAAATCTGCTAAATATATTTACCATGAGCGTGACTGTATACGGATATAGTTAGGAATTAGGAATGTTATTTATTTACGTGAAGGGCTGACAATTAATCACTTAAATTTATCTGCTTTCTGTCTATCTCTGAGTTACCTCAGGAGCATTTGGGGTAAAGACAATGTCCCAAGCCCTTTTGAATAAGGCCTGCCCCGGTTTTTCAATGCAATAATATAGGATTGTTCCTAGTCCGATCATCGACGTTAAAAATAGTCCTAAGACGAGGGCGTAGTTCCAGGTAGGTCCGAAAATTTCAGTCCATTTTCTAAAGACCTGAAGTAGCGGCATATGACCTAGGTATATGGAATAGCTGATGAGACCCAGGAAGGTGAATGGCTTGATGGAGAGAACCTGCCTCAACAAGGAATGTTGACCGATACTCAAAACAGCCAGTAAAATCGCAAATAGTAGGACTGCGATATAATCAACATCATTGTTCACGCCATCAATCGCGATGATATATATGATGACATAGAGGAGGCCAATTTCTAGGCACGACTTGACGCCCCATCCCCAAAGTTTTGACGTCCAACGTGTCATACCTGAATCGACACTTGAGACAAATTTGCAAACTAAAACACCGAGGAAGATACCTGCAAATCCGCGCATCATTCCCGTATTTAAAATAATGGCGATTTGGTCAGTATGTGCGCGCGTTCCGGCAAAACTTCCAATTTCATGCTCTAGAATTACGTAGCACAATAAAACTATGAATGTGAGAGCGGCTAGAATGCCAGTCTGTTTGTTCGGACGTTTCACAAGCCCCATCAGGACAAAGAACAGGCAAATATTGACCCAAAATTCGACAGAGATTGACCAAGATGGGTAGTTCCAAGTGAGCCCATTTTGAACTCCCGCATTTTGCAGCAGAAAGACGTTTTCAAAAAAGCTTCCAAGGCGACTTTCGCCGCTCCAGTCTGGAAAGACGCTTAACTCTCCTGTCGCTAGAAATGTCGAGAGAGAATAGGCGGCTATCAACAAGAACATCGTAAAAATATGTAAAGGCCACAGCCGCGATAATCGTGCGCCTATGAACTGCGTCAATGTTATTTTATGAAGTCGCGGCAAGTAGACATAGGCAAGAATAAAACCAGACAGGACAAAGAAGAAATCTACAGCCAGGTATCCACCTGGAAAAAAGACTGTTTTATTGAAGTGGTAAAGCGCAATCATTAGCGCAAAAAGACCTCGTAAACCGTCGATATATGCCAATCTATTCATGTGAAATTGATCGCTTTTCTATAATTCTAAGACGTACACTTGTGTCGTCACTGTGTCAGGCATACCACTAGATCATGACTAATCTCTTTCAATCGGCTGGCCTTGAAGCCTCTGCACCAAAACCTTTGGCCGAAGCTTTGCGTCCTGCGATATTGGAGGATGTCGTGGGGCAATCACATTTGATTGGTCCAGAGGGGCCGATTGGACGCATGTTGGGGCAGGGGCGTTTATCGTCAATGATCCTTTGGGGACCACCCGGTGTTGGGAAAACGACGATCGCGCGTTTATTGGCGGATAGAGCTGACCTTGAATTCATACAGCTATCTGCCGTGTTTTCAGGCGTCGCTGATTTACGCAAAGCCTTTGAGGCCGCACGCGCGAGGCGTGAGTCAGGGCGCGGCACATTACTATTCGTGGACGAAATCCACCGTTTTAATCGCGCGCAACAAGACGGGTTTTTACCCTATGTCGAAGAAGGCGTTGTCACGCTCGTCGGCGCGACAACAGAAAACCCCAGTTTTGAGTTAAACGGCGCTTTGCTGTCGCGGGCGCAGGTCTTCGTGTTGAACCGTCTGGATGATGCTGCATTACGGGGGCTGTTAGTGCGGGCAGAGGCGTATATCGGGCGGGCGTTGCCATTGGATGAAAGCGGGCGAGACACACTGATTGGGTTCGCTGATGGGGATGGGCGTTATTTGTTAACGCTAGCAGATGAAGTCTTTCTGGCGGGAGAGACTGAGCTGGACGCCAAAGGTGTAGCTGAATTGCTGCAAAAACGCGCACCTGCTTATGATAAATCACGAGATGAGCATTATAATATTATCTCGGCGTTGCACAAATCTATGCGGGGGTCTGATCCCGATGCTGCGCTCTATTGGTATGCGCGCATGATCACGGGCGGTGAAGACCCGCGCTATATTGCTCGGCGTCTTGTGCGGTTTGCCTCCGAAGATATTGGTCTCGCTGATCCGACAGCTTTGATGATCGCGTCTGAGGCGGCGCGAGCTTATGAGCGATTGGGCAGTCCTGAAGGCGATTTGTCATTGGCCCATGCAGTTGTCCATCTCGCGACTGCACCAAAATCAGTGGGCGTTTATGTGGGGTATAAGGCGGCGATGAAAGCGGCCAAAGCGACGGGTAGCTTACCGCCGCCCAAACATATTTTAAATGCGCCAACAAAGTTGATGAAAGATATTGGCTATGGGGATGGCTATGCTTATGATCCCAGCACTGAAACGGGGTTTTCAGGGCAAAATTATTTCCCTGATAATATGCCGCGTGAAGTCTTCTACGCCCCTAAAGGTGAGGGCCGTGAGGCGGCTATAAAGGCAAAACTTGAGGCGTGGTCTAAGCTACGACAATAGAGATATAACTAAGGAAATAATCAAGCGCAGCTTATGATTGTATAAAGATGTGCGTGATTATAATCGCTTATGCGCTTCATTATTTCGACCCTGTTATTATGTTTTTTCTGCTTCACTCTCGCGTCTTGTGGACCGAACATGTCTGTTTCGGAACAGGCTATAGAAGATAAGCCTGATATGATGGAAGACTTACAACCTCTCTCTCCAAAAATTTATGATTTCGTTCACGCGAGCACTCAGTTGTTTTTCATCGAAGGTCATTCGGCCATAAAGAGCAGTTTCCATCCAGTTCTACGCGGTATTTCAAAAGAGGATTGGAAGGTCATAGAAAGCCATGCTTCAGCTAAAGCTGATCTCAGGGCTATTGAATATTATGGCCACGGCTTTGGCGAAGATGATGGCTTTAAGTTTATCGTTATTCAGCTGAAGGTCCCATTTGAGAATGGGTATAATCTTGTCAAAATAGTGGTGCCAGACGAAGAGGGCTGTTGTCGTTTGGCGGGAATTAATATTGAGGTCAAAACTTAAACGACTTCAGGGGTGTGGAGTTTTACATATCTTCTTGGTTGTAAATACGAATTTGAAACTAAATGGCGAATCGTATATAAGATCATATGCAGTTCTTTACCAAAGCGATTTACCTGTTTTCTAGCTCACTTATACTCTCCGCCTGTGATGTGAATATCTCCACATCCCCTGGCAGTCTTGAGGATATGAACACGCCTAAAGTTATAGAGGGTTTAACGCCTTTACCTCCAGAGCGTGCAGCTTATGCGCAAGAGGTTATTAGGGCCTTCTATTCAGAAGGTATGTCAGCCGTTCAGACGAGGACGCATCCTACCGTCGCAAAAGAGTTTCAAGGGATGAAAGCTGAGGCCATAGAGAAACTAGCTTCAAATTCTGCGCGCGTTGAGGATATGGAATATTACGGCCATGGATATGGGCAAGAAAGAGGTTTCGACTTCACGATTATCGAGTACAAAGTCCCAAACGATAATGGGTATGATGAAGTTAAAGTCATTGTGTCTAGCGCGGGAGAGTGCTGCCAAATTTTAGGATTTAATCTAATGGCAAAACTGGAAAAGAGTTTCACTCTTGGCGGTAAGAACTGACTTCGCTTAGCGAGCGTTGCATTTGATCTCTAATGCCCATACTCCTTTTACATGGCTCAATATAAAACACTCCTCATTTCGCGCGATACAGAGGTCGCCTCTGTCGCCATTTTGACGTTGAACCGCCCAGACGCGATGAACAGCTTTAACCTCACCATGCACCGTGATCTTCAACGTGCCTATTCAGAGTTAGATGCCGACAGCTCCGTTCGTGTCATTGTTGTGACGGGTGCGGGACGTGCCTTTTGTGCAGGCGCAGACATTTCAAATGGGTTCGGGTCTGCTGGGTTAGATACTGCACCTACCTTTCATGAAGGTGTCTCGCGAGATGCAGGTGGTGAACTTGTGTTAGATATGTTCAAACTCGAGACACCCATAATTGGCGCGATCAACGGCCACGCAGTTGGCATTGGCGCGACGATGACTATGCCGATGGATATACGAATTTGTTCTGAAAAAACAAAATGGGCGTTTCCATTTGCGCGCCGCGGTATTGTCTTTGACGGAGCCGCGAGTTGGTTCTTACCGCGCCTCGTGGGCTGGTCGAAAGCGAATGAGTGGATTTTAAAAGCAAGCTTGATCTTGGCTGACGAAATGTACCGCGCAGGATATGTGAGTGAAGTGCATCCACCAGAGGCTGTCTTACCGCGTGCTTTAGATATGGCTCGTGACATTGCAGAGAATTGCTCTCCAACATCGACCGCTAGCAATAAACGTCTGCTGATGAATTCCATGATGGGCTACGGTGTTTTGGAACAAGCTGCATTCACTGCGCACATTGAGGAAAGTAAACTTTTAAATGCGGCTTTTATAAGCGAAGATTGCAAAGAGGGCGTGACGGCCTTCCTTGAGAAGCGGGCACCTAAATTTGCAGATCGAAAGTCTGACCAAAGTGAAGAGATTGGATAAAATCATGGATGTTAAATTAGATAGACGTTGCGTACTCCTTGGCTTGGCTGCGAGCCCTCTTGCTGCATGTGAAACACTCGACCCTGCAATCTTAGACAGCATACTTAGCGGTGCAGGCGGTGGTTTAGGGGCTTTGTCAGCGGCCGAAGTTGCGTTGGGTTTGAAGGCCGCGCTCGATAATGGCGTCGGTAGCGCCTTGTCTAATGTTGGCGCTTTAAATGGGTTTTTAGCGAATGACCTTATTCGTGTGCCTTTGCCTAAGGCCTTGCAGGATGTTCAGTCTTTCTTGGCACCCTTCGGAGCAGATGCTTTGCTCGTTGATCTTCAGACACAGCTCAACCGGGGCGCAGAAAAAGCGGCCCCCGTTGCGAAGGATATTTTTATTAGTGCCGTGAAAAGCCTGACCATTACAGATGCATTTGATATTTTACGCGGTACAGATACGGCGGCAACTGAATATCTGCAGGGACGAACTTCGAGTAGTTTAAGCCAGTTATTTGCGCCGATTATGGAAAATGCATTAAACCAAACTGGGGCCTTGCGCTTGGTTGATGATGTATCCTCACAGCTCAGTGCTGTGCCCTTCGCACCAAATTTAGGGGCGAGCGCGCGGACTGATTTGATCGATCATGGTGTGAAATATGGCCTTAGCGGTGTTTTCCACTTTATTGGCGAAGAAGAGAAAGCTATTCGTGCGAATCCCGCGAAGCGTACATCTGATATACTTAGACGAGTTTTTGCATAGTTCTGATGGGTATATAGACTTGTTAATCCATATGAACTGTGGGTGAACAAAGCTGAGGCGGGTAATTATTTTCTGTCATTTTGAGAAAAATTGTGCTTACGTAAATTACGCAATCCGTACGCCCCAACAACGTGGTTGCGCAAGGATGAACTAATGCGCCCCACGCTAGAGCTTGGCGAACTAATCGCCACACACATGTCTGTACCTGGGAATATATCATCCGAACGTCCAAAAGCAGACTTCGTTATGTCTGGCTTGAGAGCGGCGACTTCGGCAAATTTTATGAACCGTAGAAAAATATTGTCTGACGTATCAGATGTTTTGGATTGTTGCGTTGAAGAATTAGAATTTCTTTTTTCAGAATTTTCTATGCAAACAGCTTCAACGGCAAAATACGACGTCATGGTACCAGATTTTAGATCCGCTTTATTAGTGAGCGCAGAATAGCCATTTCCTGACCATGACTTGGTCTAGATGACCCCTTAGTCATGCCATAGTTCACAGGCCAAAAGCTCTCTCATCTTCTGAGAGGCTCTCATGACGTCACCTAATTCTATACCCATAACTTTGCCCAGACTCCAAAGGTCTGCAGGTGTGAAGCTTATTCTTATTTGCGGACTTGTTTTGCTGATGGCGATTCCAGCCATGTTTATTGGTGCAATTAGTTACGAGCGTTCAAATGCGGCAACTCAGGTCGCAAAAGATGTAAGCCAAAGATACGGTGGCCCGCAAACTGTTATAGGTCCCATTTTATCAATCCCATACTCTAAGGTACAAGCAGACGGAGCCACAGAGACAGGGCATTACATTGTCTATCCCGACAAGGGTAAAGCAAATTTTTCGTCTGTAGAGGTCGAAGCCAAGACGCAGTCACTTTACAAAGTTCCGATATATACGGCGCAAGGTGAACTCTCCGCGCGGTTTGAAAACCTGCTCGCTAGAATAGACGCGCCTGACCTTGACTTAAATATGAAAAAGGCACGTTTCCTCGTTTCTGTTTCAGATGTCAGAGGATTGAAACAGGATGTACGTTTGCGAGGAGCTGATGGGCGGACGCAAGCGTTTGAACCGACCCAACGAGAGGTGAATGTTGGACGGCCTGTCCCTGCCACATTTGAGATTGATTCCAGAGGTAATCGCCGCACCGTTCGCCCTGCCATAATAGGCAAATCTCATATGGCTTTACCCAGTATCGGACATTGGATGGCGGTGCCTGCGGCTGACTGGCTTGAGCGTGATGAAGGGTTTGATGTCACTGTCGACCTTGTGCTTTCGGGCGCGCAAACTTTATCTATCCCGCCTTTCGCGAAGTCCACTGAGGTTCAGATGGTGTCCAATTGGGCCGACCCGGGATTCCAAGGTGAGTTCACGCCCCTAAACCGAGAGATCACTGATTCTGGGTTTGAGGCTAATTGGACGATGCCTTATCTTTCACGCGGTATTTTAGGGCAGGGAACGGCGAGTGATGTCCTGCGCGTGCTTGATCAAAACGTCGTACGAGTCAAATTTGTGAGTACGGATAATCCGTACCAAACCGTCAACCGTGCTTTGAAATATGCGGTCCTCTTTATCGGTCTCGTCTTTCTGGCTTATTTCCTGTTTGAGGTCATTGTGGGTGTGCCGGTCCATCCGGCCCAATATATTTTGATTGGACTTGCGCAGGCTATTTTCTACCTCTTGTTATTGGCCTTTGCAGAACGGATCGGCTTTACGCCAGCCTTTATTATCGCGGCCATGCTGACAGTTATGATTACGTCAGCTTATGCAGGGGCTGTATTTGGTCATCAATCATACATTTGGAAAGCGGGTGGCGTCTTTACGGCGGTTTATAGTCTTCTTTTTGTGTTGATGAGAATCGAAGATTTTGCCCTCATGATCGGAGCTTTGGCTAGTTTCATAGCCATCGCAGCTACGATGTACCTGACGCGAGATATGGATTGGTATAGTGGCGGTAAAATTGCCGCACCCTCTAATTAACTTTAACCTTACCAGGCCGTGTATACGGTTCGCTAAGGGCTTTCATGCGAGGGATAACATATGCCGTGAGTTCCGTGAAAATGGCTTGGGTTTTGAGACGTTAGAGTCTAAGTGAAACACTAGAAATTTAGTTACGGACATCGCACTCCAATGGTTCAGCTTACACTTCCTAAAAATTCCAAAGTCCGCAAGGGCAAGACATGGAAAGCAAAAGCGGGTGCAACGCGGCTGAAGACGTTCAAAATTTACCGTTATGACCCGTCTGATGGCGGCAATCCTTACTGGGATACGTACCAAATCGATCTAGACGAATGTGGCCCAATGGTTTTGGACGCATTGTTCAAGATCAAGAACGAAATCGACCCAACTCTTGCGTTCCGCCGCTCTTGCCGTGAGGGCGTATGTGGCTCTTGCGCCATGAATATTGGCGGCCGAAATACGCTAGCCTGTACTAAAGGTATTGATGAAGTGAAGGGCGGCGCGATTACGATTTCGCCTCTTCCGCATTTGCCTGTTGTACGTGACTTGGTGCCAGATCTTTCGAATTTCTATAAGCAATATGCGTCGATTGAGCCATGGCTTCACACGTCTACGCCTCTTCCAACAGAAGAGATCACGCAGACTGTTGAAGAACGTACGAAGTTGGATGGATATTATGAGTGTATTCTCTGCGCTTCCTGTTCGACATCTTGCCCGTCTTACTGGTGGAATGGTGATCGGTATCTCGGCCCTGCGGCTTTGTTGCAGGCCTATCGTTGGTTGGTTGACAGCCGTGATGATGCGACAGACGAGCGTCTTGAGAAGTTGGACGATCCGTTCAAGCTCTACCGCTGCCACACGATTATGAATTGCGCGAATGTATGCCCAAAGGGATTGAACCCAGCCAAGGCTATCGCAGAAGTCAAAAAAATGATGGTCGAACGCGCTTAGCTCTTACTTCACTTCCTGAATTATCAAACGCCTCCAATGTATTTGGGGGCGTTTTTTGTTTTCTTATTAGCAAGCTAACCCCCCATAAAAATTCACTTTAGGGACGTAGTGCCATGACCTTCGATTGTGGTTAATAAGGTCTTATTTAGACTGGATAGCTTTATGCGTTTTCCATTTATTTTAGCAACGTCATTTATGATGTCAGCCTGCGCATCTGTACGGCCCTATGGTCCATCGCCAGTTGACTATCGGAAAACCGTGTCACATCAGAAGCCCTAACACAGAGCTACCTCAAGCGTATTGAAGCGAGTGATCGCCCTGAACTTGCGAGCTCTATTCAACTGACAGACGCAACCCGCCACAGTCGTTAGATATTCTCAACAATGCAGCGAATATTGGATATCGCTTCGTCGGCATTTTTAGGGAGGCTTTCAGGTGGAATGACGTCGCCAAAGGTCAGTTTGAACATCTGATTTTTTTTGTTCAACAGTTCATGAAACAATGTGATGTCGCGGAGTTCAGAACTGAGCTTCGAGAAGAGGTAATACAGCGTCGAATTTCGAGCTTTAATCCTCAAGGGTATAATGGGGGCTGTGTATTTTCGGGCTAACATTGCTGCGCTGCTTTCCCAAGGCCTGTCAATGAGGCCGCGCCACGTCAGAAGAGCTAAGGCACCTGATGGAAATATCACCACACACCTACCGTCTTGTAAGGCTTTTTTGACCGCTACTAGCGTATCTCTGGCTTTTGCGTGACTGCGCTTTTCCTTGACCCACTCCACAGGGATAATGATGTCTTCGCCTTTTGGGATAACCCGCAAGGCATCTGCATTCGCCAAGAAGAGATGATCCGGTCGTCGCTCTCGAATGGCTTGAAATACGGCGAGTCCATCCGCTAGACCTGTAGGATGATTGGCAATGATGACGCAGGCGCCTGTGCGCGGCAGGTTGGATAACCCAACCGTTTTGATATGTGGATTTATATGGTGAGAGACATGTTGGAAGGCTTGATGCCCCGTCAATGGACGAATGGTATCCGCGAGTGATACGGCGTCATCATAGGCTAAAACGCGGTAGAGCCAAGGCCTTACGGCCCTGAATAGGCGAGGGCGTGCCATGAGGCGTGGGGCGCGTTCAGCAATGAGTTTTTCGACAATATGCACGAAGACCTATTGACGAAGACGAGCGATGATTCCAAGGGGCGTTTATGACCCAACCAATAAATGTTCTCTTTCTCTGTACTGGTAACTCAGCGCGTTCGATTTTATCCGAGGCGTTGTTGAATGACCTTGGTCGCAATGCGGATGGTTCACCACGATTTTTGGCCTACTCAGCTGGATCTAAGCCAAGTGGGCAGCCACATCCTGACGGTCTCATCGAGTTGAAAAAACAAGGGCATATCACGTCAATATATAGATCGAAAAGCTGGGATGAGTTTTCAGAAGATGGCGCGCCAGAATTCGATATTGTTGTCACCGTTTGCGATAATGCCGCGGCGGAAGTTTGTCCTGTGTTTTTTGGACCGGGTCTAAAGGTGCATTGGCCACAGCCTGACCCTGCTCATATTGAACCTTTATCTGCACGTCAGGCCGCGTTCTCGCGGACCTACCAAATCTGTAAAGCGCGCATTGAAGCTCTATTGTCGCTGTCTAAGGCTGAGTTGCTCGACCATGCAGTTGTTCAGGCCATTGCCAATATTGAGGCATAAGGCCCTCTCGCCCTAAGCCGCGGTCGCCTGATAGAGAATAATTAGCCAACAAAAAAGCCGTCACAATGGACGGCTTTTTCTATTTAGATATGAAGTATATTACTTCTTATTTTTTGCTTAACTTAGTGACTTCTGCAGGCGGGATAGCTTTATGCAGAACTGCACCAGCCCATGTACGTCCACCGATACCGAACGCGATTGCTGCTGCAACAGATCCTGCGAACAAGATAGCTGCGAATGCGCGTGGAACGATTGTTCCTTCTGGGTCTAGTGAAGACAGGCCAAGGAAGACAAACAATGTCATTGCTGAGTATTTCACGATGTTCGAAATACGTGGGCTCATGATTGTGCTCATGAAACGACCCATGAAGTTCGCAAGGAAAACACCTATGCCGATCAAGATCGCAGCGCTAAGAAGTCTACCGCCAAATTCTTGAACAGTACCGAACGCCTGTGACAAGCTTTCGTTGCCAAGGATGTTCACAGCAGCCGATAGGCCGATAACAACGATGATCAAGAATGCGATATAACCAGCAGACTTAGATGGTGATGTCTTAAGACCTTCACCGTCGTCTAAAGCCATGATCTCATTGACTGAACGATCAAATCCAAGACCAGAAAGTAGACTTTCGATGAAGCTTGATGCAAAACGTCCGATGAAAATCGAAACGCCCATAACAATCGCCGCACCTATCAAGGCAGGGATGTATTCAACAAAGCCTGTGAGCATGTCTGTAAGTGGAACAGAAATTGATTCCATATTCAACTTTTCCAGAACTGCGATGGCAACAGGAACGATGATGATAACAAATACGATTTTACCAAGAAGACCTGAAAGTGATCCAGATGATCCAGTCGCAGATGTTAGGCCTACGCGTGAAGCAACGTTGTCGACTTGAGCTGCATCAGCAACAGATGTGACTGTCATGCCAGCAACTTTTGCGATGATCAAACCGATGAAGCCAATGAAGCCTGCGCCGATGAGACTAGGTACGACAGCGCTGATGTTGTCGAATAGATTTTCAACAGGGCCGAAGTACTCGCCCATGCCTACACGTGAAAGTGCAAGGAATAGCGTGTATAGAATAGCAAGCCAAAAGACGGCTTTTCCAATAGCTTTTCCAATGTTCCCACCAGTAGTCTTAGCGCGTTTGCCAATACCTGTACGATTGATCGCACCAGACACAGCCATGCGAAGAACAAAAGCTACAATATAACCGACGACGAGAATGACTGCAAAGGCCACCCATTTTTGCAAACTTTCATTTGCGAGAATTTCTTTTAAAGTTTCCATGGATTTAAAGTCCCTCCAGACATTTGAGTATGCTCACGGCCAGTCCGTGCTTAAAACAACCCTTAAAGATTACTGTAGCGTAATACTAGATTAACAGTTCATGAACAACTTTGTTTAGAGAGGCAGCTGCTTTTTTTTGGATGCGTTGACGAACGCGAATGGCTCGGTAAAAGCGCGCTCATGGAACCTGCACCTATTCGAAATAAACCGCTTTTTTATGGTCTTGTGATTTTTAGCTTTGGTTGTCTTGCCATAGCTATTGTCTTGTTGTCGGTCTGAACATGGGCCCGCTTCAAACCAAATTAGAGCACTGCATCGATGAGGGCGTGTTGTTTAGAGACGCCCAGCAGATCGAAGCTGCGATTGCATTGGATGACCGCCTTGAGGCGCTGAGTGAATACGAGCCACCCAAAGCGGGGCTTTTAGGACGGTTCTTCGGGAACCGCGAAACGGTACCCCGCGGTCTTTAT
Organism: uncultured Caulobacterales bacterium; assembly: GCA_938009235.1. Taxonomy (GTDB): domain Bacteria; phylum Pseudomonadota; class Alphaproteobacteria; order Caulobacterales; family Maricaulaceae; genus Litorimonas. The sequence goes on from CALLIK010000012.1 coordinate 32,647, forward strand.
ATGTATGGCGGTGTCGGGCGCGGGAAATCCATGTTGATGGATTGGTTTTTTGAAGCCGCAGAGTTTGCGCCGAAACAACGGACACACTTTCATGCCTTTATGTTAGATGTGCACACACGCATCAACGCGTGGCGAAAACTCGATAAGGATGGGCGCAGAGCCAGTCCTCATCATGTGCGCGGAGCAGGGGATGATCCCATTGCGCCTGTTGCGAGATCGATCGCGAGTGAAGCCAAGTTGCTTTGCTTTGATGAGTTCCATGTCACGGACATTACAGATGCGATGATTTTATCGCGCCTCTTCGCTGCCTTGTGGGAGAATGAAGGCGTTGTTGTTATCGCAACGTCGAATCGCGGACCAGAAGGTTTGTATCATAACGGCCTAAACCGGCATTTGTTCATGCCCTTTATAAATATGATGCCTGACAATTTTATTATGCATCCGTTTGAGGGAGACACGGACCATCGTTTGCGCGCCCTGACTGCTGCGCCCATTTATCATATGCCCTTAGACGCAGATGCCGCTACCGCTATCGCCGAAGCATGGGGGCGTTTAACGCATGGCGCGACACCTTCGTCCTCAGAGCTTGTCGTTCAAGGACGCACATTGACGTTTCCAAAGACTGCAAGTGGCGTCTTGTGGAGTGACTTTAAGTTTCTGTGCAACACCAACCGTAGCCCTGCTGAGTATTTGGAACTGGCTAAAGCTTTTCACACTGTCATTATAGAGGATGTCCCGCAAATGAGCGCGGATATGCGCAATGCTGCGAAACGCTTCGTGACACTTATAGACTCGCTTTATGAGGCACGAACGAAACTTGTTATGAGTGCAGCGGTACAACCCAGTGAGCTTTATGATAGCGGCGATGGGGCATTTGAATTTGAGCGCACAGTGAGTCGCCTGATGGAAATGCGTACTGAGGAATATTTGGGCGAAGAAAAAGCTCTTATAATAAAGTGAAGCCTAATACCTTGCGCGAATAGAGCTAAGGTTTTCCAAAACTCCATCTATGTGCGGGGCTGCGCCCAAGATCGGCAACAGCGGCGCGATGAGCTTTAGTAGGATAGCCTTTGTGTCCTGACCATCCATATCCAGGGAAGCGTAAATCAGCTTCAGCCATAATACGGTCCCGTGTGACTTTTGAGACGATAGAGGCTGCTCCAATGGAGAGGCTCTTGGCGTCGCCCTTCACGATTGCGTGAGCGTTGCAATATAGATTTGGGGGCACGTGGTTTCCGTCAATTAAAGCGTAATCTACTGAAATATTTAAGTTTTCTACGGCGCGACGCATGGCTTCCATTGATGCCCAGAGGATATTGATGCGATCAATCTCGCCTGGTTCAGCGATTCCTATGCCGATTTGTGCACTTTCTGTTAAGATATTCAGGAGTCGTTCACGCGCTGGATGGGAAAGGGCCTTACTGTCATTCAGACCATCCGGAATGTTTTCTGGGTCTAATATGACGGCGGCCGCGACAACTGGTCCCGAGAGGGGTCCGCGACCTGCCTCATCGACCCCGCAAATAATTCGGCCCTGATGTGCGCCAGCTTCGGTTTCATAGTTGAAATCAGGCATATTTAGGCCGCGTTTTGGTGAAAAGAGTTTGTTGGCATAGCACATGCAAAAAATGCAGGTGCAGGGTTTATTAGGAAGATGAAGGTCTGCTAAAGACCTTTAACGATTTATGAAGGAGCTTTCCATGTCCAAACTAAAAATTGCGGGTGTGACACTCGCGCTTGTATTCGCCGCAACGGGTTCAGCCTTTGCACAAGACGTTGCTGCTGATGAAGCGGCCGCTAAAGCCAAAATGCCATCTGTTGAAGGTATTGTGACCAGCGCCGCCTCTTGTCAGTATGAAGGTGGTTTTCTGGGTAAAGTTGCTGATGCCAACGTATGTATGGCACCAATTCGCGCAGCAGAGTTTAGTACACAGGCGTATGACGGCGAAGGCCAAGGCGTCATGAAGTGTTCTGGAAACGGCGCATTCACAAACGAATTATCTGGCAGCTATTGTCGTATCTATCTCGAAGCGAAGCCGCGTAAGAAGACACGTGCGGAACTAGAGGCAGAACTTGAGGCGATGACAGAAGCTGAGTTGGAAACAACAAACTAGCGGTTACGCGACTACACAAACATTTGAAGCTCGGCGTCTTAGATACCGGGCTTTTTTTGTGGCCAAATGAAATTTGAAACGGCAAAGCATTCAATGTGCTCGCTATTATTATTCCAACATTAAACACTGAAACCTGCTTGCCGTCTTTGTTGGCGCAGGCAGATGGCACTCGCCTTGTGATCAGTGACGGTGGATCGAAGGACGGAACCTTGAGCTTGGCACTGTCATCTGGTGCTGTCTTGTCGTGCGGGTCCTCAGGAAGAGGCGCGCAAATGGCACGCGGCGCAGAACTAGCTGGCGCAAATGATGATATCACGGCCTATCTCTTTCTACATGCAGACTGCCGACTTCCATCAGGGTGGCAGGCAATTACGCAGCAGGCCCTCAAGTCTCCGAACACGGCTTGGTATTTTCGCTACAAGCCCGACCAATCTGGGGCAGGCGCTTCGTGGTTGCGGTTTATCGTCTGGATGCGGGGCTTTGGGTGGAACTTGCCCTATGGAGATCAGGGGCTCTTGATACCGCGGGACATGTATGACGCCATTGGTGGATATGACCGCGAGAAACCTCTGTTTGAAGACGTTGATATTGTAGACCGTATCAAGGCGAAATTTGGCCGCAAGGCGCTACGCAAGTTACCCGTCCAATTGCGTACCGATATTTCTGATCACTTACGTGATGGGGTTTGGACGCGGGGCAGGCGGAATTTCAACTTGTTAAAATCCTATCGGCGCGGCGAGCCAATGGAAAATTTAGTTCGGGACTACACCTGATGCGCCCTACACTTTTTGTCGTTGCGAAAGCGCCCATAATGGGCCGTGCGAAAACGCGCCTCGCGCGGGATATCGGTCCGGTACATGCCAAGCGTTTGTACCGCGCCATGATGGGGCAGGTCTTGCGGCAAGTCCGTGACCCACGTTGGGATACGGTTCTGGCTGTGACGCCGCCGCATTTACTAGGGCATGTTCCTGATTGGGAGGGTTATACTCAAATCCCGCAAGTTTCAGGATCATTGACACCGCGTTTAGCGGCCTTGTTCGCGCGCAAGGGACCGACCCTGACGATTGGAACGGATTGCCCTCAGGTCAATGCGTCAGATATTGCGCAGGCATTTCGCGCGCTGAAGTCGCGTAAACATGTTTTTGGTCCCGCGAGTGATGGCGGGTTCTGGTTAATGGGAACGAATGGCCCATTGCCCGTTGATTTCTTTGAGGGCGTGCGGTGGTCGCACGCCGAAACATTATCTGATATTACGGCACGAACAGATGGCACGTTCGCGGTGCTTCGAATGCTAACCGATGTTGATGACCTTACGGCGCTTCAGGCGTATCGTCAGTCTTTTCGACCTCAGCACGAATAAGCGCCAACGTACCGTCGATAAGTGACAGGTTTGCGCCTTGTCCGTGACCTGGGACAACAACTTTGGCTTTCGGGTAAGTAGCTTTGACCCACTGTAAGCTTTCGCTCCATTTGCTCAGGTCTGCATCCTCAATATTTCCGAGGGATGCGACGCCCGACCCCCTTACCGCACATCCCCCATAAAGAATGCCTGCGGAGGGTGCGTAAACGACTAAATTATCAGAGGCGTGGCCATGTCCGGGGTAGGCGACTTCTAGGCTTCCAACTTTTGTGCGAGACTTTGGCGCTTTTAACGCGGCTACCGATGTGTTCGGAGCAGGATATCCAGCTCTTGCCGCGAGGACGGGCGTGTCAGGATGCGTGAAGATTTTGACGCCTTGCCATTCCGCCGCATCAACACCTGCGGTGCGGTCTGCGTGGTGATGGGTGACGATCATTTTTGTAACGGGCTTTCCTGTCTCGCTGCGGACTTTCTCGATAAGAGATAGCGTCGCAAGCTCGCCCCATGCGCCGTCGACTAAGGTTACTTCTTCGCCCTCGACGACGACCAATCCGTTGGACGAGATGGGCTTTTGACCCGGTAGTGTATAATTCGTCGTGTGAACCCAGATGTTATCTGCAATTTTCGACAGCGTAACAGGGTAGTCTGCCTGAATTTTGGTCATGACAGTTTCTTCTGCATTGTTTTTTGCATCTGGGGTATCTGCACCGCCGCAAGCCGTCAGCGCAAATGCAGTCGTTACGGCAGCAGCCGCCAGGAGAGAACGTTTCAACATAGGAAATCTCATTTATAGTTGGGCGTCATTTTCCGCCATATAGCGGCGATGGATGAAAACTTAAAGTGTGAGAAGTTTTTCGCGCAAGGTGAGCAAGTCGCGCCACGCATCTTTTTTCAATTCTGGACGGCGGATCAAGAAGGCAGGATGATAGAGCGGCATCGCAGGGTAAGTTGTGCCAGAAATCGTGACATCCTGCCATTGGCCGTGATTTTTCATAATGCCTGTGACGCCTGTCAGGGCGCTCATAGATGCTCCGCCCACAAGCAATATAACTTTGGGCTGCACGAGCTCGATATGTTTTTCTAGGAAGGGACGGCACAACGCAACGTCCTGCGGCGTAGGATTGCGGTCCTTGGGTAAGCGCCAATTTACGATATTTGTGGCGTAGAAATCATCTTCGCCTAGCGCAATCGCGCCCAACATGCGGTCCAGTAATTGACCTGATGGGCCGATGAAGGGCTTGCCTTGAATGTCTTCTTCTCGGCCGGGTGCTTCGCCGATGACCATTAAATTAGCCTCAGGGTTACCACGCGCGAAGACGACCTGACGCGCCGCGTCAGACAAAGCCCCCGCATCATAATTATTCATGACGTCTTTTAAGGCGTCTAAGGTTCGAATTTTTGACAGCTCAGGTGCGACCACACTTGGTTTTTCCGCCGCAGGTGACGACGCGGCTAAGGGAGAGGCCGCTTTTACGAGAGGTCGTTTTTTGACACGTACAGGCCGCGCCGCAGGGACGTTCGGCACATCCACACCCATTTGGGCGTACCAATCCAGTAATGACCGAAGGGCGCTATCCATTATGTGAGGCCCTCCTTTGGGATTTAATCATTACTTTGAAGCCGTCTTAAACACGGTTCTGACATTTGCTTCAATACAGCCAATGATTTCTGCTGCTATATCTTTGCCTGTGGCTTTCGTGATGCCTTCTAATCCGGGGGAAGAATTTACCTCCAGTATTTTGGGGCCTTCGGATGATCGTAAAATATCAACACCTGCGACTTTTAACTTGAGAATTTTTGTTGCCTTAATAGCGGCTCGACGTTCTTCTTTGCTTAGCGTGGCCTTCTTTACGCTGCCGCCTTGATGGACGTTAGATCTGAACTCGCCGTCTTTGGCCGTACGCATCATGGCGCCGACGACTTTTCCGTCGATAACGAAGCAACGAAGATCGGACCCGCCAGCTTCTTTGACGAATTCTTGTACTAAGAAATGCGCATTTAAACCGCGGAAAGCATCAATGATGGCGCTGGCGGCGGCGCGGGTTTCTGCCAATACAACGCCTTTGCCTTGTGTGGATTCGAGAAGTTTGACGACAACAGGTGCGCCGCCCACAAGGTCCAAAATGCCCTGTGTATCATGCGAGGACTTGGCGAAGGCTGTGACAGGCATATTTAACCCGTTCTGAGACAGCACTTGATGTGCGAGAAGTTTGTCGCGACTGGCTCCAATTGGCTGCGCATTGTTCAAACAAAATACGCCCATGGCTTCGAATTGCCGCACAATAGCCATGCCGTAAAAGGTCAACCTTGATCCAATCCGGGGGATAATTGCATCGTAGCGAGGCAGGGGGGAACCGTCATAATAGACGTCCGGTTTATGCGCGTTAATCGACATGTAACAGCGAGAGGTATAGATCATGTCGACGACATGGCCGCGCGCTTCGGCAGCTCTGACCATCTCGGTGTTGGAGTAATTATTTGGTTCTTGCGTGAGAATACCTATCCGAAGCGGTCGCAAAGGAATGGCCTTTTTGCCCTGTTTTCGTTTGTAAACATCATAAGATAAAACAGGTTGTTGGAAAGACAGAGTTGGTGTGACGGTCACATCTTCGCTCAATGCTGAACGGCCCAATAACATGCGGTAGCCCATGGTTTCCCTATTTGTTAGGGAGATTTCGATGGGCCATTTTTTATCTCCAACACTGAGGTCAGCTGCAATAATGTAACGAAGTTCAGTGGATCCGTTTGAGGATGTGACACTTCGGCGATCTAGAACTTTGGCAGAGCATATAACTTCGACTGTAGGGTTACTTGGATCAGGGTGCATGATGAACCGAACTTGCGGTTTTTCATCCGTACCAAATGGTTCAATTGCAACAGCATGCAGCGCAGATGTACGGGCGCCAGTATCTACTTTTGCTTTGATTGCAGGGAGCGATAACCCAGGCAGAGATACCCATTCCTCCCAGCCCAAGACTTGCAAGGCTGGTGTGTTCTCATTTAAATCAGTCATAGTAGAGTCTTATTCTGTATTTCTGCGTTGATCTGGCGGTAGAGATGCTTGTCGCGCGATGCCTGAGCCGTTAGAGCATAGGACAATAAGTACATACCGCGAAGGCCAAAGATCGACAATGTATAATCTAGACCAAACAAGCGCCGCATTCACCGTTGAAGACTCTACTGTCGAGCGCGAGTCTATGGAGTATGATGTTGTCATCGTTGGTGCGGGACCTGCGGGCCTTTCCGCTGCGATTCGTTTGAAGCAAAACAACCCTGAAACGACCGTCGTCGTGCTTGAAAAAGGGTCCGAAGTTGGCGCGCATATTTTATCAGGGGCTGTGCTCGACCCAAAAGGTATTCGTGAATTATTTCCTGATTTTGAGACCATGGACGGATGTCCAATCAAGACCGAAGTTAAAGCCGATAAGTTTTATGTTTACGGGCCTGCGGGCGCGCTGCGGATTCCTGAATTTGTTCTACCGCCGTTGATGCATAATCACGGCAACTACATTGTCTCCATGGCGAATGTTTGCCGCTGGTTGGCGGAACAAGCTGAAGGCCTTGGTGTCGAGGTTTTCCCTGGGATGGCCTGTTCAGCACTGGTTTACCGCGAAGATGGTTCCGTCAAAGGTGTCGTGGCCGGTGAGTTCGGATTTCAGAAAGATGGCTCCAAAGGTCCAGGCTATGAGCCAGGCATGGAGCTACACGGTAAATATGTGATGTTGGGTGAGGGCGCTCGCGGATCATTGTCTAAAGTTGCGATTGCTAAATATAATCTAGACGAGGGCACGCAGCCATCAAAATTCGGTCTGGGCATGAAAGAAATTTGGGAAATTGATCCAGTCAAACATAGCGAAGGCACAGTCGTGCATTCTGCGGGTTGGCCGCTCGGGTGGAAACAGGGCGGAGGCTCATTCATGTACCATGCCGAAAACAATCAAGTCTTCCTCGGCATGATTGTCGATTTGAATTACGAAAACCCGAACATGTATCCCTATATGGAATTCCAAAAATGGAAGACCCATCCAGATATAGCTGACTTGTTAGAAGGCGGTAAACGCGTGGCGTATGGCGCGCGTGTTGTGACCAAGGGCGGTATTCAATCTGTGCCTCAGGTCGCGTTCCCTGGTGGCGCGCTGCTTGGCTGTACGGCAGGTCTCGTCAATTTGCCGCGTATCAAGGGTAATCACAATGCGATGCTTTCGGGCATTCACGCGGCGGATGCTGCGACGAAGGCCCTCGCGTCTGGCCGCTCTGGTGATACGCTCGAAGACTATGATCACATGTTGCACGACGGACCGATTGGTGAAGACCTTCGCCCTGTTCGCAATGTTGCGCCTTTGAATGCTCGCTTTGGACCTTTCCTCGGCGGTATGTTGATGGGAGGCGTTGATATGTGGGCCGCAAGCCTCTTGAAGTTCAATCTTTTCGGCACATTGGGCCACAAAAAAGATGACGCTGGCTCAACCAAAAAATTGGGTAAGTTCAAGCCTATTGATTACCCGAAGCCAGATGGCGTTTTGACATTTGACCGCCTGACCAATGTGTCCTTTACGGCGACGAACCATGGTGAAGAACAACCTAGTCATTTGCGCCTCATTGACGACTCCATTCCGATCACTGTTAACTTGCCTGACTATGACGAGCCTGCTGTTCGATATTGTCCTGCTGGTGTTTACGAGGTCTTGACCGATGATGATGGCTCTAACCCGCGTTTCAATATCAACGCGCAGAACTGCATCCATTGTAAGACATGTGATATTAAAGACCCGTCGCGCAATATCGTCTGGACCGTTCCTGAAGGCGGTGGTGGTCCCAACTACCCAAATATGTAACGCTAAGATTCACTAAAAAAAGATGACGATATTTCGGTGCCGTCATCAATCTCTATTTCTCGTGCGCCATAGAAAGTTGTCATGAAACGACGTATAGTTCCTTTAACTCTCGCCGCTATTTTTGCTTTGTCCTGCCAGTCGCCAGACGTGGCTGTAGCGGCAACTGACACATCAGACTTGTCTGACTTATACGGCAACTATCTGGCGGGGAGTTACGCACATAAAATTGAAGATCGGGCGTCGCAGCAGAAATATTTCACAGACGCATTCCTACAGCAGCCAACTGATACGCGTATCGGTCGCCGCGCCATTGTCTCTGCAATTGAGACAGGTGATTTTGCGGCAGCTATCCGATTGTCTGAAAAATTATATAAAACTGATAAATCTGAAACCATGGTGCGGGCGGTCTTGGGGGTGGATTCTTACCGCCGTGGACGTAATAATCGAGCGCTGAAATATTTTTCGGGTGCCTCAAGTGACAAAACCATGACCTTACTTATGCAGTTGGTAAAAGGTTGGGTTGAGGCGGATGAACAAGATTATACTTCGGCGCGAGAGACTTTCGCCAACATAAAGGGCACTGCTTTTTTTGAAAACTTTGCTGAGCTTCAACTCGCGAAAATTGATGCCGTGGAGGGCGAATATGAGGCCGCCCTCGAGAGATTAGATGCGGTTGATGCTAGCGGCGTAGCTGGAGTGGAGTCCTTGCTGACACGCGTTCGAATTCTTGATCAAATGGATCGTCAAGACGAAGCGATTACTGAGTTAGAAGAAATACTTGTCGACAATGAAAGACTTACGATTGGCCCTGTTGGTGGGTATCTAAAGCGTTTGCAGGCAGAACAAAACTTACCTGAAATTAGTTTTAAAGGCGAAGCGTCGCGATCCCTAACGGACCCCGCTTTTGAATTTTTTGCCCGTAATCGTTCGATCGAAGGGGCTGAACTTTTCCTACGTTTCGCGATCTGGCTTGACCCTAAAAATACAAAATCTTCGATTTGGTTGGCGTCTATTTTAGAGGAACAAGGTGATATTGGGGAAGATAACGCTGAGGTCCTTTACCGTTCTATTGGTGATACGGATGCGAATTATGTGTCTGCGCAGCTCCAGCTTGCCAATATCCATTTTAATCGCAAGGAAGATGACATCGCGATTAAAGTGCTAGAGTCGCTCAATGCGCGAGAGCAATCGGTCCTGACACGCGAGAGTCTGGGTCGAGCGCGTTTCTTCCGCGAAAATTATGAGGAAGCCTTACCTTTCTATGAAGACTTAGTCGGTTCCCTAACGGACGAAGAGATTACAGCGAATATTGAACCTCTGCGGTTTCGTGCGATTATTTATGAGCGTTTGAAGCGATGGCCTGAGGCCGAAGCTGACTTCAAACGTGTGTTGAAACTTGTACCTGATGACGTCGATACACTGAATTATTTGGGGTATACATGGGTCGATCGCGGCGAAAATTTGACAGAAGCCTTCGACATGATCCGCGAAGCGGTAAAGCAACAGCCGCAATCTGGCGCTATTGTCGATAGCTTAGGCTGGGCGCATTACAAATTAGGTGAGTATCAAGAGGCAAAAGAAAAACTGGAGGATGCTGTCGCACTCTCTCCGTCTTCCGCCACCATTATTGATCACTTGGGTGATGTATATTGGAAGTTAGGCCGCAAACGTGAAGCTGGATTTCAGTGGAAACGCGCCCTTGAATTCGACCCTACTGATGAAGAGCGTGCAACGATTGCATCGAAGCTCGAAAATGGGCTCGATGAAAGTTCCACTTCACCCATAGCTGCCCCGTAGTGACATGGTAGAGGGCGTGGGCAGAGGTGATATTGATGTAGTTAAAATGGAAATCGCGCCCGCTAAGGTCAATTTAACGCTTCACGTTGGCGCTACCCGAGAAGACGGGTATCACCCTCTGGACAGCCTTGTTGTCTTTGCTGACTTTGGAGACAAACTTTGGTTTGAGCCTGCGGCAAAGAAACGGCTCACAATTCGCGGCGCTGACGACCTGCCTACGGGCGGTTCAAACTTAATTATGCGTGCAATGGGTATGGCTAAAGTGTCGCCTCACCATGTTATTTTAGATAAGAAAATCCCCATTTCTGCTGGCTTAGGTGGAGGCAGTGCGAATGCAGGAGCTGTATTACGCGCGTTTGATTCAAATTTAACTGATAGAGACTTGGCTTATAAATTGGGCGCGGATGTGCCTGTTTGCCGTGTGTCTCAAACGTCCATGATGCGAGGCATCGGTGAGGATGTATCGCAGCTTCCGAACTTAGGTCAGCTGTCTGCGGTTCTGGTCAATCCGGGTGTTGCCGTGTCGACGGGCGCGATTTTTCGAGCGATGGATAGTGAGCCAAGAGCGGCAGAGCCGCGTACGACGTCTTTGAGTGGAGGTCTTTTGTTCCGCGCTCTAGCTGGCGGTAATGACATGCAAGACGCTGCGATTGGTGAAGCTCCCGTTATTGCAGATGTATTGCGAACTTTGGCCCAACATTCTGGATGTGAATTGGCGCGCATGTCTGGATCGGGCGCAACCTGTTTTGGAATATTTAGATCGGATGCTCAGGCATATGATGTGGCTGATGCGATATCAAATGCGCAGCCTGGGTGGTGGGTAAAAGCTTGCCGCCTTGGTGATGAAGAGACCGTCTGATGTTCGCGCAGAACATAGGGCTTTGGGTGCAGATTGCAGCATTGGCATTTTTCACTAGCCTAGCCGTTACAGGTTTTATGTGCGCGGCGGGCTTGGGTGATGCGTCTGAGGGTCGATCTGCTCATAAGGGTATCATTCCTACAGCAGGCGGGGTCGGAGTGATCGCAGGTTTAGGCGTCGCACTTGGCGCATTTGCTCTCTTGTTTCCCAACTATGAATTTGGACGTGGCTTTGCGCCCGTCATGGCTTTGGTGTTCGCTGCAGGCTTTTTGGGCTTGGTTGATGATGCGTTGACCTTGGGATCGAAGCTTAAATTCGGACTTATGCTCCTTATCTGCGCGGCTGCCGTGTGGTCGATTGGCCCGCCTTCAAACTTACCTTTTCTAGGTGAACCGATTGAGCTGCACCCAAGTCTTGGTTTTATTGGCGCGATGCTCTGGATATTCGTGGTTATGAATGCTGTCAATTTTATGGACGGCGCAAATGGCTTGATGGCGATGGCATTGGCCGTTGCTAATTTTGCATTATTTGGAGTCGGGTTGATAGGGGGCTCACCGACGACGCTACTACTCTCGACTTTGGGTTTGATGGTGCTCTTAGGGTTTTTACCTTATAACTTGCGTCCCAAAGCCAGTGTTTTCGCAGGAGATGTGGGCTCTCTAAGCCTAGGGTTTCTCTTTGCTGTGGCTGTATTGTTCCTGATCGTTGAAACGCCTGACAAGTCATATCATCTCGTCGGACCTATTCTCATTTTACCGCTTTTGACGGATGTTCTGCTGACATTGGTTCGACGTGTTCGTAAGCGTGAGAATATTCTACAGGCGCACAATACGCATATGTATCAACGCCTCATCCGAAGTGGACAAGGGCATCTATCCGTCAGCGGGTCCTATGCCTTTGCCTCTTTGGTCTGTGCGAATATCGTTGTGATAGGCTCGGCTAAAGGCTGGCTTGATCAGATACATGCTCCGCTTATGTTGGTTGGCGCGAGTGTGGCAAGCTATTGGCTCATGAGCCGCGCTTTGCCTGAAACTAAATCAGCTAATGCGAGCAACAACAAAACTAGCGAGCTCTTTTAGCGTATCTCGTAGCGAAGATTGCGGGAAGACATCCAATGCGTCTGCCGCATCTTTAGAATAGCGTTTCGCAAGCACCATCGTCGACTCTAATGCGCCGCTTGAGCGGAGTAGGGATACGGCTTTCTCTAGGTCGACGTCTTTTTGATCATGGTCCACAATCACGCGTCGCCAGAAGGCTTTGTCGTCTTCTGATGCAGTTTCTAGTGAGCGGATCACAGGCAATGTCATTTTGCCTTCGCGGAAATCATCACCAACAGATTTACCGAGCGCGCTCGCCATGCCGCCATAATCCAACGCGTCATCGACGAGTTGAAAGGCAAGGCCCAGCTTGAGGCCATATTCGCGTAAAGCGTTTCGTTCGGCTGCGGGGCGGCCTGCGATGACAGGGGCGACCTCTGTTGCGGCGGCAAACAAGGCGGCGGTCTTAGCCTCTATGACGCGCAGATAGTCGTCTTCCGTCATGGCCAAATTACGTAGAGCTGCGAGTTGTTGAACTTCGCCTTCCGCGATCACGGATGAGGCATTGGACAAGATGCCTAACGCTTCCATTGAGCCCGTTTCGACCATCAGATTGAATGCGCGTGCAAAGAGGAAGTCGCCGACTAGAATAGACGCGCTATTGCCCCAAATCAAATTGGCTGGTTTTTTACCACGGCGCAGGGCGCTCTCGTCCACGACATCATCATGCAGAAGGGTGGCGGAGTGAATGAATTCAACGGCTGCGGCCAATTTATGATGGGCGTTGCCCTGATAGTCACAGAGTTGCGCGGCGGTGATCGTCAGAAGCGGACGTAGGCGTTTCCCGCCTGCGCCAACTAAATGCTGCGCGAGGTCTGGAATCATGCCGACAGATGACTGCATGCGATCCAAAATGAGCGCATCCACGGCGGCCATATCTTCTCCCGTAAGGTCCCAAAGCGTTTGGGCCGGGGAAAGAGCGGCATCTTGGCGTATTTGTGCGGGTGCATTCACGTTCGGGGAGATCACCTTTTTTTCTTCGAGACATACGTAGGGCGCGGAGCGGGGAACGGCAAGACCATTCAACTGTGCAGATAGTGGAGTTGCACATATGCAAGGTTCAACGCGGACTTATTGCCGACCTAGGGTTGAAAGGGGCTTGTACCTACGGGGTTTGGCCCCACGTAGAGTGTATGAAATGTATTCTTACGACAAATAATCCCGCTACGCTGAATTTCGCAGAGGCCATATTAAAAGAAGCGACGATCGAATATTTCGTTCTGGATCAGAATATGAGCATCCTCGAGCCTGGAATTATGATTCCACGGCGTCTTATGGTGGTGGATGAAGACGAAAGCGCTGCGCGCCGCCAATTAGGGTTGGCCGGCATGGAAAAAGACTTGATGGGCGCGTAGTCGTTTGCACCTCTGAAGAGTTAGGGGCTATGCTAAAGCCGTGTAAGGTTGCGCTGGCTTGGCTTTACGAATGAAGTTGGGCACATTCCATCCGAACCAAGTTGCGATGAGGCTTAGGTCAGTGATCATAAATGACGTTGCCGCTGTTGCGGGCAAGTAGTTGCGCAAAATCATAGCTGTGGATACGGCAAATATGAGTGTCGTAATAACTGCACAGATTAGTTTTTTAGCAAAGCTCGGTTCATTAATATCATTCATGTCCCTAGCCTTAAAGCATAAGTCTCAAGTCTTTATTAGAAGTTCAGCCTTCAGGTTGAAAAAACACCGATCTAGCTATGAAATCGTAGATCATGGTATACGCAACATTAATTGACTTTAGAGAACGTTGAGAGAGATATGCGGGTGCAGAAGCACTGTGTGTGTCACGGTCATACGTCACCTCTAATTCTTAAAGAGGTGTTGGCCTGTCATAAGCTCTAAATGGGTAGACATCTCGCTTGAAAAATTACCCTTTTCGCCTAGTACGCTACACATGACCGCCGAAACAAAAAAATCCCTGTCCTTCCAAGACTTGATTCTCACCCTGCAAGCTTATTGGGCCAAGCAGGGCTGTGTGATCTTGCAGCCCTTTGATACCGAAGTCGGTGCAGGGACATTGCATCCTGCGACAGTGCTTCGATCATTAGGGCCAAAGCCGTGGAATGTGGCTTATGTGCAGCCGTCACGCCGTCCTGCAGATGGCCGTTACGGGGAAAATCCAAACCGCTTGCAGCATTATTATCAGTTCCAAGTTCTGATGAAGCCAAACCCTGAAAACCTGCAGGAGCTATATCTCGGATCGCTCGACGCCATTGGCATTGACCGTGACCTGCATGACATTCGCTTCGTTGAAGATGATTGGGAAAACCCAACCGTTGGGGCATGGGGCCTCGGGTGGGAAGTTTGGTGTGATGGAATGGAAGTTAGTCAATATACATATTTCCAACAAGTCGGCGGACAAGACCTCGATCTGGTGTCAGGCGAATTGACTTACGGGTTAGAGCGCCTCGCGATGTATGTGCAGGGCGTCGAGAGCGTCTATGACCTTCGCTATAATGATCACGGCGTGAGCTATGGCGATGTGTTCCACCGCAATGAAGTTGAGCAATCGACCTATAATTTCGAACATTCTGATGTTGAGAAAATTAGTAAGAAATTCGAATTTGCCGAAGCTGAATGTAAAGCGCTCCTTGCGCTAGATAAGCCGCTCCCGCTACCGGCCTATGAACATGCGTTGAAAGCCTCGCATTTGTTTAACTTGCTAGACGCACGCGGCGTCGTCTCGCCAACCCAGCGTCAAGAATATATCAAACGTGTCCGTGATTTGGCCAAGGGTAGTGCCGAGGCTTATGCCAATTCAGAGAAAAATGGGGAGACAGAATAATGGCTGAATTTTTATTTGAAATCCTCTCCGAAGAAATTCCTGCGCGTATGCAAGTGCGGGCTGGGGCTGATTTGTCCAAAGCGTTGACCGCTGGCCTTACCAAGGCAGGTTTGACTGTTGAAAATGCGCGCATCCTAACAGGGCCGCGTCGTCTTACATTTGTCGCGGATTTACCGCTGCGGTCGCCTGATGTGTCCGAAGAACGCAAAGGTCCACGTGTGGGCTCGCCTGAACGTGCCCTTGAAGGGTTTTTGAAGGCTGCAGGCCTGTCTGATATTTCCGAAGCCGAAATCCGCACTGACCCCAAAAAGGGTGAGTTCTACGTCGCCGTTATGGAAAGCGCGGGACGTGATACGGATGGTATCATCCAAGACGTCATCCCAGAGGTTATGAGTAATTTTCCGTGGCCGAAGTCAATGAAATCTGGTGGCTCGAGCTTCCGTTGGGTGCGTCCATTGCGCGGACTTTTGGTTCTATTTGGCGGCGCGATTGTTGATGTTGAAGTTGGCGGAATTAAATCCTCGAATACGACAATTGGGCATCGCCGTCACGGGGCAGGGCCTTTCGTGATTTCGTCCTTCAAGGACTATGAAGATACACTCGAAGGCAAAGGCCATGTGCGCCTGTCCCATGAGGACCGCAAAGCCGAAATTAAATCCAAAGCTATGGCGCTCTGCGCGGATAAAGGCTTGGAGTTGGTCGAGGACGAAGGCTTGCTGAACGAAGTTGCAGGCCTGACGGAATGGCCTGTTGTTTTGCTTGGCGATATGGATGCAGGTTTCTTGGAATTACCTGATGAAGTGATCCGCCTGACACTGAAATCGCATCAGAAGACATTCACGGTGCGTGACCCGAAAAGCGGCGAGCTTGCCGCGCATTTCATTATTGTCGCCAACCAATTTGCGCCTGATGGCGGTGACACGATTAAAGCAGGGAATGGCAAAGTCATCTCTGCGCGCCTGTCTGATGCTGTGTTCTTCCAAACCGAAGATGCGAAGCTGAAACTCGAAGACTATTACGAAAAACTCGACACAGTCGTGTTCCACAAGAAGCTGGGAACCATTCGTGATAAAGCGGAACGCGTTGCGGTGCTGGCCGCTGAACTTGCCCCAAAAGTCGGCGCTGACCCTGACTTAGCGGAACAAGCGGCGAAGCTCGCGAAATGTGATTTGGTCACGCAGACCGTGATTGAGGCGACCTCGCTACAAGGTCAAATTGGTCGTTTGATGTTTGAACGCGAAGGGGGAAATGCATCCGTCGCAACCGCCATTGAAGACCATTACAAACCGCAAGGCCCAAGCGACGCTGTCCCAACCGACCCTGTAGCGATTGCTGTCGCGCTCGCCGATAAACTCGACACACTCGTCGGGTTCTGGGCGATTGATGAAAAACCAACAGGCAGCAAAGACCCATTTGCGCTCCGACGTGCTGCGCTAGGTGTTGTTCGGATTATTTTAGAGAATGATGTTCGATTGAGTCTTAACGAGACAGTTTATAAGCAATGGTTTTCTATCGAAGATTTTATTGTTACCAAAGATGTCAGCTTACCAGAGAATATTAATTCGTCTGAAGTGGCGGAGTTAAAGGCAGAGCTTTCGCTATTCCAAAAGCGCGAAAAAGTTGACCGAGGTTTGCGAGCCTGGGCGAGTCTTCTAAGAGTTGTTGGTCAACAGAATTCGCCACTCATCGCTTTCATCCTAGATCGCCTAAAAGTCTATCTTCGCGATCAGGGGGTGCGTCATGACATTATCGATGCGGCACTCACTGACGGCCAAGACGACCTCGTCGCTATCGTCAATCGTGTGAAAGCCCTCCAAGCCTTCATCACCACACCCGAAGGCGAGAACCTTCTCGCGGGCTATAAACGTGCGGCGAATATCCTAAAATCGGAAGCGAAGAAGGGCGAATTGCCGACTGGAGATGCGAATCTTCCGTCTGATGAACATGGCGCGGCGTTGTTCAAAGCTCTGGAAATTGCGAAATCTGAGATTTCTGTGTCGGTAGGCCAAGAGGACTATTCAAAGGCCCTAACCAGTCTTGCGGGTCTGCGTATACCAATCGATGCTTTCTTCACGAACTCGCAAATTATCGCTGATGACACCGCTGTCAAAAATAACAACCTTCGACTCCTTGGCATGATCAGTGATACGTCGCGGCAGATAGCGGACTTTGAAGCCATTCAGGGCTAAGTCATCGTTCCGTTGTTACGGAGTTTTATCGTCTCTTCCTTGTGTGGGGGGAGCGCATAGTTGATGACGAGGTTGAAATGACGAAGTGGGTTTACGCATTCGGTGGCAGTGCGGCCGAGGGCAACACGTCGATGAAAAACCTCTTGGGCGGGAAGGGCGCGAACTTGGCTGAAATGGCCAGTCTCGGTTTACCGGTCCCTCCTGGGTTTACGCTGACGACTGACGTCTGCACATCCTATTACGAAAACAACGAAACCTACCCCGAAGATATGGATGCGCAAATCCAAACGGGTCTTAAAGCTATCGAAAAACTCACAGGTAAAAAATTCGGCGATGCAGCGAACCCGCTGCTCGTGTCTGTACGCTCTGGCGCGCGAGCCTCTATGCCGGGCATGATGGATACAGTCCTGAACCTTGGCTTGAATGACGAAACTGTCGAAGGCCTCGCAAAGCTTTCAGGGGACCGCCGTTTCGCCCTCGATAGCTACCGCCGCTTCATTACGATGTATGCGGACGTGGTTATGGGTGTGCATCATCATACCTATGAAGATATCCTAGAAAACCACAAAGACGATGAAGGCTATACGCTCGACACAGAGATGACCGCGAGCGATTGGGACGTTGTGATCGGCTTGTTCAAAGACGCCACAAAACGTGCCCTTGGCCGTGATTTCCCACAAGACCCACAAGACCAACTCCAAGGCGCTGTTGATGCTGTATTTGGTAGCTGGATGAATGAGCGTGCGTGTGTCTATCGCCGCCTCAACGACATTCCTGCCGCATGGGGCACTGCCGTCAACGTACAGGCGATGGTGTTCGGTAATATGGGCGAGACCTCCGCAACGGGCGTGGCCTTTACGCGTGATCCGTCTACGGGCGCGAATGAGTATTACGGCGAGTTCCTTATCAACGCGCAGGGCGAAGATGTGGTTGCGGGCATCCGTACGCCGCAAACTCTCACGAAAAAAGCTCGCGTAGATATGGGCGAAACTGCTCTGTCGATGGAAGAGGCTTTGCCAGAGGTTTATAAACAGCTCGCTGCAACATTTGTGACGCTAGAAAATCATTATCTCGACATGCAGGACATTGAGTTCACGGTTGAGGAAGGCGTCCTGTGGATGCTGCAAACACGGACGGGTAAGCGCACAGCGCGGGCGGCGGTGAAGATCGCTGTGGATATGGCCGATGCAGGACAAATCTCGCGTGACGAAGCCCTCTTGCGGATTGACCCGTTGGCGCTGGATCAGCTGCTACATCCGACATTGTCGCCTGATTCCCCGCGTGATTTAATTGCGATGGGGCTGCCTGCGTCTCCTGGGGCGGCGATTGGCGAAGTTGTATTTAATTCTGACGACGCAGAAGCCAAAGCTAAATCTGGCATCAAAGTCATCCTTGTTCGTATCGAAACATCACCAGAAGACATCCACGGCATGCATGCCGCCGAAGCGATTGTAACGGCACGCGGAGGCATGACCTCTCATGCGGCGGTTGTGGCACGCGGCATGGGAACACCTTGCGTGTCTGGCGCGGGCGAAATCCGTATTGATTATAAAAGCCAAAGCTTCTCGGTTATGGGGCGCATAGTTAAAGCAGGCGATATCGTCACTGTTGACGGCGCAACAGGCCAAGTCTTTGCTGGCTCCGTTGATATGGTCCAACCTGAACTCTCTGGCGATTTTGCTAAGGTGATGGACTGGGCAGACGAGGCACGCACGTTGGGCATTCGCACCAATGCGGAAACACCATTAGATGTGCAAACTGCTGTCGATTTCGGCGCAGAAGGCATTGGTCTTTGCCGCACAGAACATATGTTCTTTGAAGCCGACCGCCTCGCCAATTTCCGCGAGATGATTTTGGCAGAGAATAAAGAGGGCCGCGAAATGGCGCTTGAAAAAATCCTACCTGTTCAACGCGATGACTTCGCGGCGATCTTCCGCATTATGACCAAGGACGGTAAGAACCTGCCGTGCACGATCCGCTTGCTTGATCCGCCTTTGCATGAATTCTTGCCGCATACAGAAAAAGACATTGAGTCTGTGGCGAAGGAAATAAATGTGCCTGCCGCAGAGTTGATGCGCCGCGCGAATGAGCTGCAAGAAAGCAATCCGATGCTCGGGCATCGTGGTTGTCGTCTTGGAATTTCATATCCTGAAATATATGAGATGCAGGCCCGCGCCATCCTCGAAGCGCAAGCTGTGGTGAAATCTGAAACGGGCAACATGCCTATCGTTGAGATCATGGTTCCGCTCGTGTCGTCCTCCAAGGAATTGGAAATCCTCAAACGCTGTATCGACGCTGTCGCGGCAGAGGTTGGCGCGACCGAATATATTGTTGGTACAATGATCGAATTACCACGCGCCGCATTACGTGCGGGCGATATCGCGGAATATGCTGAGTTCTTTAGCTTTGGCACGAATGATCTAACACAAACTACATTCGGTCTCTCGCGTGATGACGCTGGCCGTTTTCTGCCCGATTATGTCGCCGCTGGGATTGTTGAAAAAGATCCATTCGTTTCGCTCGATCAAGAGGGTGTGGGTGATCTCATTCAGATCGCGGTTGAGCGCGGTAAAGCTACGCGTCCAAACATCAAGCTCGGCATTTGCGGCGAACATGGCGGCGACCCATCGTCCATCGACTTCTGTCACCGTACAGGCTTGGATTATGTCTCTTGCTCACCGTATCGCGTACCGATTGCGAAATTGGCCGCGGCGCAGGCGGCCATACGGTCGAAGTCTAGTTAGGTTTTAAGGCTTTAGAAATTGATACTTAAATAAATGACCCTCGAATTTATTCGGGGGTTTTGTTGCTTGAGAGTACGTGGAGCTGCTTGAAACGGTTAAATTTAACCACTCAGTGTAGGGCAGTTGCTGCCTTGAGAATCACGCTCAATGACCTAAGGTCTTTTTGAATTTGGAATATTACGCTTGGAGACACGCAATGAATCATACTTTTTTGATGACGGGTGCGCTGACATTGATGCTTACGGCATGCGGCGCTCCTGATACGGTTGCTCCCGGGCAAGATGAAGCCGCCCTTAAACCTAACGCTTTGCCAGCAGATTATTTCGATTTGTCGCATTGGAGTATTACGGTGCCAGTCGACGCGAATAATGATGCCAAAGTTGATATTGTCAAAATTGCGGACATTCAGACATATTCTCATTCGGATTTTTTCTATGTGAACACGGACGGCCATATGGTTTTTGCCGCACCTAACAAAGCTCTGACGACCCCAAACTCCTCGAATACGCGAAGTGAACTTCGTCATATGAGCCGTGGTCGTGACACTAAAATTAAGTCAGGCGCGCCCGGGAATAATTTCGCATTGCGCGCTCATCCCAATTCCGACAACTTTGCTTCCATAGGCGGACGTATGGAAGCCACTGTAAAGGTTGACCATGTCGCACGCCGCGCGGGTAATCCAGATCGTCCAGCCGCCTTTTCTGCCGTGATTGGACAAATACATTCCATCAAAGACAAGCCGCAATCTGGCGCTTTTGGTTACGGGAATGAGCCGTTGAAAATATATTTCAAGAAGTACCCTAATCATGACACGGGGTCCGTCTTTTGGAATTATGAGCGAAACCTTGCCAAAGCAGATCCGAACCGCACGGATATCGCAAACCCTGTGTGGGGCAATACATGGACTAATTCAGACAATCCCGGCAGCGCGGGTATTCCGCTCGGGCAACCGCTCAGCTATGTTGTGAATGTGTATGAAAATGTGATGCATTTAGAGTTTTCTACGACTGGAAAACCTACAGTGAAATTTCAAATTAACTTGGCTGATAATGTCGATGCCAACGGCAAGGTTGACGTTAAAGACAACCCAAAAGGATACGAGGGCGACTCGCATTATTTCAAAGCCGGAATTTATAATCAGTGTAGCACAAAAGACGCTCCAGGTATTTGGTATGCGGCGTGTCCAGGGACTGGCGATTGGGCCACAGACAAAGCGAATGGTGATTACGCGCAAGCGACATTCTCGCGTCTCGTCGTGAGCGACGCTAAACCTATGTAAACGCAGAGCGGTTAACTCTGGCAAAGATTGGGTTCGTAGAAATCGAACCGTTTCATTGAGGGTGTTTATCGTGTCTTCTAGATGTTGCACTGAAAAACTTAAACTCATCGTCACCCTTTTTATCACATTGTGACGACCGCGACGTTTACGTATTCTCAGTGGTGGGTTCTTGGGGTTTCTGTTCAGGAATCTACTTTTCATGATACCTGAATATCATTTGTAGTTTTTATCGCTTGAATGTTGGTAGCTGTGTTCGAAAAACAAACTCTATCAATTCTGAAATCATTAGACCCAGCGTATGCGAGCCTTTGCTCCGTGTGAACAGTGCCCTCGATTTGATGGCTTTATTGAATTTAGCGAAATCCTACATGATTGCCATGAAATGCAAAAATTTTACCGATACAGTTTGATACAGTTTGACACTCGACAGTCAAAAGCCAGGTTCCTAAGGATTTCACAACTCTTAATTTATTGTAGGAATATTTTATGCTACGTAATCATGCATCAAATTCGACGTCGCTCAAAACAGCCAGTCTAACTACATTTTTACTCGGCACATTCCTATTAACTGCATGTGGCGGGTCTGGGACTAGCTCCACTACCACGACCACAACTGGTGCAAATTCAGCTCCTGTGATTAGCGCAGGTGGCGATGCCTCGGTGGAGCCGGGCGATGGCGTGTCCTTGACAGGAACGGCGACTGATGCAGATGGCGATGCCCTTACATATAACTGGATTCAGACATCTGGTGACGTTGTCACGTTGAGCGATGCGACAACCTTGTCTCCAAGTTTTTCAACCTCAACGGTAAGCGAACTTGTATTCCAG
The DNA here is from genome assembly GCA_938009235.1 of uncultured Caulobacterales bacterium. Lineage (GTDB taxonomy): Bacteria > Pseudomonadota > Alphaproteobacteria > Caulobacterales > Maricaulaceae > Litorimonas. The sequence goes on from CALLIK010000012.1 coordinate 54,527, forward strand.
TTAAGTGTATCAGACGGTACAACGACTGTGTCTGATAGCGTGACAGTGTCAGTTGCTGAAGCTGCAGTCAGTTTGCTCAAGGCATCACTCTTTAGCGCCGATATGACCAGCATGGAGTTGATCTCTTGTACGCTCGAAAACGGAAGTTCTACGCAGTGTTATGAAATTAAATTTCCTTCCAACACCGTTGGATCGGTCACCTCAGTTACGGGTGTCGGCCCATATTGCGCGACATCAAGAACGCAGGACCGCAGCTTAGCGGGCGTTGGCGTTTATGATGGCTCTACCAATCCAGGATTTTTGCCAATTTTGGATGCGTCTCTTGCCATGGAGGCTGATGGATATGAGACTATTGGTACTGATGGGACAGTCTATATTGATGATTTCTCAGGAACATCAGGTGTTCCTGATGGCGCAAGTGCGTGTCTTGAAGCCCCCTTTGATGATAGTCTCGAGATCACTTACACAATCCCTGCTTTTCCTGAATTGCGGACGCAGAATTACGACATCCAATCCGTGGGGAATGTTGGCGTTGGTCTAAACGGTATTCCGATGAAAGGCGTTCCGCCTTCTGTTATTAGTGGTCCTAACATGGGAGGCGTAGGTGCAGATTATATCCCAAATATTCCATCTATTGACCCATGCGGGGGGCATCCTGACCCACAAGGTTACTATCACTGGCACTTCATCCCTCAAGCCACCAACAGTGTTTTAGAATCCGACGCGTATAATTACACTGAATTGCACGGCATCACCTGTGGTAATTCAGCTATTAATTATGACGAGCCTTATGCCTTTTCTGGTTTTGCCCAAGACGGGTTCCCGATTTATGGGGCATATGATTTTGAACAAGGCATGCAAACCGAACCGGATGACATTGCCGTGCTTGACGATTGTAATGGACATGAACATGTGACGCCTGAATTTGCAGATGGCGCCTATCACTATCACGCTCTTAAAGACCAAGCTCCAAACATGCTAACCTGTCTTAAAGGTAGCTTTGTAAGTAATGCTATTGATACAGGAGGCGGCCGTTAAAATTCGCTTTATCAGTAGGATTTTAATTTTACTCGTAGTGGTATTTACCTCTGCGAGGTATTGTTATGCTCACGATACCAATGCGGCGATTATTGATCTAAAGAAGGTCGCGTCTCAGGATTATACTTTGCATATCCGCACGCCATTGTTTCGGCTCGATGAAGCCGTTCGCCTTCAAACCAAATCTGGCGACAAGCTCGTCTTTAATTCTAACGCTTATAAACACGCCATTGCAGTCTATATTAAAGATAATTTACGCTTGAACGCGACGCAGCGCAGTGAAAATGACCGACTTGTAAACCGCGCTATAAAAGTAGTCTCAACAAAATTGAAGCTAGGCGGGCATGAGACAAATATAATTCTGCATCTCGAAGACATGGATGCGGATGAGATTACCTCGCTTGATGTTTCCGCTAAACTGATGACGCAGAACCCTCTGCAGAAAAACATAATCAGATTTATGGATCAAAAAAAATCTCAGTCTGTATTCTTACACAAAGACAATGCTTTCTCAGCCACAATTAGTAGTTTCGACTAAATCCACGTCATATATTATGTCAATTTGAGCGCAATTGCACTTATACTTGCTGTGTGAAGTGAGTTGAACTCCGCGTATAAGCCTCTGAGAGGCTGTTTTTGAGTGGATTTGTATTTTTTACAGTTCTTTTTGCGGCTGAAATGGTAAATATTTTCTACCGAAACAGAACATCAAAATTGCATTTAAATTATTTATTAATCAATGGGTTAAGCTAAATTAACCTTAACTTTTCCTTTAAAGATAAAGTTAACGCGGCGTTGCAAAAGAGCCACAGGCTTTGATGAATCCCTACATATTGCACGCTTTAGACACGAAATGCGTTGAGTGAGTTTGGAAATGGTCTAGGTAACCGCCGCTATGAATAAGATACAAAACATTGTTGGTGGGCTTAGTGCTATCGCCATGATGGCTGTTTTGACAACAGTGATGTCTGCGATTGGCGGAAAGACCGCTACGCAAATGGACAATGCCGCTTGGATAGAGACCGTCGCAGATTTTCAAGCGTTTGACGTTATGGCCGTAGACTATCAGCCAGTATCTACACCGAGATTACAAGATGCGGCCGATATTCGTGGATTATCTCCGCTTCGGATTGAACATCGTCGTTGGGCTCAGTCTATTGCTTCTGAACTTCAGTGCCTCTCAGAAGCCGTATATTACGAAGCTCGATCTGAATCTCGTTCAGGTCAATTGGCCGTTGCGGATGTTGTTAAAAATAGAGTTAAGTCTAAGCATTACCCCAACAGCATTTGCAGCGTTGTTTATGAAGGGGCACATCGTCCATATGCGTGTCAATTTTCATTTGCATGTGATGGGTCAATGGAGAGCGCGCCAAAGGGCAAAGCGTGGGAGCTTTCACAAGACATAGCACAGGTCTCTTTGACGGGTTATGTCTCCGATTTGACAAAGAATTCGACGCATTATCACACTGTTGCGATTCAACCGAACTGGGCAGGTACGTTGGAATTTAAAGCTAAAATTGGCTTTCATAAGTTTTACCGCCCGAGCTGGCGTGAGCGTAATACGGGAACGCCCGCGATTTCGATTGCGCCGCCGTCTTAGGTTAACCGATTGAAGGCTTACGAGTCCTATATATCCAGAACTGGTGGGCGCTCTAAGCCGCGACGATCACAGGCCGCTAGAACTGTATTCCGAAGCAAGCAAGCGATTGTCATTGGGCCAACGCCGCCTGGTACAGGCGTAATGGAGCCTGCGACTTTACGTGCAGGTTTATAATCAACATCACCGACAAGGCGGAATTTTCCAGGGCGTTTGAGGCTCGGGACGCGGTTGATGCCAATGTCGATGACGCAGGCACCAGGTTTGACCCAGTCACTTTGCACCATTTGTGGACGCCCTACAGCGGCGACAAGAATATCAGCACCTCTACACACTGCAGGTAAGTCAACTGTGCGAGAATGCGCAATGGTGACGGTGCAATTCTGTTCAAGGAACATCAGTGCAGCGGGTTTCCCGACCAATATGGACCGGCCAAGAATGACGCAATGTTTGCCCGTTAAATCTCCAAGCGCGGTCTTAGCGAGAATGACGGAGCCTGTTGGAGTGCAGGGACGCAATCCCGGCTGCCCAAGGACTAAACGTCCTGCCGAAACTTCGGTGAGGCCGTCAACGTCTTTGGCGGGATCAATCTCTGCAATCACTGCGTTGGTGTCTAGATGATCTGGGAGGGGCAGCTGAACGAGGATGCCGTCAACTTCGGCGTCTGTGTTGAGAGCTTTGACGATGTCGAGAACTTCGGTTTGGGTCGCTGTGGCGGGGAGGCGATGTTCAACGGACCGCATACCTGTTTCTTCTGTGAACTTGATTTTGTTTCGGACATAGACCTGACTAGCAGGGTCTTCGCCAATCAGCACAACGGCAAGCGTCGGAACGATTATGAGGCTTGAAACCGCTTGTGCGACAGTGTCGCGCGTCTGCGCGGCAACAGCCTTGCCATCAATAAGTTTGTCCATGAGAAAGCCTCAAATTTGCTGCATATAGATTTCGCGGCTCTCGTAACAGGTCCGCCGTGGATTGCATTGTATTTTTACGCTTGTCCCTTTTGTAACGTCATAATCTGTCGCTTTGGCCAAAACTTACCGCTATGGTTAAAACAGCACGTCAAATTGGACAGGGTTAGAACGCTATAATGAAGGCCGCTAGTTTAGCTTTAAATGTTGGTAGTATTGCTCTTGTCGCGATATTAGGTTGGGTTTTTGTACGCATAATTTTAGGCGTGACGACTCCGTCTAGCCTGTACGAGGCTAGCCCGATGGTCGCTCCGAATGTGACCGCCACGACGCGCGCGTCAGTTCTTGAATATGATTTCACCACAGATCCTTTCTCATTTGGCGAAATGGCTGCTGTTACAACTGAGCCAGTTGAGGATGCGCCCGAAACCACACTAAATTTGACTTTAATAGGCATTATATCAGAAAGTAGCGCTACGTTTCGTCTGGCTGACGGAAAAGATAAGCCTGTCGCAATTGGAGCTGAGGTCATGAACGGTGTCACGCTGACTGCAACGGCCAGGGGCCATGTGATTTTAGATGTGAATGGTGATACGCAGAAGCTCACATTGGAGCGGATTAAATTAGACGAAAAGACAGACAACCCCGTTATTTCTCGTGCACCTGCCAAAACATCTGGTCAGATGAGTGACGTGAATGTCCAGAAGCTCTTGGCTCAAATGAAAATGACCCCTACAAATGCGACCTTGTCTGATGGGTCGAATCGCCAAGGGTTTAAGATCGAACCTAAAGGGCGGGCTAATCTGTCTCAATATGGACTAAAAAAGGGTGATGTCGTAACGCGCATAGGCTCAGTTACACTTGATAATGGTCCTGTTGATACGAAGGCAGTAATCGAAATGGTTTCCAATGGAACAAGCCAAGACCTTGAACTTATTCGCGACGGTAAATCCGTCATAATCCGCATAGGCCAATAAATATGTCCATTCGAAATTTATGTGCGTCCGCAGCGCTTGCATTCGCGTTAACTGGTGCGGCGATGACACCTGTTTTTGCAGCAGATGATCACATAATCAATATGCAAGATGTCGACATCAAGGCTTTCATTGAGAATGTTGGTATTGTTACCAGACGTACGTTTGTCATTGACCCTCGTGTAAATGGGAAGGTCAATATTGTCTCAGAGAAACCGCTCAATGACACGCAGGTGTTCGCCGTCTTCAAAGAGGTTCTGCGGGTTCATGGATATACTGTTATCCGGTCCCCAAATGGAGAATACCGAGTCACATTGTTGCAGGGCGCGGCGCAAGATGCACCGTTTTCCGAGACAGGTACGGGCATTTATGGGCAGTTCGCAACAACCATTCTCCGGGTGCCAGACGGTCAAGCCGCGGCAGCCGCACGTCTCATTAAACCAGTAATGCATAGTCAGGGGCAAGTGTCTGCTAACCCTGATGGAAGTATCATTGTTGTCACTGACTTCGCAGAAAACTTACGCAAGGCTCGCGAAATTGTTGCCGCTATGGGTGAGGGTGGAAATGTACGTGAGACTATTCAGCTGAGCCAGCTCTCAGTTTTGGATGCGCAGGAGGCTCTGAAGCAACTGGGCGGTACGAAGGCACCATATAAAGTTGTGGCGTTAGAGAAGGCAAACAGCTTAATCATCGAGGGCTCAGCAAGTGAGGTGTCTAAACTCCGTGAACTGCTTGCGAGCATGGATGTGGGAAGCCTCGCGCCGCGCGGCGCTGTGTCGGTTATACCTTTACGCTTCGCAGATGGCGAAGGGTTGAATGAATTGCTTCAGCAACTATTGCCGACTTATGTGATCGAAGGACAACCTACACCGACTGTTGCTTATGATTCTGGGTCTAATACGCTTGTCATCAGTGCGTCAGGTGAAGTGCAGGCTGACCTTGAGCAAATTATTCGTCGACTGGATCAACGTCGTCCACAGGTTTTAGTCGAAGCCATCATTGTAGAAATTTCGGATAATGCCGCCAAGGAACTGGGGGTTCAATTTGCCTTAAGCGGTATCAATGGCTCCACAATTCCTTTGTTGGCCACGAACTTTTCTCGCCAAGCTGGGAACGTTGTAAGTATATTAGGTGCTATTGGTGCAGATGATGTGGGCTTGAGCGATGATTCACAAACCACGTTTGAGACGGCTGCGATATCGACCTTAGCTGGGATTGATGGTGGTGCATTTGGTATTGGCGGTAGCAGCAATGATACTTTGTTCGGCTTGATAATCAATGCGCTGGAAACGGATGAAGACAGTAATATCCTATCAACGCCTTTCGTGACGACGCTTGATAATGTTCCTGCAACTTTCCTTGTTGGACAAGAAATTCCAATTACAACGGGTTCCAGCACGAGTGATACGCTTGGGGTGTTCTCGACGTTTGAACGACAAGAAGTCGGTATTCAACTAGATGTTTTACCACAAATATCTGATGGTGATGTCGTACGTCTGGAGATCGAACAAATCGTATCATCTATTGCAGGTGTTTTAACGTCGGAAGCGGGCGACTTTGTTTTGAACAAGCGTGAAATCACAACAACAGTTCTAGCGAATGATGGTGAAATTATTGTTTTGGGCGGTCTGGTTCAAGACGACGAACAACTCACCGCATCTAAAGTTCCAATTTTGGGAGATATACCTATCGCAGGAAAACTCTTTAGGTCCAAAGGGACAACCCGCAATAAGACGAATTTGATGGTATTTATACGACCAACAATTATTCGCAATGCATCTGATGCACGGTCTGCAACCCAACAACGATTGGACCATATGCGCACTCAAGACATGAACTTAAGTGGACGAACCGAGTCTAAAATTGACACCTTTCTCGCGCCTTCACGTTAGTTCTTATGAAACGCTGGATATTACCCGCTGTTGTGGCGGGATTGGCAGCGGGGGTGGCTGCGTTACCTTTGGATTGGATCGCCCCTTTTGCTGTACCGTCGGATATGCAAGCGAACGCGCCTGATCTAGAGTTTCATGGAACCATTTGGGACGGCCGCGTTACAGGGATACCTGTTTTTGAGGCCTCAAACTTTAAGGTATCACCATTTGCACGACGCGTAGACGTTCAGGCGGGCGATGGACAAAACTTTTTCACAGGGCGGGTTACACCTTCATCAGTGCATGATGTTCAATTTTGGGCTGATCTCAGTACATTTCCCTTCACAGACGGTCGCCTGCAAGGCCTAAAAGGTGATGTGTCCTTTACCTTGTCTGAAGTGAGTTACGACAAATCTGGTTGCGCGTCGGCGATAGGCGACATGCGCACCGATGTCTTGCAGCGCAATGGCGGGGCGATCCAATGGACTGGGCCAGAGTTAACAGGGCCTATTCGATGTGAAGGCGGGAGTATAATCGCTGATTTGTCTGGTCGGGATACGGAGCAGGTCATATCTGCGTTGATCCGACTTGTGCCAAATGGAAGTTATAGGGCTGACATTACGGTTCGAACGGAACGCGGTGAAGCAGACGTCGTTTTACCTTTGTTTGGTTTTTCGCGTGCGGGCGGTGATTTCAAGCTGACAGAGCAGGGGCGTTGGCGCTAAGCTAAGACCATGAAGTTTATTTTACTTAGTTTTTGTTTGATGGGACTTAGCGCCTGCGCGACGTCGCCTACACCTTCATCTCCCGCGAATGTTGATCTCAAAAAAATGCAATCTGAGACGGGCGAAGTGTGTGCTCTTTATGGATGGACGACAGATAATTCGCGAGATTTTGTATTCTATTCTGACGAAACAACCGCGCGCTATGACTCTGTTTTAGGTCCCGTAAATTTAAGTGCTCAGAGCGCATTCCCATCTCTAAAGTATTTGGACCCGTCTGGAGACCTCGTTGAACTTCGATTGGGCGAGGGAGAGTCTATGGACGGCGGTAAACGCTATCCTATGTCACAAATTGTTACGCAAACCGAAGAGGGTTGGGACAGATTTCATCCTGTAGCTATTGTTCAAACCTGCCTTGGAAATAAACTTTAGGTCAAGAATTTCAGCACGATAAATGTCAATGCAATTGCTGCTGATAGAAATGGGCCGAATGGGAGCTTTAAACTGTCTCTTTGTTCCTTGGGTCGACTTAGAATATAGAACAATGCCGTTGCACTTGCGATCAAGATGATAAAGGGGAGGGTGATTGCGCCGCACCAGGCCCCGCCGAGTGCAAGCAGTTTGGCATCTCCGCGCCCAAGGCCATCACGTTTCCGAATAATGCGATAGGCCGTCTCAACGCCCCAAAATACCGCATAACCTAAGATTGCCCCAAGGATGCAGGGATAGAGGTCAACGGACAAAATATAGTGATAGATCAAGCCAAGCGCGATCATTGGTTTGGTTAAAATATTTGGCAAACGGAACGTCCGCCAATCAATTACGGATAACCACACTAATGCGCCCAATAAGGCGAATGCGCCGCTCCATTCTATGACCACTAAGTTCATATGTTTCGCCTAACCCGTGACACCGTTCAGGTAAAATGGATTTACGAATGGGACTGTAACCTTTAGGCGGTACATGAGCAAACGGCCAAGGCCCCCAGATGAGTAAACCCGACTCACATCTCGAAGATGATACGCCTATTCAGGACGCTCTTGCGCTGAATGATGAAGTTTTGTTGTCTGAAATACTGGCCCGCCTTCATCCTGCGGATGTTTCGGATGAGTTAGAACAGCTGTCCTCTGAAGAACGCGAAGACCTGATTGCGCGCGCGCCAGAGGTAATCTCTGGTGAGGTTTTGGCGGAGCTAGAAGATGATGTTGTTGAAGACATTCTTCCATTTTTGGATGCTGACCGTATTGCCGATGCGTTGTCTGATATGGAGAATGATGATGCGACTCAAATTTTGGAAGAGATGGTTGAGTCGCAACGCGATGAAGTGTTGGATGCCGCTGACCCTTTAGATCGTGCAGGATATGAAGAAAGTCTGGCCTTTGATGAGGAGACAATCGGTCGCCTCATGCAGCGCCAATTTGTGGCGACGCCAGAATTTTGGAGCGTGGGTGATGCCATTGATCATATGCGCGAGACGGGCGAGGATTTGCCTGACTTGTTCTTCAACGTCTATGTCATCGATACAGCCTTCAAACCAATAGGCTATGTTCCCGTCAGTCAGTTGATGCGGGCGCAGCGCTCGGTGCGAATTTCAGATTTAATGCTCGATACAATTATCACCATCCCACAGGACACAGACCAAGAAGAAGCTGCCTATCAGTTTGAGAAATACAATCTGATTTCCGCTCCGGTCGTGAATGCGGATGGTCGCCTCGTCGGCATGATGACCGTTGATGATATTATCGAAATTATTCAAGATGAGAACAAAGAAGATATTTTGGCTTTGGCGGGTGTATCGGATGCGGGGCTTGCGGATACCGCCGTTGAAACTGTTCGTGCGCGCGCGCCTTGGCTCTTTATCAATCTTCTTACCGCCGTTTTTGCGAGTCTCGTGATCGCGCGTTTTGACTATGCTATTACTGAAATTGTGGCACTCGCTGTCCTGATGCCGATTGTTGCAAGCATGGGCGGGAATGCAGGTACGCAAGCTCTAACCGTTGCAGTGCGGGCGTTGGCGGAGCGTGAGCTTACAACGCAGTCGGCTTGGCGCGCAATTCGTAGGGAAATGTTGGCCGCTTTGATTATAGGCGTTATCTTTGCAGTCGTACTGGCGTTGATTACCTATATTTGGTTTGGGGATCGTCAGTTAGCATTTGTTGCGTTTATTGCCATGATTGTGAACCATATTTTTGCTGGATTAGCCGGTATTACCGTGCCGCTAGGCTTGAAACGTGCGGGCGCAGACCCAGCCGTGAGTTCTTCCGTTTTTGTGACGACAGTCACTGACGTCGTTGGATTTTTCTCATTCTTGGGCACGGCGGTTCTTATTCTTCTCTAAAATTAACTGATAATATTCACCTTCAATATTTATTTGAGGGCGATCTCGGCTCGAAGATTGCAAAGTGACACCCAACTCATTCGGGTTTTGTCCGAATTGTATTTATTTGGGACTATTATGAGCCAGAACCTCACAAATTCCGCATTTAAAGTTTCGGACATCGGCGTCAAACTCATCAAGGCATTTGAGGGGTATCGCCCCGTTGATCGAGAACTTGTGACGGGCCAACGTATCGTAGGATATGGGCATCGCCTGTATTCGAATGACGCTGTTATGATGAGTAAGGTGGAGGCTGAGGACACTCTACTTGCGGATCTGGAGCCTTTCGAGGATATGATCAATTCAGAAGTCCATGCGCCAATCACGCAAAGTCAATTTGATGCTCTATGTTCATTTGCCTTTAACATTGGCCCTAGAGCATTCTTAACCAGTGATACATTACGAGCTTTGAATAATGGACGTCCTTTGGATGCGGCCAATGGTTTGGATGTATGGCGAAAATCTGAAATTGCAGGTAACGTCTATGTTGTTGATGCGCTCATGCGTCGCCGTACCGCAGAAAAGGCATTGTTCCTAAGAACTGAACGAGAGCTTCCAGCTGGACGTGAAGATCTTCCACCTGTCAGAGATACGACGATAGCAGGCTTGTTGACAGAGGACGCTTTGCCGGTTTTCACGAATCATGATGCGAATGGTATTGTTGCAACTGCCCCGTATGATGCTGCGATGATGCCTATGCGTCGCCGTGAAGATAACCCTGTTGGGGCGTTGTTGCTTTCAGAGCTCGATATTATTCCAAGCGAAACTGATGAACCTGATGACACTATTTCGAATGAAGACGTTCTTCAGACGCTTCCTGATGAAGGCGCTGATGTCGATACGAGCGACGATGTAGTGGTGGATGAAGGCATTGCAACACAGCTTAGACACTCTCCAATCGCTGCGGCTGCGACAGATATTTTAGCCAGATTAGATGCTCTTATTGAGGATGCTGATGCTGATGCTGATGCTGAGTTTGAGGACGATGATTCGGATTGGCCAGAAAGCTTAATCACAGCCGAACTTGATGAAGAGGAGATGTCTAACATATCTGGCCTCGGTGATACAGGGAGTGAAAAATTGGGTGCTGAAGTTACTCCATTAAATCAGAAATTTTCGCTCTCTGAAGATGACGCACCTGACGTTAAAAACCCAATCGTTGTCATTGACGAGCTGGCACAAGATGACGCCTTTCGTGTACGAACTGACTCCGCTGCAAAATATATCCAATCTAGTACGCCTGTTCGCGAGGTGGTCACTCATAAATCAACAGATAGTGTATTAGGGCTGTGGGTGCCTGTAATTCTCGGCTCCTTGCTCGTTGGACCCGCAAGTATAATTATGATTCGTGACTCAGAAAAACTGTTAGGGGATTGGGGGCCGATAATTGCTTTCACAGGATTTGTCATTGGAGTGGGCTTGATTTTAGCGGGCGTTTACGCGGCATTAAGGATGAATTCGGATAATTGAAGCCCATCAAGAACTTAGAAATGCTTTGCCTGTAATGGAGTTTTGAAATTTTATTGCCCCTTTTGGAACGTCCTATGTTAAACGAAAACACAACACATCACCATGAAGACCAGCCGGAAACTGGCGGCGACCCTTCAGTCTTGCGTATGATTCCAGATTGGACAGATGCTAACACGGCCGCATTCCAGAAAGAAATCATGTCTTTTCGTCATGGTTTAGCAGAAACAGGTTTGTTCACAGATGAGGCCCTGATTGATCTATTGGAACGTCATCCTACAGAAAAATTAGATGTTTGCACGATGAGTGATCCTGATCACCCTGTCTATCCTAATAAATTTCGTACAGGCGATTTCCGAGATGTTTCGGGTAAGGTTCTTTTGGAGGCTGTAAAGGCTGGGTGTGTTTGGGTTAACCTTCGCGAAGCTATGAATGTGAATCCTGACTATAAAATTGTCTTGGATGAAATGTATGGCTCATTATCTAAGAAGACGGGTAACCTTACATTCAATCCAAAAGGTGGGATTTTAATTTCCTCGCCTGTGGCTAAAGTACCTTATCATTTTGATAAAACAGAAACAATTCTTTGGCACGTTCGAGGTAAAAAACGGATGTATATCTATCCGTTAACTCAGAAATTCATCTCTGATACGGCCTATGAGAACACCATAACTAACTATATGTCAGATGACCTTCCTTATGATGCTTCTTTTGATGCTCATGCTGAAGCTATTGATATTCCAGAAGGTGCCGCTTTAATGTGGCCTTTAAATTCGCCACATCGTGTGGATAACCGGACGTTTTGTGTGTCTGTTACGACAGAATATTCAACGCGTGAATCGGCTATGAAAAACGCAGCAATGGTTACGAATGCAACGCTGCGCCATCATTTAGGTCTGAAACCGTCGTATGAAAAAGATGGAAATCTGACACGAAAAGTGAAGTCTGTTGCAGGGCGCGTCCTTCGCAAAACACCTATTGTACCGGACAATGCTGAAACTGACTTGGTGACGTTCCGCATCGATGAGACGTCGGATAATTATATGACCGATGTAGAGCCATTTCCACGCACGTTCTAGTAATATGTCAATCTGCGCTCTACAGGGGCGTGGATGACAGTGAATTTACAAAAACTATCGGTTGGATCCGAGTCGATCCAAACTCTTATTGATTGGCAAACACACGTCGTTGCACGGCGTGTGGCCGCAGGTCAGTCTGCGCATCATGTCCATGTCACGCGCATGTTTCCAAAGCGCCGAGATGAGTTACTTGAAGGTGGCTCAATCTATTGGGTTATCAAAGGTAATATCATCTGTCGTAACAGGATCGTTGATCTTGAAGAGACGACGAAGCAAGGGCGTAGAGCTTGTGCTATCCTGATGGACCCTGAGCTTATACCCGTCTTGCCTGTTCCAAGGCGCGCCTTTCAAGGATGGCGCTACCTTCAAGCTGGCGATGCGCCTGCTGACCTCACGGGGGCACAAAGCGGAGATGACCTTCCGCCAGACTTTAGAGCCAAACTCATTGAGTTGGGCGCTTGGTGATCAAGGCAAATATATAAGACATAAAAAAAGCCCCGAACTAATGGTCGGGGCTTTCTTATTTTGATGTCGTTTAGACTTAGAAGTCTATCCGTACTTTAGCGTAGTATTGACCGCCATTGAAACCAGTCGGAGACGACTCAGGGTAAAGCTGGCCTGAACCACCTTGCCCTGGGTTTTCGTCTGGGTAGTTATTGAAGATGTTGGCTGCGCCAATTGCAAATTCAATACCTTCTTTGACTTCAGCTGCAACTTCAGCATCAACCAAGATCTCAGCACCAACTTCATTGCCATTGCCTGTGTCGAACCATTCACCGTAGTAGTTTGCACGGAGAAGACCGCGGAACATACCTTGGCGATGTGTCCATGTTGCGCTACCTTTGAGGTTCGGAAGAAGCTCTTCCAAAGATTGAACACGAGTGTCATCGATCGGGTTTAGATCACCACGGTCTGTAACTTTTGTATCCGTGTAGTTTGCAGCCAATGCGACAGCAGAATCGCCACCCATAAGTCCGAATGGATAACGTGCAACAACATCAACACCGCGTGTGCGTGTGTCAAAGCTGTTAGAGAAGAAGCGGAACTGAGCCAAATCATCCAAGCCAATGAAGTCTTGGCGATCAATTGTTCCAGCTGCAGAAAGCTCCGTCAGTGCGCCGCTTACAGTCGTTGCTGTTGCGCCTGCAAATTGTAGAGCTTCCAAGAAGTCAACATTCGCACCCAATGCAATGCGGTCGTCAACATCGATTTGGAACGCGTCGATTGTGACGCTCAGGCCTGCATAGTTCAATGCAACACCTGCTGAGAGGTTGAAGGCATCTTCTGTACCCAATTGAGGCGCTGCGCCACCGTTTTGCGAGGCGATGAAATTTGAAGCCAATTGGCCAGCTGCGGTATTAAGAGGCAACGTGCCTTGATCAACCAACACGCCATTTACATTTTGCGTCGTCACATTTGTGATGTTTGCTTGACCTGCAGTTGGTGCATGGAACCCTGTTGAGACAGTACTGCGAAGGGAAACATTGTCATTCAACTTGTATAGACCTGCAAGTTTGTAGTCGACAGTGTTACCAAATTCAGAGAATTCTTCGTAACGCACAGCGCCTTGTAGAGTTAGCTGATCTGTTACGTCAGCCTCAAGATCGATATATGCACCAATAGAGTCTTGTGAATTGGTGGAAGAATTTGCAAATCCGCCAAAGCCGTTAGAGCTAGACGAGAAGCCTTGATCAGCAAGAACACCAAGCTCGTAACTGGCTGCATCACCCGCTGTAAGCTCGAATTCTTCTTTACGATATTCAGCACCGAATGCGATAGACAGCTCTGATGCGAGACCTACGTCTTGTAGATAACCAAAATCAGCATTTAATGTTGTTTCAGTTTGCTTTTGTCCACCAGGAACGAAATCGCGTGGCGTATCAGGCCCAAGCGAAGCGTTGACTGTGTTGGTAATGAAGAATTCAACTTCAGATGCACCATGTGTCGCTGACAGGTCGTATGTTAGGCCATTGCCAAAGTCTACAAGTCCGCGAAGACCACCAGTGATGCCAAAGTCCTTAAGGTTTCCGCCAAAGCGAGGGACAAAGCCACCAGGAATTGTTTCTGTGAAGGCAAAACAGTTTTCTGATGCTGCTACTAGAGCAAAAACAGTTGGGTCTTGGATTAAGCCGTCTGTACCAGATAATGGAATACCAGCTGGGCATTCTTCACCGACACCAACGCCGTCTAAGTCACCGACAAGAACAGAGGCAAAGTCGCCGCCTGCATTACCGTCTGCATCAACACTTGGTCCAGCATATACGCCGCCACGGTTGGTTGGGTTACGATAGAAGAACCCACCAGTTGTTTGGCGTTCTGCATATGTACCAGTTGCGTAGATTTCAGCACTCTCATTGAATTCCAAGGCTGTGTTAAGCAACAGTTTCAGATCGCCTTCGACGTCAGGTTGACCCCAATATTGTGCATATTCGTCAGTGTAGCTGTTGATTGTAAGGTTGTCAGAGACAGCTGTGTTACCAGCCGCGATCAATGCATTTACATCTGTACGCTCAGCGGCACGGACTGTTCCGTCTGTTTCGCCATATTCAGCCGTAATGTTGACAAAGCCTTGGTCGCCAAGTGCAAAACCGTAGTTCGCGCCAAGACGATAGTTGTCGCCGTCGCCTTCATATGTTGAACCGTATTTAGCTTCGATAGATCCGCCAGTTGAACTGTCTTTCAACACGAAGTTGATAACACCAGCAATCGCATCTGAACCATACTGAGAAGACGCGCCGTCACGAAGGACTTCGACTTGCTTTAGAGCCATGGATGGGATGGAGGAAACGTCAACGCCTTGTGCGCCATCAGCAATGCCGCCGCCGAGGAATGCGATAACTGCGCCGCGATGACGACGTTTGCCGTTCAATAAGACGAGTGTGTTATCTGGTGAGAGACCACGAAGGTTAGCCGGGCGAACGATCGACGCCGCATCTGAAATTGGCTGTGTGTTTACATTGTAAGATGGGACAGCTGTACGAAGTAAGTCTTGAACATCATCTGCTGCGTTCGATGTGAATTCAACGGCTGAAATAACATCAACTGGTGCAGGTGTATCGGCTGCGGAACGTTGAGCGCGGCGCGTACCTGTCGTGATGACGACGTCTTCATAGGCGTTTGCGCCTGTGTCGCTGCTTTGAGCTTGAGCGTGCGTTGGGAGCGCAGCGAGCATGAGTGAGGAAGCGGAAAGTGCTAACCACGTTTTAAGGGTCGTCTTTTGCATAGTGTATCCTGTGTTTGTATACTGAGGGCCGTATAAGAATGCTTCCATGTCGGTTGTTCCGACTATTATCTAAAAGCATTGATTGTTACCTATCGCCAAAAAACTATCAAACAACATGATTTCCCCCCGAGGCGGCGCTTTGTTCAAAGTTGTGACTTAATTAACACATAGTTAAGAGCTTTGACGGCAAATTTTACCTTGATTGAAAGCTACAGAAAAGGTTGTAAATAAGTGCCTTGTAAGTCTCAAAACGAGCTCGAAATTAGAAAAGCAAAAATGGGCGATGTTGCTAGCCTTAAAGCTTTAATGACACTGTCAATTTCCAAGCTACAGGCTGGATTTCTGTCGGCAGATCAGATCACCGCGTCACATTTAAGTATGGGATTAGACACTCAGTTAATTGAAGATAGAACTTATTTTTGTGTGATGAATGATGGTGCAATTGTAGGGTGCGGGGGGTGGTCATTTCGAGCCACTCTTTATGGTGGCAATCACAGCTCAGGGCGGAATGTCACGCAATTAAATCCCAAAACAGACCGAGCGCGTATTCGTGCCATGTACACGCATCCTGATCATACACGACGGGGGATTGGACACATGATACTACGTGCATCCGAAGATGAGGCCCGCTTGGCGGGATTTCGAGCGTTAGAGATGGCGGCGACTTTAGCGGGAGAACCATTTTATAAGGCCTCTGGCTATCATGTTGAGAGCCGATGGGATGATAGGGCAGGATGTGTGCCAGTGCCTTTGCTGACGATGGTGAAGTCGTTGATGTCTCAATAATAAATTACAGTGATTGTACGTTATTAATGTTATTATTTAGACAAAATTAAGCGAGGACAGCCATCATAATCTAGGACTATGAGGCGATGTAATGAGGAAAATAATAGCAAGGCAAACTAAGAATGCGTCTAAGGACAAAAATTCTGGCCTAAGCATTGTTCTGAAAGCTGCGAAGATAGCTTATATGCGCTCGGATCTTAACGGCGTAATCAATCATGTTGGCGGCGATATAGCGGGAATTTTGGGTCTTGGTGTCAATTATAAATTTACAGACATAAATGTCATTGATATTTTAAGCGCTTTTCATCTTGAAGATGATGCGACGGGTACTGTCCTGCAGGTGAGTGAGGCAATTGACCGCATAAGAGACTTACCTGCGGCAGATAAGGCCGATCCTGCTTTGGTTTGTCTGACAACACTTGATGGACGACGTATAAGGTTGAATGCGTCTGATGACGGCCTTGGCGGCCAGATGTTTATCTTCAAAGACATGTCGGCTGAAGGCCAATATCAACACATGTTCGAAAGTGCTATGTCTGTTGCTAACGCCTGCTTTTGGTCAATGAATTTTAAAACACGTAAATTTACATACTCTGCTTTGATGATGGCGCGCTTGACGGTTGAAGAGCAAGCTAAGGTAAAGAAAAATGGTTTAATGGCGATCATTCATCCCGACGATGCGAAGAGTATTAGTGTCGAGTGGGCTGACGTTCTTAAAACAGGACGTGATTTTGACTTTAAGTACCGCATGCAAATCGAATCTGGCTCGAATATGTGGCAACGTTCGGTTGGAAAAGTTCTCTGGGCTCCTGATGGTACGCCTTTAGAAGCAACGGCTTTTGCAATGGACATCACAGACGATGTAGACACGTCCAAAGCCCTGAAAGTTGAACGCTCAGTTTCAAAAGCGAAATCAGAGTTTCTGGCACGAATGAGCCATGAAATTCGTACCCCTTTAAATGCGATTATTGGTATGAGTGACAGTCTTAAAGATGAAGATCTAACAGATGATGTCCGTGGCGTAGTCACAGATATTGAAAATGCGGCGGAAGGTCTTCATTATCTGCTTTCCAGAACACTGGACCATGCCAAAATGATGAGCGACACTGTTAAAATAAATTTGGAGCCTACCGATACACGTCAACTTTTGGGGACCGTGTCGCGCCTCTGGAAGCCACAATTTAGAAATAAAAAACTAACGTTTAAAACGGTCATAGACCCGAATTTACCGACTGAAATTTTGTTGGATGAATTCCGCTTACAGCAATGTCTCAATAATTTTCTGTCGAATGCGGCTAAATTTACGAAGCTCGGGAGTGTGACACTAATTGCGCGTCAGGCGATAATCAAAGGTCTACCGCATTTAGTTCTAGCGGTTAAAGACAGCGGTATAGGGATGAGCGAAAGCGAGTCTGAGCGCATTTTCAATCCATTTACGCAAGCAGATGAGACCATTCAACGTGAGTATGGCGGCACAGGTCTTGGGATGAGCATTGCCAAAAATCTTTGTGAACTCATGGGTGGAAAAATTCGGCTTAAAACAGCGCCTGAAGAGGGTTCAACATTTGCTATCATTCTTCCCATCTCTGAAGTTTCAAAAGATAATCAAGCGCCGACGGCTACCGTTCAGGCCGTAGTTGACCCTGTAACTCTTGTTCCTTCTCTTGTTTCTAGGTCCGAAGGAGATGCCCGTGATAATGCTAAAAAACATCTTCCTGAGCTAGCGGATATAAAACCATTTGAGGGTTTGAATGTCTTGTGCGTGGAAGATAACCCTATCAATCAAAAGGTCGTAAAGAGATTGATAGGTAAGCGTGTCTCCCAGCTTTACTTCGCGGATAATGGTCAAGAAGCAATAAATGTCTTGAATACAGTGCCAGTAGATGTGGTCTTAATGGATATTCATATGCCGGTTATGGACGGCATAGAAGCAACGCTTAAAATCCGAACGTCTAATGAAGCCTATGCAAATGTCATCATTATCGCTTTAACCGCCGACCCTGATTATCAGCAGCGGCGTATTTGCCGAAACATCGGGATGGATGACGCTATTGCAAAACCTGTTAAACGGGCTGACATTATGGATGCTTTTGATCGAACTTTGACCAAGGTATCAAAGACGTATGGTCAAGAAATTTCTCTGAAGGCTTAGTTCTATTGGACTTAAGTGTAAATTAGCCTGACGTCTATGGGATTAAGTTGCGCCCTAATTCTAATTCTAATTACGTAAGTCGTAGATCTCAGGCTATTAAATATTCATATTCTGTTGACTCATTTGTTTGAGATTTTTTTTAATAATATTGACTAAACGGTCTCGTGGAAAAAAACGGGATTGAATAATGAAAAGAATACAGCATAAATTTATTGAAGATACATCAGGAAACGTAGGAGTTCTTTTTGCGTCTTCTTTAGTCGCGATCCTCGTGGCGACTGGCGCCGCTGTCGATATGACACGCTACACATCAACAAATCAAAAAATGCAAGATGCGGTTGATGCTGCAACTTTATATGCGAGTCAGCTTGAAGTGGATGATAACTTTGAATCTAACGCAAACTCTTTTCTTTCGGACCTATTGGGTGAGTCTGAACTAGTTGGCTTGACTTCAAGTTTTAACAAGGAAGGCGATAATGTCACTGGAACTGCGTCAGCAGACTTGGGATTAATTTTCCCCGGCTTCCTGAATAAGAACGAACTAGATGTACAAGTTAAGTCGGTTGTGAGTTTCCATAGTAGCGGGAAGACTGAAACAACTGCTGCTCCGTGTATAATGGCCTTGAGCACGACCGCGACACCGGGAATGACTATGAATTCTGGTGCAATAATCGAGTCAAATGACTGTGAAGTGCATGTGCATTCCACCCAAAATCGCGCGATGACGATTAATAGTGGCACAACATTAAATGTGGCGCGTACCTGTATCGCGGGACCAACAGTCACGGATAACACGCAAGGTGTTGCCGAATATGAGACAAGTTGCACACCCGCAGCCGATCCATATGAGGGTCTAATTCCTGTTCCTGCGAGTTCCTCTTGTGATTATAATAACAAGAATTTCGAAGACCAAAATCAAGTAATGTACCCTGGTACCTATTGTGGATGGTCGAGTTTCCAAGCTTCGAACCAGAAAGTGACGTTTAACCCAGGTTTATACATTATCCGGGGTAGCGCATGGGGCTCTGGGGGGTGGAATGTGAATGGCGGAGAATGGGAAGGCACTGGCGTAACTTTTTATTATGAAGATGCTTCGAAAATTCAGTTTAACAGTGGTGTATCCGCTTCAATGAGCGCGCCTGAGACGGGCGATTATGCGGGTATTTTCATGACTGAAAATGTTGCTGCACAACCTACAGCCTCGCAACCATGGAACCGAGGTAGTTTTATTTTGAATGATAATGAGGGGTTTGATTTCGAAGGTGCAATTTATCTTCCAACTCGTGCTGTAACATTTAACAGTGGTGCTACAGTCAGACTCCGCGCCTTAGCAATTGTTGCCGATACGTTGATGATTAATAGCGCGAATCTAAATGTTGAATCTCCCACTGGCCTCATTGATGAAACGACAACGGCTGAGAGTTCTATTGATCAAACGCCCTTTATTTCAAAGTAAACAGCTAAAATTTCTATTGTGGTTTAAGTGCTAGACTGCGAAATTATCGATTAGCCGCACACTTTGCCCTTTGTTGGGGCAATGTGCGGCTACAAGGACACGTGCAGGTCCATTCAAATACCCACCTTCCAGAACGGTTAGGGAATTAGGGCTGCGGACCTCAACGTAATCTACAGAT
Organism: uncultured Caulobacterales bacterium; assembly: GCA_938009235.1. GTDB lineage: Bacteria > Pseudomonadota > Alphaproteobacteria > Caulobacterales > Maricaulaceae > Litorimonas. The sequence continues at coordinate 74,358 of CALLIK010000012.1, forward strand.
GAGAATCCAGCGGCGAGTAAGGCGTGTTTGGCGGCTAATGTGGCTTCATCTACATGCCTGCCATCTCGCATGTCTGTTGCGCATTTTTTCATGATACCATTGAGCTGCCGCGCTAAAGCTAGACCGTCTGCATCGAAATAGGCATTTCTTGAGGATAGGGCAAGGCCGTCTTCATCACGGGCGATGGGCGCGCCGACAATTTTAATGGCCATATCCAAGTCTTCGACAAGGCGTCGAATAGTCGCGAGCTGTTGGTAGTCTTTCTCGCCAAAAATAGCCGTATCAGGTTGAACGCGGTTAAATAATTTGGTGACGACCAGAGCCACACCGTCAAAGAAGGTGGGGCGATAATCCGTTTCCAACCCTTTTGCCACGCCGCCAACTGTCACGGCTGTCGCGTGATGCACGTTGTAGATGGTCTCTGGGTTTGGAATGTAGATCATGTCGACGCCTTCTGCTTCCAGCAAGCGCGCGTCTTCGGTTTCTGTTCGTGGATAGGCGTCTAGGTCTTCGCCGGGCGCGAATTGCGTTGGATTAACAAAGATAGAAACAACGACGCGTTCGCCGTGTTTCTTGGCTAACCTGACGAGTGTTAAATGACCTTCGTGCAGTGCCCCCATAGTTGGGACAAAGACAATTCTGTCGCCTGAGCCCCGCCATCCCCAGAGGGTCTTACGTAGATCTCTTTCCGTGCGCATTATTTTCATGCGATTTCTCTAAGGCTTAGGGCGCGATAAGCCAACATTTGGTTTGTATGTTTGCACAAACAGTTTTTGCCGTTTGTGCAGTTAGGCCGTTGAGACGTGCATGGAAGACAGGTTCCCCTCCTGCAAAACCGCTAGAGATGTCGACCTCGGCTTCAGGGGCAAGTTTGGCTGCAAGTTCGCGGGCGTCGGTTTCACTTCCTAAGTTACGAAGTTGAGCCGCCCAAGGTTTTGTACTGCGACGAGCATGGGCACTGCGTAAAATGGATGTTTTTGTATCTTGTTTTGCGAGGACGAGTGCAGGTGCATTTGTTCTTGGAACCACACCCATCACATCGAAGCCGCGTTCAATGAGATCACGCATATGCCTGTTTCTGCTTGTGCTGCTGGCACCGCCCAGAACAACGGCGATTTGTCTGCGACCATCTCGGATAGCGCTGACCATAAGGTTATACCCCGACGCATTTGTATATCCGGTCTTAAAACCGTCGACTTCCGGCATATCAACCAACAAGGCATTTGTGTTCCTCTGACCGCGAAATGTCTTTTGTCCGAAATAATGATATCGATCATAATGCGTCGTTAAAATCGAATGACCTAGCTTTGCCATATCACGAGCTGTTGTGACTTGCTCTGGATGAGGCAGGCCATTCGCGGTCTTAAATGTGGTGCGTTGCATGCCGAGACTACGAGCTTTGGCTGTCATCATCTTTGCAAAGTTTGCCTCTGTACCGCCAATGCGTTCTGCGAGCACGACGGCAGAGTCATTATGGCTACGTACTGCCACGGATTGGATGAGCTCTCGGACTGTTATTTTTTGACCCGTACGTAGGCCCAATTTAACTGGCGGTGTACGCGAGGCTTTGCGCGAAACCCTAAGGGATTCGTTCAATTTTAATGTGCCGTCATCCAAAGCATCAAACACCAAATGTAAGGTCATGACTTTTGTTAAAGACGCAGGATAGCGCTCAGCGTCAATTTGGCGCGCATGAATAATATCCATCGTATCCGCGTCTAAGATCATGGAGGCGTAGCGATTTTTAGCCTGTGCCGTCGTAGGGAACAGACAGGTCGCAAGCGTGAACGTTGTAATCAGAATAAATAGGAAAAGTCTCATGCAGGGTTATTCTACTGCAACGGTTAGAATAGGGTTAACGGTGTGTTAAAAATCGCGACACGATTGCCCGCAGTTTTTACGCAAGCATGGCTTGGCGCAACGACCTAACACCCTATATAAGCGTATATTATGATAGATCGACTCACAGATTTGCGGGCAGGCCCCGATCAAGACAAAGACTCCGAAGACGGGTCTGAACGCGGCGTTGCCACCAAAGTGCGCCCGAAGACAAAAAAACCATCAATGTGGCGCGTTATTCTTATGAATGATGACTACACACCAATGGAATTTGTCACATCTATTCTGATGGGGATTTTCAAGAAAACGTCCGAAGAAGCTACCGCCATCATGCTAAGTGTTCACCAAAAGGGTGTTGGGACATGCGGCGTTTACACCTTTGAGGTCGCCGAAACAAAGGTCGCCCAAGTCATGGACGCGGCCAAGCGGGGTCAGCATCCGCTGCAATGTACACTCGAGAAAGAGTAGACTCCACGCTTAGTAGTCAGGTGTTTCCCATTTAGACTGGAGTGTGTTTGGAATGATTTCGTAGGTATATGGAAGTGAAAACGCGAGGTCTATGTTGCCTTTTCGATCCCAATACACTTGACGATCAAGCCCCTTAATAATCGCAACATATTCGGGGCCAAGTGCATCTGTGACCGCGTTGACCTCTTCGACAATGGCTGCAACAACTTCATCTCTATATTGATATGGGTCTACAACTGAAACTGAAGTTGCACCACTTGAGCTTATAGTCACGCGGCCTTTTTCGTCTACTTTGTCTACAAAACGAGAGAGTTTAGACGCGAGGCTTGCACTATTGGCAACCTGATCTGGGATGGCAGTTTTGACACGAATTCGGGTGATGGATGTGTCTGGGCGTGCGCCTGACGCGATACCTTGTACATAATTTTGAGTTGTGAGGCTTCTCACTGCCGTACCTGATTTTATAATTAATAATTCGATTGATGGGTTAGCTTTAGCGGCCTTTAAAAACACATCAATTGTCGATGCGATTTCTGACAATCTCGCCTTGTGCGGCGACAGGCGCAGGTGTCAGAAGGGCGAGAGCAAGGCAACCGCCGAAAAGAGGCATAAGGGTTAGACGCATGACAAACTCCATATAACGAGTTGTTAACATGGCCGATGGGCCGTGAGAGTGCTAGAGTATTTTTGTCTACCGCGATCTGGCTCCATTGGAATCACATCCTTGTGACAGTTTGCCGCTTGAAAAACGGGAGGATGTACCCACATCCTTTTCTCGAAAGGAATTCTAATTATGGCATCTTTCTCCCCCGTTCTGGAAGAAACTATCCACCGCGCTCTGACTTTGGCCAGTGACCGTAAGCATGAGCTCGCCACGCTTGAGCATTTATTGCTCTCCTTGTTAGACGACAAAGACGCCGCAGCTGTGATCTCGGCCTGCGATGTTGATATCGAACCGCTCCGTGCTGACGTAGAGCGCTATCTAGACGAAGATCTTGCGTCGCTCGTCGTCGAAGAATTTGAAGAAGCTCGCCCAACGGCAGGCTTCCACCGCGTGATCCAACGCGCTGTTATCCACGTGCAGTCATCAGGCCGCGAAGAAGTCACGGGCGCAAATGCGCTCGTTGCGCTCTTTGCTGAACGCGAATCCCATGCGGTCTACTTCCTGCAAGAGCGCGACATGACGCGCTATGATGCGGTGAACTACATCAGCCACGGCATCAGCAAATCTGGTGACGGGACTGCGGCGAAATCTCCGATGGGCGCAGATATGCCTGAAGGCGAAGACGCGAAGAAGAAAGACCCGCTCGAAGAATATACCGTCAATTTGAACGTCAAGGCGAAAGAGGGCGATATTGATCCCCTGATTGGCCGCGATGAAGAAGTCGAACGCTGCATCATGGTGCTCTCGCGCCGCCGCAAGAATAATCCGCTCCTCGTGGGTGATCCGGGCGTGGGTAAAACTGCGATTGCCGAAGGTATCGCGCGCCGCATCGTTAATGGTGAAGTGCCTGACGTTCTGGCTGATGCCACGATCTACTCGCTCGACATGGGCGCATTGCTCGCGGGTACGCGCTATCGCGGTGATTTCGAGGAACGCTTAAAAGCCGTTGTCACGCAGTTGCAAGACACTGACGGCGCGGTTCTGTTTATCGACGAAATTCATACCATCATTGGCGCAGGCGCAACGTCTGGCGGGGCGATGGATGCGTCCAACCTGCTCAAGCCTGCTCTCCAATCTGGAAAATTGCGTTGCATGGGCTCGACGACCTATAAGGAATATCGTCAGCATTTCGAAAAGGACCGCGCGCTCTCGCGTCGTTTCCTCAAGATCGATGTGTCGGAACCAACGCCAGAAGATGCTGTGAAAATTCTTCAAGGCCTCAAGTCCTATTTCGAAGACTTCCACGGCGTGACCTATTCGGCGGCTGCCATTCAAGGCGCGGTTGATTTGTCGGTTCGCCACATCACTGACCGTTTGCTGCCTGACAAAGCCATCGACATTATCGACGAGGCGGGCGCACGCACGCGTTTAGTCCCCGAAGCAGACCGCAAGACGAAGATTGGTATCAAAGAGATCGAAAGCGTTGTTGCTAAGATCGCGCGCATCCCACCGAAATCTATTTCGCGTGATGATGAGAAGGCGCTCAAGTCGCTGCCAATGGATTTGAAACGTATGGTCTTCGGCCAAGACGACGCGATTGATAAAGTGGCGTCAGCGGTGAAACTCGCCCGCGCAGGTCTACGTGAACCGAATAAGCCGATTGGCTCTTATCTGTTCGCAGGTCCAACGGGTGTCGGTAAAACCGAAGTCGCGAAGCAATTGGCTATGACCCAAGGTCTAGAGCTGCTGCGCTTTGATATGTCCGAATATATGGAACGCCATACGGTTTCGCGCCTCATCGGTGCGCCTCCCGGCTATGTTGGATATGACCAAGGCGGATTGCTCACGGATCAAGTGAACCAGAACCCACATTCTATCTTGCTCTTGGACGAGATCGAGAAAGCCCATCCTGACATCTACAACATCTTGTTGCAGGTCATGGACAATGGCTTCTTGACCGACGCCAATGGCCGCAAAGTCGACTTCCGTAATGTCATCATGATTATGACAACGAATGCGGGCGCAGCGGATGCGGCGAAAGCTGAAATCGGATTTGGACGTGGTTTGAAATCTGACGAACAAGAGGGCGCAATTAAACGCCGCTTCACGCCAGAATTCCGCAACCGTTTGGACGCCATCGTCTCCTTCGCAGCTTTGACGCCTGAGGATATTTCTAAGGTTGTCGATAAGTTCGTGATTCAACTCGAAGCACAGCTTGCGGATCGTAAGATTGAATTTGAATTGTCTAAAGGGGCTAATCTTTGGCTCGCGACAGAAGGCTACGACAAACGCTACGGCGCGCGTCCATTGGGCCGCACCATTCAGGAATATATCAAAAAGCCATTGGCCGATGAAATCCTGTTCGGGAAATTGAAAACGGGTGGATTGGTCAAAGTTGGCGTAGACAAGAAGAAAGAAAACCTAACCTTCAAAATAGTTCCACCTGCTAAAGGCAAAGCCAAGGGCAAAGGCACAAAAGCACCAAAGCCTAAAGAGGACGCGTAACGCCCGAAATCAATCCAGTGGATTGATTTCAGTGAAGCGCCGAAACCGTAAGGTTTCGGGTGTCTCAATGTTGAATAAAAAAGCCGCGTTCCTCGGAGCGTGGCTTTTTTTGTCAGGTTTTGTGGCCTGTTTTATGTCCAACTTGGTGACTTAGCGGGCATTAAGTGAGCGGCTTAAAACGCCTGCGGTTTCAATCGGTCATCGCAACACATTGGCCAAATCGCTCGGCCGGTGTTTCATATTCGAGGGTCTTTCTGGGACGCTCGTTAAGGGATCTTGCTACCGCATTCAACTTGGCTTGGCTA
>CALLIK010000013.1 GCA_938009235.1 uncultured Caulobacterales bacterium
CCTTACAACAAAACCACAGAGATGCGTCCACGGTATGAAAACCTATGACATAGTGGACGGGTTCTTTCGGACACGGGACAGGTAGGAGCTCACCTGCCGTATCGAAGGACGGTGGGGTTGAGCGACTGCGTGTGAGAGCGTGGTGTGTGCCGGGCCTTTTGAAGTGAGAGCCGACAGGTGCATTTTTTGTTTCCAAAAATTGCACGAACTAGGTCTAATGGCCAAACTGTAGGGACAGATGGGCCGCTTCATCAACAACCGCTGCCGCGTGGTGGATTGGCCTAGCAAGTCAGTTCAATGATACCTGCGTAAAACAAACTTTTCTATTCGGTACTCCGTCGCGAGTATCAACCACGCGGGCTGTCCCATCTTTATTGGCGGGTTGCCGCCGACCAACCCAACCCGCGTTATCCTTTGATAGGCGCGAATTAAGCAGTCACTAGATGGGCTGCAAGCGTTTCCGCATGCGCGTGTCTTTGAATTTGATCACTGACATTTCCCAAAGCTCTGCTTAGACATAAGTATGAGCGAACATTTTGATACTTTGATTGTAGGTGCTGGATTGTCGGGCATTGGCGCGGCGGTGCATCACAGTTGCGACTGCCCGAACCGCAGTTTTGTGATCCTTGAAGCGCGCGAGCGGATAGGCGGTACATGGGATTTGTTCCGCTACCCCGGCATTCGATCTGATTCCGATATGCACACGCTGGGCTATGATTTCAAACCGTGGACAGACGGCAAAGCCATCGCCGATGGTCCTGCGATTTTAAAATACATCAAAGAGACCGCCGCTGAATATGGTATTCAAGACCATATCCGTTACAGCGCAAAAGTTGTCTCTGTGGATTGGAAAGCGGCCCATGCGCATTGGGTCGTCACCTATGCGGATGCAGCGGGCAAAACATCGAACCTCACCGCGAATTTCATTATCTCGGCGGCAGGATATTACAAATATGATGAAGGTTATACGCCGCATTTTGAAGGGCGAGAGGATTTCAAAGGCGACATTATTCATCCGCAACATTGGCCTGAAGGTTACGCTACGGCAGGTAAAAAAATCGTCGTGATTGGGTCGGGTGCCACGGCGGTTACGCTCGTGCCGTCTTTGGCGGACACAGCAGACCATGTGACGATGTTGCAACGCAGTCCGACATGGATAGCGTCGCGGCCAGACGTGGATAAAATTGCTGATGTCTTGCGCAAAATATTGCCAGAGAAAACAGCCTACAAGTTAACGCGGGCCAAGAATATTATTTATACGCGCTATGTCTATAATATGGCGCAGAAGAACCCGAAGAAAATGGGTGATTATTTACTGAAGCTCATCCGCAAAGAACTGGGCGAAAACTTCGATGTCGAGACGCATTTTACGCCGACCTATAATCCGTGGGATCAACGATTGTGTCTGGTGCCAAATTCAGACCTATTTAAATCCATGAAAGCGGGCGACGCGAGCGTAGTGACCGACCATATTGATCGCTTCGTACCAGAGGGAATTTTACTGAAATCAGGCAAGGTGTTGGAGGCTGATTTAATTGTCACAGCGACAGGTTTGAATGTCGTGGTCGCAGGTGAAACAGATATTTCCATTGATGGGGTTCCGCAACATATGGGCGATAAATTTGGCTATCACGGCCTCATGTTCTCTGACCTGCCGAATATGGTTTCGATCTTTGGATATACGAATGCCAGTTGGACGTTGCGGGCAGATTTGATCTCGCGTTTTGGCTGTCGCCTGATGAACTATATGGACGAGCACGATTTAGATGCAGTGACGCCGCGTGCGCCAGCGGATTTGGTGCCGCGCCAATGGATTGATTTCGAGGCAGGCTATATCACACGCGTCGCTGATCAATTACCAAAGCAAGGGGACCGCGATCCTTGGCAAAACCGTCAGGACTATAAGTTCGACAAAGAGGTCCTCATGAAGTCCGCTTTGGAGCATGAGGGTTTGGAGTTCACGTCAACGAAACAGCAAGCTTCAGCATGAGCACTTTCAAAGACAAAGTCTGCGTTATCACAGGCGCAGCCTCAGGCATGGGCCGCGAACTTGCGCGCCAATTAGCAGAGCAGGGCGCTGTTCTTGCGATCTCCGATATTGATGCGGAGGGCTTAGATGAAACACGAAAAATGGTGAGCGCGGGGAACCGTATTTTAGTCGACGTTATGGACGTATCAGACAAACAAGCGGTTCTGGATTACCCTGCGAAAGTAGAGGCGGCCCTTGGGCCTGCGGATTATGTCTTCAATAATGCGGGCATGACACGCTTTGGTGACGTCATGAATACGCCGCTGGAAAGCATGGAGCAGGTTATGGACGTCAACTTTTGGGGCGTTATTCGGATGACCAAAGTCTTTTTGCCGCAATTACTTGAAACCAAAGGTGTCGTCACCAACATCTCGTCCCTATTCGGTTTGATCGCCTATAGCGGACAGGCGCATTATTGCGCATCGAAATTTGGCGTACGCGGGTTCACGGAAACACTTGCCCTAGAGATGGAAGATGCAGGCACAGGTGTCGGCGTTTGCTGTGTTCACCCTGGCGGGGTCAAAACAAATGTAGCGCGCAACGGCGTTGTCGATTTTCTGCCTGAGGGTGTAAACAAAGGCGTCTTAGATTCGGATTTTGATGACTTGGCGATTACGCCTGTGGATGCAGCCGTGAGAACAATTTTGGACGGAACAGCCAAGCGTAAGAAACGCATTTTAATCGGGAAAGACGCGAAGATTGCGAGTGTCCTACAGCGCCTGATGCCTATTCGGTATCAACGTATTATGGCGAGATACACAAAGGATCGCGCAAAAATTTGAGGGTTTAATTTAGGCGGTGCCCATCATGTGGGCTGTCCAACAAGAATGTCGGAACAATGATGTCAAAGCTGTCGCCCTTTTCATCCGTCACAGTATATGAGCCTCGCATCATGCCAGATGGAGCCGTCAGAGGCGCACCAGATGTATAGCGGAATGTTTCGCCAGAGCGTACAATGGGTGTCTCGCCCACAACGCCAGCTCCGCGGACTTCTTGGACTTGGCCGCGACTATCCGCGATCTGCCAGAACCGTTCCATAACGGTCAGGTCTTGTTGGCTCTGATTGTCGATTTCGACGGTATAGGCCCAGATAAAACGTGAGTCTGAGGGGTTGGATTGTTCAGCCAGAAATTCGGGTTCAACGCGAATAACGACGTCGTCTGTACGTTGCTCATATTGAGTCAAAGGCGCGTTCGGCGCCGTGTTTTGGTTCTTGCTGTTTTGTCTGTCGCCCACGCCGGCTCCGTTTCCCAGATGTTCAAGTTAAGTCAATTTGGCTAAACCTGTCACTCTCTCAATGTGACCCTGACGAAGCTTTGGGAGACTCGCAAGTGCCTTACTCAGTGAATTTGTCTGCTAAACGCAGCGAAAACCATGAACATGTTTTTGCGAGAAAGCGTTGCGCGGGACGTTTGGAGTGATAGCTTGCGGCCATGACACAAGGGATATTACCACGACAAGATATTGCGCGATTGGTCGCCAAAGGTCACATTTCTGGCCTTCTGGACGATGCGGATCACCCGCCGTCCTTACAACCTGCCAGTCTCGATCTCTGCTTGGGGAATAAGGCGCTGCGTATGCGCGCGAGTTTTCTACCGGGACTTGAAGACACGGTTGCAAATGCTGTCAAAAATATCGTTATGCACGAAGTTGATCTCACAGGCGGCGCAGTGCTTGAGACAGGTTGCGTCTATTTGATCCCGCTTCGTGAGAGCTTAAACCTGCCATCAGATATTGTCGGTCTTGCTAATCCGAAAAGTTCGACGGGACGCCTCGATGTTTTCACGCGCGTGATTTGTGATGGCGGCGAGAAATTTGATACGATCCCAGCGGGATATAGCGGTCCACTCTATATGGAAGTCGCCCCGCGCACATTCCCAATCTTAGTCCGGCCGGGTGATCGCTTGGGCCAAATTAGGTTTCGCCGCGGCGAACATCGCCCGCTCGAGACGCAACATGTCAGCATTGATTTAAAAGGTGAGGGCGTCGGATCCGTGATTGGATATCGCGCCAAGCGTCATTCTGGTCTTGTCGATCTACGCGGACTTAAGGCGCATCAGGCCTCTGATTATTGGGAGCCATTGCGAGCGCCAAATGGCACATTGGTTCTGGACCCAGAAGAGTTTTATATTTTAGCGAGCCGAGAGGCCGTTGAAATTCCAGTCGAGCAAGCCGCTGAGATGGCACCAATTGCGCCAGAAATTGGCGAATTTCGTGCCCATTACGCAGGGTTCTTCGACCCTGGGTTTGGCGTATCCGAAGCAGGCGGTGAGGGCAGTCGCGCCGTTCTTGAGGTCCGAGGCCGCGATGTCCCGTTTTTACTCCGTCACGGTCAACCCGTCGCAAAGCTTGTTTTTGAGCCCATGTCTGAAAAACCCGATCAGCTATACGGCGCGCAAGGGAGTCACTACCAAAGACAGGGTTTAAGGTTGTCAAAACACTTTACATCTTAGATTAATTGCATCTCTAACGCTTGCAACTTTGTGAGCAGCCCCTAAAGTTGTAAATAGGGACGTGCTTCAGGGAACGCAGATAATGATGAAATTTGGATCTTTTCTTTTAGCTGGCATTTTAGGTTTGGGCGGCTGCTTAACGTCAACTGTTACAGCGCATGCAGCTCCGCCTGCTAAAGCCTTTGGTGAATTGCCTGTGGCCTATGATGCGGATCTATCTCCTGATGGCAAACATTTGGCTATAATTGTCAATGTTAAAGGGACGTATTATGTTGTTGCGCGGCCAACGTCTGGCAACACAGTCGATATGGATACTATTTCACTAGGGAAGGATTTGAACCCCAAATATGTGAAGTGGATTAACAATGAACGGTATGTTGTTTCAGTGAGAAAGAGCGCATCTTATCGTGGCTTACCTTTTACGGTCACTCACCTTTTTACTAAATCTCTAGGTGATAAAAAAGCCAAAATTATGCTGAAGTCTGATATTTTTCGTCAGTACAACGACCGTGTTGTGGATTGGTTAGAGGAAGATCCAGAGCATATTTTGATGGAATATTCCAAGGCAGAGTTCGATCCGTTTCCCAGCATATATAAAGTGAACGTCGCAACAGGTAGATCAGTAAACGTTTTAAAGGCGCGTGAGGGGATTGAGCATTGGATCACGGATGAAAATGGTGTTCCCCGCATTGGTTATGGTGATACTGATTTATCTGGAAAACGGATGCGCGTTTTTAATCCTACGAAAGAAAAATGGGAGAGTCAGGAAAGTTACCCTGGCCTTGAACTCGATACGACTATTTTCCGCGTTATAAAAGATGGTACAGAGTTGATTATTGGCGATTATAATAATCGCGATACCTTAGGTTTGTATATTTACGACTTAACTCAGAAACGTATCACGCGGACACTTTTCCATAATGACGACTATGATGCGTCTGGCGTTGTTATCAGTGCGGATGGTGAAACCGTTATTGGGGCGAAGTACATTGCGGATAAGGAAGAAACTGAACTTCTGGGGGAGTATGGAACTTTACTCTCACAACTGCGCTCTAAGTTTAAGGGCCATTCAGTAAGTTATGTCGCTCAGACAAGTGATGGACGTACAATGATTGTACGATTATCCGCGCCTTATGAACCTGGGGGACTGTACCTTTACAGTCGAGGGGATGATCAGCCATCTGCCCTTCAAGATAATTACAGTGATTTGGCGGCTGACGATATGGGCGATGTAATATCTATTAAATACAACGCGCGTGATGGGCAGAAGATCCCTGCATTTATAACATTGCCGCGGACAGTTACGCAGACTGCTCAACTTAAAAACATACCCTTCATTGTGCTCCCACATGGCGGGCCATATGGTCGTGACGAAAAACGCTTTGACTATTTCGCGCAGTTTTTTGCGACACGTGGTTATGGCGTCATGCAGATGAATTTCCGTGGGTCAGAGGGATATGGAAAAGCATTTGAACAGGCAGGTCGAGACAATTGGCTTGTTATGCAAGAAGATGTCGAGGATGCGACGCGGTATCTACTCCGCAAAGGTTATGCCGACCCTGATCGCACATGCATTGCGGGCTGGTCCTATGGTGGCTATGCGGCGCTTATGGGGGCCGCAAAAGATACGGATGGGCTGTATGATTGCGTGATCACTATGGCGGCTTTGACTGACATCAATGATGCCAAACGAGATATGCTAAGATACCGAAACAGAAAACGAGCGGCGAAGACATTTTTTGGCGATGCGATGAAAGATGGGGCTGTGCGTAAGGCAAACTCCCCTGTGCATGTGGCCGATGATATCAAAGTTCCCGTTTTTATGGCGCATGGTGATTTGGACGTGAATGTTCAATTTGACCAATTTACGCGTATGAAAAAGTCGTTGAAAAAAGCAGGCGTGAAAACCACGGCCATGGCGTTCAAGGACGAAGATCATTATTTGTCTCGCCAAAAAAACCGTGAAGCCTTTTTCATCGGGGTCGATAAATTCCTCACCGAGGTTAATGGACCGTCGGAATATATGGCGAAATAGCCATATTGTTTCATATATTTAAAACAAAAACTCCATTAATGAGAGTGATGTAAAATGACGAAGTTGGGATCTTTTCTTTTAGCTGGAATTTTAGGTTTTGGAGGCTGCTTCACCTTAGCTGTAACAGCTCACGCCGCGCCTCCGGCTAAAGCCTTTGGTGAATTGCCAGTGGCCTTCGATGCGGATTTGTCCCCTGATGGCAAGCAGTTGGCCACAATCATTAATGTTGAAGGAACTTATTACGTTTTAACGCGCCAAATCGATAGCGACGGCTCTAAAATGGAAACGGTTTCACTTGGGGAAGATTGGCGCCCTCGTTATGTGAAATGGGTCAATAATGAACGTTATGTGGTTTCGATTGCGAAAAGCGAATCTAATCGCAACACAAACCTTCCTTATACGGTTACTCAACTTTTTACCGATTCACTGAGCGATAAACAACCTAGACTGATGTTAAAGTCGAACACTTTCCGTCAATTCAATGATCTGGTTGTGGATTGGTTAGAGGATGACCCTGATCATATCTTGATGGAGTTTTCGAAAAGTGGATCTAATATCTATCCAAGCATATATAAGGTCAACGTCATAACGGGTAAGTCAAAACTTGTTTTGAATAGTCGTACAGGAGTTCAGCATTGGATCGCAGATACTAATGGGGTTCCGCGTGTCGGTCAGGGACGACTTGATAATGGTGATGAAGTTATGCGGATTTTTGATCCTAAGACAGAGAAGTGGGAAAGCCATGAAAAATACCCGGGACTAGATTTTAATACGTCGATTTTTAATATTTTAAAAAATGGTACAGAGTTGATTGTAGGTGATTATAATAATCGCGATACTTTAGGTTTGTATATCTATGATTTGAGCCAAAAACGGATCACGCGGAAACTGTTTCATAATGACGACTATGATGCGTCTGGTGTTGTTATCAGTACTGATGGTGAAACCATTATTGGCGCGAAGTACATTGCGGATAAGGAAGAGACCGAACTTCTGGGGGAGTACGGGACTTTACTTACACAGTTGCGAGCCAAGTTTGAGGGTTATTCAGTCGAATATGTCGATCAAACAAATGATGGAGATACAATGATTGTGCGTTTGTCTGCGCCTTATGACCCTGGTGGATTGTACCTTTATAGTCGAGGAGATGAGAAAGCCTCTACTCTGCGAGATAATTACAGTAATTTGATGTCTGACGATATGGGTGACGTTGTCTCTATTAAATACAACGCGCGGGACGGGCAAAAAATTCCTGCATTTATAACCTTACCACCAACAATTACGCAGACATCTCAACTTAAAAATCTTCCTTTCATTGTCCTGCCACATGGTGGGCCCTACGGCCGTGACGAAAAACGCTTTGACTATTTCGCTCAGTTTTTTGCGACGCGGGGCTATGGCGTCATGCAGATGAATTTTCGTGGATCAGAAGGGTATGGGAAGTCATTTAAAGACGCAGGCCGAAATAATTGGCTTGTCATGCAAGAAGATGTTGAAGACGCGACGCGGTATTTACTCCGCAAAGGTTACGCTGACCCTGACCGTACTTGCATTGCTGGCTGGTCCTATGGTGGCTATGCGGCGCTTATGGGGGCAGCAAAAGATACAGATGGCCTCTATGATTGTGTCATCGCCATGGCCGCTTTGACTGACATTGATGGTGCCGAACGTGATTTCAAAAAATATCATGGTGGGAAGAAGGCTGGGAAGTCGTTTTTTGGCGATGCGATGAAAAATGCAGATGTGCGTAAAGCGAACTCGCCTGTGCATGTTGCCAATGATATTAAAGTCCCAGTTTTTATTGCGCATGGTGATCAAGATGAAAATGTTCAATTTTATCAGTTTACGCGTATGAAAAGGTCATTGAAGGAAGCGGGCGTAAAGACGACGGTCATGGCATTCGAGGACGAAGATCATTATTTGTCACGTCAGAAAAACCGTGAAGCCTTCTTTATCGGAGTCGATAAATTCCTAACCGAGGTTAACGGCCCATCGGAATATATGGCGAAGTAACTATTAGGCGGAGCAGCTGGCTCCGCCTAATACGCAAAATTTCGAACAATGAGGATGGTTGAGGGCGACAGGGCCCAAGGCTTCCTTGAGGGTTTCGCCCGTTTGAAACTGCGGGTCATCCCATAATAATGTGCAAGCCAAGACGACGGGGCGAGACTCGCCTTTTCGCCTGACGACCATGCGCGATGTAGAACACATCATGGTATCAGGGTGGACGTCGAGTATACTCCAGCAAGCCACTGTGATTTCAGGGACATCTATCTCTTCGTCCATTTCTGGAAACAAGAGCAACTCTGCAAGATTATTCTCTGCAATTTTCCAGCCATGACGTGCAATCAACTCGCCGTAACCTAGGCGGGCTTGTGCGTCGTTTTCTGAAAACATGGCGCGCCCTGCGATGTTGGTTGTAAAGCCATGCTCAGTCAGCCAGTTCATGCCTGTAACGGCAATGTCAAAACTCCCGTTTCCGCGTTCTTGATCATGCCCCTCTGGCGTGAAGTGATCGAGGCTGACACGTAGCGTCATTTTATTGGGGAACCTTGCGTGCAGGTCCAGTAAGCCAGCCTGAAGGCGCGGGCGCATCATTGGCTTCATAGCATTGGTTAGAACCAACAAAGTGTGACCACGTTCAAGCGCCATTTCTGACAGGCGAATGATATTCGGGTTCAGGTAAGGCTCACCGCCCGTAAAGGCGATTTCTATCTTGCCGTGACCCATTTCATCGATTTCATCCAAATAGGGCGCCATGTCCTCAGGGGTCAGATAAATAAAATGATCAGCGGTGGGTGAGCTTGCGATATAACAATTCGCGCATTCAATGTTGCATTGGGAGCCAGTATTGAACCAAAGCGTGTCGAGGGTTTTGAAAAACACTTGCGCGCGTTTTTCTCCTTTAGCCGTCAACTTTGGATCTTGGAATTTTTTAGGATCGATTAGAATGGTCATGATGGTGTCTTAGGGACTTCTAAAAGCCCTGTCTCACACAAATTCGTGTGCTGAATGTTAAGTCTTAACGCGCGATTTCCCCGCCAGGCGTAATCCGAAAAACGTCGCGGAGTACTTCTGGCGTGAGCGTTTCATTTGGCGTTCCCTGTGCAACTAAGTCACCTTTATTCATGACCCAAACTTGGTCACAGAATTTTTTGGCCATCGAAAGATCATGTAAGGCGGCAATGATCGTTGTGCCTTGGTCGGCAGTCCGTCTCAAAATGCCCATGACAGAGAGTTGGTAATAAGGGTCGAGGGCTGTGATGGGTTCATCTGCGAGCAAAAGAGCTGCCTCTGTTGCCAGCGTTCGAGCCAGATGTACCCGCGTCTGCTCACCGCCAGACAGCTCACCAAAAATACGGTTAGAGAAATCTAGTATCCCGCAGGCTTGCATAGCCGCTTCAACTTTGGTGACATCGGTTTTGCTCAATTGAGAGAGACTTCCAATATGTGGGGTTCTACCTAATGCCACGATATCGCGGACGAGATGGTGGCGAGGCGCGGTTACATTTTGCGCAAGATAGGCCAATTGTTTCGAGCGGGCGCGGCGGTTCTGAGGCAGGTTTGTAGATCCTGTGTGTGGGATCAATGCGGAAATGGCTTTGATGAGGCTCGATTTTCCTGATCCATTCGGGCCGACCAAAGCAATCAGTTCACCAGACTTAGCTGTTGCAGAGACGTTATTGACGGCTTTCTTGGTGCCTAATTGGACGGATATATTATTGAACGTGATCATGTTTGTCGCCACGCTAACCAGAGAAAGAAAGGGACGCCAATCAAAGACGTCGCAATCCCGAGATAGAGCGGCGTTCCGGGTCCTGATGTTATCCTGATGAGCATATCAATGAGCACAAGAAAGCTTGCGCCACCTAAGGCTGAGAGCGGGATAAGCCACGCTTCATCTGGTCCAGCAACGAAACGTAAAATATGAGGAATGAAGAGACCCACAAACCCTATCGCGCCAGCAACCGCTACGCCTGACCCTATACAAAGCGCGCAACCTATGACGATAAGGAGTTGCGTGTTTGAGACTGAGATGCCGAGGCTTCTGGCCGTCTCTTCACCCAAACCTAATACGCGTAAGGCTGGACCTGAGAGACAGAGTAATCCAACGCCTATGGCTGTCAGAGGCACCGCGACTTTAACGTCAGCGAGGTCTGCATGTTTTAATGACCCCATTAGCCAGTAAACCAGTTCGGATAAGGCCCATGGATTTGGTGCGAAATTCATGAGCAGGCCTGTCAGGGCCGTCGCTAGAGCGCCGATACCTATACCTGCCAAAACAAGGCCAGAGGCGCCGGGTTTGTGGCGAGAGAACATCGTCATGGCGACGGCACCCCCAAAGGCGAATGCAATCGCAGCAGGGGTGATGAATGTTGGAGTATTCAAATAAAGAGCAATGACAGCACCTAACGCTGCGCAAGCGGAAAACCCAAGTAATCCAGGTGCGGCAAGGGGGTTGCGTGTGAAGCCTTGCAAGGCAGCGCCTGAAGCTCCGAGACCTGCACCAACACATGCTGCGAGTACAGCGCGTGGGACACGGATGTCTTGGATGATGGTGTTAATGTCGTTTGAGGATTGCCCTGCAAGTCCAGCTAAACTTTCGGACAGGGTTATAGGCGTTGTCCCGACCATAATGCTCATGAGCATTACCGCTATGCAGACCATGCTTAGACTGAAACACCACAATTTTTGACTCATAGCTTTGCCAATTCTTGAGATAATTGACTGGCAGCTTTAACGAGGCCTGGACCTGCGCAGGGCCAAAGCCCGCCGTGGATGTTAATTTTTGGTGTCGTAGAAATTTTCTCAGCCAAGGCCGTGTGCCTAACGGCTTTATCATTCACGCTCGTATAATTTGACCCCATAAAGCTGGTGACGATCACATCTGGGTGGAGGCCTATCAAATTTTCAGTGTCTGGCGAATGCCAACCGGCGGTCGTGATAATGTTTTTGGCCCCTACGGCACGAAACACCGCATCGATAAATGTTCCCGTTCCCGCTGTGGCACCTGAGCGGTCTAGATAGAGTAAGCGTGGGGTCGTTGCGGGTTGCGGGAGAGCGTCTAATTTGGCCTGTAGGGCCAGAGACGGGTCTACAACATTAAGTGTATTAGAGAGCACCGCGAAGTTCTTCCAAACTGTGTCGAAGTCTTCTCCCCATATGAGGTTTATATCTCCCTCAATGCCCGCGCTCGATATAATGGTGGCTCCTTTCCAACGTAAGAGGCGTTCTGGGTCTTCATCTACCTGAGGCAGAGTTTGCAAATGTGTGTCCGTGCGGGAGAGGGAAGACCGTGATTGCCATGACAGGGCTTTAAGTCGAGGTTCGAGGTCGGGCATTGCGAGTAAATATGTATCGGCGCAAAGTGTTGTGCTGACGATAGAGTCATTTGGAAGGTCAGTCTGAACTGCCCCGCAACCCGTCAGGCTCAAAACAATACATGTGCGCCAAACAAATTTCATTTTATGAATGTTAGAATGAAGTGACAGAACATATTTTAGGCGTCTTCGTCGCGTTCGTCTAAGGCGGCGCGTAACCCAGCTTGCCATTCTGGTAAGGGATGACGGAAGGTACGTTCAAAACTATCGGTATTTAAAACAGAATAGGCAGGTCTCTCTGCAGCTGTTGGATAATCTGATGTTGGAATTTCATCGACAAGGATGTCTGCGTCCGTCGCCTTAAATATAGCTTTTGCGAATCCTGCCCAACTGATTTCTTCACCGCTGCCTGAGATGTGGTACACGCCAGTTTCTATCTCAGCTTCTTCTGACAGGCCTTCAGCCGCCTTTAAAACAGCAAGCGCCAAATGCCCTGCATAGGTCGGACGTCCAATCTGATCATCGACAACAGAAATTTCGTCTTTGGTTTCAGACAACTTCAACATCGTCGTAAGGAAGTTCTTGCTGACACCATCAAAAACCCATGATGTTCGTAGAATAAGGGCGCGAGCCCCAGAGCTTATGACGGCAAGTTCTCCATCTAGCTTTGATGCGCCGTAAACGCCCAGTGGATCGGTATCTGCATCGGGGCCGTAGGGTTGGTCCTCTTCGCCATCGAAAACATAATCTGTTGAAATGTGGATCATAGGAATGTCATGCTTTGCGCAAGCGCGCGCGATAGCGGCGGGCGCTGTGCTGTTCACGGCATAGGCCATATCGGGATTAGATTCTGCTCCATCGACATCCGTATATGCGGCTGCGAGGATAAGGCCATCTAGGCCTGATGGGAGGGCTGAGATCGCAGCCATAATATTATTGGGTGCGGATGTGAGGTCTAAGGCGTCTCGGTCCAATGCGATGATTTGATGGCCTAGGTTTTCACCCTCACGCAGCAGTGAGCGCGCAAGTTGCCCAGTTTTACCAATGACAGCTAATCGTAAACTCATGTTTTTGCTTTCAAGCCAATGCGATGCCCAAATTGATTGGCATCTACCAATGGACGCCACCAATCTGCATTCGCGAGATACCATTGGACGGTTTGTTCAAACCCTGTGTCGAATGAAATAGAGGGCGTCCAACCCAGTTCGGTTTCAATCTTTTCAGCATTTATTGCGTATCGATTGTCATGACCGGGACGGTCGTCGACGAATTTGATCAGGGATGCGTGAGTAAAGCCATCTTCAACGGTTTTGTCCATGATCGAACAAATCGTTCGAACGATGTCTAAATTCGTACGTTCGTTCTCACCGCCAATATTATAGGTGTCGCCTATTTTCCCGCCTTGTAAAACTGTCAACAATGCGTCGGCATGATCTTCGACATAGAGCCAGTCTCGGATGTTTTCACCTGTGCCGTAAACGGGAATTGACTGGCGATGCAGGGCCTTGAGTATAACGACAGGAATGAGCTTTTCTGGAAATTGATAAGGTCCGTAATTGTTCGAACAATTCGTGATGATTATCGGTAGGCCATAGGTGCGTCCCCATGCCCGAACAAGATGGTCGGACGCTGCCTTCGATGCGGAATATGGTGATGAGGGATTGTATCGAGTTGTCTCATGAAAGGCAGGGTCATCTACTTCAAGATCACCATACACTTCATCTGTACTGACGTGATGAAAGCGAAATTGAGCGCGTTTTTCGTCTGGAAGCGTTTCATAATAACGTCGAGACACACGGAGCAGATTGAAAGTTCCTAATATATTCGTTGAGATAAAGTCTTCCGGACCGTCAATTGATCTATCGACATGGCTTTCCGCCGCAAGATGCAGAACCGCGTCTGGCTGATGTTTTGCGAAAATGGCCTCAATAGCTTCAGCATCGCAAATGTTGTGCTGTTCGAAAATATAGTTCGGATTGGCTTTCACGGTCTGTAAAGACGCGAGATTAGCCGCATAGGTTAGGCAGTCAACATTCACGACAGAATGGCCGTCCGCTAAGGCCCGCCTTACGACGGCAGAGCCTATAAAACCCGCCCCTCCTGTCACCAGAAGCTTCATGCTTTTGACTCGAATTTAAACGGCGTTTTGAAATCGGAAAAAGTCATGGCATTGGCGTCGCGTTCCGATATTTCACTAGCGCTATCTGTGCCCCAATCGATATTCAACTCTGGATCATTCCATGAAACTGTACCTTCATGTGCATGTGAATAAGTAGAGGTGCACTTGTAGCTTACCAGTGTGTTTTCCGTTAGTGTGCGGAACCCGTGAAGGAACCCTGCAGGCACCCAAAGCTGTTTGTCATTGTCTGCCGTGAGCTCCACAGCAATGGCCTTACCGTAATGTGGAGAGTTTTTTCGCACATCCACAGCGATATCTAAAATGCCGCCCTGCAAACATCTAACGAGCTTACCCTGAGCATGGGGTGGGGATTGATAATGTAGCCCGCGTATCGTGTTGGCTTTGGCCGAAAGAGATTGGTTCTCCTGCACAAAGTCTACAACTGCTCCTGTCTGATCTTGGAAGAGGTCTTGCCTGAATGTTTCCATGAAATACCCACGCGCGTCTGAGAAACGCTTTGGCGTGATAAGAAACACATCCGGCAGAGTCGTGGGCTGAATATTCATGCACCTGACCTAACCCGTAGGGCATGGCGGGGCAATGCCTATGGATGCCCAAGCATAGGGCAAAGCCAGCTACGTTGAAACTTGTCACGATAGGCTTATCTAATTGTGTGACCGTAAATGATAAAAATAAAAGTGTCTTGTAATTCGTCTCAATCCGCAAAAATGATTCTATACGCCGCCTTTGCACTTCTTTTGCGTATCTGCTGTTAACACTTCAGATTTGGAAACAGTGAGCATTTCCTTCTGTTTGCGTGGATGTTTTTATTCGGAAGTGTAATTTTTTTCGACTGAATTAATTCTTAACTCTCTTTAATTCCTTTCGAAGGTTAGATGAACTATTCAGTGCCATTTTAAAACATTATGTAATTAATGCAATTTAACTACGTTTCTTCATGAGTACTTATAGTTGTTTTCCTAAAAGGTCGCCAGGGCAATGGTGATGTCTGTAGGAGTTGAATACAACCTTACAGGCAAAAGAATGACGACGAATACACTTCGCTAGGGGTAGCGATTACCAGTGTCTGTTTCTCTTTAATTCACCATGAAATGCCCTGCTGCCATTTTGCAGCAGGTTGGTTTGAATGGAGTCTAGAGATGGGCGAACGAGAACGAGTGTATGAAGGTGAAATACCTTCGACAGACAGCAAGAACGCACTTGCACAAGATTCGATGATTTCAACGGGCTTAACGGCTTTGTTTGATCGAGTTGGCTCAATGAAATTGAACTCCACTACAAGCAATAACAAAAACGTATTCTCGCAAGTTTGTATGTCTCTTACGGTGATTGGAGTTGCTTTATCAACGACGCCAACTGCTTATGCGAAGATCGTTTTTGACGGACCAAACTTAACTGACGCCGCGCTAACGGGTGAAACGAGAGAGGTGGCCGTACTTGGCGCCTCTGACGTTTTGGCGCCAGGCGATACACTCACATTCACAGGTACTTACACCATCACGCAAACAGACGTGGAGACTCCATAATGTCAATTTTACTACAATCAAAACAAGTTTCGCGTTTCGCGTCTTACAAAAAAAATGCGTTATCATCTATATGCTTGATACCCATCGCGGTAATGCTCCCAATGACGGCTCATGCTGATTTGACGAACGTGGCAACGGTCACAGGTACACCAGCATTTGGGACCTTACCAAGCAACATTACTGCGACTGAAACTGTTGCAATCGCGAGCCCAATTTCAGCGACGGCGGAAGTCTTCCCAGCCATCAACGGTACGGACGGCGGTGTAACGACATCTGTTCTTGCCTCCGATATGTTGAACGGCGTTGCTGTTGACCCAGCTGACGTCACATTGACTGTCGGCACCTCTGATCCAGAGCTTACTTTGGACCCAGCAACTGGCCTCATCACTGTAGCGCCTGGCACAGCAGCCGGAACCTACACAGTTGAATATACAATTTGTGAAGTCTTGAACCCAACGAACTGCGCAACGATTACTGAAGAGATTGTTGTCGAATCTGCGCCAATTGAAGCGGGTGCACCAGAAGTCTTCCCCGCCATCAATGGTACAGACGGCGGCGTAACAGGGTCTGTTCTGACCTCTGATATGTTGAACGGCGTTGCTGTAGATCCTGATGATGTCACGCTAACGGTTGGCGACATTCTTGATGCGGATGGTAATCCAGTTACAGGCGTCACGCTTGATCCAGACACTGGTCTTATCACTGTTGCAGCTGGCACTCCAGCGGGGACTTACACGGTTGAGTACACAGTCTGTGAAGACTTGAACCCAACGAATTGTGTTACGTCTACAGAGACGGTTACAGTTGAGGCTGCGCCAATTGAAGCGTCGACTACGCCAACTGTTTATGATGCGATCAACGGAACGGATGGTGGTGAAACTCCTTCAGTTCTTGAGGGCCAAACGTTAAATGGCGAGCCTATTAATCCTGATGATGTGACCCTAACGGGCGGCGCTATTTTGGACGAAGATGGTAACCCAAGTACGGCTCTAAGCTTTGATCCTGACACAGGCGTTATTACGGTTGCAGCTGATACTCCAGCGGGGACTTACACGGTTGAGTATACGGTCTGTGAAGTCTTGAACCCAACGAACTGCGCAACGATTACTGAAGAGATTGTTGTTGGAGCTGCGCCAATTGAAGCTCTTCCAGATAGTATTTTTGGAATTAGTAGTTCAGAAGGTGCTGAGAATGTCCTCAACGTGCTTGTTGGTGATACACTAAATGGCGTTGCTGTTACTTCTGAGACAGTCACTGTAACCATTGCTCCAGACCTTACACTTCCAAACGTCGCCTCCTCTCCAGGATATACACTTCCAGAAGGGATCATTTTTAACGCAGACGGATCTTTTGATGTAGCTCCGGGTACGCCTGTGGGAACATATGTGGTCGAATATCAAATTTGCGAAACTCTGAACCCCGATAATTGTGCAGTCTCTACGGCTACAATTGGTGTTGAACCAAGCGTCGCGAGTGTGAGTGGTACAGTTTATCTCGATGAAAATAGCAATGGTGTTCAGGATGGCAGTGAACATCCTCTAGCGGGTTGGATTGTTGAAATTCTAGATGCTGAAGGCAGGATTGTCTCAACAATTAGTACGGACGAAAACGGATATTACGAACAGGGCGATTTACCAATTGGTGAATACTCAGTTGTCTTCCGTAACCCAGATAACAATACGCTTTATGGTCAGATCAAAGGTGTTCAGTTAGATGGTGGCGACGTTATCATTGATCAGAACTTACCGATTGATCCATCCGGTGTTGTTTATGATGCAGTCACTCGCGTGCCAGTCGAAAACACCCTTCTAACATTCGTCGATGTGAACGGTAATGCTTTACCTTCAGATTGCTTTGTTGACCCATCACAACAAAACCAGTTGACTGATAATATGGGTATGTATCGATTTGACATCGTCCCAGGCGCTGATGCTTCGTGTCCATTTGCTCAAACAAATTACAGCATTGTTTTCGATGCTCCTGAGTCTCATGTTGATACAAACTCCACGATTATCGGCTCTGAGCCGGGCTTCCTCTCTACTGATGCAGGAACTGGGCCACTCTTGGTGTCTCCACTTGCAACTGCGCCACAAGCAGGTGATGCGACAACGCATTACTTTGGTTTCACGCTAGGGCAGGGTTCACGTGATGTGATTAATAACCACATTCCACTCGACCCAATTACGCTTGTGCGGAGTGACATGAATGTTGTTAAATCAACACCGCGTAAGGATGTGAACTTTGGTGATCTTGTACCATACACAATTACGGTCACGAACACGGATGATCTTCCGCGTATTGATTTGGATCTAATCGACTTTATTCCACCAGGATTTAAATATGTCGAAGAGACGTCACGTCTAGATGGTGTAGCCGTTGAACCAGAAGTTTCTGGACGCAACCTAATACTCAACGATTATGACTTTGCATCTGAAGAAACCAAGACTTGGACCATGATGTTAGTTGTTGGTGCCGGCGTTAGCGACGGTATTTACACGAACCAAGCCTACATCCGAGACACGCTTGGCGCAGAAGTGTCTCCACGTGCAGAAGCTGTTGTTCGGGTTTCACCTGATCCACTCTTCGATTGTGCCGAGCTTATCGGTAAAGTCTTCGATGATGAAAACCAGGATGGCTATCAGGATCAAGACGAACCTGGAATGGCTGGGGTTCGTTTAGCAACGGCCAAAGGTTTGCTGATTACGACAGATAATCATGGTCGTTACCATGTTGCCTGCGCGGCAATACCTAATGGTCAGATCGGCTCTAACTTCGTTCTCAAACTAGACGAACGAACGTTGCCAACTGGGTACCATATGACGTCAGAAAACCCACGTGTTGTGCGTTTGACCCGTGGTAAAATGAGTAAGGCTAACTTTGGTACAGCGCTAGAAAACATTGTAAAATTGGATGTGACTGACGCAGCTTTTGAGGGGGCATCAAATACCCTTAAGCCTGAGTTTGCTAGCCAGCTTGGCAGCCTTATTGAAAGCCTAAAAGATCAAGAGTCGACATTACGCCTGACATATCACGCGTCTGCTAATGGACGTGAGGACCGTATCAATGAGCTTGGATCTCAAATCCAAGACATGTGGAAGGTCCATGGAGGCGATTATGATTTAGAAATTGAACGCAAGACCATCTGGTCCGGGGATGCACATATCTCGAAGACCGGTGGGGAGGAGTAGATCCATGACTAAATATTCAAACACACTTAAAGCCCTCACAACTGTTTCAGTAATCGCGCTCGCCGCGGTTTCAGCGAGTACTTTCGCTCAAGCTCAATCTGACTTTACATGGGGAAACGTCAGCGAAGCTAGCAAAACTGATAAAGCTCTATCCGATGCTAAAATTCAGATTAAATATGATGGCATTAATGCCATTCCTCAGCTGAACGTTAGCGCAAATACAGGTGACGTTGTTGCCTCACGTCAAGAGAGTGTTTCGTTCCAAACGTATTGGAACTACGGCGCCTTTATTGAACGTGCAGAAGTTCGAATTTTCCCGGCTGATAAATCAGTACGTGACGAACATCTTCTGATTTTGCCTGTACAAAATGGCGTCGCGGTTATGCCTGCGAATAGCGGTCTGCCTGACGATCTCATTTATGTAGTACGTGCCTATGATGCAGAGGGTAACTTTGATGAAACTCAAGCGAAGTTACTCACGCTCGTCGACGATATCTCGAAAGAGACTATTGTTGATACTATTGATGGTAAAAAACTAGCCGGTTACGGAATTGACCGTACAGCTATTCGTAACATTCGCGTCAAAGGTGGAAGTGTTACGGTCTTTGGCCGCGATGTCGGAAGCACAGGACAAGTTTCCGTTCTTGGGCAATCTGTTCCAACCGATTCTTTGGGACAATTTGCAGTGCAACATATTCTACCGTTTGGAGATCATCGCGTTAAAGTCGCTGTGAGTGAGAACGGACAGCGGACTGTTTTTGATCGTGATATTCGCTTAGACAGCACCGACTTCTTCTATGTTGCCATCGGTGATCTGACTTTAGGAAGTCAAAATAGCGACGGCCCTGCTGATTTCTTGGCGTCTAGCGATGAAGACTTTGATGATGTTTATCTAAATGGCCGCGGCGCTATGTATATGAAAGGCCGTGTGAATGGGGATTACCTTGTCACTGGTGCGATTGATACGGGTGAAGATCGTTTGCAAGATGTCTTCAGAAACTTAGACGACAAAGATCCACGTCAACTTCTACGCCGTTTGGATGGAGATCGTTTCTACCCTGTTTATGGTGATGACAGTACCTTAGTCGAAGATGCTCCGACACAGGGACGTTTTTACCTCAAGGTAGAAAAAGACGATAGCCACATCATGTGGGGTAACTTTGCGACACAAGTTACTGGGACTGAGTATGCCCATTTGGACCGCGGCCTCTATGGCGGGATTGCGGATTTCAATAGTAAAGGCAGCACGTCATTTGGTGAACGCAAAACGCAAGTTACAGCTTTTGCAGCTGACCCAGGCACGCTTCCAGCACGTGAAGAATATCGAGGCACAGGCGGTTCTGTCTATTTCTTACAGCGTCAAGATCTCTCAATCGGATCAGAGCGTTTGCGGATTGAAATTCGTGATAAAGTCTCGGGACTTGTTCTCGAAACTCGAAACCTAAGCTCGCAAGAAGACTACGAAGTAGATTACATTCAAGGTCGTATCTTATTGTCCGACCCTTTGCAGTCTACAGTGAATGATAGTCAAATTGTTCGCGATGGTGGTTTGTCTGGTAATGAGGCCTTCTTGGTCGTGCGTTACGAATATTCGCCAAGTCTTTCCGATGTCGGAGGCTATACATTTGGTGGTCGTGCAACACAGTGGTTAGGCAATGTGCTTCGCGTTGGTGCAACGGCTCAAAATGAGAAAACGGGCACAGCAGATCAAGAACTTCTTGGTTTTGATGCTTTACTAAGAGCGTCTGCTGGGACTTACCTCAAAGCTGAAGTCGCACAAACTAAAGGACCTGGTTTTGGACAATCAAATTCTACGGATGGTGGTTTCACCTTCGAGACTTTGGACACGCAAGGTGAAGCCAATGTTTCGGCAGAAGCCTATCACGTCGAAGGCGCACTTGATCTTTCCGACATCTCTGGTGTCGAAGGTCAATTGAGAGGGTATTACTCTCATCAAGATGCTGGTTTCTCTGGGGCGAACAGCCTTGTGGCGGGTGATTCTGAACGTTGGGGCGCAAGCGCATCGGTTGATCTTAGCCAGTCTACGAGACTGAACGCTCAATTTGATGAGGTTGAGTCTTTGCTGAGAGGCAAAAGTCAGGCTGTCTATGCTGATCTAGAGCATGATTTTTCTGAATATGTGTCACTCTCTGCGGGTGTCCGTCATGATAACCGCGACATTGTAGCCACAGCCCTGAACACATCTGTTGATGGATCTCGTACTGATGTCTCTGGTCAAATTGACTATAGACCAAGTGACAGAACATCTGTCTATGCCTTTGGTCAAACGACTGTAGATCGCGATCAAAGTCGTAGCCGGAACAACCGATATGGTTTGGGCGGGACGTTTGCTCTGAATGACCGTTTGTCGGTTACGGGTGAAGTGACTGAAGGTGATGGCGGTTTAGGCGCTAATGCTCAGGCCACGTTTAAACGTAGCGATAACTCAGAGTATTATCTTGGGTACGCCTTATCGGCAGACCGTACGGATACGGGTTTCTCGACACAAACACAGTCATTAGCCAATCAGGGCACATTAACATTCGGCGCAAAAACTCGCTTTAGCGATAGTTTGAGCGTCTATGGTGAAGAGCGCATTGGTTACGGTAAAAGCCAGAGTTCACTGACACATGTTTATGGTCTTACATTCAACCCAACTGAGACTTTGAGCTTCGGTGCTAATGTTGAAAATGGTCAGATTGAAGACGATGTTAACGGTACGTTCGATCGTACGGCATTCTCATTGTCTGCTGGTTTGGCGAGAGATGGCTTGCGTCTAGCTTCCAACCTTGAGGCTCGCTTCGAGGACGGTGTTCTAGCGGGGACTGAACGTGACCGCACAACTTGGTTGATGCGAAATACGGCCTCTGTCGAAGCCAATGAAGATTGGGAATTTCTTGGCCGCTTTAACTTTGCGGTTTCGGAAAGTGACGAATCTGACTTCTTGGATGCGGATTACATGGAAGGTGTTTTGGGCGCGGCCTATCGCCCAGTGAATAATGATCGTTTCAATGCGCTTGTTAAGTATACTTACTTCGAAGATCTCTCACCTGCTGAACAAATTTCATCTAGTGGAACTGATAGCCTAGCTCGTCAAAAAAGCCGTATCTTAAGCGTTGATGGTATTTATGATTTGACAGAAAAACTGTCTATTGGTGGTAAATATGGTTTCCGTTCAGGCGAGGTGGCTTTGGATCGTACATCAGATGATTTTATTAAAAGTGATGCTCATATCGGTGTCGTACGCCTTGACTACCATGTCGTGAATAAGTGGGATATTTTGGCCGAAGGTCGTGTCTTGTCCTCTAGCCTAGCAGATGACGAAAAGTTGGGTGCTTTGGTGGGATTATATCGCCACGTGGGTGATAATGCTAAGGTCGGAGTTGGGTACAACTTCTCTAAATATTCTGACGATTTGACAGACTTTAGCGCAGATAGCGACGGCTTCTTCTTGAACTTAGTCGGTAAGTTCTAGGCGCGAGTAAATACTGAATGTTTTAAGGCAGCCCTCGGGCTGCCTTTGTTTTATGAAAAGACGAAATGCAGAATATATTCGATATATTGTGTTGTCTTATGCCGCTAAAAAACTGGCTTTGCGCATGATGTATGTTTTTGATTTTAAAATATTTTGGCGCACCCGACATGGGCGGTCTAAGAGCTTTATTTCTTAATGAAATCAATAGCCTAGAAGGTACTGGATTGTCAATGTACCACAGTATTTTGCAGATTTTGTACCACATTTGCCCAATACCCGCCTAAACCTTCGCTCTTTTTCCTACCGCTAAGCAAAAGGTTATTCGTAGCGTAAGCGAGAAACGAATGGCCTGCCTGTCCGGCGAGGACGTTGGGCCGAGGATCTGAGGCTGTGCGATGGTCATGGCCTTTCACAAGCGTGGAGCTATTCGATTTGTCTGCTTATTGTATCAGCTTTCGGGGTAAAGTCGGGGAAATAAATCCTCTAAAAGCTCGCTAGGAAAACGCAAAGATACGGGGCCTTTGGGTGTGTCAGAACCGAGGAGGCCTGTTTCTATTGCGACTTTTAAGATCCGTCGCGCCGACCGTTCCGGCAATCCAGTAATGCGGGTCGCTTCACCTCTATCAAATTGCCCTCGTATCAATGCTTCTTGAAACAGAAAGAATGTTTCTGGTTTTAAGTTTTCGTTTCGCTCTACAAGTCGTTCATACCGTCGTGAAAGTCCGTCCAGATCAAACAAATCTGACATGAAAACGACTTGATCAATACAGACTTTCAAAAACCAGAGTGTGAAGTTTTGAAGAGCTCCAAGGGACAGGTTTCCACGCCCGTCCAGATCGCCTTGACGTGGCATATCAGCTGCATCCATTTTCATTTTATAGTCTTTACGGCTTTCTAGACCTCGAGCAAGACCTCGTGAGATTGACCAGAGCCCATGCGCTCCGATTCCAGCTTTCAGAGCCATGGCGTGACTCATTAACCGGCTAACTCGCCCATTCCCGTCTGGAAAGGGATGGATGTAGTTGAATCTGTGATGAACAGCAGGGATAGCTAAAATTTTTGCTGCTGCCCCCATGGTCTCGAAACGATACCTACCTTCAAAGTAAGACATAAAATCCGCAATATGTTGACTGGATGGCGGTATGTGTCGGCCAACAATTACGTCATGTTTAGGGTCAGATCGCCATTCACCCGGCTCCATAATAAATTCTGTATGTTCGGATTTTATGATGAGCATTTCAGCGGGAGCATCTTTGTAGAAATCTTCATGCAGTTTTTTAATGAAAGCGATAGACGTTGGGTCACCCAAACGGCCTTCAAGATGCTCTTGTTCTAGTTTTATTTGAATCCTTACATGTGCTGCGGCTTCAAGTTGAAGATTACGACGTTGGTCATCCGTGTCGAAATCACCTGATAGGGCGCGTTCGATGTCACGTGGGCGTGTGTTATGTCCTTCAATCAAGTTGCTGTAATACGTGTTCATGATGCGCACTAATCCGGATAAATTAGCTGCTGTGCTTGGGTGAAGACGGTGGCCTAGCTTAGAGCTAGATGCTGAAAGTTCTGCGAGTGCGTCTGCTATCTGTTCTGGCACAGAATCCAGTCGGGCCGGTTCAATACGGCTCGGTGTTTCGATGATGTTTTTATCTGATGTCATAATGTGATTTGATTTCGTGGCTTTGAAAATGATAGTGTCTTTGTCTGGAAGTAAGCTGGCTTTGGCCGATCGCAATTGCGTTGTAATGCATTACTTTTGGCCGATTTTCAAGTTCACTAAAGTGCTGTAAAATAATAAATATTTTGAACTGCCTGAAAACATTGGCCGATTTCATGGCCGATGTCTGATGTAGGTGAGTGTTTTAGCTCTCTGACTGTGCGAATTGTAACATATTTTCGAAATTTTCCTGCACTTAATTACGAGTCTGGCGGGCCTGCCTGCGCTCGTAATGGGGCGGCTCCGGCAGGACCGCCAGACGCATTTCCCGAGAGATTAAGTAGCGTTTGGGGCAGGGCGTAAATGGGAAATGTGGAGGGCGAGATAAAGCAAGGTGTGCACACCTTGGGGCTAACCCCTTGTCTGCACATCGTTTTAGGTATGCACACACGCCGTTGGGATGTGCACACGGTTTTGCAGTTTTCTCATGTTTCATGGGGGTTTGCGGTGTGCACAATGTCCAAATTCACACCAAAAACCTTCTCAGAGACCTAGCCCCGAGCGTTTCTCGCCAATAAACCTCCACGTGTTGGAGGAATCAGATGAATGCTGTTGAAATCGAGGAGGCCGTATCGGACCTGGTGTTACAGCCATTTGACCGTGCCGAATTCCCGTTTCAATTCCTGGAGAGTTTCGGCAACAAACCGCTCACCCTCAAACGCCTTCGCAAAGGTAGCTCCAACCGAACGGACGTAGAGGGCGCGATCTTACAGCGCTCTAACATCCATATCCTGACAACAGAGCCGGGCGGCGTGAACGCGGGCCTCCAAGCCCTCCGAGAGTCGCCTAAGACCGCGCAGCAGAAGGCAAAGTTCATTCTCGCGACCGATGGGCAAACCTTGGCCGCAGAAGACCTCAATAGCGGTGAGATGCTGGATTGCGCCTATACGGACCTCCACAACCATTTTGGCTTTCTCCTGCCACTGGCGGGGATCACGACGAACAAAGAAATCAAGAACAACCCTATCGACATCAAGGCGACGGGGCGGCTGGACAAACTCTATGTCGAGCTCTTGCAGGACGAACGCAACAAAGCGTGGGCGAATGAGGACGGGCGAGAGCGGTTCAACCATTTCATGGCGCAGCTGATTTTCTGCTTCTACGCCGAAGACACCTCAATTTTCCAAATCCCTGGCATGGCCCTGATTGGCGACCGACCGGATAGCTATGCAGGTCTGTTCACGGAAACCGTCCGCGACATGAGCGACTCGGACGGCTCGAATACAGACTATGTGGTGGGCGAGATTTTCCGCGCGATGGATGTCGATACGCGCGACGGCAAACGTGCAAAGGCCAATGTCAAAAGCTGGGCGGATAAATTCCCCTATGTGAACGGCGGCTTGTTTGGGGGCAAACAAGAGGCGAGGAGTGCCGAAGGCACGACCGGGACACATAGAAATGATGTGCCCAAGTTTACCAAAATGGCGAGAACTTACCTCTTGCGCGCAGGCGAGTTGCAATGGACAGATATCAATCCTGATATTTTCGGCTCTATGATCCAGGCCGTTGCCGATGACGATGAGCGCGGCGAGCTGGGCATGCATTACACCTCTGTGCCCAATATCCTCAAAGTATTGAACCCGCTTTTCCTCGATGATTTGAACGCGCAGCTGGAACGCGCGGGCAATAATCCGCAAAGCCTGGGAAAACTAAAAAAACGCCTCGCTCATATTCGCGTGTTCGACCCGGCCTGTGGCTCGGGGAACTTCCTCGTCATTGCCTATAAGAAGATGCGAGAAATTGAGCATAAGGCGAATGTGGCCGCAGGATATGGCGGTATCGAAAGCCAAATACCCGTCCGTAATTTTCGCGGGATTGAACTGAAAAGCTTCGCTGCAGAAGTAGCTCGCCTCGCGCTCGTGATTGCAGAATACCAAAGCGATGAAAATTATATCGGGCAAAAGCAAGCCGACATCCGCTTCCTTCCGTTAGACACACAAAATTGGATTATCTGCGGAAATGCCCTGCGGTTGGATTGGTTGTCGATTTGTCCCCCTACAGGCGAGACCAAGGTTAAGCTCGTCGGGGATGACCTGTTCAATACACCATTGGACCAAACCGAAATCGCCTTCGACAATAAAGGAGGCGAAACCTATATTTGTGGGAATCCTCCCTATTTAGGAAGTAAGTGGCAGAGCAAATCTCAGAAAGATGACTTAAAGCAGGTTTTTGGTAACCGTACCACGAGCTGGAAGTCGCTCGATTATGTTGCCGGTTGGTTTATGAAGGCAGCGGATTATTTCACCTATACACCTGGCAGCGCCTCTTTCGTCTCGACCAATTCAATTTGCCAAGGATTACAAGTACCCATTTTATGGCCTTTGGTTTTTAATCTAGGTCATAAAATTACATCCGCTCACACTTCGTTTAAATGGAATAACTTAGCCAGTCACAACGCAGGAGTGACTGTTGTGATTGTGACGTATGGAAACAGCAGGACTGGTAACTCAGAATTATTCTCAATTGATGATTCAGGTCATGTGATCAGGAGGAATGTACCAGAAATAAATGCTTATCTGATCGCGGGGCCTGGAATACAAATAACCCCTAGTCGCCAAGCATTGTCTGGCGCAAACTATATGGATTTGGGGAATATGCCCAAAGACGGCGGTTGTCTGTTACTATCTGCGCATGAGATGTTCACACTTAATAAGACCGATATCGAGACTAGCAAATTTGTATTTGATTTTGTTGGTTCGCAGGAGTTCGTGAGAGGAACTGTAAGGGGCTGTCTGTGGATTGAAGATGAAGAGGTTGAACTGGCGATAAAGTCCCAGTTTATACAAAGTCGTCTAGCTGGAGTAACAAAAATGCGCTTGGAGAGCGTAGCGGAATCCACCAGAGCTTTCGCAAATAAGCCTCATCGATTTAAGCAGATACAAGGTCGAGGTAAGTTCCATACAATAGTTGTTCCGAAGGTTACTTCTGAAACCAGGCCTCACTTGCCTGTAGGATTGCTTTCAAAGCATACAATAGTTTCGGATAATGCCTTTGCATTATATGACGCGCCACTTTGGAATATGGCATTGATAGCGTCCAAACTTCACTTGGTTTGGATCGCAACAGTCTGCGGAAAACTAGAAACGCGTTATCGCTATTCCAACACGCTAGGCTGGAACACGTTTCCCGTGCCGAAACTAACCGAGCGCAACAAAGCCGACCTCACGCGAGCGGCAGAGAACATCCTGCTCGCCCGCGAAGCCCATTTCCCCGCCACCATCGCCGACCTCTATAAACCCAAATCCGACAAACATGCGGGCATGCCAGAAAATCTCCGCGCCGCCCACGAAGAAAATGACCGCATACTAGAAGAAATCTACATAGGCAGAAGATTCAAAAACGACACAGAACGCCTAGAAAAACTCTTCGAAATGTACACCGAAATGACAACGAAAGTGGGGGCGTGATGACACGGCTTTTTGCAGTGAGTGACAACGGGTTAGTCGAACAGAAAAAAACGGCACTTGATCGTGAAGAAAAAATTGAAAAGTGGGTCACAAATGATCTGACGCTAGTTGGGATTGACGGGATTGTAATTGGTCGACAAGTTCGAACCGCCCATGGGAAAATAATTGATGTTCTCGCAATCGACGGGGATGGAAATCTTGTAATTATCGAACTTAAACGAGGGCGGACGCCCAGAGATGTCGTTGCGCAAATTCTGGATTATGCATCCTGGGTTTGTCACTTAACGACAAAAGATGTTTACGACCTTGCAAGGCTTCATGGCGAAGAGAATTTTGGTAAGTCCTTTAAAGGTAAATTTGGGAACCCTCCACCAGATATCCTGAACTCGTCGCATCAAATGATTGTTGTCGCGAGTGAGGCGGACGATGATACGAAACGGATTATCGAATATCTGTCTGAGCAACATGATGTTGGTATAAATGCGAGTTTCTTCAATATTTTTCTATCCGATGGGCGTGAACTTCTAGCTACTGATACGCTTTTAGACCAAACGGAAGTGACAGAGCGCGCAGTGAAGAAAACGCGCCCACCTTGGTCTGGCTACTATTATCTGACAGGTGGGTTTGAAGAAGACCGCCCTTGGAGGGATATGCGTGAACACGGATTTTTTTCAGCTCACGGTGGAGTTTTTTATACAGGGAAACTTGATAAACTTAAAGTCGGTGATCCCGTGTTTTACTATCAGAAACGGAACGGCTACCTCGGATTTGGACTGATTTCTCAAGAGAAACAGCACGTGAATGACTACAAGGTAGAGAAGGGAGAGCTACTTAAAGATATTTGTGATGCGCCTTATTTGACCGAGTATGTCGATGATGCAGAGAAGGCTTGTTATATTGTTGGTGTGGACTGGAAGCAGACTTTCCCTGTGAGTGAAGCTAAGTTTTTCAGCGGCATTTTTGCTAATCAAAATGTTGTCTGCGGAATTTATCAAACTGCTACTGTTGATTTCTTGGAGCAAGAGTTTGGCGTGGAACAGTATCTAAGCAAATGACGTTTAAACGCATCAAATATTCTGATCTAAATGCCCGCCAGCAAGAGAACTATAACTTTCAAAAGGTGGCAGGTGAATTAGCCGACTACGGCTACACGTGTATAAAGCTGTCAGATGATTGGGAAGGCACCGATTTTCTAGCCGTGCATGTGAATGGCGTTGATTTTCTAAAGGTTCAGCTCAAGGGCCGTTTTAAGATTGATAAAAAATACTGCGGGAAGAACATTTTCATAGCTTTTTTGGATGGTGAAGACTGCTACATCTTTCCTCATGATGAAGTTATGAGAAAGATATTGGCTCTCGATATCATAAATGAATCTAAATCTTGGACTGAAGGCAATTCCTATTCATGGCGAAAACCGACGAGATGGGCAAAAATTCTATTGAGCGAGTACAAAATATGACCCAACCTAAAATCCCAACCAAAACGGTCGAATTCGCTCAATCTGGTGCGTCCAAAAAATCAGACGAACTTGGCATGCGAGAGATGCAAGCGCGGGCATATTCTAAACGCGGCGAGCAATATCTTCTGATTAAATCTCCGCCTGCGTCGGGTAAATCGCGAGCGTTGATGTTTATTGCTTTGGATAAGCTCCATCAGCAGGGCCTGAAGAAGGCCATCATCATTGTGCCTGAACGGTCTATCGGCGGGAGCTTTGGCAATACGGCTCTATCTGACTATGGGTTTATGATGGATTTTGAGGTCGAGCCTAAATGGAACCTGTGCAATGCGCCCGGCGCAGATGAGCCTCGCGCCAATAAATCTACCGTGAAAGCTGTTGGCGAGTTCTTGGCATCTGACGACCGCATTCTCATTTGCACCCATGCGACCTTCCGTTTCGCGTTTGAAGACATTGGTGCGGCAGGTTTTGACGAATGCCTCGTGGCAATTGATGAATTTCACCATGTTTCGATGAGCGAAGACAATGTTTTGGGCCGCCATTTGGCTGAGCTAATTGTGCGCGACAAAGTTCACGTTGTGGCGATGACGGGCAGTTATTTCAGGGGGGATGCTGTTCCGGTGCTTTCGCCTGGTGATGAAGAGAAATTCAAGACTGTCACCTATACGTATTATGAGCAGCTAAACGGCTACGATTATTTGAAGTCGTTATCGTTGGGGTACTATTTTTACTCTGGTCTGTATTTGAATGATTTGTCTGAAGTTCTGGATTCTAATTTGAAGACGATCCTGCACATCCCGAATGTGAATGCGCGGGAGAGTACGAAAGATAAAATCAAAGAAGCCGAAGGTATCATGGCGCTTCTCGGGACATGGAAATACAAGGACCCTGATACAGGGTTTCATGTGCTGGAAACCGAAGATGGTCGAACGCTACGCGTAGCTGATCTGGTTGAAGACGAACGCGACCGTGAAAAGGTCATGGCGTCGTTGAAAGACCCGCGCGCGAATGAAGAGCGCGATTGGGTCGATATCATCATCGCACTTGGTATGGCGAAGGAAGGCTTTGACTGGATTTGGTGTGAGCATGCGTTGACGGTTGGGTATCGCTCGTCACTGACTGAAATCATCCAAATCATCGGGCGGTCAACACGTGACGCGCCGGGTAAAACTCACGCACGATTTACGAATTTGATTGCAGAGCCCGATGCGTCTGAGGGCGCTGTGACGGACGCCATAAATGATACGCTTAAGGCTATAGCGGCCTCTCTGTTGATGGAGCAGGTCTTGATCCCGAATTTCAAATTCACGCCGAAGCGACCGATTGAACAGTCAAAGCCGCAAGAGGGCTTTGACTACGGCGAGGGCGGGTTCCAAGCTGGAGGCAAGAACATTGGCGTCCGTGAAGGCGACCAAGCTGAATTCCATATCGAAATTGCAGGCTTGAAAGACCCGACGACTGAAGAGGGTAAGCGAGTTTGCGAAGAGGACATTAAAGAACTTGTCGCGGCTGTTCTTCAAGATAAGCCAACAGTTGAGCAAGCGCTCTTTAACCTGGACGCTATCCCCGAGGAGACCACTGTTGTGCGGACGATGAATATCGTTCGGAAGCGCTACCCGAACCTTCCAGCGGAGGACCAAGAGGCGGCCAGGCAGCGTGTCGTGGCCGCCATGAATATGATGGAAGCTGCGTCTCGCGGAACGGCTGCCCTTGAAGCTGAGGGCATCGAGATCAAAGCCAATATGCAATTGCTACAAGGCATTCGAAAATTCGCTACGGATGTGCGGGACCTGGATGTTGACTTGATTGATTCAATCAACCCGTTCCAGTCGGCCTATTCGATCCTGTCAAAAACCATGAATGAGTCTGTGCTTAGACGGTTACAGACCATCATTACGGGTAAGAAAATTAGTATTCCCTACGAGGAAGCTAGATCACTAGCCCTTCGCGCACGAGACTTTGCCAAAGAGCGAGGACGCCCGCCGTCAATTTCTGCCAGCGATGCCTGGGAACGCAAGATGGCAGAAGGTGTCCAGGCTTTGAAACGTCACACAGCGAAGAACGCTAAATGAGCGATATAAGCGACATTGATTTACTCAAGGAGCTCGGTGAAGACATCGAGCTTGAGAAGCCAAAGCAATACTCGCCGGAAGAGGCGCGCTTGATCGCTGGCTTCGAAGACATCTTGAAGTTTGCTGAGGAATATGGTCGCGCACCGCTACATGGGGAAGAGCGTGATATTTTTGAACGGCTATACGCTGTTCGGCTGGATCAACTCAGAAAGAATGACAAGGCGAAATCTCTACTTGAAACTATGGATGAGCAGGGGCTTTTGAATGAACAATATGAACCTCTCGATCCAAATATAGATGATGACGCTCTTCTCGCTGAACTAGGGCAATCGGTTGATGCGGAAGCGGATGACATAACCACTCTGAGGCATGTGTCACCAGTGAGCCACCGGAGAGCTGCCGATGAAGTGGCTAATCGTGAAGTGTGTCGTGACTTTGAGATGTTTGAGCCGCTGTTCGAACAGGTGAAAGTTGATTTGAAATCAGGCGTCAGAATTACACTCGATGACACTACCCAAAATGATTTTGACCGAGGACGATTTTTTATTCTCCGAGGACAGATTGCCTACATTGCTGAGAAGGGTGAAGACTTCAAAGCGACGGGAAAAAATGTGTTTGACGCTCGCCTTCGTGTTGTCTTCGACAATGGTACTGAAAGTGGGCTGTTGATGAGATCGCTTCAACGGTCATTCAATGACCCAAAAAACAATGCCCGAGCAATTTCAGCCCTAGAATCTGGACCTTTGTTTGGTGAGGTAGATGCTGATGAAACAGAGACGGGTACGATTTATGTTCTCAGGTCACGCTCTGAACTTCCAGTAGTTTTACCTTTAAGAGATGTAATTTTGAAAATTGGCGTTACTGGCCAGGACGTTAAACGTCGTATCGCGAACGCAAAAAATGAGTCGACTTATCTTCTGGGTGAGGTGGACGTTGTTGACGAGTACAAGCTCTACAATATCAACCGCACTAAACTCGAAAGAATGATCCAAAGGATATTTTCTGACGCTCGACTTCGGATTACCTTTCCCGACCGCTTTGGAAACCCCGTTCAACCGAATGAATGGTTCCTTGTGACTAGAGAAGCTGTGGCTCGAGCGGTGGAACTTATTAAAAGCGGTGAAATTCAGCACTACAAATATGATCACAAAAAAGCGGTTTTCGAGAAAATCTAACTTGTTCTTTGCCAAAGAAATCAAGAAATTTCACTTCGGAATTGTTGATCGTGTATCGACGGCTGCAAGAGGCTGATTGAGGTTTCGACCTCAGTGTGCACACCATTTACTGATATAAAACATGAGGCTGCACGAAAACGGGTGCACACCACGTTTTACAAAGTGCATACCTAAAACGATGTGCAGACAATGGGTTAACCCATAGGTGTGCACACCCCCTTTTATCTTGCCCTCCACGATTTTACCCAATCGTGCGTCTAACCCTCATCTAGCCTAAATTCGCCTAGCTCTCTTTTCTGGTCTAAATGTGGGTAATCGTGATAGTGTTTCGCCATGTCTCAGAAACTCGAAAATGATCCAAAATCAAAAGCTACAGCGGATGATATCCGAAGAGGCATGAGGACCATGGCTAAAATCATTCGGTTTCATGGGGATGATTACTGGCCCATCATGGACCGCCTTCAACGCGAATTAGCGGCTCTGGAGGGACGAGAAAAGCTACTGAGTGACCTTCTGCAAGACGACTAGACGCGGCGCTTTTTCACTCCATTCGCGGTAGGTTTTCAATGAACGTTTCGCTAATTGGGTGGACGATTTTGAGAAGTTCTTTGTGCCGATATGCCAGTGATCCACCGTCCCCATATTGAGGTCTATTGTTCTTGTGACCCATAAGCGTGCATCGCAATCCATAGTCTAACCCAGCCTCCTGCATGCGCTTCTCGAAGGCGTGCCGAAAACTATAAATACGGTGCTTATCCGTCGGCATAAGGCCTCTACTATGGAAGGCTTTTAGCAAAGCTGCGGATAAGGAATTACCTCGATCATGATAGCGCGGGAAGCCATTTGGGGCGCGTTTCATGGCTTCTAGAGACACCCCTAACAGTGGAATATCACGGCTAGATGCAGCGGATTTTAACTCCCGTTTGTCAGTCGGTCGAATGCGAATGTGAGGGATTTCGGCATTCAAACAGATGTTTTCTGGACGCAAATTCGCGATCTCGCTTGGCCTGCATCCAGTCTCTATTAGCGCATAAGCAATTAGCTGCGCATCAGTGTTTATACCTTCCAATGCGCTAGGCTTTAGAAGTTTTTCTCTCACCCAAATATCGGGAAAAGATGGCGTGGATTCTATTGGGGTGTTCTTAAATCGCAGCTTTCGGAACGGGTTTTCCCGCTCTTCTTCGCCTTGATAAGTCCAATATTCTCGAAAAAGTTGACGTAGGTTTCCGAGCTCTCGGTTAGCGCTGTTAGGCCTGTAACTCTTCCCGTCAGGACTGTCCGGGCGAAGCCTTTCTCCCCACCAATCATAGAAGGCTCGACCATGGGCGCGGGTAAGCTTATCCATGGTCACATTCCCACAAAGTTTCACAAAATGTTCCACAGCACGTGTCTTTGTGGCGCGCCAACGAACGATCTGTTCAGGGGACTTTCGGCTTGTCTCACTGATACTAAGTTTGTCGCAGTAGAGTTTGAGCGCTTCGCGGATGGTATCCTTTGGCGGCTCAATATTTCCGAAGACAGCTTCAACGTCTGACTTGCTTTCTTCTTTGCCTTCGAGATGGACAACGCGGTCTAAGATAGTCTCGAAAGGCTTCGCATTTACCAGTTTATCCAATGGTTTGAATTCGAAGCCAACGGCTCGCGCGCGTCGTCTAGCTGACCTGTAACGGCACATTTCCGTCGATTCTTCGAAGTTACCTCCAGTCTCTTTAGCGAGTGCAGTTTCCCAATAATGCTCATCGGCATCCATCATCGCGTCTCGCCTTTCTCTGGCGATTATTAGCGAGTCTGTGTTGAGTGCGGTTTTGATTGTGCGGCGAGTATCGATCTTTCGAAAACGTGTCGGAACGCGGCGAATGTAATACCAACGATAGCCACGCTGTTCCAAATAGTGATTTCGGCGAGTGGACATGGGCCAATTGTACCATAGTTTGTACCCCAAAATGTACCATAGTTAAGAGGTAGCTTGAGGTGGGTTCAGGGCAATACCAGAAAAACATAAGTTTTTCAGTGACTTACAAGAACTAAAACTCTGGAAAATGGCGCACCCGACAAGCGTCGAACTAGCATCCATCTAGGTTTGATGTTGTGCAGTAAAATCAACAAATACTACGGTTTTACTGGGATTATTGTCGTTTATAGTCCAATGTGATCTTATGACAGCCAACCATTGCGCTAGGCACCGCGCTGGGCACGGCTAGGCACGGCGTTTGGATTTAAGTAAATCTAATCCAGCGCTTTAAGATCGAGGTGGGTTAGCGTGAGCGGACTTCATAAACTGACAGCAACGGGCGCAAAGGCCCTTATGAAAACTGGGCGTCATTCGGACGGTGGCGGATTATATCTGCGCGTTCAGAGCGGTGGGCGTAAGTCATGGCTATTCATGTGGAAGCGCGAAGGCGTCCAGCGTGAGGTTGGCTTAGGCTCTTTTGTCAGCGTAACCCTGAAGGCCGCCCGTCAAATGGCGCAAACCGCGCGTGAGGCGCTGGCAAGAGGTGAAGACCCAAAGACTGCATTGCGTCCACCGACTGAAAAGACCTTTCTAGACGCGGCTCAGGCCTGCCTTAAAGCCCGCGACCTAGACAGCTTAAACCCAAAGACGAAACGCAAATGGGAGCGCACGGCTTTTGAAATCGCAAAGCCCCTTCACCGTAAACCCGTCGCAGATGTGAAACGCGAAGACATTCTGAGAATACTCACACCGATTTGGAAGAAAACACCAGAGACGGGCCGCAATGTCCGCTCACACCTAGAGATCATATTCAACTATGCAAAGGGCCGCGAATGGAGTGACGCCGAAAACCCAGCGCTATGGAAGGGTGGATTGGAAGCCGTCTTACCAGCGCTTAACCGCGCCAACGTCAAACACCATCCCGCTATGCCCTATGATGATGTGCCAAAGTTTATTGAGAGCTTGCGAGAACGTCCAGCCATTGCAGCGCGGGCGCTGGAGTTTACAATTCTTACAGCCGTAAGAACAAGCGAGGCGCTGAACGCCGTGATAGGCGAGTTTGATTTAGACGCTGGGACTTGGACCATTCCAGCGGAGCGTATGAAATCAGGCCGTCCTCATACCGTACCGTTACCAGACTGCGCTATTGAGATTGTTCAGGATATGCGGGCCGCACCTGTTTCAGACTATGTGTTTTTTGGCCAGCGCCCAAACCGCCCCTTGTCCAATATGTCTATGCTTATGCTTATGCGAAGAATGAAGGTCGAGAACGCGGTCCCGCATGGCTTTAGGTCTACCTTTAGAGATTGGGCGGGGGATAGGACCCGATACGCAAGAGAGGTTGCTGAAGCCGCCCTGTCTCATTCAGTCGGTGATGTGGTTGAGCGGTCCTATCGACGCGGGGATGCTTTAGAAAAGCGCCGTGGACTTATGAGAGATTGGGCCGCTTTTTGCGTAGGGGATGTAACGGCAAAAGTCGTGAAGCTACATGGATGATAAGGCCTCACGGTTTTTGAGCGGCCTATTGGGATGAGCGCGTGAATATTGCAGATTGGTGGGCCAAAGAATTAGTGATGTCTTAAACAATGCTCTGATTTTTTTAGCTTGGAAAACTAATGATAGTCCCTAAACCTACCCCAATGAGGTACCACTACGTTCGAGCTCTTTTATTTAGTCAATTCAACTCCAAAACAATTGAATCGCTTACGGGGTGGAAAGAGGCCGATGTGGGCAGGTCCAACACTGCTACCGTGCCATCTTTTCATGGAGCCTTAAACGACGGTACAAGTTTGCGTGTAGGCTCTACAAATTTTTCCGCTCTTAGTCTGTATAGCGCCCTCGTAGCCCTTTCCGATGCAACGTTGTCTGGTAAGGTATTAGCACTAGAGAATCTTATTTCAGCAAGGCGTAAAAATAACAATTATAAAGGAGCGGTGGAATTTCCAAATTTTTTAAGTGCCGCCGATTACTTTTACTGGACAGATGTCCACACATGGACGCTAAATGAGGGGATTTTACTTAGCTTAGGGTTGAAGCCTGAAAAGCAAATTTGCCTTGATTTCGATAAGATTTCTTCCACGCCTGATATGGAAAGTATGGTTTTAAAAGAGTTTCGGCTGCGACGTCGTCTTGGCTTCAGAGAGGCTGAACGAGGTGGGTTCAACCCTCTCCTACCAGGAACCGAGAGCTGCGTTCCGTTATTGTTATTCAATTGGTTTGAAGACGGGGGATTTCCAGTTCCTAAAGATCTCCACGATTACCTGAAGTCGGGGGGCAAAAAAGCACTTAATCCTGAACAAGGCATGGACAGCAAAACTGAGTTTGATGAGGAAGTAAATTTAGGCGTTACCTCTATTGATATTCAAAAGCAAAAGCCGACCGCGTTGCCCATAACTAGCCCTGTTAACCCTAAGGCTCAAACCGCTATGCTTACGATTATTCATGCCTTTGGGCAGATGCGTCAGAATAGATATGACCCTGATGACCCACGTAATGGCGCAATATTACGGATTCAAAACGCCATTGCGGACGCTGGACTAGAAATATCTGACCGAACGCTGAAGAAATACTTGAAAGAGGCATGGGTGGAAGCGGAAAGGCTGCAAGATAAAAGTCAATAAACTCAATGAAACAAACGGAAAATCCATATTTTGTGCTGGAATTTCCTCAGTAACAAAAAAACCGAAGCAGTTTGCATCCAACGTTAATCGTCTTGGAGCAATCACAATGGACAACCCTACATTCCCCCAAACTGGCCTAGTCCGCCTCTCTCAAATTCTATCCCCACGTGGTCCTATTCCCGTATCAAAGTCCACGTGGTGGCAGGGCGTGAAAGACGGACGCTTTCCGCAACCTCACAAGTTAGGACCGCGCACGACCGTTTGGCGCGTGGAAGAGATACGGGCCCTTTTCGAAACCGATGAAGCTTAGGCCAGAGCCGTGAAGCGCTCTTATGACTTTCATCGGGTGCGGTCCCATCGTCCCTATACGGTTGCGACGCTGGCAGTGCTCTTAGGTGTAGGGGAAAGAACCGTGCGGCGCTGGATTGAACGTGACGGGCTGGACGTGGCCATCTTAGACCATTCCCGCCCCATCATCTTGCAAGGCTCTAAG
Source organism: uncultured Caulobacterales bacterium (assembly GCA_938009235.1). Taxonomy (GTDB): domain Bacteria; phylum Pseudomonadota; class Alphaproteobacteria; order Caulobacterales; family Maricaulaceae; genus Litorimonas. The sequence goes on from CALLIK010000013.1 coordinate 37,057, forward strand.
GTGAAGGCTTGGGGTATAGCGAAAAAGAAAGCCAAGCGGCAACCTTGCGGCGCTGGTGAGATATATTGCGTCCGATGCAAAACCCCAAAGCGGATCAATCCAGATAGCTTTCACATCATCCAACGCAATCAATCCAAGTTGACCGTCAAAGGTGATTGCCAGACGTGCGGATTGACACTGCACCGCTTTGGCTCACCCCTAAATCGTGCGGCGCTGGAGGCCGAATTTGGTCCAAAGTGGCCAGACAATCCAGCGGCGTGACCTGCACCTATTAGCATTCCCAATCCCCCCCTTAAATGTCCACTTGGCGAAAGGTTAAACATATGCCCGAAGTGAATCCGAAAAACGAACGTCTCAAACTGGAATGGATTGAAGAGCTTCAAATTCAGAAAGCTGAGTCTACCATCGACCAAAGGCTGGCCGCGTTGGGTCAATATGAGGCCGCGACGGGATGGGCAGACTTTGCCACCATCGACCGCGATAAGGTCAATGCCTATCTCGAAGCCTTACGCGCAACACCTACCCGAATGCGGACGAAGAAGGCCAAGGTCCGCCACGTGCGCGGTTTCTTTGATTGGATGCGGGATGATGAGAAACTAAGCCCTAAAAAGGTCCGTAAGGCGCTTCTAAGCCTTCGCCTGACCGATAAAGAGGAACGCGCTGGCAATGCCGTCAAACGGGTCAATCACGCGACGGTGGCGCAAATCATCGACACGATTCAATCAATGCCCAAGGCCAGCGCCATAGAGCGCCGCAATCGTGCCCTGCTAGCCTTCACCTTGCTATCGGGCGCACGGGATGGGGCCATCGTCACTATGAAGCTGAAGCATATTCTCAGGAACGACCGTGAAATTGTGCAAGACCCTGATGAGGTCGCAACCAAGGCAAGCAAGATGATCCAGACGTGGTTCTTTCCCGTGGGGCAAATTGTCGAAGATGAGGTGGCAAGCTATCTGGACTATTTGAAAGATGAACTAGGCTTCACGCCGAATGACCCGCTCTTCCCGTCCACGCTAATGGGGCAGGACGATCAAGACCGCTTTGCGCCAATGGGAGTGACGAAAGCGCATTGGTCTAGCGCCGCGCCTATGCGTAAAATTTTCAAAGCCGCGTTCACCGCTAACGGGATGCGCTATTATAATCCGCATAGCTTTCGCAATACGTTGACGGCGCTGGCCTATGAGCGTGACCTTAGTCCTAAACAGATGAAGGCATGGAGTCAGAATCTTGGCCATGAAAAGCTCGACACGACCTATAACAGCTATGGAAACCTAGACGCGAATGCCCAGCGCCGTGCAATGCTAGAAATTGGCAAAGCGCCAAAGCCTGAAGCTGGGATGGCCGCAATTCAGGCAATGATTGATGAGGCAGTCGCAAAACGCATAGGGTAGCCCCCCCCATTCATCTTGTGGCCGTTTTGTCTTGGACACCCGCTGAATAGGTCCGTGCGCGATATGTTCAGTTTTCAAAGAGGGGTGTGGGGTCAAAAGTCAGAAAGACAGCCAAGGCCAGACCATTGCCCCCAGCCCCAAGCTAATCTGAATGCAGTTTAGTCCAGATAGAGCCTTTACCCCATCTACCCGCCTGAGTAGCAATGCGCTCTGGAGGGTTTATGAGTAAGATTGATGTTGCGGCGTTCTTTCAAGAAATTGAAGGAGTAAAGGCCACAGGGCAGGCGACAGAGCATAGCTATCGCCAAGCCTTGCAGGGCTTGCTCCAATCCATAAATCCCAATCTTACTGTTGTGAATGAGCCGCGTCAGATTGAATGTGGTCAACCTGATTTTGTTATCATGCGAGGCGATGTGCCCGTTGGTTACCTCGAAGCCAAAGACTTGAAGCTGGATATTCGACCCAAAAAAGGTGCGAACAAAAATCAACAAGAGCGCTACCGCGATGCCTTGGCCAACCTCATCTACACAAATGGCACGGATTGGGACTTTTACCGCCATGATGTCGATGGGAAATCCATCCGTATCGCTTCTGTTAAAATCGCGGATTATCTGGGTGATTTTGGGATGGAGCCTGACCGCATGCAATTTGCCGCGCTGGAGAACCGCCTCTATGACTTTGTATCGGAAGAGCATCAGGGCCAAACTATTAAGTCGTCTACCCGTCTGGCTAAAATTATGGCGGGTAAAGCCCGTCTTATTCGAGATGCACTGGCTCAGTTATTGATTTTAGATGAAGATGAAAGCACTGAGCTGGGCGGCCAATATAAAGCGTTTAAGAAAGCGCTGATTCATGATGTGACTAAGGCGGGATTTGCAGACATCTATGCCGAGACTATCGTGTATGGAATGTTTGCGGCGCGATACCACGACCCGACGCCAGAGAACTTTTCAAGACAAGAGGCGCTGGAGCTTTTGCCTAAGTCCAACCCGTTTTTGCGTAAACTCTTTTCATTCATTGCGACCAATGATTTGGACGCGGATGTGAGTTGGATTATTGATGAACTGGCCCGTGTTTTCCAAGCGACCCGCGTTGATAACATTATGGGTCGCTGGTCTGATGCCAATGACAAGCGTGACCCATTTCTACATTTCTATGAAACCTTCCTAGCTGAATATAATCCAGATAAACGAAAAGCACGTGGTGTCTGGTACACACCTGAAGCCGTCGTAAATTTCATCGTGCGTGCAGTCGATGACGTTCTGAAAGAAGAGTTTGGGTTACCGCTGGGTTTGGCCGATACGTCCAAAATTTCGGTCGAAGTCGATACGGGCCAAACGAAAGAGGTAACACGCAAAGGTGTGAAAACTCGCGTGCCAAAAATGGAAAAACGCGAACTGCATCGTGTCCAAATTCTTGACCCCGCAACGGGCACGGGCACATTTTTGGCCGAGGTCGTGAAACAGATTACTCCGCGCATTAAGGCCGTAAACGAAGGCGGCTGGTCCAAATATGTGGAGCGTGACTTGCTGCCCCGCTTACACGGGTTCGAGCTGCTGATGGCATCCTATGCAATGTGCCATATGAAGCTAGATATGATGCTGACAGAGACAGGATATAAGCCGACGTCCGAGACGCCGCCGCGTCTCTCTGTCTATCTGACGAATAGTCTGGAGGAAGGCGAGAGGATCGAAGCTGACCTTTTCCCTATGACCCGCTGGCTCTCAGACGAAGCCGCTGGCGCGAGCGAAATTAAACGCGACAAGCCGATCATGTGTATCATAGGCAACCCTCCTTATTCGGGCATCTCGCAGAACATGGGAGCATTCGCGCAGTCATTAATTGAGCCCTACAAATATATTGATGGAGTTCATTTCAAGGAGCGGAAGCATTGGCTTCATGATGACTATGTAAAATTCATAGCTCTTTCCGAAAAGATGATACAAGAGAATGGAGAGGGTGTTCTGGCGTTTATCACAAATCACGGATATTTAGATAACCCAACATTTCGAGGTATGCGTTGGCACCTATTGCAGACTTTCGACCGCGTTGATGTAATTGATTTGCACGGTAGCGCAAAAAAGCAGGTCGCCCCTGACGGAAAAAATGATCAAAATGTCTTCGATATTCAGCAAGGCGTCGCGATTATTCTGGCGAGAAAGATGCGTGGTAACGTCAAAAGCGAAAAAGAGGCTTCTGTATTTTTCTCTGAATATTGGGGTAGCCGAAAAGAAAAATCCTCTCAGTTAGAAGAGGATTCGATAGGCTCTAATCATATATCGGTTAATCCCCAAGCCCCATTTTTTCTTTTTACTCCTCACTTAGATGATACAGCTAATGATTATTTTGGCTGGCCCAAAATGAATGATTTGTTCTCTAGCGGGAGCATGGGCATTCAGACCAGCAGAGATCATTTTGCGATACAGTTTGATAAATCGGAACTCATATCGAAGCTTGATACTTTCAGGAGCTCTGAGCTTTCCGACGATGCTATTAGAACGCTTTTGTTCTCGAGAAAAAAGAGCGGCAAATATCTTGCCGGTGACACTAGAGGTTGGCGGATTGCAGACAAGCGTAAAGAGTTACGTGAAGGTTTTGATGAAAGCAATATCTTAAAGATTGATTACAGACCTTTCGATAAGCGTTGGACTTACTACAGCGACCTAGTGATCGATTGGACACGTCAACCCACTATGAAGCACTTTCTGACGGGAAGAAATTTAGCCATCTTATTTCCAAGACAATTATCAGGAGATGATTTTCATCATGCCCTAATCACAGACTCGGTTTGTGAGATGTGTGTAATATCAAACAAAACCAAAGAGCAAAATGCCGTTTTTCCACTCTACCTATACCCCGATCCCGACGACCTAGAGCAAACGCGCCGTGTCAATATGGACCCGAAAATCCGTAAAGGCATCGAAGACGCCGCCGTGCATCCGACCCGTGGTCGTCCAGACGAAGTTGCGATTTTCGATTATATTTATGGCGTGCTGCATTGCCCCGCTTATCGTGAGGCCTATGCTGAGTTTCTGAAAATTGACTTCCCCCGCGTGCCCTATCCGTCTTCGCCTGATCGTTTCTGGGATATATCTGCCAAGGGGCGGGAATTGCGAGAGCTGCACCTGATGGACGGCGTCGATGCGGGCTTGGCCTATCCTTTCAAGGGTGAGGGTGACAATGAAGTCGAAACCATCGGCAAGAAAAGCTACAAGTTGACCAATGAGGGCGTGGGCCAAGTCTGGATCAATGAGAGTCAGTATTTCGACGGCGTGCCTCAAACAGCTTGGGACTTCTACATTGGCGGTTACCAACCTGCACAAAAATGGTTGAAGGACCGCAAGGGCCGTGAACTGTCATTTGATGATGTGATGCACTACCGTAAAATTGTCCACATCCTACTGGAAACCGATCGGATTATGAAAACCATAGAGATGGATTTGTAAATTCGATGGCGACTAAAGAGGATATTTTAGAGCAAATCGTTGAAGAGTACCTGATACATAAAGGGTACTTCGTTCAGCATAATCTGAAGTTCTTACCGCGCAAAGATCACCCTGATTTTATTGTGAACGCCGATAGTAACCACTCCGATATTGATGTGTTGGGATACCACCCTCTTAAAACAGGCCCTGACAAAATTATGGCAGTTAGCTGTAAAAGCTGGCAAAAAGGTTTCAACCCAGCCTCCTATCTCGACAAGGTCAAAAATGATAAGAAGATCAGCGGTAAAGTAGCTTGGAAATCATTTCGTGAGTTAACACGACCAAAATGGTCAGAAGCGTTCAGTGAAGCAGTCTTCAAAGCTACTGGAGAACGTTCCTTTACATATGTTCTGGCTGTCTCTCACTGTAAGGGCGATAAGTCTGTATGGGAAAATGAGCCAAGTTTTCAAAAGGCTCTGCAAGGTAACCCTATAAAAGTGCTGGCATTTGCCGAAATGGTCAGAGAAATTTCTGATGATCTTGGCACAACTCTGGCTTCGTCTGAGATCGGAAGGTTGTTGCAGATGTTCAAGGCCGCAAAAATCGAATTTGATATCACCTAATTTTATTGGAATGGGAGTATTGTTGGGAGGCTCTAAATTTCGTTATCTAGAAATCTAATATATACCAAACCTCTAGGCTAATAATGCGTTGCCTCTTCTGCTTTACGCTTAACGTCATCTAAGAACTTGCTGGCTAGGCACTGCGCTAGGCACGGTTTATAGATCCTGTTAATTTGTCTATATTAAACAAGGTGTTGAGTTATTTTGATGGCGCACCCGACAGGATTCGAACCTGTGACCTCTGCCTTCGGAGGGCAGCGCTCTATCCAGCTGAGCTACGGGTGCGTCTTAGAAGCGATCACATAGCGCTGCATTGCGGCGTTGTCTAGCGGTTGAAACTGTTCTCAGGAGCGTTCACATCAATGGAATGAAATGCCTTATTCTCCTCCTACTTTCTGCCGCGCTTTTGGCGAGCTGTACTGCTGCGTCTGATGGTCAAACTGCCACTGATTCCGTCTCTGAGCGCGTGCAAGATGCGCGGGATCGAAATGAAGGCCCCGCGATATGGGTCGCTAAAGATTATGACTCCACGCTTTATCTCTTCGGGACAGTGCATTTGTTGTCAGATGATTTGGATTGGCAGCGGGATGATATGCGTCAGGCGTTTGATGAATCTGGGACAGTTTTCTTTGAAGTAGATACAGGACCAGAAGGTCAAGTTGATGCAGCTGTCCTGACGACTAGTTTGGGTTTACGTAAAGACGGAACACGTCTCTCTAGTCGTTTGGATAATTATCAACTTAATTTGATGGAAGCGGCTTCGAACAATGGCAATCTCACGATCGCCTCATTGGACAGTATGAAGCCTTGGTTGGCGGCTGAGTTTCTGACTTTTGCTGCCGCACAAAATGCAGGTCTATCGTCTGAACTATCTGCTGACGAAGCTCTGAAATCTCGTGCGGCGCGGTCTGGAAAAAATGTTATTTATTTAGAGAGCCTTGAAACCCAAATTCGAGCCTCATCTGATTTACCCGAATATATCCAACTCGATATTTTGACAGAAACACTAGAGCAATTTAATGTGCTTGGCGCGGATGCAAAATTGATTTCGGAACAATGGTCTGTTGGCGGGACCACTTACCTCGCTGATAAACTCATTCGTCCGATGCAGGCCCGCGCGCCTGAGGTTTTCAATAGTCTGCTGCGTGACCGTAATCGTGCGTGGGTCACGCCGCTGTCTCGCTTTATGGATGATAGCGGGACTGGATTCGTGGCTGTGGGTACAGGCCATTTATTAGGCGAGCAAAGCCTGCTCCACGAATTACGGGAGCAGGGGTACACTGTAGAACGGTATCATGCGTTCATAGGCGAGAACGTCATTGATACCGTGGATACGACAATTCAGCGGCCGCGTTAGAAATCGAATTCTAACCCGCCCAATACGGCGCGACTTGGTGAGGCGTAGCCTACGACCTCTTGGTATTTTTCATCCAATAAATTTGAGCCTCTAATCGTGAGTGCGATGTTATCGCTGAGGTGGTAACGCGCATTTGCACCCACCAATGTGAAGCTGTCGAGTTCCACATTTTGGAAAGTCGCAAAATCCGTATCAAGCTGCGACCCATTGTGATCGACGGCAACTGTGAGTGATAAGTCGTCAATTGGCGTCCAAGTCGCAGTCGCACTTGCGAGGAAGTTTGGACGGCGAATTTCTTCGATATTATCTTGCTCGGAGTCTAAGAAACTTGCTGAACCGGAGACGTTGAAATCATCACTATACCAGCTTGCTGCGAGTTCTACGCCCTGGCGGGAGCTGTCAGTCTCAAGATTAATAGCTGTCGAGTTAAAGTTAGTATCAAACACCGTCGTGATTTCGTTCTCTAATTCAGACCTGAAAACATCTACGCTCACGTCAAAATTACCAATTGATTGCTCATACCCAACCGAAACGCCGAGGGATGTTTCGGGCTGTAGGTCCTCATTGCCTGTAAAACGCGAGGCCGGGAAGAATCCGAAGAGTTCAACGAGAGTTGGGTTTTTGACACCCGTACCAACAGACGCTCTCAGGCGACCATTCCATCCAAACCCATAACCTGCACCTACGCGCCACGTCGTTGCATCATCGAATAAATCGTTGAGGTCATGACGGGCAGAGGCGGTGAGGGTGACGTCATTCGCATTGAAACGATAATCACCCGCGAGGCCATATGTCCAATTGTCAGGCTGCGCATTGGCTTCCGTGAAATTGGGGCTAATCTCATATTGCTCGTGTTCTGCTTCGCCGAGCACAGTCAGGCTATGCGCGTCAGAGAAATCACGCTTTGCGGCCCAGTTGGCGACGTGTCGCGATCCGATAGAGCGAGATGAAAACCCGCCGACTGTATCGGTGTCTGTTTCGACCATATGCGCGGTAAGTTTGTGGTCAAATCCTGCGAGCGCGAACCGCGCGTCAATACGAGCGGTTTCGGTTGTAACTTCTGTTTCGTCAGTCGTGTCGTTGAGGCGGCCATCAAAATCTGAATCACTATCAAAATCTGTTTCGCGTGTGGAGTTGCCGTATTTTGCACTGAAGGTGATGCCGACCACTTCGACAGAGTTTAGACCCAGATTTAGGCTCTGAGACTTTGAGCCATCTGTTTCGCCGCCAAGGCCCGAAATGTCGAACCCTTCAGTTGTGAACGCGTTCCCGTTCACGGTGAAGGCTGCGCCTCCAATTGGGATAACGGCGCTGACTTGGCCCTCTAATGTATCGCGGCTGCCGCCTTCGACGCTGGCGCGCCAGCTTTCGGTGGTGCTTCCCGCGCGTGTGATGATATTGATAACGCCGCCAACTGCGTCGGACCCGTAAAGCGCGGATTGTTCGCCGCGTAGGACTTCAATTTTGACGATATCTTCATTGCGTAGGCCGCCGAAATCGAATGCGCCGTCTGATGGGTTGGCGACTTCGACGCCATCAATGATGACGACGATGTGGTTGGCTTCCGATCCGCGCAGGCGGATTTGAGTGAGGGAACCTGCGCCGCCATTTTGGCTGACCGAGAGACCGGGTACAGTGCGGAGGAGGTCAGCTACGACGCCTTGGTTTCTAGCGCGAATTTCATCACCAGATATTATGGAAGCTGGTACGGTCAATGCTGAGCGTACTGAATACCCAACACGATCTGCGGTTACGACTAATCCGTCGTCCTCGAAAACTCTTTTAGGGGATACAATAATTTCACCTGTTCGTTCCGTGTAATCCAGCAAAGCTTGGGACTTTTTTTCATATGGGTGGTCATAATCCGCCTGAACCTGCGCCCAAGCTGGCGTTGCCATCGCGACAATCGCCGCACTCAATAATAGTCTCTTCATGTCACACTCCAAGGTAGCCCGCTCAAACAGAGTCGGGTGACGTTTGTTGTGTCGTCATTGGAGGAACTCGCATCATCGCGAGCTTTCCCATTGCGCATCGGTACATCCCGCCCGGGCGCGCTGGCGACGGTGTTGGCAGGTCTTCTGACTTAGCCCTCAAGCAGCTCGCGACGTCTTCCCAGTAAATCCCGATTAAGGATGAACCAGTGACACATGTCGCGACCCTCAGGCCTTACAGCGGCGGGAGCCGTTGGGGCTTTAAACCCCATTCCCTGTTCGCACCCGTTACAGGTGACCAACACGCGGGCTAATATCTCAGATTACTTTCAAATCAAGCGCTATTCGAGAATATATACACTTCATATAAGGTTTTCTTTATATACGAGCCGCGCCGACTCTGATACAGCGCGATCGAAATAGGAGTTCACTATGTCTCTTTGGGACGAAATTACATCAGCCAGTGCCAATCGCATCCTCATGTTGGATGGCGCGATGGGAACAATGTTGCAAAAGCAGCAGTTAGAAGAAGAAGATTTTCGCGGCGAAAGATTTGCGGATTGGCCAAGTCCTCTAAAAGGGAACAATGATCTTTTGGTTCTAACTAAACCAGACGCGGTCCGCGCTGTGCATGACGCGTTTTTGGCGGCGGGTGCAGACCTCATCGAAACCAACTCTTTTAATGCGACCTCTATCAGCCAAGACGATTACGGCATGTCCGACCTTGCGCCAGAAATTGCGCGCGCCTCTGCTTTGGTTGCTCGCGAAGCTGCGGATGCGTGGACAAAGAAAACCCCTGAAAAACCTCGGGCTGTTTTGGGCTCTATTGGTCCCATGAATAAAACACTCTCTATCTCGCCAAAGGTAGAAGACCCTGGCTATCGGGATGTGACCTTCGATGAAGTCAAAGAGGCCTACATCGAACAGGTTACAGCGATAATTGATATCGTGGATGCAATTCTGATTGAGACTGTTTTTGACACGCTAAATTGCAAGGCCGCCATCGCAGCCTGCCGCGAAACGTTCGATAATGTTGGCTATGAAAAGCCAATCTTGATTTCGGGCACGATTACGGACCGTTCGGGACGTACGCTCTCAGGCCAAACCGCTGAAGCCTTCTATATTTCGATTGCACATGCGAAGCCTTGGGCTGTCGGGTTGAACTGCGCCCTCGGCGCGGATGAAATGCGCCCCCATATCGAAGCCATCAGCCGCGTTGCAGAAACGCGCGTCATTGCGTTCCCTAATGCAGGCCTTCCAAATGCGTTCGGTGAATATGACGAAAGCCCTGATGATATGACGGACCAAATTTCGCCTTGGATTGAGGGCGGCATTGTCAACGTATTGGGCGGCTGTTGCGGGACAACACCTGATCATATCAACGCGATATACGAAGCCACCAAAGATCAAGCGCCGCGTGTGCCAGTTGCGCCTAAACCCACCTTGCGCCTGTCGGGCCTCGAACCATTCCAGATTGAAGTCTAAGCCATGACCAATTCTGCTACACAATTCATCAATATCGGCGAGCGTACAAATGTCGCTGGCTCTGCGCGGTTTAAAAAACTGATCGTCAAAAATGACTTCGAAAAGGCCCTGTCTGTTGCCCGTCAGCAAGTCGAGAGCGGCGCACAAATTATAGACATCAATATGGATGATGGCCTGATTGACGGTGTTGAAGCCATGACTCGGTTCCTCCAGCTGATGGCGGGTGAACCTGATATTTGTCGCGTGCCTGTCATGATCGATAGCTCCAAGTGGGAAGTCCTCGAAGCGGGCTTAAAATGCGTACAAGGCAAGGCTGTTGTCAATTCGATTTCCATGAAGGAAGGCGAAGAAGAGTTCTTGGCCCATGCGCGTATCGTTCGGAATTTGGGCGCGGCCGCAGTGATCATGGCGTTCGACGAAGAAGGTCAAGCCGAGACAGCTGATCATAAATTTGAGATTTGTGAGCGTGCTTATAACCTCCTCGTGAATGAAGTGAATTTCCCGCCTGAAGATATTATTTTCGATCCAAATATCTTTGCTGTGGCGACGGGTATTGAAGAGCATAATAATTACGCTGTGGCATTCTTTGACGCGTGTAAGCGTATCAAGGCGAACTTACCGCATGCGCGTATTTCTGGCGGATTGTCCAATGTCAGTTTCGCCTTTCGCGGCAACAATGCGCTGCGAGAAGCTATGCATTCTGTCTTTCTCTATCACGCGATTCCTGCGGGTCTGGACATGGCGATTGTGAATGCTGGGCAGCTGACGATTTATGATGATATTCCTGAAGACCTGCGCGAGCGCGTTGAAGATGTGATCCTCAACCGCCGCCCTGACGCGACGGACCGTTTGTTGGATGTGGCCGATAAATATCGCGGCGACGGCAAAGCCAAAGCCCATGTTGTTGATCTGGAGTGGCGCAAGTTCTCTGTTGAGAAACGCCTTGAGCATGCACTTGTTCGCGGCATCACAGATTTCATTGTCGAAGACACAGAAGAAGCGCGTCTCCAAGCGGACCGTCCTTTGCACGTTATCGAAGGCCCGTTGATGTCGGGTATGAATGTCGTGGGTGATTTGTTCGGCGCGGGTAAAATGTTCTTGCCGCAAGTCGTGAAATCTGCGCGTGTTATGAAAGCCTCTGTGGCGCATCTTCTGCCCTTTATGGAAGAAGAAAAAATTGCACTTGGAACTGTCGGCACGTCCAATGGACGTATTTTGATGGCGACTGTGAAAGGCGATGTGCATGATATTGGGAAGAACATTGTGGGCGTTGTCCTGCAGTGTAATGGATATGATGTTGTTGACCTTGGCGTGATGGTGCCGTGCGAGAAAATTCTGGACGCCGCGATTGAACATGATGTCGATATGGTCGGCCTCTCTGGGTTGATCACGCCGAGCCTCGACGAGATGGTTTATGTTGGTAAGGAAATGCAACGTCGTGGATTTACGATGCCGCTCCTGATTGGCGGGGCGACCACGTCTAAGACGCATACGGCTGTGAAAATTGAACCTGCCTATCAAGCGGGACCAACTGTTTATGTGACAGATGCCAGCCGCGCAGTTGGAGTTGTTGGTAAACTCTTGGGCGATAGCAGCGCAGATTATGCTGCCGACCTTCGGGTAGACTATCAAAAGGCGCGCGAGTCGCATCAGCGCGGCCAAACGGCCAAAGCGCGTCTCACGCTGAAAGAAGCACGCGATAATCCGTGGAAGACGAAGTGGGTGGATTATACAGCGCCGAAACCGACCTTCCTCGGCACGAAAACGCTTACGAGTTATCCGCTCGAGAACCTACGTGATTTCATTGATTGGACGCCTTTCTTTGCGACGTGGGAATTAAAGGGTCGCTATCCTGCTATTCTGGAGAATGAAGTTTACGGCGAAGCTGCACGTGATTTGTTCAAAGATGCGCAAGACATGTTGGACCGTATGATTTCCGAAAAATGGGTCAGCGCAAATGCGATCTTTGGCTTTTGGCCTGCGGAGCAAAATGGCGATGACGTGAAAGTCTTCACCGATGAAACACGCTCTGAAACGCATGCGAATTTCCATGGCTTGCGTCAGCAAATTTCAAAAGGCTCACGCGCGAAACCTAATTTTTGTATCTCCGATTTCTGCGCCCCTAAAGATGATTACATTGGCGGCTTTGCTGTGACGGCTGGATTGGGCGAGGAAGTCAAATCCAAGAAATTTGTGGACGATGGTGATGATTATAATTCCATTTTGTTCAAAGCTCTTTGTGACCGCCTAGCTGAAGCCTTTGCTGAACATCTGCATCAACGTGTCCGCCGTGAGTTCTGGGGCTACGCGCCAGATGAAACATCTAGCGGTGACGAGCTGATTGCAGAACAATACGCGGGTATTCGCCCTGCGCCTGGGTATCCTGCGCAGCCAGATCATACAGAGAAGGCAACATTGTTCCGCTTGCTCGATGTGACAGCGCAGACCGATATCAAACTCACGCAGAGCTTTGCGATGCATCCTGCGAGTTCAGTGTCTGGCTTGTATTTCTCTCATCCTGACTCCGTCTATTTCGGCGTTGGCAAGATCGAGAAAGACCAAGTCGAAGACTATGCGCGACGCAAGGATATGAGTCTTGATGATGTTGAGCGTTGGTTAGCGCCCATCTTGAATTACTAGAGTTTTTAAAAACCCTAAAATGAAAAAGCCCGCATCGCTGCGGGCTTTGTTGTATTTAAAATAACGTGTAACGACGCTGCGGTTTATTTCACAGCGAGATAGAGGTTCTGCCCCTGCCGTTCGACACGGAGTGCATATGGGCCAGTATCGCCGTCAATCGCATCTTCGAAATCAACCAAGTCCGTCACATCCGTTCGTCCAATACGACGAATGACATCGCCTTTGCGAAGGCCTGCGCGATAGGCACGTGATCCACGTTCGACAGCGGCAACATAGACGCCATCATCTCCGCCTCGAAGTTCCAAGTCTTCTGGGATTTCGGAAATTGAAGCCCCGTTAAAGGCTTCCATCATCTCTGGCTCATCGTCGCCGTAACGGTTATCTGAGGAAGACGCGTCATCTGAGTCATCTGCATCCTCTGGCACTTCGGCAATGCCGATGCGTGTTTTACGGCGTTTGCCGTCACGCAGGTATGTTACATCTGATCGTGTGCCAGGTTTCAACAATCCGACAAGGTTACGCAGATCATTACTGTCCAAAATCTCTTCGCCGTTAAAGGCGATGATGATGTCACCTTCTTGCAATCCTGCTTTTTCCGCTGGCGTGTCTTCGCCAACATCAGAGACAAGCGCGCCGTCGAGTGATTTCAAGCCCAGTCCTTCGCGCAGATCAGGCGTTACATTTTGAATCACCACACCGATACGCCCGCGTTTAACTTCGCCGTTTTCGCGCAATTGCTCGATGACATTTTTGACGGTTCGAATTGGAACTGCAAAGCCGATCCCATTATTACCGCCAGAGCGAGAGACAATCGCCGTGTTAATCCCGATCAACTCGCCTTTGGAATTAACGAGCGCGCCGCCAGAGTTACCCGGGTTAATGGATGCGTCGGTCTGGATGTAATTCGAATAATTGGCGCTTGAGCCTTGATCTCGACCCAGCGCGGAAATGATGCCTGATGTGACCGTGGAGGACAGGCCGAACGGGTTACCAACGGCAATGACGTAATCGCCGACGCGGGCTTCGCCTGTTGTCGCGAGCTTAAGTTCAGTCAGATCTTTTACGTCGATTTTCAATAATGCCAAATCTGTTTTGGGATCTGCGCCGACGAGTACGGCTTCGACTTCGCGACGATCGTTCAAGGTAATGGTGATTTCGTCTGCGCCATTGATGACGTGATTATTCGTGATGATGAGGCCTTCGGCGGCATCATAAATAACCCCTGAACCTAATCCGCCTTTAGGGCCAGATTCATTGGGGGCCTGACGGCCGCCAAAGAAGCGTTCCATCATCTCTTCTTCGGGAGACTTTCTCGTTGTCTTTGTCTTTTTTGTCGCTTCTTGAAGGGTTTGAATGGACACAACTGCGGGAGTGACCTGTTCGAGTAGCGGAGCCATCGTCAAGACGCCGCGTTGCGGATCTACAGTCATGGCTTGGGAGCGCGTGTTGGTTTGCGCATCGGCGGGCGTTTGTAGGGCGAGGGGGGACGCCAAGAGCGCGAGTGCCGCAACGCCTAGCAGTAAAGGTCTTTTCATAGTCGAGTCCTTCAGGAGTGTAAAACGTTATCGTACCTTTGATTTAGTGTGTTTTTCGGGCTTCACAATATAGCACGCCAGAATCTGAACATGAATTAATTATGACAGGACGGTAATGTTTGACATGCGAAAACGCTAACCGTCCATCTGGGGTACGGCGCGTAATTCTGATGTAGGCAGGACTGCCCGCAACGTCAGTACCCACGACGGAATACCGAAATAGAAAAAGTGTTTTACGCAAGTCATAACGTTGCGGCGACGGTTTTTGATAAAGCGGCCCATCTGTCCCTACAGTTTGGCCATTAGACCCAGTTCGTGCAATTTTTGGAAACAAAAAATGCACCTGTCGGCTCTCACTTCAAAAGGCCCGGCACAGTTCGATGTCTCACCACCAAATGCTCAACCCCACCGTCTCTCGAACCAGCCCATGCAAAATGCACAGTGCGTATTTTGTAGTCAGCAAACTACGCCAAGCGAGGCCCCGCCTGTCCCATGTCCGAAAGAACCCGTCCACTATGTCACAGCTTTTGAATGCGGGGATTATGTTTTTTGAAACTACGGTTTTATGGGGGTTTAAGGTGGTTTTAAACGCGGATCATTTTCAACTTCAGCGAGTTTACCTGATTTCATTGAGCGTTCTCAGGGGATCGAATAATTGCCTATCGCCAATTCCATCATCATGCTTATGATGGGGCTTAAATAGGATGAGGTGAATTTATGGCTGAACGTTTTGAACGCCACCGCCAAGCTTGGACAAGGGACGAAATTCAGAAGCTGCACCGTTTGGCGGAAAAAGGCATGGGTCTGAAGGCGATTGCGAAATCCCTCACACGCTCTGAAGAATCCACAAAGAAACAGGCAAAGCAAGATAAACTGAAAATACAAAAATTACGGTGAGTGAACTGCGCTGTGGGTTCGAAATAGCGCCTCTATCTTAGCGGACTTAAACGCCCTATATCCACGCCATGTTCGATGACCTCTACAACACAGATATACTTGGCTTGTCAGCGAGCTTAGAAAATGCAGCTTTACCGTCACCGGATGGGACGGCGCGCAAAGTGTCAAAACTTTGCGGGTCTTGGCTTGAGATCGATCTGATGGTCGAAGACGGCGCAGTGACAGACTGCGCGTTGCGGGTGCAGGCTTGCGCTTTGGGGCAGGCGAGCGCGGCGATTTTGCAAGCCGCTATTATTGGCGCAACCTTACCAGAATTATTTGAGGCCAAAGAGGGCCTGCGCGCCCTGTTAAAAGAGGGAGGCGAGCCACCAAATGGACGGTTCGCAAAGTTATCGGCTCTGGCGGGCGTTGCCAAATACCCTGCGCGTCATACCTCTACGATGTTGGCATTTGAGGCAGCTGTCGCAGCATTTGAGTCAGTATCTGAGTCGGGACTGGACAGTTAATCTGATTTCGCTCTAGGGTCCTATAGTAAGACAGGGGACATCATGGCTAAATCAACGCGCCGACCACAGAAAATATTTGCGATCGTGATGTGGGTTCTCTCCGTCATTTTTGCGGGGTTCCTCATGGCGCTCGGCAATTTAGTTTTACGCGATATTCCGCGAGCTGATCAGTCGATTACACTCGAGAACTATATTGATCTGGATCAGCTCCGAGACCTCCGTAAGCAAGAGCGTGATCTTAAGGAACAGATGACGCCGCTCAAGCGGGCTGCCGAGGATGCCGTCGAAGCGCAACTCACTGCGCAAGCGAATTACCGCGCGACCAAATCCCGATTTGATAACTGGATCGCGACGCGCACGGCGACGCAAAGCAATGCAACCAACCCAGAGGTTCTAAGCCGAACACGTGAGCTCGAAGGCCTTAGCGAGAAAGTACGCGCCGCCGAACGCATCGTAGAATCCGCGCAAGCTAATCAACGCAAACAAAGCCGAAGTTCCAACGATGTTCGCTTAGGCATAAACAAGTTACGCGACATGGCGCGGCCTGCCTACTCACGCGCGGTTCGTGCGAAAGAATTGCGCATCTTTGGGTTCCGCTTGATGCTGACTTTGCCGTTGCTGCTGCTCTCTGCGTGGATGTTACTGACGAAACGCCGCAGTGCATATTGGCCGCTCTATCGCGGTTTTGTGTTGTTCTCGGCCTACGCTTTCTTCTTCGAACTCGCGCCTTATGTGCCTTCATATGGTGGCTACGTTATCGTTATTGTTGGGATCATTGCTGTCCTTGTCGCAGGATATTTCCTGATCAAACAAATGCGAAAATATCTGGAACGTAAGCAAGAGGAAGAAGCCCGATCAGAGGATATTCGCCGTAAGTCTATCGACTATGAAACCGCGCTCAAAAAAATCGCAGCTAAGAGTTGCCCCGGATGTGATCGAGATATCGTCACGCGCGACGGGGTTCATTCTGATTATTGTGTGCATTGCGGTATTCACTTGCAGCGTGAATGCCCGAGCTGCGAAACGCGTAATGTGACATTCCATCGGTTCTGTCTGTGTTGCGGCACGGAGAATGACGAACTCGCTAAGCCTGCTGAATTAGCCTGATGATGAAATTTATACGCATGCCATTCGTCTGGATTATGTTGGCGGCGCTGTTGATCTATAAGGTTTTGATCTCGCCCGTCCTGTCTGCATTTGGCGTAAAATGTCGGCATGAGCCGTCTTGCTCGACCTATTCGCAGCAGGCCATAAAGGGGCATGGCCCGTGGTATGGCGGGTGGATGACCCTCGCGCGGCTGCTACGCTGCCAACCTTGGGGGACAGACGGGGTTGATAATGTGCCTAAAAACATTACCACACCGCCTTTATATGCCCCTTGGCGCGTTGCGCTTTGGACTAAGACACATTCGGCCCCAGACTAGACTTGGATTATATCATGGTCACTTTGACATTCCCCGATGGCGCAGCGCGCGAGTATGACGCTGGCACGACAGCTATGGCGGTGGCGAAGTCCATCTCAAAAGGCCTTGCCAAGCAAGTCTTGGCCGCAAAGCTAGACGGCGAGCTTGTGGACGCGTCTTTGCCAATCCACGTAGATGCTAAGATTGAATTGGTCACAGCCAAAGACCCAGAAGGTCTAGAACTTATCCGTCATGATGCCTCGCATGTTATGGCCGAAGCCGTTCAAGAGCTGTTCCCAGGCACACAGGTCACAATCGGTCCCGTTATAGAAAACGGATTTTACTACGACTTCCACCGCGAAGAGCCGTTAAGCGAAGATGATTTCGCTGCGATTGAAAAGAAGATGGCATTCATCATCAACCGTAACGATAAATTCGTTCGCGAAGAAATGGATCGCAATGAAGCTATCGCTCTGTTCAAAGAGATGGGCGAGACATTCAAAGCTGAGTTGATCGAAGATTTGCCAGATAGCGAAACAATCACAATTTATAAGCAGGGCAAATGGTTTGACCTTTGCCGTGGTCCGCATCTGCCAAGCACGGGCAAGATCGGCAAAGCGTTTAAACTCATGAAAGTCGCGGGCGCATATTGGCGCGGCGATAGTAATAACCCACAGCTTCAACGTATCTACGGCACAGCGTGGGCAACCCAAGAAGAACTCGACGCGCATCTAAAACAGATCGAAGAAGCCGAAGCCCGCGATCATCGCCGCCTCGGCAAACAGCTCGCCTTGTTCCATTTCCAAGAAGAAGCCCAAGGCCAAGCCTTCTGGCATCCAAATGGATGGACACTTTACACAACATTGCGCGATTACATGTCCCGCCGCCAACGCGAATATGGCTATCAAGAAATCAAAACCCCGCAGCTCATGGACCGTAAGTTCTGGGAAGCGTCTGGGCATTGGGAGAAGTATCGCGAGAATATGTTCGTCGCGGAAATCGCTGAGGAAGACAAAGTCCTCGCGCTGAAACCGATGAACTGCCCGTGTCATATTCAAGTCTTTAATCAGGGCCAAAAATCCTATCGTGATCTGCCAGTTCGCTTTGCTGAATTTGGCTCCTGTCATCGCTACGAGCCATCGGGCGCGTTGCATGGCCTCATGCGTGTGCGCGGTTTTGTTCAAGATGACGGACATGTTTTCTGTACGCTGGAGCAGGTGACGGATGAAGTGAAAGCCTTCACTGAACTTCTGAAATCTGTCTATGCAGACCTTGGGTTTGATGATGTGAAGGTGAAATTCTCTACGCGTCCTGACATTCGTGTTGGCTCTGATGAGTATTGGGATAAAGCCGAAGCCGCCTTGAAAGAAGCCGCAGATGCCTCTGGTCTTGAAGTGGAACTTAACGAAGGCGACGGCGCATTTTACGGACCAAAGCTCGACTTTGTTCTGCGTGATGCGATTGGCCGTGAGTGGCAAGCGGGTACAATCCAGCTTGACCCGAACACGCCAGAACGTTTGAAGGCAAGCTTCACAGGCGACGACGACAAGAAACATGCGCCCGTGATGCTGCATCGCGCAGTTCTAGGTTCATTCGAACGGTTTCTCGGTATCCTGATTGAAAATTATGCAGGCCGTTTCCCGCTTTGGCTTTCGCCTGTGCAGGTCGTGGTCGCGACAATCACATCCGATGCGGATGACTATGCCAAAGAGGTCGTGGCGAAATTGAAAGCCGCAGGCCTTCGCGCCGAAATCGATACACGTAATGAGAAGATCAATTACAAAATCCGCGAACTTTCCGCGGACCGTAAAATCCCAGCGATTGCCGTTGTGGGCCGTAAAGAGATGGAAGAGGGCAAAGTCGCCATTCGCCGCCTTGGGTCGCGTGATCAAACTATCCTATCTGTCGAAGACGCGATTGCAGCCTTAACCGAAGAAGCAACCGCACCGGATCAACGCCGAGGTTAGAATATGGCGGCGTCAAAAACCAAACTCATCAAAGGTCTGGACGGCGTTTCGCTGACGTGGCTTTGGCTGACGGTTTTATTGACGCCAGCCCTTGCAATAGCGGGTGGTTTGGGTTTTCAAATCGCAGGCCTCCTTGTTGGAGTCTCGACGTTTTTGGTTTGGCTCGCTGACCGAAGCGGTGCGGAGTATCTACAGTCACTTTGGCCCATTGGGTTGATCTCGTTTTTAGTTTGGGCCTGGCTTTCCTCATTGTGGAGTACTTATGATGATAGTCTCTTTGGTGGGAATGCGGCGACTCTCTTTATCCTGACACTAGCACTGTTGTTTGTACCACTCGCGTTTTTACGTCTGTCAAAGCGCATGAAATCAACCTTGAGTCTGGCTTTTATCATTATTGGTCTCTTGGGCGTAGCTTTGATATTATTCGACTCCGCCAGTGGATACGCACTTTCGATGTGGGTGGATCCAATTGCGGCAGGGGATGACCCTATTCGTCGTTACAGTAATGCAGAGATGAATTTGGGCCGCGGCCAAGTCAGCTACACACAACTTGCTTGGCCGATTGCAGGGTTGATGATGATGCGTTTCAAACATGGGATATGGCTCGCGGCAGTATTTTTTTTGGGCTTATCTGTATCAGCCCAGTTAAATAATCTAAGCATTGTAATTCCAGCATTGGCGCTATCCGCAGGCTTTGCTGGCCTCGCTTGGTGGAGACCACGTCTAGGAATCTATTTAGCTTTCATTCTGGGCATCTCCAGTCTCATATTTGCGCCTGTTTTGGGGGTTATGTCGGGTCAAATTGATCCCGACACGATGCGTCAAATCCCACTGTCTTGGGAACATCGCGTGCGGATGTGGGCTTATAGTTGGGAACTTATTCAACACGCCCCTCTGATCGGTCATGGGTTCGACTCTGCACGCGTCTTTGATGCGTTGACATTTAGCGCGCCCGATGGCCGCGATATTACAGTCATGTCGATGCACCCGCATAATGTAGGCTTACAAATTTGGCTGGAAACAGGCTTGATTGGTGTCGGCTTGATGATTTTCACATTATGGGCTTTGCTGAGAGCAGCACTAAAAACGTGTCAGAGTTCCGCTCGAGCCATGACGGTTGCAGGGTTGATGTCCGCGACCACGATATGTGGAGCTGTTACAATTGGTATATGGCAGCACTGGTGGTGGGCCTTAATCGTCTTAACCGTGAGCTTAATTATTTTACTTCCTGCTGCCCCTCACGATGAGGCCTGCCTTTAAAATCTGCACGCTATATGAACAAAATTAACGCAGATTAGTTTTCCCTTTACAGTTGTCGACTTGGACGACTAAGGCTTGACTCAACGAGACAATATTTAGCTCGGGGAGTGTGCCTTTGACTAAAATAGCTGCATTACCAGTTGGGTCTAATACCCCAATTTCGGATGCCGCGCGTAAGCGGCCCATTAGTGTTGTTATGGTCAGTTATATGACTGGACCCGCATTGATGGAGGCTATCATGGCGGTCCTGTCTGACAGGGATGTTCATGAACTGATCGTTGTTGATAACGGAAATACTGAAAGTGCGCGGGCGCGGTTGTCCGAAATGACTGCGAATCGTAACCGTATTCGTTTTTTGCAAGGTCATGGGAATATCGGTTTTGCGCGTGCCTGTAACTATGGTGCGAATTTGGCGACTGGCCATTATATCCTCTTTCTGAACCCAGATGCTGTAATCACAAAAGGCGCAGCGCGCGAACTTGCCAATGCAGGTGATTGTTTAGTACAGCCATGGATTACGGGCGGTTTACTCCGAGACGAAACGGGCAAAGAACAAAGAGGCTCACGACGTCGTGCGCTTACGCCGTTTTCGGCATTGGTTGGGTTCCTACCAATATTAGAAGTCATTCCTGGGTTACGGTCAATTCATAGAGACGTAGATGAATTGCCGACGCAGACTGTTCAGATTGATACCATTTCTGGGGCTTGTTTAATGACAGATCGTCCAAGTTTCGAAAAAATGGGCGGTTTTGACGAGCGTTATTTCCTCCATGTTGAGGACATTGAAATCTGCCGTCGTGCGCGCCAAATGGGCGGTCAAGTCGGGTTTGTGCCAAGCGCAACCATCATGCATTATGGCTCAACATCCAATGTTCCGCGTATCTGGATTGAAAAAGAAAAGCTCAAAGGGTTCCTCAGATATTTTTGGAATTACCAACCGGGACCCATATCGAAAATTCTGACAATTATCGCGACTCCATTTATTGCTATCGCGATATTGGGACGCGCCTATGTCTTGTCTCTTAAAGCGGTGCTCTTTAGGTCAGGTCCGCGCAAAGCGCCTTCCTCAAAATAATAAGATCAACTTTTTGACCCTTAGAATAGTTGAAGCCTTTGATGGAGTTAGAGGTTTCGATACAGAGACCTCTTGCTGTAACCGAAGCGGTTAAGATTTGAATATCTGTTTCTGTGGATTCGCGCTCTAAATCTAGAATGACGAGAGCGTCTTTGAATAAATCAGGCGTATGACCTGTCACATCAATTTCTGTCCCCACGTGGTAGACGAGGCTAGGCTCTGTGAAATGCGGACTATGGATGCGGGTCGCGGCAACGGCGGGTGCAAATTGTGTGAGTTCCTGCGCTACATTTTCAGAAATGTTAAACGCGTCAATATTTGGAAGAATATAGCCAAACGTCCCGCCAATGAAGATTAAAGATGTGAGCAGGGTTGCGCCGAGACAGGCTTTAACTTTCCCTGCCCATAGGCTGAAGGCGGCTATGATCGCGGCCAAACCTGCGACAGCGCAAATCGCGTAACTCACCCACATTGAGTCCATCTCGCCGTAAAGGCTTTGTGCATAGAGTATGCCGCCGAGGACAATGGTGGTTATGACGAGGAAAATTATACCGCTTAGGAAACGTGACACACTAAAGCCGCTGATATGTTTCAGGGCCATAATGGAGGTTGCCATCATGATGCAAAGCGCAGGAAAAACGGGAAGCCCATAATGCGGTAATTTCGTTGGCATGATCTCTATCACAATCCAGAATGGCACTGACCACGCCAGACTAAACCGCATGGCGCGAATTACGGCATTGTCGCCGCCAGACCGAACGGCCTTTACCGCGTAAACCAAGCCGGGCAAAAGAAAAAGACTCGCAGGCCAAAGCGTGGCCCATATCGCAAGACTATGTGTGCCGGGCGGTGCGCCGTGGCTTTCTTGCCCAGATACGATTTTACCGCCGAGATCCTGACCCAAACTCTCAATGAAAAAGACGCCGTCCGTTACGATGTAAATTGTGACCGCCCAAGGCAACCAGATCAATATGAAGACGATGATGGCCTTCCAATTCAACAGAGGTCGCGCCCATGTGAGGGAGCGGTCCCATATCCAAAGGGACGCAAGCGAGAGCCCAACCAATAATAAGCCAATCGGCCCTTTGATCATGATGGACACCCCTAATGCGATCCAGAAAGCCCAAACTTCGCGCTGTCCTCCGTCGTTTCGAAGGCGGGCCAGAGCTGAAAATATCACAGTCGTTGACGCGCACAGCAGGGCATCCGTCTTGGCGATATGTGCTTCAAAGACAAAGATAAAAGAGGTTGCCAAAAGGGCTGACGCGATGAGGGCCGCATCTCGTCCCACCATCCGTAGGCCACCCCAATAGAGCGCGAGTATTGTCAGCAATGCGCCTAAAACTGAGGGCAGGCGTTGCGCCCAAATTCGGTACTCACCGCCATCGGGGATAAAAATTTTTATCATCGTCGTTTGCGCCCAATAGACACCTGCGGGTTTTTTATTACGGGCTTCATCTTGGAACCGAATGTTCAGCAGATCACCGCTCTCGGCCATTTGCACGCTCGCTTGCGCGTAGCGGGCTTCATCGCGGTCGACGACAGGAATACTGGCTAAACCCGGCAAAATCATAGCGAGGGTCAGCAGCATTAACATGACGACATGCCATCTGCGTTTGTTCAGGTTTGCGAGCATATATGCGACTACCCCATCAGACGTGTGTGCAAAAGTGTTTTCGCCTTTGATGGATAGGTAAAATCATGACATTACGCACCATGTCCAAAACTAATAAAACACCTGATGATCTCGCAGTCCCGCTAATTTCAGTCGTTGTTCCCGCTTACAACGAAGCTGAAAACGTCGAAAACTTAGCGCGCGAAATCGCGTCGGCCTTGTCTGATACATCGTATGAGATGATCTTCATTGATGATGCGTCTTCGGATGACACAAAAACCGTTTTGATGGATATGAAATCACGCTTCCCGCATTTGCGCGTGTTGGCCCATAGACAAAATTCAGGACAATCGCGCGGTGTGCGGTCAGGCGTTCAGGCCGCGCGAGCGCCTGTGATCGCGACACTCGATAGCGACGGACAAAATGACCCTGCCGACATTCCTGCGCTTTTTGCACAATTGACACGAAGTGATGCCCCAGAAGATTTGGCGATGGTCGGTGGACGACGGGCGAAACGCATCGATTCTGCGGCTAAGAAAATTGCCTCTCGTTTCGGAAATGGTGTTCGTAAACGCCTGTTGAAGGATGACGCTGACGATACGGGCTGCGGGTTAAAGGTTTTCACGCGGGACGGGTTTCTTCAACTTCCTTATTTTGATCACATCCACCGCTATATTCCCGCACTTATGTTGCGTGAGGGGTTCAAGATTGAGTTTGCTGATGTGAACCACCGCGCACGTGAATTTGGCGAAAGCAAATATACAAATTTTGGACGGCTGAAAGTCTCTATCGCGGATCTACGCGGCGTTATTTGGTTGCGACGGCGTATGAAATTACCGGGCCAGGTTGATGAACTTTAGCTCTCAGAGCGCTTAAGGGTTAACACCTCGTAAACCAGTGGACTGGTAGGGTTTTCTTAACCCTATTGATTCGAGCCACTTTGTTTTCGAGAAAGCCCTGTGCGATTTTTTACCCTATTTCCGTTAATGATCATCCCTGTGGCGATCTATAATACCTTAGCCTTGGGCGGGGCGACTTTCTCTTCGATTGGAGAAATGCGTCTGCGCCTTGATACGGATGTTTTTTCGGTCCCAATGACAAGTGGCGTAAGTTGGGATATTACGCCTGGGCACGCTTTGATCGCCGCTTCGCTCCTCATGCTGTTTTTTGAATTGATTAAGTCTACAGGAATTGGGAGCGCCGCCGTCATGAACCATGCGTTCTCTCTGGTGTTGTTTATTGTCTGCCTCGTAGAATTTTTGCTCTTACCAGCTTTCGCAACATCTGTGTTTTTCATGATAATGACCATGACGCTTTTGGATGTCATGGCGGGATTCATGGTTACGATTGCGGCAGCTCGTCGTGACTTCGCAATGGCGGATAGCTTCAGTGATTGATTCTAAGAATCTTAACGACTGTACCATAGGTTGTATTTATGGTGGGTTTTAAGCATGGATAATCACGTTGCTAAAGGCGATAAGTTAGCCCGTATTTCGGGTATTTGGGATGGTGACGTCGCGCTAAATTTATTGCGCGCTGCACCTTTTCGTATCCTCGAACAAACCTCGATGTTTTTTGAACCCAGTAATCAAGCGGGCGAGATATTATCCTGTGCACCTGAAAACATTCCAAATGTCACATCTGATTGGAACAACCGCCTGTCTGCGGAAGACGGAAGAGCCAGACAAAAGGCGATAAGACGCCTAAGTTGGGATGGGGCTCAATATAAAATTTGTTACAAGTGGCGATCAAACCAAGGCGAAGATATTTGGTTGGAAGAGCAAGGGCGCAGAAAATCTGGTCTAGGTGAAATGCCGACCGAAATCGAAGGTGTGATCAGAAATATTACAGCCATAAGGCGCGCAGAGAAACGGACGAGTTTTTTGGCGACGCATGATGAATTAACCTCTGTTTTTAATATGGCGTCGATACGGACGTCTCTCGATCATTTGGCTGCATTGACCACTCGGCAACGCGGCGAGGGCGCTCTACTTCGCCTTCGTCTCACGAACTTGGAAGATGTGAATTCAGTTTATGGTTTTGAAACGGGTGATCGTTTATTGATAGAGTTTGCGCGGCGTTTGTCACAAATCGTACGTGCACCCGATATTCTTGGCCGCATTGGCGAGGCAGACTTTGCGCTGGTGCTTTATGGGTCTGACGCAGAAGATGTTCATGCGATTGTAAAACGTCTATTTTTTCTCCTTGAAAACTCTCCCGTGCAAACGCCGCATGGTGGATTATATGGAGAATTTTCTGCGAGTGCTACGCAAATGCGAACGCAGGCGAGCACTGCATTAGAGGCTCTGTCACAAACTGAAACGGCACTGGTGGATGGCAAGGCGTCTGTTTTGACAACCTATCAGGAAAGCATGGGAAATAAGACTATCCGCTCAAACCGTGAGACGACGGCAGACGATATTATTAATGCGTTGAATGAACGCCGGATACGTCTCGCCTATCAGCCGATCATAGAGACAAAAACGTCTACATTACATCATTATGAATGTTTGTTGCGATTGCGCCGCGCGGACGGAGAAATCGTGAGTGCAGGTCGCTTCATCATGGCCGCTGAACGTCTTGGACTTGTCCATCTCTTAGATCGCAGGGCTTTGGAGCTTGCGGCTGAGACGTTGGCTCAAGACCCGAATGTGCACTTGGCCTTAAATGTGTCTGCAGGCACAGTGAAAGATGTTAAAGCTGCCGCGGGTTATATCGTGGCCTTGAAGGCTCTGGGTCACGCTACAGAACGCGTTACATTGGAGTTGACGGAAACCGTCGCACTTGATGATCCTGCTATGGCCAGTGAGTTTTCTAATGATGTACGGGCGATGGGATGCGAGTTTGCGATTGATGACTTTGGTTCAGGTCACACGACTTTTAGAAATTTGATGGCTATTGAAGCTGACATGATCAAAATCGACGGCACGTTGATTGAAGGCATTGCGTCTGATGTCAATAAGCAGACATTTGTGCGCATGATGGTGGATTTGGCGCAGACCTTTAGTGTGAAAACCGTCGCGGAAATGGTCGATGATCGTGGAGACGCTGATATGTTACGCCGCCTTGGTGTCGATTACCTACAAGGCTTCATGTTTGGCGTCCCATCGGCAGCTCCGAGCTGGCAAAAGCGAGCGTCTTGATCTAAGCTTCTCTCATGCGCGAAACCGCAACACGATTAGAACAGTTCTATGCCAGCCCTTTGGGCATGGCAGCGCGTGATATGGCCGCGCAGCGTTTAGATGCGCTTTGGCCAGATTTGTCGGGTGCGAATGTCTTAGGTTACGGATATACGTGGCCTTATCTTGCCCCCTATGGAGCTGCCACAAACCGTATCGTGCTCGCTATGCCAGAGGGACAAGGCGCGATTGCGCATGAAGGTAAACGCGGCATTGCAACACTTCTCACTAAAGGAGACGCCCTCCCGTTTTCGGATGCGTCGTTCGACAGAATTCTGGCGGTACATGCCGTAGAGGAAGAAGAAACAACTTCAGCCACTTTGGCAGAACTTTACCGCGTTTTAGCGCCTGAAGGACGGATCGTTATTATTTGCGCCAATAGGTCTGGTATGTGGGCGCGGGCTGAAAGCCTACCCTTTGGGGCGGGACAACCTTATTCTCGCAGGCAATTAAAATCAGAGCTAAGTCGCGCTAAATTTATTCCAACTGTTGGATCGAATGCACTTTATATTCCGCCTGTGCGGTTATTGACGCGGCCTAGTTTAATTAAGGGTGCGGAACGCTTTGGCGAGACAGTTTGGCCACGTTTTTCAGGGCTAGTCCTTGTCGAAGCGGTCAAGCGTCTTTATGCGCCATCGGATAGAGGGCATGGACAAAAAGTTGCGCGCCCCAAGTTTTCGGGTGTACCCGCACTCAATAGAAGTCATGCAAACAAAGGCGGCGTAAAAAAATCTGATGTCTGAAGATATTCCCGATATCGAAACTGTGCGCCGCGAGATTGATCGTGTTGACAAGGCGTTGTTGAATCTAATCGCCGAGCGGCTAGAGCTTTCGGCACAAGTTAGAAAAGCCAAAGGCGGTATGCGTGTGTGGCGGCCCTCGCGCGAAGACAGCCATGTGCGCCAACTCGCGACTGAAGCCGAAGCTACACCCGCTTCACTCGTCTCTACAATTTGGGCTGAACTCATGAGTGCCAGCCTCGCAGCCCAAGGGCCAATGCGTTTGCATGTGGCCTTAGAAGGTGATGTGCTGTCCAATTGGTCCCTCGTGCGGGACCGTTTTGGCGCAGCGCTAGATGTGTGTACCTATCCGACGACAAGCGCGGCTCTCGCGGCGTGCGCCTCTGAAAGTGAAGGCGTGGCTGTTATGCCTGCTCCTGCGCCACCACCTGGCGGTATGGTCAGTTGGTGGACAGCTTTAGGACCGGGCGGAGCGATGGAAGGTTTGCATATATTGGCTGGCTTGCCGCGTACTGGTCGCAGAGATTGGCCAAGCGCTGTCGCAGTGGCTGATGTTGTCCTCACCCCGTCTGGTGCAGATCAGACGTTACTCTGCGTGACAGACAATGACGCGTTGCCAGAAGGCGCAATGCTTCGAGCTGAGGCAGGGGCTTTCCGGCTCTATAGTCTCGATGGTTTTCACGAATTGCCTGCGACGCCAACACGGCGCGTGATTGGCTGCTTACCTCGCCCGATTGGGCAATAAAGTGGGACAACGTCATGCGGTTTGAAACAGTTCTTATTGTCGGTGGTGGTTTGATCGGGAGTTCGATCGCACGCGCTGTGCGTGCCAAAGGCCTCTGCAAAACAATTTACATCGCGGACACATCAGAGGCCGCGTGTAAAACAATCACAAGCCTTGGAATTGCGGACGGCGTTGCAGATGGTCCAGCCGATCATTTCGCCGCACAAGCGGATCTTGTAATTTTATGTACGCCTTCGGGCCGCCTCGCGACTACGGCGATGGCGTTAATGTCGTCAATGAAATCAGGGGCGGTGCTAACTGATGTTGGGTCAGTAAAAGGGCATTTTGTGGAGGCTCTTTCTGGTCATGTTCGCGCCGATATTCATTTTATACCCGGGCATCCGATTGCAGGTACGGAAAATTCTGGCCCAGAGGCAGGCTTTCCAGAATTATTCGAAAGTCGTTGGTGTGTCCTCACGCCGCCTGAAGGTGTAGATGCTAAGGCTATCGAGGATTTGACAGCGTTTTGGGAAGGCCTTGGCAGTGATGTCGAAGTCATGGATCCGTCCCGTCATGATATGGTGATGGCGACGACGTCTCATTTACCGCATTTAATTGCCTATACGCTTGTCGGGACAGCGATTGATATGGAAACGGTGACGCGCAAGGAAGTCGTCAAATTTTCAGCAGGCGGCTTTAGAGATTTCACGCGGATTGCGGCGTCCGATCCCGTCATGTGGCGTGATGTTTTCCTCACCAATAAAACGGCAACTCTAGAAGTCGTAGATAGGTTTATTGAGGATTTGACGGCGTTAAAACGCGCGATCCGATGGGACGATGGGGACACATTGTTAGATAATTTTGCTAAAACGCGTGATATTCGTCGTCGTATATTAGACGCCGATAAGGACTAATCTGAGTTAATCGTTTCGATGTCTAGCTCAGGTGCATCACCTGTATTTTTACGTCCCCGCGAAAGCGCCAATAACAGTTTTGAATATTCTTGAGCCAAGCGCCTGGCTCTGTCGCCAGACTTATACCACTTTTGACTATCTGCACGCTCAACGGGGTAAGGTGTAATGCGCATGCGGCCTGCCGCATTAGCAATTTCTACTTTGGCACGTGGCATATGATAGGCGGATGTCACGAGAATTAAATGATCATAACCTAGGACTTCCGCCCAACTGGCCGTTTCGCGCGCGTTTCCAACCGTGTCTACGGCAATGTAATCCAAGTCTAAGCAGCACTCAGCCAAGGCGTCTGAAAGGCCCGTGAGCTCTTTTATTTGCGGCGGCGCATTGCTTTCATGTACCCCTGAAATTAGTAGGCGTTCGCCTTTTTTAGCCGTCAGTAAATCCACTCCAGCTTGCAATCGTCCGCCGCCTTTGCCAGTCCATACAACAATACCATCCGCTGCAGCTACCGTGTGGGGTGGACTAATACGGTCAACATGTTGGGCAAATGAGAGAAAGCCGCCCACCACAATAAGCAGAGTCCCAACAATTAGAAATGTCAGAAAACGAGCCCAACCGCGTCGTTTCGATTGCGCGTTTTTGGTTTGTAATTTTGGCTGATTTCCTCTCACAGGCGTTTACGTTCAAATAGTAATTGACGCGTTGTTGTTAAGCCCGCTGCGCCCGCACAAATAAATGCAAACAGAGCGCCAAGGCAAATTAGCCAAAATATATCAGTGAGGCTTGAGCTTATGCCTGACCATCCCAACCCGCCCCAATCTCCACTTATGGAGAGTGCAGTCCAAAGTAGGCTCGCGATACTCAAACCGATGGCTGCGCCGATAGCGCCACGCTTTAAGGCTTGGCCGATAAAGAGTTTTGCGATAAATTTATCACTCGCGCCGACCTGAACGAGGACACGTATAATTTCTTTCTGCGCGGTCATACTGGCGCGGGTGGCAAATATATTGACACTTAGTCCTGCTAATAGAAGCAGGATCATAACGGACATTCCAACGGCCACTAACCGCCGCGCTGTCCCCTTGATTTCATCTGCATAACGGGAATTGTCATCAATGTTGGCTGTGATGCCTGCCGCGTATAATGCCGTTTCTGCCTCAGTGATGGAGAGGTTTTGGCCTGTTAAATTGATCAAACCTGGAACGGGTAAATTGTCAGGTAAGACTGTGTTACCTAACCAAGGGCGAAGTAAGTCATGTGCCGCCTCTTGGGTAACGACCTCAATGTCGACCCCAGGGAACGTGTAAGATAAGACGTCGTTGGCCGTAGAGGTTTGCGCACTCCAATCATTCGCATTATCCAAAATGATCTGAACCGTCAGCGTATCAGTGAGTTGGCTTTGCCAATCACCAGACAGGCGCATTGACCCACGCGCAAATAACAAGGCGCAGCCTGCAATGAGCGCGACAATAATAAGCACGAGCCAAAGCGCGCGTGCATTGCGGAGCTTTGTCGGAAGCAAAGGCGCTTCTTGAGCATAGGACGATGCAGGCGAACTCATTCTGGTTTTCCTTTGAGAACACGTCCGTTTTCAATCCTTAAAACACGAGCATCCAATTCGTTGATTAAGTGCATATCATGCGTCGCGATCAAGACTGTGGCTCCCATTCGGTTCATTTCTGCAAATAAACGGAGCAGACGTTTACCAATAATAGGGTCGACATTACCTGTTGGTTCATCGGCGATCAAGAGATCTGGCTTGGATATGACGGCGCGGGCAATGGCACAGCGTTGTTTCTCACCACCTGAAAGCGTAGGCGGTAAGGCATCCATTCGGTGCCCAAGCCCCACCCATTGTAGGAGTTCGACAACATCTGCATTATAGCTGCTTCGCGATTGCCCAGACACGCGTAGAGGCAAAGCAACGTTTTCATATACACTCAGATGTTCAATCAGATGGAAGTCCTGCAAGATAACACCAATGCGTCGTTTGATGGCTTGGCGTTCGGGATTCGTTAGAAGCGCGCTGTCGCGGCCAAACATACGGATGTGACCGCGCGATGGGATCAGTGACAAGTAGCAAAGCTTCAGCAAAGTTGATTTGCCCGCGCCAGATGGTCCTGTGAGAAAGGTGAAACTCCCTTGAGGTAAATCTAATGTTGCATCGGTCAGCACTTCTGGCCCCCGACCATATCGAATGGCGACACGTTCAAAATTTACAAGGTCCGGAGTGGTGGACATTTGATCCTGTTGTGTCACGATTGTCTTTACCCTTGGCTGACTCGGAATACGTTCGAACCCTATGATACTGACATGTCCAGAATGTTCCACTCGTTATATGGCAAAGGCGGGGGCGATTGACACCAATGGTCGATCTGTACGCTGTGTACGGTGCGAAACTGTGTGGTTTGTCGAAGGGGGAGACCCAGATACGCTCAAGGACAGTATGGCTCTAGAGGACAATAAGGTTGTTTTAGTCGAAGTTGACCCTGATCCTCAACCCGAATTACCCCTTGAGCCGTCAAACTCAATACCAAAGACCGTTAGAATTGGGGCGCATACACGTCTTCGCAATAAGGTTGACGCAGAAAAATTGTCGAAACGAATGCGAGTCTTGCGACTGATTTGGGCTGTTCCAGTTATCACGATTTTAGGGGTTGTGAGTGTTGCGACATTAACACGACAAGCAGTTGTTGATAAACATCCTACGGCAGCGACACTTTATAAATCTGTTGGCCTGACTGTGAAGACAAACGGTTTAGATATCCAAAATCTGAAGACTGAAACCTTGATTGTCGATGGTGAGACGTTTCTACGCGTAATAGGCGATGTAAAAAACACGCTATCGTCCTCGCAAGTGGCTCCGATGATACAGATGCGGTTAGAGAACCGCTCTGGAGAACCTGTGGCGGATTGGTTCGTGGATGTGGGTGAAATTGAGGCTAAAGGGTCGAAGCAAATCGAGACTGATTATCCAGACCCGCCTTTGGATGGCGTCGAACTTAGATATCGGTTCGTGGAAGACTAAGCCTTCCTAACTGAAAGCTTCCAATAGACATCAAGACCTCTCTAAAAGCGCTTAAGCAATCTTTCTAAATATTCCCGTTCTTCTGTCTCGCGTTGCTGTTCTGCAGCGCGGCGACGTAGCTCTTCCAGTAATTCGCGGGATCGGGTCGCATTGTCGCGTTGATCTATGTCGGCTGAACTCGTGCCATTGTCGAAACCATCGTCACTGCGTCCGAGCGGATCATTACTATCGCCTTCTTCGCCGTCGCCATTTTGACTGACGGCTTTGGCTAAGGCTTCGCCAGCGCCGCGCAGCGCTTGGATGGCTTCATCTTGAGCCTTGCCAGCTTCTGCTAGATTACCTTTGGCTAAGGCCTCTTCACTACGGCGCATAGCGTCTTGGGCTGCGCCTAAACCTTCGGCAAGACCGGTCTGCGTGTCCGCTGATCCGCCACCAGATTGGCCTGTACCCAATGTGCTGTCTTGATCCGATCCTGCGCTGGGTGCTGTTTCGGTTCCGCCAGGTTCGCGGCCTTGACCTTCACCATCACCTGCTTCGCCACCTGATTGTCCTTGTTCCTGACTCTGACCCTGACTTTGACCCTGGCCTTCGCCACTGTCCCCTGGGGCGTCGCCTTGACCCGTGTATCCTGGAGTTTGGCCTTCACCAGTGTCTCCTGAAGTTTGGCCTTCACCCGATTGGTTTTCACCTGTCTCGCCGCTTTGATCGCCTGCAGTGTCACCCTGTGCAGGGAGTGTGTCGCCAAAATTTTCAAGCAGATCGCGAAGTTGTGATTGACGTTTCGCCAGCTCTTGTGGGTCAAGTTCGCCTTCCGCCTCATCGTCTTCGCGTTCGGCGCGATCTGTTTCGTCCTGTAGGTCACGTTGTTTACCGGTCAGGTCAGCAAGGTCTTCGAGTTGCTTTTGCTCTTCCTCTGACATGTCACCGCCTGAAGGATCGCCGCCACCGCCACCGCCGCCGCCTTTTGAAAGTTGGATTTTCATATTCTCTAAAAGCTCGGACAACTGTTCGAGCGCGATACGCGCGCCTTCGGTATCGCCAGCCGCATTGGCTTCTTCAATTGCCTTCATGAGCGCTTGAATTTCATCCATGCTGCCCATCGGGGGACTTCCACCTCCGCCGCCGCCTTCGTCGTCAGTGCCTTCTTCTTGGGCTTTGCGGCGCAATTCTTCAGTGTAGGCATCGACCGCCAAATTGTAGCGTTCGAATAATGTATCGACTTCTCGTTTAGAGGCGCGGCGAGCGATGCCTTCACGTAAGGCCGCCTCGGCCTCGCGCATCTCTTCTAAGGTTGTGCCTAAAATGCCAAACTCAGCACGAAGGGCAATTTTCCAAAGGTTTTCAGGGAGACCACGCAAATCATCTAGGCTCTCTGCGTGGCGCATCTGTGAACGGGCATGGCGTAGTCCCATGAAGACGGCAGGGTCTTTAAATAACCCAGCAGGCTCATCTGTGATGGCTTCGATCAACAGCGTAGCGCGCTGTATATCCGCAGGAGAGCGGTTCCAATGTTGGCGAGGTTGATATTCATTCCAAGGCGCTAGGTTTTCAGTCCTGTCGCCATCACTCGGAATCCATTCAGGTGTCGGTAAAGGCGCATAGGCGTCGTCGAGACCTGCCATGACCAATGTTCGTTGTTCTGCTACCGCTTTGGCTAAGGGCTCAACAAATATTTTATCTGGAACCGTAAACCAAACTGGATCTGAGACGCCTGTTTGGCCAGAGCCATCCGTCGCGACCAATCGGCCAATGACTTTCTGACCCGCATAGCGTGTTTTGGATAAATCTAAGGCCGCCTTTGCGCGCTCAACTTTGGTCTGGCGTGAACCGGGCAGAGGTATGTCGGCTCGAACACTGATGTCATCAAAGGCAGTATCGAGGTCTGTATCGTCGCGCATGAGCGACATTTCTAGCTCTAACGTCTCGACACCAAAGTCATCAATAAGGCCATAAGCAAGGGTCAATCGATCCCGTTTATCGACTTTTATTTCATCCAATACTTCTACGCTGGGCGGGCTGTCAGGACCAACATTGAGCGCAAAGCCGCGGCGAGAGAGGCCAACACGGAATTGAATATCTGAAGTATCGTCAATCGTTTCGCGAATTTCAAAACTCTTGGCCCCGATACGTTTTGGTGTGAGGAACTTTGACCGCCACCCCTGAACCAACCGTGGGCGCGGAGCATTCTTGACGCCAGACAGACGAGCCACAAATTCACTGCCCGCAGGTACGGCGATGTCGGCCCCATCTTTGAAGTATATTGGAGGACGACCTGTGTAAGCAGGCGGATCAATCCACGCTTCATAGGTAATCTGGCTAGAGCGAATTGAAGACTGCCATGTCGGCGTAACCGCCGTCCGTAACCGTTCAAATGTGAAACCCGCCATATAAACTCCGACACCCAAAAGGAGCGCAGGGATAGCAAAGCGTAGATAATAAGTGTCAATTTTGGACACTGTAGGCCGACGCGTCGCGGCTTTTAATCCCTCGGCTTGACGCAAGGCAGCTTTTTGATGTGCGGGCCAAACATCAGCAGAGAGAGCTGGGCGATCATCCAAAACGTCCAATGGGCGATGAGCTTGACCTGAGTCTGTTTCAACACGGCGGCGTGCGTCCGAGTAGCTTGGAATACGAAGCTTCAGCGCGCGTAAGATACTGCGCACAACGAAATACAACGTAACAGCCAAAGCGATTAGGCGAACAGGGTCGCCAATCCACTGCCAAACGCCTAATCCCGCACCAATGCTGAATGCGCCAATGGCAACAGTCGCTGGCGCGAATGTCGGTGCATAGGTTTCCCAAAACAGGCGTATGCGCGCGCGCGCAACGAGGCGGCGGGTTGAGTGAATCGTAATGTCGAGCAGGTCAGACATGAAGCCTGACTATAACCAGACGTAGGGAGGTGTCGCCTTAATTTTCCGTGACATTTTCGTCTTTTGGCAGTTCGTTATCCAACCAATCTGGCATGGATTCAGTTTTCAAAATGTCTTCGACGCTCGGACGTGCGCGAATGACGGCATACTCCGACCCATTGACCAAGACTTCTGGAACGAGGGGGCGAGTGTTATATTGGCTAGCTTGCGCTGCGCCATATGCGCCTGCGGAATGAAGAACGATTAAGTCACCGCTTTCCAAGGCGGCCATCTCGCGGCCCTTGGTGAATGTATCACCGCTTTCGCAAATTGGGCCGACAACATCATAGGTTTCCATATGATCCAGATTTCCCTGCTTTACGGGTTCAATGTCATGATAGGCGTCATAGAGAGCAGGCCGAAGTAGGTCATTCATCGCGGCGTCAATAATAAGGAAGTCGCGATCTTCTCCGCGTTTCACATAGAGGACTTCGGAAAGTAAAACGCCAGAATTACCTGCAATCATACGACCAGGTTCGAAAATCATTTCAACATCTAAATCGGCTGTCAACCGTTTGACAAGCGCCGCATATTCAGACGGCGGAGGCGGGACAACGGCATTGTTCCCATAGGGAATACCCAATCCGCCGCCAATGTCGAAACTGAAAATTGTGTGGCCAGAGGCGCGTAAGCGTTTGATCAGGCCCGCGACCTTTACGATGGCTGTCTCAAAGGGGGCGAGGTCAGAAATTTGGCTGCCGATATGCACATCAACACCAA
Organism: uncultured Caulobacterales bacterium; assembly: GCA_938009235.1. GTDB lineage: Bacteria > Pseudomonadota > Alphaproteobacteria > Caulobacterales > Maricaulaceae > Litorimonas. The sequence continues at coordinate 72,384 of CALLIK010000013.1, forward strand.
CAATTTGAATGCCGGGTAACTGCGCGGCCTCCGCATATGTGCTCTCAGCACGTGACCATGCGATTCCGAATTTGTTCTCTTTTTTACCTGTTGAAATTTTCGCATGTCCACCCGCTGAAACATCAGGGTTTACTCGAAAGGCAACAGGCGCAATTTTACCCATTTCAAGCGCGACTTCATTTAGAACATGGAGTTCAGCTAGGCTTTCAACATTGAAGACGCGAATGCCTGCGCGCAGGGCGTCGTGCATTTCAACACGTGTTTTACCGACACCCGAAAATACGATTTTTTCGGCTGGGATACCTGCGATAAGGGCGCGTTTTAATTCGCCTCCAGACACAACATCTGCGCCCGCGCCTTGTTTGGCTAAGGTCGCCAAAACTGCGATATTGGAATTGGCCTTCACGGAATATGCAATGAGGGCTTTCGTATCCGAAAAACTATCCGCGAAAACGCGGTAATGCCGAACAAATGTTGCTGTCGAATAGACATAAACAGGCGTTCCGACTTCGGCTGCGATCTCAGATAAAAGCACGTCCTCGGCCAGCATGACGCCGCCGCGATAATCAAAATGGCGCATATTTATTCGTCGTCCGTTACATCTATGTCTGTATCATCGTCAAGAAGGTCAAGATTATCTTTGTCTTCTTTTGTGTCTAAATCCGCATCAGGGACACGCTCTGGGTCTACTTTTGCGGCGTTGCCGAAAACAGGGGACGGTGTTTTCAATCCACCTTTAATGCCGCATCCTGCCAATAGGCTTGCGCCCAAGAGTGACAGCATAGTCATTTTTAAACCGAGGTTCATCTTGCTATAGCTATGTGTGCGCATGGTCGTCCTTATTCTTTGAGGGCAGCATAGAAGGTAATGACCCCAGATGAAATACGCAATTACGCTACTCGCTGTCACAGTTTCAGCCCTGACGTTTCAAACAACCTTCGCAAAGGATGTTAAAACACGAGGCGAGACATTCTGTTTTCCGGCTAAGGACGTTCAGAAACTGGTCGAAAAGTTGTCGACGATAGAGGCAAAACGTCGAGATGTCGTCGATGTGAGGTTGAAGCCACGATTTATCATCAAGGATGGCGGGATTTGGCCTGAAAGATTTTACCTTGCCGAGGATGATGCTGTTTTAATGGAATTACCTTTTTCGAGAGAGACAGGCGATGTACCGAACTTTCTAATGGCCGCGGTTGCTAACCCAGATTCAGATATATGTATTCAAGACCCGACGCGCGCGGAACGACCTGAAGATGATGAAGGCCTCTATTTTGAAATGGGTTTGTCTCCTTATTTTAAAACGGCGACGGGTACACATAATTTGGTAGATCTCGAAAAGGCGGCCAAGGACGGCAAGAAATTTTACAAGGTAATGCTTCCCGGTTGGGCCGCTTTATTGATGCCTGATGCGGATTATTTTGCGATCAAAATGCTCGAGCCTGGCACGACGCCAATGGCCTTTACCTCCACAGCTAATGGCGAAGTCGCTATAGAATCTGAAGTCGTTAAAGAAATGTGGGTCGTGAGTTTGGATGACATTGAGGCGGCATCTGGAAGTAACCTGATTGTGCGCGGAGGCGCGTATAATATGCAGCCCGTCCCATCTCCGAAAAACCTGCGTCGCTTTGGGTGGGGCGAAAAAACAGAAGAAGACTAAACCAAGTACGGGCGTCAAGGGATTGGCTCGTTTTTGAAAGCAGTTTTGGAAACTGAGGCTTTGCAGGCAGACTCTATCAGTCTAGGTTGTCTTTATGACACCATCAACGCTGACGACTGAAAGCCCCTGCAAGCTCATCTGCACCCTCGATATTACAGCAGGCGTTTGCACAGGCTGTGGGCGCACACGTGCGGATATTGCGCAGTGGACGAGCTATAGCGATGCACAGCGCGCCTTTTCAAATATCGAAGCGAGCAAACGCATGAAGGCATTTGGCAATGACTGAACCAGTGTCAAAAGTTGACAGAAGTGAAATGTGGAAAGCGTTGAAGTGGATTGTCATTCTGATTGTTCTGCTGATTGTCGCCTTTTGCGGGTACAAAATTTGGAACGTCGTAACGGCACCCGCTCGAGTCGTCGGTACGGCAACTGAGTCTATGAAATCTAGCGCCTCTGCCGTTTTCAATAGATTAGATATTCCAATTGAGAGCCAACGGCGCTTTGATAAATCGGCGAATGCCGCTTTCGAGCATCTGAACGAATTACCAGAAACTGACCCTGATGGCGTCAAGGACCGTGGTTTTCGCATGGCCAATTTACGCGGCGCGCAAAGCCGTGTGTGTGAGCTGTCTTATGACTTTGGAAACGGGCCTGTCCCCGTTTTCCTCGCGGCTGATAATTCGGCTTATGAGGGCGCAAAAGCGGTAGGCTCAAAGGCCGACCGTTTAATTAGATTAGTCATTGTCAGTCCTGAACAAACGCTAGGTCTAAATGTCGAGTATAGTGAAGGTGACAAAAATTGGACATTAGGATGGCGACCAAGTTCCGTGAAGAAAGCCTATCCTGATACATGGGCAGAAAAGCCGACAACAGATATTTTGCGCCGCACACCAAAGGCGTGCAGCGCTCAATAATTTTAGGCTAAGTCAGCTTTCCAACGCGCAACTTGCTTCGCCACATTACTCGGCGCTGTTCCGCCATAACTTGTGCGGCTGCTAGCAGATGCGAGCGGCGTGAGGACGGAATAGACATCGTCCGTAATACGCGGCTCTACTGTTTGCATGTCGGAAAGCGCGAGCGCGTCAAGCGTTGTGTCTTGCGCTTCAGCCATGGCAACGATTGTACCCGTCACATGATGCGCGTCGCGGAACGGCATATCGAGGTTCATCACCAACCAATCGGCTAAATCTGTAGCCGTTGAGAAGGCTGCGCCTGCGGCATCGGCCAAACGATCTTTATTGGGTTTCATATCCGCAACCATGCCCGTCATGGCTGCCAGACCGAGTTCCAACGCATCGAATGCGTCAAAGACAGGCTCTTTATCTTCCTGCATGTCTTTGGAATAGGCGAGGGGAAGGCCCTTCATGACAACCGCAAGCGAGGTCAGCGCGCCGAGAATACGGCCTACTTTTGCGCGGACGAGTTCGGCGGCATCTGGGTTACGTTTCTGCGGCATGATTGAGCTGCCCGTTGTGAACGCATCAGATAGCGAGATGAAGCGGAACTGCGCACTCGTCCAGATAACAATCTCTTCGGACAAACGCGACAGATGCGTCGCGCAAATCGTTGCGGCGGCGAGAGCTTCAAGCGCAAAATCACGCGCGGAAACCGCGTCCAATGAATTTGCCATAGGACGGTCAAAGCCCAAGGCTTTGGCCGTCATGTCGCGATCAATATTATACGGCGTTCCAGCCAGAGCAGCTGCGCCAAGCGGGCTTTCATTCATGCGCGTACGGCAATCTGCAAACCGCGAGCGATCACGCGCGAACATTTCAGCATATGCCATCATGTGATGCCCGAATGTGACAGGCTGCGCGCTTTGTAGATGCGTAAAGCCCGGCATGATCGTGTCCGTATTTTTCTCGGCCTGATCCACAAGCGCTTCGATGAGGCCCGTGAGCTGCGCGCCGAACAGGTCGAGGTGATCACGTGTCCAAAGGCGGAAGTCTGTTGCAACTTGGTCATTACGCGAACGGCCCGTGTGCAAGCGTCCGCCTGCCTCGCCGATTTTGTCTTTCAACCGCGCTTCGATGTTCAGATGAATGTCTTCTAATTCATCCGAAAATGGGAATGTGCCGCCTTCGATCTCGGCTTTGATCTGATCTAGGCCTGCGTGAATGGAATCTCGGTCGCTTGCTGTGATGATCTTTTGCGCCGCGAGCATGTCGGAATGCGCCTTGGAGCCTGCAATGTCTTGCGCGGCGAGGCGTTGGTCAAATCCGATGGAGACGTTGATGGCTTGCATCAAGGCACCTGGGCCTGCGGCGAAGCGTCCGCCCCACATCTTTTGACCCTTACTTTTTTCGGCCTTGGGCTGTATCTCTTGGCTCATGACATCCTCACTGTTTTCTCTTGGTAATGCGATCCGCACTATTTTACTCGTTGGGCTTCTTGGCGTGATGTTCGTTTTTGTTCAATCGTGCCAGTTACCTGAGAGTGGTTTAGAGGGGTATTCCAAAGGAAGCCTAAAGAAATTGACGTCTCGTGAAAATCCTCCTGCGCAACCTTTGTCCACCTTCACAACGACGGATGGCCGCGAATTGACGTTAGAAGACTTGCGGGGAAAGACCGTCCTCGTCAATATTTGGGCCACATGGTGCGCGCCATGTATCAAGGAAATGCCGTCCTTGGACCGCCTTCAAGCACTGCGAGGTGGGGATGATTTCGTCGTGGTGACGATTTCGATTGATCGTACCAAATATGAACCTGCGAAATTCTTCACGGATAATAACATCGAAACCCTTGTGCCTTGGCATGATGGGACCTTTGGCATTCCGGGAAAGCTCGTCTTGCGTGGTTATCCGACAACCGTCATTTATAACGCATCAGGCCGCGAAGTTGCTATCCTTGAGGGCGAAGCGGACTGGGATAGTCCCGAAGCCCTCGCGCTCGTAGATTATCTCATCGCGAAATGATATTTACGGCCCATGACAAAGATGCCTCTGGCGATCTTTCTGTAACGGAACTGGGCCACGTCGAGGCGGAGTCAGACATGACGCCCAAACACGAGCTCATGGAATCCTCTGAGCCGAATTAAGAGCTGGGTTGACCCAAAAACCAGACGCCGCGCGAGGCATCGTGCGGCGTTTTATGATGTAATAGTCTAAGTTTAAAACTGTAATGTGGGAACGCGCCTCTAAGGCAGAAGAAAACGCTGACCGCCCATCTGGGGTACGGCTTAACCCATGAAAGAAAACGCGCCCTGGGTTGGTAGGCGGCAGGGCACCAAAAAAATGGGACAGCCCGCGTGGTGATACTCGCGATGGAGTACCGAATAGAAAAAGTTTGTTTTACGCGAATACCAAATGCATTGAATGCTAACCAATGCACGGTGCATTTGAGCTTACGCTCAATTGCACTAACCACGCGGCGACGGTTTTTGATGCAGCGGCCAGTTTGTCCTCGCAGTCATGCCATTAGACACGGCGATCGGCTCTCACTCCAAAAAGTCCCACATATTTGGTCTCACCCAAATATGATCAACCCCACCGTCTCTCGATACTGGCCCATGCAAAATGCACAGGGCGTATTTTGTTGTCAGCAAACTACGCCAAGCGAGGCCCCGCCTGTCCCGTGTCCGAAAGAACGCCCTTAGAATGACACAGCTTTTCAATGCGCGGATCTTTCTCTCAATATTTTTATATGCCCCTCAAAAGGTTCGCTTATTTTTTAACATAACCGTGGATGGGCCTCTTGATCTGCGTGGATATAGACAAGGTGATTAGGAAACCGTCCCTTGCCTAATCCGCGACGGCGGTCACGTTGGGGGTATTATCGCGCGCGGGCGATAATACCCTGCGTTCCGCTGCGGATTAGCTCAATGAGCTCGGGATCGTTCTTTTGATATGCGTCAGGAATATCCAACACATGGAGGGCCGCGTGTTTTGTCTGCGCGGGGAAACTCGCGCGTAAGCGGGTCTTGTGTTTTTCCTCCATCACAAAAATCAAATCCGCCCAGACAATGTCCTTAGCATTCACAGTCCGCCGCGCCTTGGGACTCGTCCCCGCAGAGCGAACGGACAGGTCAGGGGACTTCCAATACAGCGCCTCACCCGTAGGGGAACGCCATTGGTTGCGGGAGCAGATGAAGAGGAGGTTCATGGGCGAAGTTTAAAGAGGAGGAAGTTCAAATTTTTTGACATAACGTTTGTAGACCCACCCATGAATGATCTCACCATTGTCATTTATATATTCGACTTGAACCCAGTAGTTTTCGTTCGCCGTCTCAGTAACCAATTCGCCTAAACTCAATTCGTAAAGCGACTCAGAATCAGATGTTGCCTCGGAGCGTAAATTAACTGTGTCACCCGATATAAAACGTTGGTTTTCTTCAATATGAAACCCAATGTCTTTTGGTAAAGATTGAATTTTTTCAACCCGAGTTTTACGTGTTTCGGGAGTTCCTTCAGAGAGTTTGACTAGAAGAATAAGAAATGCTCCTGCAGACAAGCTTAGTAAGAAAGGTTTGATCCAGTTGATTAAAATATGGATCATTAAGATTTTGAATTTTGGTTCTTGTTTTTCTAAAGCTTTCTCAAACCCTACTTTACTTGCGTTAGCTGCGAACAGTTGTGTTTGCTCAATAATACTATCCTGTATTTCTTTAGAGTTATCATTCACATCTTTAGGCGAAAATTCAGCATTCAAAATAAGGTTACTTGGATCAAGGAAATTATTTGAAACAACGTAATTTTCTAGAGGTTCTTGCAGTTTTTGAAGTGCTTCAATGTAAGCAGGTTTATCATATAATTTGGTGATTTCATCGGTGTATGATGTCGAACGTTCTATGGCTTTTAGGTATGAAGGTTCGTCAAGTAACTTAGCCATTCTGTCTGCGATACTTTGGTTGTTCTCCAACATTTTCTGATAGGCGGGTTTTTCATATAGCTTAGCCATTCTGTCCGCGACGCTTTGGCTGTTCTCGATCATTTTTTGATAGGCGGGTTTTTCATATAGCTTAGCCATTCTGTCTGCGATGCTTTGGCTGTTCTCGATCATTTTTTGATAGGCGGGTTTTTCATATAGCTTAGCCATTCTGTCTGCAATGCTTTGGTTGTTCTCCAACATTTTCTGGTAGGCGGGTTTCTCGAAAATGTTATTCATTTTAATGTCCTTTTAATTTGAAAATTGCTCCACATTGCCTTGGTAGAACTTTGATATATAAGTTTTTTACTGGTTTCTACCGCACAATAGTAGGGCTTCACGAGGGGGTGTCTCACCACAACAAACCGATTGACACACGCCAGTTTGATCGTGTTGTTTGGAGGTGAATTTAGGGATGGTTATGATGCGCGTATTGAAGACAAAAACTTACATGATTTCAGCGGTGGTTTTGATGCTCGGAGCGCCGCAGGTGGCTACGGCTCAAACATCAGCATCGCTCGGGGGGCTTTATAGCTGCGAGGCGATAGCGAATAAAGACGCGCAGCTCGCGTGTTTCCTCACTGCGACGGCCAAGCTTCGTGCGGCGGATAGGTCCAGTGAATTTGTGCCTGCTGAAAAAAGCGACATGTCTGCAACTGCCCCTGTTGTTTCTGAAACCGCGCCTGCCCCTAAAGAGGCGGCTGTCATCGAGAAAAACCGCGCCGCAGACACTGAGGACGATTTCGGGAAAAAGACTGTAAAACCGCCAAAGATACGGACTGTCGCCATCGCTAGTACGAAGACATTTGGCGGGAGCAAATATATTCGTTTCACTTTAGAAAATGGTGAGGTTTGGCAGCAGAGGGAAGCTGGCAAATTCCGTTTAGGAAAGGCAACGCCAGATATGCTCACGATTAAGCGGACGTCATTCGGGAGTTACTTCGCGCGCGTGAATGACAAGGCCCCCGCGATCCGTGTTAAACGGATTAATTGAGTTAAGACTCATAGTTGATGATTATAAAGGCCGTCCTTGAGAGTATCAGGGACGGCCTTTTATTTTGTCTGGAATTAGGGTGGCGCTAACAAAAAAGGCCGCCCCGATGGAGCGACCCTCTTAACTTAATGGTTGGCGGCAGCTGTTGCTACCGCGCGAAAGGTGGGTGAAGCCGCTGCGGCGAAGATGAATCTTCGCCTTCGCGGTAACTCCGCAATTTGATCCAGTGGATCAAATCACAGAAGTTACATCATGCCTCCCATGCCGCCCATTCCGCCCATGCCGCCCATGTCCGGCATTCCGCCGCCTGAGTCTTTCTTAGGCGCTTCAACAATGGCGCATTCTGTTGTCAGGATAAGACCTGCAACGGAGGCCGCATCCATAAGAGCTGTACGCACGACTTTCACTGGATCGATGATGCCAGCTTTGACCATGTCGACATATTTGTCTTTCTGAGCGTCATAGCCGTAGTTCGCTTTGTTCTCAGCCATGATGTTACCAACAACAACAGCGCCTTCGACGCCGGCGTTATCCGCGATTTGACGTGCTGGGTACTGAAGCGCCGCTTTGACGATATCGATACCTGCATTTTCGTCATCATTCGCGCCTTTGACGTTGATGAAGCGAGTTGCGCGTAGAAGAGCTGTACCGCCGCCGGGCACGATGCCTTCTTCGACAGCTGCGCGTGTTGCGTTCAACGCATCATCGACGCGGTCTTTACGTTCTTTAACTTCGATCTCAGTTGATCCGCCAACTTTGATGACAGCCACGCCGCCAGCCAATTTAGCCAAACGCTCTTGAAGTTTTTCACGGTCATAATCGGAAGATGTCGACTCGGACTGCGCGCGAATTTGCTCGACGCGGGCCTTGATGTCTTTCTTCTTACCAGCACCATCAACAACGACAGTGTCGTCTTTTGTGATGTGAACGTGCTTGGCTGTGCCGAGGTCTTTCAGGGAGACGTTTTCGAGCTTGATGCCGAGGTCTTCTGAAATGACTGTACCGCCAGTGAGGATCGCAAGGTCTTGCAACATCGCTTTACGGCGATCACCAAAACCAGGCGCTTTAACAGCTGCGATTTTCAATCCGCCGCGAAGTTTGTTGACGACGAGAGTCGCAAGGGCTTCGCCTTCGATGTCTTCAGCGATGATCAAAAGCGGCTTACCCGTTTGAACAACAGCTTCGAGGATTGGCAACATCGCTTGAAGGGAAGACAATTTGCCTTCGTTCAAGAGGATGTATGGATCGTCCATCTCAACGCGCATTTTTTCTGCGTCTGTGATGAAGTAAGGGGACAGGTAACCACGGTCAAACTGCATGCCTTCAACGACTTCAAGTTCAGTTTCGGCTGTTTTGCCTTCTTCAACTGTGATGACGCCTTCGTTGCCGACTTTGCTCATCGCTTCAGCAATCATTTTGCCGATGGACGCTTCGCCGTTCGCAGAGATCGTACCGACCTGCGCGATTTCAGAAGATTTCGTGATCTTGTTAGCTTTCTTAAGCAAGTCACCCGCGATTTCGCTGGCCGCTTTGTCGATGCCACGTTTCAGGTCCATTGGGTTCATACCCGCAGAGACGCGCTTTAGGCCTTCGCGAACGATGGCTTGAGCCAAAACAGTCGCAGTTGTTGTACCGTCGCCCGCTTTGTCATTTGTCTTGGAAGACACTTCGCGGAGCATCATAGCGCCGAGGTTCTGGAAACGATCTTCGAGTTCGATTTCCTTCGCAACGGATACGCCGTCTTTTGTTGTACGTGGTGCGCCGAAAGATTTTTCGATGACAACGTTACGACCTTTTGGGCCGAGAGTAACTTTTACTGCGTTGGCGAGAATGTCTACGCCTTCGAGCATTTTGGCGCGAGCTTCGCTACCGAATTTGACGTCTTTAGCCGCCATGATAAGTCTCCTAGTTTAATTTTTGCAGCCCGACTCTCGTCAGGGGCTGCGTGTTCGGGGTAATCAGACTGTTGCAAACTTTGTTGAATTTTCGCGGTGCAAAAATTCAACAGTGTCGGCTTGGGGCCGGTGCTCGACTTGTGCGTCTTCACTTCGTGAAAGCCACACTGGTCTGCGCCCGGTTGTCGAAATTATGTGAAAATCGGCTTAGCCGATTATTCCCATAATATCCGACTCCTTCATGATCAGCAGGTCTTTACCGTCGATCTTGACTTCAGTTCCGCCCCATTTGCCGAAAAGAACGCGATCGCCTTTTCTGACATCTAGTTCAGCATATTCGCCGTCGTCTTGACGTAGGCCTGGACCTACTGCGATGACTTTGCCTTCGGATGGTTTTTCAGTCGCTGTATCAGGGATGATGATCCCGCCAGCTGTTTTAGTGTCTTCTTTGACGCGCTGTACAACAACACGGTCATGGAGGGGACGAAATTTCATGCGTCTTCTCTCTGCTATAGGGTTCAAAATATAAGCTTGGCACTCACATCGGTGGACTGCCAATGAGGGTCATGTGGGCGAGACACGACGACTCTTCAACCCGCCTCTGCAAGTTTCTTCATGAATCTTTGGAGAACTCGCAGAACGGCTAGGTATAGGGACTGGAAACAGGCGCTAAAAATTATACTCCAGACCAATATTAAGTCACGGCGCGTTTCAGTTTGTTAAATCTAGAGTTACAACTTTACTTATCCTTGATTGAGCGTCATCGCGTTAGGGTATGATTATGTCACGCTTTACCTTTTATTGTTTTGCGCTCGCACTCGGTGCCTGCGCGTCGTCCTCTATTCCTAAGACATTCGTCTATGAAACGTCTGTTCGCGGAGAGCAGGCATTTGTGGGGTCTTTTGCTAAGGGCAAATCCGTGCAGAGCTTATTGGCTGGGGGCGTGGTGACTGACCCTACGGCAGCCTTAGAGGCGGCGCTTCCTGATGGTGACATAAAACTGCGGCGATGGGGCGTGGTGTATTTTGCGTCGAACTGGGAGCGTTACCAAGTAATTTTGGACGCAGATATTCGGCGAGATGACGAGACCATCAAATGCCGTGAGGGTTTCCCCGAGACACCTGTTGGCGCGCTGACTTTGAACGAGGTGCGAGCCAATGACGGCGCGGCCTTACAGCAGCGCCTGAATGTGTTGGTCGAGGCCTGCGCCGCGAAAGCGCGCTAACCTAGATCGACCATCAGCCTCCCCACAGAATGCGTGAAACTATTCGGTAGAATATCTTGCTCACCCGTCCATGTGATATTCGGGAACCGCGCGAGGATTTGGCGATAGACCACGTCGAGCTGCATGTTTGCAACGCGCTGCCCGAGGCACACATGCGGGCCAATCCCGAAGGCCAAGTGATCCTTTGCATTGGCGCGGTGAATATCAAAGACGTCGGGGTTTTCAAACACGTTCGGATCGCGATTGGCCGCGCCGTAATACATCAAGACTTTGTCGCCCGCCGTGATGGGTTGTCCGCCAAGCTCTGAATCCATCGTGGCTGTACGGCGCATATAGATGACGGGGCTGACCATGCGGATCGCCTCGTGGGTCATATTTGGAATGAGGTCTGGGTTCGCAATCAGCTCCGCTTTCGCTTCAGGGAATTCGGTCAGCAGGCGCATGGTCCCAGAAATCGAATTTCGCGTTGTGTCATTGCCCGCAAAGACAATCAGCAACCAAGACCCGTCCAAATATTCATCGGGTAGTTTCGCGCCGTCGATTTCTACATTCGCAATTGCCGACAGCAAATCTTCGCGCGGGTTGTCGCGGCGATCTTTCAAAATGGTTTGGCCATAATCGAACAGGGCCTGAACTTCGGAGAGGAAGTGCATGATCATCGCGGGATCAACGTCGCCTAGCTCTTGTTGCTCGAGCGTATATTGCGCCATCTCTAGCATCTGCATCCATGCCGCGATTTTCGGACGGTCCTCTTGCGGGATGCCGAGGATTTCGCAGAGCGTAAACAGCGGGAGTTTTTCACTGACCGTTGAAACGAGATCACAAGTAGGTCCAGCTTCCGCAAGATCATCCATCAATGTCGCGACATAGGCTTCAACTTTGACCCGTAGGCGCTTGACGTAGCCCGGCGTGAAATAGGCCATATGTTCACGGCGAAGCTGCATGTGATGCGGCGCGTCAAGGCAGATCATTGTATCGAGCGCGGCGCGGTGAAGCTGCGGGTGACGGCGCGCTTCATCCATATAGGCCGCAAGGATGCCGCCCATTTGCGAAGAATATGTCTTTGTGTCGAGGTTGGTTTGGCGGACGAGATCATAGGAGGTCAGCGCCCAAAACCCTGCGCTACCACTCATGCTATGCCACGCGATAGGCGCCGCTTCGCGCATAGCTTTGAACGCGCCGAAAGGTTGCCCTGATGTGAAGTTCTTAGATTTTGTTAAATCAACAGGCGGGCTGAAGTCGTGAATGGGTTTCGAGGCGGGCGGTCCTTCGCCTGCGTCAGGGGTGTAGGTATTAGAAACAAGATCAAGAGCCATACCCCGCAGTCATGCGGATAGGGACGGATTTGTCAAAGCGCATTTTTGCATGTGGGGACGCCCGATATGATTGGGGGCTGACTGCGAGTAATTAAGGGGTGGAATTGATCATTAGTTCAGAGGCTTAAAACGCCCAAAGAAGGCCGCTGGAAATGTTTGTGAATATGGCAATAATTCCCTAAAACAGACACTTAGGAGAAACAGCCTCGTGTCCCCAATCTATAAGATAGTCTATCGTCCAAATAGGACGCTCATATTTCTGTCAACTGAGAGCACCGCCGCTTTAGCACAATCACTCATTGCTCTTGCCGCTTTTTGTAGAAAAACAAGACGGCAATCATAATCACTGCGGAAACTGCAAAAAATAATACTGCCTGAAGGTAGGTCGCATGAGCAGACATAATCGAGCAGCTATATTGCAAGAAAACACTTAAAGCGAATATTGCCGCGCTGGTTCGAATATACTCCCCCTTCTTTTTCCTCTTCAAAATCGAAAGAGTTGTCAAAAGGGGTATTAGACCTGCCCAAAAGACGAGAGCTAAGATTAGGCTTGGTGTTAGCGGAGTGCTGCCCTCGGAATAAGAAATGAAAAACATCAAGATGAAGAGCAATAGGTAGAAACATACTCCCAGCCTTCCAAATAATTGCCGTTGTGTCATTCACTATCCTCAACATAATTGGTCATAATGATCACAGTGTCTCCAATCTGAAAGTGGTAATCGTTTATACAGTGGACCGATTGCCATTCTATAAACATCCAAAAAGTTGCTTGCACGAGCGGCTTAAAATCGCCCAAAGTAAGACGCTCGAGCGGCCCGTCGCAATATTGATTCAGCTGCCTCGTTAAGAAAGCGGTAACCAATTTAAACTTAGCGTTAATCTAAAGAAGAACTGAGTGGTCCTGTGAAATGAGTGAAGAAAAATTTGTATATGAGTATTTCAGCGCTCTATCCCATAACTTTGCGGCATGGAGTCTTCTTTATGCCGGATATTTTTCCATATCATTTTCAGATCCATGGATTGCTTTCGCGGCTTTGGCCTTGCTAGTCCCGATTGTTCTTTTTCCATTGTTCCGAGGGGTAAAATTTGTAAGGAGCCATAAAGCTATTCCCAATCATCTTCAGAAGCGGATCATTAAGCGCCATCGGTTTTCTCTTAAATGGATTTGGATGATACTGTGTTTGTCTGCGACGATACCTTTTACACTCGCATTATTTCTTGAGTTGGACCTTCTAAGGCTGGCAGCCCTGTCTGGGCTGACGGCTATGTGTGGTATGTTCGTTCTGCTCAGGGTGTTTCTTAGACAGTTGCAACAAAGAATTGACGTCGCAACGCCTTCTTAAATTTCCTTACTACTGTTATATTTTTGCGAATAGCAGATTTTTTCAGCGTCCTAAAATCGGCCAATTAAAGACACTGATATAATGTAAGTGGGGCCATTACACGACAGAAAAACCTTACTCAGGCGCACCCAATAACCACTTAAACTCACGCACGCGTTTGAACCCTGTTAGGCCCGCTTTATTATATGGGTCTTCTAGTAGCCATGCTTCGACGGTTTTGAGGTTTGGGCCTTCAACGATTAGCAGGCTGCCGCGCATGTCTCCAGCATCGCCGAGCCAAGGTCCTGCGGAGACGAGTTTGACCTGCGGATCATTTTGGACCCATGCAAGATGGGCGTCGCGCGCGTCGAGGCGGATTTGTAAACTGTCGGCTTTGTCTTCTGTATAGACTAAGAAATGCGTCATGATTTAGGGCCTTTTTTGCCATATCCAGATTTAGGCGCGGTCGCGGCAGCATCCGTATCGAGCGGCCAGCGCGGACGGGCAGGCGCGTCATATGTATCGATCATCCCAGCGGCGAGACGTTCCGCGCCCGCCAGTGCAATCATAGCCGCATTGTCGCCGCAAAATTTGAGCGGCGGCGCGATGAAGTCAAAGTCCCGCGTTTCGGCCATTGCTTTCAGGCCTGCGCGTAATTCCGTATTGGCAGCAACGCCGCCCGCGACAACGATACGGGCTTGGCCTTCTTCGCCCGTCGTGCGGCGGTAGAGTGTCATAGCGCGTCCGACGCGGTCCAATATTGTGTCAGTCATGGCGCGTTGAAAACTGGCGGCGATGTCGGCTTTGGCTGTATCTGTTTTATCCGAAGCTTCCCACGCGCGGGCAACGGCTGTCTTTAATCCCGCAAAAGAAAAGTCAGCATGGTCGCGGCCTTTCATTGGGCGCGGCAGTTTGATCGCGTCAGGCTTTCCACGTGCGGCCCAGTTCTGCACTTGTGGTCCGCCGGGAAAGCCGAGGCCCATGACTTTGGCTGTTTTGTCGAAAGCTTCACCTGCCGCGTCGTCGACTGTACTGCCTAGGCGCTCATATTGACCGAGGCCCGTGACGGCGAGAAGTTGCGAATGTCCGCCAGAGACGAGCAGCAAGAGATAAGGGAAGGGGCAGTCTTCGGTGAGGCGAGGGGAGAGCGCGTGGCCTTCCAAATGATTGACCGCGATGAGGGGTTTCCCGAGCGCCATCGCCAAACCTTTTGCGCCCATCAATCCTGTAATCACGCCGCCGATGAGGCCTGGTCCTGCGGTGGCCGCGATACCGTCGAGGTCATCCCACGCGACGCCAGATGTTTTGATCGCTTTTGCGAGGATAGGCTCGATCTTCCGCATATGTGCGCGGGCGGCAATTTCGGGAACGACGCCGCCAAAGGGACGATGTTCTTCGTCTTGACTGGCGACGATATTGGACAAAATATCCACACGCCCATCGGTATAACGCCGCAGCACACTGGCGGCGGTTTCATCGCAAGAGGATTCTAAGCCGAGGACGAGGAGGGCTGCATCTTGTTTTACGTCTAATTTCGGGGCATGTGCCATGATTATTGACCTAAGGATTTACGCCCGATTATGCAATCACCTGCACTCACTATTGGAACACGCGGATCACCGCTGGCTTTATATCAAGCGAATCTGGTTCAACGCTTGATTTGCGAGACCTCTGGCCGTCCCGTTGAAGAGGTCGTGATTAAGATACTCAAGACGAGTGGCGACACAATTCAAGGCGATTTGAAAGATTTCGGCGGCAAAGGCCTCTTCACGCGTGAATTGGAAGTCGCATTGCTGGACGGCTCAATTGATCTGGCAGTTCATTCCATGAAGGATGTTCCAACGGTTGGGCATGATGACCTTGTCGTCACTGCGATCTTGCCGCGCGCAGATGCGCGCGACGCGTTTATTTCGGTGAAACATAAATCCATCGCAGACCTACCGAAGGGCGCGCTGATTGGCTCCGCGAGTCTGCGTCGACGCGCGCAGCTTTCAGCGATACGGCCAGATTTACAATTTTGCCTGCTGCGTGGGAATGTCGGGACGCGGCTAAAGAAATTAGAAGACGGTGTCTGTGACGCGACGATGTTGGCCTGTGCGGGCTTACGGCGCTTGGAGCAAGGCGACCGCATTACGCAGGTCGTCGAAACGGACGTGATGTTGCCTGCACCCGCCCAAGGCGCGATTGGGATTGAAGTGCGCCGTGACCGCGAAGACTTGAAAGTGGTTTTAGCGCAGCTCAATGATCGCTCGACTGAATTGGAAATCACAGCGGAACGTGCATTCCTGCGGGCGCTGGATGGGAATTGCCGCACGCCGATTGCGGCGCTCGCCAAGCTTGATGGTGAGCAGTTGACGTTGCGCGGTGAAATCCTCGCCAAGGACGGCGCATTGCGTATTTCTGATACGGTAGCGGGACCTGTCGCAACTGCATCAGAGGCTTATGACCTCGGTTTCAAAATGGGTGAAGCTGTGCGAACCAAAGTCGACGGACGCATTACATTCGATGATTAAAACCGTTTGGATCACACGCACGCAACCCTCTGCGGATGAGAGCGCAAAGCTCTGGCGCGTGGCAGGGTTTGAACCATTGGTTCTGCCGCTGTTGAGCGTTCACCCGATTGACCATGATCCATTACCCAAAGACACTGTAGTTCTCTTTACGTCTAAAAATGGCGTCGCTCATTTTCAGCGACCGCATGAAAACCTACGCGCTATTTGCGTTGGGGATGCGACGGCAGAGAAAGCGCGTGCCGCTGGCTATCGTGATGTTGTGTCTGTGGATGGAACCTCTGCTGACCTGACGGCGTGGGTTTTGGAAAACCTCCCGAGCACGCAAGCCGTCTGCCATGTTTCGGGGTGGCATGTACGCGGCTCTATTTCGGAAGACCTAGGCGCGGCGGGCTTTACGGCTACGCGGCTAAAAGTTTACCGCTCCAAGCCCGTATTAGTTTGGCCCGACGTGGCCTTTGATTTCGTGGCGCTCTATTCGCCTTTGGCCGCGCAAACATTTGCAGACTTGTGTGCAAGACGTGATGTGTCGCGCGTTCAGGCCATTTGCATCAGTGCCGCCACGGCCGCGCCCTTGGCCGCCTTAAATCTCAAGACTTGCAGCATTGCGCTTACCCCACGCGAAGATGAACAAATTTTAGTGGCTCAATCCACCCCTTGCGGATAGAGGGCTCTCCATCCTAAGTTAAGAACATGGAAAATGAAAACATGATCGAAGACGATATCGAAACGCACGAAGAGTTTAAACCTCTTTTAGAGGCGGAGACAGTTGAAGAGGCGCCCGCACGCAAAGCGGTGCCTTGGAAAGCTGTTATAGTTACAGGGCTGTTGGTGAGCCTCATTGGCGCAGGCGGCGGAGGGTATGGCGTCTATGCGGGGCTTAAAGCTCAAACGCCTGACATAGCCGCGAACAGTGGTCCTGATGCGGCGACCTTAATGGCTCCGTTGAATAAGAAAATAAAAACTCTGGAAACACGCCTGTCTGCCGCAGAAGCTCTCACGCAGACAGTAAGCGATCGCCCAGTCCCAGTGGTTGAGCCTGTTGATCTGTCGAGTGTCGAAACACGGATTGAGGCGCTGGAAGCGGCACCTGTTCCAGACATTGATCCTGTTGCTCTCACGGCATTGCAATCGGCTCAGGCTGATGGCTTTGAGTGGCCAGACACATCAGGTCTAGAGACACGCTTGACTGGCTTGGAAACGCAAGTAAATGAGTTGCCAGAGGCTATAGCCCCTGATGCGATGTTGGAAATTTTAGATCGATTAGAGGTTTTAGAAACTGACTTAGCTACGGCAGTGCCGCCCTCTGCGGCCATGACTACGCCCATCTCTGGGCCCGACGCAGATGCGTTCGACAGTCTTATCGCCCGCGTTTCGGCGCTAGAGAACCGCGCGCCCTTAGCCGCCAAAGTTCAACATGTCGCCGTTTTGGCCTTTCCAAAAGCAGCTATGTTATCCGCTATTGAGGATAATGCTGAGGGCGGCTTTATGAAAAAGACATTGTCTAAACACATCCGTGTCAAAGATGAGAACGGCCCGTTGACCCTGATCGAGGGAATTGAAGCCGATATTGCCAAAGGTCGTCTTAAGGCCGCTGTGGAAAAATTTGAACGTTTACCTGTGCCAGTTAAAGCTGCGGGCCAAGCCTGGTACGAAAGTGTGAGAGCAAGTCTATGATTAAATATATAATCGCAATCCTTGTCTTCGTGGCAGTTCTTGCAGGGCTTCTGCTCTGGGTCGGGGACAACTCGATGCTCACGATTAGCTCGTCTGCAACATCAGGACTTCTTTCATTCTCGCCGCTGGAACTCAGTTGGCAATTTGCTGTCATCACGAGTGTGTTTGGTGTGTTGGCGCTTATTGGTCTTTGGTCTGCTTTTCTTTGGCTGTGGCGTTTACCGCGCCGCGTGAAATCGGGCGTTGGCCTTCGCCGTCGCAACCGCGCTTTGGACGCTATGGAAGAAGCCTTGCTTGCAGGTGCTGAAGGCGATGTGAAGAAGGCTCGTAAAAAGGCTGAGATCGCGCGTAGCCTAATTGGCTCAACCGAATTGGGCCGCGTTATTTCCGCACTCTCCGCTGAAGCGGCAGGGGATAGTGACGTTGCACTTGAACATTACACGGCCATGTTGGACAGCGACAAAACACGTGCAACAGGTCAACGTGGACTTGCGCAAAACATGTTGGCGACAGGGAATTTACCTGGCGCGATTGAGCAATCTCGAGAAGCCTATACGGATAACCCTGATGCGCGCTGGGCGTTTGATACATTGTTCAAAGCTGAAGTTGCAAACCATCAATGGATGGATGCGGCTGAAACGTTGGGCACGGGTGAACAACGTAAACATGTCGAGAAGACCGCCGCGCGCCGCCGCCGTGCCGTGTTGAATACAGCCCAAGCCGATCGTTTGCATGATCAAGAGAAGTTCGCGGAGGCTTTGGAATTGGCCGTCAAAGCCAACTCACTCTCACCTGAATTTGCGCCTGCGTCGGCTCTTGCTGTGAAGCTCTATAAATTACAGGGCGACAAAAAGTCGGCATCAAAATTGATTGAACGCAGCTGGGGGCATTCTGCGCATCCAGCCTTAGCCTTGTCATTCCTAGATTTACTGGAAGGCGAAAATGCCAAAACGCATGACAAACGTCTCGCGGCTTTAGTGAAACAAAACCCAAATCACCACGAAACGAAGATCATCATTGCAGAAGATCATCTGCGCCGAGGGGATGCCGTCAAAGCTTGGGCTATTCTTAGTCCATTATTGCGCGAACAAGAGGCACCTTCCTCGCGCCTATGTCTCTTGGCTGCGCAATCTGAAGAGCGTTTGAATAACCCGACGGATGCCAAAATTTGGTTGCAACGAGCTGCGACGGCTCCGCGCGAAGCAGATTGGTCAGATCTTGATCCAAGCGGGGAGAGCTTTGATTATTCGGATCAAGATTGGCGACGTCTTGTGTTCTCATTTGGGGATACGGGCGAACTTATTCACCCACGCTTTGATGCCCGCGCGCCTGTGCGCCTACCGGGTGTAGCTGATTTGGCGAAAGAGGAAACTGTGGCTGAGCCAGAAACCGTTGAGCCTCCTGTGACAAAGTCAATGACTCAACCAGACGACCCCGGTGCAGCGCCTATCAAAGGCAATGATCTCGCGGATCGCCTAGATAGTCTGTTGGATAACTCGAAGACTTAAATGCTGTTTAGACGTGTTGGGTTTAGCCCAACACGTTAATAAGTCGCGGTACAATATATCCACTGATCCAATAAATTGTCATCGCTGCGAAGAAGAACGCAAGGTCTAGATTTCCAAGCGGTGGAATGATCTTGCGGAATGGGGCAACGATAGGCTCCACAATGCTAGATAATATGCTGAAAATCTGCCGCGCAGTTGAGTTGCTTCGGCTAACAATATTTAGAGTGAAGAGCCAACTCAAGATCACATAAGCAAAAAATGCAAACATGATGAGCTTCAAAATTGGCAATACGAAATATGCTAGAATGGATGCGGCAATACTCATGACAGGCTACTCACTATTCGCCGCTGAGGGCTTAGGTTTCTCTTATTTGCCCTCTATCTAGGGAGAGCGCGGCCTCGCGGCAAGGCGTTACAACGGCCTATTCTGCGCTCTATACCCCTAATATTCGTGTTTCAGCCGTCACAGCATTGCCTTATTCTGGTCATGCCCGCGTCTAACTGCCTGTTTAAACCTAAAACTGAGAAGGGTCATTCACTGGTCCAAAGCAGAGAAGGGTTGAGCCATGCAGACGATGAGCCTAGTCAGACAGAAAGAATATTCACCGCGCCACGTCGCGGCAAACGCTGGGGAGCGAACTATGGCAAAGATTTATCTGGTCGATGATGACGAAAACATCCTCACATCCGTGTCTATGTTCCTCGAAAGCGAAGGCTATGAAGTCAAAAAATTCCACGATGGTGTCACGGCTCTCGAAGCTCTGCGGGCGTCCCCGCCTGACCTTGCCGTATTCGATGTAAAAATGCCTCGCATGGATGGGTTAGAACTCCTGCGTCATTTGCGCAAAACATCGAACCTGCCCGTTATTTTCCTAACGTCTAAAGACGACGAATTTGACGAAGCGATTGGCTTCAATATGGGCGCGGATGATTACATCACAAAGCCTTTCAGTCAGCGTTTACTGGGCGAACGGATCAAAGCCGTACTTCGTCGTGCGCGTTTGACCAACATCGAAATGCCTGAGCCTCAAGAGGGCGACGATAAAGTTATCCGTCGCGGCAATTTGGTTCTCGACCCAAACCGCCACGCCTGTTCTTGGAACGGGCAACCCGTTCGGTTGACCGTGACAGAATTTCTGATTTTAGAGGCCCTTGCTAATCGACCGGGCTATGTGAAATCTCGCGACCAGCTGATGGATGCGGCCTATGATGATCAAATCTATGTGGATGACCGCACGATTGACTCGCACATCAAACGCCTACGTAAAAAGTTTCGCAAGCATGACAAAACGTTCGACGGAATCGAAACACTTTATGGTGTCGGCTATAAATATAAAGAGGCCTAGATCTAAAAATAAATGCGGATTTAAATTCACGCAAGACCCGCGTGGATTGTCCTGCTAGAGACACAGCGCATGTCTGAGCTCACTGCAAAACCTAAGAAGAAACGTCGCCGTCTTAACCGACGCAGGGGGGCGCGTCGTTCCCTATGGACGTCACGCATTACGCGTAATATTTTTCTCTCTAACTTGATAGGTTTGATCATTCTTATTGCTGGCACACTGGCCATGAATAGGTTTGAAGCTGGATTAATTAACGCCAAAGTCGATAATATAAGATCGTTGGCTTCGACCATTACAACTGTGATTGGGGAGCAGGCGACAGGTTATGGCGGCGCGGCACAATTAGATATTGAGGGCGCGAGGCAAGTCTTGCGGGGCGTCAATGTCCCTGAAGGCTGGCGGGTGCGTTTGCATGACAAGGCGGGCGTGCCAGTTGTGGATACAGAATTCCTCAAGGACGACATCACCACAGAGACGCTAGATCCCATAATCGAAGAGCGTCTAGACCGTCCGCGTAAAGACATATGGCGCGAGAATATTCGAAACTGGGCCGATAGAACACTTCACAACCTACCTTGGCGAGAAGCGAAGCGGAACACTTTACGCCGCGACCTTAAATCAGAAATTAGATCTGGGCTGGAAGGGGATTCCAGTTATGGGCCGCGATATGATGCAGATGACAATTTAATTGTCACAGTTTCTCAACCTGTACAACGTGTGCAGCAAGTTTTGGGCGTCGTGACGGTAGAGAGCGGTGATGTCGGGTCCATTGTAAATGATGCTCGCCAAGCTTTAGTCCCAATGATTGCCTTGGCGTTCTTAGCTATGTGTTTATCGTCAATGGCTCTAACCTTATTCATTAGCTTACCCATGCGGCGTTTGGCTCGTGCCGCAGAAATTGTGACACGCAGCGCCAAGAAAAGAGATGCCATTCCTGATCTCTCGAGACGGCGGGACGAAATTGGTGATCTGTCGCTTGTTCTACGCGATATGACAGAAGGGCTATATTCTCGTATTGATGACATTGCGAATTTTGCTGCGGATGTGGCGCATGAAATCAAAAACCCTCTCACTAGTTTACGCTCTGCATCCGATACATTGCGGGTTGCTAAAACACCTGAGCAGAGAGAAAAACTTATTACGATTATTCAACAAGATGTGTCGCGGATGGATCGCCTCATTACTGATATTTCGAAAGCCTCTAAAGTCGATGCCAACTTGGCGCGCGAGACAGCGAAGACGCTCGACGTTGCTGAGATTTCAGAAAACATGGTCGATTTTTACCAACAAACACGATCAAAAGAGGGGGCAAGTGTTGTCAATGCGACGGATATCAGTCCTGATGCACCCATTTATATTCGGGCTTATGAAACTCCCTTCGCGCAGGTTCTTCGAAATTTAATTGATAATGCGCTGACGTTTTCTCCAGACGATGGGCAAGTCACAGTCACAGCGAAAAAAGTTGGCAAACGTGTCGTCATTACCGTGGATGATGAAGGTCCAGGTATTCCGCCTGACAATCTAGAAACTGTATTTGAGCGGTTCTACACGCAGAGACCCAAAGGCGCGAGTTTCGGAAGTCATTCTGGTTTAGGCTTGGCGATCTGCCGTCAAATTATCACGGCACATCGCGGCACTATTCAAGCTGAGAACAGAACCGATGAAGCGGGCAAAATTCACGGTGCGCGTTTCACCGTGGACGTACCAAGGCAGCGCCCCCTCGCAAAAGATTGATGCGCTAGGTTTACCCTAAGCGATCTTTCGAAGACCTATGCGCAACTTCAGGGTTTATGTAAGTAAATACATCTGAATGCGTCAGGTCATGATGCGAATTAAGGGACTAGACGAGCGCAAATCTTATCGTATTGTCGTAAAAGAGCTGCGTAATACCGCAGAAAGCGCTTCACAGACCTGACTTTTTTTGATTAGGTGATCTAATGTTTCAGGCAAAAAAGAGGCTTGCGTCTTGATAGGACTAGTCATTGTCACACATGGCCAATTGGCCATAGAGCTTCGACGTGCGACAGAACATGTTGTGGGTCCGCAGGATGCTATGGAAACCATTTGTATCGGTCCTGATGATGATATGGAACTGCGCCGTTCAGATATTCGCGAAGCCGTTGACCGTGTGGATCAACGCGCAGGTGTTATTTTACTGACAGATATGTTCGGTGGGACGCCGTCCAATTTGGCGATTTCGATGTTGCGCGATGGTAAAGTCGAGGTCTTAGCTGGGGTGAATTTACCCATGCTCATAAAATTGGCAGAGGCGAGAGAGACATGCTCTTTGGATGAAGCTAGCGTTAAGGCAAAAGAAGCTGGGCAACGCTACATCGCAATTGCCTCTAAAATACTGTCGGGCGAAAATTGATCAAAACCATGACATCCGCGTCAGCGAAATTGACCCTTATTAACAAGCGCGGATTACACGCACGGGCCTCCAATAAATTCATGGCCTGTGTCATGATGTATAACGCCGAAGTACGGGTCCGTAGTCACAATAATGTTTGTGCAGGTAGCGTTGAGGCCGATAGCGTAATGGAATTGCTATTATTAGGCGCGGCTTGCGGAGAAGACATAACAGTCACAGCTAACGGACCTGAAGCGGAAAATGCAATCGCGGCTCTGCGGAAACTCGTCAGCAACGGATTTGGTGAAGGCGAATGAGAACGGGTCTTTTTTTTGCGAGCCTATGTCTGACGGCCTGCGGGTCTACGACAATATTTACCCCGCGCTCGGCTTATCCGCCTGATCCATGGGTTAAGGGGTATTCTGACGTAGATGACTGCATTGGCGGTGAACAACTTGCCGCCCTTGATTTTGATCTGCCCGCTTATCCCAAAGGGTCTTTCCGAAGTGGGCAACAGGGATGGACGATTGTTAGGCTTGATGTTGACGCGGATGGTCACACCCAAAAAGTGCGTATTGAGCGGTCAGTGCCGCAAGGTGCATTTGATTCGGCCTCACGAAAAGCCGTTGAGGCTTGGCGGTTTCGCCCTCCCAAGGCACCTCTCTCTGATTGTCGTGTACTGTTGCGGTATCGCGCAGGGGAAACGAGTTTAGGCGGATAACTACTCTCGGCCTGAATTTGGCCCGCTGACGTGTCAATATCGTGATTGCAAACCTACACTGTCTTAAATCGTAAGCCTTTCTCAGCTTAAGCAGCAATCACGCCTTTCCTGCGCCCTCTTGACTCGATACATCAAGAATCACCAAAGAACTCCAAGAATTTAGGCGGTTGGTTCGACGCAGTCTTAGATTGCGCCTGGTTGGAAAGGCAAACACATCCATGTTCGAAGGAACGGATATCATGACCTGGGTTGGTCTGGGCGCCGTAATGGTTGCTTTGGCCGCGATCATATTCGCGCTGCGTCTCTCTCTGAGAGAAGGTGCAACGGCTATCAGGTGGAAAACTAAAGCGACTGATTTGGATCGTCGTTTGGGCGCTTATGATGCTATTATGGGGGCTTACCCCGGCTTGATTATGGTCTGGGAAGAAAGCGCTGATGTAGCGGAAAAAGGCTGGGGCACGCCAAAAGTCTTAGGCAGCCCTGCGGCGTTGGCCTCGATGATGCGTTTTGCTGATCCAGGACCGTCAAGCCACCTGGCGATGCGTGTTTTGGACGGCATTGCAGATTTAAACACGATTGCAGAAATTCCAGAATCAAAACCACTTCGCCAGTATGTGTATGGATTGCGAACGAAAGGTGAGCCGTTTTCAATCTCTATCATCTTACCTGAAGGCAACGTCATTGAAGCCGATGGTCGTGTTGCAGGGCGACAAGTTGTATTGTGGTTGGAAGACGCGTCTATCCGAGGGGAAGATGAAAAGACGGCGATTTCTCGTTTCGAAAACTCCCGCATAACGTCTGAAACTGACCCCATCGCCTTTATTGAAATGATGAGCCGCGCACCTTTCCCGCTCTGGAGAGTGAATAGTTCGGGCCGCATTAACTGGGTCAATGACGCCTATGTCGAGGCTGTCGGCGCGTCAGACGTGAGAGATGTGACGAATAATCAAATTCATCTGGACCACCAAGCCAGCGAAGATGCGCTGGCGGTTCTGTCTGATCAAAAGCAAAAAGATATCATGCGCCACATTGTTCTGGGCGGCGAAAGACGCGCGACGCTTGTTTCCTTCTTCCCAATTAATGGCGGGTTGGCTGGTATCGCTGTGGATGCAAATGAAACAGAAGATCTGCGGCTGCAATTAGGTCAACAAGTCGAAGCTCATGATAAATTACTAAACTCCATGGATGAAGCTGTTGTTGTGTTCGGCAGTGATAAGAAGGCTAAGTATGAGAATGAAGCCTTTCGACATATGTTCGGATTGAGTGAGGGGTGGTCCCGCGATCAACCAAGTCATGGCGAATGGCTTGATCATATGCGTGAACGTGGCCAAGTGCCAGCACAGCCAGACCATTCCCGATGGAAGCGTGAGGAACTAAGCCTCTACACAGAATGGCCGTCTGAAATGCCGCCAGTTCTCTGGCATTTACAAGATGGACGAACATTGCGCTTGGTCAGAATGCGGGACCCTCAGGGCGGTATTGCCTTGATGTTTTCTGACATGACGGACCGTATTGATCTGGAGGGTCGACTGGGTACTTTGATAAATGTGCAGCGTGCAACGCTCGATAAATTATCTGAAGGTATTGCTGTTTTTGGCACAGATGGTCGATTGAAAATTCACAACAATGCTTTTGCGCGCATGTGGGGTTTATCAGAAGACAACCTGAAGGAAACACCACGCTTTTCGTCTCTCATTGAGCTGTGCTTGCCTCTCTATCATGACACAACTTTTTGGGATGACTTAAAAGCCCGCACGACTGACCCTAATCCTGAAGTGCGCAGACAAGTCGAAGGGGAAATTAGACGCTCTGACGACAAAATGCTCACATGGCTGTCTAAACCCCTTCCAGATGGGGCGACTTTGATTGCATGGGATGACGTCACGAGTGCGCGTCGCACAGAGGCTGCGCTTATCGAACGGGCAGAGGCTTTGGAAGAAGCGGACCGTATGAAGTCTGAATTTGTGGGTCACGTGAGTTACCAACTTAGGACACCGCTCACGACAATTTCTGGTTATTCTGACTTCCTACAAAATGGCGGTGCGGGCGAGATGAATGATAAGCAA
Organism: uncultured Caulobacterales bacterium; assembly: GCA_938009235.1. Classification (GTDB taxonomy): domain Bacteria; phylum Pseudomonadota; class Alphaproteobacteria; order Caulobacterales; family Maricaulaceae; genus Litorimonas. Next base: position 97,831 of record CALLIK010000013.1, read on the forward strand.
AGTGAATATGTCTTTGCCATTCAAAGCGCGTCTGAAGACTTGGCTAAAATCATTGATGATATTCTGGATATCGCCGCGATCGAAGCGAATGTGCTCGATCTCGATTTAGGGGATGTCGATGTCTACAATGTTCTATCTCACGCGCTAGATTATGTGGCGACGAAGGCGGAGGACACGAAGGTTTCACTCGAACTCGATTGCTCACAAGGCATTGGCATGATCCGCGCAGATGAAACTCGTATTAAGCAAATCGTATATAATTTGCTCTCAAATGCACTGCGTTTCACCAAGCCAGGGGGCCTCATTCAGCTTGGCGGTCAACGCGCGCCTGGGGGTGGTGTTAGGATTTGGGTAAAAGATGACGGCGTCGGTATTCCGTCTGACCGCCAAAGTCAGGTTTTTGAAAGTTTCGAAAGTTCTCGCGGCGGTGCAGGGCTTGGCCTCGCCTTAGTTCAACGTTTTGTGGAATGCCACGGCGGCTGGGTTGAACTTGAAAGTGGAGAAGGTGAAGGCACGCATGTCACGTGCTATCTTCCAAAAGAAGCCTCACCAACGGCGGGCCATCCTGAGTTATTTGAAGGCTGAGACATTAATTGATCCTGTGAATCAATTAATGTCGAAAACCTTTACAGGGTCGCGTAATTAAGCAGTCTTATAACTTACTGATTTTCAGGCGTTGTGATTTCGATGCCGCTTAGCTCTTCCGTCATTAGGATTTGGCAAGAGAGACGTGAGTTGTCTTGTACGCCATCTGCGAAATCCAACATGGAGTCTTCCATGTCATCTTTCGCTTTCAGCTTAGACAGATGCGCTTCACCAACATACACATGACATGTGGCGCACGCGCAGGCTCCGCCGCAATCCGCATCGATACCAGGGATCATGTTCTGAACGGCGGCTTCCATAACGGACGCACCGGCTTTCGTTTCGACATCACGACGTGTACCGGCGTGGTCGATGAAAATGATCTTTGGCATGAAGGCTCTCGCTGAAATTATACTGTTCAGACTTTAGGTAAGGCCTTGAACCGTGATTGCAAGACGCTAGACCTGTTAGGTGGCTCATATAACCCTCAAAAATGAAGCTGAAATGCTCGCGTTCGGCGCACGACTTGGCCGCGCGTTGCGGGCAGGGGATACTGTGGCTCTGGTCGGGGGACTTGGCGCCGGGAAAACAACATTGGCGCGCGGTCTCGTACAGGCCGTATTGCCGAAAGAAATTGTGCCTTCGCCGACTTATACATTGGTACAGGCTTATGAGCTACCTGACTTCACGCTTTGGCATTGTGATCTTTATCGTCTGGAGCATCCCGACGAGGCGTATGAATTAGGTTTGATGGACGCGATGGGTGAAGATGTGTGTCTGCTTGAATGGCCAGACCGTTTAGGTAGTCTCTTGCCTAAAGACGCTATGAGTATTGAAATTAAATTTGAAGGCGTAGGCCGAAATGTCACTTTGACAGGATGGGATGACCGAGATGTCTGAACGCGAAGTAGAAATTAAAGCGTTCCTTGTGGACGCAGGTTGGGGCGAGGCCGAGGTTGAGAGTTTTCCAGGTGATGCGTCGTCGCGTCGGTATTTCCGCCTCACGCGCGGGAATGAACTCGCCGTATTGCAAGATGCACCGTGCGGGGCAGAAACGCCTGCCGAACCCGAAGGGGCAAGTGTCGAAGATCGGCGCGAGTTAGGTTATAATGCCCTTGCGCGTTTAGCTGGCCCAGAGCCCGCAGCCTTTGCCTGCTTCTCGAATGAACTCGTCATACGTGGATTTTCTGCGCCGAACATATTGGCGGCTGATTTGGACGCAGGTTTGATCTTATTGGAAGACTTTGGCCCAAATGTTTACGCGCAAGTTATCGAAAATAACCCTGCGTTGGAAGCGCCGCTCTATGAGGCGGCCGTTGATTGCTTAGCCGAAATTTACCGAAGCTCGTTCCCTGCGAAGATGCAGTTTCAAGACGCGACATGGCGTGTGCGGGAGTATGATGAAGCGGCTCTCCTCACGGAAACGCATTTGTTCTTGGATTGGTATGCCGCCGATAAGGGCGCGACACTGGACGCCGATGCGAGGTCTGAGTGGGATGCAATCTGGAAGACGTTATTTACTGCTCTTGATGCGCATGCACCGGGACTGGCTCTGCGTGATTTCCATGCGGAGAACCTCTTCTGGCTGCCCGAGCGCGTGTCAGTTGCGAAGGTTGGCTTGATTGATTTTCAGGACGGACTGTTTGTGCATCCTGCCTATGATCTCGTAAGCTTTATTGAGGACGCTCGCCGCGATGTGTCGCCTGATTTGGTAGACGACCTAATCGAGCGGTTTTGCACCGAGGCTAAACTATCCGATGTGGCAGGTTTCCGCCGCGCCTATGCTGTCTTGGGTGCCCAACGGAATGCGAAAATTCTTGGCATATTTGTGCGTCTTGCGGAACGTGACGGCAAGCCATCCTATCGGGATTTAATTCCGCGCGTTCATGCGCATTTTGTCAAAAACCTAGCGGGTGAAAGTTTTGCGGAATTACGGGCTTGGTTCGCGGCATACCTACCCAATGAAAACATCTCTGGGGGCTTGTCATGACTCGTATCTCAACCGCTATGGTTCTGGCCGCTGGGCATGGCACGCGTATGCGTCCGCTCACGAATGATCGCGCGAAAGCAATGGTGGAGGTCGACGGTAGGCCTCTCATCGATCATATGTTGGACCGCCTCACTGAGGCAGGCATTACAAGAGCCGTTGTGAATGTTCATGCTCATGCCGATCATCTGGAAGCTCATTTAAAAACGCGATCCAATGGTCCTGAAATCATTATCTCTAATGAGCGAGAGCAGCTCTTGGAAACAGGCGGTGGCATGGTGAAGGCTTTGGGTTTGCTCGGGAGCGACCCTGTGCTCGCCTGCAATATTGATGCAATCTGGACAGAGCAGGGCGCGCCCGTCATTGCGGGTTTGGTTGAGCGTTGGGACCCCGAAATCATGGATGATCTGTTGCTGCTCGCGCCAATGGAACAGACCTTGGGCTATCACGGTAAGGGCGATTTTCTATTTGCGCATGATGGACGTTTGGAACGACGCGGAGATCGCGACAGTGCGCCATATGTTTACGCTGGAGTTCAAGTCACAAAAATGGGCCGCCTCGCGAAAGAACCGATTGAGCCGTTTTCGCGTAACCGTATCTGGAACCATACTTTGAAGGCGGGGACAATATATGGCCACCCGCTTGATGGATTCTGGATGCATGTCGGTGACCCGCAAGCGCGTGACGAAGCTGAGTTAAGACTACAAGGAACAGTGTAAAATATGAGCCATCCTTCCGTCTATAATATGCCGTCGGGCGTTCCATTTCTGGAAACACTGGCGCATGGACTAAGGCGGCGGTTTGGGGATGATTTACAGTCGGGACTTATCCTCTTGCCAACGCGCCGCGCGGTGCGTGGGTTGGGCGATGCCTTTGTAGCGTCTGCCGCACAAGATGGCGTGCAGGCGACCTTGCTGCCGCGCCTACGGCCATTGGCGGATATTGACCCAGAAGAACCACCATTCGAGCCAGGCGAATTAATTGGCAAAGTGCGCCCCGCAATAGATGGAACGCAGCGCCGATTTGAAATGGCGCGAGTTGTTGCGGCCTATCATGAACGCGCGATGGATTTGCCGTTGGATGCCGCGACTGCGCTGGCGATGGCTGATCCGCTTCTCGCGATCCTAGATGATGCTGCGCTCGAAGAAGCGAAGCTGACTGAGAGTGACGGTTGGGCGAGATTGATGGGTGAGGCTGCTAAACATTTTCAAGATGCTGCGACTCTATATCGGATTATTCAAGATTTTTGGCCTGCGCGTTTGGCCGAGTTAAATATGGAAGAACCACAGACGCGAAAGGTGAAACTCCTCAACGCATTGGTGGATCATTGGACTGAAACGCCGCCAGATTACCCTGTCGTTATCGCAGGCTCGACGGGTAGTTTGAGGGCCACGCGACGCCTGATGCGGGTTGTCGCAAACCTGCCAAAAGGTATGGTCATATTACCGGGTTTCCAAGCCACGGATAATGACGAAACATGGGACAAAATTGACGAGCAACATCCTCAATATGCGATGAAGCTCTTGATCCAAGGACTAAATGTTGAACGGGGTCAGGTCCAAGATTTTCAATCTCAATTTGTTGATATTGAAAAGCAAAACCAGAGCGGCAAAGACACGCTTCGCCTCGCGAGAACACGCGTCCTCGAAGAGGCGCTTGTACCTGCGTCCCGAACTGCGGATTGGTTGGAGCGGATCAAAAAACTGGAAGCCGATTTTGGTTCAGAAATTTTCGACCAAGCCACGGAAGGCCTCTCCCTTATTGAAGCGAGGTCTGATGCCGAAGAAGCCCTAGCGATCTCTCTTATCTTGCGCGAAACCCTAGAGACGCCAGGGCAAACCGCCGCGCTTGTGACACCTGATCAAGTCTTAGCTCGCCGCGTGAGAGCGCGTTTGGACCGTTGGAATGTCGGCGTTGATATGTCCCAAGGTGAACCTCTGGCTGAGACAAAGATTGGTGTATTTTTGGACGCCGTTCTCGCTATCTCGCAAAATCCCGAAGGCCCATTAGAAAAAGCGGTGATGTTCGGTCATAGCCTGACGGCGTTAGGGCAAAGGCCGCATGATGTATTGGACGCGTGGCAACCGATTGAACGCGAGTGTTACCGTAAAGAACAAAAATTAGAGTCTGATGCGCGTGAGCCGCACGCTATTGAAACAGAGTTGAATACCGCGCTTGCGGGGCTGTTTGAACTTGATGGCAAGTCTACGTCCTCCTCTGTTTGGTTGATGGCTCTGATAGACGCCTGTGAGAAAATTGCCCGCCGCGAGGAACATGCGGGAAGCCATTTCCTGTGGCGAGGCGAAACGGGTGAACGCGCGGCGCAATTATTGGAACAGATTATCGTCTATGGCGATTATTTACCTGATGTAGATGCCAAAGGATTTCTACGTTTGATGCGTCAGTTGATGACAGGCATTGTTGTGCGTCCACGCGGCGGCACGCATCCACGGCTCTCTATTTTGGGGCCCTTAGAAGCCCGTATGTTATCGGCAGATGTGATTGTCTTGGGCGGATTAAATGAAGGTCTCTGGCCTGCAACGCCAACGCCCGGACCCTTTCTGTCTCGCGGTATGCGTAGAGAAATGAAATTGTCATTGCCAGAGCGCCGCTATGGTTTGGCCGCGCATGACTTCTTTGAATTATCAGCCAATCCGACAGTGTACCTCACGCGGTCAAAACGATCAGAGTCTGGCCCAACAATTGCGTCTCGTTGGGTGTGGCGTTTGCAAACATTGCTGCAAGGTGCTGTCGGGGAAGATGGGTTTAAGCAAAGACTGGGGACAGCTGATCATTATGTGAATTGGGCGCAAAAATTAGATTATGTATCTGCTGATGCCGTAGTTGCTGCGAAAGAACCTAAACCGACGCCTAATAAGGTAGATCGTTGGAATACAGATAAAGGCCGTAGCCTCTCGATTACAGAGGTCAAAACCCTCATTCGTGATCCTTATTCGATTTACGGGAAACATGTCTTGGGACTTCGACGTTTGCAGGATTTAGGACAAGAGCTTGGACCGTCAGAATTTGGGTCTGCCATTCATCTGGGCATCGAGAAGTTTCTAATCGAACATAAGTCTCCCTTATCTGAAGCGCATGATTTGATTTTGGTTGAGGCTCTAAATGACGCTTTTGAACTTTACGGATATAGTCCTGAAGTCATCGCCAAAGAACGAGCGAGATTTGAAAACATCGCATCGGCGTTGCGATTGGAATTAAATGCACGTGAGGCTGACAGTTATAAAATTGTAGGATTGGAAGTCTGGGGGCAGGCCAATATTCCTGATCGTAATTTCACCATTCGCGGTAAAATGGATTTCGTGGAACAAGGCATCGAAGGCTACGGCTTTGTGGATTTCAAAACAGGCTCGCCTGCGGGTGACAAAGAAGTCGCAGCAGGTTTTGATCCACAACTCCCGCTCGCGGCCTATATTTTGCGAGAGGGCGGTTTGAAGGGTCACAAAGCGGCCAACACCGCACGGCTTGGCTATCTGCGCGTCAAAGGCTCGAATGATGATTTCAAATATACGTTGATTGGAAAACTAAAATCCGTCGACGAGTTGACGGATGATTCCATCGAAACCTTGACCAAATTGATTGATCGATTTGATGATCCAAATACGCCGTATGAATCTCAAGTGCGTTCACAATATACGAATAGTTGGTCAGACTTTGATGATCTTGCGCGGCGGGATGAATGGGCTGGCATAGCAGGAGGCACGAAAGATGTTTAATGTGATCTCCAACATGACACCGCTAGAAAAAGCAACCCACGCACAGCGTTTGGCGGCCGACCCGTCTGGGACGCGTTTAGCTGCGGCGAATGCAGGCTCTGGGAAGACTCGCGTTTTGGTGGATCGTGTCTCTCGGATTTTGCTAGGCGGCACTGAGCCTGAAGACATACTCTGTTTGACCTACACAAAGGCTGCCGCGTCAGAAATGCAGGAACGGCTTTTTGCCACGCTTGGCGGTTGGTCGGTGTTGGATGATGCAGCCCTGCGGGATGATCTGATTACTTTATTTGGACAACCACCAGAAAGTCTCAACCCGCCAGTCGCTCTGCCGAAAGCGCGGGAGCTTTTTGCGAAAGCGTTGGAAACGCCTGAAGGTTTGAAGGTCCAAACTATCCATGCGTTCTGCGAACGTATTCTGTCACGCTTCCCTGTTGAGGCAGGAATTTTGCCGGGGTTCGAACCACTCGATGATCTCGAAATCCTAGCGTTACGCTCAGATGTTGAAACGAAAATGTTACAAGAGGCGATGAACAATCCCGACGGAGATTTATCTGTCGCGCTTCGGCGTCTTACGGTGGTGCGGGCCGATGCGTCACTGGACGATTTATTTAAATGGATGGCTCTCAACCCGCAGAAAATCGTGGCTTGGAAAACGGTTGGCCTTGATCCCTTGGCTGAACGTTTGAACTTGGGTGAAGATCGTGATCCCAAAACTATCGCAAGCACACTTTGGGCGCGTCTGAATGTCGACGACATGCGTGGCGTTTCGAACGGATTCGCGAGCGGCGGCGCGACGGATAAGAAGAAAGGCATCTGCATTGACCTCGCCTTAGCGCAAGACAACACGGTCGCTGCGTTGAGGCATTTAGAAGGTCTGTTTTTTACACAGAAAAAAGAACCTCTAAAAAAACTATATACTCAAAAAACGGACCAATCCGTGCAGATGTGGATAGATGAACATAATCTTGATATTATGCTCGCGATTGAACGCGTTTGGGCGGCGGATGTGTATGCCCTCACGCAAGCTGTCTTTGATTTGGCGGTTCGTTATGCAGACCTCTACACGGAAGCTAAACATCGTGCGCGTGGTTTGGATTATTCGGACCAAATCTTATTTGTGCGGCGCTTGTTGCAAAACACTGAAGCGGCAGAATGGGTGCGCTATAAATTAGATGGCGGGATTAAACATATCCTTCTGGATGAGGCGCAAGATACCTCGCCAGAGCAATGGGACATCGTCAATATTTTGGCTGAACCTTTCTCGCAGCCCCATCCAGACGATGATCCAAATAAGCCTCGGACGCTCTTTGCGGTGGGAGATGAGAAACAATCTATCTATGGCTTCCAAGGCGCACGGCCAGAACAATTTCTGACAGAAATTCGCAATCACTCTGAACAAGCGACTTCGGATATTCGAATGACGATGTCATTCCGGTCCACGCAACAGGTTTTGGATGTGGTCGACTCGGTCTTGTTTGATTGCGGCGGTATGCAGGAAATGTTCGACGTTGAAACCTTTCCGCCCGCAAGTGACGAAACGCGTCACATTGCGCATCGTGAGGACACTGGGCTCGTCGAACTTTGGCCTGTTACGCCCGCGCCTGACAAACTCGAAGAGAATGATCCGTGGGATACCACGCCTGTGGATTCCAAAGGCGAAGGGCATCAGATTGAGGTGTTAGCGATTAAAATTGCGGAAACTGTCAAAGCGTGGATAGATAATAAAGACCCCGTATTTGACCGTGCGTTAAAACGAACGCGTCCGATTGAACCGCAAGATGTGTTGATCTTGGTGCGTCGCCGAGGGCCACTTTTCGACTCGGTGATCCGACAGTTGAAACGACATGAAATTCCAATTGCAGGCGCTGATCGTTTGAAGCTTTCAGAGGCTATGATCGTCAAAGACTTGATCGCATTGTCGCGTGTGTGCCTCTTGCCGTCCGATGATTTGTCTTTGGCTGAAACTTTGAAGTCACCTTTATTCGGCTATGATGATGATCAACTGATGGCTGTGGCTATCGGGCGCAAGACGACAATTTGGGAGGCTTTGAAAGCAAAAGACCCAGCGACATTCGCAGCCTTCGAAAAGATTATAGACCTGTCGAAAACGCACACGCCTTATGATTTCTACGTGCGTGTCCTTGATATGTCTGACGCGGCAGGTCTGTCGATGCGTAAGCGGTTTTATCAACGCTTGTCTTTGGAAGCGCGCGATGCATTGGAAGCGTTCCTACATCAAGCTTTGGCACACCAAGCGAAGATGGCGCCTAACCTCCAGAGCTTTCTTCGGGCTTTCGCAAAAGGTGATGTTGAAATCAAACGTCAGCAAGACAGTAGCCTCTCCGAAGTGCGTGTGATGACGGTGCATGGCGCGAAGGGTCTCGAAGCTCCTATCGTTATTTTGCCTGACACGACGAATACGCCAACGTTGCGGGAGACATTATATTCTGATGACGAAGACGGCTTTATCTGGCCCTATGGTACGGCCACAGCGATTGAGCAGGCAAAGGATGCGGAACGCGCAAGTATGGAGCGGGAGCAACTTCGTTTGCTCTATGTCGCGATGACACGCGCCGAGTCGCGCTTGATCGTTTGTGGCCCTCATGTTGGCCGCGTGAATGCCGCGCTGAAACCTGGATGTTGGTATGATTGGGTGAAGCGCGGAATGGAGGCCTTAGGCGCAGATAAATATGACGCCCCGTTCCAACGTGAAGTCGATGGTAAGCTAGTCACGGGTTTACGCTATGGACGTCTGCCCGACCCATGTGCGGCAAATGACGTGAGTGCCCCAATCCAAACCGAAAGCCTACCCGATTGGATTACGCGACCTGCCGCGGCGGAAGGGCGTCAACGCAACCGCGTGACACCATCGCATTTACTCTCGGACCCGCCTGTTGAAATGGCGGTGCGTTCGCCTGGTGGATCAAAAGACCCGAAGGTTTTCCGTCGCGGAAACCTGATCCATAAACTCCTCGAAGTCTTGCCAGATGTCGCGCCAGTTCGCCGCAGAGACACCGCACAAAAACTCTTATCTGGATATACGGAACTCCCCGAAGGTTTGTCTGATCAAGTCATAGAGGAAGTCTTCGCAGTGCTTGATAACCCCGACTTCGCAGATATTTTTGCAGCAGGGTCGCGGGCTGAAGTTAGTTTGGCGGGGTCCGCCAAAGGGCTTCCTGATGGGCTGTATTTGAATGCGCAAATTGACCGCCTTTGCGTGACGGACACTGATGTTGTGATTGTGGATTACAAATCGAACCGTCCGCCGCCCTCGGACCCCAAAGATGTGTCTGATCTCTATCTTGGGCAAATGGCGGCCTATCGTGAATTGGCAAGAGAAATTTACCCCAAACATGAGGTTCGTTGTGCATTATTATGGACAGATGTGCCGCGATTGATGGTTCTCCCCGATACGTTACTGGATGCCGCCTTGCGAAAGGTCGCTGCGCTTCCTATTTCCTGAGTAACACTCGATTCATGACTGGAGGCTCCTATGGCCACGACCGCCGTTACTGACAAATCTTTCGACGAAGATGTACTTAAATCCGACACGCCTGTTCTGCTTGATTTTTGGGCGGAATGGTGTGGTCCGTGTAAACGGATGGGCCCAGCTCTAGAGGAGCTATCGACTGAATTTGGCGATAAAGTCAAAATCGCAAAAATGGATATTCAAGAAAACCCAGATATTCCAGGTAAGTTTCATGTGCGCGGTATTCCGACTTTGATGATTTTCAAAGATGGCCAAGTTGTTGCCACTAAAGTTGGCGAAATGAACAAAGCTAAATTGACAGAATGGCTCTCTGAGCACGCTTAGTCTTTGGCGCTGATATGATTTGAAAGGCGGTCTTTTGGGCCGCTTTTTTTTATGTCTTAAGCCGAGAGCACTTGCCCTGCGAGATAGAGCGAGCCGCAGATCAAAATACGCGGCGGTATTAGCGGCTGCGTTGGGTCTTCGCGAGACAGGGCTTCGCCTGTATTGATCGCGCGCTGAACGGCATCGGTTAAATTGCTCGCGACTTGCCCCAACATAGCGCGGTTCTCCGCGAGTTCTTTTATAGTTTCAGGCGCAAGGGCTGGCGAGCCTGGAATGTCGACGGCTACGACGCAGCTCGCGAGGCCCGTGAACGCATCCAAGAATTTTCCTGCGTCCTTATTGCCTAAAATCCCCATGACCAGAATGAGGACGCGTTCATTTCGGTCCTGTAATTCTGCCATTGTATTCGCAAGCGCGGCGGCAGCATGAGGATTATGCCCACCGTCCAACCACAGCTCGCCGCCAGACTCTGCAACCATGTCCGCATAGAGGCCAGTGGTGAGGTTTTGCATTCGCGCAGGCCAATGCACCGCTGCGAGGCCTTTTCCAATAGCAGCGTCAGAGAGGCCGACGCTACGCGCAGCTGCGATAGCGACGCCTGCATTGTCGATTTGATGCGAGCCGATGAGCGCAGGGCGCGGGAGGTCGAGCAACACATCATCCGCGTCAAACACCAGGCGGCCTTGTTCTCGATAAGCCCGAAAATCTTCGGTCAAACAGTGTATCGGCGCACGTAGCTTTGCGGCTTCATTTCGTAACACGGCACTGACAAGGTCTTCCTGACGGCCTGTGAAAACAGGGACGTTACTTTTAATGATGCCAGCTTTCTCGCGCGCAATGCCCGCTAAGTCTCGACCTAAAAATTCGGCGTGGTCGTAATTGATTGGTGTGATGACACTTGCGACAGGATCAAAGACATTGGTCGCGTCATAGCGCCCGCCAAGGCCAACTTCGATTAAGGCATAGTCTGCGGGATGTTCTGAAAAGGCGAGGAAAGCTGCAGCGGTTGTGGCCTCAAAAAACGACAGAGGTTCACCTGCATTGGCATCCATGACCCGTTGCAAGACATCTAGTAATGCTTCATCTGAAATCTCAACGGAGCCTAGCGTAATGCGCTCATTGAAGCGCACGAGATGCGGGGAGGTATAGACATGGGCGGTCTTGCCTTCGGCTTCGATGATGGCACGTAGAAAGGCTGTCGTTGAGCCTTTACCATTCGTGCCAGAGATATGAAGTGCGGGCGGCAGACGCAGGTGAGGGTCGCCTAGCGCCTTTAGAACGCGTTCAATGCGCCCAAGCCCAAGATCAATTTTCTTTGGGTGCAGCGCGGTGAGCTGCGCCAGCACTTGATCCAAATTAGACATTAAGCGGGGACAGGATCTGCGACATGTTCTGGCGTTTGCTGCGTGAGCACAGCGAGAAGATCACCCAAGACGCGGCGCATATCATTGCGCGGTACAACACGGTCAATCATGCCATGTTCTTCGAGATATTCTGCGCGTTGGAACCCTTCTGGCAATTTTTCGCGAATGGTTTCTTCAATAACGCGCGGACCTGCAAAGCAAATTAGTGCGCCAGGTTCGGCAAGATGAATATCGCCGAGCATGGCGTAACTGGCCGTGACGCCGCCCGTTGTTGGATCGCAGAGGACGACAATGTAAGGCAGTCCCGCTTCGCGGAGTTCTTGTACGGCGATGGTCGTGCGCGGCATTTGCATCAAGGACAATGCGCCCTCTTGCATCCGTGCGCCGCCTGCGGCCGTGAAGACGACGAGTGGTAATTTATTCGCAACGGCATATTGCGCCGCCGTGATGAGGCCTTCGCCTGCCGCCATGCCTAGTGATCCGCCCATAAAGGCAAAATTCTGGACGAGGGCGACAGTTTTGATACCGCGAATTTTACCGATACCGATTGTCATGGCGTCGTCATCACCAGTTTTGGCGCGAGCTTTTTTCAAACGATCTGTATATTTTTGATCATCTTTGAACTTCAACGGGTCTTTCGCCACAGCAGGCACGTCAATGGTTTCGAACGCGCCATCATCAAAGGTATATTGCAGGCGCAAATCTGGCCCAATGCGCATGTGATGACCCGCAGGCGTGACATGTAAAAGTCCCGCAAGATCAGCCGCAAAAACCATCTCTCCCGACTTAGGACACTTTACCCAAAGATTATCGGGCGTGTCCTTCTTGGTGAAGATCGATTTGACACCCGGAGGCGTGAGTTTTTGTAGCCAGTTCATAGTCTTATCTTTGCCCGAAAAACGTGATGGGTGCAATCGCGATAGGTGCGAAAGCTAGTCAGCTATAGCAGCCGCAACTCGCGACTAACGCGGCGTATGTGTGGCGTCAGCAAGAGAGCGGATAAGTGCCAATGCGGCCTCTGGCCCGTCTTCATGCAAAGTTTTCACGATGGAGGTTCCGACAACTACGCCGTCTGCGTCTTTGGCGACTTCACGCGCACGTTCAGGTGTTTTGACGCCAAAGCCGACAACAACGGGCAGGTTCGCGGCGTCGCGCACGCGCGTGACTTGTTCTGTCACGAAGCCAGCTTGGGCGAAGCTGTCGCCCGTAATGCCGTTCATGGAGACATAATAAACAAAGCCCTTTGTGCCTGCGACGACCTTGGGCAAACGTTCTGCGTCTGTAGTGGGCGTGGCAAGACGAATGAGCGCGAGGTCATGCACTTCAAACGCGTCGCGCAGGTCGCCGTCTTCTTCGGGCGGCAGATCAACAATGATCGCGCCGTCTACGCCAGCGGCTTTCGCGGCGGCGGCAAATTTCACGTAACCCATGTGATGCAGCGGGTTGGCATAGCCCATGACGATGATTGGCGTCGTGTCATTAGTTTTACGAAACTCGGACGCCATGTCCAAAACACTCGTGAGGGTCGTGCCTGACTCGCGGGCGCGAATGCCAGCGTTCTCGATTACGATGCCGTCGGCCATTGGGTCCGTGAACGGAATGCCAAGCTCGATGATATCCACGCCTGCGTCGGGCAGGGCGTTGAGGAAAGCCTGCGACGCGGCACGGTCAGGATCACCCGCCATAATATAGGCCACAAATGCGGATTGATTAGCGGCGCGCCGCGCGGCGAATGTTTGGTCGATACGGTGGGTCATGACGTGAGGCTTTAAGAGCGGATGAGAGGATTTTCCAGCGTAAAATCGCGGCGATTCAGGGTTGGATGTTATATCGACTAACGAGTGTTGCTTTGCCTGGGGCGGTTTTCTTTTTAAGAGCGTCAAATGCGGCTTGATCTGTGACATTGAAAAAATGGCCTAATAGCTTCGCCGCTAAATCTTCATCCATTTCATAGGCGAGGATGAGCCCTGCCGCGCAGAGGTCTTTATCCGTTTTTGGGGCTTCACCCGTGCAATACATACTGCTCAGACCTCTAATCGCATGAGCGCTTCCTAGCTTTGCTGCGGTTTCATAGGTCTCGAAAGCGGTGGCTGTGTTGATCTCTGTGCCTTGCCCCAAAGCGTTCATGACGGCGAAACTTATCAGGCCATTGAGATGCTCTTGCTCTGCAGATTTCTTGACCCAGCCAAATGCTGTTTGTTCATTTTTCTCGACACGTGTTCCGTTGAGGTAGTTCATACCAAGAATCCATTGGGCTCTGGAGTCACCAAACTCTGCGGCGTTTTTATAATGAAAATCGCTCTTTGTAACATCGGCATCACCGCCCCAACCATGTTCAAAGTCGCGGCCTAAAATGTAGTGACAGTAATCATTGTTTGGCCATAGAACAGAACATTCGAGGGCTTTTGCGCGGGCTAAAGGCCAGTCCTTGTGCGTATCGGAGTCGGGGCCATACAACACCTCAACCAAAAGAGGGTAAGCAGATTTTTTGACGGTTTCGTCCTCGGCTGCACTGAATAAATATTTCAATGCTCTGTCGGATTTATCTGCAGTGTCGGAGTCTATGAATCTATAGGCGTAGTTTACCTTTGCAATGGCGCTGCCATGCTCTGCAGATGTCGTCAGGAGCGTTTCTACTTTTTCTAAATCGGGAGCGTGCCCAAATTCACCTTCATAATAGAGCATGAGTATCGAGTTCGCCGTGTCATGCCCATTTTTATGCGCGGTCTCTAGCAGGGTTTTGGCTGCCTCAAAGTCGGGGTCTGCAAGTAGGTTCAAGTTTTCGTCAAAAATGAGATTGTAGCCTTGAGTAAAAACGGCGTGCATGTCGCCCGCGTCTGCCAAGGTTTGGAGCTCAACCGCGTTCATCGTACCATAGCCTTGCAAAGACGTTTGGGCGAAAACTGTGGGAGTGAGCAGCAACAAGGATGTTGATACCAGAATGAGGCGAAACGACCTTCGCAAAATTGCCGCTAAATCTATCCCAAATGATTGCATCGCCAATGCCCCTCTAAAGCTTCACGCTTAGGTGGCATAATTTTGCAGGGTAAAACAGGAAAATTTTAGAAAGGGAGTTTTAAAAATTAGAGATAAAGCAAAATGATGTTAGTTCAGCGACAGTGAAAAAATATTGTTTCGACGAAATCACCCCTCCGTACCCTCACTAATATGTTCACCCAACGCATCTGCAATCGTGAAGACATCTTTGTCGCCGCGACCGCACATGTTCATTATGATTAGCCCGTCTTTGCCAAGTTCTTTCGCGAGTTCTAATGTGCGCGGGATGGCGTGGCTTGGTTCTAGGGCGGGGAGGATACCTTCGAGGCGGGCGCAGAGTTGGAAGCATTCTAGGGCTTCGTCATCTGTCGCGCTGACATATTCCGCGCGGCCAATATCGTGCAGATAAGAATGCTCTGGACCAATGCCGGGATAATCGAGGCCTGCAGATATGGAATGGGCATCTGCGATTTGGCCGTGCTCATCTTGTAAGAGATAGGTTCGGTTGCCATGCAAAATGCCGGGTGTTCCACCCGTTAGGGAGGCGGCATGTAATCCAGATTTCACGCCTTTACCTGCGGCTTCGACGCCGATGAGGCGAACCTCTTTATGCGGCACAAATTCGTGGAACAGTCCCATTGCATTTGACCCACCGCCGATACAGGCAACAGCTGCGTCAGGTAGTCGGCCTTCGGCCTCTAAGATTTGTTGTTTGGCTTCGCGGCCAATCACCGCTTGGAAATCACGGACCATCGCAGGGTAAGGGTGCGGGCCAGCGACTGTGCCGATGCAATAAAATGTCTCGCTGACATTCGTGACCCAATCGCGCAGCGCTTCATTCATCGCGTCTTTGAGTGTCGCTGTGCCTGAATGGACGGCGCGGACTTCGGCCCCGAGCAGGCGCATGCGGAAGACGTTCGGCTTTTGACGGACAATATCGACAGCGCCCATATAGACGATGCACTCCATACCGAGGCGCGCGGCGACGGTGGCCGTTGCCACGCCATGTTGTCCTGCGCCCGTTTCGGCGATGATGCGTTTTTTACCCATGCGTTTGGCGAGCAAAAGCTGGCCCATGCAATTATTGATTTTGTGTGCGCCTGTATGGTTCAACTCGTCGCGCTTAAAATAAATCTTCGCGCCGCCTGCATGCTCGGTTAATCGCTCTGCGAAATAAAGCGGGCTGGGACGGCCCACATAATGCGTCATAAAATAGTCGAGTTCTTTCTGGAACGACGGATCGGCCTTGGCTTCCTCATAGGCTTTCTCAAGCGCCAAGATCGGCGGCATCAATGTCTCGGCGACATAACGCCCGCCAAAATCGCCAAAACGGCCATTGGCATCGGGGTAGGCCGTATTTGTATCGGAGGCGTTATCCATGACGAACAGATTCCATAAAGGCTTTGATTTTGGAGGCGTTCTTTACGCCCGCAGAGCGTTCAACGCCAGAGCTGACATCGACAATCGGCGCGCGTGTGGCCGCGATAGCTTGGGCGACATTGTCGGGGTTTAACCCGCCTGCGACGGCGAATATCTTGGGTGTTGGAGCACCACTAATAATATTCCAGTCAATCGCTATGCCGTGTCCGCCGCGTACGATTTCATGATCTTTGTCTAAGGTGGGGGGCGGTTTGGCGTCGTATAGTATAAAGTCCGCGACACCTGCGTAGGTTTCGGCGGTCTTCATATCCTCATCAGAGGCGATACCAACGGCCTTTATGATTTTGACGTTGAAGCGTTTCGCGATTTCAGCGGCACGTGCTGGCGTTTCATCGCCGTGAAGCTGTACGTAATCAGGCGACATTTCAGCCATGATCCGCGAGAGCAGGTTATCATCTGGATTGACGGTGACGGCTACGCGCTGTGCTATCTGAGTTTTCGGGGCGAGAGCGGCGGCGTCTGAGACTGAGAGCCTGCGTTTGGACGGGCATTCCACAATAAAGCCAAGGAATGCCGCGCCGTTTTCAATGGCACTCGAGATATCTTCGGGCCGCATAAGGCCACAAATTTTAGCGCGCGTAGGCATGCCCTTACACATAGGAGCATCGATGCCGACACGCAAAGAAAAAGCAGCGCATAAGCAAATTTCATGCCGACAACGTGATATTAAGGTGTCTGCCCTATAGACATCTCAAGCCGAAAAATCGGCATTGGTGAATATAGGTTGGATAGTGGGTATGGCTTTAGCCCCAAAATTACAGGCACGGCAGGGCGCACAGCTCGCGATGACGCCGCAATTGCAGCAAGCGATCAAGCTGTTGCAGCTCTCAAATATTGAATTATCGGCTTTTGTCGAAGAGCAATTAGAGAAAAATCCTCTCCTAGAGCGCGGAACAGGCGATGAAAATCGTCGTAACGAAGCCGTTGCCGTTGTGTCCGAAGGCCCAGCTGTATCGACGGATACAGTGACGTCAGGCGAAGCCATGTCAGATATGGATACGCCTGATCACGCCCTTGCGCCTGAATCAACGGCAGCAGATGTCGGCGGGTCCGTTGACTGGTCCCGTAATGACAGCAGTGGCAGTTTCTCTGGTTCAGGCGACTATGATGCTGCGGCTAATAGCGCGGCTGAAATCACTCTGGCTGACCATATCCGCGGCCAACTTCCGATGTTGCGCTTGTCTGTTTCAGACCGCCTTCTTGCTGATTACCTCCTCGGGCAGGTTGACGAGGCGGGCTATTTGCGCATGGAGCAGGCCGAAGTTTGCGAAAATCTTGGGATTGGTCCCGCGCGTGTTTCGTCCGTCCTTTTACAGCTTCAAACCCTAGAGCCGACAGGGGTATTCGCGGCATCATTGTCAGAATGTTTGGGACTACAGCTGCGCGAAATGGGATTGCTCGATGTGCCTATGCAGGGGCTATTGGATAATCTTGACCTCTTGGCGAAACATGATTTGTCACAACTTGCCAAAGTTTGTGATGTTAAAATTGACGCTTTGAAGGTCATGATTGCGGCGTTGAAAAAACTGTCCCCTAAACCGGGTCAAGCCTTTGGCGGGACGATGGCAGGGGCTGTTGAGCCTGATGTGTTTATTCGCGAAACGCCGAATGGCGGCTGGGCGATTGAGCTCAATGCCGACACTCTACCGCGTGTCCTGGTGAACAAGCGTTATTATAATGAAGTCAAAAAAGCGGGCGCCGAGGATGAAACCGCTCGGACTTTTATTTCAGAATGTCATGCGGATGCGAACTGGTTGGTGAAATCCCTAGATCAGCGCGCGCGGACGATCCTAAAAGTCTCATCTGAAATTGTGAAACAGCAAGATGAGTTTTTTGCTTATGGTATTGATCGGTTGCGCCCGTTGAAACTTCGGGATGTCGCAGACGCGATTGAGATGCATGAATCCACAGTTAGCCGCGTCACATCAGGCAAATATATGCACACGCCGCGCGGCTTATTTGAGCTGAAGTTCTTCTTCACAGCTGCGATTGCAAGCCTTGACGGCGGGGAGAGCCATTCTGCGGAAGCTGTGCGTCACAAGATCAAAATTCTGATCTCGGAAGAAACAGCTGAAACCATCGTATCTGATGATAAAATTGTTCAACTCCTTCGGGCGCAAGGCATCGATATTGCCCGCCGCACCGTCGCGAAATATCGTGAGGCTTTGAATATTCCATCCAGCGTAGAACGCCGCCGAATTTTCAAACACGCGTAGTGAGCATAATCGATTCAGTGGATCGATTATAGCGGAGCGCCGCCGCCGAAAGGTGTCTGAAGACGTTTTGAGTATATAAGTTTTCTCTTGATTAAAAGTTTGGTTCGGGCGTAACGCTTTACATCATAACTATAAGAGGGAGAGACTCATGGGATTTGTCGACGCCATAAAGGCATTTTACAAGAATTACGTGAAATTTGACGGACGTTCATCACGTTCAGAATATTGGTGGCCACAACTTTATTTTATCCTACTGTACGTGGTGATACTAGCAGGCAGTGTTTTGGGTGAAACAATAGGTGGAATTCTTGCGCTTATTATTGGCCTAATTATATTGGCGAGCATAATTCCTGCCATCTCGGTCACGATCCGTCGCCTTCACGATAACGATAAAAGCGGGTGGTTTTTTCTACTAACTTTGGTGCCGATTGTAAGTCTTTACATTCTCTACCTTTGTATCATCAAAGGCACAGATGGTCCGAACCGTTTTGGTCCAGACCCGCTTGGTAGCGACGCGTCAGTTTTTAACTAGACCTAGCTGATACTCAAATACTGAAAAGCCCAGTCATATGACTGGGCTTTTTTATGTCTTCGATTAGGCGTTGGGCTTTGGCCGACGCGGAATGAATCCGCTCGTGCGGGCGATATAGTCTTGGTAGGTTTTGCGCCGCCCCATATCGCGCTCCAAAAGATCACGGCCTGACACTTTTGTCAGCATCAGTGTCATCAGGATTGGCGCAAGAATCGTCGCCCAACCCCACGGCGCTTGGCACGTGACGAGCCAAATGCCCCACCACATACAGGCATTGCCGAAGTAATTCGGGTGACGCGTATATTTCCACAAACCTGTGTCTAGCACGGGTTTGGTTTCAATCGGACCGTCATAGCCCTTGTTCGCCTTGAGGAATTTTGTGAGCTGCGCATCGCCAATGGCTTCAAAGAGAAACCCGACGAGCCAGAGGAGAGCGCCGATGATTGCGAGGATGCCGATATCGGTTTGTCCAAAGATATGTGGTGGAAAATCGCATGGCGCAACAACGCAAATAGTCTCGGTCTTTTTGAAAGCTGTCGCCATCGCGACCCAAATCGGGGCGCTGACAATCATAATCAACAGGCCTTGCCCGAAATAGACCGTGAACAATGTGCGTATGCGCCACGTGGTCTCAGACATGCCTTTTTTCTCGGCACGTTTACGCATCGAGACATAACGCTTGTCTTCACCGTGACCGAGGTTTCGTTTTCCGAGATAAAGCGTCAAACGCGCGCCCCACATAATGGGCAGGGCAGCTAGTAATATGAGGTAAGGCGTTTTGACGGGGACGAGGGTAAGGCACACGCCGCCCACAAGCAAAAAGCCAAAGCCCCAAAATATGTCAATTAGGCTCGCATCTTTCGCGATCAGGCTGACGACCCAAAGCGCGATTAAGCTGCCGAAAACGACAACGGCCGCATGAATGAAGTAGACGAGTATACCTGTTAGCATGATATGTTCCCCTGAATGTCTTGCGCCTTAATAGACGTTTGAAACTATATACGTATCGAGACAAGGGCTCCGATTGCCTGCATTTTGAAAATGCGGCCTTGATGGGGTGTTATGATGGAGTTTAAGTTTTCTGCTCACGTGCAACTTAGCGGGTTTCGTTTCGTCATTTACACCCTTGCGGTGTGATCAACGGTTCCATACCCAAGCCACATGACCTTTGTTCAATCTATACGCACCTGTTTTCGGAAATATTTTGATTTCAAAGGGAGGGCGGTTCGGTCAGAGTTTTGGTGGTTTCAGCTTTTTGCCGCCATACTCACTTACGGAGCTATGACATTTGACCACCTTTTATTGGGGTATACGGTCGATGATGTTGTTACGCCTTTAGCAATAATCGCTATGATTGGCATAACAGCGCCAAGCGCGTCAGTAATGGCGCGGAGATTACATGATATTGGTTGGTCGGGTTGGCTGCAATTACCCATTTTAGGGGTGTACTCTGCCTATTTAGAAATTTGGTTTCCAGGTTTCAGTTTAACAACGGTGGGCTTTGCCCTGATGATTGTGGGTATGTTGTTTTGGCTCGTGCTTTGCCTTATTCTCATCAAAGACAGTCAACCGCACTCTAATAAATATGGCTCAAACCCAAAGACAGAAAATGCGGCAGAGGTTTTCACCTAGCCGATCTATTTTCCCCGCCGCGCCTCATAAAGCGCGATGCCTGCTGCTGTTGCGACGTTGAGGCTTTCGGCCTCTCCTGCGACGGGTGAGCTTTTCATTGGGATGCGGGCGAGATTGTCACAGGTTTTGCGTACGCGTTCGCGCAGGCCGGGGCCTTCTGCGCCCATAACGATGACTTGCTTTGTGCCCGCAGAGAACACGTCAGATATATTGAGGTCTGTTTCCCCCGCCAGTCCTGTGACCTGCCAACCAATGCGTTGCAAGTTTTGCAGTGTGTTTGCGATGTTGGTCTCAAGGCAAATAGGAATAGATTCGAGGCAACCGACAGCGACTTTCGCGAGCGCACCCGACAGCGGCGGAGCTTTGCGGGTCTGCATGACGAGGGCGCTGACGCCAAATGCAGAGGCGAGTCGCAGCATTGCCCCGACATTATGAGGGTCGCTGATTTGGTCGAGGACAAGAATCAGTCCGTCCTCTGGCGCAGTATCGGCAATGTCTTCGAGTGATGGCCATTCAAGAGGGGCTGCTTTCAGGGCGATTCCCTGATGGACAACGCCGCCCGGCAATTTGCGATCTATATATTTGCCTTCAACAATCTGCGGAATCGCGGCCCCTGTTGGGAGTTTCAGGCGATTTGAGGCTGATTCTGTTAAAAGAAGCTCGTGAACCGTCCGTCGAGGGTTGGAAAGTACGGCCAAACAGGCGTGAGAGCCGTAAATCCAGCCTGAACCGCCTTCATGTTTAGCTTGCGTGCGCTTTTTTGGTGTTCTTGGGGCTGATGTGGCCCCATGAGAGCGTGCCCCATAGGCGCGTTTAGGGGCATCTGACGCGGCCCCTTTCATTCCGCGACTGCGCAAGTTCATTTTTTGGCCTTTTGAGCCTGATTTTCTTTGCGACTGGCTATTGCGCGACGGATTTTTCATCTTTATAGGCCCTGAGGATTATACACATCGACTCTGTGGACGACGCGGCTAACAGCTTTCACCGCGAAGTGACAGAGCGTTTTTTGTTGAAGGTGACGAAACATCCCATTTTACCATTGGTGAAGTGGGGGACTTAAAATGGAGGGGTGGCCGAGTGGTTAAAGGCGTCAGACTGTAAATCTGATCACTATGTGTACATTGGTTCGAATCCAATCCCCTCCACCACCTTCAACGAAGTAGAGTACAAAGCAACGCGGCGGGTGTTGTGTAGTGGTAAGACCTCAGCCTTCCAAGCTGATGACGCGAGTTCGATTCTCGCCACCCGCTCCAATCTTCCTCTCTTATAGAGGGGTGGAATGGTGAATAAATTCTTAATCGACTGCGGCACCATTGGGGTGGCAAGGTCACAACATGTGAGTGAGATGCGACATGGCAAAAGAGAAGTTCGAGCGGACTAAACCGCATGCAAACATCGGCACGATTGGTCACGTTGACCATGGTAAGACGACGTTGACGGCTGCGATCACGAAGTATTTCGGTGATTTCCAGGCCTATGACCAAATTGATGGTGCGCCAGAAGAAAAAGCGCGTGGCATTACAATTTCAACGGCTCACGTTGAGTATGAGACAGAAAATCGTCATTACGCTCACGTCGACTGTCCGGGTCATGCTGATTATGTAAAGAACATGATAACGGGTGCGGCTCAAATGGATGGCGCTATC
>CALLIK010000014.1 GCA_938009235.1 uncultured Caulobacterales bacterium
ACGGATCTATCTGTCCATAGCCAAGCCAAGTTGAATGCGGTAGCAAGATCCCTTAACGAGCGTCCCAGAAAGACCCTCGAATATGAAACACCGGCCGAGCGATTTGGCCAATGTGTTGCGATGACCGATTGAAACCGCACCCAGAATAAGCCGCTCGCGGTAAATCCAAAATTGTTCATAAAGTTGAAAATTGCACAAATGAATGCAAGGAATGAAGCATGCACACGTATGACTGGAATAAACTACTCGTTGATCGCGGACTGATGACGTTGTCTGAAAGGGTTGCTCTTTCCGAAAAACATAGAACTTACTACCAAGCCAATTATGACTCCAACGGTGGCGTAATTGATAAATCTGAAATGGAACCCTATTTCGGGAAACCGCATTTACATTTTCATGAGCGTAAGCATCAATATTTAGCCTTTCGTCATCCCTCTATCGTGGACCTTATTTACGCGATTTCAAACGGGACACCCGAAATTGTGCAATGGTCGACGAACCAAAGTGAGAAACATAGCTTGATAATTTCTCAACCGCATAATGGGACATTCTTTGCAAGAGCTTGGATGGCCCGGCCGTTGGGGAATTACGCCAGCTCCATATTGAAATTGCTCAGTAGCCATACCGAGGTCTTGAGCATTTTTAGTATGAGCAATGACGACCCTTGCTCATATCAACGTTGGAAAGAGGGTAAATGTGTGCGGGCGATAGAGTGGATTCCTCACCCGATTGCTTTTGGCAAACTCGTAGATTTTGGGACCGAGGAGCCTAACGACCCAACTTATGATAACGATGACTTTTCTTATACGGATGTGAATCGCGCTCTCGAAGAAACGGGTCATGCAGGGCACCACATTCCGCCCCTCAAGTCAAAAGACGAA
The DNA here is from genome assembly GCA_938009235.1 of uncultured Caulobacterales bacterium. Lineage (GTDB taxonomy): Bacteria > Pseudomonadota > Alphaproteobacteria > Caulobacterales > Maricaulaceae > Litorimonas. The sequence goes on from CALLIK010000014.1 coordinate 882, forward strand.
GAAGTCTTGGCATGGAAGGTCTACTTACCTGACATCCTTAAATAGAGGTCACTCGTTCCTTTTCAAAATTTAAATGTCCTAAAATCGCCTCAAGTAAGACACTCAGCTTATAAGTTGAAACGGGGATTCGTAGACTTCAGAAATACGCTTCTTCGGCATTTAGGGTTCTCTCCTCCAGTAAAATAGTTCAAAACAATGCCCTACAAAACTCGATCCCCACTTCGCCAAATAATTACCTGTTCAGTTTCAACTCCTTAAATTTATTTCAAGAGATGCGTCCGCACCTTGGAAAAGCTGTGCAATTTTAAAGCTGTCTTCTTCCACAGGGCGGTCATGTGCACATTGGCTTGATTGGGGAGAAGCGGCGCTTGTCATTGGGCGCGGCGGGGTAATGTCCGTCGTTCTGGGTGGCCTACTGAGAGCTGATTCATCCTCGACTGATGTGTTCGGCCGGTAGTGCATTTCTGTTTAAACTTAATATGAAACTATCGAAAAATGGTCAGCCTTAGACCAATTTTCGATTCTCAAAAAACAGAATTGCACGAGCAAAAAGGCGTCGTCGTCTGGGGCTTCTTGGCACTTAGCTGGGAGGGCTCGATAGCAACCGCATTCGCACTCGCAAACGCATAGAGCCTGACCACCCACACGAACATCCCATTTTATTCGAAGTCAACTAACTGTCCCGCTTCAAACACTAAGAGATACAACAACCCGCTCTAAACGACAGGGCTGTGAGGAGGCGAAAGCTTTTAAGAGTTAAACCATCACCATTGGTCGTTGCCCCTATGTTCCCTTGGCAAGGACGAATTGTGATTTCTTCTGGCTGTGATTTATTCTGCCATACGAGAGAAGACAGCGATAATTTTTCTCAGCTTCATAAAGGTAAAGCGCGACGGAAAATTATGGACCGTGAACTGACGCAAGATTTAGTCCGTCAGTCGTAAAAGAAATTTGGGGACGGTGCATATGCTGCACCGCCCCCAAACGATATTCAGTAATGGTGTTTTAGACTACCAACGAACGTTAGTCTGAAGGCTAGCGCCGACAGAGTTCTCAGTATTTGCAAACTCACCATTTACGGCACCGCCGAATGAGAAGTTCTTACCGCTAAGTAGATTAACACCAGCTAGACCTTGAACAGCGAATTGATCTGTATTCGCGACAGCGAGTGAACCCGTCTGTCCTGCAAAAGCAAATCCAATATCGTCACGGTTGCCGTAAAAGTCATTCCGTACAAGCGCAGTGACAAATAGGTCAGCCCGCGCTTTTTCCGAAAGAATTTGACGAGAGCCCAATGTCATACCGACACGTCCGTCAAGAACATTTGTGTTGGCTTCGCCAATGCTCAGATCAAGACCACCTGTTTCAGTATAAGCGCCCGTAGACAGGTTATTATAGTGAACACCCGCTTCTGGCTTGAGGTAATACCCTTGTCCAAGATAGACGTTATAGCTCGCAACACCTTGGAAGTTCAAAGCGTTCACATCAACTTCACTTTTGATGACATCAAAAGACTGACGGCGAGTATGTGCCTCAGCATGTGAGTAAGACGCCTTTGTCGTGAACTGTGCGTTCCCAACACGATGTCCTGCATACGCACTAAATTGTACGGACTCTAGATCCGTAGAAGAGGCTGTCTCGCCCTGATCTTCTAGTTCTGAGTCTGTGTAACTACCAGAGAAACCAACAATCGTTGAATCAGCCACTGCATGATCATAACCATAGGTCATTGTTACGCTATCTTGACCGGCTCCAGTGTTCAAAAATGTTGGAGCTGATAAAGCTAGGCTGCCTTGTGTCGCATTAGGACGGCTGGCTTGTAACCAAGCTCCGCTTTCAGCCAATGTTAGGCAGCTCTCTTCGTCATCTGAACCAAACGAATTACAATTCAGATTGCTAAGACGATGATCAATGATCGAGTTATTGCTCTGAATTGAGCTAAACACGTTTTGAACAAGTGCTCCGCTGAAATCAGGTGCGAGGCTGTTGACCGCAGTTCCAACATCACTAGCCGTTCCAAGGCCACCAAGATTAGAGAAAGTGGACGTATTGTCTAAAGTACCGTCAACAAAAGCGGTAAGAACGTTCGTGCCAAACACTTGTGCGCCTTCCGATTTAAACTGAATGTCCTCTAAGTATCCTGAAACTTTCGCAATCGATGTTCCGCTACCCGCTGCAATGGCTTCAACAACCAAATCTGCAGAGTCGACGAATTCAAAATCTAGCAAGAAGCTTGAATCTGTGATCTCTGAAGAATCAAGTGCTGCATTGTTAATTAACGCCCCACCCACATCGATAAGCGTAAATTGCGCATTCAGAGCCGCAACGCCTGTCGTATCAGAAATTGCAACTGTACTCGTGCGCGTTAATTGAACATTGCCTGTCACAGTTTGTGTATCCGCAAGATCAAAACTGACCGTACCTCGGCTCAATAAAGTGCCTTCAATCGTCCGGTCACCTACAAATGTAAGATTACCAGTTGGTGCAACAGTCACAGCAAAGTTCTGTAGAACATCATGTGTGAGGCTGGAGTCACCATTTCTGAAATTCAGAAGATCAAGATTTGCAGCTGAACCGCGAATATCGCCATCAAATGAACCGCCACCGAAATTAACAATCCGAATAACGCCTTCTGCCGCAGTTGAGTCAATAGAGTAATTATCGCCGCTAATCGTTCCGCGGTTTACAATCGAGTTACTCTCGCCGCTGTGATCTACACCACTTGAGGAGCCTGCGCCGACTTCAATACCTACAGACAGACCAGAGATAGTTGCCGCTGCGCCATTCGTGATACGGATGCCGTCGCCTTCTAGATCAATTCCTCGACTACTCGTTCCAGTACCACTGATAGTCCCTAGATTTGTAATTCTACCCGAATGTTCAGCGGTTGCACCATCCACTTCGATGTCACCAATTCGCATGCCATTTCGTGTGCCAGTCACTAAGCCGTCCACGCGGTTGACAATCACACCATTAAATAGGGCATCATCCTCGATCGTGATCGCAGCTGTTCCGCTATTATCAAAAACAGATCTAATGATACCTGAGTTTATAACTCGAAGGTTTACCACACAATTGAGGGCTGCGCCTTCAATACACGCGCGGTCAAGACCACCTGTGGTGCCGGGAGAACCCGCAATGTTAATCGCATCATTATCGTCAGATACAGAACCAGTGGACTGAATTAGACCGCCTGATTGGTTAATGATCGTCACAGTCGGGAAGTCGGCTAAGTCGTCTTGCACGCCAACATGTTCCGGATCATCAAAACCATCAGCTAGCAAAACTTCAATCCCGATAGCTGGTCCATTGTCTTGAGCCGTGATGCGGCCAGTTGCTCTATTGTTGATAAGGATAGTGTCGCTATCCGTATCACGGTCAATATATATAACACCTTCTTCAGCTTCGCCCGTTCCGATAATATCACCATCGTTAACGATTGTGGTTCCATCACCCTCAATGAAAATTACGCCATTCTCGCCCCAAAGCGCCGCGCCATCCGCGATATTAATCGTTGTATTGTTCTCTGAATTATCAATGAAAATAACTGTGTCTTCATCACTCGTGTCGGAATTTCTCAGAATAGTCCCTGAAGCAATATTGATAGTGACGTCATCTTGGTCGCCATCTTCTAGATCAATATGATCACCGCTAGTAACGACACACGCGCCGCCAATATCAATATTAACAGTTGCTCCCGCATCAGCAGTGCCAGGGTTATCCATCAAGTCGGCACAGTCAGTCACATCAATGACGACTTGTGCATGCGCTGTTGGCGCGACAGCCATCAACATAAATGCAGATAACACAGACGCAGCTGAACTTGTGAAGAGAGTTTTAGACAGCGGTATCGATCGCGTCTTATTATTAGTATTTAGAAATGACATAGTGGTCCTCCAGTGTAAATTCTGACTTAACTCCACAAATTTACACAGTAACCATTGTATGCTTCAGACAGTATTTTTAACATGTTTAGAACAACATGCGACGTCTTCTAAAGTTCACAACCCATTGTCAACAAATGCAATATATGCAGAGTTCTTATCCCGCGATGAGTTTGTCCCATCTTATTATGCTCTCTGCAAATCATATGCCATATTCCATGTCAAGGCTATTGATTAACCAATTTTAACCAATTGGTCCAACCGATTGGTGACTGCTTGTTCATCGGATGGTCTAGCGCCAATGGTTTACCAAAGTAATTGATGCTAGTGTAAAACACTTTTCCTCAGGCAATATAAGACCTGCAAAGTGCGACCGCCTTTGGCCCTCCTCACACCTAATACTCTAGGCAAAACATTAGGGGAATTAGATGTTTGAATCTGTTTCAATCTTTAACTTAATAAATACAAAAAAGGCGCACCAATAAGGCGCGCCTTTTCATTTGTTTCTAGGGTTCGTTTAGAGGAATTTTTTAGCCATGCTTGCGAGGCCACCAATGCCGCCAACTGCGTCCAAAAGTGATCCACCTGAGCTAGACTTATCAACCATCTGTGGGATTGCGTCTTTTAGGCCGTCAAGCAATGAACCTTCGTCAGTGCCAAGCTGAGCTGCGGCAGCAGCAATTTTATCTTCGCCCAAAGCGCCTTTTAGTTGCTCAGCTGAAATCTCTTGGTTTTCACCATCACCAAGCCAAGATTCAGCAACATCACCAAGGCCTTTTTCTTTCATACCGCTAACAAGGCCGCCGATATCCATTTTATCGCCGCCACCGAGCAATCCGTCCAATACGCCACCTATAGCAGCACTGTCGCCGCCTAGTTTTTTAGCAAGCATGCCTTTAGCTAGATTCATCAAATCCATAGTCTTATCTTTCGTTCTGGGTTGAGGTTAATGATCGCCCTTCGATCATATCAACCCGTACCCCTGCATACCCAACTCTTGCTGAACGTAACCTAACCGATAACAATTCTAAAGCGACAATTGGCAATATAATTAATTTCATCCTGCATCTTAAACAGGATAAATATTTGGTTTCCTTAGTCAATCACAGTCCCTCGCCTAACATTCATCATCCATTCAGCCCCAAGACCACATTCAACAAATATCGGGGGCCAAACTGGAGAATATTTCATGAAGTCCTATTTCGCAATTTTCGGCAGCCTTAGCCTTTTAATGATCTCGGTGCCTGCATTCGCGCAAAGTAGCAGTTCCGATGAAGACTATGTTTATGTCAATATCGGCGCGAATTTACTGTCATCAGATGTCGACCTTAACGATATTGATGCGGCAGGAACCCCTGTTAGTCTTGGGGAACAAACAATTGATAGCACCATGATATTTGGTCGTGTAGGCTACCGCTTTTTACCTTACCTAGCTGTAGAAGCTGAAGCGGGTTTTGGCTTGGGTAGTGATAGTTTCAGCCAAACATTTCCTGTTGATACTGATTTCGGTACATTCGACGTAGACGCAGACATTGATGCAGAAGTCACAAATTATTTTGGTGGATTTGTACGAGGCATCTTTCCCCTCGCTGAAAATATAGACATCTTCGCACGCGGTGGATATGGAGCAGCGAAAGCGAAAGCTAGCGCGGTCGCCTCAACAGCGGCTTTACCCGGATTTACCGCGAGCGGTAGCCAGTCAGAAACTGCAGGTAGCTTCGCCTATGGGGTTGGCGCAGAATACCGTTTCGAGGGCGGTCATGGCATTCGTCTGGATTACGCACAAATCACCGACACAAAGCTGATTAGTGTCGCCTATAGTTTTGGGTTTTAATTCCTTTTAGCTCAACACTGCGGTTTCCAGACAAACTTATCCAATCTGGAAGCCGCCTAATACCTCAAATTACAAATCATCTTAAAACTAGTGACGCGCAACCCCATAGCCATGCAACGACGTTGCCTCTATGTTCTCTCTCGATGTCCCAACCTGATTCCTTCAAACCTGCGCCGACCCCAGGCTCTCAAAGAGAGTATGAAAAGAGTCGCGCTGTGCGAAAATCAAAGGACTTCACACCTGCTCCCCCTGCGCCGAATACGCGGTCCATTTCTCAAATGGCGATGCCAACGCGACCTGGCACTGCGCAGCCAGGTGACTACCTAGAAGGCCTCAACCCCGAACAAAAAGACGCCGTCGTCTCAACCGAAGGCCCCCTCCTTGTTCTGGCTGGCGCGGGCACAGGTAAAACGCGCGTGTTAACGTGCCGCCTCGCCCACATCCTGAACAATGGTATGGCCTATCCCTCACAGATCCTGTCTGTGACCTTTACAAACAAAGCCGCGCGCGAAATGCGCCACCGCGTCTCTGGGTTATTGGGCCAAACAACCGAGGGCCTCCCGTGGCTCGGAACGTTCCATTCTATTGCGGCGAAAATCCTGCGCATCAATGCCGAGTTAGTAGGGCTCAAGTCTAACTTTACGATCATCGACACAGACGACCAAATTCGCTTGCTCAAGCAAATCATCAAAGCCGAAAATATCGACGACAAAAAATGGACGGCGCGCTATATGGCGTCGCTCATTGATGGTTGGAAAAACAAGGGCCTTACACCCAGTAAAGTCGACCCTGGCGAGAAATACCAATTCGCCGAAGGTAAAGGCTTGATTATCTACAAGACCTATCAGGACCGTCTGAAAATTCTAAACGCCGCAGACTTTGGTGACCTGCTTCTCCACAATCTGACGATCTTCCAAAAACATCCTGACGTACTAGCCCGCTATCATACGAAGTTCCGCTACATCCTCGTAGATGAGTATCAGGACACAAATGTCTGCCAATATCTCTGGCTACGACTTCTCGCACAAGGCTCCAATAATGTGTGTGTTGTCGGTGATGATGATCAGTCTATCTATGGCTGGCGCGGCGCAGAGGTCGACAATATCCTACAGTTTGAGGCACATTTTCCTGGCGCAAAAGTCATCAAGCTAGAGCGTAATTACCGCTCGACAGAACATATCCTCGCAGCCGCATCTGGCTTGATCTCGTCGAACCAAGACCGTCTAGGAAAGACACTTTGGACCGAGGATGACGGAGGCAACAAAGTCACGGTCACGGGCGTCTGGGATGCCCCTGCCGAAGCGCGTATTATCAGCACTGAAATTGAGAACTGGAAATCGAAAGGGCGTAAGTATTCCGATATTTCGATCCTCGTTCGCGCCTCACGTCAAATGAGGAGTTTCGAAGAACGTTTCATCCAAATTGGGCTGCCATATAAAGTCATTGGCGGACCGCGTTTTTTCGAACGTCAAGAAATTCGCGATGCCCACGCCTATATGCGACTGCTCGTGAATGAGACTGACGACCTCGCCTTTGAGCGCGTCGTCAACACACCCAAACGCGGCATTGGCGCAACCTCTGTTCAAAAGCTACAACGCGCGGCCCGCATGATGGAGCGGTCTCTAGAATATGCCACGCGAGAATTGACGAAGACAGACGAAATTCGCGGTAAGGCCCGCAGTTCACTTCGCGCCTTTTGCCTCGACCTTGATCGTTGGCGTGCGTTGCTGGGGACAATGAAACATACGGACCTAGCGGAACAGATCCTTGACGAGTCTGGCTACACACAAATGTGGCGTGATAATAAGGATGCGAAGTCTGCTGGGCGTTTGGAAAACTTGAAAGAGTTGATCGGCGCCATGAACGAATTTGAGACCCTGCCCGCATATCTGGAACATGTTAGTTTGGTGATGGACGTAGAAAAAAACACAGCAGAGGAAGAGGATCAAGTCTCACTCATGACCTTGCATTCCGCCAAGGGGTTAGAGTTCCCCCTCGTCTTCTTGCCCGGTTGGGAAGAAGGTATGTTTCCGTCGCAAAAATCACTAGACGAAAGCGGAATGGCAGGATTGGAAGAAGAACGACGCCTCGCCTATGTCGGCATCACGCGCGCGCGCGAACAAGCCAAGATTTACTTCGCTGCGAACCGACAGGTTTATGGCAGCTGGCAATCCTCTCTACCGTCGCGCTTTATCGACGAGCTACCGCCTGCTCATGTCGAAGCAGCAAGTGAGTCAGGTTTGAGCAACAACAGCGCCGTAGCGGAACGCGTTGCGAGTAATTTTTCTCGTCGCTTTGAAGACAAAAAATCAGGCCCTGTCTCTCCAGGGTGGCAACGGTTTCAAAAGAACAAGTCCAGCAGTTACAGCCGCGCACCAAAGGAAATTGAAGGTCGCGCTGTGCGCCGCCCTGCTAAACCAAAAGTCTCAAGTTACCGAATTGGTGACCGCGTGTTTCACCAAAAATTTGGCTATGGCAACGTCACAGATACCGACGGAACCAAACTCACCGTAGCCTTCGAAAAGGCCGGAGAGAAAAAGGTCTTGGACGGCTTCGTTGAACAAGCCTAGAGGACACACATGTTACGTCTTTGCTTACTCTTTCTTTTCGCCTTTGGCCTGTCTGGTTGCTCCACAACTAGTTTTAATGTGCTCGACATCAATGCCTTGTCATCAGACAGGATTGACAGTGGCTCCTTCAAAGGCTTGGAACGCTTAGCTGAAAAATCTCCTGAGAATGGGAAAAACATTCGAGTCAATATTATCTACCTTCATGGCATCGGCTATGTTGAAAACCCTGATGACGCCCCGCTCGCGAATGCCTTCATATCAGGTGTCGCAGACGCCTATGGTAATACAGTCGAAGATAAAGCCGTCGCGAGCCAATGTGGACGCGATGATAAAGACGAAGATGTCAAACTCCAGAACTTCATAAAAATATCTGATACGAAAGTTCGCAACTATAGAACAACGCTACCCGGTTCGACTTTAAAACTGACCGATCTCGCATGTATGGACAGGCAAGTCTTAAAGGTAAGCAGTAATATTGAATATGTAATTTATCGTGTTTTCTGGGACGATATTTTCTGGGAGAGCCTTCAAGCTCCACATGTAGGGCAGGACGCTTTGGGTGCACAAAAAGGCGGTAAAATTGCGTTGAAACGCCGCAAGTATAACGGCCAATTAAAAGACAAACTTGTCAATTATGGGTTCTCTGATGCTGTCTTGTACCTAGGTCCTGCCGGCGAGCAAATTCGCGATGCCGTCAGAGGTGCCATGTGCAGCGCCGCGCTTGATGCATCAGGATATGGATTTGCGGCGCAAGGTCCACGGGTCAACCATAGAGACATCTGCCAAATTGCAGCAGGTCAAGATATACAAACGGACCCCTTTGCATTTGTAACGGAATCCTTGGGATCAAAAATTGCCTTTGATATCATGCGCGACGCCATGACCGACGGCCGAGGTAATATCTATGACGACATGATCAAAGGTACACAGTTCTTCATGCTAGCTAACCAAATTCCGTTACTGAGCCTTTCCGATATTTCTGAATCGGCGCGCCAAGTGCCCGAACCTTATTCAGATGCAGAACGCCCAACGATTGTCGCAATGTCGGAGATCAATGATTTCCTGACCTATGAACTCGTCCCATTCTATCGAAATCTTTTATCAGGAAGCCAACGTAGTGACGGCACGCAAATTGATATGGCCGTTGAATCAGAACGCGACAGATTAATCGATATTCTTGGGTTTAACGTGATCGACATGCGCGTTGAATTTGCCGAACCCGTTTTCCCCTTAGTTAGCGGTTTTGTAGATCCGCTCTTTGCGCATAATGGACATGTGAAACAGCCCGAATTGATCGCTTACATGTTATGTGGAGCTCAAGATGGTCAGCTCCATGTTGATGGATGCCGTGGACTAAGGAGCCCTCGTCTCCGCGGCAAGAATTTTATTCGAAAAATTGAAGCTGAACCTACCTTACCAAACCCAAAAGGCGAAGCTGCCGCACGGAGTGGATTATAATGGACACCACAAAAATAGACGGCTTTAGACCGTGGGCTCTGGATATTCAGGCACGCCCTGATACAGCCTTTGACCTAGCAGATACGCTCGGCATGGATGGTCACATGTCCGCCCTCAGCGTCGCCATCTTTGATGCGCCAAATGGATTCATGCTCGTGCAGGGCCTTTACGAGTCTCAAGCCGAAGCTGCTGCCGCGCATCAAGCTTTAAAACTCTCCGATGGCACCCCTTCAGGAATCACACAGTTACCCGCCAAAGACTGGGTAAGCGAAACACAAGCTGGCCTTGCCCCCGTCAAAGCGGGCAGATTTTATGTTCACGGCTCTCACGATGCAGATACAGTACCGAATGATGTCATAGCCATCCATGTCGACGCGGGCCTAGCCTTCGGAACGGGTCACCACGGAACGACGGCTGGCTGTCTTCAAATTTTCAGCACCCTATTAGATCAAGGCGTGGTTCCCGTAAAAGTCTTGGACTTGGGATGCGGCGCAGGTGTTTTAGCTATCGCTGCGGCGAAAACGTTGAACGGCTCTGATATTGTAGCCACGGACATTGACCCAGATGCCATCATGGTGACGGATCAGAACATCGGCCTGAATAATGTGGAGGGCGAAATTTCCGCGTATGTCGCCGATGGGTTTGAAAGCTCCGCTCTTGCGGGACGTCAATTCGATCTTATCTTTGCCAATATTCTGGCCGGTCCACTCATGAGTTTAGCGGATGATATTGTTGGCGCGACGGCCCCTGATGGACGTGTAATTCTCTCAGGTATTCTCGACGAGAAAGCCGCAGCCGTGACAGCTTGCTTTGAAGCCGCAGGCCTAAAAGTGCAGCCGCAGCCGAGCTTAGAGGGCTGGACATCCCTGCTCGCGCAAAAACCAGCATGATACCACTGCGGTTTTAGAGGCTGGAATCAAAAAAGGCCGCCCCGCGATAACGGGACGGCCTTCTGATAATAATATCAAATTCTCTAGATTGCGCGTGTAGCGCGGCGGTTGCGACGCGAATCGCGGCGTGCAGCCAAGCCATTGCGGACATTTGACGTGTTTGCTGTGCGGCGGCTGTTAGCCGGAGCGGAAACGAATTCAGTGCCATTTAGTTGCGTAGTCATTTTACTTCTCTTACCATTGTGCGGTGACTTATTTCACCGCCGTTTCGTTGAGTGTTGTTTAGCCGTTTGTTAAACATGCAGAACCGACGTTGGCAGAAACGAGCTATGCAAAAATGGAGCAACTCCCCTCTCGGTTGTTAATCCTGCATTAATTCTGTTTAGAAGACGCTATATTTTGAGCAAAAACGGGCTCTTCTCTGAACATGATATGAACATGCTGCGTGAAACTATTTGCCATGATTAGTTCCCCTCCTTACCCTATGATTGCACTCAGCGATCCGTCATCTCGCAGGACCTACATTCATGAACCAAATATCCCATCAGTTTCAGACTTATGACGTTACGGGCGGCCCTGATTACGGGCACAGGAATTTACCAAAATTACGAACCGCGATGCTTGAAATGGGCGTGGACCTCTTCCTCGTCCCTCATGAGGACGAATATCAGAACGAATATCTACCTGACTGTAATGAGCGCCTCATGTGGGTCAGCGGATTTACAGGCTCCGCTGGCGCAGCTGTTATCGGCACGAACCATGCCGTCATGTTTGTTGATGGGCGCTATACAATCCAAGTCCGTCAGCAAGTCGCAGAAGACCTCTTCGCGTTCACCAAAATGGAAGGCGGCGGCATGGCAAGCTGGCTCCGTGAAAATGTGACCTCTGGACAAATCATCGGATTTGATCCTCGTCTCCACAGTCCTGCGGCGCTCGGGCATATCCGTGACGCTGTAAAACTAGCGGGCGGCGAATCCCGTAGCCTTGCGGTCAACCCAATTGATACGGCGTGGGAGGACCGTCCAGCAGTCCCACTCACTCCCGTCACCATTCAACCCGATAATCTCGCAGGGAAAAGCCACACGGAGAAACGTGCAGAGATTGGCAAGAGCATCACCTCAACGGGCGCGGATGCGGCTTTGATAACGGCCCCCGCATCTATCGCATGGCTGCTCAACATTCGCGGCAGTGATGTTCAATGCACGCCTCTCCCGCTCTCCACAGCGATCATTGATAAAGACGGCCGTGTTCAACTCTTCATCGCACCAGAAAAACTCTCAGCCAAAGTCCGTGAGCATTTCGGTAATGACGTTAGCGTCCAAACCGAAGACGCACTCAAGGGCGCAATCGCAAATTTGACAGACAAAATCGTCATAACAGACCCCAACACGGCTTCAGCGTGGCATGTCGATGAATTGAAAGCGGCAGGCGCAAAGGTGAAACTCGCTTCTGATCCCGTGGCCTTACCCAAAGCTATCAAAAACGCGGTGGAAATCAAAGGCACAACCGCCGCACATATAAGAGACGGCGCCGCCATCGTACGGTTTCTGCATTGGCTGGATACAGACGCGCAATCTGGCGAGGTCGATGAAATCGAAGCTTCAAGTCAATTGGAACGCTTCCGCCGCCTAGACACATCCATCCGTGATTTATCGTTTGAAACAATTTCAGGCGCAGGCCCAAATGGCGCCGTTGTTCATTACCGCGTAAACACAGGTACGGTTCTAAAACTAAAGCGCGGTTCGCTATTCTTAGTCGATAGCGGAGGTCAATATCCTGACGGTACAACCGACATTACGCGGACGGTCCCGATTGGCGAGCCTACGCAAGAAATGCGCGAACGTTTCACTTTGGTTCTGAAAGGCCACATCGCCCTCGCGACAGTCCGTTTCCCAGTTGGCACAACGGGCAGCAACCTCGACATCCTCGCGCGACATCCGCTCTGGCAAGCGGGCTTGGATTATGATCACGGCACTGGCCACGGCGTCGGTGTTTTCCTCGGCGTGCATGAAGGCCCGCAACGCATTTCAAAACGTCCGAACATGGTCGCGCTGCAGGCAGGTATGATTGTCTCGAATGAACCAGGATATTACAAAACAGGTGAATACGGCATTCGCATCGAAAACTTGCAATATGTCACCGAGGCTGAGGCCGTTGCAGGCGGAGAACGTGAAATGCTTGGCTTCACAACGCTAACGCTCGCGCCCATCCATCGTGACCTGATCGTGTTGGATATGCTCTCTCAAACAGAACGCGACTATATGGACGCCTATCATGCACGGGTGTTGCAAGAGGTAGGGCCTTTGGTTGATGGCGATCCTAAAGCATGGCTAACGGCCGCCTGTGAGGTGCTTTAGCTCATGTTTGTCGTATCAGGATTTGCAGACGTCCCAGAAGCAGACCGCGAAGCCTTTGCTCGCGCGCTGCCTGAACATGCACGCTTAACTCGTGAAGAACCGGGCTGTCATTATTTTGAGGTTAAGCCTCACCCCAAGATCAAAGGCCGCTATATTGTCAACGAAGCCTTTGATGATGAACGCGCCTATAAAGCGCATATCAAACGTACAAACCGAACCGAATGGGCGAAGATCACACGGAGTTTGAAGCGAAGCTATTAGGCAATCAACGCCAGCCACTCATCTTCGGTCATAACTTTCACGCCAAGACTTTCAGCCTTTTTCAATTTCGACCCTGCGCCCGGCCCAGCGACGAGGTAATCCGTCTTGGCCGACACACTGCCAGATACTTTCGCCCCGAGAGATTGTGCGCGAGCTTTGGCTTCATCCCGTGAAAACAGCTCAAGCTTACCTGTGAAGACAACAATTTTTCCAGCCACAGGCGAGTCAGAAGTTGGGACTTCGGCGTGCTGAACATCTAGCTCATCAACAAGGTCTGCAACGATCTGATGATTGGTCTCTGACGCAAAGAACTGCGCGAGTGATCCAAGCGCGGCTTGGCCCATACCGTCAATCCCAAGCAATCCCATATAGGCGTCGCTTACAGGGTTTTGTAGATGCGGTACGACAGCCCAAAACTTATCCCAAGAGACAAAGTGTTGCGCGATCAAACGTGAATTGGTTTTACCAACATGGCGAATACCGAGCGAGAAAAGAACGCGGTCAAAAGGAATGTTCCGGCGCGTATCAATCGAGTCGAATAGCTTGGTTGCACTTGTCTTGCCGAAGCCTTCCCATGTCTCAAGTTTGATTTCATCATTCCGCGCGCGCAGCGTAAAAATATCCGCAGGCTCTTTGATGAGACCCTTTTCATAAAAGGCTTCAATCTGTCGCTCACCAAAACCGTCAATATCGAACACCTGACGAGAGACAAAATGCACAAGGCCCTGAACCGCCTGCGCAGGGCATGACAGACCATTGGTACAACGACGCACAACATCTTGCTTGCCCGTTTTTTCATCAATTTCAGATGACACTGGCGCGGCGCAAACTGGGCATTCAGTTGGAAACTCAAAAGCAGGACCGTCACTTGGCGTCACAACCCGAAGCACTTGCGGTATAACATCCCCTGCTCGTTGAATTTCAACACTATCACCGATCTTCACACCTAAGCGCGCGATTTCATCTGCATTATGTAACGTCGCATTCGACACAACAACACCGCCCACAGTGATGGGCGTTAGCCGCGCAACAGGTGTTAGCGCCCCAGTACGGCCCAATTGAATATCAATATCTTCAATTGTCGTAATCGCTTTTTCGGCGGGGAATTTATGAGCAATCGCCCATCGCGGCGCGCGAGAGACAAAACCGAGGCGGGTTTGCAAGGCCAGCTCATCGACCTTGTAGACCACACCGTCAATATCATAACCAAGCCCCGCCCGCGCATTCATGATTTCGATGTAATGCGCGACCATCTCTTGTGCGGTTTCATGGCGCTTCATCTGTGGGTTCACATCAAACCCCCATTCCGCCATGCGCTCTACGGCTTTCATTTGCGTTTCGGCGAAGGGCGCACTCACCTCGCCCCATGTATAAGCAAAAAACTTGAGTGGCCGCGACGCCGTGACCGACGGATCAATCTGGCGTAAACTCCCCGCAGCCGCATTGCGCGGGTTTTTATAAGCTGCTTTACCCGACGCAACTTGCGCCGCGTTCATTGTGTCGAAATCGGCGTGATCAATATAAACCTCACCGCGAATTTCAAAAACATCTGGCCACCCCGCACCCGACAATTGCATCGGGACCGTGTCTAGCGTAGCAAGGTTCGCCGTAATATCTTCGCCAGTTTGCCCATCACCACGTGTTGAGCCCTTAACGAATTTTCCGTGCTCATATCGAATAGCCGCAGATAATCCGTCGATCTTAGGCTCGGCGGTAAACCCAACAGGGTCCACTTTTTTCAAGCTAAGGAACTTTCGAACCCGCGCACAAAAGTCGGCAACATCTTCCTCAGAAAACGCATTGTCGAGAGAGAGCATTGGAACGGTGTGTTTGATCTTCCCAAACTTACCAGCGGGTTTGGCACCTACGGATTGCGTGGGGCTGTCTTTTAAGATGAGATGCGGAAACTCAGCCTCAAGCGCGATCAGCTCGCGACGAAGCTCATCGTACTGTGCATCGGTTAGAACTGGATTGTCATCTTGATAATATAACGCGTCGGAGGCCCGTATTTCGCGGCCTAGCCAAACAACGCGTTTCTTGGCCTGTTCGGCAGTCACGACGCCATCAACTGCCGTGCCGCAGCGCGGGCTTCTTGCGTGATGGTTTCGCCGGCCAACATACGTGCAATTTCTTCTTCGCGTTCGCTGTCCAATATCCGTTTTACAGAGGTCGTTGTGCTCTCCCCGACAGAGCGTTTCTCTATACGGAATTGACCATTCGCGCAGGCCGCAACTTGCGGGCTGTGGGTTACAGTGAAAACCTGCGCGTGTTCAGAGAGACGCGCAAGGCGTTTACCAACCGCAGCAGCCACAGCGCCGCCAACGCCTTGGTCGACTTCATCAAAGACCATGACCGCATTGTTCTGTCCTGCCAGTGCAACCTTTATTGCCAAAGCGAAACGGGCCATTTCACCGCCAGATGCAATTTTATCCAACGGCCCAATGGCTGTGCCGGGGTTGGTTGAAACAAGGAAACGGACTTGATCAACGCCAGATGCGCTTTCGGGTGCAGCGGAAAAGTCAGTTTTGAACTGCGCACGTTCCATCTTCAAAGGCGGTAATTCAACCGCAACCGAAGCATCCAACGTTTTGGCCGCAGATATCCGCGCACGCGTTAATGCGGTGGCGGCTTTGTCATACGCCGCTTTGGCCTTCTCGGCTCGCTTACGCGTTTTCTCGATGTTCATGACCACGCCATCAATGGCCGCTAACTCTTCAGAGAAACTCGTTCGTTTTTCAGCTAAAGCCATAACTGGAATATTATACTTACGTGCGGCAGCTCTCAGGGCGAAGAGGCGTTTTTCTGTGCCCTCTAACTTCCCAGGTTCAACATCGAAACTCTGCGCAGCGACACTGACCGCTTGCCGCGCATCTTGTGTTTCTAGCATAGCGCGTTCCAAAGCTTCGGATGCCGTTTGTAACGCTCTTACGGCCGCTGTTTCACTATCACCAAACTTTGCGCGCAGACGTTCAATTCCCGCCAAAGCCGTAGATAAGCGCGCTTCAAAAGCACCGTCTTCACCAAGGGCATCTTCTGCAGCAGATAATTCTGTTAGTGCGCCTTCTGCGCCCTGCAAGAAACGGCGTTCTTCGGCGAGCGTTTCTTCTTCACCCTCGCGGGGGTCAAGGCGATCCAACTCACCAATAGAATGTTCTAAAAATTCACGATCTTCGCCAGCTTTCGCTTGCAGAGCTAAGAGTCCATCCAATTCGCGTTTTGTCTCTTGGCGTCCAATATGCGCAGTTTTCACATCCGCCAGTTCACGCGTATAACCGCCGAATTGGTCCAACATTGTGATGTGAGTGGTAGAATCCAGCAAACCGCGTCCATCATGCTGCCCGTGGACTTCTAAAAGCTTGGTGCCCAAAGCCGAGAGCAATTTTACACTGACAGGCTGATCATTGACAAAGGCTCGACTGCGACCATCCACATTGACTGTCCTGCGGAGGGTCAGGTCTTCTGAAACATCATAGTCAATATCTTGCGCCGCGAGCATACCCCAAGCGTCATGGTTTTCATTGAGGGTGAAGCTCGCCGTGCATTGCGCTTTATCAGTTCCCGCACGCACGAGACCACGATCAGACCTCGCACCTGTCGCCATGCCCAAAGCATCTAGCAATATAGATTTACCCGCACCGGTCTCGCCAGTCAAAGCCGTAAGACCCTTGTTGAATTCTAGATCAAGTAACTCGATCAAGACAACATTGCGTACCGATAGCCCGGATAGCATGACGCCTAAAAGAGCCGTTCTTTGAGGCGCGTCCAATAACCCTGCTTACGAGGTTTATTGATTTCATCATCCAAATTCACACCGTAATTTTTAAGAAGTTTGTAACTATCCGCATACCACTCACTGCTCGGATAGTTATGCCCTAGAACGGACCCAACGAGTTTGGCTTCTTGGATCACGCCAATAGACACATAGCTTTCGACCAAACGATGAAGAGCTTCTTCGGTTTGTGACGTAGTTTCATATTGAGACACGACAGTTTTGAACCGCCCAATCGCAGCAAGATGTTGGTTTTGTTTTAGGTAATATCGTCCAACAGACATCTCTTTACCCGCCAAATGGTCATGGGTCAGTTCTAGTTTCAGGCGAGCGTCTCGTGCGTAATCGCTATCGGGGTATCTACGAACAACTTGTTGTAACGATGCTTCTGCCGCGATTGTCGTGGCTTGATCTCGGCCAACGTCGTAAATTTGGTCGTAGTAATTGATCGCCACAAGGTAATGCGCATAAGGTGCAGAATCTGACCCTGGATGCAATCCAACGAACCGTTGAGCCATTGCGATGCTCTCATCATGATCCGCAGACCTATAAGACGCATATGCACTCATGAGCATTGAGCGCCGGGCCCATTTTGAGAAAGGATGCTGACGCTCCACTTCCTGGAACAGCAATTTAGCATCTGCCCAATCGTTTACGCTTAATTCCTTCAAAGCTTGATCATAGATGAGTTCTGCAGGGCGCTCTACGTAAGCTAACTTTTCCTTCTTCCCGCCAGAGGAACCACAACCGCTAACAGCGATCAAAGTTACGCTAATAACGGCAATACGAAGAATGGAAGGCGCGCGTGAGAGGATGGACATGAAACCCGTTCAATCTGTGACTTGCCCTGTAAACTCGTTGCAACGAGTCAGACCCAGAGCCTTAACTTTATAAAGTCCTTAAAGGTTCTTACACAGCGCGGAAAGTGAGAAGTTCGTTAGGCTGACATCGATGTCAGGTAATTTATGTCTGCAAAATCGACTTCATCCATGGGCATCGTCGTAAAAACCCATGCCGTAGGCGTACCATATAGCTTCATAAGGAGATCATGATTCAAGCCATGCCCCGATTTCACAGTTGTTACACGACCTAAAATAGGACCACCTAAATAAAGGTCCCCTAATAAATCTAATGCCTTATGACGCACAAATTCATCATCAAACCTAAGTCCAGTTGGGTTTAAAATTTTATCTTCATCAACTACGACTGCGTTGTCAAAAGACCCACCTTTTGAAAGGCCTGCAGCTTGCAATGCCGCCACCTCATGCAAACGTGCAAATGTACGCGCACTTGCCATACGATCTCTGAAAGATCGCACATCAGGCACAATTTCTAACCTTTGTCGTCCAATCGCTTCTTCAGCGAAGTCAATTGTGACATCCAACTCAAGACGATCACACGGCTCTACACGTGCAATCATGTCGCCAGATATAACCTCAACAGTTTCCAGTATTTTCACATAACGGCGTGGTGCGGGCTGACGATAAACGCCGACTTGCTCAATCAATTTCAAGAAAGGTTCGGACGAACCATCCAGCGCAGGTAACTCTGCACCGTCCAACTCTATGTCGAGGTTGTCGATACCCACGGCGCTAAGTGCAGCCAGCAAATGCTCAATCGTCGAAACGCCTACGCCTGCAGCATTCGATAAAGTCGTGCAATTTCTAACACCCGTCACGAGATCTGGGCGTACAGGAACAACATTATCACGATCACTGATATCTGTCCGAACAAACCGTAGACCAGAGCCGATAGGCGCAGGACGCATCGCGAGACGCGTATGCTGACCGCTGTGCAAAGCTACGCTGGCTGTAACAGCCGGTGCTCGAAGAGTGGATTGTCGTCTAATGTTCATATTGAAGTTGGAATAGTCCCACATTGAAGTTTAACCAATGGCTATCTTCGAAATATGGCAGCAACAAGAAACGCTCCGTGACGGATTGTTTCACTTCATAACAAAAGGGTCACACTGTTACCAGCATGACCCTTTAATACATTGTATTATATTACTTTTACCTATTTTGGCGACGTAGGAAACTTGGTATTTCCAACTCACTTTCCGCCTCATTAGTAAACAAATCACCGCTTGGAGCTGTACGAGATTTAATTTTTGTACGCGGAGCTGGTGTAGGCGCAGCTGCCTTACGACGACCAAAAAACCCAAATGGACTACGTGCCGCACTTGCAGGTGCTGCCTGAGGAATCGGCGCAGGTGCATAAGACTGTTGAGCCGCAGGCGCGTGATCTTCAGGCTGAATACGAGGCGGATAAGGTTTTGGAGCCGTATAAGGCGGCGGCGCGTTCACAGCAACGCGTTGCTCATCACGGTCAAAATCATAATCAGAATAAGCCTTACGCGCTTTGGATTCAGCTTCAGCCGTTTCCAAGGCACGCTCATGGACACCTAACTCAATAACTTTAGCTTCCGGTTCCTGAGTAAAAGGCTCTGGAGCCGTATCTGCACGAGAAACAGCATCAACACCTGTTGCAACAACAGACACACGAATAATGCCATCAAGATCATTATCCAAAGCGGAGCCAACAATAATATTAGCGTTTTCATCGACTTGATTACGAATAAGTTGAGCCGCTTCATCAACTTCATAAAGCGTAAGGTCACTACCACCCGTAATATTGATCAATACGCCTTTGGCGCCCTTCAAAGATACATCATCAAGAAGTGGGTTGTTAATAGCAGATTCAGCCGCTTCAACAGCACGGCGCTCGCCTGTGGCTTCGCCCGTTCCCATCATCGCCTTACCCATTTCGTCCATCACTGTACGAACATCGTTAAAGTCGAGGTTAATCAAACCAGGGACAACCATCAAATCAGTCACGCCGCGAACACCAGAGTGCAAAACTTCATCGGCCATAGCAAATGCGTCGGACATCGTAGTTTGCTCTGTCGCAACGCGGAATAGGTTTTGGTTTGGAATTGTAATCATCGTATCCACAGCGGAGTAAAGGTTCTCAATACCCTGCTCTGCTAACTTCATACGGCGAGAGCCTTCAAACATGAAAGGTTTTGTCACGATACCAACTGTAAGAATGCCTCTTTCACGCGCCGCGCGTGCAATAACAGGTGCAGCGCCAGTGCCGGTACCGCCGCCCATGCCAGCCGCTACAAATAACATATGAGCGCCATCTAGGTGCTCCATAATTTCGTCCATGCTCTCTTCTGCGGATTGCTCTCCAATTTCAGGACGCATGCCAGCCCCTAGACCCTGCGTGATGCCTGACCCCATCTGAACTTTCCGCGGTGCGGAACTTAGCGCCAAAGCTTGGGCATCTGTATTGGCCACGACAAAGTCGACGCCGTCAAGGCCAGCAGCTATCATGTTATTGACCGCATTACCCCCAGCCCCACCAACACCGATAACGACGATACGTGGTTTAAGCTCAACGGCTTGCGGGAGATGGAAATTGATGGACATAGCGGCACCCAAATTATGGTCAACGATTGGTAAATCAGACCTTGGGCGGAAAGCCTTAATGTCGCATTAACTGTGTTGGTTTTTAAAGGAATTTAGCGATAAATAATCAGCTACAGCGCGCAAAACAGTCCCGCACACTAAAAATTTTCCCGCAACCACTGAACAGATCGCATAACAGCATTCCCAGAATAACGTTCAGCCCGAATGCGGCGGCCCGATAAATCAGGAGGCCCTGTTACGACCTCTGGCCTGTCTTCAAACACGTTCTTCAGTAGACCTGTCGCGACAGCAAAATCAGGCTGACTAAGCTCTTCTGACAACCCAAAGACGCCATGTGGCTGCCCAATTCGAACACGTTTACCCAAAACATGGGTTGCCAATTCCCTTACGCCATTCAAATGCGCGCCGCCGCCAGTCAATACAACCTGCCGACCAGAATAGGCCTCAAGCCCCGCTTTATGGATACGCTCACGTAGAAGCTCTAAGGTCTCTTCAACGCGAGATCTAATAATTTTAGTTACGATAGAGCGCGGCTCATGATGCAATTCGTCCTGCGCAGCAATGGGCGGGCAAGGCACCATGACCTGCTCATCATCTGCTCCGTGCAAACAAGACCCGTAAATCATTTTAATCCGCTCTGCCGCCTCGAAAGGCGTCGAAAGTCCACGCGCGAGGTCAGACGTGATATTACGTCCTCCCACACTTAAAGCATCAATATGCACAAGTGTGTTGTCACGCAAAATCGCTGCCGATGTTATACCTGCGCCCAAATCTATAAGCGTAACACCAAGATCACTCTCGTCCTCTGTCAGAACAGACAGCGCAGCGGCATAAGGACTGACGGTGACCGATCTAATCGTCAAATGACAGCGTTCAATACAATGCGCCAAATTCCGCAATGGACCGATACCACCCAACACGAAATGCATGTCTACGCCTAATTTGCGGCCATACATACCACGCGGGTCACGAATACCATCTTCGCCATCCACCTGCCAATTCAATGGTATCGCATGCAAAATCGCGTGTTCAGCTTGAGATAATTTAGAGAGGGACGAATTTAAAACACGTTTTAAATCACGATCTACTACAGCTCCACTTGCAAATTCTGTTTGCACTGTCATGTGCTCTGACCGAAGCGATCGTAGCGCAACATTCACGCAAACATCTTGAACCGTGACACCCGCTGCGCGTTCCGCTTTCTCAACCGCAGTACGAATACCAACTTCAGCTGCGTCGAGATCAACAACGGCCCCACCTTTTAACCCAGATGACACACCAAAGCCTGAACCAATCAAACGTACGCCAAGGCCAGGTTCCTCCCGCCCAATCAAGCAGACGACTTTATTAGAGCCAATATCAAGTACACACACCGTCTCCGGCTGTCGTTTTGTCGCCCCACCAAACATGCTCTAACTAGAGTGAGCTTGAGCGGTAGGTTTAGTACTCAGACCAATACGGTCCGAAAGTCGCAAATCAATAGTGCCAACGTCTCGTGATAGAATGAAGGTCTTGCGGTCCAATGCGGCCAAACGGCTCAATGCATGACCAACCTCTTGCGCAGGTAATTTAACGACAGTCTCATTACGCATATGCAAGTCCCAACGCCCCGATGGAAACATCACTAGACTCTCAACGCGGCTCCAAATTTCAGTATATGGCCCAACAGCCGCTTCAATAATCTTTACCTGAGATGGAGCGTCTTCACCGACATAGGTTTTTAAACCTGAAGGGATCGACACAGCTTCAGACACGGGAACAATAGGCTGACCTGAGTTCGCGAGTAAGTGCAGCTCTCCCTCATGTTGCCATAAAGCATAAGGCGTGGTTTCAACAACTTGAACGACAATCCGGTTTGGCCAAAGACGACGCACCACGGCACGTTCAACCCAAGGCAAACTTTCTGTACGATCCCGTGCTGCATCCAAATCCACACCGAAGAAATAGCCACCTCGTTGAATTTGAGCCGCCATACGGATGTCGCGTTCATTCAAACGTCCCTCACCCATGACATCGACTTGTTCTACGACAAAGCCCGCCGCCATCAGTTTATCAATCTTCCAGACATTCAAATTTTTTCGAATGGCAGGTAGATATCCGCCAAGCCAAAGGCCAATAAAAATGAGAAACAGAAACGTCCCAATAATCTTAAAAACAAAACGAACGAAAGCCTTTGGTGAATGTTTAGCCGCACGCATTTGCGCTGCCATCCAATTCTGAGAGCCGCGTAGACCTGGTTTAAGCGGGCTAACCCGATTCATACCAGTGTATTTCGACTTACCTTTGTTTACCGCGGCCATGAAGCATCCTCAACCATCCAGCGACAAAGCTGGCCAAATCCGATCCCGACATAAGCCGCTTGTTCAGGAACAAGCGATGTCGGGGTCATCCCAGGTTGAGTATTGACTTCAAGCATTACGATTTTGTTTACCACATTGTCTGGAGTGCAGTTTTCATCATTAAATCTAAAATCTGCACGTGAAACACCACGGCAACCAAGTGCCACATGCGCTTTTGCAGCCCAATCAAGGCAAAGCGCCGTTACATAATCAGGTAACTCAGCTGGACACACATGCTCTGCGGCGTTGTCACCGTATTTTTCTTCATAGTCATACCACCCTTGTGGGATGATTTCGGTCACGCAGATAGCGACGCCATCTTTGACCGCGACTGTAAGTTCCCGCCCTGGGATATAGCTTTCGACAACAACTTGCTCGCCCATTTCAATGTCAGCGGCAATCGCCTCGCGCGGAGCGCTGTCATCATCACGAATGATGTAAACTGATTTGGAAGACCCCTGCCCATTCGGCTTCACCACATATGGCATATCAATGGGGTGCGTGCGGGCCACGTCTAAACGATCAAACAAACCTCCATCGGCCACCGTAATACCGACAGCTTGTAAGACATGTTTGGCCCGATGCTTATCCATAGCCAAAGCCGATGCCATGACGCCTGAATGCGTATATGGCTTACCGAACATATCTAAGACGCCTTGGACACGGCCATCTTCGCCCCAATCCCCATGCAGAGCATTGAAGACAACATCAGGCTTGGCCGTCTTTAGCTGTTCCCAAAGCGCGTGTGTCACATCTATTTCAATCACGTCATAGTTCAGTTCGCGTAAAGCGTCCGCGCAAGCTGCGCCTGTGACCAAGGACACATCTCGTTCAGAAGACAGGCCGCCTTTTAAAACTGCTATCCGGGTCATGCAGGCTCTCCGATGCGGCGAACTTCCCAGTGCAGATCGACGCCTTGCGTTTCCAAGACTTTTGCACGCACAGCTTCGCCGAGGGCTTCGAGGTCAGCCGCCGTTGCGTCGTCAGCGTTGATCATAAAATTGCAATGCTGCTCGCTCATTTGGGCCCCGCCAACGCGCAAACCACGACAACCCGCGTCATCAATAACCTTCCAAGCGCCGCGACCACCACTTTGCTCAGGGTCAGGGTTCTTAAATGTAGAGCCTCCCGTTTTCTCTCGGATGGGTTGGCTGCTTTCTCGTTTCGCTGTGATCTCGTCCATACGCGCCAGAATATCAGTAGGCGCATCCGATGTGCCTTCGAAGATAGCTTGCGTGAAAATCAAATCTTTCGGCGCACCGCAATGACGATAACTATAGTCCATCTCGGCAAGGTCCATGACCTGCCGCCGACCTGTACGGTCAAGCGCAACAACACTCACAAGACGGTCTTTTGTTTCAGCACCATAACAACCCGCATTCATGCGCAAGGCCCCGCCAATCGTTCCGGGCACGCCTGCATAAAACTCAAGTCCTGCCACGCCTGCTTTCGCCGCAGCTTTAGCCACTGTTTTATCTAGCGCCGCAGCGCCCGCAGTTATCTTTAAACCCTCGACGTTTACCTGCCCAAAGCTTGGTCCCAAACGCACGACAACACCTTTAACGCCGCCATCACGGACAAGCGTATTCGACGCGACGCCTAAAACCTGCACTGGAATATAATCAGGCGTAGAGCTCAGAAAATGCGCGAGGTCCGCTTCATCTTTCGGCATAAAAAGCGCCTCAGCAGAACCGCCAACACGCAGCCATGTATAGGGCGCAAGCGATATATTCGCCCGCAACTTTCCGCGCACCTCAGGTAATTGATCGAGAAGACTCACAGCTTAGCTAAGTCCTCGGGCAGGTCTGCCGCCCAATAGGTAATGTCGCCCGCGCCCAGACATACAATCAAATCGCCCGGCTCTAAATGCGGATGAAGGTCTTGCGCTAATGTGGCTTTAGATGTCAGCGAGATGTGGCGATGCCCATGACTGCGTATAGATTCGGCTAATGACGGAGCACTGATACCTTCAATCGGCTCTTCGCCCGCAGCATAAACATCAGTCAAATAGACACGGTCTGCATCATTGAAACAGGTTGAGAAGTCTTCGAATAAATCTTTCAAACGGCTATATCGATGCGGCTGCATAACAGCATGAACTTTACCACTGCCCTCACCCGCAGACACAACTTGGCGCGCGGCTTGTAGAACCGCAGAAATTTCAACTGGATGATGGCCATAATCATCAATCACATTGACGCCGTTCCATTTGCCCACATTTGTAAAGCGGCGCTTCACGCCCCCGAAACTACTCAGGCCTTTGCGAACTTGCTCGCTATCAAGGCCTAACTCTCGAGACACAGCAATCGCGGAGAGTACATTTTGCGTATTATGTTTACCCGCCATTGGCAGGAACAGGTCCGCCCAACGATCTTCTTCACCATCCAACCCTCTAAAAACAACGTCGAAACGTGACCCTTCAGGTTCTAAGCGTAAATTTTCTGCGCGCACATCTGCCTGCGGGTTAAAGCCATAAGTCACAACACGACGGTCATTGATTTTACTTACAAGGTTTTGGACTTCGGGGTGATCAATACAAAGCACCGCAAATCCATAAAACGGAAGGTTTTCAACGAAAGTTGCGAAGGCATTCCTGAGCGTATCAAAATCGCCGTAATGCTCCATATGTTCAGGATCGATATTGGTGACGACCGCAACAGTTGGAAGCAACTTCAAGAACGTCCCATCACTCTCATCCGCTTCGACAACCATCCAGTCGCCAAGGCCCAGTTTCGCATTCGACGCATAGGCATTAATAATTCCGCCATTAATAACAGTCGGATCAAGGTCGCCGCCTTCAAGCAACGCCGCAATCATCGTTGTGGTCGTCGTCTTGCCGTGCGTGCCGCCAACCGCGACAGTCCATTTAAGGCGCATCAGCTCAGCCAGCATTTCGGCGCGTCGAACGACGGGAATGGCCCGCGCGCGCGCTTCCATCAGCTCCGGGTTATCCGCCTTGATCGCGGAGGACATCACAATGGCTCCAGCTCCGTGAACTTGCTCGGCCTTTTGGCCAATGAAAATTGTCGCACCCAGACGCTTTAAACGCTCAGTGTTTGTACTTTCGCGGGCATCAGACCCTTGCACTTCATAGCCAAGGTTCAACATGACTTCGGCAATGCCTGACATACCGATACCGCCAATACCAACAAAGTGGATCGGACCAAGATCGAATGGAACCTTCGTAGCGAGGGCATTTTGTTTTAAATTTGTATTGGGCATGGGAACCTTAGCTGATGGTACTGATGACCAGCTGTGTGAGATCGTAGGCCGCGCGCGGACGCCCGCAGGAACGGGCAGCAGCGGCGGCGGAAGAAAGCCAACTCGAATCATTTAATCTGTCCTCTAAGATATTCGCGACAGACTGAGGCGTAAACTCTAATTCAGGCAAAATGTCGGCGGCACCGTGACCTTCCAAAGACTGCGCATTCACAGTTTGGTGGTCATCCATTGCAATGGCGAGTGGAATAAGGAGCGAAGGTTTCCCCATCAGGGCAATCTCGGAGACAGATGACGCTCCTGCGCGCGCCACAATGTAATGAGCTCTCGCGAGATGGACTTCGATATCGGAAAAGAACGTTTCACACAGCGCGACGACGCCTGCATCTTTATAGGCTTGGCGCGCATCATCCAAAGCGCTCTCAGTGGTTTGCTGCACGACATTCAATCTCGAACGCATATCTTCAGGTAAAAGCGCCACGGCTTTAGGCAAGGTTTCAGACAAGATACGCGCGCCAAGACTGCCACCAACAACCAGCAAATGGATCGTATCAGTCGGCGGAGAATAACTGGCGGGAACTGCGGCGGCGACCTGCGCCCGCATTGGGTTACCTAAATTTGTAACCTTAGCGTCAGGGCTCACTTTTTTTAGTATTTCAAAACCAGAAACAACATGCGTAGCCTTGGCGGCGAACACGCGATTAACTCGCCCAAGTACGGCATTTTGCTCATGGAGGAGTGTTGGCAATCCCGCAGATTGCGCAGCCCGCATCGCAGGGAACGCAGGATAGCCGCCAAAACCAACAACGACATCTGGCTTCCAATCGCGAATAAAGGCTTTGGCTTGGCCGACACCCTTTGCCAATTTCAATATGCCCTTGATCGCTTGAAGCGGTTTACGCGGTGAAATCGAGGCGGCTTGAATTTCAATAATAGGGTCAGCAGGAATACGGTCGCAATGTTTGAGCCCGCGCGCATCCGTCATCATCGCAATATCCCAACCTTCAGCCTTTAGGCCTTCAGCCAGAGCTTGGGCAGGAAACATATGTCCGCCTGTACCACCCGCAGCGAGCAACACTTTTTTTGGCGACCTATCGGCCATATTCATAGGCTCCTGGGCGGCGGCGCGTAAACGACAGAATCAACCCCGCCGTAAAGCACGAGGCCAACATGGACGAGCCACCGTTTGAAATGAACGGTAAAGTCATGCCTTTGCTCGGTGCCATATTCAAATTCACGAATAGGTTAATGACAGTTTGTATGCCCACCAAAGTCGCCAAACCCGCCGTTGCCAATTGGCAAAAATAGTCATTCAACCGCAGAGAATTGCGGAAAGTTTGAACCACAAACCCTGCAAGCAATAGGACAAGGATCGTTGAAATCAAAAACCCAAACTCTTCAACTGTTACAGCAAAAATAAAATCCGTGTTTCCATCAGGCAAAGAATATTTCACGCGCCCCTCCCCTGGACCTTGCCCAAAAAACCCACCTGAAGAAATCGCCTCTAATGCCTTATCTGTTTGATAGCTATCTGATGTATTAGGTGAGGTAAAAGCACTCACGCGGGCGCGCACATGCGGCAATGTCAAATAGGCGGCAAAAACACCTACAATAGAAATACCAAGCAGTATCAGCAGCCACCCCAAAGAGAGCCCGGCAAAAAAGAAAACGGCTGCGAAACCCAAAGTCAAAAGAAAAGACTGTCCAAAATCAGGTTGTGAAATCAGCAACACCACCAACAAAACATAAGTAGCAAAAACAATCGCAACGGCAGGCACGTTGTGGTCACGATGTCGGATCGAAAACATCCACGCCGCGAAGACGATAAAGGCAGGCTTTGCAAATTCAGATGGTTGCAACCCGAATGGCCCAATACGAATCCAGCGGGTTGCACCTTTAACTTCATATCCAACCATCGGCAACGCCAGCATAATAAAAAATGACGCGATCAGGGTCAGAACAGCAATGCGTCGCGCATTCACGGCATCAAAAAGCGAGACAACAAACATGCCAACTACCCCCATACCAACAAAAACCATGTGCTTATAAAGAAAGAAAAACGAGTTACCATAATCCAATCTTGCCGCCGCAGCAGGGCTGGACGCCATAGACAAAATAAGGCCTGCTCCAAGCAAACAGATAAGGATGGAAAGCGTGACTTGGTCGACACTACGCCACCATTCACCAAACAAATTTCGCCGTGAACGAGAGGTAATTAGACGTAGGAACGCCTTTATCACGCGACGCTACCATGCACCGAAGTTTTGGCATCGCCCGTCTCATCAATGCCCATGAGCGTATGGACCTGTGAGCGGAAAGCATCACCGCGAACTTCAAAATTCTTGAACTGATCAAAGCTAGCGCAAGCTGGTGACAACAATACGATTGGGTCTTTCACACCTGATTCGAGAGCATCCTTAGTGGCACAAAGTAATGCCATTTTGAGTGTCGATTTATTTTGGTACGGACACTCAGCCACACCCAACGTTTGCCCAAAATCATTTGCTGCATCACCAATCAAGTAAGCCGAGCGGACATTGCCAAACAAGTCCCTGAGCGGCTCGATACCACCCTCTTTGGGCACGCCGCCTGCAATCCAAAATATGTTTTCATAGCTCGCTAACGCCTGACGTGCAGCATCCGCATTGGTCGCCTTGCTATCATTGACAAAACGAACATTGCGTAGGGTGCCAACAGTTTCCATACGATGTGCAAGGCCAGGAAACGATAAAATGGCCTCACCAATCTCTTTTGAGTCAAGATCAAACGAACTGACTGCAGCATAGGCTGCTGCAGCATTTTGCCAATTGTGCTTTCCTTCGAGCGCCTTAGCCTTGCGCAAATCGCAAACTTCGATAGACTTCTTAGACATGTTGCAAAACAGTTTCCCGCCCAAAACGCTAACGCCATGCCCAGAGGCGCGGCGTACACTAATCGGGACAATTCTGCGGCCGTTTCGAACCTTAAGCTGCGAGCATAACGCTTTACCATATGTGTCATCGACGCCAATAACGACGGTATCACCTTGCGTTTGGTTCGCGAAGACAGCCTGTTTCGCCTTCCCATAGCCCTCAAGCGTCCCATGTCGATCCAGATGATCAGGAGACAGGTTTAAAAAAATCGCTGCATTGGCACGCAAAGACTGCGTTCTTTCCAACTGGTAACTAGAGAGCTCAATCACATAATACGTACCGCTATGCATACTATTGAGATCCAAAACCCCACGGCCAATATTCCCGCCAATCTGCGCATCCTTCCCGCATGTTCTCAGGATATGCCCAACAAGGGATGTCGTTGTAGACTTTCCATTTGTACCCGTTATCGCAATAATTTTAGGTCGCTCGTGTTCGGGTTTAGCTGCGACTTCCCGTGCGAGTATTTCAATATCGCAGATAATGGGTACACCTGCGTCTTGCGCTGCTTTAGCTGACCAATGCACACTTGGTAGATAATGAGGCACCCCAGGTGAGAGCACAAATTCATTGACCTTTGACCAATCAGCTTTCTTCAAGTCCTGCAGCGGAACGCCCTGCTTATTCGCACGATCTCGGGTGTCTGAGTTATCGTCCCACGCCCAAACGGTTGCGCCGCCCGCGACAAGAGACAACGCGGCGGTAACACCCGTGCGTCCAAGTCCGAAGACTGCGACCGTGCGGCCGCTGAATGTGTCTGCTTTAATCAATCTAACGCAGTTTCAAGGTCGAAAGACCGATAATCGCCAGGACAATGGCGATGATCCAAAAGCGGATAACAATCGTCGACTCCTGCCAACCTTTTTTCTCATAATGATGATGTATTGGCGCCATGCGGAAGACGCGCTTCCCTGTCAGTTTAAAAGACGCGACCTGTACAATCACAGACACGGCCTCAAGAACGAAAAGCCCACCGATGATCGCAAGAACGATCTCATGCTTAATCGCAACAGCCGTCACGCCTAGCGCACCACCTAAAGCCAAAGAGCCAGTATCGCCCATAAAAATCATGGCCGGCGGCGCGTTAAACCAAAGAAAGCCGAGAGAGGCACCAATGATAGCGCCCAAGAAAATCGTAATCTCCGCACTTCCTGGGACATGCGGAACCCCGAGATAATTCGAAAAAATGGCATTCCCAACGAGATAGGCAATAAAAGCCAAACTCATGCAGGCAATCATAACAGGGACAATGGCCAAACCATCAAGACCATCTGTTAAGTTCACAGCATTCGCAGTCCCTACAACGACAAGACAGCCGAATGGAATGAAAAAGATGCCGAGGTTGACTGTAAAATTTTTCAGAAGCGGAATAGCCAGTCCCGTCGCAAATTCAGGATCCTCCGAAGGAAAAGCTGTCGTCAATATCCAAACGGCAATTGCAGCGATGCCAAACTCAAGAAACAAACGTATTTTGCCTGAAAACCCTTTGTGAGACTGACGAGAGACTTTCAAATAGTCATCATAAAACCCAATCGCGCCATACCCAAACGTCACCAAAATAATGACCCAAAGAAAAGGGCTGTGCAGATCAGCCCAAAGCAGAGTTGAAACCAGTATCGCAAGTAAGATCATCAACCCGCCCATTGTCGGGGTTCCAGCCTTCTGGATGATGTGGCTTTCTGGCCCATCTTCACGGATCGGCTGGCCTTTACCTTGGCGCGCCCGCAATGCGTCAATCATCTTTTCACCAAAGACAAAAAAGATGATAAGTGACGTCATTAATGCGCCGCCAACGCGAAACGTAATATAATTAAACAGGTTGAAGAGTTGAAACTCATCGCCCAGTGGTGCGAGCCATTCATAGAGCATTAGATGCCATCCCCTTGAGTTGCGCTACTACCCCTCCAACACCAGACGCGTTGGACCCTTTGATCAGCACTATATCTCCGTCAAGGAGTTCGCCTTTCAGTTTCGTTAACAAAGACTGAGGTTTTGAAGACCAACCTCCACGCATAGGCTGAGGCATTGCCCCCATAAGCATGCGCATACATTCACCCGCCACAAATACGCGCTCGAAACCGGCCTCAATAAGAGGCTCCGCCAAACCGCGATGTAAGTCTAATTCATCCGCGCCCAATTCGAACATATCACCGAGCAACGCCAGCTTTCGCCCAGGACGTAATGCCGCCGCAGAGAATGCCGCCCGCATAGATGTCGGGTTGGCATTGTAGCTTTCATCGATCAAGGTGACATGTTTGCCATCAATCTCAAGCGCATGCGTATCACCCCGCCCAGGCGCAGGTACGATCTTACGCAGAGCCATAGCGGCCTTACGCAATGGCAGTTCCGCGGCCAGCGCCACAGCCATACAGGCCGCAGCATTCATGAACCAATGCTCACCAGGGATCATCAAGGTCACGTCAATCTGTTGCTTGCCGACACGCAAGCGAACATTGCCGCCTGCCGCGTGAGAATTTGTGCTGACGATACAAACATCATCTTTGTCCGAATGACCAAAGGTCAATATCTTGACGTCATGCTTTTCGGCCTGCGCCCTAATCCGTATCGTTTGATCATTGTCGCCATTGAGGATCAGTGTTCCGCCCTCTGTGATGCCCGTAATGATTTCAGCCTTAGCGTCCGCAATAGCTTCGATGTTTTTGAAATTTGCGAGATGAGCCCCGACAACATTATTGATCAAAGCTATTTGCGGCTGGACGAGTTCGGTTAAGCCCGCCATTTCACCCGTATGGTTCATACCCATCTCGAACACGGCAAAATCAGCAGCTTCAGGCACTGTAGCGAGCGTAATCGGGACACCGATATGATTATTGAATGACTTTATAGATTTATGCGACGCTCCAAAGGCGGACAGCATAACAGCAAGCGCATCTTTGACGGATGTTTTCCCGACGCTACCCGTCACCCCAATGCGGAGAGCTTTGCGGGAGTTACGCGCATAGATACCGAGAGCCTCCAGCGCCTTTGCAACATCAGGAACAATGACAGCCTTAACATCATCAGCGGCACTTTCGCATAATACGCCGCCTCCACCAGCCGCCATCGCCGCTGGGATAAATTCATGTCCATCACGCACATCCTTTAGCGCGACGAATAGATCACCCGCTTGCAGGCTTCGCGTATCGATAGACACGCCTGAGACCGTAAAATCATGCGTGGCTCGACCGCTCGTAGCCTCGGCAATCTCTGCTGATGTCCAGAGGATCATGCTAGCAGCTCCCGCGCAACGTCGACGTCAGAAAATGGAATGATTTTGCCGCCAACAATCTGGCCTTGCTCATGCCCCTTGCCCGCGATGACAAGGCAGTCTTGCGGACCAAGACGTGCAATGCCCGCCGAGATTGCAGCGGCGCGATCACCAACTTCCGTTGCATCAGGACACCCGACAAGGACAGCCTTGCGAATATCTGCTGCATTTTCGCCGCGTGGATTATCATCCGTCACGATAACCTGATCCGCAAGCTTCGCCGCTACTGCGCCCATTTTAGCGCGCTTGTTTGGATCGCGGTCTCCGCCGCACCCAAATACAATCACAATCTTTCCTGCAGTATGCGGACGAACAGATCGTAATAATTTTTCAAGACCGTCTTCGGTATGCGCGAAATCAACATAGACAGGCGCACCATCTTTGACGCCTGCAAGCTCCAAGCGTCCTGCAACACCCGTTAAATGCGCGAGGGCCTCTAAAGCGGCATCCAAATCAACGCCCGTTTTCAGAGCTAAACCCAAGGCCGCTACAGCGTTCAACGCCTGAAACTCTCCTGCCAACGGGAGATCAACAA
Source organism: uncultured Caulobacterales bacterium (assembly GCA_938009235.1). Classification (GTDB taxonomy): domain Bacteria; phylum Pseudomonadota; class Alphaproteobacteria; order Caulobacterales; family Maricaulaceae; genus Litorimonas. Next base: position 33,612 of record CALLIK010000014.1, read on the forward strand.
CATAACGCTTACCATGAACAACCAACGTCAACTTCTGACCTGCCGCATGAGGCATAACTTCGTCGATGCGAATATCCTCGCCAGTCCAGCCGACGCGAGACACCTCAAGGCCAAGGCCTTCGCAAACTTCGGTCAAATGCTGACCATATTTATCATTTGTGTTGATCACGACAGGCGCGCCGCGCGGCGTCAGCTCGATAAACAAACGCGCCTTGGCGGTAAAATAATCTCGAACCGTTGGATGATAATCAAAATGATCTTGCGTGAGATTGGAAAACCCGGACGCTGACACTTTCACAGCATCCATACGAAACTGCTTTAAACCATGAGAGCTGGCTTCCATTGCAACATGGGTCACGCCCTCACTCGCAAGTTCAGACAAAGTTTGATGTAGAGCAATTGCATCAGGCGTCGTATGCGTCATCGGCTTATAGCCCGCAGAAGATGTCACGCCGAGCGTCCCAAAACACGCGGCATTCAGCCCCGCATACGCCCAAATCTGGCGTAAAAATTCAACGGTCGAAGATTTACCATTCGTCCCCGTCATTGCCACGACTGTCTTTGGCTGCCCCGGATAAAGTTTTGCCGCCGTCTGCGCATAAATAAGGCGTGGATTGCGGTTTGTAATAACTGGGATATCAGCCGCCGTGCCCTCAACAGACAAAATCGCAACAGCTCCATTTTTGACAGCTTGCGGAATATAATCGCGGCCATCCATATTCGTGCCAGGTAAAGCCGCGAACACCATACCAGGTTTGATCGCGCGGCTGTCCGCACTTAACCCTGTTACAGCCGTGTCTGCATCAAAACCGAACAGGCTTCGTAAGCTATGCTGAATCATGGTTGCACTTTCGCAAATTGGCGAGTGTCACGCGCGCCCGGTAAAATAGGACCGATACGGCGAATAACATTCCCCGCTGTTGGTGTCGCATTCCAACCCGCAGTCGCATAGCCATAAGTTCCCTCGATGGCCTTGGGCTCATCTAAGGTGACAATCATTGCATATCGAGGATTAGAATGAGGGAAAGCCGCGACAAAACTAGTCACCAAACGTTTTTGATCATACCCACCTTCTGCAGATGGCTTCTCCGCCGTCCCTGTCTTCCCCATCACACCATAACCTGGAACATTAGCTTTACGCCCCGTACCATTAGTTACGACATTACGCATCATATCCACCATATCTTGAGACACTTCTGATCTAAAAACACGACGTCCCTCAACGGGTGACGCCATCGAATACTTTTGAACCGTCGGCGTAACGTAAACGCCATCATTTAGCATAGCGCCAATTGCAGCCGTGAGCGCCAATGGCGTCACTGACAACCCATGACCATAGGAGACGGTGACAGTTGCCATTTCACCCCAATTTTTCTGCACTTGCGGCTTCGCACTTTCTGCTAATTCATACCCAACACGGTCAAGCAGGCCTAAGTTTCTAAGATGATGCTGCTGGCGTTCCGCACCAATACGCTGCGCAATCATCGCTGTACCGCGGTTTGAACTCTCGCCGAGCACATCAATCATATTCAACGGTACGTCAGAAGGGTGATCATCCCGAATATATTTACTCAACACCTTATACGGCTTCTGCACTGGAAACATCTCCACTTTATCCGCAACGCTGTCCTCCAAAGCCATAGCCATGGTCAGCGGCTTAAACACACTACCGAGGTCATAGGTCGACATTGCGGCATGATTGAAGCGAGTTTCAGGCAATGTCGCGCCTGGCGCATTCGGATTAAAGTTTGGCACTGAGGCCATCGCAATAATTTCACCCGTTCGAATATCCATAACAACGCCATTTGCATCCAAAGCATCGAATTTTTCACGCGCCTTAGCTAGCTCATCTGTCAACGCGAATTGCACGCGCAAATCCAAAGACAACGCCACGGACGGCGCATTTTCAGATTTCAACACATCGTCAAATGCACGCTCGGCACCCGCCACGCCTGTCATATCTACATCCGTGAAACCGACCATATGTGACGCAAGAAACTGACGCGGATAAACTCGCTTTGGCTCCTTACGAAAACTCAACCCAGGTAGACCCAAAGCAAAGACAGCCTGCCTTTCTTTCGGCGTCAAGCCACGCTCTAACCAAACAAAACTGCGATCCAAATCAAGCTTACCCTGAATTTTTAAGCGATCTAAATGTGGCCGCAAGCGAGACAAAATTTCAGCTGTTTCGGCAGAATTCCAAACACGTCGCGGCTCCGCATAAAGGGAGTAAGTTTCCAGAGTTGTCGCCAACAGCTCGCCATTGCGATCCGTCAAATCTGCGCGTTTAATTTTTATAGCTTGAGGTAGATCACCTTGATGTGCGCCGCCTGAAAACAAGGAAATTTCGGCCAGACGCACCACGGCAATTAAAACCATAAATACAAAAGCAAAAACACCAATGCGGATACGGATACGCCCCTCAGTAACCGTACGGTATTCCTCATCCGCCAAAGTCAGTGTCTGCTGACCTTGAAATGTGTGAGACTCTGTCACTGACCCACCCCATCAGACTTCACTTCACTCATCGCTTCATTCAAAGGAAACAACAGCTCAATCTCATTTGCATTACGCTCTTGGGACGGATCGACAGGCGTCAAATTTAGATGCACGTCGTTCAATTCAGACAAACGCGCAGGACTTTCCAAATAAGCCAATTCAGCGCGCAAAACACGAATAGCCGCTGCCTCGGTTGCAATTGATTTCGTCAACACACGAACATCACGCCTTGCGGATTGCGCATGGGTCTTCACAAAATAAAGCGTCACCGTCAGCCCCACCCCGACAAGGAACAGTATAAACCATGACATCCGCCGCGCCGCACGCGCAGGACCTAGATAACGAGCACTCATAGCCGAGATTCCAATTCAGACAGAGACATCACATCAGGCAACAGACGGTCATCCGCCTCAAAAACTTCAGCCTGCGTTCGCACAGCCACGCGTAATTTTGCAGATCGAGAGCGTGCATTTTCTTCGATTTCCGTTTTAGACGACTTCGTCACGCTTCGTCGCGGCAAGCTAAAACTCGCGGCAGGCCCATCATTTACGACCTCAGGCGCATAACGAGACCCACCAATCACCTCGCCTGCGCGGCGACGGAAGAACGACTTCACGATACGGTCTTCTAGAGAATGAAAGGTCACCACAACCAAACGCCCACCTGGGGTCAAAATGCGCTCCGCAGCACAGAGACCACGATAGAGCTCTCCCAATTCGTCATTCACAAAAATGCGTAACGCTTGAAATATACGGGTCGCAGGATGCGTCTTGCCACGACGTCCCAACGCCTGCTCAACAACACTCGCAAGATCAGCCGTTGTCACAATCTCAGCCTCATCACGAGCAGACACAATGCAATTCGCAGCATGTCGCGCTCGTTTTTCCTCGCCGTAAACTTGAAAAATTCGAGTCAACTCAGACACAGACAAAGTCATAACAGCGTCTCGCGCCGTCGGGCCACCGCCCTGCTCCATTCGCATATCCAGTGGACCTTCGCGCATGAATGAAAACCCACGTTCAGCCTGATCCAGCTGCATGGATGACACACCAATATCGAGAACAACACCATCGACACCCTCAAGACCCAACTCATCCATTTTTGAAAATGGCGTTTGGATGAGACGAAACTTATCTCCCCACTCAGCAGACAAATCCTTTGCGCGCGGCGCAACATTAGGATCACGATCCAATCCGATTACGGAACACGCCGCAGAGCCTAAGACTGCAACGCTATAGCCACCGTTACCAAAAGTGCCGTCAACGCAAGTTTCGCCATCAGCCATAGACAACGAACTCAACACCTCAGGCAGCATGACAGGGTAGTGCTTCATACAGGCTTCATCCGATGACGATTAGCCAACGCCGTTGCCTTTAGGTCCGCGCGGCGCGTTTCATGGGCCCTAGCATCCCAAACCTCGAATTTTCGACCACGACCTACAAATGTGACTTTGCCGTCAAAGCCTGCATAGTCTCTGAACTTAGCAGGCAGACTTACGCGGCCCGTCGAGTCGAACGATAAAAACTCGCTCTCGCCAAAAATAACAAGCTCCAACGCCTCACGGCCAGGATCATACATATCCATCTGATCCAGCATCTCCTGATAGTGAACCAAGATCGACTGATCTCCGCCTTCCAAATAGGCACCATCAAGGCTCGGCCAAAGCACGACGCCCTCAAATCCAGACACGGCACATTGCGTACGAAAACTAGCAGGCACGGAAATCCGTCCCTTCGCATCCAAATTGTTCGTTGTTGTTGAAACAAACACGCAGCAACCCACCTACACACGAAGTCAGACGAATTTCCGACCCCACATATGGGATAGTATGGGATTTGATGGGAAACAACGCCATTTTCAACGAACCGTTAACCTTACTTGCTCTTGCTCCACACCCTGTGAATCACGGGGAGAACTTCAGGTTTATCATAGGTTTCAGGCAGTTAAACTGTGGTTAACCATACTGAATTTGATTTTACCAAAAATTTAAAATGTCAGGGGGCCTATAAGCCGGGTTTTGTCCCTGTCCGAAAACAGGTGACGATCATTCATCTAGGACACGCCTTGCGACGTATCTCATGCAACCAACCCGGACGACGGTGACGCGACACACAATGCCGTCCCTATTTGGTCTTGCTCCGGATGGGGTTTACCTTGCGGCGACTGTTGCCAGACGCCCGGTGCGCTCTTACCGCACCCTTTCAGCTTTTCCTTCGTGTTCGCCGAAGCAAATCACTTAGGTAGTTTCCTCTCTGTGGCACTGTCCCTCAGTCCAAACTTTACGTTTGAACCGGCCGGGCGTTACCCGGCATCCTGTACGCGATGGAGCCCGGACTTTCCTCAGATGCAAGCACCCGCGATCGTCCAGCCCCCTGACAGGCGGCTAAGTGTTTGCCCAACGCCCCAAAGTCAAGCTAAGCTGTACAGATGAAACACTTTAACTTCTTTCTCGCAGCCCTCACCCTCACCGCTTGCAGTGCGCCCGAACCAGACGGCACAATCATTTATCCCGCTCAAAGCGTGTTGACCGTCAATGCCGCGCAACCCACCGCATCAGCCATCGCGGTTCGAGATGGAGAGATTGTCGGCGTTGGCGCGATGGACGCGCTTCAAACTTTATTCAAAACGGCCGAGATTGACAGGCGCTATGGCGACAAGGTTCTGATCCCCGGACTGATAGACCCGCACGTTCACATGACTCTCGGTGCAATGATGTATGGCCTAGACTGGGTGCCACCTTGGGATATGCCTCACCCCGACGGATTAGTAGAGGGCATCGGAAGTAAAACTGAATTACTACAACGCATTACAGAACATAACGCACTAAAAACTGACGACACGCCCTTAATCCTCTACGGATATCACAACCTCGTCCAAGGCGACATTGACCGCCGAGACCTAGATCGCATTTCAGACACACGTCCGATCATCATATGGCATTACTCTGGGCATGATTTCTACATGAACACCCCTGCACTTGAGCTGTTTGAGATTACTGCTGAGTTGCATAAAACATATGAAGGCATTGCGCTCGACGCATCAGGCAAGCTCACGGGACGGATTTTTGAGGACGCGGTTGCCCCGCTCTTGCCTAAACTCGGGCCTTACCTTCTCAACCCAAATCATATCGAGAAAGGCTTCAACGGATTTGAAGCGCTTCTCGCGCAAGGCGGAGTTACGACAGTTGCAGAAATGGGATATGGAATTTTTGGACGTGGTTTGGAAGACGCCTACATAGGCAAACATTACACGGCAGAAGATCCGTACCGCCTCTATCTCGTCCCAGAGCATAGAGCGTTTGCCAAAGAGTTCGGCGACAAGAGCGCGCAAACCATCGTTAATATGGCAGAAGCCAACCCTCGCATTCTCCCGCAAGTCAAACTCTTCACAGACGCAGCCTTCTATTCGCAAACGATGAAGCTCGCCGCGCCAGGGTATCTCTCTGGGCAGTCAGAAGGCACAGACGGACTTTGGGTCACCACGCCCGAAGACCTCCCGTCGCTCATGTCTGAGTATTGGGACGCTGGACTGGACATTCACATTCATTCGAACGGTGACGCCGCCCAAGATTCGACATTGGCAGCCTTTTCAAAGCAGGCCGAAGGCGAAATAGGTCAGCGATTAATTATAGAACACGCAGGCCTAATCACGCCTACGCAGATGAAAAAAGCAGCGGACTTAGAAATCGGAATTTCCGCCGCCTCCCATTATGTGAATTTCATGGGCGAAGATTACCGCCCCGTCATTGCGGAGAAAACCGACTATATCACCCCTCTCGCCTCTGCCTTCGCAGCAGGACTGCACGTCACGATCCATTCGGATGCACCGCTAGCGCCACCTATGCCGCTCGTCGCAGCAGGCCGTCATATGACCCGCGCCACGCGCGAAGGTAGCGTTAGCACACCGAGCGAACGACTAACGGCGGAACAAGCCTTGAGGGCCGTAACTATTGATGCCGCGTGGTCTCTTGGCCTCGAAGACGAAATTGGGTCCATAGAAGTTGGCAAACGCGCTGACTTCACGGTCCTATCAATCAACCCACTTGACCTACCTGGGGAGAGTTGGAGCGCGATACCAGTCACGGGCGTCATGCTAGGCGGCGTACCGCACGATACTTCTGAATAAGCGAAACACTGTCTTGCCTCTTGCATTGCATCCGCCCGTCCGACAGGTCGATGAGGTTGCCTATTTAGACATCTGCGGCTCCCATCAACTTATGTGTCCAAACCATGAATAACATTGACGATTTCAGACTCGACCTCGGCTCCGCCTCCGAAGCAGGAATGGCGATTGTCTTGGCCATTATGATGTTTGCTGTGGCGCTTGGGTTACGTCCGTCCAGTTTTTCATTTTTCAAAACAGAACCCCGCATATTCTTAACGGGCGTCTTGAGCCAAATCATCGGCTTACCGATCATCACCCTCGGCCTCTGTTTTCTATTAAACCCGCACCCTAGTGTCGCTTTAGGCATGATCTTGATCTCCTGTTGTCCCGGCGGAAATACATCTAATTTAATAGCATTGTTTGGGCGTGCGAACACAGCCTTGTCTGTCAGCTTAACGGCGACCTCCTCAGTCTTCGCCGCGTTCATGACCCCGATCTCCATTTTGTTCTGGAGCGGACTGTACCCACCAACGCGGGAACTCCTTACGCAAATTGACATCGATGTTGTGAGCTTCTTGGTTCAAACCCTTGTAATCCTTGCCTTACCTTTGCTGATCGGGATGTTAGTTCGACAATTTGCGCCTAAAATTGCCGAAGTCATTCAAACACCGCTAGCCGTTCTTTCAGGCCTCGCCCTTCTCGCGATTATCCTCATCGCAAGTGCTCGCCTCTTCCCCGTATTTATAACGCTGGGCGCGGGGCTCTTCGGACTTGTTTTCCTTCACAACTTTTGCGCCTTTAGCCTTGGAAACTTGGCGGGACGTCTCATCAAAGCCGACATCCCCAGTCGCCGCGCCCTCACCCTTGAAGTTGGCATTCAAAACTCTGGGTTAGGTATCGTTATATTACTAACCCAACTGAACGGACTCGGCGGCGCAGCTGCGGTTGCAGGATTATGGGGCGTCTGGCATTTGATTAGCGGCGGCTTACTCGCGACCTTATGGAGATGGAAAGATGCACGACCTACTCATTAAGAACGGCACGGTTTTTGACGGAACGGGTACGCAAAGCCAAACCGTAGACATCGCAGTCTCAAACGGTTTCATTACCGCCATTGGTCATGACCTCGGCCCAAGTCAAACCTCGCTAGATGCGAAGGGCCACATCGTGACCCCCGGCTTTATTGATCTACACACCCATTATGACGGACAAGTCAGTTGGGACGAAACCCTTCAACCCAGCGTCAACCACGGCGTCACAACAGCCGTCATGGGAAATTGCGGTGTAGGCTTTGCCCCCTGCCGCACGGAAGATCGTGACAAACTCATCCGTCTTATGGAAGGCGTAGAAGACATCCCAGGCACGGCCCTTCACGAAGGTATCAATTGGCAATGGGAAAGTTTCCCAGAATATCTCGACGCTCTTGATGCGCAGCCACGAACAATCAACATCGCCGCGATGATCCCTCACGACCCCTTGCGTGTTTACGCGATGGGCGACAGAGCCGTCTTCAACCAACCTGCGACCCAAGACGAAATTGCGACGATGGAAGCCCTTGTAAGAGACGCAATGGACGCAGGCGCTATCGGGCTTTCAACTGGCCGAAGCGATTTTCATAAATCAAGTGATGGCGCATGGACGCCAGGGTCTGAGGCAGGAAAGGACGAGCTAGAAGGTTTGGCCCGCGCTGTCGCCGCGTCTGGTCACGGAGTACTACAAGCCGTCAACGACTTTGACATGGTGCGCCCAGGGGAAACTTTCGAAACAGAATTTGCGCTCATGGAAGCCTTCTTCCGCGCAGGCAAAGGCCGTCCTGGCTCCATGAGCCTGATGGAGCGGGACTTCGCGCCAGATGATTGGAAGAACATCATCTCCAACACAGAGGCCTTAAACGCCGACGGTCTGGACATTTCATTCCAAGTCGCGCCGCGGGCGATTGGTGCCATCAATGGGCTGAACTGTACGTTTCATCCAATCATGGCTTTCCCAAGCTATCTCAGCATTGCAGACCTTACATTGGCAGAACGCGTCAAGAGATTGAAAGACCCTACATTTAAGGCTCAACTCCTGTCCGAAAGACCCATCCAACTTGCAGGTAACGACAGCCCTGTCCCGCCCCTCGTCGACATGATGATTGCAACTTTCCCGCAATTGTCAGAGAAAATATTCCCAATGAACCGTCATGAAGGCTCAGTGGATTATGAACCAACATCTGAATCCTCTATCGCAGGATTAGCGCGAGACGCAGGCGTGAGTGTTTGGGAGATGGCTTATGACCTTCTACTTGAGGATGACGGTAAAGCCCTCTTCTATTTCCCCGTCTATAATTACACCAATATGAATTACGACAACGTCCTAACAATGATGCAGCACCCCAAAGCCTTACCCGGACTTTCAGATGGTGGCGCACATGTTGGAACGATTTGCGATGCGAGTTTCCCAACTTATTTGTTAGCGCACTGGACACGAGATCGTCTGAAACGCGGTAAACTGGGTATTGAGCTAGCACGTGCTGTCCAAATGCTGACGGCTGACGCAGCTGATTATCTGGGCCTATCTGATCGGGGCAGGATTGAAGTCGGACAAAAAGCCGATTTAAATATCATCAACTATGAAGGCCTAAGCCTTGGCGTGCCTGTTATGGTTCAAGACTTACCAGCAGGTGGCCAACGCCTTTTACAACCCGTAGAGGGATACATGGCAACCTTTGTGAATGGCGAGCAAGTCATTTCAAATGACCAACTTACCGCAGCTAGACCTGGACGTTTGGTCCGCAGCGGAGTGGACACGTGAAAACGATAGCTAAATTTCTTACAGGCCTTGTCGCTGTCGAACATTTTTTGTTTTTGATTATAGAGATGTTCCTGTGGCAAAAACCTGTTGGTTTAAGCATGTTCAAGAATACTGCGGAATTCGCAGAAGCAACTGCAGCATTGGCGCAGAACCAAGGCCTATATAACGGATTCCTCGCCGCAGGCCTTATCTGGAGTTTGATTGCCGCCAAGCGCGATGTCCGTATATTCTTCTTACTCTGCGTTGTCGTTGCAGGCGTTTTTGGCGCGGCTACCGTCAGCCCAACAATTTTCTTTGCTCAAGCGGTCCCTGCAATTTTAGCTTTGGGTCTTACGTTGTTGAAGCGTTAGACCATAGACGCGCGGCTCATTTCACTGAGCCGCCTTAGAATTTCCATTATCTGCATATCAACAACTCCGTCAATTCTGGCGGGGCGGTAGCGGCGCTGAACCGCGCGAATTACGGCTTGCGTCTGATCATCCAAACATCCCGTAACACTAATACCGTAGCCAAGGTCAGCTAAGCCACGTTGAATTATGGAGATACCGCGATCTCGGTCACCCGCTTCGAATAAAACCCTATCGTCCTCGGAAAGCTCGCCGGGCCAAATACCAATACCTGCCGCCGCCAAACCAGCCCAAGGGAAATGCTCGCCTGGGTCTTCTTTGCGCTCGGGTGCAATGTCGGAATGTCCAACAATGTTTTTCATAGCGATTGGGTGCCGTGTCAGAATGTCTTTGCAGAGTTTAATAACAGCCAAAATTTGAACATCAGGATAAGGCGGCAGGCTCCCATCGGGCAGCGGTACATTATGACCGCCATTTACGATCTCAACACCTATGCTCGCCGAATTTATATCCGTCTGGCCATTCCAACTGCCAACGCCTGCATGCCACGCCCGCTTCTCTTCTGGGACTAGGTTTTCGACCTTGCCGTCTTCACTCACAAGCCAATGGGCGCTGACTTCAGCCGCTGGATCACATAGGCGGTCCCGCGCCAGTTCTGCGGTCTCCATGCCCGTATAATGTAAGACAAGCATCGAAACAGGTAACTTACGGTCATTGAAATTTGGGCTCGTCATTCATTACTCTCCGCAGATGCAGGGGTGCCCCGCCTGGCTATGAACCATACACATGGCAATATCAGAACCGCGCCAACGAGGTAGCGCGGATAGAGCACTTCCCCCAACAACAACACACCAAGGATACTCGCAAAGACGGTGACCATTATATTCAAAGGCACAACAAGATTGACGGCGTATGTCTGCAATAATCTAAAGTATTGGCCATGCGCGATGATTGAGACACTTATCGCGGCGTAGGTTGCGGCAATGAGAAGTGGCACCTTATCAACGCTCCAAACCTTCACGTGATTTGTCTCAAACAGAAGCGATGCACCCGACCCAATCAGAAGCACCACAACTGCGGTCCATGCAACATAGACCCGCCAATCAACATCCCTCACGCGGCGGATCGCGACAGTACCAACAGCCAAAGCGGCATAGGCACAAAGAATGTAGATCAAGCCAATATCAAAACTGAGCGCGCCAGGCTCATAAATCATAACAACGACACCAATCAATGCGCCTAAAATGGCGAGGCTACGCTTCCAGCCAATTTGCTCTTTCAACCATACCACAGACAGCAATGTCGCCATCGGAATCAGCGCCTGAGAAATAATAGACGCGCCAGATGCAGGAGCTGTCTGCAATCCCGTATAAAGGAGACCCAGATGAAGGGGGCCAACACAAAAACACACGAACAAGAGACGCAAAAATTGGTTTGGAAGCGGACGGAACAAAAATACACCCATTGGAATAAGAACCAAAGCCGCTCGCGTCGCAGCTAACATAAAGGGAGGTACAGTTGAGCCACCAAGAGCCCAAGACGTCATCACAAAGTTCCCGCCCCATCCGAGACAGCACAACATCATCACCCAAAAATCAGACACCTTCATGAGGGCGGCTTATCAGGCAGAGGTTTGAATGAAAGTGTTTAGTCGTCGACCGACCAACCGTCAGGCGTTTGGTGTGCCTCGACAACAGGTCCTTGTTCACGGTTCTCAGACTTCGTTTCAAACGCAGATTGCGTTCCACCCATTTGGGTTTCCATATCTTTACGCATTTGATCCAGCTGCGCGCCCATCATAGCTTTAGGACCGAAAGGTTTGCCTGTCAGTTTGGCTTTGCTCCAAAAAAAGGCAAAGACTAAAAACCCAATTACAGCAATGCCGGCAACGGCAAAGAGCGCAAAAGCGGCTGAAAAAACGATCATAAAAAGACCACCAACTGCCGCCACCGCCAAAAAGGCTGTGCGAGCTACAGTTGAGAAAAGGCCAGAGCGGCCACCGTTAATCTGAAACGTTTGTGTCATGCATCCAATGTCGTCGCGAAGTGGCGCTTCGTCAAGACCTGCTTCGTGTCAAATTCGACAGAAACGCGAAAACTTCATTGTTTATGAGGTCAATAATGGCCGTCGGGCCTTACGTTCTTTCACAATTTGGTCATAGGCGCGGTTAATAATCGCCATTTTATGGTTCGCCAAACCGACCATTTCCTTCGGCAAACCTCGCGCCATAAGACGATCTGGATGATTTGCCGCAGCTTGTCGGCGGTAAGCGCGTTTCAAATTAGAATCAGAAATATCGTCATCTACGCCCAAAATAAGATATGGATCATCGGCGTCCTGCCCTAAATGCGCGCCTCGGATGCGTTTATATTCGCGTTCAGAGAAGCCGAAAACATCTGCGACAGTTTCAAGGAAGCGCGCTTCATCCTCTGTGACAACACCATCCGCTAATGCGATATGGAATAGCCCATCCATGACGTCTTCCAGTAAGCCAGGTTGCGCCCGAAAGGCTTTCCCAACTATGCGGGCATAACGCTCAAACCCGAGTGTTGTTTGACGCGCTAAATCGAAGAACCGTCCGATAGTGGCTTCTGTTTGCGCGTCTGTGCGGAAGACCTGCCTAAAGGCTCGAATGTCTTCACGCCTAACTTGCCCATCTGCCTTGGCCATCTTAGCCCCCAACGCAACGAGCGCGGCTACAAGCTTGGCCTCGTCCACCTTTGCCGCACGGCCATTGCCATCGTCAAAATTCGGCGGGCCAAAAAGGCGAGCCGCAGCGTTCGATATGTTGGTCCAGAGAGACATCGGAGACGGCCATTATCCCGACTCGTACGGCTTTGTCACTAGTCGGTGACGGCAGCTCTTAGATAAAGTGATCCCGTATATACGGATAACAGAGCCGCAACCCATAACAAAACGAGGCCGAGAGCACGAGACATGTCAGTGATCGTGGGAACCACATCGCCAATAGGCAATGTTGAACGGCCAATGGTCCATATAATCAACACAGCAACGGCTGCCATCTCAAACGCAGTCTTCCATTTCGCCAATTTAGTTGGCGGCATGACACGTCCTGTCAAAGACGCATGCTCACGCGCTCCAGACACAAGGATATCTCTGAAGATAATCGCAACAGCAGGATACATGAAAATCCAATTGCCTTGCGCAACAATCATCAACGCAATCAAACATCCCGCAACAAGTAACTTATCCGCGATGGGGTCAATCATACGTCCAAAGCCAGACACGACTTTCCATTTCCGAGCCAGATAACCATCCAACCAATCCGTTGCTGTCGCTACGATAAATAAACCGCCAACTATAGGGACGCTCGCGAACATACTTTCCTGCCGTAAACCGAGCGCAAGAATTCCTGCCATCAAAATTGGGACGACGCAAATTCGGCCAATGGTGAGAGCGTTAGGCACCCACCACAAAGTATGGCGATCACTCATATCAAGTTGCTCCATTTAAGTATCACCCGCAGTGTCGTCTAAAACTTCATCCGAAATTTCACCTAGGTTTGAGAAGTCAGTTTTAAATATCGCGATAGCCGTGATAACGGACAAGATAGCCGCGACCCAAAGTGCAGCCTCTCCAACAATCCACACCCAAGGTGACGGGGTTGTTAAAACCTCTACAACATTATCACTGCCTGCACGAACTTTATCGAACCACGTCTGGAGCCAAGGTGACGCCAGTAAAACACACGTCGCCAACATCGAAAAACCAGATTTAAAGTTCGACAACAGGGAGTCGGGCATCACAAAGCGAGACAGCTCATAGCCCTTGAACAGCCCAACAATGACTTCCCGCGTGATTAAAACAGCGGCAGGTATCATAAATGTCCAATACAAGAACTCTGCCCTGGCTATAACGAACATAAGTCCTGCCAGTGTCCCGACGACTAAAACCGTATCCGCGACATCATCCAAATAGCCAAATTTCCGATGTATAGAGCGCGCGTTCCCGCCCATAAAATCATCAAAAACATCTGTAAGGGCCGCAATCGCAAATAGCGCAGACGCCAGTAACGTCAGACCAAGGTCAATCCCGCCCACGTCCACAGGTTGCCATCCTTTCCAGATCAAGAACACAACAATGGGCATGATCAAAATACGTAGCCACGTTAGCGCATCAGCAAATGCTCCGCCTGCGGCCTCTGGCGTATTCAAAACATCATCAGAATCATTCATATCAGAACCCCTCATCTCACTCTTGGAAGTAGTCATGTATCGTTTGCGCAAGCTTTTGGCTAACACCCTCTACCGACGACAAATCGTCGACTGTGGCTCCCTTGACCGCCTTCGCCGAACCAAAGTGGTTCAATAGGGCTTTCTTGCGCCCTGGACCGATGCCGTCAATCCCGTCCAGTGGATTAGAGATCATTGATTTCTTGCGCCTGGCCCTATGCGTTCCAATCGCAAAGCGATGCGCCTCGTCCCGTAAACGCTGTAAGTAATAAAGAGCGGGCGTACGCAGAGGTAATGAAAACTGGGCGCGACCATTCATATGGAACGTCTCTCGACCCGCATTGCGGTCTGGCCCTTTGGCAATTGCAACTAAGGTTATGCGGCCTAGAACGCCCAACTTCTCTAGGGTTTCAGTCACAGCAGAGAGCTGCCCTTTCCCGCCATCAATAATCACAAGATCGGGCCATTCGAGTTTCGGGTCCTTTGACAAGCGCGCAAATCTGCGGTGAAGCACTTCGCGCATCATCCCGAAGTCATCGCCCGGCGTTATGCTCTCATCTTGAATATTGAAGGTGCGGTAATCGCGTTTCCGAAACCCTTCATCCCCCGCCACAATGAAAGCCCCAATCGCATTCGTGCCTTGGATATGGCTGTTATCGTAAACTTCGATTCGGCTTGGTAAGCTTTCCATCCCAAAGAGTGTTTTGACTTCTTCGAGCAATTTCTTCTGCGCGCCTGTTTCGGCCAGTTTACGGCCTAAGGCTTCTTGCGCATTTCTAACGGCCTGCCCCACGATTTTCTTCTTCTCGCCGCGCTGAGGGATTAAAATTTCAATCTTACGATCTGACCGTTCGGATAGAGCACTCACCAACAGATCGAAGGATTCAACACCATGCGACAATAAAATCTGATGTGGGATGGGTTTGTTAGAATAGAATTGAGCTATAAATGCGCCCAAAACTTGAGTCGTAGGGTCTTCTGACGAATGACGCGGAAAGTATGAATTTGTGCCCCAGTTTTGCCCTGCACGGAAGAAGAACACCTGAATACAGGTTTGGCCGCCTGCTGTGTAAAGCCCGAACACGTCAGCATTTGAAAATGTCTTCGGATTAACGTTAGCCGCGCCTGATTTTGTGAGGACCTGCGCAATCGCCTGTAAGCGATCACGAAGCTCTGCCGCTTGTTCAAATTTCAACGCCTTGGATGCGGCTTCCATTTGCGCCTGAAGTTTCTGACGCAGTGCATCAGATTTGCCGTTCAAGAAGCCTTCTGCCTCATCAATCAGGACTTGGTAATCCGTCAGCGAAATTTCGCCCGTACAGGGCGCAGAACACCGCTTGATCTGGTGCTGCAAACAAGGCCGTGTGCGGGCCTCGTAAATACTATCCGTACAATTACGCAGACGAAAAGCGCGCTGCAGCGTATCCAAAGTTCGGTTCACTGCCCCCGCACTCGCGAAGGGGCCATAATACTCCCCTTTAATCTTGCGTGCGCCACGATGTTTCGTCACCTGAGCGGCGGGATGATCTTTGCGGACCAAAATATAAGGGAAGCTCTTATCGTCCCGCAGGAGGATATTATAGCGCGGCTTTAGACGTTTGATCAGCGAGGCTTCCAAGATCAGCGCCTCGGTTTCACTTTCCGTGATCACAAATTCCATCGCCGTTGTCGCGCGGATCATCCGTCTTATGCGGGTCGTATGGCGATCATATCCCGTATAAGCGGTAACGCGCTTTTTCAGGTTTTTCGCTTTCCCGACATAGAGCACCATCCCGAATTCATCGAACATACGATAGACGCCTGGCTTATGCGGCAAGCCTTTGACATAGTTAGCAATCAACGTCGGCCCATATGCGGGACGCGCTGTGTCTTCCGTTTTGTCATGTGACGAGTCGGTGGTCATCGCCCCTAGTTAGGCGCTGTCTGTCTCAACCGCAAATGCTTCAAACGTTGCAAGCGGTACGCGTTCTAAGGCGATCTGATGCGTGGCTTCCAGAATGACCTGCGGTGCACAATTTGCCGCATGCGCTTCTTTCCAACGTTCCAGACACAGGCACCAACGATCGCCCGCCTTCAGGCCCGGAAAATTATATTCAGGTCGCGGCGTCGAGAGATCATTTCCGCGTGATTTAGAGTAAGCTAAAAACGCGTCCGTCATCACAGCGCAGACAAGATGTCGTCCGCGATCATTCGCTTGGGTTTCACAACAACCGTCGCGGAACCAGCCTGTCATCGGATCAGTCGAGCAGCTTAAGAGCTCTCCACCCAGAATGTTTTTACTACCGCGTGTTGTGCTCATCGTGATTTTATACCAAATATGCGGTCAGCTGAACGTAGTGATATCTTTTGATATTCCGCGTATTTTTCTGCCGCTTTTTTTGACGCATCCATTGCACCTAGGTTGTTCAACCAAGCTTCCAATACGCCTTCAATAACATAGGCTTCTGGCGCCATCGAACCGTTTGTAACAACGTAAGACTCCACGCCCAAATTTCTATGATATGGATTAAAGTAGGAAGCACTTTTGCAAGCTATCACGACCCCTTTACGTTTTCTACCTAAGTTCATGTCTCGAACTAGAGGTAAAACTGGGAAATTGGGCACAGAAGTATCCATCAGCGCATTATGGCCAATAAAGCCAACAAAGTTGGCTCCCGACACGTTATTTCTCAGTTCTGAAAAATAAGCTTTAACAGCATCCTTTTGCTTTTCTCCATCCCAAGCTTCGACACTTATTTGAATGTCAGAGAAATCTTTGTGGGACAGCGTTACTGCATCTAATACAGTACCACGAATAAAGCCTTTTGGGTTTACTGACCAATTTTCGGTTCGTCTAAAATGTGTTTTTATACCGTATAGTGCACCCCAATAGAGGTTTTGCGATGGGTTTTGGCCATTCCCCAGACTAGGTTTAATAGGGACGATGTTTTGGTTTTCATTGTCAGCAAGTGAAACTATAATTCTGGCCGTTTTTATAGATTGCGTTGTAGCGGAGACATGAGGCGCAAAAGCCAGAGCTGACAAGCCAAGCAATGTCTTCCTGCGCGTTAAGTGCCCCTTGGAGTTCAACGTGTTTTCACCACTTCAACACCTGCCGTATCCGCTTTCAGAAGGGCTTGTGGTTTTGCGATACGGACAGCCACACTTTGAACGCGTGGGTCAGCGGCAAGCGCCCAATCGGCAATGCGTTCCGCCAATGTTTCAACGAGTTGCACGTGAGCTTCTAGGGCGAGTTCTTCGCATTTATCCGCGACGAAACTATAGTCGAGTGTTTCGTGCAAGCGGTCATCTTTCGGCAACGCCATATCCGCCATATCCAATTCAACATCGATAATAATCGGTTGCGCCGCTTCGTATTCGTGGGGGTGAACACCAATACTGGCTTGGATCATCAAGCCTTTAACGAAAATGCGGGTCGAGACAGGAAGGGCTTTGCGCGAGCGAAAGCGTTGCATCATGGTTTTACGGTCGCTCATAGCGCACCTCCGAATGACAAGTCTGGCGTTTGCCAAACAAGATGTTGACCACCGTCAACGGCAATCATCTGCCCTGTGACAGCTTCAGCGGAAAGCAAATAGCGTACGCAGTGTAAAATTGTGTCTGGCGGGCTACCTGCCCCCAATAACGTTGCCTTCGCTTCGGCGGTAAATTCGCCCGCGGCTTGCGCCGTACTCTCTAAAGTCGGCCCCGGACCAATTCCGTTTACGCGAACAGTCGGCGCGAAACTCTGCGCCATAGTTTTAGTGGCCCAATAAAGGCCCGCTTTGGCTAAGCTATAGGTAAAAAATTGTGGATTTGGCTTCAGGACACGTTGGTCAATCATATTGATGATAGCCCCGCCAGACTTGGCTTGGGCGGCAAAATCAGCCGACAAGCGCAACGGCGCATCCAAATTGATAGCGCGGTGATAATCCCATGTCTGAGAGGTAAAGTCCTCTGCCGTATCAGGCGAAAATGTGGACGCATTGTTGATCAACGCTTCCAAAGGACGGCCGCAGCGCTCAATCAACGTATCAACCTCTTTGACGACGGACAAATCGGCTTGAACCGTTGAAGCAGATCCACCCGCAGCAATGATGTCATCCGCAACAGCTTGGGCGCGGGTTTCGCTATTGAGGTAGTGAATACAAACATGCCAACCGTCAGACGCTAGGCCCCGCGCGAGATATGATCCAACGCGCGCGCCTGCTCCTGTGATCAGGATGCTACGCACGAACGCGGGCTCTTTCGCCGCAACTCGGTCGACCAACCTCAACACAAGCTAAGCCGGGTAATTTCGGGGCAAGGCGCTCGAAAATCCAAGCTGCCATACGCTCCAGCGCGGGTTGCTCTAAACCTTCAATTTCATTGAGAAGCGAATGATCGAGCGGCGTAACAACCTCTTTGATGATCTGCTCAATCTTCCAGAGATCACGAACCCAACCTTTGTCTTCCTGCGCATCACCGATGATTGTGACAGTGCCGCGGAAGCTGTGACCATGTATGTGTTTGAAAATATCATTCGCATCAGGGTGACCAAAGTAATGGGCCGCCTCAAATTGGAAGTCTTTTTCGATCTCGAATTGCATTAGACCGTCGGTGACAGATATATAACAACGCAGAGATAGACCGCATAAGCTAGTGTAAAGGCCAAGCCCGCTTTTTTACCGATAGGTTGTCTGCGAAGCACGAAGAGCAACAGCACCAAGCTAGACGCCAACATGACCCAAAAATCGAAGCGTAACAGTATCTTGTCGATTCCAATCGGACCTGCCAAAGCTGACGCGCCCATAACGGCAAAGACATTAAATACGTTTGATCCAAGAACGTTACCAATCGCCACTTCGGGGTGGCCACGGTAAGTCGCGACAACAACAGTCGCGATCTCTGGCAAGGATGTACCGATGGCGACGATTGTCAGGCCAATGATCGTCTTAGGCACGTTAAACGCCTCAGCAATCGTAACCGCATTGGTAACAATTAAATTACCGCCAATAATCAAGCCGATGATACCGACAACCACAAAGGCGACCGACTTCAGCATATTCGTTGGAAGGCCAGCTTCGCCTTCGTCAATTTCAGTCATTTCTTCGAGAATAGGATCGTCTACGCCCGCTTTAGCGAGGCGGAACATATAAAAGAGATAAGCGATAATACCTGCAAACAAGATAGCGCCCTGCCATCTTAGAAGCGGTGAATGCACAAAGCTCAGGAAGACCAACAGAACCGCAGCGAACAATGCAATAAAGCTGTTGCGGGCGACACCTGCCATATTTGTGGGTATCGCGAGAATAAGCGCAGGTAAACCTAAAGCCAAAAGCACGTTCGCGATATTCGATCCAACAACGTTACCTGCCGCTAAATCACCTGCTCCCGTCAAGGAGGCTTGAACACCGACCACCATTTCAGGCGCTGACGTACCAAAGGCGACAATCGTGAGACCCACGATCAATGACGGGACGCCCCAATGTCTGGCCAACGCCGCTGCGCCGCGCACCATAATGTCACCGGCCACGATCAAAACGACCAGCCCGATGAAGAGGATTAAAAATTCAGAAATCACAATAAATACCCGTTATAAAGACAATTAGTCGAACCGCTTGAATTCTAGGATATTCAAACCGCCAAAGACGAGTATGATTAGACCAAAGGCAAAAAGAGCTGGGTCTACACTGAGGCCAAAAATGGAAATGCCTGATTGAATGAGTGTCATGTCAAAAAGCCCTTAAGAGATGTGTTTCGCCGCTCTATAACGACAAGCCTGCGAAAGGCCAAGTCTTATGGCAGATGTCTTATGCGTAGTGTCGTTCTCTCGCGTATTTTCTCATGGCCTATCCCTTAGCGTCGTGACACACAGGATCCATCGAGCTCTAGACTCGAAAGACACAGATTAAAGGACACGTTATGTTTGGAATGATTCCATTTGCGATAACCGCAGGCAAAGCCTTAGGCAAAATTTTCAAAGGCAAGGATGCTAGCGAGACATTGAAGAAAGAAGTCGAAGGCTATGGCCTCGACACAGAGGGCATGGATATTCAGGTCGATGATCAAGGCGTTGTCACAATCAAAGGTGAAGCCGCGACTCAGGAAGCCAAGGAAAAAATCATCCTCGCGGTCGGAAACGTCGAAGGCGTTGGCGGCGTGAATGACCAATCTAGCTCTCGCACTGGCGGCCGCGAATCACGGTTCCATACGGTTGTTTCGGGCGATTCACTCTCTGCCATTTCGAAAACATATTACGGAACATGGAGACTCTACCCAGAGATTTTCGAAGCCAACAAGCCAATGTTGTCAGACCCAGAGAAAATCTATCCAGGTCAAGTTCTGCGCATTCCTGCGATCAGCACAGCCTCGTCGTAATATAAATATTGCGGGTTAAGTAAGACAGAAGCCGGGCCGTCCGCGGGAGAGAGATCCTTGGACGGCCACGGCCCTGCTACACGATTCCGTGGGTCATTGTGCCAGTCACTCGCGTCCGTGCCAGGACTTTGAGTGTCTGCGTCGACCATTCCAGCGGGGAAAGCACCGGAGGCAATTACGTTCACGGAGTGGACGCGCGCATTTACTCATTAGTAAATCAGCATTGAACCGAAGCTGAACAATAGACCTCTACGTCATGACAACTCTGTCATGTTTATTCCATTCATCTTACGTATATCTAATCCAAGCCCAATCTCCTGATTTCCAATCGACCTGACCTGCAATCTACTTACCCCACAATCTAAATGAGTCGCGCGCCGTAGTGTTTGGTTCCCTTCCTCGGCAAAACCGTCTAACGGGCGCGCATGTCCTTTGCACCATACCAGCCTAGCTATTCCACTCGACCGACTTTGCGTGTCGACCTCCCTCAAATTCGCGTCAATTATGACGCGCTGAAACTGAAAGTCGGCGCGGCCAAAATTGGCGCTTGCGTCAAGGCTGACGCATATGGCCTCGGCGCAGTCCCTGTCGCCAAAACGCTTTACGGCGCAGGTTGCCGCATCTTTTTCGTGGCCACCGCTGGCGAAGGCAAAATGCTCCGCGACGGCGTTGGCCCTAATGCGGCGATCTATGTCCTCAATGGCCCAGCGCCGCGCGACAAAGGCGTCCTTCTCGGCGCGAAGCTGAAACCCGTCATCAACTCCCTCGAACAAGCCCGCTATTGGGCAGATGTCGCCCGCAGCATTAATGAGCCGCCCTATACGGCCATCCATATCGACACAGGCATGAACCGTCTCGGCCTGAGCTTTGACGACGTCGTCGAAATGGGCCGCGATAAGTCCATGTGGGCCGCGCTCAATCCAGAATGGGTCATGAGCCACCTCGCCTGCGCGTCCGACGCAGAGAACCCAATGAACAAGACGCAGTTGCAACGCTTCCGTAAAGCCGCCGCGCAGCTGCCCCTCACGCCGCTCTCTCTTGCGAACACAGCCGGCATTTACCTCGGCAAGCCGTATCACTTCCAAATGGTCCGTCCGGGCATTGGTCTTTACGGCGGCGTCGCGACGAATAACCCGCAAGACGAAATCGGCCGCCCCGTCGCCACACTTATGGCGCCCATCCTTCAAGTGAAATGGGTCAAGGCGGGCGAGTCGATTGGTTATAATGGCTCCTATGTCGCCCCGCGTGATATGCGCGTCGCCATTGTCGGCGCAGGCTATGCCGACGGTGTCCCTGTCAGCCAGAGCAATAATGGCACCGCGATCCTGCATGACGAGGAAGTCAAAATCGTGGGCCGCGTTAGCATGGACCTGACTATGATCGACGCAACGGACGCGAACTTGTCCGTCGAAGTCGGCGGCGTCGTGATCTTCCTCGGCAATCATCTAGAAGCCGAAGCCGACAGCGCAGGCACAATCAATTACGAACTCCTCGCGCGCCTAGGCCAACGCTGCCGCCGCGATTATTGGAAGCCGAAGAAAAAAGAGCCAGAACACTAGGTTCGCCTACTGGGTCACTGCGGTAACGCATCGGCCACCCAAGCGGAAACGCTAGCTGTCCATCGAGGAGTCAGCACAACTGCGTCTATCAAAGGATAAACGCGGTTCGGGTTGGCCGGCGGCGAACCGCCAAAGGGCGCACAGCGCCCGAAATAATGGGACTGCCCGCAGTGTCGGCACCCACGACGGAATACCGAATATAAGAGTTTTGTTTTACGCAAGTGATAACACTGCGGCAGCGGTTTTTGACGAAGCGGCCCATCTGTCCCTACAGTTTGGCCATTAGACCTAGTTCGTG
>CALLIK010000015.1 GCA_938009235.1 uncultured Caulobacterales bacterium
GCACGGATCTATCTGTCCATAGCCAAGCCAAGTTGAATGCGGTAGCAAGATCCCTTAACGAGCGTCCCAGAAAGACCCTCGAATATGAAACACCGGCCGAGCGATTTGGCCAATGTGTTGCGATGACCGATTGAAACCGCACTGCAAAGGAGTCCCTTCCTTTTAATCCCGTTTCCTGAGTACAATCTTTTAAAAAGGTAAACATAGTATTTAACGCTATGAGTTGTGCTTGTGGATTAAGAGCTGAGCGCAGTGACTTTATTTGGGTGATATATTACATCCCTTATCTGCCCGCGCCTTGCCTTAAACCAAACCCGTCCCTGTTTTCAAAATCCAACTCTCACATGATTTCAGTGTGTTGATTGAAAAATTCAGAGAACACTCCCCGTATTCAAAATCTGTGGCATTCTAAGGGCGTTCTTTCGGACACGGGACAGGTAGAGCTCATCTGCCGTACCGAGAGACGGTGGGGTTGAGCGGTTACGTGTGAGAGCGTGATTTGTGCCGGGCCTTTTGAAGTGAGAGCCGACTACTAGGTCTAATGGCCAAACTGTAGGGACAGATGGGCCGCTTCGTCAAAAACCGCTGCCGCGTGGTCGTTGGATTGGCCTTACACCCCAGTCCACGATATTTGCGTAAAACAAAACATTCTATTCGGTATTCCATCGCGAATATCACCACGCGGACAGTCCTAATTATTTAGTACGTCTCATTTGCTGACCCTCCCAGAAATGGATGATGGGCAGTTGTATCGGACGCATGTCTGGCTCTCAGCTTTACGTCTTCAAAAGCCCAATTTCGCGGAGACGTTCATTTAGATAATCGCCTGCCAGTATCGGCGCTTCGACCTTGCCCGTCTTCGCCACATACTCAGGC
The DNA here is from genome assembly GCA_938009235.1 of uncultured Caulobacterales bacterium. Lineage (GTDB taxonomy): Bacteria > Pseudomonadota > Alphaproteobacteria > Caulobacterales > Maricaulaceae > Litorimonas. Next base: position 877 of record CALLIK010000015.1, read on the forward strand.
AAAGGGTCTATCAAAAAGTCATTGTTCGGATGCAGAAAAAACGGAGCCGCATAGCGTGGAAATTTCGCGCGGGCCGCAGACGGGTTCGTCACGCGATGCGTCGTCGAGGGGATATGCCACGCCGTCAGCCGTTGCAGCATATCGCCCGCATTGATGACGACTGCGCCTTCGGGCGCATTAATGTCGATCCAATCGCCATTGCGGTGTTGGGCCTGCAATCCCGCTTCCTCTGCGCCGAGCAAGAGCGTGATCAAGTTGATGTCTTCATGGGCTGCTGCGCGTTCAGCGTCCTGCGGCGGAGAGGTGTCTTGGGGCGGGTAATGCAAGAGGCGCAGGATGGAGTTGCCGTGATTGACCTTGTAGTCAAAATACGTCTCTTCCAATCCCAAGTGCAGGGCAATGGCGCGCAGAATATCTGTGCCAAAACTATCAAGGGCGTCGAAAAGTTCCGATGTGGCGGCATTGAAATCAGGTTGTTCTTCGACCTGCGGCGTGGCTTTCATAGTCGCGCGATAAGGACTGTCTTCGGGGAGGTCACGGCCCGTGTGCCAGAATTCTTTGAGGTCTGCGACAGTTCGACCCTTAGCGTTTTCCGTCCCAATCGGAGAATAGCCGCGTTGATGCCCATTCTCTGGGTCGGCGTATTTGGCCTTGGTCGACGCGGCCTGCGCAAAGAAGGCTTTCGTCTCGGCGGCGGCGCGCGCCATGGTCTGTGTTGGGATGGTGTGGTCAGACACGATCGCAAAACCAATCTCGGCAAAGCTCTCGCCGAAGGCTTTGACGAAGGCAGCTTTGTCGGTTGTCCAAAGATCGAAACTGACTGGGTGTATATCTATCGCGCTCATGTGTATCCCATCAGGTGAGTCTGAGATTCGTTGCAATGGCATTTGGCAGAAAGGCCACAGAAAGATTTGAGTTATCCAAAAACGATCGCAGTTAGATTTCCACGCTAATGGCGAAATCGACTGTATCGCCAATCGTGAGTGCCTCTGCGGTGCGGACGGCTTTCTTGATGGGCAAGATATATCCGCCCTGCTCCTTGTGTGGGAAAACAGACGTCTTCCATGTGGTCGCGCCAACGCTCACGGCCACACGGACTGATCCAAAACCGCGCGGGAGGTGACGCGTGAAATGTTTGATGTCGGCACTTAAGTCCGCAGGAAGCGTGACAAAGACCCAACTGCCCTTGCCTTGCCACTCCCACAGCTCGGCTGTGAATGTAAAATCGAGATCAATCATGCGGAATGCAACACGTGTAAATTATCATCATGCGTCTCCGTAAACAGGCTTGCGAGGACGCCGTTCAGGCCTCACATTAGATATATGTCCGTGATCAAATTCAAGAATATTAAACCACTCCCAACACGCCTCCCCGCCACGCAGTTTTGGGGCCTGTGCTTCATTGTGTGGATGTTGTTGCAAGTGCCGCTAATGCGGACGCCGATCATGTTTATCTCAACATGGGCACATGAATTAGGACACGGTTTAGGGGCCGTCTTTACAGGCGGGACGTTTAAAGAGCTCACAGTTTTTCCGAACTTTTCGGGGCTCGCACTCACCGCAACGACTAATGATTTTCAACGAACCATGGTTCTCGTTTTGGGACTTTTAGGGCCGAGCCTTCTAGGGGTTCTTATGATCATTTTCACACGCGCGTTGAATTGGTATCGCGTGGCAATCGTCGTCTTGGCCCTATTATTGACTATGTCACAAATTTGGGCTGCTGATAGCTTCACCCGTTTAGCTTTGGGCGGCGGTACGATAATATTGGCTGCAATTGCTTGGAAAGTTCCAAACCAAGCTGTCCTGTATATCTCGCACATCATTGCCATAGGACTGTGTCTAAATGCGCTGACGGGATTTGGATATTTCTTCATTGGGAACGCGGAAATCGCAGGATCACTCTACCGCTCTGATGCAGGTGCGCTTTCGGACATTCTCGGTGGACCGCATTGGATGTGGGGCGGTCTTGTCGCCGCCCTCTCGGTAGTTATTTTATTCGCAGGCGTTGTTCTGTCCGATAAATGGGCACGCAGGAAAGCTGCCCTACGTCGCTAATTATTTAGATTTTGAGCCAAATAATTTCTTCCAGAACCCACGCGCTTTGGCACTGCCCTCACCAACGCTGTCACTGACCTCCTTCGCGGCATCACCAATAGAATCTCCAACCTTGTCGAGTGTCGGATCGATCCGCTTGGCTTTCCAACGACGGATCGTGCGCCAGAGCAGGAACCAGATCAGCAAAAGTAATCCGATAAAGACAATATTGAAAAATGGAAAAATAGAGGCGTCAGGCCCCGCAACACGTTTCATAGATGTCGCATTCGGGAAAATAGAAAACATGCGGATACGCCAACCATAATGGCGCACAGCGACCCATTGCTCGTCATCTTTCGCCAAGGCCTGCGCCTGTGCGGTTACATCACTACTGTTAAATTTAAAGTAAGGCGGAAACCCCCAACCCGTATCTTCATTTCTGTAAACACGCGTCTTTCCCTTTGGCGTTTCAGTATTGATAAAACGGACGTCACGGGTCGCGCCCTCATTTGTGCCAATATCTCCTTTGTCCCAAAACGGGTCGTCGGAATCAATATCAACGCGCTTCATGTCCACACCGACGATCTGCACAACATCATTTTGCGGCAGAAAGTAGTTCAGGAAGACAGCGCCAAATATAAACAGGAAAATAGCTGGGAGATGTTTTGCAAATTTCATAATCGTACCCTCAAGTATATTGCGCAAGATAGATCAAAACACACATGATGACACCAGGAATAATATAGACCCCTAATATCAGTTTCGGTTTATATGATCGAGCATAACGTTTCATGCCGCGCGCAATAAAAACGTCTTTTTCTTCGGTGGTCTGGCGCAGTTTGGATTGTGTCTTATATTCTGATTCCAAATTGACGCGTTGCCGCACACGCGCCGTGAAACTCAAAATCGCAAAGGCGATGCTGAGCAAGATAAATATAATTACAAAGTTTCGAATAATTGCGAACATAGTCTACCTCCGTTTTTTGCCTTTCTGTCTCGATTTTTTCACAGGTACACCCCAAGGACTAATGTAAGGTTTCGTGCCTTCAATCGGCTTGGTCCGCCCTGTTTCGATATCAACTTCGAAAAGTTCATTATCGACAATGCGGGTCATGCTTGGCTTACCTTGCGCCTTAACTGGTTTTGGAACCACGTCGTCCATGCTAGGTTCTTCACCAAACAAAGCTTCACGCGCACCTTCTTTGTCCATCGCATATTCCTGCGAGAGGAAGCGCACGACAAAGTCTTTCTTCTGATCCGACCACTTGGCATAATCCTCATAGAAGACAGACTTGTGACAAATAAAGAGCTGCCTGAAATCTAGACGTGAAAGGTCCGAGAGCAACATGTTCACGAGGTCACGATGTTTGCCTTGTGATCCGCGCAGTGCGTAAAAGAACGCAGGATGTGCAGGCCCCAAACGCGGCACACGGCCACCCAATGACGCCCAGCGCCAAACTTCCATTAGGCCCGTAAATTCAGGCGGCAGTTGATTGGCATAGCGGCGCTCTAAGCTGCGCATATTCTGACGCGAGAGACCCGACAGGTCATGCTCTTCATCCGCCGCAGTAGAGACCACTATGAAATCCATTTTCTGACGAATAATCAGCGCACTATCTTGGCTCGGTTTTTGAACAATCAACTGGCTCAAATTTTCATCGCGCAACCAATTGGCAATGCCTTCACGATCATCAAAGGTCAGTACTTGATCAATATCAATATCGGTCAAGCCAGCCACATGTTCGCGGGCCACTACCGTTGGCGTATTCGCATCACGGAACACATAAACCCCGCCGAAATGCGACGAAAAATAATTGCCTTGTTGATAGACTTGGCTTTCGAGCTTCACGGGATTGCGCTGAATATTGCCTGTGCGTTTCGCCAACTCGATCATTTCTGCAATCAGAACATCATCCCACCACGCATCATCATCCGCCATGAAACGGTCAATATGACTGCTGAGTTCTTCGGCTTCCGCGACATGAGCTTGGGTTGTGTCGGCTGAAATTTCGATGCGATTAAGGTCGAGCAAATCCGCAGGCTCACTGAGTTTGAACACGGAGTTCATCAACTCGCCCGCCACGGCTTCGCGCGCCGTTAACGCGAAAAGCTGATCTTCATTCTCTTCGATATATTGCCGCAGGATATGGCGCGACGTTGAGAATTGTGAATTCAGCAGCGGCGCGGTTTTCTGATCCGTCGAGAGGAGAATGAACATCTGGTTCGCGCCATGCGGGTTTAGATACAGCTCATCATTTAACTCATGCGCAATTTCTGGCGACGCGCCCACAATATCAATGTGGAACTCGGTCAACTCTGTGCGCTTGCCAATCAAATGCTCCAGTGCGCGATTATACCGCTCCACAAGCGCAGGCGAAGACACCTCATAAAGGTTCCCAAACATGAGACCCGCTTTGACGAGACGCATCATCTAGGTTTATTCGAGCTTGGCTCGCCTCCATGAACAGCGCACAAACCAGCATCTTCTTGAAGCCAGTCATTCAACGAACGTTGGACGTGACCACTAATCAGATTCTTACATCTATTTCCGTTCTTCAAAATCTGACCACATTGAGGGGCGCCCCCCGTATCCAACCAACGTATATAATCCTCTCTCGCAACACCATTCTTCTTGGCGACCCACTCGAACTGATCTTCAATAAACTCGCTAAGCTCATGAGGAGGGATGAAGGTGTCGCGATATCCACCCATTGTAGGCATCGACGCATGAAATGAAATTCCAGCCACCTTCAGCATGTTTAAAAAGGCTATCTGTTGCTCAGAAAACATTACGTTTTACTCGCCAAATAGCGACGCTTCGCTTCTTCGTTTCGGCCAAAGTCGCGGACCATGTTTTCAATCGCGATTTCGTCCGATTTATCAGCGTAGCGGAATTCGGAATCTGCGTAGCGGTTGATTTCTTGGATGACCATATCGACCGTAATTTCCGACGACAGGTCCGCAATCATATTACGTTTCGTGTTGTAGTCTTTCTCTAGGAATAGCTCTGTATTTTCCATCCACTCATCTGGCAGCTCAAAGTCCATCGCGCGGACTTTAACAGCGTCAGTGATGTTCTTAATCGCGCGGCCTGTAAAACGCGGGTCAGCTTCTTGAATACCTTTGAGATAGGTTCCGAGTTTCGTAATCGTGTCGAGCTTGCCGATAGATTTAGTTACGGCATCAAAGACGACTTCGAGGCCTTCTTCTTTTGGCCGCGCATAGGAAGCGTAACTGGCCGACACCGCTTTTTTGATTTGCTGTGCGGCGAACAATTCGTGATCCCCGACTGGAATGTCGTGGTTCTTGCCCATCAACAAATGCAGGATATCAATATAGTCGTCGCGGCTTTGTGGACCATCGACAAGGAAGCGCGCCGCCGCGCGTTGGCGTAGCGCATCATCGACGTTTTCTGGATAGTTCGAGAACATGCCGAAGGTACAGTTCCCGCGCACAACGGTATTTGCGCCCGCAAAACTCTCCATCAAGACGGCGGTGATTTCTAACTGGCCCGCCGAAGATTGACGGTCGCCGCGTTTGCCTGCGAGTTGGTCAATATCGTCAATCGTACCAAAGCCAATGACGTTAGGGTCGATGATTTGTTGGATGAAGGCTTTCGCGTTCTGAGCCGATTTTCCCTGATAGCTGTCGATACTATCGGTGCTGAGATTGGCGTAGCGGAAGGGATATCCTGCATTGTTGCAATAGTCATTCACGATACCTGCCATCATTTGGATGAGGGTTGTCTTACCCGTCCCCGGCGCGCCATCGCCCATAAAGGTAAAGATGAACCCGCCAAGGTCCGCGAATGGATTTAGCTTGCGATCAAAGTCATAAGCCATCAGCATTTTCGACAATTTCATCGCTTGGTATTTTGCGATGTGGTTGCCGACGACTTCGTTCGGTTTTTTGAACGTCATGGTGAGTTTGGTCGATTTTGCGCGGGAAGACGCTTCGAAGCCGCGAATTTCAAAATCATCCTCTTCGACGCGATACGCCACAGATGTGAACGCCTCTATGCGCGGCAAGTTCGCCGCCCGCTGTGAGGATTTCTCCATGAGCTGTTCGAGGAACGCCGTGACCGTTGGTATCAGCTTATCGTCGCTATCGGCGAAAACGGCGAGGTCTTGATCCAACTCCCAAAGCACACCTGTTAGCGCGAGTTGCGGGTTATCGGTCAAGACTTCTTCGACATCCCCAACGTCAACTGAGAGCTCAGATGTTTCGTGCATGGAGGACAGCAAGAAGCTCGCCATATTCGCAAAGACATGCATGGCGATCACAGAACTGGCCGCGAGGCCTTCGTTGAACTCGGTTTGTTTTGAACTTGGCAATTTACCTTGCAAATTCGCCTTCATCAGCGCGGACAATCCCGTCGCGTCTGAATATTGATCGACAACCGTTAGAGCTGTCGCGAGCGCGCGGCGCAGGCCGTGTAAAACGCCCGCTTGAACGGGGCTCATCAGCGCGTCATCAGAATCCGTCGCTTCGACACGAGCAATAATATTCACACCTTCGGCGCGCGCGGTAGAGGCCGTCACAAGCCCAGGCGTGGTCGAGCGGAACCGCCGGCGTGTTGTGCCAACGCCTGGGGATTTGGCAGCCACCGCTGCGATGTCTTTCGGCTTCGCGAGGCGTGGCGTGTGATCAAACCCATCCAATAGGGATTGCGCCGCAGGGACTTTTTCCCGAATCGCAGTTTCTTTGATTTCCATAAGATCAGAGGTGTTAGACATTTAATTTCCTCTCCAGATTTACTCTATGAGTAACTTAAAATTTTGGCGTTTTGGCCAACAACATATTTTCGGACACCGTTGAAATCAGCGGCGTGTTTTTCTTCCATCACCTGAAAGGCGCGATGGGGCAGGATAAGCGCGCGAGTGATGTCGGTGAGACCATCCGTTTTACCCGTCAGGTTAAAAGCATCGAGCTTATAAACTTCACGCGGGGCTTGTTTGAATATCCCCACTTTTTTCCATTTCTGACCGTCAGAAATCAACGTTTCCACAGTCCACGCCAACGCCCAATCCGAACCTTCTTCGCCAACGGCACTCGCGAGAACATCACGAATAGGTCCGTGTTGTTCTGTAAAGGCGTGGCTATGCATGGGCCCCAGATGGAACCGCCGTAGGCTCTTTGGGTGTAATCCGTCAAAGTCTTCGTCGAACCCTTTGGCAATCGTCAGGAGTTTCAATTCTGACAAAGCTTGCGCCATGAGCGCATCCTGCACGCGCGGCCAGCGTCTCTCATCATTCGGCAACGCACGTGACGCCGTATCATCCACCACCATCAAATAAACGACGGGGATATTCGTCTTGGAATCATAAGACGCCCAATGGATAATATAACGGCGCTTACGGCGTTCCAAATCCTTACCCACCCACACGATTTGAGGATGGTTCTGCGACAGGAACAATGACTCTTTGACCAAGGTCTCGTAGTAAATCCGCTGCGCCAGCGCATATTGCAGCGTTGTCGGCGCAGAACGTTCCGTCAGGATATGGTTGATCATATCTTTTTTGAGGCGCTCTTGTTCAGGCAAAGACTTCAGATGTTTTTTTGCCTGCGTGCTATCCGCCGCGAGCTGCATGATTTCAGAGAAAACTGGAAAACCAGACTCTGTTTTATCAATGCTCATCTTCCCCGAGTCTGGCGCTCGGTTGGTCATCAAATATTTATACGACAGCGCAGTGAAGCTGTTGTTCAAATCCCGCAAATACGAGCCAAGAATATCGCCTTCGGCTTCGCTGATCACACCCTCACCTACAGAGAGCGTTGCAACAGATCCAAGGTGAGCCATGATTTTTTCAAACTTGGCAAAATAACGCCGTGTCGCCCGCGCACTATCTAGCACGCGGTGCGTATAGGATAAGTCCACCTTAGGACGTGCCTCCAGTTGGCGCGCCTAATGAGTCTTCACCATATGAGTTCGCGTCGTGTTTTTCGACGATCTTCTCAAAGCGGCGCGCAAAACGCTCGTCCGCTTTGGCTTTTTCTTCCAGAACCTTGCGCGCGAACACAATGTGCTCTTCGTGAGATTCCATCATCTCCGCCATTTTACTATTTGTCGCCGCACCAATTGCCGCCATCGCAACTTGCGCCTCTTTGTCAGTAGCGACGCCGATCTCATTGATCTTATGTGCAACATCTTGCTGTTGCGCCGTTTTCAAGGATTTCGACAGCGCATCGTAAAGCACGACGCGTTGTTTAGTATCTGTCGACAATTTGTTCAGTAGAACCATCTGGGTTGCGATTTGATTTTGGAGCGAGTCCATCCAAGTCTTACCCTTCTCAATGTAACGCTCTAGCGTCTGGCTCTCTGAAAGTTTGACCTGCTCCAGTTGCGCCAATTCATTGTGACGTGCATTCAACTTAGCCAGTTGAGCCTCAAGCTGCGCACGCTCTTTCGGAGCCGTCACGACAGCGAGTTTATTTTCAAGCTCAATCAGTTGCGGGTCCAACGCCGTGATTTCAGCTTTAATCTCTTCCAAAATTGTCACGGCCGCTTCGCGGTCTACCAGTGTTTTCTCTAAGTTGCCTTCGACTTGGTTTTTGTGATGGCCTAGCTCATTGAGCTGCTCTTGTAACATCGCTTGGATCGTATTCGACTTTGCGATCAAGTCCTGCAGCTTATCCTCAATGGAGGCCGCACGTACACGCTCGGACCGCAGACTCTCCGCACGTTGTTTAGAGAAAATACCAACGAATTTTTCCCAACCCGTCTTTGATCTCAAACCATCAAAGTCTTTCGAAAATCCAGCCGTAACATCATCGAGGCCCATAATGAGTTCTGCGATATTCGCATTCATCAAATCGGAATGCGCATGAACGTCATCTAAGGATGCGTTTTCAATATCCATTGAAATGTCAGTTCCCTGACTCATCTTGGCGCGAGCCGTATCAATGCGGGCTGATAATTCAGCAATTTTACTTTGCGCTACAGCAACTTCTTGTTTGGATTTTTCTATCTGTGTTTCAAATGTGGACATGCTTATATCTCTCCCTCTTACGTCTTTTTCTTCCATTATACGTAGGGAGGTTATTATCGCTTTTCAATAAGGACTTTTGGAAATTCGTCACAATTTGATTAGTTTTTAAAGAATATCAACCTCGTCCGATACTTACATATTCGAATCCATGCTCCCGCACAGCGTGCGGCGTATATACATTGCGCAAATCGACAAAACGCTTGGCGGACATTATGTCCCCCATATAGTTGAAATCGAGATCGCGGAACTGCTTCCACTCTGTCGCAAGCACAGCAACATCGGCCCCACGGACGCAATCATAGGCATCCTTGCAATAAGTCACATCCGAGAGAAACGCGCGCGACTCCTCCATCGCTTCAGGATCATAGGCGCTAATTATCGCACCTGCTTTTTGCAAAGTCTCGATGATTGGAAAAGCGGGCGTATCACGCACATCATCAGTATCAGGCTTAAACGCCAACCCTAAAACCGCGACGGACAAACCCTCAACAGAGCCTCCGCATAATTTTATAACTTTTTTAGCCATCGCCGTTTTGCGGGCTTCGTTTACATTCACGACTTGCTCTACAATTCTCGAATTCACACCTGCTTTTTTGGCAATATCTAAAAGGGCCCGCGTATCTTTCGGAAAACAAGAGCCGCCATAACCTGGACCTGGGGCAAGGTATTTTGCTCCAATGCGCTGATCTAATCCCATGCCAAATGCCACATCAGTGACATTAGCGCCGACAGCTTCGCACAAATCAGCAATTTCATTGATGAAGCTGATTTTCGTCGCAAGATAGGCATTCGCAGCATATTTTAAAAGCTCAGAGGTTCGGCGATCTGTAAAGACCGTTGGCGGACCCAGCGCCGAGAAGGGGCGATATAATCGCGCCATGACATCCTTAGCGCGCTCGTCTGTTGTCCCGATAATAACGCGGTCAGGGTTTTTGAAATCTGCAATCGCAGCCCCTTCGCGTAAGAATTCAGGATTAGAGACGACGGCAAATTCTGCATTCGGCGCAGTCTCGCGCATCAAGGCCTCGACCTGATCGCCAGTACCAACAGGCACAGTCGACTTAATAGCAATAACGGTGAACCCTTTTAACAAAGGCGCAAGTTCTTTCACGGCAGCCATCACATAGCGCAAATCTGCTGATCCATCTTCTGCGGGGGGGGTTCCGACACCAATGAAGACAACATCCGCCTCTGCTGCGACATCTGCAAGATCAGTCGTGAAGCTCAAACGTCCCGCGCGAGTATTCCGCGCAACTAGCGTTTCTAGACCTTCCTCAAATATAGGAAGTTCTCCACGCTTGAGCTGTTCAACTTTTCGTGCATCTTTGTCGACGCAGGTGACGTTATAACCGAAGTCAGAAAAACAAACGCCCGTCACCAAACCGACATAGCCCGCGCCGATGGTTACAATTTTTAAATTTCGTTTAGCACTCATATACGTCCCCTGCCTAAGCCACCTGCTGAATGCAAGGTTTGGCAGCTCTCAGGCGGATGAAATTTAAGTGAGGTTTCTTAGAGCGCCTAGCTGTCTGTGGTCTAGCGTTTTCGAAACGGAGTAAGCAGACTCCACATCAGGCCAGACGGCGCATCATCTTGATATTCCTTTAAGCCTAAAACTAAGTCACCTTTTGGCTGAGCCGTGAATGATCTAAAAATTTGATCCCACCAGATAACGGAAAACCCATAATTGGAGTTCGTTTCGCGCGGCACAATCGAATGGTGGATGCGATGAAGCGCAGGCGTCACAATGACCCGCCTTAAGATGCGCTCAAGCCACTGCGGCAAGCGAACATTCGCATGATTAAATATTGCGCAGGCGTTGAGTATAATTTCAAAAATAATCACGGCGAGAATTGGTGCGCCAAGCGCGACAACAATCACTATTTTATAGACCATCGATACAACAATCTCGACAGGATGAAATCTCAAACCAGAGCTCGCATCCAAATCACGGTCCGCATGATGAACTTTGTGCAAACGCCATAAAACTGGAATTTTGTGAAACGCAACATGCTGCCAATATATCATCATATCAAGGATCACGACCGCGAAGGTCACTTTGACCCAAACAGGAAACGCGAGAACATTAAAAAGGCCAAAACCACGGCTGTCGGCCCAAAGTGCTGCACCCACAGCAATCACTGGAAATAAGTAGCGAATGGTCAACGTATCAATGACAACAAGGCCAAGGTTTGTCGACCAACGGCGCGTACGCGTTTGAACACGGTCGCGAGCCGGAAACAGAGCTTCCATCGCGCCCATCAAAATCAACATGCCAAGGAAAATAGAAAGTCTAATTTGGGCTTCGGTCATATCAGCTTAGTAACACATAAAACAACGGCACGCGCCTCACATATTCTTGACTGGCCTTCGAGGTTATAAATCAAGGCCTATTGCGGCCATGGGCATCATGACTGCCGACCCATTCATCAGATACAACCGCCGTTGAGAGGCTAATCTCGCCCGCCAAAACCGTACCCGCCACGATCTCGCAGAATTTTTCAATCTTACCCGAGCCGTAGCAATCTAGCATCTCCAGACATTCGCGCTGCGTCGCTAATCCCGTTCCGCCGCCATATGTCGCAACAATAAGCGACGGCAACGTAATCGACCAATATAAGTCTCCATTCTCTAGCAACTCAACATAGGTCAACCCGGCTTGGCTTTCCGCAACATTCGCCGCATCCTGACCTGTCGCGATAAATATAGCCGCCAAGGCATTCGCCGCATGTAATCCATTATTCGTTGTCCCAGCATGTAAGCCGCCGAGCGTACTTACCTGCCGCGCACGATAGAGGTCTTTCGTATCGCACCGCGTCATTTTCAGCATTAGATCGCGAGGCAATGTGACTTCCGCTACAACCCGCGCGCCGCGTGAATGTATCGTGTTCAACTGGCTGTGCTTCTTGTCCGTATCGATAGCGCCTGAGAGCGTGTAGCGTAGCGGGCTGGCGGTATAATTCGCCATGATCCATTTACAGGCCGCGTCCGTCGCTTTGCCGCACATGTTCTGACCGGCGGCATCACCTGTCGTATAATTGAACCGCGTGTAGTGCATTTTGGCGATGGTATAATGTTCCACGTGAGACAAATGCCCCGTACTCGTGGTCGCTTCGGCAGCAACGCGAATATCCGCAAGGTTAGCTTTAAACCAATCTGCAAAGGCGCAAGCTTCACGCGCATCCGCGAAATGAAACACAGGCGCGCGCTGCATGAAGCGTTCAACGACAGTGGTTTTAACACCGCCCGCCTCTGAGATAATCCGCATCCCCCGAGAATAACTGGCAACCAAAGTGCCTTCTGTCGTCGCGAGCGGGACATAGAAATCACCTTTGGCCTGTTGACCGTTGACGCGTAAAGGCCCCGCCAAACCCAGAGGCACTTGCGCTGTGCCAATTGGATTTTCTAGATTACCCGACAATTGCGCAGGGTCCTGACTCGTATGGGCGATATGTTTTGCCGTCACGCCTGTCTTGTCATGAATAAAGTCATGACGCGCCTGAATAGCCGACTCGGTGAAATTATTATCTTTATCACGAGGGATAGAAGGTGCGCGGTCAGTCTGAGGTTTTGATGTCATGCATGAACCCTAACGACATTATCGGGTTTGACAACGGCAACTCGGCCTTTCACATTTGAATGAACATGCCTTGCCGCAGGCTAGTTAAATAAAAGCGCCGCAAGCTTTGATTTTTGCCACCTGATATCACCGAACTGACTATCATTGAAAATCGCAAGACGTCGATAAAGCTGTGCGTCGCAGTCATAGGTAAACCCAAATCCTCCGTGGAATTGGATAGAGCGATCAGCCGCAAATGATAATGCGCGACCTGCGGCGACTGTCGCCATACGTGTCGCAATTTCCCCCTTGCCCTGTTCATCAAAACTATGGGCAGCGGCATAGAGAAGTGAGCGCGCTTTTTCATAGCCAATATAGGCATCCACAGTTGGATGTTTTAGAGCCTGATAAGACCCGATCAACTTCCCAAATTGCTTACGTGTTCTGAGGTACTCGACCGTATATTCAATACAGGATTTAGCCGCACCGACTTGCTCCGCACTTCCAAGTAAGTTGGCGCAAAGTTCAATATGTGCCAATGTTGCGGCGACCTTATCTGAGGCCATCAAAGCCGTTACGGGCAGAATTAAACCGTCGAGAGACAGCTCATAACTCCGCTTGGTTTCATCAATAATTTTTTCACGGCGGCGGGCCGTTTCGGGAATAAGGTCAGCGTCGACAACGAAAAGAGTAACCTCCCCATCCAATTTAGCACTTATGACAATTAAGTCTGCGGCATCTAAATTTTGAACCAAAATCTTCGTTCCAGACAATCTGTATCCATCAGGCTCTAAATCTGCAATCGCTTCGATTTGAGTGAGGTCATAGGCTCCATTCATTTCAGACAGTGCGAGCGTCGCAATGGACCTGTTTGCAATTTTCGCAAGATACATGTCTTTTTGAAGAGTTGTCCCTCCCACAAGCAAGGCCTGGGCTGTCACGGTCGTTGGAATAAAGGGAGTCGCCATCATACGGCGGCCCATTTGTTCAACAACCGGCACGACCTCCGTCAATGACAATCCAACGCCGCCATGCGCCTCTGGGATTGCAATGCCCAACCATCCCAGCGCCGAAAGTGCTTGCCAGTCTTCACTGTCAAAACCACGCGTCACATTTATATGCGCGCGCACTTTTGCCATGTCGCATTTATCGCGGCAGAAAGTCTCTGCCACATCCATGAGGTCGACCTGTTCCTCGGTAATACCGAGGCTACCTAAAGCGTGAGGATCAAAGGACATCAATAGCTCTTAGGTAATCCGAGCACGTGCTCGGCAATAATATTGCGTTGAATTTGCGACGTGCCGCCACCAATCGTTGCGGAGAATGCGTTTAAATAAGAGCGGTGCCATAACCCTTTATCGACGGCATTTGGCTCATCAACATAATAAGCTCCGCGTGTCCCCTGCAGGGTCAACGCATATTGATTAATTTCACGAGCAAATTCAGTCGCCACCAATTTATTCATCAACGGAAGACCCGCTGGATGGTCCCGCATAAGTGGAGCGATTTTGGCGCGCCGTTTATTCAAGTTCAGAGCTTGGGCATCAATGATATAATCGAGCAAATCATCCCTCACGACAGGGTCATCTATCTGTCCCGTTTCGCGGGCCAAGTTCAAAATTTCTAAGGGGTCTGGCTCGGTTATTGAATAACCGCCTGCCTGCCCGCCGCGTGCCCCGCGCTCATATTCCAGCGTCTGCATAGCAATCTTCCACCCCTGCCCTTCGCCGCCCATCAAGCCCTCTGTTGGAATGCGTGCGTCGGTGAAAAAGGTCTGGGTGAAACCATGCTCACCCGTAAGTTTTTTGATCTTTCGTGTTTCAACGCCAGGCACATTCATCGGGGTCAAAATAAAGGACAAGCCTGCATATTTATTGGCAGCCTCTGGATTGGTCCGCGCAAGCAAGATCATGTATTTCCCGAAGTGACCATGCGTCGTCCAGATTTTTGACCCGTTGAGAACATACTCATCGCCCTCTCGGACAGCTCGCAATTGCGCATTGCCAAGATCAGACCCATGCTCTGGTTCAGAGAAACCCTGACACCAAATATCATCTGCCGACAAAATGCCTTTGATGTATTTTTGCTTATGCTCCTCAGTTCCAATATCGAGGATCAAAGGCCCCGCCCAACTCAGGCCAATCGTATTCATCATGATGGGCGCGTCATATTTGCGCATCGCCTTTGTCGCGACAGCTTGGTGAGCGTCAGTTAATCCGCCGCCGCCATATTCAGACGGCCAAGCTGCGCCTAAATACCCAGCCTCATACACTTGGCGCTGCCAATCTCGTAGGAATTGAAATTGCTGATCTGTGCCTACCTCCATGAAGGTCAATGGCATCATGAAGCCAACATCACGCGGCGTGTTTTTTGCAAACCAATCGTTGGCTTCTTGGGCGAAGTCTTCGATCGAGATCATGTGCGTACACCAAAAATAATAGTCGCTTCGCGAAAGCAAGACATGTGGATAGTGGATGAATTTATGTTATCGGGAGATAATGTGGCATCAGGGACAGTGGCCGCTTGTGTGGTCTCTGCTGGCCCCGATGCCATATTTTCGCTCTCCCCGCGAATGTGTTGGCTAGATGCTCTTGACGTCTAACTCATTGAGTTGACTTGAGACATTTGAAGCCTATTCATTTTCACAAATTACTATTCAGTCGACGGCTTGAGTCAAGCGATCCTTTGAACTTCGCGTGAACTATTGCCGTACAAGCGCGGCCCGTCTGCTTAAAATCATCCACGCGAAAGCCATATTTACATGACAATTGAAGCCCATGATTTTCAAGCGGAATGCGCTCAAATACAGAACCTCTTGAACACACAAGAGAATAGTATTTTTGATCACGTCACAGGTTTCAAAAATTGGACAATTGGCGACATTAT
Organism: uncultured Caulobacterales bacterium; assembly: GCA_938009235.1. GTDB lineage: Bacteria > Pseudomonadota > Alphaproteobacteria > Caulobacterales > Maricaulaceae > Litorimonas. Next base: position 16,348 of record CALLIK010000015.1, read on the forward strand.
TGGACACCTTCACCTCTGGAATATCGCGGCGGATCTGTCTCTGAGCCAACCCGAAGAATTCCAAAACTTCCTAGCCACGACTATGACGCAACTTGGTGCAGGTAAGACACATCTCGAATTTCAAAATATCTATTTTGAGGGTAAATCCGACGCAGACATATTTTCCGATTGGGCCGCATATTATCCAGACATGGCGACCCGCTTTAAGGCCGCCAATCCAGACCAACGCGTAAAATGGGTTGGGCCTGATATGTCCGTTCAATCCAGTATCATTGCGCGGCAAATGGAACATTGGGCCCATGCCCAAGCTATTTTTGATGTCTTAGGCTTTGAGCGTGAAAATCAAGATCGGTTGAAAAATGTAGCCCATATCGGAGTTACAACATTTTCTTGGTCCTTCCGCGTCAGAGGCGAAACGCCACCGTCTCCGAAACCCTTCGTGAAACTAACCGCCCCGTCAGGCGACATCTGGACCTGGAATGAAGATCAGGCGGATAACCGCATTGAAGGCTCTGCTGAACATTTTTGCCAAACCGTCACCCAATGCCGAAACATCTTAGATACAGACTTATTACTGACAGGAGAAACTGCGTCAGATTGGATGTCGAATGCGCAGTGTTTTGCCGGCGCTGCAGAAACCCCGCCCGCAGCAGGGACACGTCAGAAAGCTAAGCTTTAGACATTCCTCACCCTCAACGTTTTGACCGCTTCTGCATTTACCTCATTCACGAAACCGCCCTTGGCTTCATGCGGCAAAAGCTTGAAGTATGTTAAGAACAAATCTCGCATTCTGAAAGTACGTCCCTCATGAAAGACTATAAAAACAAAACAGCTTTCGTCACAGGCGCGGCCTCTGGTATTGGCTATGCGCTCTGCGAAGCTTTGCTTAATAAAGGCGCGAATGTCATGATGGCAGATGTCGACGCACAGGGCCTAGAAAAGGCTTTAGCAAAACTCGGAGGCACATCAAACCACCTCGCGTCAACGCTCTGCGATGTACGTGACGGAGCTGCTGTGATGGACGCGGCAACATTAACACAAAAGACATTTGGTAAAGTCCATATTGTTATGAACAATGCAGGCGTTGGCCTCGCGGGACGTTCAGGCGAAATTGACCTGACGGATTGGCGCTGGATCGTAGACATTAATTTGATGGGCGTCGTGCATGGCGTAGAAGCATTCACCCCCCTTATTAAGTTGCATGACGAAGGCGGTTATATCGTCAATACAGCCAGTATGGCGGGGCACATGACGACAGAATATATGCCGCCCTATCACGCCACAAAATACGCGGTTGTCGGGTATTCAGAGTCCATCGCGCCTGAGCTTTCTAAATACAACATCGGCGTCAGCTGCCTCTGCCCAACATGGGTAAAATCAAATATCGCAAATTCAGGCAACTCTAAGCCTTCCACAAACAATATTGACAGCGACACGTTTTCAGCCCTCAAACACACGGCTGAGCTTGTCAAAAACGGTATGGACGCCTCGCGTTTGGCGGACCTCACACTTGCTATGATGGCTCAAGGTCGCATGCATATTTTCAACGACTCTGAAGCTAGACCTTTAATTGACGAACGTGCGAAAATGCTAGGTGCGGATTATGATGCAGCCCTTGCGTGGTTGGCAGATAATAAATGAGCGCCGTCCAAGGCCATTACGATCCCGCGTTTCGAAAGCTTCGAGACGCCTTTGAACAAAACTTCACTGTGCGCGGCGAATGCGGCGCAAGCCTCTGCATCCAAGACAGCCAAGGCCGAACCCTTGTCGATCTCTGGGGCGGCACCCATACCGATGGGACAACCCCGTGGACACGAGATACATTGTCCATTGTCTTTTCCTGCACTAAAGCCGCAACTGCCCTTTGCGCTCACCTGCTTATCGACAGAGGCCTGTTAGACCCAAACGCCAAAGTCGCACACTACTGGCCAGAGTTTGGCGCTAATGGAAAAGAGAACACCACAGTGCGTGATATGTTGGGACATCGCAGCGGCGTCCCCGCCTTACGCGATCCCGTGCAGCCAAATGGGTTTTTAGACTTTGAATATACGGCAGGACGCCTTGCAGAAGAAACAGCGTTCTGGACGCCCGGCACCGCACATGGCTATCACATGATCACCTTTGGTTGGACCGTTGGTGAACTCGTCAGGCGCGTATCAGGGAAATCATTGGGTCAATTTTTCCGAGATGAAATTGCGGCCCCTCGAGGCATAGATTTCCACATTGGCCTGCCAAAATCCGACTTTAACCGTGTATCCAAACTGCAAACATTTCAACCTAACCCCAATGATACGCCTTCCGATTTTGTGAAAGCTATGATGGCGGACCCAACAGGTCTTCAGGCACTCGCATTTGGCAATACTGGCGGATGGTATTTTGACTCGCCAGAGAGTTGGCAAGCAGACATCGGGGGCGCAGGCGGTATATCGAATGCGCGAGGCTTGGCCGCTATGTTTAGGACAACACTGGGCGAAGACGCCTTGTTTTCCAAAGCGCGTATCAACGCCATGAGAACACCCGTATCGGAAGGTGATGATTTAACGCTGTGTATTCCAACGCGATTTGGCGAAGGATTTATGTTGTCTATTGATAACCAAAAACTTGATGGGGAAGGCAATTCTGCGGTCATAGGCAAGCGCGCATTCGGACATGTCGGTATGGGCGGAAGCCTTGGGTTTTCTGACTCAGAGGCAGGCTTTAGTTTCGGGTATTCCATGAACAAAATGGGAGGCGGTATCTTGCTCAATGATCGCGGACAAAGTTTGGTCGATGCGGCTTATGCCTGCGTGTAAACGCAGGTCATAGGCCCACTTATTACAAACCCATTTGACGCATCGCCAAGTCTTTCATAATTTCCTCAGACCCACCGCCAATCGCGATAACTTTGACTTCGCGGTAAACATTTTCGATCCTGTTTCCACGTAGATAACCCGCGCCGCCTAGAATTTGCATGGCCTCAGACGCACAATATTCTAGCGCCTTGGTCGCGAAGAATTTAGCCTTACAAATCTCGGCGACTGGCATATGTCCTGCGTCAATTTGCGCGCAAAGAATCCAGAGGCTGGATTGCACAGCATCAACTTTCGCGCTCATGTCAGCAATCTTATGTCTGATGACCTGATGCCGGATGAGTGGCTTTCCAAAGGTTTCCCGCTCTTGAGCCCAAGCGATACTATCCTCCAAGCACACCTTCATCATACCCAATGCGCACCCAACAAGGCCAAGGCGTTCATAATTGAAATTATTCACAATCTGAAGAAACCCATAATCCTTCTGCCCCATCAAATTTTCGACAGGTACACGGCAATCATCAAAATAGAGCGTTGCTTGGTTTGAGGCCCACCAGCCCATTTTTTTAGATAATGATGTTCGTGAAAATCCTGGCGCATCAGCTTCTACAAAAAAGAGAGAGATGCCAGTCAAACCAGGTCCGCCCGTCCGCGCGGCAATCACAAAGTAGTCTGATTTCATACCGCCCGTAATGAAGGTTTTGGACCCATTCAAAACCCAATGATCGCCCTCCAAATGTGCGCGCGTCGTCAATCTGGCGACATCAGAACCACCGCCGGGTTCTGTAATGCCCAGCGAGCCGCCTTTTCTACCTGAAAGTATTTCAGGTAGAACGCGTGACTTGATCTCTTCATTGGCCAATTTTTGAATAGGGTCAGTTGAAATACTCCTAGCGCCAAGGGCTGCCGAGACACCGCCCGCGCCACACATCGACATCGCCACCGCATAGTCAGAGCGCATGAAGGGGTCATCAAACCCTAACCCGCCATATTTCTCATCAATCCCAAAACCAAAGACGCCTAATGCGCCAAGTTTTGCATGCAGCTCCCAAGGCACATCCCCCGCCTCATCCCATTCATAAGCATAAGGTCGAATTTCAGTTACTACGAAATTTTGAATGGTTTCTCGGAACGCAACACGCTCAGGCGTATCAAACGGGTTAGGAAGACTTGGCTGCATAGGTTTGATCATGAGCCGACCCTAAACTGCAAAATGGGCCGCGAGCAATATCGATTTGCTATTCATAGTCATTCAAAAACCAAGGTTACATCACGGCATAAAAAAAGCGGCCCCTAAAGGCCGCTTTTCAAAATCAAATATCTAGACTTAACTAAAAAGTTTTACGTAAGCTCGCACCATATGTACGAGGCTGACTTGGGTAACCATTAACCGTAGCGCCCTGTACAACACCTGGGAAGGTACTTGTATAAGACTCATCCTTATTCAAGTTACGCACCCAAAGTTGGACACCAAGACCATTGTCAAGGGTCACACCAAGGCTACCGTTGATGATGTTGGTTGAGCGGTATACGTCTGCGATATTATCAACAATCTGAACTTCACTTTCATACTGATAATCAGCACGAATAAAGCCTTCTGCGCCATTCCCCAAATCATGCGTATATGTTGCAGATGTTGAGAGAGACACTTCGGAGATACCCGATGGGCGTTCGCCTGAAAGATCAACAACTGTTCCACCTGGACCAGACGCGCCTTCATAGCTGTCGTAGATTGGATCTAATAACACACCTGCGAATGTAAGACGAAGCGAGTCAATTGGATCAAATGTTGAATCAAATTCGATACCTTTTGTAGACTGCGATCCAGCATTCGCGAGAACAAAGCCTGTTCCGTTGAAAATTGTGGATTGGAAGTTTTTAATCGTTTGATCAAAGCCAGCGATGTTGAATGCACCCCAATCAAAGCGAGCCTTTAAACCGATTTCAAACACTTCCGCGCTTTCTGGAAGTGCGAAGCGTGTACCAAAGTTACGACCCGTTGAATCGACATAGTTATTTGGCAAGATGCCTGCTGCGACAAGAGCCGCCGCATCTGCAATGTTGGGACGTGAGTCACGCGTGAAGTTCCAAGACGATGACTTAAAGCCTGTCGCATAGCTACCATAGACGTTGAAGTTATCATTCACTTCATAGGCTAAACGTGCCGTGTAAGTCAGCTTATCATCATTTGTACGGCCATCTTCAACTGAATTTGGAAAATCCAAGAGTTGTGGCTGGAACTGAAGCCCAAAGAGACCACCAAGTGGATTCAATGTTGGGTCGTTCAAGATTTCATCCGTAAAGGTAGCCGCCACACCGGCACTAACCGCATCTTGGAAACCGGCAAAAGCATCCGCACCTGAAACAAATGCCCCTAGAGCTGGAACAAAGCACTGTGTTCCAAATACGGTCGCCACGCCAGTTGCTAAATCAAGTGGGTTAGCAAACAATGCGCCTGTACTCGGATCAATACAGCTTTGAGAGAATGCACCAAAGTTATCATTCAATCCAGAGGCCGTGAAAATCGCAAGACCATCTTCGCCATTCAACGAAAGATTACCAAAGACGTCATTATTATCGCCAGTCGCAGAGACTTTCTTTTTGTCATTTGTATAGTTTGCGCCAAGAGTAGCTGTAAGACGGTCAGTTACCTTATAGTCAACCTGACCAAATATTGAAAACGCTTCGTCATCTTGCGTGAACTCTTCTAAAATACGGGTATCGTCAGAAAAGAACGTGCCACGGTCATATCCGAGTGCATCTTCAATACCGTTAAGCGTAGCAGCGCCGCCTGCAAGTAGGTCAATATATGTGCGTGTGTCGCTACCATATTCGATACCTGAATTTTGCGTGATAGACTCGTCAAAGTAATAGCCGCCCAAGAGGACGTCGACTTTGTCACCAAATGACGTATCGAGCCTTAGTTCTTGCGTGAAGGTTTTAATCTCTACATTTTGGAAAACATTTTCAAGGAACTCCAAAGAGTTGTAGTCTGAATCGCTACCATAGTCAGAATTATTGGCACGATACGATGTAATGGATGTGACATCCAAATTACCGAATGTGAAATCACTTTGTAAAGATATACCGCGGTCTTTAATTACATTTTGTGAGTTTGAGTTTGCATATGTTTCATATGAAAATTGATTATCTGCACTTGGTTGATCCGCACCCAATGAACGAATGATATCACCAACATTTGGCTGACCGTCCGCGAACGGACCATCAATGATCACGCCAGTACCACAACAATTTTCATCAATCTCGCTGCGATCAAGGATCAAACGAAATTCAACATTGTCTGATGGGGCCCACAAAGCCTGACCACGTAAGTTAAAGCGTTTGAGATTGTTGAAGTCTTGGGCTTCAGCTAGGTTTTCAAAATAACCGTCGCGGTTTTGGAAACCACCACCAAGACTAATCGCCAAGTCATCTGTAATCCCGCCGGTGATATAAGCTTTGCCATAAACTTGATCAAAGTTACCCATTCCGCCTTCAATGTAACCATTCGTTTCAAATTCAGGTTTCGCGGTAACAACACTCACAACACCTGCAGACGCATTTTTACCAAAAAGCGTTGATTGCGGGCCTGAAAGGACTTCAACACGCTCTAGTTTTGGTAAATCTCCAATGACTGCAGCAGCGCGAGAACGATAAACACCATCGATGAAAACACCTACAGCTGGCTCAATACCAATGTTATTACCGCCATTACCGAAACCACGGATAGACAGGCTAGTATTGGCTGTATTCTGTAACTGCGAAACACGGAAAGTCGGAACGACTGACTGAAGATCTTTAATGTCGAGAATTTGAGCTTTTTCAATAACATCACTGCTCGTCACAGTCACCGCAACAGGTGTTTCCTGTAGAGTTGTGTTCCGCTTAGTAGCGCTAATGATGATTACATCTTCATCAGCGGCGTCTTGCGCAAACGCAGGTGCCGTAGCGAGAAGAGCGAAAGCAGATGCCGACGCAGTCAATAGTTTGATACGATTAGTCATAATTCCCCAGAAGTGTGTGTTATTTTGCGGAGCACGAGCATTTTGCCGTGGTCATGATTTTGATTAACCTGCGGATTCAAGCGTTACAAGAGGCGGGACTGGGAACAACTGACGATTGAAGCAAGCTGTTGCCGTTAGGCCACAACTCCAAATCTTGACTTACGCCTGCTCTGGCTTCGTGACCCGATCTGTTGAGAGAGGTAGAGACACCTATGGCTGACCCTCGTCCATTAACGCAAACGCCCGAAGCCACTCTTGATTGGTCGATTGCAGGTGCGCCTTCTGCAACGAATTTTGATGATATTTACTTCTCGACGAGTGGCGGATTAGACGAAACACGAGCGGTTTTCCTAGAAGGCTGTAATTTACCTGAGGCTTGGGTGGACCACCCCGTCTTCACAGTAGCCGAATTGGGGTTTGGATCAGGACTTAACTTTCTAGCAGCATGGCAAATGTGGGAGGCACATAGCAGACCCTCGCAAAGGCTGCATTTTGTGTCCTTTGAAAAATTTCCATTTGATCAAGCCCAGCTCAAACGCGCGCTTTCGGCTTGGCCTGAATTAGAGCCCTATAGCCAGCGCCTCCTTGCGGCTTGGCCTGGGCGTGTGCGCGGCATTCATCGTTTAGACTTCGGAAACCTGACACTCACGGTCATCCATGATGATGTTTTGAACGGTTTGGATCAAGTTAACGGACTGCGCGCCAACGCATGGTTCCTTGATGGGTTTGGCCCGTCTAGCAATCCCGACATGTGGAGTCCTGAAGTCATGCAGCGGATTGCTGCCCACAGCGCCAACGGAGCCAGAGCCGCGACATTTTCTGTGGCGGGCGTTGTGAGGCGCGCGTTGGCCAGCGCAGGCTTCACAGTCAGGAAAATGCCGGGATTTGGCAGAAAGCGTCATAGATTAGAAGCAGAGATAAAGGTCGAACGACCGTACATCGCCGCCCCTATTGAACGCGCGCTTATCGTGGGCGCAGGCATTGCGGGTCGATCTCTCGCGCGTGCCTTGGACATCCGAGGCATTGCATTTGATATCATCGACAATCGCGACCACCCCGCAGCCAGCGGCAATCCAGCAGCGCTCATTAAGCCTCGCTTTGATTTGCAAGATCGACCTGAAAGCCGCTTCTTCCTCGCGGCCTATCTCCACGCTCTTAGGGCGTATCCTGAAACTGCCGTCTTGGATCGAGGGATCACACAGCTCCCTAAAACTGAGAAAGAAGCCGTTCGGTTTGAGAAACTAGCAACCCAAGCTGCCTTGGGCGAGGCGCATATGACGTTTGCGGACGGGGCCTTGAATATTCATAGCGCCCTCGTCATTGACCCTAACCGCGTTTTCAACGGGTTTGACATTCGCGAAGAGGCCTATGACCCCGTTCAGGCAAAGGCAAATTATAGCCATGTGTTTTTGGCGGCAGGGTATGGCTTGCAAAAAATCGCACCAGACCTTCATCTTCGTCTCTCTCGAGGTCAGCTAAGCTGGGCCAACACTGTTTGGGATCGTCCCACCGCCTATGGTGGCTATGCAGTTAATCTAGATGGCGCAGCATTGGTCGGGGCCACGCATGACCGCTTGGATGAACGTGATCCATTTTCACTACGACCAGAGGATGATGTTAGAAACCTGACAGCCTTATCGAACATATCAAAAAAAACGTCCGTCCCCTTTGATCGTCCGTCACGCGCGAGTGTCCGTGTCACAAGCCGCGACACGTTGCCTATTCTAGCCGATCTTGGCGAAAACACTTGGGCTATTACGGGATTGGGAAGTCGCGGCTTCACCTTTGCGCCGCTCTTGGCAGAAGCCTTAGTGGCTGACCTGTGCGGAGAGGTCGGACCTCTTGATCGACAAGTTAGAGACTTATTTTCAGCCCCAACCCGGTTTGATAACAAGGCCTAGAATTAAAGCCCTATCCGAACATAAAGGTCACCCGGAAACTCAACGTCGACGAAAACACCTGTTTGATCCGTAATAGAAAAGCCAAAACCTTCAGCGCCATGCTGCACTTCCAGATAGGCAAACTGCGCAATAACTTTTTTAGCGGGCAGCAAAGCCATGAAGGCTGGGTCTGCCTCGGTCACGCTCGGCGCGGCAGGACGTATAGTTGAGGTCGGCAAAGCGGGGGCGGCAAAGCCCAAGGCTGTAGCGGTCAATAAAATTGCGGTCTTAATCATGGCTGTCTCTCCCTTAGCCAGAAATGTGAAAATGAGACGCATGGCACTGCGTCTCTTGAAACCCGCACGTGGCACCGCACTGGTTAGTCAGGTGATTAAGGCGCAGTCGCAGCGCCTCACATCAATTTACCTTTCCAAGTCGCGGAAGTCTCTATTTAGCTTCCATTCTTTAGATGTGATGGACCGCTCTAGGTCCTGCAGGCGAACCTCAAGAGATCGGAATTTAGACTTCACATCACCATAAGTGGTGCTTGATCCAACTGTTCCTGCGGGGGCAGTTATTCTGCTTCTAGCCGCTTCTTGCTCTCGGTGTTCCCGAACATAAGGCGCGCGAGCATCCTTGGGCATAATAACCCAGAGGATGACGTAGGCAATTGAAGGCAACCATGTGAATATGATCAGCAAGATTGTCAAAATTCGGACCATATTGTGGTCCCACCCAAGATGGTCACCAATTCCGGCGCAAACGCCGCCCAATTTACCGTCAACTTTATTCCGTTTCAGACGACGAACGGGCTGTGTGTCATACTTCTGTGCGCGGCTCATTTCTCTCTCCAATCTGGAACTTCATCATCCAAAATCCGTTCCAAAACGGCGACCCGTTGGTCTAGTATATCTGCCATCTTTGACATCTGCGTCAGTTCCATTGATTGATCTTCAGTAATCGTACCGGCGGTCTTGTTCAGGTGCTTATAATGCGCGCTGACCCAGACTATGCCGAGAACCATAATAAACGGTGCGAGTGGTATTAATATGCCCATGTTTCCCATGCCTTTCTATCTCTCTCCTGTTTTATGTTTGCGCCCAGCCCCTTAGTTTTCGAAGGGGAGTCCGAGGTGAACTCTAGTTCAAACTAGAGAGCTGGACGCTGTATGTTCGGACGGCTTAGCCGGCCTTTGTTTTTTTGCCACCATTGGCAGCTTTAGGCTTATTGATCCGCGCTTTCAGCGCAGCCAATTCGTCTTCGACGGCATCATTCGCTTCAAGTTCAGCGAATTGGCTTTCAAGGCTATCGCCTGAACCACCAAGATCAAAGCTTTCAACATGGGCTTCAAGATCATCGACCTTGCGTTCCATACGCTCATAGCGAGACAGTGCATCTTCGACCTTAGTATCACGAACCATCGTCCGCATTTTGATTTGACCCTTGGCAACTGATGTCCGCATGGAAAGCGCTTTATGCTTGGCTTTCGCTTCGTTCAATTTTGTCTGCAACTTACTGAGGTCTTCATCAGCTTTGGACACAGCTTCGTCGAGAATAGCGATTTCGCGTTCAACAACGTCAACCATTTGCTCTGATTGCTGCTTTGCGGACAAAGCGCCTCGTGCCAAATCTTCACGATCTTTATTCAGCGCAAGTTCCGCTTTAGCTGCCCAGTCGCTGGCACGCGCTGAGTAGTCGTCGGCTTTACGCGAAAGCTCTTTGCGTTCGGCGATGTTACGGGCGGCATCCGTGCGGACTTCGACCAATGTGTCTTCCATCTCTTGGATGATCAGGCGTGCAATTTTCTCTGGATCTTCCGCCTTGTCGATCATGGCGTTGAGATTAGAGTTGATGATGTCACCCATGCGGGAAAAAATGCCCATAGTGTGTCTCCTTATTGACGTATTCAGTGTGTGTTTTGATCTGTTTTTGATCAGAGGAAATTAAAGAAATATTTTCGCAACAACTATGCCGACGGCAAAGAAGCCCCAGCATTCAGCTGGGCGTGTTGTGACGTAGCGAACGAAGCGCGCACTTTTTGCGCGCCAGCTAGGTGATGTCTGTGAAGTGTTGTTCATTACGGCGCGTCTCCTTAAATGTTCGAGTAAGTCCAGACACGGGAACCGCGGAAGCGTGATCCCATGATGGTGGCCCGTCGAGCAGACCGTGAACGGCGTGCAACGCCAGTTGTGATGTCAGATTCAGTGGTGACACCCATAGAAACCGTGTCATTTTCGTTAGTGCGGAAGGTCATATATCTCTCCTTTGTCTTCCCATTACAGAGACTTTGAGTTGGCACACCCGTTAGACCTCTGTTTCATTTATCTGACATTTGGCTCACGCCGCCTGTCGACAAATAGAAGATGACGGGTTGAATCAAAATTGTCGAACACTTTTAAGTCATTGTTTTTATTAAGGTTTGTGAATTTTTGTATTTCTAACCGTAAAATGAATGGTAATTTACACGCCAATTTGGTATATTTAACCAATATATATTAGCGGAAAAAACTAAACATGGCAGCTCTCCCCCCCCAACCCATAGGACAGAGCCAAGCCTACCTCGAGGTTCTCGATCGTGTGTCAAATTCGGCCGTTCTAGAGCGCCCAGTGCTTCTGATCGGTGAGCGTGGAACGGGCAAAGAGCTTATTGCCAAACGCTTGCACTTCTTGTCCCCGCGTTGGGAAAAAGTCTTCATCACCGTCAATTGCGCAGCCTTTACGGATACCCGTCTGGATGAAGAGCTTTTTGGGCAAAGTTTTCTGGACGGGCGCAAAGATACAAATGGTAAGTTTTATCACGCCGATGAAGGCACAATTTTCCTCGACAATATTGATAAGGCGTCGCCGCGCTTACAGGAAAAACTCATGGGGGCCGTTGAGTATGGCCGCTATCAAGCCAGCGGTGAACACGCGGAACAAGAAGTCGACGTCCGGGTCATTGCGGCCAGTGCTGTCGACCTCCCCGCCGCAGTTACCCGAGGTGAGTTTCGGGCAGACCTTCTGGATCGTCTCGCCTTTGAGGTTCTGACGCTACCCCCTCTACGGGCGCGAGCCGATGACATTCTACCTCTCGCCGATCATTTCGGACGAAAAATCGCAGCCGAGCTTGGCGCAGACCGGTTTCCAGGCTTCACAGCCGAAGCCAGCGAAAGCCTGATGGAGCGGCGCTGGACTGGCAATGTGCGCGAACTTAAGACTGTCGTTGAACGTAATACGGCCCAAGCTTGGCTCGCGGATGAAACCCTATCGACCCCGATAGGCGGCGGCTTAGGCGGGGTTCTCCAATTTGATCCGTTTGAAAGCCCGCATCGTTTAAGTGATCAACGCGTAGCTTTGCAGCCAGACACCGATATAACGCCGAGCGAAGTCCCCGTATTAGACGCGCCTTCAACCAATTTCCAAACCCGCGTTTTGATCTTTGAGCGCAACCTCATTGATGAAGCCCTACGAACCGCCGGTTACCACCAAGGGAAAGCCGCGGAAAGCCTAGGCCTCAGCTATCATCAGTTTCGCGGGCTCATGCGCAAACACGGCTTAAAGAAGTAAATGTGCAGGGGCCGCCTGCAAGAAATGAATTTGAAGCGGCGTTAACAATACGGTTAAGGTTCCCAAAAATAAGGGGACAACGATGCGCGCATATATCCTAGGAGCCAGCTTACTGGCTCTCACATCCGTTTTAACTGGGTGTCAGGCTGAAACTGACGCAGCCTCCAAACCTATTGCCGTACCTACTGCGTCCGCAGACATTCCGCGTAGCGAGACCAAGATGGCTTTGTTCGGCGACCTTCACGTCCACACGATGAACAGCTTCGACGCCTATATTTTTGGCACACGCGCAGATGCCGACGCGGCCTACCGCTTTGCACAAGGCGAGCCGATGAAGAACGGCATGGGCGCAACCATACAATTGTCTGGGCCGCCGCTCGATTTCTATTCCGTCACAGATCACGGCGAATATCTTGGCGTTGTCCCGCAAATGGCAAAGCGTGGTTCACCTTTATCTATGACTGATACAGCCAAATCTATCTTTGGCCTGCTGGCCACAGACCGCCGCGCCAACTTCCTAAAGATCGGTCAAACCGTTGTGAACGGCGAAGAGCTGACTGATATTTATGATCGCGAATTGATGGACAGCACTTGGGCGGAAACCAAACGCGCCACCGACGCCCACAACCAACCTGGCGTCTTCACAACTTTCGCAGGTTATGAGTTCACCGCCATGCGCTTAGTTTCGGACACAGCTGCAGCGAACTTACATCGTAATGTGATCTTTGCTGATACAGCGCCAGATCGCCTGTTCACGACTTTAGACAGTGTCGACCCTGCCGACCTTTGGACATGGATGGACGGCCAACGCGCGGACGGAAAAGACGGTCTCGCCATTCCTCATAACTCTAACGCGTCTAACGGCATGATGTTCGCGGGCAAGTTGTCCGCGGATGAAGCGACCTTGCGTATCCGCAATGAGCCCTTGGCAGAAATCACGCAGGTCAAAGGCACATCCGAAACTCATCCCTCATCCTCGCCTAATGATGAATGGGCTGATTTTGAACAATATGAAGCCCTCATTGGGTCGACAGAAAAATCAACACCAGACTGGGGCAGCTTTATTCGCCAAACGCTCGCGCGCGGTATGGCTATCGAAGAGTCCACAGGCGTCAACCCTTATCAGTTCGGCGTCATCGGTAGCTCCGACACGCATCTCGGTGGTCCCGCATTGGATGAAGAGAATTTCTTCGGCAAATTCCCACACGATTTAAATCCAGATAACCGTCAATCAGTGCCGCCCAAAGGCGAGAAGACATGGCCAGAAAATTTTGAACCCTCCACGGACCTGATCTCAACGCCGCAATATGGCGCGTCAGGACTCGCGGGCGTTTGGGCCGAAGCCAACACCCGTGAAGACATTTTCAAATCCATGAAGGCACGAGAGACATTTGGCACATCAGGACCGCGCATGCGCATTCGCTTATTCGGTCTACAAGACAGAGTTGGAGAAAATATCCTGTCTGCGCCCGATATGATTGAGCAAGCTTATGAGTACGGAATTCCGATGGGAGGCACGTTGCAAGCCAGACTAAATGGTGCCAACCCGCCGCAATTCCTAGGCTGGGCTGCACAAGACGCAAACTCTGCGCCTTTGGAACGCCTACAAATGGTCAAGACATGGATGGACGGCGATACGCCACAAGAACAAGTCATCGACATCGCCTGCGCCTCAGGCGAACCCACAAACGGCCGTTGCGCCGACCAAGGCCTAAGTCTTGATCTCTCAAACTGCACACGATCTGGTAATGGCGCAGGCGAACTCAAAACAGTGTGGACTGACGCCAATTACGAATCAGGACAACACGCCGCTTACTATTTGCGCGCGTTAGAGGCACCTAAATGCCGTTGGAGCACTTGGGACGCGATCCGAAATGGATCAGAGCCAAACCCAGACATGAAGCCTTCCGTTCAAGACCGCGCGTGGAGCTCTGCTATTTGGGTGCAATAAAAACCCATTCAAAGCAGATTGCGGGTTGATGTTCTGACATTGCCCACATATATGCCTGTCTCCGCTGGGAACAGTGGAATTTGGTAACGCGGGGTGGAGCAGCCCGGTAGCTCGTCAGGCTCATAACCTGAAGGTCGTAGGTTCAAATCCTACCCCCGCAACCAACACTTCCCTAATATCATATATGCACAGGTTTGAAGCCCTCTTTAATACGCCTATGCGTTCAGGTGAGTAACGTATCAGTAAATGTACATTCCAGTTCAGGTGCGCTAGTCTGGAGCATCCTCACGTCTAAGACGATTTGAATCACCGAGCCCCCGAGTATATTTTATGAGCTCTACCGACAGTCGTCCCTCTCCCTACGATTTCTCCCGCGCGTCCAAATTTGGCCTGCGCGGTCGTATGATTTCGAATTCGGGGCTCTTAGGCGGAGCTAGGTTAGCGGCAGGTCTGATGGGCGTGCTGACTCTTATCATCACAGCCAAGGCTTTATCTGATAACGTCGCATTCGGGACGATCCTCTTCATTCATACCTATATGCTCTTCTTTTCGGAAATTGCGTCTTTCCATATATGGCAGGCTTTAATTCGGTTTGGGTCCGATGAGGTCAAAGCTAAACAGGCGGGTCGACTTTCAGCCTTGATAAAGACAGGCCTCGTTCTGGACGCACTCGCGGCCATCATCGCTTACTTGGCGGCCGTATTTTCTTTCGGTCTATTTCTATGGATTAAATCTTTACTGGGGGCTGAAGCCGCGCCCGAATTCTCTGAAGTTTCATCGGCATTACCACTCCAACGTATCGTGGTCCTATATTGTACCGTTATTTTATTTCGTCAGGTGAATGTGGCGGTTGGAATTTTCAGGCTTTTCGACAAATTTACGGCCCTAGCACTACGGGCTTTGGTTATGCCTAGTGTGCGCCTAATCGGCGTCATCATTGCCGCCCATCAAGGCTGGGGCCTTATGGGGTTCGTCGCCGTTTGGTTTACGGCCTCGCTTCTTAGTTATTTAGTGCTTCAAATTCTAGCCATACTGGAAATTCACAAACGTAGATTTTGGCCCGTCATTAAGCGCGAAAAAATATGCAAGAGCGTAGACTTCCCTGGTCTGTATCCCTTCATTTTAAAAACAAACATTGATGCAACAGTTAAAGCTGTAAAATCTAACTTCCCAAACTTGGCGGTAATAATTGTCTTTGGTCCCGCTATGTTTGCTATCTACCGCATTGCGGTAGAAATTTCACGATTGCTGTCTCGAGGCGTTTCTCTTTTCGATCAGGTTTTGTTTCCTGAACTAAGCCGAATGGCGGTTGATGTAGATTTCAAAACCTTGAGCCGCACAACAGGTCGAGCGGCAATAGGAATCGGCATTGTTGGGTTTTCAATTTCAACGATCGTGCTTCTCTTTGGGGACACACTCTTAAAAGGTGCCTTTGATGATAGCTTCTCAGACGCCTCATCTCTGTCGGTCATGCTCTTAATTGCAACATCACTAATAGGCATTGCAGCGCCGTTCTACACGGTCTTCTATGTTTTGATGCGTCCGGGCGCTGCAATCTGTGTTCGGTTGATCGGGACAATCTCATTTATCACTTTGTTTTTTATATTTGCACCCCACTTCGAATTATTTTCAGTCGGATTGGCGGCTATGGCAGGCGCTGTGATCGAAGTGGCTCTGGTTGTTTATTTAGCCTACCGCTTCATCAAACAAAAATAGAGAGTCAGTGGACGTTTAAAATTCGTTCTATCGCCTCTGTAGCCCTTGATAACGGGTCCCATGTCGCGTCCCCTGTGGCGGCCAAACACCCCTCTTCCTGAGACTTTCTATAGTTGGAAAGGTCAGTATCTGCCCGTTTTAATGCGGCCATGACATCCTCAACGGAATGAACCACTGGCCCATAGGCCCAATGTGAATAATCAGGATTATCGCGCCAATGTGTCTCTGAGTCTGCAATGAAAACACAAGGTTTAGCCGTGCTCAAAAATTCGTAGACTTGGCTACTGACATCGCCAAGGTAGATATCGGCAGCACGCGTGTATGTCATATCCGACGATTGACCAGAACCAAGATCGATATGAATATTTTCATATTTGTGAAACGCTTCTATTTCTTTGCGGGCAATCTGTAGTGCCTTTAGATCAGCACTTGATTTCACTTTATCACCTGAGAAAAGCCTAACATGTGGCGCAAAGATGAAGTTCATATTCCTCTGCTTAGAAAACCCCTTTAGAAGATCTAACCCAAAGTTTTCCCAGGATGACAAGGTAGGTTCAAAATGAGGGTTATAGAGTACCGTCGGCAAACCATTATTAAATAGCACTGGCGTGTCAGGCGATATGAGATTAACTGCATATGGTTTGATATACCCTGTTACGTGGCATGTAGTATCCTCGACCAAATCCAAATCAATCATACGTGTCTTGTCTTTATTGCCCGCAACCAAGACGTGGTCAAACAAGGCAATACGTGGATCATAGCTTTTGGCGCGATCCCCCGCACCATGAGGGATATGAATGAATGGAGGAAGTCGTTTTGAAAACTTCCGGAGGATCGTCGACGTCCGCTCCGCCACTATCAGCGCGTCTAAACTATTCCATATATTTAAATTAGATAAGAGGATCGCGCGTTTAGGTGATAACAGGCGGGTAAGCCATTTAACCTTTAGCACTCTGATGTCAACGGACGTCACATCTAAGTCCGACATTAAATCTCTACAGGCCTGCTTTTCCACTTCTGTTGTGACAAATACAATGACCTCGACCTTACGGTTCTTTTTCAACGCGGCAGCGACTGGAATGATATGAAGAAGGTGGTGCAATCCCCCCAAAAGGAGAAAACCGACTGTCTTAGTCTCCACAGTCATTTCATTAGATATCATCCCAAACTTGTATTCAGTAACACTCACGACCTCAAGCCAGATTCATGAATACGGCAGAGTGAGGCCCTTGTCTAAATTCTGATAAACTGACTTAGCAGAATAATAATATAGTGATTAGCCTGATAAGTTTCACTTCACAGTTTGGAACTGTTTTCACTTTATCCTTTAGAAGGCACCCTTAAATCACTGCCGCCTATGCAA
>CALLIK010000016.1 GCA_938009235.1 uncultured Caulobacterales bacterium
CACGAACTAGGTCTAATGGCCAAACTGTAGGGACAGATGGGCCGCTTCGTCAAAAACCGCTGCCGCAGTGTTATCACTTGCGTAAAACAAAACTCTTATATTCGGTATTCCGTCGTGGGTGCCGACACTGCGGGCAGTCCCTTTTTTCGAGGGCTTCGCCCTCTATTTGCATGTTGCCGCCTGCCTAGTTGATTTTTCTTTGGAAAATTCAACTGCCCAACCTGCGTGTTGGGAAATAATGGTATTATAGTCACCAGATGGGCTGTGAGCGTTTTCGCTTGGATTGAGTGCGGTTCCCTGCGTCACAAGACTTGAGTTTTAGGGAGATCGTCATATCACAGCGTCATGACGACGACCCCAAATATATCCGTTGCGCCGATGATGGACTGGACCGACAGGCATTGCCGTTGGTTCCATCGCCAACTCTCGCAGCATACGCGGCTCTACACAGAGATGGTTGTGGCGGATGCGGTCATTCATGGACCGCGTGATCACTTGCTCGGCTATCACGATGTTGAACACCCCGTCGCGTTACAGATTGGGGGGAGTGATCCCGCGAAATTAGCCCAAGCGACGCAGATCGGCTCTGGATATGGCTATGATGAAATCAATTTGAATGTCGGCTGTCCGTCTGACCGCGTTCAAGCGGGACGGTTCGGCGCGTGCCTGATGGCGGAAGCGGACCTCGTCGCGGAGTGCTTTACGGCTATGAGCGGCGCGACGGAGGCAGACGTCACGGTCAAATGCCGCCTTGGGATTGACGAACAAGACGTCCATGTGGAGTTGCCGAAATTCATCGAAACTGTGGCGGCGGCGGGCTGTACGACATTCATTGTCCATGCCCGCAAAGCGTGGCTGAAAGGCCTCTCGCCGAAAGATAATCGCACAATCCCGCCGATTGACTATGACCTCGTGCGCGCCATGAAGGTGCAATTCCCAGAGCTAGACATCATCGTGAATGGACAGCTGACGGATGTGCCGCATGCGGCAGAAATTATGCAGGGCGAGTTGGATGGGGCGATGTTTGGCCGCGCGGCCTATAGCACGCCGTGGTTATTGACGCAGGTGGATCAGCATTGGTTCGGCGCAGAGGCGTATGAGATTAGCCGTTTAGAGATTGCGGAATGCTTGATTGGTTATGCCGAGGTTCAGCAAGGCATTGACCCAACGACCAAAGCGCTCATCCGTCACGTCATGGGCTTATTCGCGGGATTGCCTGGGGCGCGGATTTGGCGGCGGACATTATCCGAGACAATGGCGACTAAGATCGCGCCGTCCTTGGTTCTGCGGGCAGGCCTTGATGTGATGGAAAATTTGCCGCGTAAATCATGATCGAGCTGCTGATATCAAATTGGCAATTGATTGCGGCGTTGATTGTCGTCGGCGGCGTTGCGGGATTGACGTCTGGGATGTTCGGCATTGGCGGCGGCGCGGTCATGGTGCCTGCGTTGTTCTATGCATTCTCCAGCCTCGGCGTGCCTGACAGCATTGTCATGCATTGCGCGATTGGGACAAGTGTGGCGGTGATTATCCTGAACGCCAGTCGGTCCTCAAAGGCGCATTATAAGCGCGGGGCTGTCGATATGTCTCTTGTGTGGCCGCGTCCAAATTGGTGGGAGAGCTACGGATTTTGGATTGGCGTTGGGGCCTTCAGTGCGGCGGCATGGATTGCGCCGAAGCTCTCGAGTGATGCGCTGACGCAGATATTTGCGGTGATCTCTCTGGGGGTTGCGCTGCAATTCATCTTCGGGAAGCCGAGCTTTGTGTTGCGGACAACTGTGCCTAAGGGGCCTGCGCCCATCATTGCAGGCGGAAGTGTCGGCGTGCTCTCGTCTCTGATGGGGATTGGCGGCGGGTCATTATCTGTGCCGCTGATGTCGCTCTGTGGTGTGCCTATTCACCGCGCTGTGGGAACGGCGGCGACATTTGGATTGTTCATTGCTGTGCCTGCGACGCTTGGGGCTATCCTTGGCGGATGGGGCGTGGACGGGCGGCCATTTGGGTCAGTGGGCTATGTGAATGTTGTCGGCTTTGCGCTGATTGCGATATCGGCGTGGCCGATGGTGCCATTGGGCGCCAAGCTTGCGCATAAGATGGATGCAAAGTTGCTGCGGCGTGTGTTCGGTATTCTATTGGCGCTCGTCGCGTTCAATATGGCGCGCAAGGCAGGGGTGTTCTAAAGCCGAAGCAGCAGTGCATTCGATGTCGCTTTGACTTCCTGAAGCTGGCCGAGCCATGTCATGCCGAGCAGGGACGTCTCCAAGCCCTTAGGGACGACGAGCGCTTCAACATCGCGCAGCATAATTCCGCCCAGTGCCAACTGATCTATCGTGACCCGCGCCGCATAATTCCGACCGCCAGCTGTGCTAATTGGGACATCGTATTTTAAGTCGCGGTCCTTGATACCAGCCTTACGCGCATCAGCCAAAGTCAGCGCCACAGCCCCTGCGCCCGTATCGACAAGGAAGTCGACATAGCCAGAATTAACGCGGCCCTTGTAGTGGTACTGTCCAGAGCGCGAGTCTTTCGGGATCATAACAACAGACGCAGAGGTCTGTTTTTTGCGTGTTTTCACAGGCGTCTTAGCGGCCTCAGCCACAGCCATCTCTTTCTTCGCATCGACGGCCTTAGCCTTGCCATTGAGATAGGTTGCCCCACCAATCGACAGAGCAAGAATAACGGCGGCACTAGAAAGGGTCTTTGTTAGCATAATTTGTCTCTACAGCTGAAAATTTGAAAAGTATTTAAGACGAGAGCGCTTTAATCCACGTAATAAGATTAGGGTTAAGGAATTGATTCTTTGATGAACGCCTCACGCCTGACGTGAAGCAGAGGGCTTTGATATGACTGAGACAAAAGAAACAGGACGACCATTTGACGATATTCGTGATTTGGTCACCTCCATGCCAGCGCTGTCGGACGGATTTATATCCGATGCTTCAAGTTATGCTGGGCAGTTAGGACAAGGTCTTCGTCCGTTGGGGCGCCTTGAAGAGTCATTGGCCGCTATTTCACACTGGCAGGACAGCCCTATGCCGCGTCTGGCACGGCCGTTGATTGCGGTGTTTGCGGGTACGCATGGCGTTGCTGCACATCTCACCGATGGTGATATTATAAAACAATCTCAAGCGCGCGTCGCGAGCTTGACTGAAGGCGCTGCTGCCGTTCGCGGCGTTGCGGGTGAATTGGGCGCGGCCTTCAAAGTGTATGAATTTGGACTAGAGCATCCCAGCGATGATTTTACGACGGGCGCAAGCTTGTCCGAGCGCGATTGCGCGGCTGCGATTGCCTTTGGCATGGAAGTTGTGGCGGAGGGCGCAGATGTGATCGTCTTAGGTGCAGCAGGACTTGGCGCCGCTACGGCGGCGGCGGCGATGAATATTGCGCTCTTTGGCGGGGTCGCGAATTATTGGGCCGGCGGCGAGGGCGCAGAGGCGCGTATCAAAGCTGTCGAAGCGGGACTGAGCACGCATGGCGGCGTGACCTCTGATCCTTTGGAGATTTTACGTCTATTTGGCGGACGTGATATCGCGGGATTAGTCGGCGCGATTATTGCTGCGCGTCATCAACGTATCCCAGTCCTATTGGATGGCTATGTCAGCTGTACGGCTGCGGCCATTCTTCACGCTATTGACCCCACCGCCACGCGCCATTGTCAGGCGTCGCATATTTCTTCGGAGCCCGCGCATGATGCTTTGCTCTCGCGTTTGGACCTTGATCCCATTCTCGATCTCAAGGTCAATATTGGAGACGGAACGGGCGGAGCTTTGGCGCTGTCTGTATTGAAGGCGGCTGTTGCTGGATTGACGAGTTTGAAAGACTGATATGTTCGACCACCCTGATTTTGACGACCATGAAGGCGTCCATGTTTTTAGCGACCCTAAAACAGGTCTGAGGGCGATTATTGCTGTACATAATACAAACCGCGGACCGAGTGCCGGCGGAACGCGGTTCTGGTCTTATGCCGATCCAAAACATGCCATGACCGATGCTCTACGCCTGTCAAAAGCCATGAGTTTTAAGAACGCGATGGCGGGTTTGGACCTTGGCGGCGGGAAAGGTGTGATTCTGCGTCCTGAGGGTGATTTCGATCGCGAAGCTTTGTTTGCTGCCTATGGGCGCGCCGTTGAAGCGGTTGGTGGACGGTACATTACGGCGGAAGATGTCGGTGTGTCCCCGAATGATATGCGTGTGATTAAGACCCAAACGGACTATGTAGCGGGACTAGACGAGGGACCTGCAGCCTCTGGTGATCCGTCACCTGTGACAGCCGATGGCGTTTTTCGAGGCATGAAAGTGGCCGTCCTTCACGCGAAGGGGTTAGAGTCGTTGAAGGGCTTGACGGTTGCCGTTCAAGGCTTGGGGCATGTGGGTTACGCATTGTGTGGGCATCTTCATGATGCCGGCGCTCACTTAATTGTAGCGGACATCAATGCTGAGGTCTTGGAGCAAGCTAAGCAAGCGTTTGGAGCCGTAGTGGTCAAGCCTGATGCTATTCATGCCGTAGAGGCCGATATTTACGCGCCTTGTGCATTGGGTGGCGCTGTTTCTAAGGCGACATTGCCTGATATCCGAGCCTCAATCATTGCAGGCGCGGCGAATAATCAACTCGCCACGCCAGATATGGCTGAAGCGTGCAGAAAACGCGGCATTCTTTACGCGCCTGATTATGTGATTAATGGCGGCGGTATTATCAATGTTGCCGCAGAAGTGAGTGGACATTATGACAAGGCATGGGTCGATAATAAGCTGGCTGGCTTAGAGAGCACACTCAAAGTGATATTTGAGCAGGCCTCGGAGCAAGAGGTGGCAACTACAGTCGTGGCAGACAAGATGGCACGCGAGCGTTTGGGGGTTTGAGCTAATGCAGCTGTGAGCGCTCTTCTTTGACTGTCATTAGTAAGCATATTCTTGTTACATTTAGTAACATTGCGTGAGAGTATTTATGGTGGCCATATGATAGAGCTGCAGGGCCGAAGTGTTTGATGCATAGCGTAATATTGCATCGACTATTTATATTTTGAGCCTGAAGTCTAAGACTGCCGTTTTGCGGCTAAGAAAATGAGCGAATTGATGAGCCAGACGGACCTACAGCCCGAGTTGCCTTTACCCACATTGCGCGGGGTTCCGGTACGTCAAGGTGACTTCGAAACGCTTTGTGATGCATTGGATTATGCGGCGACGGCGGAGACTGGATTCAACTATTTCAACGGCAAGGCTCTGTTGAAGTCGAAATTATCATTTAAAGATTTACACACACAAGCGATTGCTTTGGCAAAACGTTTAGTTCCATTTGCTGAGAAGAATTCTCGCATTGGTATTGCGGCTGTTTCAACACCAGAATTCGCTGTGATGTTTTTTGCCTGTCAATATGCAGGCCTTGTCGCTGCGCCTGTCCCGTTGCCAGTCACATTGGGCGGTCGGTCTTCATATGAGCGTCAGTTACAGCGCATGGCTGATACGGGTGACTTTCATGCTTTGTTTACGCCTGCCTCCATGGAACCTATCATGCGCTCTGCGCTAAATGATCAAGCCATCCCAGTGATGACATTCGAAGCGGTTGCTGAGCTACCTCAAGGTGATGAACTTCGTCCCTTTGGCAAAGATGACATGTGTTACATTCAATATTCTTCTGGGTCATCCTCGTCGCCGAAGGGGATTATTGGAACGCAGGCTTCTGTTACTGCCAACTGTCTCGCGATTTCAAAACACGGCTTGATGATTGAAGAAAATGATCGCGGGACAAGCTGGCTTCCGCTTTATCATGACATGGGATTGATTGGCTTTGTTATCGCGCCAATGGTTAGCCAGATGACGGTAGATTTTATCGACCCTCAAGACTTTACCCGCCGCCCAATTACATGGCTGCAGCTGATCTCAGACCACGGTGGCACATTGTCTTACTCTCCTACCTTTGGGTATGAGTTATGTGTTCGGCGCTGGCGCAATGATCGTGAATTGGACCTGTCGAGCTGGCGTGCTGCCGGTATTGGCGGAGATATGGTGCGCCCAGAGCCATTGACGGCTTTCGAAGATTTATTTGTCGATATGGGCTTTACTAAAGGTACATTTACGCCGTCATATGGCTTGGCGGAAACAACCCTTGCTGCGACATTTGCGCCGCGCGGGCAGGGACTATTACAGCACACAATTGATATGGCACGCTATACGCGGACATCAGAAGCGGTCGAAGCGTCGGACCTGACCCGCGAAGAAGATCGCCGCACATTTGTAGCTTGTGGTAAAGTTCTTCCTGACCATGAAATTGAAATTCGCGATTTTGACGATAATGTCCTTGGTGAGAAAAAAGTGGGCCGTGTCTGTTTACGTGGGCCGTCTGTATCGCCTGGATATTTCCGCAACACGCAAGCGACAGAAGCCGCTTTCTTCAAAGATGGTTGGCTGGATACTGGAGATGCCGGCTATTGGCTCGAGGATCAGTTGGTTGTGACTGGCCGCTTTAAAGACCTGATTCTTTGGCATGGACGAAATATTTGGCCTCAAGATATTGAATGGGCCGCGCAAGCCGCTGCACCGCAAAGAGGCGGCCGTGCTTGTGCCTTTGCGATTGGCGGCGCTGGTGATGAAAAAGACATCATGTTGCTGCTCGAATGTCGGACGCGCGACCAAAAAGTGCTCGAGGAAATCTATGCAACGGTTATGGCGGCTATTCGCCTTGAAGTAGGTGTCCCTGTACGGCTGATGTTGGTGCCAAAATCGACGATGATCATCACAAGCTCTGGGAAATTATCCCGCTCGCGCGTGAAGACAAAGTTCCTCGAAGGCGGCATTATCGACCTGCAAGCGGATGATACGCTCAGCGTTGTTAAAGATTCTGGCGAAACAGCCTGACCCCATAGGTGGACGCGCTGCCACACGTTTGGTATCTGACGTTAAGTTTGAGAGAGATATAAGCATGAGCGCGCCTACAGATTCCGATATTTATGATAAAATCTGCGACCTGCTAAAGCCGTATAATCCTAAAAACCACCCTATTGAACACTCATCTGGCATCATGTCAGATTTAGAGGTCGATTCAGTGGCGGTTTTTGATTTGATTATGGAATTAGAAGATCACTATGACATCTCTATCCCGATGGAGATGGTTTCTGACATCAAAACGGTCGGCGACTTGGTGAATGCGGTTAAAGGCCTCACGGCTTAATTACAGCCGAGGGTAAAGGGAAACTAGATGACAGCCTTATTTGACAAATACGCGCCCTTACAGGCCCGCGTCGATATGATGATGAAAATGGGCACTGATGCCTTGGGTGTTGAGTTTGATGAAATTCTCTCTGCCACACGCGGGCGCGTTGGTAATAGCGAAATTCTCTTGGCTGGAACTAACAATTACTTGGGACTGACATTTGACCAAGACTGCCGCGCAGCCGCCAAGGATGCGATTGATAATCACGGGACAGGCACAACAGGCTCGCGTATCGCGAATGGCACATATGCTGAGCATATTGATCTTGAAAAGGCACTCGCTGAGCATTTCGGGATGCCGTCATGCGTGGTTTTCACGACAGGCTATCAAACAAACCTAGCTGCGATTTCAGGACTAGCTGGTGATAAAGACGTTATTTTCATGGATGCCGATGCGCATGCTTGTATTATTGATGGATCACGTTTGACCAATGCGTCGACCATCCGTTTTCGCCACAATAACCCTGAAGACCTTGATAAGCGTTTACGCCGACAAGGCGAGATTGAGGGCGGTAATGCGCTAGTCGTTATCGAAGGCATGTATTCTATGTTTGGCGACATCGCGCCGATTGATGAATTTGTAGAGGTTACGCATCGCCACGGTGGTTATCTGTTTGTGGATGAAGCCCATAGTTATGGTATATTCGGCCCAACGGGTTGCGGTATTGCAGAGGAGCAAGGGGTTCTAGATAAGATCGACTTTATCTCTGGAACATTCTCGAAATCACTTGCTTCAGTTGGCGGCTTTTGTGCGTCTAAACATCCTGAGTTTGAGATTACACGTAAGGTTATGCGCCCCTATATGTTCACAGCATCCGCGACGCCTGCAAATATTTGCGCGGCGCGTGTAGCAGTTGAAAAAATCAAAACTGGAAGTCACTTACGTGAAAACCTTAAAGCGCGGGGGCAGCAACTTCATGCAGGTCTGTCTGCGCTTGGTTATGACCTTTGTGCTGATGCTAGCCCAATTGTTGCTGCGCGCCGTCCGAACGAAGGCGTCGCAGCGATGGAATGGAATTGGCTGATGGAAAACGGCGTCTATGTGAACCTAGCTGTCCCGCCAGGCACGCCGCAAAGTTCAAGCCTATTACGTATCAGCCTCTCTGCGGCACACACCGAAGAAGATGTGAAAACGATCGTAGATACATTTGCTAAGATGAAAGCTAGTGAAGCTGAAATCATGGCGACAATGATGGGTAAGTTGCAAGCCGCTGAATAGTTTCACGTGATGAGTCGCGAGGGGCTGAAGGCCTCTTGCGGAAAGTCTCTAGCGGAATGCGCCTTTGCGCCATAATTTCCAAAAGAGAAATGGGGAGTGCAACACAGGATGTTTGCGCTGTGCGGGCGTCGGGTCAAGTTTGACGCCTGAATGATTTTCAACTTTTCGAGCAATATAATCGATCCCGCCATCAAATGTCGCGGCACCGATTAAGACACGAATGGCTGCGGCAGGTTTTCCGAGGATGCGGCGAAACAACCAACGTCGTTTAGCTCGCGCCTCGCCGCCCAAAGGTAACTCATAACGTCCATTTGAATCAGGTTCACCATAAATGGCCGTTGTGATTGCGGTGTAACGGTCCGCGAATCTGGCCACGATTTCTTCACTGCGACCTGTCGAGCTTTCAGGACGAAGTTCGGTGCGGTAGCTTTCATAAAACCCTCGACCCCAAAGTTCAGGCGCGGTTGCTGCGCCACCAAGTAAGGGCGCGGTTTCGTCGACGACTGTTTTCACCGCGGTGACTCTCGCGGCCCAAACGCGTTTTAAGACGGTTTCATCTTTTGACCATAAAACGGCGCAAGGTTGAGAAAAACGTCCCCAAACCTGACTTAGAAAGGCCCGCTGACTACAGCGTTTCTCAAACTCAAGCAGGGATAAGATCGAATATTTGCAGGTTGAAATCGTTCCGTCTTGTGACTCGTGTTCAACATAATAAACACAAGGCGGCATCAGGCGGTTGAGCAGGGCGCGAAGGCCCGTTCCATGTGTCTTGCGGTAGCCGTCGACGAGGACGTAAAAGTCCAACATCTTGTCGGCATTGTCGAGTTCTCGCAGTGAACTGCCGTAATAGACCATGGCCTGAACGCGGCCTGCATGACGGCCTTTGATGATATTCATCACTTCTGTCACGCGCGTAGGCGGAGCGAGGGTTTCAGTTTCGATGATGTCTAAGAGTGTCTTCATATCACCGCAGGAATGTCACAAGACGCGTGCTGCGAACAGTAAACTTACCTGACGGAATTGAAAGAAACTCTCCGTCTAGAACGATGTCACCGCCATAGTCATAGTCTAGGGTTTCGTATTGCCCAGAATGAAACCCATTTTCAGAGCGATCCTTATGCTTTCTGCCCATCCATATACCGAGAATGTTTCGCGCTAGATGTTTATATTTACCATCAACCCAAGTCGTTCTCAGGGGGCCTTGTGTCGTATTTGTTGTTCCGTGCCAAAAGGGATCTAAACCCAGAATAAGGCTTGGGAGCGTTGTTACGACAGTTCCAAGATGTTGGCCTTCAAAGACGTTATGTATGTTCAGAGGCGTGACTTTCATCAGGGCTTCGTCATCCCCGCGCATGCCTTTTAAGATACCGCCTAGCACAGCCAGTGAACCACCAATGCCTTTGCGGTGGAGCTCGCTCGTTGTGTAGCGTGTAACTTGGGGGATCGCGCCAGTCGAAAAAACAAAGCCCGCATAGCTCTGACCATCGCTGGTTACGACTTCTAGGAGCGGTGTTTGTGTCTCTTTTAACGGTGTGTTCAATGCCGCTTTTACGTGTCTACGCTTAGAGCGTTTCAACCCTATGTTCTTCGCGACTTGGTTCGTCATACCGCCAGATACGATGGTGAAACTTGGGAATGTTTCAAAACGCTCAGCTTGTTTGAGGAACTCAGACAGCACGCCTTGAACAGTTCCGTCACCGCCTTCGATGAATACATGATCCACCCCATCAACAGCAGCTTGGACGACTGCGTCGGGCAGTTTGTCAAATGGGTCTAGCTGAATAAGGGGCGTGTCAGCTTGTTCAGACAGAGAACTTAGAACGGACTCTTTTTTGGAGACCCGCG
Source organism: uncultured Caulobacterales bacterium (assembly GCA_938009235.1). Lineage (GTDB taxonomy): Bacteria > Pseudomonadota > Alphaproteobacteria > Caulobacterales > Maricaulaceae > Litorimonas. Next base: position 10,271 of record CALLIK010000016.1, read on the forward strand.
CTGAGTGTGGATTGACAATGAAAAGACGAGACATGGGGGTTACAGCGTTTCCGTGCGCAACAGCATGAAGGCCGCTGATATACCAAAAATAAGCAGAGGCATCGCGATTGCAGGTAAAACGGCCAAGCCGCCAGAGGCTGCAAAGGTTGCCATAGCGCCATCAAATATCAGGAAGATAAACGCCATGAAAATACCGATGATTAAAGTCTTACTTCCCGTGTCCTCACGTCCAGTACGTTGCATGAGCGCGGCGCAAGCAATGAGTAGGATGAAAGCCGCAAGTGGACGGGTTATACGATGGGCGTGCCAGAATTTATAAGCGAAACTTGGCCTTGAGCCACTGTTGCCGCGTTTTGAAAAGTTCCGCATTTCCCACAATGAGAGGTCACGTGGCTCGGCGGCTAGGCGCGCAATTGAGGTAGGTGTTTGCCGTGTTTCCCATATTTGATCGCCCATCACTGGCGTCAGGGTGCGTGTCTCTCCGTCGGCACCTTCTATGACGAGTTCTTGAACGCCAGTTAGAGACCAGTTGGGGTTTTGGTAGACCGCTTTTTCGACATGCCGAATGCGCACGACACTACCTTCTTCATCGCGATAGAAAAATTTAAGATCGGCCAAGCCTTCAAAGCCAAGGCGTTCAGTTGCGCGCACGATGTGACCTTTGTCTTCGAGCCAGAGTGGGTTGTCAGCCGTAATATTTTTGATCTTATACTCGCCAATACCCCATGCTTGTAGCGAGCGAACTGCAGGCGGCATTGCGGTATCGATGAATAACACGGAAATAATTGAGGCGCCAACGACAGCAGGTGTAAGGATAAGCGCTTGTTTCGTCGCCGAAATACCAAATCCGAGAAGGGCCACCAATTCATGTTGTCGAATCATTTTCACGAAGGTCATTAGGGTTGCGACGACCAAGGTGAAGACGAAGATGCGATCAAAAATCACTGGGGCGCGCAGCATCATATAGCGTAAGGTTCCGCCGCCGTTGCTGAGAATGTCACCCGCATTTGCGAGACTATCTAGTAAACCAATCAAGGCTAAAAACCCAAACACAAGTGTGAGCCATGTGAAGATAAAGATTTTGGAAATGTAGCGTGCGATACTAAACATCGTGCGACACGTGCTTTCGTTTAGTGAGGCTAAGGAGTCCGTCTAGCATTTCAGTTTTTACATTACCGACCCATTGGGAAAATGATGTGAGCGGAGGTTGGCCCATTTTGTAGGCGCTTTTCCAAAATATGAGTCCTGCGAAAATCGATACGGCGATAATAATTCCCCAAATGCCCAGCCAGGGTGGGATTTTCCCCGCCGCGCCCAAAGACTGGGCGAATTCTAATGCCTTTTGCAAGGACACCAAAAAAACGATGCCAACGAAAATGCCAGCAGAGGAGGGGTTTCTCCCATAGTTCAACCCAAAGGGGACAGCTATAAACGGTAGGATCAATAGTAAGGCTGCCTTTGATAGCCTGAGATGTAATGTCGCATTATTTGTATTTTTATCGATAGCTTGTGTCACATCGCCATTACGGTTGGCAAAGAGTTCGCCTGATGTCATTTCACGTTCGTCTTCGCCGCGCGCTTGATACGCTTCGGCTTCAATCATGCCCGTTATAGAGGTCTCTTTGACGCTAAATTGACCTGACATTTCATCATCAATTACATGAAAGCCTCGGCTTTCAGATAGGTTGAGGACAGGCGAGTTTCCTGAAACAGTGATTTTGCCAATATTTGCAGTCGTTATGCGGTAACCTGATCCGTCACCTGCGCCTTGGAATTCTCCGTCGGCTTCTTCGTAAATGAAGATCGGGCCAGTTGCGCCGTCGCCGCCTTCTGTACCCGCAAAAAACGTTCGGGAACCAACTGTGGTGAATGTCCCTTCACGTAGAGCGGCTGTTGCGCTCGTTTGTTTAACTTTATGTTCCGTTTCCCGGTATTGATAACGTCCAATAGGCTGAAGGTAGCCTTCAATGAACATCGTTCCTCCAGCGAGGAAGATCGAAAGCAATATGAATGGCTTCGTCATATGAAATAAGGATACGCCCGCGCCAAGGGCCGCCGTTAATTCTGAGGACTTCGACAATTTGTCGATTGTAATGATCGTGCCTAATAAAAGTGCAATAGGAACTGCAATGCCAAGGTAGTAGGGTAGAAGATTGACGACCATACGTGATGCGTCTGCGCCAGGGTTGGACGAAATCGTCACGATCTCGAATATGCGTAGAAGACGTTCTAATAATAGAACGCAACATGCGAATATAACGAGGCCACCAATGCTTACGGCTGCGTTCTTGAGGATATAACGGTTAAGACGGCCCATATAACAGGTTTGTGATCACGCCTTTACGCTTTGGGTCAGAGTACCCATATGATTAATGAAGGCTTTTCAGCCTCTAAGTTTGTTTAGGAAAATATTGTCGTGAAATCAAACATCTATATGCGCAAACTAGCTAACGCTTTCGTCATAGTTACTTTGATGTCTGCGCCTACATTTTCGTTCGCGGCGGCCTCTGGTGATGCAGACAAGGTTGCGGTTAAGGAACTTTCAGCTGTCGGAAAAGCTATGGGGTTGAAGCTTTATGACAAGGATAAGGCCGATGCGTGTGTGGATGGGGCGCTACAGATTCGCACGACTGTGCATAATGTAAAGCCAGGTGGCATCCTCAAACTCGAATTGTTCAGTGAAAAGAACTTTCTGAAGAAAGAAGGTAAGCTGAGACGCATTCGCGTGCCCGCAGAGCAAGGTCCGCAACTCGTCTGCGTTAATCTGCCTTACCCCGGCGAGTATGCTATGGTTGGCTATCATGATAAAGATGGCGACCGTCGTTTGAAAAAATCGTGGAAATATACGCCAAAAGAGCCGTATGGCTTGTCGAACAACCCAAAAATAAAGTCGTTACGTCTGCCCAAGTTCTCTGAAACTGGATTTAATGTGCCGATGGAAGGTGTAGATATCGACATCCACTTGGTTGACCTTTCGAAGTAGTCCGCTGATACCTCCCTTGCGCTAATTCGTGGGCGTGTATTCAAGGGGAGTGCTTGGTGTCGGCTACAGCTTCAAACATCAATATAGTCACTGTCGGAACTCGCGCAGAGGTTAAACGCTTCCTTGATTTGCCCTATGACTTGTATCGAGGGCAGGAGTCATGGAATCCACCGCTTCGAATCGAGCGTAAAGAGCAGCTTGACCCCTCAAAAAATCCAGCTGCGCGCGATCTGGACCGCGCGCTTTTTATTGCGACTCGTGACGGCGTCGACATTGGACGCATTGCGGCCTTTATCAACCCATCGCATGACACACATCACGATGCGGAAACGGCGTTCTTCGGTTATTTCGATGCGGTAGACGAATCAGATGTGCTGTCAAAGTTACTCTCTACGGCTGAGGTGTGGGCAGCTTCCAAGGGACGTGATCGTCTGGTGGGTCCCGCCCAGTGGAGTGTGAATGAAGAAGTTGGTCTTTTGATGGACGGCTTTGATCATTCAAATGTTGTCCTGATGTCCTACGGGCGGCCTTATTACGCTCCCGCGGTTGAAGCGGCAGGCTTTACTAAAGCGGTGGATATGTTGGCGTTTCAAGCGGACTTAAACGCAGGATACCCACGTCCAAAGATAACGCGCATGATGGTAGATTATGCAAAAAAATCAAAATCTATCACATGGCGAACGCTCAACCCTAAAGACTTTAACGGAGAAATTGAGCGCGCCATGAACATCTTCAATGATGCTTGGTCAGACAATTGGGGCTTTTTCCCGTTCCCAGATGACGCCATTCAACATCTGGCCAAGGAAATGAAACCTATCATCACACCTGATCGATTCTTTTTCGGGTATATTGATGGAGAGCTGGCGTCATTCCTCTGTATGTTACCGGACCTAAATGAGTTGGCATCTGGATTTGATGGTAAGTTACTGCCGTTTAATTGGGCGAAGCTCATCTATCGTTTGAAAACGCAAACTGCAAAACAGGCGCGAATCCCGTTGATGGGGTTGAAAAAACAGTATCATAATACCCGCAAAGGCCTCGCATTGACGGCTGCGCTTTGCGAAGAATCCTTTGAGGCGGCGCGTCAGGCTGGGTTCACCCATTGCGAACTATCGTGGATTTTAGAAGACAATGAAGGCATGATTGCGATCTGCGAACAGGCAAGCGCTGTTCCGTATAAGACTTATCGCATGTATGAAAAACGGATCGCATAAATGACTTCAAGTGTTCTGATCCTCGCCGGACAACGGGCGGGCGTAACTGACCCTCTTTGCGAGGCCGCAGGCGTGTCGCATAAGGCCGAAATACCTATTGCTGGCGTGCCGATGCTTGAGCGTGTCGTGACAGCTTTGCGCGCGGCCAAGATGCCTGAACCGTTTTTTGTTTCAGGTTACCCCAAGAGTGCTTTATCAAATGTGCCAAGCGGCGCGGGGCCAGCAGATAGTGTGGCATTGGCGCTTAATCATATTGACCAATATCCGTGTCTAGTGACAACGTGTGACCATGCTTTGCTAACGGCAGATATGGTCGAGATTTTTATTGAGGGCGCTCAGGCGGCAGGCACTGATATTTGTGTTGGAATGGCAACTGAGAGTGTCATTCAGGCTGAGTACCCCGAAACAAAGCGAACCTATTTACGATTTTCTGATCAAGCTGTTTCGGGATGTAACCTGTTTTACATCGCGAATGAAGACGGCCTTAAGGCTATCGAATTTTGGAAATCCGTACAACATTTACGTAAGAACCCTTTCAAACTCGCTCGGAAAGTCGGGGTTGCTATTGGTGTTAAATACGCAGCGGGGCGATTGAGTCTCGATGACGCCTTTGCCTATGCTGCTGATAGAATTGGTATTACTGCGGCGCCTGTGTTGTTGCCTTATGCCGAAGCAGCCATTGATGTTGATAAACCATCGGACCTCGAATTGGTCGAAGAGATTTTAGAAATGCGTTCAGCATGAGTACTCCTGACTTCACAATTACCTCCAGCAAATCTGTTGAGAAACGGATCGCTGCGAATACAGGCCTGATGGTCGTATCTAAGAGCTTGGCCGCGTTATTTGGCCTTGCGAGCATGCTTATTGGCATGAAAGTATTAGGTGCCGTCGCATTTGGCGTAATCTTGTTCCTACATTCTTACCATCTGTTTTTCGCGCAATTAGCGACGTTTCAGGCGTGGCAAACAATCATCCGTTTCGGGATGGATGATGTTAAAAATGAGGATGCCAAAGGCCTCTCTCGATTGATTCAATTCGGCTATAAACTCGACTTGATCTCTGCCGTGGTCGCCTTTTTAGGCGCATTAGCGTGCTATAAGGTTGTCATAATCTTTGGGGATGTGTTCGCGACCTTTTTGGGACGAGAGGAGGGGGACCCTGAAATAAAAGCCTCATTCGGCATGGTCGCCTTATATTGTTCACTCTTGCTGATACGGTATCGTGGAACATCTATTGGTGTGTTCAGACTGTTTGATCGGTTTGATGTTCTGGCGTGGCACGCCGTCATTATGACGGGTGTGCGCTTTATTGGCGTTCTAATCGCAGTCTATTTTGATGCAGGTTTTGAGGGCTTTTTGCTTGCGTGGTTTATTGGTTCGCTTGTTGATTATTTGGCCTTACCTTTCCTAGCTGCGAGAGAACTCTCAAAGCGAAACCTGCTTAAACCCGTATTACAGGCGAATGCGAGTATTCTAAATCCACGTAAAGGCGTTTGGCCTTTTGCATGGAAAGCAAACATTGATTCGACGCTTGCCGCTTCAAATATGCATTTGCCTGTGCTTCTCGTTATGTCTGTCTTTGGTCCGGCTTGGGTTACAATTTACAGATTTGCGGAGGAAGTGGCGAAACTCTTGTCGGAAGGTTTCAAACTTCTAGATCAAGTTATTTACCCTGAGCTGGCTAAAATGGTGAGTTCTGGCGAGGTTGAGAAAATTTGGCGTCTCGTTATGCGAACTGCGATGATATTGCTGTCAGTTGGCTTGTTAGCCTCGCTTGTGATCTGGTTATCTATGGGCACAGCGATTAGTATGTTTCTATCCGAAGAATATATGGAGGCAGCTCCGCTGGCTTCGCTTCTTGTACCTGCGGCGGCCCTGCTCGGTATGGCGGCCCCGCTTTATCCCGTGCTCTATGCGACGGATTATCCCGAACGTGCTATTTACGCCCGCGGAGCAGGTGTGATCGTCTACATTATTGCGTTCTTTATCCTCAGCTTCACAATTGGCCATATGGCTCCTGGTTGGGCTGCAATTGCTGGCAATGCAGTCTCTGTTGCATTGGTGATGTGGTTGGCGAAGCAGGCTCTCAATAAAATGGCGCGACAACAGGCGGGTGTTGAGGTTGAAGACGTCAACACAGCCCCATCATTTGGATTAATTGGTGAAAGTAAGGCCCGAATTTGGGGTCTTCCTCTACGTGAATGGCAGATGCGCGCCTTTAAAAAGGCTGGCGCGGATGTTGACCGTAAGACTAGTGCTAATGATCGCGGGATTTGGCATCAAATAGATTGGATTATGAGTGCTGAACTCTCTAAATCCTTCGCCGTAACAGACCGTTTAGCCTTGGTTGAAAAAGGCCAAATCGTTAGTCTGTCAGGCGCAACTCTCGCAGAAGCCGAGGCCTTAATCGGTCAAGGCACAGAGGCTATAATGGACCAAAGTTTTAGCGTTGTGGCAGCTACCGACGTGAATGATGGATACATCAAGTCCTTGCGTAAGCAGGAGGTTCCATATGTTCTAGATACTAAAGATACGCCTGTGCTCGATATTATGCGACGTCAGTTTAAGAGCTCTTATAAGGGCATCACTGACTTTGTAACCAAATGGTTTTGGCCAGTACCTGCCTTTTACGTCACGCGCTTTTGTGCCTTTATACGCATGTCTCCGAACCAAGTTACGACTGTGGGTTTCATTCTTATGCTCGCAGCGACGTGGTTCTTCTGGGAAGGACACTGGGCGTTAGGCTTTGCCTGCGGTTGGATGATGACCTTTTTGGATACGGTTGATGGCAAGCTTGCACGAACCACTATGACATACTCCTATTGGGGGAATATCTATGATCATGGGATAGATTTGGTACATCCTCCGTTCTGGTATTGGGCTTGGTTTATAGGCTTAGGTGGGATGTATGGCGTATCCGAACCTCTATTCATTGCGCTTCTGGCGATCTGGGTTGGCTATGTCGTGGATAGGATTATTGAAGGTATCTTCATGCGGCAATATGGGTTTCATATTCATGTTTGGACACGTTTCAATTCAGGGCTTCGCTTCTTTATTGCGCGCCGAAACCCAAATACATTCATCATGATGATTGGGATTATGCTGACGGTAATCTGGGCAGGGGCAGGCGTTTGGGCTTTCTATCTCATCGCCATTTGGACGTGGATGTGTATCGCGGCCAACTTTGTGTCGTTGATTGCCGGGCTAATCGTGAAGCGCCCACTCGTTAGCTGGATGGATGCTTAAGAATATGCAGCGTTATGCGGTGTTCGATTTAGACGAAACGATTACGACTAAAGGCACGTGGGGGCGTTTTGTGTCTCTGTCGGTGCGCCGTAAACCGTGGAAACTTATTGGCCTATGGGCGCAAGCGGGTGTGGCTCAGGTTTTCTACAAATTTGGCTCTCAGGAACGAATTTCCGTAAAACGCGGAATGTTGCGCTGGAGTTTATCCGGCCAGTCTAGGGAGACATTGGAGGCTTTGGCCGCGAAATTTGCGGATGAGGAAGTTCGGTCTGGATTACGACCAGGGGCTTTGCGCCAAATAAAGGCTCACCGCGAGGCTGGTGATCACATCATTATTGCATCGGCAGGCGCTGACTTGATCGTAGAAGCGATTGCAAAGCGCTTGAACATAAAGACGGTTGTGAGCACTAAATTGGCCTGGGACGGTGATACATGCGCGCGTGATTTCGGGTCAGAAAACTGTCACGGATCAGGTAAACTTGTCATGCTCTTGAAATGTTTGGAAACATATGATGATTTCAAAAGAGCCGCTGCGTATATAACAGTATACACTGACAGCTGTTCTGACTTGCCCGTATTAAAATATGCGGACAAAGGTGTGGCAGTTAATTCGGATGCCAAGCTGCAAAAAGCAGCTGCAGTTTACGACTTCGACGTTGTAGACTGGTCTACCTGAGACAATAACTACGAGGCTGTTTACATGCATGCTATTATTCTTGCCGCTGGCCGGGGTTCGCGACTTTTACCGTTGACGACTGACCTGCCTAAATGCCTTCTACCCATCGGTAATACGACTGTTTTGGGTATGCAGCTTGATACTTTATTTGCAAATGGTGTGAAAACGGCGACTGTAATCACAGGTTTCAATAGCCATAAGGTCGATGCAGAAATTGCTGCGCGAACATCTGGCCCACAGGTTGAAACGCTTTTTAATCCATTCTTCCAAGTCGCTGATAATTTAGCATCTTGTTGGATGGCACGTAGAGTTATGGATAGAGATTTTCTTATAATCAATGGAGACACCTTGTTCTCTCCTGAGCTTCTGCAAACTATTCTAGCCGCTCCAGCGACAGATATTGCGGTGACGATCGACCAAAAAGGTCACTATGACGGCGATGATATGAAAATCACATTGGACGGCCGTGTTCTGACCGCGATTGGTAAGACATTACCTTTGACTGAAACTGACGGCGAATCAATTGGGATGCTACGTTTCATGAATGCGGGTCGCGGAATTTTCAGTGATGAGTTGATGCGTTTGATGAAAACGCCAGACGGAACGAAAAGTTGGTTCCTGTCTGCCATTCACGGGTTGGCGCAATCTGGTGTGCAAATTGATACAATCAATATCAAAGGGTCAGACTGGTCTGAATTGGATACGTCTGAAGACTATGAAATTTGCCGCGCTTTGTTTGGCGATTCTGAAATGGCTAGGAAACGCTTCGCAGTTGTCTAAAACGTGATTTGAGGAATTGTTTGACCGAATTCTATCCGTTGAAGTTGGCCAAATGGAATCGTAGGTGACAGGCGTAAAAGACTGAAATTATTGAAATGATGGGCGTGGAATTTTTCCGTATGTGGGAGTTTTATTTGGCTATCTCGGAGCTGTCATTCTCTGAAGGTAAGCATATGAATTTCCAAATTCAACTGACGAATAGTTTGGGGGCTCTCCCAATTACGCGTGATTACATGCTAGACGAGGAACGCGCACAAGCGTAAGGCGCTCGGCATTATGGCTACTCCTGTTGAAAAACCTTCCCACTTAAACAACAAACGTCGTGCGTTTGTTAAGACTAACGGTAAAAAGCTAGTTCGAAAAATTGCGAGCTTCCAAAGCCGTCAATCTACCGTGCCAGACACGCCGAAACTTTCGAATGATCACTTTCCATTCCTGAGTGAGTTCACAGATAATTGGGAAACGATCCAAGCCGAGGCCCGCGAGGTTTTGAAATTCCGCGATGCTATTCCAGGGTTTCACGAAATTTCACCCGATCAATATCGTCTCTCAACAGAGAATAACTGGAAGACATTCGTCTTGTTTGGCTTTGGTCAACGTTTGGAAAAGAACGCGGCTTTGGCACCTAAAACATCAGATATTCTGCTGAAGGTTCCAAACCTTCAAACCGCCATGTTCTCTATTCTCGCGCCAGGCTATCACATCCCCGCGCACAAGGGTGTTACCAAAGGGATTTTGCGCTCTCACTTAGGCCTGATCATACCGAAAGACCGTGAGCAGTGCCGTATCCGTGTCGATGATACGATCACGCCTTGGAAAGAGGGCGAGATTTTCGTGTTTGATGATACCTATGAGCATGAAGTCTGGAATGACACAGACGAAGAACGTGTGATTCTCTTGTTTGATTTTGATCGCCCTATGAAGTGGCGCGGACGGTTTTTGAACAAGTCGTTTCTAAACATCATGAAACTGACAGCGTTCTATCAGGACCCTAAAAAGAACCTACAGACGGCGGAAGATCGTCTGGAGGCCGCGATTCGTAAGGCTGATGCGAATATGGAAGCGATGAGCGACCCAGCAAGTTAAAGGCTTTTGCAGCACATAATAAATATTATATTAGGTCGTATATGGCCTTGGTTTATTGAAATTTTGTAGCCTCATATGAGGGTGTTCTCTGTGTTTTAATGCACTTTTTAGGCGAAAAAATGCGTCAAAACCTGAACCTATAGTTAACGCATCTAGAAAAACGTCGGATATGATATTTTGGGGGTGTTCACTGTGTGGAACTTAGCCTATGTGCCCGCCCAATTAGCTCGATGTAGGTCAATGCTAAGCTGCACATTAAATGCAGTTCCGCAAAGATTACGAAAATGTATAAGAAAAACTGACGGTTTCCGCTGGAATTTCTCACATCAATTCTTACTTCGAGTGCAAGGGACTAAAAATACGTGATGGCGCCAGGGACGGACGCATCGCACAGATTTAAGAGGGCCTTATGAAGGGTGATTATTGTACGCGTGAAGGCGCGGAACGACTTAAAGAGCAAATCGAAGCCTATTGGGCAGATCGTGGCCATGATGTCCGCGTAAACCTCATTCAAGGTGGGTTTTTAGCATCCATGCGCTCTGCGCGCACAGATGTTCGTTCGAACTTGGTCAATGGCGTTCCCGTCAAATCGACTGAGAGCTTCGGCTAGAGACAATCAAACAAAATTTTGCCTGCTAGTTATAGCGGGTTAAAAGGGTCGGCACGATATCGCGGAAACGCGATAGGCGCGTTCCGGCCCTTAATCTTATCTGGGGTAGGGGTGTGTAGCCGTAGGTCATCAGAATGGCATGAACACGCGCATTTTGTGCGGCCCGCATATCAGGCCAGCTGTCCCCGACCATAACAATGCGTGATCGCTCGCGATGCCCAGCTGTCTCGAAGATATGACCTGCAGCGGGTTTCTTCTGTGCAGGTTCGTCGCCACCCACTATCCGCACGAAATGATGATCTAGCTTGAGCCTCTTTAGTAGCGGCCTCGCGAGCCATCCTGGCTTATTCGTACAGACCGATAATTCCGCGCCCAGGGCCTGTAGCAAAACCAATGTTTCCTCGACGCCTGCAAAGGGCTGAGAGAGTTCATCTATCGTTTGGGCGTAGCGCGCGAGGAAGTCAGCTTGCATCGCGTCAATGTCTTCGTCTGTCGCCATGTCGCCTGCAGCCGTAAGTGCGTCCGTTATCATGCGGCGTGAGCCATAACCCACAGCTGCACGGGCTCTACGGTAATCTACGGAGCCATGACTGCGAGTCGCTATGACTTCGCTTGTGACACGGACCAAATCAGGCGCTGTGTCGACCAGAGTGCCGTCCAGATCAAAACAAATGCTCAAACCGTCTAGGGCTAAGCCGTTAAGTTTGCGGTGATGACGGCGTACCCTGTTAGATTTTTCCATAAAGTTGATTATTCCTTCGTGCGATATGCGCCGCGATGCGCTAGGATGGTCCTAGTTCTTCCGCCTAAACGAGAGCCTTCAAAATGACAACACGACGCGCCGCCATCATTCTTGCTGCGGGCAAGAGCTCTCGGATGAAATCATCTCGCTCTAAGGTGCTGCACCCTGTTGGTGGGCGTCCCATGATCGAATGGGTGACGAGCCTTGCGCGCGATGCAGGTGTTGAAAATATTGTCTGCGTTGTTGGCGAAGGGAATGCCGACGTGCGCGCAGCGGCAGAGGGCCTTGGTCTTGAGATAGCCGTTCAGGAACCTCAGCAAGGCACAGGTCACGCGGTTCAATGCGCAAAAGCGGCCTTGGACGGTTTTGAGGGGCAAGTTGTCGTCCTCTATGCGGATACGCCGTTAATCTCAGGGCCGACGTTGAAACGCGTTTTTGAGGCATTTGACACACATGCGATGTCTGTTCTCGGTTTTGAAACAGATGCGCCCGCCGCTTATGGTCGTTTGGTCACGAACGGCAATGAGCTTCAAGCCATCGTTGAAGCCAAAGAATGTTCTGAGGAACAACTCAAAATCGAACTTTGTAATTCGGGTGTTGTCGCCGCGAGTGCCGCAGATTTATTCTCTGCCTGTGACCGCGTGACCAATGATAATCTGAAGGGCGAATATTACCTCACAGATATTGTTGAAATTTTGCGCGGTGACGGCAAGAGCGCAACGGTTGTTCATGCGTCTGAAGCCGAAGTGCTGGGTGTGAATGACCGTAGAGATCTCGCGCAAGCCGAGGCGGCGTTTCAAGCGTTGATGCGCAAAAATGCTATGGTGTCAGGTGTCAGCCTCAAGCATCCTGAAACTGTCTTCTTCGCCTATGATACGGTCTTAGAACCAGACGTTACAATCGAAGCCAATGTTGTCTTTGGCACAGGCGTTACCGTGAAACGCGGCGCAACAATTCATGCGTTCTCTCATCTTGAAGGCGCAGTCGTTGGCGAAGGCGCGAATATTGGGCCCTTTGCTAGACTACGCCCCGGTACGGTATTGGCGGAGAATACAAAAGTCGGAAACTTTGTTGAAACCAAGAAGGCTGTTGTTGGCAAAGGTAGCAAAATCAACCATTTGTCCTATGTTGGTGATGCGGAACTAGGCGAAAATGTAAATGTAGGTGCGGGTACAATTACCTGTAATTACGACGGATATAATAAACACAAGACAGTTATTGGCGACGGTGCATTTATTGGATCGAATAGCTCGCTCGTTGCACCTTTAAACATTGGTGCAGGGGCCTTCCTTGGATCAGGCGGCGTGGTGACAACGAATGTACCTGATGACGCCCTTGCGCTCGCACGATCAAGACAAGTGAATAAAGACGGTTGGGGCTCTCGCTTCCGCGCCGTTCAGGAAAAATTGAAAGCCAAAAAATCATGAGCGTAGTAAAAGAAAATGCCGCAATGGCCGCCATTGACTTTGTTGAAGATGGCATGGTTTTAGGCCTAGGGTCTGGATCAACCGCTGAGATATTTATCGAGGCTTTGGGTGAGCGGATTGCAGGCGGGTTGAAAGTTGCAGGCGTTCCTACGTCACGTCGTACAGCTGAATGCGCGATTGAGGCGGGCGTGCCTTTGATTGAACCTGACAAAGTTGACCGTATCAATTTGACGATTGACGGCGCGGATGAAGTGGACCCAGGTTTTAATTTGATCAAAGGCGGCGGCGCATGTTTGTTACGTGAAAAGATCATTGCACAAGCCAGTGACCGTATGATCGTCATTGTTGACGATACTAAGATGGTCACAACACTCGGACGTTTCCCACTACCTATTGAAGTTGATCCGTTCGGCATGGCGTTGACCGCAGAGCAAGTCTTTGACGCACTGAAAGCCACGGGCTGCGAGGAAGCTCAAACAGTCTTGCGCCAAATGAAAGATGGGTCGGGGCCATTGATTACGGACGGCGGGAATTATATCCTCGACAGTAAATGCCGAAAAATACCGAACCCAGCCGATACAGCACTCGCGCTCAGCCAAATTCCGGGTGTTATGGAACATGGCCTGTTCATTGATTTGGCAAATGTCATCATTATCGGTGAAGCCGACCATGCGCGCGTGATTGAGCTTTCTAGAGACTAGATCGTGATTAAATGGATCATCATTGGAACCTTTATGGCGATTGCGGCGCTGCTGCAAGCTCGCGTGAATGAACACAATAGATTAGCCAAAATTATTTATGATAAATTGGAGTTTTTGAAACTCTATCACCATGCGGGCGGAGCGTTTTCAGAAGACCAAGCCGCGGCGCTAAAGACGGGTGAGGCGAGCTATCAAATTCAAATCATTACATATCTAAAAGACACATTTAAACATCGCCAAATGCGGGCGATTTTAAAGGAATATGCAACTAGTAAAGTCGCGGCGCAGGTGACTATGACACCTACACTTGAGACCGCAAAAGGCATGGCAAAGCAGACGGCGCACTCTTATGCTAAGCTGGCCCAAATGCCTGCTTCTGATGTTTCGCAGCGCCGCCGCCGCAGGTGAGCGACTCAGATTGATTAATTGTTCACTCAACAAGGGCGGGCATAATACTCTTGACAATACGTGCGGTATAATAACAATCCTAGTGGACACTTTGCTCGTGCTAAGCCTAATTTCTAATGTTAAGGAACGTGGCTTGTGTATTGATTTAGCAGGTTAATTTTACTCGGAGACGTAGGCCATGCATGTATTGTCGAAAGTCAAAGTGATTGGTTTTGGGATTGCGCTCGCGTCTCTGGCGGCGTGTGGGCCAGCCGCGAATGCGCCAACGATTGACGCGTCATATGATGAACTTTCGACCCAACTTGGGAATGTTAAAGTTGAGAGTATTCCATTTGATGAGCTGCCAGGTGATACGCGCGCAGAAAAGCTGCTCTATCAAGCGGGTATTGTTAGCCAAATGCAAACGGCCATGCTTGTCATGTTTGACACGCAAATTAAAACGATGCGCTTCGCGGGTAATGATAAGATGGCAGATGAGCTATCTGAAAATCGAGATATTTTGATGGGTGTGATGGACGAACAAATGGGTGACTTCGTGAAAGATGCTGGTGGTGTTTATGATGAGTTCCTAAACGCTGAAGAGATTGAACGGCTCATTGTTCTTCATAGTGACCCTGCTATGAAAAAACTGATTTTGAACCAGCCAAAAATGTCCCAAAAAATGGTCCCAATTGGAGAACGTTTTGGGCAACGGGCGAGTGTTAAATATGAGCAAGCTCTAAAGGCGAAGGCAGCGCAAAATAGCGATTAGAGGGCGCATGCCTCGAAAACGTCGTAATTACCCCTAGATAAAATAAGGTCTCACAGATGCTAGGAATATTGCTCTTAGGCGGCATCATCTATTGGATCGTGACTATTGCGCGAGACAGGGACTTCGATAAGCGCCGGAAATTTGCTCAAAAAATTGTTGATCTGGTAGACTATGACACGGTCTTCCGAGACCACTATTTGGGGAGTTTTGCTTTTGATGAAGCTCTTTCTTCATCGGAGAAAGAGGCTGAGGTCATAAATGGATTGGATAGAGGGCTCGCGAGCCGTTTGATGATTGCAATGTCAGAGAGGCTTCCAAAATGGGTTTTGATGTCAGCGGCGGCAGGGCTCGCAGGTGCGCCTACGCAATCTAGTCAGTCCGCAATTGTCTATGTGGACAAGATATTGCAAGACTTTGCGAGCGATAGAACATCTGAAATAAAGCGACTATTAGTCTCTCCTGCGAAATCACAGAATAATGAAAATGCGCGTCGTCGCCGTCGCAGGTAAACATGCCCTTTAGGTAACACGTCCATTGCGTATTTATCACGATAGCTTGATTGGTTTAGTGACTGAAACACTGTCGTTTTCTGACACGTTGATTATATAAGTATGGCTCGCATACGTCAGGCTATAAATCCATTATGGGTCATACGCCGTCTGAAGGTTTTGTAGCAGAGAAGCACATTTTTATATCGACGTTGCCAAACATCGTTTATGGCACGATTTACCCCATTCAGGCCCTCACGCCCAACGAATCTGTAGTCGTTGGCGTCGCCGCTCTACCTAGGACTACACCATGTCAGATTATGATTTCGACCTTTTTGTTATTGGTGCGGGTTCAGGGGGCGTTCGCGCGGGCCGTATGGCGGCGCAGCTTGGTAAACGTGTCGGCGTTGCTGAAGAGAGTATGCCTGGCGGAACTTGCGTCGTTCGCGGCTGTGTCCCGAAGAAGTTCATGGTCTATGGCGCGGATTATGGCGCATCCATCAAAGAAGCCGCTCAGTATGGGTGGTCTGTTGGCGATGTGTCCTTTGATTGGCCGTTACTCCGCGACTCTATCCAGAAAGAAGTTTCTCGTCTGTCGGGTATCTATTCGAACATTCTGGAGAAAAACGGTGCGACTCTCTACAGCGAACGCGCTGAATTTGTAGACGCACATACGGTTCGTCTCACCACGAGCGGCAAGACGATTACGGCAGAGACAATTCTGGTCGCAGTTGGCGGAACGCCTTGGGCACCAGAGATCAAAGGCGCAGAACACGCTATCGTTTCGGACGATGCCTTCACGCTAGAAACTCTCCCAGAGCGCGCCTTGATTATTGGCGGCGGCTATATCGCGAGTGAGTTCGCAGGCATCTACGCGGGCATGGGCGTGAAAACAGTTCAAGCCTATCGCGGGGACCGTTTGCTCAAAGGATTTGACTCTGAAGTGCGCGACGAAGTTGGCGCTGTTCAAACCAACAATGGCATCGATGTGAAATTCAACATCAGCCCCGTTGAGATCAAGAAAACAACGGGCGGCTTTATCGTCACATTTGATGATGGCTCGAAAATTGGAACCGACGTTGTCTTCATGGCGACAGGCCGCACCCCAAATACGGGAACGCTGGGCTTAGAAAAAGCGGGCATTGAAATGGATAAGGGCGGGGCGATCAAAGTTGACGCACTGTCCAAGACAACTGCCGCCAATGTTTACGCCGTGGGTGATGTGACAAACCGCGTGAACCTCACGCCTGTCGCGATCCGCGAAGCGGGTGCATTTATCGAGACTGTGTTTAAGAATAACCCAACAGCCTATGATCACAGCAATATCGCCAGTGCTGTCTTTACGCGTCCGCCTGTTGGAACTGTAGGCCTCAGCGAAGAGGACGCCCGCAGCAAATTTGGCGATGACATCATTGTCTATGCGACGAAATTCCGCCCGATGAAAAACACGCTTTCAGGTAATCCGCATAAGGCGTTCATGAAGCTTATCACGCAAGGCGCGGATGAGATTGTCATCGGTATTCATCTCGTTGGCGATTATAGCGGCGAGATCATCCAAGCGCTCGGTATTTGCGTCAAAGCAGGTCTCACGAAAGCAGACTTCGACTCGACCTGCGCAGTTCACCCGACACTCGCGGAAGAGATCGTGACGCTAACGGCCCGCTCTTAGTCGAGCGACCTAATAGAGCGGTACGGTTGAGGCGATTGGGTCTAACCTGATCCAGAGGGCTATCGCGATAGCGAGGCCTAAACTCGCTATGGATGCAACAGTAACGACCCGCTTTGGAAGTCCTCTCCAGAGCGGCAGGATGGCTAGAACCGCTAGGGCTGCAGGTAAAATCGCGACACTTGGCAGGTCGGGCCCGACGCCTAGCATGAGTAAATGCCCAAAACTGACCATATACCCAATGAGTATGGCGGCGACTGCGGCGCTGATCCATTGCCCATATGTCTCAGTTTGCTTTGACCTGCGAATGAAAGTCGCGATAGCGCAGAGCAGCACCGTCAAACTTATGAAATAGGTCGCAGTCGGCGCGATGGATTGCCCTGCTACAGCCAATATAAAGAGCGGGAGAGTCGCGCCTAAAACTCCGTTTTCAGAGAGCTGTGATCGTCCGAATGTCCCAAAAAATACCGCGAAGATGGTGAGGCCCGCGACGGCTTCCAGTCTTGGGATAGCGGCCAGACGGTCGTAATAATCTGCACCACTGCCTCCGCCCGATAAGGCGTTGAGGCCAAAGAGAACTACGCCGCCAATCACCATGAAGCCGACCATTTTCACGGCGCCAACGAGTGTGTCTTTCCGTAACATGTCGCGGCGCAGAGGCAGAATATAACAGAGTAGGGTGACTCCAAGGAATGCCCATCCCCAAACAGGGGCGTAGATCACGGTCCAAAGCCCGAAGAGATCAAAGAATGTAGCGTCGGGTTTTTTACGCGGGAAACCATCAGCGGATAAAAGCGCGCGTGTTAGGTCGAGGCCTTGCGACCCCATATGCTGCACTGTTGATTCCGACAACGCGTCTGCGTCAATTTTTGGAGAATGATAATATTCGGCCTTACCGATATTGGCGATATTATAGGCGGCGTAATCGCCTTTCAGGGCGGGCGTCAGGTCAGTGTCATTCGGCAATATACGATAGATATATGTCGCCGCAGAATTGCCACTGGGTTGCCGAACTGCGCGTGCAAATAAACGCGCCGCATCTCCATTCCCCTCGGAGGTTTGGAAGAGGTTAGCTGTGCCACCGCCGCCGCGCGCTTCGAAATTGATGACCGCGCCGACTTTGTTTCGTAGTGGGTTTTCAGAGAAAAAATGACGCGCGCCCGACAGGCCAACTTCTTCACCGTCGGTGAATAATACGATGAGGTCGCGGGCAGGTTGGCCCGTTTCATTTACGGCTCTGACGATTTCTAAAATACTCGCAATGCCTACCGTGTCATCTGCGGAACCGGGGGAAGCCCAAACCGTATCGTGATGCGCCATTAACAGCAGGGCGGGCTTGGTGCGGTCTGCACCTGGTAAGACGCCAATGACATTATAGATCGGTTGTTCGGTCTTGCTCTGGCCGCTCCACCGGTTGAGCCGCGCGAGGGCTTTCTCTGGCAAGGTGGACGCGCTGATATCTACGTCCATACCAAGGGCGGTCAATTGACCTGCGAGGTATGTGCGCACCTTTGCGTTCTCTTCGGACCCCGTCGGGTGAGGCGCGGCGGCAATCATACGAACATCGACCATCGCCCGCGCAGATGAAAATTGATCGTCAGGCGTATCAAGGCCTTGGGGCGAGGGCGGCACAATAGAGATCACAGCCAAAGACAAGCCGATGAACACAGCTGTTAGTAAAGCTAACCAATTCTTCAACATCATCCGCCCCATTCACGCCATTTCTTAGAGTGTCGGGCAGAAAGAAAGATGTGTCAAATATTGGATGTTGGTGGGTTTATGCGCGCCTTAATGGGTGTGGTGAAGTCCGCTATGGTCACGAAGCAGGTGTTAGGCGAGCGGCTTAACACCCAAAGAAGGCCGCTCGCATGAGTCTCATCATTTCCCAAAATTAGATTTACTAGGCAGACCTGCTTATCAAAGGCTTGGGGTTTTAATCCTTCATTCATAGTGAACCTAGATTAACCCTGTCATTCCATTTTTATCGGAATTCATTCAGCTTGGCTGACCCATATTTATCTTGCGCTGCACATCTTGGTATGGCGAAGAAAAATAAGGAGACCATAATGGCTTTCACAGAAATCGAAGTCCTCGAAGCTGAAAATGCGATTCATGCGGTTGCGAATGCAGAAGATATGTTTCGTTTGGGATTGATGTATTCCACGGAGGTGGAAGACCGCGGTCCTGACTTTATCGAGGCCCATAAATGGTTCAGTTTGTCGGCCTTACTGGGTAATATACCTTCCAAAGCCTATCGAGAAGAGCTCAAGCTTGAAATGAAAGCGCAAGACCTCACACTGGCACAACGTGCTGCACGGGAGTGGATGACTGAATACCAAGCGTTAGTTGCGGCTTAAGTTCGGACACTCGCTAGCGGCTTAAAACGCCTGCGGTTTCAATCGGTCGTCGCAACACTTTAGTATTTTACTAAACTGGAGTGAGCAGATGAGACGACGTATATATTATTCAACAGAGCAGCGTTCGGAGATATGGGATCGCTGGAAACGCGGCGA